>NZ_LGYE01000002.1 GCF_001262495.1 Microbacterium sp. GCS4
GAAGCTAAGCCTCACAGCGCCGATGGTACTGCAGGGGGGACCCTGTGGGAGAGTAGGACACCGCCGGACTCCTTTTAGACAGAAGAGCCACCCATCGTTGGGTGGCTCTTCTGCGTTAACGCGCGCTCGCGTCGTCAGCGTCGGACCAGGTCAGCGTCGGACCAGGTCAGCGTCGGACCAGGTCAGCGTCGGACCAGGTCAGCGTCGGACCAGGTCAGCGGCGGATCGGCAGACGCAATGTCACGACCGATCCTGATCCCTCGACCGAACGGATCGCGACGTCACCGCCGTGCCGGCGCATGACCGTCGCGACGAGGGTCAGACCGATGCCTGAACCGCTCACGTCTCGGGCGTTCTGCGCGCGAGCCAGCTCATCGAACACCGCGGGTAGCTCGGCGGCCGGGACACCCCGCCCGGCATCCGCGACCTCGATCACGGCCCAGCCGTCCTGCTCACGCAGGCGGACCTCGATCGGTCCCGACGTCGAGTACTTGGCGGCGTTGCCGAGCACGTTGTCGACCGCGAGCGACAGCAGATCCAGGTCTGCATCCAGCGGCGGCACGGCCCACGGCACCCTCGTCACCGTCAACGCCGTGCGAGCCCTCGCCTGCGGGTTCTGGTGGCCGAGAGCGTCGATCGCCTCCGTGAGCAGCTCTTCGAGGAGCACGGGCTCCGTCTCGAGCGGCCTGGTCTCCAACTCGGCGAGCTTGCGCAGATCGCGCACGAGAGAGCTCAGCTTCGACGCCTGCGCGTCCACTGTCTGCCACGCTGCCGCGCTCGGGTCGGCCTGGTCCGCGCTCTGCCCGGCCGCCGCGGTGGCCCGGATCGCGGTGAGCGGGTTCTTCAGCTCGTGGTCCAGGCGCGCGAGGAACTGCTGATGCGTCGCACGTTCCCGCTGTGCGGCGGCGACCGCGGCAGCCTCTGCCGCCGCAGCCTCTCGACGTCGAATTCGCGCGAAGCGTCGTCGCCACGCCAGCATCGCGAGCGGGATCGCCGACAGCACGACACCTCCGACGAGGACTCCGGAGGGAAGGGCCAGCTCGACGACGAGCAGGCGGTCTTGTCCGGTCAGCAGCATGGCGCCGGCCACGACCGCGCACGCCCCGATCGGCACCGCGGCGAGGATGCCGATCGTGACGTCCGCACCGCGGCTCACGCCGCCACCACCGGTGCCGTGAACTGATATCCCATCGTCTGCGCGGTCTCGATGAACCGGACCTCTCCGGTTCCGTCGCCGAGGACGCGGCGCAGCTCGGCGATGCGGTGGTCGACCGCGCGGCTGGTCGTCGCGAAGTCGAACCCCCACAGCGTCGACAACAGTCGTTCGCGCGAGTGCACCTCCTGCGGATGCATCATCAGGTATTCGAGCAGCGTCAGCGCCTTCGGCGTCAACGACAGCTCTGTCGTGCCGCGCCAGACGCGGCGCGCGCTTCGGTCGAGAACGAGGTCGTGCGCCTGCAGGCGGGTCGCCGAACGCAGGGAGCTGACTCCCTGGGCCGTGCGACGGAGCACGGCACGGATGCGTGCGAGGAGCTCATGCGGATCGAAGGGCTTGTTGAGATAGTCGTCGGCGCCTTCATCGAGAGCGGCACTGCGCTCCCACGATTCTCCGACCTGCGTGAGCAGGATGATCGGCAGCCAGAGCTGTCGCGCACGCATCCGGCGCACGAACTCGCGTCCGTCCACGTGAGGCATGACGACGTCGCACACCACGATATCCGGCACCTCGCCGCCGACGGCGTCGAGTGCCGCTCGCCCGTCACCGGCCACCCGCACGGCGAAGCCGCTGCGTTCGAGGAAGGGTGCGAGAGCGGCGGTGATCGCCTCGTCGTCATCGACCAGCAGGATGCGCGGACGGGGAGTCTCGTGCATCCTCACCCCTTTCGCACGGTGTTGCCGGCGCCCGTGTCGTCGACGCTCGGCGTGGAACCGGCCCAGAAGACCGAGCTCGCATCACCGGTCACTGTCACCGAGGAGACGTTCACGACGTAGACCACGGTCCCGCTGCCGGAGAGCGCGAGCGACTCGACATCGTCGGCGATGACGACGGCCGCGTCCGCCTGGACGTCCAGCTGCGGGCACGAGCCCTCGATCCGGATGACGACCCCGTCGGCCGTGACAGCACCGGTCGGGCATGCCGTGGTCGTCGAGGCCGCCGCGGTGAGTCGGTCGCGGTCGGCCTGTCGCTCGTCGCTCAGCCTGTCGGAATCCGTCGACGAGCTGGCCGGGGGCGTGGGCTCGGTGCGCTCGACGTCGAAGGAGGACGTGGACTCCGGAGTGGGTGTGCGTTGGGCGTCGGCGGCGCCCGGGTCGACGATCGACACCGTGCATCCGCTCAGCGTCGTCGCGAGCAGGACGGCGGTCAGCAGGACGGAGGTCGCGGTGGAGCGGCGCATGCACTCATCCTCTCGTGTCGACGGCATCCGATCACAGCGCCGCGGGGATGAAGATCTCCACGCGGCGATTCAGCTGGCGTCCTGCGGGGTTGTCGGTGCCGTCGATCTCGTTCGCGGCGACCGGACGGCTCTCGCCGAAGCCCTCCGCGGTGAGCGTGGTCGTCACGCCCCGGTCCTCCAGTCCCGCGACGACGGACTGCGCGCGATCCTCCGAGAGCACCTGGTTCTCGGCATCCGATCCGATCGCGTCGGTGTGCCCGCTCACCTGCGCAGAGGAGACGCCGAGACGCGTGAACACCTGGGCGACCGCGTCGAGCGTCGCCGCCGCGTCGGGGCGGATGTCGCTCTTGTCGAAGTCGAAGAGCACACCGTCGGCGAACGTCAGCGTCGTGCCGCAGGACGCGACCGGAGCGAGCGCGCCGAGCGGGGGGAAGACGCCGAGCTTCGGCACATCGGGCAGCGGCTCGGCCTCCACCGTCTCGCCGTCGACGAGGGCCGTGCCGTCGCCCCAGTTCTGGATCCTCACACGGCCATCGGAGTAGTTGCCGGATCCGTCGCCGAAGTTCTGGATCGTGACGGTGCCGTCGGAGTAGTTGCCCGATCCGTCGCCGAAGTTCTGGATCGTCACGGGGCCCCGGGTGTAGTTGCCCGATCCGTCGCCGAAGATCTGCACCGTCGTCGTCGCGTCGGAGTAATTGCCGGATCCGTCGCCGAAGTTCTGGATGGTCACCGTACCGTCGCTGTAGTTGCCCGAGCCGTCGCCGAAGTTCTGGATCGCGACCCCGTTGATCGTCGAGTTGCCGGATCCGTCGCCGAAGTTCTGCACCGTGCCGTCCGGTCCGGTGAAGGAGCCGGAGCCGTCCCCGTAGAGATACGCGGTGCCGTTGCCGGAGATCACGCTCCCGCCCGCGTCGCACTGGGCGGGGGCGGCGACGACGCCGGGGATGTCGGCGAGCGCCTGGTTGACCTCGATCGTGAACGCCGACGCCGAGGTGTCGAGCAACGACAGATCCGGGAGCACGAAGAGCGGCACGGGCGGGAACTGCCCGACGTCGTATCCCGCGAAGGTCGCGACGTCCGGGGTCGCGGAGGCCGGGGCCGTCGGCGCCGACGTCGGCGACGGTGCGCTGGCCGCCGGCTCCGGGGCGCAGCCCGTCAGCGCGAGGGCGGCGGAGCACGCGAGCACCCCTCCGACGGCGAGCGCATGGCTCATGCGGAGGGCGGGCGGAGCGGTGAACGAGGTCATGTGTCGAGCGTATCCAGGCGGTGTCGCCACCGCGTCGCGAGGATGTCGCAGTCCTGAGACATCCTCATCCTGCCGGCGACGGAGCTCATCGACGCAGTCGCGATTCGAGCACCGATGCCGTCTCGCGCACGGCATCCGCGAGCCGTTCCTCGTCGAGATCTGCGTTCGCCCACGTGACGGCGACAGCCGCCACGGGCCAGCCGGCATGGTCGTGCACGGCGGCGCCGACACTGCGCAGGCCGTCGGCCACCTCGCTGTCCTCGACGGCATACCCGCGCGCCCGCGCCACGCGCAGCACCTCACGCAGTTCCGCGGGCGTTCGAGGTCCCACGCCGGTGCGATCGGGGAACGTCGAGGCGCTCGGGTACAGCGCGCGCACCTGCTCACGGGGGAGAGCCGCCAACATCGCTCGCCCTGACGCGGTGAGGTGCGCCGGCAGCCGCACGCCGACGTCCGTCACGAGCGCGGGACGCCTCGGCGCTCGTTCCTCCACGATGTAGAGCACGTCACCGCCGCTCATGACCGCGAGGTGCGCGCTCTCGCCGAGACGGTCGGAGAGTGCCGCGACCACGGGGCGGCCCAGTCGGGCGAGCGGCTGCTGCCGGGCGTACCCGCCGGCGAGCTCGAAGGCAGAGGTGCCCAGACCCCAGCGCCGATCCTCGCGCATGTGCAGCACGAAACCGTGCGCTGCGAGCGTCGTGAGCAGGTGATAGACCGTCGAGCGCGGAAGCTCGAGGTCACGGGCGATCGCGGAGGCCGCCACCGGGGCGGGACGTCCGGCCAGGTACCGGAGTATTCGGAGAGTGTGGTCGGCGGCGGGCACCTGCGCGCCGGCCGCGGATCCGTCAGAGTTGTCTGAGATCACAGACACAGGATGCCATGACGCGGTGTCGCGCGCGACCGCGCGGGTGTGGAATCGAGTCATGAGCACTCCGTCCTCCGTCGTCGTCGGCGCCGCGCCCCTCGCGATCGCCGATGTCGTGGCCGTCGCCCGCCACGGCGCCCCCGTGGTCATCAGCCCCGAGGCTCTCGCGCGCGTCGCCGAGACCCGCCGTGTGATCGACGGGCTCGCCGCCGATCCGAACCCGCACTACGGCGTCTCGACCGGATTCGGCGCCCTCGCCACGACCTTCATCGCCCCGGATCGTCGCCTGCAGCTGCAGGCCAGCCTGATCCGCTCGCACGCCGCCGGCACCGGTGCCGAGGTCGAGCGCGAAGTCATCCGCGGGTTGCAGCTCCTGCGTCTGCAGACCCTCGCCTCGGGACGCACCGGTGTGCGACCCGTGGTCGTCGAGACCTACGCCGCCCTGTTGAACGCCGGCATCACGCCGATCGTCCGCGAGTACGGCTCGCTCGGCTGCTCGGGCGACCTGGCGCCCCTCGCGCACATCGCCCTCGCGGCGATGGGGGAGGGAGACGTCCGCACGCCGGAAGGCGACCTCGTCCCGGCATCCGAGGCCCTCGCGGCCGCCGGGATCGCGCCTGTCACGCTCGTCGAGAAGGAGGGTCTCGCCCTCATCAACGGCACCGACGGGATGCTCGCGACCCTGGCGCTCGCACTGCACGATCTCGACTCGCTCCTGCTCGCCGCCGATATGGCCGCCGCGATGTCGATCGAATCGCAGCTCGGGACGGATGCCGTCTTCGCCGCCGACCTCATGGCGCTGCGTCCGCAGTTCGGCCAGGGCGAGTCCGCCGCCCACCTGCGCGCGTTCCTGCGGGATTCGCCGATCGTGCACAGCCACAAGGGTCCCGAGGACGGCCGGGTACAGGACGCGTACTCGCTGCGCTGTTCGCCGCAGGTGCACGGCGCCGCGCGCGACACCATGGCGCACGCCGCCCTGATCGCCGGGCGCGAACTCGCCAGCGTGATCGACAATCCCGTCATCACGGTCGACGGACGCATCGAGTCGAACGGGAACTTCCACGGTGCCCCGATCGCGGCGGTGCTCGACTTCCTCGCGATCTCGGTGGCGGACGTCGCCTCGGTCTCCGAGCGACGCACGGACCGGGCGCTCGACCCTGCCCGCAACCACGGGCTGCCGCCGTTCCTCGCCGACGAGGTGGGTGTCGACTCCGGCCTCATGATCGCGCAGTACGCCTCAGCAGGCATCGTCTCCGAGCTCAAGCGCCTCGCGGTCCCGGCATCCGTCGACTCGATCCCGTCCTCGGCAATGCAGGAGGACCACGTATCGATGGGATGGGCGGCTGCACGCAAGCTCCGCCGCGCGATCGACGGGCTCGGCCGCGTCCTCGCGATCGAGATCCTCACGGGCGCCCGGGCCCTCGACCTCCGTGCCCCGCTGCAGGCCGGACGCGCGACGGGTGCCGTGCGCGACCTCGTCCGCACCGTCGCGGCCGGCCCCGGCCCCGACCGCTTCCTCTCACCCGACATGGAGGCCGTGACCGCACTCGTGCAGTCCGGCGCCGTCACCCGCATCGCGAAGGAGCACGCGCATGACTGACACGACCGACACGGCCGCTCGCACGATCCGCGCCCCTCGGGGCAACCAGCGCACGGCCAAGAGCTGGGGCGCCGAGGCCGCCAAGCGGATGCTCATGAACAACCTCGACCCCGAGGTCGCCGAGCATCCCGAAGACCTCGTCGTCTACGGCGGCACGGGACGCGCGGCGCGCAGCTGGGCCGCCTACGACGCGATCGTCCGCACGCTCGACGAGCTCGAACCCGACGAGACGCTGCTCGTGCAGTCGGGCAAGCCGGTCGGCGTGTTCCGCACCCACGAGTGGGCGCCGCGAGTGCTCATCGCGAACTCGAACCTCGTGGGCGACTGGGCGAACTGGCCCGAGTTCCGCCGGCTCGAGGAGCTCGGCCTCATCATGTACGGCCAGATGACCGCAGGGTCCTGGATCTACATCGGCACGCAGGGCATCCTCCAGGGCACGTATGAGACCTTCGCCGCCGTCGCGCGGTCGCTCGGGCGCGACTCGCTCGCAGGCACCCTGACCCTCACCGGCGGGGCCGGAGGCATGGGCGGTGCGCAGCCGCTCGCCGTGACCATGAACGAGGGGGCCGTGCTGATCGTCGACGTCGATGAGAGCCGTCTCGCGCGCCGCGTCGACCACGGCTACCTCGACCTCTACTTCACCGACCTCGATGACGCCGTCGCACGGGCCGTCGCCGCGAAAGACGCCGGCGAGGCGCTCTCGGTGGGCGTCGTCGGCAACGCGGCCGAGGTCTTCCCCGAGCTGCTGCGCCGCGGCGTGCCGATCGACATCGTGACCGACCAGACGAGCGCGCACGACCCGCTCGCGTACCTGCCTTTAGGCATCCCCGTCGCGGACTGGAAGGCCGAGGCGGAGCGCGATCCCGAGGAGTTCACGCGCCGCTCCCGCGAGTCGATGGCCGCGCACGTCTCGGCGATGGTCGCGTTCCAGGATGCCGGCGCCGCGGTGTTCGACTACGGCAACTCGATCCGGGCTGAGGCGCAGCTGGGCGGCTTCGACCGGGCGTTCGCATTCCCCGGCTTCGTGCCCGCGTACATCCGCCCCCAGTTCGAGGAGGGGCGTGGACCGTTCCGCTGGGTCGCTCTGTCGGGAAACCCCGAGGACATCCGCAAGACAGATCGGGCGATCGCCGAGCTGTTCCCCGAGGACGCGGCCCTGCACCGCTGGCTCGAGAAGGCGGGGGAGAAGGTCCACTTCGAGGGCCTTCCCGCACGCATCTGCTGGCTCGGCTACAAGGAGCGCCACCTCGCCGGGCTGAAGTTCAACGAGATGGTGGCCGCAGGCGAGCTGTCGGCGCCGATCGTGATCGGCCGCGACCACCTCGACGCAGGCTCCGTGGCGTCGCCGTACCGCGAGACGGAGGGCATGAAGGACGGCTCCGACGCGATCGCCGACTGGCCGCTGCTGAACGCGCTGCTCAATACGGCATCCGGAGCCTCCTGGGTGTCGCTGCATCATGGCGGCGGTGTCGGCATCGGCCGCTCGATCCATGCGGGACAGGTCACGGTCGCCGACGGGTCCGCGCTCGCCGCGGAGAAGCTCGAGCGGGTGCTGACGAACGACCCCGGCACGGGCGTGATGCGGCACGTCGACGCCGGGTACGAGCACGCGCGCGAGATCGCCCGCGAGCGCGGTCTGACCGTGCCGATGCCGTGAGCACCGCGGCTATGAGCACTGTGCCTGCGAACACCGTGCTGCTGACGAACATCGGCGAGCTGACCACCAACGTCGGCTCGCCGTCCGACCCGATTCGCGGACGCGGTCCCGATCTGCGGACCGATTCGGTGAACTCGTCGGCGGATCGGGCCGCCGTCAGCGGATCGGGACGCGCCGGCGACCCGTGCGGCACGGTGCACGATGCCGCCGTGCTGATCGACGGCGGACGGATCGCCTGGGTCGGCCCCGCCGCCGACGCACCGGACGCCGACGAGATCGTGGATGCCGGAGGCCGGGCCGTGATCCCGGGATTCGTCGACGGCCACAGCCACCTCGTGTTCGGCGGCGACCGGGCAGCCGAGTTCGAGGCGCGCATGGCTGGGCAGAAGTACGCCGCCGGCGGCATCCGCTCCACCGTGGCCGCCACGCGCGCGGCGAGCGACGACGAGCTCCGCGAGCGCCTGCGCGGCTTCGTCGACGAACTGCTCGCGCAGGGCACGACCACGGTCGAGATCAAGAGCGGCTACGGGCTCTCGGTCGCCGACGAGGAGCGACTCGTGCGGCTCGCCGCCGAGGTCACGCCCGAGGTCACCTTCCTCGGAGCGCATGTCGTCCCCGCCGAGTACGCCGACGACCCCGAGGCGTACGTCGACCTCGTGTGCGGCGAGATGCTCGCGGCGTGCGCACCGCACTCCCGCTGGATCGACGCGTTCTGCGAGACCGGGGCGTTCACGGTCGCGCAGTCGCGGCGGATCCTCGAGGCGGGCATCGCCGCCGGACTTGTGCCGCGCCTGCACGCGAGCCAGCTCGGACCGGGCGAGGGCGTGCAGCTCGCGGTCGAGCTCGGTGCCGCGTCGGTCGACCACGGCACCTATCTGACGGATGCCGATATCGCCGCGCTTGCGGGCTCCGACACCGTGCTCACGCTGCTGCCCGGGGTGGAGTTCTCGACGCGGCAGCCGTATCCCGACGCGCGGCGGCTGATCGACGCGGGCGTCACGGTGGCCCTCGCATGCGACACCAACCCGGGGTCGAGCTTCACCTCGTCGATGGCGTTCTGCATCGCGGTCGCCGTGCGCGACATGGGCATGACGCCGGCGGAGGCGGTGTGGGCGGCGACCGCCGGCGGCGCACGGGCGCTGCGGCGCGACGACGTCGGGGTCATCGCGCCCGGCGCGCGCGCCGATCTCGTGCTGCTGAACGCGCCGACCCGCATCCACCTCGCCTACCGGCCGGGCGTACCCCTGGTCGACCGGGTGTGGAAGGACGGCATCGCCGTCCGCTGACGGCGGCCCCGGCGACCGGAACCGCGATCGACTCCCCTCAGCGCAGCGCCTCGGCGCACACGACCGCAGCCGCGGCCGACCACGCCTGCGGGCGGCACGCCGCGGGATACGGCACGGGAGCGCCTCCTGCGACACGCGGCTCCCCGGAGTGCAGCTCGGGGACGCGGTACTCGAAGCCCTCGGCGAGGTCGATCAGCTGCTCCGCGATGCGTCGCGCAGGTCCCATGAGGCCGGAGCGCAGCATCCCGTGCACCGCGATCGCGGTGTCGTGCGTCCACACGCTGCCGCCGTGATAGCTCAGCGGCCAGTAACCCGCGGCACCCGTCGACATCGTGCGGATGCCGTACCCGCTCGACATCGAGTCGCCGAGGAGCAGCTCGGCGCACGCCCGCTCCTCGTCCGCGTCGAGCAGACCCGTGCCGATCAGATGACCGATGTTGCTCGTCAGGGTGTCGACCGGCGCCCCGTGCGCGTCGAGGGCGATCGCGGGGTAGCGGCCCTCCTCGGTCGTGACCCAGTACGCCTCGCGGAAACGCGCGCGCAGGTCGTCGGCCCAGACGCGCAATTCGTCGCCGCCGTCCTCGCCGAGCTCGTCGAGCAGCGCGGCACCGCGCACCGCCGCCTCGTAGGCGTACGCCTGCACCTCGCTCAGGGCGATCGGGCCGTCGGCGAGGTGGCCGTCGCGCCACTGGATCGAGTCGCCCGAGTCCTTCCACCCCTGGTTGGCGAGACCGTGCCCCGTCTCGTCGCGGTAGTCGATGAACCCGCTGCCCGAGGCGTCGCCGTGCACGACCATCCAGTCCAGTGCCGCGCGCAGCGCCGGGAGCAGCTCGCGCAGCTCGGCGTCCGAGAGCCCGGCGTCACGGGCGTCGGCCAGCAGGCACACCCACAGCGGGGTCGCGTCGACCGTGCCGTAGTAGAGCGGCGGCAGGTGCACGCCCTCGTGCGGCAGCGACAGCGCTCCGCTGCGCAGCTCGTGCGCGATCTTGCCGGGAGCCTGCGCGGTCGCCGGGTCGACCACCGTCCCCTGCAGGCGCGCGAGCACCCGGAGCGTCGAGGCGGCCATCGACGGATCGGCCGGCAGAGCGAGACGCGCGGCCCAGATCGAGTCGCGGCCGAACAGCGTGAAGAACCAGGGGGCGCCCGCCGCGTAGAACGCGTCGTCCGGATGCTCGGGCAGAGCGAGACGGAGCGCGGCGAGGTCGGCGGCGGCGAGGTCGAGCCAGCGCGCGGCGCGGGGGTCGTCGCCGTGGTCCACCCGCTGCGTCGCGGACGACGGTGCGGGCGAGGTCACGACCAGCGTCGGGTCGTCGAGGTCCACGGACCAGGCGAGGTCGAGCGCGCCGCGCGCGGGCACGTCCGCCCGCCACCGCACCACGATGTCCCTGCCGTCGGCCGTGATCTCGGCCTCCGCCGCGGTGAGCGCGAAAGAGGCGTCCCCGGCGCGGCAGACGCGGCCGTCCCAGTCCCAGGCGAGGTCCGCGTCCATTCCCGCCTTCACGAGCTGCATCGGCGCGAAGTCCGGGCGCACGCGTACCGCGACCTCCACCGGCACCGCGGTCTCGAGGTGCGAGGAGACACGGATTCTCTCGGCGAACCGCCCCGCCTGGACCGTGCGCTCGCGGTCCAGGCGGATCTTCGGATCGGCGCCGGCGTCGTCGAGGCCGCGCAGCAGATCCGTGAAGATCACCCGGTCGGGCGTCGGCGACGAGCATCCGATCGACTCCACGGCCGTACCCCGCACCGCCACCTCGATCGCGGAGATGTGCCGGACATCGCCGTGGTACACGCCGTGGATCGGGGCGGTGCCCATGCGACCGTCGCGCGCCGACCACACCTGGGTGGGGGCGTCGAGCACGATCACAGCCTGGTCGAGCAGGGGCTGGAGGTGGGGGCGGTCGGTCATTCCTTGACGGCTCCTTCGGTGGAATTCATGATGCGGCGCTGGAAGACGAAGAACATCACGGCGACGGGGATCGTCATGATGAGCGCGGCAGCCAGCTTGAGGGGGTACTGGGTGCCCTGGCTGAGCTGTCCGCTCGCGAGGGACGCGACGCCCTTGGTGAGGGTCGTCAGGGCGGGGTCGTTGGTCGACACGATGAAGTGGCTCAGCTCGTTCCAGGACCCCTGGAACGACAGGATCACGATCGTGATGAGCGCGGGCGTCGCCATCGGCAGCACGACCGACCAGAACATCCGGAACGTGCCGGCGCCGTCGATACGCGCCTGCTCCTCGACCGAGACGGGGATCGACTCGAAGAAGTTCTTCATGATGAAGACCCCCGCGGCGTCGACGAGCAGCGGCAGGATCATGCCCGCGTACGAGTTGAAGATGCCGAGCTGGTTGATCACGAGGAACTTCGGGATCAGCAGCACCACGGTCGGGACCGACATGACCGCCACGAGGGCGGCGAACACGACGCCGCGTCCGCGGAACCGGAGACGCGCGAGCGCGTACCCCGCGAGCGAGTTGAAGAACACGCGTCCGGCCGTCACGAAGATCGTCACGATCGCGCTGTTCACGAACCACGACGGGAAGTCCGAGTTCGCGAACAGGCGCTCGTACGCCGCGAACGTCCAGGAGTCCGGCAGCAGGCCGAGGCCGGAGGCCGCGGCATCCTCGTCGGTCTTGAAGCTCGTGAACACCTGGATGAGGAACGGATAGATGTAGATCAGGGCGAGGACGATCAGCACCGCGTACAGCACGATCTGCCACGTGAGCTGCTTGGAGGAGAGTCTCATCGCACGCCCCGCTTCGAGGTGATCTCGTAGGCGCGGATGCGCCGGCGCGACACGGGGCGGTCGCGCAGCACCCAGCGCTGCAGCAGCGTGAACACGACGATGATGACGAACAGGATGAACGCGATCGCCGCGCCCTGCCCCCACTCCTGATCCGTGAACGCGGTTTTGTACGACTGATAGGCGGGGGTGAGCGTGGTCTTGCTCGGGGCGCCTCGCGTGCCCGTGTAGATCTGGTCGAACACCTGCCAGCATCCGATCAGGCCCAGCGTGAGCACCGTGAACAGCGTCGGCCGCAGCTGGGGGAGGGTGACGCGCCAGAAGCGCTGCCAGCCGTTCGCGCCGTCCATCATGGCGGCCTCGTCGACGTCGGCGCCCAGGTTCTGGAGCCCGGCGAGGAAGATCAGCATGAACGTGCCGGAGGTCGTGAACACCGCCATCAGGACGTAGGCGCTCATGGCGATCGACGGGCCGGCGAGCCACTCCCACCAGGAGATGCCGAGCATGCCGCCGCCGGTGAGCGCTGACGGACCCGCGTCGACGCCGAAGGCGCCGAGCGCGAGGTGCAGCACGCCGCGCGGGTCGTTGAACCAGTTCGGCCCCTCGACGCCGAACCAGGAGAGCAGACTGTTGACGGCGCCGCTCGCCGAGAAGAGGAACAGCCACAGCACCGTGATCGCGACCGAGCTCGTGACGGAGGGGAAGTAGTAGGCCGTGCGGAAGAACCCGCGGCCGCGCAGCACGGACCGGTTCACGAGCACGGCGAGGAACAGCGCGAGGGCGGTCTGCAGCGGCACGACGAGCAGGACGTACCAGGCGTTGTTGCGCAGGGCCGTGCCGAAGTCCTTGGTCGCGAGGCCGCCGTCGGCGAGCACGGCCGAGTAGTTCTCGGTGCCCACGAACGAGACCGAGGGCGAGAAGGGGCTGCCGCGCCCGCCCCAGTCCGACATGCTCACCCACAGGGCCATGAGCACCGGCACGAGGAGGAAGACGCCGAGGATGACGATCACGGGGGCGGTGAAGAGCCATCCGGCGGCGGCCTCGCCGCGGCGGAGCCCGGAAGCTCCCCCGCGGCGAGGCGTGGCCGTCGTCGTCATGGTTACTCGACGATCGCTTCGAGGTTCGACTGCACGGTGCCGAGGATCTGCGCGGGGTCGCCCGTCTTCAGCGACTCGAGCTGGGCGTTGAAGTCGGCGACCACGTCGGCGGCGCCGTCCTGGTTCGGCGGGAACTGCGCGTAGTCGGCACCCGCGAGGAACGGTGCGAGCGCGGGGTTGTCGGAGGTCCACTGGTCGGCCGCCGAGGCGATCGACGGCATCGGGCCGAAGGCCTTCGAGAATGCGAGCTGGCTGTCTGCACTCGTGAGGTGCTCGACGAGGTCGAGCGCGGCCTGCTGGTTGGGGCTGTCGGCGGCCATGCCCCAGCAGTTCGTGAACTGCAGGGTGCCCGCACCGCCCGGGCCTTCGGGCAGCTCGGCGACGGTGTAGTCGACCGAGCTGAAGTCGTTCTCCATGGCGCCGGTGATCCAGTTGCCCTCGATCACCATCGCGGCCATGCCCTTTCCGAGCGCCTCGCCGCCCCATCCGGCGCCGACGTCCTTGGCGTAGGCGAAGGTGCCGTCGTCGAGGTGCGTCTTGACGTAGTCGAGCGCGTCGACGTTCGCCTGGTCGTCGGCGATCGCGGTGCCGTCGTCGACGAGGCCGCCGCCCGCCTGCGCCATGAACGTGCCGACACGCTGGTACTCGGCGCCGAAGGAGAGTCCGACGTGCTCGGGGGTCGTGAGCTTCTGCGCGACGGTCGCGAGGTCGTCCCACGTCTTCGGCAGGTCGGCGTCGGTGAGACCGGCATCCGCCCACATCTGGCTGTTGATCACGAGCGCGAGGGTCGAGAAGTCCTTGGGAGCGCAGTAGAACGTGCCGTCGAGCGTGAAGTTCTCGACGAGCGAGGGGTAGAAGTCGTCCTTGTTCGAGAGCTCATCGCCGTAGGCCTGCAGCGAGCCGTTCTTCGCGAAGCCGGCCATCTGCTCGGGGGCGAGGTAGAAGAGGTCGGCGGGCTTTCCGGCCGCGAAGCCCTGCGAGAGCTCCTGGGCGAGGTCGCTCGCGACCTGCACGTCGACCTCGGTGCCGGAGTCCTTCGACCACGCGTCGACCGCGGACTGCACGGCGGCGGTCTCGGCGTCGCCGGAGGAGCCGATGAGGATCGTGAGCGCGTCGTCCGAGGAGGTGAGGCCCTCGGAGTCGCCGCCGGAGTCGCCGCCCGAGAAGCCGGAGCCGCATCCGGTGAGGACGAGCGTGCTGGCGATCAGTACCGCTCCGGTGCCGACGAGGGCGCGTGTGGTGTGCCGTGTCATGGTCTCTCTCCTTTGATGAGTCACTGCGAGAGGCTGTGATCGTTGCGGTCCGGGTGTAATTTGAACGATCAAACTCCGCGTGGAATAGGCTAGGTGCGGTCACGCGGGCATGTCAAGCCCGCACGGAGCGAGGAGAGCGATGGCGAAGGCGCCCACGGTCGAAGACGTCGCCGCACACGCAGGCGTCTCCCGGCAGACGGTGTCGAACGTGCTCAACACCCCCGACATCGTCCGCCCCGAGACGCGCGAGCGCGTGCTCGCCGCGATCGACGCGCTCGGCTACCGACGTCACGCCGCCGCGAGACGGCTGCGCCTGCGTCGCAGCTCGACCATCGGCATCCGCCTCGACCCCTACCTCGGCGGGGTGTCCGGCGTCGTGCTCGACCGCTTCGTGCACGCCATCACCGAGCGCGCCAGCGCGCGCGGCATGCGGATGCTCGTCTACGCCGCGCGCTCGCCGCAGGAGGAGCTGAGCCGGCTCACCGAGCTGTGGGAGGGGTCGGAGATCGACGCGGCCATCCTCACCGCCACCGAGCGCGACGACCCCCGCGTCGGGAGCCTGGATGCCGTCGGCCTGCCGTTCATCTCCTTCGGCCGCCCCTGGGGCGACGACGACATCGCCGACCCCACGCACCTGTGGGTCGACGTCGACGGAGCCGCCGGGACACGGGCCGCGACCGCGCATGCGCTCGGCTTCGGCGACACCGTGGCGTTCCTCGGCTGGCCGCACGGATCGGGCACAGGCGACGACCGGGAGCGCGGGTGGCGTGAGACGATCGCGGATGCCGGAGCGCGCGGTCTGCGCGTGATCTCCGAGGAGTCCGTGACCGGCGCTCGCGAAGCCGTGGCGCGGGTGCTCGCGGACGGCACCCGCCTCGACGCGCTCGTCTGCGCGAGCGACTCACTCGCGGTGGGGGCGCTGCTCGCCCTCGCCGACGCGCGGCTGAGCGTGCCCGTGGTCGGCTTCGACAACACGCCCACGGCCGAGGCGCTCGGATTCTCGAGCGTCGAGCAGCGCCCCGAGGACGTCGCTCAGGCGATCCTCGAGCTGCTCATGGGGCCGACCGGCGACGTCGTCGCTCCCCGCCGACTCGAGCCCGGATCCGCGCACGCGCTCATCACCCCGGAGCTCGTGATCCGCTGAGGGTGCCGGTCGGAACGCGCCCCACACATCCGCGCGCGGTATCGTTGCGACACGATGAGGATGACGCGTCGCACCCTGCTGGTCGGCGCCGGAGCCGGCGTCCTGGGAGTCCTGCTGGCCTCCTGCACGCCCGAGCCGGCGCCGTCGCCCACGCCCACACCGACCCCCACGCCGCGTCCGACGGGCGGCGCGATCAGCCCCGCCGCGTTCGCGCGCAGCGCGTGGACCACGGATCCGTTCTCCCTCGGGGCCGCGAGCTTCACGCCCGTCGGCACCCAGCAGAGCGCCCGGGAGGCTCTCGCCGAGCCCGTCGAGGACCGCCTGTTCCTGGCCGGGGAGGCGACGGATGCCGAGGCGCCGGGCACGATCGACGCCGCGTTGCGGTCCGGCGACCGCGCCGCCGAGGATGTGCTGCGCGTCGCCGGGACCGGAGAGCGGATCGCCGTGATCGGCGCGGGGCTCGCCGGAGCTGCGGCGACCGCGCGCCTGGTCTCCGCCGGGGCAGAGGTCATGGTCTTCGAAGCGCGTGACCGGGTCGGCGGCCGCGTGCAGTCCGTGGTCGACGAGAAGACCTGGCCGGTGCCCGCCCAGCTCGGCGGATGGCTCCTCGGCGCCGCGGACGCCGAGATGCTCGCACAGCTCACCCGTCTCGACATCCGCTCGGCCACCGTCTCGACGTCGTCGTGGCGGTCGGCCGAGGGGGCGGTCGACGCCGTGTCCGACGAGCCGGTCCGCGCCGCGATCGACGCGGGACAGCAGAGGCCCGCCGATGTCTCGCTCGCCGATGCGCTCGCCGAGGCCGGCGTCGACGTCGAGGACGCGGGGCTCGCCGCGCTGCTCGCGGCCGTGTCGTCGGCATCCGGCTCCGACGCCGATGACGCGTCGACGTGGTTCCCGCCCGCGCTGCCGCCGACCGAGCGCACCGCGCCCCTCGGCGATCTCGGCGCCGTGCTCGACGACCTGCTCGACGGCGCGAGGGTGAGCCTGTCGTCGCCCGTGTCCCGCGTCGCCTACGACGACGCGGGCGTGAGCCTCGGGATAGCGACGGGGGAGTCGCTGTCGTTCGACCGCGTGGTCATCACGGTGCCGCTCGGCGTGCTGAAGGGTGAGGGGCTGCAGTTCGCCCCGGCGCTGCCGTTCTCGCACCGCGGCGCGATCGCCGAGCTCGGCATGGGTCGCATCGAGACCGTGTGGATGCGGTTCGAGGAGTCGCCGTTCGCCGTCGCCGCGGATCCTTCGGGCGACGCCGTCGAGGCCTCGCCCGCCCCGGAGGCGACGGCCGGCGTGTGGCACGTGGTCGGCGGCGACGCACTGATCCGCACCTGGATCGACCTCTCCCCGGTGACCGGCGAGACCGTCGTCGTGGGGATCGTCGGCGGCGAGGACGCGCAGACGTTCGCGGAGCTCGACGACACCGAGGTGCTCGAGGCCGCGGTCACCTCACTCGCGCCGTTCCTGGCGACGCCCTGACGCGGGCGTCCCGGCTCCGCCCCGTCAGACCGGGATGCGCTCGTGGCCGCGTCGCCGCATCCGGCTGACGAGCACGATCACGGATGCCACCGCGGCGAAGATCGCGAGCGCGATCGCGCTGGTCACGAGGAACTCCGGCGGTCCGGAGACCTGCCGCGGGTCGAGGAAGTAGTACGGGTACCAGCCGACCAGCGGGCCGCGCCACAGTGTGACGCCTCCCCAGGCGAGCGGGAACGCCAGCGCGGTCGGCACGACCCACCACGGCACGCCGCGGTGACCGGGCGTGAGCACCCACGCGAGCGCGGTGCACGCGGGCAGGTAGAAGTGCAGCACCTGATCCGACCACGGCACGTCGACGCGGATGCCGCGGAGCCCGGCCTGCCAGACGATGAGCGCGAACGCGAGTCCGGCGGTGATGGTCCACGTCAGAACGAGCGCCAGCGCGACCGTGAACCACCGCGGGTCGGCGGCGCGGGCGAACGCGAGGGCCGCGCCGATCACGAGCACGACGACGAGGGCGCAGTTCGACTGCACCGTGAGGTAGGCGAAGAAGTTGTCGCCCGCGATCGTGCGGGAGCTGAGCCCCCAGAACAGGCGGTGCACGAGGGCGACGGTGCACGCGGTCGCTGCGGCGAGGCGCAGTGCGCCGAAGACAGCTCGCGCCCTCACCGTCGTCTCGCATCCTTCCCCGGCGCTCGGGTCGCGCCATGTCGGCGCTCGGGTCGCGCCATCCGGCGAGTCTACGGAAGCCGTCTGAGGGTGCGGGCCGGATCGCCGGTCGTGGCGCGCGTGTCGCCGCGCCCGCTGTGTATCCTGTCAACAGTTAACAGGAGGTCATCGTGACACAGACCGTCCAGCGCGGGGAGTCCCTCGGCGCACAGGTGGCCCGCGTGCTGCGGCAGCGAATCGTGCGGGGCGAGCTCGCCGCCGGATCGCGCATCACCGAGGAGGCGCTCGCCGAGGAGTTCTCGGTGAGCCGCGGCCCGATCCGCGACGCCCTCGTGCAGCTGAGCTTCGAGAAGCTCGTCGAGGTGCAGCGCCCGCGGGGCGTGTACATCGTGGGACTCGCGCCCGACGACGTCGATCAGCTCTACAGTCTGCGCGGCGCGTTGGAGCAGCTCGCGCTGGCGCGGGCGATGCGGGTCGAGGATGACGATCGCTGGGCACCCATGGCGGCTGCCGTGGAGCGGATGGGCGCGGCCGCGGATGCCGGAGACCATGCGGCGTTCGTGGCGGCCGACCTCGAGTTCCACTCGCAGATCTACGTGCTCGCGGATCACGCGCGGCTCGAAGGCGCCTGGCACCAGTACTTGCCGACCTTCGCGGCGCTGCTGGAGGTCACGATCAATCACGACGAGGACCTCCACGAGTCCTCGGGCGACCACGTGACCCTCATGCGCGTGATGCGCGAGGGGACGCCTGAGGCGGCTGCCGAGGTGCTCGCGGCGCATCTCGACGGGGCTCGGGCGCGCATGCTCAGCGAGATCTCGGGTCGGGGGTAGCGGGCACGTCCGCGACGGCCGCGAGCGCCGTGATCGCTCCGTGACCTCTCCAGTGTTGACTGTTAACAGTCAACACTGTTAGCCTCGGTGACGTCGACAACACGGTCGACCCACGTAGAGGAGCAAAGATGCCCCGCATGCGCATCACCCGGGCGGCCGCCGCGATCGCCGCCGTCGCAGCCACGGCTCTCGTCCTGTCCGCCTGCACCAAGGTCGAAGAGGGAGAGGATGCCGCGTCGGCATTCCCCGAGAACGACATCCGCCTCATCATCCAGGCCAACCCCGGCGGCGGATCCGACCTGTCGTCGCGCGCGCTCGCGACCGAGCTCGAGGGCATTCTCGGCGTCAGCGTGATCCCCGAGAACATGCCGGGCGCCGCCGGCGCCCTCGCGATGGAGTACGTCGGATCGCAGGACCCCGACGGCTACGTGATCGGGTTCGCGCCGGTCGAGATCGCGATGCTCAACACCACCCAGAGCGCGAACGTCCTGCCCGACGACTTCACCCTGCTGGGACAGATCATGCTCGCACCGGGCGTCATCACGGTCGGCGCGAACAGCGGCATCGAGTCGCTCGAGGACCTGGTCGACCGGGCGACGTCCGGCGCCGTCACGGTCGCCAATTCCGGAGCGGGCTCGATCTGGGAGGCCGCGACGATCGGACTCGGCGACGCGACCGACGCCGAGTTCACGCCCGTGCCCTACGACGGCGGAGCCACCGCGGTCTCCGCCGCGGCATCGGGCGAGACCGTCGCCGCCGTCTCGGGCCTGGGCGAGGCCCTCGCGCAGGGTGAGGCCGTGCGGATCCTCGCCGTCATGAACGACGAGCGCCACCCCGACGCCGAGGACGTGCCGACGGTCGAGGAGGCCGTGGGCGAGGACGTGCAGTTCGGCGGCTGGGGCGGGATCTACGCGCCGAAGGACCTTCCGGACGACGTCAAGAGCACCCTCGAGGCCGCCGTCAAGGAGGCCGTCGAGTCCGACGGCTACCAGAAGTTCCAGAAGGACGCCGGCAACCTCGTGGTCTACCGCGACTCCGCCGCGTGGACCACCTTCGTCGACGAGCAGTTCGCGCTGTTCAAGGACCTCCTGGGCTGAGCGGATCGCGGGGCCGGTTCGCGCCGGCCCCGCGGTTCCCCGACCAGCCGTCACCCCCGAGGAGCATCGATGTCGACTCCCGACACCCCCGCATCCGGCGCCGTCGACGCGGCCGTCGACTCCGGCGACGCGTACCAG
The DNA here is from genome assembly GCF_001262495.1 of Microbacterium sp. GCS4. Lineage (GTDB taxonomy): Bacteria > Actinomycetota > Actinomycetes > Actinomycetales > Microbacteriaceae > Microbacterium. The sequence goes on from NZ_LGYE01000002.1 coordinate 19,491, forward strand.
GGCGCGCCCGCGTCCCGCCCGCTCGAGATCCTCTTCGGCGTCGTCTCCCTGGCCGTCACCTCCGGATACCTCGCCCTCGCCTCGCAGATCCCGCTGCGCCGTGAGGCGGCCCCCGGTCAGATCGACGCCCGATTCTGGCCCCTGGTCATCGCCGTCACGGCGGTCGTGGTCGCCCTCGCGATCCTCGCGATGGCCCTCGCCCGCCCAGCACCGGGTCGCGAGGACCTCGAGCGCATCCAACCAGGCGGCTACGTCCGCGTCATCGCGACGCTGGCGATCTCCGGCGCGTTCATCGCGCTGTGGTCGCTCGGCTCCGTCATCCTGTTCGGCTACCGCATCGAGGTCTTCCCGATCGCGGCGGCCCTCCTGATGGCCGGCCTCATGCTCCTCTACGGCCACCGCCGCTGGCTGAGCCTCGTCATCTACTCCGTCTCCGTCACGGCGTTCGTGTACGTCGTGTTCGGGATGCTCCTGAGGATTCCCCTGTGAACGCGCTCATGGAGGGGCTGAACTCGCTCCTCGACATCTCGATCCTGCTCTACATGCTCGTGGGCCTCGTGCTCGGCTTCATGGTCGGAGCCTTCCCCGGCATCACCGCGACCATGGCCGTCGCACTCGCCGCCGGCTTCACGATGACGCTCGAGCCCGTGCAGGGCCTCGCGGTTCTGCTCACGATCTACGTCGCAGCGAACTTCGGCGACCGGGTGCCCTCGATCCTCATCAACACTCCGGGCACGCCCGCGTCGATCGCCACCACGCTCGACGGGTATCCGATGGCGAAGCAGGGCCGCGCCGGACTGGCGCTCACGATCTCCGCGATCGTCTCCGCCGTCGGCATCCTCGCCTCGCTCGTGCTGTTCTCGGTCGCGGCCGTGCCGATCGCGAGCTTCGCCCGCGACTACTTCAAGTCGCCGGAGCTGTTCGCGCTCGTGGTGTTCGGCATCTCGATCATGATCGGCATCTCGTCGAAGTCGATGCTCAAGGGCATCCTCGCCGGCCTCTTCGGCCTCATGCTCGGCACGGTCGGCACGTACGCCGCGACCGCCGATCAGCGTTTCACCTTCGGGGTTCTCGAACTGGTCGAGGGAGTGAACTTCATCGCCGTGATCATCGGGCTCTTCGGCATCGCCGAGCTGTTCGACCAGCTGCTCACGTACCGCAAGAGCACCGTGCGCCCGATCTCGAGCCTCGGCCGCTGGTGGCCGAACCGCTCCGAGCTGCGCCAGAGCGGCCGGGCGACCGCGGTCGGGGGCGCGGTGGGCCTCGGCGTGGGGCTGATCCCGGCGGCCGGCGGCGACATCGCCGGACTCATCGGATGGGAGCGGGCGCGCAAGGCGTCGAAGCGTCCCGAGCTGTTCGGGAAGGGGTCGATCGAGGGTGTCGCCGCCTCCGACACGGCCTCCAGCGCGACGCTCGGCGGCTCGCTGACGACCACGATGGCGCTCGGCATCCCCGGCGACTCGGTCATGGCCGTCATGATCGGCTCGATGATCATCTGGGGAATCACGCCCGGACCGACGCTGTTCACCAACCGGCCCGACCTCGTCGTGTCGATCGTCGGCATCATGCTGACAGCGACGATCCTGTCGCTGCTGCTGAGCCTCGTGCGCATGAAGGGCATGGTCAAGCTGCTCGACGTGCCGCAGCCGTACCTGTGGAGCGGCATCCTGATCTTCTGCATCATCGGCACGTACGCGACGTCCAACAGCCTGTCGACCGTCGTGACGATGCTCGTGTTCGGTGTGATCGGCGTGCTGCTCAAGCGGATGCAGGTGCCCGCAGGCCCCGTGGTGCTCGGCCTCCTGCTCGGCCCGCTCGCCGAGGAGAACCTCGCGCGGACCCTGGCGATCCTCCCGACCCGGCCGTTCTTCGAGGTCGTGAGCCCGATCGCGATCGTGCTGCTCGCCCTCGCCGTGTTCTCGATCGTGATGCCCGCGATCCGGGCCGCCCGAAAGCCGCGTGCCGAGCGTGCCTCGCTCGAGGACTCGATCCTCGACGACGAGAGCCGCGAGCAGATCGAGCGTGCGCACGACGAGCTCGCCGCGCAGCCCGACCTGCTGACCTCGACGGTCCGCACCGACGACACCGCCCGCGCGCGCCGGAAGCCGCGCACCAGTTCCAAGGAGAACGAGAAGTGACCCGTTACGACATCCTCACCGCCATCCCCACCGCGTTCCACCGCGACGGGAGCCTCGACCTCGAGGGCTCGCGGTCGATCTTCCGGTTCGTGGGGGAGTCCGGCAACGAGGGGGCCTTCGTGCTCGGCACGACGGGGGAGTTCCCGGCGGTCGACGTCGAGGAGTTCACGGCACTCGTGCGCACCGCGCTGGAGGAGCTCGCCGACCGCATGCGCGTGATCGTGCACGTCGGGCGGCCCAGCACGTTCGAGGCGCTCCGCCTGGTCGAGATCGCGAAGGGTCTGGGCGCCACCGAGTTCGCCGCGCTCACGCCGTACTACCTGAAGTCCTCGGACGACGCGATCTTCGAGTACTTCGAGAAGGTGTCGGATGCCGTCGGCGACGGGCGTCTGTACGTGTACATCTACCCGGCGCGCAGCGGCAACCCGGTCTCGGTCGATCTGCTGGTGCGGCTCGCGCAGCTGCCGAACGTCGTCGGCGCCAAGGTCAGCGAGCTGAGCCTCGACGACATCGCGGCCTACCGCGAGGCGGTGCCCGCGGACTTCGAGCTCTACACGGGCGCGGATCGCGACCTCATCGCGGCGGTGGACGCCGGTGCGCAGGGCGTCGTGTCGGGCGTCTCCTCGGTGACGCCGAAGCCGTTCCGCGCGCTGGCCGACGCCGGTCGTGCGGGCGATCCCGCCGCGATCGCCGCGGCCCAGGCGGCGGTCGACGACGTGGTGTCGCTGATCGGCGGCGACATGGCCCGCATGAAGGAGGCGTACCGCGTGCTCGAGGTTGCCGACGCGCACTGCCGCATGGCGATCGCCGAGCCGACCGACGCCGAGCGCTCCGCGGTCGCGCAGGTCGTGGCGGCGCACCGCTGATCTCGTCCTCCGCCCGTTCCCCGGGCACAATTTCGGATGCCGCGGCCGACACGCCGCGGCATCCGTCGTCTTCACGGCGTGCCACGCACGGTCTCCGAAGCTGTGTGCGGGCGGGCGGGCGGTCGGACGGGCGGCGGACGGGCGGGCTGTGAGTTCGCAAACCCCGCGATCCCAAAGAATCGCGGATCGTCCCCGCTGTCGCTTGTGAAATCGAAAGACCCGAGATCAGAAAACACAAGAACAGAAAGAGTTTCACCAAGTTGGGCTGATTTCCTGGTCCAAAATACGCAAATAAACCTAAACTGACGTCGTTCGGCGCACGCCGATAACTTCTACGACGATGTAAGGGGTTTGCGAATGAAGCTCAGAAAGAGCCTGGCCGTCGCCGTCGCCGGCGCAGCAGCCGTGGGACTGACAGCCTGTGCCGGTGGTGCCGCACCCACCCAGACCGGTGGCGGGGGAGACGCCGACACCGTGACGTTCCGCTCGTGGAGCCCGATCGAGCAGACCACGCGCCAGATGATCGAGGCCTTCGAGGCCGAGAACGAGGGATCGTCGATCGACGCGACGATCTTCAACTACCCGGAGTACCTCGTCGACCTGCAGAGCCGCGCGAGCTCGAACACGATGCCCGACATCGTGGGACTGCAACCCGGGCGCGCTCACCCAGCAGTACCGCGACAACCTCATGCCGCTGCAGGACTGCGCCGCCGAGACCTGGGGCGACGACTGGCAGGACAAGTTCTACCCGATCGGCATCGAGCAGTCCCGCATGGGCAACCCCGAGGGCGACGAGAACTTCTACTCGCTGCCGATCCTCACCCAGACCGTGAACCTCTGGGCGAACTCGAACATCTTCGACGACGCCGGACTCGAGGTCCCGAAGACCTGGGACGACCTGAAGAGCGTCACGGCGGAGCTCTCCGGGGGAGACGCCGCCCCCTTCCTCCTGCCGGCCAAGGACTCCTGGCTGCGCAACGTGGTCTTCCTGCAGATCGCGAACAACGTCTCGCCCGGTACCGTCTACGAGGCCGAGGACGGGACGATCCCGTGGACCGACCCCGCGATCGTCGAGTCCTTCTCGTACTGGGGCAAGCTCTTCACCGACGGCATCGCCCAGGACGGCGCGATCGGCCTCGACGCCTACCCCTCGGCCGTCAACCAGTTCGAGGCGGGCAACGCCGCGATGATCCCGCTCGGCGCCTGGTGGATCCAGCAGTCCGACCCGACCAAGTCCGACATCCCGCCGCTCTCCGAGGGCATGGCCGGCTACGAGCCGTTCCTGTTCCCGACCATCCCGGGCGGAGCCGCCGAGTCGCAGTTCGTCGGCGGCATCGACGTGAGCCTCGGCATCTCGAAGGACACCGCGAACCCGGAGCTCGCCTGCAAGGTGCTCACCGACTTCATCGCCGGTTCCGGCGCGCAGAAGCTCGTCAACACCATGAACGACGTGCCCGCCGTGACCGGTCTGTCGCCCGAGGAGTTCACGAGCCAGAAGCAGGAGGACATCTGGAACCTCTTCGTGGACGAGTGGCTCCCGAAGGTCCAGTACTCGCGCTACTTCGAGTCGCCCAAGCTCGACCAGGCCGTGGCCGACGCCCTCGCGGCGATCGCCACGGGTGACTCCACGCCCGAAGAGGCAGCCGCCTCCGTGCAGGCCGTGCAGGACACGCTGAACTGACCGACCCCGCCGTCGCGGATCCGGAGCGCCCCTCGCCCCGGATCCGCGACGGCGCCCACCCGCCTCGAGGGGAGCGCGCGTGAAGACACTGACCCGCGAGCGTCTGGTCGGCCTGGCCTTCCTGGCGCCGACGCTGATCCTGTTCGCCGTCTTCGTCGTCTATCCGATCGTCTACAACGTCCAGGCCAGCACGCTGGACTGGGACGGCGTCAACGCCGGGACCTTCGTCGGAGCCGGCAACTATGGAGAGCTGTTCCAGGACCCCACGTTCCTCATCACGCTGCGCAACTCGGCGTTCTGGATCGTGCTGACCATCATCCCGCAGGCGCTCATCGGCTTCCTGCTCGCCGTCGCCCTCAACCAGGGGCTTCGCGGCAGCACCCTGTACCGCGCGATCTTCTTCATCCCGGCGATCCTGTCGCCGGTCGTGGTCGGCATCGTCTGGCAGCGCATCCTCGACCCGTTCAACGGCGTCCTCACCAGCCTCGGCGAGGCCACGGGCCTCGAATTCCTCGGTGGGAACTACCTCAGCGATCCGCAGACGGCGATCTTCGCGGTCATCTTCGTGAACGTCTGGATGTGGACCGGCTTCTCGATGCTGTTCTACCTCGCCGGCCTCCAGCTGATCGACCCGAGCCTCGTGGAGGCCGCCCGCATCGACGGCGCGAACGGATTCCAGACCATGGTCCGCATCACCTTCCCGCTGCTGAAGACGACGACGCTGTCGCTCGTGCTGCTCGGGATCATCGGGTCGCTCAAGACCTTCGAGCTCGTGTACGTGCTGACTCAGGGCGGCCCGAACCACGCCTCGGAGATGCTGCCGACCTTCGCGTTCCTCGAGGCCTTCCAGTTGCAGAACGTCGGCTACGCCTCGACCATCAGCGTCGTGCTCCTCGTGATCGCGGTCGTCAGCTCGCTGTCGATGGTGCGCGTCTTCGGAGCCGGATTCATCACGGGAGACGAGAAATGAGCGAGACCAGGACGCTGATCGTCCCCGAGACCCGGCGTCGGGCGGCGCGCAGCCATGGAGCCCCCGGTCGCCGTGTGGGCTGGCTGCACGTCGTGCTCGTGCCGCTCGCCGTGCTGTGGCTGATCCCGATCATCATGGTCGTCGGGCTCTCGCTCATGCCGCCGAACAATCCGACGACGCAGTTCTTCGGGATGTTCCCGCAGGAGTTCAGCCTCCGGAACTACCTGACCATCTGGGAGCAGAACCCGATCCTGCTGCATCTGCTCAACAGCCTGCTGATCACTGTCCCCTCGGTCGTGTTGGTGTGCCTGCTCGGCTCGATGGCGGCGTTCGCCCTCGCTCGGCTCCGTGTGCCCCTCAAGGCACTGATCTTCGGGGTCCTCATCCTCGCGCTGATCCTGCCGATGTCGAGCATCGTCGTCGCGACCTTCCGCATCCTGCAGTCCATGCAGCTGTACAACAACATCGCGGGTCTCGTGCTCGTGTACACCGCCCTGGGCCTGCCGTTCGCGGTCATCATCATCCGCACCTCCTACCTCGCGATCCCGCTCGAGACCTACGAGGCCGCCCGACTCGACGGCGCCAGCGCGTGGCAGATCTTCTGGCGCATCTACCTGCCGCTCGGCAAGCCCGCGCTCGCGGTGGTCGCGGTGTGGCAGACCATGATGAGCTGGAACGACTTCCTGCTCCCGCTCGTCACGCTCGGCGACAACGAGCTCAAGCCGCTCACGCTCGTGCCGCTCGCGTACCGGGGCATGTACCTGTCGCAGCCGGGCGCCCTGTTCGCGATCCTCGTGCTCATCTCGGTGCCGGTCGTGCTGCTGTTCGTCTTCATCCAGAAGTACCTGGTGAACGGGCTCTCGGGGGCGATCAAGTGAGCGTCCTGGGGCTCGACCTCGGCACGAGCGGGGTGCGTGCCATGGCGTTCTCTCTCGACGGTCGCGAGATCGGCAGCGCCGCAGCGACTCTCGAGCTCCAGCGGCCGGCGCGGGATCGCGTCGAGCTGGATGCGGGGGCGCTCATCGCCGCGGCCGAATCGGTCGTCCGGTCCGCGGCTGCCGCTGCGCGGGCGCACGGCGACCCCGTCGCGGCGCTCGCGTTCAGCGTGCTGGGCGAGGCCGTCGTGCCGATCGACGCGGCGGGGGAGCCGCTCGCCCCCGTCGCGGTGAGCATGGACGCCCGCGGGCACGACGCGGCGGCCGCTCTCGGCAGGACCATCGGCGCCGAACGCTTCGCGGGGATCACCGGGCAGCCGCTGCACGGCATGTTCTCGGTGTTCAAGATCGCCGCGGGCGATGAGCCGTGGCGGGATGCCGCGGGCTACCGCTGCATGGGAGACCTGCTCGCCGAGCGATGGACCGGCGTCGCCGGTATCGACCTCTCGCAGGCGGCGCGCACGGGTCTGCTCGACGTCGCCACGGGACGGTGGAGCCCGGAGCTGCTCGCCGCCTTCGCCGACACGGCGCCGTGGAGCACCGAGGATCGGCTGCCGACACCCGTCGCCGGGGGTCAGGTGATCGGCGCGGTCACGGGGCCGACGGCGGAGCGGCTGGGGCTCTCGGGCGACGTGCTCGTGGTCGCCGGCGCGCACGACCAGGCCGCCGCGTTCCTCGGAGCGGGCGGCGCTGCCGGCATCCGCTCGGTCGTCGCGTTCGGATCGAGCGACTGCCTCACGGTCGGCTCGGCCTCGCGGCCGGCGGGCCTCGAGGCGACGGGCTTCGCCTCGTACCGGATCGACGAGGAACGATGGATCACGCTGGCAGGCATCGCCGCGGGCGGGTGGGCGCTGCAGTGGTTCGCGGGCATCGTCGGCTCGACGGTCGGCGCGGTGTTCGGCACTCTCAGCCCGTATCCGCCGGCCCTGCTCCTGCTGCCGTACCTCGCGGGAAGCGGCACGCTCGACAACGACCCGCAGGCGCGAGGGGTGCTGCACGGCCTCACGCTCGAGACGACGGTGCCCGAGATCGCGCGGGCGGTCGCCGAGTCCGCGGGGTTCGAGTTCCGCACCATCCTCGACGCCTTCTCCGCCCACGGAGTCGCCACCGGCGATCTGATCGTGACCGGTTCGGGCTCGGAGAACGCCGCGGCTCTCCAGGCCAGAGCGGATGCCGCGGGGCGGTCGCTCACACCCGTGACCGCCGATGCCTCCGCGCGCGGAGCGGCGATGTTCGCAGCATCCGCGCTCGGCGCCGATCCGGCCCCGCTCCTCGCACCGACCACGGCGGCCGTCGCCGAGCCGACCGCCGAGCACTCCGATTGGTACGAACGGCAGCGCCGCGCCTACCGCGACCTCTATCGCGCGACCCGCGACATCGCCGCTCATCTCGCAGCGCCTGCCCGACAGCCCCTCTCAGACCCTCAGAACACACCTGCCCATCAGAAGGAGAACACGCCATGACCGACACGCTGTCCCGCACGGGATTCGACATCGACGCCGCCCGGAAGGAGATCCTCGACTACTGCCTGCGGTCGATGGAGTACGGCCTGAACTTCAACACCCAGGGCAACATCAGCATCCGCGTGCCCGGAGTCGACGACCGCTTCCTCATCACCCCCACCGACCTCGAGTACGACCGGATGACGCCGGACGACATCGTGCTCGTGAACGGCGACAGCGAGGTGATCGACGGCCGGCTCGGACCCTCCAGCGAGGTCACCGTGCACATGGCGGTGTACAAGCGCCGTCCCGATGTGAACGCGATCGTGCACTCCGAGCCCGTGTTCTCGAACGTGTGGGGCGTCGTGGGATCGCCGATCCTCGGCACGCTCGTGAACATGGTGATCTACACCAAGGGCGACGTGCCCATCATGCCGTTCGAGCTCAGCAACAACACCGAGTTCGGGGAGCACATGTGCGACGCGATGGGCGACCTCAACGCGGTCGTGTGGGCGAACCACGGACTGCTCACGGTCGGCCCGAACCTGCGCGACGCGTTCAAGACCAGCGTGGCGGTCGAGTCGGCGGCCAAGGTGCAGGCCTACGCCCGCGCGCTGACGGACACGCCGATCGTGCTCGAGTACGACAAGCTCGGCATCACCGAAGCGCTCTGACCTCATGGCGCTGCAGACACTCCGAGAAGCGCTCGCCCTGGCCGAGGCGGGGGAGTACGCGGTGGGCGCGTTCAACGTGTCCAGCCTCGACCAGGTCCTCGCGGTGCTCGCGGCGGCCGAGGCCGAGCGCTCGCCCGTGATCGTGCAGGCGATCGCCGGCATGTCGGCCTACGACGACGAGTCCGCGTGGTGGCACCGGCTGCGTCGGCTGGTCGACGAGCACGCCGACCGCATCCCGGTGGTGCTGCACCTCGATCACGGCCGCACGTACGACGACTGCGCGCGGGCCATCGACCACGGATTCACGAGCGTCATGATCGATGCGAGCCGCGACATCGACGACGACGAGCCCTCGTCCTTCGATGAGAACGTCGCGCTCACCCGGCGAGTCGTCGAGCTCGCGCATCCGGCGGGCGTGAGCGTCGAGGGGGAGCTCGGCACGATCGGCGGGGCGGAGGCCGGGATCACCGGGACGGTCGAGGAGATCGTGTTCGCCGACCCCGATCAGGCGGCGTCGTTCGTCGCGGCGACCGACGTCGACGCACTCGCGGTCGCGGTGGGCACGAGCCATGGCTCGGTGAAGTTCACGGATGCCGAGGGCGGGCAGCGGCTCCGGCTCGAGCTCATCGCGGAGATCAAACGACGACTGCCCGACACCTTCCTCGTGCTGCACGGCTCCTCGTCCGTGCCGGCGGAGGCCGTCGCCACCATCAACGCGCACGGCGGGTCGGTGCGCCCCTCGTACGGCATCTCGCCGGAGCAGAAGAGCGAGGGCGTCGCCGCCGGCATCCGAAAGATCAACCAGGGCACCGACTCGCACCTCGCGTGGACCGCGGCGCTGCGGGAGTTCCTGAGCGAGCGTCCCGCGGTCGTGGAGCCGAGCGAGCAGTTGCGCGCCGGGATCGACGGATTCCGCGGCATGGTCGCGCGCCGGATGCGCGAGTTCGGCTCGGCCGGTCGCGCCTGAGCCCAGGGCGGCCCTGCTCCCTGGGGAGCGGGGTCGTCGTCTGCACCTGACGACTCAGGCGATGTCGATCGTGAGGCCCGCCTCGCGGAGCGCCTCCAGTTCGTCGCCCGGGGCCTCCGAGCCCGTGACGAGCAGATCGACCTGCGACAGCGGCGCGACCTGGATCATCTGGCTCTTGCCGATCTTCGAGCTGTCGGCCACCACGATGCGGCGGGCCGCGGTCTCCAGATACCGGCGCTTCATGGTGACCTCGGGCAGGCTCGAGTTGGTGAAGCCCGTCGGGGACACCCCGTTGCAGCCGATGATGCCGAGGTCGCTGTGCACGGAGCCGAGGAACATGTCTCCCAGCGGATCGATGAGGGAGCGCTGCTTGTAGCTCACCGTGCCGCCGGTGACGACCACGGTGATCTGGTGAGGCTCGGCGACACCGAGTTCCAATGCGATCGTGAGGGAGTTCGTGAACACGACCACGCCGCGCAGCTCCTCGCGCGTGCGCAGCGCTCGCGCGACCGCGAGGGTCGTCGTCCCCGCGTCGAGCATGATCGCCATCTCGCTCTCGACGAGGGCGGCAGCGGCATGGCCGATCCGCCGCTTCTCGGTGACCGCCCGGGTGAGCGCGCGCTCGTAGTCGGGGGAGTGCGCGGTGGACTTGATGCCCGAGATCGCGCCGCCGTGCACGCGCTGGATCACGTTCTCCTCGGCGAGGAGGTCGAGGTCGGTGCGGACCGTGACCTCGGAGACGCTGAGCGCTCTGCTGAGCTCCTGCACGCGGGCGAATCCCTGGCGCTCGATGATCGAGACGATCTGCTCTCGCCGCACCGCCGCCGGCACAGCCTGGGACCACTCTGGCATGGCCTCAGCGTAGCGGTCCGGGTGCTCGGCACAGGGGATCGAAAGGTCGCTTTCCTAGCGTCGAGGGTGGGCATCAGCCCGCTCCGCGCCTGGCGCGGTGTCCTGCCACGAAGGAAGGCCTCCTCATGACGAACACCACCGCCCCCGCAGCCACGACCTCGTGGGGACTCCTCGTCCTCCGCATCGTCGTCGGCGCCGTCTTCCTCGCCCACGGGGCGCAGAAGATCTTCGAGTTCACGCTCGCCGGCACGATCGGCAGCTTCGCCGGCATGGGCGTCCCTCTGCCCGAGATCGCCGCTCCCGTCGTCGCCTTCGTCGAGCTGATCGGCGGAGGGATGCTCGTGCTCGGTCTGTTCACGCGCCTCGCCGGCGTGCTCCTCGCGGTCGACATGCTCGTCGCCCTCGTGCTCGTGCACCTGCCCGCGGGGCTCTGGGTCGGCGACGGCGGCTACGAGTTCGTCGCCGTGCTCGGTGCGGTCGCCCTCGCCCTCGCGTTCACGGGGGCGGGGCGCTTCTCGGTGGATCGCGGCGTGCTGCGCGGCCGCGCGCCGGCCTGGCTCGCCTGACTCAATCCGGTCGGGCCGGTGCGGTCAGCGGCTCGACCAGGAAGCGGAATGCCGCGCCCTGGCGGAACGGTTCGACGATCTCGAAGTTCTCGAACGCCGGTCCGCCGGGGATCGGCGACGCGCTCGCCCAGTAGGACCACCGCGCGTTGACCCGGCACTCGAGCGCGGGGTGGGGGTCGTCGACCCGCCACCGCTGCAACGACCGTCGTCCGAGGAATCGCCAGTGGTCGGCGGTGTCGTGAGAGTATTCGACCGACCACGGATCCATCTCGTCCCCGACGGCTTCTACGATCGCGGCCTGTCCGTCTCGACGCAGCTCTGCGAGGCCGAAGCGGCCGTGCTCGGTGAAACCGGTGCCGCAGAACCCTGGCCACAGGTCGGCGGGGGTGACGGTGCGGTCCGCGAGTCGCAGCACTCGCAGCCGTGCCCAATTGCCCATGGTGGCGGTGAGGACGAGATGCTCCAGCGGCGTCGATGACGCATTCACGAACCCGGCGACCTCGACTTCGTGCGGGCGGTCGGCGAAGAAGCGAATCCGAACGTGGACATCCGCCCCGTTGTCGAAGCGCTCCACGCCGATCCACACGGTGAGCGTCTCGATGCCGTCGATCTCCGCGACGACGCCGCGCGCGGGGTGATCCGTCGCCGCAGGCTCTCCAGCGGCGAGTGGGTCGTCGGCCGACCAGAACCGCTTGCCCGGCTCCCCGGGGTCGAGCATGCTCGGCTCCAGTTCTGAGAACCCTCGCCCCGTCTGCCCCTCAGGTATCGGTTCGACGGCGATGAAGTTCACGAGTCGTTCCGGCGGGTGGTCGAGGTACGGCGTGTAGACGCGCAGGAGTCCCCGCGGGCCGGGGAGGGGAGCGATGCCGATCTGGATGCCGTCGCGGTGGCCCCATCGCGGCACGCCGTCGGCACGTAGCCAGGTTCCTTCGGTCGATGAGGGCACGCCTGAGACCCTAGTGCGATGAAATCGATTTCGCTAGGTTCGATGCCAGGCGCGGTGCATCCGCACCGCCGATCGAGGAGGATCATGCGCCGTGCACCCGCATCCCATCGCCGTCTCGCCGCGGCTTTCGTCGTCCTGGCCCTGGGGCTCTCCGGCTGCGCGGGAGGAACCGGCGTGACCGTGGATCCGGACCCCGACAAGCCGTTCGTGCTCGAGGGCGTCTCGAATCTCACGGAGATCGCCCAGCTGACCGGTCCCGGCGCCATGAACGACACGGCGTCCGTGTCGGTGGCCGGCACGGATCTCGGGTCGATGACGAACGTCGGCGACCGCACCTTCTTCTTCTTCGGCGACACGTTCGGCGAACGCGACCCGGAGTCGATCGGCGGCCAGGGCGGGTTCTGGCGGTCGAACGTGGCGGCGTGGACGGAGGACGACGACCCGACCGACGGCATCGACTTCGACGGTTGGGTCGCCGACGACATCGGCTTGGCGGAGGCGCTGATCGAAGGTGATCACGACGCGAACGGGGCCGGAGGCGAGGTCACCAAGATCCCGACGTACGGCTTCTCGATCGGCGACACGATCTACGTCTCGTACATGTCCGTGCGGTTCTGGGGGGAGCCCGGCGTCTGGGATGCCAACCGATCCGCGCTCATCGTCTCGCGCGACGGCGGCACGTCGTGGGATCCCGTCCAGGGCGTGGAGTGGCCGGGAGACTCCAACTTCGTCCAGCTCGCGACAGCCGAGGTCAACGAGGGCGGTGAGGACTGGATCTACTTCTGGTCGATCCCGTCCGGACGTTTCGGAAGCGTCCAGCTCATGCGGGTCCGGGCGACCGAGGAGGCCGTCGAGGACCAGTCGGCGTACTCGTACTTCGCCGGGCTCGACGGCGGTGCGCCGACCTGGAGCGACGACATGGCCGACGCCGATACCGTGGTCGACGGCACGATCGGCGAACTCTCGGTGATGTGGTCGACGTACCTCGAGCGCTGGATCATGACGTACTCCGACGCGGGGAACGCGTACATCCGAGAGGGCATCACGCCGTGGGGGCCGTGGGGCGATCCGCTCGAGCTCGTGCCGGGCAGCGAGTACGAGGGTCTCTACTCGCCGTACCTGAATCCGCGGTACGTGACGGAGGACGGCAGGCGCATCCACTTCACGCTGTCGCTGTGGGGGCCGTACAACGTGTTCTGGTTCTCGGCCGATCTTGAGCGGTCGAACTGAGATATTGGATCCCTTGCTTATGAAATCGATTTCGCTTACTCTGGCGCATACCCGGTCGCCGAGGACCGTCGGCTGGGCCGGTGGGTTTCGGCGACAGCCGAGCACACAGCAGCGACTCGACGAGGAGTCCGTTCCTGAGGAGGAACCCATGAGAATCACCCCACGCACCCGCAGGGCGACGTTCGCCGCTCTCGGGGCACTCACCATCGGCGCGATGATCGCCGGCTGCGGATCCGGAACGCCAGGAGAATCCGCCGACTCCGGCGGCGAGGACGGCGTCACCACGATCCAGTTCTGGCACCGCAACTTCACGCCGGTCGAGAACGAGTGGTACGAGAACATCATCAAGAAGTTCAATGACTCGCAGGACGAGATCAAGGTCGTCGGCACGCAGGTGCCCGGCGACGCCTGGGATCAGAAGATGAAGGCCGCGCAGGCGGCGGGCAAGGCCCCCGACATCTACACGCACCCCGGCAGCATCCAGGATGCTGTGAACGCGGGTCAGCTGCACGAGCTCGACGGGATCGTGCCCGACGACGCCCTCGCCGAGATCTCGGACGCCGCGAAGCCGGTCTCCGAGATCGACGGCACCTACTACGCCTACCCGCTGCTGCTCGAGCCGCAGGCCGTGCTGTTCTGGAACAAGGACATCCTCGACGCGGCGGGCGTCGACTCCGAGCAGGGGCCGACGACGTGGGACGAACTGATGGACGCGTGCGCCAAGATCCAGCCCACTCTCGCCGACGGGCAGTATTGCATCTCGCCAGCGCAGGACGCCGCGACGTTCGCCTGGTCGACCGTCGGCCAGCAGTACAACTTCGCCGGTCACACCGCGCTGAACTCCGACTGGACCGCCGCCGACATCGACGACGCCGGATACCGCGACATGATGACGCAGTACAAGACACTGTGGGATGAGGGGTACATGCCCAAGCAGCCCCTCGCCGACTACGGCGGAGGCAAGGACTTCGGTGAGCAGAAGGTCGCCTTCAAGGTGTCCGGTTCGTGGATGCTGTCGGAGATCGGCTCGGACTACGCCGATGTCCTCGGCAAGACCGGCATCGGGCCGATGGTGAACTCGGCGGAGGCCGACGGTCGCACGGCCACGACCCTCGGCAACTTCAAGTGGGTCGTCGACGCGAAGACCAAGAACGCGGAAGCGGCGGGGAAGTTCCTCTCCTGGGCGATCGCCGGCGACCCCGAGAACCTCGTGCCCTTCTTCGTCGACACGCAGTTCACGAAGGCCCCGGTGCGCCAGTCGGTGCAGGATGCCGTCGCCGCCGACCCCAAGGCGGCTGATGCGCCCTGGTCGTCGATCATCACCGAGGAGATCGCTCCGAACGCGATTCCCGAGCCGACCTACCCGTGGGACGTCTCGCTCGCGGTCGGCACCGCCTTCGAGTCGGTCATGAAGGGGTCCGCGTCGCCGGATGCCGCGATCGACACCGCGAACAAGGCGATCCAGACGGTCATCGACCGCGAGGGCCTCGCGGACAAGGCGCCGAGCCAGTAGGACTCCGCGGCGGGGGTCGGCGTTGCGCGCCGACCCCCGCCTGCGGGATCACGACAGCACGAGGGAACGGGTGGAGCGAACGATGGTCAGTGCAGTCTCGACGGAACGACGGGCGGTGAGACGCCGAACGGATGCCAGACGGTATCGCGACACGAAAGTCGCGTACCTGTTCCTGCTGCCGGTGGTCGGCCTCCTCGCGATCTTCGTGATCTGGCCGGCGGTCTATGCCGGATTCCTGTCGTTTCAGAACTGGAGCTTCTATAAGGATCCCGAGTTCGTCGGCCTTCGCAACTTCACCGCCGTCCTCAGCGATCCGCTGTTCTGGGCGTCGGTGGGCAGGGGCTTCGCCTTCGTCGCGATGACGGTGCCGCCCATGCTCGTGCTCGCGTTCTTCTTCGCGAGCCTGGTCGTGAGCGTGTCTCGCCGTTTCGCCAGCGTCCTCAAGGTCAGCATCTACATCCCGACGATCATCTCCTCGGTCATCACATCGATCATCTTCGTGCTGATGTACGACTACTCGGGCGGTCTGCTCAACTGGTTCCTCGGGATCTTCGGCGTCGACCCGATCGCGTGGATCGGCGATCCGGCCTGGGCGCTGCTCGCGATCGCCATCCCCGCCATCTGGCTGGGCATGGGTCTGACCTCGCTCATCATGGTCGCTGCGATGGTCGACATCCCCACCGAGTTCTACGAGGCGGCGGCGATGGAGGGTGCCAACTGGTGGCAGAAGACCGCGTTCATCACGCTGCCGCAGATGAAGAACATCATCCTGTATCTGCTGATCACCGGGTTCGTCGCGGCGATCCAGCAGTTCGAGCTTCCGCTCGTCATGACCGGCGGCGGACCGCTGGACTCCACGACCCTGCCGAACCTCTTCATCTTCAACCACTTCCGCAACGACATCAACGTCGGCTACTCGATCGCCGCCGCGCTCGTCATGTTCGTCGTGCTCGGCACGGTGTCGGCGATCGTGTTCAAGTTCGTCAATTCCGAAAGGCTGGTGGACTGATGGTCACCATCGCGCCGCAGGACACCACGCGCGCCATCGTGCTCGCCGGCACCGAGCCGTCGCGGCGGGCCCGCCTGCCGAAGACCCCAGGCTCGTGGGTGATCGTGATCGGCAAGCTCATCGCGGGTGCGGTGTTCCTCGTGGCGGCGCTGTTTCCGCTGGCCTGGATGGTCATCGCCGGTTTCAAGTCGAAGACCGAGGTCATCCAGACCCCCTTCCAGTTCTTCCCCGAGGTGTGGCGCTGGGAGAACTACGCGCAGATCCTCGCCGATCCCACCTTCACCCGCACGATGCTGTGGACCTTCGGCGGCGCCGTGCTCTTCACGGCCCTGAGCCTCACGGTCAATTCGCTCGCCGCCTACGCGTTCGCGCGCCTGGACTTCCGGTTCCAGCGCACCCTGTGGGTCATCGTCATCACGACCATGTTCATCCCCGGGATGACGATCCTGCTCACGAGCTTCATCGTCGTGACCCGGTTGTCGATGCTCGACACCCTCGCGGTGCTCGTCCTGCCCGGGGCCGCGAGCGCCGGCACGGTGTTCTTCATCCGGCAGTTCTACCTGAACATCCCCGCGAGCCTCGAGGAGGCGGCGATGCTCGACGGCTGCGGACGCTTCGCGATCTTCGTGCGCATCTTCCTCCCGCTGTCGAAGCCGCCGTTCGTCGTCATGGGCATCACCTCGTTCCTCGCGTACTGGAACTCGTATGTGTGGCCGATCCTCACGATCACCACCCCCGAGCGCTTCGTCGTCCAGCAGTTCCTCGCGACGTTCCGCTCCGAGCGCACGAGCGAGCTCGGGCTCCTCATGGCGGGCTCCGTGCTGGCCGCGGCGCCCGTCATGATCCTGTTCCTCATCTTCCAGCGCCAGATCATCGGCAACATCAAGATGGCCGGTCTCAAGTAGTCCGGCCGTCGGAGAGCACAACCGACACAGGAAAGAGGTCGACGATGACCGAACACCGTACGTCTCCGCTCATCTCCCGCCGCGGCGTCCTGCAGGGCGCGCTCGCGCTCGGCGCAGGGATGCTGGCCGCTCCCGTTGTCGGGATCGGCGCCGCAGCTCCGGCATCCGCCGCCGGACCGCTCACCGTCACCAGGTTGAAAGTGCTCGCCGGGACGCAGAGCCCCGTGCAGTACGGGATCGGGGCGACCGACCTCGGCATCCCCGCCCGCACGCCGGACGGGCGGCTGCTGTTCGTGTTCGGCGACACGTGGGCCGATCACGTCGGCGGCGCGAACTGGCGCTCCCCGGTCGGCCTCTACTCGTCGACCACGAACCTCGCCGCCGGCGTCGTCTTCAACGGCTCAGCCGGCGCCGGCGCGAACACGCAGGGGGTGGCGCCGCAGTTCTGGTACTACCCGCACGACGCGTACTTCACGACCGTCATCCCGTCGGACGTCATCACGATCGGCTCGCGGATGTACCTGCACGCGATCGTGAACGGCCCGCAGTTCGGCGCGGTGCGCTGGACCGAGCTGTGGAAGTCCGACGACAACGGCGCGACCTGGCAGCACACCGGGCTGCAGTTCCCCGCCGACATGGCCGGCGGCAAGTTCCAGTGCATCACGTGGGGCCTCGGCAGCGACGGATACGTGTACATCTACGGCACCGGCTTCCAGCGCGACAAGGGCATCGTGCTCTACCGCGTGCCCTCGAACAACATGACCACCCTCTCGGCGTATCAGCCGTGGGGGTTCGCGAACGGCTCCTGGGGCTGGGGCAAGCCGGTGACCGAAGTCCTGACCGGCGGGTTCGGCGAGATGTGCCTGCGACCGCTCGGCGGCAAATGGATCCTCACCTGGTTCAACGCGGCCGCGTACCGGATCGACGCGATGGTGCTGAACACCCCGACCGACAACCTCTACACCGCCGCGAAGACCACCCTGCTGACCGGCACGGAGTGGGGGCAGGAAGATGCGTCGCACGTGGCCCAGCTCTACGGCGGGTACATCATCCCCGGGTCGACGCTCTCGGACCTGCACCTCAGCGTCAGCCAGTGGAACACCGGCAACAACAGCGTGTACCACTCCGAGCAGTTCCGCGTGCAGGGGCTCGTCTGAGGCGGAGCGGGAGGCTGCTGATCTCGGTGACCGGCGTGGGCCGCACCGACGTCAGAACCGCGGGACCAGGAGGTCGGCGCCGCCGCGCAGCGCGGAGCGGTGCGCGACGATCCCCGGCGCCGTGATGCTCGCTGCGCGGTGCGCGTCGATCGTGGGGGAGCGATGCTCGACCACCGCCGAGACGAACTCGTGCACGAGGTGCGGGTGCGATCCGCCGTGCCACGCGTGCAGGTCGACCGGTGGGCGTCCGCCGGGAGGTGAGTACGTGCCCTTGCGCGTGTGCGGGCGCAGAGACATGGGCAGGTCGCCGAGCCGATCCGGGATCTCGGCGGCCTCGCGCGTGATCGGGCGTCCGCGGTGCGCGCCGTCGGCTGGTCCGGCCGTGTACGTCACGGCGGGTTCTCCCTCGACCGACGGCCACTCCATCGCGCCGTGCTCGCCGTAGACGTTGAACCCCTCGGTGTAGGCCCGTGCGTTCTCGAAGAACGACACCGTGACCTGCGCGACCAGGGGCTCGGGCGTCGACAGCTCGAACAGGGCGGCCTCGAGGGGGAAGGGGTTGTCGCCGGGCCCGCGGTGGGCGTCCCGCAGCGTGCCGGAGCCGAGGCAGCGCACCGACTGCGCCGACGCCTCCGCGAGTCCGAGCAGCGGGGCGACGATGTGGGTCGCGTACTCCATCGGCGCGTATCCCATCCAGTAGGGCGGGAACCCGTCGAGATCCTGCATGTGCGCCCCGCTGAGGTAGGTCAGTCGGCCGAGCGCCCCGGTGTCGCGCAGATGCAGGGCATGGAGGTACTCGCGCTGGTAGAGCGCCGTCTCCATCATCATGTACCGGCCGGGACCGGCGTCCGCCGCGTCGATCACGCGCTCCACGTCGTCGAGCGTGGTCGCCATCGGGACCGCGCTCGCGCAGGAGCGGCCGCTCGCGAGCACCTGCAGCGTCTGCTCGACGTGGAACCGCACGGGGGACAGCAGGTGCACGGCATCCCATCCGCCGCCCGCGAGCGCGTCGTCGAGCGAGGCGAACTCGTCGTCGACCGCGAGCTCGGCCGCCACAGCCGAACGACGGGAGGCGTTCGGCTCGACCAGCCCCACCCGACGCACGGCGGGATGCAGCGCATAGAGCGGGAGGAAGTCGCGGCCGAACCCCGCGCCGACGACGAGGACATCGATCATCGCGGCGGGGTCGCTCCGAGGTCGGGTACCGGGGCCGTTCCTAGGTGCACCTCCAGGTCGTCGGCGGAGGGCGTCCGGGGTCTGCGGGCAGTGGGGCGATCGAGGTAGAACATCGCGGTGGAGGCGATGTCGTCGCGCAGCGGGAGGTACCGCCATCCGCTGCGCCACCCGAGCGCCTGGATGTCGACCTTGGGGATGCCGGTGGCGAAGTGGATCGGGTCGAGCAGATGCCACCGGTACATGCCGAAACGCTGCTGGCTCACGTAGAGACCGTCGGGTCGGATGATCTGCGGCATCCCGAGGTACGGAGTCGAGAACGCCGTGTACCCCTGACCGGGAACATCGAAGTTCCAGGCACCGCCGAAATAGTCCTCGGTGCCCGTGCCTGCGATGGTCGGGTAGTCGGTGTCGTCGTCGAGGTAGAACTTGATCTCGCCCTCGCCCCACCAGCCGTTGGAGTTCACGCCCCAGGCGATGTATGTGCCGACGTACTGGCCCTGTCCCTCGATGCCCTCGAGGATCACGTGCGGGGTGAGCTCCTCCAGCGGGTTGGACCGGCGCCACTGCGCGTGGAAGTAGGCGTCGTTCGAGTAGTCGCCGCCGATCTCGTAGGTGATCTGGAAGTAGATGCGCACGTCGACGACCGAGGTGTTCTCGATCGTGAGGCGCGCGCCGTCGCGGAACGGCATGGGCCAGTACGAGTTGAATCCGCCGTGCGGGTTGGCGGCGATGGTCTGCGAGTCGACCTGCGCGAAGACGCCCCAGCCGTTGCAGAAGAAGTCGCCGTAGGGCACCTCGACGGCGGGCTCCTCCGACCCATCCCAGTAGGCGCGCAGGAGCAGGGTGCGCCAGTTGTCGGTGTGGGTTGTGATCCAGATGTGCGTGATCTTGCCCGCGCCGTCGATGTTCGCGAGGTCGAACGTCTCTCCGGGCTTGACGTCGACGCTCGGCGAGATCTTCCAGCCGGGGCCGAGGTCACGGGCGCATTCGGCGCCCGTGCCCTCGGTCGCCCGGCCTCCGCCTCCCGCGGATCCGTCGAAGTTCTCGGGGGAGATCGATCGTGTCTGCACGGATCGCAGCGCTGCGATGCTCGAGAGGTCGGAGGATGCGTGAGTCATGGCCGCCAATGTAATCGATTTCAGGATGGAACACCAGAGATCTACTGCTCGCGCGCTACTGTTGCTTCAGATCCGGCTCGGCCCGGCACGGCAATGAGGTTCGAATGGCCACCATCTACGACGTCGCGGAACTGGCGGGAGTGTCTCCCGCCACGGTCTCTCGCGTCTTCAACGGCACGAGCGTGTCGGAGGACAAGGTGGCGGCTGTGCGCGACGCCGCCGCGAAACTCAGTTTCACGCCGAACCGCACGGCTCGGTCGCTGCGCCGGCAGAGCTCCGAGGTGATCGCCCTCGTGATCCCCGACATCGAGAACCCGTACTTCACCGAGATGGCGCGCGGCGTCGAGGACGTCGCCTCGGAGGCGGGCTACTCGGTCGTGCTCTGCAACTCCGACTCCCAGGTCGAGAAGGAGGGGACATACCTGCGCATCGCGATCGCCGAGCACATGTCCGGTGTCATCATCGCGACCGCCGACGAGACCACGAACCTCGACATGATCCTCGCGACCGGCCGTCCCGTCGTCGCTGTCGACCGCAGCACGTCCTACGACATCGACGGGGTCGTGATGGCCAACAGGGCCGCGGGGACATCCGCCGCGAAAGACCTGCTGGATGCCGGATACCGCCGCATCGCCTACATCGGCGGTCCCGAGCACATCGACACGGCCGCCGAGCGCGCGGCCGGGTGGCGCGCGGCGCTGACCCGCGCGGAGCCCGAGCTCGACGTCGACGAGCTCGCCCGCTTCGCGTCCTTCCGCGTCGAGGGCGGACGCGCGGCGATGGAGGAGTTGCTGGCTCTGCCCGAACCACCGGACGCCGTCGTCGCCGGCAACAACCTCATCGGCGTCGGCGCGATCCAGGTGCTGACGGAGCGCGGCCTCACGCCGCCGCGTGTAGGCGTCGCGGTGATCGGCTCGCTGCCGTTCACGACGCTCTCGCCGAGCGCGGTGACAGTCGTCCGGCTGCCCGCTCGGCACATGGGCGTGACGGCAGCGCGGATGCTGCTGGAGCGCATCGGCGGCGATACGCAGCCGTCCCGCACCGTGGTGCTGCGCAACGAGATCCAACCGGCCAGCGCCTCTCGGCCCTGAGACGCTGGGGCCCCGCCCGACCCCGCGCACCGCGTCAGCCGGTATTCCGGTAGACATCCGATCACCTTCTTGCGCGTTGAAATCGATTTCGCGTACAGTTGCGAGAGATTTCAGAATCACCGGCTCAGGTTTCAAGGAGGACACCATGCGCTGCACCCTCGGGGTGGACATCGGCACATCCAGCAGCAAGGGCGTGCTGGTGGATGCTGATGGCGTGATCGTCGCCACCGCGACCCGGTCGCATGACGTCTCCCGCCCCCGCACGGGTTGGGTCGAGATGGAAGGCGATGTGTGGTGGGACGAGTTCGTCGCCATCGCCCGCGAGCTCCTCGCTGCGGCCCCGGACGCCGAAGTCGCCGGAGTCGGCGTGAGCGGCATGGGCCCGTGCATCCTCCTGGCGGACGAACACGATCGTCCCGTCCGTCCGGCGATCCTCTACGGCGTCGACACCCGCTCCACTGCGCAGATCGAGCGGATGACTGTCGAGCTCGGCGAGTCCGAGATCACGCGCGTCGGCGGATCGACTCTGACCTCGCAGGCCGGAGGACCCAAGCTCGTCTGGGTCGCCGACGAGGAGCCCGAGGCCTGGCAGCGAGCGCGCCGCGTGTACATGCCGGCTTCCTGGCTCGCCCGCCGCCTCACCGGCGCCTACGCGCTCGACCACCAGTCGGCCAGCCAGGTGTCCCCGCTCTACGACATCGAGCGCGAAGCGTGGCACGACGAGTGGTGGCAGCGGTACGCGTCGTCGATCGAGCAGCCGCCGCTGCTTTGGGCCGGAGATGTCGCGGGCACTGTCACCGCCGCCGCGGCGGGGGACACCGGCATTCCCGAGGGCATTCCCGTGATCGCCGGGACGATCGACGCGTGGACCGAGGCCGTGAGCGTCGGAGCGCACGAGGTCGGCGACCTCATGCTCATGTACGGCACGACCATGTTCCTCGTCGCGACGGGTGAGGAGACGCTGCGCACGCCGTCGATGTGGACCACGGCCGGGGCCTTCGCCGGAACGAGGAACCTGGCCGGGGGTCTTTCGACCTCCGGAGCGCTCACCGGCTGGCTGAAGGAACTCACGGGCGCCGACTACCCGCAGCTGCTCTCCGAGGCGACCGCGTCGGGTCCCGGGGCGCGCGGGCTGCTGATGCTCCCGTACTTCGCGGGTGAGCGCACCCCCATCCAGGATCCCGATGCCCGCGGTGTCATCGCCGGACTCACGCTCGCCCACACCCGGGGCGACCTCTACCGCGCCGCCCTTGAGGCGACCGCCCTCGGCGTCCGTCACAATGTCGAGACCATGCGCGCCGCCGGCGCCGACATCCGGCGCATCGTCGCCGTCGGGGGCGGTACGCAGGGGCGGCTGTGGCTGCAGATCGTCTCCGACGTCACCGGCCTCGTGCAGGAGGTGCCGGCGACGACGATCGGCGCGAGCTACGGCGCTGCCTTCCTTGCCGCGGTCGCCGTCGCCGTCGATGCAGTGCCGAAGATCGCTGCGTGGAATCCCGTGACCGAGACCATCCGTCCCGACGACTCGCTACGTGACCTCTACGATGAGCTGTTCGACCGCTACACCCGCCTGTACCGCGAGACGGCGGGCGTCGTGCATGAGCTCGCCGCCGATCAGAGAGGCGCGTCGGCATGACCCGCCGCGCCCGCGGCATCCCGCATACCTCGCAGGCGACCGCCTTCCCGCTCGGCGGAATCGGCACCGGGAACGTGTCGATCGGCGCACGCGGCGAGTTGCGCGACTGGGAGTTCGAGAACCTCCCCGACAAGGGGCGCCGCAATCCGCACTCGTTCTTCTCGATCCATGCGGCGCCCGAGGGCGGCAACGCCGTCACCCGCGTGCTCGAAGCGCGCCTCACCGGTCGGCATGACGCCGACGCGGGGTACGCGTTCGACCAGCTCGCCGGCCTGCCCAGACTCGACGGCGCGACCCTGCATGGAGAGTACCCGGTCGTCGATGTCGACTTCATCGACCACTCCCTGCCGGTCGATGTGTCGCTGCATGCCTTCACGCCGCTCGTGCCGCTCGACGCCGACGCATCCGGCATCCCCGCCGCCGTGCTCCGCTACCGCGTGACGAACCCTGGACGGGCCGCCGTCGCCGTGACGATCGTCGGCAGCGTCTCGCACACGGCGGGACGAGGCACGCCGGGGCCCGACGCGCCCTGGGGGATGCGCGGTACGCAGCGGGTGCGCTGGCGCGAGGACGAGGGGGTGCGCGGCCTCGACTTCGACATCGACCTGCCGGAGGACGACCCCGGGTACGGCACGCTGAGCCTCACCACCGCAGACGAGTCGACCACGGTCAAGCCGCAGTGGGTCACGAGCTACTGGCCCGATGGTGCTCGGCTCTTCTGGGACGACCTCGCCGCCGACGGCCTGCTGCAGCCCGAACCGCGCCTGACCCTCGAAGACCGGCCGCGCGGCCTGTTCGCCGAGCTGGACGCCGATCCCGACGCCGCACCGCTCACCGAGGAGCAGATGCTCGCGAAGCTGCCCCGGCTGCGCACCGGGTCGCTCGGCATCGTGCACACCCTCGAGGCGGGCGAGAGTCGCGACTTCGAGTTCGTGCTCGCCTGGAGCTTCCCCAACCGTCGCAGCGGTTGGCACGGGCACATCGTGTTCGACGACCCGGCCGCGGGGATCCTCCGCAACCACTACGCGACGCTCTGGCCCGATGCGTGGAGCGCGGCCGCGCACCTGCACGCCGAGCTCCCGAATCTGGAGCGATCGACGGATGCCTTCGTCGAGGCGCTCTACGGCGGGAGCCTCGACCCGGTGCTGGCTGACGCCGTCGGCGCGAATGTCGCCGCCGCGCGGTCGACGACGTGCTTCGTGGTCGAGTCCCCGCACACGGATCTCGGCGACGGGCCGGTGTTCGCCGCGTGGGAGGGATCTTTCGACCACAGCGGGTCGTGCGAGGGCACCTGCACACACGTGTGGTCGTACGCACAGACACTGGCGTGGTTGTTCCCGTCGCTCGAACGCAGTGCGCGCCGCGCGGAGTACCTGCTCGAGACCGACGATGCCGGCGCGCAGAAGTTCCGGGGGAACCGGCTGCTGGGCGGACCGTCGTGGTTCATGAGTCCCGCGGTCGACGGTCAGCTCGGCACGCTGCTGCGCCTGCACCGCGAGTGGAGGTTCAGCGGTGACGACGACTTCCTGCGCGAGCTGTGGCCGGCTGCCGTCCGAACCCTCGACTACGCCGCGACGGAGTGGGATCGCGACGGGGACGGCCTGCTCGACGGTGAGATGCACAACACCTACGACATCGAGTTCCACGGCACGGAGCCGCTCGCCAACGGCATCCATCTCGCCGCGCTGCGGGCGGGGGCGCGGATGGCCGAGCATCTCGGCGAGGTCGGCCGCGCCGCGACGTGGACGCGCCGCGCCGACCACGTCGCGGCGGCGATGGACGACGTCCTCTGGAACGGCGAGTACTACCGCCAGGTGATCGACGACATCGATGCGCATCGCTACCAGTACGGCGACGGCGTGCTGTCTGATCAGCTGCTCGGGCAGTTCCACGCGTTCGTCAGCGGCCTCGGTCACATCCTGCCCGCCGCGCACATCGACTCCGCGCTCGCCGCGATCGTCGCCCACAATCTCCGCGACGACCTCTCGGCTCAGGAGAGCACGCAGCGCGTGTACGCCCTGAACGAGGAAGGCGGACTGCTGCTCGCCTCCTGGCCGCGGGGCGGGCGGCCGACGATCCCGTTCGTCTACTCCGACGAGGTCTGGACCGGCATCGAGCATCAGGTCGCGGCATCGCTGCTCTACGTCGGCCGCGTCGCCGAGGCGTTGCGGATCGAGCGGACGCTGCGCTCCCGCTACGACGGTGCACACCGCAACCCTTGGAACGAGATCGAATGCGGCAACCACTACGCGCGGTCGCTCGCGTCGTGGGCGCTGGTGCTCGGCGCGAGCGGGGCGCAATGGGACGCCCCGACGAAGACGCTCTCGTTCGCGCCTGCGGGCGGAGGCTCTTTCACGGGCCTCTTCACGACAGGCACGGGATGGGGGCGCGTCGAGATCGACGACGACGCTCTCGTGCTGCACATCGATGGCGGAGAACTCACCGTCGCCGAACTCGTGCTCCGCGACCGCTCCATCGCCGAAGGGGTTCGGCTCGGCGTGGGGGAGACACACCGCGTCGAACTCGCCCGAACAACCGCGGACACCGCATCCGCTGATTCTCCCCACTCGACCAGCACCACCACCAGCACGAGCACCACCCGCACCACCGGAGAGGCATCATGACCACCTACACGCTCCCCGCCCCGGCATCCCGCCCGGCGTCCGCCCCGAAGACCGCCTACCTGATCGCCTCCGGCGACCTGCGCGAGGCCGCCAACACCGGCGGCTGGCCCGTGCAGGCCGAGCTCGAAGCCGGGGTCACCGGCGTCTTCCGCGATCTCGGCTGGACCGTGATCCGCGCGAACGAGGTCGACCCTGAGACCGGACACGGCTTCATCTCGAGCCAGCGCATGGGCCTCGAGGTCTTCAAGAACATCCCCGTGGATGCTCCGCTCATCGTCGCCGAGGCCGTGTGGCAGTACTCGCACCACGTGCTCGCCGGGCTTCGCACGCACCAGGGCCCGATCCTCACGGTCGCGAACTTCGCGGGCGACTGGCCCGGTCTCGTCGGTCTGCTCGGCCTGAACGCGGGCCTGACGAAGATGGACAAGCCCTACGCCACGATCTGGTCGGTCGACTTCACGGACGACTGGTTCCGCGACGGCATCCGCGAATGGACCGAGACCGGCACCATCACCCACGACGCCTCACATGTGCGCGCTCTGCCCGAGCTGCCGGACAGCCCCGAGAAGCAGCTGGGGGAGGCGCTCGCTGCCGAGCTCCTCGCCGAGAAGGCCATCATCGGCGTGTTCGACGAGGGCTGCATGGGCATGTACAACGCGATCTTCGACGATGAGCTGCTCAACAAGACGGGCATCTACAAGGAGCGCCTGTCGCAGTCGGCGCTGTACGCCGAGATGCTGAACGTCACGGAGGCCGAGGCGGATGCCGCCTACGACTGGCTGATCGACGCCGGGATGACGTTCGTGTACGGGGAGGATGCCGCGACCGAGCTCACCCGCGACCAGGTGCAGTGGCAGCTGAAGATGTACATCGCCGCGCTGCGGATCGCCGACGACTTCGGACTCGACGCGGTCGGCATCCAGTACCAGCAGGGCCTGAAGGACCTCGTGCCCGCGTCCGACCTCGCCGAGGGCATCCTGAACTCGACCGAGCGCCCGCCGGTGACCTCGCGCGACGGCTCGCGGGTGCTGCACGAGGGTCGCGCGTTCCCGCACTTCAACGAGGCCGACGAGGGCGTCGCGGTCGACGCGCTCGTGACCGACCGGGTGTGGCGCGCGATGGGCCTCGTGCCCGACAACACGCTGCACGACGTGCGCTGGGGCGAGGACTATGACGGGCAGTTCGTGTGGGTCTACGAGATCTCCGGATCGGTGCCGGCCTCGCACCTCGGTGGATGGCAGAACGCCGAGGGATGGCGTCAGGGGCACGTCTTCTTCCCGGCGGGCGGGGCCACGATCAACGGCGTCTCGAAGCCCGGCGAGCTCGTGCTCTCGCGCGTGTTCATCGCCGACGGCATCCTGCAGGCCGACATCTTCCGCGCCTCGGTCGTCGAGCTGCCGGCCGAGGAGACGCAGCGCCGCAAGGACGCCACGAACCCCGAGTGGCCGATCGCGCACGTCGTGCTGCACGGCGTCTCACGCGACCAGTTCATGGCCCGCCACAAGGCCAACCACGCGCAGACGGTCTACGCGCCCGACGCCGAGACCGCCGACAAGGCGCTGATCGCGAAGGCGGCGATGTTCACCGGCATGGGCATCAAGGTCAATCTCGTCGGAGACGTGAAGATCTGAGCGGAGCGCGACTGATCTGAACGAGAGGGGCGGATGCGGCGGCATCCGCCCCTTCTCTGTGTTTGGCGGGTTGTCCACAGATTCGTCGAAGATGCACCGCTCGCACGGGCGGTGCGTCATCGTCCTTTAGATAGTCATTCTCGCGACGTCCTGGTCACACCATCGTCGTGCGGACGGGCAAGGAGGGGCATGTCAGCAATGGGTGGATCGTATGAGTGATGTCCGGCTTGTCGACCTCATGTATCGAGGTGAGTTCGACGAGGCGATCGAAGTCGCGCGACCATTCACTCCCGATGAGATCTACAACCAGATTCTGCGTGATGACGACCGTCATCTGATCACGGCGGGACCCTGCGACGAGTTCATCCGGCGCTGGTACGAGACGATCGACAGCCCCTATCTTCGTGCCGAGGCGGCCGACTGCTTCGTGAGCGCCTTCACCACGCAGTTGGCGCCGGTGCCGAATGGCGAGTACATCGGGGCGTATCTGCGGACGGCGTCCTTGCGGGACCTGATCCAGAAAGTGTCGAGCGCACTGCTCGGGATCGAGATCCGCGACCTGGAGGAGACGCCGGAGCACCCGCTGGATCCGGACTCGGCTCGCCGCTGGCGGAAAGCGGGCAGGATCCTGGCCGCACTCGACCTCCCGGAACCAGTGTCGCCGATCGCGCCGCCCGACGATGAGTGGATCGACTGGAGCGAAGTATCCCGACCGACCTGAGTCGACTCATAGGGGCTACAGAGGGGCGGATGCTGCGGCATCCGCCCCTCTTCCGTCCCGCGGCAGCCCCTTCCGAGCGCTTCACTTAAGCGATATAGTCGCTCGCACGTCGCACCGACGCGACGTGAGATCGACAACGACGCCGAAGGAGAAGCTCCACCATGAGTCAGCCGAACGCCCGTACATCCCTCTTCCGACGATGCCTCGCGGCCACTGCCGCGGTAGCGCTCACCGCCGTCGGAGCACTCGCCGCCTCATCCGCTGCCGCCGACGACACAGCAGCCGAGGACACGAAGCTCGCAGTCTACGTCGAAGTGAACTCTAACGATTTAGCGAACGTCGCCGACTACCGGCTCGCCGACTCCGGCAAGCCGGCCGTCGACCTCGCGGTGATCTTCGCCGCCAACATCAACTACGACGGCGAGAAGGCCTACCTGCACTTCAACGAGCGCGTCACCGAGACGCTGCAGGACGCGGAGAACCAGATCCGCCCGCTGCAGGCACAGGGCACCAAGGTGCTGCTCTCGGTGCTCGGCAACCACCAGGGCGCCGGATTCGCGAACTTCCCGAGCTACGCCGAGGCCGACGCGTTCGCCGCCGAGCTCGCCGATGCCGTCACGACCTACGGACTCGACGGCATCGACTTCGACGACGAGTGGAGCCAGTACGGCGCGAACGGCACGCCGCAGCCGAACGCCCAGTCCTTCGGATGGGTGGCCTCGGCGCTGCGTGACCGCCTGGGACCCGACAAGCTCATCACGCTGTACGCGATCGGCCCGTCGTACACCGCCACCGACTTCGGGGCCTTCGACGTCAGTGCCACGCTCGACTATGCGTGGAACCCGTACTACCCGACCTACGACGCCCCGACCGTCCCGGGACTCGACGACCGCAGCCGTATCGGCGCCGCGGCGATCGACCTGTCGAACACGAGCGCGGCGACCGCAGCGGACTTCGCCCAGCGCACGGCCGCCGACGGGTACGGCGTCTATGTCGCGTACAACCTCACGTCGACGAATCAGGCCTCGCTGATCTCGGGCATCACCGAGGCGATCAAGGGCGAGGCGACGGTGTACTCGCCGCAGTGAGCCCGGACAGACCTCAGGCCGGCTCGCCGGGTCCATCCAGGTCGAACAGCTCGAGCTGACGGATCGTGACCTCGGCCTCCGCCCGCACGCGGAGCGCCGAGGTCACGACGCGGGCGGCGAGCGTGAAGGGCGTGGTGCGATCGGCGGGGAGGTCGATGTCGGCGGTGACGGCGACCCGCTCCCAGCCGTCGGCGGTCTCCGCCTCCCACACGAGCGCGGTCGAGGATGCCGCCTCCACCGTCGTCACAGAGACGTCGCTGACCGCCCGAGCCTCGGCGAACCGCCGGCCGATCCACTCGTCTGGACCGAGCGCGACCCCGTCGGCGCCATCGGGGTCCCCGTCGTCGAAGGCGCGCTCCGCGTGCCGGACGCGCTCCGATGCGATCGGCGCGCCGCCGCCGCCCGAGGCTGCGGTCAGGTCGGGGCGCCAGGGCGCAGCATCCGTCTCCGGGACTCGTCCGAGCCGGGCCTCCGGGTCGTCACCGAACACGAGGTCGAGCACGACGTCGTCGCCGGGTGTGCCGACCAGCGCGTCGACGGGCAATTCCGCCGTCGGGAGCGGGATTCCGTTCAGTCGCGCCTCCCGCAGCACGTGCGCGGTCGGCGAATCGCGGTGGGAGCGGATGCGCAGCGTCAACCCTCCTCCTCGATCGACGCGGACGTCGTCGAGCAGCGGCGAGCCGATGAGCAGGACTCCCGAGGCGAGCTCCAGCGGGTACAGCCCGATCGCGGCCCACAGCCACCAGGCGCTCATCTCGCCGTTGTCCTCGTCGCCGGGGAAGCCCTGGCCGATGTGCGCGCCCGCGAACAAGCGCCCGGCGAGGACGTGCACGGTCGCGCCCGCGCGCCACGGCTGATCCGTGAACGCGTACACGTACGGGATGTGGTGCGCGGGCTGATTCGAGATCGCGCACATTCCGGAGCGCAGAGCACGGGCCTCGCGCTGCTCGTGGATGACCGTGCCGTAGGCGCCGACGAACCGCTCCTCGGCGGTCTCGGGCTCGGCGAACAGGGCGTCGAGGTGCCGGCGCAGGCCCGCGCGGCCGCCGTAGAGGTCCGCCAGTCCGTCGCCGTCGTGCACGGCGCCGACCGACATGCCCCAGGCGTTCGTCTCGACGTTGTCGCCGCCCCAGACGCGAGGGTCGAACTGGTCCGTCGAGAACGATCCGCGATCGTCGCGGCCACGGAAGAACCGCGTCTCGGGGTCGAACAGCGCGCGGTATGACAGCGCGCGATTCGCGAAGTAGCGCGCGAAGGCGCGGTAGCGCGCGGCATCCGTCTCCGGGGTCTCCGGGGCGTCGGCGAGCTGTGCGGCGAACCGGCCGAGAGCGGCGTCGCTGATCGCGTTCTCGATGCTCCAGCTCATGCCCTCGGGCACGGCGGAGGAGATGAACCCCGCGAACCGGCCCCGGTCGATGCCCTTCCGCCCGCGACGGGCGTCCGGGCCCGGCTCGCAGGCGTTGCGCCAGCCGCTCTCGAACGCCGTGCGGTGGTCGAAACCCACACCCCAGCGCGCGGCATCCGCGAAGATCTGATCGCTCGATGTGCCCACCATGCTGTCGACGTAGCCGGGGGCGCTCCACCGCGCCATCCATCCGCCGCGGCGGTACTGCGCGAGCTGTCCGTCGAGCAGGCGTCCCGCGAGCGTCGGGTCGAGCAGGGCGAGACCCGGCCACTCCGTGCGATACGTGTCCCAGTAGCCGTTGTTCACGACCAACTCGCCCGCCGCGACCGGAGCGCTCGTGCGCGCCTGGCCGAACGGCGTGCGTTCCGCGAAGACGTCGGCGAAGGCGGATGCCGGGGCGTCGCGCGAACCGGTCTCCTCGGCCGCCGTGTTCGGGTAGAGGTGCATGCGATGCAGGGCCGCGGCGATTCGCGCCCTGTTCTCCTCGTCGGCGAGCGCGCGATACGGTGCGTCGACCTCGGGCAGCGGCGGGATCGTCACGCGGCCCAGCAGCCGGTTCCAGGATGCCGCGGCGTCGGCGCGCAGCTCCTCGAACCCGGTCGCGGCGTCGAGCTCGAGGGCGAGACTGCGCTCGGCCTGCTCGATCGACAGGAACGACACGGCCACCCGCACCTCGAGCGTTCCGCGGCCGGCGACGAAGCCCGCCACCCGTCCGCGGCCGGCGTCGTCGAGCGGCCCGCTCTCAGCGGGGCCCCCGAGCACCCGCCCCGCGAAGTAGCACCGAGGTGCGTTGCCCCAGTCCTCGGAATCCTCGGGAATCCAGCCCGTGAAACCGTCGGCATCCGTCCAGCGGAGCCGCCCCTCATCCGTGAGCTGATCGAGCACGAACCCGACGCGGGTGTCGGCATCGGCATGGGAAATACGGAACGCCGCTCCGTGCACGGTCGCCGTCATCTCGACGCGGAAACCGGAGCCGCGCCCGTCGTGGAGCTCGGCGGCGTACTCGTGCGGTCTCGCCCGCTCCGATCCCGGCACGATCCAGCGCCGCCTCGCGGCGTGATCCGAGGCCGGGGCGCCGGAGAACGGCATGAGCTGCAGCACCGAGCGGTCGCCGATCCACGGACTCGGCTGGTGCGAGAACTGCAGCGCCTCCAGGCGGCGGCCCTGCGGGTCGTCGTGCACGAACGGGCGGTACGGCCAGCGCGTGTCGGCGGCGTCGGTCGCCGGAGTCACGAACGTGAAGCCGTGCGGACGCGCGACGGCCGGGATCGTGTTGCCCCGCGAGAACCGCGCACCCGAGTGGGTCCCGCGGCGGGTGTCGACGCGTTCGACGGGAGGGAGGTCGGATGCTGCGCCGACGCGCTTCTCGACCAGCACCTGCACGAATCCGGTCACCCGAGCAGGGCCCGTGGCGGCGACGAGTGACTCCGCGCCAAGTACGACCTCGATCGTGCCGGATCGGCCGGCGACCGGCGCGAGAGACACGGTGTCGGCGTTCCACTGCTCGGGCATGCTCCAGCGCGCCGCGAACTGCGCCTCCGGGGTGATCGCGAAGCCGTAGCGGTCGCGCACCCGCGGATCGTCGGTGAGACGCGCGCGGTCGTCGAGGCGCACGTCGACCGTGACGGCGAGCGCGGCGTGCGGAGCGAGTGCGGCATCCGCGCCGTCGGCGTAGAACGCCCAGTGCAGCACCGTGTCGGGTGTGATCGCGCGGGCATCGAGACCGGGCACCTCGAGGCGCTGCGGTCCCTCGGCAGGGTCGAACGCGAACGCGAACACCGGCGCCGCGAGGACACCCGTGAACGGCTTCGACGACGGCGGATCCGCGGGCCCATCCGCCGCCGTCAAGCGGGCGGTCGTCACCCCTTGACCGCGCCTTCCTGCACGCCCTTGAAGAAGAAGCGCTGCGTGAACGAGAACATGATCACGATCGGCACGAGCGCGATCATGGTGCCGGCAGCGATCAGGCGCGGATCGACCGAGAAGCTGCTGTTCAGGTACGCCATCCCGACCGTGAGCGTGTACTTCGACGGGTCGGAGAGCACGATGAGCGGCCACAGGTAGTCGTCCCACGCGCCGATGAACGCGAAGATCGCGACGACCGACACCATGCCGCGGATGTTCGGCCACACGATGTGGCGGATGCGCTGCCAGGTCGTGGCGCCGTCGACGGTCGCGGCATCCAGCACGTCCTTGGGGATCATGCGGCACGCGGTCGCGATCAGCAGCACGTTCATCGCGCTGATAGCCCCGGGCAGGAACACGCCCCAGAGCGTGTCGGCGAGGCCGAGCGCGCGGATCGTGAGGAAGTTGCTCGTGACGGTGACCTCGCCCGGGAAGAGCAGGGTCGAGAGCAGGATCGCCATGACGATCCACTTGCCGCGGAACCGCATGCACCCGAGCGCGTACCCGGCGAAGGTCGCGAGCACGACGTTGCTGAGCACCGTGCCGACCGACACGAGCAGCGAGTGCCAGGCGTAGAGGTAGACCGGCACGATGTCGGCGACCGTGGAGTAGTTGCCGAGCGTCGGCTCGCGGGGGATGAGGTTCGGCGGGAACGAGTAGATGTTCTCCTGCGGGCCCTTGAACGAGGTGGAGAGCTGCCACACGAACGGGCCGATCACGAGGAACAGCACGAACACGAGCAGCGCGTAGCGGCCGATCAGCCCGCCGAGCGTCGGCTTGCTGAAGTCGCCGGACCCGCGGCGTCGAAAGATCCGCTCTCGGGATGCCGGTGCCTCGGCCTCCTCGTTCGCCCGGGTGTCGTCGGCGCGGGGACGGTCCAGGATGCTCATGCGGGAGCCTTCGCCTTCTTCTCGCGGTTCATGAAGGCGATCGCGGCGAGCGGGATGAGGGTGAGGAGGAAGAGCGCGACGCTGATCGCCGACGCATAGCCGATGTTGCCGTTGAGGCCGGAGCCGACCTGCCGGATCAGCATCACGAGGGAGATGTCGTACCCGCCAGGTCCGCCGGTGCTCTTGGAGAGGACGTCGAGTTCGGCGAAGACGCGCATGGCCGACACCGCGATCAGCACCGCGATGAGGAGCATGGCCCCGCGCACGGACGGGATCGTGACCGAGAGGAAGCGGCGGAAGGACCCCGCGCCGTCGAGCATCGCCGCCTCGTGCAGCTCCTTGCCGACGTTGCCGAGTGCGGCGAGGTACACGACCATGTAGTAGCCGAGGCCCTTCCACACCGTCAGGAGGATCGCGCAGCCGAGCAGCAGCCACCGGTCGACGAGGAACGCGACGGGACGGTCGACGACGCCGAGGAACTCGAGCGTCTGGTTGATGATGCCTCGGCTGTCGAACAGCCAGGTCCAGATCAGGGCCACCACGACGACCGAGGCGATCACCGGGAAGTAGAACGTCGTGCGGAAGAACGAGATCCCCGGCAGCTTCTTCTGCACGAGCAGTGCGAGCAGCAGCGGCAGGATCGTCAGCAGGGGCACGCACACGACCACGTAGATGAGGCAGGTGGTCAGGGCGTTCCAGAACATCTCGTCGCCGAGCATCCGCTC
The DNA here is from genome assembly GCF_001262495.1 of Microbacterium sp. GCS4. Taxonomy (GTDB): domain Bacteria; phylum Actinomycetota; class Actinomycetes; order Actinomycetales; family Microbacteriaceae; genus Microbacterium. Next base: position 53,352 of record NZ_LGYE01000002.1, read on the forward strand.
GTAGTTCGCTCCGCCCACGAACTCCGGCGTGCGCAGCGGCTTCGCGTCCGTGAAGCTGAGGACGACGGTGTTGAGGAACGGCCAGAGCGCGAACACCAGCACCCAGATCACGGCGGGAGCGAGCAGGAGCCACGGGGTGAACCACCTGTGCGAGGTGATCCCGCCCTTCCGCCTCCGGATGCCGGTGTCCGCGGCCATGCTTACTGGTCCACCCGGTTCGCGTTGGCGTACTCGACGATCTTGTCGAGCTGCGTCTTCGGGTCGGCCTCGCCGTTGATCGCGAGGGCGATCTGCTGCGTCATGTAGGTCGCCATGTCGGAGGTCCACTGGAACGGGATCGCCTTGGCGTCCTGCATCGCGGTGAACACGGTGTCGATCGCGGCGAGCTGCGCGGGGTCGGTCACCGACGCCGAGATGTTGTCGACGACCGTGTCGCCGCCCGAGACGGTGCCGGGGGCGGTGCCGACGGCCAGCGACGAGAAGGCGATCTGGTTCTCCTCGTTCGTCACGAACTCGGCGAACGCCAGGGCGGCCGCCTTGTTGTCGGAGTCGGCGGAGACGTTCAGTCCCTGCACGTACAGGGGCGGGATGCCGAGCCGCGGCGTCGCGACAGTGGTCGCGAGCAGCGCCGGAGCGTCCGTCTGCAGGTCGGTCGTGAAGCCGGTGCCTCCGGTCGTGAAGGCGACCTTCTCCTGGATGTACGCCTCGGCGTTGCCGCCGTAGTCGCCCGTGAGCGCCTCGGCGGGCATCGCGCCTGCGGCGTAGGCGTCGGCGTACGCCTGCACGATCGCCGCGGCCTCGTCGGTGTTGAAGACGAACTCGCCCTTGTCGTCGATGACCTCGATGCCCGCGGACGTGAAGGTGTCGAGTCCCGGGATCGACGACAGCAGCTGCACCTTGCCGCCCGACTCCGAGGCGACCTTCTCGGCGAGCGTCAGCAGCTCGTCGACGGTGGTGGGCAGGTTCTGCTCGGTCACGCCGTAGGGCGCGAGCTGCGCGAGGTTCCACCACGAGGCGTCGCTCGAGAGGTACCAGGGGAGGCCGTAGGTGCCGTCGACTCCGGGATACTCGCTGTACGAGTCCCAGGCTCCGGTGTTGTAGACGTCCTTGAGGTCGGCGTCCGCCGCGTTCACGTCGAGCAGCTTGCCGGCGGCGACCAGCGGGTAGGCGATGTCGGGCGGCAGGTTGAGCACGTCCGGCAGAGTGTCGGCGTTGGCCTGGCTGAGGATCTTGTCCTGGTAGCCGTCGCCCGGCTGGTCGAGCCACTCGACCGAGACGTCGGGGTGCTCCTTCTCGAAGGCGTCGATGATGTCCTCGAAGTAGGGTGTGAATTTCTCGTTCTTGAGCGACCACGTCTGGAACTGGATCGAACCGCTCAGCTCACCGGACGTGTCGATCGGTCCGCTGTCGCCGCCGGCCCCGCCGCCTCCTCCGGTGCAACTCGTGAGCGCCAGGACGCCGATGCTGAAGGCTGCCACCGTGGCAATGCGTGTCGGGATTCTCATCGTGCTTCTTCCTCGAGGCGGTCGATTCGACGTCGGTCCGAACGTGGACTACAACGCTTTAGCAGATGAAACCATCGGATTCGGCGCATGTCAAGGCCGTTCGGGACGAACAGCTGTCGTGGTGCGCTCGACGGTATGCAGGTTGTTGCTCAAGCGTTATAGTGGTCCGATTCGTCCTCGTCGGAGGACCCCGTCGGAAAGGTCCGGACCATGACGCAGCGCGGCGCCCTCGATGCTCCCCTGAGATTCGGGGCGAACTACACGCCGTCCAAGGACTGGATGCACTCGTGGCTCGACTTCGAGCCCGACGACGTGCGCCGCGACTTCTCGGCGCTCGCCGAGCTCGGCCTCGACCACGTCCGGGTCTTCCCGCTGTGGACGGTGCTGCAGCCGAACCGCACCTTCATCCGCGACCGGGCCATCGCCGACGTCCGTGCCGTGGTCGACATCGCGGCGGAGTTCGGGATGGATGCGAGCGTCGACGTGATCCAGGGGCACCTGTCGAGTTTCGACTTCGTGCCCGCCTGGCTCGGCACCTGGCACGACAAGAACATGTTCACGGACCCGAAGGCCCTGAGCGGACAGGTCGCGCTGGTCGACCGTCTCGGTCGCGCGCTGGGCGATGCGCCGAACTTCCTCGGCCTGACGCTCGGCAACGAGGTCAACCAGTTCTCCGCGCACACGCATCCCTCGCCCTGGCCCGTCACGCAGGACGAGGCCGGCGGATGGATCTCCGCGCTGCTCGATGCCGCCGAGCAGGCCGCCCCCGGACTGCCGCACGTGCACAGCGAGTACGACGCCGTCTGGTACATGGACGATCACGGGTTCACCCCCGCGCACGCCTCGCGCCTCGGTGCGATGACGACGATCCACTCCTGGATCTTCAACGGCACGGCGCAGCGGTACGGCGGGCGGTCGGTGGCCTCCGACCGGCACGCCGAGTACCTGATCGAGCTCTCCCGCGCCTTCGCGACCGATCCCGAGCGCAGCGTGTGGCTGCAGGAGGTCGGCGCCCCGTCGAACTGCCTCACCGACGACGAGATGCCCGGATTCCTCGAGGCCACCGTGCGCTCGGCCGCTCGCACCGAGAACCTCTGGGGCATCACCTGGTGGTGCTCGCACGACGTGAGCCGCGAGCTCGGCGACTTCCCCGAGCTGGAGTACTCGCTCGGTCTGATCGATCAGTCCGGCGCGGCGAAGCCGCTCGGTCGTCGCCTGGCCGAGCTCATCCCCGACCTGCGTCGACGCACGCCTGCCCCGTTGCGCGACACTGCGATCGTCGTCGAGGTCGACGAGCGCGAGGTGCCGGTGAGCCGGGCGGCGCTCAGCCCCGGCGGAGCGGTGTTCCAGGCGTGGGTGGATGCCTGCACGAACGGTCTCGATCCCGCAGTCGTCACCTCGCGCGACGCCCTCGACCCCGTGACGCTCGACGCCCGCGGCATCCGTCGGCTCATCCACCCCGACACGGCGAGGAGCGAGGTCAGCCGCTACGGCTCCGTCAACACCGTCGTGCAGGCCTGAACCGCGGCATCCGAGCCCGTCATCCCGTCGGAGCCGTCAGCCCGCGTGCGCCGGAGGGGCCGTGCTCTCGCGCACGGTCAGCGTCGGGGTCGGCCCCTCGACGCTGGGCAGGTTCGCGCCCGCCTCGATCTGCTGCAGCAGCAGCGTCGCCGCGCGCTCGCCGAGTTCGAAGGTGTCGCGGGTCATCGCGGTGATCGAGGGGTTGATGAGACCGGCGATCACGGAGTCGTCGAACGACGCGAGCGACACGTCGCGCGGCACGTGGCGGCCCATCTCCTGCGCGACCCGCAGCCCCGCGACGGCCATCACGTCGTTGTCGAAGACGATCGCGGTCGGCCGCCGGCGCCCCGACAGCAGCGTGCGGGTCACGGCCGATGCGCGCGCGGGCGAGAAGTCGGTGGTGATGACCTCGCCCTCGATGCCGTCGGCCGCCATGCGCTCGAGCACCTCGGCGCGCAGCCGGGTGTGCTCGAGCTCGGCGGGTCCGGCGACGTAGGCGATGCGCTCGTGACCCAGTGCGGCGAGGTAGGAGAAGAGAGCCTCGGCCACGGTGTCGTCGCCGATCCAGACGCTCGGCACGGCGCCGTCGGGCGACGGCTCGGAGCCGATCATCACGGCGCGGGCGTCGAGCGCCAGGATGCGCTCGCCGCGGGGATCGTCGTCGCGCGGGTCGATCAGGATGATGCCGTCGACCTGGTTGGACGAGCGCCACTGCCGGTGCACCTCCATCTCCTCGGCGATGCCGCTCACGAGTCGAAGCTGGAGGCTGACCTTGTTCTCGGAGAGTCGAGATTCGATGCCGGCGATGAGGTCGGTGAAGAAGGCCTCGGAGCCGAGGGAGCGGGCGGGGCGGGCGAGGGCGAAGCCGACCGTGTTCGCCCGTGCGCCCACGAGCGCGCGCGCAGCGGAGCTGGGCTGCCAACCGTTCTCCTCGACGATCGACAGGATGCGCTGCCGGGTCTCCTCGCTCACGCCGGGGCGGCCGTTGAGGGCGAAGGAGACGGCGCCGGGCGAGACACCGGCCATGCGCGCGATGTCGGCGATCGTGACGCGTTTCGCCGGGCTCATAGTCCCTCACCCTACTTGATCGGTTTAGCCTGCAGGAAAAGAAAGCCGTATCGTTTCGACGCAGATGCTAGATCGTTTTAGTAAATCGGATAGCATCGTCGGACGACACCGCATCGCGGATGTCCGCCCCCTCACCGTCGAGCCCGGAGACCACCCCCATGCATGACGACACCTCGCTCACCGTCGGACGCGTCAAGCGCGTGCTGGACGAGCGGATCCGCCCGGCCATCCACTCGGCATCCGTGCCGCTCGAGATCGCCGTCCACGAGCTCCCCGGCGAGCCGATCGCTCCCGGCGACGGACTCGCGCTCGAGTTCGCGCCCGCGTCGGTGCCCGCGCCGTGGGGACCCGCCTGGAGCACCACCTGGTTCCGCCTCACCGGCGCCGTGCCCGCCGACTGGGCCGGCCGTCGCGTCGAGGCCGTGATCGACCTCGGCTTCGACATCAACATGCCGGGCTTCCAGTGCGAGGCTCTCGTCTACCGTCCCGACGGCTCTCCCGTGAAGAGCGTCAACCCGCGCAACCAGTGGGTGCCGATCGTCGAGACGGCGCAGGGCGACGAGCCGGTCGAGCTCTACCTCGAAGCCGCGGCGAACCCCGTGCTGCTCGACTACCACCCCTTCCTCCCGACGCAGCAGGGCGATATCCGCACATCCTCGCCGGAGCCGCTGTACCGCACCCGGCGCATCGACCTCGCGGTCTTCGAGCAGGACGTCTTCGACCTCTCCCTCGACCTCGAGGTGCTGTTCGAACTGCAGGCCGAGCTGCCGGCGACCTCGCCCCGTCGCATGCGCATCCTCCAGGCGCTGGACGACGCCCTCGACGTCCTCGACCTGCAGCGCATCGTCGAGACCGCACCGAATGCCCGGGCGCAGCTCGCGGACGTCCTCGCGGCGCCCGCCGAAGCGAGCGCCCACCGGATCTCGGCCGTCGGGCACGCGCACATCGACTCCGCGTGGCTGTGGCCGGTGCGCGAGACCATCCGCAAGGTGGCGCGCACGACCTCCTCCATGACCAGCCTCATCGAGGAGCAGCCGGACTTCATCTACGGCATGTCCAGTGCGCAGCAGTACGCCTGGATCAAGGAGCACCGCCCCGAGGTGTGGGAGCGGGTCAAGGCCGCGGTCGCCGACGGGCGCTTCCTGCCTCTGGGCGGGATGTGGGTCGAGTCCGACACCGTCATGCCCACGGGCGAATCGCTCGTGCGGCAGTTCTCCTACGGTCAGCGCTTCTTCGAGCGGGAGTTCGGCATCCGCTCGAAGGGCGTGTGGCTGCCCGACAGCTTCGGATACTCGCCGGCCCTGCCGCAGCTCATGCGCCGGGCCGGATTCGAGTGGTTCTTCACGCAGAAGATCTCGTGGAACCAGCAGAACGTCTTCCCGCACCACTCCTTCCTCTGGGAGGGGATCGACGGGTCGCAGGTGTTCACGCACTTCCCCTCGATGGACACCTACAACTCGCAGTTGAGCGGCATGGAGGTCGCCAAGGCCTCCCGCCAGTTCAAGGAGAATCGCGTGTCCTCGCGGTCGATCGCCCCGGTCGGCTGGGGAGACGGCGGCGGTGGCACGACGCGCGAGATGACCGGCAAGGCCCGCCGCCTGCAGGACCTCGAGGGCAGCGCGCGCGTCGAGTGGGAGCATCCGGACGCGTTCTTCGACAAGGCCCGGGCCGAGATCCCGCACCCGGCGGTGTGGGTCGGCGAGCTCTACCTCGAACTGCACCGCGGCACGCTCACGAGCCAGCACGCCACGAAGGCGCTGCACCGCTGGGCCGAGCACGCGCTCGTCGAGGCCGAGCTGTGGGCGGCGACGGATGCCGTGCGCACGGGTGCCGCCTATCCGAAGGCCGAGCTCGACCGTCTGTGGGAGTCCGTGCTGCTGCACGAGTTCCACGACATCCTCCCCGGCACCTCGATCGCGTGGGTGCACCGGGAGGCCGTCGAGGTGCTGAGCGGGGTGCTCTCGGATGCCCGGGACATCGCGGATGCCGCGCGGCGGTCTCTCGCGGGCGAGGGCGACCGGGCGCTGCGCTTCACGCCGAGCTCGGTCGGCGCCGGACGCGCGCTCGGGGCGTCCTGGGTCGAGGAGTCGTCGGAGCCGTCGGTCTCGCTGAGCGAGGAGTCCGGCGGGTGGCGGCTCGAGAACGAGCTCGTCTCGGTGCTCGTGTCGGCCGAGGGCCTGATCGTGTCGGCGATCGACAAGGGCACGGGTCGCGAAGCCGTCGCGGAAGGCCGCGCCGCCAACCTCTTCCAGCTGCACCAGGACTTCCCGAACATGTGGGATGCGTGGGACATCGACCGCTACTACCGCAACAGCGTCACCGACCTGACCGGGGTCGCGTCGATCACGGCATCCCTCCTCGACGGCGTCGCGACCGTGACGGTCGTACGGGAGTTCTCGGAGTCGACCATCACCCAGGCGATCGCGCTGGCCCCGGGATCGCGCACCGTCGCGCTGCGCAACGACATCGACTGGAACGAGACCGAGAAGCTGCTCAAGCTCGCCTTCCCTCTCGACGTCCAGGCAGCGCACACCGAGGCCGAGACGCAGTTCGGCTACCAGGCGCGCCCCACGCACACGAACACGAGCTGGGAGGCGGCGAAGTTCGAGACCTCGATGCACCGCTTCGTGCTGGTGCGGGAGGCGGACTTCGGCGTCGCACTCGTGAACGACTCGATCTACGGCTACGACACCTCGCGCGACGTCGACGGCGACACGGTCACGACGACCGTGCGGCTGTCGCTGCTGCGCGCGCCGCGGTTCCCCGATCCCGAGACGGATCACGGGCACCACGCGATCGAGGTCGGCTTCGTGATCGGAGCGGATGCCGAGATCGCGACGGCCGAGGGGATCGCGTTCAACGCCCTCCCGAGCCTGGTGCGCGGCGCGCGCGAGGTCGAGCCGCTGGTCGCGGTCGAGGGTCGCGGCATCGTGGTCTCGGGCGTGAAGCTCGCGGACGACGACTCGGGGGACGTGATCGTGCGTCTCTACGAGGCGCTGGGGCGGCGGACGACGGGCACGCTCACCGCCGGTTTCGAGCACCGGGAGATCCGCGAGGTCTCGCTCATCGAGGACGCACTCGACGACGCGCGTCTCGGCGGCGAGCTGACGCTCCGCCCGCTCGAGGTCCGCACGCTCCGCATCGTGCGCTGACACCCGCTGCCCCGGCGCGCGGGGCGGCGGGCTCAGCGCGCCGAGCGGAACGCTGCGTAGTCGGCGAGCGAGACCTCGGCGTAGCCGCGTGCCCAGTCGAGGATCGCCGCCGCGACCGCCCGGCCTCCGCCGATGTACCCAGCGACCTGCGTGGCGGTGACCGACTGGCTGTGCGCTCGCGCGACGGTCGCCGCGCACGCCTGCGCGTACGTCACGAACGGGCCGTCGTCGAGCTCCTCGACGTCGACGCTGCCCTTCATGTCGTGGAACTGGCGGGCGTAGAAGTCGGCGACGGGGCTGCGGAGGTGCCCCAGGAACGGATCGGAGAGCGCCTGCAGGATGCGCTGCATCGCGACGACCCTGGCGCCCTCGCCGTGCGTGCGGATCAGCTCGCTCAGCTGGTGCGGCTGCTCGACGCGGCCGTACTCGACCAGCACGCTCTGCGCGGCCTGCTTGGGCTGCATGAGCAGGGTGTTCCCGTCTCCGTCCTGGAAGAGCACGAGGAAGCACCGGGTCCCGACGCTGCCGACGCCGACCACCCGTCGGGCGACGTCGCTCACGGTGTAGTGCTCGAACAGCAGGGCGACGTCGGGGTTCACGGTGCGGCGGTACTGGCCGACGAGCTCGTGCACCTGAGCGCGCTGCTGCTCGTCGATCGGCGTGGTCGTCGGCTCGTCGACGAGGAAGCGGCGCCGGCCCTCGGCATCCGCTTGCGTGAGTCGGCGCACCGCGCGGTCGCCCGTGCGCTTCTGAGCCTGCGCGACCGCGCTGCGGATCGCCCGCCGGGACTCCTTGTCGAGCATCCCCTTCGTGGAGTCCACGTCGAAGTGCGTGAAGTACCGGGCGGTCGGGCTGAGCGTGCTCGCCCGGCGGATGCCGCGCACGTACGCGGTGGTCGCCGCCAGCGCCGCCGCGTCGATCACAGAGTCGGGGCGTCCGGTCGCCTGGCCGCCGATCACGATGCTGGCCACGAGGCGCTTGACGTCCCATTCCCAGGGCGCCCAGGCGGCCTCGTCGAAGTCGTTGAGGTCGAACATCAGGCTGCGCTGCGCCGAGGCGTAGAAGCCGAAGTTCGACACGTGCGCGTCGCCGCAGGAGGCGACGAGGATGCCGCTGTGCGGCGCCTCGGCGAGATCGGCGGCCATCAGGGCGGCGGTTCCGCGGTAGAACGCGAACGGACTGGCGGACATGCGCTCGCTGCGCAGCGGGACCAGCTCGGGGATGCGCGAGCGGTTCTGCGCCTCGAGGATGCCGAGCGGGTCGCGGGCTGCGGTGGACAGCTCGGCGAGCGTGCGACGCGGCGTGCGCGCGCGGGCCTCGGCGCCGGCGGAGATCAGCTCCGCGGCCGTGAGCGGCGCGGTCCACGCGACGCTCACGGCAGACCTCTCTCGGTGCTCATGCGGCCATTGTGGCAGTCGGCGCGCAGGAGGACGATAGCGGCATGGCGACCATCGAGGACGTGCGGGCGATCGCGCTCGCGCTGCCCGGAGTGACCGAGCGCACGGGCGGTCACACCGGCGAGCCCGGGTGGCGGCTCCCGAACGGTCAGATCGCGTGGATCCGGGGACCGAGCGCGACGGATCTGCGCCAGCTCACGGCCCTCGGTGTGACGTGGCCGGAGGGCCCGGTGCTGGGCCTGCGGGTCGGCAGCCTCGAGGAGAAGGAGGCGCTGCTCGCGGCGGAGCCCGGTGCGCTGTTCACGATCCCGCACTTCGACGGGTATCCGGGTCTGCTCGTGCAGCTCGACGTGATCGATCGCGACCGGCTCGCCGAGATCATCGCGGACGCGTGGCTCGAGCGCGCTCCGGTGCTCGTCGCGAAGCAGTGGCTGGACGAGCGCGGCCTGGCGTGATCCGGCTGGGCGTCAGCCTGCCGCCGTGAGGAACGGTCGCGCGGCGGCGAGGAAGGCTCGGGGGTCGTCCGCCCAGAGTCGAACGCGAGCGACGGTGTGCACGCCGCCCTTCGGGTGCACGCCGGGCAGCCGGATGGCGATCGGATGCTCGAGCTCGATCTCGATGTTCGTCTCGTCCTGCACCCGTTCCGCGTACTCGCCGTCCGTGACGCGGCGCTGCTTCGGCTCGTCCACGCGGCGGGAGATCTCGATGGAGGCGATGTCGTCCCACGCGATCGACACCTCCGACTCCAGGCCGCTGCGCACCTGCACGCCGTCCGGCCCGATCGTGTGCGGCCGCATGAGCATGGCGCACAGCAGACCGACCATCCACGTCACCCCCCAGATCCCCACGACGAGCATGATGATCCGCACGACCGGCCAGCGGTGCACGATCAGGTCGACTATGGGGATCTCGACCGCGGACAGCCCGATGAAGACGATCAGGATGGTCAGCAGCGGACGGTGGTAGGCGATCCCGGTGCCGCCGATCGGGACGGCGGGGCGCCGGGCGATCGCTCGGGCGATGCTCGTGTAGACGCGGATCTCGCTCAGCAGGGCTCGACGCAGGAGGCTTCCCAGGCGGGTCGCCCGCGACGGGGGAGCGAGGTCGACCGTGCTCGCGGTCATGAGCCCGTGCCCTCGTCGCGCGGTCCCTCGTCGCCCGCAGCATCCGCGACCAGGTGTTCGAGGTGCGAGGAGATCGCGGCCAGTCCGCGCACCACGGCCTCGCGGTCGCCCGGTGCGACGGACCGCATCAGCGAGTCGTCCAGCTCGGAGTGCTCGCGCTGCATCCGTGTCATCGTCTCGACCGCCGACGGCGTCAGCTCGACGAGGACGGCCCGGCGGTCCGTCGGATGCGGTGCGCGACGAACGTGCCCGGTCTTCTCCAGGGCATCGACGAGCGCTGTGATGTTGCGGGGTGAGACGCTGCACGCGCGAGCCAGTGACTGCTGCGTCGATGGCCCCGCGTGCTGGAGCACCCACAGCAGGTGCACTCGCGCGGTCGTCAGGCCCGTGCCGGCGAACGCCCGCTCCATGTCCTTCTGGAACAGGTCGGCGATCAGCAGCAGGCGGTCGAGCAGAGGGACGTCCATGATCGTTAACCTACTACATAGTTACCTATATTCACTACATGGTCACGCGGGGCCGAGGCGCAGGACCTCCGGCGACTCGCCGCCGGTCAGTTCATCGGCGACGCGGATGCTGCGGGCGAGGTCGTCGAGCGCGCCGTCCAGCGTGCCGAAGCGCTCCCGGTCGCTGCACACCGCGGTGAGGGTGATGAGATGGGTGCCCGTGTCCCACGTGTACGTCGTGAACGGCGGGGAGGCGGGCGACGGCGGCATCGCCACCACGAGCTTCTCTCCCGCACCGAGCCAGCGACTGCGGAACGACTCGGTGTCGTCGTAGTCCATGGGCATGGATGCTCGGGCGATGCGCACCTCGGGGGTGAGGGTCTGCACGGTCGCCATCGCGACGACGAGCTCCGGATCGGCCTTCCACGTCCACACCAGCACGCGCCCGTCGGCGCGCTTCATGAGCAGCGGTGCCGCCTGGCTCATCGCCCACGCGCCGAACCGGGACCCCGGACGCTCGGTCGCGCCGAGCGCCGTGTTCGCCTGGCCCAGCAGCATCCGGATCGCGGCCTTGCGGTGGCGGCGGCCCTTCCAGCCGAGAGAGTCCGTGACGGGGATCCACTGCTGGGGGTCGGCGTCGGCAGTCAGTCGCATGGCTCCACGCTACGGGGGAAAGCTACGGGATGCGCGGGAATCGGGTCTGCACGGGGCACGGCCCGCCTCGGCGGTGCCATCAGGGGCCTCGGGTAGAGTGGCCAGCGCCCAGATCGGGCATCCTGGCCGCCAGACCGATAGGCAGAATGTCTTCCTCTCCCTCCGATCCGACGAGCGCCCCCGACGCCGTGTCCGCCGCCCCGACCCCGGGTGAGCGTCCGCTGCGCATCCTGATCGGCTGCGACACGTTCGCGCCCGACATCAACGGCGCCGCCCGCTTCGCCGAGCGCCTCGCGGCCGGCCTGGTCCAGCGCGGCGACGACGTGCACGTGGTCGCCCCGAACGTCGCGTACCGCCGAGCCCCGGCGCGCACCGAGGTCATCGAGGGCGAGCCGATGACGATGCACCGGCTGCCCTCCGTCCGCTGGGCGCCGCACGACTGGCTGCGCTTCGTGTGGCCGTGGCGCTCCAAGCACTACGCGCGCAAGGTCCTCGACGCGGTGCAGCCCGACGTCGTGCACATCCAGTCGCACATCGTGATCGGACGCGGTCTCGCGCGCATCGCCCACCAGCGCGGCATCCCGGTCATCGCGACGAACCACGTGATGGCCGAGAACATCCTCGACCACACCACCATGCCGAAGTGGGTCGACGACCTGGTCCTGCGCTTCGCGTGGGCCGACGCCAAGCGCACCTTCGGCCTCACCAGGGCCGTCACGACCCCCACGCGTCGCGCCGCGGACTTCCTGGAGCGGACGATCGAGCTGCAGGGCGTGATCCCGGTGAGCTGCGGCATCGACCGCAGCCAGTACACGCCGGTGATCGGACCTCGCGACAAGAACCGCATCGTGTTCGTCGGACGCCTCACGGCCGAGAAGCAGGTGGAGGTCATCCTGCAGGCCATGACGAAGCTCGACCCCGCGCTCGACGTCACGTTCGACATCGTCGGCGGCGGGGACCAGCGCAAGCAGCTCGAGAACCTCACGGCACAGCTCGGACTCGCCGACCGTGTGACGTTCCACGGCCGCACGACGGACGAGGAGCTGCGCGCGCTGCTGTCGCGCGCCTCGCTGTTCGTGATCGCGTCGATCGCCGAGCTGCAGTCGATCGCGACCATGGAGGCCATGGCGTCGGCGCTGCCGATCGTCGCGGCCGACGCCGTCGCCCTGCCGCACCTCGTGCACGACGGCGAGAACGGCTACCTGTTCGCACCGGGCGATGCGGACGCTCTCGCGGAGCGGCTCACCCGCGTGCTCACGGCGGAGCCTGCGGAGTACGAGCGGATGCAGCAGGCGTCGCTCGACGGTGTCGCGATCCACGACATCCACCGCACGCTCGACACGTTCGAGGCGCTGTACCGCGACGAGCCCCTCCCGCAGTAGCGGGCCGCCATGCACATCGTCTTCTTCGGCGATCAGCACCTGGACTCGCTCGGCGGAGCCCAGGTCTCGATGCGCCTGCAGCGGGAGTTCCTCGAACGTGCGGGCCACACCGTCACCGTGGTGGCTCCGCGGATGCACGGGCCGCGCGCCGCGCGCGTCCCCGATCCCGCGAACGTCGACCTGCCGTCGATGCCCATCACGCTCGACCGCGAATACTCGATGAGCTGGCCCGGCCGTGCCGCCGACCGGCACCTCGACCGCGCCATGACGCACCGGCCCCCGGTGGACCTCGTTCACGTGCAGGCCGACTTCTGGGGCGCGTTCATCGGCCACCGGTACGCGGCGCGCCACGGCATCCCGGTCGTGCACACCATGCACAACCGCGTCGACGTGGGGATCGCGGCGGTCACGCCGCTGCATCGGCCGGTGCTCGCCGTGCTCAACCTCTGGCGGCGTGCGGCCCTGCGCGGCGTGGTCGAGCGCATCGGGGGAGCGGACGGCTGGGCGTTCCTGCGCGGGCTCGCCCGGGGAGCGGATACCGTGACCGCGCCGTCGACCCATTTCGCCCGCCGACTCGAAGAGCACGGCGTGTTCTCGCCGGTGGATGTGGTGTGGAACGGGATCGACGACGACATCCGGGAGCGGACGCTCGCCGCCGCGTCCGCCGGGCGTGAGCCGGGCCGACCCCGGTTCGTGTGGCTCGGACGGATGAGCCCGGAGAAGCGACTGCTGCCGTTCCTGCGGGCGTTCGTCGAGTCCGGCGTCGATGCCGACCTCGAGATCATCGGCGGGGGAGGGCAGCGCGCAGCCGCAGAGAGGATCGTCGCGGGGGACCCGCGCGTCCGGTTCGTCGGCACGCTCAGCTACCCCGAGACCCTCGCGCGGATCGCTGCGGCGGATGCTCTCGTGCAGACGTCGATCGGCTTCGAGACGCAGGGGATGACCCCGTTCGAGGCCGCGACCCTCGGGACGCCGTCGATCATCAGCGACCCCGACATCGCGGCCGAGCTCGGCGGAGGTCTGTGGGCCGTCCCGGGTGCGGCCGGTACCGAGGCCCAGCGCGAGGCGGGGCTGGTCGAGACGCTCCGGCGCGCAGCATCCGACATCTCCTCCGGTATCGCTCCCGTGCCGTCGCGCGAGGTCTCGGAGGCGTTCCGCCAGTCGTCGCGGACCGCCGCGATGATCGAGGTGTACGAGCGGGTGCTCACGGGCCGACCGGCCTGAGCCCGGGCCGCAATCCGACGTCGCGGATCAGAGCCCGATGGAGGATCAGAACCCGATGTAGTAGAACAGCGTCGACGCCCAGCCGAACAGGCGCATCGCGATCGACGCCCCGGCGATGCCGATCGCCATGGCGGCCAGCACGTGCGGCGCGGGTCGGCGGAGCGCGACGATGCCGAGCACGAGCGCCGCCGCGTTGCCGAGGAGCACGAAGACCCCGATCACCGTGCTGAGCCCGTCGGCGACCGCGTATCCTCCGCTCGAGTACAGCAGGGGGGTGAAGAACGTGACGATCAGGCCGATGCCGAGGGTGATGAGGGCGATCACGAAAGCGGTGCGGCCGAGGGTGTTGCCCGGGCCGCCTGCACCCGACGCGGCGCCCGGATATGACGGATTCTGCGGGTACGACGGATTCTGCGGGTACGGCTGTGCCTGCGGGTAGGGCTGGCCCTGCTGCGGGTACGACGGCTGGCCCTGTGCGTACGGCTGGCCCTGTGCGTACGGTTGGCCCTGTGCGTACGGCTGGCCCTGCTGCGGGTACGACGGCTGGCCCTGCTGCGGGTGCGGCGGGGCCTGCGGTGCCGGATATCCCAGGCCGGGGTCCTGCGGAGGCGCGGGAGGTGTTCCCTGGGGCTGGCCGGAGGGCTGCTGCTCGCTCATGCTGTCGAGCGTAGTCCGGTACTCCGGTGTGCAGGAGAACATCCGGTGAGGCGCCGAGGCGTCGAGGAGGTGCGTCAGCGATAGGCGTGGCCGGACTGCGCATCGTCGAGTGCGTCGCGACCGGCGACGCGGCCCCAGTCGGTCGGCTGCCGGCGATAGCCGTCCCGGCGGATTTCGACGACGGTCGCGACGACCGCCCAGAGGGAGAGGGCGAGGAGTGCGATGAGAAGGATCATGGCAGAAAAGCTACGCTCGGTCTTGATCCGCCACGAGTGGCAGATTAGACTCCGAACATCGGAAAACTGCCAAACCGGGGAGCCGCCATGGAAACCGTCGCCTGCATCGTCCAAGAGGGGTTCGCGCCCTTCGAGTTCGGGCTCGCCTGCGAGGCCTTCGGTCTCGACCGGTCGAACGACGGCGTGCCGAACTTCGACTTCCGCGTCGTCGCGCCGCATCCCGGGGCGATCCCGTCCAAGCTGGGGTACTCGCTCAACGTCGAGAACGACCTGTCCTTCGCGTACGAGGCCGACCTCGTCGTGTTCTGTCCGGTACCGCGCGAGTACTGGTCGACGATCGATCCGCTCCTGATCGAGGTCGCCCGCGACGCGGTCGCGCGCGGTGCCTGGGTCCTGACGATCTGCAGCGGGTCGTTCATCCTCGGTGCGTCCGGGGTGCTCGACGGCCGTCGCGCGACGACGCACTGGATGTACTCCGACGTCATGGCCGACATGTACCCGCAGATCGACGTCGATCCCGATGTGCTGTTCGTGCAGGACGGCCGCATCATCACGAGTGCCGGCACCGCGGCCGGCATCGACGCGTGCCTGCACCTGCTCCGTCAGGAGCTGGGCGCCGAGCTCACCAACCGCATCGCCCGGCGCATGGTCGTGCCCCCGCAGCGCGACGGCGGTCAGGCGCAGTTCATCGACCGGCCGATCCCCGTGGTCCCGAACGACTCGCTCGCCGCGGTCGCCGACTGGGCGGTGTCGCACCTCCGCGAGGACCTCGGCGTGGACCAGCTCGCAGCCCGCGCACTCATGTCGCCGCGGACCTTTGCGCGGCGGTTCAAGGCCGAGTACGGGGCGACGCCGGCGGCGTGGCTCGCCCGCCAGCGGGTGCTGCACGCGCAGCGGATGCTGGAGCGCAGCGACGTCCCGCTCGATCGCATCGCCCAGGAGTGCGGCTTCGGGTCGGCGGCCGTGCTGCGCCAGAACTTCGCGCGTGTGCTCGGTACCACGCCGACCGCCTATCGTGCCCGGTTCTCGTGCGCCGACGACCTCGAGGCGATGCCGGCGCCCGAGCCGACCGCCGCCTGAGCTGACCGCCGCCTGACCTCGCGGGGCGCCTGACCTCGCGCCCGCGATCAGTCCCAGTGCCCGGCGTGCGCGAGCGCGCGGTAGTCGAGCACGATGCCCTTCGGCGTCACGGACGCCGTGCAGTACAGCAGCGACTGGGTCGGGTAGCCGTGCGGACGGTTGTCGCGGATGATCGCCCGGTCGTCCTCCGGGTCGAGTCGCGCGGACGCGCCGAGCAGCGCGGTCCACGCCGAGGTCCAGTCGTCGAGGTCTGCGGCGGGACCCAGAGTGCGGAACTCGGGCAGCCACGTGGCGATGCGCGGGGTCGCGCCGTCGTCGAGATCGTCGTGCGCGATCATGTGGATGCCGGGTGTGATGGGAGTCTCGCGCAGGACGACGCCGTCCCAGCTGAGAACGCGGGCTCCCGCGGGGCCGACCTCGAGCAGGTTGAAGCCGTGCATCGGAAGAGCGCTCTCGGGGGACCGTCCCGAGACGGATTCGAGCACGAGTGAACCGCGGGACTGCGGCGTGCCGCCCGGGATCTCGGCCACGTCTGCGCGGTTCAGCAGGACGGCGAGCCGTCGCTCGGAGGGGTTCACGGCCAGCCACGCGCCGCCGGCCCGACGGTCGCGGATCCCGGAGATCCCGGGATACCGATCAGGCCACCAGTCGCCGGGAGCATCCCATTCGCGCTGGGGATCCTCATCGCGCACCGCGAGCAGCCGCGCGTTGCCGGCATCCTCGACGTCGATCACCACGGTGCACACCATGTCAGTCTAGGTCGGCGCCGTGTGCCGAGATTCTCGCATGTCGGAAAACTAATTTCAGATTGCACTGGACGATCCGGGATGCCCGGGGTACAGTCGGTGGTGGCTGGACGACCGATGGAGGTCGGCAGTCACGAAAGCACAACCTAGCGGTTCGACGTATATCTCGAGGCCGACCCCGGCGGGGCCGACCGGAAGCCGTATCACTGCGACGACAGCAAGGAAGCCTTCATGACCAGCATCAGCATGCCCGCGACCGACTCGCAGCCCACTCCGGCCGAGTACCTCTCCGAGGCCGTCGCCCTCGCCACCGACAACGTCCGCAATGCGGGCGGCCCGTTCGGGGCCATCGTCGTCTCCGCCGACGGCCGTGTCTTCGAGGGCGTCAACCGGGTGACGGCCAACCTCGACCCGTCCGCGCACGCCGAGGTGACCGCCATCCGCAACGCCTGCCGGGAGCTCGGCACCTTCGACCTCACCGGCGCCACGCTCTACACGAGCTGCGAGCCCTGCCCGATGTGCCTCGCCACCTCGCTCTGGGCCCGCATCGACCGGGTCTACTTCGCCGCCGACCGCCACGACGCGGCCGACGCCGGATTCGACGACGCGGTGTTCTACCGCTACTTCGAGGGCGGCCCCGACGACAGGGCGATCATGCCCGTCAGTTCGGCGAGCCTCTCCGCCGACGAACGCGTCGCGCCGTTCACCGAGTGGAACGCCACCGCCGAACGCACCGAGTACTGAGGCGACGCGCACCGACCACCGAGGCGTCGCGCACCCACCACCGACGCGACGCGCACCCACCACTGACGGCCTCGAGCCGCCAGTCGATCCGGCGAACCGGTCCTCGGCGACCCGGGAACTCCTTCCACCCCACAACACTGGAGCCGATGATGTCTTCACATGTCTTCAACGACCCCGAGACCGGCGCGGTCCCCACGCCGGCTCTCCCGCCCCTGGCCACCGGAGCGACCACCACGGTCGACGCCGAGCCCAAGAACGCCGTCGACCGCTTCTTCGAGATCACGCGTCGGGGCTCGACCTTCGCCCGCGAGATCCGCGGCGGCATCGTCACATTCGTGACCATGGCCTACATCGTGATCCTCAACCCGCTCATCCTCGGCGGCGTCGAGGACGTCGCGGGCACCGCCCTCGACGGCGCGCAGATCGGCGCGGCCACGGGCCTCACCGCCGGTGTCATGACCATCCTCTTCGGCCTCGTCGCCCGGCTGCCGTTCGCGCTCGCCGCGGGGCTGGGCATCAACTCGTTCCTCGCCGTCTCGGTCGTCGGCCAGGTCACCTGGCCCGAGGCGATGGGGCTCGTCGTCATCAACGGCATCCTCATCGTGCTGTTCGGCGCCACCGGCATCCGGACCGCGATCTTCAACGCCGTGCCCGCTCAGCTGAAGGCGGCGATCACGGTCGGCATCGGTCTCTTCATCGCCTTCATCGGCTTCGTGGACTCCGGCTTCGTCACCCGCACCGCGGGCGGCCCGCCGGTGCAGCTCGGCGACGGCGGCTCGATCACCTCGATCCCGACCCTCATCTTCCTCATCGGCCTCGTGCTCATCGGCGTGCTGGTCGCGCGCCGCGTGCCCGGCGGCATCCTGATCGGCATCGTCGCCTCCACGATCCTCGCGATCATCGCCCAGGCGATCTTCACGCTCGGATCGAGCGCCGAGGGCCCCGGCGGCTGGCACATGACGATCCCGGAGATCCCGACCGCGCTCGTGACGATCCCCGACTTCGGCCTGATCGGCCAGTTCGACCTCGTGGGCTCCTTCGGCCGCATCGGCGCGCTCGCCGCGACCATGCTCGTCTTCACCCTCGTGTTCTCGAACTTCTTCGACGCCATGGGCACCATGACCGGTCTCGCGAAGAACGCCGGCCTCGCCTACAAGGACGGCACGTTCCCGCGTCTCCGCTCGGCCTTCGTGGTCGAGGGCCTCGGGGCCGTCGCGGGCGGAGCGTCCTCGACCTCGTCGAACACCGTCTACGTCGACAGCGCCTCCGGCATCGCCGAGGGTGCGCGCACGGGGCTCGCGGCCGTCGTCGTCGGCGTGCTCTTCCTGCTCTCGATGTTCTTCACGCCGCTGACCCTCGTCGTGCCGATCGAGGTCGGCTCCGCGGCACTGGTCGTCGTCGGCGCGATGATGATGGGGCAGATCAAGGAGATCAAGTTCACGAACTTCGCGGTCGCCCTTCCCGTCTTCCTCACGATCGTGACGATGCCGCTGACCTACTCGATCGCCAATGGCATCGGCGTCGGCTTCATCACCTGGGCGCTCGTCAACGCGCTCTCCGGTCGTGCGCGCAAGGTGCACTGGTTGATGTGGATCGTGGCCGCGGGTTTCGCTCTCTACTTCGTGCGCGGGCCGATCGAGATGCTGCTCGCCGGCTGAGCCCGGTCCTCACGACGACGCCCCCTCCGGTCCGTCGGAGGGGGCGTTTCTCGTCGTGCGAGAGGAGCAGTGACCGGTGGTCTCAGCCCAGCTGCGGCCAGGCGGCGAGATCGTCGGGGATGTCGACGTCGGCGCCGGAGCCGATGTCGGCGCACTCGACGCGATCGACGAGGTGCGGATGCCGTGACATCCAGGATCGTGCGCCGGAGTCGCCCTGCGCGAGGGCTGCGGCGGCGATGAGGTCGGCGGTGTCGAAGACGACGGGGGTGCCCGCGACCCCGTGCCAGGCGGCCCTGGTCGCCCGGCCGGGCCGGTGTGCGGCCAGCAGTCGGCTCACGACCGGCTCGTTCACTCCCGGCTGGTCGACCAGCAGCACGACCACCACGTGCGGGCGGGCGGGCGCCGAGGCGAGATGACGCACCGCGGCGCGGAGGGAGGCCGACATCCCGGAGGCGGCGTCGCGCACGTAGACGGTGCTCGCGGAGGCGCAGCGGGCGCGCAGCCATCGCCTCGCCGTGCGCGCCTCGGGCCCGACCGCGACCGTGACGCTGCATCCCGCGTGCGCGGCGACCCGGGCCGCGCGGGTGACGAGCACCTCGTCGTTCCAGGGCAGCAGCGCCTTCGGGCCGCGTCCGAGCCGGGAGCCGCTCCCCGCGGCGAGCACGATCGCGTGACGGTAGAGGAGGGTCATGGCCGGGGCGGTGTCGCGTCGCGGTCGAGGATCGCGGCGTGGATGCGGTCGCGCGTGAACGGCGTGGCCGTCATCCGGATGCCGGTGGCGTCGCGGATCGCCGCCGCGAGGGCGGGCGCGACTGGATTGAAAGGGGACTCGCTCATCGATTTGGCCCCCAGTGGCCCGAGCACGTCGCTCGTGCGGGCGAAGGTGATCTCCGAGCGCGGCACATCGGCGAAGGTCGGCACGTGGTACTGGCGGAGGATGTCGGTGACGACCACGCCGCGCTCGTCGACGCGCACGTGCTCGTGCAGCGCGGCCCCGAGGGCCTGCGCGATGCCGCCCTCGATCTGCCCCCGGCACTGCTCCGGATTCACCACCACGCCCGCATCGGCCGCGTGGATCGACCGGAGGATGCGCAGCTCGCCGGTGCCCTCGTCGATCGCCACCCGGAAACCCTGCACGTTGAAGGCCACCGAGCGCGGCGTGCCGCCCCAGTAGCCGGTGGTCTCCAGGGGCGTCGCCGTGCGGATCGCGTCGGCGGCGAGGTCGCGCAGCGACACGGATGCGCCACCGTGCACCACACGGTCGCCCACGAGAAGGCACTCGTCCACCGGGGCCCCGAGCAGCTCCGCAGCTCGCGCACGCAGTCGCTCCGCGAGGGCGGTCGCCGCGGCGTGCGTCGCGCGCCCAGCGACGACCGTGCCCGTGGAGCCGAAGGCTCCGGTGTCATGGGGCACGAGAGCGGAATCGGCCTGGCGCAGCCGCACGCGACGCGTATGCGTCTGCAGCACGGTCGCCGCGATCTGCTGATGCACGGTGGAGGTGCCGTTGCCGAACTCCGCCGTGCCCACGTCGAGGGTGAAGTCGCCGTCCTCGTCGAGTCGGATCGCGGCGTGGGCGTGGTGGCCGCGGGGAGGGACGGTCGCGATCATGGCCACGGCCGCACCCTCGCCGATCCGCCACCCGGGCTCGAGCGCGGCGGCATCGGCATCCCGGTCCCTCGCCAGCGTCTCCTGCACCATCGTCACGCACTCGTCGAGGCCGTAGCTGCCGATGAGCAGATCCGGTTCCTCGTGCGCCGCGATCATCGGATCCTCGGCGCCGATGAGGTTCAGCCGGCGCAGGTCGAGCGGATCCATGCCGAGACGGCGCGCCACCTCGTCGACGGTCGACTCGATCGCGAAGATCATCTGGCTGAGGCCGTAGCCGCGGAAGGCGCCCGAGGGGATCGTGTTCGTGTAGACGACGTCGGCGTCGATCTTCTTCGCCGCCGCGCGGTACACCGCGATCGACTCGCCCACGCCGTGGAACATCACACCGGGCCCGTGGTTGCCGTACGCGCCGGTGTTCGACCGCACGTCGACGCCGATGCCGGTGATGGTGCCGTCCGCCGTCGCGCCCATGCGCACCCGGACGCGGAAGGGATGGCGCACGGTCGTGGCCGTGAGCACCTCTTTGCGCGAGAACTCGACGCGCACCGGGCGACCGGTGGCCTGCGTCGCCAGCAGCGCGAGGTCCTCGGTGAGCATCTCCTGCTTGCCGCCGAAACCGCCGCCGACCCGCGCGGCGTACACGCGCACCGCCTCCTTGTCGAGGCCGAACACGCGGGCCAGCGTCCGGCGCACGAGGAACGGCACCTGCGTGCTGCTGCGCACGACGTACCCGCCGTCCTCGTCGCGCCAGGCGATCGAGCCGTGGGTTTCGAGCGCGGTGTGCGACACGCGATGGGTGTGGAAGGTGCGCTCCTCGACGACATCGGATGCCGCGAGGGCGGCGGCGAGGTCGCCCACCTCGGAGTGCAGCTCCACGAGGACGTTGCTGTCACCGTGCAGGGTCGGCGTGTCCGGATGGTCGGCGAGCTCGGGGTCGACGTTGGCCGGCAGCACCTCGTACTCGACGTCGACGAGGCGCGCGGCGCGTTCGGCCAGACGCGGGGACTCGGCGACGACCAGGGCGACGCGCTGGCCGACGAAGCGCACGACGTCGTCGAACACGCGGGTGTCATCGGGGTCGTCCTCGACGAGCTCGTGCTGCGCCGACGAGAAGAGCGTGCGCGGGGCGTCGTCGCGCGTCAGCACCGTCACGACGCCGGGAGCCCCGAGCGCCCGCGTCGCATCGACGTGCGCGACGCGTGCGTGGGCGTGGGGGCTGCGCACGACGGCCGCGTACAGCAGCGTCCCGGGCAGCTCGGTCTCGTCGACGTCCATCGTGTACCGGACCGTGCCCGTCACGACGCCCATCGCGGCAGGCGTCCCCGTCGCATGGCCGACGCCCCCGGCGCGGTCGTCGATGTTGACGCGTCCGTGCACGGCGTCCTCGATGCTGCGGTAGCCCGTGCACCGGCAGATGTTGCCCTTGAGCGTGCGGCCGAGATCCTGTTCGGCGCCCTCCGGCATCGACGCGACCGTGCACACCATCCCCGCGGTGCAGAAGCCGCACTGGAAGCCGGCGGCCCGACGGAAGCTCTCCTGCACCGGGTGAGGATGCTCGGGGGACCCCAGTCCCTGCACCGTGACGATGTCGCGACCCGAGGCGCGGTGCGCGGGGTAGACGCAGCTGTGCACGGCCTCGCCGTCGACGATCACCGTGCAGGCGCCGCAGTCGCCGCCGTCGCACCCCTTCTTCACGCCGTACGACCCCTGGTCGCGCAGCCAGGTGCGCAGGCACTGCCCCGGCTCGGGGGACACCGCGACCGTGCGGCCGTCGAGGGTGGCGGTGGGGCCTGCGGCGGCGGTCTGGCCCACCACGTCCGCGGGGGCAGTCGCGTCGGCGGCATCCGCGGCGATGCCGATCTCGTCCGTGCTCATGCAGCTCTCCTCTCGATGCGCAGATCGCCCGTGACGCGACCTTCTGCCCGATCCACCCCGGTGGCGATCCCCGGCAGCAGCTCGGCGAGGATCTCGTCGCCGAGGCGATGGGTCATCAGACGTCGCCAAGCGGGGTCGCCATGGACGTCGTCGTACCATCGCCCCGCGGCCCGATCGACGGCGGTGCGCCATGCCCCGGCATCCGCGCGCACGGCTCCGGAGCGTCGGTCGAGTTCGGTGTCGGCCGTGAGGTCGAGCATGACGGGGCGGGCGACCGATGCCGTGACCGACAGCCGCAGCGACCGCTCGGAGGTGCGGCGCCCGATCAGCAGGGCGGCGGACCGTCCGCGCTCGGTGAGCGAGATGCGCCGGAACGCGGGCCGCTGGCGCAGGGAGGCACCTGGCACGAGGAAGCTGCGGATCAGCTCCCCGTATCCGAGGCGTGTCCTCGTGGCGCCGACGACGAGGTCGGCGACGGCGACGCGACGCCGCCGGCCGTCGGGGCGCAGGATCAGCGCGGTCGCGTCCCAGGCGGTGAGCAGGGAGATCAGGGGGCCGGCGGGCAGGGCGGTCGCGACGTTGCCGCCGACCGTGGACATGTGCCAGATCTTCCACGAGGCCACGAAGGAGTCGCACACCGGCGGGATCAGGTCGAGGCCGGGAAGGGTCGCCCGGTCGACGCCGCCGGGTCGGGGCTCGTCGGCCAGGGCGCGCAGGTCGGCGACGCGGCAGGTCGCCGCGATCTCCAGAGCGGGCTCGCCTGCGGCATCCTCGTGCCAGGTGAGCGGTCGCCAGCCGGCGCCCGTGATGTCGAGGAGGCGCCGAGGGGCCCCGCGGGTGACGTCGGTGCCGTAGGAGTAGAGGACCGTGCCTCCGGCGAGCCACGAGTCTCCGGAGCGCCACTCCCGCGGATCCGCGCACATCAGCACCTCGTCGACACTGGTCACATCCATGCCGGCACCTCCGTCGCGGTCGGGGGTGTCGTAGGCACCCGGCCGATCGTCGGCGCGGCGGCGCAGGTGCGGCCGGTGTCGTGCACGGCGCCGTCGGTGTCGCGCAGCCTCCGTGGCACCGCAGCCGACGCGCTGCGTGTGCCGCCGCTCGTCGCGAGGACGAGCTCGGCGAGGATCGACACGGCGACCTCGGCGGGGGTGCGGGCGCCGAGGTCGAGTCCGATGGGGGAGTGCAGGCGCGCGAGCAGGGCGTCGGGGATGCCGCCCGATCGCAGCTCCTGCATCCGCTTCTCGTGCGTGACG
Source organism: Microbacterium sp. GCS4 (assembly GCF_001262495.1). GTDB lineage: Bacteria > Actinomycetota > Actinomycetes > Actinomycetales > Microbacteriaceae > Microbacterium. The sequence continues at coordinate 76,685 of NZ_LGYE01000002.1, forward strand.
CGTGAGCCCATCGCACCGACGTACGCGACCCCAGAGCGCAGCGCCTGCTCCAGCACGGGGAGGTCGACCCGCGGGTCGTGGGTGAGCACGACCACGGCCGTGCGAGCGTCGAGGCGTCCGGCCTCCGCCTCCCGCGCGAAGTGCACGGCCGGGGGCATGAGCACCACCTCGTGCGCGCCGGGGTGGCGCGCGGACGTGGCGAACACGGGGCGTGCGTCGCACACGGTCACCCGGCGTCCGAGGAGAGCAGCGGCCTGGGCGAGCGCCACGGCGAAGTCGTTGGCCCCGTAGATGAGGAGTCGCGCGGGCGCGGCGGTCGACTCCACGAGCACCCGACGCGCGACGGGGCACTCCGGCCGGCTGCGGTCGGCGATGTCGACGACATGGGTGCCGCCGGCCTCGAGCGCGGCCCGGATGAGCGGATCCTCGGCGGCGTCCGACGCGTTCGAGGCGGCCGACGCGTTCGGGAGGAGGGCTCGCGCTCGGGAGGAGGCGTCGCCGGGCGAGGTCCTCCCGAGGCGGAGGGCTCCGCCGTTGCGGGCACTGTCGTCGAGGGGGAGGTCGCGCACCAGGCGCAGTCCGGGCTCCGGCGCGGCGAGTGCGAAGAGCAGCTCGGAGGGCAGCGTGCGCAGGGGGTGCACGAGCACGCGCACATCGCCGCCGCACAGGAGTCCGATCGAGATGCCGTCGTCGTCGGCGTACCCGAAGGAGTGCAGCTCGACCGAGCCGGACTCCAGGCAGCCGAGGGCGGCGTCGACGACCGCGCCCTCCACGCATCCCCCCGAGATCGAGCCGATGGTCCGCCCGTCGTCGCGCACCGCCATGGAGGTGCCGGGCGGCCGCGGCACGGAGCCGGAGACCTCGACGATCGTGGCGATCGCCCAGCGGTCGGGATCGGCCAGGCACTCGGCGTAGTCGTGGATGCGGTCGAGCATGTGGGGAACCTCCCGGGTCGCAACCGCGGCGTCTTCGCCGCGGGATGCCCGGTAGATGGTTCACAGTGGTAACCCGCCTAGGCCTGGGTCGAGTGTAGGACAACCCTCCGAGCATGTCCATAGCGCGGAGATGAGATTCCGCGATGCGAATGTTTGGACGCGATCCGTGCGAGGACCGCGACCCGCGCGATCGGATGCTGGGGCAGAATCGAACCGTGAACATCGTCGTCGGAGTCACGGGTGGAATAGCCGCGTACAAGACAGTGCACCTGGTGCGGCTGCTCACGAAGAGCGGACACGAGGTGACCGTCGTTCCGACCGAGGACGCGCTGCGCTTCGTCGGCACGCCCACGTGGGAGGCGCTGAGCCGGCACCCGGTGACGACCAGCGTGCACGACGACGTCGCGCGCGTGCGGCACGTCGCCCTCGGGCAGAACGCCGACCTCGTGATCGTGGCCCCGGCGACCGCGAACACGATCGCGAAGATCACGGCCGGCATCGCCGACGACCTGCTCGGCACGACACTGCTCGCGACCGAGGCGCCCGTGCTGCTCGCACCGGCCATGCACGCCGAGATGTGGCGCAACGCCGCGACCCAGGCGAACATCGCGACTCTCGTCGCGCGCGGCATCCACCTGATCGGACCCGCCGACGGCGAGCTCGCCGGCGGCGACAGCGGCCCCGGACGCATGGTCGAGCCCGAGCAGATCGCCGAGGCCGCGCACGCCCTTCTCGCCCCTCAGGACCTCGCGGGACTCCGGGTCGTGGTGTCGGCGGGCGGCACGCGCGAGCCGATCGACCCCGTGCGCTTCCTCGGCAACCGGTCGAGCGGTCGGCAGGGGGCCGCGCTCGCCTCGGAGGCCGCCGCCCGCGGTGCCGCCGTGACCCTCGTCGCCGCACACGTCTCGGCCGACGTGCTCGCCGAGACGCGGCATCCGTCCCTCGTGGTGGAGCCGGTCGGGACGGCGGCGGAGCTCGCCGACGTCATGAAGCGCGTCGCGGTCGAGGCCGACGTGATCGTCATGGCGGCTGCCGTGGCCGACTACCGCCCGGCGGAGGTCGCCGCGCAGAAGCTCACGAAGGAAGCCGGTCCGCTCACGCGCATCGACCTCGTCGAGAACGGGGATGTGGTCGCCGCGCTCGCCGCCGCCCGGAGTGCCGGCTCGGCACCCGCGGGGCAGACCATCGTCGCCTTCGCCGCCGAGACGCTGCCGGACCCCGCCGAGCGCCTGGAGCGTGCGCGTCGCAAACGCGAGCGCAAGGGCGTCGACCTGCTCGCCGTGAACCTCGTGGATGCCGAGCGCGGCTTCGAGTCGGCCGAGAATGCGGTCGAGGTCGTGGGGGAGGGCGGCGCGGTCGTGGCCTCCGCCGCGGGCAGTAAGCGCGAGGTCGCGCAGGCGATCCTGGACGCCGTCGCCGCCGTGCGCTAAACTTGAGTCATCTCCACTCAACTTTCTGGCGAGTGGCCATCGACGACAAGGAGTCTCCTCAGGAGGAACAGATGCCAGGCCCACAGAGCACCGCGCAGAACGACGACCAGCAGTCCGCCCTCGAGCAGTTCGGGATCAACCTCACCGACCGCGCCCGCCAGGGCAAGCTCGACCCCGTGATCGGCCGCGACAGCGAGATCCGACGCGTGAGCCAGGTGCTCACCCGACGCACCAAGAACAACCCCGTGCTGATCGGCGAGCCCGGCGTCGGCAAGACCGCCGTCGTCGAAGGCCTCGCACAGCGCATCGTCGCGGGTGACGTCGCCGAGTCCCTCAAGGACAAGGAGCTCGTGTCGCTCGACATCTCCGCGCTCGTCGCCGGTGCCATGTACCGCGGGCAGTTCGAGGAGCGCCTCAAGAGCGTGCTCAAGGAGATCACCGAGTCCGACGGTCGCATCATCACCTTCATCGACGAGTTGCACGTGCTCATGGGCGCGGGTGGCGGCGAGGGGTCCGTCGCGGCGTCGAACATGCTCAAGCCCATGCTCGCCCGCGGGGAGCTGCGCCTGATCGGCGCCACCACGCTCAACGAGTACCGCGAGTTCATCGAGAAGGATGCCGCACTCGAGCGTCGCTTCCAGCAGGTGTACGTGGGCGAGCCGACCGTCGAGGACACGATCGCGATCCTTCGCGGGCTCAAGGGCCGCTACGAGGCGCACCACGGGGTCACGATCTCCGACAGTGCGCTCGTCGCCGCGGCCGCGCTCTCCAACCGCTACCTGCCGGCGCGGCAGCTTCCCGACAAGGCGATCGACCTGATCGACGAGTCGATGTCGCGTCTCAAGATGGAGATCGACTCCTCACCCGTCGAGATCGACCAGCTCAAGCGCCAGGTCGACCGCATGAAGCTCGAGGAGCTCGCGCTCAAGCGCGAGAAGGACGCCGCCTCGAAGGAGCGTCTCGGCGCGCTGCGCGAGCAGCTCGTCGGCCTCGAGGCGCAACTCGCCGAGCTCGAAGCGCGGTGGGCGCGCGAGCGGCAGGGCCTCAACCGCGTGGGCGAGCTCAAGAAGCAGCTCGACGACGCCGTCACGCAGCGCGACCTCGCGATGCGCGAGGCCGACTACACGCGCGCCTCGAAGCTCGAGTACGAGACGATCAAGCGCCTCGAGCGCGACATCGCCGAGGCAGAGCAGGCCGAGGCCGCAGCATCCGACGAGCCCCGCATGGTCAACGAGCAGGTCACCGACGAGGACATCGCCGCCGTGATCGCCGCGTGGACCGGCATCCCCGTCGGACGTCTGCTGCAGGGCGAGAGCGAGCGCCTGCTGCACCTGGAGTCCGAGCTCGGGCGACGTCTGATCGGGCAGAAGGATGCCGTGAAGGCCGTGTCGGATGCCGTGCGCCGCTCCCGCGCGGGCATCAGCGACCCCGGCCGCCCGACCGGATCGTTCCTGTTCCTCGGCCCGACCGGTGTCGGCAAGACCGAGCTCGCGAAGGCGCTCGCGGACTTCCTGTTCGACGACGAGCGCGCCATGGTGCGCATCGACATGTCGGAGTACGGCGAGAAGCACTCGGTCTCGCGGCTCGTCGGCGCCCCTCCCGGGTACGTCGGCTATGAGCAGGGCGGCCAGCTGACCGAGGCCGTGCGGCGCCGTCCGTACAGCGTCGTGCTGCTCGACGAGGTCGAGAAGGCGCACCCCGAGGTCTTCGACGTGCTGCTGCAGGTGCTCGACGACGGTCGGCTGACCGACGGGCAGGGGCGGACGGTCGACTTCTCGAACGTCATCCTCATCCTCACCTCGAACCTCGGGTCGCCGATCCTCATCGATCCGACGCTCGCGCCCGACGAGAAGCGCGAGCAGGTCATGGCGCTCGTGCGGCAGGCGTTCCGACCGGAGTTCCTCAACCGTCTCGACGACATCGTGATGTTCCAGGCGCTCAGCGAGGACGACCTCGCGCAGATCGTCGAGCTCTCGGTCGACCAGCTGCACGAGCGGCTGCGCGATCGTCGGCTGTCTCTCGCGGTCACCCCGGATGCGCGGTCGTGGCTCGCCGAGCGCGGATACGACCCGGTGTTCGGCGCCCGCCCGCTGCGGCGTCTCATCCAGACCGAGGTGCAGAACAAGCTCGCGACCGCGCTGCTCTCGGGCGGCGTGCATGACGGCGACACCGTGCGCGTCGACGTCGCGGCCGACGGCACGGCGCTCGTGCTGACCGCGACGAGTCCGGACCCCGAGCGTCCTGACGACGAGGGCGACGACGTGGTCGAGGCCGAGCTCCTCGACGACTGACGCCGACGCCCCTGCTGGCTGCCGACGCCCCTCCTGATACGCGTGAATCAGGAGGGGCGTCGGCGCTCAGGAGGGGCGTCGTCGCTGACGACGGACGTCAGCGCTCCCGACGCATTCTGAGATACGGAAAGAATCACCCGGCATTCGGAATCCCACCTTGACGATCTGACCGGGATGCTGGTAAACCTGATGGCACCCCGGCGACGGGGATCCTGGATCAGCAGACAGGACAACACTGAGCTGGCCCCTTCGGGGCCGGCCCGCGGCTCCGTTCGTACCGATGGAGCCACGCCATGTCCTCGACTGCCCGCCTCTGGGTGAAGAATCCCCTCGGCATCCACACCGGAACCGACGCCGACGCCGGCGGCGGCATCGTGATCGCCGACGGCCGCATCGCGGAGATCGTGCCCCGCGGAGCGACCCCTGCACAGCCCGTCGAGGAGACCGTCGACGCGTCGCGGCACGTCGTCATCCCCGGCCTGATCAACACGCATCACCACTTCTACCAGACGCTCACCCGCGCCTGGACGCCCGTCGTGAGCGCGGAGCTCTTCCCTTGGCTCAAGGGGCTGTACGGCGTCTGGGCCGGTCTCACCCCGCGCGATCTCGAGCTCGCGACGACCGTGGCGCTCGCCGAGCTGCTGCTCTCGGGCTGCACGACCGCCGCCGACCACCACTACCTGTTCCCCCAGGGGCTCGACGATGCGATCGACGTGCAGGTCGACGTCGTGCGCCGGCTCGGGATGCGGGCGACGCTCACCCGAGGGTCGATGTCGCTCGGCGAGGACGACGGCGGCCTGCCCCCGCAGAGCACGGTGCAGGACGCCGACGTGATCCTCGCCGACAGCGAGCGGCTCATCGGGGCGTATCACGAGCGCGGCGACGGCGCGCAGGTGCAGATCGGCCTCGCGCCCTGCTCGCCGTTCTCCGTCACCACGGGGCTCATGCGCGACACCGCCGCCCTGGCCGAGAACCTCGACGTGCGCCTGCACACCCACCTCGCCGAGACGCTCGACGAGGAGGACTTCTGCCGCGAGACCTTCGGCCTCCGCACAGTCGACTATCTCGAGAGCGTCGGCTGGCTGTCGGACCGCACCTGGCTGGCGCACGGCATCCACTTCGACGATGCGGAGATCACGCGCCTCGGCGCCGCAGGGACGGCGGTGTCGCACTGCGCGACGTCGAACATGCGGCTCGCCTCCGGGATCGCCCGCACGCTCGAACTCGAGCAGGCCGGCGCGCCCGTCGGCCTCGGCGTCGACGGCTCGGCCTCGAACGACGGATCGAACATGATCCAGGAGGTGCGCCAGGCGCTCTACCTGCAGCGTCTGCGCTACGGCGCCGCCGCGGTGACTCCGGAGCGGGCGCTGGACTGGGCGACCGCCGGATCGGCGCGCGCCCTCGGTCGCGACGACATCGGCGTGCTCGAGGTGGGGCGGCAGGCCGACCTCGCGATGTTCACACTCGACGGGCTGCGCTTCTCGGGCAGCCACGATCCGGTGGCCGCGCTGCTCCTGTGCGGCGCCGAACGCGCCGACCGGGTCATGGTCGCGGGCTCCTGGCGCGTGCTCGACGGGCAGATCGTCGGGCTCGACGTCGATCGCCTGATCGCCCATCACAGCGAGGCCGCCCGCGGCCTGCTCGCCGGACACGGCTGACCCGCACCCGCACGACCGACCACGACCAGCACCCCCACCCCGCACGACACCACCCACGACGAAGAGGTCGAGATGAAGAAACGCACCACCGCCGTACGCCCCGAAGACGAGCGGCTGCCGCTCGGAGTGACGGTCGCCTACGGCATCCAGCACGTGCTGACCATGTACGGCGGGATCATCGCCCCGCCGCTCATCATCGGCTCGATGGCCGGCCTGAACGGGGCGGAGATCGGCGTGCTGATCACCGCCTGCCTGTTCATGGGTGGCCTCGCGACGATCCTGCAGACCGTCGGCATCCCGTTCTTCGGCTCGCAGCTGCCGCTCGTGCAGGGCGTCTCCTTCGCGGGCGTCGCGACCATGGGCGCGATCGTCACGAGCGGCGGCGGGCTGCCCGCGGTCTTCGGCTCGGTGATCGTCGCCTCGGTGATCGGACTGGCGATCGCGCCGGTCTTCGCGACGGTCATCCGCTTCTTCCCACCGGTGGTCACCGGAACCGTGATCACGACGATCGGTCTCACGCTGCTCCCCGTCGCGGCCAACTGGGCGATGGGCGGCGACAGCACGGCATCCGACTACGGCGACCCGTCGAACCTGCTGCTCGCGCTGATCACGTTCGTCGTGGTCGTGGCACTGAGCAAGGTGCCCGTCGGCGCGATCTCCCGCCTGTCGATCCTGCTCGCGATCGTGGTCGGCACGATCGTCGCGGCGGTGCTCGGCCGGGTCGACTTCAGAGCCGTGGGTGAGGGGCCGATCTTCGCGCTGCCGAGTCCGTTCGCGTTCGGGATGCCGACCTTCGAGGTCGCCGCGATCATCTCGATGTTCATCGTGATCCTCGTCACGCTCACCGAGACGACGGCCGACATTCTCGCGGTCGGCGAGATCGTCGGCACGAAGGTCGACTCGAAGCGCATCGCCGCGGGCCTGCGGGCGGACATGCTGTCGAGCGCCGTCTCACCCGTGTTCGGCTCGTTCACGCAGTCGGCCTTCGCGCAGAACGTCGGGCTCGTCGCGATCACCGGCGTGAAGAGCCGGTTCGTGGTGACCGCGGGCGGCGTGGTGCTCGTCCTGCTCGGCCTGCTGCCCGTGCTCGGGCGCGTGGTCGCGGCCGTGCCGGCGCCGGTGCTCGGCGGAGCGGGCATCGTGCTGTTCGGCAGCGTCGCGGCGAGCGGCATCCGCACCCTGGCCAAGGTCGACTACCGGGGCAACATGAACCTCGTCATCGTGGCGTCGGCCATCGGGATCGGGATGCTGCCCATCGCGGCGCCCACGATCTACGACGGGATGCCCGACTGGTTCACGACCATCTTCCACTCGGGTATCAGCTCGGCCGCCGTCACGGCGATCCTGCTCAACCTGCTCTTCAACCACCTGGGTCGGAGGCCCGGGAAGGACGCGTCGGTGTTCGCGGCGGCGCCGACGCGCAGCATCCCCGTCGTGTACCTCGAGGCCTTCGAGGACGGCGACTCGATCGTCGACGGGAAGGTCGTCGACCGGCACGGCAACGAGGTGCGCGCCGAGAGCGCCGGGCACTGAGGCGCGGGGCGCCCGTACCGATTCGCCGACGCCCCTGTCTGCCGCCGACGCCCCTCCTGGTTCACGTGAACCAGGAGGGGCGTCGACGATCAGCAGGGGCGTCGGCGGCGTGAGGCGCGGACGTGCGGTCAGGCGCTGAGGATGACCGTCTCGTCGATCGGGCGGCGCACGCGCGGAGCGGTCTCGCCCTGCTGCAGGCCCTCGGGGAGGCCGGAGGCGTCGCCGAGCTCGCCCACGGCGATCACGGTGACGGCGCTGAAGCGTGCGGGCAGGTCGGCGAACTCGCGGACGACCTCAGGGTCGAAGCCGCTCATCTGGTGCACGAGCAGGCCCTCGTGGTGAGCCTGCACCGAGAAGTGCGCGACGGCCTGGCCGAGGTCGTAGATCGCGTGGCTGATGGCCTTGCCGTCCTCGGACTCGGTCTCGGCGATCGCGACGACGAGGGCCGAGGCCTTGCTGGCCCAGAGCTGGTTGAACTCGACGAGCGCGCTCGTGACCTGGTCGAACAGTGCGGTGCCGCGACGCGCGACGATGAAACGCCAGGGCTGCAGGTTGTAGGCGGAGGGCGACCAGCGCGCGGCCTCGAGGGCGGCGTTCAGCTTGGCGTCGTCGATTGTCGTGTCCGCGTCGTAGGCGCGGGGGCTCCAGCGTCCGGCGAGAACGTCCAGGACGGGGTGCTCGGTGGGGGCGGTGCGGTCGATGACGGGAGTGCTCACAGTGATGCCTTTCAGAAAGGAGTCGATCGGACTCCTTCGTCCGGGTACGAGGGTCTCAACGGATCCATGTGTGTGCATATTCCCGTGACGTTCTGTGACGTCATCGAGACCCCGGCTGTGGTCAGTCGAGGAGGTTGCGGGATGCCGTCGACGCGAGCGCCCGCCGCACGGCGCGGATCGACGGGGCGGCCGCCGAGACCCGCCGCGCGGAGGAGAAGATCTCGCGCCGCGGCTCCTCGGGGAGCGGGGTGAGGTCGACGGTCGGCGTCTCGCCCGCCCACACCAGTTCGGGCAGCAGCCCCACCGCGAGTCCGGCGCGGATCAGTCGCACGTGCGCCGTGAGGTCGGCGACCTCGAACCGTACGTCGGGTTCGAAGCCCGCCGTGCGGCACAGCTGCTCGGCCCACGCGCGCGAGGCCGTGCCGGCTGGTTCCAGCACCCAGGGCTCGTCGCGGGTGGCCCAGAGGGCAGCGACGGGGTCGTCGGCGGCGGGAGCGCCCGGATGCCGGGCCAGGGCGATCGCGTCGTGGGCGAGTGCCACCCGATCGAGGTCGGCGTGAATCGGCCGCGTGCGTCCGGGGTACTGCTCCGCGAGGATCAGGTCGAAGTCGCGGCTCGACACCCCGACGAGCCCGGTCTCGGGGTCGCTCTCGGTGACCTCGACGCGGAGCGACGGATGCTCGGCGCGAAGCGCCGCCAGGGCGCCGGGCAGCAGCGAATGGGCGGTGGACTGGAAGACCGCGAGGTGCACGGTGCCTGTCACCTCGGTGAGGGACTCGGCGACGGCGACCTCGGCCTGCTCGAGACGGTCGAGGATGCCGATGGCCTCGGTCACGAGCACCGTGCCCTGCGGCGTGAGCTGCACGCCCCGGCCCACTCGGCGCAGCAGGGGCACGCCGACCTCGCGCTCCAGGGCGCTGAGCTGCTGCGACACCGACGCCTTGCTGTACGACAGGGCGTCGGCGACGGCGGAGAGGGTGCCGAGTCGCGAGAACTCGACCAGCATCCGCAAGCGGTTGACGTCCAGCATCCGCTCTCTCCACCACCCTCGAACAGTTCAGGAAAACCGAACGGAAATGCTCCGAATCGGTTGATAGACGTAGCCTACTGCGGCGTCTGAGAATGATCGAGTCGCACACGGTCCCGGTTGTGCGCTCTCCGGAAGGTACCCCGATGACTGTCGCCGCCGACGCCGCCACCCCCACCACCACCCCGGGCTCCCACCCGCGCACCGAGGACGTCGCCGCGCTCGTCGAGAAGTGGCTCGCCGAGAGCGAGACCCACCCCGTCGAGCCCGCCGCTCAGCGTCTCTCCGAAGTGCTCAAGGACCCGAACGGCCTCGCCTTCACGGTCGGCTTCGTCGACGGCGTCATGCGCCCCGAAGACCTCGGCGTCGCCGGCCGCACCCTCGCGGGCCTCGCCGACATCACCCCCACGCTGCTGCCCGGCTACCTGCGCCTGGCGATCAAGGCCGGCGGCTTCTGGGCGCCCAAACTGCCCGGCGTCGTCGTGCCGATCTCGCGCCGGGTGCTCCGCGCCATGGTCGGCCACCTCGTGCTCGACGCGACCCCCTCGAAGCTCGGCCCCGCGATCGCGAAGCTGCGCAAGACCGGCAACCGCCTGAACCTCAACCTGCTCGGCGAGGCCGTGCTGGGCGAGCGCGAGGCCGGCCGTCGGCTGCAGGGCACGCGCGACTTCCTCGCCCGCGACGACGTCGACTACGTGTCGATCAAGGTGTCGAGCGTCGTGAGCCAGCTGTCGATGTGGTCGTTCGACGAGGCCGTCGCCGACGTCGTCGAGAAGCTCACCCCGCTCTACCGCCTCGCCGCCGCTGCGGAGTCGAAGGGCAAGGCCAAGTTCATCAACCTCGACATGGAGGAGTACCGCGACCTCGATCTCACGATCGCGGCGTTCACCAGCATCCTCGACCAGCCGGGTCTCGAGGATCTCGAGGCGGGCATCGTGCTGCAGGCCTACCTGCCCGACGCGCTCGCCGCGATGCAGCGACTGCAGGAATGGGCGGCCGCCCGCCGCGCGAAGGGCGGTGCCCCGATCAAGGTGCGCGTCGTCAAGGGAGCGAACCTCGCGATGGAGGAGGTCGACGCGAAGGTCCACGGGTGGCCGCTCGCGACCTACGGCACCAAGCAGGACTCCGACACGAACTACAAGCGTGTGCTGGACTGGGCCATGACCCCCGAGCGGCTGGATGCCGTGCGCATCGGCGTCGCGGGTCACAACCTCTTCGACATCGCCTACACGTGGCTGCTCGCCTCGCAGCGCGGCGTGACCGACGCCGTCGAGTACGAGATGCTGCTCGGCATGGCGACCGGCCAGGCCGAGGCCGTGCGCAAGGACGTCGGACGCCTGCTGCTGTACACGCCCGTCGTGAACCCCGCCGAGTTCGACGTCGCGATCGCGTACCTCGTGCGCCGACTCGAGGAGAACGCGAGCCCCGAGAACTTCATGTCGGCCGTGTTCGAGCTCGCCTCGAACCCCACGCTGCTCACCCGCGAGCGGGAGCGGTTCGAGCGCTCGCTCGCGGCGCTCGCCGCCGACCCCGCCGTCCCCGCGCCGCACCGCGTGCAGGACCGCACGACCGAGGTGTTCGAGGGTACGGCCGGCTTCCACAACCATCCCGACTCCGACCCGGCGATCGGCGCGAACCGCGCCTGGGGTCGCGAGATCCTGCAGCGCTCCGTGGACTCCACGCTCGGCCTCGACGCGATCGCCCGCGCCAAGGTCGAGACCGCCGACGAGCTCGACGGCGTCTTCGCCGACGTGACGGCCGCCGCCGCCGCATGGGCCGCGCGTCCGGCATCCGAGCGCGCCGAGATCCTGCACCGCGCGGGCGACGAGCTCGCCGCCCGCCGTGCCCAGCTCATCGAGATCATGGCCCACGAGGCCGGCAAGACGATCGCCGAGGCCGACCCCGAGGTCAGCGAGGCGATCGACTTCGCGCACTACTACGCCGAGCGCGCGCTCGACCTCGAGAACGTCACGGGCGCGGAGTTCGTGCCGTCGACCGTCACGGTCGTGACCCCGCCGTGGAACTTCCCCGTCGCGATCCCCGCCGGCGGAGTGCTCGCGGGTCTCGCCTCGGGCTCGGGCGTCATCATCAAGCCCGCCAAGCTCACTCAGCGCTGCGGTGCGGTCATGGTCGAGGCGCTGTGGGCGGCGGGTGTGCCCCGCGACCTGCTCGCGCTCGTCGACCTCGCGAACCGCGAGCTCGGCACGCAGCTCGTCGCGAGCGAGGCCGTCGACCGGGTCATCCTCACGGGCGCCTACGAGACGGCGCAGCTGTTCCGCTCGTTCCGCTCCGACCTGCCGCTGCTCGCCGAGACCAGCGGCAAGAATGCGATCATCGTCACGCCCTCGGCAGACCTCGATCTCGCGGCCGCCGACGTCGCCCGCAGCGCGTTCGGCCACGCGGGGCAGAAGTGCTCGGCGGCGTCACTGGCGATCCTCGTCGGCTCGGTCGCCGACTCCGAGCGCTTCGAGCGCCAGCTCGTCGACGCCGTCACCTCGATGCGCGTGGGCCTGCCCGAGGACCCCGCGACGCAGATGGGCCCGATCATCGAGCCCGCGAACGGCAAGCTGCTCACCGCACTCACGACCCTGGAGAAGGGCGAGCGCTGGCTCGTCGAGCCGAAGAAGCTCGACACCGAAGGCCGCCAGTGGACGCCCGGCGTCAAGATCGGCGTCGCCCCCGGATCGACCACGCACCTCACCGAGTTCTTCGGCCCCGTGCTCGGCATCATGCGCGCGAAGGACCTCGACGAGGCCATCCGCCTGCAGAACGCCGTGGACTACGGCCTCACCGCCGGCATCCACTCCCTCGACTCCGAGGAGGTGGCGACCTGGCTCGACGAGGTCGAGGCAGGCAACCTCTACGTCAACCGCGGCATCACCGGCGCGATCGTGCAGCGTCAGCCGTTCGGCGGCTGGAAGCGCTCGGCGGTCGGAGCGGGAGCCAAGGCCGGCGGGCCGAACTACCTGTTCGGGCTGGGGGAGTGGACGCGGGGTGAGCTGCCTGCCGCCGCATCCGACGCCGCCACGCTGCCGGCCGTCGACGCCGTGCTGGCCGCCGCCGCTGCCGACCTCGACGCGCTCGAGATCGAGTGGCTGCACCGCGCCGCCGCAGCCGACGAGCGCGCCTGGACCTCCGAGTTCGGCGTGACCTCCGACAAGTCCGGCCTCGGCGTCGAGCGCAACGTCTTCCGGTACCGTCCGGTCGAGGTCGACGTGCGCATCGCGGAGGACGCGGCGCTCGCCGACGGCATCCGCGTGATCGCCGCCGCCCTGCGCAGCGGCTCGCCGTTCACCGTGTCGGCCCCTGCGCTGCCCTCCCGCGTCGAGAAGGCGCTGCGCGCGGCGGGCGTGACCGTCTCGCACGAGAAGGACGCGGCCTGGGTCAAGGGCTTCGCGAAGGCGGCGGCGAAGGCCGCACACAGCTGGCGTCGCGTGCGGCTCGTCGGTGGCGACCCCGCGGCGCTGTTCGAGGCCCTCGGCGGCACGCCCGACGTCGCGGTGTGGTCGCATGCGGTGACGGGGGCCGGACGCGTCGAGATGCTGCCGTTCCTGCACGAGCAGGCCGTGTCGATCACGAACCACCGCTTCGGCAACCCCACGACCCTCTCCGAAGGCCTCCTCTAAAAAGCCCGTCTGTTTGTGCCGAATGGCAGAAATCCGCTGGGGATTCGCGTCATTCGGCACAAACAGACGGGCTGGAGGCTCGGGACGGGCTGGCGGCCGGGAGGCAGGAGCGAGCACTCAGCCGCGCAGCGCCTCCACGAGCTTGACCCGGCTGCCCATGCGCAGCAGCGAGTTCTCGTAGATCTTGGCGCCGATCACGATCGCCGCGACGCAGCCCGCCAGCAGGATCACCAGGCTGAGCAGCGGCTCCCACCACTGCGCCTCGCCCACGAACAGACGCATCGGCATGCCCACCGGAGCCGAGAACGGCACGTACGACATGATCGTCAGCACCAGCGGGTTGTCGTTGAAGACGATCACGAGGATGTACGGCGCCATGATGAGCATCGTGATGGGCGTCGTGGTCGAGCCGATGTCCTCCTGACGCGACACCATCGACGCGGCCGCGGCGAACATCGACGCGAGCAGGATGAACCCGAACAGGAAGAACACCGCGAACCAGATGATCGGCGCGCCGAGCGTGGCCAGCACCTCGCTCTGACCCGTCGCGGTGAGTCCTATCGTCGCGATCGCCGCGAGCGCGAGGATCTGCCCCATCGCGAGGACCGTGTTGCCGATCACCTTGCCCGCGAGCAGTGTGCGCGCCGAGATCGTCGACAGCAGGATCTCCACCACGCGGGTCTGCTTCTCCTCGACGACGCTCTGCGCGATCGTGCCGCCGAAGGTCGCCGCCGCCATCATGAACACGAGGCCGAAGCCGATCGCGATGAAGTACCGCAGCAGCGGGTTCGTCGTCGCCGGCTCGAGGATCTCCACCGTCGGGGTCTGCGACAGCGCCGAGACGAGCCCGCTCGGAGCATCCTTCAGGGCGATCACGGTCAGGCCGGTCGCGCCCTCGCCGGGGACGACCGCGGCGTCGACCTTCTCGGACCGCAGCAGCTCTTCGGCGGCCGCGGTGTCGGCGACCTCGGTCACCTCGACGTTCGGCAGCGCCGACACGGCGGAGACGGTCGCGGAGGTCGCGGCGACGGGAGTCGTCTCGGCGGCCGCGTTCTTGCTCGCGAAACCGCCGATGAGGATGCCCGCGAGCGCGATCAGCAGCAGGATGCCGGTGGAGATCAGGAACGCCTTGCTGCGCAGCTTCGACCCGATCTCCCTTTCGGCGACGAGCCAGATCATGGATGCCTGGCTGGGGGCGCTCGTGCCGGAGCCGGCGCCGGTGCGGACGGGGGTGCTCACTGGATGACCTCCTTGAAGATCTGGGCGAGGGACGGATGCTGGGGCGCGAAGCTCGCGACATCGCCGCGCTCGACGGCCGCGCGCAGCACGCGCTGCGCGGTCTCGGCGCTGTCGGCGTCGAACAGTGCGTACCCGCCCTCGAAGTCGACGACCGTCACGCCGGGCTCGGTGCGCAGCCAGCCGGCGTCGCCCGCCGAGACAAGCTCGTACCGGCTTCCCGAGTGCTCGGCACGCAGGGCGTCGCGGGAGCCGGCGGCGCGGATCTGCCCGCCGGCGAGGATCACGAGGTCGTCGCACAGGCGCTCGACGACGTCCAGCTGATGGGACGAGAAGAGGATGGAGGCGCCCTTCGCCGCGGAGGACTGCAGCACCGAGGCGACCACGTCGACCGCGAGCGGATCGAGGCCCGAGAAGGGCTCGTCGAGGATCAGGACGTCGGGGTCGTGCACGAGCGCCGCGGCGATCTGTGCGCGCTGCTGGTTGCCGAGCGAGAGCGACTCGATCGTGTCGTTCAGGCGTTCCTCGAGGCCGAGCTCGGTGAGCAGCGCGGTGGCTCTCGTGGCGGCATCCGTCTTGGAGAAGCCGTGCAGGCGCGCGAGGTACACGGTCTGCTCGAGCACCTTCATCTTGGGGTAGAGGCCGCGCTCCTCCGGCATGTACCCGAAGTGGCTGCGGTCGGCGCCCGTGAGCGTACGGCCGTCGAGCTCGACCGTGCCGGAGTCGGCACCGAGGAGTCCGAGCACGATCCGCATGGTCGTGGTCTTGCCGGCGCCGTTGCCCCCGACGAAGCCCGTGAGGCGCCCGGGGGCGACCTCGAACGAGACGTCGTCGAGCACGCGCCGTGAGCCGTAGCTCTTGGTGATGCCTGCCAGTACGAGGTTTCCTGTCATGCCTTCACGCTATGACCGGGCCGGCGGCGACGGCATCCCCCGTGCGGCGGATCAGCGGCGCGGTTCCTGTTCGGCATCCGTCGCGCGGCGGATGCCGGGAGATCACGCGTTCGGGGCTCAGCGCAGGAACAGGAAGCCGAAGATCCCGAGCGCGAACGGGGCGAGTCCGACGAGCAGCAGCGCGCCGAACACGATGCCGAGGATGACCCAGGGACTCCGTCGCCGGAGCCGCCGGCCGGGCGGGGCGACGCCGATCGGCGGCGGGGTGAGCAGGCCGGAAGGGGCGGCGAAGGGCAGCGCGGGCACGCCGGTAACCGGTGGGACGGACGGATGCTGCGGCTGCGCCGGCGTGTGCCCCGTTGCAGCAACCGGTGGACCGGCCGCGAGCCGCAGCCTCTCGTCGCGCCACCGCGCCCACTGGTCGAGCTTCACCAGCAGGGCGCCGACCGCGCCGAACAGCCACGCCCACGTCGCGGGGTCGAGGGTCGACGCTTCGCGCCGCGTGTACAGGAACAGCCAGTCGTCGACGATCTCGACGTCGAGCTCCGCGGCGTGGTCGATGAAGCGGGCCATGACGTCAGGCGTGAACAGGTAGAGCGCGTCGACCTCGTAGCCCTCGGGGCAGAACAGCGAGAAGTACCGGTCGAAGTCGCCCTCGAGCGACAGGCGCTGGTCGCGGCGGAAGCCCGTCGCGATGCTGCCGCCCAGGCCGTTGTTGCCGAGCGCGTCGAGCACGATGTTCGGCAGCGGCACGTCGAGCTTGACGGCGACGTAGCCCCACCGGTGCGTCTGCGAGCTCTTGCCGTTGCTCGTCGTGTACTGGTAGTTGCCGAATTCCACGAAGCGCGGCTCCGTGCCCCGCAGCACATCCGTCGACATGCGCCCAGACCCCGCCTGGAAGATCATGCCGGGCAGCGGCGGTGCGTCGATCCGGTCGAGGTACGTCATCGCGTTCGCGGCGGCGAAGCGGGAGAGCCGGAACCGGGCGAGGGCCCGCTGGCGCATGCTCCGGCGCACGAGCGCCACGACTCCGACGACGAGCCCGGTGAGCAGCACCAGGCCGATCACGCCCGTAACGGCCACACCCGTGCCGCGTCCGATCGCGTAACCGAGGCCGAGGATGAACACCCCGATCATCGGCACGACGAGCGCCAGCGCGACGATCGCCACGACCCAGGCGGCGATGTGCGATGCGGGTGTCGGGTGCGCGGCGCGATGCGCCCGGGTGAAGGCGTCGACCTCGGCCGGGTCCACCGGGTCGAGGAGGGCGCGGGCGTCGAAGTGTCCTGCCGTCATGATCCGGCCTCCCGCCGCTTCCCGAGGTGCAGCACCGTGCGCACGAGGAGTCCCGCGACGAGCGCCCAGAACGCCGCGCTCACGCCGAGCACCGCGATGCCCGAGGCGGCGACGAGGAACGTCACGACCGCGGGGAGGCGCTCGCCCGGGTCGTCGATCGCCTGCTGCACCGACGAGCCGAATGCGCCGAACAGCGCCAGACCCGCGACGGCGGGGATCACGGCCTCCGGCGCGAGAAGCACGAGTGCGGCGAACGCGGCCGAGAACCCGCCGAGCACCAGGTACGACACTCCCGTCGAGACGCCGGCGACCCATCGGCGACGCGGATCGGGATCGACCTCGGGCGAGGCGGCGAGGGCCGCGCTGATCGCCGCGAGATTGATCGCATGACCGCCCGCGGGGGCGCCGAGCGCCGTGCCGAGTCCCGTCACGAGCATGGCCGGACGCCAGGGCACCTCGTAGCCGAAGCTGCGCATGATCGCGACTCCCGGCACGTTCTGCGACGCCATCGTCACGATGAACAGCGGCAGGGCGATGCCGACCAGCGCGCCGAGCGTGAAGACCGGCGCGGTGAGCTCGACGCGGGGGACGAGCAGGCCGGGGTCGACGGACGCGCCCTGGTGCGCGAGCGACACCCCGACGACCACGGCCGCGGCGGCGAACGCGAGCGGAACGGCCCACCTCGGCGCGAGGCGCGCGCACACCAGCCAGGTGACGACCACGGGGATCACGCCCCAGGGGTTCGCGACCAGGCCGGTGATGGGCGCCAGGCACAGGGGCAGCAGCACGCCCGCGAGCATCGCCTGCGCGATCGACGGCGGGATGCGGGCGATCAGCGCCCCGAGCGCGGGCCACAGCGCCGTCAGCAGGATCAGCGCCGCCGCGACGAGGAACGCTCCGACCGCGGCGGGCCACCCGCCCTCGACCGTGCCGGTCGCCGCGAGCAGGGCGGCGCCGGGCGTGGACCACGCCGAGGTGATCGGCATCCGGTACCGCCAGGCGAGCACGATGCAGGCGAGGCCCATCGTGAGGCTCAGCGCGAGGAGCCCGCTGGCCGCCTGAGCCGAGGAGGCGCCGACCGCGTGCAGCCCGGTGAGCACGACCGCGAACGAGCTCGTGAACCCGACCAGCGCCGTGACGACCCCGGCGAGGACCGCGCGAGCGGATGCGGGGCGGGACGGGGGAGCGGGCACCCTCCGAGAGTAGCGGGAGGCCGTGGTCGATCCGTCGTCAGGCGAGGCCCATCCGGTGCGCGAGCACGACGGCCTGCACGCGGTCGCGGGCGCCGAGCTTCTGCAGGATGCGGGAGACATGGGTCTTCACGGTGGCCTCGCCGATGAACAGCGCGGCCGCGATCTCGCCGTTGCTGCGCGCGTCGGCGAGCAGGGTCAGCACTTCGGCCTCGCGGTCGGTGAGCGGTTCGAGCAGCGAGTGCGGTTCGAGCAGCGCGGGCGGGGTGACGGATGCGGCGCGTGCGGGTGCCGGCGCGGGGCCGGCCGAGAACCGGGACAGCACGCGCCGCGTGACCTCGGGAGCCAGCATCCCGTCGCCCGCCGCGAGCGCCCGCACGGCGGCGATGAGGTCGTCGGCGCCGGCGTTCTTGAGCAGGAATCCGCTGGCTCCGGCATCCAGCGCCCGGTAGAGGTAGTCGTCGCGGTCGAACGTGGTGATGATCGCGATCTGCGCTGTGATCGCGGGGTCGGCGACGAGCAGGCGTGTGGCTTCGATGCCGTCCATGTCGGGCATCTGCACGTCCATCGTGATGACGTCGGGATGCAGAGCGGATGCCGCGGTCACGGCCTCTGCGCCGGTGGCCGCCTCGCCGACGACCTCGATGTCGGGTTGCGTGTCGAGGATGGTCCGGAACCCGGCCCGCAGCATCGCGTGGTCGTCGACGAGCAGGACCCTGATCGTGTTCTCGGTCATGCCGGGTCTCCCATCGTGACGGGGGCAGCGGGTAGCGGTACCCGCGCCCGCACCCGGAGCCCGCCGCTGGCACGTGGTGCGATGTCGAGCGTCCCTCCCGAGGCTGCGGCGCGCTCGCGCATGCCGAGCTGGCCGAGTCCGGGGCGGAGAGCGGCGACCGTGCGGCCGGTGTTGACGACCTCGACCTCGACGGCCGCGTCGTCGTAGCGCACGCGCACGTCGGCTGTGGCGCCGACCCCGGCGTGACGGCGGGCGTTCGTGAGCGACTCCTGCGCGATGCGGTAGAGGTTCACGGCGACGACCGAGGGGACGGGCACGGGGTCGCCGATCACGGCGTAGTCGGTGGGGAGCCCTGCCTCGACCGAGGCGGCGACGAGGTCGGCGATGTCGTCGAGCGAGACCGTCGACGATGCCTCCGACGTGTCCCCACCGGGGGCCCGCAGGGTCTCGAGCAGCTGGCGGAGCTCGTGGATCGCGTCGCGCGCCGACCCCTCGATCCCCGCGAGGATGCCGCGTGCCTTCTCCGGGTCCTGGTCGATCACGAGCCGTGCGGCCCCGGCCTGCACGCCCATGACCGAGACGTGGTGTGCGACCACGTCGTGCAGTTCGCGGGCGATGCGCACCCGGTCGAGCGCGACGGCCTGCGCGGCGGTGACCTCGCGCTCGCGCTCGAGCTCGGCCGTGCGGTGCTCGAGGACCTCGCGGGCCTGCGCCGCGTTCCAGGAGCGGTCGCCGAAGTAGTACGCCCCGCCGAAGTACAGGGCGTTCAGCAGGATCTGCAGCAGCATGAACGCGACGTAGGGCGAGAGCAGACCGGCGGCGATGTCGGCCTCGTCCGCCTGCTCGAGCGCCGTGCGGTACATCGAGATGAGCAGCCACACGAACATGCCGACGATGATCGCGATCCGGACGATCGTCGCGGCCCGTCGATTGTTCATCCATGCGCCCACCGTGTACAGCGACACGAACATCGCGATGTTGCCGACGTAGATCTCCGGCACCTGCAACGAGACCGCCGCGAAGTAGGCGAGACACACGACCACGGCCACCGGGGCCGGGAAGCGACGGCGGAACGCGAGGGGCGCCGTGATGACGGCGGCGTACACGATCGCGGTCCACGGCTCGGCCCGCGTGTCGCCGTAGATCTCGGAGATCGTCGACAGTGCGGCGCTGAGGATCGCGCCGACGAACATGATGGCGGCGAGCACGAGGTCGCTGCGGCGGTCGCGGATGCTCGGGGTACGGGTGAACGGCACGACGGGCATTCCCCCACCGTACGGCGAGGGGGATGCCGCGGCATCCCCCTCGCGACGGATGCGTGTCCTCACAATCGCATGAAACTTGCTATTGACAAGTGAGGTTGCTTTTTGCAAGTATCGATCCATCCACAAACCGACAAGGGAGTCATCGTGACCAGCGTCTTCGTCAACCTGCCCACCACCGATCTCGAACGCGCCAAGGCGTTCTACACGGCCCTCGGCTGCGAGATCAACCCGAACTTCACCGACGAGAACGCCGCGTGCGTGGTCTGGTCGGACACCATCTACTTCATGGTCCTGAAGCGCGAGTTCTTCCAGACCTTCACGGACAAGCCCATCGCCGACCCCACGCAGGTCGCACAGGTCTCGGTCACGTTCAGTCGTGAGTCGCGCGAGGACGTCGATGCAATCACCGAGAAGGCCCTCGCCGCCGGCGGCACCGAGCCCAAGCCCGCGCAGGACTACGGGTTCATGTACTCGCGCGACATCGACGACCCCGACGGCAACTCCCTCGGCTTCCTCTACATGACCCCGGAGGCCATCGAGAACGGCCCGGAGCACGTCGCGGAGCAGAGCGCCGGCTCCTGATGGCGGCGCGCAGTTACGGCCAGTACTGCGGTGTGACGACGGCCGTCGAGCTGATCGGGGAGCGGTGGGCGCTGCTCATCGTCCGCGATCTGCTCGTCGGGCCGCGTCGCTACACCGACCTCAAGCAGGGCCTGCCGCGCATCCCCACGAACATCCTGTCCACACGTCTGAAGGAGCTGCAGGACGGCGGCGTCGTGCGCCGCATCCCGCTGCTCCGCGGCCTCGCCTACGAGCTCACCCCCTACGGCCAGGCGCTCGAGCCGGTGATCCTCGCTCTCGGAAGGTGGGGCTTCCAGACCATGGGCGACCCCGAAGAGGGCGACATCGTCACCGCCGACTCGCTCACGATGGCGCTGCGCACGGCCTTCCGATCGGATGCCGCCGACGACGTCGAGTACGAGCTGCATGTGGGCGAGGTCGCGCTGCACGCCTCGGTGCGCGGCGGCGAACTCGCGGTGATCCAGATCTCGCCGCCCGCCCCGCCCGTCGGCGGGCGGGAGCCGGTGAGAGAGGAGCCGGATGCCGTGATCGTCGCCGGTCCCGGCATCCGTCGTCTCATCGGCGGTGAGATCACGCCCGCCGAGGCGATCGCGCAGGACGTGGTCGCGGTCGTCCGCGGCGATGCCGCGCACCTCGAGTCATTCGCCCGCACGTTCCACATCGCGCCTCTGGGCACACCCCTTTCCGTGTAGTACCCGCTGTTCCCTCGTGCACAGGAGCTCATCATGACCGGACGCATTCTCATCGACCTGTTCACCACCCTCGACGGCGTCGCGCAGGGGCCGGGCGGCGTGGGGGAGGACACCTCGGGCGGCTTCACCTTCAGCGGCTGGCAGGCCGGATACCCGTCGTCGGGCGTCGGCCCCGAGATCGCGAAAGGCATGGAGGGCCTCGATGCGCTGCTGCTGGGCCGCCGCACGTACGACATCTTCGCCGCGTACTGGCCGCAGCACACCGACGGACCCTCGGGTGAGATCGGGCAGCTGTTCGACCGTGTGCCGAAGTACGTCGCGACGCGCGACCCCGATTTCCCTCTCGCCTGGCAGGGAAGCTCCCGCGTGGGGGCGGACCTCGCCGCCGAGATCGCCGACCTGCGGGAACGTCATCGTGAGGTGCACGTGATCGGCAGCATCGACTTCGTGCACACCCTGCTCGCCGAGGGGCTGTTCGACCAGCTCAACCTCTGGGTCTACCCGATCCTGCTCGGCGCGGGCAAGAAGGTGTTCCGCGACGACGCGCTGCCGTCGGTGCTCGAGCTGATCGAGAAGCCGGTGACGGATGCCGAGGGCGTGACGCTCCTCCGCTACGGCCGCACCGACCGGACGCCGGAGGTCGACACCTTCGAGGACTGAAGACTCAGTCGACGCCCAGCATCCGTTCGATCACCCGCGCCACCCCGTCGTCGTCGTTCGACGCGGTGGTCTCGTCGGCGGCGTCCTTCACCGGGTCCTCGGCGTTCGCCATCGCGACGCCGTGGCCGGCCCAGTGCAGCATCTCGACGTCATTGAGGGCGTCGCCGAACGCGACGACGTCTGCCCGGTCGATGTCGAGGTGCTCGCACAGTCGCGCGAGCCCGGTGGCCTTCGTGACGCCCTCGGCCATGACCTCGACGAACGGTGCGCCCGAGAGCGTGGCCTCGAACCCGGTCAGCCCGAGAGCGCGCAGGGCGTAGAAGACGGCCGTCGGCGCGAGCTCGGGATGCCGGATCACGAGCTTGAGGCTGGGTGCAGCGAGCACGTGCTCCAGGTCGACGCCGCCCATCGTGCGCGGGTCGCGCTTGTGGTCGGTGAGGTCGGCGATCTCCGCGTAGCCGTGCTGCGCGACGAAACCCTCGCCGCCCTCGCGCACGCTTGCGAACAGCAGGTCGGGGATGCTCGCGCGCAGCGCCGCTGCCAGCGTGCGAATCGTGTCGGCGGGGAGCTCCTCGGCGAACAGCATCCGCCCGTCGGAGAGGTGCGTCGCGAACGCGCCGTTGCTGCACAGGGCCCAGCCGTCGAAGCCGGCCCCGCTCGCGATCGCGCGCAGGCCGATCGGCTGCCGCGCGGTGACCGGGACGACGTGGATGCCGCGAGCCCGTGCCGTGTCGAGCGCCGCGCGCGTTCGCGGGCTCACCTCGACCGCGGAGGTGAGGAGCGTGCCGTCGAGGTCGGTCGCGATCAGGCGGAGAGTCATGGCGTTTCGTCTCGCGGAGACCTGCACTGAGCGAAGCGGAGCGAGTCGAAGTGTCGCTCAATGACCGGGGACGTCATCGTCTCGTCTCGCTGCGCTCGCTCAACGACCGGCTCTCAGGAGAAGATCATCGGGAGGTCGTCGTCGTCCTCGGCGGCGCTCGTGCCGAGACGGCTGTCGTCGAGGTCGACGAGCACCGGCACGTGGTCGCTCGGCTGCTCGCCCTTGCGCTCGTCGCGGTGGATCGAAGCCGCGGTGACCGCATCCGCCAGCGTCTTCGAGCCGAGGATGAAGTCGATGCGCACCCCCTCGTTGCGCGGGAACTTGAGGCGCTGGTAGTCCCAGTAGGTGAAGCCCTCGGGGATCAGCGGGCGCACGACATCGGTGAGTCCCGCGTCGGCAAACGCGAAGAACGCCTGCCGCTCCTCGGGGGAGACGTGCGTGGAGACGCCCTCGACGATGTCGGGGTCTCCGTTGTCCTTGTCGAACGGGATGATGTTGAAGTCGCCGACCAGCGCGAGCGCCTGCTCGGGGTTCGCCGCGAGCTCGGCCGCCGTCGCGGTCTTCAAGGCTTCGAGCCAGTGCAGCTTGTAGGCGAGGTGCGGGTCGCCCAGCGCCCGCCCGTTCGGCACGTACAGGCTCCACACGCGCACGCCGTCGATGAGCACGCCCAGCGCCCGCGCCTCGAGCGGCGCATCCGGACCCTCGTGGCCCTTCGCGAAGCCCGGCATCCCGGCGAAGGAGGTCTGCACATCCGTGATCGGGAGGCGGCTGGCGATCGCGACGCCGTTCCACTGGTTCAGTCCGTGCACCTCGACGTGGTACCCGGCCTCCTCGAACGGCCCGTACGGGAACTGCTCGGGCTTGCACTTGATCTCCTGCATCGCCAGCACGTCGACGTCCTCACGGACGGCGAACTCGACGGTGCGGGTGACGCGGGTGCGGATGGAGTTGACGTTCCAGGTGGCCAAGCGCATGGGTCCAGCCTAGTTGCGGGTACCGACACCGGACTTCGCGTGACATCTGCGGGGGATGCCGCCCGCGCCTCCTACACTGGAAGCCGTGACCGCACTCGACGCAGACCGCCAGACACTCCTCGACCTCATCACAGACGAGGCCGTGTTCCACGGGGACTTCACCCTCTCCAGCGGCAAGCAGGCGACGTACTACGTCGACATGCGCAAGCTCACGCTCGACCACCGGGCCGCCCCCGCGATCGGCCGCATCATGCTCGACCTGATCTCCGACCTCGACGTCGTCGCCGTCGGCGGACTCACGCTCGGCGCCGACCCGATCGCCAACTCCGTGCTGCATGCCTCGGTCGCGACCGATCGCCCGCTCGACGCCTTCGTCGTGCGCAAGGAGCCCAAGGACCACGGCCGTGGCCGCCAGATCGAGGGCGCGGACGTCAAGGGCAAGCGCGTGGTCGTACTCGAGGACACATCGACCACCGGCCAGTCGGCGCTCAAGGCCGTCGAAGCCCTCCGCAAGGAGGGTGCCGAGATCGTTGCGGTCGCTGTGATCGTCGACCGCAAGACCGGAGCACAGGCCGCGATCGAGGCCGAGGGCCTGGAGTGGCGCGCCGCGTTCGACCTCGACGACCTCGGGCTCGACCCGCAGTGACCAGGTACGCACTCGCCGTCGACGTCGGCGGCACGAAGATGGAGGCCGCGCTCGTGAGCGAGCACGGTGTGCTCGTCGAGGGCAGCCGCTCGCGTCAGGCGACCGGCCGCGAGGCGACGTTCGAGTCGCTCGATCGCGGTGTCGCCGCGGTCGTCGCGCACGCGCTGTCCGCGCTGCCGACGGATGCGGAGCTCGTGGGTGCCGGGGCGGGAAGCGCGGGTCCCATCGAGCGCGCCGCCGGGGCCATCGTGCCCGTCAACATGCCCCTCGCGCGCGGCTTCGGTCTCGCGGAGTCCGTGCGCGCGAGTGCCTCGGCCGCGCTCGGCCGTGAGGTGCCGACCGTGCTCGGCCACGATGGCGGAGCCCTCGCTCTCGCCGAATCCTGGCGGGGCGCGACGCAGGGCGCGGGAGCATCCCTGTCGATCGTCGTGTCGACGGGCGTCGGGGGCGGTTTCGTCGTGGGCGGCGCCTACATCCCGGGCGCGACGGGCAACGCCGGGCACCTCGGTCAGGTGCGCCGCGAGGGAGGGCTCACGCTCGAGGAGATCGCCTCGGGTCCCGCGAGTGCCGCCTGGGCGCAGCAGCAGGGCTGGACGGGCGCGACCGGCGAGGATCTCGCACGGGATGCCGCCGCGGGCGTCGAGATCGCGCGAGCCGCGATCGTGCGCTCAGCGACGGCCGTCGGCGAGGCGCTCGCGGATGCCGCGACCCTGGTCGACCTCGACATGGTGGCGATCGGCGGGGGATTCTCGCGGGTCTCCGACGACTACATCGACCTCGTGCAGGCCGCGCTCACGACGAGCGCCGCCCACGAGTACTCCCGCCGCACGCGAGTGGTGCGCTCGGGGCTGGGCGACGAGGGGCCGCTGATCGGCGCCGCCGCGCTCGTACTGCGCTGAATCGGTTCCGTCGGTCGCTCCTCGCGGACACCCGCGGCGGCCGAGGTCAGCGCGGGCGCGTGAGCAGGTGCGGCACCGGTCCTTCGAGACGCGCCACCGCGATCTTGAGTTCGGTGACCTCGTGCGCGAGGTTGTCGATGCGTGTGCTCACCCGCTCCTCGACGGCATCTGTCCGGCGCACGCACCACGCGAAGCCGAGAAACATGCTCGTGCCGAGGGTCAGCACGATGCCGATCGCGCTGAGCACGACGGCGACGATCTCTGCGGACACGAACATGCTCCTATTCTGTCGTCGCGAGGGTGAGGTTCGCAGAATGCTAGCTGCGGGACGGTCGTGATCGAGCGCGGCGTGACGGGAGAGCACGGACGCTGTGAAGAGCCGCCGGCGACGGCGGGTTGTGGAGGAGAGATCACACCGTTCCGTCTGCATCCCTAACAAAATCCCCGTAGGCTCGGACCAGCACATCCACCGCCGTCAGAAGGGCTGCACATGCGCGTACTCGGACTGCTCTCCGGCACCTCGCACGACGGGATCGACGTCACGGTCGTCGACTTCCGCGAGAACGACGGCGTGCTGCACGGCACGGTCCTCCACGAGGACAGCGTCCCTTATCACCCCGCGCTGCGCGCCCGTCTCGTCGCCGCTCTGCCTCCCGCGCAGACCACGTTCGCGGAGATGTGCGAGCTCGACACCCTGGTCGGCCAGGCGTTCGCCGAGGTCGCCGCCGGGGCGGCCGAGGCGGTCGGAGGAGTGGATGCCGTGTGCACGCACGGGCAGACCGTCTTCCACTGGGTCGACGGCGGGCACGCGCTCGGCACGCTGCAGATCGGCCAGCCCGCGTGGATCGCCGAGCGTGTGGGCGCCCCGGTCGTCTCCGACGTCCGCATCCGAGACATCACGGCAGGCGGCCACGGCGCCCCGCTCGTCTCCTTCCTCGACGAACTGCTCCTCCGCGGTCGCGCCGGGATCTCGGCTGCTCTGAACCTCGGGGGGATCGCGAACATGACCGTGGTGGGCCCGGAGGGTCTCGTCGCGTACGACATCGGCCCGGCCAACGCGCTCGTCGACGCCGTCGTCGTCTCCGAGGGGCTCGACGAGCGCGGCTACGACGCCGACGCCGCGATCGCCCGCACCGGCACGGTCGACGAAGCGCTGCTCGAGGCACTCCTCGCCGACCCGTACTACGCGCTCCCGGCCCCGAAGAGCACGGGCAAGGAGCATTTCCACCTCGACTACGTGCGTGCTCACGTCGACGCGGCTCGGCGAGAGGGGTGGGAGGTCTCCGCACCAGACCTCGTGCGCACCCTCACCGAGCTCACGGTGCGCACGGTCGCTCAGGACGTCGCCGCGGCCGGCATCCGCTTCCTCGCGGTCTCGGGTGGAGGCTGCCACAACCCGCTGATCCTGCAGGGGCTGCGCGATGCGCTCCCCGACGTCGAGGTGGTCCTCGCCGACGAGCTGGGCGCCCCCGTCGACAGCAAGGAGGCCATCCTCTTCGCGCTGATCGGGTGGTGCACGATGCACGGGGTCCCCGCCGTCACGGCCGGCGGCACCGGAGCACGCGAACCGCGCATCCTCGGCACGATCACGCCGGGCCGGGGACCGCTGCGGATGCCCGTGCCCGTCGAGTCCGTGCGGAGCCTGACGCTGCGCTGAGGGCGTTTCGTCTCGCTGCGCTCGCTCAACGACCGGGTGCGGAGCCTGACGCTGCGCTGAGGGCGTTTCGTCTCGCTGCGCTCGCTCGACGACCGGGTGCGGAGCCTGACGCTGCGCTGAGGGCGTTTCGTCTCACTGCGCCCGCTCAGCGCTTGCGGTCGTCGTCCTCCCACGGACCTTCCCACCAGCCCGCGCGGCCGTCGTCATCGTCCGGGCCGCGTCGGCGGGAGCGCACGAACTGCACGATGACGATCGTCAGCGAGCTGACCCCGATGAGGATCAGGACGAGGAACAGCACATCCTGCTGGGTCATGGGCGCTTCCCCTCCGCGGCATCCGCGACGATCTTCGCGATGCGGGCGGTCGTCGTCTCCGGGCGCTTCGCCATCGCGATGTGCGTGAGTCCGAACTTCTTCACGGACTTCGGGAACGCGTCCCAGTGCGCGCGAGCCGCGGGGACGGCATCCAGCGCCGCGGTCAGCTCCGGCGGCTCGATCCCGGCCTCCGGACCGTCGAGCACCGTCCAGGATCCGTTGGCCTTGGCGATCTCGAGCACTCGGATGCCGGCGGGAGCCAGCAGCCCCGCCGCCTCGAGCTCCGCGATGCGCGCCTTGTTGGTGGCCGCCCAGCCGCTCCCCGGTCGCCGCGGTGAGAACCACTGCCCGACCGTGGTGTCGTCGAAGGTCCGCACGGGGCCGTCGATCCAGCCGAAGCACAGTGCCTGCCGGACGGCGTCGTCGTAGCCCACGCCCTCGCCCCTGCCGCCGCGCACGCTCAGCAGCCAGACGCCCGCCGCGCGCTCGTGGTTCTGCTCGAGCCAGGCGCGCCACACCGCCGCGTCCGCCGCGCTGATCCGCTCGCCCTCGTCGAGTGCGCCCATGGCCCGGTCGCCCGTCAGTCCTCGTCGAGGGTCGGGATCGACTCCGTGACGGTGGGGAGCAGGTCGGCGACCGAGTCGACGATCTCGTCGGGGCGGAAAGGGTACTTCTCGATCTCGGCCTGGTCGCTGATACCGGTCATCACGAGCACGGTGTGGAGGCCCGCCTCGATCCCCGCGACGATGTCGGTGTCCATGCGGTCGCCGATCATGCCCGTCTTCTTCGAGTGCGCGCCGATCTTGTTGAGCGCCGAGCGGAACATCATCGGGTTCGGCTTGCCGACGACGTAGGGCTCCTTGCCGGTGGCCTTCGTGATGAGCGCCGCGATCGCGCCCGTCGCGGGGAGCACGCCGTCGGCCGAGGGCCCCGTCGCGTCCGGGTTCGTGACGATGAAGCGCGAGCCGTTGATGATGTGGCGGATGGCCTTCGTGATCGCCTCGAACGAGTAGTTGCGCGTCTCTCCCACGACGACGAAGTCGGGATGAGTCTCGGTCATGATGAACCCGGCCTCGTGCAGCGCCGTGAGGATGCCGGCCTCGCCGATCACGAACGCCGAACCGCCGGGCAGTTGCTGCTTGAGGAAGTCCGCGGTCGCGAGCGCCGAGGTCCAGATGCGCTCCTCGGGCACGGTGAGGCCGCTCGCGCGCAGTCGCGCAGAGAGGTCGCGCGCCGTGAAGATCGAGTTGTTCGTGAGCACGAGGTACGGGATCTCGTTCTGCTCCCAGCCGGCGAGCAGCTCCGATGCGCCCGGGATGGCGGTGTTCTCGTGCACGAGAACGCCGTCCATGTCGGTCAGCCAGCACTCGATGTCGTCGCGGTGTCCCATGTGCTCAGCGTACTGGGCGAGTGTTGCCGGGAGGTGACCGGTCGGCGCGCTATGCGCTCAGCCAGACCACGTCGGCGGCGCCCTCGGGGAGGTCGACGTCCGCGCCGTCGATCGTGATGCCGGATGCCGTGGTGGTCACGGCCGCCGCCACGACGAGTCCGAGCGCTTCGAGGCTGCGGAGCAGGTCAGGGTCGCGGTCGTCGACGCGCAGCACTCTGGCGCTGTGCCCGGTGGGCGCATCCGCGAGGAGCACGAACGGCTCGCGGTCGACCCGGCCCTCGGCATCCGGGATCGCATCGCCGTGCGGATCGAAGCGCGGTCGTCCGAGGCGCGCGTCGATGCCCTCGAGCAGGCGGTCGCTGATCGTGTGCTCGAGCACCTCCGCCTCGTCGTGCACCTCGTCCCAGCCGTAGTCGAACTCCTGCACGAGCCACGTCTCGATCAGCCGGTGGCGACGCACCATCGCGAGGGCGCGCTGCGTTCCGGCATCCGTCAGCCGCACGGCGCCGTAGGGCACGTGCGAGACGAGACCGGCGGCGGCGAGCTTCTTCACCATCTCGGTCACCGACGAGGGGGCGATGCCCAGCTTCGCCGCGAGCACTGACGGGGTGATCGGCGCATTCTGCCACTCGGTGTGCGCGTACACCGTCTTCAGGTAGTCGTCTGCTGCGGGGGAGGCCACCCGTCCAGCTTAGGCGAGCCCGATCCGCGCCCCGGCCCGGGGGAGGTTCAGTTGGCGACGGCGACGAGGATGCCGAACGCGACCTGCCCGGCGAAGAAGACGACCAGGAACCCGAGCAATGCGGCGAACAGTGAGAGCCGGCCGTCGAAGCCCTCGATCTCGGCGATGCCGAGCTTGCGGGCGCGGAACGCCAGCACGAGCGTCGCGATGCCGAGTGCGAGCTGCACCCACGGTCCACCCACCGGGAGGACCTTCGGGAAGGCGACGAGCAGGCCGCCGATCACTCCCGTCGCGACCCCGATCCAGGTCAGGATGCGGACGGTGCGGCGGGCGGGATCGGCAGACATGCTCCGAGCCTAATCCGGGGGCGGTGGCTCCGTGATTCGGGGTGGGTCACGCTCCGCGCTCACGCCCCCGTCAGCACCAACCACAGCAGAGCGCCGTTCAAGGCGATCAGCAGGACCGAGGCGACGATGCCGGCCGCGGTGGTCCACACCCGGTTCGCCCACGCACCCAGGGTACGGCGCTGTGCCGTGAGGGCGACGAGCGGGATGAGGGCGAAGGGGATGCCGAACGACAGCACGACCTGGCTGAGCACGAGCGCGAGCGTGGGGTCGATGCCGAGCCCGAGGATGAGGAGCGCGGGGATCAGCGTGATGAGGCGTCGGGCGAGAAGCGGGACGCGGACGCGCAGCAGCCCGTGCATGATTTCCGCGCCGGCGTACGCGCCGACCGAGGTCGAGGCGAGGCCCGAGGCGAGCAGGCCGACCGCGAAGAACGTCGCGACGACCGGGCCGAGCCCAGCGGCGAGTGCCGCGTGCGCCCCTTCGAGCGAGTCGGTGCCGTCGACGCCGGCGAGGTTCGCGGCGGCGAGCAGCAGGATGGCGAGGTTGACGGATCCGGCGATGATCATCGCGATCGACACGTCCCAGCGGGTCGCCGTGAGCAGCCGTCGGATGCGGGAAGTCTCGGTACGGGCCGTCTCGCCGGGGGAGCCGGGCGCTGCGGCGCCGAATCGGTCGCGCGCGAGTGAGGAGTGCGCGTAGATCGCGTGCGGCATGATCGTGGCGCCGAGGATCGAGGCGGCGAGCAGCACGGAACCCGTGTCCTGGAAGCGCGGGACCAGACCGCCGACGACCCCGGCCGGGTCGGGCGGGGCGATGAAGAGGCCGGCGACGAAGCCGATCGTGATGATCGCCATGAGCCCGATGATCACGAACTCGAAGGGACGCGGACCGCGGCGGCTCTGCACCAGGAGGATGGCGATGGAGACCGCGCCCGTGATGACGCCTCCGACCAGCAGGGGGATGTCGAACAACAGGTTGAGGGCCACTGCGCCGCCGATGACCTCGGCGATGTCGGTGGCCATCGCCACGAGCTCGGCCTGCAACCAGTACGCGCGTCGTGCCCAGGGTCGGTGCAGGCGCTGACCGAGCACCTCGGGGAGGCTCTGCCCGGTGACCACGCCGAGCTTGGCCGACAGGTACTGGATCAGCCAGGCCATGACGTTGCCCGCCACGACGATCCACACGAGGAGGTACCCGTACTGCGCGCCGGCGGTCATATTGCTGGCGACGTTGCCGGGATCGAGATACGCGACACCCGCGACGAGGGCCGGTCCGAGCAGCCAGAGACTGCGGGGCGGGGTCGTGCGAGGAGCGGGCGTCTCGATCATGGAATTTTTAGGCACACCGAAACCATAGCGGATATTTCGGTCTACCTAAATATCGTTCGCGACGCGCCGGGATAGCCTGGCCGGATGGAGCCCCAGAACCCCGACGAGCCTCGCGACGGATCGTCGGCTCAGCCCGGCTACGGGGTCGGCCCCTGGCCCGGCGGCGAAGCCGCGTGGCCGACCGAGGAGCACTACGACCGCGAGCTGCTCGCGACGGGCGACACCCGCAACGTCGTCGACCGCTACCGGTACTGGCGGATGGACGCGATCGTCGCCGACCTCGACACCGGTAGGCATCCGTTCCACGTCGCGATCGAGAACTGGCAGCACGACATGAACATCGGCTCGATCGTGCGCAGCGCCAACGCGTTCCTCGCCGACACCGTGCACATCATCGGGCGTCGGCGGTGGAACCGACGCGGGGCGATGGTCACCGACCGCTACCAGCACGTCGTGCACCATGAGGACGTCGCGGCGTTCACGGCCTGGGCTGCGGCCGAGGCCCTCCCCGTGATCGCTGTCGACAACGTCGACGGCGCCGTGCCCGTCGACCGTGCCGACCTGCCCGAGCGCTGTGTGCTGCTGTTCGGACAGGAGGGGCCGGGGCTGTCGGAGGAGGCGCTCGCCGCGGCATCCGCCCACGTCGAGATCACCCAGTACGGCTCGACCCGCTCGATCAACGCGAGCGCGGCCGCCGCGGTCATCATGTACGAGTGGTGCCGGCGGCACGCTGGCTGAGCCGCGCCCTCGGGCCGTCGACATCGACGGTCAGCCGCGATCGATGCCGAACAGGTGCCGGTAGATCGCGTTGACGTCGCGATCCAGATGATCGATCCGTCCGTGCACGGCGCTGATCTCGGTGCGCACGCTCGCGAACTCGCTCCGCATCTCGGTGCGCACGCTCGCGATCTCGGTCCGCACGCTCGCGAACTCGCTCCCGAACTCCTTCCGCACGCTCGCGAACTCGGTCTTCATGATGTGCGTGAAGGATGTCACGACGATCGTGATCGTCCCGAACATCCCGGCGGCGAAGACGCCGATCACTGTCCACACTTGTGGTTCGTTCATCCCCAGCATCCCTTCAGTGTCCGCCGATCATGTCGGAGCGCGCCAGGGGGCGGCGGTGCTGTATTCCGGGAAACTTCCGGGCCTGGGGAGAACCCGGCCGGCGACCCCGTCGGTGGAGGGGGAGTGTCGGCTCACCGAGCGCCGGCGGCGACCCATCTGCCCGAGCGGACACGCCAGCCGAGGGTCGCGAGCCGCGCGAGCAGGTAGACGCCGAAGAACGCCACGGCGAGCCAGACCAGCCCCGGCGCGGCGTCCACGCCGCTCGCCGCGATGATCCACAGCACTGGCAGGAACGGCACGAGGTTGAGGCCGCCCGCGATCGCGAGATAGCGGGCGTCGTCGGCTCCCATCAGTACGCCGTCGAGCACGAACACGACCCCGGCCACGGGCTGCGCCACGGCCAGGACGAGCAGCGCCGGCTGGACGAGCGTCGCGACGACGGGATCGCCCGTGAAGACGATGCCCAGCACGCCCGACAGTGCCGCGATGACCGCGCCGACGATGACGCCGAACCACACGCCCCAGGCCACAGTGCGCCGGAGGACGCGATGCACCTGGCGTTCGTCGCCGGCGCCGAGCTCTTTGCCGATCAGCGCCTGCGCCGCGATGGCGAGCGCATCGAGCGCGAACGCGGCGGCCGAGAAGATCGTGAACACGATCTGCCATCCCGCGAGCTCGGACGTGCCGATGCCGGTCGCCACCGCGACCGTCGCGAGCAGGGCGACGCGCAGGCTGACCGTGCGCAGGAACAGCCACCCACCCGAACGGGCCGTGCGACCGAGACCCTCGCGATGCACCCGGAGGGAGGCCGTATGGCGTGCCGCGAGTCGGCGCACCACGAGCACATAGGCTCCGACCATGCCCCACTGGGCCACGACCGTGCCGGCAGCCGACCCGGCGATGCCCCACCCGAACCCGTAGATGAAGAGCAGGTTGAGCAGCGCATTCGCGCCGAAGCCGAGACCCGCGATCCACAGGGGCGTCACGGTGTCCTGCATCCCTCGCAGCAGACCGGTGGCCGCGAACACGATCAGCATGGCGGGCAGACCCCACATCGAGACGACGAGGTACGCGTTCGCCTCGGCCGACACGGCCTCGCTCGCCCCGAACAGAGAGACGAGCCAGGGGGAGCTGGCCGCGCCCGCCGCGGCCAGCACCGCGCCGAGCGCGAGCGCGAGCCACATGCCGTTGACGCCGACGGACACGGCGTCGCCCGGACGACCCGCGCCGAAGTGCCGTGCGACGGCCGGGGTCGTCGAATACGCGAGGAACACCATCAGGCCGACGATCGTCTGCAGCACGGCGCCCGCGATGCCGAGGCCCGCGAGGGGCGTGGTCCCGAGGTGTCCGACGAGTGCGGCGTCGACGATCAGGAACGCCGGCTCCGCCATCAGGGCACCGAGCGCCGGCACGGCGAGCCGCAGGATCTCGCGGTTGAGGGGGCGCTCGGTCATCCTCCGAGCCTATGGGCTGCCGCCGACGCCCGGTTCAGGAGCGCGGCGTACGCTGGAAGCGCGGGCAGAGTCGACGATGCTGCGGAGGTGAGTCATGTCGGATCCCCGGGAGGCCGCGGCCCGATATCGCGCTCAGCAGCGGGCCGAGAGCGCGGACGAGCGCGGCCCGGAGGACGCGGAGGCGGGATCCGCACCCGGCGTCGCAGCCGCCGTCGATCGGGCGGCGTACATCGAGACCGCGATCCAGGTCGCGATCCGCCGCGGCGAGTTCGATGACCTGCCGGGCGCGGGCAAGCCCCTGGAGGGTCTCGGCGGGCACCACGACCCGGACTGGTGGATCCGTCGCAAGATCGAGACCGAGAATCTCACGGGGCTCGGACCTCCCGCCATCATGCTGCGCGCCGAGGATCGCGACCTCGACGCGCAGCTCGACGCACTCGGCCGCGAGGCCGATGTGCGCGAGGTGCTCGAGGACTTCAACCGCCGCGTCATCGAGGCGCGGCGCCAGCTGCAGGGCGGTCCTCCCGTGGTCACCCCGACGCGCGATGTCGACATCGAGATCGCGGCATGGCGGGAACGCCGTGCCGCGAGGACCACGGTCGCGGCCGACGAGGCCCCTGCCGCGCCTCGACGCCGCCGGTTCGGCATCCGTCGCCGGACCTGAGGCGCGGAGATCCTCCGCGTCCGGGGATCCGCTCCGTCCCTAATGTCGGACCGCGGCCTAGGCTGGTCGCATGACCGACGTGCTTCCCTCCGGCCTCGAGACCACCGAGTTCAGCTCCGACATCCGCCCGCAGGACGACCTGTACCGCCACGTCAACGGCGCCTGGCTCGACCGCACCGAGATCCCGGGTGACAAGGCCCGCTGGGGATCCTTCCACCTGCTGGCCGAGCAGGCCGAGAAGGACGTGCGAGCCATCATCGAGGAATCGCAGGATGCCGCCGACGGCACGCTCGCACGCAAGATCGGCGACCTGTTCGCGAGCTTCATGGACACCGAGCGCATCGCCGCGGCGGGCGCGACGCCGCTCGCCGCGACGCTCTCCGAGATCGACGCGATCGACGGCATCCCCGAGCTGCTGCGTGTTCTCGGCGAGTACGACCGGGACGGCAGGGCCCACCTGCTCGGCTTCTACGTCGACGGCGATCCCGGCGATCCCGAGCGCTACGTCCCGGTCATCCTGCAGGCCGGACTGTCTCTCCCCGACGAGAGCTACTACCGCCTCGACACGTTCGAGGGCACGCGGGCGGCGTACCGGGCCCACCTCGAGCGTCTGCTCGCGCTCGCCGGCGTCGAGGATGCGGCGGCGCAGGCCGAGCGGTCGATCGCTCTCGAGGGCGAGATCGCCACGCGCCACTGGGACAACGTGCGCAGCCGCGATGCGGTCGCGACCTACAACCTCAAGACCTGGGACGAGGTCCAGCAGCTCATCGGCGTCGACCTGGCACCGTGGCGCGATGCGGTGGCGCCGAGCAACCCGTCGGCCTTCGCCGAGGTGGTGGTGTCGCAGCCGAGCTTCCTCGAGGGTCTCGGCACGCTGCTCGTCGTCGAGCGTCTCGATGAATGGAAGGCGTGGCTCCGCGCCCAGGTCGTGCATGCGGCCGCGCCGTACCTGACCGACGACATCGTGCAGGAGAACTTCTCCTTCTACGGCACTGAGCTCTCCGGCGTGCCCTCCATCCGCGAGCGCTGGAAGCGCGGTGTCTCGGTCACGGAAGGGGCGCTCGGCGAGGCGATCGGCAAGGTCTACGTCGAACGGCATTACCCGCCGACGGCGAAGGCCGCCATGGATGAGCTCGTCGCGAACCTCATCGAGGCGTACCGGCGCAGCATCACGGAGCTCGAATGGATGACGGCCGAGACCCGCGAGCGCGCGCTCGCGAAGCTCGATGCGTTCACGCCCAAGATCGGCCACCCCGAGGTGTGGCGCGATTATTCGACGCTGACGATCGATCGTGAGGATCTGCTCGGCAACGTGCGTCGCGCGGCGATCTTCGAGCACGACCGCCACGTCGACAAGGTCGGGAAGCCGATCGACCGCACCGAGTGGCACATGCCGCCGCAGATGGTCAACGCGTACTACAACCCGTCGATGAACGAGATCGTGTTCCCCGCGGCGATCCTGCAGTACCCGTTCTTCGATGCGTCTCGCGACGCGGCCGCGAACTACGGCGGCATCGGCGCGGTGATCGGCCACGAGATCGGACACGGCTTCGACGATCAGGGCAGCCGCTACACGGGAGACGGCAAGCTCGAGGACTGGTGGACGGATGCCGATCGCGCGGCATTCGAGGAGCGGACCAAGGCACTGATCGCCCAGTACGACGCGCTCGTGCCGGAGGGGCTCGACGCCGAGCACCACGTGAACGGCGCGCTGACGATCGGCGAGAACATCGGCGACCTCGGCGGGCTCGGCATCGCGCTCAAGGCGTACGAGCTCTCGCTCGACGGCGCCGAGGCTCCGATGGTCGACGGCTACACGGGTGTGCAGCGGCTGCTGCTGTCGTGGGCGCAGGTGTGGCAGCAGAAGAGCCGCGAGGCCGAGACCCTGCGGCTGCTGACGATCGATCCGCACTCCCCGAACGAGTTCCGCTGCAACCAGATCGTCCGCAACATCGACGCGTTCTACGACGCTTTCGGCGTCACGGAGTCCGATGCCCTGTGGCTCCCCGCGGGCTCGCGCGTCACGATCTGGTGAGCTCGCGCGTCACGATCTGGTGAGCGCTCGTGTCCCGGAGTCCGATGCTCTGGAGTCTGTCGGGAGCGCTCCCCACCATTCGGCGAGCTCTCCCGTTTCCGCCGCGTGACGTTCTGGTGACCAATCTCCGCCGTCTGTGGGGCATCCACATCCGACGGGGTTACGATATCCGTGCCGTGGGGGACGAACCCCGCGGCTACCCGCCAATCCACACCCCCTGTAAGGATCACGCGTGGGCGCTCCCGAGCCTGTCGATGGGCCACCTCTGGCCTCGCTGCGCCGCTCTCAGCGAGCCAGCCGCCGCTTGCCGCGCCGTGCCGCGGCCGGACGTCGATCGTTCACGGCGACGCTGCGGGCGCTCGAGCAGCTCGCGGATGCCGGGGCGCAGGTGTCGGTGCACGTCGTCGATCTCGACAACCACGTGCACGTCCTGTCCGGCGACGACCACGTGACGATGCCGGTCGCGGGGCTCGGCGTCGTCCCGTTGCTGATCGAGGTCGCCGCGGCTTTCGAGGCCGGAGCGCTCGATCCGCTCGAGATCGTCGAGCGCAGCGCCGTCGACTCGGTGTCGACGTCGGGTCTGTGGCGGCATCTGCACGCCCCCGCGCTCCCGCTCGAGGATCTCGCGGTCCTCGCGGCGACGGCGGGCGACCCGATCGCCGTGAACGCCCTTCTGCACCGTGTGGGCCATGACCGGGTGCGTCGGCGCATCGAAGACCTCGGCCTGCGCCGCACGGCGCTGCTCGACCGGTTCCGCGATGAGCGCGGCCCGGATGACGCGCCGCAGGTCGCGGTGGGCTCGGCGCGGGAGTTCGCGGGGCTGTTCTCGGCCCTCGTGAACTCGCAGGTGGTCGATGCGCCGGTGAGCGCGCAGGTCGCGGAGTGGCTCAGCCTGAACCAGGATCTCAGCCTCGTGGCGGCATCGACGGGCCTGGATCCTTTCGCCCACGACCACGACGCTCACGGGCTGCTCTTCATCAACAAGACGGGTCGCGACCGCGGGGTGCGTGCCGAAGCCGGCGTGCTCGCGGGCCCGCGCGCGGGGGTCGGATACTCGATGATCGTCTGCTTCGACGACCTCTCGATCACACACCGCCTGCGGGCTCACGACGCGTTCCGGGTGCTGGGCGTCGAGCTCATGGAATACACGCACTAGTCGGAGAACACGTACTAGTCGGAGAACACGCACTCGTCGGAGTACGCTATCTGGTCATGCCCCGCTCAGACTGGACCCCGCATCGCCGCGACGACGGCGAGCTGCTGGGCTGGATCCATCCCGAAGGCGTCGGCTGGGTCGCGGTCGACGTGCTCGGGCGTCCGGTGTCGGCGCCGGTCGAGTGGCTCGACGCCGAGGCCGCTCTGGAGGATCACGGCATCGCGTGGCTCGCGGATCCGTGGATGCTCGAGGGTGAGGACGAGGGTGATTCCGTGGGCGAGGGCGACCGGGCGCTGCGTGTGCGGATCCTCGAGGTCACTCCGGATGAGGACGGGACTCCGGGGCGCATCGTGGTGAAGGTCGACGATTTCGGGGACGTGACCCGGCCCCCGACGCAGCGGTTCTCGCTCCCGTGGCCGATCCCCGCGCGTCTTCGTCCGCCGCGTCACGACGACCCGGACCCGCGGGTGCTCTGAACGGGGGNGGGGGGGTGGGGGGGGGGGGGGGGGGGGACTCGTCGTCAGCCGGGCAGTGACGGATGCTGCTCGCTCGCGCGCTGACGCGGGATGAACAGCGACAGCACCACGGCGACGACGCCCGCGGCGATCGCGAGCCAGAAGCACAGGTCGAATGCTGCACGCGTGGGGATGGCGGCGCCGTCGACCTCCACGCTCATCGCCGCGAGCACGCCGCCCATGACGGCCGAGGCGCTCGAGGTGCCCACCGAGCGGAACAGCGCGTTCAGGCCGTTCGACGCACCGGTCTCGTTGGCGGGCACGGAGCGCATGATGATCATCGGCATGGCGGCGAATGTGAACCCGATGCCCACGCCGATGAGGATGTTGCCGACGAGGATGTGCCACACCTCGCTCGACCACAGCAGCACGAACAGGTAGGCGAGCACGATCGCGGAGGCGCCGACGGTGAACAGCGGGCGCGGTCCGACCGTGCGCTCGAGCCACCCCGAGAGGGGCGAGATCACCATCATGACGAGTCCGGCGGGCATCACGACGAGCGCCGCCGACACCATGTCGAGCCCGAAGCCGGAACCGGTCGCGACCGGCATCTCGAGCAGCTGCGGGAAGGTCACGTTCGAGGCGAACAGCGCGAATCCCATGCCGATCGCGGCGATGTTGGTGAACAGCACTGCGGGTCGGGCGGCGACGCGCAGGTCGAGCAGGGGATCGGTCGTCCGCAGCTGATACCAGCCCCACAGGAGCAGCACGCCGAGTCCGCCGAGGATGCAGGTGAGCGTGAGAGGAGCGGTCCAGCCCCATTGCGCGCCGCGGGAGACGAACAACAGGATGCCGGTGAGGCCGATGGCCAGTCCGATCGCGCCGACGACGTCGAGCCGACCAGGTGTGCGGAGCACGTCCTCCGGCACGGCGAGGAGCACGAGTGCGAGCCCGATCAGCCCGAGCGCCGCGGCGAGCCAGAACAGCCAGTGCCAGTCGGCGTTCTCGGCGAGGAGCGCGGCGACCGGCATCCCCACGGCTCCGCCGACGCCCATGGTCGCGCTCATCAGGGCGACGGCGGTGCCGAGACGTTCGGGCGGCAGGACGTCGCGCATGATCGCGATGCCGAGCGGCACGACGCCCGTCACGGCGCCCTGGAGGGCCCGGCCGATGATGACGCCGACGATCGAACCCGACAGGGCGGCGATGAGGGAGCCGACGATCAGGAGCGCGAGCAGAACGATCACGACGCGACGTTTGCCGTACATGTCGCCCAGGCGGCCCGAGATCGGCGTCGCGACGGCCGCGACGAGCAGAGTGATCGTGACGACCCAGGTGGTGTCCTCGCGCGAGGCGTTCAGCAGGCGGGGGAGCTCGGCCTGCAGGGGCACGACGAGGGTGAACATGAAGGACGCGCACAGGCCGGCGAAGGCGAGGACGGCGATCGTCGCCCAGCGGGGGACCTGTCGGGAGAGTCGTCTGCGTGCGCGATCGTCGTTCTCTCCCATCATTCCAACATATCGGCGCAGGGAGTGCAGGGGTCCGGATGGGCAGTGTGACCCCTCAGCTCACACCCTTCATGAGCCGCAGCACCGGCTTCACCGAGAGGAGCAGGCCGGCGCCCACGAGGATCGCGATGCCGCCCAGGATCGCGAAGTACGGCACCTCGTTCTTCGGATCGTAGAAGCGCACGAGCCAGCCGGAGATCGCGGTTCCGAGCGCGATCGACAGGAAGAACAGCGCCACCATCTGCGTGTGGAAGACCTTGGGTGCGAGCTTGGTCGTGACCGACAGCCCGACCGGGGAGATCAGGAGCTCGGCGATCGTGAACACGAGCAGGATGCCGACGATCGCGAGCAGCGGCGTCGAGTTCGCGGCGCCGTTCGCGAAGATCAGGAACAGCAGGAACGCCGATCCCATGATCATGGCGCCGAGCGCGAACTTGACCGGGGTCGAGGGCTGGCGGGCGCCGAGCCGCGTCCAGATGGCGGCGAACACTCCCGACAGGATGATGATGAACACCGGGTTGATCGACTGCACCCAGGAGACCGGCATCTCGAAGCCGAAGATGTTGCGGTCGAGGCGCTCGTCCGAGTACACGGTGAGCACCGTGAACTGCTGCTGGTACAGGGACCAGAACGCTACGCTCGTGACGAACAGAGGCAGGAAGCCCCACACGCGCGAGCGCTCGGTCGCATCGATCCGGCGGCTGCTGAGGATGACGGCGAAGTAGGCGATCGCCGCGACGACCGTGCCGATGATCACGATGGTCGAGAGGTTGTCGGGCTTGATCACGCCGAGCAGCACCAGGGCGACGATCACGATGATCGCGGCCGCCGCGACGACCGCGACGAGCGGGTAGCGCTTCGCGGGGAGCGGGTTGGGCACGCGTCGAGCCTCGCCGGGCAGTCCTCGGCGGCCGAAGGCGTACTGCACGAGGCCGAGCGTCATGCCGATCGCGGCGAGTCCGAACCCGAAGTGGAAGCCGAGGGTGGATTGCAGGATGCCGGTGAGGATCGGTCCGAGGAAGGCGCCGAGGTTGATGCCCAGGTAGAAGAGCGAGAACCCGGCGTCGCGGCGGGTGTCGTCGGCGCTGTACAGCGTGCCGACGACGGAGGTCGCGTTGGCCTTGAGTCCGCCGGAGCCGAGCGCGACGAGCACGAGTCCCACGCCGACGCCGAGGAAACCGGGCAGCAGGGCGAGCGCGACGTGGCCGGCGACGATCACGATCGCGCTGAGGAACAGCACGCGCTCGGAGCCCAGCATCCGGTCGGCGATCCACGCGCCGAGGATGGTCGAGAGATACACGGAGCCGCCGTACGCTCCGACGATCCCGCCCGCGACGGCCTGCGGGAGTCCGAGGCCGCCCTCCGTGACGGAGAAGTACAGGTAGATCAGCAGGATGCCCTGCATGCCGTAGAAGCTGAAGCGCTCCCACATCTCGACGCCGAAGACGTGGACGAGCGCCCACGGCTGCCCGAAGAAGCGGGTGTCCTGGCGGTCGCTCGCGCTGGTCTGCTCTGCGGTGCTCATTCTTCGACGGTACTCCGCAGACGCCCTTCGGGGTGATTCGATAGGGGGATGGGCACCTTGGAACAGCATCCGGCAGACAGCGACTGGCACCGGTGGGCTCCCATCGGCGAGACGCTCGATGCGACCAGCGTCCCGGGGAGCGGTCCTGCCCCGAGCATCGCGGCCTTCGAACTGCTCCCCCTGGATCGGATGCTCGTGCCGGAGAAGCCTCGGAACGGGGAGCTCGACCCGTCGACCTGCGGACACTGTCGGCCCTCGGAGCACACCATCTGGCAGGACGACGAGTGGCGGGTGAATGCGGGCTTCGGTGGACCGACGGGGCTGCCGTTCGTCGCCGCGATCTCGCCGCGCCGACACGTGCGACTGGAGGATGCACCCGTCGAGGTGCTCGCGGGGCTCGGCCCTGTGATGCAGCGTGTGTCGGAGGCGGCGAAGGCGATCCCCGCTGTCGCCCGCGTGCACTTCTCCCGCTGGAACGACGGGAGCGCGCATCTGCACCTGTGGGCGTATGCCCGCCCCCTGGGCATGATGCAAGGCCGCGGCGCGATCCTCCCGTACTGGGAGCAGTGTCTTCCGGCGATGCCCGACGCGATGATGGCCGAGTACCTCGATATCGTCGCTCGCGGCCTCGCAGCAGGCGGGGGAGAGGCCTATCCGAACCGCTGACACCCCGGGGTCGGGTTTCGCACCTGAGGCGATGAGGGACAGACTGTGAGGGTGCGAACCATCCGTGATCTCGACACCGTTGAACTCATCATCGACGCGCAGGGCCTGCTGGACTCGATCCGCGGCCCCGAACGCGTGATCGACGCTGGCACTCTGCGCGCGCTGCAGCAGTCCGGCAACTACGTCGTGGGCCTGTTCGACGGCGAAGGCGGGGAAGAGCGCATGGTCGGAGCCTCGATCGCGTTCTTCGGCGCTCCGGCTCAGCGGGCGATGCACTCCCACATCACGGCGCTGCTTCCGGAGTACCGGGGGCGCGGCTGGGGGCGCGAGCTCAAGGAGCACCAGCGCCAGTGGGCGTTCTCCCGCGATGTCGGCCGCATCACGTGGACGTTCGACCCGCTCGTCGCACGCAATGCGCACTTCTTCCTCTCGGTGCTGGGCGCCCGCGTGACCGGATACTCGATCAACCGCTACGGCATCTTCGGCGGAGGGGATGCCGGTGACGAGAGCGACCGTCTCGATGTCGAGTGGGCGCTCGCGGACATCGCCAAGGCTCCGGCATCCGACCTCGTGGTCGAGACGCTCGAGATCCCTTCCGACATCGAGGCCCTGCGGGAGTCGGATCCCACCGCGGCCCACGAGTGGCGCACCCGCCTCCGCGCGCAGATGGAGGGCCTGCTCGGCAGCGGTCTGCGGATCGCGGGCTTCGACGTCGAGCAGGGCTACCTGTTCACCGCGTGACGGGGCTGTTCACCATGTGATGGGGCTACCTGATCACTCGCGCATAATCCAGCGCGGATAGGATTGACGTGCCCGGGTTCCCGGGTTTCTCCGCATCCTTCCCTCTCCGACCATTGGAGCCACCGTGGCCGAACAGTCTCGTCTCGACAAGGTCATCGCCCTCGCCCGCCACCGCGGGTTCGTCTTCCAGGCGGGTGAGATCTACGGCGGTTCCCGGTCCGCCTGGGACTACGGACCCCTCGGCACGGAACTCAAGGAGAACATCCGCCGCCAGTGGTGGCAGACGTTCGTGCGGGGTCGCGGCGACATGGTCGGCCTGGACTCGAGCATCATCCTGCCGAAGCGCGTG
The DNA here is from genome assembly GCF_001262495.1 of Microbacterium sp. GCS4. Classification (GTDB taxonomy): domain Bacteria; phylum Actinomycetota; class Actinomycetes; order Actinomycetales; family Microbacteriaceae; genus Microbacterium. Next base: position 119,128 of record NZ_LGYE01000002.1, read on the forward strand.
TGGGAGGCGTCGGGTCACGTCGCGACCTTCAGTGACCCACTCGTGGAGTGCCTCAGCTGCCACAAGCGCTTCCGCGCCGACAACCTCATCGAGGACTTCGAGGCGCGCAAGGGCCGCAAGGCCGAGAACGGTCTGGCCGACGTCCCGTGTCCGAACTGCGGCACCAAGGGGCAGTACACCGAGCCCAAGGACTTCTCGGGTCTCGTGAAGACGTACCTCGGCGTCGTCGACGACGAGTCCGGCCTCTACTATCTGCGTCCCGAGACCGCCCAGGGCATCTTCGTGAACTTCTCGAACGTGCTCACCGCGAGCCGCAAGAAGCCGCCGTTCGGCATCGGCCAGGTCGGCAAGGCCTTCCGCAACGAGATCACCCCCGGCAACTTCATCTTCCGCACGCGCGAGTTCGAGCAGATGGAGATCGAGTTCTTCACCCCGCCGGCCGACGCGCCGGAATGGTTCGCGCACTGGGTCGAGGCCTGCTGGAACTGGTTCATCGATCTCGGCATCGACCCCGAGAACATGCGCCAGTTCGACGTGCCGGAGGAGGACCGCGCGCACTACTCCACCGGCACGATCGACGTCGAGTACCGGTTCGGCTTCCAGGGCAAGGAGTGGGGCGAGCTCATGGGCGTCGCGAACCGCACCGACTACGACCTGTCGAGCCACAGCGAGGCCTCCGGCCAGAGCCTCACCTACTTCGACCAGGCCTCGGGCGAGCGGTACACGCCGTACGTGATCGAGCCCTCGTTCGGTCTGACGCGCGCGATGATGGCGTTCCTCGTCGACGCGTACGTCGAGGAGGAGGTGCCGAACGCGAAGGGCGGCACCGACGTCCGCACCGTGCTCAAGCTCGACCCGCGTCTCGCTCCCGTGAAGGCCGCCGTTCTCCCGCTGTCGCGCAACGAGCGTCTGTCGCCCCTCGCCCGCGAGGTCGCGGACACGCTGCGCACCTCCTGGGCCGTCGACTTCGACGACGCCGGGGCGATCGGGCGCCGCTATCGCCGTCAGGACGAGATCGGCACGCCGTTCTGCGTCACGGTCGACTTCGACTCGCTCGACGACCACGCCGTGACGGTGCGCGACCGCGACACCATGGCCCAGGAGCGCGTGGCGATCGACGAGCTGCACGCCTACCTCGCGGAGCGTCTCCGGGGCGCCTGAGTCGGTTCACCCCGATCCGGCGACAGCGCGTGCGTATCGCTCCGACAGCACGCGCAGTCGCGGGATCAGCTCGGGCGGCGACTCGACCGTGAAATCCAACATCAGCATCCCGATGTACGCCGCGACCGTGTCGAGGCTGTCGGCGCCGGTGACGAGGATGCAGTGGGTGTCGTCAACCGGTTCGACGACACCCACGGCGGCATGGATGCGGTCGAGCACGGCCTCGGCGGGGGCGTCGATGCGCAGCCGCGCGTGCACGACCCATCCGCTCACGGCGATCGTGCGCATCGCGAAGGCGGTGTAGTCGCCGCCGGGGAGCGGCTGCGGTGCGAAACGTCGCCGTGTCGGCATCCGCAGTCCCATCCAGTCGACCCGGAACGTCGTCCACTCCTCGCTCTGCGGGTCCCGGCCGACGAGGTACCAGCGGCGATGCCAGGTGAGCAGGCGGTAGGGCTCGATGAGAACGGCCGCGTCGGCGTAGTCGAAGCGCAGCCACTCCTGGTTGCGGATCGCGGTGGCGATGGCCTGCAGCGTGCCGGCGTCGACCTCGGGATCGGGAGCATCGGTGTCGTTGTTCTCGGGGGCCCTGTCGACGCTCGACCGCAGGGCGTCGACCGTGGGGCGCAGATGCGAGGGCAGGACCTGCTCGAGCTTGGCGAGGGCGCGAGCACCGGAGTCCGCGATCCCTGCGATGCCGGCCGCGGCGCGGAGTCCGACCGTGACCGCTACGGCCTCTTCGTCGTCGAGCAGCAGCGGCGGGAGCTTGCCTCCGGCGCCGAGCCGATAGCCGCCCGTCGATCCTCGCGTGGCGTCGACGGGGTAGCCGAGGTCGCGCAGGCGCTCGATGTCGTGACGGATCGTGCGAGCGGAGACTCCGAGCCGTGCGGACAGCTCGCTGCCCGAGCGCCCTGGCGCGGTCTGCAGCTGTGCCAGGAGCGCGAGCAGGCGGGCGGTCGGATCGGTCATGACATCTCCGAGAATCGATGCTTCCATTAGGAACATATTCAACCTAATGGGTTCCTACCGTGGAGATATGGAAAACACGAACCTCACCTTCAGCCCCTTCACGGTCTCGATCTCCGCCGCCGAGGTCGCCGATCTGCATGATCGCCTCGCCCGCACCCGACTGCCGCAGCCCTCGCCCACGGACGACTGGGATGCCGGTACGCCGAACTCCTACCTCCGCGAGGCGATCGCCGCCTGGCGGGCGTTCGACTGGTCGGCCGCTCAGGACCGGATCAACGCCGTGCCCCAGTTCACGACGGAGATCGACGGCCAGACAATCCACTTCCTGCACGTGCGCTCCCGGCACGAGGGCGCCACGCCACTGCTGCTCGCGCACACCTATCCGGGGTCGTCCGTCGACTACCTCGACCTGATCGACGAGCTCGTCGACCCGGTCGCGCACGGAGGTCGTGCCGAGGATGCGTTCGACGTCGTGATCCCCGACGCCCCGGGCCATGGGTTCTCACAGCCGCTCGCGTCGTCCGGATGGACCACCGCCCGCGTCGCGGAGGCCTACGACCGCCTCATGCGCGGACTCGGCTACGACAGCTACGGCATCCACGGCTCCGACAACGGCGCGATGGTCGCCCGCGAGCTGGGGCTGCGGGAGCCCGAGGGGTTCCTCGGACTTCACGTGCTGCAGCTGTTCTCGTTCCCGTCGGGCGACCCGGCGGAGTTCGAACGACTCGAGCCGCAGGACTACGCCGGCCTCGAGCACATGCAGTGGTTCCAGTCGGTCGGCGGCTACAACACCATGAACTCCTCGCGTCCGCAGACGGTCTCGGTCGGGATCAGCGATTCCCCCGTCGGCCTCCTCGCCTACAGCGAGCTGTTCAACTCCTTCGGCAACGGCACCTCGCTCGTGCCGCTCGAGACGATCCTGCTCGAAGTCAGCGTGAACTGGTTCGCGAACGCGGCCTCCGGCATGAACCGCAGCTATCTGGAGAACGCTCGAGCGGATGCCGGGGAGGAGGCCGCGCCGCGCATCAACGCCGCGCGCACCGGGGTCGCCGTGTTCGCCGACGACTTCCAGACCATCCGGGTCTTCGCCGAGCGCGACAACTCGAACATCGTGCACTGGAGTCGCTTCGACGAGGGCGGCCATTTCGCAGCCCTGGAGCGTCCGGCCGTGCTGGCCGGGGACATCCGCGCTTTCTTCGCCGATCGCCGCTGAACCGCATCCCCGCCGAGCCCCTCGCGTCCCCTGACGCGAGGGGCTCGGCGTGCGGGTGCTCCCGGGCCTACCATGTCCTCATGATCGGGGACGTCTCATGATCGAGGAGTGGAGCGAGTTCAACGTTGCGATGGCGGGCGCGACCGCCGCCCTCGCCGGCCTCGTGATCGTCGCGGCCAGCGTCAACATCGCCGAGATCGTGAAGTCGCGCACGCTCACGGCTCGGCTGCTCGCGGGGATCGCCGCGCTCGTGCTCGCACTCGCCGTCTCCGCGCTCGGACTCGTCCCCGATATCGACCTCGTCTGGTACGGCATCCTCATGGTCCTGGCGACGCTGCTGATGTCGGTGTTCCAGGTGAACGTCACGCGGCTGATCGCACGGGACCCGGATCCGGCCGACCGCGCACGCCCGCTCAAGTACCTCATCGGCTTCCTGCCGCTCACCGCGTACCTCGTCGCCGGCGTGCTGGTGGCGGTGGGGCATCCTTCCGGCCTGTACGCGGCCGCTGCCGGGTGTCTGCTCGCGATCGTCTCCGCGATCGTCGTGTCGTGGGTGGCCCTCGTCGAGGTCCTGCGCTGAGCGTCTCGGCGGGCTGAGAACCCTGGCCGTCAGCCTGTGACGGTGATCTGCACGTCCGGGGTGCCGCCGGCCTCCATCCACGCGAGGGACGTCTCGAGGATCCCCCGGAGCACGTCCAGATCGATCAGCTCGAGATCCTTGATGTAGACGCAGCTCGCGCCGGTGGTGTGCGGGCCGAGAGAGCTCAGCGCCTCCGCGTGCGCGTCGGTGCCTTCGAAGAGGTAGATGGTCGTCGCGGCCGCCCGGGGCGCGAACCCGAGGAGTCCGCTGTCGCCCTCCGTGCCGGTGGGGTAGCGGTAGTGGCAGGATCCGAAGCCGATGATCGTCCCCCAGGTCGCGGGCGCGCGGCCGGAGACCTCCTGCATGAGTGCGGTGAGGGTCTCGGCGTCGCGTCGCCGGCTCGCCGGCGTGGCGCGAGCGATCAGGCCGGCGACGTCGTCGCCCGTGGGCTTCACGCCTTCGCGGCCTTGGCCGCGGCCTTCATGGCCTTCTTGTGCTCGCGCACCTTGGTGAGGGACTCGGGGGAGACGATGTCGGCGACGCTGCGGAACGAGCCCTCCTCGCCGTAGGCGTCGGCCGCTTCGCGCCACCCCTCGCCCGCGAACCCGTACTGCTTGCCGAGCAGGGCCAGGAAGATCTTCGCCTTCTGCTCCCCGAACCCCGGCAGAGCCTTCAGGCGCTTCAGAACCTCGGCGCCGTTCGGGTCGCCCTGGGTCCACAGCGCCGCCGCGTCACCGCCCCAGTGGTCGACGAGGTCCTGGCACAGCGTCTGGACGCGGGTCGCCATGGAGCCGGGGAAGCGGTGCACGGCCGGGGTGGTCTTGAACGCCTCGAGGAACTCCTCGGGGTCCATGCCGGCGATGGATGCGGCGTCCGCCGCGCCGGTGCGCTGCTCGATCTTGAGGGGCCCGGCGAACGCGGTCTCCATCGGCACCTGCTGGTCGAGCAGCAGGCCCACGAGGAGGGCGAGCGGGTTGTCGGTCAGCAGCGCGTCGGCGGCGGTGTCTCCGGTGATGTGAAGGGCCATGCGTCCAGTGTGACAGTCCCTGTTCACAGACGCTGCAGTCGCCGCGCGACGGGGCCTTCGATCCGGGCGATGGAGATCTTGACCTCGGCGATCTCGGCCCGGATCGCGGAGCGCGGATGCGCGGACGACGGTCTCCGTGGAGAAGTCTCGCTCGGGAGCGGCCGTGGAGGGAGGGTTCCGGCGGGGCCTGTGATTCAGGCGGTCGCTGCGTCGTCCGGAATCGCGGTCTGCGCGGGCTCGACCGGCTCGAGGCCGTACAGCGTCGAGAGCGCGGCGGCGAACTCGTCTGCGCGACCGGCGTCGGCGAGCTCGTGGGCGCGCGTCGTCGGTGCGTGGAGGAGCACCCCGGCGAGGTGGCGCAGCGCCTGCTCGACCTTTCCGTCCTCGTCTCCACGCGCGCGGGCGCGGTCGATCTCGGAGTCGAGCAGCGCGAAGATGTGCGAGCGCAGCGCGACCACCGACGGGGTGACGCTCTGGCGACTGCCGACCACGTGGAACGTGTCGGCGGCCTCGCGGACGACCGAGCGCGCGGCATCCGTCGCCTGCAGCTCCTCGAGCGGCGCGTGCAGGCTGATCGTCTCGAGGTCGAGCAGCGAGACGCCCTCGAGCGCGGCGACGGCCGGATCGACGTTGCGCGGCATGCCGAGGTCGATCACGAGCTGGCTGTGCGAGGTCACGGGGCAGCCGACGGCGGAGAGCCCGGTCGGAGCCTCGAGCTGCGCGGGCGTCAGCACCGGCTCCGTGGCCGTCGTGCAGGTGATCAGCAGGCTCGATCGTGAGGCGACACGCGCGTAGTCCGCAGCCGCGACGGCACGGAGGCCGTGCTTCGCGGCGAACTTCTCGGCGCGTCCGGACGGCGAGTACACCGAGATGTCGACGGCGCCGCGCTCGCGCAGCGTGGCCAGGGTCACGGCCGCGTACGCGCCGGTGCCGACGAGCAGCACCCGCTCTGCCGACCAGTCCGCGATCCGGCTGTCGGCGAGTTCGAGGGCGAGGCGCACGAGCGATCGGCCGGCGCGACCGAGGGCTGTCACGTTCTTGACCTTGCGCTGAGCCTGGCTCGCGCGCTGGAACAGTCGCTCCAGCTCCGGCGACGTCGTGCCGTCCTTGCGGGCGCTCTTGAGCGCGCGACGAACCTGGCCCGCGATCTCGCCCTCGCCGGACACCACGGATTCGAGCCCCGAGGCGACCGAGAACAGGTGCTCGGCCACGTGGCGGCCGGAGTGCACCTCATAGGCGCCGTCCAGCTCGGCGACGGTGATGCCGGTCGCGGACTCGACGGCCTCGAGCACGGCCTCGACGCCGATCGCGCCGGCCGCCGTGACGGGCTCGTCCATCTCGACGTACGCCTCGAAGCGGTTGCACGTCGCCAGCACGACAGCACCCTGCACGCACGACGCTGCGTCCACCACGGTGGAGGCGACGTCGTCGGGGGTGCGGCTCAGGCGTTCGAGCAGTTCGAAGGAGGCGGTCTTGTGACTCGCCGTGACACACAGCAGCACCCCATGAGTCTACCCCTCCTCACGCACAGGTCGGTCGGAGAGCGGGATGGGAGGATGGAGACATGGCCCTCTCCGACGCCCCGCTGCTGCGCGCCCTCACCGGTCCCCGTCCCGATCGCACCCCCGTGTGGTTCATGCGGCAGGCCGGCCGCTCGCTGCCCGAGTACCGTGAACTGCGGGTCGGGACGCGGATGCTGGATGCCTGCCTCACGCCCGATCTGGCCGCCGAGATCACCCTCCAGCCCGTGCGTCGGCACGGTGTGGACGCCGCCGTGTTCTTCAGCGACATCGTGATCCCGCTGCGCCTCGCGGGTGTCGACGTCGAGATCGAGCCGGGCCGAGGGCCCGTGTTCGCGAATCCGGTGCGCTCGGCCGCGGACGTCGAGCGCATCACCGCGATCGACCCCGAGTCCCTGGACGGCACGGCGGTGGCCGAGGCCGTGCGCATCGTCGCGGCCGAGCTCGGCGACACCCCGGTGATCGGATTCGCGGGCGCGCCGTTCACGCTCGCCGCCTATCTCGTCGAGGGAGGCCCGTCGAAGGAGCACCTGCGGGCGAGGGCCATGATGCATGCGGACCCGGAGTCCTGGGACCGCCTGGCCGGATGGCTCGCGGGCGTCTCGCGGCGGTTCCTCGAGATCCAGCGCGACGCGGGAGCGTCGGTCGTGCAGCTGTTCGACTCGTGGGCCGGGTCGTTGAACCCCGCCGACTACCGGCGCTTCGTCGCCCCGCATTCGCACGCCGCGCTCGCGGGCATCGGCGTGCCGACCATCCACTTCGGCGTGGGGACAGGTCCGTTCCTCGCCGACATGCGCCTCGACGGCGTGGCCGACGGCGTGGGCGTCGACTGGCGTCTGCCGCTCGACGAGGCCGCGGCGATCGTCGGACCGGACACCGCGGTACAGGGCAACATCGACCCGGCACTGCTATCGGCGCCCTGGCCTGTGCTCGAGGCGCACGTGCGCGATGTGCTCGAGCGGGGACGAGCGGCGAAGGGGCACATCCTCAACCTCGGTCACGGCGTGCCGCCCGAGACCGATCCCGACCAGCTCACCCGGATCGTGGAGCTGGTGCACTCATGACCCGCGTGCCGCCCGAGACCGATCCCGACCAGCTCACCCGGATCGTGGAGCTGGTGCGCTCATGACCCGCGCCGAGGGGAGTGCCGGGAGTCCCGACGAGGCTTCCGCTGCCGAGAGCTCGCGGATCGAACTCGAAGCACGCGCCGCTCGCGCGGCCGAGCGTCACGTCGTCGTGATCGGCGGCGGCATCGGCGGACTCATCGCCGCGCGGGAGTGCGCCAAGGTGGGTATGAGGGTCACGGTGCTCGAAGCGGGGGATGCCGTCGGCGGCGCGATCCGCCGCGCCGAGCTGGACGGCGTCGTGCTCGACGCGGGCGCCGAGAGCTACGCGACCCGCGGAGGACATGTGCGAGCGCTCCTCGCCGAGCTCGGGCTGTCCGATCGCATCGTCGCGCCCGCGGCGGGCGGTGCCTGGCTCGCGGGGATCCCCGGCGTCGGCGCCGCACCCCTGCCGGTCGGCGGCATCCTCGGCATCCCGAGCAACCCCTTCCAGGAGGATGTGCGCCGGATCATCGGGTGGTCGGGAGTGTGGCGCGCCTACCTCGACCGCATCCGTCCGCCGCTCACGATCGGCCACGATCACAGCCTCGGCAAGCTCGTCCGCACCCGAATGGGGGCGAGGGTGTCCGACCGTCTCGTGGCTCCGGTGACCACGGGCGTGTACTCGGCGTCGCCTGAGGACGTCGACGTGGATGTCGCGGCGCCCGGGCTGAACGCGGCCCTCACCCGTGTCGGCTCGCTGTCGGGCGCGGTGCAGGTGCTGCGCGATGAGGGCGCCGCTCGGGCGGCGCAGGCGAAGTCCCCCGGCGCTGCCGTCGAGGGCCTCATCGGAGGCATGAGCGTGCTCGTCGAGGCGCTCGTCGCCGACATCGAGAAGCTCGGCGGCGAGGTGCGCACCGGGGTACCGGTGACGAGTGTGGTCCGCGAGGGCGAGACATGGCGCGTCGCCATGGGCCGGTCGGCCGATGCGGGTGCGGTGCAGCCGGCGGACGCGGGTGCGGTGTCTCCGGAGGATGCGGGTGCGGTGTCTCCGGAGGATGCGGGTGCGGTGTCTCCGGACGCTGCGGGTGCATCGCGCACGCACGAGAGCGAACCCCGCGAACTCGCCGCTGACGGAATCGTCGTCGCCACGTCCGAGAGCGTGGCCCGCACCCTGCTCGCCGCCGCCGTCACTGCGCTGGCGAAGACCGACGCCGCCGATGCCCCCGAGATCGAGATCGTCACGCTGCTGCTGTCGGCAGGGGCGCTGCAGGGCGCTCCGCGCGGCACGGGGGTGCTCACGGTGCCCGGGAGTCACACCGCCAAGGCGCTCACCCACTCGAGCGCGAAGTGGACGTGGCTGCAGGATGCTGCGGGAGATCGACACGTCGTGCGCGTGTCGTTCGGCGCGCAGGGCGAGCCCGCGGCGACGGCGGGGCTCGATGACGCAGAAGCAGCCCAGCTGGCGTTGCGGGAGGCCGGGGCGCTTCTCGGGACGTCGTTCACCGATGGGCATCTCCTCGCCGCCCATCGGTCGCGGTTCGTGCAGGCCCAGCCGGCTTCGATCATCGGCTCCGGAGACCGACGGGATGCTGCGCGCGCGGCGGTCCGCGCCGTGCCCGGCCTAGCCGTCGTCGGCGCGTGGATGGCCGGCACCGGCCTCGCCCAGGTCGTCCCCGACGCGCACGACGAGGCCGACCGCCTGCGCCGGACGCTCCTCTGGGAGTGAACTCGGGGCTGAAGGGGGTAGGTGCAGCGGGCTCGCTCGTTCCGAATGCGAACCGGGCTCGTGTGTCAACCCTCTACGCGATAGATGCCGAAATCGGCATACGGCGTTACGCTGGACACCTGGCTGGCGGCGCCGAGCCGCCGGGTCGCCCCCGGGCGATCGCACCGGAACAACGTGAGGAGACCCCATGAAGGGGAAGATCGGACTCGTCGTAGGACTCGGCGTGGGATACGTCCTCGGAACGCGCGCCGGACGTGAGCGCTACGAGCAGATCAAGACGCAGTGGCTCAAGGTGTGGCACCTCGATCCGGTGCAGGAGCAGGTCGAGAAGGTCAAGGGCTATGTCGGCGACAAGGCCGCCGCGGTCCCGGGAGCGATCTGGTCGGGCGTGCAGAAGGTCGTGCGCTCGGCGAACGGCGGAGGCACGGCGGGGCAGCGCCTCGACGCAGCCGTGGCTGCCGGCAAGAAGGCCGCGGACGACATCGTCGACGCGACCGAGGATGCGGTGGAAGAGACCAAGTCCGCCGCCAAGAAGCCCGCCGCGAAGAAGCCGGCTGCGAAGAAGCCGGCATCCAGCCGATCGACGTCGTCGCGTTCCACGACGAAGTCCGGTGACTGACCATGGCCCGGGGCTACCGCGATCGCGCGGATGACAGTCTGCTGTCGCTCATCGGCGACCTTCCCGAGCTGATCGGGAACCTGGTCAAGGCCGAGATCGACGCCGGGAAGAAGTGGGTCGCGAAGACCGCGAAGGGTGCCGGGATCGGCGCCGTGTGGTTCGTCGTCGCGCTGTTCTTCCTGTTCTGGGCCGTGCCCGTGATCCTCGTGTTCGCGATCGCGGGTCTGTCGTCGTGGTGGCCGGTGTGGCTGTCGGCGCTCGCCGTGTTCGGCATCCTCCTGCTCGCCGTGCTGTTCTTCGCGCTGCTCGGCATCCTGAAGTTCCGCAAGGTGCTCCGCCGCGAGAATCCCGCCCAGGCGGTCGGCGCAGACCTCCGACTCGTGAAGGAAGCCGGCGATGACGAACTCTGACAACTCCCTGCGATCGTCTCGATCAAACGTCACGATGGCGACCCTGCCGAAGACGGCGGTGCCCGCGGGCATCGCCGATCCGGTGGAGTCGGCTCGTGCGGAGCTGAAGGCGGCTCTCGCCGCGATCGAGGTGAAGGGGAACTTCCCGCGCCGCATCGACAAGGCATCGAAGCGGGCGGTGGGCAAGGCCCGTGCGTTCGCGGACCGCAACCCCGCGGCGGCGACTGCCGCATCCGTCGCTCTCGCCGCCGTCGTCGGCGGAGCTGTGTGGGTGATCGCCCGGGCGCTGTCGCGCTGAGTAAGAGCGGGTTCTCCCGGCTGCGAACGACCCGGGTCCCTCCGCGTTCGCTACTCCTTCGCAAAGGGGGCAGACTGGACACATGTCCGATGAGCGCGAAGAGAACCCGTCCGGCTTCACCCTGTGGGCCGTGTGGCGGCGCAACCCCGATGTCCCGGTGACCGAGTCCGACTCGACGGAGCTCGAGACGATCGCGGGCTACATCGAGGACTCGGGCGTGACCGTGCGCGGTTTCTACGACGTATCCGGTCTGAAGGCCGACGCCGATCTCATGGTGTGGCTGCACGGTGAGACCGCCGAGGAGCTGCAGCGTGCGCTGCGCCGCCTGCGTCGCACCGAGCTGCTGCGTTCGCTGCTGCCGGTGTGGAACGTCATGGGGGTGCACCGCGACGCGGAGTTCAATCGCGCGCACGTGCCGGGATTCCTCCGCGGCGTCGAGCCGAAGGACTGGTTGTGCCTGTATCCGTTCGTGCGCACGCCGGAGTGGTATCTCGCGCCGGAGGAGGAGCGTCGGAAGATGCTCGCGGATCACGGCCGCAAGGGTGCGGCGTTCACGGGCGTCATCGCGAACACGGTCGCGGCCTTCGCGCTCGGCGACTACGAGTGGATCCTCCCGATGGAGGCGGACGACGTCACCGACCTCGTCGACATGATGCGCGACCTGCGCTACACGGATGCGCGCCTCTACGTGAAGGAGGAGGTGCCCTTCTACACGGGGCGCCGACTCCGGTTCGACGAGATCGCGGACGTCCTGCAGTAGGTCGTCCATGAGCATCTCGATCGACCGTTCCGCCCCCATCCGCCTGGGCACCCGACGCAGCGCGCTCGCGCAGGCGCAGTCGGGTCATGTCGCAGCCGCGCTCGAGAAGGTATCGGGCCGCGCGGTGGAACTCGTCCCGATCACGAGCGAGGGCGACACGAACCGCGCCTCGCTGTCGGAGATCGGTGGGCAGGGCATCTTCGCCACACGCCTGCGCGAGGCTCTGCTCGCGGGGGAGTGCGACTTCCTCGTGCACTCGCTCAAAGACCTCCCGACGGCGATCCCCGACGGTCTCGTGATCGCCGCGACGCCGGTGCGCGAGGATGCGCGGGACGTCGCGATCACCCGTGGGGGCACGCCGCTCCACGAGCTGCGATCGGGGAGCAAGGTCGGCACCGGTTCGCCGCGTCGCATCGCGCAGGTGCGTCGACGGTCGCCGCACGCGAAGGTCGTCGACCTGCGCGGCAACGTCGACTCCCGTCTGCATCGCGTCGCCTCGGGCGAGCTCGATGCCGTCATCCTCGCCGCCGCGGGTCTCTCGCGTCTCGGCACGGACTCGCCCCTGCGGCGGGAGGAGCTCGGCCTCGCCGAGTGGCCGACCGCACCGGGGCAGGGTGCGCTGGCGATCGAGACCCGCACGGATGCGCCCCAGGAGCTGCTCGATGCGCTCGCAGAGCTCGACGATCACGACACCCGGGTGGCCATCACGGTGGAGCGCGCGGTGCTGGAGGGTCTCGATGCCGGTTGTCAAGCCCCCATGGCCGCGCACGCGGTTCTGCAGGGCGACGAGATCCGCGTCAGGACGGTCGTCTACGCCCCCGAAGGGGAGCGTCGGATCGGCCTCGACGTCACCGAGGTGCTGAACGGGGAGTATATTCGTCGGAACGGCAGTGGCAATGGGGCGGATGCTGCCGATGGTGCAGACCCGATGCACGCAGCGCGCGAGCTCGGGTTGACTGTTGCCCGTCGGCTGCTCGAACAAGGGGCGGCTGACCTTGTTTCCCGAGAGCATTCTTCATGACTGAATCGAAGCAGGACCGACCGCTGAGCGGCTGGCGCATCCTCGTGCCGCGCGGGGGGCCGTGGGGCGACGGCGTCGCCGCGAGCCTCCGTGCCCAGGGCGCGGTGCCGGTGGTCGCGCCGCTGATCAATTTCGCCCCGACCACGGACCAGGCGGCACTCGACGTGGCGCTCGCGCAGCTTGCCGACGGCGCGTACGACTGGCTGACCGTGACGAGCGCGACGACCGTCGACGTGATGTTCGCGCATCGCGCGGTCGTGCCGCGGGGGACGAAGATCGCCGCGGTGGGCGAGACGACGGCCGCGGCCCTGCAGGCCGTCGGCTACGAGGTCGCTCTCGTGCCCGAGCAGGACAACTCCGCCGAGGGGATGGCGCAGCAGCTGATCGCTCTCGAGACCGAGCCGCGACGCATTCTCGCGCTGCGCAGCGAGATCGCCAAGCCCGTGCTCAGCGTGCTGCTGCAGGAGGCCGGGCACGACGTGGACAGCGTCGTGGCGTATCGCACGGTCGGCGTGCCGGTGACGGATCGCATCAAGCGCGACGTGGAGAACGGCCGGATCAACGCGATCCTCATCACCAGCGGTTCTGTCGCGGCGCAGGTGCGCGAGCAGTTCCCGGAGATCCCGGATGAGACGCTGCTCGCGGCTATCGGCCCGCGGACTGCTCGGGATGCCGACAAGGCCGGGCTCCCCATCACGGTGGTCGCCGATCGGCAGACCGTCGATGCGCTCATCGACGCGGTGTCGACGTTCACGCTTCCGCACGCGGCGGACGAGCTGGCGCCGTGAGCTTCCCCGACGTGCGCCTGCGCAGGCTGCGACAGTCCCCGGCGGTGCGCGGGCTGGTCCGCGAGACCTCGATCGAGCCTCGCCAGCTGGTGCTGCCCCTGTTCGTGCGCGAGGGCGTCACAGAGGCGCAGCCGATCGGCTCGATGCCGGGCATCGTGCAGCATTCGCTCGACTCGCTGAAGAGCGCGGCGACGGAGGCCGCCGAGGCGGGTGTCGGCGGTGTGATGCTCTTCGGAGTGCCGGCTGTGCGTGACGCGCAGGGTTCGGGGGCCGATGACCCTCGCGGCATCCTCAACGTCGCGACCGAGGCGCTCGCTGCGGAGATCGGCGATGCGATCGTCGTGCAGACCGACCTCTGTCTCGACGAGTTCACCGACCACGGGCATTGCGGTGTGCTGGCGCCGGACGGCTCGGTCGACAACGACGCGACGCTGGAGCGGTACGCGTCGATGGCGCTCGCGCAGGCGCGCGCCGGCACGCAGCTGCTGGGCCTGTCGGGGATGATGGACGGCCAGGTGGCCGTGATCCGTCGGGCTCTGGATGCCGAGGGGTTCACGGACACGCTGCTGCTCGCCTACGCCGCGAAGTATGCGAGCGCCTTCTACGGTCCGTTCCGCGAGGCCGTCGATTCGCAGCTGAAGGGCGATCGCCGCACGTATCAGCTCGATCCGGGCAACCGGCGCGAGGGCGTGCGCGAGGCCGTCGTCGACGAGCAGGAGGGCGCCGACATCGTCATGGTCAAGCCGGCGATGGCCTTCCTCGACGTGCTCCGCGAGGTGCGGGACGCCGTCGACGTCCCGGTCTGGGCGTACCAGGTGTCGGGGGAGTACGCCATGATCGAGGCCGCCGCGGCGAACGGTTGGATCGATCGCCGCGCGTCGATCCTCGAGTCGCTCCTCTCGATCCGTCGTGCGGGCGCCGACGCCGTGCTGACGTACTGGGCGACCGAAGCGGCCCGCTGGCTGAGAGGCTGAGCGCGCGCGAGGCGCGCTGTATGTCCTCACCGCGCTCTGAGTCCGCGCGTCCCGTTCCGCTCTGCGAGCACCGGCCCTGAGTCCTGTGCTCAGGCCCTGAGTCCCGTGCGCCCGGCCCTGAGTCCTGTGCTCAGGCCCTGAGTCCCGTGCGCCCGGCCCTGAGTCCTGTGCTCAGGCCCTGTGTCCTGTGCACCCGGCCCTGAGCCCTGTGCACAGGAGCCGGGGATAGCCTGGAGGGTGTGCTCGGAGCCGTCCGTGCCCTGTCCGAGGAGTGTGCTGTGACCGACCGCAATGACGACCTGTTCTCCGCCGCGCGAGCGGTGATCCCCGGCGGGGTGAACTCGCCGGTTCGGGCGTACGGGTCCGTCGGTGGAACCCCACGTTTCCTCGCCTCGGCTCGCGGTGCGCGGGTGACGGATGCCGCGGGCGTCGAGTTCGTGGATCTCGTCGCGTCCTGGGGACCCGCGCTGCTCGGGCATGCACATCCCGAGGTCGTCGCCGCGGTGCAGGAGGCCGCCACCCGCGGGTTGTCCTTCGGTGCGCCGACCGAGGGCGAGGTCGAGCTCGCCGAGCTGATCGCGGATCGTGTGCGCGTGGGCGACGCCGCTCCGATCGAGCGTGTGCGTCTCGTGTCGACGGGCACCGAGGCGACGATGACCGCGATCCGACTGGCTCGCGGTGCCACGGGTCGCGACCTTCTCGTGAAGTTCGCGGGGCACTATCACGGTCATTCCGACGGGCTGCTGGCGGCGGCGGGCTCGGGCGTCGCGACGCTTGCTCTTCCTGGTTCCGCGGGAGTGCCCGCGCCGATCGCGGCGCAGACCCTGGTGATCGACTACAACGACCGCACCGCGCTCGAGACGGTGTTCGCCGAGCACGGCGACCGCATCGCCGCGGTGATCGTCGAGGCCGCTGCGGCGAACATGGGCGTGGTCGCGCCGGACCCGGGTTTCAACGCCTTCCTGGCTGACACGGCGCACGCGCACGGTGCGTTGTTGATCCTCGACGAAGTGCTCACGGGGTTCCGTGTCCACCCTGCGGGCTTCTGGGGTTTGCAGGCTGCGGCCGGCGAGCAGTACACGCCCGATATCGTCACGTTCGGCAAGGTCGTCGGCGGCGGGATGCCGCTCGCCGCTCTGGGGGGTCGCGCCGAGGTCATGGATCTTCTGGCGCCTCTGGGGCCTGTGTATCAGGCGGGTACGCTCTCGGGGAATCCGCTGTCGGTCGCGGCCGGTCTGGCGACCCTGCGCCTCGCCACGCCCGAGGTCTATGCGGCTGTCGACGCTGCCGCTGCACGCGTCGCATCGGCCCTCGACCGCGCTCTCTCGGACGCAGGCGTGACCCACGCCGTCGCCCACGCCGGAAACCTGTTCAACGGGTCGTTCCGGCCGACCGCCCCGCGCGACTACACCGAAGCGCAGGCCCAGGAATCGTTCCGCTACGCGCCGTTCTTCCACAGCATGCGCGAGCAGGGCGTGGCGCTGCCGCCGAGCGTGTTCGAGGCGTGGTTCCTCACAGCCGCTCACGATGAGGAGGACCTGCAGCGGATCGAGGCAGCACTCCCGTCGGCAGCCCGGGCTGCCGCGAACGCGCGGGGATGATGCGAACCTGACCGGGTGCCGGGCGCACATGCCCTGGAGGATGCACGACTGATCGGATCTACGACTGGGCAGATTCCGCGGGGCGCGATCACGCCTGCGGGCAGGATCCCGCGGGGCAGGACTCGACTGGGCAGATTCCGCGGGGGCAGGATCCGACTCGCCACCAGTGGGCAGGATCCCGCAGGGCATGGTCACGCCTGCGGGCAGTACCTCCCCCTGTCAGGTGAACATGACCCGGCGCTGTGGTTCGTCGCGGTAACTGCGGCCCAGCGGGCTGAGCCAGTCGATCGTCCCGTCCGGGAGTTGCCGCGCTGTCCATCGGTGGTCGTCCGCGATGTCCGGATGTTTGAGTACGTGGTGGGTCGCGCACAGGTGCCCGAGGTTGTGCACCTCGGTCCGACCGCCCTTGGCGTGATCGTGGGTGTGGTCGATCTGGCAGCGGTGCACCGGCATCCGACAACCGGGGAAGCGGCAGTGCTGGTCTCGCGCTCGAAGGAATCGGCGCATCGGCTCGGTCGGAGTGTAGGTGTCCGTCTCGGTGACGAGTCCTCGAGCGTCGAGGAAGAGTCGTGACCACCCGCTGTTGCGCCCGGCGAGATCCCGTGCGATGTCGGGATGCAGCGGACCGAAGCCGTCGAGCTCGGCTGGACGATCGTCGAGGCCGGCAAGCGTCGACGCCGCGACCGTCACCTGGATGCGGGCGTGAATGCCGTCGAGAGCGGCTCTGTGAGCGTCGCCGGGTGCGGCAGAGAGCAGGAGATCGGTGAGCAGGTCGGTGCGGACCTGGTCGATGGTGCGATCGTCGGCCGGCTGCGGCGCGAGGGGTTTGATGTCTTCGCCGCCTCCCGCAGAGACTGTCGGCGTATCTGCTGTGATCGACGGGTCCACCGTGAACGTCGCGCCGGCGAAGATCGCATGGTCGTCGCGATCGGCCGATGTCGTCTCACCGCCTGCGTCCCGAGCGTCTGCGACACCGGCGTCCCGAGCGTCTGCGACACCGGCGTCCCGAGCGTCTGCGACACCGGCGAGGCGCGCATTCTTCCGGGACGAGTCCGTGCGCGCAGCCAGCACACCGCGCGCGAGCTGGGTGAGTCGGTCCATGATCGCGACCGCGAGATGTTCTGGCAGGACCACGGTGAGCAGTGCGAGTCCGTCGTCGACGGAGCGCAGCGTGACGGTGCGCTCCGACCGCGCGCGTGCATGGCGCTCCCGCAGGGTCGCTCCGGCCAGCACCGCGGCGAGGGAACGGACGTGCACGGCGGTGCGCGCGGGGGACTCGCGTTGCGCGACGATCACGGCCCCGGCGTCGTAGTCGTCCGCAGCCTCGGCATCCGCTCGTCCGTTCATGACGGCCTCACGGACGACGCCGCCCTCGCGGATGATCGCCCGCACATGGGCGGCTGTGATCGAGCCTGTGCGGAAGGCGGCGAGCACCTCGGGGTGGCCCCGGCGCAGGAATGCGGCATCTGTGAACGCGTACTCCATCGCGCCGGTGGACAAGCGACCGGCCGCGGCGTACTCGGCGACCATCGAGCGGTGGATCGCATCCCGGTGGAAGGGGTGCTCCGCCGCATCGGCCTGGCTCAGTGCCATCCGATCGGCGAGCAGCGACGAGGCCTCGGACTCGAGGACGGCGATCCGACGCCGCTTCTCGACCCACGCGTCGAGCAGAGCTCGGCGGTGGTCGAGATCGGTGTCGGGAATTGCTGCCATGCTTCGAGTTTAGTATCTTTGTTCGAAACTCGGGCAGAACATCGGAATGGAACAGCGCGTGATGGTGGGAACAGACAAGGGATCGTTGTGGTCCTGTGAAGAAGACGCAGGCAACGGACGGGGTACCGCTGGCAGACTGGACGCATGGTGACGTTGCTGCTGGACCAGACGCAACTCGAAGTCGTGCTCTCGCCCATCGAGCGCGCGGCCAGCTTCCATCGTGACAACCTGCGCATCGCGCGCGAGACGATCGCGAAAGTGCAGCTCACCGACGATGCGTGGACCTGGCTGCGCGGCGTGCCCAATCCGGGAACGCACATCCCCGGGGTGCTCGCCTCGGGAAGCTGGAAGGCGGCGGGCAGCGTCGACTTCGTGCTCATCCGCCGACACCGTCCGAGCGTCGTGATCGACCTCGACGGAGATCCGCAGTTCCGTCGCCTGATCCTCACGACGCGCCACGGACTCGCCCTGACCCAGGCCCTGCGCCTCGACGTTTCCGCGGAGCCCGCAGACGTCGAGGAGATCGTCGCCACGGCACCGACGCCCGTGTCCAAGCAGCGCCGCCGGCCGGTCATCCGTCCCCGACCGGCCTGAGCCCTCGACAAGAATGCCCTCCGTCACCGATCGGTGACGGAGGGCATCGTCGCTCGGGGCGCGTCAGTCGTGACGGTGCTCGCCCTCGTGGTTCTGGTGCTCGCCCTCGTGGTTCTGGTGCTCACCCTCGTGGTTCTGGTGCTCACCCTCGGGGTGCTCGCTCTCGACCTGGTGCCCCTGCTCGTCATCCGCAGACGAACGGCCTTCAGCGGACGAAGCCGCCCCTGACGCCGAGTCGTCCTCCGCAGCCGAATCGTTCTCCCCAGCTGCGTCGCTGTCGGGTGTCCACGCGGGCACCTGGTCGATCACGCCCGTGCTCGCGACAGACCAGTGCGCGTCCTCGTTCGAGGTCTCGTCCTCGGACGCGGCGCCCGTAGCGCCTTCGGACGCGTCGCCGGCCTCGCCGTCGGCGCCGGCATCGGTGGACGCCGCGGCGTCGCCGAGCGGGTAGTCTGCCGGCTCATCGTCGTAGTAGGCGCGAGCGGCGGCGGCGAGCATGGACGTCACCGCCGTGGAGCGTGGATCGTCGCCCTCGGGGCGGTCGTCCGATTCGTCGCCTCCGTCGGCGACGTCATCCTGCTCGCCGAGGTCGTCGAAGACCTCGACACCGGATGCCGCGGCGTCCGCCTCGCCCGTCGTCGGTGCGTCGGCGACCTCGGGGAGACGGTCCTCGTTATCGTCCCCGGGCGCGGTCCCGGTGCCGAACAGGATGTCGTCGAAGGACTGCGTGGTCGCGCCTTCCTCGGCCGGGAGATCCTGCTCTTCGCCGGTGTCCGCGTCAGCGGCCTGCGCGGCGTCTGCCTCCGGAGCCGCATCGGCGGTCACCGCGTCCGGGGCCACCGCAGAGGCTCCCGCTGTCGGGTCCGCCTGTGCCTCAACCGCAGCACCCGAAAGCGGGTCGATGGCCGCAGTCACATCCGCTTCGGCCGCAGCATCCACATCCGCATCGGCCGCAGCATCCGCATCCGCACTGGCCGCTGCATCCGCTTCCGCCGCGTCCGCCGCAGCATCCGCCGCGGAACCGGCATCCGCCTCCGAATCGGCATCCGCCTCCGAATCGGCTTCCGCCTCGACGGCCGCAGGGGCAGCCTCCGGCGGCGCCACGTACTCCGACGCCGCCGCGACCGCGCGCGGTCCGAGCGTCCCTCCGCGGACGAGCTCGATGAACACGTCTTCCAGAGTGGGTCCGCGCTGCACGAGCGTGCTGAGCGCGACGCCCGCCGAGGCGGCGATCGCACCGACGGTCTGCGCGTCCCCGCCGCGCACGCGGAGTCCGGAGCGCAGCACCTCGACCTCGAAGCCCGCGGTCGAGAGAGCGGTGCGCAGAGCGACGCGGTCGGCGGAGTCGACGACGACGGATCCGCCGGACGGGTCGGCGAGGGTCTCGATGCCGCTGGAGAGCACGAGCTGCCCCTTGGACAGCACGAGCACGTGGTCGGCGACCTGCTCGATCTCGCTGAGGACGTGGGAGGAGACGAGCACAGTGCGTCCCTCATCCGCGAGGCGCCGCATCAGAAGACGCATCCACCGGATGCCCTCGGGGTCGAGTCCGTTCGCCGGTTCGTCGAACACGAGCGCGCCAGGATCGCCGAGCAGGGCGTGCGCGACGCTCAGGCGCTGGCGCATGCCGAGGGAGAAGCTGCCGACACGGCCCTCCGCCTCGTGCTCGAGACCCACGAGCGACAGCACCTCGTCGACGCGGGAGAGCGGGATGCCGTTGGCCTTGGCCGCGATGGTCAGGTGGCGTGCGGCGCTGCGGCGCGGTCGGTAGACGGTCTCCTCCAGCACGGAGCCGATCGTGCGCAGCGGGTGCCGCAGCTCGGCGTAGGCGACGCCGCCGATCGTGGCCGTTCCGCTCGTGGGTCGCACCTGGCCGAGCAGGATGCGCAGAGACGTGGTCTTCCCGGCGCCGTTGGGGCCGAGGAACGCGGTGACGATCCCCGGCTCGACACGTGCGGAGAGGTCGGACACCGCCGTCACGTCATTGAAGCGCTTCGTCACGCGCGTGAACTCGAGCACCTGTCCGTCGGGCATCCGCGACCTCTCGTTGCAATGGGCGGTTCCGTCTATCCTGCCGGAAAAGCGGTCAGATCGCGCATTTACCGCAGGAACATGTGCAGAAGCAAGCCCTGGAAGACGGGGTAGCCTGGCACGCGTGACCGCATCGACCGCCTCGCCCCGCGTCCTCGTCCGCACGGAAGGCGCGCTGGGTCGACTCACCCTCAACCGTCCCGAGGCCATCAACGCGCTCGACGTCGACATGATCCAGGCGCTCACGGCGGCGCTCGAGGCCTGGCGCGACGACACCGACGTGCAGATCGTGCTGATCGACGGCGACGGCGATCGCGGGACGTGCGCGGGCGGCGATGTCCGGGCCCTCTACGACCAGATCGTGGCGGGTCAGGCCGAGACCACGACGGAGTTCTTCCGCTCCGAGTACGCCCTGGATGCCATGATCGCGGAGTACCCCAAGCCGGTGGTCGCGTTGGCGGACGGCATCACGATGGGTGGCGGGATCGGCCTCACCGGACACGCGGCGATCCGCATCGTCACGGAACGGTCGAAGCTCGCTATGCCCGAGACGAGGATCGGCTTCACCCCCGATGTCGGCGGCACCTGGCTGCTCGGCCGCGCTCCCGGGCGCTTCGGGGAGTACTTCGGACTCACGGGCTCGACCATGAACGGGGCGGATGCCGTGCTGCTCGGCTTCGCCGACCACTTCGTCCCCTCGGATCGGCTCGATGCGCTGCGCGAGGCCCTCGCGTACCGCGCCGACCCCACGGGGCCGGCGGAGATCGTGCTGCTGTTCGACGAGACCCCCGACCCCTCGACGCTGCCGGCCTCCCGCGAGTGGATCGACGACGCGTTCTCCGCCGACACGGTCGCGGAGATCGTCGCGCGGCTGCGCGCTCGCACCGAGTCGGATGCGGTCGCGACGGCCGATCTGCTCGAGACGCTCGCGCCGACCGCGCTCACCGTGACGCTCGACGCGGTGCGCGAGGCGCGGGAGATGCCGGGTCTCCGCGCGGCTCTGGAGGGGGAGTACCGCCGCGTGATGTGGTTCGTGCGGCACCATCCCGACCTCGTGGAGGGCATCCGCGCGCAGATCGTCGACAAGGATCGCGACCCGCATTGGAGTCCGGCGACGATCGCCGAGCTCGCGTCGGATGCGGGGGCTCCGGCCCGTTCGTTCGTCCCGGAGCGCTCGCTGTTCTAGGGGGTGCCGTCGGTCGGCCTTTGTTCGCCGCGGTGCAGAAAACCCCCGGCCGGGCCGGGGATCGGTTCGCTGTGAGCGAAGGTCCTCCCATAGGGGCATACGAATGTCGTCGGTTCGTGGCACTCTTGCATGTGCGCGATCGTCGGCCTGCGTCCGCCCGCCGGGAGATCCGCCGCGTCATCCTTCCTAGAAAGTCCGCCTGTGCTGGGAAAAATCCTCTTCCGCTATCTCCGTCGATACAAGTGGTTGCTCGTGGGCGTGCTGGTCTTCCAGTTCGCCAGCGCCATCGCCACGCTCTACCTCCCCCGTCTCAACGAAGACATCATCAACAAGGGCGTCGCGCAGTCCGACACCGATTACATCTGGCGCACCGGGCTGTTCATGCTCGCCGTGTCGCTCGGTCAGATCATCGCCTCGATCATCGCGACCTACTTCGCCGCCCGCGCGTCCATGGGAGCGGGGCGCGACATCCGCTCCGACGTCTTCGGCAAGGTGAGCGGCTTCTCCGAGCGCGAGGTCTCGCAGTTCGGTGCCGGTTCGCTCATCACCCGCAACACGAATGACGTGCAGCAGGTGCAGATGCTGGCGATGATGGGTGCGACGATGCTCGTCACCGCCCCGCTGCTCGCGATCGGCGGCATCATCTTCGCCGTGCAGACGAACGTCGGCCTCAGCTGGCTGATCGCGGTCTCGGTTCCGCTGCTGCTGGTCGTGGCGGGCTTGGTGGTCAGCCGCATGGTTCCGCTGTTCCGCAGCTATCAGGGCAAGCTCGACACCGTGAACCGCGTCATGCGCGAACAGTTGACCGGCGTGCGCGTCGTCCGCGCGTTCGTCCGCGAGCGCATCGAGGAGGAGCGGTTCCGCGAGGCCAACACCGACATCATGGTCGTCGGTCGCAAGGTCGGCTCGCTGTTCGTCCTGCTGTTCCCGCTCTTCATGCTGATCCTCAACGTCACGGTCGTGGCGGTCGTGTGGTTCGGCGGCGTCGAGGTCAACAGCGGCACGGTGCAGGTCGGCACCATCTTCGCCTTCATGCAGTACATCGGCCAGATCATGGGCGGTGTCATCATGGCGAGCTTCATGGCGATCATGATTCCGCGCGCTGCCGTCTCGGCCGAGCGCATCGGCGAGGTGCTCGACACCGAGTCGAGCATGACTCGTCCGGCAGACGGCGTCACCGCGTTCCCGCGGCCTGGCTCCGTCGCCTTCGACGACGTCGAGTTCACGTACCCCGGCGCGGACTCTCCGGTTCTCACCGGCATCAGCTTCGGCGCCGAGCCGGGCGAGACCGTCGCGATCGTCGGGTCGACGGGCTCCGGAAAGACGACGCTCGTCTCGCTCATCCCTCGACTGTTCGATGTCTCAGGCGGAGCGGTCTTCGTCGGCGGGACCGATGTGCGCACCGCCGACGTCGAGTCGCTATGGGCGACCATCGGCCTCGTGCCGCAGCGTCCTTTCCTGTTCACCGGCACCGTCGCGTCGAACCTCCGGTACGGCCGGGAGGACGCGACGGACGACGAGCTGTGGCATGCGCTCGAGATCGCGCAGGGGCGTGACTTCGTCGAGGAGATGCCCGATGGCCTCGAGTCGCGCATCACGCAGGGCGGCACGAACGTGTCCGGCGGTCAGCGTCAGCGTCTCGCGATCGCCCGTGCGATCGTGCGCCAGCCGCAGATCCTCGTGTTCGATGATTCCTTCTCGGCGCTCGACCTCACGACCGATGCGAGACTCAGGCAGGCGCTGTGGCGCGAGCTGCCGCACGTCACCAAGATCGTCGTCGCACAGCGCGTCTCGTCGATCACGGATGCCGACCGCATCGTCGTCCTCGAGGGCGGCACGATGGTCGGGGTCGGCACCCATGAGGAGCTCCTCGAGACGAGCCCGACATACCGAGAGATCGTCGAATCGCAGTTGGGGGTCGACGCATGAGCGAGCAGAGCACGCCCACGTCCCGTCGCCGTCGCGCGCCGAAGGCCGCGGCCACCGCGACCGTCGAGGCGGAACTGACCGACGAGGAGAAGTACGAGGCAGAACTGGCCGAGCAGGCCCGTCAGAACGGCGGCGGCTGGGACAGCGTCGCGCCGGGCAAGGCCGACAACTTCGGCAAGAGCTTCAGCCGGATGATCGGTCTGCTGAAGCCGTCGGCGGTGTGGTTCGTCCTGGTGTCGATCGCGGGCGCTGTCGGCGTGGTGCTCACCGTCGCCGCCCCGAAGGTGCTCGGCGAGGCCACGAACCTCATCTACAAGGGCTTCCTCTCGGTGCAGCTCGGGCAGACGAACGGGGGCGTCCCCGGATTCCCCGCCGGTACCCCGCAGGAGGACGTCGTCGCCGCGCTGCGACAGGGCGGGCAGGACGACTTCGCGAACCAGGTGGCGGCCCTCGGCAGCTTCCAGGTCGGTGACGGCGTCGACTTCGACGCGCTGCGGTGGGTCATCATCGCAGTGCTCGCGATCTACATCGTCGCGGCGTTCCTCAGCTGGATCCAGGGCTACGTCATCAACGTCATCATGGTGCGCACCATGTGGCGCCTGCGTGAGCAGGTCGAGGCGAAGATCAACCGTCTGCCACTGTCGTACTTCGACAAGGTGCAGCGCGGTGACCTGATCTCGCGCGTCACGAACGACATCGACAACATCACGCAGACGATGCAGCAGTCGCTGTCCGGTGCCATCACGGCCGTGCTCACCGTCGTGGGCGTGCTCGTGCTGATGTTCTCGATCTCGTGGCAGCTCGCACTCGTCGCGCTCGTCGCCCTCCCGCTCATGGGCGTGATCTTCGGCGTCATCGGTCCGCGGTCGCAGAAGGCCTTCGGCACGCAGTGGCGCAAGGTCGGTCGTCTCAACGCCCGTGTCGAGGAGGCCTTCTCGGGCCACGCTCTCGTCAAGGTGTTCGGCCGCGAGCAGGACGCGCTCGACAAGTTCAAGGACGAGAACGAGGAGCTCTTCCAGGCCAGCTTCAAGGCGCAGTTCCTCTCCGGCATCATCATGCCGGCGATGACCTTCGTCGGAAGCCTCACCTATGTCGGCATCGCGGTGCTGGGTGGCCTCATGGTCGCCAGTGGCCAACTGCGGCTCGGCGACGTACAGGCATTCATCCAGTACTCACAGCAGTTCACGCAGCCGCTGTCGGAGCTGGGCGGCATGGCCGCGGTCGTGCAGTCGGGCACCGCATCGGCCGAGCGGGTGTTCGAGCTGCTCGACGCTCCGGAGCAGGAGGCAGACGCCCTCGACGCTCCGAAGCTCGACGAGGGCAAGGGCGTCGTCGAGTTCGAGAACGTGGCGTTCTCGTACACGCCGGAACGTCCGCTCATCACGGATCTGTCGTTCCGCGTCGAGCCCGGTCAGACGGTCGCGATCGTCGGCCCGACCGGCGCGGGCAAGACGACGCTGGTCAACCTGATCATGCGGTTCTACGAGCTGAACGGCGGGCGCATCCTGCTCGACGGTCAGGACATCGCGGAGATCACCCGTGAGGATCTGCGCTCGCGCACCGGCATGGTGCTGCAGGACCCGTGGCTGTTCGCGGGGTCGATCCGCGAGAACATCCGGTACGGGAGGTCGTCCGCGACCGACGACGAGGTGTACGAGGCCGCCAAGGCGACCTACGTCGACCGTTTCGTGCACGCGCTCCCGGACGGATACGACACCGTGCTCGACGAGGACGCGTCGAACGTCTCGGCCGGCGAGCGGCAGCTCATCACGATCGCCCGCGCGTTCGTGGCGCAGCCGTCGATCCTGATCCTCGACGAGGCGACGTCTGCCGTCGACACGCGCACCGAGCTGCTTCTGCAGAACGCGATGGCTGCGCTCCGTCAGGGACGCACGTCGTTCGTGATCGCGCACCGTCTGTCGACCATCCGCGACGCCGACCTCATCCTCGTGATGGAGCACGGCGACATCGTCGAGAAGGGCACGCACGACGAGCTCATCGCCGCGCAGGGTGCGTACTGGCGCCTCTACCAGTCGCAGTTCGAGCAGGCCGCGACCGACATCGACGCGGAAGAGGCCCTCACCGGCACCACGCCCGTCGTCGTGAGCGGCGAAGCCGAAGAGCAGACAGCGGCCCAGGTCGGCGCCTCCGTCGGAGCGCAGCAGCCGGTCGCCGAAGCCGCGGCAGCGAAAGCCGTGGTCGAGCGCCCGGACGGCGACTCACAGAGCTGAGCAGGAACACGAGAGCGCCGCGTCCCTCCCGGGGCGCGGCGCTCTCGCGTCCGCGATCAGCGCATCGACGGGGCTGAGTCAGCGCTGGGCTTCGGTGAGGCCGAAGAGTTCGAGCGGGTGCGTGAGGCGCCACCAGGGACTCGGCCCGTCGACATCCTCTGCGAGGCTGAGCGGTGTCACCACGGAGTTGAGAGGCCCGGACACGAGCAGCGTTCCCGCCTCGTCGCCACCCTCCCGGCGATCGCCGAGATCGAAGGTCGGGGTCGCCTGCGCGCCCACACCGTTCCACAGGATGATGGGGGTGTCGGCATCCGCGACAATATCCACCGTCTCGCCCCACAACGTCGTCACGGTGCCGATCACGGCATCCTTCTCGACCGCGGGTTCCTGTGCCGCGAGTGAGGCCTCGACCTGGGCGAACAGGGCACGCGTCTCGGACAGACGCTGCTCGTCGTCCACCTGCCCCAGCACCGCCGCGTACATCCGGACGGTCGTGTCGTCGACCACGATGTCCTTCGCCGTGAGGAGGTTCCAGCTGTCGCCGAGCGTGCCGGTCTTGACGCCGACGACACCGGCGTCGGCCAGCATCCCGTTCGTGTTGACGACCGTTCCCGCCCCGGGCAGGTCCACCGACGGCGTGCTCACGATGCTCGCGAACACGGGATTCTGCATCGCGCGCTCGGCCAGAGCGATCAGCGATGCCGGGGTCGCCGTGTTGCGCTCGTCGAACCCGGACGGCGTGGCGATCGTGATCTCGTCGAGGCCGCGATCCCGCAGCCACACCGTCGCCGCCGAGGCGAACGCCTCATCCGATCCCCAGATCTCTCGGGCGAGACGGTCGATGTAGTTGTTCGCCGATCCCAGCAGGGTGCCCTGCAGCATCTGGTACTCGGTGAGCGTTCCGCCGACGGGCACGTCGAGCGCGGACTGATCGGACCGGCGGTACTGCCAGTAGGCCTGGTTGTCGGCACGCGTGAACGCGAACTCGGGCCCCTGCTCCCCGACGGCGAGCGGCATGCGGTCGAGCACCATGAGGCTCGAGACGACCTTTGTGACGCTCGCGATCACGGCCGGGTCGAGGGAGGATGCGGTCGTTCCGAGTCCGCCGATGCCGACAGCGGCACTGCCCTGCGCGGGCCAGAGGATCTCCGCCGGAGCGGGCGCAGTCGGCGTGAACGTGGCGGCCTGCACGGTCGGCGGCAGCTCATGCAACGGCCACAGCATGGTCGCCCCCGCGTAGGTGCCCAGGAGTCCGAGAAGAGCGCCGACGGGCACGAGGATGCCGGGGCTCGCCGCCCGAGAACGCAGCCGCGCGCCGCGCAGCAGAGTGCTGGCCGCCTCCGGATCCGCGTCCAGTGTGAGAGGTCCGGTCGACGTGAGCTCCGCGACCTCGAGCGGGTCGACCCAGGTGAGAGCCGTGCCGCCTGACCCGGCCGCGGCCCATCGGGTCTCCGGGGCGCTCTCGGCGCCGGAAGGCTCGGCCTCGGCTGTCTCCACCGGCGGGCGCGTCAGCACCGACGTCGCGTCCGCGGGCGACGTGTCCGGAGCGGCCTCAGGGGAGTGGGGAGCGGTCACCCCCTCACGGTACCCAATCCCGGCACGGAATCCCGGCGCTGCAGGCAGACGAGACAGGAGTGTCGAACCCGGCTAGGATCGACAGCACAACCACGGGAGTCCGGCGAGCCGGGCTGAGAGGGAGCGAATCGCGCTTCGACCGTCGAACCTGATCTGGGTCATGCCAGCGCAGGGAGGAGCATTCAATGAGCACATCCACGTCCGGATCCACCACGGAATCCGCCGCCGTCAGCGCGTCCGCGAAGGGCCTCGGCCGTCCCGAGCTCTGGCGCTGGCGGGTCGTCGACATCGTCGTCGCCAGCGTCATCGCCGTCGCGTGCGCCCTGATCTTCCTGCTCTGGAACGTCGGATACGAGGTGCCGAGCAGCATCCTCAAGCCGCTCCTGCCGGGTGTGCAGGGCCTGCTCGCCGGACCGTGGCTCATCGCCGGCGTCCTCGGCGCTCTCATCATCCGCAAGCCGGGCGCCGCGCTGTACACCGAGCTCGTGGCCGCGATCATCTCCGCGCTCGTCGGCAACGCCTGGGGTCCGCTCACGATCGTGTCGGGTCTCGTGCAGGGCCTCGGCGCCGAGCTGATCTTCCTCGTCTTCCTGTACGGCGTGTGGCGTCTGCCCGTGGCCATGCTCGCGGGCGCGGGCGCGGGGCTCGCGTGCGGAATCAACGACCGCATCCTCTGGTACGCGGGCGCCGACACGCTCTTCACCACGGTCTACATCGTGTCGACGACGATCTCGGGGGCGATCATCGCCGGCCTCGGAGCCTGGCTCATCGCCCGAGGTCTCGCCGCGACCGGAGCGCTCAGCCGGTTCGCCGCCGGGCGTGAGGTCACCGCACGCGTGTGACCGCGCCGGGGACTCCGGCCGCCCTCGAAGCCCGCGGCTGGGGGTGGCGGTACGCGACGCGTCGCCGCTGGGCCGTGCGCGACATCGAGCTGCGCATCGAGCCGGGGGAGCGCGTGCTGCTGCTCGGCGCCTCCGGCTCGGGCAAGTCGACCCTGCTGCAGGGCTTCGGCGGCGTGCTCGGCGGTGCTGACGAGGGGGAGACCCTCGGGGCGCTGCTCGTCGACGGACGCGCGCCGACCGAGGCGCGAGGCCGCGTCGGCATGGTCCTGCAGGATCCGGACACCCAGACGATCCTCGCGCGGGTCGGTGACGACGTCGCGTTCGGCTGCGAGAACCTGGGCGTCCCGCGCGAGGAGATCTGGCCGCGGGTCCGGGAGGCGTTGGATGCCGTCGAGCTCGACGTCGACCTCGAGCGGTCGACCGCCGCGCTGTCGGGCGGGCAGAAGCAGCGCCTCGCCCTGGCCGGCGTGCTCGCGATGCGACCCGGAGCGATCCTGCTCGACGAGCCGACCGCGAACCTCGATCCCGAGGGCGTCGGGGACGTGCGGGATGCCGTCGCGTCGGCGCTCGATGCCACGGGAGCGACACTCGTCGTGATCGAGCACCGCATCGACGTGTGGCTGCCGCTCGTGACCCGCGTGATCGTCCTCGGCGCGGAAGCCGCGGGGACGGTCGTGCTCGCCGACGGCTCCCCGGACGAGGTTCTCGGGGCGCGCGGCGCCGAGCTCGCGGCATCCGGTGTCTGGGTGCCCGGTCATCCGCCGCGCGTGCCGGCATTGCCGTCGTCCCTGCCGGGCGAGACGCTGCTCGAGGCCCGCGGACTCGAGGTCGCACGCCGACGCGGACTCGCCGTCGCCGGCCCGTTCGACCTCGACGTGCGTGCGGGCGAGGCGCTCGGCGTGACCGGACCGAACGGCGCGGGCAAATCGACGCTGGGACTCACGCTCGCGGGTCTCCTCGCGGCCGAGCGCGGCCGAGTCGAGGCGCAGCCCGTGCTCGCGGACGGAGCCGGACCCGATCCGATGCGCTGGAGCTCACGCGCCCTGCTCACGCGCATCGCCACCGTGCTGCAGACGCCCGAGCATCAGCTGCTCGCGAAGACCGTGCGCGAGGAGCTCGCGGTGGGGCCCCGGGCCCTGCGACTGCCCGACGCGGAGGTCGCCGCGCGCACGGACGACCTGCTCGACCGGCTGCGGCTCCGCGCTCTCGCCGATGCGAACCCCTACACGCTCTCCGGAGGCGAGAAACGGCGGCTCACGGTCGCTGCGGCACTCGCCACACGTCCGCGGATGCTCGTGCTCGACGAACCGACGTTCGGACAGGATGCCGCGACCTGGGCGGAACTCGTGGGCCTCATCGCCCGGCTGCGCGACGAGGGCACCGCCGTCGTCGTGATCAGTCACGACGAGGCCGTGCTGTCGGCGCTGCACGCACGACGGATCGAGGTCGGGCGATGATCGACCCTCTCACGGCGCGGATCGAGCGCCCCGGCCCCATCGCCCCGCGCTCGGCGCTGGCGAAGCTCGCGGCGGCGCTGCTGATCGCGCTGCCGCTCGTGCTCACGATCGATGTCGTCTCCGCCGCCGTGGCGCTGCTGCTGGAGATCCCGCTGCTCGTGCTCGCGGGTCTTCGCGCCCGGGAGTTCTGGACCCGCACGGCCGTGCTGTGGATCGCCGCGCCCCTCGGGGCGGTCACGATCGCGCTCTACGGCGCGACGAGCGGCACGATCCACTTCGAGTGGCTGGTCATGCGGGTGAGCGACGGCTCTCTGGCGCTCGCTGCGGCGACGGCGGTGCGCGTGCTCGCGATCGGTCTGCCCGCCGTGGTGCTGTTCGTCACCGTCGACCCGACCGATCTGGCGGACGACCTCGCGCAGCGGCTGCGCCTCCCGGCGCGCTTCGTGGTCGGGGCGCTCGCGGGGATGCGGATGCTCGGCCTGCTCGTCGACGACTGGCGCGCGCTGTCCCTGGCCCGACGGGCGCGCGGCGTCGCGGACGAAGGCCGTGTGCGGCGGGCGTTCGGCATGGCGTTCGCGCTGTTCGTGCTGGCGATCCGACGCGGCTCGTCCCTCGCGACCGCGATGGAGGCCCGAGGGTTCGGCGGCCCCGGCATCCGCTCGTGGGCCCGGGAGTCGCGCTGGGACCGGCGGGATACAGCTCTCGTGCTCGTCGCAGCCGTGATCCCCGTCACGGCGCTCACCGTCGCCGTGCTCTCGGGATCGTGGAACTTCATCCTCGGACCCACTGCCTGAGCCGCCCCGACCGCCTGGTATCATCGAGGTAACCCAAGGGGAGTACTCCGCCACGGGCGGCTCGTCATTACGGATGTCTCTGCATCCCGGGTCCCCGGTCCTCGTCCACGAGGATGGAGAAGACCTTGGCGTCGACATCGTCACGCCCTCGTCTGGAGAACCCTGTGGAAATCACCCCCCTCGTGTGGATCATCACGCTCCTCGTCACCATCGCCTTCTTCGTGTACGAGTTCTTCGCGCACGTCCGCACCCCGCATGAACCCACCGTGGGCGAGTCCGCCCGCTGGTCGGCGTTCTACATCGGCCTCGCGCTGCTGTTCGGAGTCGGCATCGGCGTCGTCTCCGGATGGAAGTTCGGCGGCGAGTACTTCGCCGGATACCTCACCGAGAAGGCGCTGTCGATCGACAACCTCTTCGTGTTCCTCATCGTGATGACCGGCTTCGCGGTGCCGAAGATCTACCAGCAGAAGGTGCTGATGATCGGCATCGTGATCGCGCTCGTCATGCGCGGCGCGTTCATCGCGGTCGGCGCGGCGCTGATCGAGAACTTCTCCTGGATCTTCTACCTGTTCGGCGCCCTGCTGCTCGTCCTCGCCTACCGTCAGGCGTTCTCCGACGGCGACCACAACCCCGCCGACGGCCGGTTCATGCGCTTCGTCCGCCGCATCCTCCCGGTGAGCGACCAGTACGCGGGCGACCGCCTCACCGTCAAGAAGGACGGCCGCCGCTTCGTCACCCCGATGTTCCTCGTGATCATCGCGATCGGCTTCGTCGACCTGATCTTCGCGGTCGACTCGATCCCCGCGATCTACGGGCTCACGGAGGAGGCGTACATCGTCTTCACGGCCAACGCGTTCGCGCTCATGGGCCTCCGCCAGCTGTACTTCCTCATCGGCGGACTGCTGCAGAAGCTCGTCTACCTCGCGCAGGGTCTCGCCGTGATCCTCGCCTTCATCGGCGTCAAGCTGGTGCTGCACGCCATGCACGTCAACGAGCTGCCGTTCATCAACGGCGGCGAGCCGATGCTGTGGGCCCCCGAGATCCCGATCTGGTTCTCGCTCGTGTTCATCGGGCTGACGATCGCTGTCGCGACCGTCGCGAGCCTCATGAAGTCCCGCGCCGACGAGCGGCGCGCGGCCCAGGAGCCGGCTGCTCACACCACGGCCACGCCGACCGATGGCACCCTCCCGACCGACCCTGCCCTCACGACCGACACAGACAAGGATCACTCGTGAACCAGTCGCGCCGCTCCGACGCGTCCGCAGACCCTGACAGACCCGGCGCCCGACCGACCTCGGGCACCCCCGCACCGCAGGAGCCGGTCCGATGACCGCCGACCTGCTGTGGAACATCGCGCTGGTCCTCGTGTTCGTGCTGGTCGGCGGCGTTTTCGCCGCGACCGAGATGGCGCTCGTGACGTTGCGCGAAAGCCAGATCAACGCGATCGCGGCACGCGGTCGCCGGGGAGCGAAGGTCGCGGGCCTCGCCCGCAACCCGAACACGTTTCTGTCGGCCGTGCAGATCGGCGTGACCGTGGCCGGGTTCGCGTCGGCCGCGTACGGCGCCACCTCGATCGCGCCGTCGGTCGCTCCGCTGCTCCAGTCGTGGGGTCTCGACGAGCAGCTGTCCTTCACGCTCGCGACGGTCATCCTCACCCTGCTGATCGCGTACCTCTCGCTCGTGCTCGGCGAGCTCGTGCCCAAGCGCCTCGCGATCCAGCGCAACGCGCAGTTCGCCTATGCGGTCGCCCCTGTGCTGGATGGCTTCGCGACCGTCATGCGGCCCGTCATCTGGTTGCTGTCGGTCTCGACCAATGCGCTCGTGCGCCTGCTCGGCGGTGATCCGCACAAGACGGCCGACGAGCTGAGCGAGGAGGAGCTGCGTGACATCGTCGCGACGCATCAGAGCCTGCCCGACGACGAGCGCCGCATCCTCGACGACGTGCTGTCGCTCCGCGATCGCCAGGTCAGCGAGGTCATGCGCCCGCGCCCGGAGGTCGTCGCGCTCGACGCCGCCGCACCCCTGGCGGAGGCGATCGTGCAGGTCACCGAGCTGCCGTTCTCGCGCTACCCCGTGGTCGACACCTCGATCGACGACATCGTCGGCTTCGTGCACGTGCGCGACCTGTTCGAGGCGGCATCGGTCGACGCGTCCCGCACGGTCGAGACGCTCACCCGGCCCGTCGAGTATCTGCCGTCGACGGCGCGCGTGCTGCCCACGCTGACCCGCATGCGGGCGGCGGGCCACCAGATCGCGGTCGTGGTCGACGAGTACGGCGGCACCGACGGCATCGTGACGCTCGAGGACCTCGTGGAGGAGGTCGTCGGCGAGATCTTCGACGAGTACGACCCGGAGGAGCGGATGCCGGCGGCCGGCGGCCCGCTCGACGGGCGCCTCAACCTGCAGGACTTCGCCGAGATCACGGGAATCGTCCTGCCTCGCGGAGCGTCCGACACCGTCGCCGGCTTCGTCACGGAGATGCTCGGCCGCCTCGCCGTCGTGGGCGACTCCGTCGAGGTGCCCGGCGCGACGATCCACGTCACCGGGATCGACCGCCGTCGGATCTCGGAGATCCGGGTCGCGGTGCACGAGAACGACGCGGATGCCGGAGGAGAGGCGACCGCGTAGGTGCACGCCCGGCACATCGCCGACGGGCGGAACGAGGCGCCCGAGCATCCGCTGGCCGCGTCGATCGCCGTCATGGAGACGCTGGACGCCGCCCGCGCCGCCCTCGGCTACGCCTTCTGAGCTGCGCCGGTCACGTCGCGTTCCAGAGACGGCGGTAGTAATCGAGGCGCACGGGGTCGGGCTCGACGCCGTAGGCCGCGATGAGCGCATCCTCCCAGCCGGGACCGTAGTTCCACTCGGTGCTCATCGACGCGACGGCGATGTCGGCCCAGCGGTCGGCGACGCCGAGGGCCGCGAGGTCGACGTGTGCGAGCGGGCGGCCGTCGTCGTCGAGCAGGGTGTTCGGCACGCACGCGTCGCCGTGGCACACGACCAGGCGGTCCACAGGAGGGGGAGTGCGCAGCTCGGCCGGCACCTGGATGCCGCGGTCGGTGGCGTTCGCGATGCGGGTCGCCGGATCCCACAGCCACGGGCACTCCGCGACGGGAAGAGAGTCGTGCAGACTTCTGAGGGCCATGCCGACGGCGCGCACCGCTGTCGCGGGGTCGGCGATCCACCGCGGATCCACCGCGCTGCGCCCCGGCAGCGCCGCCGTCACGAGCCACTCCTGCACGGCATCCTCGCCCTGCTCGAGGACCTCGGGCACCGGCGTCCAGCGGCCCGCCCACCGCATCCGCTCGGCCTCGTCCCGCATCGTCGCCTCGGGGTCGCGCGGCCCCCACTTGATGTAGCGTCCGTCGTCGGTGCGGAACGTCAGCCCTCCGATGCCGTTGCGCCAGACCGGGGTGAGCCGTGCGCCGGCGGCGAGGGCGTGCACGATCGCGGGGACGTCGACGTCGCCTGCCGGGATGCTCATGCCTCCATCCTGCCCGGGAGTTCGCTCGCGCGCGCGGTGCGCCCGTGTCCTAGGCTCGGACCGATCACCCGACGCGACCCCCTCGCTCGGGATGGAACCGGGAATCAGTTAGGCTGAAACCCAGTCGCACACGTTCGAAGGAGAACCGCATGCAGATCCAGGGTTCGAGCGCTCTCATCACGGGAGGTGCCTCCGGGCTGGGACTCGCGACCGCCCGAGCGCTCACCGCCGCCGGAGCCGTCGTCACGATCCTCGACCTCCCCTCCTCCGCCGGGGCCGAACTCGCACGGGAACTCGGTGGCGCATTCGCACCCGGCGACGTCACGAGTCCCGAGGACGCGGCGGCAGCCGTCTCCGCAGCCCAGGCGACAGCCCCGCTGCGGATCGTCGTGAACTGCGCGGGCATAGCCCCGCCCGCCAAGGTCCTCGACCGCGAGGGCACCCCCGCGGTGCTCGCCGACTTCGAACGCATCGTGCGTATCAACCTCGTCGGCACGTTCAACGTCCTGTCGCAGGCTGCGGCCATCATCGCGAAGAACGACGTCGCCGAGGGCGGCACCCGTGGCGTCGTCGTGAACACCGCGAGCGTCGCCGCGTTCGACGGGCAGATCGGACAGCCCGCCTACTCCGCGTCGAAGGGCGGAGTGCACGCCATGACGTTGCCCGTGGCCCGGGAGCTCGCCCGCCACGGCATCCGCGTCTGCACGATCGCGCCCGGCATCATGGAGACGCCCATGCTCATGGGGCTGCCGCAGGAGGCGCAGGACTCGCTCGGCACGCAGGTGCCGTTCCCCTCGCGGCTCGGCCGCCCCGCGGAGTACGCCTCGCTCGTGCAGCAGATCGTCGAGAACGACTACCTCAACGGCGAGACGATCCGCCTCGACGGCGCGATCCGCATGGCGCCGAAGTGACCTCCGATCCCGCAACCTCAGGAGAACCCATGTCCCTCGCCGGAAAGACCATCCTCATGTCGGGCGGCAGCCGCGGAATCGGCCTCGCGATCGCCCTGCGCGCCGCCGCCGACGGTGCGAACATCGCCATGCTCGCGAAGACCGACACCCCGCATCCGAAGCTCGAGGGCACGATCCACACGGCCGCCGAGCAGATCCGCGCGGCCGGCGGCCAGGCGCTGCCGATCGTGGGCGACGTGCGCGACGACGACGACATCACCGAGGCGGTGCTCAAGACGCAGGGCGAATTCGGCGGCATCGACATCGTCATCAACAACGCCAGCGTCATCGACCTGTCGCGCTCGCTCGACCTCGGCGCCAAGAAGTACGACCTCATGCAGGACGTCAACGTGCGCGGCACGTTCATGCTGTCGCGTGCGGCCGTGCCGATCCTCAAGGATGCCGAGAACCCGCACATCCTGTCGCTCTCCCCGCCCCTCAACCCGACGCCGAAATGGCTCGGCGCGCACACCGGGTACACGCTCGCGAAGTTCGGCATGACGATGGTCACGCTCGGTCTCGCGGCGGAGTTCGCGCGCGACGGCATCGCCGCGAACACGCTGTGGCCGCGCACGACCATCGCGACCGCCGCGGTGCAGAACCTCCTCGGCGGCGACAAGGTCATGGCCGCGAGCCGCACGGCCGGCATCTACGCGGATGCGGCGTACGCCGTGCTCACGAAGCCCGCGGCGGGCTACACGGGGCAGACGCTCATCGTGGAGGACGTGCTCGAGGCCGATGGCGTCACCGACTTCTCGGGCTACGCCGCCATCCCCGGAACCCCCGACGACCGCCTGTTCCCCGACATCTTCCTCGACTGAAGGCCCGGAGGGGAGAGAGACCGCGTCAGAACAGCAGGTAGATCGCGCCGGCGATCGTGAGGACGATCACGATCCGGTCGAACAGCCGCTGGTCCAGGCGTTTCGCGACGGCGATGCCGACCAGCGCGCCGATCACGACGAGCGGCGCGAGCACGGCGTCCATGAGCAGCACGGGGCCGTGGAAGAGGCCCAGGCCCGCGAGGAACGGCACCTTCACGAGGTTGATGATCGCGAAGAACCACGCCGATGTGCCGAGGAAGACCTGCACGGGGGTGCGCGTCGCGAGGAAGTACATCGACATGACCGGGCCGCCCGCGTTCGCGACCATGGTCGTGAAGCCTCCGAGCGTTCCGTAGGTGCCCGCGAGCAGGATGCCGCCGCGCGGCGTGTCCACCGCATCCGACCGGCTCTGCCGCCATCGGCGCCACAGGGTCACGGCGATCATGAGCAGCAGGATGACGCCGATCGCGCGGCGCACGATGCCGTCACCGGCGATCGCGAGGAACGCGAAGCCGACCACGAGCCCCGCGACCACCGCCGGGGCGAGGCGCAGCAGCGTCGGCCAGTGCGCATGACGGCGATAGGCGAGCAGTGCGAACACGTCGCCGACCATGAGCAGCAGGAGCATCGCGGCGGTCGACGTGCGGGCAGGTAGCACCGCGGCGAACAGCGCGATCGCGAGGATGTTGCCGCCCGGCAGCGCGGTCTTCGAGATGCCGATCGTGACGGCGGCGACGCCGAGTGCGGCCCACGCCCAGGGTTCGAGTTCGATCACAGGGCGCTCAGCCCGCCAGCAGGGCGGCGATCGCGTCGTAGCCGCGCGCCGTCGCGAGGTCGTGGGGGAGCACGCCGTCGCCGTCGCGGATGGTGACGTCGGCACCGCCCGCGAGCAGTGCCCGCACGACCTCGACATAGGTCTGCGAGCCGTCGCCGAGCACGATCGCCTCGTGCAGCGCTGTCCAGTGCAGGTTGTTCACGTGGTTCGGGTCGACGCCGGCGTCGAGCAGGATTCGGATAGTCGACAGGAGCCCCCGCTCGGATGCCGGGATCAGCGCCGTACCGCCGTAGCGGTTCGTGCTCGCGAGGTCGGCGCCGTGGTCGAGCGTCAGTCGCAGGATCTCGTCGTGGCCGCGGGCTCCCGCGTAGAGGTACGCCGAGTCCTGGATGTCGTCCTTCGCGTTCACGTCGGCGCCGGCGTCGATCAGCGTCCGTGCCGCGCCGACATGGTTCGCCTTGGTCGCGGCGACGAGCGCGGTCATGCCGCCCTCGCCGCGGGCCTCGAGGTCTGCTCCCGCGTCGAGCGCCGCGCGCACGGCGTCCGCGTCTCCGTCGGTCGCGGCGGCGAGCAGGTCACGGGTGGCATCGGACACGGCGGACTCCTCAGGGGCGGGTGGGGCGGATGCCGGAGCGCACGCCGACAGCCCGAGAGCGACGACGGTCGCGAGAGCGCCCCACAGCAGCATCCGGGCGGTTCTCATGGTTCCGGTCTACCACGGTGCGGGAAGCGGGGCGGTCGCGATCAGCTCCGCGCGGCGGCGAGCGCGGCGGCGAAGCGCGCAGCGCGCTGCTCGAGGTCGGCCCAGTCGGAGCCCGCGATGGAGGCGCCGTTCGCGAGGTCGCCGCCCGCGCCGACTGCGACGGCTCCCGCGCGGAACCAGTCGGCGAGGTTGTCCGGCGTGACGCCGCCGGTGGGCATGAGCGGAGCGTCGGGGAACGGTCCGCGCAGCGCGCCGAGGTACGAGGGGCCGCCGAGGGAGGCGGGGAAGATCTTCACGACGTCGACGCCGAGCTCGAGCGCTCCCATGACCTCGGTCGGCGTCATCGCGCCGGTCATCACGACGCGACCGGTGTCGAGCATGGCGCGGGTGAGGGCGGGAAGGGTTCCGGGGCTCACGAGGAACTCGGCACCGGCATCCGCTGCGGCGGTCGCCTGCTCGACCGTGGTGACGGTGCCGGCTCCGACATACGCGGCGTCGCCGTGGCGGGCGATGAGCTCGCGGATCACGGCGGGGGCGTCGGGTGTCGAGAACGTGACCTCGATGCCGGTCACCCCACCGCGGATGATCGCCTCGGACGCCTCGAGCGCGAGCTCGGGGGAGGGGGCGCGGAGGACGGCGAGGACGCCGGTGGCGCGGGCGCGGTCGAGACGATCGGACATGGGTCTCCTTCGATGGGCTGCGTCCATTCTCCCGGACGCCAACCTGTCATTACAAGTTGTGCGTCGACCAGCCGTCGATCGCTTCCTTGGACTGCTTGAGTCCGAGCCCGGTGTGCTCGCGGTAGACCTTGATCGCCTGGATCTTCTGATCCGCGGCGACGAGACGATCGATCTCGGCGGTGACCTCCGAGGTGAGGGGTGCGGCGTGCGGGGGCGCCGTCGTCGGGCTGGCCGTCCTCGAGTGCCCCGCTCGCATCTCCCAGTGGTCGATCCGGTTCTTCGCCTCCTGCAGACCCACGTGCGTGTGCTCGCGGTACAGCTTGATCGCCGGGATCTTCTGGTCCGCGGCCACGAGGCGGTCGATCTCGGCGATGACCTCGGGGGTGAGGGGTGCGGCGGCCGCCTGGGCCCGGCTCGAGCCCGGGGACGCGGGAACCTGAGGACGCATGGCGCGAAGCGCCCTCGACAGCACGGCCACCACGATCAGCGCGGCGACCACGATTCCGATGATCCAGACGAGGTCCATGGTCGTCAGTCTAGGGAGGCCCCGCGCCCGCCGACCCAGCCGCCTCCCACCCGGCCCCCGGTACCCTGGAGACATGACCGAGAAGCCCCGCACGCGCGAGACGCGCCCCGCGACCGCGTCGTCCCGTCCCGCGGGGACCACGATCCGTGCCACCGGCGGCACGCAGGTGCGTCCGGCGACCGAGGGCTGGACGCAGCAGAAGGATGCCGAGGGGCGGCCGCTCCTGCAGTTCGCGAGCCCCAAGCGCGGCAAGCCACCCGTGCACCTCGCCGACCTCACGCCGGCCGAGCGCGTCGACAAGGTGAAGGAGCTGGGTCTTCCGGGGTTCCGGGCCAAGCAGCTCTCCACGCATTACTTCCGGCACTACACGTCGGACGCCGCCGAGATGACCGACCTCCCCGCCGGCATCCGCGAGGAGCTCGTCGCCGGCATGCTCCCGCCGCTCATGACCGAGGTGCGCCGCCTCGAGACCGACCGCGGCGACACGATCAAGTTCCTGTGGCGTCTGCACGACGGCGCGCTCGTCGAGTCCGTGCTCATGCGCTACCCGGGCCGCATCACGCTGTGCGTGTCGTCGCAGGCAGGGTGCGGCATGAACTGCCCGTTCTGCGCCACGGGCCAGGCCGGGCTCACGCGCAACATGTCGACGGCCGAGATCGTCGAGCAGATCGTGCGCGCCAACCGCCTGATCGCCGACGGCGGGCTGGGCGGCAAGAAGGCCGACGACCACTCCATGGAGCGCGTCTCGAACATCGTCTTCATGGGCATGGGGGAGCCGCTCGCGAACTACAAGCGCGTGATGGATGCCGTGCGCATCATGGTCGCCCCGCAGCCCGACGGCCTCGGGATGAGCGCGCGCGGCATCACGGTGTCGACGGTCGGTCTCGTGCCCGCGATCAAGAAGCTCGCCGACGAGAACATCCCGGTGACCTTCGCGCTGTCGCTGCACGCCCCGGACGACCACCTGCGCGACGAGCTCATCCCGGTGAACTCGCGCTGGAAGGTCGACGAGGCCC
Organism: Microbacterium sp. GCS4; assembly: GCF_001262495.1. Lineage (GTDB taxonomy): Bacteria > Actinomycetota > Actinomycetes > Actinomycetales > Microbacteriaceae > Microbacterium. The sequence continues at coordinate 158,145 of NZ_LGYE01000002.1, forward strand.
TCGACGCCGCCTACGACTACTACGCCAAGACGGGCCGCCGGGTGTCGATCGAGTACGCGCTCATCAAGGACATGAACGACCACGCCTGGCGCGCCGACCTCCTCGCCGAGAAGCTCAACCAGCGGGGACGCGGCTGGGTGCACGTGAACCCGATCCCGTTGAACCCGACGCCGGGCTCGATCTGGACCTCGTCCGAGAAGGACGTGCAGGACGAGTTCGTGCGCCGCCTCAACGACGCCGGCATCCCGACGACCCTCCGCGACACCCGCGGCAAGGAGATCGACGGCGCGTGCGGTCAGCTCGTCGCGACGACCGAGGACGAAGCCGCCGCGGCCGCCCTGGCCTGAGCGGATCTTCTGTCTGCGGCATCCCGGATGCCGTCGCGCCGTCCGAGTTCCTCGACGCGCGCGATCCATGATGCGATGCGTTCCGGACTCGCCGTCTTGACCCCCAGCATCCGGTGCGTCCGGACTGAGCGGATGCCGCAGAGCCGCAGCGTGTTGCGGGCGACCTGCGTCTGCGCGGGCAGGCCGGTGAAGGGCACGGCGTACCAGGGGGTGTCGGCGAGCAGGATCAGCCGACCGCGCCGGGCGGGGAGCAGTCCCTCGGGGATCCCGAGCGTCGAGTAGCGGTACTCCTGCTGCGGCAGCAGCGCGCGGTCGAAGAAGCCCTTGAGGACCGCGGGCACGGAGCCCCACCACAGCGGGGTCATCACGGTCACGGACGAGGCTTCGTGCAGCATCCGCTTGGCGTCGGCGAGGTCGGGCTCCAGGTCCATGCGCTCGCGATAGCCGAACCGCAGTGAGGGGTCGAAGGCGAGGTCGCGCACCGCGAGAACGCGCGCGTCGCCGTGCGCGGCGGCGTAGCGCCGGGCGAGCTCGGCGGTCAGCGAGCGGGCGTCGGGGTGGCCGTCGAGGACGAGGGCGGTGGTCATGGCTGCTCCAATGTTGACACTGTCAATGTGGTGGACACTGTCAACATAAGGAACAATGTTGCTCGTGTCAAGTTCTCGATCCGGATATCACCACGGCGACCTCGCGCACGCCCTCGAGGCCGCGGCGATGCAGCTGCTGGCCGATCGTCCGGCGCAGGAGATCAGCCTGCGCGAGGTGGCCCGCGCCGCCGACGTGAGCCACAACGCGCCGTACCATCACTTCTCCGACCGTCGCGGGCTGCTCAAGGTGCTCGCCGAGCGGAGCATGGCCGACCTCGTCGACGCGGTGCGCCTCGCGATCGGGCGGGCACCCGACGCGACCGCGGCCGCGATCGACGGCGGCGCGGCCTACATCCGCTACGCAGTCGAGAATCCGCATGGCTTCGACGTGATCTACGACCCGACCGTGTGCATCCCCGGCGAGCCGAGTGACACGATGGCTCCCCTCATCGCAGAACTGGAAGGTCAGCTGTCCCGCGCGGCAGCCTCCGCCGGCCTCGGCACCGCGGACGACGTCACGGGGATCTGGGGTCTCGTGCACGGCCTCGGGACGCTCTGCGCCGCGGGGCATTTCCCCCTCGACGCCGCGCTCGCCGGGTACGAGCACACGCTGCGCCGCATGCTCCCCGGCTGAGCCCGCGGGATCTCGCGGCGGAGACACAGGCACCGTCCACGTTTTCCACAGGCGACCTTTCGTAGATTGTCGGGATGCCCTATTCCGCTCACCGTCCCGGACGGTTCGACTCGCAGGGGCGGATCATCGTCGACAGCGACCCGAACGCCGACACGGATGACCTCGAATTCCTGCGCGCCTACGAGCCGAGCGGCGCCGACAGCGCCGACGCGCAGTCGACCGCGCCGATCGACGAGCGCGTGGTGACGACGGATGAGACGGATGCCGCGGCATCCCGTCCCGCCCGTGAGCCGAAGCCGCGTCGTCAGCCGCGCGAGAAGAAGCCGCGCGTCCCCGGATCCCGCCTGCGCACGCTCGCGATCCTCGGCGGTGCGGAGGGCGAGATCCTCGACCGCGTTCCCGGGGAGACCCCGCGGTTCGTGCAGATGTTCTTCGTGCTCGCCGGCACCGCCCTCGTATCGGCGATCTCCATGCTCTTCGCCCTCACCACGGGAGTGCAGGCCGCGATCTGGCTGGCGGTGCCTCTCGCGATCGTGTGGGCGCTGATCATCTTCAACCTCGACCGGTTCCTCACGTCGACCATGACGTCGACCCGCAACGTGTGGCGTCTGATCGGCCTCGCGATCCCGCGTATCGTCATGGCGGCGATCATCGGCTTCGTCGTCGCCGAGCCTCTCGTGCTGCAGATCTTCCACAACGACATCGCCCGCGAGGTCGCCTCGACCAACATCACCCAGGCGCAGTCCGACCAGGACGCACTCGAGACCGGTCCGGAGAAGAAGGCCCTGGATGCGGCATCCGATCGCGTCGCCGAACTCGAGAACCAGGCCGCGACGGGCATCGTCGCCGGCACCGACTCCTCGTCGGCGAGCGAGTCCGCCGCGCAGGCGACCGTCGACGACGTCACCGCCAAGATGACCGCCCAGCAGGCCGTGATCGACCAGGCGCGCGTGCTGTACCAGTGCGAGCTCACCGGCGAGGGCGCGGGGACGGTGCCCGGCTGCACGGGCGTGAACGGCGAGGGCGCGAGCTCGGATGCCGCGAAGGCCCAGCTCGCCGAGGCGCAGCAGACCTACGACGCGCTCGCCGCACAGCTGCGCACCGCGAACGAGGAGCTCGCCGCCGCGGGCACCTCGGCCAAGGAGAACACCACGGCCTCCGAGACCCAGAACCGCGAAGAGGCGAAGTCGCAGCTGCCCGCCGCCCGCGACTCGTACGAGACGGCGCTCGCCGCGTACAACGCCCGCGCCGAGTCGGTCGCCTCCGGCAACGCCGGCGCCATCGGTCTGCTCAGTCAGATCAGCGGGCTGAACCGCCTGAGCGCGAAGGAGCCCACCATCCTGTGGGCGCACATCCTCATCGCGGCGCTGTTCTTCATGATCGAGCTGCTGCCCGTGCTCGTGAAGGTGCTCACCTCCTACGGCGACCCCTCGCTGTACGAGCGTGCCCTGGCGATCCGCAAGCAGGTCGCGCTCGACAAGGTCACGGCCGAGGGCTTCCGCGACCGCGCCGCGATCGTCAATGAGCAGTCGAACGGCATCCAGGCGGAGGCGGATGCCGCGGCGCCGCAGACCCGCGCCGAGCGGCGCGAGGCGGAGAAGGCCGAGGCGGAGGAGCGCGAGCGGGTCGAGCAGCGCGCGCAGGCGCAGACCCTGGAGGATCAGGAGCGGCTGCTGCAGACGCAGGCCTGAGCGTGAATTCGGGATGCTGTCAGCGAGCTTCTCGCGTGAGCGCACGGCCCGCGCCCCGGCATCCGCGAGTAGCGTTGCAGCATGGTCAACTATCGCTACCTCGGTAACAGCGGACTCAAGGTCTCGGAGATCACCTACGGCAACTGGGTCACCCACGCCTCGCAGGTCGGTGACGAAGCCGCCGTGAAGACGGTGCACGCCGCGCTGGATGCCGGAATCACCACGTTCGACACGGCCGACACGTACGCCAACACGGCCGCCGAGGTCGTGCTCGGCAAGGCCCTCGAAGGTCAGCGCCGCGAGAGCCTCGAGATCTTCACGAAGGTCTACTTCCCGACCGGCCCGAAGGGCCCGAACGACACCGGGCTCAGCCGCAAGCACATCATGGAGTCGATCGACGGCTCGCTGACGCGCCTCGGAACGGACCACGTCGACCTGTACCAGGCGCACCGCTTCGACTACGAGACGCCGCTCGAGGAGACGTTCCAGGCGTTCGCCGACGTCGTGCGCCAGGGCAAGGCGCTCTACATCGGCGTCTCCGAGTGGACCGCGGAGCAGCTGCAGGACGGACACGCGCTCGCGCGCCAGCTCGGCATCCAGCTCATCTCCAACCAGCCGCAGTACTCGATGCTGCACCGTGTGATCGAGGGCAAGGTCGTGCCGGCCTCCGAGGAGCTCGGCATCTCGCAGATCGTGTGGTCGCCCATGGCGCAGGGCGTGCTGAGTGGCAAGTACCTGCCGGGTCAGCCGGTTCCCGCGGGATCGCGGGCGACCGATCCGCACAGCGGCTCCGACTTCATCAAGGGCTTCCTGCAGGACGACATCCTCACCGCCGTGCAGAAGCTCAAGCCGATCGCCGAGCAGGCCGGTCTCACGATGCCCCAGCTCGCGATCGCGTGGGTGCTGCAGAACCCCAACGTGGCCGCGGCGCTCGTCGGAGCATCCCGTCCCGAGCAGCTCGCCGACACGGTCAAGGCCTCGGGTGTCACGCTCGACGCCGACACCCTCGCGGCGATCGACGAGGCCCTCGGCGACACGGTGAACCGGGATGCCGAGGCCACGTACTCGGTCTCCCCGAAGTCCCGGCTCGTCTGACCCGGCCTCCTCGCCGAGCCACCCCCGTACGATCGAACCCGCCCCTTGCGTGCAGTACGCAAGGGGCGGGTTCGTCTGAAGAGGGGTGGCTCGGCGCAGGGATGCCGGAGCTACTCCTTCACGGCGCCGGCGGTGAGGCCCTGCACGATCCAGCGGCTCGCGAGCGCGAACATCGCCATGGTCGGCAGGATCGTCAGCACAGCGGCGGCGCTCATCGAGCCCCAGTCGATGTTGAACGTCGAGATGAAGCCGTTCAGCGCCGAGGGGACGGTGCGGTTCTCGTCGGTGTTCATCAGCACGACCGACAGGAACAGCTCGTTCCAGCAGTTCACGAAGTTGAAGATGAACGCCGCGATGATGCCCGGCGTCATCACGGGGACGAGCACGCGGAACAGGGCGCCGAGGCGCGAGCATCCGTCGATCATCGCCGCCTCTTCGAGCGCGTCGGGCACGTTCTCGAAGAACCCGCGCAGCATGACCGTCGAGAACGGGATGCAGATCGCGATGTACACGAGGATCAGGCCGGGCTTCGTGTCGACGAGACCGAGGTCGGTCATCATCGAGTACAGCGGCCCGAGCGCGATGAACGCCGGGATCATCTGCGTGAGCAGGAACGCGATCAGCACCGCGCCCTTGCCCCGGAACTCGAACCGCGCGATCACGTAGGCGCTCAGCAGGGCGATCAGCGTCGCCACGGCGCCGGCGACGATCGCGACGAGCGCCGAGTTGCCGAGGAACGTCGCGAACGCGCTCTGCTGGAACAGCTTCACGTAGTTCTCGAACGACGGCTCGCTGGGCCAGTACTCGATCGGGAACCGGTTGATCGTGCCGGGCGACTTGATCGACGTGAGCGCGATCCAGTACAGCGGGAACAGCGTGATCACGAGCCAGAGGCCGAGGCCGACCACGCGGACGACGCCGCCGGCCGTGACGCGACGACGGCCGCGCGGAGCCTTCGCGGCGTCCGGCACCGTCAGCACCCGCGTCTCGGTCATGGTCGTGCCGGTGGGGGTGGTGATGGTCATCGCTGGGCCCTCCGCATCGCCATCAGGTAGAACGCGCAGAACACGAACAGGAACGCGACGACGATCAGTCCGATCGCGCTCGCGATGCCGTAGTTGCCCTGCTGCGTGTAGTTGATCATCCACGTCGTGATGATGTGCGTCTGGTTCGCGGGTCCGCCGTTCGTCATCGCGTAGATGATGTCGGGGAAGTTGAAGATCCAGATCACGCGCAGCAGGATCGTCAGCAGCAGCGTCACCGAGATGTACGGGATGATGATCGAGAACAGCTGCCGCACCTTGCCGGCGCCGTCGAGGCTCGCCGCCTCGAGCATCTCGTCGGGCACCGACTGGAGAGCCGCGAGGATCATGATCGCGAAGAACGTCACGCCGTACCAGACGTTCGCGACGATGACCGCGAACATCGCCAGCTTCGGGTCGGCCAGCCACGGAAGGGGGGCGTCGATGAGCCCGGCCTTCATGAGCAGGTCGTTGACGACGCCGAACTCCGCGTTGAACATCCAGCGGAACAGCATCCCGATGAGGAAGCCCGAGACCGCCCACGGGAAGAACACCAGCGCCTGGTAGACACCGCGGAACCGGAACCGCTTGCGCAGTGCGAGAGCGATCAGGAACCCGATCACCAGCTGCGGCACGAGGGAGCCCACGACCCAGAGGATCGAGTTCCACGCGACGATCGGGAAGGCCGGGTCCTGGAAGACCGTGACGAAGTTGTCGAAGCCGACCCACGGGGTCGAGGTGAGGTCCCACAGGTTCCAGTCGTGGAACGCCATGCGCGCGCCCTGCAGCATCGGCCAGTACGTGAACCAGGCGACGAACACGATCGCCGGGGCCATGAAGGCCAGCAGGGTCAGCGCGTGACGCCCGCGGAACGGACGCCGACGCGGACCGGGGGAGGAGGCCCCGCCGGCGGCTTCTTTCGAAGCCGTGCCGGCGGAACCCCTCTCACGAAGAGCGGATGACACGGATCAACCCTTCTCCGCGGCGTACTTCTCGGTCCAGAACGTGTCCCACGACTCGAGCAGCTCGCTCGTCGACATGTTGCCGAGCAGCACGTTCTGCACATCCTGGTCGGACTTCTGGATCCACTCGGTCCACCAGCTCACTCCGCGCGGCTGGCGCACGTTCACGTAGGTCTCCGGGTCCTCCGTCATGGTGACGTAGCTGGTCCACGGGCCCGTCGAGTAGAACTCGTCGTCGGCCGCCTCCGCGATGATCGGCACGAGGCTGTTCGCCTGCGCGAACTCGGTTGCGGGCTCGGCCGACGAGAGGAATTCGACGAGCTTCACCGCGGCCTCCTGGTGCTCGCTGTTCTCGGCGACACCCCAGCCGGCGACCGCCAGCGGCTGCGCGGCCTTGCCCGAAGGGCCGACGAGCAGCGGAGCGGTGTCCCACTGGTCCTCGGTGAGCGAGGAGTCCTGCACGGTCGCGATGACCTCGGGGTCCTGCAGCAGGAACGCGGTGGTGCCGTTCGTGAAGCCGGCGACCATCTCGGGGTAGCCCCACGAGACGGCCGAGGGCGGCGACGCCTCGGTGAACAGGTCGAAGTAGTCGTCGACGGCATCCTGTGCCTCGGGGGCGGCGAAGATCGTCGAGCCGTCCTTCATGAGGAACGCGTCCTCGGTGTCGAGGCCGTCGATCGTGTAGGCCTCGATCGCCGCGACCACGTTGCTGTTGGCGTTCGCTCCGCCGCGGAAGGCGTAGCCGTAGACGTTGTTCGACGGGTCCTGGATGGCGCTGGCCTGCTCGAGGAGGTCCTCCCAGCTGTGCGGCGGACCGTCGAAGCCGGCGTCGGCAACGAGGTCGGTGCGGTAGAACAGCGACAGACCGTAGAAGCCGTAGGGCACGAAGTAGCTCTTGCCGTCGGCCGCGACCGACGCGGACTGCGCGTTGTCGGTCAGGGCGTCCCAGCCGTCCCACTTCTCCAGGTCGGCGGTCATGTCGTACAGCCAGCCGTTGTTCGCGAACGGGCCGACCGTGATGTCGCGGACCTCGAGCACGTCGACGCCCTTGCCGGACTGCAGCATCTGCTGGATCTTCGCGTCGGCCTGCTCGGTCGGCGGCGAGACCAGGTTGACCTTGATGTCGGGGTTCTCCTTCTCGAACTCGTCGAGCAGGCCGCGGATCAGGTCGGTGCGGGCCGGGTTGGTCAGGCTCTCGACCATCTGCAGCGTCACGGTGCCGTCGGCGGACGAGCCGCCGCTGCCGCCGGAGCAGCCGGTGAGCGCGAGTGCGGCGACGGTGCCGATTCCCGCTGCGGTCGTCAAGATGCGGTTCTTCTTCACGAGGTGCCTCTCAATTTCGGGTGGTGGTGGGTTCGGGTGGTGGTGGTTCGGGCGATGGTGGGTGCGGATGGGGGATCGGGTCGTGCGGTCAGGAGACGATGAGGGAGTTCGCGGAGCGGATGCCGGCGCGGCTGAGGATCTGCGGCACGCAGCGCTCGACGAACGCGGCGAAGTCGGACTCCTCCGTGTAGAGGTGCGCCGACAGGCGGAAGTAGCCGATGCCGCGGAAGCTCGTGAACGCGGTCTCGACGCCCACCGCGTCGAGGAGGTCCATGCGCAGCGCGTCGGCCTCCTCGCGGGTCGCGCCGAGTCCGAGCGGCAGGCGCACCAGGCGCATCGACGGCACGGGCGAGGGGAGCGGTGTGAGCGGGTCCTCGTCGCCGTAGGGACGCAGCGCCTCGGCGATCATCTCGGCGCCGGCATCCGCGATCTCAGAGATCGCGAGACGCGCGGACGCCCAGCCGAACTCGTTCTCGACGAAGTCGATCGCGGTCGGTGTGGCGAGGTACGTCGTCGCGTCGATCGTGCCCTGCGTGTCGAAGCGCACGGGATAGGGCTCGCGGGCGGCCCAGGAGTCGATGAGCGGCCACAGCTCGTCGCGGTCGGGAGCGCTGGTGACGAGCAGTGCGGATCCGCGCGGGGCGCAGGGCCATTTGTGCAGGTTGCCGAACCACCAGTCGCCGCCGGCCTGGGCCGCGGCATCGGCGATCAGGCCGGGCGCGTGTGCGCCGTCGACGAGCGTGCGCACGCCCTGCGCGGCGGCGAGCTCGGCGATGCGGCGGGTGGGCAGCAGGCGCGCGGTCGGCGAGGTGATCTGGTCGACAACGATCAGCCGCGTGCGCCCGGTGAGGGTGTCGGCGAACAGCTGCACGACCTCGTCGTCGGAGGCGAGCAGCGGCAGGGCGACGGTGCGGACGGATGCTCCGAAGCGGCGCGCGAGGCGCTCGGCCCCCATCGTGATGGCGCCGTATCCCTGGTCCGTCACGAGGATCTCGTCGCCGGCCTCGAGCCGGAGGGCGTTGTAGACGACGGTCGCGGCGGCGGAGGCGTTCGGCACGAACACGCTGTCCTCGGCGCGGGCGCCCACGAACGGAGCCGTGCGCTCGCGGGCCTCCTGCACGCGCTCGGCGATGCGCGGGAACCACTCGACCGGGCTGAGGTCGGCCCGGCGGCGCAGCGCGTCCTGGTGGGCGACGACCGCGGTGGGCACGGCGCCGAAGGATCCGTGGTTGAGGTGGATCACCTCGGGGTCGAGGGGCCAGGCGTCGCGCGCTCGCAGGCCGGAGTTCAGCGTGAGCGGTGCGGGGAACGGCAGTGCGGGCATCGATCCTCATCGGTGAGTCAGGGGCGAGTTGTTGCACAACTTTGCCACACGAGTGCGGAAATGGCTACGTATCGGTGAAGATGAAACATAGTTGTCATACGAGTTTTCATGGTCGGCACATTCCGACAGACTTCACGAGGAGCAGGCGATGGCCGAGAGGATGACGATGAGCGCACTCGACACGGCGCTGCACGGCCTGCGGGCGCTGATCGCCGACGGCGCACTGCGCCCCGGCGACCGCCTGCCGAGCGAAGGGGAGCTGTGCGAGCGGCTCGGGGTCTCCCGCGGGTCGCTGCGCGAGGCGATCCGCATGCTCGCGGCGCTCGGCGTGCTCGAGACGCGCCACGGCTCGGGCAGCTACGTCGGCGAGCTGCGGGCTGCCGACCTCATCGGCAGCCTCTCGCTCACGGTCGGGCTGCTGCCCATGGCCGGGGTGCTGGAACTCACCGAGCTGCGGCGGGTGCTCGAACCGCACGCCGCGGCGCTCGCCGCCGCGCGGATCGATGCCGACACGGTGGCGGCGCTCGACGGCATCCTCACCGAGATCGAGGCGAGCGACGACTTCGAGGAGCACTCGCGCCTCGACCACGCCTTCCATATGACGATCTCCGAGGTCGCCGGCAACGACGCCCTCACGAGCCTGATCGACGTGCTGCGCTCCCGCTCGCGCGCCTACCGCATCCCCGACGCGCACGACGCGAACGAGCTCAAGCGCAACTCGGATGCCGGGCACCGGGCCATCCTGCGCGGGCTCGCCGCCGCCGACCCGGTCGCCGCCTCGGCAGCCGCATCGTCGCACGTCGCGGCGACGGAGTACTGGGTGCGGCTGTACACCGAGGCCGAGGCCGCGGAGTCGTCCGCCTGAGGCCCGTGCGCCGGTCGTGCGCCGCCGACCCACCCCTCTCTCGCCGAGCCACCCCCGTATGCCCTGCACGCACCGGGGTGGTTCGCGACGAAAGGGGTGGTTCGGGGCAGGGGCGTCGGGGCGGGGCGGCGCCTACTCGAACGTGATGTCGACCTGGATCTCGGTGGCCAGGCGCTCGAGGTCGGCCTGCAGTGCGTCGACGTCGACGTCCGCAGGAACCCGCGCCGCGACAGTCGCCTCGAACAGGCGGCCTCCCGCCATCGCCGCATCCCGCGTCTCCGTCGCCAGCTCCTCGATGCTCAGCGCATGAGCGTGCAGCACGGCCGACACCTCTCGCACGATGCCGGGACGGTCGTTGCCCAGCACGCGCAGTTCCAGCATCCGCTCCGGGGCGGCGACGTTCTCGGTGCCGGTGCGCACGGCGACCGTGAGCAGGCCATCGAGCTCACGCAGCGCCGACTCCAGCTCGGACGACCGCTCCGGCGAGACCGAGACCTCGATCACACCCGCGAACGTGCCGGACAGCTCGGCGAGCTGGCTCGACTCCCAGTTGCCGCCGTGGGCGTCCACGACATCGGCGACGGCGGCCACGAGGCCCGGACGGTCAGCACCCGCGACGGTGAGGATGAGAGTGGTCATGCGGCCAGCGTACCCGGGCACTCCTGGCGGCTACTGCGGCGAGGTCTGCGCGTTGCGAATCGCGGCCCGCAGTTCGACGGCGCGGTCGCTGCGCAGAGTGCGGGTACTGCCCTGTGACAGGGTCAGACGGACGGCGGGGCCCGCGGACCAGAGCAGGAATCGATCAGTGCCGAGGATGCGCCATCCCACTCCGCCGGCCCCGGACGGCGTCACATCGACGAGGTCGATTCGCTCGATGTCGGCGAGCGGGATGTGCTCGACGCGGAATGGCGAGAGCCAGGCGTCGACGTGAGCGGAGGTGACGCTGAGTACGATGCGCCGAGTCAGCGCGAGCAGGCCCGCGCCCAGGACGAGCACAGCACCGATGAGCAGGACGACCACGGTCCAGGCGCCGACGTGCTCGCGTTCCGCAACCACGGCCGGTGCGGCGACGGCAATGATCACCGCGAGGAAAACCAGGGTGGCGGCGCCGGTGATCGCCAGCCACCGGGGACCCACGATCGTGTCACGGAACGGCGTGGAGGTCGAGGTCACTCCATCCACTCCCCGGTCTCCAGGAACCGGTCGAGCCGCGCCCGATGCGGAGCGAGGTCCCAGCCCTGCGCGGCGACCCAGTCGTCGGAGTAATAGGTGCCGGCGTAGCGGATGCCGCTGTCGCAGATGAGCGTCACGACGCTGCCGGTCTCGCCCGCCGCGCGCATGCGGGCGATCAGCTGGAAGGCACCGTACAGGTTCGTGCCGGTCGACCCGCCGGCGAGGTGCAGGGTGCGTTCGCGCAGCATCCGGATCGCGGCGACGGAGCCCGCATCCGGCACCTGGATCATCTCGTCGATCACGGTCGGAACGAACGACGGCTCGACCTGCGGGCGGCCGATGCCCTCGATGCGGCTGGGGCGTCCGGCGGGCGCGTCGGGAGTGCCCGCCCAGCCGTCGTAGAACGCCGAGCCCTCAGGATCGACGACCGCGATCTGCGTGTCGTGGCGGCGGTACTTCACGTACCGGCCGAACGTCGCGCTCGTGCCGCCTGTGCCCGCGCCCACCACGATCCAGCGGGGGATCGGATGCCGCTCCTGAGACAGCTGGCTGAACACGCTCTCGGCGATGTTGTTGTTGCCCCGCCAGTCCGTCGCGCGCTCCGCGTACGTGAACTGGTCGAGGTAGTGGCCGTGGCAGTCGTTCGCGAGGCGCCGTGCTTCGGGAGACATGTCCTCCGCGCGCTCGACGAAGTGGCAGGTGCCGCCGCAGAACTCGATGAGGTCGATCTTCTCCTGGCTCGTCGAACGGGGGACGACCGTGATGAAGGGCAGGCCCAGCATCCGCGCGAAATAGGCCTCCGAGACCGCGGTCGACCCGCTCGAGGACTCGACGAGCGTCGTGTCCTCCGTGATGCGTCCGTTCACGAGGCCGTAGAGCAGCAGTGAGCGGGCGAGGCGATGCTTGAGCGACCCGGTCGGATGCACCGACTCGTCCTTCAGGTACAGGTCGATGCCCCACGCGGCCGGCAGCGGGAACAGGTGCAGGTGCGTGTCGGCGCTGCGGTTCGCGTCGGCTTCCAGCAGGGCGATCGCGGTGCTGGTCCAGTCGCTCATGAATCGAGCGTAACGCGGCGCTCCCGACGGCGCCCGATCAGCTCACCGTGCCCGCCCTCGACGCCGCGCCGTCGTCGTCGATGTGCAGCAGCGACGCCTGCGACTGCTCCTGCTGCAGCTGGAACTCGAAGCGCGAACGATCACCGCGATGGTGCGCCACGAAGTACTCGATCGGGATGCCGTCGGCGCCGCGACTCACACTGCGCAGCCGCAGCAGGGCGGAGCCCGCGCTCACGCCGAGGTGCTGGGCCTGCTCGTGCGTCGCGACCGTCGCCTCGGCGGAGCGGACACCGCTCGTCGCGACGATCCCGTTCTCGGCGAGCAGCCGGTACAGCGACGCCTCCGACAGGTCGACACCGAGCGTCACGCCGCCGACCGCCTCCGGCATCCACGTCGTCGAGAGCGACCACGGTTCGCCGTCCACGTGCCGCAGGCGCTCGAGCAGGACGACCGGGGTGCCGGGCTCGACCTCCAGCGCGGCGGCGATCTCCTCGTCGGCCAGGGCCTGCTCGTGCCGCAGCACGTCGCTGTGCACGTGTCCCCCGCGGCGCTCGACGTCGTCGTACAGCCCGACCAGCGTGTGCACCAGGCTCTCCGCCGTGCGCGGGCGCGACACGAACGTGCCCTTGCCCTTGACGCGTTCGACGAGCCCTTCGTGCTCGAGCTGTGCGAGAGCCTGACGCACGACCGTGCGGGAGATGCCGTACCGCTCGCACAGACGATGCTCGCCGGGCAGCGGATCGCCCGGCTGCAGACCGTCGCGGGCGATGCCCTCGATGATCAGCTGCCGCAGCTGGTCGTACATCGGCGCTGCGGAGTGCCGGTCGATCGAGTCCTCCATGTCAGTACGCCACTCCCGCGTGCAGGATCACGTTGGCGTACGGCGTGAACTCGCCCGAGCGCACGAAGGCGCGTGCGCCGTGCGTGAGCTCCTTGAACTCGACGTGCGGCACGAGCGTGATCTCGAAGTCCTGGTCCGCGAACCGCTCGCGCAGCGCCGCCAGCACCTCGGGGCTCTTCTCGGCGACCTCGGCCGACACCGTCGCACCCTCGACCACGAGTTCGGCGAGCACGGTGTCGAGCACGTCGAAGAACGCGGGCGCACCGGGCCGGTACGCCAGGTCGATGCGCTCCGACCCGGGCGGGATCGGCAGGCCGGCGTCGGTCACCACGATGAGGTCGGTGTGGCCGGTCTCGCTGATCACGCGGGAGAGCGCGGGGTTGATGGTCGTGGCGGTCTTGCGCATGAGGGCTCCTCGGGCGGCTGATGCTGCGGGTCGGGCGGCGGGTGCGGCGGCTCAGGCGGCGGCTTCGCGGGCGGACAGGAACGCGTCGACCTCGGCGCGCAGCGGAAGGCTCGGCGACGCGCCCTGCTTCGTGACAGCCAGCGCCCCGGCCGCGGTCGCCAGGCGCACCGCCTCGTCGAGAGTGCTGCCGTTCGCGAGTGCGGCCCCGAGATAGCCGGCGTAGGCGTCGCCCGCGGCCGTGGTGTCGACGGCCTCGACCGGGAACGGGGGGATCACGGTGGCGCCCTCGGCCGTGACGACGCACGATCCCTGACCCGCGAGCGTGATGACGGCGGCCCCGACCCCGCGGTCGAGGAACCAGCGACCCGCGCGCTCGGCGGAGTCGGCGTCCGTCACCTCGACGCCGCTGATGAGCGTCGCCTCGGTCTCGTTCGGCGTCACGATGTCTATGCTCGACCACACCTCGTCGGGGAGGGATGCTGCGGGGGCGGGATCGAGGATCACGGTCATGCCGTGCTCGCGACCGCGCGCCGTGATGTGCGCCGTGAGAGCGGAGGGCGTCTCGAGCTGCGTGAGCAGCACCGACGTGGTCGGCGCGAGCGCGGCGAGGGCGTCGTCGATCTGCTCGGGGCTCAGCGCCGCGTTCGCGAGAGGCACCATGACGATGTCATTCTGCGCCGAGGCGTCGACGCGGATGTGCGCGATGCCGGTCGGGCCGGGCACGGTCCGCAGGTGCGCGAGGTCGACGCCCGCGTCGCTCAGCCCGGTCACGACGAGGTCGTGGAACAGGTCGTCGCCCACGCATCCGACGAAGCTCGTGAGCGCCCCGGATCGTCCGGCCGCCACGGCCTGGTTCGCGCCCTTGCCGCCCAGCATGAGCGTGAACTCGTCGCCCAGGATCGTCTCGCCGCGCGCGGGGAGTCGGGTCGAGAAGGTGGTGACGTCGGCGGTCACGCTTCCGACGATCACGACTCCGGTGCGGTCGGCCGAGGCGGCGGGGGTCATGGCGCTCCTGATCGTCGTCGATCCGCGGGCTTTGACAATCGTCCGCGGCTGTCATTACATTAGCCGAATCCGAACCTGTAACGACAGGTTGCGATCGAGGAGAGCCATGACCGCGCCGTCCCCCCGTCTCTACGTCGACAGCGCCGACCTCGAGCGCGTCTCGTCGCTCCTCGCCACCGGCGTCATGCACGGCGTCACGACCAACCCCACGATCCTCGAGCGCGGCGGGCGCACCGCCGCCGAGATCCCGGACCTGTACGCCCGGTGGGCGAGCGAGGGCGCGCGCGAGATCTTCTTCCAGACCTGGGGCGGCGACACCGCGTCCTTCCTCCGCAACGCCGAGGGGATCCGCGCGCTCGGCGACCTCGTCGCGGTCAAGGTGCCGGCGACGCGGGAGGGCTTCGCGGCGGCATCCGCCCTCGTGCGCGACGGCGCGACCGTGCTCGTCACGGCCGTGTACTCCGTCGCGCAGGCGCTCGCGTGCGCGAGCATCGGCGCGCAGTACATCGCGCCCTACCTGGGTCGCATGCGGGATGCCGGGATCGACGGCGACGCCGTGATCGCGCGGATGCAGGCGGTGTGCGCCGGAAGCGGATCGAACGTGCTCGCCGCGAGCCTGCGCTCACCCGACGACATCACCGGCCTCCGTCTCGCCGGGGTGCCCTACTTCACGGCGGCTCCCGACGTGCTCGACGCCGTGCTGTCCCACCAGGTCAGCGACAGTTCCGCCGCCGAGTTCGACGCGGCCATGGTGCGGCTCGGGGCCTGACGCCCGGCAGCGAGTCGACGCGGGGTATCAGGCCGACGCCGCCTGACGCAGCCACCGTTCCACGCCCGCGATGTGCGCCGTCGCGAGGGAGGTCGCGAGGATCGGATCGTGCTGCGCGACGGCGTCCGCGATCGCCCGGTGCTCCGACAGCGTGCGCTCGACGGCACCGCCCTCGGTGAGTCCGCGCCAGACGCGCGCCCGCACGGTCTGGCTGCTCAGGTGCTCGATCAGGCTCGCGAGATAGGCGTTGCCCGACATCGCGACGATCTCGCGATGGAACCGGATGTCGTGCTCGACGAGCTCCTCGATGCTGACGTTCGCGTCGACCGAGGCGACCTCCTGCTCGAGGTGCGCGATCGCCTGCGCCGTGCCGAGCGTCGCGGCGAGACCGGTGGCCTGCGACTCCAGCATCCGACGCACCGCGAAGATCTCCAGCATCGAGTCGTCGTCGTGCATGTCGACGACGAACGAGATCGCCTCCAGGAGCAGATGGGGTTCGAGGCTCGTGACGTAGGTGCCGTCGCCGCGGCGCACGTCGAGCACCCGGATGACCTCGAGCGCCTTCACGGCCTCGCGCATCGAGTTGCGCGACAGGCCCAGACGCTCGGACAGCTCCTTCTCGGGCGGGAGGCGGTCGCCGGGAGCGAGCTCGCCCGACACGATCATCGCCTTGATCTTCTCGATCGCCTCGTCTGTCACAGCCATGGCGTCATCCTAGCGATTCATCGGATGTCTGAGGCAGGATGGTCGGCATGCGCGTACTCGATTCGCACCTGCACCTCTGGGACCCCGAGGTTCTGCACTACACCTGGCTCGAAGGGCCCCTCGCGTGGCGGTTCGCCGACACGGAGATCGAGCACTCCCGCGTCGCGCGGGCGACCGTCGAGTCGTCGGTCTTCGTGCAGGCCGAGACCGTGGAGGCCGACTTCCTCGAGGAGGTCCGCTGGGTCGCGGGTCTCGCGCCCGCGCTCGGTGTGGTCGGAATCGTCGCCGGTGTGCGACTCGACCGGGGCACCGACACGACCGCGCACCTGGAGGGGCTCGAGGTCGAGCCGCTGGTCGTCGGCGTGCGGCACCTCCTACAGGGTGCGGACGACGGCCTCTCCGGGACGGCCGCATTCGTGACCGGCGCGCGCGAGGTCGCCGCCCGAGGATGGACCTTCGACGCCTGCATCCGCCCCGATCAGCTGCCCGAGGTCTCGCGGCTGGCCGCCGCGGTGCCCGAACTGCGCATCGCGCTCGACCACCTCGGCAAGCCGGCGGTCGGCACCGCGGACGCGCCGCTGGCGCCGACCCCGGAATGGGTGCGCGACCTCGCCGACCTCGCGCGGCATCCGCTCGCCTTCTGCAAGCTCTCCGGGCTGCCGGCGGAAGCCGGCGGGAACTGGACGCGGGAGCAGCTCGAACCCTTCCTGGATGCCGCGGCGGACGCGTTCGGAGCGGACCGCCTGATGTGGGGGAGCGACTGGCCGGTCTCGGTGATCGGCCCCGCGGAACACGACGACCCGCACGCGCCGGAGGACGGATCGCCCGTGTACCAGCCGCACGGCCGTGACCGCTGGGCCGAGACCGTGACCGCGTGGGCCGAGGAGCGCGGCCACGACGTCGACGCGATCCTGTGGCGCAACGCCTGGGAGTTCTATCGGATCGGCGAGCGCCGCGAGGCCGCGGATGCATCGGATCGGCCGCGCCGCGGCATCCTGGGGTGGCTCCGCGGGGAGTGACGCGAGCGGGCCGTCCCGATCCGCGGATCGGGACCGGCCCCGCAGATCGGGCGGGGTCAGCTGCCGACGGGGCGGAGACGCAACCGCGCCATGCCGCCGTCGACCTCGAGGAACGTGCCCGTAGTCGACCCCGCGTCCGGGCTCACGAGGTAGGCGACGGCTGCGGCGACCTCGTCGGGCGCGACCAGGCGGCCGTGCGGCTGCCGGGCCTCCAGTGCCGCGCGCTCCGCGTCGGGATCGGATGCCGTGTCGAGCAGTCGTCCCACCCACGGGGTGTCGGCCGTGCCGGGGTTGACCGCGTTCACGCGGATGCCCTCGCGCAGGTGGTCGGTCGCCATCGCGCGAGTGAGCGCCGCGACCGCGCCCTTCGAGGCGCTGTACAGGGCACGCTGCGGCAACCCGGTGGTCGAGGCGATGGATGCCGTGTTGCACACCGCCGCGCTCGGGGACTTCCGCAACCAGGGCAGCGCTGCCGCCGTGACGCGGGCGATGCCGGTCACGTTGATCGAGAGCACGCGCGCCCACTCCTCGTCGTCGTTCGCCGTGATGTCGCCCTGCGCACCGATCCCGGCGTTGTTCACGACGATGTCGATGCGGCCGAAGCGCTCGGCGACCGCGGCCACCGCGGCGTCGACCGACGTACGGTCGGACACGTCGGCGGTGAACGCCGCGAACGCGGCATCCGCTCCCGAGGTGTCGCGGTCGAGCACGGCGATCTGCGCCCCGTCGGCGTACAGGCGGGCGGCGATCGCGGCGCCGAGCCCCGAGGCCCCGCCGGTGACGATCGCGACGAGTCCGTTCAGTCCTTCGCTCACTTCTGCGCCTCCCAGGCCACGAACTCGTGGCGTTGACGCCCGAGCCCTTCGATCTCGATCTCGACGACGTCCCCGGCCTTCAGGTAGGGGAACTTCCCGCCGAACGCGACGCCCTGCGGTGTTCCCGTCAGGATGAGGTCGCCCGGTTCGAGCGTTACGTACTGCGACAGGTGGTGCACGATCGTGCGCACGTCGAAGATCATGTCGTCGGTGTTCGAGTCCTGGCGGGGCTCGCCGTTGACCCAGCTGCGCAGACGCAGGGCATCGACCTCGACCTCGTCGGGAGTGACGAGCCACGGCCCGGTCGGGTTGAACCCCGGAGCGATCTTGCCCTTCGACCACTGCCCTCCGGAGACCTCCATCTGGAAGGCCCGCTCCGAGACGTCGTCGGCCGTGACATAGCCGGCGATGTGGGCCTCGGCCTGCTCGGGGGAGTCGAGGTAGGCCGCGCGAGCGCCGATCACGATGCCGAGCTCGACCTCCCAGTCGGTCTTCTCGCTGCCGCGCGGGATCGTCACCGTGTCGTGCGGGCCCACGACCGTGTTCGGGGTCTTGAGGAAGATGATCGGCACCGTGGGCGGCTCCGCGCCGGATTCGCGGGCGTGAGCTGCGTAGTTCTGGCCGATGCAGATGACCGCGCTGGGGCGCGCGATGGGGGAGCCGATGCGCAGGTCCGCAGCGCCTTCGAGCGGCACGAGCTCGCCCGCGGAGCGCGCGGCGGCGATGCGGGCGGAGAAATCGCTCGTGAGGAACGCGCCGTCGACATCGGATGTCACGGGGCGAAGATCGAGGTGGACGTCGCCCTCGACGAGGACGGGGATCTCGGCTCCGAGGGGTCCCAGGCGTGCGAACTTCATGTCTCTCCTGCTCAGTCGGATCGTCGTGCAGACCGGCTGCGCCGACGCAGCCGGTCTCGTTGACAGTATAGACATCGGATGTTTACACTCCAAGAGATCCGCACGAATCCCATCCGTGCCCGAGAGGAACCCGTGAGCCGCATCGTCGCCCTCGACACGACCGACATCCGCTTCCCCACCTCGTTGAGCCTCGACGGCTCCGACGCGATGAACCCCGACCCCGACTACTCGGCCGCCTACGCCATCGTGCGCACCGACGCCGGCGACGGCCACGACGGGCACGCCTTCGTCTTCACGATCGGTCGCGGCAACGACGTGCAGGTCGCGGCGATCGACGCGCTCGCCGGACACCTCGTCGGACGCGAGATCGAACCGCTGCTCGACGACATGGGCGGGACGTTCCGCGACATCATCGGCGACTCCCAGCTGCGCTGGCTCGGACCCGAGAAGGGCGTCATGCACATGGCGATCGGCGCCGTGATCAACGCGCTGTGGGACATCAAGGCCAAGCGCGCCGGCCTGCCGCTGTGGCAGCTGCTCGGCCGGATGAGCCCCGAGGAGATCGTCGACCTCGTCGACTTCCGCTACCTCACCAACGCGCTCACCCGCGAGGAGGCCCTCGAGATCCTCCGCGCCGCCGTGCCGGGCCGGGAGGACCGCGAGCGCGAGCTGCTCGCGACCGGATACCCGGGGTACACGACGAGCCCCGGCTGGCTCGGCTACTCCGACGAGAAGCTCGAACGGCTCGCCCGCGAGGCCATGGCCGACGGCTTCACGCAGATCAAGCTCAAGGTCGGCGCCGACCTCGACGACGACATCCGCCGCTTCCGCAAGGCCCGCGAGGTGTGCGGGCCCGACTTCCCCATCGCGATCGACGCGAACCAGCGCTGGGAGGTGTCGGAGGCCATCGAGTGGGTGAACGCGCTCGCCGAGTTCCACCCTGCCTGGATCGAGGAGCCCACGAGCCCCGACGACGTGCTCGGGCACGCCGAGATCGCGCGCGGCGTCGCGCCCATCCGCGTGGCCACCGGCGAGCACGCCCAGAACCGCGTGATCTTCAAGCAGCTGCTGCAGGCCGAGGCGATCTCCGTCATGCAGATCGACGCCGTGCGCGTCGCCGGCGTCAACGAGAACATCGCGAACCTGCTGCTCGCAGCCAAGTTCGGCGTGCCGGTGTGCCCGCACGCGGGAGGCGTGGGACTCTGCGAAGCCGTGCAGCACCTGTCGATGTTCGACTTCGTCGCCGTCACGGGCACGAGGGAGGGGCGCATGATCGAGTTCGTCGATCACCTGCACGAGCACTTCGTCGTGCCGACCGACATCCAGGGCGGCTCGTACATGGCGCCCACCGCTCCGGGAGCGGGCATGGAGATGAAGGCCGACAGCATCGCGGACTACACGTGGACGGGCGCGCATGTCACGGTCTGATCGGCTGACCGTCCCGACGCTCGGCTACGGCGCCGCGAACGTCGGCAACCTGTTCCGGGAGCTCACCGACGAGGAGGCCTGGGCCGTGCTCGACGCGGCGTGGGAGAGCGGCATCCGCTTCTACGACACCGCACCGCACTACGGGCTCGGACTCTCGGAGCGGCGCCTCGGCGCGTTCCTGCAGACCAAGCCCCGCGAGGAGTACGTGCTGTCGACCAAGGTCGGTCGGCTGCTGCGCCCCAACCCCGACCACGCGGGCGGACTCGACACTGCGAACGACTTCCACGTGCCCGACGACCTGCAGCGGGTGTGGGACTTCTCGGCCGACGGCATCCGCGCCAGCCTCGACGAGTCGCGCGAGCGGCTGGGCATCGAGCGCATCGACCTGCTCTACCTGCACGACCCCGAACGGCACGACCTCGATCTCGCGCTCGCCGAAGCGCTGCCCGCCCTCGAAGGGCTGCGCGATGCCGGTGAGGTCGCCGCGGTCGGCATCGGATCGATGGTGTCGGATGCTCTCGCCGCGGCCGTCCGTGGAGCCGACCTCGATCTCGTGATGGTCGCCGGCCGGTACACGCTGCTCGAGCAGCCGGCGGCCGTGGACGTGCTACCGGCCTGCCGCGAGCGCGGGACGGGCATCGTCGCGGCATCCGTCTTCAACTCCGGGCTGCTCGCCTCGGACGAACCGCGACGCGACGGCCGCTACGAGTACGGGCAGCTGCCGGACGAGCTCTGGGAGCGACTCGTGCGCATCGCCGCCGTGTGCGCCGCGCACGACGTGCCACTGCCGGCCGCGGCGATCCAGTATCCGCTGCAGTCCGACGTCGTGCGCTCGGTCGTCGTGGGCGGGAGCCGGCCGGAGCAGCTGCGGCAGAACGCGGAGCACGCGGCGCGGGACATTCCGGCTGCGCTGTGGCAGGAGCTCGCGGCGGAAGGGCTCATCCCCGCCTGAGACGGTCGCGTGTGGGTGCCGGGGTGCAGCGGCGGTAGGCGAGAGCGCCGGCGTAGGACGATTCGGCGGGAACTCTCCTGCACCGGGTAGATCTCCTACCTCGGGGTGGGGTCGAGCGGGATCAGCGCCCGACGGTCGACTCCCGCACGATGAGCTCGGCCGCGAACGGCGTCGGCTCGGGCAGCGGCGCCGTGGGATCGGCGAGCTGTCTCAGCAGGGCGGCGCCCGCGGCGCGACCGATCTCGTATCCGGGCTGCCGCACGCTGGTGAGCGGGACGACGGACTGGTGGGCCTGCGCGACATCGTCGAATCCGACGAGTGCGACGTCTTCCGGGACGCGGACGCCGTGTCTCATCAGCTGTGCGAGCACGCCGATCGCGACCATGTCGTTCGCTGCGAAGACGGCGTCCGGGCGCTCGTTCGGCGGCAGCGCGACGATCCGCGCCCCCGCCTCCAGGCCGTCCTCCGTCGCGAGATGCGCGACCTCGTCGACCTCGACGGTCGCGGAGGACTCGGCGACGGCATCCTGGAGCCCGCGCAGGCGGTCGTTCGACTGGCTCACCGACGGCGCACCGAGGAACAGGATGCGGCGGCGGCCGAGCGCGAGCAGGTGCTCGCCCGCGAGACGCCCGCCCCCGCGGTCGTCGAAGAGCACGGACCCGACCGTCGAGGACTCGCGGGTCGGCCCGATCACGACCGAGCGGATGCCGCGCTCCGCCAGCTGCTCGAGGCGCGGTACGACGTCGCCCAGCGGGTAGATCACGATGCCCTGCACCCGGTGCGCCTCGAACATGTCGATGTTGCGTCGTTCGAGGTCGCCGTCACGGCTGCTGTTGCTGAAGAACAGCGACCAGCCCTCCTCGCGCGCGATGTCCTCGACACCGCGGGAGAGCTCCTGGAAGTACGGGATCCACGCGTCGAGCAGCACGAGCGCGAGGGTCCTGCTCGTTCCGGCGCGCAGCTGCCGTGCCGACTCGTTGGGCACGTAGCCCAGCTGCGCGATCGCGGCGCGCACCTTCTCGGCGCTCGCTGCGCCGAGCACGTGCGGATGGTTGAGGTAGTTCGAGACCGTCGAGGAGGAGACCCCGGCGAGGGCGGCGACGTCTTTGACGCTGGCGGGCATGGAGCTCCTCTGCTGATGCGGTGCGTGACCAGGCTAGTGCAGGACTTGGCACGTGCCAAGAAAGTTCTTGACAGTCGTGGGGCCGCGCACGTAGCGTGGCTCGCATGTCGATTTGGCACGTGCCAATCGACGGAGGCGACGGTGCCGCACACCCGCCTCCGAGAGGTGCCATGAACATCGGATGCCACGGACTGGTGTGGACCGGACGCTTCGACGCCGAGGGCATCCGCCTGTCCGTCGAGAAGACCAAGCAGGCCGGCTTCGACCTCATCGAGTTCCCGCTGATGGACCCGTTCTCCTTCGACGTCGCGGCCGCACGGGACGCGCTCGCCGACCACGAGCTCGCGGTCAGCGCCTCGCTCGGACTCTCCGAGTCCACCGACATCACGAGCGCGAATCCCGCGGTCGTCCAGGCGGGGGAGGAGCTGCTGCTGCGCGCGGTCGACGTGCTGGCCGAGCTCGGCGGACGCCACTTCTGCGGGGTGATCTACAGCGCCATGAAGAAGTACATGGAGCCGGTGACTCCGGAGGGGCTGGAGAGCAGCCGCCGCACGATCGCCAGGGTCGCCGAGCACGCCGCCGACCGCGGCGTCGAGGTCGCGCTCGAGGTCGTGAACCGCTACGAGACGAACGTGCTGAACACCACGCGGCAGGCGATCGACTACCTCGCCGCCGTGGACAGGCCGAACCTCGGCATCCATCTCGACACGTACCACATGAACATCGAGGAGTCGGACATGTTCGCGCCCGTGCTGGACGCGGCGCCGTCGCTGCGGTACGTGCACATCGGCGAGAGCCACCGCGGCTACCTCGGCACGGGGACGGTCGACTTCGACACGTTCTTCAAGGCTCTCGGACGTGTCGGCTACGAGGGTCCGATCGTCTTCGAATCGTTCTCCTCGGCCGTCGTCGCTCCGGATCTGAGTCGGATGCTGGGCATCTGGCGCAACCTGTGGACCGACAACGAGGAACTCGGCGCACACGCCAATGCGTATATCCGGGACAAGCTCGTGGCCGTCGACTCGATCCGGCTCCACTGAGCGCTATATCGGTGAGGGGTTGATCTGAAATCGATTTCACCTAGACTGGGCCGCCGGGTCCCAGGCGAGCTGTGACCCACTTGTTATTACAGATATTCCCTTTCCGCAGTCAGTTAGATACATTTAGATACAACTTGCGGTGCAGGCACCGCAGGCCGCAGAATTGATCCGATGTTTCCGGCCCGAACCGGAAACAGCGGAGACGACCTTCAAGGAAGCAGGTGAGCGCATGGGCGACCCCATCCTCCGAGTAGACGGGATCAGCAAGGGATTCCCGGGCGTGCAGGCGCTGAAGGACGTGCACCTCGAGGTGCACGCCGGCGAGGTGCTGGTTCTCGTGGGCGAGAACGGTGCAGGCAAGTCCACGCTCATGAAGATCCTCTCGGGGATCTACACCAAGGACGAGGGCACGATCACGTTCGAGGGCCGGGAGGTCGAGCTGACCAGCCCGCTGCAGGCGCAGCAGCTGGGCGTCACGATCATCCATCAGGAGCTCAACCTGATGCCGGACCTCACCGTGGCGCAGAACATCTTCGTCGGGCGCGAGCCCACGTCCGGCCCATTCCTGTCGGAGCGCAAGCTCAACGCGCAGACGGCCGAGCTGCTGACGCGTCTGAACATCCGGCTCGACCCGCGGCAGAAGGTCGGCGAGCTCACGGTCGCCGAGCAGCAGATGGTCGAGATCGCGAAGGCGCTGTCGTTCAACGCCAAGGTCCTCATCATGGACGAGCCCACCTCGGCGCTGACCGACTCCGAGGTCGAGACCCTGTTCGTGCTCATCGAGCAGCTCAGGGCCGCCGGCACCGGCATCGTCTACATCTCCCACCGCATGGACGAGCTGCGGCGCCTCGCCGACCGTGTCACCGTGCTCCGAGACGGCACATACATCGGATCACTGGAGAAGTCCGAGGTCAGCATCCCGAAGATCATCGAGATGATGGTGGGCCGCGTGATCGACGAGGGAACCCGTCCGCAGGCGCGCGAGCATGCGAACGACCCCGTGGTCCTCGATGTGCAGGGGCTGTCGACCAAGGCCCTCCTCAAGGACGTCTCCTTCCAGCTGCACAAGGGCGAGATCCTCGGCTTCGCCGGCCTCATGGGCGCCGGACGCACCGAGACCGCCCGCGCGATCATCGGCGCCGACCGCAGCGACGGCGGCGTCGTCACGATCGGCGGACGCTCCGTGCGCATCTCCCAGCCCGCGGATGCCGTCAAGCACGGCGTCGGCTACCTCTCCGAGGACCGCAAGCTGCTGGGTCTCATGCTCGAGCAGGACGTGACGTTCAACACCGTGCTCGCCTCGCTCGGCTCCTACGCCAACGCGATCGGCTGGATGGGCGACGGCAAGGCCAAGAACCGCACCAAGGACTACGTGCAGCAGCTGCGCGTGAAGACGCCCTCGGTGAACCAGGTCGTGAAGCTCCTCTCGGGCGGCAACCAGCAGAAGGTCGTCATCGCCCGGTGGCTGATGCGCGACTGCGACATCCTCATCTTCGACGAGCCGACCCGAGGGATCGACGTCGGTGCGAAGGAAGAGATCTACCGCCTGATGCAGCAGCTCGCTGATCAGGGCAAGTCCATCATCGTCATCTCGTCGGAGCTCCCGGAGATCCTCCGCGTCGCGAACCGCATCGCGGTCTTCGCGAACGGTCGCATCACCGGCACGCTCCGCAACGAGGACGCCAGCCAGGAGAAGATCATGCAACTCGCAGCCCACGGAGAGGAAGACTGATGAGCGCTCCGCAGAACGGATCGTCCACGACGACGATCATCCAGACGGCCATCGACGAGAACACCGACAAACGCGACGTCGTCGGATTCCTCAAGCGCCAGGTCCAGCAGTCCCTCGCGTTCGGCACGCTGATCGTGCTCGTGATCTTCTTCTCGATCGCGAGCCCCAACTTCTTCACGTTCAGCAACATCTCGACCGTGCTTCTCTCCACGGCGGTCATCGGCATCCTCGCCCTCGGCACGACCTTCGTGATCATCACCGGCGGCATCGACCTGTCGATCGGAACCGGCATGGCGCTCTGCGCCGTGATGACCGGTGTGATCGTCACGAACATGGGGCTGCCGGTCTGGATCGGCGTGATCGGCGGTGTGCTCACGGGTGTCCTGATGGGTCTCGTGAACGGCATCAACATCACCTTCCTCCGCCTCCCGCCGTTCATCGCGACCCTCGCGATGATGATGATCGCCGGCGGTCTCGCCCTCGTCATCTCGAACGTCGCGCCGATCTACTTCTCGAGCTCGGCCCCCGACTTCAAGAAGATCGCGCTCGGCCTGATCATCCCCGGCATCCCGAACGCCGTGCTCATCACGGCCGCCCTCGCGGTCATCGCCTGGCTCGTGCTGTCGAAGACGCTGCTCGGTCGCTACACCTTCGCGATCGGGTCCAACGAGGAGGCCACGCGTCTCTCGGGCGTCAACACCCGCCGCTGGACGATCTTCATCTACATGTTCGCCGGTGCCTTCACGGGTGTCGCGGGCATCGTGATCGCCTCCCGCCTCGACTCCGCCCAGCCGCAGATCGGCATGGGCTACGAGCTGCAGGCGATCGCGGCCGTCATCATCGGCGGCACCTCGCTGCTCGGCGGACGCGGCTCGATCCTCGGCACCGTGATCGGCGCGCTCATCATGAGCGTGCTCGTCAACGGCCTGCGCATCCTCTCGATCCAGACCGAGTGGCAGAACATCGTCGTCGGAATCGTCGTGCTGCTGGCCGTGTTCCTCGACTCGCTGCGCAACCGCCAGCACACCTGACCCATCCCGTAGCACCACCCGCAGTACGCATCACCACAGCAGTACCCACCCACCACAGCAGTACCCACCCACAAACAATGGAGTTTCCATGAAGTTCGGCAAGAAGACCGCATTCGCGGCACTCGTGGCCGCATCCGCCCTCGTGTTCGCCGGCTGTGCCGGCGGCGGCGGTGACGTCATCGAAGAGGGCAGCGGCGACGGAGGCAGCGGCGACGGCGAGATGTACATCGCCATGGTGTCGAAGGGCTTCCAGCACCAGTTCTGGCAGGCCGTGAAGAAGGGCGCCGAGGAGAAGGCCGAGGAGCTGGGCGTGCGCATCACGTTCGAAGGCCCCGCAGCCGAGACCGAGATCGCCCAGCAGCTCGAGATGCTGACCGCCGCCATCGACAAGAACCCGGATGCCATCGCCTACGCCGCCCTCGACCCCGAGGCGTGCGTCGCCCCGCTCGAGCAGGCCAAGTCGAAGGACATCCCGGTCGTGTACTTCGACGCTCCCTGCGACGGAGACGTGGGCCTGAGCCTCTCGGCCACCGACAGCAAGGTCGCCGGCGCGCTGGCCGCCGAGCACATGGCCGAGCTGATCGGCGGATCGGGCGAGGTCGCGATCGTCGGCCACTCGCAGATCAACTCGACCGGTGTCGAGCGTCGTGACGGCTTCGTCGAGAAGATGGAAGCCGACTACCCGGACATCGACATCGTCGACATCCAGTACGGCGACGGCGACCACCTGAAGTCGGCCGACATCGCCAAGACCCTCATCGCCGCGCACCCCGACCTCAAGGGCATCTACGGCACCAACGAGGGCTCCGCGATCGGCGTCGTCAACGCCGTGAACGAGCTCGGCCTCGAGAAGGGCAAGATCACGATCGTCGGCTTCGACTCCGGCGCTGCGCAGATCAACGCGATCAAGGACGGCACGATGGCCGGCGCCATCACGCAGGACCCGATCGGCATCGGCGCGCAGGTCGTGCAGGCGGCGTACGACGCCGCCAACGGCAAGTCGGTCGAGAAGTTCTACGACACGGGTTCGTACTGGTACGACAAGACGAACCTCGAGGACTCGAAGATCGCCGCGGTCCTGTACGAGTGATCCTCTGAGAACGGGAGAGCCCCTCGCCTTCGGGCGGGGGGCTCTTTCGCGTGTGTGGCCCGGATGCCGACGCCCCGTCTGATTGCCGACGCCCCGTCTGATTGCCGACGCCCCGTCTGATCGACGTCGGTCAGCGGGGGCGTGGGTAACCAGCCGGGGCGTCGGCGTGGAGGCGAAGAGGCGTGGAGGCGAAGAGGGCCGAGGGATGCCGTCAGAGGCGACGCAGGAACGTCAGAACGGACGACGGCTCGACGATGAGCTGCTGCAGCGCCTCGTTGAAGGGTCCCCCGGCCGGGGAGGCGAGGTGCGCCTGGAACGCCGCCTCGTCGCGATAGACCTCGTACACGAAGAAGCAGTCGGGATCGTCGACGAGACGGGTCGCGTCGAACACGACGTTGCCCTCCTCGGCGCGGACGCCCTCGGCGAAGTCCGCGAGCAGCGCGGCGACGCGGTCGCCCTCGCCCGGTCGCGCCGTGAAGGTGGCGTGGAGGATGGTCGGTGCGGTCATGAGGGACTCCTTCGGGGTGGATGCTGTGGACTGGGTGTTGTGCGGGGATCTGGCGCGTTTCGTCTCGCGGAGACCCGCGCTGAGCGAGCGTAGCGAGTCGAAGTGTCGCTCAACGACCCGTCAGGGTGAGGAGGCGTGCGGGGTTGGCGACGAGCATCCGGTCGACGCGGTCGTCGCCGATCGCGGCACGCAGCCGGGGCAGGTAGCGCTCGCCGAGGTAGGCGAGGCCCGGCATCCCGCCGTACGCGATGTAGCGGGTCGCGCGCGCGACGTCGCCGCCGAGCACCACGTGGTCGCCGGCGCCGCGCGACACGACGGCTTCGGTGAGGGCCAGCAGCTCGGCATCCGATCTCGTGCGGGGGCGGGCGAAGCCGTCGTACCCCAGGTAGGCGCCGCGTTCGGCGAGCGAGACGTGCAGTCCCGCGTCCGGGTCCCGGTCGGCGTGCGCGAGCACCACGCGCTCGGCGCCCACGCCCTCGGCGCCGAGCAGATCGAGCACTTCGTGCGCGGCCGTGCAGAACTCCAGGTGCACCATGATCGGGGCCCCGGTCGTGCGATGGGCGGCGGCGAGGGCGCGCAGGGTCGTGCTCTCGAAGTCGCTGATGCGCCAGTAGTCGACGCCGCCCTTGAGCAGACCGGCACGCGCGGGGGCGGCGCCGGGGGTGAGCGCCCGCGCGCCGTCGGGATCGGCGTCGTCGCGCGGCATCCCCTCGGCGATCTCGCACACGAACCGCCTCGTCAGGGTCTCGGCATCCTCATGGCGCGTCGGGTGGTCCGCAGAGTAGTGCGCCTCGCGGTGGCGTCCCGTCGTCGCGACGACGCGGAGTCCGGTCGCGGCGCTGATGCGCGCCAGCGCCTCGGGATCGCGGCCGAGCCCGAAGGGCGTGGCGTCGACCATCGCCGCGAACCCGCTGTCACGCAGCAGTGCGGCCTCGGCCCCCGAGCGCTCCTCGTCGTCGAGCTCGTCGCCCGGCAGCAGCGGCGACACCTGGAACAGGTGCTCGTGATAGTTCGTCGTCCCCAGATCCGCCGGGTCGACGTCGCCGAGGACGGTGCGGATCATCGGCGCACCGACTCCGCCGCCTCGGCCAGACGCTCCACGATCTCGGGCGTGAGCTCCAGCTCGAACACGTCGGCCACGACCTGCGACCATCCGTGGATGAAGTAGCGCCAGCCGTCGACCACGTGCAGGCGGCGCGCGGCCTCCTGCGCGCGGGCCTGGTGCAGGAACTCGAGCGTGCCGCGGTAGTTGAACTCCCACACCCACGCGTCCTCGGGGAACACCACGTCGTCGGGCAGCGGAGAGCCTGGCCGGTCCTTGCCGAGACCGGTGGCGTTCACGATGAGCGATCCGGCGGGGGCGGCGGCGACGACCGCGGCGGCCTCCTCGACAGACCCGGTGCGCACGTACTCGATGAAGCCCTCGCGGGTGCCGTGCTGGCGATGGACCTCGCGCAGATGCTCGAGCTTCTCGTCGCTACGGGCGGTCACCGTGATCTTGGACGGGGCGTCGGCGCGCTCCGCGAGAGCCCAGCTCAGCGCGGTGCCCGAGCCGCCGGCGCCTAGGATCACGACCTCGGCGCCGGTGCGCGCGAAGTGGTCGGAGGGCAGGAAGTCGTTCAGCGCGAGGTCGACCGTGAGCGGGTCCTTGGCACGACCGATCAGGAGGTCGCCGCGCTTGGAGATGCTCGAGATCTCGGAGCACGACACCGCGAACGGGTCGAGCTCGTCGAACAGGTCGGATGCCGCGGCGAACACGTTCATCTTGTGGGTCGTCACGAGCGCTCCGCGGTGGTGCGGGTCGTCGCGGATCTGCTCGACCATGGCGCGGTACTGCGCGGGGGTCGCATCCATGGGCAGGTCGTGGCCTACCAGCTCGGTCGTCGGCAGGTCGAGCACCTCCGCCCACCGGGGGAAGACCTGCATGATCGACGACGAGCCGGTGCTCACGCCCACGAAGCCCATGTAACCGCCGGTCGTGGTCGGCGTGTTCTCGGTGATGGTCATGTCGGTCCTTCAGGGGTAGAGACTTCAGGGTCGGGAGGAGACGGGATGCGCCGGTGCGCGCCCCGCGAGCACGGAGAGCACGTCGTCGAGCGACAGCGAGCCCATGTTGTCTACGGCCTGGGTGGTCTGCGCGCCGAGGTGCGGCGTCACGGTCACGCGTTCGGCGAGGTCGGCGGCGAGCAGCGGGCTCGCGCTCGCCGCGGTGTCGCCGGCGAGCGTGTCGGCCGCGTACGCGCCCAGGCGACCGTCGCGGAGGGCCGCGGCCACGGCATCCTCGTCGACGAGGTCGGGCCGGGCGGTGTTCACGACGATCGCGCCCGGGCGGATGCCGCCCAGCCGAGCCGCATCCACGAGCGTCTGTCCGCCCGGGGCATGGAGCGTGATGAGGTCGGCTGCACGGAACAGCTCGTCGAGGTCGACCGGGGTCGCGCCCAGCTCGGTGATCCGCTCCGCGGGGAGGTACGGGTCGGCGGCGAGCACCGTGCACCCGAAGCCGGAGAGTCGACGGGCGACGCCCTGGCCGATGCGGCCGAAGCCCACGATCCCGACGGTCGCGGCGCCCAGCTCACGGCCGCGCCGCACGCTCCAGTCGCCGTCCCGCACGCGTCGATCGCCGTCGGGGATGAAGCGCAGCGCGGCGAGCATCAGGCCCACCGCGTGGTCGGCGACGGCATCCGCGTTCGCGCCGGGAGTGTTCGTCACCGGGATGCCGCGGCGCTCGGCGGCCGCGATGTCGACCGCCTCGGTGCCGACGCCGTAGCGGGCGACGATGCGCAGCTGCGGTGCCGCCGCGAGGTGCTCGTCGGTCACAGGGCCGGTGCCCGCGATCCAGCCCTCGGCCGTCGCGAGCAGCGGGGTCAGCTCGGCGAGGTCGTGGTGCGCGGGTCCGCGCACGATCTCGTGCCCCGCGGCCTCCGCCCGGGCGACGAGGTCGAGCTCGCCGTCGGAGAACGAACGGCTCGTGGCGAGGATGACGCCCATCACACGCTCCCCGCGGACGGAGCCGAGGCGAACCACGGCGCGAGCGCGTCGTACGCCGTCGTGAAGCGGGCGTGCCGCTGCGCGTACACCGCGTGGCGACCGGCACCCGGGGCGAACTCGGCCGTGACCTCGCTCAGGGCGCGGGCGGCCGAGAAGTCGGCGAGGCCGAGGCCCACCGCGCCGGTGACCGCCGCACCCAAGCTGTTGGCCTCCTCGACGATCGTGCGGCGACGCACCGGCACTCCCCACACGTCGGCGAGGATGCCGAGCCAGACGTCGCTCTGCGCGCCGCCGCCGACCGCGTCGATGCGGTCGATCACGGCGCCGGACTCGCGGAACGCCTGGATGCAGGTGAAGAGGTTGAACGCCACGCCCTCGAGCACCGCACGGGTCAGGTGGGATCGCGTGTGGTGGCGGCCGATGCCGACGAACGCCCCGCGGGCGGCGGGGTCCCACAGCGGCGAGCGCTCGCCCAGGAGGTACGGGAGGAAGTAGAGATCCTCCGTGTCGAGGTCGCCGCCCGCGTCGGCGGTCAGACGGCCGGTCTCGGGGCGCGCCGGGTCGGCGGACAGCGCCTCCGCGATCCACTGCACCGAGGCGCCGCCGGCCTGCATCGTCGCGGTCGGCACGAACGAACCGGGCACGACGTTGTCGAACGTCATGGTGCGCATCTGCGGGTCGTGCAGCGGGGTGGGGCTCGCGAACGAGATCCACGACGAGGTGCCCAGGCACACGTACGCGCCGTCCTCCGGGGCGACGACACCGGAGCCGACAGCCGCGAGCGGACCGTCGCCGCCGCCCATCACGACCCGGGTCCCGGTCGGGAGGCCCAGCGCGTCGGCGGCGTCGGACGTGAGCGTGCCCGCGACGGTCGTCGAGTCGAGGATCTCGGGGAACAGCGCCGGGTCGAGGCCGGCCGCGGCGAGCACCGACTCCGACCACGTGCCGGTGATCTGGTCGTAGGCGTTCGTGCCCGAGGCGTCCGAGCGCTCGGTCGCCAGACGGCCGGTGAGGCGGTAGACGATGAAGTCCTTCGCGACGCAGAAGTGGCGCACGCGCGCCCACGTGTCGGGCTCGTTGTCACGCACCCACATGATCTTCTCGAGCGAGTACGTCGGGTTGAGGCGGTGGCCGAGCACGCGGTAGGCCGCCTCGGCGCCGAGCGCCTGCTCCAGCATCCGCGTCTGGGCACCCGAGCGCGTGTCGGCCCAGATGATCGCGGGGCGTACGGGGGCGCCGTGCGCGTCGAGCAGCACCGTGCCCATCATCTGACCGCTCACGACCAGGCCGCCGACGGTCTCCGGCCCGATGCCCGAGGTGGACAGCAGCTGCCGCGTGGCGGTGACGACCGCGCCCCACCAGTCCGCCGGGTCCTGCTCAGCGATGCCGCCCGCCGCGAAGTGCGCGGGATACGGCACCGTGACCGAGGTCACGAGCCGGCCGTCGTCGTGGTGCAGCGAGGCCTTGTTGCCGGTCGTGCCGAGGTCGTGCGCGATGATCATGGCCGGAGCCTATTCGGCGGTGGCGGCGTAGGGGCGGAGGTCCACGCCCTCGGACGCGCGGTACGCCCGCGAGCCCATGCCGTGCTCGAGCACCCAGCCGTAGTCGTGGCCGGCTCCGCCGGGGTATACCGCGAGGAACGCGTAGGGCTCGTCACCCGTGTTGACCGAGCGGTGTGCCCAGCCCGGCGGGATGTAACCGATCGTGCCCGGGAGCATGTCGAGCCACTCGGTGCGCTCTCCGTCGAACATCAGCAGTCCGCCGCGGCCTTTCAGCGCGAGGTAGATCTCGCCCTGGTGATTCGGGTGCTGGTGGCCCTTCGTCATCCAGAGCTCGCCCGAGGTGTCGCCCGGCATGATCGTCGTGATCGACTGGGGCAGCTCGCGGTCGATCTCCGGCACGGGGGAGCTCACGACCGTGTAGACCACGGGGTTGTCGCCTTCGCTGGCGGCCTTCCAGGCATCCGCGTCGAGGAAGAGACCCTCGAGGTCGGACATGCGGCGCGTGAGGGTCGGGCCTTCGGGCGACAGGGTGAGCTTCTCGGAGTCGAAGGCGATCGCGATCGGGGAGAGCGGCGGGGTGTGGAACTCGGGCATCGGTGCTCCTCGTAGGGTGCTGCGACACTGCGCAACCTGTAATGACAAGTTGAGCGTACCTGTTATGACAAGTGGTGTCCAGTGCTCATCTGCGCGGAGGTGCGGGCGCGGGTGCGGGGCGGCGGCGTGGGGGAAGGTGTGGAGGAGGGTGTGAGGGAGGGTGTGCAGGGAGGGGATGACGCGGAGGTAGGAGGATGTGGCCCGGATCGTCCTGCGCCCGGGTGATCGCCTACGCCCAGGGTTGCCGGGAGAGCGGCGGGCGGCGCGCGAGCGGGCGGGGAGTGTGGACGGGCGGGGGGAAGGATGCTCAGGATGCGGCGCGCAGAGCTCGCGTGAGGTGTGCGCGTCCCCTGCGCACGGCCCGGGCGGCAGCGGCATCCGACCCCGGGTACTCCGCGTGCCCGGCGGGCAGGACCTCCAGGTCGAGGTCGCGTACGGCGTTCGCGACGCCGAACTGCCCGGGTGGCGGTACGTAGTCGTCCCACAGCGCGGCCTCGACCCGCACTGGCACCCGGGTGAAGCCCAGCGTGCTCGACGCATCGAACAGCCGCAGCTGCTCCCGGGCCTCGGGGTGCGCGGCGACGTGCGCACGCACGACCTCGCCGCTGCCGAGGCACGGCACCGCGAGGCGTTCGTCGTACTGGCCGAAGCTCGGCACGATGAGCGTCGCGCCGATGTACCGGTCGTCCCAGGGCAGCGCGAGAGCCCCGATGCCGCCGCCGAAGCTCTCGCCCACGTAGTAGAGCGGCAGGTCGCCTGCCGCAGCGAGGAGCGTGTCCGCCGCGAGCCAGAGGTCCCGCGCGCACAGGCCGAGGACGTATCGATCGGGGTCATCGAGCCCGGCGAGAACGTGCTGCTCCACGAGCTCCGGGGCGCCGACGCCCGCGTTCAGGGTCGGCAGACCCCGCGCGACCGGGAAGATCGCCGCCGCGTCGTCGGGCACGCGCGCGAGATCGATCGCATCGCGGCCGCCGTAGCCGTGCGAGTGCACGATCCCGACGCGGGCCGCGCCCGTTGCCGGGCCCACGATCCAGGAGCGCAGGCGGATGCCGTCGGCACCGGCGTGCTCGACGACCGAGACCTCGCGGCCCTCGACCGTCTCGGACGAGAGCGTGCGCGGCGCGGCATCCACGCCCTTCGCTTCCGCGCGCCAGCGCCGCCAGGTCTCCGCGAGGCCTGGAGGCGCGGCGACCGGCCGGACCCGACGCAGTGCGCTCTCGTCGAAGCCGTAGGTGCTGTCGAACGCGGCATCCGGGAACCAGGTGTCGTAGGGCGCGGGGAAGGTCATGATCATCCGACCGTATCCCGCTCTCCATTGAGGACCGGATGTGTCCTGGTTGTCGGGGATGCTGGCCGGGACGAAAGGACGAGCCATGACTCATCTCCCCGCGATCCCCGCTGGATCCAACACCGTGAACCCCTTCCTGATGACCGACGATGCCCCGCGCATCATCGCCTTCCTCGTCGACGTGTTCGGCGCGGTCGACGTGCCGGAGGCTCGCACTCTCGACTCCGACGGGCTGATCCTGCACTCCGAGCTGCGCATCGGGGACTCGGTCGTCATCGTCGCCGATCGCAAGCCCGACTGGCCCTTCACGCCGGGCTTCGTGCAGGTGTACGTCGACGACGTCGAGGCGACGCTCGCCCGCGCGGTCGAGCGCGGGGCGCGGATCGTCACGGCGCCGACCGACTTCTTCGGCGACACCTTCTCGCGCTTCGCCGATCCCGCAGGGAACCTGTGGTGGGTGTATCGCCATGCGTCGGGCGCGGAGGCGGACGGGTCCGCGGATGCCGAGGAGTGGGGTGCGCCCGGCAGTGACGAGGGTGTGGAGCAGGAGGACTGGTCGGCATTCACCTCACCCGAGCTCGAGTACATCCACGGGAGTCTGGTGGACGCGATGCGCGCGTTGCGCGATCCGAGAGCGCGGGAGGCCTAGGCGCTCGCCTGCCTCGCGCGATACGCGGCGACGGCGTTGCGATTCGTGCACGTGGGCGAGCAGTAGCGCTTCGAGCGGTTGCGGGAGAGGTCGAGCGCGAGCGCCTCGCACGTGTCGTCGGCGCACACCGAGATGCGCGAGCCCTCGTCGGCGCGGATGACGTCGACCAGCGCCATGGCGGTCTCGATGAGCACGCGCTCGGCGAGGGGTCGATCGTCGGCGACCGCGTGCAGGTGCCAGTCGGCGGCGTCGTGGCGGACGAGGCGCGGGGTGAGGTGCGCCTCGGCGAGGGCGGCGTTGACGTGCTCGGCCATGTCGTCGCGCGATGCGAGGAGCATGGCGCGGAGGCGGGGGCGGATGCCGCGCAGGGCGTCGAGCTCGGCTCGATCGCGGTCGAGGCGGCCGGAGTAGGGGAAGTCCGCGAGGAACGCGCGATGGTCGTCGAGGGACTCGAGCGTGTCGGGGTCCTCCGCGGAGTTCACGAGCCAGACGGCCGAGCGCAGCGCCTCTTCGGTGTCATCGGTGAAGATCATGTTGACACCTTACTCCGTGCGCGAGTAGCGTCACGTGTCATGAGCACAGTCACCGATGACACACGCGCGACGGGCATGCGCCTCGGGCTGCCGCTGGCGATCGCCGCAGCCTTCTCCTTCGGCATGTCCGGCGCCTGGGCGCGCGGACTCATCGATGCGGGGTGGACGCCCGGGGCCGCGGTCACCGTGCGGGTGTGGGTCGCCGCGCTCGTGCTGCTCATCCCGACGATCCTCGCGTTGCGCGGACGGTGGCGTGCCCTGTGGCGGAACGTCGGCATGGTCGCCGCATACGGCCTGCTCGCGGTCGCCGCCACCCAGCTGTTCTACTTCCAGGCCGTCGCCGTGATGGACGTCGGCATCGCGCTGCTGATCGAGTACACCGCACCGATCGCCGTGCTCCTGTGGCTCTGGCTGCGACACGGAGAGAAGCCCAGTCGGCGCAGCGTGCTCGGTGCGGTCGTGGCCTTCGTCGGGCTCGTGCTCATGCTGGACGTCGTCACGGGTACACAGGTGAACCTCGCCGGCATCCTCTGGGCGCTCGCCGCGATGGTCGGCGCCGCCACCTACTTCGTGCTCTCGGCCCGCGCCGACACCGGCGTCCCGCCGATCGCCCTCGCGGGGTCGGGGCTGCTGCTCGGCGCGGTCGGGCTCTCGATCGCCGCCGCCGTCGGCATCCTCCCCTTCCGCTGGACCACCGACGACATCTCCTATCGTTTCGGCACCGTGCCGTGGTTCGTGCCGGTGCTCGCGATCGGCGTCCTGGCGACGGCGCTCGCGTACGTGCTCGGCATCACCTCGACGCGGATGCTGGGGTCCCGCCTCGCGTCGTTCGTCGCGCTCGCCGAGGTCGTGGCCGCGCTGCTGTTCGGATGGCTCCTTCTCGGACAGCTCCCCGACCTGCTGCAGGCCCTCGGCGGCCTGCTCGTGCTGGTCGGTGTCGTGGTCGTCAAGCTCGGCGAGCCGGTGCCGGCTGCCGAGTTCGTCGAGCCGTTGCCGGAGGATGCAGTGTATACCGAGGGCCGGTATCAGGCTAAAAGCTGACTCCATTGCGCGCTTTGTGTATACACTGAGGGCATGGCGCTTCCCGCAGTCGATCGCATCTCGGCGAGCGAGCGCGCCCACGCGGCGCTTCTCGACGAGATCCAGTCCGGAGTGCTGCCCGCGGGGTACGTGCTCGGCGAGGTCGAGCAGGCCGCGCGCCTCGGGGTGAGCCGCACGCCGCTGCGCGAAGCGCTCCGGCGCCTCGCTGCCGACGGTCTCGTCGTGCAGCAGTCGCCGCGGGTGACGGTGGTCGCAGCGCTGGATGCTGACGACATCCGCGCGCTGTTCGAAATCCGCCGTGCGCTGGAGGAGACGTCTGCGAGACTCGCCGCGCAGCGCGGGGACGCCGAGCTGTTCGCCGCGCTCGCCCTGGAGTTCGCCGACGTCGACCTTGCCGCAGCCGAGGGGCGCGATGCGTACTACGCGCTCATCGCCCGCTTCGACGCGACCCTCGACGCCGCCGTGGCGAACGACTACATCGCCTCGGCGCTGCGCACCGTGCGCACACATCTGGTGCGGGTGCGCCGCATGGCGAAGGACAAGCCCCAGCGTCTCGCCGCCTCCGCCGCCGAGCACCGCACGATCGCGCGGGCGCTCGCGGCCCGCGACGGCGACCTCGCCGCGCACGCGACGCACGTACACCTGCACAACGCGCTCACCGGCATCCTCGAGTCCCTGGATGCTGCGGGGGAGGGCGTTTCGACTCGCTCCGCTCGCTCAACGACCGGGGCGGGGGAGGGCGTTTCGACTCGCTCCGCTCGCTCAACGACCACGACCTCCGACCAGTAGGGATCGATCATGACCGTCACCCACCACGTCCGCGTCCACCGGAGCGACGAGAACCTCGCCCGTGAGGATCAGCTCGCCTGGAAGATCGCCGAGGTCGCCGCCGATCCCGTCGAGGTCGAGCCCGCGGTCGTCGACATGATCGTCAACCGCATCATCGACAACGCCTCGGTCGCCGCAGCATCCCTCACGCGCGGACCGATCAACGCGGCGCGCGCGCAGGCGTTCAGCCACCCGGTGTCGACCGGCGGCGCGGGCGCGACCGTCTTCGGCGCGGCGCTCGACCACCGCACGAGCCCGGAGTGGGCGGCGTGGGTGAACGGCGTCGCCGTGCGCGAGCTCGACTACCACGACACGTTCCTGGCTGCCGAGTACTCGCACCCCGGCGACAACATCCCGCCGATCCTCGCGGTCGCGCAGCACGTCGGGTCCGACGGCCGTGCGCTCGTTCGCGCCATTGCGACCGGCTATGAGATCCAGATGGACCTCGTGCGCGCGATCTGCCTGCACAAGCACAAGATCGACCACGTCGCGCACCTCGGCCCCTCCGCAGCCGCCGGCATCGGCACCCTGCTCGGCCTCGACGTCGAGACGATCTACCAGGCGGTCGGCCAGGGACTGCACACGACGACCGCGACCCGGCAGAGCCGCAAGGGCGAGATCTCCACGTGGAAGGCGCACGCCCCGGCGTTCGCGGGCAAGATGGCCGTCGAAGCGGTCGACCGGGCTATGCGCGGCCAGACCAGCCCGGCCCCGATCTACGAGGGCGAGGACGGCGTGATCGCCTGGATGCTCGACGGCAAGGATGCCGCGTACGAGGTGCCGCTCCCGGCATCCGGCGAGCCGAAGCGCGCGATCCTCGACTCGTACACGAAGGAGCACTCCGCGGAGTACCAGGCACAGGCGTGGATCGACCTCGCCCGCAAGCTCGGCACCGAGAACCCGGCGCTTCGCGACCCCGCCACCATCGAGAGCATCGTGCTGCACACGAGCCACCACACGCACTACGTGATCGGCTCGGGTGCCAACGACCCGCAGAAGTACGACCCGACGGCGTCGCGGGAGACGCTCGACCACTCGATCCCGTACATCTTCGCCGTCGCGCTGCAGGACGGCGGCTGGCACCACGTCGACTCGTACACGCCCGAGCGCGCCGGCCGACCCGACACGGTCGCGCTGTGGCAGAAGATCACGACGGCCGAGGATGCCGAGTGGACGCGCCGCTACCACTCCGAGGACCCCGACGTGAAGGCCTTCGGCGGTCGTGTGGAGTTCCGGCTGACTGACGGCTCGACCGTCGTCGACGAGATCGCCGTGGCCGACGCGCACCCGCTCGGGGCCCGTCCGTTCGCGCGCGAGAACTACATCGCGAAGTTCCGGCTGCTCGCGGAGCCCGTGCTGGAGCCCGCCGAGATCGAGCGCTTCCTCGAGCTCGTGCAGCGCCTGCCCGAGCTGACGGCGGCCGAGGTCGGCGAGCTGTCGATCATCGCGAAGCCCGGACTCCTCGAGGGCGCGGACGCGCCGAAGGGGCTGTTCTGATGCGACGTTCGTCTCGCTTCGCTCCTCGCTCAACGACCAGACGCTTCGGTCGTTGAGCGAGCGAAGCGAGACGAAACGCCCTAACCCGAGGGAGACCTTCTGATGCTGTACTCAACGACGACGCCGGCCGAGAAGAGGCGGTTGTTCCGTGAGCGCCTCGCGAGCGGCGAACTGCTGCGCTTCCCTGGAGCGTTCAACCCCCTCAGCGCCAAGCTCATCGAACAGAGGGGTTTCGACGGCGTCTACATCTCCGGGGCGGTGCTCTCGGCCGACCTCGGACTGCCCGACATCGGGCTCACGACGCTGACCGAGGTCGCCGGACGCGCGAAGCAGATCGCCCGCATGACCGACATCCCCGCGATCGTCGATGCCGACACCGGTTTCGGCGAGCCGATGAACGTGGCGCGCACGATCCAGGAGCTCGAGGATGCCGGACTCGCCGGCACGCATATCGAGGACCAGATCAACCCCAAGCGCTGCGGTCACCTCGACGGCAAGAGCGTGGTCGACGAGAACACGGCGATCAAGCGCATCCGCGCCGCCGCCGATGCGCGCCGAGACGAGAACTTCCTGATCATGGCCCGCACTGACATCCGCGCGATCGACGGACTGGATGCCGCGATCGATCGGGCCAAGGCCCTCGTAGACGCGGGGGCCGACGCGATCTTCCCCGAGGCGATGCGCGACCTCTCGGAGTTCGAGGCGATGGCGGATGCTCTCGACGTGCCGATCCTCGCCAACATGACCGAGTTCGGCAAGAGCGACCTGTTCTCCGT
This sequence comes from Microbacterium sp. GCS4, assembly GCF_001262495.1. Classification (GTDB taxonomy): domain Bacteria; phylum Actinomycetota; class Actinomycetes; order Actinomycetales; family Microbacteriaceae; genus Microbacterium. Next base: position 197,240 of record NZ_LGYE01000002.1, read on the forward strand.
CGACCGGTTGCGGGACGCGGGTGTGAGCATGGTCATCTGGCCGGTCTCGCTGCTGCGGATCGCGATGGGCGCGGCGGGCCGTGCTCTCGATACGCTGAACGAGGAGGGGCATCTGACCTCGAAGCTCGGCGAGATGCAGCACCGCGCCGATCTCTACGACCTGATCGACTACGAGTCGTACAACCACTTCGACTCCGGCGTCTTCAACTTCACCATCGACACCACCGGTCGTTGAGCGAGCGAAGCGAGACGAAACGCGCCACCACGTTTCGTCTCGTCGCTTCGCTCCTCGCTCAACGACCGAAATGACACGAAGGAGTGAGCATGACCGAGCCTGACATCAAGAAGGGCCTCGCAGGGGTCGTCGTCGACACGACGGCGATCTCGAAGGTCAACCCCGAGACGAACAGCCTGCTGTACCGCGGCTATCCCGTGCAGGAGCTGGCCGACACGCAGCCCTTCGAGGCGGTCGCGTACCTCCTGTGGCACGGCGAGCTCCCCACCGCCGAGGAGCTCGCGGCCTTCCGGCTCGAGGAGCGCCGCCACCGCGCGCTCGCCGACAACGTCAAGGCCGCGATCGACCTGGTGCCGCTCGACGCCCACCCGATGGACGAGGTGCGCACGGCCGTGAGTGTGATCGGCGCCTCCGATCCCGCCGCCGGAGGTTCTGTGCTCGACGCGGGCGGCAGCCCCGAGCAGAACCTCGAGCGCAGCATCCGCCTCTTCGCCGCCCTGCCGGCGATCGTCGCCTACGGGCAGCGTCGTCGTCGCGGGCAGGAGATCATCGAGCCGCGCGACGACCTCGACTACTCCTCGAACTTCCTGTGGATGACGTTCGGCGAGGAGCCGGACCCGGTGGTCGTGGACGCGTTCAACCGCTCGATGATCCTGTACGCAGAGCACTCCTTCAACGCCTCGACGTTCACCGCCCGGGTGATCACGTCGACGCTGAGCGACCTGTACTCGGCGGTGGTCGGGGCCATCGGCGCGCTCAAGGGGCCGCTGCACGGCGGCGCCAACGAGGCCGTTCTGCACATCTTCGACGAGATCGGGGAGGCGGAGAACGTCGTCCCGTGGCTCGAGAAGGCGCTCGCCGAGAAGCGCAAGATCATGGGCTTCGGACACCGCGTGTACAAGCGCGGCGACTCGCGCGTGCCGACCATGAAAGCGGCCCTCGACACGCTCGTCGAGCACTACGACAAGCCCGAGGTCGCGGCGCTCTACGACGCCCTCGAGTCGGAGTTCGTCGAGCGCAAGGGCATCTACCCGAACCTCGACTACCCGTCCGGCCCCGCCTACAACCTCATCGGCTTCGACACGCTCACGTTCACGCCGCTGTTCGTGGCCGCGCGTGTCACGGGCTGGACCGCGCACGTGATCGAGCAGGCCGGTGCGAACGCGCTCATCCGTCCGCTCTCCCACTACGACGGGGTCGACGAGCGTCACGTGAGCTGACCCCGCCCCCGCAAAGACCCTCTATTTCTGCCGAAGGGCACGAATAGAGGGTCTATTGCTGCCGTTCGGCAGAAATAGACGGGTGGGTGGACGGGCGGATGCCGTAGCGCGATCCGCGGCGCGAATCAACCGGATGCGCGGACCCGCGCGCCAGGAGTATCACTGATCCGGGACCGAGGGGTCCCGGGTGAAGGAGGCTCCATGTCCGCGTCGGGTGTCAACGTCAAGGAGGTCCGGTCGCTCGTGCCCGCCCGGATGGACCGGCTGCCGTGGGCGCGATTCCACTGGATGATCGTCGTCGGCCTCGGGTTCTCCTGGATCCTCGACGGCCTCGAGGTGCAGATCGTCGCCGCGAACGGCTATGCCGCGACGCTCGGGATGGGCCCGGCCGAGGTCGGCCTCGCCGGCACCTGCTACCTGCTCGGCCAGGTGTTCGGCGCGCTGGTGTTCGGACGCCTCACCGATCGGCTCGGACGCAAGAAGCTCTTCATCCTGTCCCTCGCGGTGTACCTCGTGGGCTCCGCGGTCGCGGGCCTCGCGTTCGCGCCCTGGTTCTTCTACATCTGGCGCTTCGTCGCGGGAGCGGGCATCGGCGGCGAGTACGCGGCGATCAATTCGGCGATCGACGAGATCATCCCGGCGAAGTACCGGGGACGCGTCGACATCGCCATCAACGGCACGTACTGGGGAGGCGCGGCACTCGGCGCCGTCGCGAACCTGTTCTTCCTCAACACCGACATCCTGCCCGCCGACATCGGCTGGCGGCTCAGCTTCTTCCTCGGGCCCGTGCTCGGCATCCTCATCATCTGGCTGCGCCGGCACATCCCGGAGAGCCCGCGCTGGCAGATGACGCACGGACGCGAGGACGAGGCCGAGCGCAACGTCGACGGGATCGAGCAGCGCATCCGCGAGGAGGGCAAGGAGATCCCGCCGGTCGACGAGTCGAAGGCGATCACGGTCAAGGAGTACGGTCGGGTGCCGTTCCTCGTGATCGTGAAGGTGCTGTTCCGGAAGTACCCGCGGCGCACACTCGTCGGCATCACGATGATGGTCACGCAGTCGTTCCTGTACAACGCGATCTTCTTCACGTATGCGCTCGTGCTCGAGAACTTCTACGACACGCCACCGGCATCCGCCTCGCAGTACTTCATCATCTTCGCGATCGGCAATCTCGCGGGTGCTCTCCTCCTCGGGCACTTCTTCGATACGTGGGGACGGCGGCGGATGCTGTTCGCGACCTATGTGCTCGCGGGATCGATCCTGCTCGTGAGCGCGTTCCTGTTCCACGCCGGGGTGCTGAACGCCGGGACGCACACGGCGTTCTGGTGCGCCTCCTTCTTCTTCGCCTCGGCGGGGGCCTCGGCCGCGTACCTCACGGTGAGCGAGATCTTCCCGCTCGAGCTGCGCAGCCAGGTGATCTCCTACGTGTTCTCGATCGGGCAGCTCGTGGGCGCGATCGCCCCCGTGCTGTACGGGGCGCTGATCGGCGAGAGCGCCGAGACCGGCGATCGCGGCCCGCTGTTCTGGGGTTATGTGCTGGGCGCGGGGATCATGATCGTCGGCGGCGTCGTGTGCGGCGTGTTCGGTGTCAGCGCGGCAGGCAAGTCGCTCGAGGACATCGCGGATCCGCTGTCGCTCGTGGATCCGCCGGAGAAGGGGGTCACGCCCGACGCGCCCTCCGGCCGGTGAGCCGTGCCTCGGTATCCTGGCGCGATGGCTTCCGAACGGAACTGGGCAGGCAACATCGAGTACCGCGCCGCACGGGTGGAGCACCCGGCGTCGCCCGATCAGCTGCAGGAGCTCCTCGCGCAGGGGGGAGCGGTGCGGATGCTGGGCTCCCGCCACAGCTTCAACACGCTGGCCGATACGGACGGGACGCTGATCGCCCTCGACCGGATGCCGACCGTGTTCGAGGTGAGCCCCGAACGTGACGCGGTTCGGGTGAGCGGCGCGCTGCGCTACGGAGACCTCGCTCCGCTGCTGGATGCCGAGGGGCTGGCGCTCGCGAACCTCGCCTCTCTCCCGCACATCTCGATCGCGGGTGCGGTCGCGACGGGCACGCACGGCTCCGGCGACGCCCTCGGCTCACTGGCGACGGCGGTGCGCGCCCTCACGATCATGACTCCCGCCGGGGAGACGCGGAGTCTCGCGCGCGGCGACGAGGATTTCGACGGCGCGGTCGTGAGCCTCGGGGCGCTCGGAGCGGTGATCGACGTCACGCTCGACGTCGAACCCGCCTACGAGGTCGCCCAGCACGTGTTCGAGGGGCCGTCGTGGGACGCGATCCTCCGTGACTTCGACGAGGTCACCGGCATCGGCACGAGCGTCAGCATCTTCTCGACCTGGGAGCGCACCGACGTCGCGGACCAGATCTGGGTCAAGCAGCGGCTGCCCGAGGCGCGCGAGATCACCCGCGCCGACCTGTTCTCGCGCCTCGACGCACAGCCGGCTGCTGTGAAGCGGCATCCGATCCTCGGCGTCGATCCGGTCGCGTGCACCGAGCAGGGCGGCGAGCCGGGTCGGTGGTTCGAGCGCCTGCCGCACTTCCGGCTCGAGTTCACGCCGTCGGCCGGAGCGGAGCTGCAGAGCGAGTATCTCGTGCCGCGCTCCGATGCCGTCGAGGCCATCCAGGTCGTCCGCACGCTCGCGGGGCAGATCGCGCCTCTGCTGCTCGTGAACGAGATCCGTACGGTCAGGGGCGACGGGCTGTGGCTGAGCTCGTCGTACGAGACGGATGCCGTCGGCATCCACTTCACCTGGAAGCCCGACGAGGACGCGGTGCGTGCGTTCCTGCCGACCCTCGAGGCGGCACTGCCCGGCACGGCACGACCGCACTGGGGCAAGGTCTCCACGCTCGACGGCGCCGAGGTGCGGTCGCGGTACCCGCGCTTCGACGACTTCGCCGCACTCGCGGCGCGCTACGATCCCGAGCGCCGGCTCGTGAACCCCTACCTGCAGCGTCTGGACCTCTGAGCGGAGCGGCGCCCGGCGGGGGTGGACGCGGGCCGCTCCCGACGCGAGACTGGACCCAGTGCCCGGGCAGCGCGCTCGGCATCGAGACGGAGGAGCGGACATGACACGCAGGGTCGGATACTTCGTCGGCAGCCTGTCGTCGACATCCATCAACCGGATCCTCGCGACGGCCCTGATCGAGTTGGCGCCGCGGGATCTGGAGTTCTTCGAGATCCCGATCCGCGACCTGCCGCTGTACAGCCAGGACTACGACGAGTCGTATCCGCCGGAGGCGGTGGCGCTCAAGGAGGCGATCGACTCGGCCGACGCGGTGCTGTTCGTCACACCGGAGTACAACCGGTCGATCCCCGGCGGGCTCAAGAACGCGATCGACTGGGCCTCCCGCCCCTGGGGGCAGAACTCGTTCGACCACATCCCGGCCGCGGTCATCGGCGCCTCGGTCGGCGCGATCGGCACCGCCGTCGCACAGCAGAGCCTGCGCGGCGTGCTGAGCTTCTGCAACGCCCGGCAGATGACGGCGCCCGAGGCGTACGTCCGCTTCGTGCCCGAGCACTACGCCGAGGACGGCACGGTCACGCACTCCGACACGGCCGACTTCCTCCGCGGGTTCATGAGCGAGTTCCGCGACCACATCGAGCGCGTGCTGACCGTGCTCCCGCGCGACACCGACAGCTGACGCTCAGGTGCGCGCTCAGACGTGGTCGAGCGCTCAGACGTGGTCGCGCCAGGAGTGCTGCGGCTCGTAGCCCAGCATCCGCCGCGCCTTGTCGATCGACAGTAGGGTCTCGTTCGCTCCCACCTCGCGCCCCACGGGCACGTCGGGGAAGACCTCGGCGAGCAGCTCGGCGTTCGGCCGGGACATGACCGTGTCGGCCGCGGCGATGATGTACTGCTCGAACCCCGGCGGCGCGACCTCGAGCGCCCGCTGCACGGCCTGGGCGCCGTCGCGCGCGTCGATGTAGCCCCACAGGTTCCACTTGCGCCGCAGGGCATCGGCGTCGAATGAGGGGAACTCGGCGTAATCCTCGGGCACCATGACGTTCGAGAACCGCAGGGCCGTGATCGACAGGTCGGGGTGCCAGCGCACGAGCTCGGTCGCCAGGCGCTCCTCGAGCGTCTTCACGAGCGAGTACACCGACTCGGGCCGGGGCGGGTACTCCTCGTCGACGGGGACGTACGGCGGGGGCACGTCGAACGGGAGGCCGAGCACGGTCTCGCTGGACGCGTAGACGATGCGGCGGATGCCGAGGCGCACGGCCGCCCAGAACACGTTGAACGTCGCCGGCATGTTGTTGTGGAAGGTCGCGACGTCGCTGCGGATGCCCGGTGCCGGGATCGCCCCCAGGTGCACGACCGCGTCGATGCCGTCGTGCCGGTCGCCGACCGCGGTGAGGGCGTCGACGACCTGTCCGTAATCGGTGAGGTCGACCTGCACGAAACCGGGGCCCCGTTCGCCCGCGACGTCCATGCCGACGACGTCGATGCCCGCGGCGCGCAGCTCGCGGGCGACGACGGTGCCGAGCTTTCCCGATGATCCGGTGAGTGCGATGCGCATGTCACCAGCGTGGCATGCCGACAGGGGGCGCGGGCCGTTCGGCATACACTCGTCGGCGTGAGTGTTTCGACGACGTCCGCGGCTCGGCCGCGCTCCGGCCGCCAGCTGACGATCGCCGGGCACGGCTACGAGGCGGCGATCGCGAGCGTCGGGGCGACCCTCCGTTCCCTGACCTTCGCCGGGCGCGACCTCGTCGTGCCGTTTGCGGCCGACGAGGTGCGGCCGGCCTACCGCGGGGCGACGCTCGCGCCCTGGCCCAACCGGATCGTCGACGGGCGCTACACGTTCGGCGGCGTCGAGCATCGGCTGCCGCTCACCGAGCCTGAGCGCGGTCACGCGCTGCACGGCCTCATCGCCTGGACCGAGTTCGACGACCGTGTGGTCTCCGACGACCGGGTCGTGCTGGCCGGGGTGATCGAACCCCAGACCGGCTACCCCTTCCGCGTGGAGGTGGAGGTCGAGTACCGCCTCGACGCCCACGGTCTCACGCAGACCGTGACAGGTCACAACCTCGGGACGGATGCTGCGCCGTGGGGCGTCGGTCCGCACCCGTACCTCGTGGCCGGCGGCGGGCGCGTGGACGATTGGACGCTGACGCTGCCGGCATCCTCGGTGCTCACGGTGACACCGGATCGGCTGTCTCCGGTCGCGGTCGAGCCCGTCTCGGAGCATCCGGAGTGGGACTTCCGTGCGCCGCGCGTGCTCGGCGACGTCTTCGTCGACCACGCCTTCACGCGGCTGTCGCGGACCGACGCGGTCGCCGAGGTGCGCCTCGTGACGGACGGCGGGACCGGTGTCGCGATGCGGTTCGACGAGCGCTGTCCCTGGGTGCAGGTGCACACGGCGGACGATTCCGATCGCATCGGCCTCGCCGTCGAACCGATGACCTGCCCACCCGACGCCTTCAACTCGGGAACGGACCTCGTGGTCGTCGAGCCGGGCGCCGCGCACGCGGCATCCTGGACGATCTCCGCGATCTGACGTCCGCCCTCTCCCCGCCCGTCTATTTCTGCCGAACGGCACGAATAGGGCTCCTCAACCGTGCATTCGCCAGAAACAGACGGGCAGTACGGGCAGGGTGGGGCGCTAGCGGGCGAGCCAGCGGCGCAGCGCGCGCGTGACCCAGGGCAGCACCCAGTAGGTCATGATGGGCGTGAGCACCAGCGTCGTGGCGAGCACGCGCAACCAGATCGGCAGCTCGTTGAAGCCCGGGACAGGGCTCATGGCGTACGTGAACACCAGGTTCACGGGGAAGAATCCGAGCCAGATCGACACGGCCTGCTTCCACCGCGGGGGAGCCTTCACGATGGCACCAGCGGCCGTCCCCTCGGCGGTCTGCACCGTGATCGACCCCGTCGCGGGTTCGTCGAACCACCCCTCGATGCCGCTGCGTCGGCGGGAGCGCTCGCTCAGCACGAGGCCCTCTCCGGTGGCCAGCCAGGCCGCGCGCTCGGCGGAGTCCTCCCAGGCCACGAGCGTGTCCTCGTCGGCGAACCGGTACAGCATGTGCCAGACATGCGAGTCGGCGCCGGCGCGCACCCAGCCGGATCCGAGGAATCCCGGATACGTGTTCGCCTTGTTCACCCCGCGCTGCACCCACTCGGTGGTCTCGGCGATGCGCGTCGGGTCGACCTCGCGGCGGATGGACACGGTGATGGAGTCGCTGGACATGGCGGATCCTCGGGAGAGCACGGCCCGGGTCTCGGGCGCATCGGCAGGGGGCGGCGCCAGGGTGCGGGCGCCTATCGATCGTACGTCGGATGCGGCGCCCGCTCGCGCGCACGGGGTCACAATGGAGTCATGAGCGCGCGCAACGAAGCCGTCCTGATCGACGTCGTCCGCACCCCGGTGGGTCGGGGCAAGCCCGGAGGGATGCTGTCGGGAGTGCACCCCGTCGACCTCGCCGCCGGTGCACTCGCGGCGATCCTCACCCGCAACGGACTCGAGTCGCGCCAGATCGACGACGTGCTCCTCGGCTGCGTGAGCCAGGTCGGCGAGCAGTCGTCGAATATCGCGAGGCAGGCCGTGCTCGCCGCCGGCTTCGACGAGGCCGTGCCTGCCGCGACCATCGACCGGCAGTGCGGGTCGAGCCAGCAGGCCGTGCATTCCGCGGCGCAGGGCATCATCGCAGGGTCATACGACGCCGTGATCGTGGGCGGCGTGGAGTCGATGAGCCGCGTGCCGCTCGGATCGTCGTCGGCCGTCGCCGGAAGCCCGATGTCGCCACGGCTGCGGGCTCGCTATCCCGATGGGCTCGTGAACCAGGGCGTCTCCGCCGAGCTCATCGCGCAGCGCTGGGGCCTCGACCGCGACGCCCTCGACGCGTACGCCGAGGAGTCGCATCGGCGTGCCGCCGCCGCGTGGGACGAGGGGTTCTTCGACCGCACGGTGATCGCGGTGGACGAGGCTCCTGACGCTGCGAGGGATGAGACCGTGCGAGCCGGCACCACGGCATCCGCTCTGGCCGGTCTGTCGCCGGCGTTCCGTACCGATGCGCTGGCCGAGCGCTTCCCCGAGATCGACTGGCGCATCACCCCGGGCAACTCCTCGCCGCTCACCGACGGGGCCTCGGCCGCGCTGCTGATGAGCGCCGACCGCGCGGAGCAGCTGGACCTGGCACCGCGGGCGCGGTTCCGCGCCTTCACGGTCGTGGGCGACGACCCGCTGATGATGCTCACCGGCCCGATCCCCGCCACGCGACGCATCCTCGAGCGCGCGGGACTCTCGATCGACGACCTCGACGCCTACGAGGTCAACGAGGCGTTCGCCTCGGTGCCGCTCGCGTGGGCCGCCGAGGTCGGGGCGGATGCCGCGAAGCTCAACCTCCGGGGCGGGGCGATCGCGCTCGGCCACGCGCTCGGATCCTCGGGCACGCGCCTGCTCGGCACGCTCGTCGACCACCTCGAGGCCACGGGCGGCCGTCTCGGCCTGCAGACCATGTGCGAGGGCGGCGGCATGGCGAACGCCCTGATCGTCGAGCACCTCTAGCCGCCCGAGACGGAGAAGACCCCCGCCGACCCGATTCGGCGGGGGTCTTCGCGGCGGTGACACCGCGACGGGAGCAGAGGCTCACCGTGACGCGCGGATGACGTGACTACCCGATCCGGTCTGAGTCCTGTGTCCGCGCATCAGCAGTTGTAGTCGGCGGAGATGTCCGGCCGGTGAACGGGCGGAGAACACCCCGAGGGCCGTCGCACTTCAGAGCCGCCGCCAGAGCGACTCCCGTCAGACCCAGCGTGCCGGCGCCCAGGAGGACGAGCCCTGCAGGCCAGACGTCGAGAGTCGCTTGGAGGAACTGCGAGGTCCCGTCGGCGTTCCAGAACGACACCGTCGGGTTCGCCATGAGCACGATTCCGGCGATCGTCGAGACGATGGGTACCGTCCACGCCATTCCCCAGGCCAGCAGTCTCACACTCATTCCCGCCCCCGCATGTGTATTCATATGTCATCACAATGTCTTTGATCGACGCCACCACATGCCGGTATTCAGCACTGCATCACCCCATGCTGTCCTGCTGTCCGTGCGTTGTGCTGAATTTACTTGGATACCCTAGTAAATCCACGGATGCCGAAGTATGATCGCAATGTGCCAATGACGGCCCGAAGGGACAACGCACAATGACTCGTACTATCCCGCATTTCGTAGGCGGAAAGCCCGTGACTCCGGACTCCGGACGCTTCGCGGACGTCTTCGACCCCAGCAGCGGAGCCGTGCAGGCCCGCGTGCCGCTCGCGTCCGCCGACGAGGTGCGCGAGGTGATCGCGAACGCCGAGGCCGCCCAGGCCGACTGGGCCGCGACCAACCCGCAGAAGCGCGCCCGCGTGCTCCTGCGCTTCCTCGATCTGGTGCAGCGCGAGATGCAGTCGCTCGCCGAGCTGCTCGCGAGCGAACACGGCAAGACCGTCGACGACGCCAAGGGCGACATCCAGCGCGGACTCGAGGTCATCGAGTTCGCCGCCGGTGCGCCGCATCTCCTCAAGGGCGAGTACTCGACCGGAGCCGGCGCCGGCATCGACGTGTACTCGATGCGGCAGCCGCTCGGCGTCGTCGCCGCGATCACGCCGTTCAACTTCCCGGCGATGATCCCGCTGTGGAAGGCCGGGCCCGCACTCGCCGCCGGCAACGCCGTCGTGCTCAAGCCCAGCGAGCGCGACCCCTCGGTACCGGTCCGTCTCGCCGAGCTGTTCCTCGAGGCCGGTCTGCCCGCAGGGGTGCTCAACGTCGTGCACGGTGACAAGGAGGCGGTCGACGCACTGCTCACCGACGACCGCATCCGCGCCGTCGGCTTCGTCGGCTCGACGCCGATCGCCGAGTACATCTACGCCACCGCCGCCGCGCACGGCAAGCGCGCGCAGTGCTTCGGCGGAGCCAAGAACCACATGATCGTGATGCCCGACGCCGACCTCGACCAGGCCGTCGACGCGCTCATCGGCGCGGGCTACGGCTCGGCGGGCGAGCGCTGCATGGCGATCTCGGTCGCGGTTCCGGTCGGCCAGGAGACGGCGGATGCTCTCGCCGCGAAGCTCCTCGAACGCGTCGCGCAACTGCGCGTGGGCCCTTCGCTCGCCGCGGACGTCGACTACGGTCCGCTCGTGACCCGCGCGGCGGTCGAGCGCGTGGAGGGTTACATCCAGCAGGGCGTCGACGAGGGGGCGACGCTGCTCGCCGACGGGCGCGGCTTCACGGTCGCAGGTCACGAGGAGGGCTTCTACCTCGGCCCGACGCTGTTCGACCACGTCACCACCGACATGGCGATCTACCGAGAGGAGATCTTCGGTCCGGTGCTGGTGATCGCCCGCGCGGACGACTACGAGCAGGCGCTGCGCATGGCGTCCGAGCACGAGTTCGGCAACGGCGTCGCGATCTTCACGCGTGACGGCGACGCGGCTCGCGATTTCGCCGCCCGCGTGGAGGTCGGCATGGTCGGCGTGAACGTGCCCATTCCCGTGCCGATCGCGTACTACACGTTCGGCGGATGGAAGCGGTCGGGCTTCGGCGACCTCAACCAGCACGGCGCCGACGCGTTCCGCTTCTACACGAAGACCAAGACCGTCACGAGCCGATGGCCGAGCGGCATCAAGGACGGCGCCAGCTTCGTCATCCCGACCATGCACTGACCCTTGGTCGCCCCGCGAGCGCAGCGAGACGAAACGCAGGAGAGAGACATGACTGACACGATCACCGTCACCACCACCGCCGAGGAGCGCGAGGCGATCATCGGCGCCGTGCGCGAGTTCGCCGAGACCGAGCTCGCGCCCTTCGCCGCCGAGCGCGACGAGAAGCACCTGTTCCCGAGGGAGTCGCTCCAGCGCGGCGGCGAGCTGGGCCTGGGCGGCATCTACGTACGCGAGGAGTTCGGCGGCACCGGCCTCAGCCGCAGCGACACCGTCGCGATCTTCGAGGAGCTCGCGAAGGGCGACCCGGCGGTCGCGGCGTACATCTCGATCCACAACATGGTCGCGTGGATGATCGACACCTACGGCCACGACGCGCAACGCGCCGCCTGGCTGCCGCAGCTCACCGCGATGCAGGAGTTCGGCGGGTACTGCCTGACCGAGCCGGGGGCCGGATCGGATGCCGCGAACATCGCCACGAGCGCGGTGCGCGACGGCGACGACTACGTGCTCACGGGCGTCAAGCAGTTCATCTCCGGCGCGGGCGAGGCCGCGGTGTACGTCGTCATGGCCCGGACCGGAGAGCCGGGAGCGCGCGGCATCAGCGCGTTCCTCGTGCCGGGCGACGCGGCAGGGCTCAGCTTCGGAGCGCCCGAGAAGAAGATGGGCTGGCACGCCCAGCCCACGCGCCAGGTCATCCTCGACGGGGTGCGGGTGCCGGCATCCGCTCGTCTCGGCGAGGAGGGGCGCGGCTTCGCGATCGCGATGTCGGCCCTGAACGGCGGACGTCTGAACATCGCCGCGTGTTCGCTGGGCGGCGCGCAATGGGCGCTCGACCGTGCCGTGCAGTACGTGCACGAGCGCGTCGCGTTCGGCGAGCCGCTGGCCGAGAAGCAGTCGATCCTCTTCCAGGTCGCCGACATGCGCACCGATCTGCAGGCCGCCCGGCTCATGGTCAGCGACGGCGCGAGGGCGGTCGATGAGCACGCGCCCGACGCCACCATTCGCTGCGCCATGGCCAAGCGCTTCGCGACCGACGCCGGCTTCGACGTCGCCAACCGCGCGCTGCAACTGCACGGCGGCTACGGCTACCTGCAGGACTACGGCATCGAGAGGGTCGTGCGCGACCTGCGCGTGCATCAGATCCTCGAGGGGACGAACGAGATCATGCGCCTGATCGTCGGCCGGGAGATGCTGCGGCCGTCGGGCTCGGCATCCATGCGGAGCGCGTCGTGACCGCCCGGTCGGCCCAGGTGGTCGCGTTCCTCGGACTCGGTCACATGGGCCTGCCGATGGCGCGGAACCTCGTCGCCGCGGGACACGAGGTGCACGGCTTCGACCTCGTGCCGGCCGCGATCGACGCAGCGCGTGCCGCCGGCATCCCGGTCGCCGAGAGCGGAGCGGATGCCGTGGCCGACGCCGACGTCGTCATCACGATGTTCCCCGCGGGGAGGCACGTGATCGAGGCGTACCGCACCGAGCTCCTCGCCGCCGCGCGGCCCGGCACGCTCTTCATCGAATCGTCGACGATCGCGGTCGACGAGGCCAGGGCCGCGCACGCGCTCGCGCTCGCGGCCGGGCACCGCAACATCGACGCACCGGTCTCCGGCGGTGTGGTGGGCGCCGAGAACGGCACGCTCGCGTTCATGGTCGGCGGCTCCGACGAGGACTACGCCGCCGCGCTGCCGCTGCTCGAGGTCATGGGAAAACGCATCGTGCACTGCGGTGGGCCGGGGCTCGGGCAGGCCGCGAAGGTGTGCAACAACATGGTGCTCGCGGTATCGCAGATCGCCGTCGCCGAGGCCTTCGTGCTCGGAGAGCGTCTGGGACTCGAGCACCAGGCGCTGTTCGACGTCGTGTCGCAGGCATCCGGTCAGTGCTGGTCCATCACCACCAACTGCCCCGTGCCGGGACCCGTGCCCACGAGTCCCGCGAACCGCGACTACCAGCCGGGCTTCGCGGGCGCGCTCATGGCGAAGGACCTCGGCCTGGCGCTGCAGGCGATCGAGCAGACCTCGACGGATGCGCGGATGGGGCGGCTCGCGCAGGAGCTCTACGCTGCCTTCGCCGCGGGTGAGGGCGCGGGTCGCGACTTCTCCGGCATCATCACCGATATCCGCGACGGAGCTCCCGGTCGTTGAGCGAGCGAAGCGAGACGAAACGCACAGACCCCGCGACATACTGGAACCGACAGCCGACGGAGAGGGCCTTCATGACCGAGTACGAGACGATCCTGGTCGAGCAGCGCGGACGCGTCGGATGGATCACCCTGAACCGCCCGCAGGCGCTGAACGCGCTGAACTCCCGCCTCGCGGAGGAGATCACCGCCGCGGCGCAGGCCTTCGACGCGGATGACGGCGTCGGCGCGATCGTCGTCACCGGGTCCGAGAAGGCTTTCGCTGCGGGCGCCGACATCAAGGAGATGGAGGGCATGTCCGCGGCCGAGATGCTCGACACCGACCACTTCGGCATCTGGCACGAGTTCGCCGCGGTGCGCACCCCCATGATCGCCGCTGTCTCGGGCTTCGCGCTCGGCGGTGGCTGCGAACTGGCGATGATGTGCGACATCATCCTCGCCGCCGACACCGCGAAGTTCGGTCAGCCCGAGACCAACCTCGGCGTCATCCCGGGCATGGGCGGCACGCAGCGGCTCATCCGGGCGGTCGGCTACTACAAGGCGGCGGAGCTCGTGCTCTCCGGGCGACTCATGGACGCGGCGGAGGCGGAGCGCTCGGGTCTCGTCTCGCGCGTCGTCCACGCATCCGACCTGATCGCCGAGGCCACGACGCTCGCCGACACGATCGCCTCGAAGTCTCTGCCCTCGCTGTTCGCGGCGAAAGCGGCCCTGGATGCGGCGATGGAGACCGGTCTCGCCGACGGCCTGGCCCACGAGAAGCAGGCGTTCGCCGCCCTGTTCGACACCGCCGACCAGAAGGAGGGCATGGCCGCCTTCCGGGAGAAACGTGCACCCGACTTCCAGAACCGCTGAGGCACTGTCGTCGGACGCGTCAGCCCCGCAGCGACTCCACGATCTTGGCGATGCGCCGCTCGCGCGTCTCCTCCTGCTTGGCCTCGGCGACGGTGCGGGCGTGCTCCTTGCGCACCGAGTACGAGAGGGCGTCGAAGGCCGAGCGCAGCGCCGGGTCGGCGTCGAGCGCCGCCGCGAGTGCGGGCGGGACCTCGACCGTGCGCTCGGCGCCGTCGACCCGGATGACCGCGTCGACCTCCTGGTCGATCTCGACGCCGAGGTCTGCACGCACGGCCTTGCTGAAGCCGATCATGTTCTGCCCGCCCATTCGCGCCAGGCGCAGGCGGGCGGTGCGGCCGCCGATCGTCACGGCGACGGGGAAAGCCTTGCCCGCGCCGAACGAGGCGACCTGCTCGTCCGACAGGATGATCGCCGCGGCGGGGCCGCGGCCCTCGAGGACGGTGTGCAGACGCAGTTCGCTCATGGCGACAGAGTACGCCCACGCCCCTCGATCTCGGCGGTGATCGTGTCGTTGCGCTCCTCGATGAGCCGCTGCAGATACGTGCGCATCACGAGGCGGTCGACGAGCCGTCCGAGCGGACCGAACGGCGACCGGAACGTGATCGTGTCGCGCATGAGCGTTCCCCGCGGATGCTCCTCGAACTCGTGCACGTGCAGGAACGCCCCGAACGGGCCGGCGATCTGCCGATCGCGGAAACCCCGCGGCGGGTCGATGTCGAACACGAGCGAGCGCAGCCGGAACGGGATGCCGAAGTGGCGCGCGCGCCAGGTGACGGTCGAGCCCTCGCTGAACACCCCGCCGGCCGGTGCTTCGACCATGGTCTCGCCGTGTCGTGCCATCGACCGCACGTGCAGCCCGGGGTCGAGCGCCGCGGCGAAGACCTCGGCCGGGGGAGCGGCGATCACCCGCTCGAGCACGAAGCGCGCCATGTCAGAGGGCGTCGGGCTGTGGGCGGGGGTCGGCGAAGTCGCCGGCCGCCTTGCGCATGCGCGCGACGATCGCGACGAGCTCGGTGGCGTCCTCGCGGCTGATGCCCGGGTCGACGAACACCTCGGAGTTCAGCGCGGTCGTCGCACGCTCGACCAGGATGCGACCCGAGTCGGTGAGCGCGAGGAGAGCTGCGCGACCGTCGTGCGGGTGCGGTTCGCGCACGATGAGCCCGTCGCGCACCAGGCGCTCGGCCGTGCTCGTGACGGTCGTCGCGTGCACCTGCAGTCGGGCGACCACGCTCGACAGCGGGAGGCGTCCGGAGCGGCTGAACGCCAGCAGACGCAGCATCTCGTAGCGGGCGAAGCTCAGCGCGAAGGGCTTGAGCGCGGCATCCACTCGGGCGAGGAGCAGCTGCTGCGCGCGCATCACGGAGGTGACGACGGTCATGCCGTCGGCGGCATCCGTCCATCCGTGCGCGAGCCATTGCCGCTTCGCTTCGGCGAGCGGATCGACGGGGAGCGGACGGGATCGGACCACGGTTCTACGGTAGGGCATGGCGGGACGCGCGGCGCGTTGGTCCTCGGTCGCTCGTCGGATGGTACTCAGTTTCAGCGCGCTAGAATCGAGGCAGTCGTGAGGAGCAATCGATGAAGATCTTCGTCCTGGTCAAAGAGGTGCCAGACACCTACGGCGACCGCGTCCTGAACCTCGAGACCGGGCTCGCCGAGCGCGGCGCCGGAGACGTGGTGCTCGATGAGATCACCGAGCGGGCTCTCGAGGTCGCGCTGAGCCACGCCGACAAGAACGAGGGCACCGAGGTGGTCGCTCTCGCGATGGCCCCCGAGGGTTCGACCGCGTCGGTACGCCGCGCTCTCGCGATCGGCGCAGGATCCGCCGTACACATCGCCGACGAGGAGCTCGTCGGCGCCGACCTGGGCCTCACCGCCGACGTGCTCGCGGCCGCGATCCGCCGCGGCGAGCCCGACCTCGTCATCACCGGCAACCTCTCGACCGACGGCTCGGGCGGCGTGATCCCCGCGATGCTCGCCGAGCACCTCGGCTGGGCGCAGGCGACCGCGCTCACCTCCGTCGAGATCACGCCGGAGGGAGTCACCGGCACGCGCGCAGCGGATGCCGGTGCGCAGTCTGTCTCGGCCCCGCTGCCCGCCGTGATCTCGATCACCGAAGCGCTGCCCGATGCCCGGTTCCCGAACTTCAAGGGCATCATGGCCGCGAAGAAGAAGCCCCTCGAAGTGCTGTCTCTCGCCGACCTCGGTGTCTCCGCCGATCCGGCGGCAGCGCCGCGCACCATCATGACCGCGGTGTCGGAGAAGCCTCCGCGCGCGGCGGGCGTCAAGATCGTCGACGAGGGCGACGCCGCCGAGAAGCTCGTCGAGTACCTCGCGCAGAACAGGCTGGTGTGACCATGGGCTACCCCGAGAACCCGATCCTCGTGCTCGTCGACGTGATGCCCTCGGGTGACGTCGCCTCGAGCACCGCCGCGCTGATCGGCGCCGCATCGACCATCGGATCTCCCGTCGCGCTCGTCGTGGGCGGGGCGGAGGGCGCCGCGGCGCAGGCGGCCGCTGCCGGAGCATCCGTCGTGCTCACTGCCGATGCGGATGCCGCCACGCTCACGACCCCGGTCGTCGACGCGCTGCAGTCGGCCTTCGCGCAGGTGCAGCCCGATGCCGTGCTCGTCTCGAACTCCATCGCGGGCCGTGATGCCGCCGGACGGTTCGCCGTGCGCGCGAAGCTCGCACTCTCCGTCGACGCGGTCGGCATCTCACGCGACGACGAGGGCATCGTAGCTCACCACTCCGTGTACGGCGGGGCGTACCTCGTCGACTCGGCGCCCACGTTCGCTGCGCCCGTCATCACGGTGCGTCAGGGCGCGGTCGAGGCGCGGGCCGAAGCCGTGGAGTCGCCGACCGTCGAAGCGCTCGCGGTCACGGCATCCGAGGTCCCCGCTGCGACCGTCGGCGCGATCGAGGCCGTCGAGCAGGCGTCGTCGAGGCCCGAGCTGCGCGGTGCGACGCGCGTCGTCTCGGGCGGACGCGGTCTCGCCTCGAAGGAGAAGTTCGTGCTCGTCGAGGAGCTCGCCGACGCGCTCGGCGCCGCCGTCGGAGCATCCCGGGCCGCGGTAGATGCGGGCTACATCCCGCAGTCGCACCAGGTCGGGCAGACAGGGGTCTCGGTGTCGCCGCAGCTGTATGTCGCTCTCGGCATATCCGGCGCGATCCAGCACCGCGCGGGCATGCAGACCTCCAAGACGATCGTCGCGATCAACAAGGATGCCGAGGCGCCGATCTTCGACGTCGCGGACTTCGGCATCGTCGGCGACGTATTCACCGTCGTGCCGCAGCTCATCGCGGCTCTCGAGGCGCGGAAGAAGTAGCCATGGCAGAGCGGATGCTGCGCCGCGGCCTCCCGCGCACGCCCGGTGGTGAGCCGTGGCCTCCCGGCGGTGTGGTCGTGGTGGTTCCGGGCACCCCGGAGGCCGAGCCTCCGGTCGTCGAGCCCCTGGTCGCTGAGCCCCTGGTCGCTGAGCCCCTGTTCGTTGAGTCTCCGGCCGCGGCCTCTCCGGTCGTCGACTCTCCGATCGTCGAGCCCTCGGTCGTCGAGTCTCCGGTCGCTGAGTCCTCGGTCGTTGAGCGAGCGGAGCGAGACGAAACGCGCCCAACCGCCGGCACGACATTCCGCCGCGGACTCCCGCGCACGCCGGGCGGCGAGCCCTGGCCGCCTGCAGGCTCGCAGGCTGCGGCGCCGAGCGGAGCGGAACGCGTTTCGTCTCGGTCGACTCCGTCGTCCTCGCTCAACGACCGGGGAGCTGAGCCTTCTTCGCCGGACGTTCGGGTGGCGGCGCCGTCTTCGACCGACGTTCCGGCGGCTGCCGCTTCCGTGGTGGCCTCGCCGACGGCATCCGTCCGCCGAGGCCTGCCCCGGACCCCCGGCGCCGAGGCCTGGCCGCCCGCGGGCACAACCCCCGCGCCATCCGCATCGGCCCCCGCGACGGGTGCCGCAGCCGCCTCGACCGCGTTCGCCACGCCCACCGCCACGGCTACGCCCACCGCTACGTCCGCGGTCGTGTCCCGCGACGTCTCGACGCCGCTGCGATGGAACCGCACCGTGTGGAACGGCCGTGCGCCTCGTCACGTGGCCGCGGCCCCGGCATCCGCTCGTCGACGCCCGACGTGGACGCAGGGCATCGCCGTGCTGCTGGGCGCCGCGGCGCTCGGCATCCTCGCCGGAGCCGCGATCGCCTTCGTGCGGACGCTGCTGAGCCTGCCGTTCATGCAGGATTTCCTCATGGCGTTCCCCGGCGAGTACGAGCCCGCCGTGCACGTCGAGCCGGGATTCGCGCCCTGGATCGGCTGGCAGCACTTCTTCAACGTCTTCCTGATGGTGCTGATCATCCGCTCGGGGCTGACGATCCGCACCGAGAAGCGTCCGACAGCGTTCTGGACACCGCGCAACAACCCGAAGGGCAAGGTCAGCCTGACGATCTGGTTCCACCAGGCACTCGACGTACTGTGGCTCGTGAACGGCGTGATCTTCGTGGTGCTGCTGTTCGCGACGGGGCACTGGGCGCGCATCGTGCCGACCAGCTGGGAGGTCTTCCCGAACGCGCTGTCGGCGGCGCTGCAGTACGTGTCGTTCGACTGGCCGCACGAGAACGGGTGGAACAACTACAACAGCCTGCAGCAGCTCGCGTACTTCGCGACGGTGTTCCTCGCGGCGCCGCTGGCCGCGATCACCGGCTTCCGCATGTCGGGGATGTGGCCCAAGAAGGCCGAACGACTCTCGAAGGCCTACCCGATCGAGTGGGCGCGGGCACTGCACTTCCCGGTCATGCTCTACTTCGTGGCGTTCATCATCGCGCACGTCGCACTCGTGATGCTGACCGGGTTCCTGCGCAACCTCAACCACATGTACGCCTCGCAGGATGCCGTCACCTGGACCGGGTTCTGGGTGTTCGTGGCCTCGCTCGTGGTGATCGCGGTCGGCTGGGTGGCCGCGCGACCGCTCGTGATCGCGCCGATCGCGAAGCTCTTCGGGAACGTGTCCGGGCGCTGAGTCGCGGCGCATCTTGCGCCGCCCACGTCGACGCCCCCGCCGGTTGCCGACGCCCCTGCTGAGAAGCGAATCTCAGAGGGGGCGTCGGCGCTCAGCAGGGGCGTCGGCGCCGCAAGGGAACGGCGCGGGGCTCAGCGCGTGAAGCGGACCTCGGTCAGCGTCTCGCCGAGGAACGGCTCGGTGTGGCTGGCGCCGTCGAGCGTGAAGCCGTTACGCGTGTAGAACCGGTGCGCGCGGGGGTTGTCCTCGGCGACCCACAGGTACAGCGGCTCGTCCTTCTCGACGGCCGCGTCGAAGAGCTTCTGGCCGATGCCGGTGCCGTGCCACGCGTCGAGCAGGTAGATGAAGTACAGCTCGCGGAACGCGGGGGCGTCCTTGTCGCGGGCGGGCCCGGAGCCCACGAATCCGACGATCTCGCCGTCGACGAGGGCCGCGTTCATGGTGAACTCGGGCCCCTGAGCCGCCCAGTGCGTCCACAGTTCGGCCATGCGCCGGGGCGAGACCTTCTCGAGCGCGGCCTTGCTGATCAGGTGGTCGTAGGTCTCGTGCCAGCACTGCGCGTGCACGCGACCAAGGGCTTCCGCATCCACATCACGGACCGGACGGACGATGACTTCGGGGTGGGCTTCGGCGCTCATGCGGTGACTCTACGCGCGGCATCCGGGATCGTGAAATCGAGCAGGATGCCGAAATGCCGCTGTAACAACGTGTGGAGGAATCGCACAATGATGTTCGCGGATCGTGCACCGATGGCTACGATCGATCCTCGTGAACGTGATCTGGCGCACCCTCCTCGTCATCCTCGCCGCCCGCCGCCGTGTGCGCCGCGGCAAAGCCCTCGATCCCACGGCCGTCGGCACCGTGCGGCTCACCACCCTGCCGAGCGACATCGACATCCTGCGGCACATGAACAACGGCCGCTACCTGTCGCTGTTCGACCTCGGCCGCTGGGACCTGCTCATCCGCGCCGGCCTGTTCGACGCCATGAAGGAGAACGGCTGGTACGCGGTCGTGTCGAGCGAGACGGTCACGTTCCGCAAGTCGCTGCAGCTGTGGCAGCGCTTCGACGTGCAGACCCGGTTCATCGGCCATGACGAGAAGGCGGTCTTCATGGAGCATCGCGCGGTCGTGAAGGGCGAGGTCTACGCTCGGGCGATCGTGAGGGCGCGGATGCTGCGCCGCACCGGCGGCACCGTCAGCAACGAGGAGCTCTTCGCCGCTGTCGGCAAGCCCGAGGGCGTCCGCGAGATCGACGCGTGGGTGCACGACTGGGCCGCGGCCTCCGCGCTGCCGCCCGTGCGCACGCCCGCCCCGAGCGACTGGAGCTGACGCCGTGACGGATGCCGCGGGCCGGCGCCCCGGACGCACGCTCATCGTCGGCTGCGGGGCGCTCGGCACCGCGCTCGGGGAGCGTCTCATTGCGGGCGGGAACGAGGTCACCGCGATCCGGCGCGATGTCGCGGGGCTGCCGTCGGCGTTCGCGACGCTCGCGGCCGATCTGCGGCATCCGCTCTCCGCGTCGCTGCCGCGCTTCGAATCGGTCGTGATCACGCTGCCGCCGGGCATCGGCGGCGAGGGGTCGATCTACCCCGCGGCCCTCGCGCACATCGCGGAGGCGCTGCCAGCGACGCCCGAGCGGGTGCTGTTCGTGTCGTCGACGCGGGTGTTCGAGGGCTACACGGGCGAGAGCTTCGGCGGCGACGGCGGACGCGCGCCGCTCACCGAGAACGACGAGCCGCGCCCGACATCCGAGCGCGGAGAGGCGCTGATCGACGGCGAACGACGCGCGATCGACCTGCTGGGCGCCGTGATCGTGCGCCCGGCCGGCATCTACGGCCCCGGGCGCGACTCCCTGATCCGCCGGGTGCGCGAGGGCGCGCCCGTCGACCACGAGCGCCGCACCAACCGCATCCACGAGCACGACCTGGTGCGCCTGCTGGAGGTGCTGCTGCGGGCCGAGGCGCCGCCCGCTCTCGTGCACGCGATCGATCAGGAACCCGTTCAGCTCGGTGAGGTCGTGGCGCACATCGCGGCGCGGCTGGGTGCCGCGGTCCCGCCGCAGACCGAGGGGGATGCCGGCGGCGGAACGGTGCTCAACGGGGCTCGCGCCCACGCGCTGCTCGGCGAGCTCGCCTATCCGACGTTCCGCGAGGGCTACGACGCGATGCTCGACGCCCGCGCGTGATCCTCCCCGCCTGATCCCCGCGCTTCCCGCGGCGCGAGCGTAGATATGCGCATACCTTCGCGCAAGCGCTTGCGCATACGAATTCAAACGCGGGAACATTCCTCGGTCGCTCGATTCCACAACGACGTGAGGAGACGCCACCATGAGCACCGAACCACACTCGGAGATCGCCGAGAACCCGCGCACCGACCCGCCCGATCACGCCACCGTGCTGGTGGCCGACCATCTCGCGAAGATCTACGGCTCGACGATCGCCGTCTCCGACCTCAGCCTCACTCTGCGACGCGGCGAGGTCCTCGCCCTGGTCGGCGAGAACGGGGCGGGGAAGAGCACGTGCGTCAAGATGATCGGCGGCGTGGTCCGCCCGGATGCCGGCGTCATCACCCTGCGCGGCGAAGAGGTGACTTTCGACGGCCCCCGGGATGCACAGCGGCAGGGCATCGCCGTCGTGCACCAGCATCCGGGCCTCTTCCCCGATCTGTCCATCGCGGAGAACATCTTCGCCGGCAGGCCGCTGCGCACCAAGGCCGGACTGCTCGACAACCGGGCCATGGAGGACGAGGCGAAGCGACTGACGGCCGAGCTCGGTCTCGACCGCGATCCGACCACTCCCGTCGGACGCCTGCGCATCTCGGAGCAGCAGCTCGTCGAGATCGCCCGAGCGCTGTCGATCGACGCCGCGGTGCTGATCCTCGATGAGCCCACCGCCGCGCTCACCACGAGCGAGGTCGACAACCTCTTCACCGTGATCGACACCCTCAAGGCACGCGACGTGGCACTCCTGTTCGTCGGGCACCGGATGGAGGAGATCTTCCGCATCGCGACCCGCATCACGGTCATGCGCGACGGCGGCTACATCGCCACCGTCGAAACCGCGCAGACCGCGGAAGACGAGATCATCCGGATGATGGTCGGTCGGGAACTCGCCGAGCCCCTCGTTCGCGAACCCGTGACCCCCGGTCCCGTCGTCCTCGAGCTGGAGGACCTGAGTGCGAAGGGTTCCTTCGAGGACGTCTCGCTCACCGTGCGCGCCGGAGAGATCGTCGGTATCGCGGGCCTCGTGGGAAGCGGGCGCACCGAGGTAGCGCGAGCCGTGTTCGGCGTCGATCGCCCGGACTCGGGTCGGATACGCCTGGGCGGTTCTTCTGTTCGCATCCGCTCCGCCGCGCAGGCGATCGAGCTCGGCATCGCCTACGTCTCAGAGGACCGGCGGGGGCAGAGTCTCGTGGAGGACTTCTCGATCCTCGACAACGCCACCCTCCCGGTCATCGGCTCGTCGACCAGGGTGGGACTCATCAGTCGGCGTCTCGAGCTCGACCGCGTCGCCGGGGCTCTCGACAGGATGCGCCTGCGATTCCAGAGCTATCTCCAGCCCGTAGCCACCCTCTCGGGCGGCAACCAGCAGAAGGTGGTGCTCGCGAAGTGGCTCGCGACGAACCCTCGACTGCTCATCCTCGACGAGCCCACCCAGGGCGTCGACGTGAACGCGAAGGCCGAAGTGCACCGCATCATCGGCGAGCTCGCCTCCCAGGGCATCGCGATCCTGCTCATCTCCTCGGACATGCCCGAGCTGCTCGCCCTCGCCGACCGCGTCGTCGTCATGCAGCACGGCCGTCTCGTCGCGTCCTTCGACGGTGACGCGATCGACCAGTTCGACATCGGCCGCGCCGCGACCGGAACGGTCTCCACGGTCCCCTCGGCCACGACCACGACGGCGGAGAAGCGCATCACGCGCCTGCAGACCGGCCGCGCCCTGTCGTGGCTGCTTCGCCAGCGCGAGATCGGACTGCTCGTCGCCCTCGCCGTGGTGATCGTGCCCCTCAGCCTGCTCAACACCAACTTCTACAGCCCGTCGAACATCGCCGACCTCGGCATCTACTCGTCGCTCCTGGGGATCGTCGCGCTGGGCCAGATGCTCGTGATCCTGACCAGGAACATCGACCTGTCGGTCGCCAGCACTCTCGCCCTCTCCGCATACTGCGCCGCGGCGACGATGAGAGCTCTTCCCGACGCCACCCCTCTGCTCGGCATCGCCGTCGCGCTGGTCGTCGGTCTCGCCTGCGGCGCGCTCAACGGCGTGCTGGTGGCCTACGGCGGTGTGCCCTCCATCGTCACCACCCTGGGGACGCTGGCGATCTACCGCGGTCTCCTGTCTGTGATCTCTTCGGGCGACAGGGTCAAACCGGACGACGTCAGCGACGACTGGCTCGGATGGACGCGCGCCCATCCCCTCGGCATCCCTCTCATCGTGCTGATCGCCGTGCTCGTGGTGGTGACCGCGATCGTGGTGACCACGTCCACGAGAGCAGGACGCGAGGTCTACTACGTGGGCTCCAACCGGGACGGCGCCGAACTCATCGGCATCGACGCCCGCCGACGCACCTTCGCGGTGTTCGCGGGATCCGGCCTTCTCGCCGGCCTCACCGGGTCGATGTGGGCGTCCTGGTACCCCTACGTCGACGGCCAGGTCGCGATCGGGCTCGAGACGCTCGTGATCGCGGGCGTCGTCGTCGGCGGCGTCGCCCTGCGCGGAGGCTCGGGCACCGTGATCGGCGTCGTGATCGGCACAGTCGGCCTGCTCACCATCCGCAAGGTGCTGACGATCGCCGGGGTCTCCGACCAGTACCTGCAGGCCGTGTACGGACTCGCGATCATCGTCGCGGTCACCGCGGATGCGGTGCTGATGCGCCGCTCGACCCGCACCGGAGGTGTGCGATGAACCTCACCGTCCCCTGGCGCGAGCGCCTGCTGTCGTGGGAGTGGCTGCTCGGCGCGTTCGCGATCGCCGTGCTCGTCTACGCCTGCATCGCGACGCCCGGCTTCGCCGACGCCTACAACCTGGAGTCGTCGGTGGCGCGGATGGCCCCCAAAGCGCTGCTCGTGCTGCCGCTGGTCCTACTCGTCATCGCGCGGGAGATCGACATCTCGGTCGCGAGCATCGCCGGGCTCTCCGGGATCGTTTTCGGGATGCTGTACCAGTCCGGTGTGCCGCTCTGGCCGGCGGTACTGGGAGCCCTCGTCGTCGGCGGCGCCTGCGGCACGATCAACGCGATACTCGTCGCCCTCCTGCGACTGCCGTCGCTCATCGTCACACTCGGCACGCTCGCCCTGTTCCGGGGGCTCTGCTACGTCCTCGTCGGCGGAACGCCGATCTCTGCGGTCCCGCCCGAGCTGATCGACTTCTCGTACGGACTGGTGCCGGGAACGGTGGTCCCGACCGCGATCGTCCCGTTCGTCGTCCTGGCTGCCGCGACTGCGGTGATCCTGCATCGGATGCCCTTCGGGCGCCGCGTGTACGCCATCGGGGGGAACCCCGACACCGCCCGGTACGCCGGCGTGCGCACCACTCGGATGCTGATCACGATGTTCATCGCCTCCGGCGTCGTGGCGGCGCTGGCGGGTGTGATCCAGGTCGGGCTCACGTCGTCGGCCACGCCCGACGGCATGATCGGGTTCGAGCTCGACGCCCTCACCGTGGTCTTCCTCGGCGGTGTCAGCTTCCTCGGCGGCAGGGGCAAGATCTCTGGCGTGCTGTGGGCGCTGGTCGTCGTGATCGTGGTTCGCAGCATGCTGCAGCTGCAGAACGTCGGCGCCTTCGGGCAGGCCGCGGTGATCGGCGTCATCCTCATCGCCTCCCTTCTTCTCGCCGACACCGTGTCGCGAGTCGCCCGGTCGCGCGCCACGGCATCGGCTCGGGCATCCCGTTCGTCGGTCCCGACCGGCGACGGGGACACCACCACTGGTTCAGCAAAGGAGCACCACAATGCATAAGTCCGTCCGCACCGCCGCGTTCGTCGGCATCCTCGGCCTCGCCTCCGCGTCGATCGCCCTCACCGGTTGCTCGGGATCGACGAGCATCGACGCCGGATCCGGCGCACCGGCCGCCGATTCCTGCACTGATGGCCCCATCACGATCGGCATCATCCCCAAGCTCGGCGACGACCCGTACATGACCACCGTGCGCGACGGTGCCGAGGCTGCGGCCGAGGATCTCGGAGAGGGCGATGAGATCGTCTACACCTCGCCGAGCGAGGCGACCGGTGCCGCGCAGATCCCGTTCGTCCAGCAGCTGATCTCTCAGGGCGTCGACGTCATCGCGATCTCCGGCAGCGACCTGGACGGCGCGGCCGCCGAGCTCAAGAAGGCTCAGGAACGCGGCATCAAAGTCGTGTCGTTCGACTCCGACGTCGCCTCCGACGCCCGCAGCATCTTCGTGAACCAGGCCGAGACGTCGGAGCTCGGCACCAAGATGCTCGACAGCATGAGCGAGCTGGTCGACGGCGAAGGTCAGTTCGCCGTGCTCTCGTCGACGCAGACCGCGGTGAACCAGAACGCCTGGATCGCGGACATCCGCTCACGGATCTCCGCGGACCCCGCCTTCGCCGGGCTCGACCTCGTCGACGTGGTCTACGGCGAGGAGAAGGCCGACGTGAGCGCGAACCGCGCGAAGGAGCTGGTGACGAAGTACCCCGATCTCAAGGGCATCATCATCCCTGCGGGGATCTCGCTCCCCGCGGCGGCGACCGCGCTGGATGAGTCCGGCGACCTCGGGCGCGTCAAGCTCACCGGCCTCGCGCCGGCATCGCTGATCAGCGACTACATTTCCAGCGGCGACGTGCAGGACATCTGGTGGAACGTCACCGACCTCGGTCGTCTGACCTTCGCGACGGCCAAGGCCCTCGCGTCGTGCACGACGACGGGCGCCGTCGGGGAGACGTATGACGCAGGGGACCTGGGCACCTACACCGTCGGCGACGACGGTGTCGTGATCCTCGGCCCGGCGACCGTCGTCACGCCGGAGAACGTCGACGAGTTCGCGTTCTGAGCCCAGGGGGTGGCGGGTCGAGCGAAGCGACCCGCCACCCCCGTCCGCGGCGAGCGCAGTGCCCGGCCTCTGATGATCGGGCCTACTCTGATCGAAAATCCGCTCGCACCGACCGAGAGGGGCGCCATGGTGACCATGATCGATGTCGCGCGACTGGCCGGCGTCTCGCAGAGCACCGTGTCGCACGTGATCAACAAGACGCGGCGGATCGCTCCCGAGACGGAGAAGCGCGTGCTCGACGCCATCGAGGCCACCGGGTATGTCAACGACGGAGTGGCCCGGTCGCTGCGCACCGGTCGCACCGGCACCGTGGGCCTCGCCGCCTCGGCGCTGTCGAACCCCTACTTCGCGGACGTGGTGCACATGATCGAGCAGACCGTCAGCGCTGAGGGCCTGACGCTGGTCCTCGTCGACACGCACGACGAACCCGAACGGGAGGTGCGCAGCATCCGCGAACTGCTCTCGCGCCGACCGGACGGCGTGATCATCGCCCCCAGCGCGAGTCCGGCCCGAGCTTTCTCCCTCCTGGCACGCCGGGGTGTTCCCGCCGTCGCGCTCGACCGCATCCCGAGGACGACGCTCGCCCCCACTTTCGACTCCATCGGGGTGGAGAACACCGAGTCGACGGCCGCCCTCGTCGCTCACGTCGTCGCGCGCGGGCATCGCCGGATCGGCTTCGTCGCCCCGAGGCGCGGTCTCAGCACCACCGAGGAGCGAATAGCCGGCTATCGGCTCGGGTTGCAGCGTGCCGGTATCGACGCCGACTCGCGGCTCGTCGTCTCGTCCGACCCCGACCCCGATCGCCTCGAGGAGACGGTCGCCACTCTGCTCGGCACGCGGCCCCGGCCCACGGCGCTCATCGTCGGGAACAACCAGCTCACGATCGAGACGATGCGGGTGCTGCGCGATCTCGGAGTCGTCGTGCCCGACGATCTCAGCATCGCCGCGTTCGACGACTTCCGGTGGGCGGATCTGTTCGCCCCGCGTCTGACCGCGATCCGCCAGCCGGTGGAGATGCTGGGTCGCGGTGCCGCGCAGCTCCTTCTCTCGCGACTACGCGACCCGCACCTGCGCTCACGATCGGTGACGTTGCCGACCACCCTTCAGATCAGGGACTCGGTCGCCCCCGCCGTGCGCTGAGCGGGAGCCGCGCCGACTCCGGACGAGAGGGACGGCTTGGCCGCGGACCCCGACCTCACCGTCGAACGATGCGCACGATCAGATCCGCGCGCCCCGCGGTGTCGGCGACGACCTCGGCGTTGCGCTGATCACTGCCGAACGACCTGACCCGCGCGACCTCGGGCGTCAGGCCGAAGCGCTCGTGCCGCGCGATGAGCTGCGCGAGTCGCTGATCCTCATCCGTCGCGAGGAACCACATCTCGTCCACCAGCGCACGCACGTCCCTCCACGGCCGTTCCTGCAACAGCAGATAGTTGCCCTCGGTCACGACGAGTGGGACATCGGACCGCACCGGGATGGAGGACCCCACCGGCTCCTCCAGGTCACGGCGGAACTCGGGAGCGTAGACGATCCCGTCAGCTCCGTCTGCCGCCTCCCACGGCTGGTCGCGGATGCGTCGCATCAGAGCCAGGTACCCCCAGGCGTCGAACGTGTCGTCCGCGCCTTTGCGCCCCTGCATCCCGAGTTCCCGGAGTCGGGACCCGGAGAGATGGAAGCCGTCCATCGGCACTCTGACCGCGGCGGCCGCCCCCAGAGCCTCCACGATGTGCTCCGCGAGCGTGGATTTCCCGGCCCCGGGGGCCCCGGCGATGCCGAGGATGCTCCGGCGCCCCGGCACACACAGGGACCTGGCCCGTTCGACGAGCTCCTCGACGGTCGCCTCCCACATCGACGGCATCCGTTCGTCCCTCCTGATGCTGCGCGGTCGCTCCGCCCGATCGCGTCTCGACGTCACGCCCCACCTGCGGCCTCGAGGTCGGTCGGGCGCTCGGCGCCCGTCATCAGGGCGACGACCTCCGACATGGAGCGCGCCTTCGGATCGACGACACCTGCGCGCCGGCCGAGGCGGTGGATGTGGATCCGGTCCGCGACCTCGAACACGTGCGGCATGTCGTGACTGATCAGGA
Organism: Microbacterium sp. GCS4; assembly: GCF_001262495.1. Taxonomy (GTDB): domain Bacteria; phylum Actinomycetota; class Actinomycetes; order Actinomycetales; family Microbacteriaceae; genus Microbacterium. Next base: position 225,432 of record NZ_LGYE01000002.1, read on the forward strand.
CGACGGGGATCCCCCGGTCCCGGATCGTCTTGATCAGCTCGATCACCTGACCCGATTCGCGGACCCCCAGGGCCGCGGTCGGCTCATCCATGATGATGACCCCCTTGCCGAACGCCGCCGCGCGGGAGACGGCCACCCCCTGCCGCTGCCCTCCCGACAGGTCCTCGACGGCCTGGGTGACCGACGTGATGCCGATCTTCAGATCGTCGAGGTGACTCTTCGCCTCAGCACGCATCGCCGGGGCGTCCAGACGGCGGAAGAGGGTCCCCATGATCCCCTTTCTGCGCACCTCCCGCCCCAGGAAGAGATTCGAGGCGATGTCCAGAGCCGGGATCACGGCCAGGTCCTGGTACACCGTCTCGATGCCGTGCGCCCTCGCGTCTCCGGTGCTGCGGAACGTCACAGCCTCACCCCCCATCCGGATCTCCCCCTGATCCGGGATGATCGCGCCGGCGAGAGCCTTGATGAGACTCGACTTGCCTGCGCCGTTGTCGCCGATGACGGCGAGCACCTCGCCCCGACGGAGGTCGAAGTCCGCTCCGTTGATCGCGGTGACGCTGCCATACCGCTTGACGAGTCCTCGCGCCTGCAGCGCGAGCGTCTCAGTGGTGGTCTGTCCGCTCATGTCCGGCTCCTCACCGCGTCGTCGAGCGACGCATGACCTGGTCGACGGCCACCGCGACGATGACCAGGACTCCGGTCGCGATGTTCTGGTAGAGGTTGTCGACGCCCGCGAGGGTGAGTCCGTTGCGGAGGACGCCGACGATGAGTGTCCCGATCAGGGTGCCGAGCACACCCCCTCGGCCGCCGAACAGGCTGGTCCCACCGATGACCACCGCGGTGATCGTCTCGAGGTTGGCGTTCTGGAAGGCGTTGGGATCGGCGTTCGGGATGCGCCCCAGCGCCGCCCATGCGGCGATCATCGCGATGACGCCCGCCACGAGGTACACCGACAGGGTCGTCCTGTTCGAGCGGACGCCCGACAGTCTGGCGGCCGCCGGGTTGCCGCCCACCGCGTAGACGTGCTTGCCCCACGCCGTCTGCGTCAGCGCATAGCCCACCACGAGGTAGACGAGGATCATCGCGATGACTCCGTACGTCGTGCTGAACGCCCCGATCCGGAACGTCGTGCCGAGGAACGTGACCACCGGGTCGGTGACCGGAAAGGTCTGCGACCCGGCGAACAACCGGGTCGCCGCGAAGATCGCCGTGAACGTGCCCAGGGTCACTATGAACGGAGGCAGCCGCAATCCTGTGACCAGCCCGCCGTTCACCGCTCCGAGGGCGACGCAGACCAGAAGCGTGATGAGGAGCCCGGCGAAGGCTCCGATCTCGCCCGCGGTCTGCGCCAGCACGATCGTTCCGAGGACGGCGATGGCTCCGATCGACAGGTCGATGCCCGCTGTGAGGATGACGAGCGTCTGAGCGACGGCGAGGATGCCGATCACCACGGACTGCTGGAGGACGAGGGACAGATTGCCCGCCGTCAGGAAGCGCGGCGAGAGGATGCTGAAGACGATCACCGCCGCGAGGAGGGCGATCGAGGATCCGAAGAGCGGGGCGCGCACGAGAGAGCTGAGCGCTCTGGGACGCGGAGGCGCCACCGGGGTGGCAGAGGTGGGTGTCGACATGGAAGTGCTCCTTCTGCGGAGAGCGGACCGTGCGGGAGAGGACGCACGGTCCGCTGGTCGGGAATCGGGGCGCCGGGGCTCAGCCCCAGCAGTTCTCCGCACCCCAGGCGGTGTCCTGCGACTCCACTCCGTCGACGGGCGAGTCTGTGATGAGAGTCGATCCCGTGTCGGTGAACCCCGACGGCTTCGTGCCGTCCTGGGCGAAGGCCACGACCGCGGCGACGCCCTGCTCGGCCATCTTTCCCGGGAACTGCATCACGGTCGCTCCGATGATCCCCTTCTTCACGTTCTCGACGCCGGTGCAGGAGCCGTCGATCGACCCGATGACGATCTGGTCCTCGAGTCCGGCGGCGAGGATCGCCGCGTACCCGCCGGCGGCCGCCGGCTCGTTGATCGTGTACACCGCGTTGGCATCGGGAGCACGCTGCAGGAGGTTCTCCATCGCGGTCTGCGCCTTGGTCTGATCGCCGTTGGTGTTCTCCTTGCCGAGGATCTCGGGCGAGTCCTCGCTGAGCCCGATTCCTTCGAGAAACCCCTCGTGGCGGAAGGTATCGACCGTTCCACCCGCGGTTCCGTCCAGCATGAGCACGCGGGGTTCGTCGCCGTCGAGGCTGGCGCGGACCCATTCGCCCTGCGCGACGCCGGCCGCGTGGTTGTCCGTCGCGAAGGTCGCGTCCACCGCGTCCTCGGGATCCGTGGCGGTGTCGAGCGCGATGACGAGTACGCCGCTGTCCCTGGCCTGCTCGATGGCGGCGAGGATCCCCGCTGACGAGCTCGGGGTGATGAGGATGCCGGAGACGCCCTGGCTCACGAGGTTCTCGATCGCCGCGACCTGGCCCTCATTGTCGCCGTCGAAGGCCCCGGCGAGGGCGATGAGCTCGGCGCCGTTGTCCTCCGCGGCCTTCTTGGCGGCTTCGCGCATGTTGACGAAGAAGGGGTTCGAGTCGGTCTTCGTCACGAGGCCGATCTTGATCGAGTCGTCGGACGACGGCGAATCGGCGCCGTCCTGGTCGGCCGTCCCGCAGGCTGCGGTGGCGAGCAGTGCGCCGGCTGCGAGCAGCACGCCTGCGGCCCTCGTGAGTCGTGTGAATCTGACGTTCATGGGAGAACTCCTTTGATCTCGCTGTGTCCAACCTTGGTGAGGACGATCATGACACACGGGCAAGCGCTTGCGCAAGCGCTTGCGCAAGCGCTGTGCGCTAGATTCGACGACAGGGCCGATCGCCCTGTCGTCGAGGAGGTGCCATCGTGGTCACGATGGATGAGGTCGCGAGGCACGCGGGAGTATCGACGACCACCGTCTCGCACGTGCTGAACCAGACCCGCAAGGTCAACGAGGACACCCAGCTCCGCGTCGAAGCAGCCGTGGCCGAGCTCGGATACCGCCGCAACTCGGTCGCCCGCACGCTCGCCGGAGGACGCTCGCACACCGTGGGACTCGCGATCTCCGGACTCGCCAACCCCTACTTCGGCCCGCTCATCCACACCGTCGAGCGCCGCGTCTCCGAAGCCGGCTTCGTGCTCATCCTCGGCGACACGCACGACGAGGCCGCGACCGAACTGAAGGTGATCGATTCGCTCCTGGACCGCCAGGTCGACGGGTTGATCGTGGCACCGTCGCCGGGATTCGCCGACGCCGCAGCGGCGCGCGTCGCGGAGTCGGACACCCCGGTGGTCTTCGTCGACCGCGGCGCGCCCTTCGACTGCGACAGGGTCACCCCCGAGAACCGGAGGACTGCAGACCAGCTCACGACGCATCTGATCGAGCACGGCCACCGGCGCATCGCCGCCATCGCCGGTCTCGCCGGTCTCGACTCGACCGACGAGCGACTCCAGGGATATCGCGACGCCATGAAGCGAGCGGGCCTCCCGATCGACGAGGCCCTCATCCTGCGCGGTGACTCGCGCACCGAGAACGCCGAACGGGTCGTCGGCGCCATGCTCGGAGAATCCGATCGCGCCACGGGCATCGTCGCCTTCAACAACGCCATGACTCTCGGAGCCATGCGTGCCGCGAAATCCGCCGGCCTGCGGATCCCCGACGACCTCGCTCTCGTCTCTTACGACGACTTCGAGTGGGCCGATCTCTTCACCCCCGGCCTCACCTGCGCCGCGCAGGACGTCGCGGGACTCGGACGCGTGGCCGTGGAGCTGCTGTTCGATCGCATGGAGGGGGACACCAGCCCGTTCGCGCACCGAGTGATCGACACCACCTTCCATCGGCGGGACTCCTGCGGCTGTCCAGTCGCCTGATGCCTCCGATGACCCGCTCGATGCGTGTCCACCCGCAGGATCCGGCACGTACCGAATAATCGTGTCGGGCTGAGGATCCGTCTCGACCGGAGACCTCGAACGGCTCGCCCACCGTCAGCCGCACAGCACCAGCGGATCGGCGGCTCGTCCGGTGTCACCGGCGGCGCGGGGCGGCCGTGCGACGAGGCCGCGGTCCTAGGCTGAGCACATGGCCGACCCGACGCCTTCCGCCCCCGCATCCGACACCCTCGCGGATCGCGCGATCGAGCTCGCGCGCCGGTGGGTCGCCGAATCCGCGGCCGCAGACGTCGACCCGGCCGCCGAGCGCCTCGCGGGAGTGCTGCAGGACGCCAACGGGCTGCCCTTCACGCTCGGCTTCGTCGACGGCGTCATGCGCCCGGAGAGCCTCGGCGCTGCGGCATCCCAGCTGCACCGCATCGCGCCGATCGTGCCCGACTTCCTGCCCTGGTACCTGCGGTCGGCCGTGAGGATCGGCGGCGGCGTCGCGCCCGTCCTCCCCGCGCCGGTCGTGCCGATCGCCCGCCGGGTGCTGCGCGAGATGGTCGAACACCTCGTGGTCGACGCCCGGCCCGCCAAGCTCGGACCGGCCATCGCGAAGATCCGCGAGTCCGGGGCCCGCCTGAACCTCAACCTGCTGGGCGAGGCCGTGCTCGGCGAAGCCGAGGCGAAGCGTCGTCTCGACGGCATCCACGACCTCATCCGCCGGCCCGACGTGGACTACGTCTCGGTCAAGGTGTCGGCGATCATGAGCCACATCTCGATGTGGGCGTTCGACGACGTGGTGGATGCAGTGGTCGAGCGACTCCTGCCGCTATACGTGACCGCGGCAACCGACCGCACGTTCATCAACCTCGACATGGAGGAGTACCGCGACCTCGATCTCACGATCGCGGTGTTCACGCGCATCCTCGAGGACCCGCGACTGCAGGGACTCGAGGGCGGCATCGTCCTGCAGGCCTACCTGCCCGATGCGCTGCCCGCGCTGCAGGAGCTCACCGCCTGGGCGCGCGAGCGCGTGCAGCACGGCGGAGCGCTCATCAAGGTGCGGCTCGTGAAGGGCGCGAACCTCGCGATGGAGCACGTCGAGGCGACCATGCACGGCTGGCCCGTCGCGACCTACGACACCAAGGTCGACACCGACGCGAACTACCTCCGCTGCCTCGACTGGGCGCTGCGGCCCGAGAACATCGCCGCCGTGCACCTGGGCGTCGCCGGGCACAACCTCTTCGGCATCGCCTACGCCTGGCTGCTCGCGGGGGAGCGCGGCCTGGTGGGTGCGACGGCCGCTGACGGCGTGGCGTCGATCGCCGGCCAGCCGCCGATCGAGTTCGAGATGCTGCTCGGCATGGCGCAGGGGCAGGTGCAGGCCGTGTCCCGCGAGGTCGGCGAGGTGCTGCTGTACGTCCCCGTCGTCAAGCCCGACGAGTTCGACGTCGCGATCAGCTACCTCGTGCGCCGCCTCGAGGAGAACGCCTCCTCGGAGAACTTCCTCTCGGCGGCGTTCCGGCTCGGCGACGACGAGGCGCTGTTCGTGCGCGAGCAGGACCGCTTCCTCGACGCCCTCGACCGCTCCGCATCGCCCGACCTGCGCACGGGGCCGCGACGCACGCAGGATCGCAGCGCACCCGTGCACGAGTCGATGCGCCCGGCGCCCGTCGCCCCCGCCCCCGAGCAGGACCTCACGAAGGCCGTGCTCGGGATCTCGCGCGGATCCGGCGACGGGGGAGGGCCGTTCCTCGAGACCGCGGTGTACGACCCGCGCGAGGTCGAACGCGGCACCGGCGGAGCGCCGGGCTTCGAGAACACTCCCGACAGCGACGCCTCCCTGCCCGCGAACCGGGCCTGGGCGCACGAGGTGCACGCGCGCATCGCCGGATCGACGCTCGGCGAGGAGACGATCGCCGCCGCGCGCATCGACGACGCCGCGGTGCTCGAGAACACGGTCGCCCGCGTCCGGGATGCCGGCGCCAGCTGGGGCGCGCGCCCGGCCGCCGAACGCGCGGAGGTGCTGCTGCGGGCCGCCGCCGCGCTGGAGGGACGCCGCGGCGAGCTGATCGAGGTGGCCGCGTCCGAGACCGGCAAGGTGTTCGCCGAGGCCGACGTGGAGGTCAGCGAGGCGGTCGACTTCGCGCGCTACTACGCCGCGAAGGCGAGGGAGCTGGATGCCGTCGCCGGCGCCGCCTTCGAACCGGCGCGCGTGACCGTCGTGGCGCCGCCGTGGAACTTCCCGCTCGCGATCCCCGCCGGAGGGGTGCTCGCCGCGCTCGCCGCGGGGTCGGGCGTCGTGTTCAAGCCCGCACCCCAATCGCGCCGCTGCGCCGCGGTGATCGCCGAGACGCTGTGGCAGGTGGGCGTGCCCCGCGATGCCCTCGCTCTGGTCGACATCGAGGAAGGGGATCTCGGGCGGACGCTGATCGCGCACCCCGCGGTCGACCGGGTGATCCTCACCGGGTCGTGGGAGACGGCGGCGCTGTTCCGTTCGTGGCGGCCCGATCTGCCGCTGCTCGCCGAGACGAGCGGCAAGAACGCCATGATCGTGACGCCCTCGGCCGACCTCGACCTCGCGGTGTCCGACCTGGTGCGCAGCGCCTTCGGTCACGCCGGGCAGAAATGCTCGGCGGCGTCGCTCGCGATCCTCGTGGGTCCGGTGGGGCGCTCGCAGCGGTTCGCGCGTCAGCTCGCGGACGCGACACGCTCGCTGCACGTCGGCTGGCCCGAGGACCCGCGCTCCGAGATGGGTCCGGTGATCGAGCGACCGCAGGGAAAGCTCGCGTGGGCGTTGACCGAGCTGGAGGGCGACGAGCAGTGGCTGATCGAACCCGCTGTCGCCGCCGACGATCCCTCCGGACGGCTCTGGCGCCCCGGCATCCGGGTCGGCGTGCAGCCGGGCTCGCGCTTCCACACCGAGGAGTTCTTCGGGCCGGTGCTGGGTGTCATGCACGCGCCGACGCTGGAGGCGGCGATCGAGATGCAGAACGCGGTCGCCTACGGCCTCACGGCGGGGCTGTACACGCAGGACCCCGACGACGTCGGCCTCTGGCTCGACCGCGTGCAGGCCGGGAACCTCTACGTGAACCGCGGCATCACGGGGGCGATCGTGCAGCGGCAGCCGTTCGGCGGATGGAAGCGCTCCTCGGTCGGCCCCGGCGCGAAAGCCGGCGGCCCCAACTACCTGATCGGGCTCGGCACCTGGCGCTCGCGCGGCTCCGGTCCTGTCTCGAGCACGCTGCACCTGCGGGGCCTCGACTCGCGCATCACCGAGACCATCGAGGCCGCGCAGTCGTCGCTCGACTACGAGGCGTTCGAGTGGCTGCGGCGTTCGGCGCTGTCGGATGCGCTCGCCTGGGACCGCGAGTTCGGACGTGTCCGCGACGTCTCGCAGCTCGGGGTGGAGCGCAACCTGTTCCGGTACCGGCCGGTGCCGGTCGCGATCAGGGCGACGGCGGATGCCGGGTGGCAGGAGCTGCTGCGGGTCGTCGTCGCGGCGGTGCGGGCGGGGGCGGCGTTCACGCTCTCGACTCCGGTGGGTCTACCCTCGGCGGTGCGGCACGCGTTGGGCGACCTCGGCGCGGTCGTGTACATGGAGGCCGAGGAGGAGTGGATCGCGCGGATGCGGTCGCCCGAGCGTCCCGCCCGTGTGCGGATCGTGGGGCAGCGGGCCTCGGTCGCCGCGCTGCACGGCGCTCTCGCTGCGGCTCTCGACGGCGATCCCGATCTGGCGGTGTACGACGGCGAGGTGACGTCGGCGGGCCGCATCGAGCTGCTGCCGTTCGTGCACGAGCAGGCGATCGCGATCACGGCGCACCGCTACGGCAATCCCGACGACTGGAGCGCCGAGGTCATCTGAGCGTCCCGCATGCAGTATGTAAAGAATTCTTGACACCGAATGCCGGGTCGCCGTACTCTCCCATGTAAACAATCTTTTACATGGGAGGCTGTCATGGTCTACGAAGAGCGCAATGTCTGGGCGGGACTCATTGTCAGCATCCTCGTGATCCCCGCCTACATCGTGATCATCCTGCAGCAGGCGGCAGGTCGGCCCGTCGAGACGATCGACTGGTTCCCGCTCATGCTGTGGACGATCGGCATCGGCATCGTCGCGACCATCGTCGTCAGCGTCGTGTGGGGCATCGTCGCCGGCGCGCGCGACCCCGAGGGCGTCGGGAAGTCCGACATCCGCGACCGGGACATCAGCCGCATGGGCACCAGGGTCGAGCAGTCGTTCCTCGTGCTCGCCGGGCTCGGCGTGATCCTGCTGTGCGCGATCGGGGCCGACGTGTTCTGGATCGCGAACACCATGTTCGCCGGATTCGCCGTCTCGGCCGTGGTCGGCGGGGTCGCCCGGGCCATCGCCTACCGGCGGGGGCTCGTGTGATGGTCAAGTCGACCCTCGTCTCCAACCGCATCCGCGCCCACCGCGAGTCCGCCGGCCTCACCCAGGCCGAGCTCGCCCGCACGATCGGCGTGACCCGGCAGACCCTCATCGCGATCGAGCAGGAGAAGTACTCCCCGACGCTCGAGCTCGCGTTCCAGATCGCCCGAGCCTTCGGCGTCGGCCTCGACGATCTGTTCCAATACCCCGACGCCGCATCGACGGAGGACTGACATGAACGCCTCACACTTCACTCCCGCCACCACGGCCGCCACCATGCCCGCGTGGAGCCGCGACACCTACGGACCGGCCGACGGCATCCGCCTCACGCAGCGTCCGATGCCCGTGCCGCGCCGCGGCGAGGTCGTGCTGCGGGTCGAGGCGACCTCGCTCAACGCGGGAGACGTCCGCCTGATGCTCGGCGATCCGCTGGTCGTGCGTCCGGCCTTCGGTCTCACCCGCCCCAAGAACCCCGTGCGGGGGATGGAGGTCGCAGGCACCGTGGTCGAGCTCGGCCCCGAGGCGATCGGCGTGGAGCTCGGCAGCCGGATGGTCGGCGAGCTCGTCGGCGGCGGAGGCCTCGCCTCGCACGTCGCGGTGCCCTCGTCGCGTCTCGTCGCCGTGCCGCCCGACGTCCCGTCCGACGTCGCCGCGACCCTGCCCGTGGCCGGCGGCACGGCGTGGCAGGCGCTCGACCTCGCCGGCGTCGGCATCCGCACGGCAGGTGGGGCGCCGGATGCCGGCGCGGGGCGCGTCCTCGTGATCGGCGCCTCCGGCGGTGTCGGCACCTTCACGGTGCAACTCGCCGCGCTGCGCGGTGCCGAGGTGTGGGCGACGTGCGGGGAGCGCAACGCCCGTCTCGTCGAGCACCTCGGCGCGGTCCGCACGCTCGACCATCGTCGTACGCCTCTGTCGACGCTGCCCGAAGGGCATTTCGACGCCGTGGTCGACATCGCCGGCGGCATCCCTCTCCGCGATCTGCAGCGTCTCGTCCGCGCTGGCGGCACGGTCGTGCTGACGGCGGGCAACGGGGGTCACGTGCTGGGGCCGATCCCGCGTCTGCTCGCCGCGACGCTGCGGTCGATCGGGTCGCGCCGCCGCATCCGTCCGCTGCTGGCGACCCCGCGCGCCGAAGTGCTCTCGGCGCTCCTCGATCTGGCCGCAGATGGACGCATCACGCCCGTGATCGAGCGCGAGTACGCGTTCGACGATGCCGGGGAGGCGCTCCGCCACATCGAGGCCGGGCACACGGTGGGCAAGGTGGTCGTGCTCTCACACCCGTCTGTTTCTGCCGTATGACACAAACCGCCCGTCTATTCGCGCCATACGGCAGAAATAGACGGGCTGGGGAGGCGGGTGACAGAATGGTCCCGGCGTGCTCGAGTCGCATCTTCCCCGCACTCGCTCCTCGGCGAGCGGCACGGGTCGAAGGACCGCCGGGCCCCTGGACAGCGTCCGCCGCATCCGTTCGAGGAGCTCCATGTCTGTCGAAACCACGGCCACGACCACGCCGGTCCGCACCGCCCACCACCGCCGGTACCTGATGTGCGAGCCCTCGCACTTCACGGTCAACTACTCGATCAACCCGTGGATGGAACCGGCGAAGCCGACCGACACGGCCAAGGCGGTCGCCCAGTGGCAGAAGCTGCACGACCTGTACCTCGAGCTGGGCCACGAGGTCGAGCTGATCGAGCCGCTCGCCGGCTACCCCGACATGGTCTACACCGCGAACGGCGGCTTCCTCATCGACGGGCGGGCGTACGTGCCCAAGTTCCGCTTCGTGGAGCGTCAGGGCGAGGCCCCGGCGTTCGCCGACTGGTTCCGTGCCGCAGGCTACGACACGGTCATCCCCGAGGAGGTCAACGAGGGCGAGGGCGACTTCCTGCTCGTGGGCGACGTGATCCTCGCGGGTACCGGGTTCCGCTCCACGGGCGACAGCCACCGCGAGGTCGGCGAGGTCTTCGGCCGCGAGGTCGTGTCGCTGAACCTCGTCGACCCCCGCTTCTACCACCTCGACACCGCGATCGCGGTGCTCGACCCCGTGCAGGGTGTCGAGAACGGCGGCCCCGAGCGCGCCAACATCGCCTACCTGCCCGGCGCCTTCGACGCGGAGAGCCGCGCGATCCTTGAGGAGCGCTTCCCGGACGCGATCCTCGTGTCCGACGAGGACGGATCGGTGTTCGGCCTGAACTCGGCCAGCGACGGCTACAACGTCGTCATCTCGCCGCGGGCGACCGGCTTCGAGAAGCAGCTGCGCGAGCGCGGTTACAACCCGATCATGGTCGACCTGTCGGAGCTGCTGCTCGGCGGCGGCGGGATCAAGTGCTGCACGCTCGAGCTGCGCGGTGCCGCATGACCGCGCTCGACGAGACCACGGGGGCGGCGGCCGGGAACGTCGCCGAGCCCCACGTCGCGCACAACTACCACCCGCTGCCCGTCATGATCGCCCGCGGCGAGGGCGCCTGGGTCACCGACGTGGAGGGCAAGCGCTACCTCGACCTGCTCGCGGCATACTCCGCCGTGAACTTCGGGCACCGGCATCCGGCCCTCGTCGCCGCGCTCACCGAGCAGCTCGGAAGGGTCACGCTCACGAGCCGCGCGTTCATGAGCGATCGGCTGGAGCCGTTCGCCGCCGCGCTCGCGCAGCTCGCCGGCAAGGACATGGTGCTGCCGATGAACACCGGAGCCGAGGCCGTCGAGACCGGCATCAAGGTGGCCCGTGCCTGGGGCTACCGGGTCAAGGGCATCGCCGACGGCGCCGCGCGCATCGTCGTCGCTGCCGGCAACTTCCACGGGCGCACCACGACGATCGTGAGCTTCAGCGACGACGAGGAGGCGCGCGCCGACTTCGGTCCGTACACGCCCGGCTTCGACGTCGTGCCCTACGGGGACGCGGATGCCGTCGCCGCGGCGATCACGGCCGATACGGCCGCCGTGCTGATCGAGCCCATTCAGGGCGAGGGCGGCGTCATCATCCCGCCGGAGGGCTATCTGCGGCGCATCCGCGAGATCTGTGACGAGAAGAACGTGCTGTTCATCGCCGACGAGATCCAGTCGGGCCTCGGGCGTGTGGGCGAGACGTTCGCGTGCGACCGGGAGGGCGTCGTGCCCGACCTGTATCTGCTGGGCAAGGCGTTGGGCGGCGGCATCCTGCCCGTGTCGGCCGTGGTGGGGAACACCGACGTGCTCGGAGTGATCCAGCCGGGCGAGCACGGCTCGACGTTCGGCGGCAACCCGCTCGCCGCGGCGGTCGGTCTGCGCGTGGTCGAGATGCTCGAGACCGGGGAGTTCCAGGAGCGCGCCCGCGCCCTCGGAGCGCACCTCGCCGCGGCCCTCGAGCCCCTGATCGGGCACGGCGTCACGGCCGTGCGCATCGCGGGGCTGTGGGCCGGCGTCGACATCGATCCCGCGAAGGGCACGGGCCGCGAGATCGCCGAGAAGCTCCTCGACCGCGGCGTGCTCGTCAAGGACACGCACGGACAGACGATCCGCATCGCGCCGCCGCTCGTCGTGCGGGCGACCGAACTCGACTGGGCCGTCGAGCAGCTCCGGCACGTGCTGGGGGCGTAGCCCCGAGCACGCACCCGCTCAGGCGGGTGTGTCGTCGGGGTCGAGGGTGCGCAGCGTGTCGCGCTCGACCTCGGTGTCGGCGTCGAGCTGCTCCTCGGTCGTCGCGTCGCCGCCCAGGTGCGCGCCCCGGTCGGGGTTCGCGTCGCCCTGGATCGCGCCGTGCGGCGACTCTCCGTGGGAGCTGTCTCCCTGGATCGCGCCGCCCTGCGTCGCGCCCTGCGCGTCTCCGTCCTCGGCTTCGCCCTGGATGGCCCCGCGCGCCGATTCGCCGTGCGCGCTGTCTCCCTGGATCGCGCCGCCCTGAGCTGCGCCCTGCGCCCCGCCGTCCTCGCCGTCGGGGGCGGTGTTGTGCTCGGGGTTGACGTCGGGGGAGCCCTCGGCGGGCTGCTCGGGGTGCGGGGTGCGTCCTGTGTTGTCGTCCATGGGGGTGACGCTACGCGCGCCCGCATCCGCTCGAGAGGGCGTTGACAAAGCGCGGGCGCTCAGTCCTGGTTCGCGATCCGGATCGGGGTCGTCGCGGTGGCCTTCTCCGTGTAGTCGACGGGCTCTGCGGATGCCGAGGGCTCGGCCAGCTCCGGCTCGTCGACGATGCTGAGCGGCCGCGTCTCGTCGAGCGTGAGGAGGAAGCGCCGGTCCTCGCGGCGCTTCAGCCGTCCGGAGGTGAGCACCCAGGTCAGACCGATCGCGCAGGCGACGAACCCTGCGGTGCCGCCGAGCATGATCGCGCTGCGGGGTCCGAAGGTGTCGGCCACCCAGCCGGCGATCGGCGCACCCACCGGGGTCGAGCCCATGATGACGGCCATGTACAGCGCGAGGACGCGACCGCGCAGCGCGGCGTCGGTCGTCATCTGCACGTATCCGTTCGCGGTCGTGAGCAGCGTCACGATCATGAATCCGGTGAACGTGAGCGTGATCGCGTAGGTGAGGTAGGTCGGCATCGCAGCCGACACGAAGGCCGCGACGCCGAAGCCGCCGGCGGCGAAGATCACGACGCGCACGCGGGCGCGGTCACGGCGGGCGGCGAGAAGCGCGCCGGCGAGCGAGCCGATCGCGAGGATCGAGCTGAGCACGCCGTAGCCGTCGGCGCCCGCGCCGAACTCGAGTGCCATGGTCGAGGCGAAGATCGGGAAGTTCATGCCGAACGCGCCGATCAGGAACACGGTCACGAACACGACCCGCAGGTCGCTGCGCCCCCACACGTACCGGAAGCCCGCGGCGAGACCTCCGCGGCTGCGGTTCTTGAGGCGGGGGGCGAGCTGTCCGGTGCGCAGCATCAGCAGTGCGACGAGCATCGCGAGGAAGGTCGCGGCGTTCGCGATGAACACCCAGCCGGAGCCGATCGCGACGATGAGCAGGCCGCCGACTGCGGGCCCGATCATGCGGGCGAGGTTGAAGGATGCCGAATTGAGGGCGACCGCGTTGGAGGTGTCGCCGACCGACACCATGTCCGACACGAACGCCTGGCGGGCCGGAGCGTCGAAGGCGTTGACCACGCCGAAGGCCGCCGCGAAGCCGAACATCATCGGCAGCGTCATGAGCCCGTTCAGCAGCAGCGTGCCGACGGCGATCGCGAGGATCAGCAGGGAGGTCTGGGTCGCGAGCAGGATGCGGCGGCGCTCGAATCGGTCGGCGACCCATCCGGTGAGGCTCACGAGCACGAGCGGCGGACCGAACTGCAGCGCCATCGTCACGCCCATGGCGGCCGCGTCGTTGTCGGTGAGCTCGGTGAGGACGACCCAGTCCTGAGCGGTCGCCTGCATCCACCCGCCGACGTTCGAGACGAGCGCGCCCGCGAACCAGATGCGGTAGTTGATGTTCGCGAACGACCGGAACATGGCGCTCATCGGTCGACCACCTTGCGTATCAGGGCACTCGCCTCGCGCAGGGTCGCGAGCTCGTCGTCGGTGAAGTCGAGTTCGGCGAGCATGTCGGCGAGGAGGTCGTCGCGGCGCTGGATGGTCTCGGCCACGATCGCGGTGCCCGTCTCCGTGATGTCGACGTGCACGCGCCTCCGGTCCTCGTCGTCGGGGATCCGGACCACGTAGCCCTGTTCCTCGAGGCCGTTGATCATGCTCGTCATGGAGGGCGCGGTGACGCGCTCGCGCTCGGCGAGAGCGCTGATCGTGCGACGGCCGTGCATGCGGAGAGTGGCGAGGACAGCGAGCTGCGCATCGCTCATGGCGTCGATCGCGCGGGCGCAGCGGAGGCGGCGCGCGAGCCGGAACACGGCCATGCGCAGGTCTGTCGCGGTGAGGTGGAGGGCTTCATCGGACGCAGACATTACTTAGACAGTCTAAGTAATCCAGGCCGGAATCGATACCCGCGTCCGCGTGTCGTCTCCTGGATTCGTCTGAGAGGCCGAACGAGACCGCTGTCATCCGTCGAACTGAACGAACGACGTCGACACCCCCGGTGCCTAGAGTGAGGCCATGCAGAGCCCTTCAGAGGTCCGTGACCACCTGCGATCCACCCTCGGATCTCGGGCGGAAGCGCGCGGAGTGCCCGGCGCGTCCGTCGCCGTCCTCGTCGACGGCGAGATCGTCGTGCACGCCGCAGGTCTCCTGAGCACCCGCACGCGTATCGAGGCGACCACGGACGCCGTGTTCCAGATCGGCTCGATCACCAAGGGGTGGACGGCCACGCTCGTGATGCAGCTGGTCGACGAAGGTCTGGTCGACCTCGACGCCCCGCTCCGCTCGTACCTCCCGGAATTCGCGCTCGCGGACGAGAACGCGGCCGCCACGATCACCGTGCGCCAGCTCCTCAGCCACCGCTCCGGTTTCGAGGGCGACATCTTCACCGACACCGGACGCGGCGACGACGCCGTCGAGAAGTACGTGACGCTGCTCGCCGAGGCCCCGCAGATATTCGAGCCCGGCGCGCTGTTCTCGTACAGCAACGCCGGCTACGTGCTTCTCGGTCGACTCGTCGAGCGCCTGCGCGGCACCACCTGGGAGCAGGCGCTGCTGACGCATCTCGCGACGCCTCTGGACCTGCCCAGCGTCTCGCCCAGTCCCTACGAGGCCATCGTGCACCGCGTCGCCGTCGGACATCTGGATGCCCCGGACGGCGAACCGCAGCCCGCTCCCTTCTGGGCGATGGCGCGGTCGAACGAACCCGCGGGATCGATGCTGGCGATGACGGCCCGCGACCTCGCCGCCTTCGCCCACGCGCACCTTCGTGCGGCTGACGGCTCGTCCGGGCCGGATGCCGAGAGCGCCATCGTGTCGTCCGGATCCGCGGCGACCATGCGCGCAGCCGCGGTGCGACTGCCTCGGCTGACCGGGATGGGGGCGGCCTGGGGTCTCGGATGGGAGATCGATCGCGCCGAGGGCGTCGTGCTCTTCGGCCATGACGGCAACACGGTCGGTCAGTCGTCGTTCCTGCGGATCGCCCCGGAGGCGGGTGTGGCCGTCGTACTGCTCACGAACGGCGGCGACGGCGCGGGCCTCTTCCACGACCTGGCCGACCCGCTCCTGCGCGAACTCACCGGGGCGGGCCTGCCCGCGGCACCGCTTCCGTCGGCATCCGACTCCACCGCACCCGATCCCGCGGACGTCGACGTGGACGGCTTCCTCGGCGTCTACGCGAACTCGACCGTCGAGATGGAGGTGTCGCGGGACATGGAGGGGCGCCTGTGGCTCGAGCAGCGCCCGGCACCCGAGCTGAGCGCGCTCGGCGCCGAGCCCTCGACCGACGAACTCGTCCGCTTCGAGCAAGGATCGCTCATCGCCCGGGAGCCGAAGGACGGCCGGCACCTCGTGCTCGCCTTCCTCGCGCCGGGCGACGACGGCCGCGCCTCGTACATCCATTTCGGCCGCGCCGTCCCGCGGTCCCGCTGACCATCCGATCCCCTCGTCGCCACGCGGCGTGCACCCCGAGAAGCACGAACCCACTGCCTGGAGGAACGTCATGACACCGAATCGCACCGCCGTCACCGTCGTGGTCGGCGTGACCGCTCTCGCCACCGTGCTCACCGGGTGCGGGACCGACGGAGGTGGAGGAGAGCCGGTGAAGGGCGGCACCTTCACCGAGATCCTCGGCTCCGACCCCGGCAGTCTCGACCCGCAGCTGTCGGCGGGCAGCGCGCTGTTCGACATCAGCAAGCTCGCGTACGACACCCTCGTCAGTGTCGACTCCGACGGTGAGGTGCGCAGCCAGCTCGCCACCGAGTGGGAGGTCGACGGCACCACAGCGACCCTGAAGATCCAGGACGGCATCACCTGCGGTGACGGCACGCCGTTCACCGCGCAGAGCGCCGCCGACAACCTGAACTGGATCTCCGATCCCGCGAACCAGAGCGGCTTCCTCGGGGCCTTCCTCCCGGTCGGCGTGTCCAGCGCGGCCGATGGCGACACCGTCACCATGACACTGTCGAGCCCCGCGCCGTTCCTCCTGCTCGGTCTCTCGGGGCTCCCCATGGTGTGCGACACCTCGCTGAACGACCGCGACGGGCTCGCGGCAGGCACGGACGGCACCGGGCCGTACGTCCTCACCGAGGCCGTGCCCAACGACCACTACACGTACGAGCTGCGCGAGGACTACGCTTGGGGCCCCGGCGGGGCCACGGTCGACGAGGAGGGCATCCCCGCGAAGGTGAACGTCCGCGTCGTCTCCGACGGTACGACCGCGGCGAACCTCCTGCTCTCGGGCGAGGCCAACGCCGCGCAGCTCACCGGCCCCGACGCCGACCGGGCGATCGGCGCCGGGCTCTTCCAGCGTGAAGGCACTGCAATCGCCGGCGAGCAGTGGTACAACCACGCGGAGGGGCACCCGACGAGCGACCCCGCCGTGCGCATGGCGCTCACCCAGGCGGTCGACCTCGACGAGCTCGCGAACGTGATGACCGCGGGCAAGGGGGGACCTGCCACGGCCCTCGCGGTCGTCGAGCCGACCGTGTGCACGTACGACGCGATCGCCGAGTCGCGCCCGGCCTTCGACGTCGACGCCGCCAATGCGACGCTCGACGAGGCCGGGTGGGTGCGCGGCTCCGACGGCGTGCGCGTCAAGGACGGCCAGCGACTGAGCCTGACGTTCCTGTACGAGAACAGTCTGGGCGCCGCCGCCGCAGCCGCCGCCGAGCTCGCGCTCTCGGCCTGGAAGGACATCGGCGCGGAGGTCGACGGGAAGCAGCAGGACGAGACCGCGCTGCTGGAGGCGACCTTCAGCACCGGGGCGTGGGACGTCGCATGGCTGACGCTCAGCGTCAACAGCCCCGACCAGGCCATCGGCTTCGTGAGCGGCACCGTGCCGCCCGAGGGGTCGAACTTCTCGGCCATCGAGAACGCGGAGTACACGGATGCCGTCGCTCGGGCGTCCGAGATGAACGGCAGCGAGGGCTGCGACGTGTGGCAGGAGGCGGAGAGCGCCCTGTTCGCGGCTGCCGACATCGTGCCCTTCGCGAACGCGACGATCTACATGTTCGGCAACGGCGCCGAGTTCGACTGGACGGGCGTGATCGAGCCGACGAGCATCCGCCTGGTCGGCTGAGAGTCCCCGCCGCCCCCGACGCTCGGATCGAATCGACGACATGACGACATTGACCACCCGCCTCGCCGAAGACGACGCGCGCGTCGGCGACCACCGCTGGCTGAGGTTCGCCCTGCGCCGCACCGGTCGGCTGCTCGTCTCGCTGTGGATCCTCATCACGGCATCCTTCCTGATGATCCACCTCGTTCCCGGTGATCCGATCCGGGCGGCGCTCGGGCCGACGGCACCGGCCGCGGTCGTCGAGGCGAGGCGGGAGTCGCTGGGGCTGAACGACCCGATCTGGCAGCAGTACCTCGACTACCTCCGGGGGGTGTTCAGCGGCGACCTGGGGGTGTCGATCGGGTCGCAGCTGCCCGTCGCGGACACGATCGCGCAGCGGCTGCCGGCCACGCTGACGCTCGCGCTGCTGGCCTTCGTGCTCGCGGTGCTGATCGCCATCCCGCTGGGCATGGCCGTCGCCGCGGCGACGCAGCGCGGCAGGGCGCGGGGGCTCGAGGTGGGCTTCAGCTCGACGAGCGTCGTGATCGGGTCGATCCCCGACTTCCTCCTGGCCGTGGCCCTCGTGGCGGTGTTCGGCGTCCAGCTCGGATGGTTGCCGGTCGCCGGGCGGGAGGGGCCGCTGTCCTACATCCTCCCGGTGCTCGCGCTCGCGCTCGGGCCGGCGGCGATCCTCGCCCGCATCCTCCGCATCGAGGCGCTCTCGGTGCTCGACGCCGACTTCGTGCGCACCGCGCACGCCAAGCGGCTGCGGGGTCCGCGCATCACCCTGCGGCACGTGCTGCCGAACGCCGTGACGGCCACGCTCACTCTCGGCGGACTGCTGCTGAGCGGGCTCGTCGCGGGCACCGTGCTCGTCGAGACCGTGTTCGCGTGGCCGGGGCTCGGCAGCACGATCGTCAGTTCGATCCAGGCCAAGGACTATCCGCTCGTGCAGGGCACCGTGCTCGTCTACGGCGTGGGCGTGCTGCTCGTGAACACCCTCGTCGACGCCGCGCTCGCGGTGCTCGACCCCCAGTCGACGGCGGCCGACGCATGAGGCGCGCGCTCGCGACGATGGTGCGCACGCCGCTCGGTGCGACGGCGCTGGCGCTGCTCGCGATCGTCGTGCTCACAGCGATCGTCGCCCCGATGATCTGGGGCGAGCAGGCCGACGTGACCGACACCGGCGACCTGCTCGCCGGTCCGTCCGCCGAGCATCTGATCGGCACCGACAACCTCGGCAGGGACCTGCTGCTGCGGACGATCGTCGCCACACGTCTGTCGATCGTGCTCGCGCTGCTCGCGACCCTCGTCGCGGTGGTCGCCGGTCTCATCCTCGGCGTCGCCCCGCTGCTGCTCGGGCCGGTGCTCGGTCGGGCGATGACGTGGTTCACGGGCATCGCGGTCGCGTTCCCCGGTCTGCTGCTGGCACTGTTCTTCGCCGCGATCTTCGGCAGCACCGCCACCGCCGCGGTCTTCGCGCTCGGCCTCGCGGGAGCGCCGTCCTTCGCCCGTCTGTGCCAGAACCTCATCGCCGGCATCGAGGCCCGCGACTTCGTGGCAGCTGCCCGGGTGGGCGGGATCGGGCGCGTGCGGGTGCTGTTCCGCCACATCCTGCCGAACATCGGCGAACCCCTCATCGTGAACACGACCATCGGCGCGGGCGGCACGCTGCTCGCCTTCGCCGGCCTGTCGTTCCTCGGCCTCGGCGTGCAGCCGCCCGAGTACGACTGGGGCCGTCTGATGATGGACGGTCTGCGCGGCATCTACGCCAACCCCCTCGCCGCTCTCGCGCCGGGCCTCGCGGTCGTGATCGCCGGACTCGCCTTCAACCTGACGGGCGAATCGGCCGCACGCAGCCTGGGTCTCGCGGATGACGTGCTGCTGCGCACCGCGATCCGCCCCCGCCGCTCCCGCCGGACGTCGGGCGCACGCGCGGCCGCGCCGATCGCCCCGACGGCGCCGGAGGACGGCGCCGTGCTGGAGGTCGAGGATCTGCGGGTCGACTTCGAGAGCGCCGACGGCACCGTGGTGCACGCCGTGCGCGGGATCGACTTCGAGGTGGGAGCGGGCGAGATCGTCGGGATCGTCGGCGAGTCCGGCTCGGGCAAGTCGATGACCGCGCTCGCGGTGGCGCGGCTCGTGAACCCGCCGGGCCGCGTGACGGCATCCGCTCTGCGCTTCCTCGGCGTCGACCTGGTGTCGGCCGAGCGGCCGGCGCTGCGCCGCCTGCTCGGCACCTCGATGGCGATGGTGTTCCAAGACCCGATGTCATCGTTCAACCCGACCATGCGCATGGGGGCGCAGCTGGCCGAGGTCGCCACCGAGCATGCCGGCCTGAGCCGGCGCGAGGCGCTCGTCCGGGCAGCCGACCGGCTCGCAGCCGTGCGCATCAGCGCGCCGCAGCGCCGCGTGCGGCAGTACCCGTACGAGTTCTCGGGCGGGATGCGTCAGCGCGCCATGATCGGCATGGGTCTCATGGTGACGCCGCGCCTGATCATCGCCGACGAGCCCACGACGGCCCTCGACGTGACGGTGCAGAGCCAGGTCCTCGACCTGCTGCGGGCGATCCGCGACGAGGACGGCGCGTCGATCCTCTTCATCAGCCACGACATCTCCGTGGTCGCCGAACTCTGCGATCGCGTGCTCGTGATGCGCTCCGGCGAGATCGTCGAGTCGCTCCCGGCGACCGACCTGTCGTCGGCACGGCATCCGTACACGCGGGCGCTGCTCGCCGCCGTCCCGCACATGGCGACAGATCTCGACCGCCCGCTCGCGACTCTCGCGACGCTGGCCGAGGAGGAGGGCCGCACGACGGCTGCGGAGGGCCCTGTCGGCGCCGAGCGTGCGTCGGGTGCCGAGGAGGCCGCCGTCCCGCCCGACGCGGGGTCCGACCACGAGGAGGTGGGCAGCCGATGAGCGAGCTCGTCTTCGACGACGTCTCGGTGCGCTACGGCGTCGGCCGCGGCGCCATGACCGCGGTGGATCGCGTCTCGCTCACCGTCCCCGACGGAGGCGTCACCGGTGTCGTCGGCGAGTCCGGATCGGGCAAGTCCACGCTCGCCAGGGCCGCAGTCGGACTCGTGCCGCTGCACGGCGGACGGATCCTGCTCGACGGCGCCCCCATCCCACGCCGCGGGCCGCGTCCGCTGCAGATGGTGTTCCAGGACCCGTACTCCTCCCTCGACCCGCGGATGCCGGTCGGGGCGAGCATCGCCGAGATGATGCCGTCCGGCATGACCAGACGGGAGCGGGCCGCCGAGGCCGCGCGACTGCTCGAGCTCGTGCAGCTCGATCCCGACAAGGCCGACGCGCGTCCCTCGCGGTTCTCGGGCGGTCAGCGGCAGCGCATCGCGATCGCCCGCGCCCTCGCCGGCCGGCCCCGTGTGCTCATCGCCGACGAGATCACCTCGGCGCTCGACGTGCTCATCCAGGGCGCGATCCTCAACCTGCTCCGGGAGCTACAGGACGAGCTCGGGTTCTCGATGCTCTTCATCTCGCACAACCTCGCGGTCGTGCGGTACGTCGCCTCGCACATGGCCGTCATGCGCGACGGCCGCGTGGTGGAGCAGGGGCCGACGGCCGCCGTGCTCGACGATCCGCACGACGAGTACACGCGGCAGCTGCTCGCCGCGATCCCCCGACCGATCCAGTACACCCCCTGAACCGTCCCGACCCGGCGCCACGAACGCCGCAACCGAAGGAGTCACCGTGACCCGCAGAATGAGCATCGACGACGCTCTCGCTCTGACCGTGCCGAGTCAGCCGACGCTGTCGTCGACCGGCGACCGGCTCGTCTACGTCCTCGCCGCGACGGACGTCGCCGAGGACCGCAGCACGAGCGCGCTCTGGATCGCCGAGAACGGGGCGACGCGCGCTCTCACGCGCGGCCCGTCCGACTCGAGCCCGGTCTTCTCTCCGGACGGCTCGCAGGTCGCGTTCCTCCGCGAAGGCCAGCTGTGGACGCTCCCGCTCGCGGGCGGCGAGCCGGAGCAGCGCACGACCCTGCCGCTCGGCGCCGGTGTGCCGGTGTGGAGCCCCGACAGCACGCGCATCGCGTTCACGGCCGCGGTGGTGCCGCTCTCCGCGCAGGGTGAGGGGGAGAGCGGCGAGCAGCGGGCGGAGCGGGAGAAGGCCCCGATCGTCGCGACCGGGATCGACTATCTCGCGGACGGGGCGTGGTTCACCCGCGGCGTGCGCGATCAGCTGCATGTGCTCGACGTGGCGGACGGGCGCGTGCGCCGACTGACCGACGGCGTGGCCGGCGTCGGCAGCCCCGCCTGGTCTCCCGACGGCGCCACCCTCGCCTACGTCGCACGACCCGACGGCGCTGACGACCTCGCGTTCCGCTCCTCGGTGCAGGCGCTCGACCCCGCCGATCCCGCCGCCCGCCCCCGCACTCTCGCCTTCGCCGAGGGCTTCGCGGGCACCGTGTCGTTCACGCCCGACGGTGCGAGCCTGGTCGTCATCGGCTGGAACGGCGAGCCCGAGGGGCACGCCGGCCTCTTCGTCGTCGAGCTCGCATCGGGTGAGGTCGTCGACGCGGCGCGCGACCTCGACCGCAACGTCATGCCCGGAGCCCCCGCCTATCCGGGCGCGCTGCCGCAGGTCACGGCATCCGGCGACATCCTCTTCGCGGTCCGCGACCGCGGCGCGACCCACCTCTACGCCGTACCGGTGGCCGGCGGTGAGCCTCGGCTCGTGCACGGCGGCACCGACGAGGTCGTGAGCGGACTGTCGGTCGCGGGCGACACCGCGGCGATCGCGCTGACGACCCCGACGTCGTTCGGCGAGATCCTGCGCCTCGACCTCGCGGCGGGTACGAGCGCCGTGCTCACCGCGCACGGCGACGCGCCGGACGGGGCCGAGCTGTTCGTGCGCGAGAGCCGCGAGTTCTCGATCAGCGACGGCACCGTCGTGCAGGGCTGGATCGTGCGCGACCCCGCGGTCACCGGCGCGACCCCGCTGCTCGTCGACATCCACGGCGGACCGCACAACGCGTGGAACGGCGCGGTCGACGAGATGCACCTGTACCACCAGCAGCTCGCGGCGGACGGGTGGACGATCCTCATGATCAACCCGCGGGGCAGCGACGGGTACGGCGAGGACTTCTGGCGCGGCGTGAACGGTGGCTGGGGCGTCTCCGACGCGAAGGACTTCCTGGAGCCGGTCGACGAGCTCGTCGCGGAGGGGACGGCGGATGCCGCACGGCTCGCCGTCGCCGGATACAGCTACGGCGGCTACATGACGGCGTACCTCACCGGACACGACGACCGGTTCGCGGCGGCCGTCGCCGGCGGCATCGTCGCCGACCTGTTCAGCATGGGCGGCACGAGCGACGACGCGCACATGCTCAACGTGCTCGAGCTCGGCGTCATGCCGTGGGCCTCCGCCGACCGGGAGACGCTCACCGCGATGTCGCCGTACTCGGCCGTCGAGAACGTGACGACGCCGACGCTCGTGCTGCACGGAGAGAAGGACCTGCGGTGCCCCGTGCACCAGGCGCAGCAGTGGCACTACGCGCTGCGCGAGCGCGGCGTGCCCACCGAGCTCGTGCTCTACCCCGGCGGCAGTCACGTGTTCCCGCTGCTCGGGGCGCCGAGCCACCGGGTCGACTACGCGCGGCGCATCGTCGACTGGGTCGAGCGCTTCGCCGGGAGCACCCGCGGTGTGCGCCCGGCCGCGATCGACGCCGCGCACTGGCAGCACCGGCTCGACGAGCTCGCCCGGCTGCACGACGTGCCGGGCGCGCAGCTCGGCATCCTCCGCTACGACCCCGAGGGTCGTGACGAGGTCGTCACTGCCGCCACCGGCACGCTCAACGCCGATCTGCCGGCGGCGTCGGCGACGGTGCTGCCCGACTCCGTCTTCCAGATCGGCTCGATCTCGAAGGTGTGGACCGCGACCGCGGTGATGCGGCTGATCGAGCAGGGGGCCTTCACGCTCGACACCCCGGTCGTGGAGATCGTGCCCGAGCTGCAGCTCGCGACCGAGGAGTTCACCAGGGGTGTCACGGTGCGCCACCTGCTCACCCACACGAGCGGCATCGACGGCGACGTGTTCACCGACACCGGTCGCGGTGACGACTGCCTGGAGAAGTACACGGGGCTGTTCCCGGAGATCGGTGTGAACCACCCGCTCGGCGCGACCTGGTCGTACTGCAACTCGGGCTTCTCGCTGCTCGGACGCGTGATCGAGAAGGCCACGGGCAGTGTCTGGGACACGGCGATGCGCGACCTGGTCTTCACGCCGCTCGGGCTCACGCACACCGTGACGCTGCCCGAGGAGGCGATCCTGCACTCCGCGGCGGTCGGCCATGTCGAGACCGGCGAGAAGCCCGTGATCGCCCCGGTCTGGGCGCTGCCCCGCTCGCTGGGTCCGGCAGGGCTCATCACCGCTCGGGCAGCGGACGTGCTCGCGTTCGCGCGTCTGCACCTGGCCGGCGGCGTCGCGGCGGACGGCACGCGTCTGCTCGCCGAGGACACCGTGGCCGAGATGCAGGCGTTCCAGGCCGAGGTGCCCGACAAGCACATCCTCGGCGACTCGTGGGGGCTCGGCTGGATCCGCTTCGACTGGAACGGCGAGCGCCTCTATGGACACGACGGCAACACGATCGGCCAGGCGGCGTTCCTGCGCGTGCACCCCGGGTCCGGCGTCGCGGTGACGCTGCTCACGAACGGCGGTCACACACGCGACCTGTACGAGGACCTCTACCGCGAGATCTTCGCCGAGCTGTCGGGCGTGACCATGCAAGCCACCGTGCAGCCGCCGGCCGAGCCGGTCGAGATCGACATCGCGCCGTACGTCGGCACCTACGAGCGCGCCTCGGTGCGCGCGGAGGTGTTCGTCGGCGACGACGGACCGGTGCTCCGCACCACCGTGCTCGGGCCGCTCGCCGAGCTCGAGTCCGACCCGGTCGACGAGTACGCGCTCACCCCCTACAGCGATGGAGTGTTCGCGCTCCGCGCCCCCGGGACGCAGACCTGGATGACGGCGACGTTCTACGAGCTGCCGACCGGCGAGCAGTACCTGCACTTCGGTGCGCGGGCCACCCCGAAGGTGTCGAGCGGCGCATGAGCATCCCGTCTTCGCTCGTCGCCGGCGCCCTCACGGAGGCGACTCTCGTCTCCACGATCCGCCGGCTGATCGAGTGCGAGTCGCCCTCGGGTGACGACGCGGCCGTTGCCCGCTCGGCCGACGTCGTCGCCGAGATCGGCGCCGAGCTCCTGGGCGTCGAGCCCGAGCGCCTCGTGATCGACGGCTGCACCCACCTGCGTTGGCGCTTCGGCGCCGAGACCCGCGTGCTGCTCCTGACGCATCACGACACCGTCTGGCCGCACGGCACCCTCGACCGGCTGCCGTTCGGCGTGGTCGACGGCGTGCTGCGAGGGCCGGGATCGTTCGACATGAAGACCGGGCTGGCGATGGTGCTGCACGCGGTCGCCGAGCTCGACGATCGCGACGGCGTGACGATCCTCGTGACCGGTGACGAGGAGACCGGGTCGGTGCGCTCTCGCGCGCTGATCGAGGAGACGGCGCGCGGCGCCGGCGCCGTGCTCGTCACCGAAGCCTCGGAGGGCGGAGCCTGGAAGGGCGCGCGCAAGGGCGTCGGCATGTATGAGGTCGCGGTGCGGGGCAAGGCGGCGCACGCGGGGCTCGAGCCCGAGAAGGGTGTCAACGCGACGGTCGCGCTCGCACACCTCGTGCTCGCGGTCGGCGCCCTCGCCGATGCGGATGACGGCACGACCGTGACACCCACCCGTGCCGACGCCGGCACGACGGGGAACACGGTGCCTGCCGAGGCCACCCTGCGCATCGACGTGCGGGCCTGGTCGGCCGCCGAGTTGGACCGGGTGGATGCGGCGCTCCGCGCCTACGTCTCGCCCGTGCCGGGTGCGGTCGTGACGGTGCACGGCGGTATCAACCGCCCGCCGCTCTCCCGCGAGATGTCGCAGGCGCTCGCCGCCCTCGCTGCGCGGCTCGGCGCGAGGCACGGTCTCGGCGATGTGCGTGCCGTCGATGTCGGCGGGGGCAGCGACGGGAACTTCACGGCGGGTGCGGGCGTGCCGACCCTCGACGGCATGGGCGCCGTCGGCGGCGGCGCGCACGCCGACGACGAACACGCGATCGTGGCGGAGATCCTGCCGCGGACGCGCCTGCTGGCCGACATGGCGGCGGAGATCTCGAGAACGGACGGATCATGGCAGAACTGATGCACGACGACGCGGTCGTGTCGTCCGCGCGGCATGACGCGGACCGCGCCGCAGCGGCATCCGGTGTCGCGATCAGGGAGCTCGGGGCGGTGGGGGAGCACGCCGAGGCCATCGCGCTGCTGTCGCGGATCTGGGGGCGTTCGCCCGAGAACCCGGTCGTGCCGCCCGAACTCATGCGGGCGCTCAGCAAGGCAGGCAACTACATCGGCGGCGCGTTCGTCGGCGATCGTCTCGTCGGCGTCGCGATCGCGTTCCACGCCGACCCCGAGCGGCATGCGCTGTACAGCCACATCGCCGGAATCGCGGCCGAGAGCGCCGGTCGATCGATCGGCTTCGCGCTCAAGCAGCACCAGCGGGCCTGGGCTCTGGGTCGCGGCATCGATGCGATCGAGTGGACGTTCGATCCGCTCGTCGCCCGCAACGCCCACTTCAACATCACCAAGCTCGGTGCGAGACCGCAGGAGTACCTCTCGGACTTCTACGGCGCGATGACCGACGGCGTCAACAGCGACGACGAGACCGATCGGCTGCTCATGCGCTGGGAGCTGCGCGACGCGGGCGTCGTGCTCCGCGCGCACGGCAGTTCCGCCCAGCCCGAGACGCGGATGCCGGGCGACCGCAACGTCGCGGTACCGCCCGACATCGAGGGGCTGCGACGCGACGACCGCGCCGCGGCGCAGCGGTGGCGTTTCCTGGTGCGCGAGCAGCTCACCGGGGCGCTGGACGCGGGCGGGCGCATCGTCGGATTCGACCGCGCCGAGGGCTACATCATCCGACCGGAGAGGACAACGGCATGAGGATCGACGGGATCGAGCTGCGACGGGTGGCGATGCCGCTCGTCTCACCGTTCCGCACATCGTTCGGCACGCAGACTGCCAGGGACATCCTGCTCGTGCGGGCCGTGGTCGACGGCGTCGACGGGTGGGGCGAGTGCGTGACGCTGCCCGACCCCGTCTATTCGCCCGAGTACACCGAGGGCGCGGTCGACATGATCCGTCGCTACATCGTGCCGGCTCTGACCGGGGCCGAGCTCTCGGGCGCGCACATGGTCGGCGAGATGCTCGCGCCCTTCAAAGGCCATCGCATGGCGAAGGCCGCGATCGAGACGGCCGTGCTCGACGCGGAGCTGCGGGCCGAGGGCCGCTCGTTCGCCCGTGAGCTGGGCGCCGTGCGCGACACCGTGCCGTGCGGGGTGTCGGTCGGGATCATGGAGGAGATCCCGCGGCTGCTCGATGCGGTCGACGGATACCTCGCCGAGGGGTACGTGCGCATCAAGCTCAAGATCGAACCGGGGTGGGATGTCGACGTCGTGCGCGCGGTGCGCGAGCGCTTCGGCGACGAAGTGCTGCTGCAGGTCGACGCGAACACCGCGTACACGCTCCGCGACGCGCAGCACCTCGCCCGACTCGACGACTTCGACCTTCTCCTGATCGAGCAGCCCCTCGAGGAGGAGGACATCCTGGGGCATGCCGACCTGGCGCGGATGCTGAAGACGCCGATCTGCCTGGACGAGTCGATCACCTCGGCCCAGACCGCGGCCGCCGCGATCCGCCTCGGCGCCACGAGCGTCATCAACATCAAGCCCGGCCGCGTCGGCGGGTACCTCGAGGCGCGCCGCATCCACGACCTCGCCGTGGCCCAGGGCGTGCCGGTCTGGTGCGGGGGCATGGTCGAGAGCGGCATCGGCAGGGCCGCGAACGTGGCGCTCGCCGCGCTGCCGGGATTCGTCCTCCCCGGCGACGTCTCGGCGAGCGACCGCTTCTACCGGGTCGATCTCACCGAGCCGTTCGTGATGCGCGACGGCAGCCTCGCGGTCCCGCAGGGGGCAGGGCTCGGCGTGACCCCGATCCCGGAGATCCTCGACGAGCTCACGACCTCGACCGAGTGGCTTCCGATGTGAGGTTATGCTCGCCGATATGAGCGCGCTGTCACGGTCGAGCTGGGGTCGCGTGATCGACGATCTCGGCGTGACGCTGCTCGACGTGGCCTACGGGCGCATCGATGTGGATCGGCAGGTCGGCGGCGTCGTGATCCACGATCCGCTCGACGAGCCGGTGTATCCGCCGGGAGCCGTGGTGCTGGCGGTCTCGCTGCGCGACGCCGACGAGCTCGCGGAGCTCGTGCGGCATGCCGGCGACCGGGATGCCGTCGCGGTGGTCGTGCGTGCCTCGACGGATCTCACCGACGCCGTCCGCGCGGCGGCCGACACCGCGGGCATCGCGGTGCTCGGACTCGCTCGGGGTGCGACGTGGACGCAGCTCGCCGCGTTGCTGCGCTCGTTGCTCGCCGAGGACGACGTCGGGCAGACGCCGGCGGAATCGCTCGGAGGCGTCTCGTCGGGCGACCTGTTCGCAGTCGCCAACGCGATCGCCGCACTGCTCGACGCCCCCGTGACGATCGAGGACCGCTCCTCCCGGGTGCTCGCGTTCTCGGGCGGGCAGGAAGCGGCCGACCCCTCGCGGGTGGAGACCATCATCGGCAGGCAGGTGCCGGACCGGTACGCCCGAGTGCTCACCGAGATGGGCGTCTTCCGCGACCTCTACCGCGGCGACGCGCCTGTCGTCGTCGACCCCGTGCGTCTCGGCGAGGGCGTCTCCACGCAGCGCATCGCGATCGCCGTGCGCGCGGGCGACGAGGTGCTCGGCTCGATCTGGGCCGCGATGGACGGGCCCCTCACCGACGAGCGGGCGGCGACGCTCCGTGACGCGACGACGCTCGTGGCGCTGCACCTGCTGCGCATCCGCGCCGGCGCCGACGCGCAGCGCAGTCTGCGCGCCGAACTCGTCAGCCGGGCTGTGGACGGCGGGCCGGACGCTCAGGACGCCCTGGGGCGACTGGGACTCGCGGGACGCCGGGTGTGGGTGATGGCGACCGCCCTCGCCCCCCGTGGGGAGGACGGGTCGGAGCACGATTCGATCGCGGAACGCGAGCGCCTCACCGACGCCCTCGCGCTGCATCTGTCGGCCGTGCAGCAGGGCGCGGCGGTCGCGCTCGTGGGCGATACCGTCTACGGCATCCTGCCCGTGGCCGATGCTCCGGCCGAGGACCGATCGGCGCGTCTGGCCGAGGACTTCCTGCTGCGCGTCGGCGACCGCATCCCCGCCGTGATCGGCATCGGGCGCCCGGCGGTCACGGTGGCCGAGATCGCCCGTTCCCGTGCCGAGGCGCACCGCGCGCTGCGCGTCGTGTCGGAGCGGTCTCCGCGTCACCGCAGCCTCGCCCGCATCGCCGACGTCGAGACGGACTCCCTCCTGCTCGATCTGCGCGACCTGCGCAGTGCGCGCGGCGACCGCGCCTCCGGACCCCTCGCCCGGCTCGCCGACTACGACGCCGAGCACGACGCCCACCTCGTCGACACCCTGACCGCGTGGCTCGACCACTTCGGCGACGTCGCCGCGGCGGCCGCCTCCTGCTTCGTGCACGTCAACACGTTCCGCTACCGTCTGCGGCGCGTCGCCGAGGTCGGGGACATGGACCTCTCCGACGCCGATACCCGCTTCGCGGCGATGCTCGAGATCCGCACCCTCCCGCGACGGTGACGACGCTCGGGCAGAATGGGCGGATGACGACCCGCACGCCCGCACTCGAGATCGCCGTGACCGGACCCGCGGGGGTCCGCATCGCCGGAACCGTGGGCGCCGCCCGCGTCGAACTCGCGCAGGCCCTCCCGCTCGGCGGCCTGACGCCCTCGCCCGCGACCCTGGAGCTGTCGATCGACGCCGCGCGCGAAGCCCGCGTCGAGGTGCACGTGCTCGTGCGACCACGGGCCGGCGGATTCCACTACGACGCCGACGAGATCGCCCTGTCCGTCCTCGATGTGCGCCGTGCGGTCGAGGCGGGAGCCGACGGCGTGGTCGTCGGTGCGCTCGACCCGGCCGGCGCGCTCGACCTCGACGCCATGGCCCGTCTGCGCGACGCCGCGGGCTCGGCATCCGTCACCCTGCATCGCGCTATCGACGTCACCGCCGACCCGGTCGCGACGCTCGCCGCGGCACGCTCGCTCGGACTGCGCCGCGTGCTCACCTCGGGCGGGGCCTCGGCCGCGATCGACGGGATCGACAGGCTCCGGGCGATGGTCGTCGAAGCCGCCGGCGCGATCGAGGTCATGGCCGGGAGCGGAGTGGATGCCGCGAGCGCGGCCGCGCTCGCCGCGACCGGCGTCGACGCCCTGCACTTCTCGGCCAAGCGCACGGTGCGCGAAGACGGCGGCGTGCGCATGGGGTCGGCGTCCGACGGCGTCGGCGGCTACGAGGTCACCGACCTCGACACCGCCCGCGCGGTCGTCGCCGCGCTCGCCTCCCTGACGCCCTCGGGCACCGGTCAGTAGGGTGGGGGCGTGACCGAAACGCGTGAGTTCACGGATGCCCACGGCATCGCCATCGTCTACGACGTGCACCCCGCGGCCGGGGACGCGCGAGGCGTCGTCCAACTGCTGCACGGCGTCGGCGAGCACGCCGGCAGGTACGTCGCGCTGATCGCGGCGCTCACGGAGGCCGGGTTCCACGTGTACGCCGACGACCACCGCGGACACGGACGAACCGGCATCCGTCAGCATGAGGGTCCGGCGAAGCTCGGGCGGCTGGGGGCGGGCGGGATCCGCGCCGCCGAGGCCGCGATCTGGCAGCTCACCGGGATCATCAAGGACGAGCATCCCGACCTGCCGCTCGTGCTGGTCGGGCACTCCTGGGGATCCTTCCTCGCCCAGATGCTCGTGAACGATCACCCCGAGGCGTGGGACGCCGTGATCCTGTCGGGCTCCGCGCTGCGCATGCCGGGTTCCCTCAACGCCGCGCCGCTCAACGCGCGCTGGGCGGCCCCCGACGCCACCGGACTCGAATGGCTCAGCCGCGACCCGGAGGTGTGGTCGGCGTTCCACGACGACCCGCTCACGACCGAGGAACCGCTCCTGAAGCTGTTCGGCCCGATCGAGGCCGCCAAGCTCTACGGGCGGCCGCGCAAGGACCTCGGACGCGACATCCCCCTGCTGCTGCTCGTCGGTCGCGACGACCCGGTCGGCGGACCCCGCAGCGTGCACAAGCTCGCCGAGGCGTACCGCACGCGCTCGGGCTTCACCGACGTCACGACCCTCGTCTACCCCGACGCCCGCCACGAGATCTTCGCCGAGCTCAACCAGGCCGAGGTCCGCGCCGACGTGCTGTCCTGGCTGGACGCCCGGATCCCCGCGCGCTGAGCCCGCGGGAGATGTCCTCCCGTGACCTCGCGTGACCCCGCATGACAGCGGGTGAATCCGCGTGACGCCGCGCCCGCCCGGCATCCTCTCCTCGCCATAGATTCACGGCTGGAGGGTGAGAGCGACCGGGTCGAGAGGGAGGTGCGCGGTGGGCTTCGAACAGGAGTGGCGCAGCTGGCATGAGTCGCGCGAACGCTACGCCGGCGCCGAGTACGGACCGGCCGCGCTCGAGTCGACGAACTGGCTCATCACGGAACCGGCCGCGGTGGAGGGCGTGCCCGGGCTGTGGGCGCTCACCGGCGACGGCGGGATCCGCGGGAGCGACCTCGGCACCGCGGGGAACGTCGTCACGCTGCGGGGGCGCGAGACGTTGCGCCTCGGCCGACGCGAGCTGCGGGTGTTCGACCGGCGCGGCGCCGTCGCACTGCGGGTGTTCAATCCGCGGCGGCCGGAACGTGAGCGCTTCAGTGGGATCGACGCGTACCCGCCACGGGAGGGGTGGCGGGTGCGCGCCGACTTCGAGGCGACGCCCGACGAGACGATCACGATCACCGCGCTCGACGGCGCCGTGCACGAGCAGCCGCTGGCCGGACGCCTGCGCTTCGCGCTCGACGGCATCCCCCTGACCCTCTCCGCGACCCGCACGCCGCAGGGGGCCCTGACCGCGGTCTTCGCCGACGGCACGAACGGCACCGAGACCTACCGCTTCCGCTTCCTGCCCGTGGAGGAACCCGCGGACGACGGCACCGCGGTCGTCGACTTCAACCGGGCCTACCTGCCGCCGTGCGCGTTCTCCGACCAGTTCGTGTGTCCGCAACCGCCGGCCGAGAACCGGTACTCCCTGCCGATCCGCGCGGGCGAGAGGGTCGTCGTTCTGGGACGCTGAGCCCGGCATCCGCCCCCCGGCCCTGCGGGCCGCGCCTTAAGCTGGAACCGTGCACGGAGAATACAAGGTCCCAGGCGGAAAGCTCGTGGTCGTCGACCTCGAAGTCGAGGACGACCGGATCGCGCGATTCCGCCTCGCCGGCGACTTCTTCCTGGAACCGGACTCGGCGATCGAGGACATCGACGCCGCCGTGAACGGGCTGCCCGTGGAGTCCGACGCCACGACCATCGCCGCCGCCGTGCGCGCAGCGCTGCCCGAGGGTGCCCAACTGCTCGGCTTCGCGCCTGAAGCCGTGGGCACCGCGGTGCGACGAGCGCTCGTCACGGCTCCGGGCTGGGGAGACTTCGACTGGGAGATCGTGCACGAGAAGGCCGTCTCGCCACGCATGAACCTCGCGCTCGACGAGGTGCTCACCGCCCGCGTCGGCGAAGGGCGACGCCGGCCCACACTGCGGATCTGGGAGTGGGACCAATCGGCCGTCGTGATCGGGTCGTTCCAGTCCTACCGCAACGAGGTCGACCCCGAGGGCGCCGCCCGGCACGGCTTCGACGTCGTCCGCCGCATCTCCGGCGGCGGGGCGATGCTCATGGCCGCGGGGCAGATCATCACCTACTCGCTGTACGTGCCGGCATCGCTCGTGCAGGGCATGACGTTCGCCGACTCCTACGCGTTCCTCGACGACTGGGTGCTGCAGGCGCTGCGCTCGCTGGGGATCGACGCGGTGTACCAGCCGCTCAACGACATCGCGAGCTCGTCGGGCAAGATCGGCGGCGCGGCGCAGAAGCGCCTCGCGAACGGCGGAGTCCTGCACCACGCCACGCTCTCGTACGACATCGACGGGCAGACCATGACCGAGGTGCTGCGCATCGGCCGCGAGAAGCTCAGCGATAAGGGCACGACCTCTGCCGCCAAGCGCGTCGACCCGCTGCGCAGTCAGACGGGCCTTGCTCGCGCAGAGATCATCGAGCGCTTCAAGGCCACGTTCCGGTCGCTCACGCATGCGGAGGACGGCACGATCACGCCCGACGAGTACGCCGACGCCGAGGCGCTCGTCGAGTCGAAGTTCGCCACCGACGCGTGGCTGCACCGGGTCCCGTGACCGACGACCCGCTCGGCGCCGTCACGGTCATCCAGGGCGACAACCTCGCGGTCGCGGCGACGCTGCCCTCGGCGTCCTTCACGCTCGTCTACCTGGACCCGCCGTTCAACACCGGTCGTGCGCAGGAGCGGCAGGTGGTGACGGCGCGGCGCGCTTTCACAACTCCGGAGAACCCCGTCGTCGCGGAGGACGCGGCAGCGGGATCACGCGAAGGGGGCGGCCCGGCCGCCGCGGATCTCCGGAGTCCTGAACGGGAGGAGCCGACCACCGAGGTGCGGCACGGCTTCCACGGGCATCGGTACGAGCGCGTGCGGGGGATGCTGCGTACCTACGACGACCGTTTCGACGACTACGGCGACTTCCTCATGCCGCGCCTCGAGGAGGCCTGGCGCCTGCTCGCCGACGACGGCACCCTGTACCTGCACCTCGACTACCGCGAGGCGCACTACGCCAAGGTCATGCTGGATGCGGTTTTCGGGCGCGACTGCTTCCTGAACGAGCTCATCTGGGCGTACGACTACGGCGCGAAGTCGCGGCGGCGCTGGCCGACCAAGCACGACACGATCCTCGTCTACGTGAAGAACCCGCGAGAGTACGTGTTCAATTCCGACGACGTCGACCGCGAGCCGTACATGGCCCCGGGGCTCGTCACGGCCGAGAAGGCCGCGCGCGGCAAGCTGCCCACCGACGTCTGGTGGCACACGATCGTCCCGACCACGGGGCGCGAGAAGACCGGGTATCCGACGCAGAAGCCCGAGGGCATCCTCCGTCGCATCGTGCGGGCGTCGAGCAGGCCCGGCGACCGTGTGCTCGACCTCTTCGCCGGCAGCGGCACGACCGGAGCCGTCGCGTCGGCGCTCGGCCGCGACGCCGTTCTGGTGGACGACAACCCCGAGGCGATCCGCGTCATGACGGAGCGGATGCCGCATGCCGAGGTCATGCAGGGCTGAGCGCACCGCGCGATCCGGCAGACTGCTGTGATGAGCGAATTCGTCGAGGTCGACACCGCTGCAGGGCGCGTCCGCGGACGCTGGCGTGAGACGACGGGTGGTGGGGGCGCGCCGAGGTCGGCCGCGTTCCTCGGCATCCTGTTCGCGGAGCCTCCGATCGGGGATCTGCGCTTCGCGGCTCCCGTGCCGCATGCGGCCTGGGAGGGCGTGCGGGATGCGCTCGAGTTCGGCGCGACCGCGCAGCGCGGCGACCAGGGCGACACGCTGATCCCCGAGCCGAGCGTCGAGGGCGAGTCCACGCTCAACGTCAACGTGTTCACGCCCGACCCGGAGGCGTCCGGTCTGCCGGTGCTCGTCTGGATCCACGGCGGCGGCTTCACGACCGGGTCCCCGGCGAGCCCCTGGTACGACGGGCGCAGCTTCAATCGCGACGGCGTCGTGACCGTGACGCTGTCGTACCGGCTGGGGTTCGAGGGGTTCGGATGGATCGAGGATGCGCCGTCGAACCGCGGCGTGCGCGACTGGCTGCTCGCGCTCGAATGGGTGCAGCAGAACATCGCGGCCTTCGGGGGAGATCCGGGTCGCGTCACGATCGCCGGGCAGTCCGCGGGCGGCGGAGCCGTGCTCACGCTGCTCGGGATGGAGAAGGCGCAGCACCTGTTCCATGGCGTCTACGCGCTGTCGTCGGCGCTCACCGACGTCGCGGCCGCGCGCTCGGAGTCGTTCGGTCGCGCGCTCGCCGCATCCGCCGGGGTCGCCCCGACGGTCGCCGGGCTGTCGACGGTCGACGAGCTGCGGGTCCTCGAGCTGCAGAAGCGCGCCACGCAGCTGAATCCACGGATCATCGCGAGCCTGGTCGATCAGGGGCTTCCGCTCGGCCCCGCCGTCGACGGCGACCTGATCGTCCGGCCGACCCTCGACTCATTGCGTGCCGGCGTCGGCGCCGACAAGCCCGTCGTGCTGGGAGCCACCGACGACGAGTTCACGATGGTGTTCGGCGGCGCCGCGGCGAAGGCGCTGCGCTGGGTGCCGCGGAACGTCCTGTTGGACCGGCTCGGGCTGCCGCGGAGCGTTCGCGCCGACTACCTCGCCGCGAACGCCGACATCGTGCGCCTCGGCAAGTCCCGCCTGGCGGGGCGCGTGCTCAGCGACCGCATGTTCCGCGTCGGAGTGCTGCGGGTGTCGGACGCCCGCGGCGACGCACCGACCTGGGTGTACCGGTTCTCCTGGCCCTCCGGACGCTTCGGCTTCGCCGAGCACTGCCTCGACGTGCCGTTCTTCTTCGACTGCCTCGACGGTCCGCGCATCGAGAACCTCGCCGGCCCGAACCCGCCGCAGCGGCTCGCCGACGAGGTGCATTCCGCGGCCGTCTCCTTCATCACGCGCGGGGATCCGGGCTGGCCGCAGCACGAGGGGGATGCCGGGGTCGTGCGCGTCTACGACAGCGAGACCCGTGACGTCGCGGACGCCTACGCGACCGTGCGCCCGCTGCGGGTATGACCGGTTATACTCGAGTCATGAAGACAGCGATCTCGGTACCCGATGGCGACTTCGCGCGTTTCGAGCGCGTCGCCCGTCGTCATGGAATGAACCGATCCGAGTTCTACCGGCTGGCGGGTGCGAGGCTCGCGGACGAGCTGGAGGGCGCTGCGGATCTCACGCGCATCGCCGACGATGTGCTCGCGCGAGCAACCCGCATCCCGGACGACGACCTCTTCGTGCGCGCGAACGAGGAGCGTCTGCGCGAAGAGTCCGACTGGTGATCCGCCGCGGGGACGTCGTCTGGGTGGATTTCGGAGTCCCGCGCGGCTCGGAACCAGCCAAGGTCAGGCCCGCAGTCGTGCTCCAGGACGACTGGCTGCTCGACACGCAGATCAACACGGTGCTTGTGGTGCCGCTCACATCGAACACGACTCTCGAAGGCTTCCCGGGGAATGTTCTCATCCCCGCGGCGGCGTCGGGGCTGGACCGTGACTCGGTCGCTAACGTCAGTCAGCTCAGTGCGGTCAGCCGCGAGTTCCTCGACCCCTGTCCGGTTTCGCGGCTCGCGTCGTACCTGCTGACCCAGATCGGCGCGGGAGTCCGGCTCGTATCGGGCGTCTGACGTCGCCTCAGGCGATGTAGACCTTGCGGAAGGTCTCGGTGATCGTCCACACCGTGCGCATGCCCTCGGCGAGGCGCACGAGCGAGCCGGGTCCCACCTCGATCGACGGGAGCGCCGGGTCGACGAACTCGATGCGTGCTCGCCCCGACAGGACGACGAAGACTTCGTCGGCCTCGGTGTCGGATGCCGTGCCCGGGGTCATCTCCCAGATCCCGATCTCGATCCCCGACAGCTCGTCGAGCGCGACCGCGCCCGTCGTCGGAGCACCCGACAGCACCTCGGATGCGGGCAGCGGCTCGTGCGCGAGGGGCAGCGCCGCGGCATCCACCACGGCGCCCGGCGCGAGTGCGCTCACGAGTCGAACCCCATGCCGACGGCATCCAGCGTCTTGAGGAACAGGTTGCGCCTGCCCTCGTTGTGATCAGCCTGGTTCATCGCGGCGCGCACGAGGTTGATGCCGATCGCGGCGGCGGGCTCGGGTGGGAAGGGGATGGGCTTCTCGCGCACCATCGCGAGCTCGGTGCGCTCGGTCGGCTCGCCCGAGAGCTTGTCGAGCATGACGTCGGCGGCGAAGCGCGCAGCACCCACACCGAGGCCCGTGAAGCCGGTCGCGTACGCGACCCGACCGCGACGGGCCGTGCCGAAGAACGCGCAGAAGCGGCTCGACGAGTCGATCGCCCCGGCCCAGCGGTGCGTGAAGCGCAGACCCTCGAGCTGCGGGAACGTCGTGAAGAAGTGCGAGGCGAGTTTGCGGTGGCTCTCCATCCGGTCCTCGTACTCCGGGCGCACCTTGCCGCCGAAGTGGTAGACGGCGTCGTAGCCGCCGAACAGGATGCGGTCGTCGGCGGTCAGTCGGTAGTAGTGGAACTGGTTCGCGCTGTCGGCGAGCCCCTGACGGTTCGACCACCCGATCGATGCGAGCTGCTCGGCCGACAGCGGCTCGGTCATGAGCACGTAGTCGTACACGGGCACGGTCATGAGGCGGTTGCGCTTCAGGAGCGAGGGGAAGACGTTCGTGCCGAGCGCCACGGACTCGGCGATGACCTTCGCCCCGTCGCGCGTGACGACCGTCACCGGACCGGAGCCGTCTCCGGTGATCTCCCGTACGAGCGAGTTCTCGTGGATCTCGACGCCGAGCTCGACGGCCACGCGGGCCAGTTCGAGCCCGAGCTTGGCGGGGTGTACCAGGGCGCAGGCGTCGCGCTCCCAGGCCCCGGCGAGGAACGTGGGGGAGTGCACCTCGGCCTGCACGGCCTCCCGATCGAGGAAGCCCTCCTCCTCGCGCAACCACTCCACCTGGTGCGGTTCGACGGCGACGGCGAGCTGACCGGTGCGCTCGAAGTCGGCGTCCATCTCGTAGCGGCGGACGGTCGCCTCGATGCCGTCGAGGTTCTCGAGCCCGAGCTCTTCGAGGCGGTCGATCTCCTGCGGCCAGCGGGTGACGCCGTTCTCGTGCCCGTGCGTGAGACTGGCCTCGCAGAACCCGCCGTTGCGACCGGACGCCGCCCACGCGATGCGAGAGGCCTCGAGCAGCACGACCGAGCGTCCCGGCTCGCGCTCCTTGGCGCGGATCGCGGTCCAGAGGCCCGTGTAGCCGCCGCCGACGATCACGAGGTCGGCGCTCGTCGTGCCGCGGAGCGGTGGATGCGCGGGCCGCTCGACGTCGTCGAGCCAGAACACGCTCAGCGCGGTGTCCTGCAGGGACGCGTCGATGACGGCATCCGTCGGGCGCTGGCGTTCGAAGACGGTGGTTCCCATGGTCACTCCGATGCGGATGGCGGGCGCGCGTCAGCGCGTGCCCCAGTTGTAGAGGTCCTTGTAGAGGCCCGCGTACAGCAGGCTCTCGGTGTGCGTCACGCCGGGGATGGTGCGGATGCGGGTCGCGATGAGGTCGAGCAGGTCTGCGTCGCTCTCGCATACCGCCTCGACGAGGATGTCGTAGGTGCCGAGCGTCACGACGACGTAGGCGAGCTCGGTGATCTCTGTGAGCTGGATGGCGACCGCTCGCGGATCGCCCGTGACGCGGATGCCGATCATCGACATGCGGTGGAATCCGAGCTGCATGGGGTCGGTGACCGC
This sequence comes from Microbacterium sp. GCS4, assembly GCF_001262495.1. Taxonomy (GTDB): domain Bacteria; phylum Actinomycetota; class Actinomycetes; order Actinomycetales; family Microbacteriaceae; genus Microbacterium. Next base: position 263,270 of record NZ_LGYE01000002.1, read on the forward strand.
GACGATCTGGATGATGCCCGCCTCGGTCATGCGCTGCACGCGCTGGCGGGCCGCGGCCTCGCTGAGCCCGACCTCACGACCGATCTCGGCGTACGGGCGACGGCCGTCCTCCTGCAGGAGTTCGACGATCCGCTTCGAGATGTCGTCCAGCACGGGCTGCTTCGCGGGCGCGCTCATATGTCGATATTGACAGGCGGATGTCATTCCTGCAACTGATTCCATCGTCTTTCTCGGCGGACTCTTCTGTATTCGCACAGCGGTCGCTAGCATGGCGAGCATGGCCACTCAACATCCGCGCACCGAGCTCCTGCAGAACTTCATCGGCGGCGCGTTCGTCGCCGCGCGCGGCACCGGTCGGATGCCGCTGATCGACCCCGCGACCGAGGAGACCTACGGCGAACTGCCGATCTCGGACGCCTCCGACGTCGACGCGGCCTACGCCGCAGCAGCCGCGGCGTTCCCGGTGTGGCGTGACACCACGCCCGCCGACCGGCAGCTGGCGCTCTTCCGCATCGCCGACGAGATGCAGGCCCGCGCGGAGGAGTTTGCCGACCTGGAGTCGAAGGACACCGGCAAGCCGCGCGCGACGCTGGTCGCCGACGAGATCCTGCAGTCGGTCGACCAGCTGCGCTTCTTCGCGGGCGCGGCCCGGAGCCTCGAGGGTCGGGCCGCCGCGGAGTACCTCGCGGGGCACACCTCCTTCGTGCGGCGGGAGCCGATCGGCGTGATCGGCCAGGTAACGCCGTGGAACTATCCGCTGAACATGGCGGTGTGGAAGATCGCTCCCGCGCTCGCGGCGGGCAACACCGTCGTGCTCAAGCCCGCCGAGTCCACTCCGCTCACGACGCTGCTGCTCGCCGAGATCGTCGCGGTGCACACCCCGGCCGGCACACTCAACGTCGTGCTGGGCGACCGCGAGACGGGCGTGGCCCTCGTCGAGCATCCGACCCCGCAGATGGTCGCGATCACCGGATCCGTGCGCGCGGGCATGGCGGTCGCCCGCTCGGCGGCCGCGGATGTGAAGCGCGTGCACCTCGAGCTCGGCGGCAAGGCACCTGCGATCGTGTTCCCCGATGCGGATGTCGCGAAGGCCGCCGCCGGCATCGTCACCGGCGCGTTCTTCAACGCGGGCCAGGACTGCACGGCGGCGACCCGCGTGCTCGTTCACGCCTCGCTGCACGATGAGCTCGTCTCGGCCCTCGTCGACCGCGCGAAGGCGGATGCCCGCACCGGCGGTCCGCACGAGGAGGGTGTGCTCTACGGACCGCTCAGCAGCGCGGCCCAGCTCGCCCAGGTGTCGGGCTTCGTCGACCGTCTGCCCGCGCACGCGACGGTCGTCACCGGCGGGCGCCGGCAGGGCGACACGGGCTACTTCTACGAGGCGACGATCGTCACGGGCATGCGTCAGGACGACGAGGCCGTGCAGGGCGAGATCTTCGGCCCGGTGCTCACGGTGCAGTCGTTCGAGACCGAGGAGGAGGCGCTCGCGATGGCGAACGACGTGCCCTACGCCCTCGCCTCCTCGGTGTGGACGACCGATCACGCACGCGCCATGCGCTTCTCGCGTGACCTCGACTTCGGCTGCGTGTGGATCAACACCCACATCCCCTTCGTCTCGGACATGCCGCACGGTGGCTTCAAGCACTCCGGGTACGGCAAGGATCTGTCGCAGTACGGCTTCGACGACTACACGCGCCTCAAGCACGTCATGACCGCGCTCGACTGAGCGCGGATCGCGGGGCTCCGGTCACGGCTCGACCAGTCAGACGCAATGTGTCTATGCTGGGTCCGACGTCGACTCCGGGGGGACCCTCATGGCACGACCGCTCGCCGGTCCGCAGACGCTGCTGCGCACGCTGAACGGACGCGCGATCCTCGAATCGCTCGCCCGCCGCGGACCTCTCACACGCGCCGAGCTCATGACCGAGACGGGTCTCTCCCGCACCGCGGTCACCCAGGTGCTGCGGATGCTGGAGGGTTCGGAGGCCGTCGCCGCCGCCGGCGTCGACCGGGAGACGCGCGGACCCGCCGCGGGGCGCGTGTCCCTGCATCCCTCCCTCGGATACGCGGCCGCCGTGCACGTCGAGCCCTCGGCCGCGCACGTCGCGCTCGTCGATGCGACCGGCGCCGTGCGCGTGGAGACCCACGGCCCGTTCCCGCCTCTCGGCGACCGTGTGGCCCACATCGCCGAGCTGATCGAGGCCTGTCTCGCCAAGGTGAACGGACCCCTGCACGTCGCGGTCGTCGGCGTGCCGGGCATCGTCACCGCCGACGGGGCGATCCGCGACGACCAGGGCCCCGACGGCGGAGCGTTCCGAGCCGCGCTCTCCGCCAGGCTCGGCGCGGCCGTCCGGGTCGAGAACGACGTGAACCTCGCCGCTCTGGCGGAGCTCGCCGACGGACGCGGCTCCGAGCTCGCGAGCTTCGCGCTGCTGCTGCTCGACGACGGCCTCGGCGGCGGCATCGTGATCGACGGGATGCTGCACCGGGGGTTCTCCGGCGTCGCCGGCGAGATCACGTTCCTGCCGCAGACGCCCGTGCCGATAGGCGCCCCCGTCCTCGGCGACGCCGTGGTGCGCGACCTCGCTCTCGCGCACGGACGCGACCCCGAGGAGAGCGTCCACCAGCACCTCGACGCCGCTGCCGCCGGAGACTCGGCCGCCCTCGCGATGGCGGCCGAGATGGGACGTCGTCTCACGATCGTGGCGGGCAGCATCGCGCTCGTGCTCGACCCCGAGGCGTTCATCCTCGGCGGGCTCGCCACGCATCCCGTGCTCGTCGAGGCGGTGGAGCGGGTCGCGGACGAGTACGCCGCGCAGCTGCCGATGCGCTTCCTCGTGTCGGCGTTCGGGCCGGAGGCCCCGCTGGTGGGCGCCGTGCAGGAGTCGGCCGCCGCGCTGCGTGCGACGGTCTTCTCGCGCCTGGTCCCCTCTGTGGATCGGGGCGCGTCCCTCGAACGCGGCGCCACGGGCGCACGGTCGTCCCGATGATCTCGGACCTCGCCGACCGTCTGGGCCTGGCCCCCGGGGCGCGCGCGATCATCGTCAACGCCGACGACTTCGGCATGTGCCACGCCGCGAACACCGCCATCATGCAGCTGCTGCCGGCCGGACTCGTCGACTCGACGACCGTGATGGTCCCGTGCCCGTGGGCGCCGGAGGCGCTCGCGTTCGCGGCATCCCGCACCGACCTCGACGTGGGCGTGCATCTCGTGCTCACGAGCGAGTGGACGCGGTACCGCTGGCGTCCCCTGACCGGCACCGCCACGACCCTCGTCGACGGGGCGGGGTACTTCCCCGCCGAGGTGCTCGCGGTCGAGCAGGGTGCGTCAGACGCCGACGTCGCCGCCGAGATCGCGGCGCAGCTGCAGGCCGCCCTCGACGCCGGAGTCGACGTCACGCATCTCGACAACCACATGGGCTCGGTCTACGGACTGCTCACCGGCCGCGACTTCCTCGGCCCCGTGCTCGAACTGGCGGCCCGCCACGGACTGCCCTTCCGCCTCCCGCGGACCATGGAGGGCGCGGCCGGCGACCCCGCGCTGCAGGCGACGCTCACCGAGGCCGCCGCGGCCGCCGACGCGCTCGGCGTGGAGATCGTCGATCGGCTCTGGACGCACCCCTTCGACGCGCTGCCCGGAGAGACCTACGAATGGGTGCGGGAGGGGTTCCTCGCCCTGTTGCGCGCCGTGCCGGCAGGGGTCACCGAGATCTATCTGCATCCCATGGTCGACGATGACGAGCTGCGCGCCGCGGTCGACTTCGGCGCCCAGAAGCGCGGGCATGAGCTGCGGCTGCTGAGCGACCCGATGGTGCTGCAGGCGATCGAGGAGGAGGGTCTGGTGCGCATCGGATGGCGCGATCTGCGCGACCTGCAGAGGGGAGAGCGGTGAGCTCGCTCACGACGCGCCTGCGCGATCGACGGCTCGATGCCGCCCCCACCCGCGCTCAGGCCCTGGCCTTCGGCGCCTCGGGATTTCCGACGCAGCTCATGGCGCAGACGTTCTCGGCGTTCGTCGTCTACTTCTACGTCACCCACCTCGGTGTCGCGCCGGCCTGGGTCGCGGCGGCCATGATCGCCCACGGGGTGCTGAACGCGGTGCTGAACCCGGTCGTCGGGGCGCTGTCCGACCGCATCCGCACGCCCTGGGGCCGACGCATCCCGTGGATCGGGATCGGCATCGTGCCGCTGGTCGTGGCCTTCGCCCTCGTGTGGATGCCGCCGGCCCTGCCGACCGCAGGGCTCATCGTCTGGTTCCTCGTGGTCGTCGCCGTGTACGACATCGCCTTCGTCGTGGTCGTGCTCAACGTCTCGGCGCTGTTTCCCGAGATCTTCCGCACCACCGAGGAGCGCGCCCGCGGCAACGTGCCACGGCAGATCTTCGCGATCCTCGGAATGGTGCTGGGCACGGCCGGCGCCCCCGCCCTGTACGGCTGGATCGGCTGGCCCGGGATGGCGATCGTGCTCGCGATCGTGTGCCTCGGGATGCTGGTCTGGTCGTTCGCGGGCGGCATGGTCGAGCGGCGCGTGCCCGAGGCGTCGTCCGAGGCGATGCGCTGGGGCGACCAGCTGCGGTACACGTTCGCGAACCGGGCCTTCGTGCCGTATGTGCTCGGCTCGCTGTGCGTGCAGACGTCGATCGCCGTGATCCTCGCCGCCATCCCGTTCTACGTGCGCTACTCGCTGCACGCCGCCGAGAGCGAGGGGAGCCTGCTGCTCGGGGCGATCTTCGTCACCGCAATCCCGTCGATCGTGCTGTGGAGTGCGGTCGTGCGCCGCACCTCGCCGCGCACCGCCCTGCTGTGGAGCGTGGCCGTGTTCGGCGTCGCCGTGCTCGGCTATCTGCTGCCGTCGAGCGTGCTCGCCGCGGCGCTCGTGGGCGTCGCCGTCGGCGTCGGGGTGGGAGGACTGCTGCAGCTGCTCGAGGTCGTGCTCGCGCAGATCATCGACGAGGATGCCGTCCGCACCGGGCACCGCCGCGAGGGGGCCTACTTCGGCATCAACGGCTTCGTGGTGCGCGGCTCGGTTGTGCTGCAGGCCGTCGTCGCGGCGGCCGTGCTCACGGCATCCGGGTTCGACGCGGGTCTCGGCGACGCCCAGCCCGAGTCCGTCGACGGCGGCATCCGGATCATGGTCGCGGTCGTGCCGCTCGTGTTCACGGTGCTCGCGTGGCTGTGCTTCTGGCTCTACCCGATCCGCGCGCGCGACGTCCCCGGTCGCTGAGCGAGCCGAGCGCCCCGGTCGTTGAGCGAGGAGCGAAGCGACGAGACGAAACGGGTCCGGACGCGTTTCGTCTCGCTGCGCTCGCTCAACGACCGGGGAGGCGTTTCCGGTCGTTGAGCGAGGAGCGAAGCGACGAGACGAAACGCCCCGGCCAGCGTCGCTCAGCTCGCGCGGCGGCGGGCCTCCCAGCCCGTGCGGACCATCTCGTCGACCGAGTACCGCATCTTCCAGTCCAGGTCGCGTGCGGCGAGCTCGCCCGTCGCCACGATCCGGTCGGGGTCGCCCGGGCGTCGGGGGCCGATCTCGGGGGCGAAGTCGATGCCGGTGACCCGCGCCACGGCATCCATGATCTGCTTCACGCTCAGCCCGTCGCCGGAGCCGAGGTTGTAGGCGGGCTCGACGTGCTCGCCTGCCGCGAGCCGCTGCGCGGCGGCGACGTGCGCGGCCGCGATGTCGCCGACGTGCACGTAGTCGCGCACGTTCGTGCCGTCCTCCGTGGCGTAGTCGTCTCCGAAGATCTTCGGGGTGCGGCCGTCGAGCAGCGCCTCGAACACGATCGGGAACAGGTTGTGCGGGCTCACGTCGTACACGGTCGGGTCCGCCGAGCCCACGACGTTGAAGTACCGCAGCGAGGTGTGGCGCAGCGGGGCATCCGAGTCCGCCGTCGCGACCGCCTGGTCGCGCAGCAGCCATTCGCCGATGAGCTTGGACTCGCCGTAGGGGCTGGCCGGGCGCTTCGCGGTGTCCTCGACGACGAGGGGCACGTCCGGGGTGCCGAACACGGCCGCGGACGACGAGAACACGATGTTCTGCACGCCGACGGCCTGCATGGCCTCGAGGATCACGCGCGTGCCCTCGACGTTCTGCGCGTAGGTGTGCAGGGGGCGCTGCACCGAGACGCCCGCGTACTTGTAGCCGGCGACGTGGATCACGCCCTCCGCGCGGTACTCCCGCAGTGTGCTCTCGACGAGGTCGCGATCGAGGATGCTGCCGCGCACGAACGGCACGCCCTCGGGGGCGAACGACGCGACGCCGCTGGAGAGGTCGTCGATGATCACGGGGTCGAGGCCTGCTCCGGCGAGGGCGCGGACGACGTGGGCTCCGATGTAGCCGGCGCCGCCGGTGACGATCCAGGACATGTGTTCCTCTCCTGCCGCGCTGCGCGGCTCAGGACGATTCTTCCAGGTGTCCCGCGGGCGACCGTCGGGTCTGCACCCAGGTGCCCGTGTCAGGCGTCGCGTCGCGGGCCTTCCGAGGGCGTCACCGTGAACATCACGGGTGGTGAGAAACCGGATGCCGCGAACGCGGCGTGCACGGCATCCGTCACCGCTCCCACGGCGTCGCGGTCGATCAGCGCGATCGCCGCGCCGCCGAATCCTCCGCCGGTCATGCGCGCGCCGATCGCCCCCGCCGAGAGCGCCGCGTCCACGGCCGTGTCGAGCTCCGGCACCGAGATCTCGAAGTCGTCGCGCATCGAGGCGTGCGAGGCGACGAGCAGGCCGCCGATCGCCCGGGCCCCCTGCTCGCGCAGCGTGCGCACCGTGTCGAGCACGCGCTGGTTCTCGGTCACGACGTGACGGACGCGTCGGAAGGTCACGTCGTCGAGGATGCTCTCGGCGCGGCCGAGATCGTCGACCGACACGTCGCGCAGGCTCGTCGCGCCGAGCATCCGGGCTCCCCGCTCGCACGACGCACGGCGCTCGCGATAGCCACCCGTCGAGTGCGCGTGCGCGACGCGCGTGTCGATCACGAGCACCGCGAGACCGGCCTCGACGATCCCGACCGGCACGGGCACCGCGTCGAGGGACCGGCAGTCGAGGAAGATCGCGGAGTCCGGCTCGCCCAGCATCGACGCCATCTGGTCCATGATCCCGGTGGGTGCGCCCACTGCGTCGTTCTCGGCCGTCCGGCCGATGCGCGCGAGCGCGACGCGGTCGAGTCCCGCACCCCACAGATCGTTCAGGGCGGATGCCGTCGCGCCCTCGATCGCCGCTGACGAGGAAAGTCCCGCGCCGACCGGGACGTCGGACGCGAGCGCGATGTCGACGCCGGAGCCGGTGACGCCCGCTTCGCGCAGCGCCCAGGCGACGCCGAGCGGGTACGCGGCCCATTCCGCGACGCGGGGTGCCTCGCCCGCGGGGGTCGGGAACAGCCGGTGCAGGTCGTCGAGCGCCACCTCCACGGGCTCGTCCGCGAAGGTCGAGGCCACCCGGATGCGGTCGTCGTCACGACGGCCCACGGCCGCGACCGTGCGGTGCGGGATCGCGAAGGGCAGCACGAAGCCGTCGTTGTAGTCGGTGTGCTCGCCGATGAGGTTGACGCGGCCGGGCGCCGACCAGAGGCCCTCGGGGGCATGACCGGTCAGGGTCGTGAACAGCTCCTCCGCGGCGGCGGCGGTCGGCGCGGCGTGCGCGCTCATGCCCTGACCTCGGGGATGCTCTCGACCGCCGCGCGCAGACGTGCGGCGCCCTGCTCGGGTGCGACCTCGGCGGCCCAGGCGCCCATCGCCGCCTCCGACCCGGCCAGGAACTTGAGCTTGTCGGCCGCGCGACGCGGGCTCGTGAGCTGAAGGTGCAGGCGCACGCTGTCGCGCCCGCGGCGGACCGGGGCCTGATGCCAGGCGGCGATGTACGGGGTGGGGGTGTCGTACAGGGCGTCCACGCCTCGCAGCAGGCGCAGGTACAGGGGTGCGAGCTCGTCGCGCTCGGCATCCGTCGTCTCGGCGAGGTCGGCGACGTGCCGGTGCGGCATGAGGTGCACCTCGAGGGGCCAGCGCGCCGCGAAGGGCACGAACGCGGTCCAGTGCTCGCCGCGCAGCACGACGCGCTCGGAGCGCTGCTCGAACTCGAGGATGCGGGAGAACAGGTCGGCGCCGGTGCGCTCGATGCTCTCCAGCACGCGCGTCGTGCGCGGGGTCACGTACGGGTAGGCGTAGATCTGGCCGTGCGGATGCGGGAGCGTGACGCCGATCGCCTCGCCGCGGTTCTCGAACGGGAACACCTGCTCGATTCCGGGCAGGGAGGAGAGAGCGGCCGTGCGGTCGGCCCACGCCTCGATCACGGTGCGCGCACGGGTGACCGACTGCGTGCCGAACGACCCGGTGTGCTCGGGGCTGAAGCACACGACCTCGCAGCGTCCGACCGAGGTGCGGGTGCGGCCGAGGCCGAGTGCCTCGAGATCGTCGAGTCCGCGCGGGGGATTGCTCGCTGCGGGTGCTCCGTCGAGCGCGTCGGCGAGCGCGGGGCCGAATGAGGGGGAGCGGTTCTCGAACACGGCGACGTCGTACAGCGACGGGATCTCGGACGGGTTCGTCGCGCTCTGCGGGGCGAGAGGATCGGCGTCGGCGCTCGGCATCATCACGCGGTTCTGCCGGTTCGCGGCGACCGTGATCCAGTCCCCGGAGAGCACGTCGAGTCGCATCGTCGCGGTCTCGCCGCGGGCATCGAGCACGCGGGAGTCGATCGCGCGCTCGGGGCCGAGGGTCGTGCCGGGGTCGTCGAAGTACAGCAGTTCGCGTCCGTCGGCGAGCGTCGTCGCGCGCTTCACGACTCCGGCCCGGAGCATCTGGGGCTGCACAGCGGCGCTGGTCGCCGTGCGGTTCTCCGGAGAATCTGGCATGTTCACGTCAACATGGTACGCATGGGGGCGTGGTAACGTCAACACACCGGAGTTGTGGCGGCGGAGCGGAGGTGCCTCGAGTGGACGACGGTTCCGTGCACCCGCCGCGATCGCCCGACGCTCGGCCCACCTCGGCGCGCGTCTCGATGGCGACCGTCGCCGCGGCCGCCGGCGTCTCGGGTCAGACGGTCTCCCGCGTCGTGAACGGCAGCCCGCGGGTCGATCCCGAGACGCGCATGCGCGTCGAACGGGCCATGGCCGACCTCGGCTACCGCCCGCACCGCGCTGCGCGCGCCCTGCGCACCGGACGCTCGCACACGATCGGTCTCGTCGTCACGACACTCGCCACCGTGGGCAACTCGCGCATGCTGCAGGCCACGGCCGAAGCAGCGGCCGAACGGGGGTACGCCCTCATGCTCGTGACCGCGGGCGACTCGGTCGCTGAGGCGTTCGCGCGCCTCGCCGAGCAGGAGGTCGACGGCGCGCTCGTGCTCAACGAGGCATCGGCGCTCGTCCCCGCGGCGCAGCGCCCCGCCGATCTGCGCCTCGTGGTCGTCGATGCCCCGGCGGACGACGGTCTCGTCGTCGTGCACAGCGATCACGCGGGGGGAGCCGCCGCCGCGACCGCGCACCTGCTCGACAGCGGCCACGCGACGGTGCACCATCTCGCGGGCCCGGCGGATTCCTTCGCGGCGGCCGAGCGCGAGCGCGGATGGCGCGAGACCCTGCAGGCTGCGGGCGCCGCGGTGTCGCCGGTCGTACGGGGGGACTGGTCGGCGGACGCGGGGTACGCGGCGGGGGATGCGCTCGCCTCGGCATCCGCGGTGTTCTGCGCGAACGACCAGATGGCGCTGGGCCTGCTGCGGGCGCTCGCCGAAGCGGGGCGACGGGTGCCCGCGGATGTCGCGGTGATCGGCTTCGACGACGTGCCGGAGGCGGCGAACTTCCGCCCTCCGCTCACGACCGTCCGGCAGGACTTCACCGCGCTCGCGCATCGTGCCGTGGACCTGCTCGTCGCAGAGATAGAGGGTGCCGACGCCCCGGCATCCACCGTCGTCCCGACTGTCCTGGTCGAGCGCGCCAGCATCCGCTGATTCGAAAGATCGAAAACGCTCCGGAAGGGCCCGCTTCCGATGCGTTTTCCATCTTTCGAGACGTGACGTGGAGCGGAGAGCGTTTTCCCAGAACGCTTGCGCTCCGCCCCGAGCCATGAGATCGTGCTGGAAAGCGTTTACCCAGATTCACAGAACGGACCACGCATGGCACAGGCGACCACCCGCGAGATCGGGATCATCATGAACGGCGTCTCCGGGCGCATGGGCTACCGGCAGCACCTCGTGCGCTCGATCCTCGCGATCCGAGAGCAGGGCGGCATCGAGCTGCCCGACGGCTCGCGCGTCACGGTCAAGCCGCTGCTCGTGGGTCGCAACGAGGCCAAGCTCGCCGAGCTCGCCGCGCGCCACGACATCGCCGACTACACGACCGACCTGGATGCCGCGCTCGCCGACCCGCAGTGGGAGATCTACGCCGACTTCCTGGTGACCAAGGCCCGCGCGGCCGCCCTCCGCAAGGCCATCGCCGCCGGCAAGGCGATCTACACCGAGAAGCCCACCGCCGAATCGCTCGAGGAGGCGCTCGAACTCGCCCGTCTCGCGGACGAGGCCGGGGTCAAGACCGGCGTCGTGCACGACAAGCTCTACCTGCCCGGTCTGCAGAAGCTCAAGCGCCTGATCGACTCGGGCTTCTTCGGGCGCATCCTGTCGGTGCGCGGCGAGTTCGGCTACTGGGTGTTCGAGGGCGACTGGCAGCCCGCCCAGCGGCCGAGCTGGAACTACCGCACGGAGGACGGCGGCGGCATCATCGTCGACATGTTCCCGCACTGGAACTACGTGCTCGAGAACCTGTTCGGCGCGGTGAAGAGCGTGTACGCGCAGGCGGCGGTGCACATCGCCGACCGCTGGGACGAGAAGGGCGAGCGGTACACCGCGACCGCCGAGGACGCGGCCTACGGCATCTTCGAGATCGAGGGCGGCGTCATCGCCGAGATCAACTCGAGCTGGACCGTGCGCGTGAACCGCGACGAGCTCGTCGAGTTCCAGGTCGACGGCACCCACGGGTCCGCCGTGGTCGGACTGTTCGGCGCGAAGATCCAGCCCCGCAACGCCACCCCGAAGCCGGTCTGGAACCCCGACCTCGAAGACGACCACGACTACGACGCCGACTGGCAGCAGGTGCCGACCAACGACGTCTTCCTCAACGGCTTCCGCCAGCAGTGGGAGGAATACCTGGTGTCGTACGTCGAGGGCACGGACTACCCGTTCGACCTGCTCGCAGGCGCGCGCGGCGTGCAGTTCGCCGAGGCGGGCCTGACCTCCAGCGCCGAGGGGCGCAAGGTCGCGATCGAGCCCCTGGGCCTGCGATGACCACGCTCCGCCTCCTTGCCGCCGACGGAGCGACCTCCGAGACCGAACTGCACGACAGCGGCGGCTACACCCGGCCGACCGCCCCGCTGCAGAGCCGCGTCGCCTACGCGGCCGCGCACGTCGTGCCGAAGGCGCACGCCGACAACACGCCCGGTCGCCCCGCCGACATCGACTGGGATGCCACGCTCGCGTTCCGTCGCAACGTGTACTCCTGGGGCCTGGGCGTCGCCGACGCCATGGACACCGCGCAGCGAAACATGGGGCTCGACCCGACGGCTGTGCGTGAGCTGATCGCCCGCAGCGCGGAGGTGGCACGCGAGGAGGGCGGCTCCGTGGTGGTCGGGGTGAACACCGACCACGTCGAGGAGACGCACATCCCGCTCGACCGTGTGATCGACGCCTACAAGCAGCAGCTGCACTTCACCGAGGAGCAGGGCGCCGGTCCTGTGCTCATGGCGTCCCGTCATGTCGCGAGGGCGGCGGGGGATGCCGACGACTACCGCCGCGTCTACCGGGAGGTTCTGGCGAGTGCGACCGTGCCGGTCGTGCTGCACTGGCTCGGACCTGCCTTCGATCCCGAGCTGCAGGGCTACTTCGGAGCGGATGACTGGGAGACGGCATCCGCTGTGCTCCTCGACATCATCGGGGAGCACCCCGACAAGGTCGCGGGCGTGAAGATGAGCCTGTTGAACGCCGACTCGGAGATCTCGGTGCGGGAGCGGTTGCCCGAGGGCGTGCGGATGTTCACCGGCGACGACTTCCACTACGTGGGGCTCATCGGGGGTCACCGGTCGTCGAGCGAGCGGAGTGAGACGAAACGCACCCACTCCGACGCGCTGCTCGGCGCGTTCGCCGCGATCACGCCGGTCGCCTCGGCGGCGATCCAGGCGCTGGATGCCGGAGACCCGCAGCGCTATCTCGAGATCCTCGGCCCGACCGAAGAACTCAGCCGTCAGGTGTTCGCCGCCCCCACGTTCTACTACAAGACAGGAGTCGCGTTCCTGGCGTGGCTCAACGGGCACCAGCCGGCGTTCCAGATGGTCGGCGGACTGCACTCGGCCCGCAGCCTCCCGCATCTCAGCCGGATCGTCGAGCTCGCGAACGCCTCGTTCGCGCTGGAGGATCCGCAGCTCGCGCGCGAGCGCTGGCACGGGATGCTGCGCCTGAACGGGGTGGACGCGTGAACGCCCCGGATCCGCGGCTGAGCATCAACCAGGCCACGATCAAGCACGCGGACCTCGCCACCGCCCTGCGAGTGACGGCGGATGCCGGCATCCACGCCATCGGACTATGGCGCGAGCCGGTGAACGAGGTGGGTCTCGACCTCGCGGCGCAGATGCTGGCCGATTCGGGCCTGCGGTTCACGACCCACTGCCGCGGCGGGTTCTTCACCCTGCCGGAGGGGCGGGAGCGCATCGCAGCCCTCGACGATAACCGTCGCGCGATCGAGGAGACCGCGACGCTCGCCGCCGCCGGCGCGGAAGGCTCCACGGCCGTGCTCGTGCTCGTCGCGGGCGGGTTGCCCGCCGGGTCTCGCGATCTGATCGGGGCGCGGGAGCGGGTGCGCGACGCGATCGGGACGCTGGCCACGGATGCCGAGGCCGCCGGGGTCACGCTCGCGATCGAGCCGCTGCATCCGATGTACGCGTCCGATCGCGCCGTCGTCTCGACCCTGGGTCAGGCGCTCGACATCGCGGCGGACTTCGCACCGGAGGTCGTGGGCGCGGCGGTCGACACGTTCCACATCTGGTGGGACCCGCAGGTGCTCGAGCAGATCGCCCGCGCCGGGCGCGAGGGGCGCATCGCGACGTATCAGGTGTGCGACTGGAAGACGCCGCTCGCGGCCGATCCGCTGCTGTCGAGGCACTATCCGGGCGACGGCGTGATCGACTTCGGGTCGCTCACGAGGGCCGTGGTGGATGCCGGATACGACCGTGACATCGAGGTCGAGATCTTCCATGCCGACGTCTGGGCCGATGCTCCGGAGAACGTCGTGCGGCGCACCGCCGAGGCGTTCGCGGCCGCGGTGTCACCGCATCTGCCATGACCTCCACGCGGGCACGGTCGCGGTGACCAGTAGGCTCGGCTCATGAGTGTGCCGGAAAGCCCTTCCCGCGTGCGTCAGCCGCGGCCGCCCCGCGGAGCGGCGCCCACCCTGCACGACGTCGCCCGGGAGGCGGGGGTGTCGCTCGCGACCGCGTCGCGCGTGCTCAACGGCTCCGATCGCAAGGTGGCCGAGTCGTTCCGCGAGAAGGTGGAGCAGGCTGCGGCCTCGCTCGGCTACACGGCGAACGTGTCGGCCCAGGCGACGGCACGCGGCACGTCCCCGGTCATCGCGCTGCTCGTCGCCGACATCGCCGACCCGTACTTCGGGCTGATCGCCGCCGGCGTCGCGCGCGGCGCCGACGAGCATGGTCTCGTCGTCACGATCTCGATCACCGAGCGCGACCCGGCCCGCGAGGCACGGATCGTCCGGGCCCTGCGCGGTCAGCGCCCGCAGGGTCTCATCATCGCGGCATCCCGCACGAGCGGGACGACGGATGCCGCCGCGGTCGCCGAATTGGACGGCTTCGCGCGCTTCGGCAGCCGCGTCGTCACGTTCGGCGCCAGGGTCGGCGAGAACCGGCACATCGAGATCGACAACCGCGCGGGCGCCGAAGAGCTCGGCCGTCGGATGGCCGCGCTCGGGTACCGCTCGGCGATCGCGCTCGCCGCAGCGCCCGGCATCCTCACCTCCGATGAGCGTCTCGCGGGATTCCGCAGCGGCTTCGAGGCGGGGGGAGGAACCGTCGACCGCGTGCTGCGCGGAGACTTCCGTCGCGAGTCGGGCGCGACGGGCATGGCGGCAGCGCTCGCCGAGGGCGTCGATCCCGGAACGCTCGTGTTCGGGATGAGCGACGTCATCGCGATCGGAGCCATGTCGGCGATCCGCGACGCCGGGCGCGAGGTCGGGCGCGACATCGCGGTGTGCGGCTTCGACGACGTGCCGTCGAGCAGCGACGTCACGCCGGGCCTCACGACCGTGCGGGTGCCGTTGAGCGACATCGGCTATCAGGCCTTCCGCGCCACGGTCGACGCCGACTGGGAGCAGACCCCACTGCCGCTCGAGGTCATGGTGCGCTCGAGCACCCCGGAGGTCGCGGCATGACCCGCGTCGTTCTCGCACCGGACAGCTTCAAGGGCACGATCACGGCCGCCGACGCCGCCGCGGCGCTCGCAGAGGGATGGGCGTCGGTCGACCCCGACGCCGACTTCGTGCACCGGCCGATGGCGGACGGCGGGGAGGGCACGGTCGCGGCGTTCGAGGCCGCGGTTCCCGGAGCGCGCCGGATGCCCGTGACGGTCGACGGGCCCGCCGGGCGTCGGATCGACGCCTCGTGGCTGCTGTTGCCCGGCGACGCCGCAGCGCCGAACGGGACCGCGGTGGTCGATCTCGCCTCGACGTCCGGCATCGAGCTGCTCGACGAGCTGCGCCCCTGGGATGCCGACACCACGGGTTTCGGTCAGGCGATCGCCGCGGCCCTCGATCACGGCGTCTCGCGGCTGGTCGTCGGCATCGGATCCAGTGCGTCGACCGACGGCGGCACGGGGATGCTGTCGGCACTCGGCGCCCGGTTCCTCGACGTGCACGGGCATCCCGTCGCCCGGGGTGCCCGTGGCCTCGCCGACATCGTCACGGTCGATCTCGGCGCCCTGCGCGCCGCCCCCGAGGTGCGCGTGCTCACCGACGTCACGAACCCTCTGATCGGCGCGCGCGGTGCGGCAGCGGTGTTCGGCCCGCAGAAGGGCCTCGACTCG
This sequence comes from Microbacterium sp. GCS4, assembly GCF_001262495.1. Lineage (GTDB taxonomy): Bacteria > Actinomycetota > Actinomycetes > Actinomycetales > Microbacteriaceae > Microbacterium. Next base: position 278,332 of record NZ_LGYE01000002.1, read on the forward strand.
GTCGACGACATCACCACGGCGGATGCCGGGCTGGCGCGCCTCGCCGCCCTGCTCGACCTCGATCCGACCACCGCGGGCACCGGGGCGGCGGGAGGCACGGGTGCGGCGCTCGTCGCATGGGGCGCGACACTCGCGTCGGGGGCGGCCGAAGTAGCCGCGCTCATCGGCCTCGAGGAGGCCGTCCGCGGAGCCGACGTCGTGATCACCGGTGAGGGCTCCTACGACGGCCAGTCCGGCGACGGCAAGGTCCCGTCGTTCCTCGCCGGGATCGCGTCCTCCGCGGGAGCCGCGGCCATGCTCGCCGCCGGACGCATCACGGATGATGCGGACACGGCGCTGTTCACGGCATCCGCGTCACTCACCGCGCTGGCGGGGTCGTCGGATGCCGCGCTCCGGGAGCCGGCCCGCTGGCTGCGTGAGGCCGGCGCGGCGCTCGCCCGCACGACCGGTCGTTGACCTCGGTCGTTGAGCGAGGAGCGCAGCGACGAGACGAAACGCATCCGCCGACGTGCGGCGCGTTTCGACTCGCTGCGCTCGCTCAACGAGCGGGGCCTCGGGTTCGCTCGCTGAGCGCGGTGGCCCGCCTCGGGGCTCAGCCTCCGAGCGCGGCGGACACGACCGCCCTGGCCTCCTCCTGCACCTGCGCGAGGTGCTCGGGGCCCCGCAGGCTCTCGGCGTACAGCTTGTACACGTCTTCGGTGCCCGAGGGCCGCGCGGCGAACCACGCGTGCTCGGTCTGCACCTTGAGGCCGCCGATCGCAGCGCCGTTGCCCGGAGCGTTCGACAGCTTCGCCGTGATCTCCTCGCCCGCGAGGGACGTGGCCGAGACGGCATCCGGCGCCAGCTTGCCGAGCGTCGCCTTCTGCTCGGGCGTGGCCGGTGCGTCGACGCGCTGGTAGGCGGACGATCCGAACGCCTCCTCCAGCTCGCGGTACCGCTCCGAGGGCGTCTTGCCCGTGACCGCGATGATCTCGGCCGCGAGCAGGCACAGCAGGATGCCGTCCTTGTCGGTCGACCACACCGAGCCGTCCATGCGGAGGAACGAGGCACCCGCCGACTCCTCGCCGCCGAACGCGACGCTGCCGTCGAGCAGACCGGGCACGAACCACTTGAAGCCCACCGGCACTTCCAGCAGGCGGCGGCCGAGCGACTCGGCGACCCGGTCGATGATCATCGACGACACGAGCGTCTTGCCGATCGCGGCGTCGCGCGGCCACTCGGCACGGTGCGAGAACAGGTAGTCGATCGCGACCGCGAGATAGTGGTTCGGGTTCATGAGACCGGCGTCGGGGGTGACGATGCCGTGGCGGTCGGCATCCGCATCGTTGCCGGTGAGCACGTCGAAGTCGCCCCGCTTCGCGACGAGCGAGGCCATCGCCGAGGGCGACGACGGATCCATGCGGATCTTCTCGTCCCAGTCGAGCGTCATGAAGCGCCACGTCGGGTCGACCTCGGGGTTCACGACCGTGAGGTCCAGGTCGTGGACCTCCTTGATGAGCTGCCAGTACTCGACCGAGGCGCCGCCCAGCGGATCGGCGCCGATGCGCACACCCGCCCGGCGGATCGCGTCGACGTCGATGATCGACGACAGGTCGCGCACGTACGCGTCGCGGAAGTCGTAGCCCGGCAGGGCATCCCAGTCGATGTCCGCGAACCGCTCGCGCTTCACTCCCTCGAGCCCCGCGGCGATCAACTCGTTCGCGCGATTCGCGATCCAGCCGGTCGCATCGGTGTCGGCCGGCCCGCCGTGCGGCGGGTTGTACTTGAACCCGCCGTCGCGCGGCGGGTTGTGGCTCGGCGTCACGACGATGCCGTCGGCGCGGCCCGCGTCGTCCGCCGCGCGGCCCCGGTTGTACGTGAGGATCGCGTGGCTGAGCGCCGGCGTCGGCACCCAGGCGTCGCGCGAGTCCACGCGCACGTCGACCCCGTTCGCGACGAGCACCTCGATCGCGCTGCGCTCGGCCGGCAGCGACAGGGCGTGCGTGTCGCGGCCGAGGAACAGGGGGCCGGTGATGCCCTGCGCCGCCCGGTAGTCGACGATCGCCTGTGTGGTGGCGAGGATGTGATGCTCGTTGAAGCTCTTCGACAGCGACGACCCGCGGTGACCGCTGGTGCCGAACACCACACGCTCCGCGGCGACGGAGGGATCCGGGGTGCGGTCGTAGTAGGCCGAGATCAGCTCGTCGACGTCGATCAGGTCAGTGTCCTCCGCGGGGAGGCCGGCACGGCTCGTCATGCAGACAGTCTGCCCCCATCTCGGCATCCGCGCACCTTCGAGTCGGATGCTTGACAGCGGCCGCCCCGTCGCCTCCAGGACCCGGCGCGTGCCCTACAGTGAAACGCGTGACCGAACGCCGCACCTACAGCTATCTGGGCCCCGCCGGAACGTTCACGGAGGCGGCGCTCGAGCAGGTCGCCGAAGCGCGCGGGCAGGACTGGCGCGCCGTGCACAACGTGGGCGAGGCTCTCGCGGACGTGCTGGAGGGGCGCAGCCACGCGGCGATGATCGCGATCGAGAACTCGGTCGAGGGCGGCGTCTCCACCACGCAGGACGCGCTCGCGACCATCCCCGGGCTGCGGATCATCGGCGAGTACCTCGTGCGGGTGAACTTCGTGCTCGTGGCCCCGCGGGGCACGACGCTGTCGGACGTGGCGGTCATCGCCGCGCATCCGGTCGCCTACGCGCAGTGCCACGGCTGGCTCGGCGAGAACCTGCCGTCCCACTCCCACGTGCCCGCCGCGAGCAACGTCGCCTCCGCGATCGGCGTGCTCGACGGGTCGCTCCCCGCCCAGGCGGCCATCGCCGCCCCCGGTGTCGTGAAGCACCTCGACGTCGACGTGCTCGCGTCCGACATCGGCGACAACGCGCAGGCCGTCACGCGGTTCGTGCTCGTCACGCGCACGACCACGGCGCCGGAGCCGACCGGCGCGGACAAGACCTCGCTCATCGTCGAGCTCCCGAACGACCACCCCGGGTCGCTCCTCGAGATGCTCGAGCAGTTCTCGACGCGCGGCATCAACCTCTCGCTGATCCAGTCGCGGCCCATCGGAGACGAGCTCGGCCGCTACCGGTTCGTGATCGACGCCGACGGGCACATCTCCCACGAGCGCATGGCCGACGCGCTGCTCGGCATCCGGCGTTTCAGCCCGCGCGTCGTGTTCCTCGGGTCGTACCCGCGCGCCGACCGCCAGATCGTGCAGTACCCCGACCGCTACGCCGATGACGTGTTCGTCGAGGCGCGCGACTGGCTGCGCGGCATCCTCTCCGGCGAGCCGGAGGCGTAGCCGCTCCCGCCCTCCCGTCCCGTCCCCTCCCGCCCCGTCCCCTCCTGGCCCGTCCCCTCTCGCCCCGCCCTCCCGCCCCGTCCCCTCTCGCCCCGTCCCCTCCCGTCCCGTCCCCTCCCGTCGAGAGATGGAAAACGCCTCTGAGGAGTGCCTGCTGGAGGCGTTTTCCATCTCCCATCGGTCTCAACGCTCCCTGCACAGGATGCCGCGGGGGCGGCTTATCCCGATCCGGTGGGCGTAGCGGACGGAGGACGGCGCTGCGGCGAAGGATGCTGGCAGGCTTCCCGGATGCATCATCGCAGCGACCTCCCGCACGAGCTGGGAGACAGCTTCAGCCTCTCTCAGGCATCGGCGCTCGGGGTGCGCCGTGGCCGGGCGGATGCCACAGACCTGGCGCGTCCATTCCCCGGCATCCGTGCGTTCCAACCGCCGACGACGTTCCTGGAGACCGTGAGCTGCTACGTTCCGCGCCTCCGCGACGGCCAGCGATTCGTCGGGACCACGGCCGTCCGCCTGTGGGGACTGCCGTGCCCGACGGGGTGGCGCGCAGACGAGCCGCTGCACATCGCCGTGGGCCATCGCCGCAATCCTCCGCGCACCCACGGGGTCGCGGGGCGACGTCTCGCCCTGTCCCGTGCGCAGACCTGGCGGGTGCACGGGGTGCCCGTGGTCGATCCCGTCGCCGCTGTCCTGAGCTGCGCTCCTGAGCTGACTGCGGACCAGCTCGTCGTGATGCTCGATGCCGTGATCACGTCGTCGGGGAACTACCCCGGTCTTCGGGAGGTCCGACGTCCCCGGGTGACGCGGGAGGAACTCGCATCCCGCGTGCAGGACTGGCGTGGATCGGCGGGCATCGCGACCGTGCGCTGGGCATTGCGGCGCACGCGCGACGCGGTGGAGTCGCCGAAGGAGACGCAGACCAGACTGCTGATCGTCGACGCCGGGCTTCCCGAGCCGGTCATCCAGCACGAGGTCTGGAGCGGCGGCGAATTCGTCGCGCGCGTGGACCTCGCCTACCCGGACCAGCGGATCGCGATCGAGTATGAGGGAGACGGGCACCGCACGGACAAGGCGCAGTGGCGACGCGACATCGCACGACAGCGGCGTCTCGAGGACCTCGGGTGGATCGTGATCCGACTGACGCAGCATGATCTCGACGCTCCGACCGACGTCATCTCCCGCATCCGCCGAGCGCTCGCGGCGCGCCCAAGCCAGCCATAGATGGAAAACGCCTCGCGGAGAGACCGCGCAGCGGCGTTATCCATCTCGCGACCGGCATATCGCCCGGATGGGGCCGGGTGAAGGGGCGCGGGGCGGGGAGGGAAGCGGGTCAGTGCTCGCGGAACATCGGCCAGGCGCTGCCCGGCCGCATCTTCGCGTGCAGGGCGCCCTTCGCCGACGCCAGGGTGGGGAAGGTGCCGGATGCGGCATCCGAACCCGCCATGACGACGGTGTACCCCTCATCATCGTGTCGGATGCTGCCGACCACGCCGTTCGTGCCGTACGCCACCCAGAGGGCCAGAGTCTTCGTGCTCATCATCGAACCCCTTCCGTTGCCGCTGAGGCTACGCCCGAAGGTGCGCGAAAACCAGCCCTTGCCGCGAACGCCGGGATGCCGCGGGCTACAGCGCCTCGGCGATGAGCTCGAGCGTCTGCGCGCGCCCGCCGGCGGCGTCGCGCGGCTCGGCCTCGAACGCGCCCGCGACCGGCGACAGCATGATCTCGTCGACGCCGTGTGCCGCGGCGAACGCCTGCGCCTCGGCGCCCACGGACTCGCCCGTCCCGACGAACCAGCGCGAGCGCGCGGCCTCCACGACCTGCTGCTCGGCGGCATCCGTCTCGGCGGCCTGCGCCTCCTCGACGGTCTCCAGCGCGATGAGCGGCTTGTTCAGGCGCAGCCGCGCCATCATGCGCAGCTGCGGCAGGGCGCGGGCCTCGGCCTCCTCCTGCGTGGGCGCGGCGACCGCGTTCACGGTGAGGAACGTACGCGGCTCGGGATGCTCCTCGCTCGGCCGGTACCCGCTGCGATACAGGTCGAGCGCGCGCTCGAGGCCCTGCCCCGAGAAGTGGTTCGCGAACACGTAGGGCAGCCCGTGCGAAGCGGCGAGCTGGGCGGAGTAGTCGCTCGACCCGAGCAGCCAGATCTCCGGAGCCCCGGTCGCGGCGGGCGTCGCGCGCACGGTGTACTCGCCGCCGGACGTGAAGCGCACGGTCGCGCCCTCGTCCGAGGTGAGCGCACCGATGTCCTGCACGTGGCGCGGGAACTGCTCGACGTCGCTCGTCGTGCCCGATCCGCGCAGCAGCTGCGTGATGACGGGGTCGCTGCCGGGGGCGCGGCCGAGACCAAGGTCGATGCGTCCCGGCGCGATCGCCTCGAGCGCGGCGAACTGCTCCGCGACGATGAGCGGCGCGTGGTTCGGCAGCATCACTCCACCCGATCCCAGGCGGATGCGGGAGGTGCGCATCGCGGCGGCGGCGATCAGCACCGGGGGAGTGGTGGACGCGACCGCCGGCATGTTGTGGTGCTCGGCGAACCAGTACCGGCGATAGCCCAGCCGGTCGGCCGTCTCGGCGAGGGACAGAGAGGCCGCGATGGCCTCCGCGCTGGTCTGCCCGGTGCGCACCGGGATGAGGTCGAGGACGGAGAGAGCAGTCACCCCCTCTCCAACCCGCGGACTGCGGCGCGCATTCCCCGCGCAGTATCTTGAGGGGCATGGATGCCGAGATCTTCTATGTGCTCGTCGGTGCGGTGGTCGTCGCGGCGGTCGCGCGATGGCGGGGCTGGCCGGCACCTCTGCTCGTGACGGTGGTCGCGCTCGCGGCATCCTTCCTGCCTTTCGTCCCCGACGTCGACATCGACGGCCATCTGCTGCTGAACCTCGTACTGCCGCCGCTGCTGTACTCGGCCGCGCTGGACGTGTCGTTCGTGGGGTTCAGGCGCAGCCTGCCGCAGATCCGCCGGCTCGGCATCACGCTCGTGCTGCTGACCTCGGTCGCGGTCGGGCTGGTCGCCTGGTGGATCCTGCCGTCGCTCACGCTGCCCGGCGCCCTGCTGCTCGGTGCGATCGTCGCCCCGCCCGACGCCGTGTCGGCCGCCGCGATCGGCCGCAAGCTCGGCCTGCCCCGCCGCATCATGACCGTGCTGTCGGGGGAGAGCCTCATCAACGACGCGACTTCGCTGACGCTGTACCGCGTGTTCGCGGCGATCATCGCGGGGGCGACGGTCTCGGTGTGGGGCGGGATCGGACAGTTCGGACTCGCGGTGGGCGTGGGCGTCGTCATCGGACTCGTGTTCGGGGCCGTGCTGCACCAACTCCGGATGCGGGTGAACGACGCGGTCGTGATCGGCACGTTCGGGCTGCTCGCCCCCTTCGGCGCCTACGCGATCGCCGAGCATCTGCTGGGTTCCGGCGTGCTCGCGGTCGTCGCGATGGGCCTGTTCGTCGGATACAACTCCCCGCGCACCGACTACACGACCCGCCAGCAGGAGAAGCCCCTGTGGCTCTCGGCCGACCTGCTGCTGGAGAGCTTCGTGTTCGCGTACATCGGCCTGCAGTTCCCGCGGGTGCTGAACGACCTCGGCGGCGAAGAGGTTCCGCGCATCCTGCTGCTCTCCGGAGCGGTGCTGCTGGTCGTGCTCGTCATGCGTCCGCTGTACGTGTATCCGGCGAACATGTGGTCGAACTTCCAGGATCGCCGGCGGCTGGAACGCTGGGATCGGAGCGTCGCCTCCGGGGCGTTCGACGAGCGCCGCCGTGAGTCCAAGCGGTGGAAGGAGTACACGCCGGAGGAGCTGCGGTCGAAGATCGTGCGCGACCGGATGGCGGGCCTCCAGCTCACCTGGAAGGACAACGCCGTGATCTCGTGGGCGGGCATGCGCGGCGTCGTGACGCTGGCGACCGCGCTCGCCGCGGCCGACCTCGCCGGGCTCGGGACCGAGCCCTCGCACGCGATCGTCGTGGTGGCGTTCATCGTCACCGTGGGCACGCTGCTGCTGCAGGGCCTCACGCTGCCGATGCTGATCCGCGGCCTGGGGATCGCGACCGACTCCGAGGAGGAGGAGGACGAGCGGGCGCTGGAGGCCGTCAAGGCGAAGAGCCGCGCGGCCGGCAAGGAGTTCCTCGCCGAGAAGCGCGCCGAGTGGGAGGCGAAGCACGGCCCCGCCGACCTCGACATGTTCGACGCGTTCACGAAGCGCATGACGCGCGTGCAGAAGGACACCGACGAGGCGCAGGAGGTCGAGGATGCCGCGGTGCGCCGTCCTTCGTTCGACGACCTCGTGGCGCTGTCGCGCGGGTGGCTGCAGGTGCGTCGCGACATCCTCGTGCAGGAGCGCGACGCCGGCAACCTCGACGAGGAGGTCATGCGCGAGCTCATGACGGCCATGGATGCCGAGGAGCTGGCGCTCGACACGAGAGGCGCTACCCGCCAGCAGGGCCGCGCCTGAGCATTCGGTCTCCCGCCCCCGTCCCGTCCCCGTCCCGCCCCGTCCCGTCCCCGTCCCGTCTCGTCCCCGCCCCGCCCCGTCCCGTCCCGCCGATATGCCGGTCGCGAGATGGATAACGTCGCTGCCGGGTCCTGTTGCGAGACGTTTTCCATCTATCGCCGGGTCGGACGGGGACTCGGGGATGCAGAAGCGCCCCGCCCCGGAGGGGCGAGGCGCTTCGTACGGTGACGCGGACGTCAGCGGGTGGCGGCGGGCTCCGACGCGGATGCCGTGGCGTCCGCCTCGGGCTCGTCGTCGTTGTCGTCGGCGAAGGGAAGGCCCTCGCGCGGCGCGTTGTAGAGGTCCTCGTTCAGGATGCCCTCGCGCTTGGCGACGATCGCCGGCACGAGCGCCTGGCCCGCGACGTTGACCGCGGTGCGACCCATGTCGAGGATCGGGTCGATCGCGAGCAGCAGGCCGACGCCCTCGAGCGGCAGGCCCAGGGTCGACAGCGTGAGCGTGAGCATGACGGTCGCGCCCGTGGTGCCGGCGGTGGCGGCGGAGCCGACGACCGATACGAGCACGATCAGCAGGTACTGCACGATGTTGAGCTCGATGCCGAAAAACTGCGCGACGAAGATCGCGGCGATAGCCGGGTAGATCGCGGCGCAGCCGTCCATCTTCGTGGTCGCGCCGAACGGCACCGCGAACGACGCGTACGAGCGGGGCACGCCGAGGTTGCGCTCGGTCACCCGCTCGGTCAGGGGCAGCGTGCCGATCGACGAGCGGCTCACGAAGCCGAGCTGCACGGCGGGCCACACGCCCGAGAAGTACTGCTTGATCGACAGGCCGTGCGTCTTCACGAGCACGGGGTAGACGACGAACAGCACGAGCGCGAGGCCGATGTACACGGCGATCGCGAACCAGCCGAGCGCGGCGAGCTTCTCCCAGCCGTACTTGACGACCGCGGCGCCGATGAGGCCGAACGTACCGATCGGGGCGATGCGGATGATCCACCACAGCACGCGCTGGATGACCTTGAGCAGCGACTCGGTGAACGCGAGGAACGGCTCCGCCTTCTTGCCGGCCTTCAGCGCGGCGATGCCCACGGCGACCGCGACGACGATGACCTGCAGGATGTTGAAGTTCACGCTCGAGGTGAACGTGCCCTCGACCGGGCCCGGGTTGGTGCTGACGCCCAGGCCGAGGAAGTTCTGGGGGATGAGGCCGAGGAGGAAGTTCCACCACGTCCCGACCGTGTACGGGTCGCTGGGCTCGAGGCCCTCGCCGGCGCGGGAGCCGGGCTGGATCACGAGGCCGAGCACGATGCCGATCGTCACGGCGATGAACGCGGTGATCGCGAACCACAGCAGGGTCTGACCTGCGAGGCGTGCGGCGTTCTGCACGCGGCGGAGGTTCGAGATGCTCGCGACGATGGCGGTGAAGATCAGCGGGACGACGGCGGCGCGCAGCAGCGTCACGTAGGAGCTGCCGATCGTGTCGAGCGTCGCCGAGAGGCCGTTGGGGGCGTCGGCGGTCGCGCCGAGCTGGCGGGCGACGAGTCCGGCGGCGATGCCGAGGACGAGGGCCGCGAGGATCTGGAAGCCGAACGAGGTCAGCAGCTTCCGGACCGGCCCGCGGGTGTCTGGCGCCTTGGCGGCGCGCGCGGTGGTTCTCATGGGGTGGGGACTCCAGGGTCGTTGCGCGGCTGGGGGACGCGCGTGGACGGACAGATGCGCGCGAGTGCGCGACATATCGGTCAACGCTAGGAGCGGGCTGACATTCCCGGGGTCGTTATGACGAAGGATGACGGATGCCGCAGCATCCGCCATCCTTCATCGATGCCTGCTACTCGGCGGTGACGCAGTCCGGACCGGCCTCGGTGATCGTGGACTGGACGAGGTCGAAGTCGTCCTGGTTGGTCTGCGCGTTCTGGTCGCCCTTCGCGATGGCGGCCAGCGTGTCGTTCGACACCTCCGAGTCGACCAGGGCCTCGGAGAGGCACAGGACCATCGGCTCGGTGAGGGTGTCGCCCATGCCCTGGTCCTCGAGGACCTTCATGAGTCCGTCCGAGACGTCCTCGGCGGAGGGGCGTTCGGCGGGGCCGCCGCAGGCGGCGAGCGAGAGGGCGACGGCCGCGATGGGCAGGGCCAGGAGCAGTCGGGAGGTGGGGCGCAGGTTCCGGTCGTTGAGCTTCATGCACACCAGAGTATTGGCGCACAGCGAATTCATAGAGGGGGTTGCATGGGGAGAAATCCCCACGCCATGATCTGTCGCCCGGGATGGCGGAGTGCCACGATGGCGTCATGTTCATGGTGACGACGAACGACATCCCCGGCTACCGCATCACCCAGGTGCTCGGGGAGGTCATGGGCCTCACGGTGCGGTCGACCGACTTCGGCCAGGGCTTCGCGGCGGGATTCCGCTCGCTCGGCGGCGGCGAGATCCCCGAGTACACGCAGGTCATGTACGAGGCGCGACAGGTCGTGATGGGGCGCATGTGGGCCGAGGCCCAGCAGCGCGGGGGCAACGCGATCGTCGCGATGCGCTTCGACGCCGGGTCGATCGCGAACTTCACCGAGATCTGCGCCTACGGCACGGCCGTCGTGGTCGAGCCGCTCGCGCCGTCGGCACCGCAGCCGGCATCGCAGCCCCCGCAGCCGCCGACGGCCTGACGCGGGATCAGGCGAGCACGAGCAGTTCGCCGACCTCGCACTGCAGGGCATCGCAGATCGCGCGCAGCGTCGAATAGCGAATGGCCCTGGCGCGATCGTTCTTCAGCACCGACAGGTTCACGATGCTCACGCCCACGCGTGCGCTCAGCTCGGTCAGCGTCATGCCGCGCTCGGCGAGCAGCTCGTCGAGTCGGCAGTGGATGCCGGTGAGCTCGTCGTCGCTCTCAGCCGGGCTCACACGAGACCCCGGGTGTCGTCGGCGAGCGAGTCCCGCTCCTGTTGCACGCGGATCCCGCGGCGGAAGGCGACGGCGATCAAGCCGACCGTCACTCCCGTGGCGAAGATCGGGGCGATCGCCCAGAACTCGATCGGATGCGCGGGCTCGGCCGCGCTCAGGCCGAGGGCGGCCGTCACGCCGTTCCGGCCCATCGTCTCGAGCATCACGATCAGGAGCGGGGCGAGCACGAGGGTCCAGCCGATCACATCGAACGCGCGGGCGTTGCCCCGCACGAAGAAGCGGCCGCGGAGGAAGTTCCAGGCGACGAGCGCGACCGCGGCGATGATCGCGAGCGCCGCGAGCGCCCACAGCGCGAGGGCAGCGATGATCGCCGCGACGGAGACGGCGTTCACATCCGGGGCCAGGACCATCGCCTGCTGCGCGATCCCCTCGACGGGGATCGAGCCGGAGTCCACGGTCGCCTCTATCGGCTGCTCGTCGATCGGGATCGACCAGGCGATGCCGTCGGCGCGGAAGGTGTCGAGCGCCCGCATGACCGTGACGATGCCGACGATGACGAGGGCTGCGGCGGCGTACAGGATCACGGTGATCGCATCGGCGCGTTCCGAGCGCGTGGGGGTGGCGGTGTTCGTCGACATCAGACGAGTCCGTCCGTCTCGCGCTGCAGGCGGTCGCCGATCGAGAACACCGTGGTGATGAGCGCGACCACGAACGCGGCGAGGATGAAGGTGAACGGCTCGACCGTGAGGACGGCGTTGTCGATGCCGTTGTCGGCGATGCGCGAGACCGTGGCGTTCGCGAGCATGTTGTCGAAGAAGCGCACCCCGGAGAAGCCGAGGAGGCCGGTGATGCCCGCAGTGGCGACGACGGCGGTGCGTCCGCGCCCGAAGATCCGCCCTCCGATCGTCAAGCGGGCGAGCAGGATGAGGCACGCGATCACGACGACCACCGTGATGATCTGCAGCACCTGGGCGATGATCCCCGGGACGACGGCGACGAGGGGCAGCTGCGGGGCGACGATCGTGCCGCTCTCGAGTCCGACCGGGATGCTGCCGCCCGTCGACAGCGGGAGGTCGACGCTGTCGCCGCGGAACTCGACCCGCACGGGGACCTGTCGTCCGCCCGCGAGCTCGATGATGCGGACGATCGAGTACACCGTGAAGTACACGGCGATGACGACGCCGGCGATGCAGAACCCGACGAGGGCTCCGACGTCGCCGCGACTCAGTGTCCGGTCGTTCTTCGTGGGGGACATTGTCCACTCCTTATCGACTATCGTTGTTACCGACAATCGTTAACATATCGACTTTCGATATGCAGGTCAACCGCCACTCCGGCATCCACCCGGCATCCGCGCGTCATCACCCGTCACGGCGATATGCCGACGGCGAACACGGGCATACCACCCGCGCACGGTGGTTACTCTCGATGTACAAGCGCTTCATGCGTCTTCGCCAGTGTCGAACAACACGTGCGAATAAAGGAGTCACAGCATGTTCGAGAGATTCACCGACCGAGCCCGTCGTGTGGTCGTCCTCGCCCAGGAAGAGGCGAAGATGCTCAACCACAACTACATCGGCACCGAGCACATCCTGCTCGGCCTCATCCACGAAGGTGAGGGCGTCGCCGCCAAGGCGCTCGAGAGTCTCGGCATCTCCCTTGACGCCGTCCGCGAGCAGGTGCAGGACATCATCGGCCAGGGTCAGCAGCAGCCGACCGGGCACATCCCGTTCACGCCGCGCGCCAAGAAGGTGCTCGAGCTCAGCCTCCGCGAGGCCCTCCAGCTCGGCCACAACTACATCGGCACCGAGCACATTCTCCTCGGGCTCATCCGCGAGGGCGAGGGCGTCGCCGCACAGGTGCTCGTCAAGCTCGGCGCCGACCTGAACAAGGTCCGTCAGCAGGTCATCCAGCTCCTCTCCGGCGCACCCGGACGCGAGCCCGCCGCCGTCGGCGCGCAGTCGAACGACACCCCGAGCGCCCAGGGCGGCTCGCAGGTGCTCGACCAGTTCGGCCGCAACCTCACGCAGGCCGCGCGCGACAACAAGCTCGACCCGGTCATCGGGCGCGAGAAGGAGATCGAGCGGGTCATGCAGATCCTCTCGCGTCGCTCCAAGAACAACCCCGTCCTGATCGGTGAGCCCGGCGTCGGCAAGACCGCCGTCGTCGAGGGTCTCGCGCAGGCCATCGTCAAGGGCGACGTGCCCGAGACGCTCAAGGACAAGCAGCTCTACTCGCTCGACCTCGGCTCGCTCATCGCCGGTTCCCGCTACCGCGGTGACTTCGAGGAGCGCCTGAAGAAGGTCACGAAGGAGATCCGCACCCGCGGCGACATCATCGTCTTCATCGACGAGATCCACACCCTCGTGGGTGCGGGCGCCGCCGAGGGCGCGATCGACGCGGCCAGCATCCTCAAGCCGCTCCTCGCGCGCGGCGAGCTGCAGACCATCGGCGCCACCACGCTCGACGAGTACCGCAAGCACTTCGAGAAGGATGCCGCGCTCGAGCGCCGCTTCCAGCCGATCCAGGTCGCCGAGCCGAGCCTGCCCCACGCGATCAACATCCTCAAGGGGCTGCGCGACCGCTACGAGGCGCACCACAAGGTGCAGATCACGGATGGCGCGATCGTCGCGGCGGCGAACCTCGCCGACCGCTACGTGTCGGACCGCTTCCTGCCCGACAAGGCGATCGACCTGATCGACGAGGCCGGCGCCCGCCTGCGTCTGTCGATCCTGTCGAGCCCGCCCGAGCTGCGCGAGTTCGACGAGAAGATCGCCGCCGTGCGCGAGCAGAAGGAGATCGCCTCCGAGGAGCAGGACTTCGAGAAGGCCGCGTCGCTGCGCGACGAGGAGAAGAGTCTCCTCGCCGAGCGTCTGCGCCTCGAGAAGCAGTGGCGTTCGGGCGACGTCGCGACCCAGGCGGTCGTCGACGAGGGTCTGATCGCCGAGGTGCTCGCTCAGGCCACCGGCATCCCGGTGTTCAAGCTGACCGAGGAGGAGTCCTCGCGGCTCGTCTTCATGGAGAAGGCGCTGCACCAGCGCGTCATCGGACAGGAGGAGGCCATCGCGGCCCTCTCCAAGACGATCCGTCGTCAGCGCGCCGGCCTCAAGGACCCGAAGCGTCCCTCGGGCTCGTTCATCTTCGCCGGCCCCACGGGTGTCGGAAAGACCGAGCTCGCCAAGGCGCTCGCGGAGTTCCTGTTCGACGACGAGGCCGCGCTCATCTCGCTCGACATGAGCGAGTTCGGCGAGAAGCACACCGTCTCGCGTCTGTTCGGCGCCCCTCCCGGATTCGTCGGATTCGAAGAGGGCGGCCAGCTCACCGAGAAGGTGCGCCGCAAGCCGTTCAGCGTCGTGCTCTTCGACGAGATCGAGAAGGCGCACCCGGACATCTTCAACTCGCTCCTGCAGATCCTGGAAGAGGGTCGTCTGACCGACGGCCAGGGTCGCGTGATCGACTTCAAGAACACCGTCATCATCATGACCACCAACCTCGGTGCTCGTGACATCGCCGGCGGTCCTGTGGGCTTCCAGATCGAGGGCAGCAACGCCACGACCTACGAGCGCATGAAGGGCAAGGTCAACGAGGAGCTGAAGCGCAACTTCAAGCCCGAGTTCCTGAACCGTGTCGACGACATCATCGTGTTCCCGCAGCTGAACAAGGAGGAGCTGGTGCAGATCGTCGATCTGTTCACCAAGCGCCTCGGCGAGCGTCTGCTGGACCGCGACATGACGATCGAGCTCTCGCTGGCCGCCAAGGAGCGCCTGATCGAGATCGGGTTCGACCCGGCCCTCGGCGCCCGGCCGCTGCGTCGCGCGATGCAGCACGAGGTCGAGGACCGTCTGTCGGAGAAGATCCTGCACGGCGAGCTGAACCCCGGCGACCACGTGAAGGTCGACGCGAAGGACGGCGAGTTCGTGTTCGAGCACGGCCCGCGCGGCGAGAAGGTCGCGGTCGGTGTGAACACCGGCGGCGAGATCTCGGCCACGCCGGACCTCGCGATCACCGGCAACGACTGATCGCAGAGCACACGGAGGGGCGGATGCTGCGGCATCCGCCCCTTCGTCGTGTCCGGGTGCACGGTCATCACCGCCGTCAACCACGTCATTCGTTGATGTATTGCAGCATACCGATGCAGCACAGCCGTCCCGGTGGACACCCGCTTGGGGTGACTCTAGCGTCGAGGTGACCACAGAACCGAAGACCTGGGTAACTCAGAACCGAAGACCCGGTCTCGCCTCCACTCCGAGCAGCATGTGAGAGCCGATTCCATTTCGCGAGCAGTTCGGGCGGCGAGGTCGATCCTATGAGAGGCACTGCATTGACGAACGTCTCCGACGCGCAGAACGTTGCGTCCCTGCGCACAAAGGGTTACGCACATTCGAAGCTTGACCTTGCTTCAGATTGGGAGCTCTTCGCGGAGAGCTGGGACAATCTGCGTCCCGACACATACATGGCTGATGGCGGGGAGTATCGCGTTCGCCGGTACTCGGAGTTCTCGGTCAACGGAACAACTGGTGCTGCGAACCTGCTTCCGCACGTCGCTTACCGACAGGAGCGCGACGTCAATCATCTGAACGGGGGGATCGATCGTCTTTACGAACCGTTCGAGTCGCGGGTGGTCGACAGTGATGCTCTGGCACGGGCGTTTGCCACATCGGCTGCATACCTCGAGGCAGTGCGCCCGGGGCGGACCTGGAAAGCGCAGTGTTTTCAGAATCGCATCATGTCGACGCCTAACGAAATCGGTCACCCTGCCCCAGAGGGCGTGCATCGCGACGGCGTCGACTTCGTTCTCACGCTTTTCGTGGACCGAGTCGGAGCACAGGGCGGTGTCAGCAGCGTCTACACGCTGAGAACCAGGGCTTGCTGGCAGAAGCGCAGTTGGCGGAGCCCGGAGAATACCTCTTCGTCGACGATCAGAAAACTGATGCACGGTGTTACCGGGTTGTCGCTGGAAGAGGGGCAGGAGATCGGCCACCGCGACGTGCTGATCGCGATGTTTACCGTAGTAGAAGACTGAGGGCTGTTGTGTCGAGAATTGTTCGCTCTTTCGCTCAGCTCGAAAGCGGGGAAGTCGATCTCCACGCTCCGGTCGTCACCCTGTTCAGTGGCGGACTCGACAGTACCTACCTCCTCCTCCGTCTTAAGGAACTGGGGGCACATGATGTGCATGCAGTTTCCGTAGATGTCGGTGACGAGGATTCGCACGCGGGAAGCAAGAGATCGCCGCCCACCTCGGGGCGAGGCTAGTGGCCGTCGATTCCAGGAGTGAGTTCGTCGATGAGCACGTGGCGCCTGCCCTGCGTGCCCATGCTGTCTACCTGCAGACGCATCCGGTGAGCTCGTCGCTCTCACGACCTTTGATTGCCAAGAGCGCCCTTCGCGTTGCTGCGGAACTAGGAGCAAGAGCCGTCCTGCATACCGCGAATAGGTCGCAGAATTCGCTCCGGCGGCTGAACGGGGCAATTCGAGCCCAGGGCTTCGAGGGTCACTATGGGAGCCCGTACGACCTGGACCCGATCGATCGTGTGACGAAGATCGCGCGCATCACGGAGGCTGGGATGTCGCATATGGCGGAGCGTGTGGTCAGCGGCGACACCAACCTCTGGTGTCGCGAGTACGAGTCCGGGTTTCTGGATGACCCCGAGGCGCACGCGATGAAGTACGACCTCTACCACTGGACCAAAGATCTGGGGCAGCACGCCGACGAGCGAATCAAGGTCACATTCAATCGCGGGCTACCGGTTGCTCTGAATGACTGCCCGATGGGTCTCGGGGCTATTCTCGAGGATCTCAACTATCGGGTCGGCAAGTTCGGCTACGGGCGATACAGCGGACTCGAGCATCTGGACCACGGACAGAAAGTACTCGAGGTTCGGGAGATGCCGGCTGCGTGGCTGTTGCTCCGAACATTGCGGCATCTGGAAGGAGCAACGCTCACGCAGCCTCATATCCGCGAGAAGCAGAGGGTCGAGCAGATCTGGGTCGAGGAAGTGCTTGAGGGACGGTGGTTCAGTGAGCTTCGAGCTGCCGCTCAGTCGTTCGTGGACGCATCCGTCTCGCAGGTATCCGGGTCGGTGACGTGGTCGATCAATCACCGATCGGCGGACACGGTGAGCATCGTGGCAGAGGAGCCACTCTATCTGCGTGACCGAGACGTGTGGGAGATCGAGGCCGTCCGCGCCGAGCGGTCTGCCTATGAGGTCTCGATGGCCAGTACTCTCGCCGGGTCACGCATTGGCTGAGTCCAGCGCCAGGAGGCTCGGAACGCGACCGTGGGTTGCGGATGTTCTGCTAGTCGTGGTCGCGGTCGCCTGGGGGTCGACCTACCTCGTTGCGAAGATTCTTGTAACCGAAGACACGGTCTTTGCGATGCTGGCCGTTCGGATGTCGGCGACAGCTCTCGTGCTCGGCGCACTGTGGGCATTGCTTCGACAACGGATCACTCGCGGCGCTTTGCGAGTGGGCTTCGTGTTGGGTGTGATGTTGTCGCTTGTCTTCATCTTCGAGACTTTCGGGATCGCGATGACCAGCGCAACGAACGCCGGGGTCATCATCAGCTTGACCATCATCATCACCCCTGTCTTGGAATCACTGGTGGGAAGGCGACGTTTGGGGGCTCTGTTCTACATCGCCGGCGTCATCGCGGTCGCCGGCGTGTACTTCCTCGCGACAGGGAGCAGGTTCACGGCGTTCGGCGTCGGCGACGTTCTCATCCTGATCGCGGCCTTCGCGCGTTCCCTCCACGTGCTGAGCATGCATCGCCTATCCCACGCGCATTCCGTAGACTCCCTCGCTCTCACATTCGTCCAGATGCTCACCTGCGGCGCGGTCTTCGTCGCCCTCTCCAGCATCTGGGGTGTCTCCAGCTGGAGTTACCTGACATCGATGGGGTGGAATCTCGCGGTATGGATGGCTTACCTGGTGATCGTCTGCACGGTGTTTCCCTTCTTCATTCAGATGTGGGCGGTGCGTCGGACCTCCCCGACCCGCGTGAGCCTCGTGCTCGGGACAGAGCCCGTATGGGCGGCGCTTATCGGGGTGACGATCGCCGGCGATCGACTCGGCCTCATGGGTTTCATCGGTGTTGCCCTCGTCTTGGTCGGCACGTTGTGGGGGCAACGACTCGAGCTTCGGGTTCCACGACACAGCATCGAGGATGTTCGTGAGTGAGCGACAATGAGCTCGACGGTGTCCATGCGGACTCAGGATCCGCAGGTGTTCAGGGTCGATCGAGGCGACCGGTTCTAGGCTGGACGGGTGAGTGAGTACATCGTCCGTCCGGCGCGCAGCGCGGACATCGTCGGCATCCGCGATCTCCTGCAGCCGATGGTGGAGCGACGCGTGCTCCTCGGCAAGGATCTCGCGGTGCTGTACGGCGCGGTGCAGGAGTTCGTGGTCGCCGAGGCCGAGGGCGAGCTCATCGCCTGCGGAGCCCTGCACGCGTTCTGGGAGGACCTCGGCGAGGTGCGCACACTCATGGTGCGCGAGGACTGGCTGCACCACGGCGTCGGCGGCGCGATCGTCGGCCGGCTCGAGGACAACGCCCGCGAGCTCGGCCTCAGCCGACTCTTCTGCCTCACGTTCGAGACCGTGTTCTTCGGACGCCGCGGGTACACGCCCATCGGCGAGCAGGTCGTCGACCCCGACGTGTACTCCCAGCTGCTGCGCAGCGGTGACGCGGGTGTCGAGGAGTTCCTCGACCTCGCGCACGTCAAGCCGAACACGCTCGGCAACACCAGGATGCTGAAGCGGCTGAACTAACCTGGGATCATGCCCCGCCAGTCCGCCGCCGTCTATCGTCGCCGGCGCATCGTGGTTCTCGTCGGGCTGGTCCTGTTCGTGGCGTTCGTGGGACTGTCGGTCTGGCTGCTGATCGAACGCCCCTGGGCTGCGGCGACCGATGCGACGCCCGTGCCGACCTCGACTCCGACCGGCACGCCCACGCCGAGCACGACTCCCACGGACACGGCCGAGTCCCCGGTGCCCGACCCCACAGCCGAGGAGACACCCGGGGTCGTGGCCTGCGAGGCGAAGGACGTCGTCGTGACGGCGGTCACCGACGCTGACACCTACGCGGCCGGTGTGCTGCCCAACCTGTCGATCTCGCTCACGAACAACGGCGCGGCGGACTGCACGATCGACGTCGGGTCGACCACCCAGGTGTTCACGGTGTCGAGCGGTGCGGACGTCTGGTGGCGGTCGACCGACTGCCAGGAGAACCCGAGCAGCATGATCGCGACGCTCGCAGCGGGCGCGACGGTCACCAGCAAGGTGCCGGTGGTGTGGGACCGCACGCGGTCGAGTGTCGAGACCTGTGCGCAGGAGAACCGTCCGCGCGCGCCCGGCGGTGGGTCGTCGTACCACGTGGCGGTCGAGATCGGCGGCTTCGCCGGGGCCGCGACGAAGCAGATCCTGCTCTACTGACGGAGCGGTGCCGACGTCGCGACACGCCCGAATACCTATCTGCACTCAGTATCGGGGCTGACACCTCGCTTTCTTTGGGATACCATTGGAAACGGCTCTCTGATCATGCGGCGTTCATGCCATCCCCAGTGGCGTCGACTCACAGCGTCCCCAGCGCTTCGACACGTGCCGCCCGAGAGCCCGCGGGCCCTCTCGAGTACCCCAGTCCCCAATGTGGGACTCGAGAGGGCCCCAATCCTCTCCTGACTGGATGTCGGCTTCTCCCGAGCGGATGCCGACGCGATGCCGACCGCGCCGTGACTACGCTGGAACCATGGCAGCGAAGAAGTCGAAGTCCGCGAAGAAGCCCGCACCCGAGGACTTCCGGTCGGATGCTCTCGCCCAGGCGCTCGAGAAGCAGGACGTCGCAGCCGTCGCTCTCGCCCTCCGCCACGGCACGACGGTGGTCCCGCTCGTCAAGCCCGGGTCGCGCGACAACCCGCTCGACAGCGGGGAGGTGTGGACGTACCGAGACCCGAACACGGGCGATCTCGCACTGCTCCTGTTCAGCGATGCGAAGAACAAGCCGGCGAACCTGCCGCCGGGCGTCGGGATCTACTCCGCCGACTGGCTGCGGAAGTTCCTCGCGACGCATCCCATCACGACGGTGTTCCTCGACATCGCTGGACCGCACCCGATGCAGGCGTCGCCCGAGGAGATCCTCAAGGCCCTCGACGCCTGAGCACCGCCGTGCGCGGTGATCCGAGGTCGTTGAGCGAGCGGAGCGAGACGAAACGCGGTGAGTGCCGTGCGGACGGAGCGCGTTTCGTCTCGTCGCTGCGCTCCTCGCTCAACGACCGGGGTTGGCACTGCGCCCTCGTGGGGTGACACTCTTCTGGGTCGTTGAGCGAGCGGAGCGAGACGAAACGCCTGGCGAGTCAGAACGGCGGGATGTCGGCCTCGCCGCGGCGTGACGTGTTGCGCGCGCGGACGTCGTTCAACGCGGCCCGCAGCGTCTTCGAACGGTCGTCGACGACCTGCTCATAGCCCAGGCGCGCGGCCTCGGAGCGCCGCTGAGTCGACTGCGTCACGGGGCGGATCTCTCCCGCGAGGCTGAGCTCGCCCACAGCGGCGACCGTGCGCGGCACGGAGATCTGCTGGATCGATCCCGCCACGGCGATCGCGATCGCGAGATCCGCGGCGGGTTCCGTGAAGCGCACCCCGCCGACCGTCGACACGTACACGTCGAGAGTGCTGGTCTTGATCCCTGCCCGCCGTTCGAGGATCGCGAGCACCATCGCCACGCGCGAGGAGTCGAGCCCGTGCACGACCCGGCGCGGATTCGGCGCCGTCGTCCCGACCGTGAGCGCCTGCACCTCGACCGGCAGTGCACGGCGCCCCTCGAGCGAGATCGCGACGCACGTGCCGGGCTCGGTCGCGCCCTGCGACAGGAACAGCCCCGAGGGGTCGGGCACCTCGGCGATGCCGTCGCCCGTCATCTCGAAGCATCCGACCTCGTCGGTGGGGCCGAAGCGGTTCTTGAGCGCACGGATGAACCGCAGCGAGGTCTGACGGTCGCCCTCGAAATGGCATACGACGTCGACCAGGTGCTCGAGCACGCGGGGTCCCGCCACCTGACCGTCCTTCGTGACGTGCCCGACGATGATGATGGGCAGGCTGCGCTCCTTCGCCACACGGATCAGGGTCGACGCGACGTCGCGCACCTGGCTCGGCTGACCCGCGGCGCCGTCGATCAGCGCCGACGACACGGTCTGCACGGAGTCGACGATCACGAGCTGCGGCTCGACCTCGTCGATGTGCCCGAGGATCGTCGCGAGATCGGTCTCGCTCGCGAGGTACAGCTCATCGTGCAGCGCGCCGGTGCGCTCGGCGCGCAGGCGCACCTGCGCGGGGGACTCCTCGGCGCTGGCGTACAGCACGCGGCGCCCCGACTGCGCGGCCTTCGCCGCCACCTCGAGCAGCAGCGTCGACTTGCCGACACCCGGCTCACCGCTCAGCAGGATCGCCGCTCCCGGAACGATGCCGCCGCCCAGCACGCGGTCGAACTCGCCCACACCGCTCGTGCGCCGCGGGGCATCGGTCGTGGTGATCTGCGTGATCGGCCGGGCTGCGCGATCGGCGGTCGGCGCGAGCGGGGTCACCCGGCTGAGGATGCCGGTCTGCGCGCTCTGCTCCTGCACCGTGCCCCACTGCTGGCACTCGCCGCAGCGTCCGACCCACTTCGCGGTCGTCCACCCGCATTCCGTGCACACATACGCGGGAGGGGCGGGTTTGCGGGTAGCCATGCAGCCAGGCTATCGCCGGTATCCGACATCCCTATCGCGGCGGGCATTATTCACGGCCCCAGCCCTCGATGTCGCGCAGCGGCCACGCGATACTGGATCCATGGCCAACGGAGCGCCCGTCTGCGGGCCCATCTCGACCTTCTCGCGAGTGCGGATCCTGCACGCGCTGTTCGAGTCCGGCACGGCCCAGATCCGTGGCACGCGCACGATCGGCGAACTGTGCGAGGCCACCGGCCTGCACCCCAACACGGTCCGCGAGCACCTGCAGCGCCTGATCGAAGGCGGCTACGTGATCCAGGCCACCGAGCACCGCACGACCCGCGGTCGTCCGCGCACCCTGTACAGCGCGGCGACCGGCACGGGTGACGCCTCCAGCCCGATCGCGCGCGACAAGGCCAAGGCCGCGGCGCAGCGCGGCGACCTGCTCCGCCGGATGCTCCCGGCGACCGCATCCGCCCTGGGTCGCGACGCGACCTACCAGCTGGACGCGCTCATCGAACACTTGGAGGAGAGCGGCTTCGAGCCCGTCGTCGACGACGAGCAGCTCACGGTCGACCTCACCCCGTGCCCGCATGCCGCGGGCCGCGCCGAAGACCGCCCGATGCTGTGCTCCGTGCATCTCGGCCTCATGCAGGGGGTGCTCGCCGAAGCGGGCGGGCCGCTCGCTGCCGAGGCCGTGCGCGCCTCCGGACTCCCGGAGGAGTGCCCGCCTCTGGAATGCACCGTGCAGCTGCGTCTGACGGAGATGACCGCCGCCTAGGCGATCGTCTGCACACCCTGCCGACGACTCCACGAGGGTCGCCGGCCCCGATACGCGCGACCTCAGGCCCGTACGAACAGGCACAGAAGAAGGAGTGGCCACCATGGAATGGCTCGATCCGCTCGCCCTCTCGCGATGGCAGTTCGGTCTCACGACCGTCTACCACTACCTGTTCGTGCCGCTGACGATCGGCATGGCGCTGGTCGCCGCGATCTTCCAGACCGCGTGGGTGCGCACCGGCAAGGTGCAGTACCTCCACCTGACGCGCTTCTTCGGCAAGATCTTCCTCATCAACTTCGCCATGGGCGTCGTGACCGGCATCGTGCAGGAGTTCCAGTTCGGCATGAACTGGTCGGACTACTCGCGCTTCGTCGGCGACGTGTTCGGCGCCCCGCTCGCGTTCGAGGGACTGCTGGCGTTCTTCTTCGAGGCCACGTTCATCGGCCTCTGGATCTTCGGCTGGGACAAGCTCCCGCAGAAGCTGCACCTCGCGACGATCTGGTGCGTCTCGATCGGCACGATCCTGTCGGCCTACTTCATCATCGCCGCCAACGCGTTCATGCAGAACCCGGTCGGCTACGTGTTCAACCCTGAGACGAACCGCGCCGAGCTCACCGACTTCTGGGCGCTGCTGACGAACCCCGTCGCGCTTGCCGCCTTCCCGCACACGATCTTCGGTGCACTCATGTTCGCCGCCGGCGTCGTGATCTCCGTGTCGGCCTGGCACCTCGCTCGCGGCCAGCACTTCGACACCATGCGCATCTCGCTCAAGTTCGGCCTGTGGGCGATGATCTTCTCGACCGCGGGAGTCGTGCTCACGGGCGACCAGCTCGGGCTCGCGATGTATGCCGCGCAGCCCATGAAGATGGCTGCGGCCGAGGCGACGTTCAACACCGTGTGCGGACCGGATGCCGCGTTCAGCCTCTTCACGCTCGGCACCCCCGACGGCAGCTCCGAACTGTTCAGCATCCGCGTGCCCTACCTGTTGTCGCTGCTGTCGACCCACACCTTCGACGCGTGCGTGCACGGCATCAACGACCTCAACGCCGAGTACGCGACCACGTACGCCGACACCGGGCTCACCGAGTTCGCCCCGATACTCTGGGTCACGTACTGGGCGTTCCGCTGGATGATCGGCCTCGGCATGGCTGCCGGCCTCGTCGCCGTGATCGGCCTGTGGCTGACCCGCAAGGGTGCGAAGAAGCCGCCGGCGCCGTGGATGTGGAAGCTCGCGATCTGGTCGTTCCCGCTCGCGCTCGTCGCGAACATCATGGGCTGGGTCTTCACCGAGATGGGTCGGCAGCCGTGGATCGTTTTCGGGCTCATGACCACGCAGGACGGCGTCTCGCCGGGCGTGACCGGTGTCGACGTGCTGATCTCGCTCATCGCTTTCACCGCCATCTACGCCGCGCTCGCCGTGGTCGAGGTCAGGCTCATCGTCAAGGCCGCGCAGAAGGGCCCTGACACCGACGAGCAACCCCACGAGGAGACGGCCCAGCTGCCGTCGGTCGTGTACTGAGAGGAAGGAACACCATGGATCTCGCAACGCTCTGGTTCTTCATCGTCGCCTTCTTCTTCGTCGGCTACTTCGTGCTCGACGGCTTCGACTTCGGCGTCGGCATGTCGCTGCCGTTCCTCGGCAAGGACGACGTCTCGCGCCGCCAGGTGATCAACACGATCGGCCCGGTGTGGGACCTCAACGAGACGTGGGTCATCGTGGCCGGCGCCGTGCTGTTCGCGTCGTTCCCCGAGTGGTACGCCACGCTGTTCAGCGGGTTCTATCTGCCGCTGCTCCTCATCCTGCTCGCGCTCATCCTGCGCGGCGTCTCGTTCGAGTACCGTCATCAGCGCGACAGCGCGGCGTGGAAGCGCGGCTTCGACCGGATGATCGTGATCGGCTCCGTCGTCCCGGCGCTGCTCTGGGGCGTCGCGTTCGGCAACATCGTGCAGGGCGTCGCGCTGGATGAGAACCACATCTACGTGGGCGGGTTCTTCGCGCTGCTGAACCCCTACGCGCTGCTCGTGGGCGTGACCACGCTGCTGCTGTTCTTCCTGCACGGGGTGCTCTTCGTGGCGCTCAAGACCGACGGACCCGTGCACGAGGACGCGCACCGTCTCGCGAAGCTCGCCGCCGGTCCGACCATCCTCGCCGCCGCGGGCACCGTGGTGTGGACGGCCGTGATCGCCATGAACCGGGAGGCGCCGCTGCTGTGGCTCGTGATCGGTGCGGGGGCTGTGGCCGCTGTGGCGCTGATCGCCGCGGTCGGCCTCTCGCTCGTGCGCCGGGACGGATGGGCGTTCTTCGCCGGCATGGTCACCGTGATGCTCGCGGTCGTGATGCTGTTCGCCGCACTGTTCCCGTACGTGATGCCGTCGACCATCGCGGACGCGAACAGCCTGACGATCGCGAACGCCTCGAGCACGCAATATACGCTGGAGATCATGAGCTGGACGGCGCTGATCGCGACCCCACTCGTGCTCGCCTACCAGGCGTGGACCTACTGGGTGTTCCGCAAGCGCGTCACCCGCCGTTCGATCGAGGGGGCTCCGGCGCACGCGTGAGTGATCGGTTCGATCGGCGGGTTTCATCTCTTCGTCTCGCTGCGCTCGCTCAGTGCGGCGCTCGCGGTAACGCTCGCTCAACGACCGGGTTGTGCGACGGGGATGGGGCGCACGCGTGAAACCCGTCGACATCCGGCTGATCCGGTACGCGAGCGCCGCCCGAGGGTTCCTGCTCCTCTCCGGGGTGATCGGGGTCGCGCAGACCGCGGTCGTGATCGCGTTCGCCTGGATGCTCACGGATGCCGTGACCGGCGCTCTCGCGGGACGCGACGTCACGGCATCCCTGCTGTGGCTGCTCGCACTCGCCCTGCTGCGCGGACTGCTCATCGCCGCCTCGGATGCCGCCGGCATGCGCGCCGCCGCGAAGACCGGGATGCAGCTGCGGTCGGCGCTCATCGCCGCGATCGGCCGTCTCGGGCCCGGATGGCTCGCGCAGCGCAACCGCGCGGAGCTGGCGGTCACGGCCGGTCACGGGCTCGAGGCTCTCGACGCGTACTTCGCCCGGTACATCCCGCAGCTCGTGCTCACGGTCGTGGCGACCCCCGTGATCGTCGCGGTGATGTGGTGGCAGGACTGGCCCAGCGGACTCACGGCGATCGTCACACTGCCGCTCATCCCGCTGTTCCTCATCCTGATCGGCATGGCGACCCGCACCGTGCAGCGTCGGCAGTGGCAGACGCTGCAGCGTCTCGCCGCCCGGTTCGCCGACACTGTGCAGGGGCTCGCGACGCTGCGCCTGTTCGGCCGCGAAGGCCGTGCGGCTGCGCAGATCGAGACCACGGCCGGCGAGTACCGACGCGAGACCATGAAGGTGCTGCGCTTCTCGTTCCTGTCGGGTTTCGCGATGGAGCTGCTGTCGTCGATCGCGGTCGCGCTCATCGCCGTCGCGATCGGGTTCCGGCTGCTGTCCGGTGACCTGTCGCTCGAGGTCGGACTGTTCGTGCTGCTTCTCGCGCCGGAGGCGTTCCTGCCGATCCGCCAGGTCGGAGTGCAGTTCCACGCCGCCGCGGAGGGGGTCGCGGCCACCGAGGACGTGTTCGCGGTGCTCGACGAGGCGGGGGATTCCGGCGACGTTTCGGCTCGCTCCGCTCGCTCAACGACCACCACCCGGTCGTTGAGCGAGCGCAGCGAGACGAAACGCGCGGAATCCGACGAGGAGCCTCTCCGCGGCCCTCTCACCGTGACGGACCTGCGCGTGCGCGACCTCCCGCCGGTCTCCTTCACGGCCGAGCCCGGCACGATCACCCTGATCGAGGGGCCGAGCGGGGCCGGCAAATCGAGCCTGCTCGCGGCGCTCCGCGGGGCCGTCGGGTTCGAGGGGGCCGCGACGATCGGCGGACGGGATGTCCGAACGCTGTCGCCCGCCGACTGGCTGGCGTGGGCCGGGCAGAGCCCGCAGCTCAGTCGGGGCACGGTGGCCGCCAATGTGGCGCTGGGCGATCCGGCACCGGAGGCCGACGGCATCCGTCACGCGCTCGACGAGGCATGCGCCGACGAGGTCGACGCCGCGCTCGAGCTCGGCGTGCAGGGCAGCGGGCTCTCCGGCGGACAGGCGCAGCGCGTCGCTGTCGCGCGGGCGCTGTACCGGCAGGCGCGCAGGCCGGAAGCGGTGCTCGCGCTCGACGAGCCGTCCAGTGCGCTCGACCCCGACACCGAGCGGCGCCTGTGGACCTCGCTGCGCGCGCGGGCGGATGCCGGGGCGACGGTGCTCCTCGTGTCGCATCGGCGCTCCGCGCGCGACATCGCCGACCGGGTCGTGGAACTGGGGGTGCGGGTATGAGCTCCGTCACCGGATCCGTCTCGCGGGCCGCCCGCATCCGGGAGGTGCTGCGACTCGCGCAGCCGCCCTTCCCGCGGTTCCTCCCCGGACTCGTCTGGGGTGTGGTGTCGGCGGGTGCAGCGGTGAGCCTGCTCGCGGTGAGCGGGTGGCTGATCGTGAGCGCCTCGATCGTCGACTCGCTCGTGCCGCTGTCGATCGCCGTGGTCGGTGTGCGCTTCTTCGCGGTGACGCGCGCGGTGACCCGGTACCTCGAGCGCCTGAGCGGTCACGACGCGGCGCTGCGACAGCTCGCCGCGACCCGCGCCGACATGGTCCGCAGGCTCACGCCCCTGTCGCCCGCGGGGCTCGGGCGCACCGACCACGGCCGCGTGCTCTCCGCGCTCGTCGACGACGTGGAGAACCTCCAGAACCTCCCGTTGCGCGTCGTGCAGCCCCTCGCGGTGTCCGGCGTCGTCGCGGTCGGCGCCGTCGTGTTCCTGCTGTTCGTCTCGGTGCCTGCGGCGCTCACGCTCGCGGTCTGTCTGGTGATCGCCGCACTCGCCGCGATCGGGCTGGGGTGGCTGTTCGGCTCACGCGCCGAGGCGGTGGTCTCGCAGCGGCGCGGCGACCTCGCGGCAGCGCTCACCGACTACCTGGGCGGGCTCGATGTGCTGCTCGCCTACGGCGCGGAACCCGAGGCGCGCGAGCGGGTGAGCGGTGCGGATGCCGCGCTGCGGCGTGCCGTCGCGCGAGCGTCCCTCGCGCAGGCCGTCGCTGCCGGGGTCGTGTCGGCGGTGGCGGGTGCGGCCTCGGTCTGGGCGCTCGCCGCCGCGGCGCCTGGTCTCGGGAGCGCGATCGACGGACCGTGGCTCGCGGTCGCGGTGCTCGTCCCGATGGTCGTGTTCGAGGTTTTCGGTGCGGTGCCGATCGCCGCCGCATCCTGGCGGAGCGTGCGGTCGAGTGCCGAGCGCATCGTCGACGTGCTGCCGGAGCGGATGCCGGTTCAGCTGCGCCCGGATGTCGGGACGGACGATGTCGTGGAGGGCTCCCTGGCTCTGCGCCTGCGCGGCGTGCGGGCCGACTGGCCGGGCGGGGCGCCGGCGCTGCGCGGAGTCGATCTCGACCTGCATCCGGGGGAGCGGGTGCTCGTGTCGGGGCCGAGCGGGGCGGGCAAGAGCTCGCTCGCCGCCGTGCTCGTCGGCTTCCTGCGGGCCGAGGGGGAGTACACGGTCGGGGGTGTGTCCGCTGCCGAGCTGTCGGGCCCGGCGCTGCGGCGCACGATCGGGCTGTGCGAGCAGAGCCCGCAGCTGTTCGACGAGGACATCCGTCAGAACCTGCTGTTCGCGCGCGACACCGCGACCGATGACGAGTTGCTGGCAGTGCTGTCGCGCGTCGGACTCGGTGACTGGGTGCGGCAGCGGGGCGGCCTCGATGCACGTGTCGGCGATCGGGGCGCGCTCGTGTCGGGCGGTCAGGCGCAGCGTCTGGCGCTCGCGAGGGCGCTGCTGCGCGGGTTCCCGGTGCTCGTGCTCGACGAGCCGACCGCGGGCGTCGACCCGGAGGCGTCGGATGCGCTGCTCGCCGATCTCCTGGGCGCCGCGGGGGAGCAGTCGGTGCTGCTGATCTCGCACGTCGCCCCGCCCGAGGGGTCGGTCGACCGCGTCGTGCGGCTGGAAGACGGCCGCACCGTCGCCGGTCGTTGAGCGAGGAGCGCAGCGACGAGGCTCGCTCCGCTCGCTCAACGAGCGGTTCCAGTCCGGTCGTTGAGCGAGGAGCGCAGCGACGAGACGAAACGCGGTGAGGGCGCGTCAGACGCTCAGATCGGCGCGCGGCTCCATGACGATGCCCTGCGCCTCGAAGGCGCGGCGGCGCTCCTCGATGCGGCGGTGCAGCTCGACCTGCGCGTCGTCTACGAGCTGGGGGTCGAGCGCGATCGTGTCGGGATGCGGGTCGCCGTGGTTCGCGGCGATGTACGCGTCGAGCTCGGGGCCGGAGGTCCACGACGTGATGAGCGCGAAGCGCGGGGCCGTGCCCCGGTGCCAGACGGCGTGCCAGAAGCGCTGCGTGTCGACGATGATGCGCGAGCCCGCGCAGAGCGGCAGGCGGACCTCGGTGGCCGGGTCGAAGCGGTCGCTGCGCAGGAGCAGCAGCGAGTCGGCGTCGTCCGTGAGGTTGTAGTAGCCGCGCACGACCCAGCCGGTGCCGTCTTCGTTGAGGCGGTTGTTGTCGTCCTGATGGAGGTTGTAGACCGCATCGGCGTAGGTGTTGGGCTGCAGCTCGATCACGCGGCAGCGGCCGACGCCGGCGCCGGGCTCGAGCGCGCGGCGCTGCAGCGTCGGGGCGACGGCGACCTGCGACGGCACCCACACGCCGTCTTTGTCGGTGCGGGGAGGGGTGTGGTTCCAGAAGCCGTTGCACTCGATCTCGCCGGCGTAGCTCGCGAGCGGCGCGAATCGGGTGACCCCGGACGAGCGCCAGCCGATGTACTCGAGATCGAGCCACTCGGCGGGATCGGATGCCTGGTCGTGGTCGTCGAGCACGACGTAGCCGGTCTCGGCCAGCGTCTCCGACGTGATGTAGCCCATGTGCGCATCCCTCCGTTGCGTCGCTTAGGCCATCCTAACTATCCCGCGCTCGTCGTGCCGGGGACGCGACCGTGGATAAGCCGTCAGGTCCACGATTCGCGCGGGAACGCGGACTGTCGTAAGCTAGTCCGCGGTGACGTGTCCGAGCGGCCGAAGGTGCAACTCTCGAAAAGTTGTGTAGGGTAACCCCCTACCGTGGGTTCAAATCCCACCGTCACCGCCATGGAAACCCCCGAGAGATCGGGGGTTTTTCCGTATCTGGGGTCGGTCCCGGCAGCACGCGCCCGCAAGGCCGTCGACGAAGTCGGCTCTCGCCGATCTTTTACCCGGCTACGCCGGCTGACCCTGCACCCGCGCCGTCGATCCCCCCACACGCAGCTCGGGGGCGAGGCAATTGCGGCGGAGTGCGCCGGAGCCGCCGCGGATGCGGTCGACGAGCAGGGTCACGGCGTCGGCCGCGATGGACGGCAGCGGCTGCACCACGGTCGTGAGGGTCGGCCAGGAGATGCGCGACAGGTCGCCGCCGTCGAACCCGGTGACGAGCACGTCACGCGGCACGTCATGGCCCTGTTCGCGCAGGCGGGCGATCACGCCGACCGCGATCTGATCGGATCCGGCGACGATCGCATCGGGGAGGGGCCCGGCGGCGAGGATGTGGTCCGCGGCCGCCGTGCCGTTCTCGACGCTGAACTCGCCGCGATAGGTGGCACCGATCTCGATGTCGTGACGCCGCGCGAGACGGTGGAAACCCTGCCAGCGCTCGACTCCGCTCGTCGTGGCGTCGTCGGTGCCGGCGTAGCCGACGCTCGTGACCCCCTGCTCGACGAGGTGCTCGAACAGCAGCTGCATCCCGAGCTCGTTGTCGACCCCGACGAAGTCGGCGATCGGCCGGTCGGTCGCGCGGTCGACCGTCACGACGGGGATGTCGTCGGGCACGTTGACGATCGAGGGCATGGAGGCGGTGCGGTCGGAGGCGACGATGAGGATGCCGTCGACGCGGCGGTCGCCGAGCACGCGCAGTCGCCGGACCTCCTCGTCGACGAACCCGTGCGAGTCGGCGAGCAGGAGCTCGAACCCGGCCCGGGTGAGCTCCTCTTCGACGGCGTCGATCAGCTGCGCGTAGAAGGGGATGCTGATCACGGGGACGATCATGCCCACCAGACGCGTCGAGCCATCGCGCAGCGCCCGGGCGATCGGGTCGACGCGATAGCCGAGTTCGGCGGCGACCGCACGTACGCGATCCACCATCTCGCGGGAGACGCGCGGCTTGCCGGCCAGCGCGCGGGAGGCGGTTGCGATCGAGACCCCGGCTCCGGCAGCGACATCAGAGAGAGTGACGGTGGACTTCACGGATGCTCCGTTCCTCGATCGAGATCCCCGGATTCGAGCAGTATCTCGGTGCTAAAATCGATGATGAGTAAACGATTACATGAAACGTAGCAGAAGGGATGCGCCATGCCGACGCCTGTCATCCTCGACTGCGATCCCGGCTACGACGACGTGTTCGCCATCTGGCTGGCGGCCGCGAACGACGCCGTCGACCTGCGCGCCATCACGACCGTCGCCGGAAACGGCACCGTCGACCACACCGCGCTGAACGCCCGCGTCGCCTGCACGGTCGCGGGAGTGCGCGGGGTGCCGATCGCCCGTGGGGCGGAGTCTCCGCTCGCGCAGGAGCTCGCCCCCGCGGATTGGATCCACGGGGCTAACGCACTCGGCGGGGTGGACCTCCCCGACGTCGCGATGTCGCTCGACGATCGCGACGCGGTCGCGCTGATCGCCGACGTGCTGCGCGACTCCGCCGAGTCTGTGACGATCGCCGCGACGGGGCCGCTCACGAACATCGCGCACGTCGTGCAGCGGCATCCGGACCTCCTCTCGCGGATCGAGCGGATCGTATGGATGGGCGGATCCACCGGCCGGGGCAACGTCTCGCCCTTCGGCGAGTTCAACGCCTCCACCGATCCCGAGGCACTCGCCCTCGTGCTGGACAGTGGCATCCCGTTCACCATGGTCGGGCTGAACATCACACATCAGGCGCTCATCACCCGGGAGGTGCGGTCGCGCATCCGTGCGATCGGCACGGAGACCGCGCGCTTCGGTGCCGAGCTCCTGGAGCGGTTCTGCTCCACCTACGACGCCTTCGGCGACATGCCGGACGGCCCCCTGCACGATCCGCTGACCGTCGCGATGATCATCGACCCGGAGGTGGCGACGACCGTGCGCGCCCGGGTCGACGTCGAACTGCACGGAGATCACACGCGTGGAGCGACCGCGGTCGACCTCCTCGAGCTCGCGCACCGGCGGCCCAAGAACGCGACGATCGCGCTCGAGCTCGACGTCGATCGGTACTGGCGCCTGATCGAATCCGCGGTCGCCGCTCTGCGCTGACATCGGCACGTACACGGCCTGACTGTCGCGCCCGACTGCGATCCGATCGTGCGTGTGAGCAATCGTTTACGCACGTCTGTCACAGGTTGATAACCCGCTTGACAGTGCCCCGGAGTGGTCGGTTCGCTGTCTTCATACCGCGTAAAACGTTTCTCAGTTAAAGAAACGCGTTTCTCAGATCGGGAAAACACCGGCACTCGTCGATCCCGACGTCGCTGGCCGCGGGACACGAAGGAGTGACATGGAGAAGATCATCCTGGATTGCGATCCGGGCCACGACGACGCGATCGCCATCCTGCTGGCCGCCGCGAGTCCGGAGATCGACCTGCTCGGCATCACGACCGTCGCGGGCAACCACACGATCGACAACGTGACCCGCAACGCGCTGTCGGTGTGCACGGTCTTCGGAATCCAGGTCCCCGTCGCGCGCGGGTCGGAGGGTCCGCTCGTGATCGAGCAGGTGATCGCCGAGGAGATCCACGGCGCCACCGGGCTCGACGGGCCGTACCTGCCGCCGGCGTCGTTCGACCTCGACCCGCGACATGCGGTCGACTTCATCATCGAGACGG
Organism: Microbacterium sp. GCS4; assembly: GCF_001262495.1. Taxonomy (GTDB): domain Bacteria; phylum Actinomycetota; class Actinomycetes; order Actinomycetales; family Microbacteriaceae; genus Microbacterium. Next base: position 310,297 of record NZ_LGYE01000002.1, read on the forward strand.
TCATGGCGCACGAACCCGGAACCGTCACGCTCGTGCCCGTCGGCCCGTACACGAACATCGCGCTCGCCGCCCGCAAGGAGCCGCGCATCGTCGAGCGCGTCAAACAGGTCATCGTGATGGGCGGGGCGTACACGCGCGGCAACATCACCCCCGCGGCCGAGTTCAACATCTACGCCGACCCCGAGGCAGCGCACGTCGTCTTCAGCGCGGGCTGGCCCGTCACCATGATCGGACTCGACCTCACGCAGCACCAGGCCCTGGCGACTCCCGAGCTGCAGGAGCGCGTGCGGGCCATCGGCGGGGACATCAGCGAGTTCATCCTCGACACCTGGGACTTCGTGCACACGACCCACAACGGCCTGCTCGACATCCCGTACCCGGCGATCCACGACGCCTGCTGCGTGGCCGCCGTGATCGACCCCGACATCATCACGGTCGAGAAGGCCGACGTGCGCGTCGAGCTCGAGGGGCGCTGGACCAAGGGGCAGACCGTCGCGAACTTCCAGAGCGCCTCCGGGATGCGTCACTTCGGCGGCAGCGCGAGTGCGCAGACCGACTACCGCACGGACGTCGCGATCACCCTCGACTTCGAGCGCTTCGCCGACCTGATCGTCGACTCGGCGACGCACCTCACGAACGCGAAGGCCTGAGCGCCCCGCCCATCGCAGTACCCCACATCACCACGCAGTACCCACTCATACGAAGGGACCGTCCATGAACACCAAGCGGTACAGCCTCATCGCCGCGGCTGCCGTCCTCGCCCTGAGCCTCAGCGCGTGCAGCGCCTCGAACGCAGGCGGTGGCGACGGCGGCGACGACAGCCGCGGCGTCGCCAACGTCGTGCCGGGCGCACTGGGCGACCAGAGCTTCTACGACGACGCCGAGAGCGGCATCGCCGAGCTGAAGTCCGACGGCTACACCACGACCACCCTGCAGGGCGACGCCAACAACCCCGCGCAGTGGAAGGCCAACCTGCAGTCCGTGTCGACCGGCCAATACGACGTGGTCGTGATCGGCAGCTCGACCTCTTCGGACACAATCACCGAGGTCGCGCCGAAGTTCCCCGATCAGCACTACATCTTCTACGACGGTGTGATCGACGCCCCGAACGTCGCCTCCCTCACGTACAAGCAGAACGAGGGGTCGTTCCTCGCCGGCGTGCTCGCCGCGCTCGCCACGACCCAGACCGCCGACTTCCCGCTCGCCGAGGGCAGCAAGAAGGTCGGGCTGGTCGGCGGCATGGACATCCCGGTCATCAACGACTTCGCCGCAGGCTTCCGGGCAGGCGTCGAGGCGGTCGACCCGAGCGTCGAAGTGCTCGTCAGCTACGTCGGCTCGTTCAGCGACTCGGCCAAGGGGTACGACCAGGCGACCGCGATGTTCGACCAGGGTGCCGATGTCGTCTACCAGGTCGCCGGCGGCGCCGGGGTAGGAGTGCTGCAGGCCGCGGCGGATGCCGACAAGTACGCCATCGGCGTCGACAGCAACCAGAACGCGCTGCAGAAGGGCCACATCCTCGCCTCCATGCTCAAGCACGTCGGAGCCTCGATCGTCCAGGCCGTGCAGAGCGACGAGAAGGGCGACCTCGCGTACGGCGAGACCACGTCCTTCGGGCTCGCGAACGACGGCGTGGGACTCACGTTCGACGACAACGACGGCATCGTCCCTCAGGCGATCATCGACGCGATCGACGACTACAAGCAGAAGGTCGTCGACGGAGAGATCGACGTCCCGAGCGGATTCTGACCGCTCACGGCGGCGGAGGCCACCACCTCCGCCGCCGCCCCGTACTCGAAGGAGAGAACCATGGACCGCCCGATCCTCGAACTCCGCGGCATCACCAAGACGTTCGGCCCGAAGGTCGCCAACCGCGAGGTGTCGCTCCGCATCCTCCCCGGCACCGTCCACGCGATCGTGGGGGAGAACGGCGCGGGCAAGTCGACCCTCATGAACATGATCTCCGGCAACCTTCAGCCGGACTCGGGCGAGATCGTCGTCGACGGTGAGCGGGTGGTCGTCAGCGACCCGAAGCGCGCCGACGCGCTCGGCATCGGCATGGTGCATCAGCACTTCAAGCTCGTGCCCTCGCTCAGCGTGGCCGCCAACATCTTCCTCGGCAACGAGGTCGCGGGCGCGGGCGGTGTGCTCGACCGCCGCGCGATGGATGAGCGCGTGTCGACGCTGAGCACCGAGCTCGGCCTGACCCTCGATCCGCGCGACCGCGTGCAGGATCTGTCGGTCGGTGAACGTCAGCGCGTCGAGATCGTCAAGGCGCTCTCGCACGACACCCGACTGCTCATCCTCGACGAGCCCACGGCCGTGCTGACGCCGGCAGAGACCGACGAGCTGTTCGTCGTCGTGCGACGACTCGCCGCGCAGGGCTGCGCGGTCGTGTTCATCTCCCACAAGCTCGGCGAGGTGCTCGCGATCGCCGACGAGATCACAGTGATCCGCGACGGGGAGGTCGTCGGCAGCCGCTCGGCCGAGGGGCTCAGTCAGAGCGACATCGCCTCGATGATGGTCGGCCGCGAGGTGCTGCTGCGCATCGCCCACACTCCGCCGAGCCCCGGCGACGAGGTGCTCGCGGTCGACGACCTGTCCGCCATCGATCAGCGCGGCGCCGTGGCCGTCAAGAATCTCTCGCTGCGGGTGCGCTCCGGCGAGATCGTCGGCATCGCCGGAGTCGAGGGAAACGGGCAGTCCGAGCTAGCCGCAGCGATCGCCGGGATGTACCTGCCGCCGCGCGGGCGCATCGCTCTCGCAGGCGATGACGTCACCACGGCCTCCGTCGCCGAGCGCCGCGGACGCGGGCTCGCCTACATCCCGGAGGATCGGCACGAGGAGGGCGCGGCACCCGCGTTGAGCATCGGAGAGAACATCGCCGCGGGCCACCTGCGTCCGCCGATCGCCCGCCGCGGCTGGCTGTCGCTGCGCGCGATCCACGAGTACGCGCAGCGCCTCATCGCGAAGTTCGATGTGCGCGGCGCCCGGCCGGACACCCCGATCGGCTCGCTCTCGGGCGGCAACATGCAGAAGGTCATCATCGCGCGCGAGTTCGAGTCGGAGCCCGCGCTGCTCATGGTCTCGCAGCCGACCCGAGGCGTGGACGTCGGCGCCATGGAGTTCGTGCACAACTCGATCGTCGATCTGCGTGACAAGGGTGCGGGTGTGCTGCTGTTCTCCGCCGACCTCAACGAGGTCATGAGCCTGTCCGACCGACTGCTCGTGATGTATCGCGGCGAGGTCGTCGCGGAGTTCACCCAGGAGAACATGACCGAGCTCGCGGTCGGCCTCGCGATGGCGGGGGTGCCGCCGACCGAGGAGGCGCTGCGCGAGGCGGTGGCCGAGCGCGAACGCGTCGCCGCCGAGCTCGAGGCGACCGGCACGCGACTCGTCGACGCCTCCGCCGATGTCGCGATCGTCGACGAGGTCGAGACGACGTCGGTCGTCGTGCCCCGAACGGTCGCGGTCGAGACCACGGCGCGCGGCGTCAGCGCGATGCTGTCGGACTTCGTGTCGAACACGTTCCGCAGTGCCACCCAGCCGATCCTCGCCGTGCTCGCGGCTCTCGCCATCGGCGCCGTGGTGATCCTCGCGATCGGGCAGAATCCGGTGACCGCGTACGTCGAGCTCTTCACCTCGGCGTGGCGCACCCCCTTCGGGATCGGCAGCATCATCGCGATGTTCGTGCCCCTGGCGATCATGGCGGCCGGCACGATCGTGTCGTTCCGTGCCGGGTTCTTCAACATCGGCGGAGAAGGACAGCTGTACCTCGGTGCCTTCTTCGGCGCTTTCGCCGGCTTCACGTTCCACGGGCTGCCGCCGTTCGTGCACATCCTGCTGGTGCTGCTCTTCGGATCCGTCGCCGGGGCCCTGTGGGGTCTGATCCCCGGCTTCCTCACCGGGTTCCTGAAAGTCGACATCATCGTCATCACGCTGCTCCTGTCCCAGGTGGCGCTGCTCGTCACGAGCTTCTTCGTCACGGGGCCCTTCGCCGACCCCGCCGCGACCCTCGCCGGGTCGCCGCGCGTCGACGCCGCGGCGCTGCTGCCGGTCTTCGACGCCGCCTTCGGGTTCGCTCCCGACCTGCTGATCGCGATCGGCGTCGCCGTGCTCCTCGGAGTCGTCCTGAACCGCACGACCTGGGGTCTGCGCGTGAAGGAGCTCGGCGAGTTGAACCGTTTCGCGGACTACATCGGCACCTCCTCCCGGGGCATGGCCCTGCAGGTGATGTCGGTCAGCGGTGCGGCCGCAGGCCTCGCGGGAGCGCTGTTCGTGATCGGGCCGAACGGCGGACGCTTCCTGCAGGCGTTCTCACCCGGGTTCGCGTTCCTCGCGATCACGGTCGCGCTGCTCGCGCGACTCAACCCCTGGGCCTCGCTCGTGGCCGCGCTGTTCTACGCGACCATGATGGCGGGAGGCACAGGGATCCAGGCGGCCGGCGTGCCGTTCCCGATGATCAGCATCCTGCAGGGACTCATCGTGATCGCCATCACCGCCACGTTCGCCGTCGGGTTCCGCAGACGGCGCCAGTCCACGAAGGGCGCATCGAAATGAACGAGATCCTCGCGCAGGTGCTCACGGTCGGCACGCTCGCCGTCATCCTCGCCAAGACCACGCCGATCCTGCTCGCCGCGATCGGCGGCGGACTCAGCCAGGTCGGCAACATCCTCAACATCGGACTCGAGGGGCTGATGCTCGTCGGGGCGTTCGCAGGCATCGCGATCGGAGCCGTGACCAACCCCTACGTCGGGGTGCTCGCCGCGCTCGGCGCCGGGGTGCTCCTGGCTCTGGTGTACGCGGTCGCGTCGCTGGTGTTCAAGGCCGACTACATCGTGGTCGGGATCGGCACCAACCTGCTCGCCATCGGCATCACCGTGCTGCTCCTCACGGTCCTGTACGGCAACGCCGGGGTGACCCCGGGCGACGTGAAATCCGTGCTGCCGAAGATCGACCTCGGGCCCGTGGGCGATATCCCCGTGATCGGCCCGATCTTCGACGACCACACGATCCTCGTCTGGATCGCCTTGCTGCTGGTGCCGGTGTACTGGTTCGTGCTCTACCGCACGCGCTACGGGGTGCACCTCCGCGCCGTCGGCGAGGACGAACCGGCCGCGCTCGCCGCCGGCATCCGCGTCTTGCGGGTCAAGTTCCTCTCGATCATCGTGTCCGGCGCCCTGTGCGGACTCGCCGGCGCTCAGCTGGCGATGGCCTCGGTGGGGTCGTTCACGGCCGGGATGACCTCGGGGCGCGGGTTCATCGTCGTCGCGGCCGTGATCTTCGCCGCGGGTCGCCCTGTGCCGACTCTGGTGGTCTGCCTGATCTTCGGCGCGGCCGACGGTCTCGCCGATCGCCTCGCACTGGGCGGAGTGAACTCCTCCCTGGCCCTGCTCACGCCGTACGTCATCACGATCGCGGCGCTCGTGATCGCGGCGCTGCGCATCCGCGCCGCGGTCACGGCGCGGACACGCCGCGGCCTTGCGCAACTGACGGCGTGATCCCGCGCGGTCGCACGAAGGAACGGAAGAACAGATGAACCGTGTAGCCGTCCTCGGCAGCGCGAACGCCGATCTCGTGGTCGAGGTGGATCGCAGACCCGGAGCGGGGGAGACCCTGCTGGGCTCCGACCTGCAGGTCTTCGCGGGAGGCAAGGGAGCGAATCAAGCATCATCGGCGGCCCGATCGGGCGCGACGACCTCGTTCATCGCCTGCGTCGGCGACGACGACAACGGGATGCTCCTGCGCACGGCGCTCGAGGATGCCGGCGTCGACACGAGCGGGATGCGGCACGTCGATCGCCCCACCGGTACCGCGTTGATCCTGGTGACGCCTGATGGCGAGAACTCGATCGTCGTCTCGCCGGGCGCGAACCAGGCTCTCGACGTCGCCGCCGCGGATGCTGCGGTGCCTCGGTGGGCGGATCGAGACGTCCTCGTGCTCAATCTGGAGAGCCCGCTCGAGACGGTCGAGCACGCGGCCGAGGTGGCGGCGGGTCGCGGGGTGCGGGTGCTGCTGAACGCCGCCCCGGCGCATCCCCTCAGCACCGAGACCCTGGCCGTGTGCGATCCGCTCGTGGTCAACGAGCACGAGGCGCGCATACTGGCCGACGACGGGGGATCTCGCTCGTTCGAGGAGCTCGCCGCGGTTCTCCTCGAACGTGGAGTCCGCTCCGTGGTGATCACCCTCGGTGCGGAAGGCGCACTCTTCGGCGACGCCGGGGGGATCGGAACCGTGCCCTCTCATGCGGTCGACGTCGTGGACACCACGGGAGCCGGGGACGCGTTCGTCGGGGCGATGGCGTGCGAGCTCTCCCGGGGAGCATCCCTGAGCGCGGCCGTGGCGTTCGCGACGGCCGTGGCGGCGGTGTCCGTGCAGTCGATGGGCGCGCAGTCGTCGTACCCTCGACGCGGCGAGGTCGAGCGATGGCTGGACGCGATCCGGCATGTGACCGCATGACGGTGGGACGGTCACGGAACGAGGAGCGGGCAGGGCATCCCCCCTCGGGACGCCCTGCCCGCTCCGTAAGCGGATGCCGCTGATCAGCCGATCGCGACGGCCAGCTCGTTCGGGGTGTGGTCGAGCTCGACCGAGGCGATGACCTCACCGGTGGTGAGGTCCACCGCGTGCACACTGTTCGCGGCGGGCTCGGTCACGTAGGCGATGTCGCCGTCGACCTTGATCGCCGGGTGCGCGTCCTGCCACTCGGCGGGGCCCTCCCACGGTGCGACGACGGGGTACGCGTCGGTCAGCTCGCCCGTTCCGGGGTCGAGCACGTGGATCTGCCCGTCCGTCGACAGGATGTACGCGAGGTCGCCGGGGCCGCGGGCGATGTCCCGGAACGTGTAGCGCACCTCGGCGGGGAGCTCGACGACCTCGAGGGTCTCGGCCGCGGTGTCGATCAGCGTCACGGCGCTCAGCAGGTAGCCCTCGGCGTCGGGGTCGGTCTTGTAGTCGCCGACGACGATCGGGCTGGTCTCCGAGACGAAGGCGTTGCCCATGCGGCCGTATGCATCGGGCGCGGTGAGCTTGGTGAAGGCCTCGTCCTTGAACAGCAGTGCGCCGTTCTCGCAACCGAAGATCACGGCCTCGTCCGCGGCGGTGCCTTCGCCGTGGATGCCGGGGCACTCGGCGCTCGCCGCGGCCTCGTCCCAGTGGTCGTCGTGCGCGTGCAGCGACTTCGCGCCCGTGCGGGAGGTCTCGTCGCCGACCGTCGTGACGAGCGTGCCGTCCTCCAGGACGATCGAGACGCCGTGGTGCGCGGCATCCGCGGTGTAGGTCGTCGTCTCGGGCAGCGCGTCGTAGCCGTCGGCGAACCCGTCGGTCGGCACGATCGTGGTGACGCCGGTGCCGTCGTCGAACAGCACCGTGTTCTCACCGTGGATCACGACATGGCCGGGCGTGGTCCCCTCGAACAGCGCGTCGGTCAGGGCAGGCTCGGCGGTGTCGAGCATCTGGAAGCCCTCGGAGGTCGTGACGGCGATCGTCCTGCCGTCGCCGAAGGGGTTGAGGCGCGTGAACTCCTCGGTCTCGAACTCGTCGACGACCTCGAGCGTCTCGGGGTCGAGCACGGCGATCCCGCCCTCGTAGGAGACCGCGACGCGGCCCGTCTCCGCGGTCGCGGCCGGCGACTCCTCGTCTGCCGGGGCGGAGCCGGCGGCTCCTCCGGCGCACGCGGTGGCGAGCAGCGAGACGCCCGCGAGCGCCGCGACAGCGGCACTCATCCTCATGTGTCGCTTCATTGTTCTTCCTCTCGTGTCGGGCCCCGTTCGGGGTCCATTCATGGGTTCAGTCCGTCGGCGATGCGCTCGGTGTTCGCGCGCATCATCGTCAGGTAGGTATCGGCGCCCTCGCCCGGTGCGGTGAGGGATTCGGTGAACAGCTCGACGACCTCGACCTCGACGCCGGCCTCGGAGGCCAGCACCTGGATGAGCCGATCGGGCTGCGAGGATTCCGCGAAGATCGTGCGGACCCCTGCCTCGTCGATCGCGTCGGTCAGGTCGCGCAGGTCGGCCGCGCTGGGCGCGGCGAGCGTCGTGCCGCCGGGGATGACGGCGCCGACGAGGCGGAAGTCGAACCGGTCGGCGAGGTAGCCGAAAACATGGTGGTTCGTCACGAGCGCCCGGCGATCCGCGGGGATCGCGTCGAACGCCGCGGACATCTCCTCGTCGAGCTCGGCGAGCTCCCCGCGGTAGACGTCGGCGTTGTCGCGGATCTGCTCGACGTCGATCCCGTCGATGCCCGCGAGGGCGTCTTCGAGAGCATCGACGACGTCGACCATCCGGGCGGGATCCGTCCAGAAGTGCGGATCGTCGGCGCCGGCGGCATCCTCCGAGGTGTAGGGGAGCACGTCGATCACGTCGCCCGCGACCAGGGTCGGCACGCCGGCCGCCTCCGTGCGGTCGATGTGCTGCTGCAGCCCTTCCTCGAGCCCGAGGCCGTTCGTCACCAGCAGGTCGGCACCGTCCATCTGCGCGGCCTCCTGCGCGGAGATCTCGAACGAGTGCGGGTCGGCGTTCGGCTTCATGAGCACCGTGACCTCTGCGGCATCGCCGACGACGTTCTCGACGACGTCGCCGAGGATGTTCGTCGTGACGACGATCTGCGGTCCGTCGGTCCCTGCCGGGGCGGCGCACCCGGTGACTCCCGCGCCGATCAGTGCGATGCCCGCGAGCAGGGCGCCGGTGCGCAGCATCCTCATCGGCCGACCTCCGTGACGAACATCGGGGCCGTGGGGGTCTCGAGCGACCGCGCGATGCGGGCGCCGTCGGCGTAGTCGATCTCGTGCACGACGCCCGCCGCCGGATCGCTGACGTACGCCCGCTGCTCGTCGACCACCAGCGACGAGGCGCTGCCGCCGTCGGCGAGCAGGGGTTCGGTGGCGCCGACGAGCGCTCCTCCCTCGGCGAGGTGCACGACGATCCGTCCGTCGACGTCGATCGCGACCACGTGGCCCTCGGCGTCGTCCACCGAGACCACGCGGGCGAGCGGGCGCTCGGTCGGCACCAGGGTCCAGGTGCGCTGCCGGGAGTCCAGCAGCCAGAAGCCGGTGGTCCCGGCGACGGCTGCGACCGTCGGACGGCCCTTGCGTCCCTCGAACAGCAGCGCGCGGTCGGATGCGCCCGCCGGATAGGGGATGCGCTCGGTGAGGAGCTCGTCGTCCTGCCAGGTCGCGAGCACGGCGCCGTCCGCGCAGCCGACGACGAGTCCCACCCGGGTCGTGATGGCACCCGCGGCGTCGGCGCACTCGACCGGAGTTCCCGCCGATTCGCCGTCGCTGTCGTGGAACACCAGCGCCTCGCCGTCGGTCACGAGCGCGCCGTCTCCGACCGGGGCGACGAGTCCGGCATCCGCCCCCGTCTCGATGCGGAACAGCTCGTCGATCCGTCCGTCGGACAGCGCCTTGTTGTCGAGCAGGACCGCTTCGCCGGAGCCGGCGAAGAACACCCCCGTGGTGCCGGCGGTCGACAGCGCGCCGGTCGTGACGGTCGCAGCGCCGTCGCCCGGCACGGTCCCGAGCACGGCCGCCTCGGCGAGGTAGTAGTGGAAATGATCGCCGTGATCCCAGCTCCAGCGGCCCGAGTCGACGATCTCCACGCCCTCATCCGTGGTCACGAAGCCGTAGCGTCCGTCGCTCGCGAGGGCCGTCGGCGCCGCGGTGGCGCCGAGATCCGCAGTCTCCTCGCTGAGCAGGTCGAGCACCGCGACGCTGCCCTCGGCGTCGACCGAGAGCAGTCCGAGCGGCGGCTCGGCGACCTCTGCGGCGCCGGCGATCGCGCCGTGGCCGTCTCCGGACGTGGCAGTCGCCGACGGAGCAGCGCTCGGTGCCGCGGTGCAGGCGGAGAGTGCGGCGATGGCCAGGACTGCGGGGAGGAGCAGGAGGGGGCGGGAGGTCATCGGGTCCTTTCGGGGAGCGCGACGGGCGCGAGTTCCGGCGCGTGTTCGGGGGAGTGGGCGGGACCGGCGTCGACGGGGCGGCGTCGCCGCGTGGCGCGGGCGAGCACGGCGCGGATGGACGCGGAGAGCGCCGCGAGCAGGACGGCTGCCGCGGCGATCGAGGCACCCGCAGCGGTCGCGAAATGCCAGGACACGAGCAGGCCGGTCAGCACGGCCGCGGCGCCGACCAGGGTCGCGACGATCATGGTGGCCGGGATGCGGGTCGTCCAGGCGCGCGCGGCCACGGCGGGGGCGAGGAGCAGGCCCACGACCAGGAGGGTGCCGACAGCCTGGTACGAGGCCACGACGGCGACCGTCACGAGAGCGACGAGCACCACGTGCGCGAGCTGCGGCCGCAGCCCGAGGGTGCGGGCGATCCGCGCGTCGAAGGCCGTGACCACGAACGAACGGTGGAAGCCCGCTGCGACGCCGATCGTGACGACCACGGCGGCAGCGAGGACCGCGATGTCGTCAGGGCGGATCGCGAGGATGTCGCCGAACAGCAGCGCGGTGGCGTCGGTGGCGAAGCTGCGCGAGTGGGAGACGATGATCACGCCGAGCGAGAGCATCGCGACGAACAGCAGACCGATGCTCGTGTCGTACGACAGTCGGCCGCGGCGCTGCAGCAGGCCGATCGCCCCGCTCATCGCGGCGGCGCTGAGGGCTGCCCCGAGCAGCACAGGGGCGCCGAGGACCGTCGCGAGCGCGACGCCAGGCAGCATCCCGTGGCCGATCGCCTCGCCGAGGAAGGCCATGCCGCGGATCACGACCCAGGTGCCCACGACGCCGCAGATGACGGCGACGAGCACTCCGCCGGCCAGGGCGCGGACGAAGAACTCGACGGTGAAGGGCTGGAGCAAAAAGGGCACGGAAGGGGACTCTATCTGAAAATGAGAATGATTATCAATTGCTACAGTGGAGGGATGACTTCGAACGCAGCGCTCTCCGCGCGCGCCGTGTACTTCGGCTACGGCGAACACGACGTGCTGCACTCCGTCGACCTCGACGTGCGCTCCGGCGAGGTCGTCGCCCTCGCCGGCCACAACGGCTCGGGAAAGTCGACCCTCGTCGAGATCCTCGCCGGGGTGAAGGGTCCGCGACGAGGGGACGTGCGCCGCGGGGGCGACCTCGCGCTCGTGGTGCAGCGACCCGCTGTGCCGGATGCGCTGCCCGTGACGGCGGCGGACGTGGTGCGGATGGGCACCTGGAAGCGCGGCGCCCGCCTGTCACGGGCGGCCGCACGACGAGCGGTCTCCCAGGCGCTCGTCCGCGTGGACATGAGCGAGCTGGCCGGCCGTCCGCTGGCCGAGCTCTCCGGTGGGCAGCGGCAGCGCGTGTTCCTCGCACAGGGGATCGTGCGCGCGCCGAGCATCCTGCTCCTCGACGAGGCGGCCGCCGGGCTGGATCGGGAGAGCGCGGCGCGCATGCAGCTGATCCTCCGCGAGGAGGCTGCACGAGGCGCCGCCGTGTGCACCGTCACGCACGACGACGCGGCGGTCGCTGCAGCCGACCGCGTCGTCCGATTGGAACGGGGTCGCGTCGTCTAGACGGCAGGGAGCTTCGTCAACGACCCTGACAACGTCGAGGGCGACGACGAGAGGGCATCCCCTCCTAGAGCTCGACGGGCGGCTGCGGTTCGCTCTCGGCGACCTCGGGGTGACGCGCCAGGTTGACGACGGCGGCGATCAGACCGCCCCATACCGTGACCATGGCGATGACCATCATGACGATCGCGACGGGGGTCATGCCTCGCTCCTCTCACTCGGGGCGGATGCCGTCGGCACGGCGGCGGTCTCGGGATCGGGATCGTAGTCCTCGCTCTGCAGGAACTCGTCGTAGTCCGGGTCGTCCTTGGCGTGCGAGTGCGCACCCCAGGGCAGCGCCGACAGCAGGAGGCCGAGTACCACGAGGGCGACCACCATGCCCCAGCCGAACACGCCGAGGAACCAGTCGGGGTAGCCGCCGTAGGGCTCGGTGATCTTCGTCACGAGCTCGCTGATCAGCAGGTAGCCGAGCGCGAGCGGCGCGAGCACGCCCACCAGCAGCTTCCAGATGCGGCCGACGCGGAAGCTCGACCGGCGGTCGAGGTGCTCGACGAGCACCGGGAGCTTGTGCAGGAGCCAGGCGACGACGATCACGGCCACGAGCGCGACGGCCATGATGCCGAAGGCGTTCACGAAGGCGTCCGTGGTGTCGAGCACCGAGAGCGCGGTCGTGGTCGAGAACAGGGCCATCGAGATCACCGCGAGGGGGATCGTCACCACGAGGGTCGTTCGCACCCGGCGCCACCCCAGCTTGTCCTGCAGCGCAGCGACGATGACCTCGAGGATCGAGATGAGCGAGGTGATCCCGGCGAACACGAGAGCGCCGAAGAACAGCACGCCGATGATGGATCCGCCGGTGGCCTGCGACACGATCGTCGGGAACGCCACGAACGCGAGGCCGATGCCCGAGGATGCGACGCCGTCGACCGCGACGCCCTGCGACTGCGCCATGAAGCCGAGGGCGGCGAAGACGCCGATGCCCGCGAGGATCTCGAACCCGGAGTTCGCGAAGCCGACGACGAGGCCGGAGCCGGTGAGGTCGGTCTTGCGCTTCAGGTACGAGGAGTAGGTGACCATGATGCCGAAGGCGACCGACAGCGAGAAGAAGATGTGCCCGTAGGCCGAGGCCCAGACGGCCGGATCCGCGAGGGCCTGCCAGTCGGGCGTGAAGAAGGCGTTGAGCCCCTCCATCGCTCCGGGCAGGAACAGCGACTGCACCACGAGCACGGCGAACATCACCGTGAGCAGCGGCATGAGGATCATGTTCGCGGCGCCGATGCCGCGCTTCACGCCGAGCGCCATGATGACGATCACGAGCAGCCACACGACGACGAGGGGGATGCCGACCTGCGGCACGAACTCGCCCGAGAGGCCGACCTCGGCGACGTCCGCGGAGCGGAGGAAGTCGGTGAAGAAGAAGCCCTCCTCGTTGCCGGGTCCCCAGGTGAGCTGGGCCGAGAACCAGGTGTACATGCCCGCCCAGGCGACGATGACGGCGTAGTACACGGCGATCACGACGCAGATCAGCACCTGCCACCAGCCGAGGGGCTCGGCGGCGCGGTGCATGCGGCGGAACGCGAGCGGAGCCGAGCCACGGTAGCGGTGCCCGATCGCGTAGTCGAGGAACAGCAGCGGGATGCCGGCGGTCAGCAGTGCGCACAGATACGGGATCAGAAACGCCCCGCCACCGCCCTCGTAGGCGACGTAGGGGAATCGCCAGATGTTGCCGAGGCCCACCGCGGAGCCGATGGCCGACAGGATGAACACGTTCCGCGAGCCGAAGGCCTCGCGTTTCGGGGTCTGCGTCGTCGCGGTCATGCCTGGCACTCTACCGGTGGGTGCGAATCTCGTCCGGTGGGCGAGTCACGCCGATGCGGGTCGATCGCTCACTTGTATCGTTTTCTCCACAGATGAATTTTACCGAGTTAAATTGAGAATACCGAGTAAATATCAGTCTAGGATATAACTATGGCATCGCGAGAAAACCCCGCAGTGGCAGCTCTGCTGCGCGTCCTGCCATCGGATTTCCTCGTCGAGCCGCGCGTCGACGCGGTCGACGTCGCCCTCGATTCACGCCGCTGGACGCTTCAGCCGATCTGGGCGGGTGAGGGACTCCCCGCCGACATCCGCCGGGTCCGAAACGACGTCATGCACGGACGCACTGGGATCGACGGTCTCCCCGTCATCGCAGCTCGCCGAATGAGCCCGGGAGCCCGGGAGCTCCTCGACGAATCACAGCTCTCGTGGGTGGATGCGAGCGGACGCGCGAAGATCGTCATTCCCGGGGAGGTCTACCTCGCACGATTCGACCCGGTACCAGGAGATGCCGGACGGCCGTTCACATGGTCCGGAGCCGCGCAGGCCGTTGCGGAGACTCTCTTGACCTGGAGAGTGAGGCAGCGCGACGACGTGCCTGACTCGATCGGCCGGGTCGGCGTGATCGCGGGGGCAGCCGATGTCTCCGTCGCCCATGCGGCGCGAGTCCTTCGGCACTTCGACGAGCAGGGGTACACGGCGAAGACCGGCGCAGAGCGGGGGAGCACCGCGACACGGGAGCTGCGCGATCCCGGACGCATGCTGAGCGACTGGGCCGGGCAGTACGCGCTGAAGGGCATGGCCCCGGCAGTGGAGTTCCATGTTCCTTGGCGTGATCACGACCAGACCCTGTCGATGTTCACCTCTTCCCTGAGCGCGGTGGACTGGGCGCTGACCGGCGCTGCGGCGGCCGATCGCATCGCTCCGTACCTCACCAGCATCCCCACTGTGGACGTGGTCGTGCCGTTCGGTGCTCTGGCGGAAGTGCGTCGACGGCTGTCGAGCGACGAGGACGTGCGCGAGGTGGACCGCGGCGGGCGGGTGAGGGTTTTCACCGTGGACGAGTACCTCCTCGGTCTCGCCCAGGATCAGCGGGGCCTTCGTATCGCGTCGCCGGTGCGCGTGTACGGGGACCTCCTGCGCGAGCGGGGACGATCGGTGGACGCAGCGGAATACCTGAGGGAGGTCGCCATTGGATTCTGAGATCCGCAGCCGTGAAGCCCGGGCCCGCGCGGAGGACGCTCTCGTCCGGTTCGCGCTTCTCGCGGGTGAGCATGCCCGGGACTACGTCGTGATCGGCGGTCTCAATCCCGACTTCCTGGCGAGCAACGCGCCTGTGCCGCATCAGGGTACGACTGACATCGATCTGCTCTTCGCTCTCGGTTTCGATCACGTCGCGGACGCTCCGGACTTCTCCTGGGTGGACGCCGCACTCGAGGCGGGAGGGTTCGCATCGAGGAACGGATGGCGCTGGGACGCCCGGTCGGGGGACGCGAGAATACGTCTCGAGTTCCTGTGCGACGTCTGGGACCATGCCGAGGACACCGTTCCACTCCCGGGCTCAGTCCGAGCGGTGGCGAGCAAGATCGCCGGACCCGCCGCCGCGCTCCACGCACCGGTGGAGCGCCGACTCGCGGTGTCCGCGGGCGTGCGCGCAGACACGCCGGACGCGCCCGAGACGATGATGCTCCGGTTCTCGAATCTCGGCGGCTATCTCCTCGCCAAGGCCGCGGCGGCGCGATCGAGGATGCTCCCGAAGGACAAGTACGACCTGATGTACGTGGCTCTGTACAACGACGCGGGCCCGCGAGAAGCCGCCCGTGCTGTCGCGCGCCAGCTCGCCGCCACGGAGGAGTCGTCCGACCCTGCGGAGATCCGTCGCGTGATGGAGCGCTACCTGGACTCGGCCGGCTCGTGGGCGGGGGTCTTCGCCGAGACGATGATCGCCACGGGCGACACGGCGACGGAAGACCAGCTCCGTGCGGACGCGGCGGAAGGCGCTCGATCGTTCTTGGACGAGCTCGAGAACGCATAGCCGGCTCGTGCGGACGGACAGTCAGCCTTCCCGCAGCCGCCGCGCGCTGGATGGCCTCGTTCGCGGTGCGTGCGGGTGGAGCCCTGAAGAGTTCGCTGGAAGGGACTGCTCGGAAGGTCGACCGGGTCGTATCCTCGGAGGTGACACACGGCCAGCACAGGCCGACCCGATCCGGGTCAGGGAGAAGGGCGCGGCGATGGAGCATGTCGACACGATCGTGGTCGGGGCGGGCGTCTCGGGACTCAGCGCGGCGCGGCTGCTCGCGGATGCCGGTCAGCGCGTGATCGTCCTGGAGGCGCGCGACCGGGTCGGCGGACGCGTGCATACGGACCGCACGGGAGCCGCGACGGACCGTGGGGCGTCGTGGATCCACGGCGTGACCGACAGCCCGGTGGCTGCGGCGGCCGCGGCGTTCGGGATGCCGATGGTGGAGTTCACGGTCGGCGGCTACCAGCCCGACAGCAGGCCCATCGCGTACTACGGCCCCGACGGTGTGCGCCTGAGCGACGAGGCGGCACGCGCGTTCGCTGCCGACGTGCACACGGTCGACGCGACACTGCGCGACGTGATCGCGGAGTCGGCGCCCGAGGCCTCGTACCGGGACGTGACGGATGCGGCGCTCGCGCGGCAGGGATGGGATGCCGAGCGCACGCAGCGCGTCCGCGAGTACCTGGAGCACCGCTCGGAGGAGCAGTACGGCGTGTGGATCGACGACCTCGCGGCGCACGGCCTCGACGACGACTCGATCGACGGCGACGAGGTGGTCTTCCCCGAGGGGTACGACGTGCTGCCGACCCGTCTGGCCGAGGGGCTGGACGTGCGCCTGGACCACGCGGTGACCGCGATCGATCGCCGCGACGGCATCCGCATCCGCACCGCGCACGGCGAGTTCACGGCGGATGCCGCTGTCGTGACGGTCCCGGTCGGGGTGCTGCGCTCCGGGGCGGTCGAGTTCACGCCGCCGCTGCCCGCCGTGAACGCGGACGCCCTCTCGCGTCTGGAGATGAACGCGTTCGAGAAGGTGTTCCTGCGGTTCCCCGAGCGGTTCTGGGACGAGGGCGTCTACGCGATCCGTCAGCAGGGTCCCGAGGGTCGCTGGTGGCACTCCTGGTACGACCTGACCGCTCTGCACGGCGAGCCGACGCTGCTGACGTTCGCGGCGGGGCCGGCCGCCCGCGGCATCCGCGACGGGAGCGACGAGGAGGTCGTCGAGTCGGTGCTCGCCCAGTTGCGCCGCCTGTTCGGCGACCGCGTCGCACAGCCGGTGGGAGTGATCCGCACCGACTGGCAGGACGACCCGTGGTCGCACGGCTCCTACGCCTACATGACTCTCGGGTCGACCACGGCCGACCATGACGACCTCGCGACGCCGATCGACGGCATCCTGCACCTGGCCGGCGAGGCGACCTGGACGGACGACCCGGCGACCGTGCCGGCGGCCATGCTCTCGGGGCATCGCGCGGCCGAGCGCGTGTTGGGGCGCGACGTGCCGATCGAGCGGCTCTGGGCGCACGCCTGATCGACGTGCGCCGGAGAGGGCGGGAATCCCATCCCGATCACAGCATCCACTCGATAAAGTGAACATCGAGCCGTCCGTCGGACGAGCGACTCGCATACGACCCCAGGAAGAGACCTGTGAGCCGTCACCGCCCTGCCCCTGATCAGGAGGGTCGATCTACCGACCCCTTCGTCTTCGTGCGAGGGGGTGAGTTCGGATGCTGGAGGCAGTGCTGACGCTGCTGCTCGGCGTGCTGCTGACGCTGGCGATCATCGCCGCGTGCGGGTTCTTCGTCGCGCAGGAGTTCGCGTACATGTCGGTCGACCGGTCGCGCATGGCGGCCCTCGCCGAGAAGGGCGACGCGCAGGCGGGACGTGTGCTCGCGATCACGAAGCGCACCTCCTTCATGCTGTCCGGCGCGCAGCTGGGCATCACCGTGACGGGCCTCCTCATCGGCTACGTCGCCGAGCCGCTGATCGGCGAGTCGATCGGCACCCTGCTCGGCGGGGTCGGCATCCCGCCCGCCGTGTCGGTGCTGATCGGCACGACCGGGGCGCTGCTGCTCGCCACGATCGTCACGATGATCTTCGGCGAGCTGTACCCGAAGAACCTGGCCATCGCGAGCCCCGAGCCGCTCGCCCGCGCCCTGGCCCTGCCCACCCGCATCTACCTCGCGGCGTTCGGGTGGCTCATCACGGTGTTCGACGTCGCCGCGAACGCGCTGCTGCGACTCGTGCGCATCGAGCCGCTCGAGGACGTCGACGAGAGCGCCACGGCGCGCGACCTCGAGGCCATCGTCGAGGAGTCCCGCGTGAGCGGCGACCTGCCCGACGACCTGTCGATCATCATCGACCGGATGCTGGACTTCCCCGAGCGCGACGTCGAGCACGCCATGGTCCCGCGCTCCAAGGTCGACACGGTCGCGCCGTCGACCACGGTCGCCGAGGTCCGCGAGCTCATGTCCACCGGCCACACCCGGTACCCGGTGATCGGCGACGAGGACATCCCCGTCGGCGTGGTCGAGCTCATCGACCTGCTGCGCCTCGCGCCGGCCGACGGCGCTCCGGTGTCCGACGTCATGCGCCCTCCCGTGATCCTGCCGACGTCGATGCGGCTGCCGCTCGCGCTCGACCGCATGCGCCAGACGCGCAACGAGCTCGCGTGCGTGGTCGACGAGTACGGCAACTTCGACGGCATCCTCACGATCGAGGACCTCACCGAGGAGGTCGTCGGCGAGATCGAGGACGAGCACGACCCGGATGCCGTGGTCGTGGCGGGCGGCGAGGACGGCTGGACCCTCGCCGGCGACGTGCACCTCGACGAGATCGAACGGCTGATCGGGCACGACTTCGCGCCCGACGACGACGCCGAGACGATCGCGGGACTCGTGGTGAGCGCGCACGGCGACCTGCCGCAGGCCGGCGACGTCGTGCGGATCGACCTGCCCGCGAAGGCGGCCGAGACCGTGCAGGGGATCGAGATCGACCGCTGGCTGGACGTGCGGATCGTCGAGGTCGCGCGTCACGTGCCGTCCGTCGTGCACATCGCGCTCGAGGAGTCGGGCGCGGATCCCGACACGGACCCCGAGGCCACGACGGAGGTGGCCCGATGAGCTGGTGGCTGGTCACCCTGATCACGACGGCGCTGATCGTCGCGAGCGCGTTCTTCGTCATCGTCGAGTTCGCGCTGCTCGCCGCGCGACGGCATCGGCTGGAGGCGGAGGCCGACACGAGCGCCTCCGCCCGCTCCGCGCTGCGCGGTCTCAACGAGCTCACCGTCATGCTCGCGTTCGCGCAGCTGGGCATCACGGCGTGCACGTTCCTGCTGGGCGCGATCACCAAGCCCGCGATCGACTACGCCCTGTCGCCCGTGTTCGAGGCGTGGGGTCTGCCGTACATCGCGGCCGACATCATCGCGTTCATGCTCGCGCTCATCGTCGTCACGTTCCTGCACCTCGTGATCGGCGAGATGGCCCCGAAGTCGTGGGCGATCGCGCATCCCGAGACCGCGGCGAAGGCCACCAGCATCCTCGCCCGCGCCCTGACCTGGCCGCTGCGTCCATTCCTGCTGTGGATCAACCGCATCGCGAACCGCCTCGTGAAGGCCTCGGGCGTCGAGCCGGTCGAGAAGGCCGCCGCCGGCGGCCAGGACGTCGACACGATCCGCGAGCTCGTGGCGCACTCGCGCGCCGCCGGCACCCTCGAGGTCGAGTACTCCGAGCCGATCGTGCGGGCCATCTCCCTGCAGTCGCTCACGGTCGGCGAGATCGTGCGGACGGATGCCGCGCCCACCGCCGTGCCTCTCACGGCGACCGTGCGCGAGGTGCAGGCTGTGGCCGCCGAGTCGGGGCACCTCCGGATCCTCGTGGGGGAGGGGGCCGCGGCGCGCGTCGTGCACGTGCGCGACACGCTTCCGCTCGACGCCGCGACCCCGGTGGTGGAGGTCGCCCGGCCCGTGACCACGGTCGCCCCGGGCGCCGGCGCGTACGACACGCTCAGCCGCATGCAGCGTGAGCACGTGCAGCTCGCCGCGGTCGTCGAGGGCGGGGCGCTCGTCGGCGTCGTGACCCTCGACGACCTGCTGCGCGAGCTGCTTCCGGCGACCGTGTGAGCGCCGCCGGCGGGGTCAGCCGATCAGGCCCCGCCGGTAGCGCCCGCTGCGGATCGCGAGGATCGTGCCGCCGATGAGCGCCGCGACGAGCGAGCCCGTGAGCACCCCGATCTTCACGTGCTCGTCGGCGACCGAGGCGCTCCCGAAGGCAAGCTCGCCGATCAGCAGCGACACCGTGAAGCCGATGCCCGCGACGAACGACATGCCGATCAGATCGGGCCAGCGCAGGCTCGGGTCGCGGCGGAGTGCCGGGATGCTCCCGATTCCGAGGGTCGTGAGCAGGATGCCGATGGGCTTGCCGAGCACGAGACCCAGCACGATGCCGAGCGTGATCGGGTCGGCGAACGCCGAGCGCAGACCGTCGATGCCCCCGAGGGGGACGCCGGCGGAGAAGAACGCGAAGACGGGCACGGCGAAGAGCGTCGCGACGACGCCCCAGCGGTCGGCCCAGTGCGGGGCGAGTCCCTCGCGCATGCGCTTCTCGCCCTGGCCCAGGACCACGTGCGCGCGGTCGGTCGGCCGCACGGGGACGGTGAACGCCAGCAGCACCCCGGCCACGGTCGCGTGCACGCCCGAGGCGTGCACGAGAGCCCAGGTCGCGAGAGCCAGGGGCAGCAGGATCCACCAGGAGCGGATGCCGCGCTGCGCGGCGAATCCGAACCCGGCGAGCGGCAGCACGGCCAGTCCGAGCCAGAGCAGGCTGATGTCGTCGGTGTAGACGGTCGCGATGATCGTGATCGCGATGAGGTCGTCGACCACGGCGAGCGTGAGCAGGAACACCCGGAGCGCGGGCGGGAGGAAGCGCCCGACGACCGCGATCACGGCCACCGCGAAGGCGATGTCGGTCGCGGTGGGGATCGCCCAGCCACGGGAGGCGTCCGCGGCGCCGCCCGCGGTGAGCAGCAGGAAGATCAGCGCGGGGGCGATGACGCCGCCGGCCGCCGCGGCGACCGGGAGCGCGGCGGCGCGGGGGTCGCGCAGGCGCCCGGTCGTGAACTCCTCCTTCAGCTCGAGGCCGACGACGAAGAAGAAGATCGCCAGCAGGCCGTCGGCGGCCCAGGCGCCGACGCTGAGTTCGAGGTGCAGCTCGGGGATGCCGAACGTGAAGTCCCGCACGGCGCTGTACCAGCCGGAGGCGGGGCTGTTGGCGAGGATCAGCGCCGCGACGGTCGCGGCGAGCAGCAGCACGCCGGCGGTGACGTCGCTGCGGACGGTGGAGCGGATGCCGCGCCACAGCTCATGCGGCGCGAGGGGGAGACGGGATGACGAATCGGATGACGAAGACGATGACGAAGACACGGAGAGACCTCACGGTGAAGGGGACGCGGGACGGGCTCGATCGCGCGCACCGGCGTCGGTGGCGCGTCAGGGGCCTGGCGGCGGGCAGCCGGCGATCTCGCCGTGCGACAGGGTGCCCCACACGCTCGTCCACCCGTTCGTCCCCGGGTGCATGACGACCTTCGTCCAGGACACCATCGGGGTGGCCGACGGCAGCGACCGCGGCGCGCGTACGGCGCCGGAGATCGCGAGGGAGGGCATGGCACCAGACTACCGGGCGGGCCTGCGAGGGCGCTGGAGTGCGGCATCCGCTATTATTGGATGATATCCAATTCTAGGAGGTCGGAATGTCCGCCATCGAGATGACCCGACGCGGCTTGCTCGTCGCCACCGGACTCGGGATCCTGGGGGCCGGCGTGCTCGGCTGCTCGCCCTCGGGCTCTGCCGGCTCGCAGTCCGCCGCGGGTGCGACCGCCGAGGCGGCGACCCGACGCCTCGGCGCGGAATGGGAGCGGCACGAGCTCACCGTGATGTCGTGGCCGACCCGGCGGATCTGGGGTGCGGACACCGCCGACGTGCGCGCCGACATCGCGGGGATCGCCCGTGCCATCGCGGAGTTCGAACCCGTGGTGCTGCTCGCCTCGCCGGATGACGTGCGCGGCGCGCGGTCGGCCTGCGGGTCGTCCGTGGAGGTGCTCGAGCTGCCCGTCGACGATCTGTGGGCGCGTGACACCGTTCCGGTCTTCGTCGAGGAGGGCGGCGCCGTGCGCGGCGTGGACCTCAATTTCAACGGCTGGGGCGGCAAGCAGCGACACGGCGACGACGGCCGAGTCGCCCGTGGGGTGCTGCGCGAGTTCGAGATCCCGCGCATCGCGACGGATCTGGTGGGCGAGGGCGGCTCGATCGAGACCGACGGCCGCGGCACGCTCCTCGTGACCGAGAGCTCCCTCGTCAACGACAACCGCAATCCGGGGAGGAGTCGAGACGAGGTGGAGGGCCGTCTCATCGAACTGCTCGGCATGCGTCGGGTGATCTGGTTCGACGGCGTGTACGGGGAGGACATCACGGATGCGCACATCGACTCCCTGGTGCGCTTCACCGCGCCCGGCGTCGTGCTGCTCGACGTTCCGGGACCCGGTGCGCCGGACGACGTGTGGTCGCGTTCGACCGCGCAGGCTCGCTCGGTGCTGGGCGCGGCGACGGATGCCGATGGCACCCGCTTCGAGGTCGTGGACCTCCCGCAGCCGGACTTCTCGGAGATCCGCGGCTCCGGCGACGACTTCCTCGCCTCGTACGTGAACTTCTACGTCGGCAACGGCGCCGTGTTCCTCCCCGACTTCGGCGACCGCCGGGCGGACGATCGTGCCCGCGGCATCCTGCAGGATCACTTCCCCGACCGCGAGATGGTGCCCCTGGCGATCGACGCCGTCGCGTCCGGCGGCGGCGGGATCCACTGCGCGACGCACGACCTCCCCGGAGCGCCGCAGGGCGGCTGATCCCCCGTGTCGACAGAGCCCCGTCCGCGCTGCGGACGGGGCCATCCGGCGTGTGCGGGCACGGGCGCTGTGCGTCACGCGCGAACGGTCACGTCGGTGCGGCAGATTCGGGCGGGCGGTTGACAACCGCCTTCGAGCGTCTCAAGATAATTGGATATCATCCAATTTCGCCTCGGGACGATGTCGTCCCGAGAGACAGGAGGCACCGATGGCCCCCTCCCTCACGAAGGCCCTCGCGGCACTGGCGGTCGTGCTGTCCGCGGTCGGCCTCACCGCATGCAACGGCGACGGCTCCGTCCCGCCCGGCGTCGACGGCACCACGCTGCACATCGCGCGGTCGGAGTCGTTCGACGGCTGGGACCCCGACAAGGCCGCCGCGTACTCGACGTACCAGACCCTGCAGGGCGTGCTCGAACCACTGCTGAGGTTCTCCCCGTCCGGCGACGCCGTCGAAGCCGGACTCGCGACGGACTGGAGCTACGACGCAGCCGCCCTCACCTGGACGTTCACGCTGCGCGAGGGCGCGATGTTCAGCGACGGCACACCGCTCACGGCCACCGACGTCGTGTTCTCCGCCGGCGTCTGGGCAGAGGGTCCCAACTACGGAGCGCTGTACGCCAACATCGTCGACGTCACGGCCGTCGACGACCGCACGGTGGTGTTCGCGCTCGCCCACCCCGACAGCACGCTGCCGGTGCTCATGACATGGTCGTCCTCGGCCGTCTTCCCCGCCGACTTCGGCGGCCTCTCCCGCACGGAGTACTTCGCCGCACCGGTCGCCGCCGGGGCGTTCACCGTCGCCGACTGGTCGCCCGGCGGGCGCATCACGCTCGACGCGAACCCGCACTACTACCAGGAGGGGCGACCGTACGTCGACCACGTCGTCGTCGAGGTCGTGCCCGACGCCACCGAGCGCGGCGCGCAGTTCCAAGCGGGTCAGGTCGACATCTCCGAGTACGTCTCGCCCATCGACGCGCCCCAGTACGGGGACGCCCTCGTCGCGCTGCCCGCCAGCCAGATCGAGCACCTGAGCTTCACCACCACCGGGGGACCGCTCGCCGACCCGCTCGTGCGCCGGGCTGTCGCGCACGCGGTCGACTACGAGTCCATCGCGGCCGGCCCGTTCCGCGGCGTCGGCGCCGAGCCCCGCGGCATCCTGCCCCCGAACCTCGCGAACTGGGCCCCGCCCAGCGAGGAGCCGTTCCGACGCGATGTGGAGGAGGCGCGACGACTGCTCGCCGAATCGGGGGCCGAGGTGACATCGCTCGAGCTCATCTACGACGCCGGGAACCCCACAGACCATCTCGTGGCGCAGATCCTCGAGCAGGACCTCGCCGAGATCGGCATCGACCTCGGCCTCACCGCGCTCGAGACCGGCGCGTTCCTCAGCCGCGCCTACGGGCTGGACGCCGACATGGTTCTCTGGTCGTACGGCGCGGTGTCCCCGGACATGGTCGACCCGCTCGGCTGGATCACCGGCACGTCGTGGCTGTTCAGCGGATTCGAGACCGACACCGTCACGCAACAGTTCTTCGCCTACGGCGCCACCGAGTCCCCGGAGCAGAAGCAGGCGATCATCGCCCAGGTGCAGGACGACGCGTTGCGCGGGGCGCAGGCGATCAGCCTCGCCGAGTTCCAGGTGCAGCACGCCGTGAGCGAGAGCGTCTCGGGCTTCGCCCCCGCCCCCTGGGGCATGTACTACTGGGACACGATCCGGGTGGGGGAGTGAGTCCATGGGACGCTACCTGTTCGTCCTCACACGCCTGGCGCTCGCCGTGCCGCTGCTGCTGGGGATCGTCCTCCTCGTCTTCCTGATCCTCAAGGTGACACCCGGCGATCCCGCACGACTGATCGTCGGACTGCGGGCATCCGAGGCCGAGCTCGGCGCCGTGCGCGAGCAGCTCGGGCTGAACGACCCGGCGATCGTGCAGTACGTCGCCTACGTCGGTCGGCTGCTCACGGGCGACCTCGGCTACTCGTTCAAGTCCAGCGAATCGGTGGCCGCGATCGTCGCCGAGCGCGTGCCGGCCACGCTCTGGCTGCTGGGAGTCGGTGCGCTCCTGTCCCTGATGATCTCCGTGCCGCTGGCGATCCTGTCGGCGCGGCGTCCGGACGGCCCCGTCGACCACGGCGTGCGGGCCTTCGGCCTCGTCGCGCTGTCGATGCCGTCGTTCTGGGTGGGGATCGTGCTCATCCTCGTCGTCGCGGTGCCGACCGGATGGTTCCCGGTCGGCGGATTCGGTGCGACTCCGGCGGAGCACCTGCGCTCGATCATCCTCCCGGCCTTCACACTCGCACTCGCGATAGCCCCGCTCCAGGTGCGGAGCCTGCGCACCAGCATCATCGAGGTGCTCGGCGCGGAGCATGTCACGACCGCGCGCTCACTCGGCCTGTCCTCCGGCCGGATCATGTCGCGCTTCGTGCTCCGCAACGCGGCCCCGCCGACCATCTCGATCCTCGCCCTCAACGTGGGCTACCTGCTCTTCGGCGCGGTCGTGGTCGAGACGACGTTCTCCCTGCCCGGCATCGGGCAGGGGATAGTGCTCGCCGCCCGGCAGCGCGACATCCCCACCATCCAGGGCTACACCCTGCTGTTCGCGCTCGCGGTGGTTCTGGTGTTCCTGATCGCCGACATCGTGACCTCGATCGCCGATCCGCGTCTGGAGGTGGAATCGTGAGCGTCGCGGTCGATGCCGCGGTGATCGGCCCCAAGACCACCGCGATCGTGATGGTCGAACGCACGCGGCTCCCCCGACGCGTGTGGGTCGGGGCGACGATCGTGGGGCTCTACGTCCTCGTCGCGATCCTCGCGCCGGTGATCGCCCCGTACGACCCGCTCGCGCAGGACGTCGTCGACGCGCTCGCCGCGCCCAGCGCCGCGCACTGGCTCGGAACCGACGAGCTCGGACGCGACGTCCTCTCGCGTCTGCTGCACGCCGCGCGCATCGACCTGCTGGTCGGATTCCTCGGCGCCGCACTGCCGGCCGTCCTCGGCACGTTCCTCGGCGCGGTCGCCGGGTTCCGTGGAGGATGGCTCGACGGGACGATCATGCGGGTGTCGGATGTCGTGCAGGCCTTCCCCACCTACATCCTCATCATCGCCCTCGTGTTCGCTCTCGGACCCGGCGTGCCGTCGATCCTCGTCGCGTTCACCGCGATCGCCTGGGTCTCGTACGCGCGCCTGATCCGCACCGAGGTGCTGCGCGAACGCAGCCTCGACTACGTCGCGGCAGCCAGAGCGTCAGGGCTCTCGGGGGCGCGGACGCTGTGGCGGCACGTGTTCCCGAACTCGGTCGGCCAGACGCTCGTGTACCTGCCGTCCGACATCGTGGGGGCCACTCTGGGGCTCGCCGCGCTGTCGTTCCTCGGGTTGGGCATCCAGGCGCCGACACCGGAGTGGGGCGCGATGATCGCGGCCGGCCAGCCCTACATCCGCGAGCAGTGGTGGCTCTCCACCGTGCCCGGTCTCGTGGTGGTCGGGTTCGGGCTGGGACTCAGCCTGATCGGCGAGGGAATTGAAGAAGGGTTGAGGAGATGACGAGAACGGTGCTCGACGTGCGGGATCTGCACGTGTCCCTGCGCAGCGGCGAGCGGACGGTGACGCCGGTCGACGGGGTGTCCTTCGACGTGCGGGCCGGGGAGTCCCTCGGGATCGTCGGCGAGTCCGGGTCGGGGAAGAGCCTGACGCTCAAGGCGGTGCTCGGGCTCCTGCCCCGTGGCGGCTCGACCGCGGGATCGGTCTCGTATTCGTTCGCGGACGGCCCGACCGAGGTCGACGCCGATCGTGTGCGGGGCCGCGGTGCCGCGATGGTCTTCCAGGAGCCGATGACGGCTCTGAACCCGACGATGCGGGTCGGCGACCTGATCGCGGAGGCCGTGCGGATGACCGGATCGCGTCGCCCCGGGGTGATCCGGCAGCGGGTGCACGAGCTCATGGCCGGCGTCGGGATCCCGGACCCGGAACGCCGGGCGCGGATGTGGCCGCACGAGCTCTCGGGTGGACTGCGCCAGCGGGTGATGATCGCCGCCGCGCTCGCCACCGAGCCGGAGGTGCTGCTGTGCGACGAGCCGACCACCGCGCTCGACGTCACGATCCAGGCGCAGATCCTCCGGTTGCTGCGCGACCTGCGGCGTGAACGCGAACTCGCGATGGTGTTCGTCTCGCATGACCTCGCGGTCGTCGCGGAGGTGTGCGACAGGGTCGCCGTGATGTACGCGGGGCGGATCGTCGAGACCGGGGCCGTCGCCGACGTGCTGCGCGCCCCGCAGCATCCGTACACGGCCGCCCTGCTGGCCTCGGCCCCCTCGTTCGTCGGAGGCTCCGGCCGGTTGGCGACCATCCCCGGGTCCCCGCCCGACCCCCGCGCGTTCCCGAGCGGATGCCGGTTCGCGCCGCGCTGCACGTTCGCGGTCGAGGACTGCCGGTCGTCGTCGTACACGCTCGCGGGGGCGGACGGCGGAGCGACCGCCTGCATCCGCCCCGAGGTTCTGGCGGAGGCCGCGGCATGACCGTGCTGGTGGAGGCCGCGGGGCTGACGGTCGCATACCGCACGGGGTCGGCCCTGCTCGCTCGGTTGCGCGGCCGCCCCGCTCCCGAGGTGCGGGCGCTCGACGGCGTCGACCTGTCGATCGAACGCGGATCGATCGTCGGCGTCGTGGGGGAGTCCGGGTGCGGCAAGTCGACGCTCGCCCGTGCGCTCGTCGGGCTCGCGCCGCTCGCGCGGGGCGAGGTGCTGTTCGAGGGGGAGCGGATGGGGCGGCGGCGCACCCGGGAGCAGACGCGGCGCGTGCAGATGGTGTTCCAGGACCCCTCGGCGTCGCTCGACCCCTCGATGACGGTGGGTCAGACGCTGTGCGAGCTGCTGCGCGTGCACCGGATGGTCCCGTCGGACGCCGTGGCCGCCCGCGCGGAGGACCTCATGCGCCGGGTCGAGTTGCCGCCGGCGCTGCTGAGCGCTCGTCCGCGCCGTCTGTCGGGAGGGCAGCGGCAACGGGTGGGCATCGCGCGCGCTCTGGCGCTCGAGCCCGACGTGCTCGTGGCCGACGAGTCGGTCGCGGCGCTCGACGTCTCGGTGCAGGCGGCCATCCTGAACCTGCTGCAGCAGCTGCGGGTCGATCTGGGGCTCACGATCGTCTTCATCTCGCACGACCTCGCGGTCGTCCGTCACCTGTGCGATCGGGTCGTGGTGATGAACGGCGGTCGGATCGTGGAGGACCGGCCCGTGGGCGAGCTCTTCGACGACCCCCGGCATCCGTACACCGCCACGTTGCTGGCCGCGGCTCCGCGGTTCGCGGTGCTCGATCGCGGACCGGAGCCGATGCCGCCGGCGGCGTCGATGCAGTCGGCTCGGATCCCGCGGGAGGGCGCCCCGATAGGATGAAGGCGCTATGAGCGAGGTGACCGACCGGCGCGCGAAGGGCAGGGCGCGGCAGCAGATCGTCGTGGATGCTGCCGCCCAGGCGATCGCCGACCTGGGGCTCGCGAACGTGCGGGTCTCCGACATCGCCGAGCGCGCGGGCATGACCTCGGGGCACGTGACGTACTACTTCCCTTCGAAGACCGATCTGCTCATGCTCGCGATCCGGCGCAGTGAGGAGTCGCTCGTCGAGCAGGTGGACGCGGAGCTCGACGGCATCGCGGAGCCCTGGGCGCGGCTGGAGAGACTGATCGAACTGTCGGCGTCGAACGGACGCGGGGATCCGGGCTGGATCTTGTGGTTCCAGGTCTGGTCGGACGCCGCGATCGACGACACGGTCGCCGAGGTGCACAACGAGCTCGACTCGCGCTGGCGGGAGATCCTCCGGGGCGTGCTGGACTACGGACGCGCACGTGCCGCATTCGCGTTCGACGACCTCGACGACACGGCCGAGGTGATCTCGGCTGCGATCGACGGCCTCTCGGTGCAGCTCACGGTGGGCGCCCCCGGTGTGGACCACGCGCGGATGCTGCGGCTGTGCCTTCGGGTCTGCGCGGCGCTCCTCGGTGGTGCGCCCGAGGCTGACTGAGCCCGGCTCAGCGGGGCGGGTGCTTCGGTGCCCGGTTCCCTCGGCGCGCTCTCGTGCGCGCTCCCGTGGGCGTCGCGCGCGGGCACGCACACTCCGCGGAAGACGGGGTTGCGAGAAAATTGGATGACATCCAAGATAGTCGGAGTACACGCAACCAATGGAGGTCCGTCGTGATCGACACGAACACCACCCCGGCATCCGCCGGTTTCTCGATGCCCGCAGAATGGGCTCCCCACGCCGGCTGCCTCATGGTCTGGCCCACGCGCCGCGAGCTCTGGCGGGACCGCCTCGCCGACGCCAAGCGGGACTATGCGACGGTCGCCAGGGCGATCGCCGCCTTCGAGCCCGTGATCATGATGTGCGTGCCCGGCGAGGCGGGCGAGGTCATCGATCTGTGCGGTGCCGGCGTCGAGCCGCTCGAAGTTCCCGTCGACGACTCCTGGGCTCGCGACAGCGGTCCGGCGTTCGTGACGAACGAGCGCGGCGAGCTCGCCGCCGTCGGGTTCCGCTTCAACGCCTGGGGGGAGCGCTGGCATCCCCACGACCAGGACGCCCTGGTCCCCGAACGCATCGCCGCTCACCTCGGCATCCCGCTCTTCCGTGCGCCGTTCGTGCTGGAGGGCGGGGCGTTCTTCGTCGACGGCGAAGGCACGCTGCTCACGACCGAGCAGTGCCTGCTGAACCCGAATCGCAATCCGACCATGTCGAAGGTCGAGATCGAGCACGGGCTGCGCGACTACCTGGGTGTGTCGACGGTGATCTGGCTCCCCTACGGTCACAGTCTCGACGTCGGACCGGCCGGCACCGACGGTCACGTCGACGGTGTCGCGCAGTTCGTCTCGCCGGGGCGGGTGATGCTCGAGGTGCCTTCCGACCCGGCATCCACGGAGTACCTGCGGTCGCGGGCGAACCTCGCCCGCCTGCGCGAGGCCCGGGACGCCCAGGGGCGCGCCCTCGACGTCGCCCTGCTCGATCCGCATGCCGCCGCAGAGGTCTCGTACGCGAACCACTACCTCGCCGACGGCGCCGTCATCGTGCCGGTCGAGGGCGACGGCCGCGACGACGAGGTCCTCGACTTCCTGCGTGCGACATACCCCGAGCGCACCGTCGTGGGCGTACCCGGCGCGACCATCGCGTTCGGCGGCGGTGGACCGCATTGCATCACGCAGCAGATCCCCGCAGCCGCCGGTCGAGGACGGCTGTGACCGCGGGCGCCGGCGGGGCCTTCGACGTCGTGGAGGCCTCCATCGCCGATCTGCGGAGAGCGCTCGAGGACGGGTCGGCGACGAGCGAATCCCTCACCCGTGCCTACTCGGCGCGCATCGCGGCCTATGACGGCGCCGACACGGCGACCGCGCTCAACGCGCTCGTCGTCATGAACCCCGACGCGCTGCGCGAGGCGAGAGCGTCCGACGATCGCCGGGCGCGAGGAGCGGTCCGAGGCCCGCTCGACGGCATCCCGTACACGGCGAAGGACAGCTACCTGGTCCGAGGACTGACCGCCGCCGCGGGGAGCCCGGCCTTCGCGAACCTCCTCGCGCAGCGGGACGCCTTCACGATCGAGCGACTGCGCGCCGCGGGCGCGGTGCTCCTCGGCCTCACGAACATGCCGCCCATGGCGAACGGCGGCATGCAGCGCGGGCTCTACGGCAGGGCGGAGAGCCCGTACGACGGCGACCACCTGACCGCCGCGTTCGCCTCGGGGTCGTCGAACGGCTCCGGCACCGCGACGGCGGCCTCGTTCGCGGCGTTCGGCCTCGCCGAGGAGACCTGGTCGTCGGGCCGTGCGCCCGCCTCGAACAACGCCCTGTGCGCCTACACGCCCTCGCGGGGAGTGATCTCGGTGCGCGGCAACTGGCCGCTGGTGCCCACGATGGACGTCGTCGTCCCGCACACCCGCACCATGGCTGACCTGCTCGAGGTGCTCGACGTCATCGTCGCCGACGACCCGGACACCCGCGGCGACTTCTGGCGCGTGCAGCCGTGGGTCACGATCCCCGCTGCCTCGCGGATCCGGCCGTCGTCATACCCGGCGCTGGCGCCGATCGACGGTGCGGATGCTGCGGCGACGCTTCGCGGGAAGAGGGTCGGCGTCCCGCGGATGTACATCAACCAGGATGCCGAGGCGGGGCGCGGGGCGAGGGGCGTCGGCGGGCCGACCGGGCAGCGGATCGACACGCGGGACTCGATCCTCGCACTGTGGGAGGCCGCGCGACGTGACCTGGAGGCCGCGGGCGTCGAGGTCGTCGAGGTCGACTTCCCGGTCGTCTCGAACTACGAGGGCGACCGCGAAGGGGCGCCGACGATCGCGACGCGGGGCCTCGTGAGCCCCGAGTACCTCCGTCGGGAGATCGTCGACCTCTCGGCGTGGTCCTGGGACGACTTCCTCCAGGCGAACGCCGACCCGGCGCTCTGCTCGCTCGCCGACGTCGACGGGGACCTCATCTTCGTCGTCGAGGAGGGTGTGCTCCCCGACCGCTACACGGGCTTCGACGATGATGTCGCCGATTATCCGCAGTGGGTGCGCGATCACCCCGGAGCATGCCTGGACGAGATGCCCGAGCTGCCCGAGGGGCTCGCCGGGCTGGAGGAGACGCGCAGGCGCGACCTGGAGGAGTGGATGGGTCGGAGGGGGCTCGACGCCGTCGTCTTCCCCGCCGTGGCCGACATCGGTCGCGCCGACATGGACGTCAACCCTGCCGCGGCCGACGAGGGCTGGCGCAACGGCGTGTGGGTCGCGAACGGCAACCTCGTGCTCCGGCATCTCGGCATCCCCACCGTGACCGTGCCGCTCGGTCTCCTCGCCGACATCCGGATGCCGGTGGGGCTCACGTTCGCGGGGAGGGCGTACGACGACACGGAACTGCTGCGCCTCGCTGCAGCTTTCGAGGCGACGGGGGAGCGGCGGACGTCCCCGCCGCGGACACCGCGACTCGTGCAGAGGTGATCTGCGGGGCGCGGCGGCTCCCGATCGCGCGGTCTCGGCGCCGGCCCGCGGCGTCGGTCCGGGTGACGTCGCTCAGCGCGACGTCGGCGGCAGCTTGTCGACGCCGTGTCGGGCGGGTGTGCCCGGTTCGGCGGCGGTGTCGGGGGAGGCGTTGCCCTCTGCTGCGGGGGCGTCGGTGCCGGGGTAGTGCGGCTCCTCGATCTCGACGGCCTTGTCGCGCTCCTCGAGCGGGGGGAGGTGGTCCAGCGGCTGCTTGATGTCGTCGGGGTGGCTCATGGCGACAGCATCCGCCCGTTCGCATAGCGAGGACAGGGGGTTGCCGAGGGTTCGTGCGTGTGCTTCGAATCGATACGATGGAGGCGAGCAGGGTTTGTAACTTCCCCTTGCATATTCCTTCCCGTCCGCTTCCCCGCGATCCCCGAGAGCCGGTCCCCGTGTCGCACGAGCAGTCCCCGCGGGCCGAGGCGTCGGCCACGCGGTACATCGTCCGTTCGCGCCTGCTGCGCGGCGCGTTCCTGAGCCTCGTGATCTCGGGGATCGGCATGTCGATCACCGCCCCGCAGATCACCCTGTTCCTCGTCGAGGAGCTGCACCTCACCGACTCGCAGGCGGGACTCTACTTCCTCACCAATCTCGTGGCGCCGATCACCGGGTACATCGTGGGCTCGCTCTCCGACCGCATGGGATCGCGCCTGCTGGTGTTCCGCATCTCGGCGGTCGCGGGCTTCGTGGGGTGGGCGCTGATGGCGGTCGCGATGCAGGCGTGGATGCCGTTCGCGATCAACATGCTGATGCTCAGCGCTGCCGGCGCCGGTGCCGCGCAGCTGCAGGCGGCCGTGCGCGACGAGCTCAACGCCTCGCCGACGCCGGCCGACAACAGCGTGATCGCCGTGATGCGCACGGCCATGGCGTTCGGGTGGGTCGTGGGGCCGGTGCTCGGCGCCGTGCTCGGTGCCGCCTTCGGGCTGCGACCGCTGCTCCTGCTCACGGGACTCAGCATCCTGCTGTCGATCGTGCCGCTGATCGGGGTGCGGACGCCGCCCGTGCGCGCCGAGCGCTCCTCGCCGATCCGCTCGGCGGCCGACGATCCGGCCGAGCTGGGCGCGGACGAGCCCGCCCTTCCCTCGGGGGCGACGGTCGTCGCGGTGCGGCGGTCGATGGCGCCGCTGCTGCTGTTCACCGCGATCTACATCCTCATCATGTGCGGCGAGACCGTGAAGCTCGCCTACCTTCCGCTCTACATGGACCGGACCCTGGGTATGGATGCCGGGCTCCGCGGCGCGGTCATCGGCCTGCAGCCGCTCATCGAGCTGCCGCTCATGCTGTTCGCCGCGAAGCTCGCGGACCGGTTCGGGGTCACCCGCGTGCTGCTCTGCGGCGCCGTGATGGCGGTCGGTGCGCACGTGGCGTACGCGTCGGCGGATGCGGTCGCGCAGCCGATCGTGCTGCTGGTGCTCGGTCAGCTGTTCATGGCGGGGGTCATCGCGACGTTCGGGGTGCTCGGCATCACGGTGGCGCAGCGGCTGCTCCCGGAGCGCATCGGCACGGCATCCAGCGTCTTCCTCAGCTCCTACGCGCTCAATGCCGCCCTCGGCGGGTTCCTCGGCAGTGTGGGGGCGGCGTGGCTCGGGATGCCGCATCTCTTCTGGATCCCCGCCGGGATCGCCGCGCTCGGCGCCGTGTCGCTCGTCGCGCTGAGTGTCGCGGTGCCGCTCGGGTCGCCCGGGCGGGGCGCGCGGGTGGAGTGACGCGGGAACCTTTGGGTACGAACGTACGCATATGGGTATGATCGGGTCATGACCGACCACTTCGCAGGCGACCCTCGCACGAGCGGGGAGCGGATGCTCGCGGGCGACGCGGCCGGGGGCGACGCGGCCGCCGGCACGCGCAGCGGCCGCAAGAACGACCCTGAGCGGAGAGATCGGATCATCGCCGCGTGCCTCGACGTGATCGCCGACTCCGGAGTCGCGGGGGCGTCGCACCGCCGCATCGCGGACGCCGCCGGGGTGCCGCTCGGATCGATGACCTACCACTTCGACGGGATCGACGAGCTGCTGCACGAGGCCTTCACCCGGTTCTCCCACACCGTGAGCGAGCGCTTCGAGCAGCGCATGGCGGCCGCGACCGACCTCGAGTCGGCACGCGCCGCGGTCGTCGCGATCATCCACGAGGACGTGTTCGGCGACGGTCGCGAGCCGGTCCTCTCTCATGAGCTCTACACGCTCGCCGCGCGCAAGCCCGCGTACCGCGCTCTCACGACC
The DNA here is from genome assembly GCF_001262495.1 of Microbacterium sp. GCS4. Taxonomy (GTDB): domain Bacteria; phylum Actinomycetota; class Actinomycetes; order Actinomycetales; family Microbacteriaceae; genus Microbacterium. The sequence goes on from NZ_LGYE01000002.1 coordinate 343,720, forward strand.
GCGTGGATGCGACGCAGCCGCACGGCGCTCGAGCGCCACTTCGACCCTGAGACCGCGCGACTGCTGGATGCCATGATCGAAGGTGTGTCGATCCACCGCGCGCTCGACGAGGAGCCCCGCGATCCGGCCGAGGTCGCCGAGGCCGTCGCGCGCATCACTGCGGCCAGGTAGCCGGGAGAAGTCTCTGCAGTGGATGTCGGCGAGAGACTGGACGTGAATAAAATAGTATGTAAAATACTATTTGATTTGGAACGCGATCGAAGGACGATGATGACCACAGTTCTGTACACGGGAGGCACCGGCCGGATGGGCCGGGTGAGCCGCGAGGGCCTCGCCGGACGTTACGACCGGGTCGTCCTGTTCGCGCGCCATGCACCCGAGGAGGCGCTGCACGCGGGGGAGGAGGTCGCGATCGGCGACCTCGCCGACCTCGAGGCGCTGACGGCGGCCGCACAGGGCGTCGACGTCATCGTGCACCTGGGCGGCATCGCCGACGAGTCCTCGTACGAGAGCATCCGCACGGCCAACATCGACGGCACCCAGCACGTGTACGAGGCCGCGCGCCGAGCCGGAGTGCGTCGCGTCGTGTACGCCAGCTCGAACCACGTCGTCGGCTTCCACGACGCGAGCACGGTGCTCGACGAGAGGGCCCCGCTGCGGCCCGACACCTTCTACGGCGTCTCCAAGGCCTTCGGAGAGGCGCTCGCCAGCCTGTACCACGACAAGTGGGGCATCGAATCGGTGCTCCTGCGCATCGGCACCTTCCGCCCGGAACCCGAGGACGTGCGCCAGCTCGCCCTGTGGCTCAGCTGGCGCGACGGCATCGAGCTGGTCCGTTGCGCGATCGAGAACGGCCCGGTGGGCTGCCAGGTCGTCTACGGATGCTCCGCCAACACCGGCTCCTGGTGGAACGGCGCTGCGGGCTGGGCCGCGATCGGCTACGTGCCGCAGGACGACGCCGCCGACCACGCGGGCGGTGTCGACTCGGGCGCCCCGACGCCCCGGCACCACGGCGGCGCATTCACGGCCGCGGACTACGAGGGAGGCATCTGGTGAACACCGAGAACGTCCGGAACGCCGACGTCCTCATCACGACGGCCTTCCTCGCCCCCGGAGACGAGGTCGACCTGCTCCTGCGCGACGCGGGACTCACGACCAGGCACGAGCCGGAGCTCGACGCCCTCCCCGCAGAGGAACGCGAGACCGCCCTCGCCGGAGTACGCGCGATCATCGCCGGCACGCGCCCCCTGGGAGCGGACGACCTGGCCGCCGCCGCACAGCTGCAGGTCGTCGTACGCACGGGCGTCGGCTACGACAGCGTCGACGTCGACGCGGCCACCCGGCTCGGTCTCCCCGTGTGCATCACCGCGGGAGCCAACCGCCAGGCCGTCGCCGAGCACGTCTTCGCCCTCATGCTCGCCTCGGCGCGACGCATCCCCGAGAACATCCGCAGCCTCGCCGATGGGCGCTGGAACCAGCTCACGGGACGGGAGCTGCGCGGGGCGACCCTCGGCATCCTCGGTCTCGGCTCGATCGGCAAGGCGGTCGCGACGATCGCCCGCGGCTTCGGAATGCACGTCGCGGCCTACGACCCCTACTTCGACGAGGAGTTCGCCGAGGCGAACGGCATCCGCCGGGCGACCCTCGACGAGGTGCTCGCGGAGTCGGACTTCGTGACCCTGCACCTGTTCCTCGACGACACCACACGCAACCTGATGGATGCCGACCGTCTCGCGCTCATGAAGGACGACGCGATCCTCATCAACACCGCCCGCGGCGGGATCATCGACGAGGACGCCCTCGTGGATGCTGTGCGGCGCGGTGTCATCGGCGGCGCGGCGCTCGACGTGTTCGCGCAGGAGCCGCTGCCGGCGTCCAGCCCGCTGCTGCACACTCCGGGCATCCTCGCGACCACCCACGTCGCCGGGGCGACCCGCGAAGCGCGTGGGGAGTCCGGACGCATCGCCGCCGCCACCGTGATCGCCGTGCTCGGCGGGGGAGAGCCGCAGTTCGTGGTGAACCCCGAGCACCGCGCCGCGGCGGCGCAGGAGGTGACGGCGTGATCTCGCTGTACAGCGGACTGGTGGTCAAGCAGGCGCTCGAGGAGACCGTGATCCCCGCATTCGAGGAGGCGACGGGAGAGCGCGTCGAGACGACGTTCGAGCCGACGACCGTGCTGCTCGACCGCATCGCGGCCGGCGCGCGACCCGACCTGGTCCTGGGGGTCTCGGCCTCGGTCCGGGAGCTCGCGGAGGACGGCGTGCTCGACCCGCGGCAGGTGGCCGACATCGCGGTGTCGGCGGTCGGCTTCGCGCGGCTCCCCGAGAGCGCGGCACCCGTCGACGACGGGGAGGCCGCCTTCCTCGACTATCTGCGCGCGGCGCCGGCCGTCGCCTACACGCTCAGCGGCGCGAGCGGGCTGCATTTCATGTCGCTGCTGCGCGAGCGCGGCCTGCTCGACGAGATCGACGAGAGAGCCGTGCGATTCCCCGCGGGGCTCACGGCGGAGGCCGTCGTGGACGGCCGTGCGACCGTCGCGATCCAGCAGATCAGCGAGCTGCGCTCCGTGCCGGGCCCTCACATCGTGGCCCCGATGCCGGAGGCCCTGCAGTCCTACGGTCGCTTCGCGATCGGCGTGCGGGCCGAGGCGCCGGCCGCGTCGGTCTTCGCCGAGAGCCTCCTGCAGCCTGCCGCCCGTCGCGCGTTCGCGGCCATCGGCCTCAGCGCCCCCTGAGCAGCATCCCCCACCGACCTCCCCTCACCCGGCATCCCCTCACCCGAAAGAAGAGGAACATGAGAAAAGTCATTGTCGACACCGACACGGGCGTCGACGACGCTCTGGCCCTGATGCTGCTGGCCGCGGACCCCGAGGTCGAGATCCTCGCCGCGATCAGCGTCTTCGGGAACTGCGAGAGCGAGCGCGCAGCCGACAACGCACGCTACGTGCTCGACACGTGCGGACGCTCGGACGTGCCCGTCTACCGCGGCGCCGCGGTGCCCCTCGAACAGGACCTGCAGCTCAACCCCGGGGTGCACGGCGAAGACGGCTTCGGCAACACCGGCCTGCGTCCCGCCGTCTCCGTTCCCGCCGAGCCGGACGGCGTGCAGGTCATCCTCGACCTCGTCGAGGCGCACGACGGCGAGATCGACTACATCGCACTGGGCCCGCAGACCAACCTGGCACTCGCGCTCCACCGCGAGCCGCGCCTGCTGCAGCGCCTGCGCAGCGTCACGATCGTGGGGACGCTCGGCCCCGCGCTGTACCACGACACCGAGCCGTGGGCCGATCGCCGGTTCCGCGTCTCCCGCGACCCCAACGTGTCTTTCGACCCCGACGCCACGCAGGAGGTCGCGCGGCACGAGGGCGACGTCACGTGGTGCGGGCCTTATGTCACGCGCCAGGCGCTCGTGCCCGAGCGCTTCTTCCTCGACATCGCGGCCGAGACCGGTTCGCCCGCCGCGCAGCTGATCACGGCGATCAGCGCCGACTACGCCGGCTTCTACACGCGCTCCTACGAGCAACCCGACGACCGGCGGATCATGGGCATCAACGACAGCCTCGCAGTGGCGACCCTGCTTCGTCCCGAGCTCGTGGCGGCCTCGGTGCAGCGTCCGCTGCAGACGTTCGAGGACCCGGCGACCGGCGACCGCTATCTCGCCGGCGTGCATCCGGTGCGCGGCGAGACCCGGCCACTGCATCGCGTCATCGTCGACATGGACTTCGACGGCGTGCTCGACCTCATCGGCGACACCCTCCGCCGCCCGCTGCCCTGGAACTGAACGCCCCACCCGAACACCCGGCACACCCGAACACCCGGGACACCCGCCCGAACACCCGAAACCCGAACACCCCACTCTCACGGGGTAGAGCGAAGGAGCTCGAATGAGCATCGATGAAGAAGCAGTGACGACGACGGCACCGCAGCAGTTGAAGGGCAAGGCCAGCAAGACCGAGCGCCGCAACCTCCGCGCGCTGAGCTGGGGGCACGCACTCGAATGGTACGACTGGGCCATCTTCGGATTGCTCTCGGTCTACCTCGGTGCGGCGTTCTTCCCGTCTGACAACCCGCTCGCCTCGACCCTCAACGCGCTCGCGGTCTTCGCGGTGGGCTTCGTCGCCCGTCCGCTCGGCGGGGTCGTGTTCGGCTTCGTGGCCGACCGCTTCGGACGACGCAAGATCATGATCTTCGCGATCGGTGCCGTGGCGCTGGGGAGCTTCGTGATCGGCGTGCTCCCCGATTACCAGACCATCGGCGTCGCCGCGCCGATCATCGTCGTGGCGGCCCGTCTCCTGCAGGGGCTCTCCGCGGGCGTCGAGGCTCCGCTCGGAACCGCGTACGCGCTCGAGCTGGTGCCCAACCGGCCCGGGTACGTCGCCGGGTTCTTCGCGTTCTTCAACAACCTCGGCAACCTGCTCGCGCCGCTGTCGATCTTCGCCATCAGCTCGCTCCTCGGCCCCGCGGTGCTCGCCGAGTACGGCTGGCGCATCCCGTTCCTGATCGGCGGGGTGTTCGGACTGCTCGTCCTGTGGCTGCGCCGCACGCTGCCCGAGACGCTGAACACCGAGGCCATCCGCACGGTCGGAGCCGTGCCGACTCCGGAGAACTCGGTGTGGCGCGAGGTGCGCAAGTACTGGCTGAGCGTGCTCGCGGCGATCTTCATCGTCGGTGCGATCCAGGCGTACAACTACACGTGGATCGCCGGACTCCCGAACCTCGCGAACGGCACGTTCGGCGAGGACCCCACAGCGGTGTTCGCGATCACGACCGGCATGGGGATCTTCCTCACCCTGGGCGCGCTGGCGCTCAGCCGCATCCTCGACCGGTTCCCGATGTCGCGCTGGTTCGTGATCGCCCGACTGCTCGCCATCCCGACGATCTTCCTGGCCCTGCTCTACTCGCAGCCCGGCGTCGGGACGCTCGCCGGCGTGATGTTCGGCGGCGCGATCGTGCTGCTGCTCAACATGACGATCTTCGTCGTGGTGTCGAACTCCCTCCTGCCGCAGCACATCCGCGGCACGGCTCTCGGTCTCGGCTACGGCCTCGGCGTGGCGATCTTCGGCGGCACGGCCTCGTACCTCCTGCTGTGGCTGCAGAGCCTGGGGCTGATGTGGGTCTTCCCGATCTACATCGCGACCCTGTGCGCCGTGAGCGTCGTGCTGTACGTGCTCGCCAAGCGGCGCAACGGCCTCTTCGTGGGCAAGTGACCGCCTGATGGACCTCTGGCGCGAGATCGTCGGCTGGGCGGGGAGCGCCCTCCTGATCACTTCGCTGATGCAGCCGACGATCTCGCGCCTGCGGTGGGTGAACCTCGGCGCGTCGTCGCTGCTGATGGCCTACAACCTGATGCTCGGCTCCGCGCCGATGGTCGCGCTCAACGTGACGCTCATCGCGATCAACTGCGTGTACCTGTTCCGGGGCGCCCGTGCCGCTCGCGCGACCCGGGCCGCTGCGGCGGAGCCGACCACCATCCCCGACATCCCCGACCCTGCGGAAGAAGCATCCGACCGGCAGACGAGCCGGTAGGAGCCGAAAGAGAGAATGCACATGGAACGACTGATCATCGACACCGATCCCGGGATCGACGACGCGGGAGCGCTGTTCTGGGCGCTCGCCTCGGACGCCTTCCAGATCGAGGCGCTGACCACGGTCTTCGGGAACGTCCCCGTCGAGACGGCGACGATCAACGCGCGCAAGATCGCGACGCTCGCCGGTCGCCCCGACCTCCCGATCTGGAGCGGCGCCGCGCGGCCCCTCGTCGGCGAGCCGCATTTCGCGGAGCACATCCACCGCCCGGGAGGCGTGGGCTACTGGGAGTACCCCGATCCCGATCCGGAGGCGGTGGTCCCGTCCGACGCCGTGCTGCGGATGATCGACACGGTCATGTCGTCGCCCGGGGAGATCACGATCATGGCGCTCGCACCGCTCACGAACGTCGCGCTGGCCATCAAGCTGGAGCCCCGGTTCGCGCAGTCGGTGCGCCGCATCATCTACATGGGAGGAGCTGCGCTCACCTGGGGCAACGTCACGCCCGTCGCGAGTGCGAACATCTACAACGACCCCGAGGCCGCGGAGATCGTCGTCAAATCCGGCGCCCCGCTGACGCAGGTCGGACTCGACGTGTCGCGCAGCTTCGCCCTCAGCCCCGCTCACATCGCGACGCTGTGGGAGTCGGGATCGCCGATGGGACGCGCGCTGTGCGAGATGATCGGATACCCGGACCGCCATGACGACCCCGACGAGATGCCCGAGTGGAAGACCGAGGGCATGCACCTGAACGACGTGCCGTGCGTCGCATACGCCCTGAACCCGGACTGGTTCACGGTTCGGCGGCTGCGCGTCGACATCGAGCTGCACGGCGAGCACACCCGCGGGCAGACGGTCGTGCAGATGATCGACCGCTGGAAGGGCGAGCCCAACGTCGACGTGCTGTTCGACATCCACGCGAGTGCGGTGGCCGACGCGCTGACGGCGGCGGTCACGGCGCACCGCTGACCGGCGGAGACACGAGCGGCGGGTGAGGATTCCTCACCCGCCGCTTCGCCTGTGCTGGCGTCAGACGCAGGCTCAGTCGGCGGGGCGCAGCGCCTCGGCCTCGGCCGGCGTGAGCGGCCGGGTCGGCAGGCCCCGCAGCAGCAGGAAGAGCTTCGCGGTTTCCTCGAGCTCCTCGAGCGCATCCATCGCCGCCGACAGCGAGGCGCCGGCGACGACCGGGCCGTGGTTCCGCAGCAGCAGCGCGGTGTGCGTGCGTGCGGTCTCCTCGGCGAGGCCCTCGAGCGCGTCGTCGCCCGGTGCGTGGTACGGCAGCAGCGGCAGGCGTCCGACCCGCATCGCGAAGTACGCCGTGAGGGGCGGGAGCGCATCGGCGTGGTCGAGGTCCCGCAGGCACGACACAGCCGCGGCGTGCGTGGAGTGCGTGTGCACGACGGCGCGCGCCGAGGGGCGGGCGCGCAGCACGGCGGCATGCAGGAACGCCTCCTTCGAGGGGCGGGGCCCGGCCAGGTGGGCACCCCGATCGTCGATCAGAGACAGGTCGTCCTCGGTGACCGTGCCGAGGCTCGAGCCGGTCGGCGTCACGAGGATGCCGTCGTCCGTGCGCAGCGACACGTTGCCCGTGCTGCCGTGCGTGAGACCGCGGTCGAACAGCGACCGCGCGGCGCGGATCACGGCGGCCCGTTCCTCGTTCATGCGTCGCCTGCGCGTTCGCCGATGTCGGCCGAGGCTGTCACGAGCAGGTCGACCTCGCCGAAGTTGCCGGACTTGAGGAGCAGGCGGATGCCGTCCGAGGAGTGGATCCACGGCACGCCGCGGGCGGCCTCCGCGCCTATCTCACCGGCCGCCACACCGAGGGCTGCGACCACGGCGCCCGAGGTCTCGCCGCCGGCGGTGACGAAGCGTCTCACTCCGCGCTCGCGGAGGCCCTGGGCCACGCGCGAGAGCGCGGTCTCGAGGATCGCCGCGGACTCCGCGACGCCGAGACGCTTTTGCACCTCGTGCAACTGCGCGGGCGGGAGGGAGGCGTACACGAGCGGAGCGCTGTCGGGTCCGGCACCCGAATCCAGGGCGTCGTACCAGGCGAGCGCCTCCGCGGCGAGGCGCTCCGGGTCCTGCTCGCGGAGGGCGTCGAGGCGGAATGCGGGGCGCCCCGCGTCGAGCATGGCGTCGATCTGCTCGAGAGTGCGCTGCGAGCACGACCCGGCGAGCACGACCGCGCGACCCGTGGCGGTGGGCGGCGCCGAGCTGGCGACGTCGCCGCCGCGCTGCTCGGCGACGACGCGGGCGAGCGCACCCGCGAATCCGGCCGCTCCTCCCCACAGCGGGTCGGATGCCGCGGACCGGGCGATCATGACGAGGTCGTCATCCGTGACCGCATCCGGGAGCACGTACCGGACGTCGGGCGCGAGCGCCGAGAGGGCGCCGCGCAGGGCGTCGGGGCCGCGGCGCACGACGTCGAGCGCGACCGTGGCGCTCGCGGGCGCGGGAAGCTGGCCGTCCAGCAGTCGCACGAGGTCGGAGTCGCGCATCGGAGTGAGCGGGTGATCGCGCATGGGCGACTCGGCGAGAGGCGTGCCGTGCACGAGCAGCTGTCCGGAGTCGACCGTGCGCCCGTGCTCGGGGGAGCTCGGCGTCGTCACGACGCGCTCCGCGCCCACGAGCGCGGCGAGAGCGTCGAGCACCGGCCCGATGTTCCCCTCCGCGGTGGAGTCGAAGGTCGAGCAGTACTTGAGGTACAGCTGCGTCGCACCCGCCGCGCGGAGCGCCTCGGCCGCCGAGAGCGACTGCGCCACCGCATCCGCCGCGGGGATCGTGCGCGTCTTGAGCGCCACGACCGCGACGTCCCAGGAGGTGTCGATCGCCCCGGGCGAGGGCGCCCCGAAGACGATCCCGGTGCGCAGACCCTGGCGTCGGCACGCGACGGCCACGTCGGTACCGCCCGTGACGTCGTCGGCGATGATGCCGATCATCGGGCGTCCTCCTTCGGCGCGAGCAGGTTGCGCGGCGCGAGCAGGTCGCGCAGGGCGACCGCGGAACTGACGGGGCCGGACAGCACGGGCCGGTCCACGGCTGCGCTGAGCGCGGCGCCCGCGGGCGCGAGCGAGTACTGGGCGAGGAGGATCGCATCCACGTCCGCGGCGAGGGGCCGGCATGCCTCGACGAGCGCCCTCTCGAGCGCGTCCGCGTCCTGTGCCTTGGTCGCAGCCATGGCCGCGGGCGCGGCGACGCCCGTCACCGCCGTACTCGCGCCGGCCTGCGACAGCGCCTGCCGCAGGCGGTCGACCGAGTCCTGCATCGCCCCGTCGAAGGAGGCGACCACGAGCACGCGCCCGTAGCCGGCATCCGCGATCTCGGCGAACGCGGCCTCGTCGGGCGCGAGCACGGGAGCGTCTCGACGCACCTCGGAGACCACGGGTCCGTACAGCGAGCAGGTGAGCAGTACGCCGTCCGCACCCTCGGCGAGAGCGTGGTCGATCAGACGCGTCATGCGGGCGCGGAGCGCGTCGTCCAGGCCGCCGCGTGCGTCGGCGTCGCCCAGCAGTCGGTCGTCGAGGATGTTCCACACCTCGGCGTCGGGATACTGCTCGGCGAGCGCGGCGGTGGCGGGACCGATCGCGGCGGTGACGGCGCTGATCAGGGCGATGCGCGGGGGAGTGGTCATGCGGTGAGGCCCTTCATCCAGTCGAGACCGCTCACGGTGTCGGTGAGCGGCTGGTACTCGCAGCCGATCCAGCCGTCGTAGCCGGAGTCGGCGATCGTCGCGAAGATCCGGTCGAACGCGATCTCCCCGGTGCCGGGTTCGTGGCGTCCGGGCGGGTCGGCGATCTGGATGTGCGCGATCTGCTCGCGGAGCGCGAGGTAGGTCGTGATCAGGTCGCCCTCGTCGATCTGCGCGTGGTAGAAGTCCATGAGCAGGCCGACGGCATCCCGACCGACCGCGTCGACCACCGCGGCGGCCTGAGCCTGGGTGTCGAGCACGAAGCCCGGGGCGTCCCGCTTGTTCTGCGGCTCGAGCAGCAGGCGGATGCCGGTGCCCCTGGCCTGCTCCGCGGCCCAGCCGATGTTCTCCTGGTAGAGGGCGAACGCCCGCTCGCGCTCCACGCCGTCGGGGACGATGCCGGCTACCACGTGCAGGAGCGGGGCGTCGAGGGCTGTCGCATAGCGGAGACCCTCGAGCACGCCCTCGCGGAACGACTCCTCCGCACCGGGCACGCAGGCGAGTCCCTGACGCGTCGGCGATCCGGCCGGGCCCATGGGGGTGTTGATCAGCACTTGTGCGAGGCCGGCCTGCCGCAGCAGCTCGGCGAGGCGCTCGGGGGCGTACGCGTACGGCGCGGGGAACTCGACGCCGCGGAAGCCGGCGCGGGCCGCGGCGTCGAACCGCGTCTCGAAGGGATGCTCCGTGAACAGCCACTTGAGGTTGGCGTCGAATCGCAGGGCGGTCATGATCTCTCCTCGAGGCGGCGGTCAGTGCGCGGGCGGGCGGTCAGGCGGTCGGCGGTCGGCCGGTCCGGGTCAGCGGATGCTCCGGTCGGCCTCGCCCTGCACCCCGTCGGCGAAGAACCCGATGCGGGCGGCCTGCGCGGCGAGTCGCACGGCCTCCCGGCCGTCGAGGCCCAGGGCGACGTCGTGACCGGGGACGAGCACTCCGTCGGTGTCGCGGATCAGCGAGCGGAGTCGGTCGACGCTCGCGCGGCTGGCGTCGGCGTCCATGGTCGAGTCGACCCGCAGAGTGTTGAGCTCGAACACGTTCTTCACGGCGTCGCCGGCGAAGACGTGCGAGCGGTCGGCGGCCTCCACGTGGAATGCGAGGTGTCCGGGCGTGTGCCCCGGGCTTGCGATCGCGGTGATGCCCGGCAGGAGCTCCTGGCCGTCGCGCATGCGCTCGACGCCGTCGGTGCGACGCTGCAGCTCCTGCACGTGCAGGTCGGGGACGAACGGCGTCCCGGGCGGCTGCGTCCCCGCCCAGGACAGCTCTTCCTCGCCGACCCAGGTGGTGGCGTTCGGGTACATCGTGAAGTTCCCGACGTGATCCCAGTGCAGGTGCGTCACGAGGACGTCGGTGATGTCGGCGGTCGTGAGTCCGAGCTCGGCGAGGCCCGCGTGGATCAGGGGGATGTAGGCGGGTGGGCCGGCGTCGACGAGCACCCGGCGATCGTCGTCCTGCAGGAGCCAGAGGCTGCTCCATCCGAACGCCCCGTGCGAGGAGGACTTCCCCGGGAAGCCGTCGACGAGCGAGTGCAGCGTGTACATGGCTCGATTCTCTCCCTTCACGCGGGGGAGGTGAGCTGTCGTCGTCGACCCTCGCGATACTCAATACTATCGACAATAGTATTGCACGAACAGGAGAACCGGATCCCCGGTGTTCCGGCTCGGGTGCTCCGGCTCAGGGATCCAGCAGGCGTCCGGCTGCGCCTTCGATGTGCTCCCGCATCCGCTCGCGTGTGCCCTCCACGTCGTGCGCGCGGATCGCGTCGAGGATCGCGCGGTGCTCGGGAGCTGCCCATTTCGCTCCTGTTCGCCCGAGCTTGGAGAACAGTCGGAACCGCTGGATCTGCCCGGCCAGCGTGTCGTAGGCGGTGGCGAGGAACGGGTTGCCGGCGTGCGCGGCGATCAGGCGATGGAAGCGGTCGTCGGATCGCCAGTAGATCCGGAAGCCCTCGGTCTCGCGATCGGCGTGATCGATCGAGGATTCGAAGTCCGTCACGGTCTCCTCGAGGCTCGTGACGAACGCCTCGGTCGCGCGGGCGGTGGCCTCCGCCGCGAGGTGCGGCTCGATCAGCAGGCGGGCGTCGCGCAGCTGGCGCACCTCGGTGAGGCTCATCATCGGGGCGACGCGGTAGCCGCGCAGCGCCTCGCGGTGAACGAGGCCGGTGTGCTCGAGGCGGGCGAGCGCCTCACGCAGTGGGGTCGGGCTGACGTTCAGCTCGCGGGAGAGGGCCCCGATGTTCAGGGGCTCTCCGGCTCCGCGGATGCCGTCCATGAACTGTCCGAGCAGGACCTCGTACATCTGGTCCGCGACGGGGGTGCGTGCACCGCTCTCTGCCACCATTGCCTCCTCCGGGCGCGCGGCCCACGACCCATTCTGACCCATGACCGCCGGTGGGCCGTGGAGTGGGGCGTCGCGAGCGGGGTCGCTGCGAGCAGGATGCCGGTGTTCAGGACTCGATCGCGCGCATCAGGGCATCGTCCTCGCTGCCGCTGAACTCCAGCACCCGGCCGCGCACGATGCGGTACATGCCGAACTCGGCGACATTGACGTGCCGCCTGGTCGGTGGGATGCCGCTGTAGACGCCGGAATGCGTGCCGCTGCCGCGCAGATGGGCGGCGATGCGGTCGTCCTCGACGACCAGCTGGATGCGCCGCCACTGCCAGTCCGGGAACCCGTGGAACAGATCGGCGAGGTCGTCGATCCAGGCGTCGGCTCCCGCGGGGAGGTGGGCTCGGCGCACGCGGGGGTCGAGCAGCTCGCGCACGGCATCGAGGTCGTGCCGATTGCACGCGTCGAGGTAGTCCTCGAACCAGCTGCGCAGCTCCCACGGTTCCGTCACCCCTCGATCCTCGCATCGGATCGTCAGGGTGGGCCGACGGCATCCGTCGTTCCGCTGAGCTTCCGTACGCGATGCGCCGCCTGGACGCCGACCATGACGCCGGCGAGCGCCCCGAGGGCCAGGCCCCAGAACCCGTAGGTCGCGAGTCCCGCCAGGGCGACGAGCCAGACCAGGTAGACCGCCAGCGCGACGGCGGCCACGGCCAGCGTCTGCCTGTTCTTCGGCGACTGGATGATGATCCGTTGCACTTCGGCGAGCGAGAGCGACGGCGCTGCCAGCGTCGTGCCTCCGAAGAGCCCGGCGATGATGCTCGAGAGGGAGAACCCTCCCGCCACCACGAGGCCCCGTCGGGTCATGGTCCACCCGGTGCGTCGCGACAGGAACACGAACACCGCGATCGCGATGCCGCCTGACCACGCCAGGGTCGCTGCGAACACCGTCCACCACGAGTCCCCGAGGATCGCCGTCCCCTCCAGGCGCATGCCGGCCGTGGTCGCGAGCAGCGGCAGCACGATCGTCAGGGTCACGGTGATGGCGAGGCTCCCCGCACGGAAGAACGAACTCGCAGGGCTCCCGTCGCCGGTGCTGAGGGCACGTTCGGCGATGCTCTGGCCGTCGACCTCTCCATCGCCGTCCGCGTCGAGGCGCTCTCCGCGAGCGCCTGCCCGCATGGAGTCGAACAGCGTCGCGGCATCCGCGACGGCCGCCGCCGGGTCGAGAGGCTCCGAGGGTTCCGGCGGGGGCGGTGGTGGAGGGGGAGCCGCCGGAGTCGCGTGCGGGAGCGGATGCGGGGGTGCTGGTGGAGTTGGAGCCGGTGGTGCCGACGCATGCGGCGGAGTGCGGATGACGCGCTCGATGAGTCCGTCCGCGCCGCAGAGGCGGATCTCGCCGCCACGGGGCGCGAGGAACGAGCGCGCGGCGCCGATCGCGTCGGCCTCGGTCTCGTAGGTCGAGATCGCCGGGCTCCTCGCCAGGTCGTGCGCGACCTCCCACCCGCGCCCGGCAGGAGACGGGCGCACGACGCGGATGTCAGCCACGGACCTCGCCTCCCCGGATGGTGGACGGTGCCGACGGATACCGCTGCGGATCGCGCATGAGCGCTCCTCGGGTGCAGGCGACGTTCCCCAGTGAGCGTCGCTCGCGGAGAGTCTTGCACCGGAGGGTGCGCCGGTGCAATGCATACCTCCGCCCAGCATCCCCATTAGTTGTACTTTTGCAACCAATAGATGTATAGTTGACACTTATCAACTTTCTAGACGGAGCTCTCCTACAGTGACAATCCCCTCATCCACCTCCACCGAGACCACGCGCTCGGCCCGCGAGGTCTTCACCGCGATCTCGGGCCTCGTCGTCGGCATGTTCGTGGCCGTGCTCTCCGGCACCGTCGTGTCGACCTCGATGCCCGTCATCATCGCCGACCTCGGCGGCACCCAGTCCCAGTACACCTGGGTCATCACCGCGAGCCTCCTGGCCACCGCGGTCTCCACTCCCATCTGGGGCAAGCTCGCCGACCTCGTCGACCGCAAGATCCTCGTGCAGATCTCGCTCATCCTCTTCACGGTGGGCACCGTGATCGCCGGCTTCTCCACCGACACGAACATGCTCATCGCGGTCCGCGTCATCCAGGGCATCGGCGTCGGCGGACTCATGTCCCTCGTGATGATCGCGGTCGCCCTCATCATCTCCCCGCGCGAGCGCGGCAAGTACATGGGCGTCGTCGGCGGCATCATGGCCCTCGGCACGATCGGCGGACCGCTGCTCGGCGGTCTCCTCACCGACGTGTGGGGCTGGCGCTCCAACTTCTTCGTCGGCGTGCCGTTCGCGATCCTCGCGCTCGTGCTGCTGCAGTTCACGCTGCACCTGCCGAAGCCGCAGCGCGACACCAAGGTCTCGATCGACTACTTCGGCATCGTGCTCCTCGCGGTCGGCGTCTCCACGCTCCTCATCTGGGTCTCCATGGGCGGCAGCCAGTTCGACTGGGACTCCTCCACGAGCATCATGCTCGCCGTCATCGCGGGCGTCGCGCTCGCCGCGTTCATCACGGTCGAGTTCTTCGTCACGGAGCCCATCGTCCCGATGTCGCTCTTCCGCAACCGCACCTTCACGCTCTCGGTCATCGCGTCGATCGCGATCGGCGTCTCGATGTTCGCGACCTCGGTGTTCCTCGCGCAGTACTTCCAGCTCGCGCGCGGCGCCACGCCGACCGAGTCCGGCCTCATGACGATCCCGATGATCGTCGGACAGATGGGCGCGTCGATCATCATCGGCCAGCTCGTCAGCCGCTTCGGCAAGTGGAAGGGCTGGATGCTGACCGGAGCGGTGCTCACCACGGTCGGCGTCTCGCTCATGGCGACCCTGCGGTACGACACCCCGTTCGGCCTCGTCGCGACCTACATGTTCGTGCTCGGCGCGGGCCTCGGCATGGTCATGCAGAACCTCACGCTCATCGTGCAGAACGACACCGCGCCGCAGCAGCTGGGCGCCGCTTCGTCGAACGTCAACTTCTTCCGCACGATCGCCGGCACCATCGGCGTCACGATCATGGGGTCGCTGCTGTCGTCGAGCGTCGCCACCTACGTGAAGGACGGCCTCGAGGGCTTCGCTCCCACGACGCAGGACGAGATCGACGCCCTCCAGCACCTCGGCTCGGGCGACGTGCCGAAGGTGGGGCAGCTGCCCGACAGCATCCGCGCGATCGTCGAGGGCGCCTACGGGCACGGCATCGCGGACGCCTTCATCATCGCGATCCCGCTCGCGGTCATCGCGGTCATCGCGATCGCGTTCATCCGCAACAAGCCGCTGTCGACCAAGAACGCGGCCGAGCAGATGCGCGACCAGGTCGAGGAGTCGGTCATCGAGGTGTCCGAGGCCGAGGTCGGCGCCTCGACCGGAGTCATCCGGATCTCGGGCCTCGCGGAGGGATCCGCGACGCCGACGACGTCACCCACCACCGCGCCCGTGACGGTTCTCGAGCGCGAGGACGATCGGGAGTCGAAGGGCTGACATGAGCGCCCCGGACGCTCCGGCCACCCTCGCGGTGGAGTCCGCCCCCGAGGCGGACTCCACCCCGGATGTGGAGACCGCGATCGGCGACCTCCAGACGCATCTGAACCTCATCTTCGCGAGGACTCGGACGCTCTGGAGGGAGTCCGCGGCCCGCATCGCCCCCGACCTGCAGGTGGGCGGCTACAAACTGCTGACGTTCATCGAGCGGGCGGGCACGGCCAGTGCGCACGAGCTCGCGGAGCGGTTCGAGATGGACAAGTCGGTCATCAGCCGGCAGGTGCGGATGCTCGAGGAGCTCGGTCTGCTGGAGTCCCGGCCGGACGAGCGGGACGGGCGCCTGCGCGTGCTCAGCGCGACGCCGACCGCTCGGGAGGCCCTCTCCGAGCTGCGCCGCGACCACAGCGTGCGTCTGCACACCGTGATGGCGGAGCTGTCGCCCGAGGAGATCCGCGCCGCGTCGAAGGTGTTCCGGCTGCTGTCCGAGGTGTGACGGGCGGCGGCCGAGATCCCGGTTCCCCGTATGCTGGCGAGCATGAGCGCCGCCGACGATCCCGCCGACGATCCCGCCGACGATCCCGCCGACCTCGATGACGCGGACCTCGATGACGCGGTGCACCGAGTCGAGCACGAACTCGGACGCCTGTTCGCGCGCATCCGGGTGGGATGGCGCGAGGCGGCGATCACGGTGCACCCCGACCTGCAGCCGCTCGGCTATCAGGTGCTCACGTCGATCGCGTCGGGAGCTGCCACCTCGGCGGGCGCGATCATCGATCGCCTGCAGACCGACAAGTCGGCCGTGAGCCGTCACGTGCGCCAGCTCGAGCAGCTCGGGCTCATCGAGAGCGTGCCCGATGCGGTCGACCGCCGGGCGCGTGTGCTCGTGGCGACGCCGCTCGCGCAGGAGCGCATCGCGATCGCCCGGTCCCGGTACGAGGCGCGGCTCGGCGAGCGGGTGCGCGGCTGGTCGGCGGAGGACCTCGACCGGTTCGTCGCTCTGCTCGGCGACCTCAGCAGGGATCGCGGCAGCGACGGCGAATCCTGAGTGGGAATACTGCGCGTGCCGACCGGCTTGCCTTTCTCGTGAGTCTTTTCGAATCGGCCGTGTTCGGCGCTCTTCCGCTCTCCAACCGCGTCGTGATGGCGCCCCTGACGCGCACGCGCGCGGACGACGAGGGCGTGCCCACCGAGACCATGGCCGAGTATTACCGCCAGCGTGCGGGGCAGGGGCTCATCATCACGGAGGGCACCTGGCCCGCCGCCGAGGGCAAGTCGTATCCCGGCCAGCCCGGCATCGTGACGCCGGCGCAGATCGAGGGCTGGCGGCGCATCGCGGACGCCGTGCACGAGGCCGGCGGCACGATCGTGATGCAGCTCATGCACGGCGGACGCGTCGGGCACCCCGAGATCTCGGGGGAGCCGCGCGTGGTCGGACCGAGCGCGCTCGCCGCCCCCGGCGAGACGCACACGCCCGTCGGCAAGGCGCAGATGCCCGTCGCGCATGCGCTCACGCTCGAGGAGATCCCGATGGTGGTGGAGCAGTTCGCGCAGGCGGCGCGGAACGCGATCGCGGCGGGACTCGATGGCGTCGAGGTGCACGGTGCGAACGGGTACCTCGTGCACGAGTTCCTGTCGCCCGTGTCGAACGTCCGCGACGATGCCTATGGTGGCTCGCCGGACAACCGCGCGCGCTTCGCGATCGAGGTGAGCCGGGCGGTCGCCGCGGCGGTCGGGGCCGATCGCACCGGCATCCGCCTGTCTCCGCAGCACAACATCCAGGGCGTTCTCGAGGAGGATGACGCCGACGCGCTCGCGACGTATCTCGCGCTCGCGGAGGGCCTCGCACCGCTCGGGCTGGCGTTCGTCGATGTGCTGAGCGCCGATCCGACGACCGACCTCGTGCAGGGCATCCGCCGCGCGTCCGGTGCGCCGTTCATCGTGAACACGGGCTTCTCGGTGCCGACGACCCTCGAGACCGCGGACGAGCTCGTGGCCGGCGGGTGGGCGGATGCCGTCGCCGCGGGGCGTCCTGTGATCGCGAACCCCGACCTGGTCGCGCGCTGGCGCGAGGAGGCCGAGCTCAACGAGCCGCGTCCGGCGCTGTTCTACGGCCGCACCGCCGAGGGCTACACCGATTACCCGGCCCTCGACGACGTGCGCCGCGCGGTCAGCTGAAGAGCACGATCGCGTAGGCCGCGAACAGCACGAGGTGGGTGGCCCCGTGGGTGGCCGTCACGCGCTTCGCGCTGAACGTCGCGACCGACAGCAGCAGTGTCACGCCGAGCATCAGCAGGTTCGCGGGTGACTCGGCGAGGATCACGGTCTGCCCGGTCAGCATCCCGATCACCAGCACGGCGGGGATCGTGAGGCCGACGGTCGACACGAGGGCTCCGTGACACAGGTTGTTCACGCGTTGGGCTTCGCCGGCGAGGGCGGCGCGCACCGCGGTGATCGATTCCGGGAGGAACACGATCGCGGCGATGAGCACTCCGGCCAGCGCCGGTGGGGCGCCGAGACGTCCGAGTCCGTCGTCGAGCAGCGCCGCCATGTCGTGCGACAGGAGCACGATCGGCAGCACCGTCACGACGAGCAGCGCGAGGCGGACGAGCACCTCGGTGCGGTGGAGGGCGAGGGTCTCGCGGATTCCCGTCGACGCGGGGGTGTGCACTGCTGTTGCCGAGATAGCTTCCGCTGCCGGGATCGCGCGTGCTGTCGGGATCGTGGCCACCTCGGTGAAGTCCTCGGCCTGCGCGCCCATCTGCCGGGTGAGGAAGAACGCGTAGATCCCGAGAGTGAGGATCACGACGGGGATCTCCTGCGCGAGCGTGTACGAGCCGCCATCGCCGATGAGGGCCGGGAGGCCGAAGGCCAGCGTGACGAGCAGTACGAGCATCGCGAGGTACATGGACGTGCCGGTGCGGTTGTGCTGCAGTCCGCGGTGGCGGAGGCCGCCGAGGAGCAGTGAGAGTCCGATCACGAGGTTCATGATGATCATCGCGACGGCCATGACGGAGTCGCGGGCGATGGTCTGGTGCTCGCCGGGTCCGAGCATGACGGCCGAGATGAGGATCACCTCGATGAGCACGATCGACAACGTGAGCACGAGCGATCCGTAGGGGTCGCCGAGTCGGTGAGCTAAGGCTTCGGCCTGTTTCACGACGCCGAACGCGCAGACGAGGATCACGGCGATGATCGCGATCAGTCCGATCACGAGGGCGGGTGCCGGCGCGGGCGCCTCGAGCAGCGGGTGCGCGAACAGCAGGGCCCCGAAGGCGCCCCAGCCCAGCGCGATGCGTGCGATGTCGGCGGGGCGGATGAGGCGCATGACGCCGTTGCGGGCGTTGCGGGCGTCGGTGGAGTTACGAGTGGCGGCGGTGGGTGACATGGTCGCGCTCCTTCGAAGTGGGGCCGTCCCCGACTGAAGATGACGTCCGGGTCGTCCCGAGCGTCGCGCGGTGCTGGTGCACCGACTCTCACATCACTGGGTCCAGAATAGGCGACGAACTGGAACATCCGCTGTGCAGGTCGGAACGGGTTGAACGGGTCGGAACGGATCGGAACGGGGTGAACGGAGCGGGACAGGTCGGACCGGATCGGGACGGGTCATGACGCGCCGTGGCGCGTCGGGGTACGGATCGGCCTGCCGATCTCATCCAGCCCTGGCGAGCACGGCGGGCTGTCTCGTGGCACGTGGTTGCGGAGACGTCATCGGTGCGCTGAGCCGAGGCGCGCGCCATCGTCCTGTCGGATCCCACCAGGCCGGCCCCCTGATCTCCGGGACGCCCTGGTTCATCCTGATCTCCCAGCCCGAGGAACCCAGGCTGCGATGATGCCACCAGCACAGCGGCACGCCGTTGTCGGTGTGGGTGGGTCCGCCGCGGGCGTGCTCTGTGACGTGATGGATCTCGCACCAGGACGCCGGTACGTGGCATCCCGGGATCAGGCACTCCCTGTCGCGCGCGATGATGGCCCGACGCTGGTGTGCGGTGAACACCCGATCGGTGGAGCTGATGCCGATGATGCGTCCGCCATCCATGGTCACCCGCTGGATCGTGCCTGTGCAGCCGATCTGTGCGGCGATGCTCACTGGAACCTGATTCTGCGCGCCGGTGACGCTCGCTCGCCCGGTCCCGGATGAGAGGTCGGCGACGTCCACCGTCACGACGAGAGTCGGGGCCGCCCCGCCGAGAGAGGGCATGTCGTGGTGCCGTGCGGCGATGCCGATTGCGGCAGCGAGAGCGTCGTGCCGCTTCTGCGCCGCAGTACGGTCGTCGATCACCCGGCGCGGGTCGTCATTGAAGGGATCCCGTCGCGAGGTCACGGTCTCAGGGACTGCGTCGGCGTCTACGTCTCCGTCCGTGTACGCGGCGGCGGCGTCGGCGTCGGCATGTGCGCTTTCGTCGTCGTCGGCGTCGTCCGGACTCTCACCGCCGGCAGCGGGCAGGAACCGCACTCCCGGTGGTGGAGGCCCATCGCCCTTGGGATTGTTCTGCGCGTCGAGGACGAGTTCGAGTTGTGCCGCGACCTCGGGGGTCAGTGCGCCTGATATCGACCGCAGCCCGTCGCGCAGGCGTCCGATCGTGATGCCTCGGCGGCGCGCGGCGTCATCGCGGGGCTCATCGCCGTCGGGGTCGAGCAGTGTGGCGATGATCTCGGCGAGAAGGCGAAGGTCTTCGGGCATGGGCGCAGGGCCCCGCGATGCGTCGCGGACCGAATCGCCGGGGGAGTCGTCGTCGGCGCCGGACTCGTCGTCAGCGGCGGACTCGTCGTCGCGCACGCCACGCGCCGCCTCGGCGAGGCAGTCATCGGCTTCGAGCCGTTCATCGAGGCCGATCCGGTACGACACCTTCTCGATGGGGGCTGTCGCGGCGAGCAGTCCCGCCACGCCTACTGCGCCGCTCAGCAGCGCGTCCCGCAAAGCGGGCCATCGCGCAGGCAGCCGCTCGCCCGACACGATGCTGATGTCGCGACGGCACGCGTCGACCGCCTTGCCGACACGCGTCGCGCCCGCCGTGTCGATCAACAGAGCGCGTCGCAGCAGCTCGTTCTCGGTGCGACACCCCGCAGAATGCGGGAACTCGCTGTCACCCGATGCGACGGTTTCAACGACGACCGCCTCTGCACGGCGGAACACGGCTCCCGCTGCCGCCAGCACCTCGATACGCTCGCGGGGAGCAAGCCCGGCGAGCGCATCGTCGGCCAGCACCCGATCAAGGTCGGAGACGACCTGATCGAGCAGGAGGCTGAGGTGCGATGTCATATCCCGATTCAACTCGGGGCCACCGACATTCAGAGCCGCACGGACGCACTTTTTCCCCAGTTCAGGAGATATTCCGGAACTCGGTGGCGAGATCTCGGCATATCGCGAATTCCGCGCCGGAGGCGCAGGTCCGGGCGGGCGGGAGAGTGCGCATGCGGGCCGGCGCGATGGTGTGTTCGCGTGCGGGTGCGGGTGCGGGTGCGGGTGCGGGTGCGGGCGCCCGTGCGGATGGCTGTGGGTGCGCATGCGGGCCGGTGCGATGGTGTTCGTGTTCGTGTTCGTGTTCGTGTGCGTGTGCGCGTGCGGGTGCGGATGGCTGTGGGTGCGGGTGCAGATGGCTGTGGGTGTGGGTGTGGGTGTGGGGTGGGGGTGGTGCGGGTCGGGACGCGGGTGGGTGCAGGTGCAGGTGCAGGTGCGGGTGCGGGGATGTGCAGCCCCAGCGGGCGCGGCGTGTGCGTCCGGGCGCACGGCGCGGACGCGCACACGACAGGGCGGGCGTGCACAGGTCGGCACCGGCATCCTTCGCGCGTCTCGCCCACGGCATCCGCTCTGTCAACCCACTGTCGCGACGTCCGATCCCCGCGGAGGCTGGCCCCTTCGCACGAGACACGAGACACGAGACACGAGAATCACGACGCACGAGGAGGAAAGCATCATGAAGGCACTGACCTGGCAGGGAACCCGCACCGTGACGGTAGAGGACGTCCCCGACCCGGTGATCCAGCGACCGACGGATGCGATCGTGAGGATCACGTCGTCGGCGATCTGCGGATCCGACCTCCACCTCTACGAGCTGCTCGGACCGTTCCTCGACCGCGGCGACATCCTCGGGCACGAGCCGATGGGCGTCGTGGTCGAGGTGGGCGATGCGGTCACGACCCTCGCGGTCGGGGATCGCGTTGTCATCCCGTTCACGATCTCGTGCGGGGAGTGCTTCTTCTGCCGTCAGGGCCTGCAGTCGCAGTGCGAGACGACGCAGGTGCGCGAGTACGGCAGCGGAGCGACGCTGTTCGGCTACACGAAGCTCTACGGTCAGGTGCCGGGGCGGCCAGGCGGAGTATCTCCGCGTGCCGCTCGCGGACTACAACCACATCACGGTCGCCTCCGACCTGCCGGATGAGCGCTACCTGTTCCTCAGCGACATCCTGCCGACGGCCTGGCAGGGCGTCGAGTATGCGAACGTCCCCGACGGCGGGACGCTCGCCGTCATGGGGCTCGGACCGGTCGGACAGTTCGCGGCGCGCATCGGCGTGCACCGCGGATACCGCGTGCTCGCCGTCGATCCCGTCCGGGAACGCCGCGAGATGGCGGCCCGACACGGAGTGGAGGCCTTCGACCTGACGGACGACGTCGTCGCGGAACTGCGCGACCTCACCGAAGGTCGGGGAGCGGATGCCGTGGTCGACGCGGTCGGCATGGAGGCGCACGGCAATCCCGGGGTGGGGGTGGTGCAGCGCGCGGTGGGCATGCTGCCTGACCCGCTCGCCCGCCAGCTCATGGACAAGGCCGGGATCGACCGTCTCGCGGCCCTGCACGCGTCGATCGACCTCGCCAGACGCGGCGGCACGGTCTCGTTGAGCGGCGTGTACGCGGGCGACGCCGACCTCATGCCCATGAAGACCATGTTCGACAAGCAGCTCAGTCTGCGGATGGGCCAGTGCAACGTGAAGCGGTGGATCGACGACCTCATGCCGCTCGTCGAGGACCTCTCCGATCCGCTCGGCGTCATGGATCTGGTGACCCACGACGCCCCGCTCGAGGAGGCGCCGGGACTCTACGAGACCTTCCAGCGCAAGGAGGACGGCTGCATCAAGGTCGTACTGCACCCGTCCGCCGTGTGACCGCAGACCGGGTGCACGGCTACGCGGAGGGGCGCGTCACTCGGCGCGTCCCTCCGCGAGGTACGCCAGCCGGTGCAGGGTCTCGCTGTTGCGCCAGCACAGCAGCGGGGTCGTGACGAGCCCGGGCAGCAGGGTCGCCGGTCCCGACACGGGCTCCTCATCGATCCGCACCATGCACCGGTGGCCGTAGGAGCGCACGCGCAGCGTGACGCGGGCCTCTCCGATGGGCCAGCCGCGCGCCCGCATGACCATGCGGTTCGGCGGCGACCAGTCCTCGACCACGGTGGTGTCGTCGAGCAGGAACGGCCAGACGCCCACCGAATGGTGCAGTTCCGCGCCGCGCTGCGGCCAGGCCTCGTCGACGTCGCGCATGCGCGACGCGCCGACCACCCAGGCCGGGTACAGCCAGGCGTCGCCCAGCACCCGGAACACATCGTCCGGACGGCAGTTCATGATGCGGACGTTCTTCGCCATGACGGGCTCCCTTCGTCTCTCGCATGCTCGCCCCCGTCGCCGGTCGTACCCAGGGGGTTGACGTGCGGGGCGAGGGGCGTCAGCGACCTGGCTGCCACACGAAGCGCGCGTGTCAAGGGGGAATCGCGCGGGCCCGATCGGAGGGATGCTGTACACCCACCCACCGACGAGAGGAGCAACCATGTCGGACACCGGATCCGCCGATGAGACGCCGATGATCCCCGAGGAGCTCGTCCCGCGACAGACGTCGGACGACCCCGTCGCGAACGACCCGGATGCCGCCGGCGTCGCGAACGAGGAGGACGAGGCCGGTCACGGCCACGCCGACCACCGCCACGGACAGGACGAGGACGACGACAGGATCGACCTGAACGACCTCGCCTGACCGGCCCGGTCTGAACGGCCTCGCCTGACAGGCCCGGTCTGAACGACCCTGCCTGAACGGCGCAGAGACCGCCGACCGCTCCCTCGCGGTCGGCCCACGGCGCCCGCCGCTCGGATTCCCCCTTCCGCGTGCGGTGGGCGTCGCTCGCGTCCGGCATCCGCCCGGCATCGCGCGTCCGCTCGGCATCGCGCATCCGCCCGGCATCCGACCCCGCCCGATCCTGCGTCCTGCATCCGATCCGCGGCCGGATTCAGCCGCGCCCCGACCTGTCGGTCCCCTCGGGCAGCGACTCGGTGGGCACGATCACGATCTCCTGAATCTTCCAGTCGAGGTCCGTGATGCGCTCCTCGAGGTCCGTGATGTCCTCGAGCGACACGCGTCCCCGGCGCGGTACCACGAACGCCTCGACGTGGAACACCTGCCCCTGATCCCGCATCCTCACCGACGCCTCCTTGACCCACGGGCGCGAGCGCATGGTCGACAGGATGTCGCCGGCCAGCGGATGCGGCTCACTGCTGTCGAATGTGCGCGCACGCTGGTCCATGAGATCGATCACGGCGGTCTTGGTGTTCTTCACCCCGTCCCAGATGATGCCGAGGGAGATGAAGAGCGCGGCTGCGCCGTCGAGCCACCACAGGCCGACGCCCACTCCCAGCACGCCGACGATCGATGCGACCGTCGTCTGCCAGTCCGCCTTCGCCATGTCGGCGTCGGCGTACAGCAGTTTGTTGTGCAGCACGGGCGCGAGCTTCGACTTCGCCGGACCGTAGAAGAACACCGGACCCACGATCACGACCGCCATGACGGCGACCATGAGCCACCCGAGCCACACCGTCTGGCCGAACAGCACGACCGTCCCGATCGTCGGATGCTCGGCCGTGACCAGTCCGACGACGGCTTCGCGGGCGAGGTTGAGGCCCACGGCGAGCAGCGCGACGCCGGCGACGAGGTGTCCGACGCCCATGGCACGATGCAGACCGTAGGGATGCTTCACGGTCGGTCGACGACGGACGAAGATCAGCGCCGTGAGGAAGGCGATCTGCGGGACGAGCGAGAGCATGTCCTCGATCCACGCCGTCCGCATGGCCTGGGAGTTGCCGACGACGAGCGCGATCACGGCGATCGTCACGGCGGTGTAGACGATCGTGAACCACTCCCAGCGGACCGCCTTGCGCAGAGCGGTCTGCTGCTCCTCCGGCAGCTCGGTGCGGCCGATGCGGCCGATGCGGCTCACGATCCGACCTCGTCGTCGAGGTGCCGCTCGAGCGCGCTGAGGAACGCGTTCTCGCCCAGGGGGACGAGAAGGACGATCGATCGTCCGTCCGCCCCGTCGATCCCGGGGTAGCCGCGGGTGACTCCGGCCCGGTCGACCCAGAGTGTCTGATCGGTCATCCCGCCGACGACGAGGTCGAGGTCGCCGCGTTCCAGCATCCCGACCAGCGTCTCCTCCGAGGCCTCGGTCCATTCGACGTCGGCGTCGAGGTCGTCCGCGAAGCCCTCGACCAGGGTGGGCAGGCTGCCGGTCGGCTCGTCCGACGCCCCGCCGGAGATGAGCCCGGGATCGGCGGACCAGCCCACGCGCAGCTCGCCGTGCGTGACGCCCTCGAGCGTGCCATCGGGGTCCGCGGGTACGGTGAGGCCGCAGCCGGACAGCCCGAGCGCGAGCGCGAGCGCGGTCCCGGCGACCGCCATGGATCGCATCGTTCTCATGACGTGATCGTCCTGCGGGTCGAGCGCCCGTAGCAATGCTGTTGACGCGCACCTCGGCGAACGCTAGCGAGGGCTGCGAGGAGCGGCCTCGGGCAGAGTGCGCACCCGCCCGCTACGGTAGGGCACATGGCACCGGCCCTCCGCACCTTCGGGCGCATCCTCGCGCGGCACTGGCCCGCGCTGATGGCCTGGTACCTGGGCGGCGAGGCCGTGCACCGCCTGCTCATCGAGTTCGCGGGGTTCGTGGGCGGCCACACGACTCTCGGCGGTCTGCTGCTGCTGCCGCTCGCGGTGGCCGCCCGGCTCGTCTCCTACGTCGCGATGTACCTGACGGTGCGCCCGTCGCTGCCGCACAGCAGACGCGACGACGCCGGCGGCCCGCGGGAGTTCGCTTCGGCCACGCTCGCCGCGATCCTGCCCTTCTTCGCGTTCTACACCGCATGGGGGATGCTGGACGCGGATCAGATCGACTTCTTCCGCGTCGCGAGCGCCATCGCCCTCGCCGACTCCGGCTACCAACTCGACCAGGTGGGGGATCGGGGCGGCCTGATCGCGGTCGGCGCGCTGCCGGTCGCGGTGCTCGTGATCGCGCTCGCCGCCCGCCTCGTCTACATGCGTCTCGCGCCTCGACTGCCGCGCTGGAGCGTCGTGCTGGCGGTGTACGCGGAGGTGCTCTGGACCTTCATGCTCTTCACGCTCGTCGCCCGCTGGTGGAGCGGCATCCTCGACTGGATCGGGCAGCGCGAGGTCGTCGGCTGGCTGCAGGTCTTCGGCGACTGGTTCGCCGTGAACCTCGCCCCCGTCGCGGTCGTCTGGGAGGTGGCGACCTGGATCGTCGGCATCGTGATCGCCGCGGTCATCGTGCCGGCGGCGTGGCTCACGGTCGCCGGCGTCGTGTTCGGCACGACGTTCGACTCCACGCCGTCATTCGTCCGCTGGGGCGGGGGAGCGATGCGCGGTGCGCTCGCGAGCATCGCGCGCACGATCGTCCTGCGACTCGAAGGGCTGTGGGCGGCGGTCGCGGTGATCTGGCGCGGCGGCCCGCTGCTGTTCGGAGCGTACGCGGTCGCGTACGCGGCATGGGCGTGGGCGGAGCAGTCCGGCACTCGCGGAGCCCTGCTGCTGATCGGCGGGCACGAGAACGCGTTCTGGGCGGGCGTGTACCCACTGGTGGTCGTCGCGGTCGGCGCGATCGCGGAGCCGGTGCGTGTGGCGATCGTGGCCACCGCCTATGACAGCGTGATCGCGCGTCCGCAGGCCGGGCTCGACACCCGCCCCTCAGGGCTCGACGGCTCAGGGCTCGACGGTGAACCGGGCGGTCACATCGTCGCCGCCCTCGAGGTCGAGCCGGAACGGACCCTCGGCGTCGTCGGGGAGTAGGAACACCAGCAGGATGCGGTACGGCGAGGACTCCGCGACGCATGACGACTCGCCCTCACCGGAGGGCACGTCGAGTCCGGACCGCGAACTGAGCCAGGTGCGCGACGACGAGGGGTCGGTGAGCGTCGCCGGTCCGCACAGCGCGGCATCCGTCCCGCCGCTCGATCGGAGACGGATGCTGAGGGTCCGCGTACCGGCCGGGGACTCGAACTCGCCCCACTCGGCCGGCCCGATCGAGAGGGTCTGCCCGGAGATGTCGACGTCGGTGTCGACCTCGACGACCCGATCGCCCGACCGCACCGAGGGCAGCACGTCGAGCCAGACGTAGGCGCCGATCACGGCGACTGTGGCGACCGCCAGGGCGAGGAGCGCAGTGCGCTGCCGCCGCCACCAGCTCATCGCGGCACCACCTCCGAACGGGTGAGCTCGACGCTCTCCGACCGATCGAGGTCGCCGAGATCGATCGTCACGACGATCAGGTCGTCGAGCTCCGAGGTGACGAAGTCGGTCGTGAGGCGGAGCTCGGCGGTGCCGGTCGACACGTCGGGAGGCAGCTCGAAAGCGAGCACGCCGACGGTGTCGATGCCCACTCGCAGCGCTGTGCCGCGCAGCGCCGCCGACGGCCGTTCGCTGGCGAGGAACACCCGATCGCCGACCACGAGGGTCGCGAGCTGCACCGCGGCGTCGACCTCGGTCTGCGCCGCCGACGCCGTGATCCGCACGACGAGCCAGTTGCCCTCAGCGCTCCACGAGCCGTCGGACACGGTGACCTCGTCGGCGAACACGGCATCCTCGACCGTGGCGACCAGGGCGCGGGAGGAGACCGTCTCGCCCGCTTCGCCGCGGAGCGTGAACGGGGCGAGCACGTCCTCCTCGGCGGGCGTCATCGCGGTCACGGCGCCGGCGCCGACCACGAGCACGGCGCCGAGGATCCAGGGGAGCGCGCGCCTCATGGCGTCTCCGTGGCGGGCACGACGATGCGTGCCACGACCTCGGCGGGCCGCCAGGTCACGACACGGGAGGAGAGGATGACGGCGCCGCGGCGCACCTCGACATCGTGCACGTCGAG
This sequence comes from Microbacterium sp. GCS4, assembly GCF_001262495.1. Classification (GTDB taxonomy): domain Bacteria; phylum Actinomycetota; class Actinomycetes; order Actinomycetales; family Microbacteriaceae; genus Microbacterium. The sequence continues at coordinate 370,888 of NZ_LGYE01000002.1, forward strand.
CGCGATCGGGCGATCCGTGTACGCGTCGTCTGGCACCGTGAAAGCGAACGTCACCTCGCTCGGGACTCCGGGCTGCAGCACGACCTGCCCTGCTGAGCCGTCGTCGCGCCAGACCGCGGTCACGCCGAGGGGCGTCACCCCGGCGAGATCGAGCAGCGGGGCGTCGGTGTTCACGAACCCTGCACGCGTGCGGTCGGCGGTCGTGGCGACGCCGACCGCCTCGTCCGAGAGGTTCTCCATGCGCGTGGTCAGCACGAGCAGCATCTCGCCCGGGTCGGCCTCGAGGTACTCCGACTCCACGGCGTCGGTCAGCTCGGCGTCGAGCACTGCGATCGCATAGGCGGAGGTGCGCACCTCCGTTCCCGCGTCGACCTCGTCTGCGGCGGTCTGCACCTGTGCGAACCCGCCGGCCACCGCGACGCCGAGGAGCCCGAGCACGACGACCCCGGCCGCGATCCAGACCAGGCGCGGAACGTCGGCGATCGCACGTCCCCACCGGGCGAGCACCGTACGTGTCGCCGTCGCGGCGCGGGCCGGGGAGTCCGTGCGTGCGCGCGCCGGGGAGCCTGTGCCTGCGCGGGCCGGGGAGTCCGTGCCTACGCGCGCCGGGGAGTCCGTGGGCGCGTCCGCGCCGTGTCCCCCCGAGCTCGTCACGGGGTCAGCCTACCGACCGCAGAGCCCAGCGTCCGTCGAGAAAACTTCGTCGCAACTATCGACATCGCAGAAATTTCCGTTATGCTCACGATGTCGGTAAACATTTCGAATCCGGTCCGAAAGGGACATCATGCACGCACACATCCGCAGCATCGTCGCTGCGACGGCCGTGGGGGCGATGGCGCTCGCAGGTCTCAGCGGCTGCGCCGCCTCGGCAGGATCCGACGAGCCACTCGTCGGCCTCGTCATCAAGACGCAGGACAACCCCTTCTACGTGAAGATGACGGAGGGGGCGAAGTCCGAGGCGGAGTCCCTCGGACTGAACCTCCAGATCGCCAGCGGCGACGGCCAGAGCGACGTCGACTCGCAGATCACCGCGATCGAGAACCTCACCGCGAAGGGCGCCAAGGCGATCCTCGTGACGCCGGCCGGCGACGGCATCATCCCCGCGATCCGCAAGGCCCAGCAGGCAGGGGTCCTGGTCTTCGCCCTCGACTCCCCGCTCGCGGCCGACTCCGGGGTCGACGGCACCTTCGCGACCGACAACCGCCTCGCGGGAGAGCTGGTCGGCCAGTGGGCCCGCGCGGCCCTCGGCGACACCGAGCCGCGCATCGCGACGCTCGACCTCTACTCCGACCAGATCCCCGTCGACGTCGCCCGCAACCAGGGGTTCCTGGAGGGCTTCGGCATCGACCTCGCCGACGACACCAAGATGTGGGACGAGGACGACCCCCGCTTCGTGGGGCACGAGGTGACCGACGCGAACGAAGCGGGCGGGCGCACCGGCATGGAGAAGCTCCTGCAGAAGGACCCGACGATCAACCTCGTCTACACCGTGAACGAGCCGGCCGCCGCCGGTGCCTACCAGGCGATCGTCGCGGCGGGCCTGCAGGACCGGATCATGATCGTCTCGATCGACGGCGGCTGCCCCGGCATCGCCAACGTGGAGAAGGGCATCATCGACGCGACGTCGATGCAGTTCCCGCTCGACATGGCCGCGCAGGCGCTGCAGGCGGTCGACGCCTACCTCGCCGACGGGACGAAGCCGCAGAACAGCGAGGGCCTGGACTTCACCAACACCGGTGTGACCCTCATCACCGATCAGCCCCAGGCGGGCATCGAGTCCGAGGACTCCGCCTTCGGCCTGGAGGAGTGCTGGGGCTGACGCCCCGCACGAGACGGCGAAGGAGCCGACCATGAACAGAAGCGCGACGGATCTGCCTGACGACGAGCGGGCGAGCACCGTGACGGCGGGGTTCTCGATGGGCCTGGTCGAGATCGATCAGGGTCCCCGCCCGACTCCGCTGCAGTGGATCGAGAGGAAGATGCTCACGCGGCCCCTGATCGGCCCGATCGCGGTGCTCGTCATCGCGGTGATCGTGTTCTCGATCGTGTCGCCGAATTTCGGCACGCTGCAGAACTTCTCCCTGATCCTGCAGCAGGTGCAGGTCATCGCGATGCTCGGGATCGCCCAGACCCTGATCATCCTCACCGCCGGCATCGATCTGTCCGTCGCGGCGGTGATGCTGCTGTCCCAGGTCGCGATGGGCCGGTTCGCCGTCGCGATGGGGCTCCCGGTGGAGCTCTCGCTCGTGCTCGGCATCCTGGTCGGCATCGCCTGCGGCGCGATCAACGGACTCATCGTGACGAAGCTCAACATCCCGCCCTTCATCGCGACGCTCGGCTCGCTGAGCATCTTCTATGCGCTCAACATCTTCATCTCCGACGGTGAGAGCGTGCCCTTCGCCGAGGTGCCCGCGCTGCTCACCTGGCTCGGCACCGGCTTCCAGATCATCGGCACGACCTTCACCTGGGGGCAGGTGCTCACCCTCCTCATGTTCGTGCTGTTCGCGTACATCCTGCGCAGCACCGCCTGGGGCACGCACGTGTACGCGGTCGGCGACAACCTCGAGGCCGCCCGGCTGAGCGGCATCCGCGTCGACCGGGTGCTGATGTCCGTCTACGTGATCGCCGGACTCATCATCGGCATCACCGCGTGGCTGCTCATCGGACGCATCGGCTCGATCTCCCCGACCGCGGGCGCCGCGTACAACCTCGCGTCCATCACCGCCGTCGTGATCGGCGGCACGAGCCTCTTCGGCGGGCGCGGCCGGATCATGGGCACGCTGCTCGGCTCGCTGATCGTCGGGGTCTTCTCGAGCGGACTCTCGCTCGCGGGCTTCGACAGCCTGTGGCAGGAGTTCACGATCGGCATCCTCATCATCGGCGCGGTCGCCGTCGACCAGCGCCTTCGCAAGATCGGACGATGACATGACCTCTGCACACGACACCGCCTCCACCGCCACGGATCTCGTGCTCGAGGCGCGCGGGATCGTCAAGCGCTACGGGCGTGTGGTCGCGCTCGACCACACCGACTTCGAGATCCGCCGCGGCGAGGTGCTCGCCGTCATCGGCGACAATGGCGCGGGCAAGTCCTCGCTGATCCAGGTGCTCGCCGGCGCGGTCCAGCCCGACGAGGGCGAGCTGCTCGTCGGGGGAGAGCCGACCGCGCTCAGATCGCCCGTCGAGGCTCGACGCCTCGGCATCGAGACCGTGTTCCAGAGCCTCGCCGTCTCGCCCGCACTCGACATCGTGAGCAACATCTTCCTCGGGCGGGAGCTGCGACGGCCGGGCATCGCCGGGTCGCTGTTCCGGATGCTCGACAAGAAGCGGATGCGGGAGCAGTCGCTCGAGGTCATGTCGCAGCTCGGCCTGCAGACCCTGCAGAACATCGGCCAGTCGGTCGAGACGCTGTCAGGCGGTCAGCGGCAGGGCGTCGCGGTCGCCCGGGCGGCCGCGTTCGGGTCGAAGGTCGTGATCCTCGACGAGCCGACCGCGGCCCTCGGCGTCAAGGAATCGGGGCGCGTCGTCAACCTCATCAAGGACATCAACGCGCGCGGCATCCCCGTCATCCTCATCAGCCACAACATGCCGCAGATCTTCGAGGTCGCCGACCGCATCCACATCCAGCGTCTCGGACGCCGGATCGCCCTGGTCGAGACCTCGCAGATCGACATGGCCGACGCGGTCGCGCTCATGGTCGGCGCGAAGACCCCCGAGCAGATGGGACTCGCCTCGTGAACGCCTCCGTCCCCGGACCCCCGTCATCGTCACACGAACCGCTGTCACCCTCACACGAAAGGAGCACCCTCATGGTGCCCGACTACCTCCCCGAACCCGGCAGCGCACTCATCGGCAAGGTCGCCCTGATCACGGGCGCGGCCTCCGGCATCGGCGAAGCCGTGGCCCGGATCTACGCCGCGAACGGATGCCGGGTCGCGCTGATCGACATCGACGCATCGCGCCTCGACCAGGTGGCCGCCGACATCACGGCGCGCGGCGGGGAGGTGCTGGCCGTCGTCGCGGACGTCGCAGACGAGGACGCCGTGCAGGCCTTCTTCTCCCGCACGGTGGCCGAGTGGGGGCGGATCGACCTCGTCATCAACAGCGCGGGCCGCGACTCGTTGGCCCCGCCGGTCACCGAGGTCACGCTGGAGGAGTGGAACAAGACGATCGGCCCCAACCTCACCGGTGTGTTCCTGTGCTGCCGTGAGGCGTTCCGGGTCATGGAGACCCAGGAGACCGGCGGACGCATCATCAACATGGGCTCCTCCTCGACCAGGGTCGCCTCCGGTCCCGGGCACAGCCCCTACCGGGCCTCGAAGCACGGGATGCTCGGGTTCTCGAAGAACATCCTCATCGAGGGCATGCACAAGAACATCGGGGTCACGGTGCTCAACCCCTCGCACGTGCGCACACCGATGACGGAGATCATCGACAAGGGCCTCTACGACGGCGACCTGCCCGCGTACACCGAGGGCTGGCTCGACGACAAGGAGATCGAAGAGGGGCTCTCCGCCACCTGCATCGACGTCTCCAACGTCGCCGACGCGGCGCTCTACATCGCGACGCGCACGCCCGACGTGACCATCCCGACCTTCTCGCTGTACCCGACGCACAAGGTGCTGCGGTACGGCATGGAGGTGTGAGGTGCGCGCGGCGGTGCTGCGCGGCGTCCGTGACATGGCGGTCGTCGAGGTGCCCGACCCCGAGCCCGTCGGCGTCGACCCGGTGCTCGTGCGCGTCGGCGCGGTGGGTGTGTGCGGCTCCGACGTCCTCCGCTACGCGGTGGGCAAGGGGTACGGCTTCCCGCTGGTCCTCGGGCACGAGATGTCGGGCACGGTGGTCGAGGACTCCCCGAGCGGGCGGCTCCGCGCGGGGGACCGCGTCGCGATCTTCCCCTGCATCCCGGATGCCGACGACCCCATGACCGAGATCGGCGAGTTCACGCTCGCCGAGCGGTACGACTACTTCGGGTCGCGCCGCGACGGCGGTCTCGAGGAGTACCTGCGGGTGCCCGAGCGCAACCTCGTGCCGCTGCCGGCGGGTACCTCGCTGCTCGCCGGAGCCATGGTCGAGCCGGCCGGCGTGGCCCTGCACGCGGTGCGCAAGGCGCAGGTGCCGCCGAACGCGACGGCGCTCGTGATCGGTGCCGGCCCCATCGGCCTGCTCGCGGCGCAGTGGCTGCGGATCCTCGGCGTCGTCCGGGTGCTCGTGTCCGACGTGGACCCGCGCAAGCGCGAGGTGGCCTCGCATCTCGGCTTCGAGGTGCTCGACGCGACGGCCGGGCCCTCCGACGAGCTCGCCACCGCCGCCACGGACGGCCGGGGCGTCGACATCGCGGTCGAGGCGAGCGGACTCGCCGTCACGTTCCTCCAGGCCGTGCGCTCGGCCGCGCACCGCGGCCAGGTGATCCTGCTCGGCGACCTGCGCGACGACGTCGACCTCCCGAAGGAGCTGGTGTCGCGCATCCTGCGTCGTGAGCTCGTGCTGCGGGGCACGTGGAACGCGGTGATCACCCCGCGCACCACGAACGACTGGGAGATGGTCGTGGCGTGCCTCGGACGCACGCTGCTCGTCGACGATCTCGTGAGCCATGTCGAGCACCTCGACGACGCACCCGAGGTGTTCGCCCGACTGGCGGACCGCGGCGAGTGGTCGAACAAGACGCTCTTCGCGATCTCGGAGGAGGCGCTCACTGAGCGCGATGACGCCCTCGCCCGGTCACTGTCGGCGTCGCTGTCGGCGAGTGCGGTGCGGTCATGAGGGCCGCGCTCTTCATCGAACCGGGTCGCATAGAGGTCGACGACATCCCGATCCCCGAGATCGGCGAGGGCGACCTGCTCGTCGAGGTGGCGGCCGCGAGCATCTGCGGCACGGATCTGCGGATCATGAAGCACGGCCACTTCCGCATCCCCGAGGGCACGCGCCGCGTGCTGGGGCACGAGCTCACGGGGCGCATCGTCGAGACCGGGCGTGCCGTGCAGGGTTTCACGGTCGGCGATCGCGTCAGCGTCGCGCCCAACGTGGGCTGCGGCACCTGTCCCATGTGTCGTCGCGGCCTGAACCAGCTGTGCCCGACCTACGACGCCTTCGGCATCACGTGGGACGGCGGGTTCCAGGAGTACCTGCGCATCCCTGCCGCGGCGATCGAGCGCGGCAACGTCTTCCGTGTGCCGGACGCGCTCTCGGATGAGTCCGCGGCTCTCATGGAGCCCATGTCGTGCTGTCTGCACGGGCAGCGCAAGGTCGCCGTCTCTGCGGACGACTCGGTGCTCATCATCGGGGCGGGACCCATCGGATGCTTCCACACCGTGCTCGCGAAGCGGGCGGGAGCCCGCCAGGTCATCGTCGCGAACACCCGACAGCCGCGGCTCGACATCGCCGGCAGGCTGGGCGCCGACCATCTCGTGAACGTCGGCGAGAGCGACCTGCGCACCGAGGTCATGGAGCTGACCGGGGGAGCGGGGGCCGATGTCGTCATCACGTGCGTGTCCAAGCCGGAGGTGATCGCCTCCACCACGGATCTCGCCGGGCGGCTCGGCCGCATCAACGTGTTCTCGGGTCTCGGCGATCAGGCGCGTCCGCAGATCGACGTCAACGCCCTGCACTATCGCGAGCAGACGCTGACCGGGACGACGGGGTCGAGCGTGCGCGACTACGGCGATGTGATCGACATCGTCGCGGACGACGCGATCGACCTGTCGCCGATCGTCTCCGCGCGCTTCGCCCTCGACGAGATCGAGGCGGCCATGGACCACTCGCGCTCCGGAGCGGGCATGAAGTCGCTCCTGACATTTTCGTGAACGAGGCCGCTCCCGTGACCGTCGCGGCGCATGTCATAGACTCCAGACGTGGCTGACCAGGACGAGGGCGGGAATCTGCTCCATCAGATATCCCGCCGCGCGAGTTCGCTGAGTCCGGCGCTGCGCGGCGTCGCCGACGTCATCCTGTCTGACCCCGAGAGCGCGCAGTCCCTGTCGATCACCGAGCTGGCCGGTCGCGCCGGCGTGGCCGACTCGACCGTCTCCCGGTTCCTCCGCGAACTCGACCTCGACGGGTACAACCAGCTCCGTCTCGGCATCGCGCAGGCGATCTACTCGAGGCCGGTGGATGCCGAGCAGCGGGCGTCCTGGGTGTACGAGGGCGTCCTCCGCGGCGACAGCCGCGACCAGATCCTGCAGAAGGTGCTGCACGGCAGCATCGAGGCGCTGAACCGCACCGCCGAGCGACTCGACCCGACCGTGCTCGACGACGCCGCGGAGCGCATCCACTCCGCCTCGTGCGTGTATCTCGCGGCGATGGGGTCGTCGGCGACCTCGGCGGAGAGCGCCGTCATGCGCTTCGTCCGCGCGGGCAAGAGGTGCCACTTCTTCCGCGATCAGAGCATCCAGTCGATGGGCAGCGCCACGCTCGGACCCGGTGACGTCCTGATCGCGATCAGCGATTCCGGCGACTCCACGCCGATCGTGTCGTCGGCGCAGATCGCCAAGTTCCACGGCGCGTTCGTGCTGGGCATCACCTCGAACGTCGACTCGGCCCTCGCCTCGGTGGTCGACAGTGTCCTGCTCACCGCAGGGACCGTCGCGAGCTCCGACGTCTACGGCGAATCCGTGACCGGCAAGTGGGGTCAGCTGCTCGCGATCGACGTGCTCTACGCCACGTACGCCGCGCGCTACTTCGAGGAGACGGCCGACTACCTGCACGAGAGCTACCTCTCAGCGATCAAGCCGACGCGCGTGACCGGTACCCACTAGACGGGTCACGCGCGCCGACCCGATCGCTCCCGGGCGCACCCGGGCGGGTCGCACCGTGTCAGTGGTCGACCCAGTCCTGGGCGCGGGACACGGCCTTGCGCCATCCCGCGTAGAGGCGGTCCCTGGTCTCGGCATCCGATCCGGGGGTGAACGAGCGCTCGATGTCGATCGAACGGCGCAGCTCGTCCTTCGACTCCCAGAACCCGACGGCCAGCCCCGCGAGGAACGCGGCGCCGCGGGCGGTGGACTCGGTGACGCGCGCGCGATGCACGGGCACGCCGAGCTGGTCGGCCTGGAACTGCAGGTGGAAGTCGTTCGACACGGCACCGCCGTCGACCCGCAGCTCGGGGAGGGGCGCGCCGGACTCGGCGACCATCACCTCGATCGCGTCCCGGTACGTGTAGCTCATGGACTCGAGGGCTGCGCGCACGAGATGCGCGCGCCCCGTGCCCGGCGTGATGCCGAGGATCGCCGCCCGGGCGTACTGGTCCCAGTAGGGGGAGCCGAGCCCGTGGAAGGCCGGCACGATGTAGACGCCGCCGGTGTCCTCGACCGTCGCGGCCAGCGCCGCCGTGTCGGACGCGGAGTCGACGATCCGGAGCTCGTCGCGCAGCCACATGACGGTCGCGCCGACCGCGAAGAACACGCCCTCGAGCGCGTACTCCACCTCGTCGCCGATGCCCCACGCGACGGTCGTGAGCAGGCCGGCGTCGGACATGACCGGCGTGGTGCCGGTGTTCATCATGACGGATCCGCCGGTGCCGTACGTGGCCTTGACCGAACCGGGCGTGAAGCACGCCTGGCCGAACAGGGCGCTCTGCTGATCGCCGACGGCGGCGGCGACGGGGATCTCGGAGCCGAATCCCGCCGCGACCCCCGTGAGGCCGTACACCTCGCTGGACGGGCGCACCTCGGGGAGCAGCGTGCGCGGTATGCGGAGGAGGGCGAGGATGTCGTCGTCCCACGCGGCGTCACGGATGTCGAAGCACAGCGTGCGGGACGCGTTCGACACGTCGGTGACGTGGGCGGCGCCGTCGGTGAGCTTCCAGATGAGCCAGGAGTCGATCGTGCCCGCCAGCAGCTCGCCGGCCTCGGCGCGTTCCCTGACACCGGGGACGGTGTCCAGGAGCCAGCTCAGCTTGGTCGCGGAGAAGTAGGTGTCGATCGGGAGTCCGGTGCGCGAACGGATCAGCTCCTCGTGCCCGTCGTCGCGCAGCCGGTCGCAGAACTCCGCGGTGCGGCCGTCCTGCCAGACGATCGCGCGGTGCACGGGTTCTCCGGTCGCGCGGTCCCACACGACGGAGGTCTCGCGCTGGTTCGCGATGCCGATGCCGGCGACCGCTGCGGCCTCGACTCCGGACTCCTCGAGCACCTGGTGCGCGACCCGCAGCTGCGCCTCCCAGATCTCGTTCGCGTCGTGCTCGACCCACCCCGGCTGCGGGTAGTGCTGGGCGAACTCCTCCTGGCAGATGTGCGTGATGGAGCCGTCGTGGGCGAACAGGATCGCGCGGACGCTGCCGGTCCCGGCATCCAGGGCCATCACATGTGTCTTCGTCATCGGAGGTCGCTTCCACTTCGTCGTGCGCGGGAGGGCGTGAGCCCTCACTCATGATTACCGAAGTTTCTTCGATACGCAATGCTCATCGCGAAAAAATTACGATCACGCGGTGTGCGGAGACAGGCGACGCCGGAGCATCCGCTCAGTCGCAGGTCTCGAAGACGTGCCCCTCGCGCCCGGCGATCCGCAGCAGACGGTCGCGCAGGACCACCGATCGAGGCGTCTCCGGGTCCGCGCACACATCCTCGAACGGGCGGGGCAGTTCGTCGGTGTATTCGATGTCGATCACGTGCTCGCCGTACACCTCGGTGTACGCGCCGCACTCGCGGTAGGCCGCGCACTCCTCGACGACGGCGAAGTCGAAGCCCGCCTGATCGTGCAGCGCCCGTGCGTCCTCGGCGGCGTTCTTCTGCCCGGCGGCGAGACCCGCATCATGCGCGATCTCGACGAACCGCGTCGCCAGCGCGAGGTTGTCGTCGAGCGAGAGCGCGCCGTCGGAGCGGGAGTAGGTGTCGAGGTTGTCGAACTCCACGGCCTGGAAGCCCGCGGTCGCGCATCCCTCGATCCACGGCCCCACGATCGCGGCGATCGACTCCCGCTTCTCGGGCGTCGAGGTGTCGAGCAGGGCCTCGTCGGGCCAGTCCGGGTCGAACACGGGGCCGTCGTCGCCGGCGAGCAGGAGCTCCTCGGGCCACTCGTCGAGCTCGCCCGGCTGCGTCTGGAACCCGTTCACGTAGCAGATCGAGTAGACGCCGTCCGCGGGATCGGACGAGCGGTCGCGCCCGACGATCCCCACACCGTCGGCCGGGTCGTACGAGCCGCCGAGCTGGTAGTCGGGCACCGCGCCGGCCGGGGGCAGCTGGACCTCGGCGCCGGGCAGAGCGCAGCCGGCGAGGGACAGCGCAAGCAGGCCGACCACGACGATCGAGGCGGATCGTCTCACAGCGCCGGGTGCGCGTCAGGCGTGGTCATGCCCCTCACCGTACAGCGCGGCGACCTCCTTCGACCCCATCCCCTGCGCGTAGGTCGGATGCTGCGGCCACCCCTCGGGCGAGTCCTCCCACTCCTCCTGACGGCCGTAGGGCAGGAGGTCGACGAGTCCCTGCAGGTAGCTGAGCCGTTCGGTGCCGCGCCCGTTCGTGTGCCAGGTGCGGTACACGGTGTCGCCGTCGCGGAGAAACACGTTCACGCCGAAGCCCTCGCCGGGCCCGGCATCCATGTCCGCGCCGAACGGGCTGCCCGCGCTCGAGTACCACGCCATGGTGTTGCCGACCTTGGTGCGATAGGCCAGGGCCTCCTCGATCGGGCCGTTCGTGACGATCACGAAGCGTGCGTCGTAGTAGCGCTCGATCACGTCGAGGCGCGTGAACTGCGACGTGAAGCCCGTGCAGCCCGGGCACTGCCACTCGTTGCCGTCCGACCACATGTGGTTGTAGACGATGAGCTGCGAGTGCCCGTCGAACACGTCGGCGAGGCGCACGGGCCCCTCCGGCCCCTCGAGCGTGTACTCCGGGAGCTCGACCATGGGAAGACGCCGTCGCTGCGCCGCGATCGCGTCGAGCTCGCGCGTCGCCGCCTTCTCGCGCACCCGCAGCGCATCGAGTTCGCGTCGCCAGGCGTCGGCGTCCACGACGGGTGGCAGGGGAGTCTGGGTCGTGCTCACGGGGGACCTCCGGATGCTCGGACGCCGTGTTCGCCGCGGCGATGCCCACCAGTCTGCGCCCGACCGCCGACACCGTCAACGGGGGCGCCGACACCGTCAACGGGGCGTCGCCGCGGACCGTGAGCGCCGCGCGGTCTCAGGCCTCGGGGACGACGGCGTCCTCCGCCGCCTGCTCCTCGGCCGGATTGCGGCGGATCCCGATCCACGAGACGACCCCGCCGAGCACGAGCAGCGCTGCCGTGACCCAGGCCGCGCTGTGGAAGCCGGCGAGGTTCAGCGTGCCGCCGATGATGGTCGACAGCATCGCGACCACGAGCAGCCCGGCGACGCGCGAGACCGCGTTGTTGACCGCGGAGGCGATGCCGGAGCGCGACTCGTCGATCGCGCCGAGGATCGCCGAGGTGAGCGGCGCGACCGTCAGCGACAGGCCGAGGCCCATCACGATCATCGCCGGGAGCACCTGCCACCAGTAGTCGAACTGCTCGGCCACGAGCAGGAGCATGATCGCGCCGGCTGCCATCACGAGCGGGCCGACCGTCATGAAGATGCGCGGCCCGTAGCGCCCGGCCCACGACCCTGCGCGCGAGCTCACCAGGATCATGAGGATCGTCATCGGCAGGCTCGCGAGGCCCGCGGCCGTCGCGCTCAGCCCCGCGCCCTGCTGCAGGTAGACGCCCACCACGAAGCCGTTGAGCGACAGTGCTGCGTACACGAAAAGGGTCGCGAGGTTGCCCCACGCGAAGTCGCGCACGCGGAACAGTGACATGGGCATGAGCGGTGCGGCGGAGCGCTGCTGGCGCACGAGGAACCAGGCGAAGAGCGCGGCCCCCACGACGCCGGGCAGCCAGATCGCGGGGGAGGACCATCCGAGGTTGGGCTGCTCGATCAGGGCGAACACGACGGCGCCGAGACCGACGGCGCACAGGATGCCGCTGGTCCAGTCGACGCGGACGCCGCTCGGCCTCTCGTTGAGCTTCAACCGGGCGAGCAGGAGAAGGGTCACGCCGATGGGGAGCACGTTGATGAGGAACACGAGCCGCCACGACAGGAAGTCCACGAACAGACCGCCCAGCAGCGGACCCACCAGCTGCGCGCCGGTCGTGAAGGCGGTCCACACGCCGATCGCACGCGACTGCACGTCGGAGCGCATGGTGGCCGTGATGAGGGCCAGCGAACTCGGCACGAGCAGGGCACCTGCCGCGCCCTGGGCCGCGCGGGCGATGATGAGCACGAGGGGGTCGGGAGCCGCGGCGACCGCGACCGAGGCCACGCCGAACGCGATCAGTCCCACGCGCATCACGAGCACGCGCCCGTAGGCGTCGGACAGTGAGCCCGCGAGCAGGATCAGCGCGCTGAGCGTGATGAGGTACGCGTCGACGACCCACTGCTGCGTCGTGATCCCGCCGCCGAGCTCGCGGCTGATCGCGGGCAGCGCGACGGTCACGACGGTGCCGTCGAGGAAGGTCACGAACGATGCGAGCACCGCGACCGAGATCACCAGCCGCTGGAGCGGCGCGAAGCGAGAGGTTGCCACAGGCCGACACTACTGCGGCGGGGAGGGGTGCGGGTCGACGAGAGATCAGAAACGCGTCGGAAGGATGCTCTCGGGAGGCGTTTCTGATCTTTCGACGCGGCTGTCGGGTGCGGGGGCGGGGGCGGGGGCGGACGTGCGGAGGTCGCGCGTGGTCGAACGGTACAGGTCGCGGAGGCCGCCGACACCGCCGCGCGCGTGAGCGCGGAGCTGCCGGTCGGCGCCGGTGCCGTCGCGGAGGACGCGTGCGAGAATCCCCTCGACGAACTCCGCGTCCCCGGACTCCGCGAGCCGGGGAGCGATGCGCTGCAGCATCCGGTCGAGGACGACGTCGGCGGCAGCGGCCTCGCCGGTGGTCGGATCGAGGATCCGTGCCCGCATGCCGTAGCGCGCCGCGGTCCACAGCGAGGCGTCGATCGCGTCGCTGCCGATCTCGGGTCCGTCGTCGAGATCCGCGGCCGTGACGATCGCCCGGCAGAGCGCCGCGGCGAGCAGCGAGTCCTCCACGTCGAGCTGCGCGTCGCACACCCGCACCTCCACGGTCGGGAACCGTGCCGAGAGACGCAGCGTCCAGCCGAGCGAGGACTCCTCCGTGATGCCGCCGAGCGCGAGCAGCGCGTCGACACGAGCCCGGTAATCGCTGTAGTCGTGGAAGCGCGGCGGCGTCCACGCGGTCGGCAGTCGCCGGATCACCACCGACCGCCAGCTCGCGAACCCCGTCGTCCGGCCGCCCGCGAACGGCGAGTTGCCGGTCAGGGCGAGCAGCATCGGCATCCAGCGTGCCGCGCGGTTGAGGGCCCGCACGCGCTCCTCCTCCGCGGGCACCTCGACGTGCACGTGCAGTCCGTTGACCTCGTGCCCGCGGGTGATCTCGCCGAGGATGTCGGCCACCGCGTCGTAGTGCGCGAGCGGGAAGATCTCGGGGTGCGGGGAGGCGAGGAAGGGCGTGCCGGTGGCGACGACGAGCGCCCGCTGCCGTGACACGTGCTCGTCCAGCGTCGCGCGGAGCGCGCCGAGCTGCTCGGCGCCATCTGCGATGGTCGAGAGGGGAGCGGTCGCGATCTCGAGCTGGCTCGTGAGGTACTCGGGCGTGATCGTGCCGCCGTGGCGCGATCCGACGAGGCTCTCCCGCGTGTCCCGGTCCAGCGCCAGAGGGACGAGTGTCTCCTCGTCGAGGACCACGAACTCCTCCTCGACGCCGAACCGGGCCATGGCGGGCCTAGTGGTTCCGGAGCGCGGAGATGAGCTCGGCCTTGCGCTTGCCGCTGTAGCCGGTGAGGCCGATCTCCTTCGCGCGCGTGCGCAGCTCGGGGACCGTCCAGTCCTCGTAGTCGCCGTGCTCGCCGCCGCGACGCCCGACCGTGCTGCGACCGTCTCGCGCGGCCGCGTTCGAGATCCGCGCGGCCTTCTCCTTCGACGCGCCGTCGTCGCGGAGCTCCTCGTAGAGCTCGGGATCCTTGAGCGAGTTGTTCCTGCGTCCTGGCATATCTGCATCTCCTCTACTCACGAGCGGATGCTCCGCGTCAAGCCCCTCGAAGGGAGTCCTGTCACGGGGCTAGGTTGGGTGACCAAGAGGGGCGCCACCGCGCCCCGGAAGAAGGGAAAGACCGATGAACATCCTTCTGATCATCATCATCGTCGTCGCCATCATCCTGGCCATCACCGGTGGACTCGTCCAGTCGCTGCAGTTCCTGCTGTGGGTCGGACTCGTCCTGCTGGCGGTCGCCGTGATCGCCTGGTTGATCCGATCCATCTCGGGGAACCGCACGCGCTGACCCGAGCCGTCGGAGAGGGGGTCCGCTTCGGCGGGCCCCCTCTCTGTGCGTTCTACTCGCGGAAGCCGTCCTTGACGCCGTCGCCGACGTTCTTCGCGGCGTCCTTGACGTTGGAGCCGGCCTGCTTCGCCGAAGCCTTGACCTGATCGGCCTTGCCCTCGGCCTCGAGGCGCTCGTTGTCGGTGACCTTCCCCACGCCCTCCTTGACCTTTCCGGTCAGCTTCTCGGCGGTGTTCTTGATGTCGTCTGCTGCACTCATGCTGCGTGTCCTTTCATCGTCCGATCAACGGGAGCACCACACTCGCACGCGCGTGCGAAGCCGCCTACGGGATTGACAATCGGCGGTCTCCATGACAGCCGGATCCACCGTCGACGGCCGCGTGATCCCGGACTACCCTGGCCTCAGGCGGGCGGACCTGCCCGCTGTCACCTCCGGCTCAGGCCGACGACGGAAGCGGTGCGCGATGGACTCGATGATGATGGATGCCTGGCGGACGAACATGTCCTCGATGCCGGACGCGTCGATGATGGACATGGCCGCGATGGACATGTCGGTCCTGCAGGCCTGCATGGACGCGTGCTCGGCCTGCGAGCAGGCGTGCACGGTGTGCTCGACGCAGATGATGGACTGCTCGCCGGCGTGCATGAACTGCGCCGACATGTGCAACACGATGATGCGCGCGATGATGCGGATGCAGGGCATGACGCCCGCGTCGATGATGGCGATGCTCGACGCGTGCATCGCGATGTGCCAGACCTGCATGGACGAGTGCATGGAGCACGCCGCCCACAGCGATGTGTGCCGCATGTGCGCGCAGGCGTGTCAGGCGTGCATGGACGCGTGCATGAGCGTGCGCGCCATGCTGATGCCGGCCTGACTCTTCAGGCCCGCGCTCCCGGTCGTTGAGCGAGCGCAGCGAGACGAAACGCTTTCAGCCCCTCGTGCTCCCGGTCGTTGAGCGAGCGCAGCGAGACGAAACGCTTTCAGACCCTCGTGCTCCCGGTCGTGAGCGAGCGCAGCGAGACGAAACGCTTTCAGACCCGCGCGACGTTGAACTGCGTGCGCCCCACGGCCAGCACGCCGTAGCGCCCGTGAAGCGCCACCGGGGTGCCCGCGGGCGCCTCGAGCGCTGCGCCCGCGCAGCTCCACAGCTCATGCGCCGTTCCGTCGAGCGTGCGCACGACGAGGCGTCCGGTCGCGGCATCCGCCCGCTCGACGAGGGCGTCCGCCCAGTCCGAGGGCGTCGCCGACGCGAGCCGCGCCTGGATGAGGTGCAGCGCGTGCCCCGGCGCGTACGAGGAGCAGACGTCGCCGTGGTCGCACATGCACGCCGAACGCTCACGCACCGTCGAGGGTGAGAGGTGGTTCTGCGGCGTGGACACGGGGTCTCCTTCGGTAGCGGGTGTCCGGCAAGAGTAGGTCGACTGTCGGCGGGAGAGAACCGGGACCGACACGCGACGACACAAACGGGCGTAGACTCTCCGGGTGCTGTCATCGATGAGCGCCCCCGAGCGGGCGCGGAACGGAGCCGCAGGCGCGATCAGCGCCGCGGACAGAGGCTGACGATCGGCCGGAGGCGGAACATCCCGCCCCCGGAGCTACGTCGTACCCGGCATCCGTCGGGCCTCTTTTCTCCTGACACTGCCGCGCAGAGCGCGGCCCACTCGAAAGAACACACTCATGCGTCCCCTCGACGAGCGCGTCCTGCGCGCCTCCTTCATCAACGCCTCCCGCAAAGAGGTCTCCGACCTGAACCTCCCTCCCGGCTTCGGCGAGATCGACTTCGACAGGATCGACTACCTCGGCTGGACCGATCCGAAGATGCCGCGCCGCGCCTACGTCGTGGTGTGGATCGACGACGTCGCCACCGGAGTCATCCTGCAGCGGGCCGAGCAGCGGGTGATCGCCCGGGCGCAGTGCTCGTGGTGCGACGACGTCACGCTCCGCAATGACGTGCAGATGTTCGCGGCCCGCAAGGCGGGACCCGCCGGACGCAAGGGCGACACGATCGGCACGCTCGTCTGCGCGGAGTTCGGATGCTCCAAGAACGTGCGCGTCCTCCCGCCGCTCGCCTACGAGGGCTACGACCGGGAACTCGCCAGGGACCTGCGCATCCTCGCCCTGCAGGAGCACGTGCAGGCGTTCGTCGGAGCGGTCGCCGGCTAGGCGCTCTCCCGGCTGACCGTCGCGCGCACGTGCGCGGATGCGGCGTCGGCGAGTTCCGCGGAGAGCCGCGCGAACTCGTCGACGCTGCGCCGGCCGGGCCAGTCCTCCGGGAGCATCGCCGGGGGGAGGCCGGGGTCGACGTACGGCAGCATCCGCCACGCGTCGAGCAGGTGCACGTAGGCGGCGAACGGCTCGACCGGCAGTGACGCGAGCGAGGCCTGGAAGGCGAGGTGCTCGGCGCGCAGCGCCGCGAGATCCCACCATTCGGCGGCGGCCTCGCGGGGCGAGCGGGCCACGACCGGATGCGCGCCGCGGAACAGCGTCACCCAGGCTCGCGCCCCCAGGTCGTCGACGATCTCCTCGACCTCGCCCTGCAGGTGCCCGGGGCAGATCCACAGCGCGGCCGACACCGTGCCGGCTCCGATCCATTGCAGGCGTCGACGCAGCTGATGCCGCACACTGCGTGCGCTCTCCGGGATCGAGAACGACACCAGGCACCAGCCGTCGGCGTCCGTCATCTCCCGCACCGCGAAGATGCGCCGGTCGCCGCGTTCGAGCATCGGCACGGCCGCCGGGTTCAGGCGGTACCCCGAGACGTCGCGGCGCTCGGCGAGCAGCAGGCCCTTCTGCTTCAGCCGAGCGATGCCCGTGCGGGCGGGAGCCGCGGGGATGCCGAGGTCGTCCGCGAGCGCCACGAGGTGCGCGGTCGAGATCCAGCCGCCGAGCGGGCGCAGGTACAGACCGATCAGGGTGCGCAGCAGCGAGGCCGTGCTGCCGGGGCGCGCATCGATGTCGTCGAGCACCGCGCCGTCGGCGAGCACCGCGCCGTCGGCGTCGGCGCCCGTCGGGCCTTCGGGGTCAGCGCTCATGCGACTCCAGGGCGTCGCGCACCGCGATCACGCCCGTCACGGTCTCGACGAACGAGGTGCTGAGCGGCGAGAGACCGAGGCGGATGCCGTCGGGGAACCGGAAGTCTGGGACGATGCCGTCCGCCCAGAGCCGCTGCGTGACGGCGCGGAAGTCGGGGTGTCCGATCGTCACATGGCCGCCGCGCAGCGCCGCGTCCCGCGGGCTCAGCAGGCGCACGCCGAGCGGGGCGAGCAGCTCGTCGTGCGCGCGGACGGCGAGGTCGGTGAGCGACTCGGACTTCGCCCGGACGGCGTCGATCGTGGCCTGCTCGATGAGGTCGAGCATCCCCTGCATCGCGAGCATCGAGGTCACCGGGGGAGTCCCGCTCAGCAGCTGACGGATGTCGCCGGCCGGTACGTACTCGGGGCCCATCGCGAAGATGTCGGCCGCGCTCCACCAGCCCTGGATCGGCTGCCGCAGCACGCCCTGCAGCGACCGTCGCAGATAGGCGAATGCGGGAGAGCCCGGCCCGCCGTTGAGGTACTTGTACGTGCATCCGACGGCGAGGTCGACGCCCCACTCGTCGAGCTGCATCGGCACGACACCGGCGGAGTGGCAGAGGTCCCACATCATGAGCGCGCCCGCGTCGTGCGCGGCCGCGGTGATGGCCGGCATGTCGGCGAGCGCGCCCGACCGGTAGTCGACATGACTCAGCGACACGAGCGCGGTGCGCTCCGAGACCACGGCCCCGACGTCGGCGACCTGCACGCCGAGCACGGGGTCGGGCTCGATCCAGCGGATGGTCGCGCCGGTCTCGGCGGCGACGCCCTCCGCGAGGAAGCGGTCGGTGGGGAAGTTGCCCGTCTCGATCACGAGCTCGGCGCGGGACGGGTCGTGCGCGAGCGCGGCGCGCATGAGCTTGTAGATCAGCACGCTGGTCGAATCGGCGACCACGGTCTGGCCCGCCGCGGCGCCGAGCGTCAGCGCGCCGATCCGGTCGCCGAGCGCCATCGGCAGCGCCATCCACTGCTCGTCCCACGACCGGATGAGCCGCGTGCCCCAGTCGTCGCGCGCGAACGCCGCGAGCCGCTCCGGGATGTCGCGCAGGGGCCTGCCGAGCGAGTTGCCGTCGAGATACGCCGTGACGCCGGGTGCGGGAGCGAACGCGTCGAGGTGCGCGCCGAGCGGATCGGACGCGTCGAGGGCGGTCGCGAGCTCGAGCAGCGAGTCGGCGGCGGTGCTCGAGCCGGCGGCGGTGCTCGAGTCGAGGGCGGGGCGGGGATCGCGGGTGTCGTGCGTCATGTCAGGCCTCCAGATCGGCCGCGGTCAGGCGGCGTGCGTGGGTCGGGTCGGCGTCGCGGTGCGGCAGGAGCAGCAGGACGGATGCCGGATCGCGGGGGTCCCGGGGCGCGAGCGCGCCCCGCAGGGCAGGACCGTCCAGCCCCGCGTCGCGGAGTGCGGCGAGCTCGAGCGGGTTCAGGTCGACGGGTGTCGGCCCGTTGCCCATGTCGGTGCCGTAGAGCACCCGTCCGCAGGCGGCGTGGAAGCGGCGCACGTTGTCGAGGGCCACGTGCAGGTCCGCTCCGCCGTGGATCGCGAGGGTCGAGATCCACGTGACGGATGCCGCCTGCTCGGCGATCTCCTCGTCGTCGAGTCGTTCCGTGAACGGCGCGTGCGCGAGCGTCGCGGCTCCGAGCCGGGCGACGCGCTGCGCCTCGCCGCGGCCCTCGGCGTGGGCGACGACGGGGAGGCCGTGCGCGCTCGCCGCCTCGACGATCGCGCGGAACACGATGTCGTCGAACACCGGTCCCGCGGTGCGGTTGCTCGCGATCTTGATGCACGACGCCCCGGCATCCGCCATCTCGGCCACGGCATCGGCTGCGGAGGAGGTGCTCGACGCCTCGTTCACGATCTCCCGGACGGACCCGGCAGGAGCCCAGTCGCGGTCGGAGGGGTAGCCGCCGACCGGTGTGAGGAAGGCCCCGGCGTACTCGATCCGGGTGGCGCGTTTCGTCTCGTCGCTACGCTCCTCGCGGGGCGACCGGAGTTCGCCGTCCCGGTCGTTGAGCGAGCGGAGCGAGACGAAACGCGCTGCATCTGCGTACGACGCGACGACCCCGGGGTCGCCGCCGAGGTCGACGACCCGCCCGAGCCGCGACTGCGCGAGCAGCTCGTGCTCGACGAGCTGCAGATGCACGTGGTGATCGGTGAACCCGCCGACGATGACGCCGTCGAGGCGCGGGATTCGGGATGCCGAGGGCTCGTCGCGCAGCAGCATCCGACCGTCGTCGTCGATCAGGACGACGCCCTCGCGCCATCCCTCTCCGTCGAAGAACGTCGCTGTGCGCATCAGCCGCCGATCTCCGTGCGCACCGTGTAGAGCTCGGGGAAGAACGTGAGGTCGAGCGCGCGCTGCAGGAAGCCGACCCCGCTCGACCCGCCCGTGCCGACCTTCATGCCGATCGTTCGGGCCACGGTCTTGAGGTGGCGGAAGCGCCAGAACTGGAAGTTGTCCTCGAGGTCGACCAGGTCCTCGCAGGCCTCATAGAGGTCCCAGTGAGTGGCCGGATCCTGGTAGATCGCGCGGATGGCCGGCACGAGCGCGGGCGTCTCGCGATAGGGCAGCCGCACGTCGCGGTCGAGGATCTCGGCGGGCACCGGCAGGCCGCGGCGGGCCGCGAAGCGCAGGAACTCGTCGTACAGGGTCGGCTTCTCCCACTCGGCCTCGAGCAGCGCGCGGTTCGCGGGGTGGTCGGAGAAGACGCCGAGCATCTTCTCGTTCTTGTTGCCGAGGGCGAACTCCACCGCGCGGTACTGCACGGACTGGAAGCCGGAGGAGTTGCCGAGCGCGCCGCGGAACTGTGCGTACTCGGTCGGGGTCAGGGTCGCGAGCACCGACCACTGCTGGGTGATGACGTCCTGGATGCGCTTGATGCGCGCGATGCGCTTGAGAGCCTCGCGCAGGTCGTCTCGGGCGAGCAGCTCGCGTGCCGACGACAGCTCGTGAAGCAGCTGCTTGAGCCACAGCTCGGTGGTCTGGTGCTGGATGATGAACAGCAGCTCGTCGTGGTGCTCGGGCACGCTGACCGGATGCTGCGCCGTGAGCAGCTGGTCGAGCGACAGGTACGACCCGTAGGTCATCCGGCCGGTCAGGTCGGTGACGATGCCCTCTTCGAGCGCGCGCTCGTTCTCGGTGCTCATGCAGTGAACATATCACTTCCGTGGCGGGCGTCACAGTGGTGAAATGCTGGTTTACGCGTCAATCTGACAACTGGACCGTACCAATTGTTTCGAATAGGTTACGTTTTCCGGATCTGCGCTGCACCGCTGGCATAGTCGACGCAACACTGGACCGTACCACTTGGAGGAAAGATGCGAAGGACGAGAACACTCACCCTGGGTGCCCTGGTCGTGTCGGCGGCGCTGCTGGCAGGATGCTCGACCGGCACGAGCGGCTCCGGCGGCTCCGACGGATCGGGCGAGGGCACCGTGAAGCTCGTCGCCTGGCCCGGCCCGGAGGGCGACGCGATGGCCGAGGTCGTCGACGCCTACAACGCCGGTCAGGGCAAGGATGACGGCGTGAACGTCGAGCTGACCCTGCTGTCGCGCCAGGACACCTTCTCGAAGGAGACGGCGCTCATGGCGTCGAAGTCCTCCGACGTCGACATCTACTTCACGGCCTCGTACAACATCGGACAGTTCGCGCCCTCGCTCGACCCGCTCACCGACATCGACACCTCCGCGTACTTCCCGGTCGCGGCCGAGGGGCTCACCTACGAGGGCGAGCTGTACGCGCTGCCCCTCGACGTGAGCAACCACTTCCTGCTCTACCGCAAGGACCTCATCGACGCCCTGCTCGCAGATCCCGCCGCGCAGGCCGAGTACGAGAAGATCAGCGAGACCGTGCTCGGCGAGAAGCGCGCTCCGAAGGACCCGGCCGACTGGGACCTCGACGACTTCAAGGTCGCCGCAGCGTACTTCTCGCAGAGCACGAACCCGGCGTCGCCCACGGAGTACGGCACGATCCTCCAGGCCAAGAACCTGCTCTACAACACCATGATCTGGAACGACGTGCTGTGGGGCTACGGCGGCAGCTGGGAGGAGGACGGCAAGGCCGCCCTCACGAGCGACGCCGCCAAGAAGGCCGTGCAGCTGTACGCCGACATCTACGAGAACGGCTGGACCTCGCCCGACAGTGCGCAGGCCGAGTTCCCCGAGACCCAGGCCGCTCTGCAGTCCGGTGACACGGCATTCGCGATCCAGTGGTCGGCGGCCTTCGCGCAGCTCAACGACCCGGAGCAGTCGCCCGACGTCGCCGGCAAGATCGCCATCGCCCCGGTCCCCGGCGGTCAGACGCACGTGCACGCGCTCGCGGTCTCGCTCAACAAGTACAGCCAGAACAAGGATGCGGCCAAGAAGTTCCTGTCGTTCCTCGCTACGACCGACGCGATGACGCAGTACGCCGAGGCCGGCGGCATCCCCGCGATGCCCGAGGTACTCGAGGCGCAGGCATCCCTCAACCCCGCCTTCGCGCAGGTCTCGGACAGCATCTCCGAGTACGGGTTCTCCGAGCCGGTCTTCCCGCAGACGTTCCAGGCGTACAGCAAGCTCGCCGAGGACCTCAGTGGCGCCTGGGTCGGCCAGACCGACGTCGACGAGGCGCTCGAGACCGCGAACGCCAACCTGCAGGAACTGCTCGACCGATGAAGACTCCGGGGCGGGCGCCGGCCGCCCGCCCCGGACACCACGCCACCCGAGGAAGGTCGAATTGACGTCATGAGCCATACCGCCGAACGTGCGAGGTCGATCGCCGTGGAGCGCCGCCGGCGCACCGTCGCCGCGACCGTCCTCAGCCTGCCGCTGATCCTCTTCGCGGCGGTCTTCGTCCTCTACCCGCTGGCCACCGGAGCGCTCACCGCGTTCCAGAGCAGCACCCTGCTCGACCAGTCGAACGAGCTGAACGGCATCGACAACTTCGTCTCGCTGTTCCGCAGCGACGGCTTCGCCAAGGCGGCCGGCTTCACGGTCGGGTTCTCGGCGATCGTCGTGGCGATCGAGATGGTGCTCGGCTTCGCGCTCGCGCTGCTGATGAACCGCGCGTTCCCCGGCAAGAAGCTGTTCTTCACCCTGCTCCTCCTGCCGATCATGATCGCGCCGGCGCTGCTCGGCGTCATGTTCCGGCTGCTCCTGAACGGCGACATCGGGGCCCTCCCGACGCTGCTCGAGAGCATCGGTCTCAGCGTCTCGCTCTTCTCGCCCGACTCGGTCGTGCCGCTGCTCGTCGTGCTCGACGTGCTGCAGTGGACGCCGTTCACGTTCCTCATCATCTACGCGGGGCTGCAGTCGCTGCCGAAGGAGCTGCTGGAGGCCTCCGCCATGGACGGCGCCGGGTACTTCCGCTCGCTGTTCTCGGTCGTCGTGCCGGTCCTGAAGCCGGTGCTCTTCGCCGCGTTCTTCCTCCGCGCGATCGACGCGATCCGCACCTTCGACGTGATCTACGTGCTCACCGCGGGCGGTCCCGGGACCACCACCACGACGCTCAGCATCTACATCTACAAGACGGCCTTCGAGGCGGGCGACTTCGGCAAGGCCGCCGCGGCAGCCCTCGTCGTTCTCGTCTGCCTGCTCCCGTTCGTGCCGTTCATCGTGCGACGCATCACCTCGACCGGAATGGAGGGGAAGCGATGACCACCGAGACGCTCGTCCGCCCCGCGAAGGGCCGCGCACGCTCCGCGGCATCCGACCCCCGCCCCACGACGTCCGGCCGCCGCTGGCTGTTCACGCTGCTCGCCGCCGTCGTGGCCCTGATCGTGAACGTGCCGCTGCTGAACGCGGCGCTGGTGAGCTTCAAACCCGACGGCGAGATCGCGAAGAACCCGCTCGCGCTGCCCGCCTCGCCCACGCTCGACCACTACGCGAACGTCCTCTACGCGTCGGGATACGACTTCCCGCGCTTCTTCCTGAACTCCGCCATGATCGCGGTCGGCACGGTCCTGGTCGTGCTGGTGATCGCGATCCCCGCCACGTACGCGATCGTGCGGCTCGGCTTCGGCGGCCGGTGGATCATCAGCAGTGCCTCGGGTCTGCGACTGCTGCCCGCGATCTTCTTCGTCGTGCCGTTCTTCCTGCTGTTCTCCTCGCTGGGGCTCCAGGACACCATCCAGGGACTCATCGCCGCGAACGCCTTCCTCAACCTGCCGCTCGCGATCATCCTGCTGTCGTCCGCGATCGGCGACATCCCCCAGGAGATCGAGGAGGCGGCGGCCGTCGACGGCGCGAGCATCTACCGCACCCTCGGATCGATCGTCATGCCGCTCCTCGCCCCGACCGTCGTCGCGGTCGCGGTGCTCGTGTTCATCTTCAGCTGGAACGACTACCTGTTCGCGCTGGTGCTGTCGACCTCGAACGCCACACCGGTCACGCTGGGTGCGGCGAACTTCATCACCAGCACCGGCATCCGCTGGGGCGACATCTCGGCGGCCTCCGTGCTGTCGACCCTGCCGCCGCTGCTCTTCGCGGTCTTCGCCCAGCGATACCTTGTGAGTGGGCTGTCCTCGGGTGCGGTCAAGGGATGAAACGGGCAGTTCAGGAGGGACGGACCATGCCGCACAAGTACGAAGAGGTCGCAGCCAGCATCCGGGAGTCGATCGCGCAGTCGATGTCGCCGCATGATGCGCTCGCCTCCGAGCGCGAGCTCATGGCGATCCACGGCGTGAGCCGGATGACGGTGCGCAAGGCGATCGCGACCCTCGTCGACGAAGGGCGCGTGTACAACGTGCACGGTTCGGGCACGTACGTCGGCTCCGCCGACATCTTCTCGAAGACCCCGAAGCTCACCTCCTTCACCGAGGACATGATCAGTCGGGGCTCCGTGCCGTCGTCGCGGGTGCTCGAGCTCGCCAGGGTGGATGCTCCGGATGCCGTCGCGGCCGCGCTGGGCCTCCCGGCGAAAGCGGCGACCACGCACATCCGCCGTCTGCGTCTCGCCGACGACGTGCCCATCGCGATCGAGGACGTGTACGTGCCGCTGGCCGTGCTCGCGATCGAGTCGTTGAACCTCGGCGCCTCGCTGTACGAGCAGCTCCGGGGAGCCGGGCACGACGTCTACCGCGCCGAGCAGGAGATCAAGGCCATCACGCTCACCGAGCAGGAGGGCGAGCTGCTCGAGGTGGCGCCCGGCGACGCGGCGCTCGCGGTCACGCGCGTCAGCTCCTCGCGGCGCGGTCAGCTGGTCGAGTTCGCCCGCACGATATACCGCGGCGACCGCTACACCTTCCAGCTCGCGGTCACGAGGGACGACAAGTGACCTCCGCGCACGTGGACGTCTCACTGCCGGCGCGCTTCCGCGCCTTGCGCGGCGGGCTCGTCGTGTCGTGCCAGGCGTACCCGGGGGAGCCGTTGCGACACCCGGAGTCGATGGCGCGCATCGCGCAGTCCGCCGTGACCGGCGGCGCGGTCGGCATCCGCTCCCAGGGTCTCGACGACATCCGCGCGATCGCCCAGGTCGTGGACGTGCCGCAGATCGGGCTGTGGAAGGTCGGGAACGAGGGCGTCTTCATCACGCCCACGCTCGACCATGCGCTCGCGGTCGCCGAGGCCGGGGCCGACGTCGTCGCGATCGACGGCACGCGCCGTCCGCGACCCGACGGGCTGACGCTCGCCGAGACGATCGCTCGCCTCAAGGCCGCGACGGGACTTCTGGTGATGGCCGACACCGGCAGCGTCGACGACGCGCTCGCCGCCGAGGACGCCGGCGCCGACATCGTCGGGACGACCCTCTCGGGGTACACAGGGGAGCGCCCGGTCTCCGACGGGCCGGATCTCGAGCTGGTCGAGATCCTCGCGTCGCGACTCACGGTTCCCGTCTTCGCCGAGGGACGCATCCGCACTCCGACCGAGGCGAGGGCGGCGCTGGACGCCGGGGCGTACTCGGTCGTCGTCGGTACCGCGATCACGCATCCCTCCTCGATCACCTCGTGGTTCGTCGACGCGATCACCGAGGCATGATGCGGACGGCGGGGGAGGCGGGCGCGGTCGGTCTGGCGATCGACATCGGGCAGACGCAGGCCCGCATCCGCGTTCTGGCGGCGGGCGACGCGCGAGGGGATGCCCGCGAGGTGGCCGGGGAGGTGGCCGGGGAGGCCGCGCGCGGAGCCGCCCGCGAGATCGAGACGCGCGGCTTCGTGTACGGCGCCGACCTGCTCAGCGCGATCCCCGCGCTCGTCCGGGAGTCGACGCAACGCCTCGAGGTGTCGCACGTCGCTGCGGTCGCGGTGGGGAGCACCGGGGTGCACGGACGAGTGCCGCCGATCGACGGCATCGCACGGGAGCTGCACCGTGACCACGGCGTGCGGCGGACCGTCGTCGCGGACGATGCGGTGACCGCGTACCTCGGCGCGCGGGGTGAGGTGGATGGCGTCGTGGTCGCGGCGGGGACGGGCATGGTCGGTCTCGGTCTGGGACCGGCAGGCGCCGCCCGGGTCGACGGGGTCGGCGGGATGATCGGCGACGAGGGCGCCGGCTGGTGGATCGGGCGACGTGGGCTCATCGCGGCGATCAGCGCCTCCGACGGTCGCCCGCAGGCATCGCCCGCGCTGCTCGAACGGCTGGAGTCCCGGTTCGGCCCGGTCGCGGGGTTTCCCGGAGTGGTCGCCGCCGATGAGAGTCCCGTGGCGCTCGTCGCCTCGTTCGCGAAGGACGTCGCCGAGGTCGCGCGCGCGGGGGATCCCGTCGCGACGAGCATCTGGCGGGAGGCCGGGGCGCATATCGCCGGTGTCGTGGTCGCCGGAGCCGTCCGCTCCGGACTCGATGGGGCCGTGCCGTGGGTGCTCCTCGGACGCCTCGGTGCCGCCGACGACCTGCTGCGGCCGGGGTGGGATCCGGTACTGGCTTCGGCGCTGCCGGGCGCGACACGGGTCGCACCGGAGGGGATGCCGCTCGACGGCGTCGCGCGGCTGCTCGACATCGATACGGCGCGGTTCGGCGCGATGGTCCGCGCGGTGGAGCCGTAGGTCGCGAACCGCGTTTCGTCTCGCTCCGCTCGCTCAACGACCGGGCCTCGCGTTTCGTCTCGCTCCGCTCGCTCAACGACCGGGCCTCGCGGGTCGTTGAGCGAGGAGCGCAGCGACGAGACGAAACGCGGTGACGTCCGCACGAACTCGCTTCGGCAGCGACCGGTCATACTAAGCGATCCAGGTCGCGCTGATGCTTCCTGACGTATGCGCGCTCTCGTCGTCGACGACTCCTGTCGCGCACGCGGCGGTAAAGGAAACGCATCAGTGACTCGCCTCCGGCGGAGAGTCCGTGCAGAAGTGCGATCCCACCGAGGAAGAGCCCGAAGCCGAAGGGGAGCAGCAGGAGCCCGACGAAGAACCCCTCGCCCATGTCCATGCGGTCAGCGTGGCGCGGCTCATCGCGTGTCGCCCTTCGGCGTGTGTTCGATGACCCGGAGAGCCGAGACGGCGCTCTCGCGAAAGACGGAGAGCGGATCACTCGCCGCGGAAGGCTCTCCTCCGGGACGCTCGCGATCCGTTCTACTCGTCTCGACGACCGCCAGGATCACAGCCACCACGATCCAGACCACGATCGCCGCGGCCATGAGAAGCAGGATGAGCATGAGCAGCCAGAACGCGATGTACAGCGGAAGGGAGAAAAGCGCGATCACCGGGGTGCCCCCGCCTCGTCGAGCGCCCGTCGATCGCGCTCGTATCTGCGCTGGTAGGCGAGTTCCCGACGCCCCGGGCCCTCGCGGTGCTCGACGATCGCGTCGATCACGATGCGGATCACGACGTGGACGCCGATCGGGACGATCAGGATGATCAGCAGGCCCGCCAGGACGATGCCCGCCCCGAACGGAAGCCCGAAGAGGGCGGCCAGGAGGGAGCCGTTGTCCACGCGCTCAGCGTAGTCCGTGTCAAGGGGGCGCCGATTCTCGACGAGCACCCGCCCGGGTGGATACCGTCGAACTCATGGGTGACAGCATCGAGGCGCGGACGTTCACGCGCCAGGACCGTACGCAGTTCCGCGCGAAGACCGAGCGGTGCCTCGACGCCCTGGCGTCCATGCTGGCGGACGGGCGGTTCGCTCCCGTGGACGCTCCGGAGTCGCAGCTCGGCATGGAGATCGAGCTGAATCTGGTCGATGAGCAGGGCGCGCCGGCCCGCAGCAACGAGGCCGTGCTCGACGCGATCGCATCGCCGGCGTTCCAGACCGAGCTCGCCCGCTTCAACGTCGAGGTCAACGTGGCGCCGCGGCCGATCGGCGACGATCATCTCCGGGAGCTCGAGGACGTGCTGCGCGGCGCGCTCGACGTCGCCGACCAGCGGGCGCGGTCGACCGGCAGCGGCCTGGCGATGATCGGGATGCTCCCGACGCTCGACGAGACGCACTTCACCGAGCGCTGGTTCTCGGCCGACCCTCGCTACAGCCTTCTCGGGCAGCAGATCCTCGCGGCCCGCGGAGAGGACATCGAGCTGCAGATCGACGGGGTCCCCCTGAGCGACGATCGCCCCGGCGACCGACTCGCGATGGTCTGCGACACGATCCTGCCCGAGGCGGCCTGCACCTCGGTGCAGCTGCACCTCCAGGTCGCCCCCGAGTCCTTCGCCTCGTACTGGAACGCGGCCCAGGCGATCGCGGGCCCGCAGGTGGCGCTCGCCGCGAACTCCCCGTTCTTCGCGGGCAAGGCGCTGTGGCACGAGACCCGGATCCCGATGTTCGAGCAGGCCACCGATATCCGTCCGCAAGAGCTCAAGAACCAGGGCGTCCGACCGCGTGTGTGGTTCGGCGAGCGCTGGGTCACGTCGATCTTCGACCTCTTCGAGGAGAACTCGCGGTACTTCTCCGCCCTGCTGCCGGTGTGCTCGGACGAGGACCCCTTCGAGGCGCTCGACGAGGGGCGTGCGCCCGAGCTCTCCGAGCTGCGGATGCACAACGGCACGGTGTACCGCTGGAACCGTCCGATCTACGACGCCGGCGACGGGACCGCCCACCTGCGCCTCGAGAACCGGGTGCTGCCGGGCGGGCCGAGCGTCGTCGACGTGATGGCGGATGCTGCGTTCTACTACGGACTCGTGCGCAGCATGGCCGAGGCCGACCGTCCGATCTGGACGCAGATGACCTTCGACGCCGCCGCCGAGAATCTGCAGGCGGCGGCGCGAGGTGGCATCGACTCGCGGCTGTACTGGCCGGAGGTCGGCTGGATCGGCGCGCGAGAGCTCGTGCTGCGACGGCTGCTCCCGGCGGCGGCCGAGGGGCTGGACGCGTTCGGCGTCGCACCCGAGGTTCGCGATCGCTATCTCGGCATCATCGAGCAGCGGTGCGTCACCGGTCGCAACGGCGCCGTCTGGCAGCGGGAGAACGTGGCGGCTCGCGAGCGCTCCGGCGCGTCACGGTCCGACGCGCTGCACGGCATGCTCGGGGACTACCTCGAACGGATGCAGGCCGGCGAGCCCGTGCACACCTGGACGCACTGACCTCGGCGGGATACCGCGTTTCGTCTCGCTGCGCTCGCTCAACGACCGGAGTGGGGGCGGCCTCGGGGTCGTTGAGCGAGGAGCGCAGCGACGAGACGAAACGCGCGACCTTCTACAGTGCGGGGGTGCGCGGCGGGGGAGTGCGGCGCTCGCCGGGGTCGCCGGTCGCCTCGAATGCGGCCGCGAGTCGCAGCAGCCTCGTGTCGTCGTAGGCGCGTCCTGCGAAGGTCAGGCCGATCGGCATCCCGATGTCGGCCATGAGCCCCATCGGCACGGTCACGGTCGGGATGCCGAGGTGGCGCACCGTGAGGTTGCCGTTGGCGATCCAGGTGCCATTGCGCCAGCCGAGGTCGGCCGACGCCTCGTTCACGTCCATGTCGGCCGGGCCCACGTCGGCGACCGCGGGGAACACCACGGCGTCGAGGCCGAGGGCGTCCATCCACCCTTCCAGGTCGACGCGGCGGGTCTCCTCGAGTCCGCGCAGGCCCGCGGGCAGCTCCGGCATGTCGGTGATGCCGACGCCCGGGTTCGCGCGCACCCAGTCGGGGTACTCGGCGATGTCGTCGTCGAAGCCGGTGTAGCGGTCCGGCAGCGCCCCCTCCGGGTGCGGGAAGATCGTCGCACCGTCGACGTCGGCGAGCGTCGACAGGTGCGGGTCGCCGTTCGCCTGCAGGAAGTCCTCCCAGCCCCACGCCGACAGGTCGACGATCTCGCGGTGAAGGTATCCCGGTGACACGAGCCCTCGGGTCGCGACGGTCGGGGCGCCGGGGCGATCGCCCTCGTAGTTCGACACCACGGGGAAGTCGACCTCGATGACGGTCGCGCCGGCGTCCTCCAGGTCGCGGCGGGCTGCGTCCCAGCGCGCGATCACCGAGGCGCGGGTGTCGATGCGCTGCCCCGTGGGGCCGCCGATGCCGGGGGCGGCGGCGGTTCCGGCATCCGGGTCGGCATTGATGTACATGCGCGGGATGCCGATGCGAGCGCCGTCGAGCGTCGCGGCATCCGCGAGCGCGCGATACGACTCCGGCCGCACCGACGACGGTGCGGGGATCTCGACCCAGGGCTGCGCGCGCCAGAAGTCGCCACGGGTCTCGGCGTCGTTGGCGACGATCACGTCGAGCACCTCGAGCAGGTCGGCCATGGTGCGGGCGTGCGGCACCACGACGTCCATGGTCGGCACGAGGGGCCAGTTGCCGCGCGTGGAGATCACGCCGCGCGAGGGCGTGTAGGCGCACAGGGCGTTGTTCGTGGCGGGGCCTCGGCCGCTCGACCAGGTCTCCTCGCCGAGCCCGAACGCCGCGAAGCTCGCCGCCGTCGCGGTGCCCGACCCGTTCGAGGAGCCCGAGGCGAACGGAGCCGTGAGGAACTCGCCGTTGTACGGACTCTCGGCGCGGCCGTAGACGCCGCGCTGCATACCGCCGTTCGCCATGGGCGGCATGTTCGTCAGGCCCAGGCAGATCGCCCCGCCCGCGCGAAGGCGCTCGATCGTGAAGGCGTCGCGCTGCGCGATGAGCTCGGCGAAGGCCGGACTGCCGGATGCCGCGGTGAGGCCGCGCACGAGGTAGCTGTCCTTCGCGGTGTACGGGATGCCGTCGAGCGGCCCTCGGGTCTCGCCGCGCGCCCTCCGTGCGTCGGACGCCTCGGCCTCGGCGCGTGCCTCGGGGTTCGCGACGACCACCGCGTTGAGCGCGGTCGCGGTGCCGGGGGCGTCATAGGCCGCGATGCGAGCCAGGTACGCGTCGACGAGATCGACGGATGTCGCCGCGCCCGTCTCGAGCGCATGGCGGAGGTCGGCGATGGATGCTTCGTGGACGTTCATCGGGGCTGGCTCCTCGAGGTGGGGTGGGGCGTTTCGTCTCGCTGCGCTCGCTCAACGACCGGGGCTGCGCTCGCTCAACGACCGGGGCTGCGCTCGCTCAACGAGCGGGGCTGCGCTCGCTCAACGACCAGAGACGCGGGGCTGCTGCTGAGTGATGCAGTGGATGCCGCCGCCGCGGTCGAACAGGGGACGGGCGTCGACCGTGACGACGCGGCGCCCGGGGTAGGCGTCCGACAGGATCCCGCGCGCCGCGGCATCCGCCTTCTCGTCTCCGAAGCCGCACGCCACGACGCCGTCGTTGGTCACGAGGTGGTTGACGTAGCTCCAGTCCACGAAGCCCTCGTCGTCGCGCAGCGTCGCGGGGGCCGGCAGGTCGGTGATCTCGAAGCGCCGACCCGCGGCATCCGTCTGCTCCGACAGGTGTGCGCGCAGCGCGCGGGTGACCTCGTGGTCGGGGTGATCCGGGTCGTGCTGCGCGTGCAGCAGCAGACGCCCGGGGGAGGTGAGCGTCGCGACGATGTCGACGTGCCCGTTCGTGCCGAACTCGTCGTAGTCGCGGGTGAGGCCGCGCGGCAGCCATACGGCCTTCGTCGCCCCGATCGTCCTCGCCATCTCAGCCTCGACGCGCTGTCGGTCGGCGTAGGGGTTGCGTCGCGGGTCGAGCTGCACGGTCTCGGTGAGCAGTACGGTGCCTTCACCGTCGACGTGGATGCCGCCGCCCTCGTTCACGAGCGTCGAGCTGACGAGCTCGGCGCCGACCGCGCCGGCGATGATGCGGGCATGCTCGGCCGCCTTGCGCCACTGCGCCCACGCGGGGGCGCCCCACCCGTTGAAGATCCAGTCGACCGCGCCCAGCACCCCGGGTCGCTCGTCGTCGACCACGAACGTGGGGCCGGAGTCGCGCATCCAGAATTCGTCGACCGGGGCCTCGACGATCTCGACGCCGCCGCCCAGCATCCGTCGCGCACGATCGATCTCGGACGGGTCGACGAGCATCGTGACGGGCTCGAACTCGGCGACGGCGTGCGCGACCGCCGTCCAGGTCGTGTAGCCCTCCTCGCGTTCCGAGGCGCTCTCGCCGAGCGTCACCCCTTCGGCGGGGAACGCCATCCAGGTGCGCTCGTGCGGCGCGATCTCGGCGGGCATGTGCCAGGCCATGTGCTCGTCTCCTCGCTGTCTCTGCGGCTCCGCAGCGACGCTATTGAACATGCGATCAACGAGTGCTACGGTAGCCCGTGATGACCAGCACGTCAAGACCCGCGGCACCGCGACGGCTTCCCCCGGAGGAGCGGGAGCGGTCGATCGTCCACGGCGCCATCGGCCTCGCCTCCGAGAGCGGCCTCGAGGCGTTGACCGTGCGCGCCATCGCCGCTCGCGTGGGGGTCACGCCCGCGCTCGTCGCGCACTACCGACCCGTCATGGACTCCTTCGTCGCCGAGGTCTTCACGTCGATCGTGTCGGCCGAGCGCGACGAGGTCATCGCCTCCTACGACCCCGCACTCGACCTGCGCACCAACCTGCTGCGGCTCATCGAGACGCTGCTCGACGATGCGCGCGACGACGTCGCGATGGTGTGGGCGCAGTCCTGGGCGCTCGGCGTGCGCAACGAGACTCTCGCCGCCCGCGTGCGCTCCGAGATGGACGGATGGCAGAGCGCCCTGGAGGACCTCATCGCGCGCGCCGTCGTCGAAGATCCGCGCCTGCGGGTCGACCCCGCCTCATCCGCGTGGATGCTGCTCGCGATGGTCGACGGCATGAGCGCGCACTCCCTCGTGGGGTGGGCGCCGCACGATCGCGCGGCTCTTGCCCGCCGAACCCTGGCCGCCGTGCTCGACGCGCCGGCCGACGACAACCCGCTCGCCGTCGCCGCGGCCGAGAGTTAGGAAACCGCTCATGGCAGCAGACCGCATGCACGCGGCATCACCGGAGTCCACCGCGATCGTCGACGCCGTGCTCGACTACTCGCGACGACGGATGCTGGCCGCAGACGTCCCGCTCGACAAGCCGCAGACGCCGGCCGAGCTGAACCGCCTCGTCGGCACGACGATCACCGACCGGGGACTCGGAGCGCAGCGCGCCCTCAGCGTGTTCGAGCACATCCTCGCGCCGGCGTGCCTCACGACCAGCCACCCGTCCTACCTGTCGTTCATCCCCACGGCGCCGACGATCGCGTCGATCGCGTTCGACCTGGTCGTCTCGGCCTCCGGGCTCTACGGCGGCAGCTGGCTCGAGGGCGCGGGCGCGGTGCACGCCGAGAACGAGGTGCTGTCGTTCCTCGCCTCCGAGTTCGGGCTGCCCGACTCGGCCGGCGGCGTCTTCGTGCAGGGCGGCACGATCGGCAACCTGTCGGCTCTCGTGGCCGCGCGCGAGTCCGCGAAGGCACGCCTCGCCGAGCGCGGCGTCGAGCCGCCCGCGCGCTGGAAGATCCTGTGCAGCGTCGAGGCGCACTCCTCGAACAAGTCGGCCGCGAAGGTGATGGACGCCGACGTGCTGCTCGTACCCGCGGGCGATGACGGAGTGCTGCGGGCGGATGCCGTGCGCGCGGCGCTCGAGGAGCACGGCGACGAGATCTGCGCCGTGGTGGCGACCGGCGGATCGACGAACTTCGGCATCGTGGACGACATCCGAGGCATCGCGGCGCTCAAGGACGACTTCGACTTCTGGCTGCACATCGACGGCGCCTACGGTCTCACCGCGATGCTCGCGCCCGAGGCCCGCCCGGTGTTCTCGGGTGTGGAGCGTGCCGACTCGGTGATCGTCGACCCGCACAAGTGGCTGTTCGCGCCCTTTGACTGCTGCGCGCTGATCTATCGCGACCCCGAGGCCGGGCGTCGCGCGCACACGCAGCACGCCGAGTACCTCGACACGCTCACGGATGCCGGGGACTACAGCCCGTCCGACTACTCGATCCAGCTCACGCGTCGTCCCCGGGGCCTGCCCCTGTGGTTCTCTCTCGCGACTTACGGAGTGGAGGCGTATCGCGACGCCGTCAGCGCGACGCTGGCGCTGACGCAGCGCATCGCGGCCGAGATCGCCGCACGCCCCGAGCTGCGGCTCGTGCGCGACCCGCAGCTCTCGGTCGTCGTGTTCGAGCGCGAGGGATGGGAGCGCGCCGACTACGACCGCTGGTCCGACGAGCTGCTCGACTCGCAGCGCGCGTTCGTGGTGCCGAGCTCGCACCGCGGGCGGCCGAACACCCGCTTCGCGATCCTCAACCCGCTCACCACGTTCGAGGAGCTCACCGGCATCCTCGACACCATGAAGTGAGGGCGGGTCGCGCTGATCCACGGATCTGACGCGCACGCCCCCATCCGGTCCCGCCTCCGCGACGAACGACCAGCATGCGCCGCCGCCGATCTCTCGCCTCCGTGATCGCCCTCGCCCTGGGCCTGACGGCGTGCAGTCCGTCGCCCGCCCCGGACGCGTCGCCCGCTCCGGGCGACGGGCCGGTGGCCGCCTTCTACGGGGACTCGTACACGCTCGGAACCGGAGCGAGCGACGAAGCAAATCGCTGGTCGACCGTCATCAGCGCGTCGCGGGGATGGCGAGAGTTCAACCCCAGCGTGAACGGGCTCGGGTTCGTGAACCAGCGGCGCTCCTTCGGCGAGGACGACCTGCCCGCGCTGATCATCGCGGAGGATCCCGACATCGTCGTCATCACGATGGGACTCAACGACAACTTCAGCTACGCCCACCGGGCCGACCGCATCCGTGAGGCCATCGTCGAGGACTTCACCCGGCTGCACGACGCACTCCCCGACGCGCGCTTCGTCGTGGTCGAGCCGTTCTGGTACACCGAGGACCGCCCCGACTCCGTCGAGATCATCAGCGGGTGGGTCCAGGACGCCGCGTCGACGATCGGCGCCGACTGGATCCCGGGAGCGAGTCACTGGCTCGACGAGCACTATGCCGGGTCGGAGGACAGCTGGATGGCGGCGGATGGACTGCATCCGTCCGACGAGGGGTACGCGCAGATGGCAGAGCGGATGGATGCCGCGCTGAAGGAGCTGGACCCGCCGCTCTAGGGGAGTCCCGATGCACTGCGCGGCGAAACCGTCAGCTCCTCTCAGCGCGTCGTGTGCGCGTCGAGGAAGTCGAGAGTCCGCTCCAGGGCGGTCTGCGCGTCGGGCATGTCGAGGTGGAACTGATACTCGTGGGGCAGCGACGGCTCGTGCGGCGCGGGCCAGAACAGCGTCGTGACGTCGACGCCGAGCTCGTCCAGCCGCTGCGCCATCGGGATCGACTGCAGCCACGTGAGGCCGTCGCCGTTGCCGCCGGAGATGTACGTCGTGGGGAAGTCGGCGGTGACCCAGTCGATGGTCGACATGGTGGCGCCGGTCGAGTCCTCCGCCCAGGTCTTGGTCCCCGAGTACGCCCACATCGCCGACTTGAAGCCCCATCCGGCCACACCGTCGAGGCGCGCGAGCGCGGCGAGGTCGTACACCCCGCAGTTGAGGATCGTGGCGACGAGCTGCGATGCCTCGATCGAGGGCTCGACACCGAGGATGTCGGCATAGTCCGGATTCGTGACGAGGGTCGCCATCTGGCTCGCGAGCTGCCCGCCGGCGGAGTCTCCGGCTAGGACGATCTGCTGCGGGTCGACCCCGAGGTCGGCGGCGTGCTCGTCGATGTACGCCAGCGCCTCGTTCAGCTGCGTCACGGCGAGCGGGTACACGCCTTCGGGGCCGATCGTGTAGTTCACGCCGATGGTCGTGTAGCCCTCGGCTGCGAGGATGCGCAGGTACGGGGCGACGTTCTCCTTCTCGCCCGAGATCCACGCGCCGCCATGGATCCACACCACGGTCGGCAGGGGACCGGACGCGGATGCCGGGGCGAAGACGTCCATGGTCGTGTCGGCGCCGGCATCGCCGTATGCCATGTCGAGGTGCTCGGTGAGCTCGACGTCGGGCACGTGCTTCTGCATCTCGGCCGCGGTCTCGGCGCCGCCCTTCTCGAACACAGCCCGGATGAGGATCGCCGACGGCCAGGGCGACAGCGACGTGACGATTCCGATGATCACGGCCACGACGGCCACCATGAGGAGTGCGATCTTCGTCCGGCGCCAGCGACGCTCGCGGCGGATCGGCCGGGGACGCTGGTCGTCG
The DNA here is from genome assembly GCF_001262495.1 of Microbacterium sp. GCS4. Classification (GTDB taxonomy): domain Bacteria; phylum Actinomycetota; class Actinomycetes; order Actinomycetales; family Microbacteriaceae; genus Microbacterium. The sequence continues at coordinate 406,580 of NZ_LGYE01000002.1, forward strand.
GTCATCGTCGCGGACTGCTCCGCGGGCGCGCTCGTGGTCATGGAAACCCCTCTCCGCGCTCAGTGTGCCAGTATTCCGGTTCGGCGTGCGCGGATGACGCCCCGATCTGCGGAGCCCGTCCCGATCCGCGGGTGAGTCGCCGGGATCCTTCGGTCGATCGGGACAAGGTCCGCGAATCGGGACGCCAGGGGACAGGACGGAGGCACCGCGGCGGCTGAACCGCCAGGGGTGAACCCACGGTTCGGCGTCGACGGCGCACGAGACGGCCGTTCCGCGACATCGGTGTCGCCTATCGTGAGAGGAGGCACTCGCCTCCGCGCCGATCCGCGCCGCACCACCCCCGTCTCTCCGGAGCCCCGATGTCCCTCTGCACTCCTGCGCCCGCGCGCCGCCGTTCTGACGCGGATCCGACATGACCACCACCGTCGGTGAGGTCTTCGCCGAGGGTGTCTGGGGTCGGGGATGCCGTGTCCGGGCCATTCTGTCGGTCGTGGGTTTCTGCGGACATCAGCTGGCCGAGGTCATGGTGCCCGTCGCGGTCGGCGTGGTGATCGATCGGGCGATCGGCCCGGGTGACCCGGTCGCGCTCGGTTGGGCGCTCGCCTTCCTCGTCGCCGTGTTCGCGGTGCTGATCTGTGCCTGGCAGCTCGGCGACCGCTCCGGCACCGTCGTCTACGCGCGCGGCGAGCACGCGCTGCGGCAGGGGGTGCTCGGGCTCGCGCTGCACCGGCGCACCCGCCGCCCTGCGGGCGAGGTCCTGACGATCTCCTCCTCGGATGCCGGGCAGACCGCCGGGTTCTTCTGGGTCATCGCCGAACAGGCGGCCGCCGCGACCGCGGTGCTCGTCGCCTGTGTGACGCTGCTCGTGATCGCGTGGCCGCTCGCGATCGCCGTCGTGATCGGCACGCTCGTGCAGGCGTTCCTCGTGCATCTCGTCAGCGGCGGGTTGCGGCGCCGCGGCTATGAGGCGCAGAAGCGGGCGGCGCGCCTCGATGCCGTGAGCACCGACTTCGCGACGGGGCTGCGCGTGCTGGGGGCGCTGGGCGGAGCATCCCGCGCCACCGAGCGCTACGTCGCCGAGAGCGCGATCGCGGCCGAGGCCGCCTATCGTGCCGAGAAGGCCGCCGCCGGCCTCACGGCGCTGAACCTCCTGGTGAGCGGACTCGCGTTCACCGGCATCGCGATGCTCGGCGGATGGCTCGCACTCGACGGCGCCATCACGGTCGGCGGCTTCGTCACGGCGATGGGCCTCGCGCAGACGATCCGCGGGCCCCTGCAGTCGCTCGGCTACCTGCCGGCCGCGATCGCCTCGAAGCACGGCTCGGCGCGGCGCATCGCGGAGTTCTCGGCCGAGACGGGCGCGGTCGCGGACGGCGTCGGGTCATCCGCCGCGACGCTCGCCGTGATCGCGCCCGAGAACGGGATCGTCGCTCGCCTGCGCGTCGCCGGCCGGGAGATCGAGCTCGCGGCCGGTCAGGTCACCGGCATCCGCGCCGATCCCGAGCTCGTCGTCGACCTCTCCCGCTTGTTCGGGGGGCTTCGTCCTGCCGAACCCGGCGAACTCGTGATCCACGGGACGGATGCCGCGAAGCTCGGCGACGCGGCCCTGCGCGCGGCCGTCTTCGCGCCGCCGCACGATGCCGCCGTGTTCAGCGGCACGGCGGCCGAGAACATCGCGCCGCGCATCCACGCCGCCCATCTCGCGGCGTCCGCGTTCGACGAGGTGCTGCGCCGGCTGCCCGAGGGGCTCGATGAGAGGGTCGGCGAACGCGGTCTGCGCCTGTCCGGCGGTCAGCGTCAGCGCCTCCTGCTCGCCCGTGCGCTGCACCAGCCGCAGCCGCTTCTCGTGCTGCACGAGCCCACGACGGCGATCGACCCGATCACCGAGGCGCAGGTCGCGGCGGGACTCGCGAGCGAGGGGCGCACAATCGTCCTGCTCACCGACCGCGCTTCGCTGCTGTCCTCCTGTCACCGGGTGCACGATCTGCGGGAGGCGCGCGCATGAGCGACGAGAAGCTCCCGATCGCGACCCGTCGCGACACCGCCCGGGGGCTGCTGACCGCGCTCGGCCACCGCCGGGGCCTGGTGCTCGCCTCGATGCTCGCGCTGTGCGCGGGTGTCGGTGCCGCGCTCGTCGCTCCGTGGGTCATCGGCCTCATGGTCGACGACATCGTGGCCGACGGCGGAGCGCTCCTGCCCTTCGGCCTCGCGCTCGCCGGGTCGCTCGCGGCGGGCGCCGCGCTCACCTGGGTCGGCCGGGTGCTGCTCGCGCGCCTCGGCCAGGGGACGATCCGCGAGGTGCGCGAGGCCGCGTTCGGCACCGCGCTCGCCCAGCCGACGGCGCGCATCGAGGCGGCCGGCACGGGCGATCTCGTCGCGCGGCTGTCCGGTGACGTCCGCGCGGTCGGCGAGGTCGTCGAGGAGGCGCTGCCCGCCTTCCTCACGGCCCTGTTCGGCATCGTGCTCAGCCTCCTCGGCCTCGGACTGCTGGATTGGCGCTTCGCCCTCGCGGCGCTCGCCGCGGCTCCGATCCAGTACTTCTCGCTGCGCTGGTTCCTGCGCCGCTCCGCCCCGGTGTACCGCGAGCACCGGGTCGTGGTCGCCGAGCGCGGTCAGCGCACGATCGAGGCGGTGCGCGGCGTCGACACGGTCCGCGCCCTGCGCGCGGAGGACCTGCATCTCGACCGCATCGCCGAGTCCAGCGAGCAGGCGATCGCGCTCGAGGTGCGGGCCACGAAGGTGCGCAACGACTTCAACGTGTTCCTCAACGGCGCGGAGCTCGTCGGCCTCTCGGCGGTGCTGGTGGTCGGGTACCTGCTCGTCACGGGCGGTCACGTCGAGCTCGGCGCGGCGACCGCGGCCGCCCTGTACTTCCTCGGGCTGTTCGGGCCGATGGGAACCCTGCTGTACCGGATCGACGAGCTGCAGGATGCCGGAGCCAGCCTCGCGCGCCTGTTCGGGGTGATCGGACTCCCGACGCCGCGCGAGCGTCCGGCCGATGTCGCATCGGCGAAGCACCACGGTGCGATCGAGGTCGACGGGCTGTCGTTCAGCCACTCGCCGGATCGGCGCGACCTCGACGGGGTCTCGCTCTCTGCCGCTCCCGGCGACACGATCGCGATCGTCGGAGCGAGCGGTGCGGGCAAGACGACGCTCGCCCGGGTGCTCGCCGGCGCGTTGCCCGTGGGGGAGGGCACGGTGCGCCACGACGACCGGGGCATCGAGGACTGGCATCCGCACGACCTCCGCGATGCGGTCGCGATGCTGAGCCAGGAGCCGCACGTGTTCGCGGGGACGGTCCGCGACGACCTCGCCCTGTTCGGCGACGGCGACGAGGAACGGATGCGCGCCGCGATCGACCGTCTCGGCGCCGACTGGATCCTCCGGCTGCCCGAGGGCCTCGACACCGTGATCGGGGAGGCGGGACATCCGCTGACCCCCGGTCAGGCGCAGCACCTCGCGCTCGTGCGGGTCGCCCTGTCGGCGGCATCCGTGGTCATCCTCGACGAGGCCACGGCCGAGGCGGGGTCGGCCGATTCGGAACTGCTCGACGGCGCTTCGCTGGGGGCGATCGATGGACGCACCGGCATCGTGATCGCGCATCGGCTGAGTCAGGCGGTCGTCGCCGACCGCATCCTGGTGATGCAGGACGGACGAGTCGTGCAGTCCGGGACGCACGAGGAGCTCGTCGCGGATGACGGGCCCTACGCCGAGCTGTGGGCGGCATGGTCCCGGTGGTGAACTCCCCGCTCAGGGCGTGAGGGCCCGGATGATGCGGCTCGTCGCGTAGTCGAAGGCCTCGTCGACGTCGCCGCCGAGACGGAACGCGCCGCTGAGCTCCATCTGCAGGAAACCGGTCGCCCACGCGGTGAACAGGCGCGCCGCGTCGAGGGCGTCGTCGGGGCCGACCAGACCCTCGCAGGCACGGAGCACCGGGCGGGCCGTCTCCCGGAGGGCCTCGGGCGGTGCCGACGAGGTGAACAGGAGGCGGAACCCCTCGGGCTGGTCGTGCGCGAAGCCGCGATAGGCGACGGCGATCTCGGCGAGCCCGCCGTCGGTGCGCTCGAGGCGTTCGGTGAGTTCGTCGGCCACGGCCTGGGTCACCGCGACGAGCAGCGCCTCGCGGTCGCGCACGCGTTTGTACAGCGAGGGGGCGCGGACGCCGACGCGCGCTGCGACGGCCTGCATCGTGACGCCGGCGGGGCCGTGCTCTTCGAGGATCGCGCGGCCGGCCGCGACGATGGCGGGGAGCGAGGTGCGGTCGGGTGTCGGCATCCGGTTCTCCAGGTGTCGGGTCGCGTCGGTGCGGGTCACGATGGCTATTGACAATAGCCATGATAGCTACGTATCGTAGCCTTCGCAACCGAAGGGATCCGTCATGAAGCTCGCACCCCATCTGCACCGCCTCGGAAACGACATCGTCGCCTCGTACCTGATCGACCTGCCCGAGGGGACCACGCTGATCGACGCCGGGATGCCGGGGCACTGGCACGACTTGCAGCGCGAACTCGCGGAGATCGGCCGGCCCCTCTCCGACATCCGCGGGGTCGTCCTCACCCACGGCGACAGCGACCACATCGGCTTCGCGGAGCGGCTGCGCACCGAGGCCGGGGTGCCGGTGTTCATCCACGCCGCCGACGCGCACCGCGTCCGCACCGGCGAGAAGCCGAAGACGCCGATGGGGCCCTCGCATCTCGCCCCGATGCTCGGGTTCCTCGCCTACGGCATCCGCAAGAACGCGCTGCGCACGAGACACGTCGCCGAGGTCGTCGAGGTCGCCGAGGGCGACGTGCTCGACCTGCCAGGCGCGCCCGTGATCATCGGGATGCCGGGGCATTCGCCGGGCAGCGTCGCGATCCACGTACCGGCGGTCGACGCCGTCTTCGTGGGCGACGCCCTCACCACGCGGCACGTCCTGACGGGGCGCGAGGGCGCGCAGCCGGCGCCGTTCACCGACGAGCCCGAGCGCGCGCTCGACTCCCTAGACCGGCTCGCCGCCGTCCCGGCATCCTGGGTCCTGCCCGGCCACGGCGCGCCGTGGCACGGCACACCCGCCGACATCGTCCAGGCCGTGCGCGCCGCCGGCTGAGGCGGGTTCACACCTCCCGATCTGCCCACGACGTCCCGATCTGCGGACGTCGTCCCGATTCGCGGATGGATCGGGCAGATCCGTCAGCGGATCGTGCCCGGGTCAGCAGATCGGGACGACGGACGCCCCGCTCAGAGCCCAGCCGTCACCGACGCCGTGTCGCCCACCATCAGCTGCGGCGGATACAGGCCCATGACGTGCAGGGCGGCGGCATGGTTCTCGGCCGTCGACCCCGCGCAGGCGTCGGCGGCGATGGTGACGTGCGCCCCGGCATCCGCGGCGGCGAGGGCGGTCGAGAGCACGCAGCAGTCGGTGGAGACGCCGGCCAGCACGACGTGTGCGCCGCGCCCCACGATCGCCTCGATCTCGGAGCCCCACTTGCCGAACGTCGGCAGGTCGAGGGTCGGATGCGGCGACAGGTCCTGCGCCTCGGGAACGAGGTCGAACAGCGCGTCGTCGGCGGGCCGGTCGGCGAACGGCCACTCCGCGAAGTAGTCGCCCCAGGCCGTGGAGCGGTCGGCAGTCGGCATCCATCGGGTGACGAGCACACGGTCGCCGAACACCGCCGCGAGCTCGCGGATGCGCACGATCGCGTCGCCGAAGAACGGCGACCCCCAGGCCGAATCGCGTGAGGCGAAGATGTTCTGCGGGTCGATCACGACCAGCCAGGGATCGCTCACGCGGCGGCTTCCTGCCGGCGGATCCTCCCGGCTCGCGCGAACCAGGTGAAAACGAACGACAGCACGAGCGCGAAGAAGACGCCGAGATTCGCGTAGGCCCAGTCACCCTCGCGCCCGCCGATCAGGAACAGCAGGTATCCCTGCCAGTTGTTCCACGGAGCATCCGCCGCGAAGTTGTTGACCACGAGGCCCCAGCCGATCACGCTCGTGACCACCATGGTGCCGATCGACGTCCAGTCCCACGCCCCGTAGCGGCCGCGGCTGTCGAACAGCGCCTCCTCGTCGTAGTCCTTCCGGCGGCGCAGGATGTCGGCGATGAGGATGCCGGCCCAGGAGGCGAGCGGGACGCCGAGCGTGATGAGGAAGCTCTGGAACGGCCCGAGGAAGTCGCCTGCGAAGAAGACGACGAAGATCGTGCCGAGCGTGAGGATCACGCCGTCGATCGCCGCCGCCGAGGGGCGGGGGATGCGGATGCCGAGACTGATCAGCGTGAGCCCGGAGGAGTAGATGCCGAGCACCGCGCCCGACACGAGGGCGAGCACGGCGGTGAGCAGGAACGGCACGAGCACCCACACGGGCAGGAGCGTCGCGAGGGCGCCGATCGGGTCGGCCTGCACGGCGGCGAACAGGTCGTCGTTCGAGCCCGCGAGCAGGAGCCCGAAGACCACGAGGAGGACCGGGGCGATCGATCCGCCGATCGTGTTCCACGCGACGATCGCGCCGTCGGAGGCCGTGCGCTTCTGATACCGCGACCAGTCAGCGGCGATGTTGATCCACCCGAGCCCGAAGCCGGTCATGACCATGACGAGCGCACCGATGACCTGGCCGAGGCCGCCGTCGGGACGCGCCATGACGGCGGCGAGGTCGATGCTGGGCGCGGCGAGGATCACGTAGAGGACCGTGACGGCGCCGGTGAGCCAGGTGAGCACCGACTGCAGCTTCATGATCGTGTGATAGCCGAGCACGGAGGCGGTGACGATGAGAGCCGCGACGATCACGGTCGCGATGATCTTCAGCGCGATGCTGTCGCCGTCGCCGCCGAGCTGGGTGATCACGGTCGCGGTGGCGAGGACGGCCAAGATCGCCAGGAACGTCTCCCAGCCGATCGAGGTGAGCCACGACACGATTCCCGGGACCTTCTGCCCGTGCACGCCGAACGCCGCGCGCGACAGCACCACGGTCGGCGCCGAACCGCGCTTTCCGGCGATCGCGATGAGCCCGCAGAGCAGGAACGACACGACGATGCCGATGACCGACACGATCGTCGCCTGCCAGAACGAGATGCTGAAGCCGAGCACGAACGACCCGTACGACATGCCGAACACCGACACGTTCGCCGCGAACCACGGCCAGAACAGGTCGCGGGGCCGGGCGGTGCGCTCGGACTCGGGGATGATCTCGATGCCCGCGCGCTCGATGAGGGCGCCGCGGGTCTCCACCGGCTGGATCTGCGTCATCTGCTCATGATGGCACCCCAGCCCGTCTGTTTCTGCCGAACGGCACAAATGGAGGGTCCCAAGGGTGCGTTCCGCAGAAATAGACGGGTCTGTCAGCCGGCGAAGAAGGCTCCCGCCACGCGCGTGAGGTCGTGCAGGTCGGAGACGCCGGCGAGCTCTCGCGCCGAGTGCATCGACAGGATCGGGATGCCGACGTCGACGGTGCGGATGCCGAGGCGCGTGGCCGTGATGGGGCCGATCGTCGACCCGCAGGGCACGTTGTTGTTCGACACGAACTCCTGGGTCACGACGTCGGCTGTGTCGCACCAGCCGCGCCAGGCGGCGGAGCCGACGGCATCCGTCGCGTACCGCTGGTTGGCGTTGAGCTTGAGGATCGGGCCGGAGCCCAGCACGGGCTGCACGACGGGGTCGTGCTTCTGCGCGTAGTTCGGGTGCACGGAGTGGCCGACGTCGCTCGACAGGCACCACGACGAGGCGAAGGCCTGGCGGCGCTGGGAGGCGTCCGCGCCCAGGGCGTCGTACACGCGGCCGAGCACGTCCTCGAGGAAGGGCCCGGCGGCGCCGGAGCGCGAGTTCGAGCCGAGCTCCTCGTGGTCGAAGGCGGCGAGCACGGCGATCGGACCGGAGTGGGCGGCCCCCGCCTTTTCGAGCGCGACCACCCCGGCGTGCACGGAGGCGAGGTCGTCGAGGCGGCCGGAGGCGAAGAACGCGTCGTCCTTGCCGAACACGGCGCCGCGCGCGGCGTCGGCGATCACGACGTCGTAGCCGCGGATGTCGTCGGCGGGGACGCCCGCAGACCCGGCGAGCTCGGCGAGGACGTCGGCCTCGCTCGCGTCGCCCAGTCCCCACACGGGCTGCGTCTCGGCCTGTTTGTCGAGGGCGAGGCCGTTGTTGTTGACGCCACGGTCGAGGTGCACCGCGAGCTGGGGGAGGCGCAGGAGGGCGCCGGTGTCGGCGAGCACGACGCGGCCGTCGGCGAGAGCCAGACGACCCGCGAGACGCAGCTCGCGGTCGAGCCAGGAGTTCAGCAGCGGGCCGCCGTAGATCTCCACCGCGGCCTGCAGCCATCCGCGGGAACCGATGGTGGGCTGCGGCTTGAGCTTGAAGCCGGGGGAGTCGGTGTGCGCGCCGAACACGTTCGTCGGGGTGGTGGCGGTCGCGTCGGCGGGCACGGTCCACGCGATCGTCGCGCCGTCGCGGACGACGACATAGCGACCCCCGGGGGCGATCTCCCACGCCTGCTCCTCGTGGAGGCGCTCGAATCCGGCGTCCTCGAGCCTGCGGGCTGTCTCGGCCGCGGCGTGGTAGCTGGAGGGGGAGGCGGCGACGAAGTCGGCGAGGTCCTCGGCGTGGGCGATGGCGTCCGGGGTGACGGGCATGGTCGACCTTCCTGATGGCGTGTTTCGATCGTAATCGGCGCGGGCGAGGGGTGCGGACGAGCGCGTCCTGAGCGCCTGTATGCCGATATGCCGATATGGACTTAAGTCTGAGGCTCGGTTAGGGTCCCATTTCAGGGAGTCGCGTCGTTTCGAACGGCGCGGGGAGGCTCCGGGGGAGAAACAGGGGAAAGCTGTGTCTGCACACGCTCACTCGTCTATTCGGCGCGCCCTCGCAGGGGCGCTGTCGGTGCTGATGATCGCGGCGGGACTCACCGTCGTCACCGAGACCGTCGCGCCGTTGCCGGCGTCTGCCGCGCAGGATCCGACGCAGTGCGCCGGATCCCTCGCGCTCGCCAACGGCAGCTTCGAGCAGCCGGCGTTCACCACGGGAGTGTCGATCGTCAACGCGGACGTCGTTCCGGGATGGTCGACGACCGCGACCGACAAGCAGATCGAGATCTGGCGCTCTCCCGGCAACCCGCGAGGCTACGCCGCAGCTCAGGGATCGCAGTTCGCCGAGCTCAACGCCACGCAGGCGAGCATGCTCTACCAGGACGTGGCGACCACCCCCGGCCAGACGCTGTACTGGTCGCTCAAGCACCGCGGCCGCGAAGGCACCGACACCATGCGTGTCATGATCGGCGTCCCGGGGGGCACGCTCACCAACGTCAGCGGATCCCTCGCCGACGGCACCGCCGCGTGGGGCACGCACACCGGCTCGTACACGGTGCCCGCCGGGCAGACGACGACCCGCTTCGGCTTCCAGGCCGTGAGCACGGCGACCGGCAACCAGTCGGTCGGCAACCTGCTCGATGACATCTCCTTCGGCACCGGCCCCTGTCTCATCTCGACCAAGACGGTCGCCAACCTCACGCGCGGCGGAACGACGGCCGAGATCGGCGACACGCTGCGCTACACCGTGACCACGCGCAACGACGGCGGCAACCCCGCCCTCCAGTCGGTCTCGACCGACGTGCTCCCGGCCGGCATCGACTTCGTGCCCGGCTCGATCCGCCTCGTCAGCGGGGCGGGCGCCGGAGCGCTGACGGATGCGACGGGCGACGACCGCGGCGAGTACGCGGCCGGCAGCCGCACCGTTCGCGTCCGTCTCGGAGAGGGCGGCACGGCGACCACCGGCGGCTCCATCAGCGCCGGCACCGTCACCTCCTACACGTTCGACGCGAAGGTCCGGACGGATGCCGCGGCCACGACCATCGTGAACGAGGCGCGCGTCGCCTTCCGCGAGCCGGTCACGAACCTCGATCGGACCTCGGTCACGCAGGAGACGCTGACGCCCGTCAACCCCGCGGCCGACCTCGCCGTCACGAAGACGCTCGACACCACACCTCTCGTGGCGGGACGCCCCGCGACCTTCACGATCGGGGTGACGAACAACGGCCCGCAGACCGGTACGGGGGTCACCGTGACGGATGCCGTGCCCGCGGGGTTCGCGAACGTCCAGGCGGTCCCGAGCTCGGGCACCTGCACCGTGACCGGGACGATCACGTGCGCGCTGCCGGACCTCGCGGTCGGCGCGAGCGCCACGATCACGGTCACGGGAGACATCTCGCCGTCGTTCACCCCTGGCGCGGCGCTCACGAACACCGCGACGGTGTCCGGCTCCCGCTTCGACGCGAACCTCGCGAACAACACCGCCACCGCGTCAGGGACGCTCACCGCGGTCGCCGACCTCTCGGTGACCAAGACCTTCGACCCCGCGACGCCCGTGGCCGGTCAGAACGTGACCTACACGCTCACGACGCAGAACGCGGGCCCCTCCGAAGCGCGCGACGTGCGCCTCAACGATCCGCTCGACCCCGAGACGACGTTCGTCAGCGCGGCGACGCAGCAGGGCACGTGCGCGGTCGCGAACGGCATCCTCGACTGCGCGATCGGCACGCTGGCGCCCGGGCAGACCGTGGTCACCACCGTGGTCGTGCAGATCGCGGCGGGTGCGAGCGCGGTCGTGCAGAACTCCGTCGCCGTCACGAGCAGCACCCCCGACCCGGACCCGAGCAACAACGTCGACTCCACGAGCTTCCAGCCCGAGATCATCGCCGACCTCGCGGTCGAGAAGACCGCCTCGGTCGCGCAGGTCGCCGCTGGCGGCACGGTCGACTTCACCCTCGCGGTGCGGAACCTGGGCTCCTCGGATGCCGTGAACGCGGTGCTCTCCGACACGGTGCCCGCGGGCTTCACGGTGACCGGGGTGCAGGCTCCGGCCGGTGCGGTGTGCTCCTCCACCACGACTTCGGTGAGCTGCGTCTGGGACGTGCTCCCGGTCGGCGGACCGACGCCCGTGGTCGTGAACACGGTCGTCGCGGCCGACGCCCCCACCGGCACCGTGATCAACACCGCGTCGATCGCCTCGCCCGCCGACGATCAGGACCCGACGAACAACTCCGACTCGGCCGAGGTCGAGGTCGTGCAGAGCGCCGATCTCGCGATCGCCAAGACCGCTCCGGCGACCGGAGTCCCCGGCGGTGCGTTCACCTACACGCTCGCCGTCACGAACAACGGCCCGTCCGTCGCCCGCGGCGCCACGCTCTCGGACACCCTGCCCGCCGACTTCACGGCCGCCGCCGTCGGCACCGCCGGCTGCGAGATCGTCGCCGGTACCGTGACCTGCGCGCTCGGCGATCTCGCTCCGGGCGCCTCCACGACCGTGACGGTCGACGGGGTCTGGAGCGCCACCGCCGTGGGCACGATCCGCAACACCGCGACGACCTCGTCCGCGACGCCGGATCCGAACACCGCGAACAACACCTCGTCCGCGGACGTCGCGCTCACGCCGAGCGCGGACGTGAACGTCGTGAAGACGACCTCCACGCCCAGCGTGCCGCTCGGCGGGACCGCCGACTTCGTCATCACGGTGCGCAACGACGGCCCCTCGGCTGCCGCAGGAGTCGTCGTCGCGGAGCTCGCGCCCGCAGGCCTCGCGGTGACCTCGGCCACGCCGTCCGTCGGCACCTGGGCTCCCACGGACCACCGCTGGACGGTCGGCACGCTCCTGCCCGGCGAGTCCGCGACCCTCACGGTGACCGCCACCGCGACCGCGGTCGGCACGCACACCAACACGGCGACCGCGACGTCGCCCACGCCCGATCCCGACCCCTCCGACAACACCGGCACGTCGACCGTCGAGGTCACCCCCTCGGCCGACCTGTCGATCGTGAAGACGGCCTCGGCGAACCCGGCGCCCTCGAACGGACCGCTCACGTACACGATCGTCGTGACGAACGCCGGGCCGAGCCCGGCATCCGCCGTCGTGATCTCGGATGCGCTCCCCGCCGCGTTGCTGAACGCGTCGACGCCGACCGCGGGATGCTCGATCGCCGCCGGCGCGCTCGACTGCGCGATCCCGACGCTCGCGGTGGGCGCGACGTTCACGGCCACCGTCACCGGCACCGTCGATCCCGCCTCGGCGGACACCACGATCGCGAACACGGCGACCGTGACCTCCGACACCCCCGACCCCTACCCCGACGACAACACCTCGACCGTCGAGGTGCCGATCGCCGGCGTTCCCGGCATCGAGCTCGTCAAGGCCGTCGCCGCGCCCGTCGACGCGAACGGCACCGGCCGCATCGACGTCGGCGACACCGTGGACTACACGTTCACGGTCCGCAACACGGGCGATGTGACGCTCACGGATGCCAGCCTCTTCGATTCCGTGCTCGGCGGCGCGATCGCCTGCGCGGCGCTGGCCGACCCGCTCGCGCCCGGCGCCGCCGTGACGTGCGGTCCGGTGTCGTACACGCTCACCCAGGCGGACATCGATGCCGGAACAGTGCACAACGATGCCGACGTGAGTGCCGAGTCCGCGTTCGGCCTGGTGTCCGACGACGCCTCCGCCGATGTGACCGTGCCGTCGGTCAACAGCATCGTGCTGACCAAGACGCCGAGCACCGTGGTCGACGTCGACGGCGCGGGTCAGGTGACCTCGGGCGACACGATCGCCTACACGTTCACGGTCACCAACACCGGCACCACGACGCTGCAGAACGCGGAGATCACCGACCCGATGCTGGGCGGCGGCGTGACCTGCGCTGCTCTCGACGGCGTGTCCCTCGCACCGGGGCAGTCGATCACGTGCGCTCCGGTCGACTACACGCTCACCCAGGACGACATCGACCAGGGCGTCGTGCGCAACACGGCGACCGTCACGGCCGACGCGCCGGACGGCACCGTCGACGACACGGCATCCGCATCCGCCGACATCGACCGCACGGCGGGAATCGATCTCGTCAAGACGGTCGGTCAGGTGCGTGACACCGTCGCGGATGGCGCGGTCGGGGCGGGCGACACCGTCGAGTACTCCTTCACCGTGCGCAACACCGGCAACACGACACTGACCGACGTGGCGGTGACCGACCCGCTGCTCGGCACCGGGACCCTCTGCACGGTCGCGTCGCTCGCCGTCGGGGCGTCCGCCGACTGCGGTCCGTACACGTACACGCTGACGCAGCAGGACATCGAGGACGGACGTCGGCCCAACACCGCGACCGCCGCCGGCACGAGCCCTCTGGGGCCCGTGGGCGACACCTCGTCCGCCGAGGTCCTGTTCGCGGGGACCGCGGCGATCGCACTCACCAAGACGCCGACCCAGCCGGTCGACGCGACCGGTGACGGCATGATCGGCGCGGGTGACACCGTCGGGTACTCGTTCACGATCCGCAACACCGGCACCACGTTGCTCACCGGCATCCTGCTCGACGACCCGCTCCTCGGCGGTGCCATCGACTGCCCGGCGCTCGACGGGCTCGCGCTCGCACCGCAGACGGACGTCGTGTGCGGACCGGTCGACTACGTCCTCACGCAGGCCGACGTCGACGCCGGAGAGGTGCGCAACACCGCGACCGTGAGCGGTCAGTCGGTCGCCGGTCCCGCCGACGACGAGGACTCGGCCGACGTGACGGTGGTCGGCACGGACGCCCTCACGCTGCTGAAGTCGGCGGCGGCGGTCGTCGACGCGAACGGCAACGGCCGGACCGACGCGGGCGACACGATCGCGTACACCTTCACCGTGACGAACACGGGGACCACGACGCTGACGGGCGTCACGGTGTCCGACCCCCGTCTCGACGGCGCCGTGGTGTGCGACGAGACCGAGATCGCTCCCGGAGCCTCGACCGTGTGCACCGGCCCCGTGGCGGTGCTGACGCAGGCCGAGATCGACGCGGGCGAGATCGTCAACACCGCCACCGCGACGGGCACCGGTACGGGCGACCAGCCGCCGACGACGGAGGACACGGTCGTGACGCCGCTCGAGGCGCAGCCGGCGATCGCGCTGGCCAAGACCGGCGGCGAGTACGCCGACGCGAACGGCAACGGCAAGACGGATGCCGGCGACACGATCGCGTTCCGCTTCGTCGTGACCAACACGGGGGCCCGCACGCTGACGGACGTCGCGATCGACGATCCGAAGCTCGGTGGTGCCGTGGAGTGCGCCATCCCCGCCCTCGCTCCCGGAGCGACCGCGGCCTGCGGACCGATCGCCTACACGCTGACGGCCGCCGACATCGCGAACGGGCAGGTCGTGAACGTCGCGACCGTGCGGGGCGCAGCGGGAGCGATCGTCGTGACGGCGGCGGCCACGGCCACCGTGGACCTCTCCGCGCTCGCGACCACGGGCGGCGTGATCACCGGTCTCGGATGGGCACTCGCGCTGCTCGTCGTCGGCGCGCTCGTGCTGCTCGTCGCCCGGATGCGCCGCCGGACCCAGGACGCGTGAGCGACGAGACGGAATACGACGGAGGGGCGGGATGCGACGGCATCCCGCCCCTTGTCGAGCCCCCAACCGGTATGCCGATATAGAGCCGCGCGCAGGCCGGGAGTGTCCGCTGATTCTCGGATAAGGTCCATCTCCAGAGGTTCGTGATCCGGGGATCGCGGGACTCCACGGGGAGAATCAGGGGGCAGCGGTGTCTGCAGGCGCGCGGTCGAGCATCCGGCGGACACTCGCGGTGATCGCCTGTGCTCTGCTGCTCGTCTGCGGGCTGGTCGTGGCGAACGACCGCATCGCCGCCCCCTCGGCATCCGCAGCGCAGGACCCGGCGCAGTGTGTCGGCGCGGTCTCCCTGAGCAACGGCGGCTTCGAGACCCCGGCGATCGGGAATGCCACGAACAAGCTGACCCCCGACAGCCAGGTGCCCGGGTGGTCCACGACCGACGCCCAGAAGGTGATCGAGATCTGGAGCAGCGGCTTCCTGGGCGTGCCGGCGGCCCAGGGGCGGCAGTTCGTCGAACTCAACGCCAACACCCCGAGCCGGCTGTTCGAAGACGTCGCGACGACCCCGGGGCAGACCTTCTACTGGTCGCTCCGCCATCGCGGGCGCATCGGCACGGACGTCATGCGGGTCATGATCGGCGCCCCCGGGGGAACGCTCGTGCAGAGCGGAGCGAACCTGTCCGACGGCAACACCGCCTGGGGTACGCACACGGGCACCTACACGGTTCCGGCCGGCCAGACCGTGACGCGTTTCGCCTTCGAGGCCGTGAGCTCTGCGGGCGGCAACGCCTCGGCGGGCAACTTCCTCGACGACATCACCTTCGGCTCGTTCCCGTGCCTCGTCACGACCAAGGCCGTGACCAACCTGTCGCGCAGCGGCACGACCGCCGAGGTCGGCGACATCCTCCGCTACACCGTGACGACGCGCAACGACGGCGGCAACCCCGCGCGACAGGCGGTGTCGACGGACGTGCTCCCCGCGGGGCTCGAGTTCGTCTCCGGCTCGCTGTCGATCGCCAGCGGACCGGGCAAGGGTACGGTGAGCGATGCGGCCGCGGACGATCGCGGAGAGCACCTCGCGGCCACCCGCACGGTGCAGGTGCGGCTCGGCGACGGAGCCACGGCCACGACGGGCGGATCCGTCGGCGTGGGAGCGAGCACGAGCTACACGTTCGACGCCCGGGTGACCGTGGAGGCGGCCGGCCGCACGCTCCTCAACGAGGCGCGGGTCGTCTTCCGCGACGACGTGACGACGCAGAGCCGCACCTCCATCAGTCAGCAGACCAGCACACCTGTGAACCGAGCGGCCGACCTCGCGATCATCAAGACGCTCGACACCGCCACGGTCGTCGCCGGACGCGCCGTGTCGTTCACCCTCGCAGTCTCGAACAACGGCCCGCACGCCGCCACGGGGGTCACCGTGACCGACCCGATCCTCGCGGGGATGACGGACGTGACGGCCACGTCCGCGGGAGCGACCTGCACGGTGGCCGCTGCCGTGAGCTGCACCGTGCCCGAGATGGGCGTCGGGGAGGCCGTGCAGATCCGGGTGAACGGCACCGTGCGCGCCGACGCGGACCCCGGAGCCGCGCTCACGAACACGGCGACCGTCATGGGCGCGCGCACCGACCCGATGCTCGCGAACAACACGGCGACCGCGACCGCGACCATCTCGACCGTCGCGGACGTGTCGATCGCGAAGACCTTCGCGCCGGCGGCCCCGATCGCCGGACAGGACCTGACGTACACTCTCGCACTGCGCAACGCCGGGCCGGCCGAGGCCCGCGACGTCGTGCTGACCGATCCCCTCGACCCCGCGACGACGTTCGTCAGCGCCGCGACGCCCCAGGGCGACTGCGCCGTGCAGACCTCGATCCTCACGTGCGCGATCGGCACCCTGGCCCCCGGTGCGTCGGTCGACGTGACCGTCGTCGTGCGGATACCCGCGGCGGCGACCGCGGTGGTGCAGAACACCGCATCCGTCACCACGAGCACGTCCGACGCCCAGCCCGCGAACAACGTGGATTCGGTGAGCTTCCAGCCCGGTGTCGTCGCCGACCTCTCGCTCACCAAGACCGCCTCCGCGGAGAGGGTGTCGGCGGGGGATCCGATCGACTTCACCCTCGCGGTGCGCAACCGCGGAGCCTCCGATGCGGCGAACGTGGTGCTGGACGACACCCTCCCCGCCGGGTTCACCGTCGCCGGGGTGGAGGCGCCCGCCGGGGCGGCCTGCACGGTCACCGGTGTCGCCGTGCGCTGCACGTGGGCGACCTTCCCGGTCGGCGGCCCGGCGAACGTGACCGTGCGCGCCCGGGTGTCCGCGGACGCACCCGCGGGGATCGTCACGAACACGGCATCCGTCGCGGCGCCGGCCGACGACGCCGACACCTCGGACAACGCGGACGCAGTCGACGTCGAGGTCGTGCACAGTGCAGACCTGCGCGTCGAGAAGACCGCCCCGGCGACGGGCGAGCCCGGGAGCGGATTCGCCTACACGCTCCTCGTCACGAACGCCGGCCCGTCGGTCGCGCGCGGAGCGTCGCTGAGGGATACCCTCCCGGCCGGCTTCGAGTCCGCCGCCGTCGGCCGCCCCGGATGCGCCGTCTCCGCGGGGACCCTCGTGTGCGACCTGGGGGACCTCGCGCCCGGGGCCGAGGCGACCGTCCGGGTCGAGGGACGGTGGAGCGCCACGGCGTCCGGAGTCGTGGCGAATACGGCATCCGTCCTCTCGGCCACCCCCGACCCGCGCACCGCCGACAACGAGTCCACGGCGGAGGTGCGGCTCGTGCCGAGCGCCGACGTCTCGGTCGTGAAGACCACGACGACTCCGACGCTGCCGCGTGGCGGCACGGCGTCCTTCCTGATCACGGTCCGCAACGACGGTCCCTCGGCTGCGGCGGGCGTGACGGTCGACGAGGCCGTCCCGCCAGGGCTCGCGATCACCGCCGCGACGCCGTCCGCAGGTTCGTGGTCGGCCAAGGACGCCCGCTGGACGGTCGGCACTCTGCTGCCCGGAGCGTCCGCGACGCTCGCGGTCACGGCCGGGACCACGGCCGAGGGGCGGCACGTCAACACCGTCGTGGCGAGTACGACCACGCCCGACCCCGATCCGTCGGACGACCGCGCCACGGCGGCCGTCGACGTCACCCCGTCCGCCGACGTGTCGATCGTGAAGACCGTCGCCGAGACACCCGCGGCGCTGAATCGACAGGTGTCGTACACGCTCACGGTGGCGAACGACGGGCCCAGCGAGGCCGCCGCCGTCACGGTCGCCGACGTGCTCCCTGCCGATCTGCTGTCGCCCGCGACGACAAGTCCCGGCTGCACGGTCTCCGGATCGCAGCTGACCTGCACGCGGCCGACGCTGGCCGCCGGGGCGAGGTTCGTCGTGGCGGTGAGAAGCACGCTCGACCCGGCGACCGCGGCTGACACGCTCTCCAACACCGCGACGGTGGCCTCGACCACAGCCGACCCCGATCCGGCCGACAACTCCTCGACGGTCGTGGTGCCCGTGACGGGCACGCCACAGGTCGAGCTCGTGAAACGCGCCGACGCCCCGACCGACTCCACAGGCGACGGGCGCATCGGCGCGGGCGATGCGGTGGCCTACACCTTCACGATCCGCAACACCGGTCCGGTGACGCTGACGGCCGCGACGATCGAGGATCCCCTTCTGGGCGGGGAGGTCGGCTGCGCCGCGTTCGCCGCGCCGCTCCCCCCGGGAAGCGAGGTGACGTGCGCGCCCGTGCTGTACACGCTGAGCCAGGAGGACGTCGACCGGGGCACGCTCCGCAACGACGCGACGGTTCTCGCGCAGTCGGCGCGGGGGAGCGCGACGGATGAGGCCGCGGCGGCCGTCACGGTGCCCGCGGTCAACGCGATCGACCTCGCCAAGTCCTCGAGCACCGTGGTCGACGTCGACGGGGACGGACGGGTGGATGCGGGGGACACGATCTCGTACACGTTCACGGTGACGAACGCCGGGACGACGACGCTGCGCGCCGTGCGGATCACCGACCCGATGCTCGGGGGCGGTGTCGTGTGCCCGGAGCTGGTCGGCATCGCGATCGATCCGGGCGGATCCGTGAGGTGCCCGGCGGTGTCGTACACGCTGACGCAGGACGACATCGATTCCGGGGTCGTGCGCAACGACGCGTCCGTGGTCGCCGACGCGCCGATAGGGACGGTGAGGGACTCGGCCGCGGCATCCGCCGACCTCGACCGCACCGCCGCGATCGAGCTGAGCAAGACGGCCGGCGACGTCATCGACGTCGACGACGACGGCATGATCGGCGCGGGCGACGCGGTCGAGTACACGTTCGCGGTGCGGAACACGGGCACCACGAGCGCGACCGGGGTGTCGGTCTCGGATCCGCTGCTCGGCACCGCGCCGCTGTGCGACCTCGGGGTGCTCGCGCCGGATGCCGTCGCGGAGTGCGGTCCGTTCCGGCACACCCTCACGCAGGCTGAGGTCGAGGCAGGCATCATCCGCAACACGGCGTCGGTTCAGGGCACGAGCCCTCTCGGCGCGGTCGCGGACGACGCGGCCGTCGACGTGGTCGTGCAGGGGGAGAGCGTGATCCGCCTCACGAAGACGCCGGGGACGCCCGTCGACGCCACCGGCGACGGCCGGATCGGGGCGGGCGACACGGTCGCCTACACCTTCACCGTCCGGAACGCGGGGACTACGGTGCTGCGCGACATCGTGATCGAAGACGCCCGCCTCGACGGCGTGGTGGACTGCCCGGCGCTGGAGGGTCTCACGCTCGCGCCCGGAGAGTCGGCGACCTGCGGCGCGGTCGATCTCACCCTCACCCAGCGGGACATCGAGAGCGGCTCCGCGTTCAATGTCGCGAGTGCGAGCGCGGACAGTGCGCGCGGTGTGACCGAGGACACCACGTCCGCACGTGTGGAGGCCCGGGGCACCAGCGGCGTCGAGCTCGTGAAGACAGCCGGGCCCGTGGTCGACACGAACGCCGACGGTCGTGCGGGCGCCGGCGACACGATCGACTACACCTTCCTGGTGCGCAACACCGGCACGACCGCGCTGCGCGGGGTCGTGCTGGACGACCCGCTGCTCGGCGGTGCCGTGCCCTGCGAGGCGCTGGAGGAGCGTGCGGTGGTCCCCGGGGCGGAGGTCACGTGCGGTCCCGTGCCGTACGCGCTCTCCCAGGCGGACGCGGATGCCGGCACCGTGCACAACACGGCATCCGTCCTCGCCCGGTCGGTGGCGGGCGACGTCGGCGATGGTGCGGAGGCCGATTCGCCCGTGCCGGGTACGGACGGCATCGCGCTCACCAAGTCCGCCGTCTCCGTCGATGACGTCGACGGCGACGGGGCGATCGGCGCGGGTGACGCGGTCTCCTATGCATTCGTCGTCTCCCACACGGGGACGCGGACCCTGCGTGCCGCGGAGATCACGGACCCGATGCTGGGAGGCGCCGTCGCGTGCGCGGGACTCGACGGCGCGGATCTGGCTCCCGGGGCGGTCGTCTCGTGCGCTCCGGTCGTCCACACCCTCTCCCAGGAGGACGTGGACGGCGGACGGGTGCACAACGAGGCCGTGGTGCGGGCGACAGCCCCGGGCGCCGTGATCGTCGAGGATGCGGCGGAGATCGAGGTCACGATCGACGGTTCGACGGGAATCGAGCTGCGCAAGTCCGCGGGAGCCGTGGCCGACGTCGACGCGGACGGCGCGATCGGCGCAGGAGACAGCGTGGCGTACTCGTTCCTGATCCGCAATGTCGGCAGCACCACGCTGCGCGACGTCGCGCTGGACGATCCGCTGCTCGGCGGCGCCGTCGCGTGCCCTGCGCTGGTCGGCCTCGCGCTCTCGCCGGGAGCCGAGGTCGAGTGCGGGCCCGTGGAGCACCTCCTCGTTCAGCAGGACGTCGACGCCGGCATCCTCCGCAACACCGCCACGGTCGGCGCGCGGTCCGGGGCGGATGCCGTCGAGGACTCCGCCACGGTCGACGTCGAGGTCACCGGTGCGTCCCGCATCGGCCTGCTCAAGTCGGCGGCGGCCACGGTCGATGCGAACGGCAGCGGACGAGTGGATGCCGGCGACACCATCGCCTACACCTTCACCGTGACGAACCTCGGGACGACCGGTCTGCGCGACGTGGTCGTCGCGGATCCGCGCCTCGACGGCGACATCCGGTGCGACGCCGTCGACCTCGAGCCCGGCCGCTCCACGATCTGCCACGGCATCGCGGCCGTGCTCACTCAGTCGGAGATCGATGCCGGCGAGATCGTGAACACCGCGACAACGACCGCGGCGAGGACGAACGGCGAGACCGTGTCCGCCCAGGCGACCGTGCGCACACCCGTCGAGAACCAGCCCGCGATCGCCCTCGTCAAGTCCGGCGGCGAGTACGCCGACGACGACGGCGACCGGAAGGTGAGCCCCGGCGACTCGGTGGCGTTCCGGTTCTCCGTGACCAACACCGGAGCGCGGTCGCTCACGGACATCGTGATCGAGGATCCGCAGCTCGGCGGTCGACTGGACTGCCGGATCCCCGACCTGGCGCCGGGGGAGACCACCGGATGCGGACCGGTCCGCTACCGCCTTACCGGGGTCGACGTCGCGTCCGGCGAGGTCGTCAACGTCGCGACTGTGAGCGCCGCTGCGGGCGCCGTGGTCGTGACGTCCGGCGCGACCGCCTCCGTCGACGTGTCGTCCCTGGCGGCCACCGGCGGGGCCACGTCGATCGCGGCGGTCGCCGCCGTCGTGCTGCTCGTGCTCGGCGGCCTGATGCTCGCGCTCGCCCGGCAGCGCCGTCGGCATGGTCAGCGGGTGCGGCGCAGGCGGAGCCCGGGGAACGTGTGAGTTCCGCGGCCCGTCCCCGTTGCGTCACCGCGCGTTCACGCACCGCCGTTACCATGGATCTCGATAGCGCCTAGGGTTCCGGGGCGCGATGCCGGCCGGACGGTCGGGATCGCCCCGTCTGGTCCGAGCGGCGCCACGGCCTCCCTCCGCAGGGACGCCGTCATCTGACAGGACAAAAGCCCGGAGGACCCTCTTCGTCGCGCCTCGCGACGCAGGGAAGGGTCGGTCATGTCCGCGTTCGCGTTCGTCCTCGTCATCACCGCTGCTCTCGCGCACGCGGCCTGGAACGTCATCGCGCACGGCGTGAGCCGGGCGGGCACGCCGTTCCTCTGGTGGGGCGCGGTCGGGAGCACGGTCGTGTGGCTCGGCGTCATCCCGTTCACGGGCGGACTCGGAACCGACGACCTGTGGGGCTTCACGTTGGGCGTCGCGGTGTCCGGCGTGCTCCACGTGCTCTACATGGCCGTGCTGCAGCGCGGATATCGCGAGGGCAATCTGTCCACCGTGTACGCGACGGCCCGCGGCACCGGACCCTTCCTGTCGGTGATCGTCGCGGTGCTGCTGCTCGGCGAACGCCCCTCGGCCGTGGCACTGCTCGGCGTCGCGGCGATCATCGTGGGGGTGGTCGCGATCGGGCTCGTCGACCGCGGGCGCTCCGGCGGCGTGCGGCGACGCATCGACCCCGGGCTCGTGTTCGGCCTGTTGACGGGCGTCGCGATCGCCGCGTACACGATCTGGGACGCCAACGCCGTGCGCACCTGGAGTCTCTCGCCGGTCGCGTTCATGGTGGGTACGACGCTGCTCGAGATCCCCTTCTACACGGTCGGTGTGCGGGGGCGGTGGTCGGCCGTGCGGATGCTGTGGACGACGCAGTGGCGGCGGATCACGGCGTTCAGCATCCTGTCGCCGCTGTCGTACATCCTCGTCCTCACGGCGATCCAGATCGCGCCGGTCGCGCTCGTCGCGCCGTTGCGCGAGGTGAGCGTCGTGCTCGTGAGCCTCTTCGGCGTCTTCGTGCTGCGCGAGAGTCGCCCCGGGTGGCGGATCGCAGCGTCAGCGGTCGTCGCCGCGGGCATCGTCCTGCTGGCGCTGTGAATCGTGCCGTCGGCGCGGTGAGCGGATCCGGTCGACCCGATCTCAGCGGAACTCGACGAGTCCCGCGTGGGCTGCCGTCACGAGGATCTGCACGCGATCACGCACGTGCCACTTCGACATGATGCGTCCGAGGTGGGCCTTGACCGTCCCCTCGGACACGATCAGCGACCGTGCGATCTCGGCGTTCGACATGCCCTGGGCGAGGCGCTGCAGCACTTCCTGCTCACGGTCGGTGAGCTCTTCGAGCGTGCCGTCGCTCGTGACGGGCTCGGTGTCGCGCACGTGCTTGATGAGCAGCGAGGCGATCCGCGGCGACAGCGAGCTCTGGCCGCTGTACACCTCGCGCACGGCCGACACGATGCTCGCGGCACTGGAGTCCTTGAGCATGTAGCCGGAGGCGCCGGCGCTGAGCATCGGCAGAACGGTGTCGCTGCCGTCGAGCGTGGTCACGGCGAGGATGCGGATCTCCGGCCAGCGTTCGGCGATCACGGCGGTGGCCTCGATGCCGTTCATCTCGGGCATCTGCACATCCATCATCACGACGTCTGGACGCTCGCGTTCGACGGTGTCGATGCCCTCGAGTCCGGTCTCCGCCTCGGCGATCACGGTGATCTCGGGGTCGCGGGACACGAAGTGGGACAGGGCAGAGCGCACGAGGGGATCGTCATCGACGATCACGACACGGATTTCCGGCATGCAGGAAGCCTACCTGCGGCGCGTCGATCAGCGAAGGACTAGACCTTCGTCTAGTCAGCTCTAGCGGAAAGACAGATGTGCGGAGCTCAGATCGCCGAGAAGATGTAATCACGACTTCACAAAAGACCAACTCAGGAGGTGAATTGATATGACTTTTTGGCAGGGTGTCGGTAAGTTCTTTGGCTTCACTCGCTAATATATCTGGCGAATAGGAGATACTGAAGCATGGCTTTAAGTCCGAGAAGCGCACGGGATACGACGGGCGCGCGTCTCGGCAAGGGCGAGAAGCTGATCGCCCTGGAACGGATCTTCGTTCTCGCGATCCTCGTCACGATCCTGACTGTCGACGTCATCGGGTATTTCGTCCCTCCGGGGGTGGACCCGTTCGTCGCTGCGATCGGTGTCGCGACGACCGTCTCGCTCGGCCTCTATCTCTGGTCTCCTCTCTATGCGACATGCGCGCTCGCCGTGGTGTTCGCACTCTCCTTCCTCACGGGCAGTGAATCCCAGGTCCTGATCGCCGCCGCTTTCGCGGCCGGTCTGATCATGCGCCTCGGGTGGAACGCCCTGATCCTCTCCTATGCAGGTCTGTTCCTGGTCGCGACGGCGCTCGTCGCTCTCTCCGACCCGGAAGGCCCTGCCAACATCAGTGTCGGCATCTTCCTCATCAGCGCGGCGGTGTCCGGTGCCATCGGATACGCGCTGAGACTCGCCTTCGCCCGAGGGCGCAGACTCGAGGTGGAACTGGCCGAGAAGGCCGAACAGGAACGACAGGCGGTTCTCGCCGAGCGACGATGGATCGCCGGCGAGTTGCACGACAGCATCGCCCATCACCTCACGGTGGTGTCGCTGCACGTGCAGATGCTCGACGACGCCGACGCGAGTCCGGCGTCGCAGGAGGCCATCCGCATCGCGGCCCGCAAGGCTATGACGGACCTCCGCTTCGTGATCGATCTCGCCGATGACGGTCCCCGCGCAGCGGGTATGCCGACCGGCGACCTCGCCGCCTCGATCTCCGAGGCCGCCGAGGAGTTCGAATCAGCCGGCCACACCGTGCTGCTCGTGGGCGACCCCGCCGATGAGCGCATTCCGCGTGCCGCTGAGATCATCTTCGCGCGCATCATGCGCGAGTCCGCCACCAACGTGCTCAAGTACGCGGGGCAGGGGCAGATCGAGATCCGCCTCGACGTGACGGACGACGCCGCAGGGCTGACCATCGGCAGCCCTCTTTCGGCGAGCCCCCGGCGTGAACTCTCGTCCAGCCGCACCGGCATCGGCCGCATGGCCGAGCGCGTGCTCGGCGCGAGCGGCGAGTTCAGCGCCGGCGAGGTCGACGGCCGCTGGGTCGTCGCCGCCCACCTGCCCATCGCCCGCCAGGCGCGGGACACGGACGACGCGCCCGCCGCGGATGTCGGCGCACCGAGCGCGGAGGCGGTAGAGTCCTCGGAAGGTGCCCGCGTCGAGACTCGAGTTCTCCGCAGGGCGAGGCGCAAGCAGAACTAGACGAAAGTCTAGGCAATGTCTCGACGTTCGATGGTGTTCCTTGGTGCACCGGGACGCTTACCTTGGTACTACCCCAGAAATAGCGCATCCCCAGCGCTTTGATCGCGAGCGCGATCCTTGGAATCTGATCCCCATCGCGCTCGCGATCGGCTTCTCCGGAACCGATCAGGTTCTCCGCCGTTCGCTGCGCGCATCGCCCTCGTTCGTTGGACGCCGGTTCAGCCGCCTACGGCGCGCATGTAGTGTCCGTCTGTGGATATCCCGGATGCCGCGACCGTGAACCGCACGACCTCGCTGAGGTAACGGTCCTCCGATGCCTCGAAGATCCGGCCTTCCGCATCCCGCGAGATGCGGATCAGGCGAAGGATCGGGGTGCCCTGCGGGACACGCAGCAGCGCCGCATCCTGCTCATCGGCTGCCACGGCATCGATCTGATGCTGCAGTCCCACGATCGGATGGCCGATAGACGCCAGATGTTCGGTGATGGAGATCTGATCCGTGTCCACCTCGAAGAGCCTCCGTCCGGGGACCTCCGTATAGAAGAGTCGCTCGAGCATGGTCGGACGTCCATCCAGTAGACGCAGGCGCACCACGCTCACGATCGTGGCCTCCGGCGCGACGCCGAGCAGCTCGGCGCGATCGCCGGCGCGGCGGAGGCTCAGCTCCTGGGTCTCGGCTCCCGGGGCGACGCCCAGCTCCCGCGCCCACCGGGTGAACGGGACCGACACGTCGACCGCCTGACTCGCCTTGCGCGCGACCACGCGGGCCGGACGCCCGCGACCCGTCTCGATCAGGCCCTCTCCGCGCAGACGCGCCAGCGCGTTGCGGATGGGTCCGCGGGACGTGCTCCATCGTTCGGCGAGCTCCGCCTCGGTGGGGACGTCGTCTCCCGGGCGCAGCGCCCCCGTCGCGATCTGGGTGCGCAGGTCGTCGGCGATCTGGGTGTACACAGCTTCGGCCACATAGGCATACTACTTCGCCATGTTGACGCCCGTCTCGCTGTTCGATGCGCGTTCATCCGCACGAATCCCCGGTGAACGACACCTGAACTCTTCCGAGTTAGGTACATATGTCGCGCTTCCTCCTGTCAGAGTTACCCGTGGATCACCCCCTCACACCTCTGAAAGGTCCTCATGAAGCTTCGCGCTCTCCCCGTCCTCGCCGGCGCAGCGATTCTCGCGCTCGGTCTCGCCGGCTGCTCCGGTGCCGCGGAGGCGAACGGCTCCGGTTCCGACGTCGACACGGCGTCCGCCACCGGCGGGTTCGCGGTCGACGAGAACACGCTCGTGTTCGGCGTGGTCCCCGACTCGGTGGACACCGAGACGAACTACCAGCCGCTCATGGACTACATCGCCGAGATCACCGGCAAGACCGTGGAGTACCACGAGTCCACTGACTATGCCGCGCTGATCGAAGCCGCGGTCGCCGGCAAGGTCGACGTGGCCTCCTTCTCGGGCTTCACGTACGTCACCGCCACCAACAACGGTGCGAAGCTCACCCCGATCTCCTCGATCGTCACCGAGGAGGGCCAGGAGCCCGGCTACTACTCCCAGGCCATCGTTCCCGCCGACAGCGACATCGACAGCATCGAGGACTTCGCGGGCAAGAAGGTCTGCTTCGTGGATCCGTCTTCGACCTCCGGCTACCTCTTCCCCTCGTACAACCTGCTCGAGGCGGGGATCGACCCGACGACCGACATCACGCCGGTCTTCGCGGGCAAGCACGACGTGTCGGTGCAGAAGGTCGGCGAAGGCGTCGAGTGCGAGGTCGGATTCGCGGAGGATTCCGAGGTCGCGAAGTCCGACGAGGTGAAGGTCATCGACGAGACCATGGTCCCCGGCGCCCCGCTGGTCTACTCCTCGACCCTTCCCGACGACGTCGCGCAGGAGCTCATCGACGGGCTCGGCCAGATCACGATCGACGACATCATCGCCGCGGGCATCGACAGCGCCGACTCGGACTCGTTCCGCAGCGTGTTCCACGCCACCGAGCCGGTCGACGACGCGTACTACGACCTGATCCGCGACATCTGCACGGAGACCGAAGCGGAGCAGTGCAAGGCCTGACCTCGCACCCGCCCGTTCGTTGAGCGAGCGCGGCGAGACGAAACGTGTCGACACTGCGCGTTTCGTCTCGTCGCTTCGCTCCTCGCTCAACGACCGAGTTCCACGACGACCTCACTCCCGGGAGAACACCATGAACGCAGCATCCGACTCCCTGATCCGCCTCGACGGCGTGACCAAGACCTTCGGCTCGACCACGGCCCTGAAAGACGCGTCGCTCCAGGTCGCGCGCGGCGAGATCGTCGTTCTCCTGGGCCTGTCCGGCTCGGGCAAGTCGACCCTGCTGCGGCACCTCGACGGACTCGAGGTGCCCACGGCCGGTTCCGTGCAGGTGCTCGGCGAGCAGGTGCCCGCGCTGAAAGGCCGGGCCCTGCGCGCGCTCCGCAGCCGCGTCGGCTTCATCTTCCAGCAGTTCGAGCTCGTGCCCTCGCTCACCGTGCTCGAGAACGTGCTCACCGGATCGCTGTCGACCGTCCGCGGGCCGCGCCTCGGGCTGTGGGGGTACTCGCGGGCCGCCAAGCTCCGTGCCCTCGAGCACCTCGACCGCGTCGGCCTGCTCGACCGTGCGTATCAGCGCAGCGACACCCTCTCCGGCGGGCAGCAGCAGCGCGTCGCCATCGCGCGCGCCCTCATGCAGAAGCCGGACATCCTGCTGGCCGACGAGCCCGTCGCCTCGCTCGACCCGGAGTCGAGCGACCAGGTGATGGCGCTCATCCGCGAGATCGCGGCCGACGAGGGGCTCACTGTCGTGTGCAGCCTCCACCAGGTCGACCTCGCGATCTCCTGGGCCGATCGCATCGTCGGCCTCCGCCACGGCGAGGTCGTGCTCGACACCCCCACGACCGCCCTCACGAAGGCCGAGGTCATGGAGATCTACGGACGCGTCGCGACGTCGACGGCCGAGATCCGGGCCGTGCAGGTCGAGCTCACCGAGACCGCCGTCGACGTCGCGCAGGTCGACCGGGAAGCCGCCGTCGCCGCCTCCGCAGCCGTGAGCAGGGCCTCCGTCTCGTGACGCTCCTGGACACCTCTGCCTCTCCGATGCCTGCGGGCGGCGGACCCGTCGCGGCACGTGCACCTCGTCGTCCGATCTCGCCGGAGCGCATCGCCGCCGGGCTGACGCTGCTGGCGCTCGTGGTCCTCGGCATCCTCGCCGTCCGCGAGGTCGACATCTCGATCCCCGCGATGGTGCAGAGCTGGGGCAACGCCGAGAACTTCATGGCCCGCGTCGGCGGACTGTCGTTCCCCGAGTTCGGCGACCTCGTGTGGCTCATCGCGCTGACAGTCGGTCTCGTGCTGGTCGGCACGCTGCTCGCCGCCGTGCTGTCGGTGCCGATCGCCTATCTCGCCGCAGCGAACACGACCCCCGGCAACGGCTGGCGGATCGCGGCGCGATTCGTCGGCGTGCTCACCCGAGCACTTCCGGACGTCGTGCTCGCGATGGCGTTCGTGCTCATGTTCTCGCTGGGCACACTGCCCGGGATCCTCGCGATCGGCATCCATTCGATCGGCATGATCTCGAAGATGTTCGCCGACGCGATCGAGCAGATCGACGAGGGCCCCCGTCTCGCGATCCGCGCCGCCGGCGGCTCGAAAGTGCAGGAGTTCACCGCCGGCATCCTCCCGCAGGTGCTGCCGAGCTGGGTCGCGACCGTGCTGCACCGCAACGACATCAACCTGCGCGGCAGCGTGGTGCTCGGCTACGTCGGCGTCGCGGGTCTCGGCCTCGAGATGTCGTACGCGTTCAAGGCTCTCAACTACGGCAAGGGCCTGGGGATCGCGCTCGTCATCTTCGTGCTCTGCATCGTCATGGAGATCGTGTCGAGCACGGTGCGCGGGGCGATGCTCGGGAAGCAGAAGCACACGCGCTCGTGGATCGACCGGATCATCCACCCGCGGATGCGGGATGCGGATGCCGGGACGTCGACCGGACGTCCGGCGTGGGCGAGTTCGCCGCAGACCGCCGTGCGTCGGCCGTGGACGGCCGAGCGCGTGCGGAACACGATCGGCGTGGCGATCGCCGTACTCGTCGTGATCGGCAGCGTCGTCGTGAGCCAGATCAACTGGATGGACTTCGTCACCTTCTGGGCCAAGCTGCCCGAGGTCGCTGTGAAGTTCTGGCCGCCGTCGTTCGGCAGCTACGACGCCTCCGCCATGTTCCTCGCGATGCGCGACACCGTGGCGATCGCCCTCGCCGCGACCGTGCTGACGCTGCTCCCGTCGCTGCTGCTCGGGTCGCTCGCGGCGTCGAACGTCGCCCCTGGCCCCGGCGTCCGTGGCATCGCGCGCCTCCTGCTCGTCGGCATCCGGGGCATCCCTGAGCTCATCCTCGCGATCGTGCTCGTGGTGGTCACGGGGCTGGGCGCGCAGGCGGGCGTGATCGCTCTCGCGATCGGCGGCATCGGACTTCTCGGCAAGCTCATCGCGGACTCGTTCGAGGAGGTCGACCGCGGACCGGAGCGCGCTCTGCGTGCGGTGGGCGCCACTCGGCTGCAGACTTATGCGTCCGCCACGGTGCCGCAGGGTGTGCGGGCGCTCATCGGACACAGCTTCTACATGCTCGACACCAACATCCGCGCGGCGACCATCCTCGGCATCGTGGGCGGAGGGGGCGTGGGCTACTACCTGCTCAACGCCAGCCAGGGCTCGCGCTACGAGACCGTCACGGCCATCGTGCTCATGATCCTCGTCACGGTGCTCATCGTCGAGGGACTCGCGATGTGGATGCGGAAGGTGTTCCGATGATCGGCGGGTGGACCTTCCGGGACTCCGCGGACCTCATCGTCGTCGGCTCGGGCATCGTCGGGCTCGGTGCGGCCTATGCGGCCGTCCGCCGGGGTCTCCGGGTCGTGGTCGTGGACCGCTCGGACGCTCCGGTGGGCGCGACGATCCGCAACTTCGGGCACCTGTGCATCGGTGCGCAGACAGGCGAGGCCCGGCGCTACGCTGACTCGTCGCGTGACATCTGGCTGCGGCTGTCGCGTGACGCGGGGTTCTGGCTCCGCGAGTCGGGAACGCTGGTCGCGGCCCGTCACGTCGACGAGATCGCCGTGCTGGAGCATGCGGCCCAGGACGGCGGCATCCGGATGCTGGACGCGGCGGAGCTGCGTCGACGGGCGCCGCTTCGCGTCGAGGGGCTGGTGGGCGGCGCCCACATCGAGACGGATCTGCAGACCGACCCGCGCGCGGCGGCCCCCGCGATCGTGCGGCATCTTACGTCGCTCGGCGTCGAGTTCCGGTTCCGCACGGCGGCGCTCGAGGTCGCGACGGGCGCGGTGCGCACGACGCGTGGGGTGATCTCGGCGGGGGCCGTCGTGGTCGCGGCGAACCATGACGTCGACCAGCTGCTGCCCGAGGTCGCCGAGCGGGTGGGCATCGAGCGCTGCGCGCTCGACATGATGCGCATCGCGGCGGATCTTCCGCGGCCGTTGTCGGCGCCGCTGCTCACGGGCTGGTCGCTCGTGCGGTACGGGCGTTTCGCGGAGTCGACGGCGGCTCAGGCGCTGCGCGAGCGACTGCACGCCGAACGGCCCGACCTCGCCGCGCTCGATCTCAACCAGATGTACACGCAGCTGCCCGACGGCACGCTCATCCTCGGTGACTCGCATGCGACCGCGACCGCGCCGCCGCCGTTCCAGCCCGAAGCTGCGTTCGCGGCTTTCCTTGCCGAGGCCGAGGCTCTCTTCGAGATTGGTGCCCCGCGCGTGCTGGAGCGCTGGCAGGGGGTCTACGCCAAGGGGCCGCAGGAGTTCCTCGTCGACAGGGGCGTCGAGGGGGTGCTGGTGCTCGCCGCGACCACCGGCATCGGCATGACGACGGGACTGGGGCTCGCCGAAGAGAATCTCACCGCCGCCTTCGGGTGGACACCCGCTATGGAAGGAACACCATGACCGCTCACGAACCCCGACCCCTCGAACTCGTCGTCCTCGACATGGCAGGCACCACGGTGCGCGACGACGGCGTCGTGGAGTCCGCCTTCCAGCGCGCGGCGGAACGCACGGGCGTCGCCGACCGGATGCCGTGGGAGGACGCTCTGCAGTATGTCCGCGACACCATGGGCCAGTCGAAGATCGACGTGTTCACGCATCTCGCGGGCGGCGACCGGGAGGCGGCGAGGCGCGCCACCGCCGCGTTCGAGGGCGCCTATGCCGAGATCGTCGCCGAGCAGGGGGTGTCGCCGATCCCGGGTGCTGCCGACGCGATCCAGGATCTCAAGGACGCGGGACTCGCTGTCGTGCTGACGACGGGGTTCGCGCCCGTCACCCGTGATGCGCTGCTCGACGGCCTCGGCTGGCGCGGACTCGTCGATCTGGCGCTCTCGCCGGTGGATGCCGGACGTGGACGGCCCGCTCCCGACCTCGTTCTCACGGCGCTGATGCGCACCGGGACCTCCGCGGTCGCGGCGGTGGCGGTCGCAGGGGACACCGTCAGCGACGTGGAGTCCGGACGCCGGGCCGGCGCGGGTTTCGTGGCCGGGGTCCTGACGGGTGCTCACGACTTCCGCGCTCTGTCGGGCGCGGGGGCCGACGCGGTGCTCGCCGACGTCTCGGCGTTGCGCGGGTCGCTGGCGGAGCACGGACTTCTGCGTCTCGTCGCGACCTCCTGAGGCGCGGGACATGGGCACCCTGCTGATCCGACCCCCTGGCCATCGCCGCGACGTCACACTGCGCCCCGCCGCGACGGCGATGGTGTGGATCGGCGACGGCCATCCGCACGAGACGATCGCGGTGCCCGGAGTGGCGCTCGGCGACGACGACGTGCTCGTGGCGGTCGAGCTGTCGACCATCTGCGGTTCCGACGTGCACACCGTGCAGGGCCGGCGCGCGGCGCCCGTGCCCCTGGTGCTGGGGCACGAGTGCGTCGGTCGCGTGATCGCGACGGGCGATGAGGGTGCCACCGCGGTCGACGGCACACCGCTGCGCATCGGCGACCGAGTGGTGTGGTCGGTGACGATCTCGTGCGGAACCTGCGACCGCTGCGCGGGCGGCCTGTCGCAGAAGTGCCGCACGCTCGGCAAGTACGGGCACGACCGCATCGGCGTGCACGGCGACCTCACCGGGGCGTTCGCGAGCCATGTGCAGGTGCGGGGAGGGACCGCGATCGTCCGCGCGCCGGAGTCGCTCCCTGCCTCGGTGCTCGCTCCCGCCTCGTGCGCGACCGCGACGGCGTGGGCGGCTGTCGCCCGCGCGGCCCGGGATCGGGATCTCGACGGCGCCGCCGTCCGCGTCCACGGCGCGGGTCTGGTCGGGCTCACGGCCGCGGCGATCGCGGTGGAGCGGGGCGCGACGGTCGAGGTCCTCGACCCCAACCCGCTGCGTCGTGCACTGGCGTCGCGCTTCGGGGCCACGTGCCTCGACCGCGATCCCGACGTCGTGATCGAGGCGTCGGGGCGTGCGGTGTCGCAGGCCCTGGAGGGCGTGGCCACGGGCGGAACGGTCGTACTGGTCGGCAGTGTGTTCCCGGCTGATCCCGTGCCGTTCGATGCCGAGAGCGCGGTGCGTCGCCTCGTGACGATCGCCGGCGTGCACAACTACACCGGAGTTGAGCTCGCCGAGGCCGTCGCCTTCCTCGCCGGACGTGGGCGGGCGTACCCCTTCGCCGACGCGGTCGGGGAAGTCCGGCCGCTCGCGGCGATCGACGAGGCGCTCGTCGCGGCGACCGCCCCGGACGCACCGCTGCGGATCGGACTCGTGCCCGGGCGCTGAAGCATGCCCACGTGCCGAACGAGCGCACACCCACGTCAGCCTCGCGGACGCGCGTGCGTCAGGTGAACATGACGCGTCGTCGTGGGGGGTCGGTGTAGGTGCGTCCGAGGGGGCTTGTCCAGGTGATGTGACCGCCGGGTTGCTGGTGTGCGGTCCATCGGTAGGGGTCGGTGCGTGTTCGTCCGCCGAGGGCGTGGTCGTGGGTGTGGTCGATGTCGCAGCGATGCACCGGCATGCGGCATCCGGGGAAGCGGCAGTGCTGGTCGCGGGCGCGAAGGAACCTGCGCATGGGTGCGGTGGGGGTGTAGGTGTCGGTCTGGGTCACGAGTCCGGTGGGATCGAGGAAGAGGCGGGACCATCCGGTGTGTCGTCCGGCGAGGCCGCGTGCGATGTCGGGGTGGAGGGGGCCGTGGCCGTCGAGTTCGGCGGGCCGGTCGTCGGTGCCGGTGAGGGTGGTCGCGGCGACGGTGACCTGGATGCGGGCCTGGATGGTGTCCAGTCCGGTGCCGAGCGTCTCGGAGGGGGCTGAGGCGAGGAGCAGGTCGGTGAGGAGGTCGGCACGGATCTGGTCGAGGGTGCGCTCATCGGCCGGGACGTGCTCGATGTCGGGGCTGGACGGATCCGTGAGCGGGTCGACGAGTCCGGCGAGCGGGTCTACGAGTCCGGCGAGCGGGTCGGTCGTGTACGTTCCGTCTTCGCCGTGAATGATGTTCTGCCCCTGGTCGGCGTCGAGGCGGGGATCGCCGGGCAGGAGGTCGCGCGCGAACTCATCGTCGGGGGCGGAGGGTGCGAGCGGCGGGAGGACGGGTTCGCGGTCGTTGCGGGTGCGGATGACCTCGCGGGCCATGCGGGTGAGGCGGTCGGCGATCGCGACGGCGAGCCATTCGGGGAGCACGGCGGTGAGCAGGGCGAGGCCGTCGTCGACGGAGCGCACGCTCACGCATCGTTCGTCGGTGGCGCGGCGGTGGCGTTCGAGGAGGGTCTGGCCGGCGAGGGTGGCGGCGACTTTGCGGGCGTGCGCGCGGGTGCGGGCGGCAGTGTCCTGTTCGGCGACGACGAGCACGGACTGCTCGAACAGCCCAAACGTCTCGATGTCCACGACCTTGTTGCGGACCGCCTCACCCACGATCCCGCTCGCGCGCACGATCTCCCGCACATGCCCGGCCGTGATCGTCCCGGCGGCGAACGCCGCACGCACGGCCGGCAGGTCGCGGGAGAGGGTGCGGGCGTCGGTGAACGCGTGCTCCACCGTCGCACGCGGTATGTGTCCGGCGGCGGCGTACTCGGCGATCATCGACCGGTAGATCGCATCACGGTGGAACGGGCTCTCGGCCACGTCCGCGTCGTGTACCGCGATCCGCTCGATCAGCAGGTCGGCCGCATGCGCTTCGAGTGCCGCGATCCGCCGCCGGGTGTCGACCCAGTCATCGAGCAGGCGGCACCGCTCCTCCATGTCGAGGTCGAGATCGGTGCGCCGGGTCATACCCCCAGCCTAGAACAAAGGTTCGAAACTACCGAGGGTCAGTCACGGAACATACCAGCATCCTCGTCGACGCGACGCGACGCGACGCGACGCGCCGCGCCGCGCCGCGCTCACGGTTCAGGGCACATCGGCGCGCTCTCGGCGCGGCCCCGGGGCGCGCAGCCCTTCCGCATGGAACGCCAAGAGCTTCACGGCCGCGTCGACCGTCTCGTCGAGGACCTCGCGCGGATCGCCTGCGAGCGCGAGCATCCGGTGTCCGATGCCGTCCGGCCCCGCCCATCCGAGGAAGACGGTTCCCGCTGGATGCCCGCCGTCCGGCCCCGGGCCGCCCACGCCGGTCGTCGCGACACACAGGTCGGCGTCGAACAGGTCCCGCGCACTCGCAGCGAGCTGTTCGGCGCAGGACGCCGAGACCGGATCCGTTCCCGGCGTGAGCCCCAGCACGCGCTCCTTGACGTCGGTGAGATAGGCGACCACGCCACCGGCGAACCACTCGCCGGCCCCCTCGGCCGCTCCGATCGTGCTCGCGAGGCGGCCGGAGGTGAGCGACTCCACGACGCAGACGCGGAGCCCGCGCTCCTGCGCGATCTCGCTCAGTCTCTCCAGGGCGTCTTGCGCTGCGGTCACTGCGAGATGCCCTCGACCGTCTTGCCCGTCGAGGCCGCCGAGAGCGACAGCGCGACGTCGGCCTGACTGACGATGCCTACCAACTGGTGGTTCTCGATCACGGGGAGACGTCGCACCTGGTGACGCTGCATGCGTTCGAGAACGATGCGTACGTCGTCGTCGGCCGCGATCGTCACCGGAGCGCCTTTCGCGAGCCGGCCGGCGGGAGTCGTCTCGGGATCCATGCCCTTGGCGACCGCGCCCACCACGATGTCGCGGTCGGTGAGCATGCCCTTGAGCTTTCTGTCCTCTCCGCAGATCGGCAGCGCGCCGACGTCGAGATCGGCCATGACGGATGCCGCGATGCGCAACGAGTCATTCACGCCGATGCAACGGGGGCTCTGCGTCATGATCTCCCGCGCGGTCGTCATCGCACGGCATCCGGGTCGTCGGGTGCCCCCTCGGACACGGCACCAGAACCCGGCGCGGAATCCGAACCCGACGCGGGATCCGCCTCGTGCGCCTCGTCCGCCTGGTCGGAGTAGTCCGGGCGCGGCTCCTGCAGCGGCTGGTCGGAGTACTCGCCGCCGAGGCGTCCGCCGAACGGGCGGCCGTGGTCCGCGAACTCCTCGCGAGCGAACGTGAACGACCAATCGCCGATCGTGAACTGTGCGCCGGTGCGGAGCGTCTCGGTCCGGTCGCCCGGATGCGTCGCATCCGCTGCGGGGTTGGTGTTCATCCCGCCCTCGCCGTGCATCTCCAGGACGTACTCGTCCCGTTCGTCGTGCGTGATGGTGGCGTGAACCGGGTCGGCGCCCGGGACCCGCAGGTCGGCCTCGGCGGCGGATCCGATGCGCACGACCTCGGCCTCGAGCGCGAACTCGGATCGGTCGTCGTCGTGGTTGATCCTCAACCGGGGATCGCCCGCGCCGTACTCGGCGTGCGTCGTCTCGGGCGTGTAGCCCTCGTCCGGGCGGTCGTCGATGTGCCGTGCGTTCATGAGAAGGCCTCCTCGGGTCGTGTGTCGACGCTACCGCGCGGGGTGACGTTCTGCAGGGGGTTGACTTCAGCGCTCTGCGTCGTCCGACTCCCCGAATTCGAGCGCCGGGAGGACATCCTCCGGCACCAGCATGATTCCTCCGGTGCTGCTGGCCGAGTTCGCCATCGCGGCGATCCACTCGGAGCGGAGTTCGACGGGGGCGGGGTCGTCGAAGATGAAGCGCAGGGGGATCGAGGGATGCAACCAGATCGTGGTGCGGCCCGGAGCGTCGCCTTCGGGGTGCTGCCAGCTCAGCGTGAAGCTCTCGTTGCGACGCAGCTTCGTCGAGATCACGACTTTGAGATGTGCGAGGGCGCGATCGTCGATCTGGATCGGATTGTCCGCACCGTCGTAGTAGATCATTCCCATAGGATCGACGCTACGCAGGTACGCGCCGCTCCGACAGGGGATGTGGTTCGGCGCCCCCGGTCGAGAGACGAGAGTGAGGAGAGGGGCCGATGGGCAAGTTCATCTACGAGGGAAACGTCAAGACGGAGATCGAGGACCGCGCGCTCACGCACCTCCAGCTCGTCATCACCGCCAAGCTCCGCCGCGCCGAGCCCTTCCCGTTCAGCTGGCGCGAGGACGCGAGCGTCGGCGGCGGTCGCACCACCGTCTGGGTGCAGCCGGGCAGCTCGCTCGTGTTCAAGTACTTCGGCAGTCGTCAGCCGTCGATCAACCGCGCCTGGATCGAAGCCCTCGCATACACGGCGAATGCTCCCAGCGGTCTGTATCTCGTCCCCGAACCGCAGGACCCGCACGGCTCGTCGGCCGACCACGTCGACGACTCCGTCACGCCGCCGGTCTGACGCGCGCGCACCGCGCGACCCGCGCACCGGGCGACGCGTGCGATCGTGTCAACCCCCTGCCGACCTCGGCCGGCTCCCGCGAGTCTCGAACGACACGGATCGAGAGGAGCGACATGACCGACACCACCGACCCGCGCCACGCGCATCGTGAAGAGGGCTTCCCCGCGCAGCAGCAGGATCAGCCGGGGCTGACCGACGAGACCCGGCCCGATCCCGATCACGGCGAGAGCACGTATCGGGGCCACGGACGGCTGCAGGGGCGACGAGCTCTGATCACCGGAGGCGACTCGGGCATCGGCCGCGCCGTGGCGATCGCCTACGCCCGAGAGGGAGCAGACGTCGCGATCGTCCACCTGCCGGAGGAGCAGAAGGATGCCGACGACACTCTCGCGCTCGTCCGCGCCGAGGGACGCACAGCACTCAGCCTCGCGGGAGACGTGCGCGACGAGGACTTCGCGACCCGGGTGGTGACCGAGACCCGCAGCGCGCTGGGCGGGCTCGACATCCTCGTGCTCAATGCCGCCTATCAGCACGACATCGACGGCTTCGAGTCCCTCAGCACCGAGCGGATGCGCCGGGTGTTCGACACGAACCTCATCGGGATGCTGTTCACGGCGCGCGCGGCGTTCCCGCACCTGGAGCCCGGCGCGAGCATGATCGTCACGGCCTCCGTGCAGGCGTACCAGCCGTCGCCGGGCCTGATCGACTACGCCATGACCAAGGCGGCCCAGGTCGCCT
Source organism: Microbacterium sp. GCS4 (assembly GCF_001262495.1). Taxonomy (GTDB): domain Bacteria; phylum Actinomycetota; class Actinomycetes; order Actinomycetales; family Microbacteriaceae; genus Microbacterium. Next base: position 443,482 of record NZ_LGYE01000002.1, read on the forward strand.
TCGTGAAGGCGCTCGCCGAAGAGGCCGGTCCGCGGGGCGTGCGCGTGAACGCCGTGGCGCCCGGCCCGATCTGGACGCCGCTCATCCCGGCGACAGGGTGGGATGCCGAACGTCTGGCGACCTTCGGCGAGGACACGCCCCTGGGTCGGGCCGGCCAGCCGTCCGAGCTCGCGGGAGCCTACGTGTACCTGGCCTCCGACGACGCCTCGTACACCTCGGGAGCGGTGCTCCCGGTGACCGGGGGCAAGCACCTGTAGAGGCCCGCGCGGCCTAGGCTGGACGGGTGCAGCAGTCCGCGTCCTCCCGCCCGCTGGTGGGCGTCGCCCTCGTCATCGGATCGTGTCTGTCGCTGCCCTTCGGCGCGGCCGTCGCGGCGCAGCTCTTCCCGGTGCTCGGCCCGTGGGGAGTGACCTCGCTGCGGGTCGCGATCGCGGCGCTGCTGCTACTGGTGATCGTGCGGCCGAACCCGCGGGGGTGGACGCGGCAGCAGTGGACGGCCGCGGCGCTGTTCGGGTTGTCGCTCGCGGCGATGAACGCGTTCTTCTACGCGGCGATCGACCGCATCCCGCTGGGGCCCGCCGTCGCGATCGAGTTCCTCGGACCGCTCATCCTCGCCGCGGTGCTCACGCGCCGCCTCGCGGACTTCGCCTGGGTCGGGATCGCGCTGCTCGGCATGGTCCTGCTCGGGATCGACGGTCTGATCGGAGCGGAGCCGCTGGATCCGCTCGGCGTCCTGTTCGTGCTCGTCGCGGCCGGGTTCTGGATCATGTACATCCGGATGAGCGCACGCGTGGGCGCTGTGATCCCGGGCAGCGGCGGGCTCGCCATGGGGCTCGCCGTCGCCGCGGTGCTGCTGATCCCCGTGGGGGTGCCCGCAGCCGTCACCGTGGCGGGAGACATGCAGCTCCTGCTGCTCGCGGCGATCACCGCCGTGCTGTCGTCGGTGATCCCGTACAGCTTCGAGCTCGCCGCGCTCCGGCGACTGCCGCAGCGGGTGTTCGGCGTGCTGCTGAGCCTCGAGCCCGCTTTCGCGACGCTCGCCGGCTGGCTCGTGCTCGGTCAGTCGGCGACGCCGCTCAAGCTGCTCGCGATCGGTCTCGTGGTCGCCGCCAGCGTCGGGACGACGCTCGGTGCGCGACGCCAGGACAAGGATGCGCGACGCCGTCGGAAGGAGGAGGAGGCCGGTCCGTTCACCGGCCCCCTCCCGCTGCCCGACTGATCTCGAGTCCCGATCCGCGGCTTCGTCTCACGCGACTCGGGCGGCCGCCCGGGGGACCGGAAGCGGATACCGGCGTCGCAGGAGCACCCGCTGCACGAGCGTCCACGCGACCGTGACGGTCAGATAGAGCGCGGCGGCCAACGGCACGAACGCCGCGAACACGGCCGTCAGGTAGTGCAGGGCTCCCGCCACTCGCATCATGGCGGGCGAGTTCAGCGGAGACTCCTCCGCACCCTCGACCGGCACCGGGCGGAAGACTCGCCGCGACACCTCGGCGACCGCCACGATGATCGCGAGGAGCGCGCCGAACACGGCGAAGGTCGCGGGTGTCGCCGTGCCGCCGAACAGCGCCGAGACGAGGCTCGTGCCGAGCGGTGCGCCGAACAGCTCGTGCGTGAGCAGGTCGTTGGGGTGCCCGGCGATCTCGGGGCGCAGGAACAGCGTGTAGATCAGGCCCACGACCGGCGCCTGGGCGAGCACCGGCAGCATGCCCGCGAAGGGGGAGGTGTTCTCGGAGCGGTAGAGCTCCATCATCTCCTTCTGCAGTCGCTCGGGGTTCTTCTTGTGGCGCTTCTGCAGCTCGCGCAGCCGCGGCGCGAGGCGCGCTCTGGTCTGCTCGGCCTTGGCCTGCGAGAAGCCGACGGGGATCAGCAGGGCACGCACGAGGAGGGTCACGAGCACGACCGCGAGGGCCGCGGCGGATGCTCCGGCGAGAGGTCCGACGAGGGTGGCGAGGCCGGCCAGCGCGCCGTAGGCGGCGTCGAGGAGGGCGGCGAGAGGAGGGAAGGCGAAGATGTCCATGGAAGTCCGTTCGTGTGTCGGGAAGGGTCGGCGAAGGCCGCGCGGTCCCGTACGAGAGACGGACTACGCGGCGACGGCGACTCCCGGCGCACGAGGACGAGGATGCCCCGCGGCATCCGGATCGCTCTGCGCGAGCAGCGTCGAGGCGTCGATCGCGCGCAGCGGATGCGGGGCGCTGCGCGGCGTCGGGGGAGCGAGGCTCAGCGCGACGGCGATCGTGAGGGTGGTCAGCGCGATCAGCGCGATCGCGAGACCGAGGGCGGCGGCATCGGGCAGGGCGACGAGGCCGAGCGCGGACGCGACGAAGGTCAGCATCTGACCGAACCACTCGTTCACGCGCACACCTCCCTCACCGTGAGCGTAACACCGGCGTCCGTGCCGCGGCCGGGAGCGGACGGGCTGTCCGCTCCGGGCGTAGCCTCGAGGCATGAGTGATCTGCGCCGCCTGTTCGGCATCGAGCATCCGATCGTCCTCGGCCCGTTCGGCGGGCTCTCCTCGGTCGCGCTGACGGCGGCCGTGAGCGATGCCGGCGGGCTCGGCGGCTTCGGGCTGTACGGGTTCGACGGCGCCCGCATCCGCTCCACCGTCGCGGCGCTGCGTGAGGCCACAGCGCGCCCGTTCGCCGTGAACATCTGGCTGCCGACCGGCGACGAGGTGGAGCCGAACGCCCAGCACGCCGTGTTCGCGCAGGCGCTGCAGCCCTTCTACGAGGCGGTCGGACTCGACGTCCCCGGGCGCCCCGATCAGTATCTTCCGTCGCTCGACGAGCAACTCGATGCGATCTGGGAGTCGGCACCGCCCGTGCTCAGCGTCGTGTTCGGCGTGCCCACCGACGAGATGATCGACGAGGCGCGACGCCGCGGCATCCGCGTGGTCGGCACCGCGACGACGGTCGCCGAGGCGGTCGCGCTGGCCGAAGCGGGAGTGGATGCCGTCGTCGCCACCGGTCTGGAGGCAGGAGGGCACCGTGTCTCGTTCCTGCGCCCTGCCGAAGACTCCCTCATCGGCACCCTGGCGCTCGTGCCGCAGGTCGTCGACGCGGTCGACGTGCCCGTGATCGCGGCGGGCGGAATCGCGGATCGGCGCGGAGTCGCGGCGGCGTTCGCGCTCGGAGCCTCGGCCGTGCAGGTCGGCACAGCCTTCCTCGCGACCGCCGAGTCGGCCACGACCGATGCCCACCGCGAGGCGATCCACTCCACCGCCGCCGACGAGACCGTGCTCACCCGGGCCATGAGCGGACGTCTCGCCCGCGGAGCGCGCAATCGCGCCGTGCGGGCGATCGAGGCGAGCGGCACGATCGCGCCGTTCCCCATGCAGAACTGGCTCACCGGGAGGTTCCGCGCCGTCGCGAACGACCAGGGTCTCGGCGAGCTGCAGTCGCTGTGGATGGGCCAGGGCGCGCCGCTCGCCCACGCCCGCACGGCATCCGAGGCCTTCGCAGAGCTGCGGGCGGGGGTACCGGGAGAGAACTGATGCCCACCTGGCTAGGCATCTGGCTGGAATGCACATATGTCGACCCATAACGTCCTGGATGCGCGGAACAACCTCTCACGCTTGATCGTGGAGTCGCAGAGCGGTGAGGACGTCGTCATCACCCGGCGCGGCACTCCGGTTGCCCGGCTCGTGCCCGTCGGACCCGTCGACATGGTTCAGAGCGGACGACTGCTCGTGGAATGGATCGAGAGTTCACCGCTCCCCCCGCGGCTCTCGCGCCTCGCACGCGAGATCGACGCGCAGGTCGCCGAGAACCGGGACGCCTGGGAATGATCTATCTCGACTCCTGCATCCTGATCTACGCGCTCGAGGACGCAGGGCCCCGCGGCGATGCCGTTCGCCGACGGCTTCGAAGCATCGACGAGACGGTGGCGTCGAGTCCGCTCGCGCTGCAGGAGTGCCTCATGCTCCTGATCCGGGAGAGGAACCTCGAGGTGCGGGATCGATATCTGGCGCTCTTCGATCACCTCGAGAGCATCCCCCTCGACACCGCAGTCTTCGTGCGTGCCGCTGAGCTCCGCGCGGACTTCGGGGTCAAGACGCCGGACGCCCTGCATCTTGCCGCAGCGCAGCTCTCGGGATGCACGGAGTTCTGGACGAACGACCGAAGGCTCGCATCCGCATCGCACGGTCTCGCCGTCGACGTGATCGACGACGCCGGTTCGGGCTGAAGGCTCTCCGTCGCTAGAGGATGACGGTCGAGCGGCCGTGCACGATCACGCGATCCTCCGCGTGCCACTGCACGGCGCGCGCGAGCACGAGACGCTCCACATCGGCGCCGCGGCGCTGCAGCTCGGCGGCCGACTCGGAGTGCGTGACGCGCGTGACGTCCTGCTCGATGATCGGCCCCTCGTCGAGGTCGGCCGTCGCGTAGTGCGCCGTGGCTCCGATGAGCTTGACGCCCCGCTCCTTGGCGCGCGCATAGGGGTTCGCGCCGATGAACGCCGGCAGGAACGAATGGTGGATGTTGATCACCGGGGCCTCGAGGCGCTCGATGAAGTCGTCCGTGAGGATCTGCATGTAGCGCGCGAGCACCACGAGGTCGACGTTGCCGCGCAGCAGCTCCAGCTGGCGCTGCTCCATGGACTCCTTGTCGCCCGAGGGGATGTGCACGAACGGCACACCGAACGAGCGCACGGCCTCCGCGAGGTCGGGGTGGTTCGAGACGACCATCGTCACGTCGATGTCGAGCTGACCGCGCTGCGTGCGCCACAGCAGCTCCATGAGGCAGTGGTCGTACTTCGACACGAAGATCGCGACGCGCTTGCGGCGGGCGGTGTCGTGCAGCGACCACTCCATGCCGAAGCGCTCGGCGACCCGCTCGAGATCGGCTTCGAGCGCGGTGCGGGCCGCGGCGAGACCGGGCAGGTGGATGACGGTGCGCTGGAAGAAGCGTCCGCCCTCGGAGTCCGTCGAGTGCTGGTCGAGCGAGATGATGTTCGCGCCGTGCTGTGCGAGTACGCCGGCGACGGCGGCGACGATGCCGGGCTGGTCGTCGCAGGCGATCAGCAGGCGGGCGGTGTCGGGCTGGGGCATGGAGGACTCCTCGGGGTGTGCATCGATTCTGCCGTGGATGAGACCCCCGGGCGAATCGCCGCCCTACCCTGGAGGGATGGAGACGCCCGCACCCCTCGCCTCGCAGCTGCTGGCCGAGGCGCGTGCAGCTCTGCACGGCGCCCCGACCGAAGGGCTCGGGGAGGAGCGGGAATCGCGCTGGCGCGGTCACCGCATCGTGAAGATCGGCCGGGTCTGGCACCTCGGCGTGCTGTTGCTCACCGACACGCACGCGCTCGCGACGGCCGAGGTGCTGCGCGCCGCCGACCCGGGTCGACGCGGCTACACGGCCGAGTCCGCGCGCGAACGAGCCGCGCGTCGGGCGCTCGCCCTGCGCGGCGGGTTCGACGAGGGCGAGGTCGCGCACGTGGGGTGGACGGTGATCGACGTGGACGCGGTGGATGCCGGCGGAGCATCCGGTCCGCTCGCAGTCGTCGACGGCGTGCCCTCGGTGCGCTGGAGCACAGCCGGTGGATGGATGCCGCTCGAGACCTACCTGCGCGAGCGGGTGGAGCTCCTGCGGGGCTGAGCGCCGCGTCGCTGCGTTTCGTCTCGCTGCGCTCGCTCAACGACCAGCGATCCCCCCGGTCGTTGAGCGAGGAGCGGAGCGTTCCCGGTCGTTGAGCGAGGAGCGGAGCGTTCCCGGTCGTTGAGCGAGGAGCGGAGCGTTCCCGGTCGTTGAGCGAGGAGCGGAGCGTTCCCGGTCGTTGAGCGAGGAGCGGAGTGTTCCCGGTCGTTGAGCGAGGAGCGGAGCGACGAGACGAAACACCCCGGCGCCACCCTCGATGTCACCCGGCGAACGTCTCCGCGAAGCGTCGCAGCAGCGCGGCGCCCTCCGTGACGGAGGCCGCGAGCACCTGGCCCTGCACGAGGTCGAACTCCTCCGGGTCGAAGTACCCGGTCGTGCGGTAGAACGTCATGCGGTCGGCGAAGTCCCGCGGCGTCGGCTCCGGGTGGAACTGCGCCGTGTACAGGTGCGTGCCCACGCGGTAGGCCTGCACCGGGCACGCGGCGTTCGTCGCGAGCAGCACGGCGCCGTCGGGCAGAGCCGCCGCGGATTCCTTGTGCGCCGTGAAGACCGTGAGCGCCGGCGCGCTGGGGCCGAAGACCGGGTCGGCAGAACCCGCCTCGGTCGTCTCGATCACGGTCGCGCTCGCGGGTTCGGGTGTGGTGGTCGTGACCTCGCCGCCCAGCATCCGTGTCACGACGCCGATGCTGAAGCACGTGAAGAACACCGCGATGCGCCGGTCGATCGCGAGCCGGGCGAGAGTCTCGAGGTCGGCCTCCACCCGCTGCTGCTCGGCGGACTTGTGCGCATCGCTCACGTTGAACGGCGAGCCGCCCACCACGACGCCGCGGTAGCGGCTCAGATCGACGGTGTCGAGACGCTGCGAGAGGAGGTCGAGCCGATCGACGACGTCCGCGCCGAGCGCCCGCCGGAACGAGGCGTGCTCGGCATCCGCCGCCCCCAGCTCGGGGCGCACGCAGACGTAGAGAAGCGAGACCACCACGCGAGTCTAACGAGCGCGAGGGGCCCCGCCCGACGCGGGCCTCACCGGGAGGAGTTGGCCGTGCGGCCGCGCACGATCCCCACGAACGTCTCGACGTCCGGCGTGGTCCGGTCGCGCAGCCAGGCAAGGGCCACGGTCGACGTCGGACCGTCGGCGAGGGGCCGGTGCTCGACGTCCTTGCGGTGGTGCAGGCGCGCGAGGGACATGGGGACGATCGCGACGCCCGTGCCCGTGGCGGCGGTCGCGATCGCGTCCGCGGTCGTCATCGCGGAGAAGCGCGGTGCGACGGCATCCGGGATGTCGAAGGGGACGAGTGCATCATCGGTCAGCGCGATCACGACCTCGCCCGCGAGATCGGCGATCGTCAGCTCCTCTGCGGCGAGCAGATGCGACTCGATCGAGGCGACGACGACGGGCACCTCCTCGTAGAGCGCGATGATGTGCAGGTCGTCATCCGTGAGGGGAAGGCGCACGAGCGCGGCGTCGAGGTCGTCGAGCGCGATTCGCTGCCCCACGACCTCGATCGGGACGAGTTCGAGCGGCACGTGCGGCATCCGCTGCTTCCAGGCGTCGATCCACTTGCCGGGGGTCGCCCCGGGGACGGCTCCGAGCCGGAACATGCGGGGCTCTTCGGGTGCGGGCGCGTCGAACACGACATCCGCGGTCTTGCGCGGCGGCTTGGGCGGGGGGAACCGCTGCGCCGGCGCGGCCTTGCTGCGCCGCGCGGGCGTGCCTCTTCCAGACCCCTTGCCCCCGCCGCGCGCCGGTCGTCGTCCCTGGGTCGCCATGCGCTCCAGGCTACCCGCCGCGCGGCTCCAGGCGGCGCTGACCGTCACCCGATCACGCCGCGAGCCACAGGCCCTTCGGCGTCGTGGCGATGGTCAGACCGGCCGCCACCGTCTCGTCGTCGCCGATCCGCGCGCCGCGCACGATGCGTGCCCCGGCCCCGACCTCGGTGCGGACGCCGATGTGCGCGTGGTCTCCCACGGCCGCGCCCTCGCCGATGTGTGCGTGCGCGTCGATGAACGCGCCCTCGCCGATCACGGCATCCGGTTCGATCCACGCGCCGCGGGCGATCGAGGCCCCGGCGCCGACGCGCGCGCCGGGTTCGATGTAAGCGCCCGCTTCGATGTGCGCCTTCGGATGGACCTTCGCGCCGTGCGCGACGAGACCCCGACCGTTGGCGTGCTTGCGGTAGCGCAGCGTGTCGCCTCGGTCGTTCTCGATGTCGACGTAGTTCTTGCCCACGATTCCTCCCGTGCTCCGGAGTCTCCCGGATATATGAACAACCATGAGTAGTTCGGATTCATTCCCCGGAATGGATGGGACGGATGTGTCGCGTCAGCGCTGGCAGACCGGGCACCAGAAGGTCACGCGCTCGCGCGTCGGGTCGGCGCCCAGCTCGCCGCGGCGGATGAGGGTGCTGCAGCGTCGGCAGGGGCGGCCGGAGCGGCCGTACACCCAGGTGCCCTGGCCTGGCCGGTCGACACCCGTGAAGGTGCGATGACGACGGTCGCGGTTCGCGCGTATCGTGCGCACCCCGAGCTCGATGAGCGCCGCGACGTCGACCTCGGGAGTCGGCGTCGTGGGCAGCACGCCCCTCAGGAACAGCAGCTCCGCCGCGTACTCGTTGCCGAACCCGGCGACGTTGCGCTGGTCGAGGAGCGCGACGTGGATGCTGCGGGTGTCGGCGCTCAGTCGCCGCACCGCTTCGGCCGCATCCCAGTCGGGTGCGAGTGGATCGGGACCCAGATGGCCGATCAGCTGCTGCTCGTCGCGCGTCGGCACGACCTCGATCTCGGCGAGGTCGATGCCCACGGCTTCGCGCTGCGCCGTGCCGACGATCGCGCGGACCTTGAAGGCCGGATGCCGCCACTTCTCGCCCGGTCGGTACACGAGCCACGCACCGTCCATGCGCAGATGGGAATGCAGTGTGCTGTCGCCGATCCGCAGCAGCAGATGCTTGCCCCGGGCGCCCGAGGAGACGACGGGTTGACCCGTGAGATCGACGGTCGCCGCCTGAGGCACCCGGAGGTCGAAGCGCGTGACCTCCGATCCGACGAGCGCATCCTCCAGGCGTCGGGCGGTGCGGAAGACGGTGTCGCCCTCGGGCATCAGACGGCTCCCGTGCCGGAGGAGGGCCCGGCGGGCGGCGGGAACGGCGCGGCCGTGGCGTCCCGCGCGGGCGGCGGCGGAGTGAGAGCGGTGCGCTGCAGCATCGTTCGGGCGAGGATCGTCGAGCCGGCGACCGCGGCGGGCATCACGGCGACCGCACCCCCGGGGATCAGGAAGCAGAGCTGCGTCGCGACCCCGAAGCCCAGCACCCGCGCGCGACTGCCGCGGAACAGCGCGGCGCGATCGGCGGGCGACAGCTCGCGGGCGTCGAACGCCCGGGCGGAGAGCTCGCGCGCCAGCAGGCGTCCGGTGAGGGTGACACCCACCACCGGGCCGAGGAGTCCGCCGACGAGCGGCACGAAACCGAGGAGCAGCACGACGATCGCCACGAGGACGCCGAGCAGCACGAGCCGGATGCCCTCGCCGAGCGCCGTCCAGAAACCGCCGCCGTCGGCGGAGGGCGCATCGCCCAGATCGGCCTCCACCGCACGCCAGATGCGCTGATAGAAGGGGTCTCCGATCGCGAGCGCGAGGGCGCTGAACACCGTGCTCGCCAGAGCGAGGGCCGCGGCGAAGAGCACGATGCCGACGACCCCGCGGAACAGGCCGCGCCAGGGCTCGACCCAGCCGTCGGCGAACGGGGTGAGTGCGTCGGCGATCGTGCCGAGCGAGAGCGCCAGGGGGATCAGCGCCGCGAGCAGCAGCAGGGCGGCGATGACCGCAGGCACGAGGCCGAGCGCCATGAGGCGAGGACGGGAGCGCCACGTGCCGAAGCCGCGCAGCAGCATGCGGACGCCCTCACCGAACTCGCGGATCATGCGTCCAGCCTAGGAGACGGCTCCGACACCCGGCGGGGGCACCTCGCGCTCAGGACGCCGCGGAGCGCTCGACGATCGTCTGCAGCATCCGCACATCCACGTGCTCCAGTGACGAGACCCGGTGGACCCCGGGTGGGAGGCTCCGGGCGGGGTCGCCGACCACGACGGTCGTGCAGCCTGCCGACACGGCCGACCACGCACCGACCTGGGAGTCCTCGAGCACGACGCAGCGCCCGGCGTCGAGGCCCAGAGCGGCAGCGCCGTCGAGATAGGGATCCGGGGCCGGCTTCGTGCGGACGGAGTCGTCGGCCGTGATCGACACCCGGAACGCCGACAGATCGACGCTCTCCGCGAAGCGATCGACCCAGTGCCGCGGCGACGATGTCACGAGTGCGAGCGGCACCTCGGCCTCCGTCAGCGCGCGCAGAAGGGCGGGAGCTCCCGGCCGCCACGTGACCGATTCGGCGTAGGCCGCGAGAGCCCGACGGTCCAGGTCGAGAGCGATCGCGGACTGCGGCTCGCGGAGGTCCAGGCGCTCGCTCAGCAGTGCAGCGGCACGATCGAGGTCGAGACCCTCGGAGGCGGCGGCCAGGCCCACGGCATCCGCTCCATCGTGGTCGCTCACGAAGCGTTCGATAACGCGCAGCCACGTGCTCTCGGTGTCGAGGAGTGTGCCGTCCATGTCGCTCAGGACGCCCCATCGGGGCGCGGGATCGTGTGTCATGGGTCGCCCTCCGGTCGCGTCGATCTCCACGGACCGCTGCCCCCATCTCCGCGGGGGCAGGAGGACGCCGCCCGGACTGAGCGGGAACGGCGGGTGAACGCGAGGAGAACGCCGGGGGAAACTCCGCGGACAGGTGCGTGCAGGTGTGCAGGATGCTGTCGCGCAGGCGGATCCGCGCGCCGCCACGGGGCTACGCTGACCGCGGACCGAGCGCGCCGGCCCGCATCCGACCCGGCGCCGTGAGAGGAGAAGTCGTGCACCGGTACCGGGAGATCGCCCGCGACCTCACCGTGCAGATCGCCGACGGCGCATTCGACGCCACCGGGATGCTGCCCGCAGAGGCGCAGCTCGCCGTGACCTACGAGGTGTCGCGAGGGACCGTGCGCAACGCGCTGGTGCTCATGGCGAGGCAGGGCGCGATCGCCCCACGACGCGGGTCCGGGTGGCTCGTGCGCACGACCGGGTTGAGCCAGCGCTTCTCGGAGATGCGCTCGTTCGCGCAGTGGGCGCGGAGCCGGGGCATGGAACCGGGCGGACGGGTCGTCGAGCAGCGGAGACGTGCGGCCACCGCGCACGAGGTCCGGCGGTTCCGCGGTGGGCACGGCATCGGCGACGTGCTCGAGGTCGTGCGCCTGCGGATGCTGAACGGACGGGTCGTGATGCTCGAGCGCACCGCGTACCCGTCGTGGATCGCGCCGCTCGTCGAGGATCTGTCGCCCGAGGAGCCCTCGGTCGTCGGCGCCCTCGAAGAGCGGGGCGTGCGCATGGTGCACGGCGAGCACACGATCGATGCGATCGCCGCCCCCAGCGAGGACGCCCGTCTGCTCGACGTGCGGCGATCGAGCCCGCTGCTGCGCGTGAATCGGGTCAGCTACGCCGCGGACGGGCGGGCGATCGAGGCGGGCGACGATCGCTACCTGCCCGATGTGATGTCGTTCCAGGTGCAGTCGTCGCTGCAGGGCATGTCACTCACCCGGCAGACGGGGTGACAGCGGGCGGGTGGCGTCGCGGTCGGTGACGTCGCGGTGGGTGAGCTCGCGGGCCTGTGAGGTCGCGGTGGGTGAGGTCGGGGGGCTGTAGGCGCGGGGAGGATCCCGAGGCCTCGGAGTCTCGCAGATCGCGTTGTGGGGAGTTCCTCAGATCGCTGTGCGGGGAGTCCCTCAGATCGCCTTGCGGGGAGTCCCTCAGATCGCTTTGCGGAGCGTGTAGCCGCGCGGGGTCGCCACGAACCCGGCCTCCTGCAGCGCGGTCGCGAGCTCGGTGCCGTAGACACCTTCTCCGTTGACCTTCTCGACCGTGAGCGTGTCGAGGCGACGGGCGCGGGAGGTGGCGACGAGGTCGGCGGCGGCCGCGCGCAACACCTCGCTGTCGTCGGTGAAGCAGAGCACGGTGCGTCCGCCGCGTTCCAGGTACAGCACGAGCGTGCCGTCGACGAGTACGACGAGGCCACCGGCCTTGCGTCCGGGCCGGTGTGAGACGTCGTCGCGGCGCGGCCAGGCCAGAGCCGCGCCATAGGGGTTCGCCGGGTCGGTGGCTGCGAGCGTGACGGCGAGCCGGGGCGGCGGATCGGCGAGGCCCGCGAAGGTGCGGAGGCGGTCGACGGTGGCGGAGGCCGCGAACTGTGCGGCGCCGAGCTTCTCGATCACGTAGCCGCGACGGCAGTGACCGGCCTCCTCGAAACCCGCGAGCACGCGGTACGCCTGCGCGAAGCCGCCGGGAACGCCTTCGGACTGCACGGCGCCGCGGGTCACGACGCCGTAGCGGTCGAGCAGCAGGCCTGCAGTGACGGTCGCGCGGCGCGCGGCATCCGTCTCGATGCCGGGAAGCAGCGCCCAGCGCCCGCCGACGGAGGAGGGGCGGGGTGTGGGACGGGCGAGCGACATGCCCCGGTACGCCCGGGTGCGCGGAGCGCGGCGGGTGACGCGGTGCGCCTGCGACCCTCCGGCGAGCAGGGAGCGGATGGGGGCGAACGTGTCGTTCGTGACGCGCCCGGCCCAGGTGAGGTTCCAGAGTGCTTCGAGCACGGACTGCTCGTTCTCGGCGCCGGTCATGTCGCGGAGCTGAGCGGCGAAGTACGCCCCTCCCGCGCCGAGCGCCTCCAGCACGCGGGCCTCGAGCGAGTCTGCGGCGATCGCCGAGTCGGGTTCGGGCAGGGTGAAGGGCGCGAGGTCGGCAGGATGCAGCGAGACCCACCCGTCGCGGCCGGGCAGGGTGCCGTGTCCCGACCAGATGACCTCACCGGCGGCCGTGAGCTCGTCGAGCAGCGCGGGGGAGTAGTCGCGCACCCGCGACGGAAGCACGAGCGATTCCCAGGCGCTCGCGGGGATCGGCACGCCCGCGAACTGCTCGATGACCGTGAGCACGCCGTCGATGCCCTCCAGCGGGCGATGCAGGTGCTGCCAGTCGGGCAGGAACCGCGCATACGCCTCAGGAGAGACGGGCTCGACGCTGCCGCGGATGGCTGCGAGCGACCGCATCCGCAGCCGCCGCAGCACCTCGGTGTCGCACCACTCGGTCTCGCTGCCCGACCCCGAGGCCTCCGGCAGGAAGTACCCGCTCGTCAGCCGGCCGGAGTGCTCGAGGCGTTGCAGTGTGTGCCGGGCCACTGCGGCGCCGATGCCGAGCCGCGAGGCGAGGGCGTCGGTCGTGAACGGACCGTGCGTGCGCGCGTAGCGCGCCACGAGGTCGCCCAGCGGATCGGCCATCGGCTCGAGGAACGCGACCGGGATGCCGGTGGGCAGCGCGGCTCCGAGTGCATCGCGCAGACGTCCGGCGTCTTCGATCGCGGCGATGCGCGTGGTGCCGGCGATGGTCACGGGGATCGCGCGTCGCGCGGCGACGAGCGCGTCGAGATGGGCCGCGGCGGCCTCGACCATCGCACCGGTGTCGGCGTCCGTCGCGGTGTCGAGCGCGGTGTCTGTCGTCGTCTCGGGCGCACGCTCCAGGCGCAGGGCCACCTCCGCGGCGTCCAGCGGGCCGAGCACGCGCAGGAGGTCCGCCACCCCCTCGAGCCCTCGCGCCCGCCGTTCGGGGTCGAGCCGCTGCACCTCGCGTTCGAACTGCGCGATCACCGCGGGGTCGAGCAGTTCGCGCAGCTCGACCGTGCCGAGCAGCTCGCCGAGCAGCGCCGGGTCGACCGAGAGCGCGGCGGCGCGACGCTCGGCCAGCGGCGAGTCGCCCTCGTACATGAACGCGCCAACGTAGCCGAACAGCAGGTCGCGAGCGTAGGGCGACGGCTGCGAGGGCTGGGTCTCGACGAGCCGGATGCGACGATCGGCGATCGAGGTCGCGAGCCGCCGCAGCGACGGCAGGTCGTAGACGTCCTGCAGTACCTCGCGCAGGGTCTCCAGGATCACCGGGAACGTCGGATGCCGTCGTGCCACCTCGAGCAGCTGCGCCGAGCGTTGCCGCTGCTGCCACAGCGGGGTTCGACGGTTCGGGTTGGTGCGGGGCATGAGCAGCGCTCGCGCGGCGCACTCCCGGAACCGGGAGGCGAAGAGCGCGGAGCCGCCGACCTCCTGCGTGACGAGCTGCTCGAGCTCGTCGGGGTCGAACACGAAGAGCTCGGCTCCGGGCGGCTCGGACTCCGCATCCGGCAGGCGGACGATGATGCCGTCGTCGCTCGCGACCGCCGATCCCTCGACGCCCAGGCGCTCCCGCACTCGGGCGTTGATCGCGAGCGCCCACGGCGCATGCACTTTCATGCCGTACGGGGAATGCAGGATCACGCGCCAGTCGCCGACCTCGTCGTGACCCCGCTCGACCGTGAGCGAGCGATCCGTCGGAAGCGTGCCCGTGGCCTCCCGCTGTTCCGTCAGATGGGCCATGAGGTTCGCCCTGGCCTGCTCGTCGAGACCGGCCTCGATCAGCCGCTGCGCTGCCTTCTCCGGGGCGGCCGACGACACCTCGCGGGAGAACTTCCCGAGCGCCTCGCCCAGTTCGAACGGACGGCCGATGCCGTCGCCGTGCCAGAACGGCACCTTGCCCGGCTGTCCATAGGCGGGGATCACGTTGACACGATCGTGGGTGATCTCGGCGATGCGCCAGCTGGTCGTGCCGAGCGTGAACACGTCTCCCACCCGGGACTCGTAGACCATCTCCTCGTCGAGCTCGCCGACCCGCGCGCCCGTGGACTCTCCTGCGACGAAGACGCCGAACAGCCCGCGGTCGGGAATGGTGCCACCGCTCGTGACTGCGATGCGCTGCGCGCCGGGCCGGCCCGTCAGCGTTCCGGCATCCCGATCCCACACGAGCCGAGGGCGCAGCTCGGCGAACTCGTCGGAGGGGAAGCGCCCGGCGAGGAGGTCGAGCGTCGCCTCGTACGCCGAACGGGGGAGCGACTGGAACGGCGCGGACCGGCGCACGGTCTCGAACCACTCCTCGACGCTGATCGCCCCGAGGGCGCTCGCCGCGACCGTCTGCTGGGCCAGGATATCGAGCGGGTTGCGGGGCACCTGGATCGCCTCGATCTTGCCCGCCAGCATCCGCTCCGTCACGATCGCGGTGTGCAGCACGTCGCCGCGGTGCTTGGGGAACAGCGCGGCGCGGCTGATCTCGCCGACCTGGTGGCCCGCCCGTCCCACACGCTGCAGGCCTGAGGCGGCTGAGGGCGGGGCCTCGACCTGGATCACGAGGTCGACCGCGCCCATGTCGATGCCGAGCTCGAGGCTGCTCGTCGCGACCACGCAGCGGAGGACCCCGGACTTCAGCTCCTCCTCGACCTGCGCGCGCTGCTCCTTCGACACCGAGCCGTGGTGGGCTTTCGCGAGCACGGGATCGGCGCCCGCCGTGGCCCCGGCCTGCGCCATCATCGACGCCGGCACGGTCGCGTCGGGGAGAGGCACGCCGATGCGCTCGGAGTAGATCTCGTTGAGCCGCCCGGTCAGTCGCTCGGCGAGCCGGCGGGAGTTCGAGAACACGATCGTGGACTTGTTCTGCAGGATGCGGTCGACGATCGCCTCCTCCACGTGCGGCCACACCGAGCCCGTGACCTCGGTGTACTCGGCGGCGTCCTCGTCGGCGGTCGTGGTGGAGGCCCCGGGCGGCGGGGGCGGGTTGGTCATGTCGTCCATCGGCACGACCACCCCGAGCTCGAACGTCTTCGAGGCGGGTGGGGCGACGATCTCGACGGGTGCCGCGCCGCCGAGGAAGCGCGCGACCTCGTCGATCGGCCGCACGGTCGCCGACAGGCCGATGCGCTGCGCCGGCTCGTCATGTCCGTGCGCTGCGCGCAGCGCGTCGAGGCGTTCGAGGCTCACCGCGAGGTGCGCTCCGCGCTTGGTCGCCGCGACCGCGTGCACCTCGTCGATGATGACGGTGTGCACGTCCCGCAGGGTCTCGCCCGCGCGGCTCGTGAGCATGAGGTACAGCGACTCGGGCGTCGTGATGAGGATGTCGGGCGGATCGGAGACGAGCTTGCGCCGGTCGCTCGACGTCGTGTCGCCCGAGCGGACCCCGACCGTCACCGCCGGTGCCGGCATGTCCAGCCGCCGGGCGGACTGACCGATCCCGATCAACGGGGAACGCAGGTTGCGCTCGACGTCGACGCCCAACGCCTTGAGCGGGGAGATGTAGAGGATGCGGGTGCGCGACGCCTCGGCATCCTTCTTCGCCTTCTTCTCCTTGTCTCCTGCAACGGCTCCCGCTGCGATGCGCTCGCGGAACACGCTGTCGATCGCCCAGAGAAAAGCCGAGAGCGTCTTACCCGATCCGGTCGGAGCGACCACGAGCGCGTGCTTGCCCTGCGAGATCGCCTCCCACGCGCCGGCCTGCGCGGGCGTGGGTGCGGTGAACGCCCCCCGGAACCAGTCCTGCGTGGCCGGGGTGAAGCGCTCGAGGACGTCACCCATCCCTCCATCATCGCGGGTGCCACCGACATCGGGTTCCGGATTGTCCGAGGTCGGGAGCATGCTGTAGGCATGGCCGCGCACACCACGAACTACCGCACCACGTTCATCGAGGTCGCCGAGGACTGCCCGGTCGATCATGCCGAAGAGCCGCCCACCGGCGAGAAGCCGACGATCGCCGCGCTGCACTACCGGCTGATCGCCGAGCAGCCCTACGGTCGCACATCCGACGATGTGATCTTCACGACCCACGCGCTGCGCCAGGGCATCGACCCCGACGACGCCGCCGCGCGCGAGGCGTTCTTCGCGAAGGGGCAGCCGTGCCTGCGGTCCTCGCCGCTCGGCAAGCGCTACGGCTGGGGACTCGACCATGACGAGGAGGGACGGGTCGCTCTCGTGCCGCGTGAGTCCGAGGACTACACGCTCCGCGCCGCCGACCCCGCGGTCGCGCACACACGCGCGATGCGGAGCCGGCGGGCCTGAGCATCAGTCGACCTGCCGCAGCATCCCGTCGCCGTCGATCTCGAGCGTGAGGTCGAGGTCGAGTCGGGAGAGGAACGCGTCGTCGTGACTCACCACGAGCACCGCGCCCCGATACGCCCTCAGCGCCTCCACGAGCTGGTCGACCGTGTCGATGTCGAGGTTGTTCGTCGGCTCGTCGAGCAGCACCAGGTGCGGCGGCGGGTCCGACAGCAGCAGCTTCGCGAGCGCCACCCGGAACCGTTCGCCGCCCGACAACGCGGACACCGGCCGGTCGGCGGTCGCCCCGCGGATCAGGAATCGCGCCAGGCGGTTGCGCAGCTCCTTCTCGGGAACGTGCGGCGCGGCATCCGCGATGTTCTCGAACACCGACCGTGTCTCGTCGAGCCCGTCGACCCGTTGGGGCAGGTAGCCGATCCGATCCGTCAGCGGCAGAGCCGTGAGCGGACCCCTCACACGATGATGGACGAGATCCTCCAGCAGCGTCGTCTTGCCGGCGCCGTTGCGTCCGATCAGCGCGACCCGCTCCGGGCCCTGCACGACCCACGTGCGCTCGCCGTCGCCGAGCTCGGCGATGCGGCGACCAGGCGACACCTGCGGGTCCGGCAGCTCGATCTTCATCGAGGCGTCGGAACGGATGCGGCGCCCCGCGTCGTCGAGCGCCGCGCGAGCAGCGTCCTCCTTGCCCGCGACCTCGGTACGCAGCCGACCGGCCGACACCTCGGCGGCACCGCGCCGCCCGTGCGCGATGATCTTCGGCACCCGCTTCTCGATCTCGGCCTTCTTCGCCGTGCGCGCACGGTGCGCGAGCTTGACCTCGGCCTCGATGCGCTGACGCTTCTCCTTGCGGAACTCCTGCTTGGCGGTCGCCTCGGCCTGGCGCGCGGCGTCCTGTTCGGCATCCAACCAGGCGCGCCATTCGGAGTACGGTCCGCCGAACACGCTCAGCGTCTGGGCGTAGAGCTCGGCCGTGTCGTCCATGAGCTCGAGCAGCGACAGGTCGTGGCTCACGACGATCAGTGTGCCCTTCCAGGCGCGCACCATCGCCGCGAGCGCGGCCCGTGCGTCCCGATCGAGGTTGTTCGTCGGCTCGTCCAGCAGGGTGATCGGCGCACGTCGCAGACGGATGCCGGCGATCGCGACGAGCACGGCCTCGCCGCCCGACAGCTCTCCGACGCGACGGTCGAGGAAGTCGGGGGCGAGTCCGGCCTCGGCCAGCGCCACCTCGGCGCGCGCCTCGATGTCCCAGTCGTCGCCGACCGTGTCGAAGTGCGCGGGGTCGACGTCGCCCGACGTGATGGCACGTACAGCGTCGAGCGTCTCGGCGACGCCCAGTAGCTCCGCCACTCGACGATCCACGTCCAGCGTGAGCTGCTGCGGCAGGTACGCGACCTCGCCCGTCGTCGACAGGACGCCGGACGTCGGGGCGAGCTCGCCGGCCATGAGGCGCAGCAGCGTGGACTTGCCGGCGCCGTTGCGGCCGACGAGGCCGGTGCGGCCCGTGCCGAACGATCCGGATACGGCATCGAGGGCCGTGGAGCCGTCCGGCCAGGTGAGGGTCACGCGGTCGAGCGTGACGGAGGAATGGAGGGTGGGGGTGGTCATGGGGTCTCCTGTCGAGTGCGGGGTGCACTGACACCGGACGCCCTGTTCCCCGAGCGGGGACCGCGAGAGGCGGGTGCCGTCAGAATGACGGCGGGCGGTGGTCGGCCGTGGAGTCGGCGATCGTCGGGTCAGCGCGCGGATGAGAGAGCGCGAAGGCGACGATTCAGATCAAAGGACTTCCAGACACGGCGGACAGGACCTGACGACCATACCCGGGCGTGTCGGCGCCCGCAACCTCCCGGGCGTGTCGCAGGCTCCGTCGTGCGGGGGATGTCGCCGCCGGTCGCCTTCCGTACGGTGGAGTCATGGCAGATCGCGAACCGAGTCCACACGAGATGCGCGCCCGGATGGGGTTGGGTGCGGGGATCGCGATCGGCATGGGGGTGGGCGTCGCTCTCGGCGTCACCTTCGACAACATGATCGTCGGGATCAGCATCGGCCTCGTGATCGGCCTCTCGCTGTCTGTCGCGCTGAGTCGGGCGCCGTGGCGGAAGGACACGCGGATGCCGGGCGACGAGAGCATGCCCGGAGACGAGCTCGACCAGGATTCGGACGACCCTCGCGACATCGACGGCCCCGGCCCGCGGTAGCGGTCAGCCCGCCGCGGTGCGCTCCAGCCAGCGCGCGAGGAAGGCGTGGACGTCGCCGAGCTCCTCCTCCGAGATGCTGTGTGTGAGGCCGGTATAGACGCGGCCCGACAGCTCGGAGTGCCCGGGCAGCCAGTCGGCCGTATGCGCGACGAGCGCCTCGGGGATCACATCGTCGTGTGTGCCGCGGCCCCAGAAGACGTGCGGTCGGAGCTCAGTGAGCTCGTCGTCCCGGGGTAGATCCCCGGGCGCGACGTAGCCGCTCAGCGCCACGACCGCCCCGACTCGGCCGGGGTCGAGACGCAACGCCTGCAAGGCCACGGCAGCGCCCTGGGAGAAGCCGAGGAAGGCGACGGATGCGGCATCCGCGGCCTCCTCGTCGAGCCAGCGCAGGAACGCCTCGGCCGCGACCGTCACGGTCGCCGAGCTGCGGCCGTCGAGGCCTTCGATCGGGTACCAGGAGCGGCCGGGCATGGGCCACGGGGGAGCGAGCGGTGCGGCGACCGAGGCCACCGCGATGCCGGTGGGCAGGTAGGGCACGAGTCCGAACAGGTCGTGCTCGTCGGCGCCGTAGCCGTGCAGCAGCACGAGCAGCGGCATCCCGCTGCGCTCGCCGGTCGACCAGCGCGTGAGGGCGCCGTCGATTCTCAGTTCCTCGCTCACATCCCCATCCTGCCAGGGGCCGCCGACACCCGACCCGCCCGGAGCCCTATGCCGGTCGTCGCTGTCGACGCGCAGGTGCGGCTGGTAGAAAGGACACATGGCCGTCCGCACACCCGATCCCGATCCCGAGCCCGACGACGGCATCGGCGGTTTCGGCGATGCGCAACCGCCCGCGCCGGACGGCAACCCCGGCTGGCTCAGCGAGTTCGAGCTCGAGGAGGCGCGTCGTCGCCTGCCGATGCTCTACGTCGAGGCGATCCCGGTGCGCACCGACGGTTCCGGGCAGGTCACCGAGATCGGCATCCTGCTCCGCTCCACGCCGCTGGGCGAGATGACCCGCACGATCGTGTCGGGTCGCGTCCGCTTCGGCGAGACGATCCGCGATGCGCTCTTCCGGCACGTCGAGAACGACCTCGGACCCATGGCGTTCCCGCTGCTGCCGGCGTCGCCGTTGCCGTTCACGGTCGCGGAGTACTTCCCGCTGCCCGGCGTGAGCGCGTATCACGACGACCGGCAGCACGCCGTGTCGCTGGCGTTCGTCGTTCCGGTCACGGGAACGTGCGAGCCGCGTCAGGATGCTCTCGAGGTCACCTGGTTCACTCCCGAGGCCGCCGCCTCCGATGCGGTCGCCGCCGAGATGGAGGGCGGGCGCGGCACGCTCATCCGGCTCGCGCTCGCGAACCTCGGCCTGCTGCGCTGATCGCTGCCGCCGGCCGACGCCCTCGCCTTCTCACGCCGACGCCCCTGTTCGTAAGCCTCCCGCTCGCCGACGCCCCTGTTCGTAAGCCTTCCGGTCGCCGACGCCCCTGCTCGTAAGCCTCCCGCTCGCCGACGCCCCTGCTCGTAAGCCTCCCGCTCGCCGACGCCCCTGTGGGTCGCCGACGCCCCTGCTCAGGTACGTCGTCCAGCAGGGGCGTGGGCGACCAGGCGGGGCGTCGGCGAAAGGACCGCCGCAGAGCAGCGCGGACGGAGAGCGCTCAGGCGGAGCTCAGGCGGAGGTGAGGCGCGCGAGCTCGGCGACGAACTGGTCGACGTCGGATTCCTCGGTGTCGAAGCCGCACATCCAGCGGACCTCGCGCCGAGCGGCATCCCAGTCGTAGAAGCGGAAGCTCTCGCGCAGCCGATCCGCGACGCCCTCGGGCAGAGTGGCGAACACGCCGTTCGACTGCGTGGGCTGCGTGAACTCCACGCCGGCGATGGAGCCGTCCGCGATGCCGGCCTCGATCGAGCCGCGCAAGCGCTGGGCCATCGCGTTCGCGTGTCGGGCGTTGCGCAGCCAGAGGTCGCCCTCGAGCAGTGCGATGAGCTGAGCGGACACGAACCGCATCTTCGACGACAGCTGCATGTTGAACTTGCGCGAGTATG
This sequence comes from Microbacterium sp. GCS4, assembly GCF_001262495.1. Taxonomy (GTDB): domain Bacteria; phylum Actinomycetota; class Actinomycetes; order Actinomycetales; family Microbacteriaceae; genus Microbacterium. The sequence goes on from NZ_LGYE01000002.1 coordinate 464,265, forward strand.
TGAGGCCGGTCGACGCCTCGGGGTTCAGCACGACGATAGCCTCGCCCAGCATCGCCCCGTTCTTTGTGCCGCCGAAGCTCAGCACGTCGACGCCGGCGTCGCGGGTGAAAGCGCGCAGCGGCAGGTCGAGCGCGGCTGCGGCGTTCGAGATCCGGGCGCCGTCCAGGTGCAGTCGCATGCCGCGCTCGTGCGCGTGGTCGGCGAGCGCACGGATCTCGTCGACCGAGTAGAGGGTGCCGAGCTCGGTGGACTGCGTGATCGAGACGACGAGCGGCTGTGCGCGGTGCTCGTCGCCCCAGCCCCACGCCTCGCGGTCGACGAGCTCGGGCGTCAGCTTGCCGTCGTCTGTGGGGACGGCGAGGATCTTGAACCCGCCGATGCGCTCGGGGGCGCCGCCCTCGTCGACGTTGATGTGGGCGGTGGATGCCGCGATCACGGCGCCCCAGCGGGGAAGCATCGACTGGATGCCGGTGACGTTCGCACCCGTGCCGTTGAACACCGGGAACGCCTGGACGCCTTCGCCGAAGTGGTCGCGGAACACCTCCTGCAGACGCTCGGTGTAGGCGTCCTCTCCGTACGCGATCTGGTGTCCGCCGTTCGCCCGGGCGATCGCCTCGAGCACCTCGGGGTGCACACCGGAGTAGTTGTCGCTCGCGAAGCCGCGGAGCGCGGGGTCATGCTGAATGCTCACCGGTCAAGCCTAATCCGCGGATGCCCTACCGGATGTCGGAGGCACCCCCTACCCTCGGACCCATGGAACGCACCCCGGCGAAGACGGCCTTCGCGAACGTTCTCGTCAACACGCTGATCGCCAACGTGACGACGAGCTTCCTGTGGTTCGCGCTCACGTTCTGGGTCTACATCGAGACGCAGTCGGTGCTCGCGACGGGCATCATCGGCGGCGCGTACATGCTGTTCATCGCCTTCTTCGCGATGATCTTCGGCACGATCGTCGATCGTCATCGCAAGCACACCGTCATGCTGCTGTCGAGCGTCGTCTCGGCTGTGGCGTTCCTCCTCGCCGGCACCCTCTACGTCTGGCAGCCGGAGTCGGCGATCCTCGACCTGGGTGGCCCGTGGTTCTGGGCGTTCTCGATCCTCATCCTGTTCGGCGGCGTGATCGAGCAGATGCGCAACATCGCGCTGTCGACGACCGTGACGCTGCTCGTGCCGGAAGAGCGGCGGGCGAACGCCAACGGACTCGTCGGCACCGTGCAGGGACTCGCGTTCCTCGTGACGAGCGTGTTCTCCGGGCTGTCGATCGGCTTCCTCGGCATGGGCTGGACCCTGGGCATCGCGATCGTGGCGATGGTGCTGACCTTCGTGCACCTGCTGTTCATCCGGATCCCGGAGGGCACTCCGACGCCCGACCCCGAATCTTCGAGCGCGCTCGACTTCCGGGGCAGCGTCACGGCCATCCGCCTCGCGCCCGGACTCTTCGCGCTGATCATCTTCTCGACGTTCAACAACCTCATCGGCGGCGTCTACATGGCGCTCATGGACCCCTACGGGCTCACGCTGTTCGACGCGCAGACCTGGGGCTTCGCGCTGGCCTTCGCCTCCACCGGGTTCCTGATCGGCGGCGGCCTCGTAGCCAAGTTCGGTCTCGGCAAGAAACCCATGCGCACGCTGCTGCTCGTCGTCATCGCGATGGGGCTGCTCGGGTCCGTGTTCATGCTGCGCGAGTGGTGGCCGCTGTACGTGGTCGGGATGTGGATCTATATGGCGCTCGTGCCTCCCGCCGAGGCGGCAGAGCAGACCGTGATCCAGAAGGTCGTGCGCTTCGAGCGGCAGGGGCGCGTGTTCGGCGTCGCCGCCGCGATGGAGGCCGCGGCCGCGCCGATCACGGCCTTCCTCATCGCGCCGATCGCGGAGTTCGCGGTGATCCCGTACATGGAGTCGAGTGCCGGACGGCAGCAGTGGGGCTGGCTGCTCGGAGAGGGGGATGCACGCGGCATCGCACTGATCTGCCTGTTCGCGGGTCTCGTGATGGTGGTCGTCGGAACGCTCGCGTTCTTCACGAAGTCCTACCGCAAGCTCACCGACCTCTACGCGCACGCGCCGGAGCAGGAGCTGCCCGGTGAAGGCACCGACGCGGGGGGAGTCGAGAACCCGGATGCCATCGACGGTGCGGACTCCAGCGTCAGTCGTCGAGCAGGCGGACCTGATCGTTGAGCGTGGCGGCGTCCTCATCCCACAGCGCCGAGATGCGCGGCGCGAGCGACGACGGGTCCAGGGCCTTCGCGCGGAAGATCACGGATGCCGCGCGCAGCGGCTCTCCGGCATCCCGTGCCGCCTTCGCATACCCCTGGGCCACGGCCCGCGCCCACGCCTCGCTCGCGGCCTTGACCGCGGCGTAGTTCGCCCCGCCGGCGAGCGGACGCCCGACCGCGGTCGACGACACGATCGCGAAGCGCCCGGCCTCCGCCGAACGCAGCAGCGGGTCGAAGGCGCGACTCGTCGCCCGCACGGCCTCGAACGCGGGCAGGAGTGCCGCGAAGTCCTCGTCCGACTGCCCCGCGAGCCCGCCGCCACCGCGCCACCCGCCGACCAAGGGGACCACGGCGTCGACCGTGTCCAGACGGGCGGCGAGGGCGGTCATGGCATCGAGCGACGTGGCGTCCGCGACCGCAACCTCCGCGCCGAGTTCGCGCAGCGGTGCGAGTCGGTCGGCGGAGCGCCCGGTCGCGACGACGCGCGCGCCCGCGGCGACCAGGGCCGAGGTCAGGGCGATGCCGGACGGGCTCGTGGCCCCGGCCAGGACGATCGTGCGGTGTGCGACGCTCATGTGCTCAACTCTCGCGCATCAGAACGACTTCTGCGGCCACTGCCCCCTGGAGTGGCCGCAGAGATCGCGCCCGGCCGCAGAACGTCGACCGGACTCCCCAGAAACCACGCTCGGATCAGTCGTCCTCGCCGCGGATGCCGACGGTCGACTCGACGACCGGCTTCATCTTCTTGTCGAGGGTCTCGAAGAACATCGACAGCGGGAACTCGTCGTCCATCACGGCATCCGTGTACCCCTTGGGCGCGCCGGCGAGGATCTCGTCCGACAGCCCGCGAGCCCACTGCGAGGCCGGGTGCGGCGTGAGCGTGCCGCGCACGAGCTCGTACGCGGCAAGCCAGTGGGCGACCTTGGGTCGGTCGATCGAGTGCCAGTACAGGTCGTCGATCGCGTCGCCGAGAGCGACGACGGCATCCGGCACGGCGTCCCAGTCGAAGGCGAGGGCGGTGTCGGTCCAGTGCAGCACGCCCCGCTGGTGCAGCCAGGCGAACAGGAGCTGTCCGCCGACCGCGTCGTAGTTGCGCACCCGCGTGCCGGTGATCGCGAAGCGGAAGATCCGGTCGAAGATCACGGCGTACTGCACGAGACCGGCGTGGTCGTGCATTTCGCGCTCTGCGTCGGTGAGCTCCTCGCCGGCATCCATGCGGGCCGCGAGCGCCCGTTCGATCTTCACCGACTCGCGGAACGCGGTCATATCGCAGCGCATCTCCTCGAGCGAGTAGAGGAAGAACGGCATCCGCTGCTTGATCATGAACGGGTCGAACGGCAGGTCGCCGCGCATGTGCGTGCGGTCGTGGATGATGTCCCACATCACGAAGGCGCGCTCCGTGAGGGCCTGGTCGTCGAGCATCGCCGCGGCGCGCTCCGGCAGGTCGAGGTTCGTGATCTCGGCGGCGGCGCGGGTGACCCGGCGGTAGCGGGCGGCCTCGCGGTCCTGGAAGATCGCGCCCCACGTGAACGAAGGAATCTCGCGCATCGCGACGGTCTCGGGGAACAGCACGGCCGAGTTCGTGTCGTAGCCGGGGGTGAAGTCCACGAGGCGCAGCGAGACGAACAGCTTGTTGCCGTAGTCGCCGGCCTCGAGGGCGGCGATGAACTCCGGCCAGATGGTCTCGACGATCAGCGCCTCGACCAGGCGGTCGCTCGAGCCGTTCTGCGTGTACATCGGGAAGACGACGAGGTGACGGATGCCGTCGACGCGGTGCTGCTGCGGCTGGAAGGCCAGCAGCGAGTCGAGGAAATCGGGCACGCCGAAGCCCTCGGAGGCCCAGCGCTCGAAGTCCACGACGGAGGCCGCGAGGTAGTCGGCGTCGTGCGGGAAGGCCGGGGCCAGCGCGCGGATCGACGCCGTGATCGCGGACACGAGGTCACGCGCGGCGGCGTGGTGCGCGGCATCCGGGATCGAGCCGTCCTTGATCTGCATCTCGCGGATCGCGATCGCGGCGTCCTTGAGCTGCGCCCACGCGGCGCTCTGCTCGGCGATCGACGCGTCCTCGACGACCTCGGGTTCGCCGACGATGGCCTGAGAGTTCAGGGTGGGAGTGGACATGGAACCTCCGATCGCGGTAGTTGCAGGAAATATTCCGGTCAATGCGGAATCCTGACGATAATCTTACATCCATGGATGATGCTGTCGACCGATCGATCCTCGCCGCGATCTCCCGTGACGGACGGGCGACCCTCGCCCAGCTGTCCGAGGCCGTCGGCCTGTCCGTCTCCGCCGTGCAGTCCCGGCTTCGTCGCCTCGAGACCCGCGGGGTGATCACCGGCTACCGCGCCGTGCTCGACCCCGAGCAGGTCGGCGCACCGCTGTCGGCATTCATCGAGATCACGCCGCTCGACCCGGCCCAGCCCGACGACGCTCCGGATCGCCTCGAGCACCTCAGCGCGATCGAGGCCTGCCACTCGATCGCGGGTGACGCGAGCTACATGCTGTTCGTGCGCGTCGCGACGCCCCGCGATCTCGAGGAGCTCGTGCGCGACATCCGCCTCGCCGCGAACGTCAACACCCGCACGACCGTGGTGCTGCAGACCTACTACGAGCACCGACCGATCGTCACCGTCGGCGAGGGGTAGTGGCCGCGGGACGCGAAGCGCTACCGTGATCGACGTCCCTCGATGTCAGGAGCATGCATGTCCTTCCAGGCCTACCTCGACAAGGTCGAGACCCAGACCGGTCTCACCCCGCGGCAGTTCATCGAGCTCGCGAAGGAGCAGGGGTTCGACGAGACCACGAAGTCGACTGTCGTGCTGAACTGGCTCAAGCAGGAGTACAGCCTCGGACACGGGCACGCGCAGGCCATGGTGCACGTGATCCTCAAGGGGCCGAAGATCAGCGACAAGCATGTCGGCACGGGCGGCGCGCACGGCGACAAGTCGGACACGCTGTGGCTCGACGGCAAGGACTCCAACCCGAATCCCTGACCGGCCGGGAGAGACGCGGCCAGTAGGATTCCCTGCGTGGCAGCATCCTCCCAGCGCAAGAAGAACACGAAGTCCCGGCGGACCGCGCCGCACGCGAGCGGCAACCCCGCCAAGCGTCCGGTCGTAGAGGCAGGGCCCGTCACGGCACGCGACTGGATCGGCGCCGCGCGCCTGCGCACGCTGCCCCTCGCCGTCGCCCCCGTCGTGATCGGGACGGGCGCTGCTCGGAGCACCGGCCCCGAGTTCCACTGGGTGATCGCGCTCGCCTGCCTCGCGGTCGCGGTGCTGCTGCAGATCGGCGTGAACTTCACGAACGACTACAGCGACGGCATCCGAGGCACTGACGCCGTCCGCGTGGGTCCCGCCCGCCTCACCGCCTCCGGGCGCGTGAAGCCGCGCACCGTGCTGATCATCGGACTCGTGTTCTTCGCGCTCGCTGCCGCGGTGGGCGTCGCGATCATCGTGCGCACCGGCCAGTGGTGGATGCTGGCGGTCGGCGCGGCGTGCATCGTCGCGGCCTGGTTCTACACCGGCGGCAAGCGCCCCTACGGCTACTTCGGACTCGGCGAGGTCTTCGTCTTCGTGTTCTTCGGCCTCGTCGCCACCCTCGGCACGACCTGGGTGCAGGTCTTCGAACTCCCTCAGCAGGCCTGGCTCGGTGCGATCGCCGCCGGTCTGTTCGCCTGCGCCGTGCTGCTCGCGAACAACCTCCGCGACATCGACCAGGATCGCGTCGTCGGCAAGCGCACGCTCACGGTGCTGATCGGCCGGCGCGCCACGCAGGTGCTGTTCACGCTGTTCGTGCTCGCGCCCTTCGGCATCCTCGCGTTCCTCGCGCTGCTGTACCCGATCGGATGGATCGGACTCCTCGCGCTGCTCGCGGGAGGCCCGGCGATCCTCATCGTCTGGACGTACCGAGAGGCCAAGGAGCTCGTGATCGCGCTGGCGCTCACCTCGCTGACCGCGCTGCTCTACGCGGGTGCGCTGTTCTGGGCGTTCGCCGGCTGAGTCCGCAAGGCGGCTATCGGCGTTTCGTCTCGCTGCGCTCGCTCAACGACCGGGGGTGCGCTCGCTCGACGGACCGGGGGTGCGCTCGCTCGACGACCGGGGGTGCGCTCGCTCGACGACCCGGGGGCGGGCTCGCTCGACGACCGGGGGCGGGCTCGCTCGACGACCGGGGGTGCGCTCGCTCGACGACCCGGGGGCGGGCTCGCTCAACGACCGGAGCGGTCGGCGTCGTCCGCGTCGATGGCCGCGTCCTCGGCATCCGCGTCCGCGCGCTCTCCCGCGGAGCGGCTGTCGCGTCGCTCCTGGATCCGCGCGGACGCGTCGGTGAGCGGTGCGCGCAGGAACAGCATCGAGATGCTCACGCCGATCAGCGCGGCGAAGATCGCGGCGAGCCACCAGAACTCCCGGAAGATCGGGAAGAAGAACCAGAGGATCGCGAGCGGGACGAGGAACGCCAGCAGCCGGAGCACGGTGTAGACGAGGAGGGGCGCGGGCTTCTTCACGCTCCCAGTCTACGTTCGCGCGCTGAGCAGCGAGTTGAGCGCCCGGATGCGGACGGCGGCGGTCAGAGCCCCAGCGCGCCGAGCGGGATGCCGCGCACGACGCGCTTCCAGGGGTGCTCGCCCAGAGTCCACAGCAGCCGTGCCTCGGGGTCGAGGGCGAGGTCCTCGCAGCCGACCGGCAGCGGGATGCGGCTCGGTGTCAGAGCATCCCGAGCGCCGGTCCAGAGCGTCCCGGGCCGCAGATGGTCGGACTGCGAGACGAAGTGCCGGTCGCCCCAGCGCACGGCCCCCTGCATGCGGGGGATGCCGGGAGAGAAGCGCTCCCGCTCGACGAACCCGCCGTCGCCCTCGGGCAGGTCGAACTCCGCGATGCGTCCGGTGTCGTCGGGCTTGTACTCGCCGATCAGCACGCGGTCCACCGGCATCCCGTCAGCGTCGATCACGCGTCCGAGGTACGAGCAGCGCAGATCGATCGGATGCACGCGGGTGCGCACCGCGACGAGAGCGCTCACGCGCGGCCCGCGACCCGAGGATCCGGCCACGCGCCGCGCCTCTGCGCCGTGCACACGCCGGATGCGCGACAGGTCGAACTCCCAGATCCCCTTGCCGGTCGCCGCGACGAACAGGCGGTCGTCGAACCAGGCGATCCCACCCGCGTGGATCGGCGCAGGCTGCAGCGCTCCGTCGTCCTCGACGGCGAGCAGCACGTCGAGGTGTCGCGACCGATCCAGGTCGACGAGGGCCACCCGTGAAGCGAGGTGGTGCCCGTCGAGACGCTGCCGGAACCAGCTGACCGCGAGCGTGCGGCGGCCGTGCCACTCGCCCACGTCGACGCCCTGCGGGTACCAGCGACGGGTCCACGACCGCGCGGTCAGCCAGCGCAGGTCGACTGCGGTGCGCCTCTTCTGCCGCACCGGGCGCCACGTGGTTCCGAACGGCCAGAGCATGCCCTCCATCGTGGTCGATCGCGGCGGATCCCGCGAACCCGACGTGCGTGGCGTCTGGCGAGTCACCCCGCGTTCACCTGCCGGTCGCCACTCGGCAAGGAGCGCCTGACACCATGCCGGTACCGTCCACCCCGGGAGACCCGTGCGCACACCCCTCGTCACCGTCATCCTTCCTGCGAAGGACGCCGGCGCCTATATCGGCACGACGCTCGAGACGCTGACCCGCCAGTTCGACGATCCGACGGCGCTGCAGCTCGTCGCGATCGACGACGGCTCCCGCGACGACACCGGCGCGATCATGCGCAGCTACGCGGAGCGGATGCCGCGTGCGACCGTGATCGCGAATCCCCGGCCGCAGGGCCTTGCGACGGCCCGCAATCAGGGGCTCGCACACGTCGAGGGGGAGGCGTTCACGTTCCTCGACGGCGACGACTGGATGCAGCCGCAGCGACTGAGCGTGCTCGCGCGCCGTCTGCGCGACCTCGACTGCGATCTCGTGCGCACCGACCACGTGACGGTCAGAGGGAGCGCCCGAGCGCTGGTGCGGGCGCCGTTCGCCTGGCGCGAGACCGCCGTCTCGCCACGCGAGGCGATCCTGCCGGAGGACGAGCCCACCATGGTCGACTACCCCTTCGCGTGGGCGGGGCTGCTGCACCGTCGCGTGCTCGACCGGGGCCTCGCCGACTTCACCCCGGGGCTGTACACGGCCGAGGATCGCCCGTGGATCTGGCGCCTGCACCTGAACGCCCGCTCGTTCGCGGTGGTCGACGCTCCCGCACTGCTGTATCGGCGGGGGGTCTCGACCTCGCTCACGCAGGTGCGCGACCGACGGCAGCTCGACTTCGTGAGGGCGATGGGTGAGGTGCTCGACATCGTCGACGCGGATGCCGAGGCCGAACGCTTCCTGCCCAAGGCGGTGTGGACCGTGCTGGCGCTGAGCTCCCGGCACCTCGTGCGCGCTCGCCGCATGACGCCGGGGCTCCGCGCGGAGATGCGCTCCGGCATCCGGCAGCTGCTCGGTCGCCTGCCGCAGGCCGAATCGTCCGAGGTGCTGCGCCGCCTCGACGGTCCGCGTCGACGGGTGCTCGCACCGCTGCTGCGCACCGTGGGGCGTGCCGCGTGACCCAGCTCTTCGCGCTGCACAGCGCCTACGGTCTCGCGACGGCCGCCGCCGCGATCGACGGCGGTCTGCTCGGCGCGCACGGCGACCGCCTGCTCGTGCCCTTCGTGTCGGCGCGCGTGCCCGAGACCACGGTCGGCATCGCGGCGGATCCCGCTCTCGCCCCTCTGCGTGCGCGCTTCGACCGGATCGAGGACCTCGATGCGCTGCTCGGGCCGCTGCATCCGAGCGGCTGGAAGCCCGAGCCGGCGGAACTGCCGGTGCTGGAGCGTCTGCTCACCCGCGCGTGGGATCTCGATCCCGACGACCTGGAGCTGCTCGTGCAGAGCCCGCAGGTGGCCCCGGCGCGCACGCTCATGACCCTGTTCCCCCGTGCGCGCCTCACGATCATCGGCGACGGCCTCATGACCTACTCGCCGATGAGGGTGCGGATGCCGCACACGGTGACCGCGCGGATTGGACGCGTCGTGCACGCCGACGTGGTGCCGGGAGTCGCGCCGCTCGTGGGCGCGCCGCGCGCCGAGGCCGTGCCCGTGGCGCCGGAGCTGTTCCGTCGGGCGCTTCTGGATGTGGTCCCGAGCGATCCCGGCGACGCCGCGCCGGGACCCGTCGACGGTCCCACGGTTCTCGTGCTCGGCCAGTACCTCGCGGCACTGGGTCTCCTCACGGCCGCCGAGGAGGTCGCGCTGCAGGTCGACATGATCGACCGCGCCGCGCGGCACGCCCCGCGGCGCATCGTCTTCAAGCCGCACCCTGCCGCCCCGCCGCGAGTGACCGATGCGTTGCGGGAGCGCGCCGTGTTCCACGACATCGAGTTCGTCGAGTACCGGGGGGCGCTGTCGGCCGAACTGCTCGCCGAACGACTCGACGCGCGGATGGTGGTCGCCGGGTTCTCGACCGCTCTGCCGACCGTGCGCGCCCTGTTCGGCCGCGACATCGACGCGGTCGGGACGGATGCCCTGCTGCGGCGTCTCACGCCCTACGAGAACAGCAACCGCATCCCGGCCACGGTCGTCGACGTGCTCACCCGTCGGGATTCCCCGTACCGGGAGCCGGCCCAACTGCAGCTGCTGATCGACGCGGTGGGCTACGCGATGCAGCCCGAGGTCGCCGGTCACCTGCGAGGGCGGGCGGAGCGGCTGCTCGCCGGCATCCGTCCCGCCGACCGGGATCGGTACTTCTCCGCGGAGCGCCTGACCGAGCTGCGCCTGCCGGGAGCCCCGGAGCAGAGCCTCGTGCAGCGGGCGATCCGTCCCGCCGGGGGAATCGGGCGCGTGGAGGAGCTCAAGCTCACGGCGCTCGGAGCGAGGGGGCGGGTGGGGCGCGCGTGGCGTGCTCTGCGTGGGCGTTGATGCTCGTGACGAGAGAAGACGGACGAGGAGACACCGCATGACGACGGTCGCGATCATCCCCGCTCGCGGCGGCTCCAAGGGAGTGCCGCGCAAGAACGTGCAGCGGGTCGGCGGTGTGCCGCTCGTCGAACGGGCCGTGCGCACCGCGCTCGCCGCCGAGGGGGTCGACCTGGTGGCGGTGTCGACCGACGATGCCGAGATCGCCGCGGTCGCGACGGCCGCCGGTGCCGTCGTCATCCGTCGTCCCGCGGAGATCTCGGGCGACACCGCGTCGTCCGAGAGCGCGATCCTGCACGCGATGGACGAGCTCGGCGCGGCTGGCCACGACATCGACGTCGTCGCGTTCCTGCAGGCGACGTCGCCCTTCATCCCCTCCGACGCCCTGGCATCCGCAGTGCGCGAGGTGCGGGAGGACCGCGCCGACAGCGTGTTCTCGGCCTTCGAGACCTACGGGTTCCTCTGGGCGCGTACGGGCGACGACGCAGCCGTCGCACTCAACCACGAGGCAGGACATCGCCCCCGTCGGCAGGACCGCGAGCCGCACTATCTCGAGACCGGGGCGTTCTACGTCTTCGGGGCCGAGGGCTTCCGCGCAGCGCAGCACCGCTTCTTCGGGCGCATCCGCATCGCCGAGGTGCCGGAGTGGACGGCGATCGAGATCGACGACGCGCAGCAGCTGGAGATCGCCCGCGCGCTCGCCGCCCTGCACGAGTTGCCCGCCCGCATCCCCGTGCAGGCCGTCGTGACCGACTTCGACGGCGTGCACACCGACGACACCGCGAGCGTGGACGCCGACGGGGTCGAGCGCGTGCGTGTCAGCCGCGAGGACGGCATGGGTGTCGCGCTGCTGCGACGCTCCGGCATCCCCATGCTCATCCTCTCGACCGAGGTGAACGCGGTCGTGCGCGCGCGGGCCGAGAAGCTCAAGGTGCCGGTGCTGCACGGGATCGACGACAAGGAATCCGCGCTGCGCGGATGGGCGGAGGAGAACGGCCTCGCCCTCGCCGAGATCGCCTACCTCGGCAACGACGTGAACGACCTGCCCGCGATGCGCATCGTGGGCTGGCCGATCGCCGTCGCCGACGCGCACCCGCGCGTGCGCGCCGAGGCGCGTGTCGTGCTCTCTCGTCGCGGCGGTCACGGCGCCGTGCGCGAGCTGATCGAACGGGTGTTGCCGGGCTGACCTGTGCCTGACGGGTGCCGGTAACCGTCCTGTCGCACGCAGTTCACCCTCGGCGCGTACCCAGGGGAGAAGGCCATTTCGACGACCGGAGGAACCATGACTGTCAGCATCGGATCGCGTGTCATCGGAGGCGGCCGTCCCGCCTACGTCATCGCGGAGATCGGCCTCAACCACAACGGCGACGTCGAGATCGCCAAGCGGCTCATCGACGTCGCGGCGAAGGCGGGAGCCGACGCCGTGAAGTTCCAGAAGCGCACTCCCGAGATCTCCACCCCCGAGCACATGCGCGACGTGCAGCGCGAGACGCCCTGGGGCACCATGACCTACTTCGAGTACCGGCACCGCATCGAGTTCGGCCGCGACGAGTACATCGCGATCGGCGACCACGCCACGATGCTCGGACTCGACTGGTTCGCCTCGCCGTGGGATGTGCCGAGCGTCGACTTCCTCGAGGACCTGAACGTCGTCGCGCACAAGGTCGCCTCCGCGAGTCTGACCGACACCGAGCTGCTCCTCGCGCTGCGCGAGACCGGCAAGCCCGTCATCCTGTCGACCGGCATGTCGACCATGGAGCAGATCGATCGTGCGCTCGACACCTTGGGCACGGACCGCGTCGTGCTCATGCACGCGACCTCCACCTACCCCCTGGAACCCGACGAGGCCAACCTGCGCATGATCGCCACGCTGCGCGACCGCTACGCCGGGGTCCCGGTCGGCTACTCGGGCCATGAGCGCGGCCTCCAGATCTCGCTCGCGGCCGTCGCACTCGGCGCGGTCGCCGTCGAACGCCACATCACGCTCGACCGTACGATGTGGGGCTCCGACCACGCGGCATCCCTCGAGCCCACCGGTCTCGAGCACCTCGTGCGCGACATCCGTGTGATCGAGTCCGCGCTGGGCGACGGCGTGAAGCGCGTGTTCGACAGCGAACGCGCCCCCATGGCGAAGCTCCGTCGCGTCACCGCATGAGCATGAGCACGCGGGCGGGGCAGCCGCTGCGGGTCGTGGCGATCGCCGACGCCGACTCGTTCGTGAAGTGGTCGGCGTCTCTGCTCGGCGGTGTGCCCGACATCCGTCCGCACCTGCTGCTCGTGCAGACGCCCCTCACCGCGAGCATCGAGCAGCAGCGCACCGCGCTCGCCGGAACCGGGATGCCGGAATCCGCCGTCACGCGGCTGACCTTCGCCGAGACCGCGGGCTGGCTCGAAGGGCAGAGTCCCGACGTCGTGCTGCTCGCCGGGCGAGGTCCGTTCGTGCGGCTGCTCGGTCGCGTGATCGACCGCCTGTCACGGCGTCCCGTGGTGGTGGCCGGCCTCCCCGGCATGGCGATCCCCGCGCAGCGCGGAGCGCTCGACTACCGTCGGCACGCCGACCTGCTCGTGGTGCACTCGCACCGGGAGGAGCGCGCGTTCGCGGAACTCGGGCGGCGCATCGGGGTGACGCTGCCGACCGCGCTCGCGACGCTGCCGTTCGCGCGACCCCGGTCCCGCATGCTCGCGCCCGACCGGGCCAGGGTGCTCGCGGGCCCGACCGTGCCGGGCGCGAGGGCGACACTGCTCGCCGAGCGTCCCGATCGCGTCGGGGACGCGGAGCCACGAGCCGTGCGCGCACCCGCGACCGACATCGTGTTCGCAGCTCAGGCACTCGTGCCGACGGGCCGGGAGGAGCGGGCCGAGATCGCTGCGACACTCGTGCGCGCAGCCGAGGCGGATTCGCAACGGCGCGTCGTGGTCAAGCTGCGCTCACGACCCGGGGAATCGGAGACGCACCTCGAACGCGACCCGTACCTCGAACTGCTGCCCGCACGGCGTCCGGAGAACCTCGTCGTCTCTTACGACTCGATGGCGCAGGCGCTGTCCACCGCCGCGGGCCTCGTGACCGTGAGCTCCACCGCCGCGGTCGAGGCCGTGGCGCTCGGCGTCCCCGTGATCGCGCTGGACTCCTTCGGCGTGAGCAAGGGGCTCCTGAACACGGTGTTCGTCGGCAGCGGTCTGCTCGGGGGACGCAGCGAGGTCGTGGCCGGCCGGTTCCGGCATCCGCACCCCGACTGGCTGCGCGACAACTACTTCCACCCGGCGGGGGAGTCGACGTGGTGGAACCGGGTGGAGGAGCTCGTGGCGCTGCGGCGCACGGGCGCCCTGCCCGCACGAACCGTCCCCGCACCGCGCGGCGGATCGATGCATGAGGCCTGGCACCGCGCGAGCGTGCTCGGGAGGGAGGATCGCTCCGTGCGCGGCACGGCTGCTCTCGCGCTCGGCGTGCCCGCGACCGCGGCGATCTCCCGGCTGCGGCGCGGCCGGACGTCCGCCGAGGGCGGCACCTGGGCCGACGCCTCGACGGACTTCACGCTCGAGCCGAACCCGTTCCACGACTCGATCCGGCGCTGAGCAGAGGGGTCGTGCCGGCGTCAGCTGCTGCGGCGGATGGCCCGCACGCCGACCACGAGACCGACGACCGCGACCGCGAGGGCGGCGACCCAGCCCCACAGCACCGTGATGTCGCCCAGGTCGCCGGCGAACAGCGCGCGCTCGGCCTGCACGACCCAGTTCACGGGATTCACGGTGGCGACCGCGCGCATCCACGCCGGGCCGTCATCGAGCGGCAGCAGCATCCCCGAGAGGATCAGCAGCGGGAAGATGAGCGACTGCTGCACGCCCCAGAACAACCACTCGCGGTCCTTCGTGGCCAGGGCGAGCGAGTACGACAGAGCCCCCAACCCCACGCCGAAGACCGCGAGCAGCGCGAGGCCGATCAGCAGCCCCGGCACATGGATCGCGAACCCGAACGGCCACGCGATGAGCACGATCACCAGGGCCTGCACGACGATCGGCGCGATCTCCTTCAGGGCGCGCCCGATGAGCAGCGACGAGCGCGCCAGCGGTGCCACGAGGGTGCGCTCGTGCGAGCCGGTCATCATCTCGTACTGGAGGTTCGATCCGGTCGCCCCCGTGCCGAACAGCACGATCATGACGAGCACGCCGGGCACGAACCAGGCGAGGGTCTCACCCGCCGGCTGCCCCGACCCGCCCACGAGCAGCGGCGCGAAGAGTCCGAGGAACACGAGCGGCTGCAGCAGGCTGAAGATCAGCGTGAACGGATCCCTCAGCACGGGCTTCAGCTCACGCGTGAGCACGTTGCGGGTGTCGCGGGCGAGGTTCGGCCGCACGAGGGTGTCGGTGGTGATGCTCATGAGAGGGCTCCTGTCTTGTCGGATTCGGTGGCGTCGGAGGGATCGGATGCCGAGGAGTCCCCTTCGCCCGCTTCGCGCAGCGTGCGCCCGGTGAGGGCGAGGAACACGTCGTCCAGCGTGGGCGGCACACCGGTCGCCCGACGCACGAGGATGCCCGCGGCGTCGAGCTCCCGCACGATCCGCGGCAGCAGGCGATCGCCGTCGGGTGCTGCGAGACTCACCGCGTCCTCGTCGAGCGTCACCTCGGTCGCGGCGAGCCGGGCGATCACGGGGCGCGCGGCCGCGCCATCCGCCTCGGTCGCGAAGCCGAACGTCAGCACGTCTCCGGCGAGGGTGGCCTTGAGCGACGCCGCGTCGTCGTCGGCGATGATGCGCCCCTTGTCCATGACCATGACCCGTTCGGCGTAGCGATCGGCCTCCTCCAGGTAGTGGGTGGTGAGGAAGACGGTCGTCCCGTGCTGCGTGCGCAGATCCAGGATGTGCTCCCAGAGGTTCGCCCGGCTCTGCGGGTCGAGACCCGTGGAGGGCTCGTCGAAGAAGATGAGCGGCGGCGCGTGCATGAGCCCGAGAGCGATGTCGAGGCGGCGCTTCTGACCGCCGCTGAGCTGCTGCACCGTGCGGGTCGCGAACGACCCGAGGTCGAGCGAGCCGATCAGCTCGTCGGCACGGCGGATGCTGTCGCGTCGCGACATGCCGTAGAAGGCGCCCTGACTGAGAAGCTCGTCACGCACGCGCTGCGAGAAGCTGCCGCTGGTGAGCTGGCCGACGTAGCCGATCCGGGCGCGCACGCCCGCGGCATCCGAGCGGATGTCGTGGCCGACGACCCGGGCGGTCCCCGCGGTCGGCGGGATCAGGGTGGTCAGCATCCGCAGACTCGTCGACTTGCCCGCGCCATTGGGCCCGAGGAACGCGACGAGCTCGCCGCGCTCCGCGGTGAAGGAGAGATCGGTCACAGCCTCGACCGATGACTTCTTGACGGTGAAGACCTTGCTCAGGCCCTCGGTTTCGATGATGGGTTCGTTCGCCATGCCTCGACGGTAAGAGGCAACCAGGACACATCCTGTCCGCGATGCGTGACAATCTGGACCCATGTCCGACACCACCTCGCGAGCCCTCTCCCTGCTGAACCTGCTGCAGACCCACCGTCACTGGCCGGGCAGCGAGCTCGCCACGCGGCTCGGCGTGACCGAGCGGACCGTGCGCCGTGACGTCGACCGGCTGCGGGAGCTGGGTTACCGCGTCGAGTCCACGCCCGGAGCGGCCGGCGGGTACCGCCTGGAGGCGGGGAGCGCGGTGCCGCCGCTGCTGCTCACCGACGACGAGGCCGTGACCATGGCGATCGGTCTGCGCGTCGCGGCGACGCAGCAGCTGGTCGGTGGATCCGAGGTGACGCTCACCGCGCTCGCCAAGCTCGAGCAGGTGCTCCCGGCCGCGCTGCGTCGCCGGGTCAACGCGCTCGCCGCATCCGTGCAGCCGACGTCGACGCGCACGGCCTCCGTCATCTCACCCGCGGTGCTCGGAGAACTCGCACTCGCCGCGCGCGACAACGAGCGGGTGCGCCTGCGGTACGTCGATCGCGAGGGCGTCGAGAGCATCCGCCGGGTCGAGCCGCACGTGCTGTCGCCCGCCGACCGCAACTGGTATCTGCTCTGCTGGGACCTCGAGCGCGACGATTGGCGCACCCTGCGCGTCGACCGCATCGACTCGGTCGAGCACACGCGGGTGCTCTTCGCGCCCCGCGATCTGTCCGAGGAGGAGGTGCAGGAGCGCATCCTGCTCGCGACGTCCTGGTCGCCGCAGAAGATCGAGGCCGACGTCGTCATGGACCTGCCGATCGAGCGGATGCGCGAGCACTTCGGGATCTGGGCGGACGGCGCGATCCCCGAGGACGAGACACGGACCCGGTGGCCCGTCGGCGGCTCGGACTGGCGAGAGGCCGTGTACGGCCTGTTCTACGTGCCGCCCGGAGTCGAGTACACCACCGACTTCCCGGAGCCGCACCGCGCGGAGCTGCGTGAGGCGCTCCGCCGCCTCATCCGTGCGCTCGACGCTCCCGCGCCGCGGTCACGGTTCTGAGCGCCGCGGTCTCGCACCGCGGGGCGCGAGGATCGACGGAGGGTTCGGGTCGTTCCACCGCTGGAACGTCTGCACGGTCCAGAACCAGGCGAACAGCAGCAGCGCCACGGCCTCGCCGATCAGCACGGCCGGCGTCTCGCCGAACACCTGGCGGAACGAGATCGCCGCGACAAGGAAGAGCAGGTCGACGATCAGCAGGCCGGAGATCCACCGGTAGACGGCCCGCTGGCGGGGCGTCGGCGGCGTCTCGCGCTCGTCGAGCGGACCGCCGGCGTAGAGGATCGGCACGGCCGCGAAGCATCCGAAGAACAGCAGCGTCACCACGAAATGGATGCTGTGCACCGGCCAGAAGTTGAACGGGAAGCTCTGGTTCAGGGCCGGCGAGAACGCGAGCGCCGTGACGACAGCCGCCGTGACGAGCGCGATCGCCGACACGATCACGGCCGAGCGGTTCGGCGTGCGCGTGCGGGCGCGGATCACCGCGGTCACGATCACGGTCGCGACGACGACGACCGCGTACACCGCGATGCCCGCCTTCGCGGACTCGATCGCTCCGCCGGGGATGCAGTCCATCGCGGCCGGGCACGGGAGATGCCCCTCGGCCCGGGGATCGGCGATCCAGGTCGGCACGATCGCGATGAGCGGCGCGAACACCGCGCACACGTCGAGAAGCGTGGTCGCCCGGTTCCGTCCCGACAGCGCCAGGAGCGCCACGGATGCCGCGATCAGGGAGCCCGCGAAGACATCGCGCATCGGCGTGTAGAAGGCGTGACTGATCGACGCGAGCGGATGCCAGCCGAGCTGCAGCGGCTGCCATGTCACGACGACGCTCTGCAGCGCGACGCTCGCGAGCAGCGCGAAGACGACGAGCACGAGCGCGAGGCGCAGGTAGCGGTGGGTCTTCTGGCCGGTGGTGGCGGGTGCGTCGTCGGCGGCCATGCCCGTGACGCTACACCGGTATTCCGCTTGGTCACCGGGTCACGCGCCGACGCCCGCCGTCATGGGAGGACACGTCCCGACACGCGGCGTCAACCCCTCGGCGGATGCTGGCTTTCCCGATCACGCGCAGGTAACGTCGACCCCATCGCGGCGATCCGGGCGGTCCCGGGCCTCAGCTCATATCTGATGGCGTTGCGGGTTCGACTCCCGCCGTCGCGTCCACTCTCTCAGCGGCCCGCGAGCCGCTTCTCGATCGGGTCCCAGCCGCCCTCGAGCACCGCGAAGCCGGCCTCCAGGGTCGCGAGCTGATCCTCGCTGTCCGTCACGAGCAGCTGCATCTGCAACACGAAACGCGAGAACACGCGCACCTCGGCCGTCGGGGCGTCGAGGCCCAGTTCGTCGGCGATCGCTTCGGCGAGAGCATCCTCGTGGCGCAGCCACATCTTCGCGGCGTAGTCGCGTAGCGCGGGAGTCGCATTGAGGAATCGCATGAACACGCGCGCCATGTCCTCGCCGTGCTCGTCGAGGTTCAAGCCCACCTCGCCGCGGTAGAAGTCGTGGATCGCGCGGCTGATCGTCACACCGTCCTGACGCTCGCGCACGGCGGCGACGAGCCGGTCGCGCTGCTCGTCGTCCTCGTCGAACACGAGCGCCTCCTTCTGCGGGAAGTGCGCGAACACGGTCGTGGGGGAGACGTCGGCGGCGTCGGCCACCTCGCGGATGCTGACCTCGTCGAAGCCGCGCTCGAGGAACATCCTGGTCGCGACGTCGGAGATGTTCTTGCGCGTCGCGGCCTTCTTGCGCTCGCGACGGCCGAGGGGCTCGCTGGTCGTCATGCCGACACTCTATCGCGAAGTCGATCCAAAACTGGCTTGACACCGAAACTGGTATTGATACAGTTACGGAGTGACTTCACTCAACACGTCTGCTCGCGGCAACACGCGCGCCTGGGTCATGCTCATCGTCCTCACGGTGCTCACCGTCATCGGCATGACCGTCGTCCTTCCCGTGCTGCCCTTCGTCGTCCTGCAGTACGTCACCCACGAGCACGACCTCGCGCTCTGGGTCGGCGTGCTCGAGGCCATCAACGGGCTCTGCGCGTTCCTCGTGGCGCCGTTCCTCGGGCGTCTCTCCGACCGGTTCGGTCGCCGTCCGGTGATCATCGCCGCCGCATTCGGCGCCGCGTTCTCGATGGCGCTGTTCGGCATCGGAGGCGCCATCTGGGTGCTGGTGCTCGCGCGCGTGATCCAGGGCCTCACCGCCGGCGACATGCCCGCGCTCTTCGCCTACCTCGCCGACATCACCCCGCCCGAGAAGCGCGCACAGCGCTTCGGCCTCCTCGGCGCTCTCTCCGGCATCGGCATGATGCTCGGCCCGGCGATCGGCGGCCTCCTCGCGGCGGTCAGCCTGCAGCTCCCCGTCTTCCTCACCGCAGCGGTCTCGCTCGTGATCGCGATCCTCAGCCTCTTCCTGCTGCCCGAGAGCCTCAAGTCCGAGAACCGCATCCCCGCGATCCGCGCCCGCGACGTCCAGCCCTTCGCGGTCTTCAAGGAGGCGTTCGGCCGTCGTGAACTCCGCGCGCTGATGATCGGCTTCGGCCTCCTCGCCCTGCCGTTCGGCTTCTTCGTCAACAACTTCAGCGTGCTGGCCCTCGACTCGATCCAGTGGGGGCCGACGCAGATCGGCCTGTTGACGGCCGCGGTCGGCATCATCGACATCCTGATCCAGGGCGTGCTGCTCGGCTTCCTGCTTCCGCGCATCGGCGAGCGCGGTGTGATCGTGAGCGGCATCATCGCGCAGATGGTCGGCCTCGCCGGCCTCGCGATCGTCGCCTCCGTGCTCGCCCAGCCGTGGGTGTTCATCGTCGGTGCGCTGCTGCTCGCGGCAGGGCAGGGGGCGTCCCAGGCCGCGATGGACGGCGCGATGTCCAACGCGGTGGGCGACGACGAGCAGGGATGGCTGGGAGGCGCGACCCAGTCGCTCAACGCCGCCATGAGCACGGTCGCCCCGCTCATCGCCGCCGCGCTGTACACGACCGTCAGTCACGCGACGCCGTACTGGCTCGGCGTCGCCCTGATGATCGTCGCCGCGATCGTCGTGGGCCGCGCGCACATCGCCAACACGGCCAAGCGCGAGCCGGCATCCGCGTCCGTGCCTGAGGCGCAGACGCTCGATCCCGTCGGCGGCTGAGTCACCGCATCCCGGCCGGGGTGGATGATGGAGGCATGCCCGCCCCTCACCGCCCCGGTCTTCGGGTGTCCGGCGCGCTCACGATCCCCGAGGCCGAGCTGTCGTGGCGGTTCTCGCGGTCGTCCGGTCCGGGCGGTCAGGGCGTGAACACGGCCGACTCGCGTGTCGAGCTCGTCTGGGATGCCGGGCGCAGCACCGTGCTGTCGCCGGTGCAGCGCGAACGGCTGCTCGATCGGCTGGCGTCACGACTGGTCGACGGCGTGCTGACGATCGCGGCATCCGAGCATCGCGCGCAGCTGCGCAACCGGGATGCCGCGCGCGAGCGCCTCGCGGCACTCGTCGCCGCCGCGCTGCGGCCCCCGGCTCCGCCGCGGCGCGCCACGAAGCCGAGCCGCGGCTCGAAAGAGCGCCGCCTCACCGCCAAGCACCGCCGCACGGACGTCAAGCAGCTGCGGCAGCGCCCCCGCGATATGTGACCGCGAGGGTCACGCGAGCCGCTCGTCGAGCCAGTCGAACATGCGCTGCGCCGTGAGCGTGCGGGCCAACGGCTGGCAGTGGCCGTCGGCTCCCTCGGCGGCGGTGAACCGCACGAGCGTCGAGACGGATGCCGTGAGCGCGGCGAGCTGCTCCGCCTGACCACGCCTCCTGCTGATGCGCGAACAGCGCCGACAGCTGCTCGGAATCATCGGCGGCGTTCGCCGATCACGGTCTTCAGCTCGAAGTCGAAATCGGCGTCGCCCGAGAGTCTGATCGGGGCGCTGTCGCGAGGGGTCATGCTCAGTCCTTTCCGTCTCCTCCGCCGCGCACGAGCTCGAGACCGGCGCCCGCGAACTGGCGCAGCGTCGCATCCGGAAGGAACGCCCGGGTGAGCGCCGGTCCGATCGCGGCGAGATCGCTCTCATCGCGGAACAGCAGGTACATGGTCTCGTAACGCGGATGGAACTTCTGCTTGAAGCGGTGCAGCGAGCCGAAGCCGTACACGGGTTCCAGCGCATCGGCGAGCCGGTCACTCAGCGCCGCGATCATGCCGGCGTCCGGCGGATAGTCGTGTGCGAGCGGAGCACCCGAGAGCGACATGATCTCCGCGCCCTCATCCGAGAACTCGCGCGCCGACGATCCGATCAGGAACTCCATGACCGGACCGAAGCCGCCCTCGCGGCGGCGCATGAGATCGAGCGTCCATCCGCGCACGACGCCGTCGCCGCCGTACACGGGCAGCCAGGAGAGGAACCCGTCGACATCGCCGTTCGGCGCGAGCGCTAGCGCCAGACGCACCTCGGGGTCCTCCGCCTCCTCGAGCGTGCCGAGCGTGAAGCGCATCTCCGGGAGGTCCTTGTCGCCGACCCACGCCTCGGAGATCGCACGCAGCTGCTGCTGCACACCCCAGGACTCCGCCTTGAGATGCGTCATCCGGAACGTCATGTCCTCGCGTCCGGCCTTGTTGAGCGAGGTGCGCACCGAGTTCCAGCGCTTGCCGGTGAACTCGAGCCCCGGCAGGTCAACGATCGTGTCGTCCGCGACGACCAGGCTGCGCCAGCCTGCCGGCACCGCGTCGCGGGTGGCCTGGTCCGCGCTGAAGAAGCAGGGGACGAGCCCCGCGTGCTCGGCGACCCGGATGAAGTCCGCGACCGCCGCGGCTCGCTCGGATGCCGGACCGATCGGATCCGCGAGCGCGAGCGCCACCCCGCTGCGGCGCTGATAGGCGACGATGCCGCCCTCGGTGCGCGCGTAGCTGTTGCCGTCCCAGGTCGTCATCCACGACAGCGTCCCGCCGCCGTGCGCGCGCAGAGCGGTCTTGACGTCGTCGACGGTCGGAGCGGGCTGCGTTCCGAGCAGCGATTTGCGCTTGGCGCGGAAGGCCCGGCGCACACCGATGAGGTAGGCGAGCATGACGACCCACAGGAACCCGTTCGCGAGCGCGAGCTCGGTCTCGCCGTCCCAGCGGAAGTCCACCTGCGCCTGGCTGAACACCGTGATGAGAGTGAGGATCAGAGCCGCGATGAGCACGTTGAAGACACCGAGCAGGATCGCGAGCACCCAGGCGAGGCGACGTCCGCGGCGCAGCCCGTTCACGAGCACGAGGATCACGATGACGTCGATCGCGAGGTCGATGAACCCGCCCGAGACGGGCTCTGTGGGCCCGAACGGGCCGTCGGTCGCGATCAGCGTCGTGATGATCTCCACGGCTCCGAGCACGAGGATCGCCACCACGGCGACGAGACGCTGCTCGCGCACCGTGGTGCGGGACACCCGCAGCGAGCGGTCGATGCCGAGCACCAGCAGCACCGCGAGCAGATGCTCGAGGTCGGCGACCTTGCCCCAGAACAGCATCGCGATGAAGACGAACCCGAGCAGGATCAGCCAGCCGCGCACCCGCCAGGGCGGCCGGAACAGGCCGACGGCCGCGGCGATGCAGGCCATGGTGCCACCCGAGGCGCCGACGTCGAGCGCCTGCGCCTGAGTGGTCGCCCACGCCCACGGGAACAGGGACAGCACCGACAGCAGCAGTGCGGTCGCGAGGATCGCGAACAGCTGGCCGATGCCGTAGTAGGCGAGCGCGACGCGGCTGCCGCGGCGGTGCTCGAGGTAAGCCATGCCCCAGAAGCCGGCGATCGTGAAAACGTATACCCAGGGCTGGTTGACGAAGAAGGTGCCCGTGATCGGCGTCCACCACTTGCCGTCGAGGAAGGCAGGCAGGCCATAGGCGACGTCCCCGAACAGCACGGACTCCTCGAAGGGACGCCAGAGTCCCTGCGACGCGATGCCCACCACGAGGATCAGCGCCACGAACGTGAGCGTCGCGGGGATTCGTCGGGCGAACGCCAGGACGGGATGCACGGGGGACGGGGTGCGGCGCGCCTCGGTCATGCGCCTCAGCGTAGCGACGGAGGTGCGCCCGCGGGAGGGGACTCCCTTGCCGGCGGGGCGCGAAGCGTTATGGGATGGACCCATGGGCAGCATCAATCGGACACCTCACGGCCCACGAGGCCGAAATGCCAGAATGGCGGCGCTCGCGGCATCCGTCCTGATGCTCGCGACGGGCGCGCTCCTCGGGTGCGGAGCCGTCGAACCCGAGCCCGCGAGCGACGTCGCCACGATCGCAGAGGGGCTGGACGCCCCGTGGTCGATCGCCTTCCACGACGGGACCGCGCTCGTCAGCGAGCGCGACAGCGCGCGGATCCTCGAGATCGGCGACGACGGCTCCGTCCGTGAGGTCGGCGTGATCGACGATGTCGCGCCCGGGGGAGAGGGCGGGCTCCTCGGCCTCGCGGTGCGTGGCGACGAGCTCTACGCGTACTTCACCGCCGACGGCGAGAACCGGGTGGAGCGGTGCACGATCAGTGGGGATCCGGGCGGCCTGATGCTCGGCGACGCGGAGACCGTGATCGACGGCATCCCCTCGGCGGGGACGCACAACGGCGGACGGATCGCGTTCGGACCCGACGGGATGCTGTACGTCACGACCGGCGACGCCGGCGACCGCGACAGCGCTCAGGACCTCGGCGCCCTCTCCGGCAAGATCCTGAGGCTGACGCCCGACGGCGCTGTGCCTGACGACAATCCGTTCGCGGACTCCCCCGTCTACAGCTACGGGCACCGCAACCCGCAGGGGATCGCCTGGGACGCCGACGGCACCCTGTACGCGAGCGAGTTCGGCCAGGACACCTGGGACGAGCTCAACGTGATCGAGGCCGGTGGGAACTACGGCTGGCCCGAGGTGGAGGGCATCGCCGACGACGACGACTTCGTCGACCCGGTGCAGCAGTGGTCTCCTGATGAGGCGAGCCCGAGCGGCATGGCCGTCACGGACTCCGAGATCCTCATCGCGAACCTCCGCGGCGAGCGCCTGCGCGTCGTGCCCCTCGACGACCTCTCGGCCGAGTCCGAGCGCGGGATCGGCGACCTCGGACGACTGCGCGACGTCGTGATCGCCCCGGACGGCGCGGCGTGGGTGCTGACCAACAACACCGACGGCCGCGGCACACCGCTCGACGGCGACGACCGCATCGTCTCCGTCCCGGTCACGGGGTGATCCGGGAGCAGACCAGGACGCGCGGGTCGCTCAGGTCGTGATCGCCGACCCGCGGGTCACCGGTCGCCGCCGACCGCCTCGGCGATCGCGGCCTCGAGGTCGCCCCATGCCTGCAGCGTCACGGCCTCGCCGTCGATGAAGAAGCTCGGCGTGCTGCGGACGCCCAGCTTCTCGCCGTCGCTCTTGTCGACCTGCACGCGCTCGAGCGTCGCGGGGTCGGCGATCGCGGCGTCGTAGGCCGCGAGGTCGAGTCCGAGGTCCTCCGCGAACCCGCGGAACACCTCGGGGGTCTCGACGCTGTTCTCTCCCCACTGCGCCTGCGTCTCGAACAGGCGGTGGTACATGTCCTCGAAGCGGTCCTGCTGCGCTGCGGCTTCGGCGGCGAGCGCGGCCTGGGTCGAGTTGATGTGCCCGGGCAGCGGGAAGTAGCGGACGACGTAGGTGATGTCGCCCGCGTACTGCGCGCGCAGGTCCTCGACGATCGGATAGAAGGCGCCGCACGCCTCGCACTCGAAGTCGAGGAACTCCACGACCGTCACGGCGCCGTCACCGCCCTGGTCGAGCACGTGCGAGTCGGTGCGGACGGTCTGCAGGCGCTCGCCCTCGGGCGGGGCGGGGTCGGCGGCGCGCTGCGTCATGGCGTAGACGATGGCGACGATCGCGAGAACGATCGCGACGCCGAGGGCGATCAGGGTGGCTTTGACAGGGGTCTTCATGGGTCTCTCCAACGGTGGTCCGGGGGTGTGATCCGGGCGTGTGATCCGGGCAGGGCGAGGTGCGCGCGAGCGCGAGTGCGGGGATGCCGCGGCGCGGCGCTCCGGATCAGGTGCGGGAGAGGGAGAGCTGGACGAGCGTGAGGGCGGGGACCGCGCGACGAGGGCCGGCTCGTGACGGCATCACGGAGCGCCGTGGCGAGTCGGTGCAGAGCAGGGCGCTCCGTCCGGGGAGGCGGAGCAGGAGCAGGACGAGCAGGAGGCAGCAGAGGACCGCGATCACGACGCCGCCGGCATCCATGGGGGAGGCCTCGATCGGGGACGACGCGGCCTCCGTGAGGTCGTGTCCGCTGCCCGTCGAGGACGCCGAGACGCCCGTCGAGGACGCCGAGACGCCCGTCGCGAGGCACAGCGCGGAATGCGCGTCCGCGGTGCGGTGCGACGTCGACCACGCGCCGATCACGAGCAGCAGCGCGAGGCCCAGAGCGAGGGCGACCCTGACGATCAGCATCCGCTCGATCCCGCGCGGGGAGAGTCGGTTCGTCGGGGTGCGCATGGTGCGCGCAGTCTAACAATCCGGCCTCGGTGCCGCCTCCGCGGCCTGTGGCCGAGCCGAGGCCGCGACACGCGCCTAGACTGGAGGGGTGGCGAGACTGTTGATCGTAGGCGGCTTCCTGGCCGCCGTGTTCTGGGTGTTCAGCATCGTCGACTGCGCCGTGCAGCCGTCGACGCGTCACCGGGGCGTGCGCAAGCCGGTCTGGATCCTCATCGTCGTGCTGATCCCTGTCATCGGCGGCATCCTCTGGTTCACGATCGGTCGGCGCCGTGCGAACGAGAAGGGCGCGATCCGCGTGCTCGCCCCGGACGACGACCCCGAGTTCCTCCGCAGCATCAGCAAGAGCGAGCAGGACGCGCGCATCCGCCGTCTCGAGGAGGAGCTCGCGAAGCTCGAGGACGAGTCCGACGACGGCACCGCCCCGGACCCGCGTCCGTGACCTCATCGCCGGCGATGGATGCCGCGGCATCCCTCTTCGCGGAACTCGTCGCCCACGGGGTGCGCGAGGTCGTGCTCTCGCCGGGTTCGCGTTCGCAGGCTCTCGCGCTCGCCGCTGTACACGCCTCCGAGCAGGGAGCGCTCCGCGTGCACGTGCGCATCGACGAGCGTGTCGCCGGGTTCACTGCCCTCGGCCTGTCGCGTGAGAGCGGGGTGCCGGCAGCCGTCGTGTGCACGTCCGGCACCGCCGCCGCGAACCTTCTGCCGGCCGCGATGGAGGCTTTCCACGCGGGGGTCCCGCTGCTGCTGCTCACCGCCGACCGTCCGCCGGAGCTGCGCGGCGTCGGTGCGAACCAGGCCACGGTGCAACCGGGGATGTTCGCTGCGTGGGCGCGCGAGCAGATCGACGCGCCCGTGCCCGGAGAGGGCCCGGCCGACGGAGGCTGGGAGGGGCTCGGCGCCCGTGCGGTGACCGCCGCGATGGGCGGACACGCCGCGCACGGACTGCCCGGGGTCGCGGGTCCCGTGCACCTGAACCTGCCGTCCCGAGAGCCGCTGTCCGGAACGCATCCCTCGGTCGCCCTCGTACCGGGCGAGGCACCGCGCCCTCCCGTCGCCGAGGCGCTCGAACTCGCACAGGGACCGCGCACGGTCGTGATCGCCGGAGCGGACGCGGGACCGGATGCCGAGGAGCTCGCGCACGCCGCATCCTGGCCGCTCCTCGCCGAGATCGTCAGCGGGGCCCGGTTCGGCCGGCGCCTCGTGCACGGCTATCGCACACTGCTCGACGACCCGGAGCTCGGCGGCCGCGTCGAGCGCGCCGTCGTGCTCGGCCACCCGACCCTGAGCCGCCAGGTCGCGCGACTCCTCGCCCGGCCCGACATCGAGGTGATCGCGGTGCGCCGCGGCGGCGACGCCCTCGACCTCAACGGGCGCACGACCTCGGTGGGCGCAGTCCGAGTCGCCGAGGGGCCGGCCGACCGCGAATGGCTCGGCGCCTGGCTCACGGCATCCGCCTCTCAGGTCGTCGACCTCAGCGAGGCCGCACCCGACCAGGACGGACTCGTCTCGGCCGATCCGGCGGCGCGACGCGACGCCGTGGCCGCCGAGCTCGCCGCCGTGCGCCGCCCCCTCGACCGCGAGCTGCTGGTCGACGCGGTGTGGCGGGCGACCTGGCCGCACGACCGGCTCGTGTTCGGGTCCTCGCGGATCGTGCGCGTCGCCGATGCGGTGCTCCCCGGCAAGAAGGTGCCCGTGCACGCCAATCGCGGCCTGGCCGGGATCGACGGCACGGTCGCGACCGCCACCGGGATCGCGCTGGCCAGTCAGGCGGGCGGCGCCCCCGGGATCACGCGCGTGCTGCTCGGGGACCTCACCCTGCTGCACGACGTCGGGTCGCTGCTGCTGCCGCCCGACGAGGACGAGCCGCGCCTGCAGGTGATCGTCGGCAACGACGGCGGCGGCACCATCTTCGACGCGCTCGAGGTCGCGACCACGGCCGAGCGCGCCGACCTCGACCGTGCGTTCTACACGCCGCACACGGTGCGCCTCGAGCAGCTCGCGAGCGCGTACGGCTGGGAGTACCTCCGTGTCACCACGCGCGCGGCGCTCGATCAGGCGCTGACGGCGCCGGCCGGCGGCCGGCAGCTCATCGAGGTTCCGCTGACGCGGTGACCCGCTTCGCGCCGTGCTCGCGCTCGGCGCGGTCGACGCGGCAGGATGGGCGCATGAACGCGCACTCCTGGTCCCGCACCCTGCAGGTGGGCGAGGGCTTCCGCCTCGCCGACGTCGACCCCGCGAGCACCCCCGGGTACCACGGGCGCAAGGCCGACGGCGCACGCGACCTCGCCGCCGGCCTCGACGAACTGAACATCCTGCAGGAGCGTCTGTTCGCCGAGAGCCGCGTCGGAGTGGCCGAGGATTCGGTGCTGCTGATCCTGCAGGCCATGGACTCGGCCGGCAAGGGCGGCATCGTGCGTCACGTGGTCGGCGGCGTCGACCCGCAGGGGGTCATGCTCACGGCGTTCAAGGCGCCGACCGCGGACGAGCTCGCGCACGACTTCCTCTGGCGAGTCGAGAAGCGGTTGCCCGAGCCCGGGTTCATCGGGGTGTTCGACCGCTCCCACTATGAGGACGTGCTGATCGGGCGCGTGCGCGCGCTCGCGCCGGCTGACGAGATCGAGCGGCGCTACTCGGCGATCACCGAGTTCGAGGACGCCGCGGCTGCGGCCGGAACGCGCATCGTCAAGGTCATGCTGCACATCTCCCGTGAGGAGCAGAAGTCCCGGCTCATGGAACGGCTCGAGAGGCCCGACAAGCACTGGAAGTACAACCCCGGCGACGTCGACGAGCGGATGCTGTGGAACGAGTACATGGCCGCGTACCAGACCGTGTTCGAGCGCACCTCGACCGCGGCCGCGCCGTGGCACGTGGTGCCCGCCGACCACAAGTGGTACGCGCGGCTGGCGGTGCAGGAGCTGCTGCTCGACGCCCTGCAGCGCATCGATCCGCAGTGGCCCGCCGCCGACTTCGACGTCGAGGCCGAGAAGAAGCGTCTCGCCGCGAGCTGAGCGCGATGCCTCAGGCCAGGGCATCCACCAGCGGGCGGAACTTCACCCGCGTCTCGAGCAGCTCCGACTCGGGGTCCGACCCCGCGACGATGCCCGCGCCCGCGTAGGCGGTGACGGCGATGCCGTCCGCGACCGGCGAGAACTGCGCGCAGCGCAGCGCGATGGCCCACTCGCCGTTGCCGGCGGCATCCACCCATCCGACCGGTCCGGCGTAGCGACCGCGATCGAAGGGCTCGAGCTCGCGGATCGCGGCGATCGCGGCCGGTGTCGGCGTTCCGGCGACCGCCGCGGTGGGGTGCAGCGCGCCGACCAGGTCGAGCGACGACCCGCCCTCGGCCAGCTCGCCCTCGACGTCGGTCGCGAGGTGGAACAGGTTCGGCAGTTTGAGCAGGAACGGCTGCTCGCTGGCCGCCAGGGCGCGCGTGTGCGGTCGCAGCGAGGCGAGCACGCTCTGCACCGCGTACTGGTGCTCGTCGAGGTCCTTCGTGCTGGAGGCGAGGTGGGCGGATGCCGCGGTGTCGGCGTCGGCGTCGGCGCCGCGGCCGATCGTGCCGGCGAGGACTCGCGCCGTGACCGTGCGGTCCTGCACGGTCACGAGCGTCTCGGGGCTCGCGCCGATCAGTCCGTCGACGGCGAACGCCCAGGTGTCGGGGTAGCCGGTCGACAGCGCCCGGACGAGACGACGGAGGTCGGAGCCGGCCGGGATGCTGCCGGTGAGGTCGCGGGCGAGCACGACCTTGCTGAGTTCGCCGTCCGCGATGCGGGCGAGCGCGGCGCGCACCGAATCCTGATAGTCCTGAGGGCTCTGCGCGCCGGGGCCGACGGTGCCGGCCCAGTGCGGGCCGTAGGGATGCGTCTCGGCATCGGTCGGCTCCGGCGCATCCGCGGCCCGGATGCTCGTGAGCCACGTGCGTCCGTGGTGTCGGCCGATCACGAGCGCCGGCACGATGAGCACGCTGTCGGCGGCCGAGTCCTCGTCGAACGCGAGGGCTCCGAAGGCGACGAGTCCGGTGCCGGGGAGCCCGAGCGGATCCTCGATCTCGGCGCCGTCGGCGAGCTCCCGCCACGCGGAGGCGACGGCGCCGGAGCGCGGCGGGGCGTCGCCGCGGGGGACGCGGATCGTGGCGACGACGTCTGCTCCGACGGCCACGATCCCGTCGCCGCGGCGCAGCCACGCCAGCGGCCGGTCGGGGTCGGCGTAGGCCAGAGGGTCCTCGATCGGATCGATCTCACGGGTCCGCACGACCAGCCTGCTGCTCACCCCACCAGCCTAGTTCCGCCACGACATGCTCTCGCCGCCTACGGGCCTGACGCGTTCCGTCTCGTCGCTTCGCTCCTCGCTCAACGACCTTCTCACCGGTCGTTGAGCGACGCTTCGACTCACTGCGCTCGCTCAGTGCGGGTCTCCGCGCGACGAATCGCGCCGCACCGGGCCTACGCTG
This sequence comes from Microbacterium sp. GCS4, assembly GCF_001262495.1. Lineage (GTDB taxonomy): Bacteria > Actinomycetota > Actinomycetes > Actinomycetales > Microbacteriaceae > Microbacterium. The sequence goes on from NZ_LGYE01000002.1 coordinate 493,734, forward strand.
AGGGCATGACCGACGTACGACCCGCTCTCGGTGCCGAGATGATCTTCCAGTGGCGCAAATGGGATGGGTCGCCGCACTGGCGTCACGAGTGCGTGTACCTCGGCGCCGACGAGTGGGGCGACTGGATCGGACAGCCCACGGGGTGGCTCAGCGCTCGCCCCGGCGCGTCGTTCGTCGCCGAGACGCCGAACGTCACGCTGATCCCGCGGCGACCCGACTTCGCCCTCACCGTCAATCGCGCGCATCCCCGCGGCATGCGCGTGTACATCGATCTCGGATGGGAGATCGAGTGGTCCGACGATCCGCTGCTCGCCACCGGCATCGACATGGACCTCGACGTCGTCCGGGTGGTGGGCGAGCGCGGCACCTGGGTCGACGATCGCGACGAGTGGGCCGAGCACAGCGCGCTGTTCGGCTACCCGCCCGAGGTCGTGACGACGCTGGAGGCGCTCGCCCTCGACCTCGAGGAACGCGTGCGCGCGCAGGTCGCGCCGTTCGACGACGCCACCGCCGATCAGTGGCTCGACCGCCTCGACTCCCTCGGGCTGCCGCCCAGGTCGCCCGCCTAGACTGGACCCGTGACCCCGAACGATGTGAACCGCGCCGACCTCGGCAAGGACCCCGACCGCGTGAGCGGCATGTTCGACCAGGTCGCCGCGGGCTACGACCGCACGAACACGGCGATGACGGTCGGCAACGACGCGCTGTGGCGCGCGGCGACGACGCGCGCCGTGGCGCCGAAGCCGGGAGAGCGCATCCTCGACCTCGGGGCCGGGACCGCCTCCTCGTCGGCATCCCTCGCGCGCAGCGGAGCCGAGGTCGTCGCCGCCGACTTCTCGCCGGGGATGCTCGCGGAAGGGCGACGTCGGCACGGCAGCATCCGCAACCTGTCTTTCGTGCAGGCCGATGCCACGAACCTGCCCTTCGCCGACGGCGAGTTCGACGCCGTCACGATGTCCTACGCCCTGCGCAACGTGAACGACCCCAAGAAGGCTCTGCGCGAGCTGTTCCGTGTCACCAAGCCCGGCGGTCGACTCGTGATCAACGAGTTCTCCACCCCGCCCTCGACGCTCTTCCGTTCGGCGTACCGCTTCTACAACGCGCAGGTGCTGCCGCGCGTCGCCCGGGTCGCCGGCACGAACGGCGAGGCGTACGACTACCTGAACGAGTCCATCAGGGACTGGCCCGACCAGAAGACGCTCGCCGCGTGGATCCGCGACGCCGGCTGGACCGATGTCGCCTACCGCAATCTGTCGTTCGGCATCGTGGCGCTGCACCGCGCCCGCAAGCCCCGCACCGGCACGACCGCGTGAGCATCGCGCGCGAATCCGCATCGCGGACGACGGTAGGCTGAACCCGTGACTTCGAGCCGCGTTGCCCCGGGTTCGCGACTGGCGAGCCGTCTCGGTTTCAGCGACCGCGTCTTCATCGGCACAGCCGGCCGCCGCATCGCCCAGGCCATCGAAGACGGACTGGAGCTCGTCGAGACCGGTCTCGCCGAGGACGTGCGCGTCGCCGACCCGCTCGCCGACGCCGCGAGCCGCTACCTGTACGAGGCCGGCGGCAAGCGCATCCGCCCGGTGCTCACGCTCCTCGCGGCCCAACTCGGCGACGGCACCACCCAGCAGGTGGTCGACGTCGCCAAGGCGCTCGAGATCACGCACCTCGGCTCGCTGTACCATGACGACGTCATGGACGGCGCCGACCGCCGTCGGGGGGTGCCGGCCGCGCAGACCGTGTGGGGCAACAACATCGCCATCCTCACGGGCGACATCCTGTTCTCCCGGGCGAGCCAGCTCATGTCCCGCCTCGGTGAGCGGGCGATCCGTCTGCAGGCCGACACCTTCGAGCGGCTCGTGCTCGGGCAGATGCACGAGACCATCGGCGCACAGCCCGACGACGACCCCATCGAGTTCTACATCCAGGTGCTCGCCGACAAGACCGGGTCGCTGATCGCCGCCGCGACGCAGGGCGGTGTGATCTTCTCGAACGCGCCGAGCGAGTACGAGGAGCCGCTGCGCGTGTACGGCGAGAAGATCGGCGTCGCCTTCCAGCTCCTCGACGACGTGATCGATCTGTCGGCGAAGCCCGAGGACACCGGCAAGGTGCCCGGAACCGACCTGCGCGCCGGCGTGCCGACTATGCCGTACCTCCTCCTCAAGGCCGAGACGGATGACGCATCCCTCGACCTCGCCGCGCGCATCGACGAGGGCGTCGCCCGCATCGCCGACGGCGCCGACCCCATGATCCTCGACGGTCCGCTCGCCGAGCTGCGCGACCACACCGGCACGCAGAAGACACTGGCGCTCGCGCACTCCTGGACCCAGGATGCGATCGACGCGCTCGCCCCGCTTCCGCGCGGCACCGTGCGCGAGGCGCTCACGCGCTTCGCCGAGACCCTCGTCGAACGCTCCAGCTGATCCGATCGCGGCCACGGGCCGTGCGGATCCGGACGTGACGGCACACGAAAGGACCCTCCTATGACCAAGCTCCGACTGGCCATCGTCGGCGCGGGCCCCGCCGGCATCTACGCCGCCGACATCCTGCTGAAGGCCGAGCGCAAGTTCGACGTGTCGATCGACCTGTTCGAGCAGCTCCCCGCGCCCTACGGCCTCGTGCGCTACGGCGTGGCCCCCGACCATCCCCGCATCAAGGGCATCATCACGGCGCTGCGAGACGTGCTCGACCGCGGCGACATCCGCCTGTTCGGCAACGTGCGCTTCGGTGAGGACATCACGCTCGACGATCTCAAGAAGCACTACAACGCGGTGATCTTCGCGACCGGCGCGATCCGCGACACCTCGCTCGACATCCCCGGCATCGACGCGGTGGCCTCCTACGGCGCGGCCGACTACGTGAGCTGGTTCGACGGGCACCCGGATGTCCCGCGCGAATGGCCGCTGGATGCGGCATCGGTCGGCGTGCTCGGCAACGGCAACGTGGCCCTCGACGTCGCCCGCATGCTCGCAAAGCACGCGGAGGACCTCCTCGTGACCGAGGTGCCGGAGAACGTCTACGACGGTCTGAAGGCCAGCGAGATCACCGATGTGCACGTGTTCGGCCGCCGTGGTCCCGCGCAGGTGAAGTTCACGCCGCTCGAGCTCCGTGAGCTCGGCGAGCTCCGCGACGTCGACATGGTCGTCTACGACGAGGACTTCGACTACGACGAGGCATCGAAGGATGCCGTCGCCAGCAACAAGCAGGTCATGGTGATCGACCGCATCCTGCAGTCGTGGCGCAAGCGGGACTCGGTCAACAACGACGGCGGCACGGCCTCCCGACGTCTGCACCTGCACTTCTGGGCGCGTCCGGTCGAGGTGCGCACCGACGACGCCGGTCGCGTCGCCGCCCTCGTGTACGAGCGCACGCAGCCCGACGGGCAGGGCGGCGCGATCGGCACGGGCGAGCTGCGCGAGGTGCCGCTGCAGGCCCTGTACCGCGCGATCGGATACTTCGGTTCGCCGCTGCCCGACGTGCCGTTCGACAAGAAGCACGGCGTGATCCCGAACCGCGAGGGACAGGTGCTCGCCAAGGACTCCAACCAGCAGGTGCCCGGAATCTACGCCACCGGCTGGATCAAGCGCGGGCCCGTCGGCCTCATCGGCCACACCAAGTCCGACGCCATGGAGACCGTGCGGCACATCATCAACGATCAGGGCTCGTGGTGGCACCCGGAGGACCCGTCGGAGGAGGCCGTCGTGGCGCTCCTGCAGGAGCGCGGTGTCCGCTGGACGGACCTCGACGGCTGGCACCGGCTCGACGAGCACGAGATCGGCCTGGGCGCCCCGCAGGACCGCGCCCGCGTCAAGGTCGTTCCCCGCGAGGAGATGGTGCGGGTCTCTCGCGGCGAGTGACCGTCACCACATCGTCACCCGCGCACCGCGTATCCGGGATGATCGCGTCCGTAGGCATCACCGCGCCGCAGTAGTCGTCGGCGCGTCGGCTAGCCTGGCGGCATGGCTGACTGGGTCCCCGACGTCCTCGGCGACGAGTTCGCGCAGCTGACGCTCGCGCTCGAGCCCGACGACGAGGGGGACGTCGTCGCGACGCTCGTCCGGGCGCTGCCGCAGGAGATCGGGTGGTGGGATCGCTTGCGCGGTCGGGTGCGGATGCTGGAGGACGTCGACGTCCTGTACGTGCACGGGTGGTCGGACTACTTCTTCCAGAAACGGCTCGCGCGGTTCTGGACGGCCCGGGGTGCGAGGTTCTTCGCCCTGGACCTCCGCAAGTACGGACGCAGCCTGCGCGAGGGGCAGACGCCCGGATTCATCACCGACCTCGCCGCCTACGACGAGGACATCGCTGCCGCGCTGGACGCGATGGGACGCGATGCCGACGGAGCGGGGTCGGGACGAAGGCTCGTGCTGCTGGGGCACTCGACCGGAGGGCTCACGCTGAGTCTGTGGGCTTCCCGGCACCCCGGCACGGCGGATGCCGTGATCCTCAACAGCCCCTGGCTCGAGTTCCAGGTCGCGTCGGCACGGCCGCTCATCGCGCCGGTGGCGGAGCTGCAGGCGCGGTGGGCGCCGCGCGACGTCGCGCCCCAGGTCGACCTCGGGTTCTACACCCGGGCCCAGGAGGCGGTCGCTGACCCCGATGACCCTGTGGAGGTGAACCTGGCGTGGCGTCCGGCGCAGACGATGGCGGTGCACGCGGGCTGGTTCCACGCGATCCTCTCCGGACACGCGACGGTCGCCGCGGGACTCGCGATAGGCGCACCCGTGTGCGTGCTGCTGTCGGCGCGTTCGGCGACTCCCACCCGGTGGTCGGACGATCTGACCCGTGCCGATTCGGTTCTCGTGGTCGACGACATCGCGCGGGCGGCCCTGAAGCTGGGGCCGTCGGTGACGGTCGAACGCATCGACGGCGCCCTGCACGACGTCTTCCTCTCGCGGCACGATGCTCGGGAGGAGGCGTACCGACGGCTCGAGCGCTGGGTGCGGGGCTGGTCGTCTGCAGGCTGAGCGGCCGCTGCGAGGTGGGGGCATCAGACGCCGTGCATCGCGCGCGCGAGCCGTTCGGCCTCGCCGGCGTCACCGCGCAGGATCGCGTCGTGGAAGTCGCGATAGATGTCGTGCATCCGCTGCCGCTCGTTCGCGGGCACCTTCCAGTATCGGAGGTTGCGGGCGAGCGCCATGCTGGCGTCGGTGAGGAGGATCTGGTGCTGGATGTTCCGGCTGTGGTCGCTGAGGAACGTGAACACGGTCCAGCGGATGTCGAAGACGCGGAGGTCGTCGTGCTCGTCGTACAGCTCCTCGACGAGGGCGGCGGCGCGTTCGCGGTCGCGCTGGCTCATGCGCTCGACGCCCATGCGGGCCGCCATGCCCGCCTGGTAGCCGGCGAACTCGAGGGTCTGCTCGACGATCTCGGGGGTCACCGTGGTGACCTCCGTGTAGCGGCTCGGGTACATCACGACGAGTCCCAGTCGCTCCAGGCGCTGCAGGGCTTCGCGCACCGGCGTGCGCGACACGTGCAGCTCCTCGGCGACGTCCACGTCGCGGATGCGGTGGCCCGGCCCGAGCCTGCCGTCGACGATCTGCGAACCGATGTGCCGGAAGACCTCTTCGGCAAGCAGCTGCTTGCTCTCCCGCACGCCCGTCGTCGAACGGTTGTTGTTCATGGACTGCCCCCAGTTGCGTTCCCGACCCGAGCCCCCCGAAATGCCCGGAACGCCACTACATCACGAAGTCGATCACTCTGCCAATAATCCACAGGTGTACACGAGTGGTGTTCACATGAGGAGCGGCTGAGTGTGATCGTGTGCCTGGTTCCCCGGCGGAAGGCAGGGCTGGTGCACGGCCGCGAGTACACGACGAGGGGCGGATGCCGCAGCATCCGCCCCTCGTCGGTCGAAGGTCGCGCGTCAGCGGTAGTTGACGAACTGCAGGTCGAGGTCGAGGTCGGCGCCCTTGAGCAGCGCGATCACGGCCTGGAGGTCGTCGCGGCTCTTGGACTGCACGCGGAGCTCGTCGCCCTGGATCTGGCTCTTCACGCCCTTGGGGCCCTCGTCGCGGATGATCTTGCCGATCTTCTTCGCGTTCTCCGAGGAGATGCCGTCCTTGAGGGACGAGACGATGCGGAACTCCTTGCCGCTCGCGAACGGCTCGCCGGAGTCGAGGCTCTTGAGGGAGATCCCGCGCTTGATGAGCTTGGACTGGAACACGTCGAGGACGGCCTTCGCGCGCTCCTCGGTGCCGGCGATGATCAGCACCTGCTCGCCGCTCCAGGCGATCGATGCGCCGGTGCCCTTGAAGTCGTAGCGCTGCTCGATCTCCTTGCGGGCCTGGTTCAGGGCGTTCTCGGCCTCCTGGTGATCCACTTTCGAGACGATGTCAAAGGAACTGTCAGCCATGACGAGAAGTGTATCGATCCCACGGGCGCTGTGCCCCTGCTCCTGCGGCACCGCGTCGTCGTCGGGCTGACGGCGGGCTCGACGACGGGCCGATCCGTCGCGGCGTTGCGCCGCGCAGAACGGGGACTGCGGTCGTAGCGTTGAGGTATGGCACGGGTGGCGGGGCGCAGCATCGCGATGAGCTGGATCGCGGGCGTGATCTGCACCGGCGTGGTGGTGAGCCTCGTCTGGCTCTCGTTCCCGCTCGTGCCCGTGCTGGCATCGTTCGTGGGGGACACGCTCCGCACGGTCCTGCGCTGAGGGCGCCGAGGCGCGTCTCGAGCGCGACACGCCGTGGGGTCCACGACACGTCGGCTCGCCTCCGTACCCGCGTCGATACGCGGCGGTACCCTCGCAGAGCACACTTCCGAGGAGAGGCGCAGCCATGAGTGACCCCGAGGTTCCCCAGCCCGAGAGGCCGAAGGACGTCGATGACGTCGTCGACAGCGCCAACGCTGGTCTCGACGCCGCCGAGGCCGCGCGCGCCGACGTGCCCGCGTCGTCCGACGCCGCCTACGTCCCGTCGGACGACGTCCCCGCTCCCCGCACCGAACCGGCGGTCGATCCCGATCTCGCCGCTTTCGAGGCCGCCGAGCGCGACCACCCCGGCACGTTCTCGACGCCGGTCCGCGACGACGCCGAGTTCGCGCCCGCGCCTCCCGCAGCGGATGCCGACGCCACCGCCGCGTACTCCGCTCCCGTCGCGCGCGACTCCTCGTCGATGGCGGATGCCGCATACGCGGGGCCCGACGACGCCGAGACGCGCGTCGTCCCCTCTGAGCCCGTCGTGGCCGAGACCGTCGTCGCCGAGCCCGTCGTCGCACCCGCGTTCGCACAGCAGCCGATCTTCGTGCAAGCTCCCGAGCCGCCCCGCGAACGCGGCAACCGCGGCACGGCCGGCGCGATCGGCCTCCTCGCCACCCTCGCGTTCGCGATCCTCTACCTGGGCACCACCCTCGGGCTCGGGGCGTTCATGGGCGACGTCACGGGTGAGAACATCGGCGAGGCAGCGCTCGAGCCCCTCATGACCTGGGGCTATTGGGTGCCCGTCGTCGTGTTCTTCCTCGGTTTCTGGCTGCTCGGCGCGTTCATCAACCGCGGTCGCTGGGGCCTGTGGGTCGTCTTCGGCATCATCGTCGGCGTGATCGCGTACGGCGGTCACCTCCTCGGTCAGCTGTTCCAGGAGCGCTTCTGGCTCCTCACGGCATCCGAGGGGAGCGAGCTGATCGGCGGGCAGCTGTTCGCGCCGCTCGCGATCGCCGCCTTCGTGTTCGGTCGCGAGCTCACCATCTGGTTCGGCGCGTGGGTCGCCCGCAGCGGCGCCCGCAAGACCGAGCTCAACGCCGAGGCGCAGCGCGAGTACGAGCGCACGCTCGAGGCGGGCCCGACTCTCTCGAGGTAATCACGGACACCTCCTCGCCGAACCCCCGCACGCCCGAGCCTGCGGGGGTTTCGGCCGTCCTGGCGCTGGTCCTCGCGGTCATCGGGTTCTTCGCGCTCGCCGTCTTCGGACTCGGGGCGCTGAGCGTCGCGACCGACGCCGACATCATCGCGGTGCGCGGACTCGGGCAGGGCCCTGGTGTATTCGGGATGCTCGTCGGGCTCCTCGCGTTCGCTTTCGTCCTGTGGGCGGGGCTACGGCGCCCCCGTCCGTCGTTCTCATCCGCACCGGTCGTCGCGCTCGCGACCGCGCTCGCCCACCTCGCCGGAGTGTGGATCGGCGTGCTCGTCGGCGACGGCGACCTCGTGATCGCCACCGCCGTGGTCGGCGGACTCGTGAGCGGGGGAGCGAGCATCGTGCTCTTCGTGGCGGCCGCGGTCGCGGCGTGGAGCGGGATCGCGCTGCGACGCACCCGCGCCGAGCATCCGCGCTGGCCGTGGGAGCGGGACGAGGAAGGGTGACGCCCCGCCGTCCGGCGCGAAATCGCGGCGGTGGCGACCGCCGCGCCGTACTCTCTTAGTGTGGAGCGCTCGCTGGAGACGCAGGTCGACCAGGCCGTCGAGGCCTGGCTGCGCTGGGTGCCGCGCTGGGAGCCGGCCACCCATCGGGGTCGCGTCGCGCCCTGCCGACGCTGCCTCGGGTCGCCGATCCTGTCCGCCGCGGGCATCGGGGCGAACGCGCCGCACGGCGTTCAGCACGGGCTCTCGACGCGCATGAAGACGATCGTCGACCACGCCGTCGCCGAGTACACCTCGCGCAACCTGCCGATGCTGCAGCAGGAACTCGATCAGCAGGCCGCGCGCAATCGCGCGCGCAGCTACCGACCCGCCGACGGCCTCGATCCGGAGTTCGACGGACTGCCGCTCGATCCCGATCCCGTACCCGGCGCCCCTTTCCTGTTCACGATCGCGGGGATGGCCGACGACGAGTCCGCGGCCCTCCCGCCGCTTCCGCCGCTCAGTGACGAGGCGAAGACCGCGCTCCGACAGGAGGTCGCCCTCGCCGACGAGTACGCGAACCTCGTGGGGCGCGAGATCTGCGGCATCCTGCTGCGCCACCGCATCCGCATCCAGGCGGCGATCTCGCAGCACGTCGAGCCGCAGATCGAGGCGATGCTCGCCGAGCTGACGCAGTCGCTGGACTCGCCGTTCGACCCGGACCTGCCGTAGACGGCTCCGCGTCCAGCGCTCATTTGACCCGTCACGTTACGCGGCATTACACTTGATCAGGTGTGTGCACGTCTCGACGTGCGCGCTGGGCGTCGGCTCCATGGCCGGTCCGCCCCCACGGCATACCCACCACCACAAAAGCCCGCCGGTTCCGGCGTGCCGGTGGGTCATGATGTGAAACCCATCACGCTGTCACCGTGCAGCACTATGAGGAGAGAACGTGCCAACCATTCAGCAGTTGGTTCGCAAGGGTCGCTCGCCCAAGGTCTCGAAGACCAAGGCTCCGGCGCTCAAGTCGAACCCGCAGCAGGCCGGGGTCTGCACCCGCGTCTACACCACCACCCCGAAGAAGCCGAACTCGGCGATGCGCAAGGTCGCCCGTGTGAAGCTCCGCAACGGCACCGAGGTCACCGCGTACATCCCCGGTGAGGGCCACAACCTGCAGGAGCACTCGCTGGTGCTCGTGCGCGGTGGTCGTGTCAAGGACCTCCCCGGTGTCCGCTACAAGATCGTCCGTGGCGCCCTGGACACCCAGGCCGTCAAGAACCGTAAGCAGGCTCGCAGCCGCTACGGCGCGAAGAAGGGCTGAGTCCAATGCCTCGTAAGGGTCCCGCCCCCAAGCGTCCCGTCGTCAACGACCCGGTCTACGGCGCTCCCATCGTCAGCCAGCTGGTCAACAAGATCCTGGTCGACGGCAAGAAGTCCCTCGCCGAGTCGATCGTCTACAACGCCCTCCGCGGCGTCGAGGCGAAGAACGGCCAGGACGCCGTCGCCACGCTAAAGAAGGCGCTCGACAACGTCCGTCCCACCCTCGAGGTCAAGAGCCGCCGCGTCGGCGGTTCGACCTACCAGGTGCCGGTCGAGGTCAAGCCGCACCGCGCCAACACGCTCGCGCTGCGCTGGCTCGTCAGCTACGCCAAGGGCCGTCGTGAGAAGACGATGACCGAGCGTCTGCAGAACGAGATCCTCGACGCGTCGAACGGCCTCGGTGCCGCGGTCAAGCGCCGCGAGGACACGCACAAGATGGCCGAGTCGAACCGCGCGTTCGCTCACTACCGCTGGTAAACAGCTCCGCCCGTCCCTCGGCCACTCGCCGAGGGACGGGCACCCCCTCTTCGCAGTACACCTGCTCCAAAAGATAAGGACACTCCTGTGGCACAAGACGTGCTCACGGACCTGAGCAAGGTCCGCAACATCGGCATCATGGCTCACATCGATGCCGGCAAGACCACCACGACCGAGCGCATCCTGTTCTACACGGGCGTCAACCACAAGCTGGGCGAGACGCACGACGGCGCCTCGACCACCGACTGGATGGAGCAGGAGAAGGAGCGCGGCATCACGATCACGTCTGCCGCCGTGACCTGCTTCTGGAACAACAACCAGATCAACATCATCGACACCCCCGGTCACGTGGACTTCACGGTCGAGGTGGAGCGCTCGCTCCGCGTCCTCGACGGCGCGGTCGCCGTGTTCGACGGCAAGGAGGGCGTCGAGCCCCAGTCCGAGACCGTGTGGCGTCAGGCCGACAAGTACAACGTCCCCCGCATCTGCTTCGTCAACAAGATGGACAAGCTCGGCGCGGACTTCTACTTCACGGTCGACACGATCGTCAACCGCCTCGGCGCCAAGCCGCTGGTGCTGCAGCTCCCGATCGGCGCCGAGAACGACTTCGTCGGCGTCGTCGACCTCATTGAGATGCGCGCGCTGGTCTGGCCCGGCGACGCCAAGGGTGACGTGACCATGGGCGCGTCGTATGAGATCCAGGAGATCCCGGCCGACCTCAAGGAGAAGGCCGACGAGTACCGTCAGCAGCTCCTCGAGACCGTCGCCGAGACCGACGACGCGCTGCTCGAGAAGTTCTTCGGCGGCGAGGAGCTCACGGTCGCCGAGATCAAGGGCGCCATCCGCAAGATGGTCGTCGCCTCGGAGATCTACCCGGTCCTCTGCGGCTCGGCGTTCAAGAACCGCGGCGTGCAGCCGATGCTCGACGCGGTCGTCGACTACCTCCCGAACCCCCTCGACGTCGGCGCCATCGAGGCGCACGACCCGAAGGACGAGGAGAAGGTCATCGAGCGTCACCCCGACGCCAAGGACCCCTTCGCGGCCCTGGCGTTCAAGGTCGCCGTGCACCCGTTCTTCGGTCGTCTGACCTACGTCCGCGTCTACTCGGGTCACCTCGACTCCGGCTCGGCCGTCATCAACTCGACCAAGGGCAAGAAGGAGCGCATCGGGAAGATCTTCCAGATGCACGCCAACAAGGAGAACCCGGTCGACTCGCTCACCGCGGGCAACATCTACGCCGTGATCGGCCTGAAGGACACCACCACCGGTGACACCCTCGCCGCGATCGACGCGCCCGTGGTCCTCGAGTCGATGACGTTCCCCGAGCCCGTCATCGAGGTCGCGATCGAGCCGAAGACCAAGGCCGACCAGGAGAAGCTGGGCACCGCGATCCAGAAGCTCGCCGAAGAGGACCCGACGTTCCGCACGGAGCTCAACCCCGAGACCGGTCAGACGACCATCAAGGGCATGGGCGAGCTGCACCTCGACATCCTCGTCGACCGCATGAAGCGCGAGTTCCGCGTCGAGGCGAACGTCGGCAAGCCGCAGGTGGCGTACCGCGAGACGATCCGCAAGGCCGTCGAGAAGCACGATTACACGCACAAGAAGCAGACCGGTGGATCGGGCCAGTTCGCCAAGATCCAGTTCAACATCGAGCCGCTCGAGCTCGACGGCGACAAGACCTACGAGTTCGTGAACTCGGTCACCGGTGGTCGCATCCCGCGTGAGTACATCGGCTCGATCGATGCCGGTTTCCAGGACGCCATGAACGTCGGCGTGCTCGCCGGCTACCCGATGGTGGGCGTCAAGGCGACCATCGTCGACGGTGCCGCGCACGACGTCGACTCCTCGGAGATGGCGTTCAAGATCGCGGGCTCCATGGGCTTCAAGGAGGCCGCTCGTCGCGCCAACCCCGTGCTGCTCGAGCCGCTCATGGCCGTCGAGGTCCGCACGCCCGAGGAGTACATGGGCGACGTCATCGGCGACCTGAACTCGCGTCGTGGCCAGATCCAGTCGATGGAGGACGCCGCAGGCGTCAAGGTCGTCCGCGCCCAGGTCCCGCTGTCCGAGATGTTCGGCTACATCGGCGACCTGCGCTCGAAGACCTCGGGTCGCGCCGTCTACTCGATGGAGTTCCACAGCTACGCTGAGGTTCCCCGCGCCGTGGCCGACGAGATCGTCCAGAAGGCCAAGGGCGAGTAACACGTCCTGGGAGCCGGGTTTCGGCTCGGCTCCCAGGTCCCCTACAACTTCACATTCCCTCTCTACTAAACTGAGAACCTAACCCGTAGAGAACCGGTCGCAATCCAGTGCCCGGAACCTCTACAACGACGTCCTGAGGAGGACCCAGTGGCTAAGGCCAAGTTCGAGCGGACCAAGCCGCACGTCAACATCGGAACGATCGGTCACGTCGACCACGGCAAGACCACGCTCTCCGCAGCGATCTCGAAGGTGCTTGCTGACAAGTACCCGTCCGACACCAACGTGCAGCGCGACTTCGCTTCCATCGACTCGGCGCCGGAAGAGCGCCAGCGTGGTATCACCATCAACATCTCGCACATCGAGTACGAGACCCCGAAGCGCCACTACGCACACGTTGACGCCCCCGGCCACGCCGACTACGTCAAGAACATGATCACCGGTGCGGCTCAGATGGACGGCGCGATCCTCGTGGTCGCCGCCACCGACGGCCCCATGGCTCAGACGCGTGAGCACGTGCTGCTCGCCAAGCAGGTCGGCGTGCCGTACCTGCTCGTCGCGCTGAACAAGGCCGACATGGTCGACGACGAGGAGATCCTGGAGCTCGTCGAGCTCGAGGTCTCCGAGCTGCTCGCGGCTCAGGGCTTCGCCGAGGACGCTCCTGTCGTCCGCGTCTCCGCTCTCAAGGCCCTCGAGGGCGACGAGAAGTGGACCCAGGCGATCCTGGACCTCATGCAGGCCGTCGACGACAACGTCCCGGACCCCGAGCGTGACCGCGACAAGCCGTTCCTGATGCCCGTCGAGGACGTCTTCACGATCACCGGTCGTGGCACCGTCGTCACGGGTCGCGCCGAGCGTGGCACGCTGGCCATCAACTCCGAGGTCGAGATCGTGGGTCTGCGCCCGACGCAGAAGACGACCGTCACCGGTATCGAGATGTTCCACAAGCAGCTCGACGAGGCATGGGCCGGCGAGAACTGTGGTCTGCTGCTCCGCGGCACCAAGCGTGAGGACGTCGAGCGCGGCCAGGTCATCGTGAAGCCGGGTTCGGTCACGCCGCACACCGACTTCGCGGGCACCGCGTACATCCTGTCGAAGGACGAGGGTGGCCGTCACAACCCGTTCTACACGAACTACCGCCCGCAGTTCTACTTCCGCACCACGGACGTCACTGGCGTCATCTCGTTGCCCGAGGGCACCGAGATGGTCATGCCCGGCGACACCACCGACATGACGGTCGAGCTGATCCAGCCGATCGCCATGGAGGAGGGCCTCGGCTTCGCCATCCGTGAGGGTGGTCGTACGGTCGGCGCCGGTACGGTGACCAGCATCATCAAGTGAGTCGGGCCGGGTCAATGCGAGCGAAGCCCGCGTTGACCCGGCATCGACTCAGGTTGAGCGAGCGGAGCGAGTCGAAACCTCGTTCATCCTGAGATCACTGAAAAGGGGTCGGACCTTCGGGTCCGGCCCCTTTTTCGTGCCCTGAAGTCGAAGAATCTCCTCGTATTCGAGCGCGACGCGCCGATGCATGATTTTGAATATAACTTGAAGTGTCATATACGGTGAGAGCAGTTGCACATCGTGCAGCCCGTATGCGTCGAACCGGGGTCAAGGCCGGGACGGCAGCCGACGTGGGTGATCTGGGGAACCCGAACCTCCTCTGATGCGCCCACGCGGTGCATGCGCGAGGGGAGTGCCCGCACATCGGGGAGTGGTGTGCGGGGTCTTAGGGGAGTTTCAGCATGCGTTCGACCCTGCGTCGGAAGTTCGATCAGCGCGCCCGGAGACTGACGGCCATCACCGCCGTCGTCTCGCTCGTCACCGGGGCGCTCGCCCTCGGGGTCACGGCGCAGACGGCGGCAGCGGCCCCCTGGGCCCCCGCGGTGACGACGCAGAACGTCGACCCGTCCGGAGCCGGCAAGGACTTCGTGCTCGCGGGCGAGGACGTCGCCTTCGACGTCTCCGTGCGCAACAGCGACGGGGGTGCGCAGTTCAACCTCAGCCTGATCGCGACCCTGCCGGCATCCGTCGCATTCGTCTCCGGCGGATCCTTCGGCACGCCTGTCGTGTATGCGGAGGGTGAGACGCTGCCGAACCGCTCCCGGACCACGGCGAGCGACTGTGCGACGGAGGGTCTCGTCGACTCTCCCGAGACTCCGCTCTGCGCGGTGCCCGCCGGTCAGCAGGTGTGGGTGTGGTCGAACGTCAACGACCTCCCGCAGGGAGCCACGGTCTCCTCGAGCATCGCGATCGCCCCGATCAGCGACCTCTACCCGGTAGGCGGCGAGATCGGATTCTCGGTCCGCGCCTATACGAGCAACGATCCCTCGCGTCTGCCGACCTACGACGGTTCGCCCAGCGTCGCCCGCACCGGCACTCACACCTCGGGTGCCGGGACCGCGACCGACGACGTTCCCGTTCAGGCGCTGCGCATCGTCAAGGACGAGCCGAGCGTCGAGAGCGAGCTCGTGCGCGGTGTGCACCGCAACGTGACGACCTACACCATGAAGGTCGAGAACACGACTCGTGGTGCGACCACCGGTGTCACCGTCACCGACTATCTTCCGGCGGGCCTGGAGTACCTCGGCCTGGCCACGCGCGACAACTCCGCGGGCGTCGAGTACGACGGCGCGCCCGCGCTGGTCGGCGGCGTCACGGCGACGGAGTCCGTCGACACGGTGCAGATCGACGCCGCCCGGGCGAACGCCCCCGGCCTTCCCGGGGCCGGCGTCTACACGGTCGTGGTCTGGTCGCTCGGCGACCTCGCGCCCGGCGCCACAGCCGAGATCCGCTACCACGCCGCGGTGCCTCTCTTCGCGAATGCGCTGTGGGACGGAACCGCGCCCGACGTCTCCGCCGGTGCCCAGGCGGCCAACCTCGACAACAACACCGGTGCATCCACGCGCCACGGCGGCGCCGACGCCGCGGAGTCCGCGCAGTCGTTCCGCAACGTGGCGGCGGTCGCCGGCACGTACCAGGGGCCGGTTCTCGACGGAGATCCTGCGCTCCGCGCAGCGCGCGATGACGACGACGAGGTGATCGAGGCCGTCGACGTCCGCGTCGTGAAGAGCGTGGAGACCGGTGGACTGTTCGACGCGGGGGTGGTCGCCGCCTACTCCGTGCGCGTCGATGTCAGCGAGTACGTGGACGCCTCCCACATCGTGCTGACGGACGTCATCCCGAACGGGCTGTGCCCGGCCTTCCCTGGTTCGGGATCGGATGTCGCGCTCAGGATCGGCGATCGATCCGTCACGGGGGCGGAGTGGAACGCCGAGATCCCGGGCGACGCCTGCAACTTCCCGACCGAGGCGCGCGGAGCCGAGCTCTCGGACGGTCTCACGCTCACGTCGATGACGTACGCGCCGGGCGACGGCACCTTCACCGTGACCTTCGCGGTGGCCGACCTCGCCGCGGGCTCGTCGTACGCCGGCCGATATGCCGTAATGCAGCGTCCGAACTACACGGGAGCGAACGGAGGCACGAGCTCGGGGGACCGCTTCCTCAACACGGTGCAGGTCGCGGCCGAGACGACACCGATCGCGGCGATCGCGAACGACCCCGCGCTCCGCGACCGCGTCGGAGGCGTGCGACGCGTGCTCGACGACTCATCGGCGCTGATCACCTCGCGCTTCACGGCGCTCGAGAAGACCGTCCTCGAACGCGGGCAGACGCCGACGGATGCCGGGGCGACCTGGTCCGCCGAGAGCACGGCGCCGTTCTCTCCGGGCGACGACGTCTGGTACCGCCTCGTCGTGCCGTTCGCGACGGGCATCGACACCCGCAATCCGATCCTCACCGACTATCTGCCCGAGGGCGTCGAGCTCGCGGAGCTCCGCTACGCCTACCGCGGCATCCCGGGATTCGCCGACGTCACGACCCCGACCGCCTGGGGGAGCGGCTCGTTCCCGACCGCCTACATCCCCGACACCGCGGCGACCGGTACCTCGCTCTCCTGGGAGTTCGGCGCGCACAACCGCAGCGGCAGCGGCGACCGCTTCATGCCCGCCGGCAGCGCCGTCACGGTGTACCTGCGAGGAGTGGTGCAGGCGCAGTCCGCCTCGCAGGACGACGTCGACAGTCCCCTCAACCACGCCAAGTACCAGCAGGTGAACGTCGACGGCGAGATCTCCTTCCTCCGCGACGACGCCGGCATCGACCTCGACTGGGGTGCGACGCTCACCAAGGGCATCCGCGCGGTCGGCGGCACGGTCATCGGAGCGGACTTCGGCTCCCGCGTCGAGACCAGGCAGGTCGTGCAGGGTGACGCGGTCGAGTACCGCATCGACGTGACGACCCCGCAGAACACGACGACCGACTACGTGGTGTGGGACGTCCTCCCGGCCGGCGTGAAGAAAGCCGACGTCTCCGCCTACTCCGCAGAGCGCTACGACGGCGGCGCCACCTCGGCGCTCTCCAGCGGCCAGTACTCCGCGACCGCGTACGACGCGGGGGAGACGCTGCCCGACGGCATCGCGCTCGACCCTGCTCTCGGCGACCGCTCGGTGATCGCCTGGACCGTCGACGCGTCGCTCGCCGGATCCGTCGCCGCGACCGACACGACCTCCGCCCGCGTCCGCGGTCTGAGCCTCGGCTACACCCTCACGGTCCCCGCGGGCATCGTCGGCGGAGGGGATGCCGCGCAGCTGACCCAGAGCTACACGAACACCGCGGGCATCGTCAGCTACGCCGTCGAGAACACCCCGAGCCGCACGACGACGATCGTGCCCCAGCGCGACGGCGGGGGTCAGCAGCTCACCGACCGAACGCCGCGCGACGGAGAGGTGGCGGCTTCGGACGTCGACACCGTCGACAGCGCCGAGATCCACCTGCCCGATGTCGTGATCGAGAAGAAGCTGGTCTCCACCGAGGTGGCTCCGACCGCGGATGCCACGGCCGGTGTCGTGGACCTCGGCGACGGGACGCGCAACAGCGCGACGCAGATCGTGCAGGGCGAGCAGGCCACGTTCGAGTACTCCGTGACCATCCCGGCGCGCACCACGGTTCGGGGCGCGATCCTCTCCGACGACGGACGGCTCGGCATCTCGCCCGGCTCCGGGTCCACGGCCTACCGGTACGTCGAGGGCAGTGCGGCGTTCTTCGGTCCCTCCGGCGGACCTCTCGCGATCGGCGCCGGCTCGAACGACTTCCGTGCCTCCGAGCGCGCGGGGGAGTCGCACGGCGTGCTCACCTTCCCCGACGTGTACACCAACGCGACGTCCGCGCCGCAGACCTTCCGCGCACGCATCACAGTGTGGGTGACCGACAAGGACGACTCGGCCGACGGCGGCTCTCGAGCCGACATCGCGCACGGCACGGCGCTCACGAACACCGCACGCCTGACCTTCCTCGACCCGAACGCGACGGGCGGCGCCCGGCTGACTCGCACGGACACCGCGTCCGCGCAGTTCGTCGAGCCCGCGCCCACGCTGCGCAAGACCACCTCCTCCGCGACGGTGTCGGCCAGCGGCACGGTGACGTACACGCTCACCGCGAGCAACGCCTCGGGTCGTCCGGCGCTGTACGACGTCGTCGTGATCGACTGCGTGCCGCAGGAGGTCACCCCGAGCGCCCTCAGCGCGACGGTCGGATCCGCTCGCATCCTCGACGAGGACTGCAGCGGCTCGGCGTCCACCGCCATCACCCGAGGCTCCGGCACGGGAACGCTCATCGAGTGGACGATCCCTGCGGTGCGCGGTGACGACGTCACGCCGACGCTGACGTACCTCGGCACCGTGCAGGCCCATGCCGGCGGCGGCTCGGAGTTCGTGAACCGCGCCGAACTCACGGGGTACACGCTGCCCCTCGCCGTCGGCGCCGACGGGGACACCGCGGATCGTCGCGGCACGTACACGCGCTCGACCACCGCCACCGTGAAGATGCCCGAGGCGTCGATCGAGAAGAAGGTCGGCCCCACCGGGGCCGCCGTCGGCGACGTCGTCACGTACTCCGTGACCGCATCCCTCCCGTCGAACACCAACTTCTACGACATCACGTTGAACGACACCCTCCCGGCCGGCGTCGAGTTCCTCGCCGACGGCACGGCCACGCAGACCGTGCAGTGGGCCGGCGGCCCCGATGCCCCGGTCGTCGGCGCGCCGACAGTCGACGGTCGCGCGCTGTCGTGGAGGATCTCGTCCGACGACGTGCTGGCCTGGACGTCCGCCCGGTCCATCACGGTGACGTACCAGGCGCGGATCACGACGGCCGTGACCTCGGCGGCGCCGATCAACAGCGCGACGTTCGCGTGGAGCAAGGTCGACGGCTCGACGACATCGTCCGACCGTCGCACGCAGACCGCGACCGCACCGCTCACGATCCTGAACCCGAACGTCACGATCGCCAAGGCGGTCAAGAACACGGGTGCGGATGACAGCGCCTACGGCACCGCCTCCACCGGCGGTCCCGAGCAGTCGTTCACCTACCGGGTCCGCGTCAGCAACGCGACCGGCGTCGGCACCGCGCCCGCGTACGGCGTGGTCGTCACCGACACCGTGGACCGCGGCATCCGGATCGACACCACGCAGTCGGCGTTCGCCGGCGCGACGTTCTCGGACGAGACCGCACTGCGCGAGGGCCGCGGTGGCGTGATCACCTGGACGCTCGCGGGTCCGCTGAGCAATCGGGCGGGCGCGAACACGATCGACCTCGTCTACCGCGGCACGTTCGTGCCGGCCGAGTCCCTCGGCGCCGGGGCGCTCGGCAACCGTGCCGTCGTCACGCGCTACGAGTCCGCCCAGACCGGCGGATGGACCTATCGACCGGGTGCCGGATCTCGACCGGGCGGCGGCGCGATCCTCGCGACCAACACATCGGGCGCCGCGGACATCACCCCGCGCTTCCCGCAGGTCGCGCTGAGCAAGCGCGTCGCCTCGGGCAGCGAGGCGTTCGTCGGGGAGTCCTTCTCGTGGACCCTCCAGGCCCGCAACACCGGGACGGGGGAGGCGCAGACGATCACGCTGACCGACACGCTGCCCGCCAACTGGGAGTACGACGCCACGGTCGTGCCGCGCCTCACGGTGGGTACGCAGGCTCCGGTCGATCTGGCCGCGCCCGTCGTGACCGCGAAGGACGGGCGTCAGGTGCTGACCTGGGCTCTCGGGTCGTCGATCGGGCAGCCGCTGCTCCCCGGGACCACCGGCGGGGCCACGGAGTCGCAGCGCACGCTGCTCGTGACCTTCGCGACCGTGCCGCATCCTGGCGCGGTGACGGATCCCGGCGCCGGTCTCTCGATCGACCACCGGAACACCGTCGGCGGAGTGGCGACCGATACGACCGGAGCGACGCGCAACGCGTCCGGCTCCTACACCGGTCCGGACGCCGCGGCATCCGCGCACATCGCTCGTGCCGATCTGCGTGTCGCGAAGGAGGCGATCGGCGGAGACGCGAACGGCGCCTGGACCGCAGGCGAGACGGCTCGGGCGGGCTACGCCCAGCCGCAGTGGCGCATCACCGTCACGAACCAGGGGCCGGATGCCGCGAGCGGGCCGTTCCTCGTGACCGACGCCGTCGACCTCCCCGCGGGAGTGACGACCGGCGGGTTCACCGCGCGGTACCACTCCAGCGCCGCCGACACGACAGGCGTCGCGGTGACGCTGTCGGGCACTGGCACGGCGAGCGATCCGTTCGTCGTCGGCGACCGCGCTCGCACTCTCAAGGCCGACGGAAGCGACCGCATCGTGCTGCTGGCGAACGTCGCCGTACAGGCTCCGGCCACCGGCACGTCGTCGAACACCGCCGCCGCCACGGCCCGCACGTTCGAGCGTGCGGAGGACGTCGCGAAGGACAACACGGCCACGGCGTCGAAGACGATCTCGAGCGCCGCCGACCTCGCGGTGACGAAGACCGTGAACACGGCGGAGCCGACAGCGGGACGACCCATCACCTGGAGCATCAAGGTGCGGAACAACGGTCCGTCCGTGGCGCTGGCGTCCACCGCGTCGCCGATCACCGTGACCGACACGATCCCCGCGGGCATCAGCGGAGTGGCGGATCCGTCCGCGGGCCTCACGGCGTGGAGCGTCACGGCGTCGGACGGATGGCCCGCTGCGGCCGGCGACACGATCACCTGGACGTTCCTGGGGGCGCAGCTCGCCGTGGGCCCCGCCCAGGACCTGTCGCTCACCGGGACGATCGACTCCTCGTGGACCGGGGGCGAGATCCGCAACATCGCCACCGTCGCGCCGGGGATCACGGCCGACCCGACGCCGTCGAACGACCGGGGCGAGGTGTCGGTCACCCCCGGCGACGACACGACGCTCGCGATCACGAAGACGCGCGTGGTGCTCGACGGCGGCACGTGGAAGGATGCCGGACAGCTCGGCACCGCTCTGCCCGCTGTGGTCGCCGGCGAGACCATCAGCTACCGCGTGGTGGTGACGAACAACGGGCCCGCCGATGCGCGCGAGGTCCGTGTCGTGGACGAGGTCCCCGACATGCTGGCCTTCGCGTCCGTGCAGGACGAGTCGGGCGCGTGGACCCGCACGGCCGGCCCTGGCACGTCCGACACGTTCACCGTGGACGGGGCCGTGCCCGCGGCCTCCGGTCGGAACACGCGATCCTTCGTCGTGACCTACACGGTCGACGCCGCACTCGCCCCGGGCTCCGAAGTGGAGAACCAGGCACGGGCCGAGGCGGAGAACGCCACCAACGTCCCGCGGGACGGCGACTCCACGGCATCCGACCGCGTCGCCGACCTGTCGATCGTCAAGCAGGCGCTCGACGCGGCCGGCGTTCCGGTGGCCGAGGGCGTCGTCCCCGAGGTGACCGCCGGCACGCAGACGCGCTTCCTGCTGACCGTGACCAACCGCGGCCCGAGCATCTCCGGCGCACCGATCACGGTCGACGACCGGCTTCCCGCCGGGCTCGCCTACGTGTCGTCCACGATCTCCGTGGCCGGGGCGGCTGCGTCGGATGCCGACGCGATCGTCAGCACGGACGAGCGGTCGATCTCCTGGGCGGCGCTCACCGGCACCGACACCCTCGCGACCGGCGGGACGATCGTGATCGAGATCACGGCAGAGGTCGCCGCCGACGTCCGCGTGCAGCGGCTCGTCAACGCGGCGGACGTCAGCGGACCGGACGACGTCGATCCGAGCAACAACCACGATGAGGCGGTGATCGACATCGTGCGCCTGGCCGAGATGTCGATCGTGAAGGATGCCGCTGCTGGACCGTGGATCGCGGGGACCGAGGTCGCGTACACCCTGACGATCGCGAACGACGGCCCCTCGGTCGCCGATGCGTTCGTCGCGGACGTGCTCCCGACGGGGCTCACGGCCGTGTCGATCGTGGGTGACGGATGGACCTGCGACGACGGCTCCCAGAGCTGCCTGCGCGCCGAGCACCCGGTCGGCGAGAGCACGATCACGGTCGTCGCGCGGATCGGATCGGACGTGCCGACCGGCACGGCTCTCACGAACACCGCGACGCTGACGTGGACGGACAGCCGATCGACCTCGCCGCACGAGGACGACGACTCCGCGCGGATCGACGTCACGACCGACGCCGACCTGCGGCTCGTCAAGACGGCGATCACGACGGAGGGCGAGGAGACGGCCGCGGCCGTGGCGGGGGAGGACGTCCGCTACCGCATCGAGGTCGAGAACCTCGGCTCGAGCGACGCGATCGGCCCGATCTCGGTGGTCGACCGGCTGCCGGACGGCACCTCGTTCGTCGCGCTCACGGGCGCGGCCGCCGACCTGTGGTCCGCATCGGTCGACGACAGGGATCCCCGATCGGTCACCTTCACGCAGATTCCCGCCGCGGCGGGCCTCGGGAGCGGCGTGTCCGCATCGACGATCGAGTTCGAGGCGCACGTCGACGCCGCCGCGATGCACGGAGCCGTCCTGCGGAACACGGCGACGGTGTCGTCGGGAACGCCGGACTCCCACGCGGACAACGACACGGACACCGCCGACGTCACGGTCGCCCGCGAGGTGGACCTCGCGATCCTCAAGCGCCACGACGCGGGAGCGGTGCGCATCGGCGACGAGCTGCCGTTCACGCTCCAGGTGCGCAACGCCGGCCCGTCCGAGGCGACGGACGTCGTCGTCGTCGACACCGTGCCAGCGGGGCTGGAGGTGCTGACCGCGCCGGGCGACCCGGTCGGAGCGGGCTGGACCGTGGAGTCCGTCGAGCCGATCGATGTGGACGACCCCGCCGCGGGGACCCGTGTGTCCGCACGCTATGCGCCGGTGATCGCGCCGGGCGCCGAGTCCGCCGATCTCGAGATCGTGACGCGCGTGCAGGTGGCGGCGTATCCCGAGGTGGTCAACACGGCTGCTGTGACTGCTGCGGAGATCACGGAGGAGCATCCCGACCGGACCCCGGAGGACAACCGCGTCGAGGACGCCGTCTCGGTGCCTGCGATGGCGTCGCTCTCGACGACCAAGACCGCGGTCGGGACCTTCCAGGTCGGGAAGACCGCCACGTACGAGATCGTCGTGCGCAACGACGGCCCGACCGCCGACCCGGGACCCGTCGTCGTAACGGATGCGTTGCCCGCAGGCCTCTCCTTCGCCGATTCGCCCGACGACGGCGTCGCAGTGGACGGTCGGACCGTCACCTGGACGCTTCATGACGGCATCCCGGTAGATAGCGAGGTCACGCTGACGCTCCACGTCCGCGTCGATCAGGCGGCGTTCCCGTCGGTCGTGAACGTCGTCACGGTCGACTCGCCCTCCGAGCAGCTCGACGGCGCACGGCTGGTCGCGAGCGCCGCGGCGGAGGTCGCGGCGGCCGACGCGCTCGCGACCACCGGCGCAGGGCCCGCTTGGACCCTGATGCTCATCGCGCTGCTGCTGCTGGTCTGCGGGGTCGCGCTCGTCATCCACCGCCGACGGGTCGACGCAACCGGCGCACGGCGAGCGGACTGACGCGTCGGGTGAGGGGTGGCACGCGTCCTCCGGGCGGGGCCACCCCTCTTCCGCGCCCCGTGCGCGACGTGCAGAATGAACGTGGCGCGGGAGTTCCACCGCTCCGACCAACGAAAAGGGGGCCCGCCATGGGTATCGATGACGTCGTCAACAAGGGCAAGGACCTGTACGAGCAGAACAAGGACAAGATCGCGGATGCGGTCAAGAGCGAGCAGGCCGAAGACATCAGCGACAAGGTGCTCGACGGCGTCGCGGACTTCGCGAAGAAGATCGCTCCCGGCGCCGCGGACAAGATCGACGAGATCCGCGACCAGGCCGACAAGGCCGTCGGAAACGAATAGGACCGTCACGCGACGGCGAACGGCGGCTCTCCGGGGGAGGGCCGCCGTTCCCGTGTACCGGAGCATCGATATTCTCGAGGCGCGCTCTCGCGCTTCGGCGGTCTAGTCCCCTATGATGGACACGACCGCCTGGGGATCTTGCGGTTGAAGGATGTCGAAGGGGTTCGACGTCCTGACATCACGCGGTTCGCCGCGTCAAACTGGGGAAGCGATTTTGGGGATCATCGTGCGACGCGCGCACTCTGTGCGCCCTGGCGTCTTCCCGCCTGCGCGGCGGTCATCTCGCCGCGCCCTCGGTCGAGGAACCCGGCGTCCCTTCACGTCGGTGTCCTCGCGTTCGGTGTGCCCCCTCGCACTGAACGCCCTCCCCAAGCGGGGCGAGGCATGGGGATGCCTCGCCCCGCTCTCACCTCGTCGCTGAGCCATCCGATCGCGCCTTCCGCGCTCGCTCGACGACCGCCGTCGGACATCCTCAGGGGATGCTCAGCCCGCGCGACACGCCCGGGTTTGCGGAACAGAAATCCGCCGTGGCAGAATAGACAGGTTCGACATTTCGGCGGCGCTCGCGCGTGCGCCGGATCACCACCAGGGCAGTGCATAGGCGGCGCGGGAGCGCAGGGACCTAGGCCGCGGGTGGCAGAACACCCCCGACACCCTCATCCCGAGGGCCCTGCCGTGCGCGGCGGGGGTCGGCATCCGCTCGTCGAGAGGCGTGCGGGCTGACAGCAGAACAGTGGTGCGCAGGCCGGCTCCCCGGAGCCGTTCGAGTGCCGAGGCGCGAACAGCGCCGACGTGCGTCCAATGCCCCTGGGTCACCCGGCCCAGGACGGTAAGACGCCTAAAGAGAGAGAGCAGACAATGGCGGGACAGAAGATCCGCATTCGCCTGAAGTCGTATGACCACGAGGTCATCGACACGTCCGCACGCAAGATCGTCGACACCGTGACCCGTGCGGGCGCGACCGTCGTCGGTCCCGTGCCCCTTCCGACCGAGAAGAACGTCGTGTGCGTCATCCGGTCGCCCCACAAGTACAAGGACAGCCGCGAGCACTTCGAGATGCGCACCCACAAGCGTCTGATCGACATCGTCGACCCGACGCCCAAGGCCGTCGACTCGCTGATGCGCCTCGACCTGCCGGCCGACGTCAACATCGAGATCAAGCTCTGAGGTCCGACATGGCTGACATCAACTCCAAGGTTTCCAAGGGCCTGCTGGGCACCAAGCTCGGCATGACCCAGGTGTGGAACGAGAACGGCAAGCTCGTTCCCGTCACCGTCATCGAGCTCGCCCCGAACGTGGTCACGCAGATCCGTACCCCCGAGAAGGACGGCTACAACGCCGTGCAGATCGCGTACGGCCAGATCGACCCCCGCAAGGTCAACAAGCCGCTCTCCGCCCACTTCGAGGCCGCAGGCGTCACGCCGCGCCGTCACGTCACCGAGGTCCGCACCGCGGACGCCGGCGACTACACCCTGGGCCAGGAGCTCACGGTCGACGGCACGTTCGAGGCCGGCCAGCTCGTCGACGTCGTCGGCACGAGCAAGGGCAAGGGCTTCGCCGGTGTCATGAAGCGCCACAACTTCAAGGGCGTCTCGGCATCGCACGGTGCGCACCGCAACCACCGCAAGCCCGGCTCCATCGGCGCATCGTCGACCCCGAGCCGCGTCTTCAAGGGCATGCGCATGGCCGGCCGTATGGGCGGCGAGCGTGTGACCGTCCTCAACCTCACGGTGCACGCCGTCGACGCCGAGAAGGGACTCATGCTCGTCAAGGGCGCCGTCCCCGGTGCGCGCGGCCGCATCGTCTACGTCCGCAACGCAGTGAAGGGTGCCTGATCATGGCTGACTCGACTCTCGCGCTCGACGTCCTCAAGGCAGACGGCAAGAAGGCAGGCTCCGTCGAGCTTCCCGCCGCGCTGTTCGACGTCAAGACGAACATCCCGCTCATCCACCAGGTCGTCGTCGCGCAGCTCGCGGCGGCACGCCAGGGCACGCACTCGACCAAGCGTCGTGGCGAGGTCTCCGGTGCCGGCCGCAAGCCCTTCAAGCAGAAGGGCACGGGTAACGCCCGTCAGGGCTCCATCCGCGCGCCGCACATGACCGGTGGTGGCATCGTGCACGGCCCCAAGCCGCGCGACTACTCGCAGCGCACCCCCAAGAAGATGATCGCCGCCGCCCTGCTGGGCGCGCTCAGCGACCGCTTCCGCGGTGACCGTCTGCACGCGATCGACACGTTCGGCGCCGAGGGCACGCCCTCGACCAAGGCCGCGGCGAGCTTCCTCGCCCAGGTCGCGACGTCGAAGAACGTCCTCGTGGTCACCGAGCGCGGCGACGAGCTCGCGCTCAAGAGCCTCCGCAACCTCGGCCACGTCCACGTGCTGACGTTCGACCAGCTCAACGCCTACGACGTGCTCGTCTCCGACGACATCGTCTTCACCCAGGCCGCTCTGGAGGGCTTCATCGCCTCGAAGACCGGCGCCAACCAGGAGGTCTCCGCATGAGCGAGCAGGCATCTGTTCTCCAGACGGCCCTGAACAAGGACCCGCGCGACATCATCCTGAAGCCGGTCGTGTCCGAGAAGAGCTACGGTCTGATCGACGAGGGCAAGTACACCTTCCTCGTCGACCCGCGCGCTTCGAAGACCGAGATCAAGCTCGCCATCGAGAAGATCTTCGGCGTCAAGGTCGCTGGGGTCAACACCCTCAACCGCGTCGGCAAGGCTCGTCGCACCCGCTTCGGCACCGGCAAGCGCAAGGACACCAAGCGCGCCATCGTGACCCTGAAGTCGGGCACCATCGACATCTTCACGGCAATCGGCTGATCCGGGGGATAAAGGACAATCATGGCTATTCGCAAGTACAAGCCCACGACCCCGGGCCGTCGCGGCTCGTCGGTGGCTGACTTCGCCGAGATCACCCGATCGACGCCGGAGAAGTCGCTGCTGCGCCCGCTCGCCAAGACCGGTGGTCGCAACAACCAGGGACGCATCACGACCCGTCACATCGGTGGTGGCCACAAGCGCCAGTACCGTGTCATCGACTTCCGTCGCAATGACAAGGACGGCGTGGACGCCAAGGTCGCTCACATCGAGTACGACCCGAACCGCACCGCACGCATCGCGCTGCTGCACTACTTCGACGGCGAGAAGCGCTACATCCTCGCGCCGGCGAAGCTCAAGCAGGGCGACATCGTCGAGTCGGGTGCAGGCGCCGACATCAAGCCGGGCAACAACCTGCCGCTGAAGAACATCCCGACGGGTACCGTCATCCACGCGATCGAGCTCCGTCCCGGTGGCGGCGCGAAGATGGCGCGTTCGGCCGGTGCCTCCGTGCGCCTCGTGGCCAAGGACGGCAACTTCGCCCAGCTGCGTCTGCCCTCCGGTGAGATCCGCAACGTCGATGCGCGCTGCCGCGCGACCATCGGCGAGGTCGGCAACGCCGAGCAGTCGAACATCAACTGGGGCAAGGCCGGCCGTATGCGCTGGAAGGGCGTCCGCCCGACCGTGCGCGGTGTCGCGATGAACCCGGTCGACCACCCGCACGGTGGTGGTGAGGGCAAGACGTCCGGTGGACGTCACCCCGTCTCCCCCTGGGGCCAGGCTGAGGGTCGCACCCGTCACGCCAACAAGGAAAGCGACAAGTACATCGTGCGCCGTCGCAACGCCGGCAAGAAGCGCAAGTAGGAGTAAGAGAAGATGCCTCGCAGTCTTAAGAAGGGCCCCTTCGTCGACGAGCACCTGCTTCGCAAGGTGGTCGTGCAGAACGAAGCCGGCACGAAGAACGTCATCAAGACCTGGTCCCGCCGGTCCATGATCATCCCGGCCATGCTGGGTCACACGATCGCGGTCCACGACGGACGCAAGCACATCCCTGTGTTCGTGTCCGAGACCATGGTCGGCCACAAGCTGGGCGAGTTCGCGCCCACCCGCACCTTCCGCGGCCACGAGAAGGACGACAAGAAGGGGCGGCGCCGCTAATGGTCGAATCCATCGCACGCGTGAAGCACATCCGCGTGACCCCGCAGAAGGCTCGTCGTGTTGTCGCGCTCATCAAGGGCAAGCAGGCCCAGGAGGCTCTGGCGATCCTGAAGTTCGCTCAGCAGTCCGCCAGTGAGCCGATCTACAAGCTTGTCGCGTCGGCCATGGCCAACGCGCAGGTCAAGGCGGATCGTGACGGCGAGTACCTCGACGAGCAGGACCTGTACGTGAAGAACGCGTACGTGGACGAGGGCACGACGCTCAAGCGTTTCCAGCCCCGTGCACAGGGTCGCGCTTTCCAGATCAAGAAGCGCACGAGCCACATCACGGTCGTGCTCTCGACGCCTGAGGCGGCCCCGGCCGCTGCGGGCGACAGCAACAAGAAGGCGAGCAAGTAATGGGACAGAAGGTAAACCCGTACGGCTTCCGCCTCGGCATCACCACGGACCACGTGTCGCGCTGGTTCTCGGACTCGACGAAGCCGGGTCAGCGTTACGCCGACTACGTCGCCGAGGACATCAAGATCCGTCGTCTGCTGCAGACGCAGCTCGACCGCGCCGGCGTCTCGAACATCGAGATCGAGCGCACCCGTGACCGCGTCCGCGTCGACATCCACACCGCCCGCCCGGGCATCGTGATCGGTCGTCGTGGAGCCGAGGCCGAGCGCATCCGCGGCGACCTCGAGAAGCTCACCGGCAAGCAGATCCAGCTGAACATCCTCGAGGTCAAGAACCCCGAGGCCGACGCTCAGCTCGTCGCGCAGGGCATCGCCGAGCAGCTCTCTGCTCGTGTGGCGTTCCGTCGTGCGATGCGCAAGGGTCTCCAGGGCGCGCAGCGCGCTGGCGCCAAGGGCATCCGCATCCAGGTCTCCGGCCGTCTCGGCGGCGCCGAGATGAGCCGCTCGGAGTTCTACCGCGAAGGTCGTGTGCCGCTGCACACGCTGCGCGCGAACATCGACTACGGCTTCTACGAGGCGAAGACCACCTTCGGCCGCATCGGCGTGAAGGTCTGGATCTACAAGGGCGACCTGACCAACAAGGAGCTTGCTCGCGAGCAGGCCAACGCACCGAAGTCGCGTCGTGACGACCGTGGTGGCGACCGCCGCCGCGCTCCGCGCAACGAGGCCCCCGTCGCAGAAGGAGCGTCTGCCTGATGCTTATTCCCCGCAAGGTCAAGTACCGCAAGCAGCATCACCCCAAGCGCGATGGCCAGGCCACCGGCGGCACGAAGGTCTCCTTCGGCGAGTTCGGCATCCAGGCGCTCACGCCGGCGTACGTGACGAACCGTCAGATCGAGTCCGCTCGTATCGCGATGACCCGTCACATCAAGCGTGGCGGAAAGGTGTGGATCAACATCTACCCGGACCGTCCGCTCACCAAGAAGCCGGCTGAGACCCGCATGGGTTCCGGTAAGGGCTCGCCCGAGTGGTGGGTCGCCAACGTCAAGCCGGGTCGCGTCCTCTTCGAGGTCGCGGGTGTCAACGAGGAACTCGCTCGCGAGGCACTCACCCGAGCAATCCACAAGCTGCCGCTCAAGGCACGCATCATCAAGCGCGAGGAGGGCGACGCGTAATGGCGATCGGCACCAAGGAGCTCGCTCCGGCAGAGCTCGACACGTTCGAAGACCAGCGCCTCGTTGAGGAGCTGCGCAAGGCCAAGGAGGAGCTGTTCAACCTCCGTTTCCAGTCGGCCACCGGCCAGCTGGAGAGCCACGGCCGCATCCGCGCCGTCAAGCGCGACATCGCGCGCCTCTACACTGTGATCCGCGAGCGCGAGCTGGGCATCCGTGCGACGCCCGCTCCGGTCGAGGCTCCGGCCAAGAAGGCGTCCAAGTCGAAGGCGAAGAAGGCGGATGCCGCTGACGACGCCGTGAAGGAAGAGGCCGAGTGATGGCTGAGAAGAAGGCTGCAGCCGCTGAGGCCGAGCACGCCGCGCACGACGTCCGCGACGCGGACGCCCGCGGTTACCGCAAGGCCCGCCGTGGCTACGTCGTCAGCGACAAGATGGACAAGACCATCGTGGTCGAGGTCGAGGACCGCGTGAAGCACCCGCTTTACGGCAAGGTCATCCGCCGCACCTCGAAGGTCAAGGCGCACGACGAGGCGAACACCGCCGGCGTCGGCGACCTCGTCCTGATCAACGAGACCCGCCCGCTGAGCGCCACCAAGCGCTGGCGTCTGGTGGAGATTCTGGAGAAGGCCAAGTGATTCAGCAGGAATCTCGCCTCAAGGTCGCCGACAACACCGGCGCCAAGGAGCTGCTCACCATCCGTGTGCTCGGTGGCTCCAAGCGCCGCTACGCGGGCCTGGGCGACACCATCGTCGCGACCGTCAAGGACGCGATCCCCGGTGGAAACGTCAAGAAGGGCGATGTGGTCAAGGCCGTCATCGTCCGCACCGTCAAGTCCACGCGCCGTCCCGACGGCTCGTACATCAAGTTCGACGAGAACGCCGCCGTGATCCTGAAGAACGACGGGGAGCCCCGCGGCACCCGTATCTTCGGCCCGGTCGGCCGTGAGCTTCGCGACAAGAAGTTCATGAAGATCGTCTCGCTGGCGCCGGAGGTTATCTAAGTCATGGCGAAGATCAAGAAGGGTGACCTGGTCCAGGTCATCACCGGACCCAAGGACGAGCGCGGCAAGCAGGGCAAGGTCCTCGAGATCCTGTCCGAGCGCAACCGCGTCGTCGTCGAGGGCGTGAACTACGTCACCAAGCACACGCGCGTCGGCCAGACGCAGCGCGGCACCAAGACGGGCGGCCTCGAGACTGTCGAGGCTCCCATCCACATCTCGAACGTCGCACTCGTCGACCCCTCGACCAAGAAGCCGACCAAGGTCGGCCACCGGGTCGAGGAGCAGACCAAGGACGGCGTCAAGCGCACCGTCCGCGTGCGCTTCGCGAAGAAGAGCGGTAAGGACCTCTGATGGCAACCGAGACTGCCGTGGAGGCTGGCAAGATCCAGCCCCGCCTGAAGCAGAAGTACAACGCCGAGATCAAGAAGGCGATGCAGGACGAGTTCGGCTACACGAACGTCATGCAGATCCCCGGACTGGTCAAGGTCGTCGTGAACACCGGTGTCGGCGAGGCAGCTCGCGACAGCAAGGTGATCGATGGCGCGGTCGACGACCTCACCAAGATCACCGGCCAGAAGCCGATCGTCACGAAGGCCCGCAAGTCCATCGCGCAGTTCAAGCTGCGTGAGGGACAGGCCATCGGCGCGCACGTCACCCTGCGTGGCGACCGCGCCTGGGAGTTCGTGGACCGCCTGGTCTCGCTCGCACTGCCCCGCATCCGCGACTTCCGCGGTCTGTCGGCCAAGCAGTTCGACGGCAACGGCAACTACACCTTCGGTCTCCAGGAGCAGAGCGTGTTCCACGAGATCGATCAGGACAAGATCGACCGGGTTCGCGGTTTCGACATCACCGTCGTCACCACCGCGAAGACGGATGACGAGGGCCGCGCCCTGCTGCGCCACCTCGGCTTCCCGTTCCGCTCGGACGACGCACAGGCGTGACACCTCGACGGGCTCGGCGACCATCTGGTCACTGAGCCCGTCGAAGTGCCCGTACAATTGAAGATTGCGTGCTCATCGCAGGCCGTCTGTCGTGTAACGGCAGCCGGAACCTCATGAACAAAGGAAAACACCAATGACAATGACAGACCCGGTCGCAGATCTGCTGACCCGTCTGCGTAACGCGAACTCGGCGCACCACGACTCCGTGACGCTGCCGTCGAGCAAGCTCAAGACGCACATCGCCGAGATCCTCCAGCAGGAGGGCTACATCGCGGGCTGGGAGACCTCTGCCGCTCGCGTCGGCACGAACCTCACGCTGCAGCTGAAGTACGGCCCCAACCGGGAGCGTTCGATCGCGGGCATCAAGCGCGTGTCGAAGCCCGGACTCCGCGTGTACGCGAAGTCCACCGAACTCCCCAAGGTCCTCGGCGGCCTCGGCGTGGCCATCCTGTCCACCTCCTCCGGTCTTCTCACCGACCGTCAGGCTGAGCAGAAGGGCGTGGGCGGAGAAGTTCTCGCCTACGTGTGGTAATTCGACATGTCGCGTATCGGACGACTTCCCATCGACGTTCCCGCGGGCGTGACCGTTTCGGTCGACGGCCGTGAGGTCGCGGTGAAGGGCCCCAAGGGTGAGCTCACCCTGACGGTCGCCAGCCCCATCGAGGTCGCGGTCGAGGAGAACCAGGTTCTCGTCACCCGTCCCGACGACGAGCGCGAGTCGCGGTCTCTCCACGGCCTGACCCGCACGCTCATCAACAACAACATCATCGGCGTGACCCAGGGCTACTCCAAGGGTCTCGAGGTCGTCGGCACCGGTTACCGCGTGCAGCAGAAGGGCAGCTCGGTCGAGTTCGCCCTCGGCTTCTCGCACCCGGTCCTGATCGACGCTCCCGCCGGCATCACGCTCACGGTCGAGGGCACCAACAAGCTCACCGTCAGCGGGATCGACAAGCAGGCTGTCGGCGAGGCAGCTGCCAACATCCGCAAGATCCGCAAGCCCGAGCCGTACAAGGGCAAGGGCGTGCGCTACGCCGGCGAGAACGTGCGTCGCAAGGCCGGAAAGAGTGGTAAGTAACCATGGCTCTCAAGTCAAAGTCTGACGCCCGCGCGCGTCGTCACGCCCGCCTTCGCAAGAAGGTCGTCGGCACCGAGGTGCGTCCGCGCCTCGTCGTCAACCGCTCGTCGCGCCACGTCTTCGTGCAGCTCGTCGACGACAGCAAGGGTCACACCGTCGCGTCGGCTTCGACGCTCGAGACCGACCTGCGCTCGCTCGAGGGCGACAAGACCGCCAAGGCCCGCAAGGTCGGCGAGCTCCTCGCCGAGCGCGCGAAGGCCGCAGGCGTTTCCGAGGCAGTGTTCGACCGTGGCGGCAACCGCTACGCCGGTCGTGTCGCCGCCATCGCCGATGGCGCTCGTGAGGGAGGCCTGGCACTGTGAGTGACAACAAGGAGAACGAAGTGACCGAAGCGGCTGCTGCCACTTCCGAGACGGCCGCCGGCACCACGCAGGCCGAGCCGACTCGTGACCAGCGCGACGGTCGCCGCGGCGGCCGTGGTGACCGCAACCAGGGTGGACGCGACCGCAACTCGCGCGACCGTGGTGACAACCAGTTCCTCGAGCGCGTCGTGACCATCAACCGCGTGTCGAAGGTCGTGAAGGGTGGTCGTCGCTTCAGCTTCACCGCTCTCGTGGTCGTCGGCGACGGCAACGGTCTGGTCGGCGTCGGCTACGGCAAGGCTCGTGAGGTGCCCCTCGCGATCTCGAAGGGCGTCGAAGAGGCCAAGCGCAACTTCTTCCGCGTGCCGCGCGTCGGCAGCACCATCCCGCACCCCGTGCAGGGTGAGGCTGCGGCCGGTGTCGTGCTGCTGCGTCCCGCTGCCGCCGGTACCGGTGTCATCGCGGGTGGTCCCGTGCGCGCCGTGCTCGAGTGCGCCGGCATCCACGACGTGCTGTCGAAGTCGCTCGGCTCGTCGAACACGATCAACATCGTGCACGCGACGGTGACGGCCCTGAAGCAGCTCGAGGAGCCCCGTGCGGTCGCCGCACGTCGTGGCCTCGAGTTCGACCAGGTCGCACCCGCGCGCCTCGTCCGCGCCGAGGCCGACGCCATCGCCGCACAGAAGGTAGGTGCCTGATGGCCGCCCGGCTCAAGGTCACGCAGGTGAAGTCCAAGGTGAGCGAGAAGCAGAACCAGCGCGACACGCTGCGTTCGCTCGGTCTGAAGCGGATCGGTGACAGCACCGTCCGCCCCGACGACGCGCAGACGCGCGGTTACGTCAAGACCGTCGCGCACCTCGTGAAGGTTGAGGAGATCGACTAATGGCTGAGAAGAACGAAGCCGTCGAGGCTGAGAAGGCCCCGAAGAAGGCTGCCGCTCCCAAGGCTGCAGCCGAGAAGAAGCCCGCCGCCAAGAAGGCACCGGCCGCTGCGGCCGACGCCAAGGCCGAGGCTCCTGCGAAGAAGCCCGCCGCCAAGAAGGCTGCGCCGAAGAAGGATGCTCCGGCATCCCGTCCCGGCGTCCTGAAGGTGCACCACCTGCGTCCGGTCCCCGGATCCAACACTGCGAAGACCCGTGTCGGTCGCGGTGAGGGCTCCAAGGGCAAGACCGCCGGTCGCGGCACCAAGGGCACCAAGGCGCGCAACACCGTGCGCGTCGGCTTCGAGGGTGGGCAGATGCCTCTGCACATGCGCACCCCGAAGCTGCGCGGCTTCAAGAACCCGTTCCGCGTGGAGTACCAGGTCGTGAACCTGGAGAAGCTCGCGGAGCTGTACCCCCAGGGCGGCGACGTCACCGTCGGCGACCTGGTCGCCAAGGGCGCCGTTCGCAAGAACGAGAAGGTCAAGGTTCTCGGTAACGGCGACATCGCCGTGAAGCTCACCGTCTCGGTCGACAAGGTCTCGGGTTCTGCCGAGCAGAAGATCGTGGCAGCGGGCGGATCCGTCAAGTAACCACGTCATGAGAGGGGTCGGAGATTCTCCGGCCCCTCTTATGCGTTAGCCTGTTCTTTCAGCCGTCCCTCGGGGATCGGCAACCTTTTCAGGAGGAACGTCCCTTGTTTAGCGCCATCGCGCGGATCTTCCGCACGCCAGACCTGCGTCGGAAGATCGGTTTCACTCTCGCCATCGTCGCGATCTACCGACTCGGCTCCAACGTCCCCGCTCCGTTCGTCAACTTCCCGAACGTCGAGCAGTGTCTTGCAGAGAACACGCAGACCGACGGTCTCCTGGGCCTCGTCAACCTGTTCTCCGGCGGCGCGCTCCTCCAGCTCTCCATCTTCGCGCTCGGCGTCATGCCGTACATCACCGCGACGATCATCACCCAGCTCCTCCGCGTGGTCATCCCGCACTTCGAGGCGCTGCACAAGGAGGGTCAGGCCGGCCAGGCCCGTCTGACCCAGTACACGCGCTACCTGACGATCGCGCTCGCGCTGCTGCAGTCGACGACGCTCGTCACGGTGGCCCGCAGCGGGCAGCTGTTCGGGCAGACCGACATCGCCGCGTGCCAGAACCTCCTCACGAACGACGTGTGGTGGGCGCAGCTGCTCATCATCATGGCGATGACCGCCGGCACCGGCCTCATCATGTGGTTCGCCGAGCTCGTCACCGAGCGCGGCGTCGGCAACGGCATGTCCCTCCTCATCTTCACCTCGATCGCCGCGACGTTCCCCGGCGCGATGTGGCTGATCTGGGAGAGCCGCGGCTTCGAGGTCTTCCTGCTCGTGCTGCTCGTCGGCATCATCGTGATGGGTCTCGTCGTCTTCGTCGAGCAGTCCCAGCGACGCATCCCCGTGCAGTACGCCAAGCGCATGGTCGGCCGCCGCACGTACGGCGGCACCAACACCTACATCCCGATCAAGGTGAACATGGCGGGTGTGATCCCCGTGATCTTCGCGTCGTCGCTGCTGTACATCCCGGCGCTCATTGCGCAGTTCAACACCCCGCAGGACGGCTCGGAGCCGGCCGCGTGGGTCACGTGGATCAGCACGTACTTCACCACGGGCAACCACCCGATCTACATGGCGGCGTACTTCCTGCTGATCATCGGGTTCACCTACTTCTACGTCGCGATCACGTTCAACCCGGTCGAGGTCGCCGACAACATGAAGAAGTACGGCGGGTTCATCCCCGGCATCCGCGCCGGTCGTCCGACCGCCGAGTACCTCGACTACGTGCTCACCCGCATCACGCTGCCCGGCTCGATCTACCTCGGTCTGATCGCGCTCATCCCGCTCATCGCCCTCGCTACCGTCGGCGCCAACCAGAACTTCCCGTTCGGCGGCGCCTCGATCCTCATCATCGTCGGTGTGGGTCTCGAGACGGTCAAGCAGATCGATGCGCAGCTGCAGCAGCGTCACTACGAAGGGCTCCTCCGATGACCGCATCCGCACGTCTCCTGATCGTCGGTCCTCAGGGATCCGGAAAGGGCACGCAGGGCGTCCGCATCGCCGAGTCTTACGGCATCCCCGTGGTGTCGACCGGCGACATGTTCCGCGCGAACATCAAGGAGGGCACGCCCCTCGGACTGCAGGTCACCGCGATCCTCGACAAGGGCGACCTCGTGCCAGACGCACTGACCAGCGAGATCGTCCGCGATCGTCTGTCGCAGGAGGATGCCGCGAACGGATTCCTGCTCGACGGCTACCCGCGCAACACGGCTCAGGTCGCGCACCTCGAGGAGTT
Organism: Microbacterium sp. GCS4; assembly: GCF_001262495.1. Classification (GTDB taxonomy): domain Bacteria; phylum Actinomycetota; class Actinomycetes; order Actinomycetales; family Microbacteriaceae; genus Microbacterium. The sequence continues at coordinate 529,381 of NZ_LGYE01000002.1, forward strand.
CCTCGGAGCACGCGGTGAATCGCTCGACGCGGTCATCCTGCTCGACGTGCCGCGCGAGGAGAGCATCGCCCGGCTGAAGCTCCGCGCCGCGGAGCAGGGCCGTTCGGACGACACCGACGAGGCCATCGCGCACCGTCTGGACATCTACGAGCACGAGACCGCTCCGATCCTCGAGGTCTACGGCGAGCGCGGCATCGTCGATCGCATCGACGGCGTCGGCACGCTCGACGAGATCACTGAGCGCGTGTTCGCGGCGCTGGCCGCTCGCGGTCTGCGCCTCGCCGCCTGACGTCGCCGATGTTCCGCCGGTCGATCTACAAGACGCAGGCCCAGCTCCGCTCGATGGTGGAGCCGGGGCTGATCACGGCGGCGGCTCTCGACGCCGTGCGACCGCTGGTCCGCCCTGGCGTCACCACTCTCGAGCTGGACGCCGCGGCGAACCGGCTGATCCTCGAGCGGGGCGCGGAGTCGAACTTCCAGCTCGTGCGGGGCTATCGGCACACGACCTGCATCTCGGTGAACGAGGAGGTCGTGCACGGCATCCCCGGTGAGCGCGTGCTGCAGGCCGGCGACATCGTGTCCATCGATTGCGGAGCGCAGTACCAGGGCTGGAACGGCGACAGCGCCATCACGGTCGTCGTTCCGGATGACACGCGTCCTGACGTCGTCGCCCGCCGCGAGGAGCTCTCCCGGGTCACCGAGGGCTCGATGTGGGCGGGTATCGCCGCGATGGCCTCTGCGCGCAACCTGGGCGACCTCGGTGCCGCCATCCAGGGGTACATCGAGGAGCAGGGTCCTTCTGCGGTGTCGGGGAAGACCTACGGCATCCTGCGCGAGTACGTCGGGCACGGCATCGGCCGCAAGATGCACGAGGCGCCGAGCGTCTTCAACTACCGCACGCCCGACCCCGGCGCCGAGATCAAGCCGGGTCTCGTACTGGCGATCGAGCCCATGGTCACGGCCGGCGGCGAGCAGACCTTCGTCGAGGACGACGACTGGACCGTCTCGACCGTCGACGGCACCGACGGCTCGCACTGGGAGCACAGCGTCGCGCTGCACGCGGACGGCATCTGGGTGCTCACCGCGGAGGATGGGGGAGCGGCAGGTCTCGCCCCCTTCGGCGTCACGCCGACGCCGATCGCGTAACGACGCCGTATCGTCATCGGCATCACAACCGGCGCATAGGTTTCTCCGGGCAGAATGGATGCTGTGGTGCGACTGCACCCGCAGACTTCAGGCCGGACTCGCCGTGAGCGGGCCTCGACAGAAACGGAAAGCAATGGCAGCCGCGAAGAGCAGCAGTCCCAACTGGTTCGTGATCGGCGTCTCGGCGGCTGTGGTGGTCGTCCTGGCCGTCCTCGCCTTCGTCGTGGTGTTCCTGAACAACCAGGCCACCGCCCCGGGGACCGCGCCGAAGAGCGCGATCGTCAACGAGGACACGGGCGCCATCAGCTTCGGATCCGGCGAGGACGAGATCGACACCTACGTCGACTTCATGTGCCCCATCTGCGGCCAGTTCGAGGACGCATACGGCGAGCAGCTGCAGACCGCGGCCGCGGACGACAAGATCACGCTCAACATCCATCCGATCTCGATTCTGGATCGTGCCTCCCAGGGGACGGAGTTCTCGACCAGGGCCGCGAACTCGATGTACTGCGTGGCGGTCGAGGCCCCGGACTCCGCCCTCGACTACTTCAACCTGCTCTTCGCCAATCAGCCGGAGGAGAACACGGCGGGGCTGACTAACGACCAGCTGATCGACTTCGCTACCCAGTCGGGAGCTGATGCGGCAGCTGACTGCATCACGGACGGTACGTACTCGCGGTTCGTCGCTACTCGTACGGACGAGACGCCTGTGGATCCGGCCACGGGTCGGTTCGGTACGCCGACCGTCGCCATCAACGGCGACCGGATCGACAACGCAGATATTCAGACGGAGTTCGCGAAGATCCTCGGATGACCCTCGAGGTCGCGCTTCCTCGGGATACGGTCGAATCGAATCAACCGATTCGATACGACCGGAGGACAGAATGACCATCGAGACAATCGCAGATGAGAACCACGTGCCGAACCCCGTGCGGGCGACGCGTGCAAGGAAGTCGAAGCGCGGAGCAAGACGCGTATCGGTGGCCGGTGCAGTCGCGGCGCTGGTGGTGGGGCTCATGGTCCCGATCGGCGCGGCTGCGCCTGCCCAGGCAGCAGGGTCCGCGACATGCTCGTCGTTCGGGTGGAGCGGCGCGAACATCATCGGGTCTTGCTCGAACAAGAGCTTCCAGGTGATGTGGCAGTGCTTCCCGTCCAAGAAGTGGAACTACAAGACACTGGGCGGACCGTTCGGGCTGAGCTTCAACTTCAAGGCCTGCGACGTGACGTGGGTCACTGACGCACAGGCCGTCATCTAGCAGTTCTCTGCACGCTTGACGAACGGGCGAGGGCTTCGGCGACGACGGGTTGCCGGAGCCCTCGTCGGCGTATATAGTAGGTCGTTGGTGCCTTGTGCCTTGATTCGGCGTGTTCCGGATCGGCGAGACACCGCAATCCCACTCACAACGCAGATCGACCGGTCTGCAGAAGCGCAAGCGAGGCTATGGCTAAGAAAGACGGTGTCATCGAGATCGAGGGCGTGATCTCCGAGGCTCTGCCCAACGCGATGTTCCGCGTTGAGCTCTCCAACGGGCACAAGGTCCTGGCAACGATCTCCGGAAAGATGCGGCAGAACTACATCCGCATCATCCCCGAGGACCGCGTGGTCGTGGAGCTCAGCCCCTACGACCTGACCCGCGGCCGCATCGTCTACCGCTACCGCTGATCGGTCGAGAAGTAACACCCCAGGCATCCGTGCCTGCCCGGTGAAGACAGCGAACAGGAATCATCATGAAGGTCAACCCCAGCGTCAAGCCCATCTGCGATCACTGCAAGGTGATCCGCCGTCACGGCCGCGTCATGGTGATCTGCAAGAGCAACCCGCGCCACAAGCAGCGCCAGGGCTGATCACACAGATCTGACTCACAACTCAATACAGGTCGCGCGAGCGTCGAGGCGTTTCGTCTCGCTCCGCTCGCTCAACGACCGAAAGAAACTGGCAGGATCAGATCCCACTCCGGTGGGGGACACCTCGGGGCGGAGGCCCGGGCACCGATCCTGCTCCACACCTCCACCACACTCAGGAGAACCGCATGGCACGTCTTGCCGGCGTTGACATCCCGCGCGACAAGCGCGTGGTGATCGCCCTTACCTACATCTACGGCGTCGGCCGTACCCGCTCGGTCGAGATCCTCAAGGCCACCGAGATCGACGAGTCGATCCGCGTGAAGGACCTCTCGGACGACCAGCTCGTCGCACTCCGCGACTACATCGAAGGCAACTACAAGGTGGAGGGTGACCTGCGCCGCGAGGTCGCCGCAGACATCCGCCGCAAGGTCGAGATCGGCTCCTACGAGGGCATCCGCCACCGTCGTGGCCTCCCGGTCCGTGGTCAGCGCACCAAGACCAACGCCCGTACCCGCAAGGGCCCGAAGCGCACCGTCGCCGGCAAGAAGAAGGCCCGCTAAGCGCGGCCCCAGGGACTAGGAGAACACTTTCATGGCTGCACCCAAGGCCGCCGCGCGCAAGCCGCGCCGCAAGGAGAAGAAGAACATCGCGCTGGGCCAGGCCCACATCAAGTCGACGTTCAACAACACCATCGTCTCGATCACCGACCCGTCCGGCGCTGTCATCGCCTGGGCATCGTCGGGTGGCGTGGGCTTCAAGGGCTCGCGCAAGTCGACCCCGTACGCCGCCGGCATGGCGGCCGAGTCCGCCGCCCGCCAGGCTGCGGAGCACGGCGTCAAGAAGGTCGACGTCCTCGTGAAGGGTCCGGGCTCCGGCCGCGAGACCGCGATCCGCTCGCTCCAGGCCGCCGGCCTCGAGGTCGGCTCGATCTCGGACGTCACCCCGCAGGCGCACAACGGCTGCCGCCCGCCGAAGCGCCGCCGCGTCTGATCCGGCTCATGTGAGGGGTGCTCCGGCATCCCTCACATGCCCGTTCCGCGGGTTCGCCCGCACTGCGGGCCGACGGAAACGTCACAACTCAAGACCTCACCCACCACATGTCATATAGCGGTCATGTGATCGAAAGGAACACAGAGTGCTCATTGCACAGCGTCCCACACTCACCGAGGAAAAGATCGTCGAGAACCGGAGCCGGTTCGTCATCGAGCCTCTGGAGCCCGGCTTCGGATACACGATCGGCAACGCGCTGCGTCGCAGCCTGCTGTCGTCGATCCCCGGTGCCGCCGTCACCAGCGTCCGCATCGACGGCGTGCTGCACGAGTTCAGCACCATCCCCGGCGTGAAGGAGGATGTCACCGAGATCATCCTCAACATCAAGCAGCTCGTCGTCTCGAGCGAGCGCGACGAGCCGATCACCGCGTACCTGCGCAAGACCGGTGCGGGCGAAGTGACCGCCGCCGACATCTCGGCTCCGGCCGGTGTCGAGGTCCACAACCCCGAGCTCGTCATCGCGACGCTCAACGACACCGCCAAGTTCGAGCTCGAGCTCACGATCGAGCGCGGCCGTGGCTACGTCTCCGCGACGCAGAACCGCAACGAGTACGCCGAGGCCGGTCAGATCCCGATCGACTCGATCTACTCGCCGGTCCTCAAGGTCAGCTACCGCGTCGACGCCACCCGTGCCGGTGAGCGCACCGACTTCGACAAGCTGGTCCTGGACGTCGAGACCAAGTCGGCGATCAGCCCCCGCGACGCCGTCGCATCGGCTGCCAAGACGCTCACCGAGCTGTTCGGTCTCGCCCGCGAGCTGAACGTCGAGGCCGAGGGCATCGAGATCGGCCCGGCGCCGGTGGAGGCTGTGAACTCCAGCGAGCTGTCGATGCCGATCGAGGACCTCGACCTGTCGGTGCGCTCGTACAACTGCCTGAAGCGTGAAGGCATCAACACCGTTTCGGAGCTCGTCGCCCTGTCGGAGACGCAGCTCATGAACATCCGCAATTTCGGCCAGAAGTCGGTCGACGAGGTGCGCGACAAGCTCATCTCGCTCGGTCTGTCGCTCAAGGATTCGGTGCCCGGTTTCGACGGCGCCCACTTCTACGGCGGCAGCGAAGACGAGTCCTTCTGAACCCCGACCTTCTGACCAGGAGTTAGACGATTATGCCCAAGCCCACCAAGGGTCCCCGCCTCGGAGGCGGCCCCGCCCACGAGCGCCTGCTGCTTGCCAACCTCGCCGCTGCGCTGTTCACGCACAAGTCCATCAAGACGACCGAGACGAAGGCCAAGCGCCTGCGTCCGCTCGCCGAGCGTCTGATCACCTTCGCCAAGCGCGGAGACCTGCACGCTCGTCGTCGCGTTCTCTCGGTCATCGGTGACAAGGACGTCGTGCACACGCTGTTCGCCGAGATCGCTCCGCTCGTCGCGGACCGTGAGGGCGGCTACACGCGCATCACGAAGGTCGGCAACCGCAAGGGCGACAACGCACCCATGGCCGTGATCGAGCTCGTCCTCGAGCCCGTCACCCCCAAGAAGAAGGCTGCCAAGGCTGCTCCGAAGGCCGAGAAGGCTGAGAAGCCGGCCGAGGAGGCTCCGGCTGAGGAGACCGCCGTCGAGGAGGCTCCCGCCGAGGAGACCGCTGCAGACGCCGGCGCCGAGTCGCAGGCCGAGGGCGAGGCCGCTGAGGCCGCCGCCGAGGACGCCGTCGAGAACAAGTAAGCTCTCGCATCGCACGGAGCCCGTCATCCCTCTCGGGGTGGCGGGCTTCGTCGTGTCGGGCGTCGGCGGGGTCCGTTTCGCGGACCGCGTCCCGATCCACGGACGATTCGTCGGGATCGGTCCGTCGATCGGGGCGGCGTCCGCAGATCGGGACGGGTTCTCAGGCGCGGGCGCGGAGGTCCTTGCGCAGGATCTTGCCCGAGGCGGACTTGGGGATCGCGTCGATGAACTCCACCTGCCGCACCTTCTCGTGCGGCGCGACGTGCGCCGCGACATGCGCTATCACGGCATCCGCGTCGAGCTCCGATCCGGGCTGCACCACGACGAACGCCTTCGGGACCTCCTGCCCGTCGTCGTCGAGGGAGCCGATCACCGCGGCATCCGCGATGGACGGATGCTCGAGCAGCACGGCCTCCAGCACGGCCGGCGCCACCTGGTAGCCCTTGTACTTGATGAGCTCCTTGAGGCGGTCGACGATGCGGAACACGCCCTCCGCCGTGACGGTCGCCACGTCACCCGTGTGCAGCCAGCCGTCGGCGTCGAGCATCTCCGCCGTCGCGTCCGGGCGGTTCAGGTATCCCGCCATGACCTGAGGCCCGCGGATCAGCAGTTCGCCGGGGTCGCTGGCGCCCTCGGCGGGCACGTCGACGTCGGTGCCGTCTTCCGCGAGCAGCCGAGCCTCGGTGTTCGCGAGCAGCATGCCGACCGTGGACCGGTCGATCTCGGTGCGGTCGTACGGGATCGCATGCGTCACGGGACTCGTCTCGGTCATCCCGTACCCCTGACACACCGTGCAGTCGAGCCGTGCCGCCACCGCCGACGCGAGAGCGCCGTCGAGCGGTGCGGCACCCGAGAACACGACCTTGACCGACGACAGGTCGTACTGGTCGACGAGCGGATGCTTGGCCAGGGCGACCGCGATCGGCGGAGCGATGAAGATCCAGCTCGTGCGGTGGTCCTGGACGACGCGGAGGAACTCGGTCAGGTCGAACCTCGGCATCGTGACGAGCGCGGAGCGCTGCCGCAGCGCGAAGTTCAGGAGCACCGTCAGTCCGTAGATGTGGAAGAAGGGGAGCACGGCCAGGACGCGATCGTCGTCGGCGAGGGAGATCGTCGAGCGGCACTGGCTGACGTTCGCGACGAGGTTGCGGTGCGTGAGCATGACGCCCTTCGGACGCCCGGTCGTGCCCGAGGAGTATGGGAGCACGGCGATGTGGGATGCCGGATCGAAGGAGACGTCGGGGGCGCCGCGCCCCTCGCCCAGGAGCGCGCCCAGCGAGGGGTGTCCTTCGGCGCCGTCGAGCACGATCACGTGGTCCGCGTCGAACCCGAGACTCTCCGCGGCGGCCGCGGCCCCGGGCAGCAGGGGAGACTCGGTGACGAGCCACGTCGCCCCGGCATCCGTCAGCTGATTCGCGATCTCCTCCGAGGTGTACAGGGAGTTGATGGTCGTGGCCGTCGCCCCCGCGCGCAGGATGCCGTGCAGCACGGTCGCGAAGGCGGGCACGTTCGGGCACAGCACGCCGACGACCGTGCCGACGCCCACGCCGCGCGCGGCCAGGGCGCCCGCGAAGCGGTCGATCTGGCCGATGAGCTGGCGGTAACTGGTGGTGTCCCCGCTCGTGCCGTCGACGAGCGCGACCGCGTCGAGGCGCGTCGGGTCGATGTCTCCGAAGAGGAAGTCGTAGATCGAGACCTCCGGGACCTCGACATCGGGATACGTGCTGCGAACCATGAGATCTCCTTCGATCCGGGTCGGCGACGGGGCCGCGTGATGCGATCCAGTGTCGCATAGCCGGGCACCCGGTCCCAGTGCTCGTCTCGCAGGACCGTTCATGAGAGCAGAAGAGTCCTGCGGGAGTAGGCTGATCCGGTGAGTGACGCAGAGACCCTGACCCGAGGGCCTCGTGCCTACGCCTCCTTCATCGTGATCGGCCTGGTCGCGGGCCTCCTCTCCGGCCTGTTCGGGGTCGGCGGCGGCACCGTGATCGTCCCGCTCCTCGTGCTGTTCCTGCACTTCAACCAGCGTCTCGGCGCCGGCACCTCGCTCGCCGCGATCGTCCCGACCGCGACGGTCGGCGTGATCTCGTACGCGATCCACGGCTCGGTCGCGTGGATCCCCGCGCTCATCCTCGCCGCCGGCTCCGTGGTGGGCGCGCAGATCGGCACCCGACTGCTGCCCAAGATCTCGCAGACGACGCTCCGCTGGTTCTTCGTCGGCTTCCTCGCGGTCGTGATCGTGAGCCTGTTCCTCGTGATCCCCTCCCGCGACGCCGTCTTCGAGCTGTCGGTCCTCAGCGGCATCGCGCTCGTCGTGGTCGGCGTCGCGACCGGCATCCTCTCAGGGCTCATCGGCGTCGGGGGCGGGATCGTCGTCGTCCCCGTGCTCATGCTCGCGTTCGGCACGAGCGACCTCGTCGCCAAGGGAACCTCGATGCTCATGATGATCCCGACCGCGATCTCCGGCACGATCGGCAACCTCCGCAACCACAACGTCGATGTCGTCGCCGCCGCGTTCGTCGGGATCTCCGCGTGCACGACCACGGCGCTCGGCGCGTGGCTCGCCACTGTGATCGACCCCATGGCCGCGAACATGCTGTTCGCGGCATACCTCGTCGTGATCGCGGTGCAGATGGCGATGAAGGCGATCAAGGGGCGTCGTAAGAAAGACTGACCCGGGTTTCGTCCGGTCGCACGCATCCTCGGCGCACGGCGGAGAACGTAGGATCGAGGGGTGGCAGTGAACCAAGATCTCGTCGGCCGGGAGTTCCCGCCGACCACCCCGTACCTCGTCGGACGCGAGAAGGTGCGCGAGTTCGCGCGCGCCGTGTTCGCCGACGCCCCGCAGCACACCGACGTCGAGGCCGCGCGCGCCGCGGGCTTCGCCGACGTCGTCGCGCCGCCCACATTCGCCATGGTGATCCAGGACCTCACGCTGCAGCAGCTCCTCGGCGAGCCCGACTCGGGCATCCTGCTCGCCCGCACGATCCACGCCGAGCAGCGCTTCGCCTACAGCCGTCCGATCGTCGCGGGCGACGAGCTCACCGCGCAGCTCCGCGTCACCGGCATCCGCATGATGGGCGGCAACGCCATGATCACGAGCGAGGCCGAGATCGCGGATGCCGAGGGGGCGCATGTCGTGACCGCCACCAGCGTGCTGCTGGTCGGCGCGGAAGAGGGAGCCGAGTGATGCCGTACGCCGTCGGAGACGTGGTCGCCGAGCGCACCGTCCACCTGACCCGTGAGTCTCTCGTGCGCTACGCGGGCGCTTCGGGCGACTTCAACCCGATCCACTACCGTGACGATGTCGCCGCCGCCGTGGGACTGCCCGGCGTGCTCGCGCACGGGATGCTGACCATGGGCATCGCGTCGTCGGTCGTGATCGCGGCGCTCGACCCCGCGGCGCGCGTTCTCGACTACGGAGTGCGGTTCACCAAGCCCGTGGTGGTCGACCCCGAGGACGGCGCGGACCTGCACGTGCTCGCCACCGTCGGCGCGGTCGACGAGTCGGCGACCCGCGTCGACCTGAAGGTCACGTTCGGTGAGACGACGGTCCTCGTCAAGGCGCAGCTGCGCATCGCCGCGTGATGGCGGGCTCCACCGTGCCCGACGTCCGCGAGATCCCGCCGCTGCGGCTGTCGACGCTCACGACCCTCCGCACCGGCGGCGCTCCCGAGCGCATGGTCGAGGCGCATACTCGCGAGGAGCTCATCGCGGCGCTCGCTGACGTCTGGGAACGCGGAGACGAGTGGCTCGCCCTCGGCGGCGGTTCGAACCTGTTCGTCGGCGACGAGAGCTTCGAGGGCACGGTCATCCGCATCCTCACCCGCGGCATCCAGGAGATCCCCTCGCCGCATCCCGGTCGCATCCGCCTGCGGGTCGAGGCCGGTCACGGCTGGGACGAACTGGTCGCGTACGCGGTCGAGCACGGCTACGCGGGTCTCGAGGCCATGAGCGGCATCCCGGGCACGGTCGGGGCGTCCCCCGTGCAGAACATCGGAGCGTACGGCCAGGAGATCCAGGAGACTCTGGTCGAGGTCGAGCTGATCGACGAGTCGACGGGCGAGGTCTCGACGGTCTCCGCCGCAGACCTCGGGCTCGGCTTCCGCACCTCGGTGCTCAAGCACCACTACGGGCACGAGCCGCAGCGGCGGGCCGTGATCCTCTCGGTCACGGTCGATCTGCTCGTGGCGGGGGAGCGCGTCGTGCGCGGCGAGCAGCTGCGTCGGGCGCTGGGTCTCGCCTCCGACGACCCCGTGCCGCTGACGTGGGTGCGCGAGCGCATCCTCGCCACTCGGGCGTCCAAGGGGATGCTGCTCGACGAGCACGATCCCGACACCCACGGCGTGGGATCGTTCTTCCAGAACGCGATCGTGACGGATGCCGTCGCGCGCACCCTTCCTCCGGAGTGCCCGCGGTGGCCGGTCGCCCCGGACCTCGACGCCGTCACGGTGATCCCGCTCTCCTCGTACGACGGGCTCGTGCCGGTGACGAAGACCGAGGCGCCGGACGTGAAGGTCAGCGCCGCGTGGCTCATCGAGCAGGCGGGGATCCGCAAGGGCTTCAAGCTGCCGCGGTCGCGCGCCTCGGTGTCGACCAAGCACGCGCTCGCCCTGACCAACCGCGGCGGCGCGACCGCCGCGGAGGTCTCGGAGCTGGCTCGGTTCATCCAGAGCCGGGTGCACGCCGAGTTCGGCCTCGTGCTGCAGCCGGAGCCCGTGCTGCTCGGCGTGGAGCTGTAGCCCGCGTCGTCGGCATTTCTCCTGCGGTGCATCGGCATCCCGGAATGGAACGCGGCGGTCGCTCGACTGCCGGGATCGGCGCCTGACACGCTCGAAGGATGATCACCATCTCCTCGAAGAAGTCCACCGCTCTCGGTGCCGTCGGCGCGATCGTCCTGCTCTCCGTGCTCGGTTCGGCCGGGAACGCCGTCGCCCAGGAGCCTGCGACGCAGCTCGTCTCGGCGAGCGCCACGGATGCGCAGGCTCCGTCGGACGTCACGGCGCTCCAGGCGCGTGCGACGAGCGCCTCGACGATCGACCTCTCCTGGGCGGCGGCCGTCGACGATGTCGCGGTCGTGCGCTACGAGGTCCGCAGCCCCTCGACCACGGTGCTCGCGACGGTCGACGGCAGCACCACGCAGGCGACGCTCGCGAACCTGAAGCCGGGTGCCTGGTACTCGCTCCAGGTCTGGGCTTACGACGCCGCCGGGAACACGAGCGGGTCGAACGTCGTCGACCTGCGGATGCCGTCGAGCGATGCAGCCCTCCTGCTGCCGGACGTGACCGCGCCCTCGACGGTGAAGTCGCTCGCCGCTCCGAAGGCGCGGGTGGGATCCACGTCCGCGTACCTGCTGTGGTCCAAGTCCGTCGACGACCTCGGTGTCGTCGAGTACCGGGTGCGCGACCGCATCTCGGGCACGACCGTCGCGGCCGTTCCCGGCACCATCGGGATCACCGGGCTGAAAGGCGTCAGCGTCGCGTTGACGCCCGCGACGACCTACGAGCTCGAGGTCGTCGCGGTGGACGCGGCGGGCAACGTGTCCGCCCCGTCGAAGCCCGTCGCGGTCACGACCAAGCCCGCGGCCTGAGAGCACAGCGGGTGCGGGGTCGTCCCGGCGAGGTTACACTCACGGGATGAGCGGACTGATCCCGTACCTGCTGTTCCCCGGAAATGCGGCGGAGGCTCTCGAGCTGTACCGGTCCGTGTTCAGCGGTGAGCTGCAGACCATGAGCTACGCGGATGCCGGTCGGCACGACGGTCCGGGCGACGCGATCGCGCACGGTCAGCTGACCGGTCCGGTGGAACTCGCCGGAGCGGATGCCGGTGCCGACGACGACGCCGTGCAGATGAGCGGCATGTTCCTGTCGCTGCTCGGCACCGCCGACGCCACGACCCTCACCAGCTGGTTCGACCAGCTGTCCGCGGGAGGCCGCGTGATCGACGCGCTGCAGAAGCGCCCGTGGGGCGACTACGACGGCACTCTCGTCGACCGCTACGGCATCCGCTGGCTGATCGGCTTCCAGGGGGAGTAGTGCGTTTCGTCTCGTCGCTGCGCTCCTCGCTCAACGACCAGGGAGTATCCCACCCGGTCGTTGAGCGAGCGCAGCGAGACGAAACGCGCCGCGCGTCTCAGGAGGCGAACAGACGCTGCAGGCGCTGGAGGCCCGCGAGCAGCTGGTCGTCGCCCAGCGCGTACGACATGCGGATGTAGCCCGAGGGGCCGAAGGCCTCGCCCGGCACCACAGCGACCTCGGCCTGCTCGAGGATGAGGTCGGCGAGCTCGAGCGACGTCGTCGGCGTCACGCCGCCCCACCTGCGGCCGAGGAGGCCCTGCACGTCGGGGTAGACGTAGAACGCGCCGAGCGGGTTCGGCACGATGAGGCCGTCGATCTTCGACAGCTCCGACACGATCAGGCGACGACGACGGTCGAAGGCCTCGCGCATCTGCTCGGCCTCGGTCTGCGGGCCGTTGAGGGCGGCGATCGCGGCCTTCTGCGCCACGTTGTTGACGTTGCTCGACAGGTGCGACTGCAGGTTGCCGGCGATCTTGATCGCGTCGGCCGGACCCACCATCCAGCCCACACGCCATCCGGTCATGGCGTAGGTCTTCGCGACGCCGTTCACGAGGATCGTCTGCCCGGCGACCTCGGGGACGGCCGCGACGATCGACGTCGCCGTGGCGCCCTCGTACGTGAGGTTCTGGTAGATCTCGTCCGAGATCACCCAGATGCCGTGCTCCAGCGCCCACTCGCCGATCGCCTTCGTCTCCTCGGCCGTGTACACCGAGCCGGTGGGGTTGGACGGCGAGACGAACACGAGCACCGTGGTGCGCTCGGTGCGGGCGGCCTCGAGCTGCTCGACGGTGACCTTGTAGTCCTGGTCGGCGCCCGCGAAGACCTCGACCGGGATGCCGTCGGCGAGACGGACCGCCTCGGGGTACGTTGTCCAGTACGGGGCCGGCAGCAGCACCTCATCGCCCGGGTTCACCACCGCCTGGAAGGCCTGGTACACCGACTGCTTGCCGCCGTTCGTCACGATGACCTGCGACGGCGAGACCTCGAGGCCCGAGTCGCGCAGCGTCTTGGCGGCGACGGCCTCGCGCAGCGCGGCGAGTCCGGTGGCCGGGGTGTAGCGGTAGCTCGCCGGGTCGGCCAGCGCCTCGGCTGCGGCATCCACGATGAACTGCGGCGTCGAGAAGTCCGGCTCGCCCGCGGCGTAGGAGATGACGTCTTTGCCGTCGGCCTTGAGGGCCTTGGCCTTGGCGTCGACCTTGAGGGTCGCCGACTCGGCGATGGCGGACAGCTTGCGGGAGAGGGGAGCGCGTTCGGTCACGTTACGAGCGTACTCGGGAAGCCCTGCGCCGTGCCGGGTGAGTCGTCATCAAGAATCGCCGATCTTTCATGGGCGACGGGATGCTCAGACCGTCGCGAAGCCGTGCGCCTTGGCGACTGCATCCAGGGTGATGCGACCGCCCTGCACGTTCAGGCCCTTCGCCAGTGCCGGGTCCTCGGCCGCTGCCCGTTCCCAGCCCTTGCCGGCGATCGCCGACACGTAGGGGAGGGTGGCGTTCGTGAGCGAGCGCGTCGCGGTCTCCGGCACGGCGCCCGGCATGTTCGCGACGCAGTAGTAGATCGAGTCGTGGACAGCGAACGTGGGGTCGTCGTGCGTGGTGGGGCGCGAGCCCTCGAAGCATCCGCCCTGGTCGATCGCGATGTCGACGAGCACCGAGCCCGGCTTCATGTTCGCGACCATCTCGTCGGTCACGAGCTTGGGGGCGGCGGCCCCCGGGATCAGCACGGAGCCGATCACGAGATCGGCTGTCGTGAGCGCCTCGGCGATGTCGTAGCGGCTCGACGCGCGCGTCTCGAGCGCGCCGCCGTAGCGGTGCTCCAGTTCGCGCAGGCGCGGCAAGGAGATGTCGATCACGGTCACCTGCGAGCCGAGGCCCAGGGCGTTCGCGGCCGCGTGCTCGCCGGCGACGCCGCCGCCGATCACGACGGTCCGGGCGCGCGGCGCTCCGGCGATGCCGCCCATGAGCACGCCGCGTCCGCCGGCGGAGCGCATGAGCGAGTACGAGCCCATCGTGACCGAGAGGCGTCCGGCGATCTCGCTCATCGGGATGAGGAGCGGAAGGCTGCGGTCGGGCAGCTGCACGGTCTCATAGGCGACCGCCGTGGTGCCGGCGTCGACGAGCGCCGTGGTCAGGGCGCGGTCGGCCGCGAGGTGCAAGTAGGTGAAGAGCGTGAGGTCAGGGCGGAGGAATCCGTACTCCTGGGCGATCGGCTCCTTGACCTTGATGAGCAGTTCGGCCTCGCCCCAGGTCTCCTCGGCGGTCGCGACGATCTCGGCACCCGCGGTGCGGTACGCGTCGTCGGAGATGCCCGAGCCGACGCCGGCGCCCGACTGGACGAGGACGCGATGGCCCTCGTGCACCAGGCGGTCGGCTCCGGCGGGGGTCAGTGCCGTGCGGTTCTCGTTGTTCTTGACCTCGGTGGGCACGCCGATCTTCATCGATCCTCCTGGTGACGTTTGGTGCTTCCAGAATCGCAGAAACATCGTCGAGGCGACAGATTCACTGAAGAAGCTTCGGTTTGCATCGGGATCCTGCATAATCGTTCGCATGGAGACGCCATCCGAGACCCCTGAGCCGCAGAGTCTTCGGGCGCCCGCCCTCGACCACATCGACGCACGAATCGTGCAGTTGCTCAGCGCCGACGGACGCATGACCAACGCCGAGCTCGCCGGGCACCTCGGTGTCGCTCCGTCGACCGCGCACACCCGGCTGCGCGCACTCGTCGACCGCGGAGTCATCACCGGCTTCCACGCCAGCGTCGACGAGCGGATGCTGGGCGCAGGGCTCCAGGCCGTGATCGGCGTCACGCTGCGCCCGAGCGGTCGACGCGAGAGCATCGTGGAGTTCGCCGACCGCGTGCGCGTGCTGCCCCAGGTCATCCAGGTGTTCTTCCTCGGCGGGGACGACGATTTCCTGCTGCACATCGCCGTCGCGGATTCCTCCGAGATGCGGGAGTTCGTGCTCGAGCACCTGTCGGCGCAGGCCAGCGTCGCGTCGACCCGCACGAGCATCGTGTTCGACTACCACCGCAACTCGGTCGCGGCGTCGTTCCGCTGAGGGCGCGGGCGTCGTCGCGGAGTAGGCGTCCGTCAGGCGCGGACCACGGGGACCAGGTCGGTCAGACCACGGAGGGCGTCGCTGTCGCGAGATACGAGCGTGAACCCGTGCGCGAGCGCGGTCGCGGCGAGCATGCGGTCGAACGTATGCGGACGAGCCGGCAGTCGTTGCGCGCTCAAGTGGGCGAGTACTCGGTCGTAGGCGTCGGCGCAGTCGTCGTCGAACGGGATGCCATCGCCGAAGGCGGCGCGCAGCGCGGCCAGTCGTGCCGACCGCTGCCTGAAGATCTGGATGTCCTGCGTCGTGTGGAGGCCCTTGGCGAGTTCGGCCCACGTGAGGGAGCTCACGCGCAGGTCGTCGAACGCGTCGAGATCGGCGGCCGACTCACCGCGAGAGTCGGAGGCGATGAGGATGTTCGTATCGAGGAGCGCGATCATCCTTCCCACGCGTTCCGCGCGTCGTCGAGGTCGGAGCGCTCGATGGTAATCTCCTGCCCCCACGCGGCATCCACGGGCGTTTCCGCAAGCGTGCGGCGCAGATCGGCGGCGGTCGTCGCGCGGCGGGTTCGTGGCGGGACGAGTTGCGCGATCTCCCGACGGTGTCGCGTCACGGAGTACGTTTCTCCGTGTGCGACCGCGTCGAGGGCGGCAGTCGGATTCTGACGGAGATCGCCGACGGAGATGGTCTTCATCATCCGATTCTAGCAAATAAAGACATTTATCTACGTGCGCCAGTCAGGCGCCGAAGGCGGCGGGGAGGGCACAGTAGTCGGCGAAGCGGCGGGTCGGGTTCTCGGGGTCGGTGACGTCGACGAGTGCGGAGGCCACCGAGTGCGGCTGCTCCGCGCCGGCGAGCTGCCACAGCGTGAAGTTCCACAGGCCACGGGTGCTCTCGCTCAGCAGAGCTGCGGGTCCGGAGACCACGAGCACCGCGCGGTCGGACCCGTCGGCGCGGAACGGGGCGATCACGTCGGTCCGCAGCACGTCCCCGTCGCCGTCAGCGCTGTGCACGCGCTCGACCGGGTGCCCGGCGGCGACCAGCGCCGCAGCGAGGTCGTCGGCGGCGCGGCGCGAGCGCTCGGCATCCGTTCCCGCGACCGCGAGCAGTCGCTTCCCCCGGGGGTAGAGGTGCAGGAACTCCGCGGCGATCCCGGTCCAGGTGTCGGTCATGCAGTCAGGCTACGCCCGTCAGAGCGGGCGGGGGCCGGGAAGGCACGACGAGGGGCCCGGATGCCGTCGGCGTCCGGGCCCCTCGAGATCCGCGACCTCAGTCCTCCTCGAGCAGGAACCGGGAGTAGGCGCCGACCGTGAGGAACGCGGGGAACTCGGGCTGCAGCGCCACCTCGCGGAACACCTCGGCCGCGTCGTCGAAGCGGTCGCCGGCAGAGCGGGTCGCCTGAGCCAGCACCTGCCCGATCAAGCCCTCGACGTACTCCGCCGTGATGGGCGTGCCGTCCTCCGTGGTGCGGTCCTGGTGGATCCACTGCCACACCTGCGAGCGGCTGATCTCGGCGGTCGCGGCATCCTCCATGAGGTTGTCGATCGCCACCGCCCCGAGGCCCCGCAGCCACGCCTCGAGGTAGCGGATGGCCACCGAGACGTTGTCGCGCACTCCACGCGCCGTGATCGGACGCCCGATGTGCAGGTCGAGGAGGTCCTCCGGCGCGACCGACACCTCGGGGCGAAGCCGGTCGAGCTGGTTCGGACGGTCGCCGAGCACGGCGTCGAACTCCGCCTGCGCCGTGGGGATCAGGTCGGGGTGCGCAACCCAGGTGCCGTCGAAGCCGTCGCCCGCTTCGCGCTTCTTGTCGGCTGAGACCTTCTCGATCGCCCGGGCGGTGACCTCGGGGTCGCGTCGGTTCGGGATGAAGGCGCTCATGCCGCCGATGGCATACGCGCCCCGCTTGTGGCAGGTCTGCACGAGCAGCTCGGTGTAGGCCCGCATGAACGGCACCGTCATCGTGACCTCGCTGCGGTCGGGGAGCACGAAGCGTGCCCCGCGGCCGCGGTAGTTCTTGATGATCGAGAAGATGTAGTCCCAGCGACCGGCGTTGAGGCCGGCGCAGTGGTCGCGCAGCTCGTAGAGGATCTCGTCCATCTCGAACGCGGCCGGGAGCGTCTCGATCAGCACGGTCGCGCGGATCGTGCCGTGGGGGATCCCGATGTACTCCTCGCTGAACGAGAACACGTCGTCCCACAGCTTCGCCTCCTCGCTGGATTCGATCTTGGCGAGGTAGAAGTACGGGCCGCGGCCGTTCGCGATGAGCTCCTGCGCGTTGTGCAGGAAGTACAGCCCGAAGTCCACGAGGGAACCGGATGCCGCGGTGCGGCGTCCCGCCCGATCGATGAACTCCACGTGCTTCTCCGGCAGATGCCAGCCGCGGGGGCGCATCACGATCGTGGGCGTCCGCTCGGCGGTGACGCGGTACTCCTTGCCGGGGCCCTCGGCGGTGGCCGGTCCCGTGAAGGAGAGCTCGCCGCGGATCGCGTCACGCAGCGACAACTGCCCCTCGATCACGTTCTTCCAGGTGGGGCTCGTGGCATCCTCCTGATCGGCCAGCCAGACCCGCGCGCCCGAGTTCAGCGCGTTGATCGTCATCTTCGGATCGGTGGGGCCGGTGATCTCGACGCGGCGGTCCTCGAGCCCCGGACCGGCGCCGGCGACCCGCCAGGACGCGTCCTCGCGGATGTGCCGGGTGTCGTCGCGGAAGCGCGGGTCGTGGCCGTTTCCGATCTCGAAGCGACGGCGCATCCGATCGGCGAGGCGGTCGTGGCGGCGCGACGCGAAACGGTGGTGCAGCTCGGTGAGGAACGCGATCGCCTCGGGGGTGAGGATCTCGGCGTAGCGGTCGCGCAGTGGTCCGGTGACGGTGATCGCCGGACCCTGCTGCGTGGGCTGGATGGTGGGAGTGGTCATGATCGGTGTCCTTGTCTGTGTGGCGCGTTTCGTCTCGCTTCGCTCGCTCAACGACCGGGGAGCAGCGAGACGAAACGGGGGTCAGTGGAACTGCGCGGTCTCGGTGGAGCCGGCGAGGGCGAGCGTGACGCTGTCGGGGTTGAGCGCCGTCGAGATCACGTCGAAGTAGCCGGTGCCCGCCTCTCGCTGGTGCTTGGTGGCGGTGTAGCCGTCGGCTTCGGCGGCGAACTCGGCCTCCTGCAGTTCGACGTACGCGCTCATGGCGCGCTCGGCGTAACCGCGGGCGAGGTCGAACATGGAGTGGTTCAGGGCGTGGAAACCGGCCAGCGTGATGAACTGGAACTTGTAGCCGAGCTCGGCCAGCTCCTGCTGGAAGGTCGCGATCTCGGCATCCGAGAGGTGGCGCTTCCAGTTGAAGCTCGGTGAGCAGTTGTACGCGAGCATCTTGCCGGGGAACTCGGCGTGGATCGCCGCCGCGAACTCGCGGGCCAGTTCGATGTCGGGCTCGCCGGTCTCGACCCAGAGCAGGTCGGCATACGGGGCGAAGGCGAGTCCACGGCTGATGACCGAGTCGATGCCGGCGCGGACGCGGTAGAAGCCCTCGGGTGTGCGCTCGCCGGTCGTGAACGCCTGATCCCGTTCGTCGACGTCGCTCGTCAGCAGGTCGGCGGCGAGAGCATCCGTCCTGGCGATGATCACGGTCGGGACGCCCGCGACATCGGCCGCGAGGCGTGCCGCGTTCAGCGTGCGGATGTGCTGCTGTGTCGGCACGAGGACCTTGCCGCCCAGGTGGCCGCACTTCTTCTCGCTCGCGAGCTGGTCCTCCCAGTGGATCGCTGCCGCGCCCGCCTGGATGAGCGACTGCGCCAGCTCGTAGGCGTTGAGCGGACCGCCGAATCCGGCCTCGGCGTCCGCGACGATCGGCGCGAGCCAGTCCTGCGTGACGGTGCCCTCGGCGTGCTCGAGCTGGTCCTGGCGCAGCAGCGCGTTGTTGATGCGACGCACGACGGCCGGCACCGAGTTGGCGGGGTAGAGCGACTGGTCGGGGTAGGTCTGACCGGCGAGGTTGCCGTCGGCCGCGACCTGCCAACCCGAGAGGTAGATGGCCTTGAGGCCGGCGCGCACCTGCTGCACGGCCTGACCGCCGGTGTAGGCGCCGAGCGCGCGGACGTAGTCCTCGGTGTGCAGCAGGTTCCACAGGTTCTCGGCGCCGCGGTGGGCGAGCGTGGAATCCTCGCGGACCGAGCCGCGGATGCGGATGACGTCGTCGGCCGTGTAGGTGCGCTCGACGCCGTCCCAGCGCGGGTCGGTGTCCCAGATCTCCTGCAGCTCGGCGGCCGTCTGGACCTGGTCGCCTGCCCGGAGTCCGGCGGGGCGGGGTGTGCGGTTCTCGGCGGTGTTCGACATGGTGTCTCCTTGATCGGATGCCGGCGGCGGTGCCGGGTGGCGTGTATCCACCATCCGTGAAGTTCCGCGGCCTCGATGACGATTCGTCAAGTGAAGATCGACGGAAATTCTGTTTCTGTGACAGAATCGCCCCTGTCTGGGTCGTTGAGCGAGCGAAGCGAGACGAAACGTCGCACGTTTCGTCTCGTCGCTCCGCTCCTCGCTCAACGACCGGCGTGCGAAGGAGGCCCTTATGGACGAGAACGAGACCGACGCCCTCACGATCGGGCGACGCATTCGCCAGCTCCGCACGGCGCGGGGGATGACACTCGACGACCTCGCGGCGGCCGTCGACCGCGCCCCGAGTCAGCTGTCGATGATCGAGACCGGCAAGCGGGAGCCCAAGCTCACGCAGTTGCAGGCGATCGCCCGGGCGCTCGGCGTGACGTTGGATGCGCTGCTGGAGGGAGAGCCGCTCGACGAACGCAGCGCGATCGAGATCGCCCTGGAGCGCGCCATGAAGGGGCAGACGTTCCAGGCGCTGGGCATCGAGCCCTTCCGGATCGCCAAGAGCATGCCGACCGATGCGCTCAGGGCGCTCCTCGCCCTGCACGGCGAGATCGACCGGCTGCGCGACGAGCGCGCTGCCACGCCGGAGGAGGCGCGGCGCGCCAACGTCGAGCTCCGGCACCTGATGCGCCGGCAGGACAATCACTTCGCCGAGCTCGAGGCCCAGGCCTCCGAGATCCTCGCCGCCGTGCGGCATCCGGGCGGTCCGCTCACCCAGCGCACGGCGTCGGAGATCGCCGCCTACCTCGGCTTCACGCTGCACTACGCCCCCGACCTGCCGCAGACCACGCGGAGCGTCGCGGATCTCGCGAACGGGCGGCTGTACCTGTCGAGCACGGTGCCGGCCAAGGGCGACGCCCGCACCGCGGTGCTGCAGGCGCTGTCGAGCCGCATGCTCGGGCACGTAGAGCCGCGCAGCTACGCCGAGTTCTTGCGTCAGCGCGTCGAGACGAACTACCTCACGGGGGCGCTGCTGATGCCCGAGGCGCACGTCGTGCCCGCGCTGCAGGAGGCCAAGGCCCGGCGGTCGATCTCGATCGAGGATCTGCGCGACGCCTACTCCGTGTCGTACGAGACCGCCGCGCACCGCTTCACCAATCTCGCGACACGGCATCTCGGCATCCCCGTGCACTTCCTCAAGGTGCACGAATCGGGGACGATCACCAAGGCGTACGAGAACGACGACGTGAACTTCCCGACGGATCGGCTCGGCGCGATCGAGGGTCAGATGTGCTGTCGTCGGTGGACGAGCCGGGTCGTGTTCGACGAGGACGACCGCTTCAACCCCTACTACCAGTACACCGACACGGGCAACGGGACCTATTGGTGCACCGCGCGCGTGGAGGCGTCGAGCGAAGGGCTGCACTCGGTCAGCGTCGGCGTGCGCTTCGACGACACGAAGTGGTTCGTGGGGCGTGACACCCCGCATCGGGGAGTCTCGCGGCACTCGATCGAGGTGTGCTGCCGCCGGGCGCCCGCCGACCTGGAGGAGCGCTGGCGCGAGCAGTCCTGGCCGAACGTGAAGACGCCCCGCACGCTGCTCGCGACCCTGCCGACCGGTGCCTTCCCCGGAGTCGACTCGACCGATGTGTACGAGTTCCTCGAGGCGCACGCCCCGCGCTGAGCGATCTCGGCGGGAGACCGCAGGCGCTCAGGCGGTGAGGGCGCTCGGCGCCCAGGACGGCCAGTCGACCCTGCCGATCGGAACGCCGTGCTCGTAGGTCGCGACGAGACGGAAGGGTGCGGCGGCGGTGCTGTTGTCGAAGAACTCCGCGCGATCCGCTGATGGCAGGGCGCGCTCGATGAGGTCCCAGAGTCTCGCGTGTCTGTCCCGAACCTTCTGCTCGGGCACATCGTGCCCACCCGTGGCTACTCGTTCGGCGACACGGGCGACGCTCACTTCGACGGGGACCATCATGACGTGCAGATGCACGAGATATCCACGACGGACGGCCTCCACCACGAGATCGACCTTGCTGCTGTGGCTGAACACCGTCTCCGTGATGAAAGAACGCTGCGCGTTCATCAGCTCGCTTCGCCTCGCGGCGGCGAGCCGCGAGGCCTCGTATGCGTGTTCAGCGGGGGCTGAAGGCCATTCGGCCGCTGCGATCTGATCGGCGTTGACGAAGGGCAGGTGCGTCACGGGCTGAAGGACGCGCTCGGCGTAGGTGGACTTGCCTGAGCCGTTGGGGCCCGCCAGAAGATGGACGACCGGCACGCGTCAGGAGTTCGAGTCGCGGCCGCGTGTGACAACGCGCCCTCGGGGGTCCGCTTCCGTCCACGTTCGTCCCGCAGCGCTGAACTCCGCCGCGAGATCCAGGCGCGCGCGGCGCTCGACGATCTGCTGGTCCCACGTCGCTCGCACCACGGCCTGCCCGTGCTCATCGAGGTCATCGTAGGCGGCCACGCCGGCGAGGACCCGGCGGATATCGCGATGGTTCACTCGTGGTGAGGCCTCGATCTCGCGTCCGATCCGCGCCCAGTGCGTGATCTGCTGCGCCGCGCTGCGGCTCTCCTCCGCGCCGATCGACTTGGCCACCTCGAAGAGGTCCCCGTCGACCCTGGTCGGCATGCTGCTGCTCATCCACACATTGTAGCAAGGTGCTACCCGGTGACGAGAGGAGTTGAGTGAACACCGAACACCTGTTAGGTTTTCGGGAATCGGAGCGCTGCGATCGGCAGCGCCGTTCTCGACGAGGAGAAGCGATGAAGCGATGGATGAGTGCAGTGGCGACCGCAGGACTGGTCGTCTCGGGGCTGGCTCTCGCCGGCCCTGCGGTGGCCGGCGGTAACGGCACAGGACACGGCGGGCACGGCGGCGGCAAGCCGGGAACCGAGGAGCTGAACCGCTGGGCGGTCGACACCTGGCGGTCGCTCGACGCCATGACCGATGAGGGCACCGGTCTGCCGTCCGACAACATCACGGGCGACCTGCAGACCGCGGGCGCCTACACGTCTCCCACGAACATCGGGGGCTATCTCTGGTCGACCGTCACCGCGCGCGACCTCGGCATCATCGGCGACGACGAGGCCCGCGACCGCATGACCACCACGCTCGACACCCTCGCCGGTCTCGAACGCAACGATGCGAGCGGGATGTTCTACAACTGGTACTCCCCGACGACGGGGGAGAAGCTCACCACCTGGCCGGACTCCGGCGATCCCGTATACCCGTTCCTCAGCACGGTCGACAACGGCTGGCTCGCCGCATCCCTCCGCATCGTCCGTGAAGCGGAGCCCGATCTCGCGGAAGAGGCGGACGCCCTCTACGACTCGATGGACTTCGGAGCGTTCTTCGACCCCGCCGGTGCTGCGGGGCTCCCCGCAGGCACGAACCGCGGCGGCTTCTGGGACGCGGCTCCGCCGGACTGCAGCGTCGAGGCGCCCATGTACAACGGCTCGGGCGAGACCGCGTTCTACACGTGCCACCACTACGACACGACCGTGAGCGAGAGCCGCATCGCGACCTACCTCGGGATCGCCAACGGGCAGATCCCGGCGACCGCACTGTACGGCACGCATCGCACCATGCCGCCCGGATGCGATTGGGCCTGGCAGGAGCAGCTCCCGCAGGGCGAGTACCGCACTTACGACGGCGTCGAGGTCTGGGAGGGCACCTACCAGTACGGCGGCATGTCGTTCGTCCCCAGCTGGGGCGGCAGCATGTTCGAGTCGCTCATGCCCGATCTCCTCGTGCCCGAGGCGGAGTGGGGCCCGAAGTCGTGGAAGACCAACCACGCCGTCACGGTCGCCGTCCAGAAGCAGCACGGGCTCGACGAGGCCGGCTACGGCTACTGGGGCTTCTCGCCCGCGAGCAACCCGTTCGGCGGGTACGCCGAGTACGGCGTGGACGTCGCCGGGATGCGGTCGGACGGCTACACCTCGGATGCCGAGCAGACCGACGTCGACCTCGACCGTCCCGGGTGCTCGACCGGAACGAACCCTACTCCCGAGTTCGGCGACGGCGTCGTGACCCCGCATGCCGCGTTCCTCGCGCTGCCGTACGACCGCCGGGGAGCCCTGAGCAACCTCGAGGGCATCGAGCAGGAGCTGGGAGCATACGGCCCCGGCGGCTTCTACGACGCGGTCGCCGTGAAGAGCGGCACCATCGCGGAGCGCTACCTGTCGCTCGACCAGTCGATGATCATGGCGGCGATCGGCAACGAACTCACGAAAGATACACTCAAGGACTACTTCGTGGACCGAGAGATGGAGCAGACGCTGAGGCCCGCGATGAAGCAGCAGGTATTCGGCTCGTCGTGGGGAGCGGGACACGGCCACGGCGGCTGAGTCCCGCCCGGCCCGCGTCGGAGGAGTGGAGCGGGCAGTGGGAACGAGCGAGCAGCGGGCCGCGGGGCGAGGGCCCCGCGGCCCCTACGCGTCCGGGCAGGCGCGGCGGCAGGCGATCGTCGACGAGGCGCTCGCGGTGTTCGCCCGCACCGGGTTCCGTGGCGGATCCCTGCGGGAGATCGCGAAGCGCGTCGGCGTGACGCCGGCCGGGCTCCTGCACCACTTCGCCGACAAGGAGGAGCTGTTCGCGGAGGTGCTCCGTCAACGCGACGAGAAGGTGCGCGCGGCGGCGGGGGATCCCGCCGAGCACACGCTGCTCGAGCAGGCGTCGCGGGTGGTGGCACACAACCAGACGACTCGAGGCCTGACCTCGCTGTACGCGATCGTGTCGGCCGAGGCGACCGACCCCGAGCATCCGTCTCATGCCGACTTCGCCACCCGCTACCGGGACCGTGCAACCGAGGCGGAGGAGATCCTCCGCCTCGGCCAGGCGGCGGGCGAGGTGCGACAGGACGTCGACCCCGCGCACGCCGCGCGGTTGATCAGCGCGGTCATGGACGGCATCCAGCTGCAGTGGCTGCTCGACGACTCGGTCGACATGGTCCTGCTGTTCCAGGAGTTCGTGGATCGGTACCTGCTGCCCGAGGCGCCGACGGGCGACTGACCTTCGCGCGATCAGTCGCGCGCGGTCTGCAGCAGCGCCCAGAGCTCGGCGCGGGCGGGGAACGACGACAGGTCGACGCCCAACAGAGTGCCGGCCTGCGCGATGCGCGTGCGCAGGGTGTGGCGGTGGACGCCGAGCGAGGCGGCCGTCGGCTCGGCCTTCGCATCGTTCTCGAGCCAGGAGCGCAGCGTCCCCTCCAGGTCGTTCCCCGAACGGGCGTCGCTCTCGCGCAGGGGGGCGAGGCGCGTGTCGGCGAGCAGGCGGGCCTCGTCGGTCGCGAGGGCACCGAGGATGCTGGTGCTCACCGCGTCCGCGTAGCGGAACACGCCGGCATCCGGCTGGTGCAGCAACGCGGTCACGGCCTGCGCGTGCGCACGGGAGAACGCGTCGTACGACTCGGGACCCGACGCTCCCATGCGGAGGCCGAACCTGGCGGCCGCATCGTCGAGCAGCGCCTCGTCGCTCGCCGCGACGCACAGCGTCACGCCCTCGTCGGACTCCGCGAGGAAGGAGGCGACGCCGTCGTCGGCGCGTCGCCTCTCCCACCAGTCGATCAGGGGACCGGCCGGAGCATCGGAGGCGACGGCCACGACCACGGGCGCGGGAGGCAGCCCGCCGAGCACGCGACGCGCGAGCCCCGGGTCGTCGTCCTGCAGCGACACGAGAAGCTGCGAGTGCAGGCGTCGGCGGCTGCGGGAGAGCTGCTCGCTCTGCTCGAGTGCGAGGCCCGCCATCGCGATGACCGAGGTGACGACCGTGCGCGCCTCGGCGTCGAGCCCGTCGATCCCGAGCGCGATGACCCCGCGCAGCCGTCCTCCGCGGCCGATCGTGAACAGCATGAACGTCTGCTCGTGGAGAGTGAGCGACTGCCCGGCCTCGAGTCCGCGCGTGAGCACTTCGGCGACGTGCGCGGCGAGCTCGGTCTGCTGCTGGGGTGCGAGCTCTGCGCGAGGGTGTGAGACCTGCAGGGCGCCGGCGGCGTCGTACATCCCCACCCAGACGCTCAGCCGGCGACCGAGCTCCGCCAGCGTGGCGTCGAGTCCGCGGGGGCGGAGGGCTGCGAGTGCGAGCGCGCGCTGCGTGTCGAGCGCCCAGGACCGTCGGGAGTATGCCTGCGCGGCGATCGCCTCGGAGTGCGCGCGCGCCACGGCGATGAAGGGCGTGCGGTACGGCACCTCGAACAGCGGCATCCCGCGCAGGGCGCACTCGGCGATCAGCTCCTCGGGGATGCCGGTGCGATGCACTTCCGTGCCGAACCCGAGGCCCTGCACGCCGCGGTCGGACAGCCGCCCCACGTAGACGTCGATGTCGGTCTCGTCGTCGAACTGCGTTCCCGTCGTGAGCAGCACGAGGTCCTCGGCGAGGAAGGGCGTGGGGTCCGCGAGGTCGGAGCTGTGCACCCAGCGCAGCGGGCGGTCGAGTGCGCCCTCGGGCAGTTCCGCCTCGGTCGAGACGAGCCGGAGTCCGAGGTCGCGGCGCCGGAAGAGGGCGCGCAGCGTGGGCTGATCCACGATCTCCATCACATGACCCTTGTACTCTTCGGCGAATATCTCTCCCCAGATTGTACAACTAGGTGAATGCAGCCCGCCTGAGCGCGGTCGTACGCTCGCGACATGGCACTCCTCGATACCGACACCGCGACCGTTCCCCTCGGCGGACCCGACCTCCCTCAGGAGCGTCGCCTGGTCCCAGAGCTCCCCGGACCCCGCTCGGCCGAGATCCTCGCCCGCAAGGCCGAGGCCGTGCCCGCCGGTGTCGGCCACACCGTGCCCGTCGCGGCCGTCGCCGCCGGTGGTGGCGTCGTGGTCGACGCCGACGGCAACTCGCTGATCGACCTCGGCTCCGGCATCGCCGTCACCACGGTCGGCAACGCGCACCCGAAGATCGCCGCAGCCGTCGCAGCCCAGGCCGCGCAGTTCACGCACACCTGCTTCATGATCTCGCCGTACGAGTCGTACATCGAGGTCGCAGAAGCCCTCAACCGCCTCACGCCGGGCGACTTCGCCAAGAAGAGCGCGCTGTTCAACTCCGGCGCGGAGGCCGTCGAGAACGCGATCAAGATCGCCCGCAAGCACACGGGGCGCCAGGCCGTCGCCGCCTTCGACCACGGCTACCACGGACGCACGAACCTCACGATGGCGCTGACCGCCAAGTCGATGCCGTACAAGAGCGGCTTCGGACCCTTCGCGCCCGAGGTGTACCGCGCGCCGATGTCCTACCCGTTCCGCGACGGCCTGACCGGGCCCGAGGCCGCTGCCCGCGTCATCCTGCAGCTCGAGAAGCAGGTCGGCGCCGACAACCTCGCCGCCGTCATCATCGAGCCCATCCAGGGCGAGGGCGGGTTCATCGTCCCGGCCGACGGCTTCCTCCCGGCCATCCTCGACTGGTGCCGCGAGAACGGCGTGGTCTTCATCGCCGACGAGGTGCAGACGGGCTTCGCCCGCACCGGCCACATGTTCGCGAGCGAGATCTTCGGCATCGAGCCCGACCTCATCACGACCGCCAAGGGCATCGCGGGCGGCCTGCCGCTCGCGGCGGTCACGGGCCGCGCCGAGATCATGGACGCCTCGCACACCGGCGGCCTCGGCGGCACGTACGGCGGCAACCCGATCGCCTGCGCCGCCGCGCTCGCCGCGATCGACGTGTTCGAGAACGACGGGGTCATCGAGCGGGCGCAGGAGATCGGGACGATCCTCCTCGGCCGCCTCACCGAGATCCAGGCGAAGGACGCCCGCATCGGCGACATCCGCGGACACGGCGCGATGATCGCGGCCGAGTTCGTCGACCCCGAGACCAAGGCTCCGGATGCCGCGCTCACGGCGGCGGTCGCGAAGGCTGCGATCGCGAAGGGCGTCATCGTCCTCACCTGCGGGACGTACGGCAACGTCATCCGCTTCCTCCCGCCGCTCGCGATCGGCGACGACCTTTTGAACGAGGGGCTCGACGTCGTCGCGGAGGCGCTCGCGTCCGCCTGACCTCCGGCCGCGCGGCGGCCGGCACACACGTCCGGTCGCGACTCGTATCGGGGGATTTCGAGTCGCGACCGGCACATTCTTTCCAACGAAGGAGAAGCAGATGGCTGAGATCACCCGTGACGTGCTGATCGTCGGAGCCGGGGCCGCGGGCCTCACGGCCGCGAACGACCTGCGCAAGGCCGGCCTGTCGGTCGCCGTGCTCGAAGCGCGCGACCGCGTGGGCGGCCGTCTGTGGACCGACGTGATCGAGGGTGCGATGCTCGAGCTCGGCGGCCAGTGGGTGTCGCCCGACCAGGATGCGCTCAAGGACACGATCGCCGAGCTCGGCCTCGAGACCTACAGCCGCTACCGCGAGGGTGACAGCGTGTACGTCGGCCCCGACGGCCAGGTGCACCGTTTCACGGGCGAGATGTTCCCCGTGTCGGCGGAGACCGAGAAGGTCATCGCCGAGATCACCGAGCGTCTCGACGCGATGGTCGCCGAGATCGACCCCGACCGTCCCTGGGAGCACCCGCAGGCGAAGGAGTGGGACTCCGTCACGTGGGACGCGTGGCTGCGCGCGCAGACCGACGACGACGAGGCCGTGCGCAACCTCGCATTCGCGACCGGGTCCGCGATGCTGACCAAGCCGACGCACACGTTCTCGCTGCTGCAGTCGCTGCTCATGGCGGCATCCGCCGGGTCGTACTCGAACCTCGTCGACGCCGACTTCATCCTCGACAAGCGGGTCGTCGGCGGCCTGCAGCAGGTGCCGATCCTGCTCGCCGAGCGCCTCGGGGAGGACGTCCTCCTGGGTCAGCCCGTCCGCACGCTGGAGTGGGGCGCCGACGGCGTGACCGCCACGACCGACGAGATCACGGTCCGCGCGCGCTTCGCGATCCTCGCGCACGCCCCCGTGCTGTACGACCGCATCTCCTTCGTGCCGCCGCTGCCGCGACGTCAGCACCAGCTGCACCAGCACCTCTCGATGGGCTTCGTGATCAAGGTGCACGCGGTCTACGAGACGCCGTTCTGGCGCGAGCAGGGACTCAGCGGCACCGCCTTCAGCCCTTACGAGCTCTCGCACGAGGCCTACGACAACACCAACCACGGCGACGAGCGCGGCACGCTCGTCGGCTTCGTCAGCGACCAGAACGCCGACGACCTGTTCGCGCTGTCGGCCGAGGAGCGCAAGGAGCGCATCCTGGAGTCTCTGTCGCACTACTACGGACCCGAGGCCAAAAACCCGGTCGTGTACTACGAGAGCGACTGGGGCACCGAGGAGTGGACGCGCGGCGCCTACGCCGCGAGCTTCGACATGGGCGGTCTGCACCGGTACGGCGCCGACCTGCGTGCCGCGGTGGGCCCGATCCACTTCGCGTGCAGCGACATGGCGGGAGCCGGCTACCAGCACGTCGACGGCGCGATCCGCATGGGTCACCTCGCGGCCGCCAACATCGTCGAGTCGACGAGGGATGCGGGCGACACGGTCGAGGCCGTCTGATGTCGGGGTCGATCGTCGTCGGCTACACCGCGACGGATGCCGGAGCGGATGCCGCGGCGCTCGGCGCCCGGCTGGCCCGCAGCCTCGGTGCGGTGCTGCGTCTCGTGATCGTGCTGCCCTCGGAGGGGACGCGGAATGCCGCGGTCGCCCCGGAGCGCGCTTACGAGGACCATCTGCGTCGTCAGGCCACGCAGTGGCTCGAGGAGGCCGTCACCGGTCTCCCGCAGGAGCTCGTGCGCACCGGGCACGTGCGCTTCGGCGAATCCTTCGCCGAGGGTCTCATCGCCGCGGGCGAGGAGTTCGGCGCCCGGCTGATCGTCGTCGGCGCGGCCGGGGGGTCGCTGTTCGGGCGTCACCGTCTTGGCAGCGTGGCTTCCGAGCTGCTGCACTCCTCGACCATCCCGGTGGCGCTCGCCCCCGCCGGCACCTCCACGCAGGACGACCACGTGCTGCCGCGCGTGACCGTGGCCGTGGGCACACGTCCCGGTGCGGAGAACCTGCTCGACGAGGCGGCGGCGGTCGCGGGCGACGCGCACGTCGCGCTGCGTCTCGTCTCGCTCGTGCCGTTCGACGTGCCGCCCGGTCTCGACACGGGGTCGATCCGCCTCGTGGGCGACGAGCACTCTCGTGAGGTCCTCGCGGTCGCACAGGGGCTCCTGCCCGAGACGGTCGACGCTTCGGTACAGGAGGCTCACGGCGACACCGTTGAGGACGCGGTCGCGCACCTCGACTGGTTGCCGGGTGAGATCGTGCTCGTGGGATCCAGCCGTCTCGCTCAGCCCCGCCGGCTGTTCCTCGGGTCGACCGCGGCGAAGATGCTGCACGAGTTGCCCGTCCCCATGATCGTCGTCCCGCGCACCCGCGCCGAAGCAGGAGTCCGCTGATGAGCAGCTCGAACCGGGCGACGGAGCCCGCATCCGGCGTGACGACCGGCATCTCGCAGAAGGGCCTGAGCGTCGGCACGGTCGGCGTGATCGGCGCCGTCGTGATCGGCGTCTCGACGATCGCCCCCGCATACACGCTCACCGCGTCGCTGGGCCCGACCGTCGCGGTGGTCGGCACGCAGGTCCCCGCCATCATCCTCGTCGGCTTCATCCCGATGCTGCTCACGGCGTTCGGCTACCGCGAGCTCAACCGGGAGATGCCCGACTCCGGTACCTCGTTCACGTGGGGCGTGCGGGCCTTCGGACCGTGGATCGGCTGGATGACGGGGTGGGGCCTCATCGCCGCGACCGTGATCGTGCTGTCGAACCTCGCCGGCATCGCGGTCGAGTTCCTGTTCCTGCTGATCGCGCAGCTGTCGGGCAACCCCGGCATCGCGGACCTCGCGTTCAACCCGTTCATCAACGTCGTCGTGTGCCTGCTGTTCATGCTCGGCGCGACCCTCGTGTCCTACCGCGACATGCAGACCACGCAGAAGTTCCAATACATCCTCGTGGGCTTCCAGGTGCTCGTGCTCGTGGCTTTCGCGACGGTCGCGATCGTCAAGGCCGTGACCGGGGACGCCCCCGACCCGACGCCGTTCTCGTGGTCGTGGTTCAACCCGTTCGAGGTGCCGACGTTCAGCGCCTTCGCGGCCGGGCTCTCGCTGTCGATCTTCATCTTCTGGGGCTGGGACGTCGTCCTCACCATGAACGAGGAGACCAAGGATCCGGCGAAGACCCCGGGTCGCGCCGCCATGGTCACGGTGTTCGTGGTCGTGAGCCTGTACCTGCTGCTCGCGATCGGGCTCATCATGTTCGCGGGCGTGGGCGACGGCGAGCTGGGCCTCGCGAACGAGGGCATCTCGGCGAACGTGTTCTTCGCGCTGTCCGACCCGATCCTCGGGCCGCTCGCCTTCCTCGTGTCGCTCGCGGTGCTGTCGAGCTCGGCCGCATCGCTGCAGTCCACCGCGGTCGGACCTGCGCGCACCCTGCTCGCGATGGGCCACTACGGCGCGCTGCCGAAGCAGTTCGCGAAGGTCAGCCCGCGGTTCTTCACACCCGGGTACTCGACCATCGTGTCGGCGGTCGTCGCCTCGGTGTTCTACGCCGTGATGCGCCTCGTCAGCGAGAACGTCCTCACCGACACGATCCTGTCGCTCGGCATGATGATCTGCTTCTACTACGGCCTCACCGCGTTCGCCTGCGTGTGGTACTTCCGCAAGCAGTGGTTCGACTCGACGCGGAGCTTCTTCTTCACATTCCTGTTCCCGCTCGTCGGCGGCGCCATCCTCGCCGTGCTGTTCGTCACGACCCTCATCGACTCGATGGACCCCGCCTACGGCAGCGGATCCAGCATCGGCGGCGTCGGCCTCGTGTTCGTGCTCGGCGTCGGGATCATCGTGGTCGGCATCGCCGTGATGATCTGGCAGTCCATCAAGCGACCCGCGTTCTTCCGCGGCGAGACGCTCGGGGCCGACGCCCCGCCGAGCCTCCGTCGCCGCTGAGCCCCCCGCACTCTCCCGCCCCCGTCCCCACAGAAAGCGAATCCATGAGCACTCAGACAGAGCAGGCGCTGCTCGACAGCATCCCCACCGGCCTCTTCATCGGCGGCGAGTGGATCGACGGTGAGACCGGCGCGACCTTCGACGTCACGGACCCTGCGACGGGCGCCGTGATCAAGACGATCGCCGACGCGACGCCGGCCGACGGCATCCGCGCCCTCGATGCCGCGGTCGCCGCGCAGGATGCCTGGGCCGCCACGGCACCGCGCACGCGCAGCGAGATCCTCCGGAAGGCGTTCGACCTCGTGCAGGAGCACAAGGAGGACCTCGCGCTGCTCATGACGCTCGAGATGGGCAAGCCGCTCGCGGAGGCGCGCGGCGAGGTCGGCTACGGCGGCGAGTTCCTGCGCTGGTTCAGCGAGGAGGCCGTGCGCATCAGCGGCCGCTACGGCATCAACCCGGAGGGCACGGGCCACATGGTCGTCTCGCAGCGCCCGGTCGGGCCGTCGTTCTTCGTGACGCCGTGGAACTTCCCCTTCGCGATGGCGACCCGCAAGATCGCGCCCGCGCTCGCCGCCGGCTGCACGGTCGTCATCAAGCCCCCGGCACTGACCCCGCTCACCACGATCTTCTTCACCACCCTGCTCGAGAAGGCCGGCTTGCCTGCGGGCGTCGTCAACGTCGTGCAGACGTCGAAGTCGTCGGCGCTGTCGGCCCCGATCATCGCCGACCCGCGACTGCGCAAGCTGTCGTTCACGGGCTCGACCGAGGTCGGCCGCAAGCTCATCGCCCAGGCCGCCGAAGGCGTGCTGCGCGTCTCTATGGAGCTCGGCGGCAACGCGCCGTTCGTCGTGTTCGACGACGCCGACCTCGACAAGGCCGTCGACGGCGCACTGGCCGCGAAGTTCCGCAACATCGGCCAGGCGTGCACGGCCGCCAACCGGTTCATCGTGCACAAGGACGTCGCGGGGGAGTTCGCCAAGCGCGTCACCGAGCGCGTCGAGGCTATGAAGATCGGCCGCGGCACCGAGGAGGGCGTCACGATCGGACCGCTCATCGACACGGATGCCGTCGCCAAGGCCGAGGAGCTCGTGGGCGACGCCGTCGAGCGGGGCGCGACCCTGCTCGCGGGCGGCAAGGCGCTCGAGGGCACCGGCACGTTCTACGAGCCGACCGTGCTGACCGATGTGGTCGCCGGGTCCGCGATCCTCCGTGAGGAGATCTTCGGTCCGGTGCTCGCGATCGCGACCTTCGAGACCGAGGAGGAGGCCGTCCGGCTCGCGAACGACACCGAGTACGGACTCGTGTCGTACGTCTTCACCGAGAACCTGCAGCGCGGCCAGCGGATGATCGCCGGCCTCGAGACGGGCATGATGGGACTCAACGTGGGCGTGGTGTCGAACGCGGCAGCCCCCTTCGGCGGCGTCAAGCAGTCCGGCGTCGGCCGCGAAGGCGGCTTCGAGGGCATCCATGAGTACCTGTCCACCAAGTACACGCTGATCCCGGTCTCCTGACCCACCTCCGGTCGTTGAGCGACACTTCGACTCGCTTCGCTCGCTCAGTGCGGGTCTCCGCGAGACGAAACGCGCTCAACGACCGGGATCCGAATGAGAGGACGAAACCATGACCGACTACGCCGTCATCAACCCCGCCACCGGAGAGACGCTGAAGTCCTTCGACACGTTCACGGATGCGCAGATCGAGGATGCGGTCGCCGCGGCCGACACCGCGCACCGCGAGTGGTCGCGCTCGTCGACCGTCGCCGAGCGTGCCGCGCTCGTGCGCCGCATGGCCGAGCTGCACCGCGAGCGCCGGGAGGAGCTGGCCGACGTCTTCGTGCGCGAGATGGGCAAGCCGCGCGAGGCCGCTCTGGGCGAGGTCGACTTCGCCGCCGACATCGCCGAGTACTACGCCGACCAGGCCGAGGCGATCATGGCCGACCAGCCGATCGCGATCCTGGGCGACGGCTCGGCGATCATCCGCCGCTCGTCGCTCGGGCCGCTCGTGGGCATCATGCCGTGGAACTTCCCGGCCTACCAGATCGTGCGCTTCGCCGCCCCGAACCTCATCGTCGGAAACACGATCCTGCTGAAGCCCGCACCCCAGTGCCCGGAGTCCTCGTCGGCGATCGCCGCGATCTACCGCGACGCCGGGTTCCCGGAGGGCGCGTACCAGAACGTGCTCGCCACGAACGAGCAGATCGCGACGATGATCGCCGACCCGCGCGTGCAGGGCGTCTCGCTCACGGGCTCGGAGCGCGCAGGCGCAGCCGTCGCCGAGATCGCCGGCCGCAACCTCAAGAAGGTCGCGCTCGAGCTCGGCGGCTCCGACCCGTTCATCGTGCTCTCGACCGACGATCTCGACGCGACCGTGCAGGCCGGTGTGGACGCCCGCCTCGATAACAACGGACAGGCGTGCAACGGCGCCAAGCGCTTCATCGTGGTCGACGGTCTGTACGACGCGTTCGTCGAGAAGTTCACGGCCGCGATGGCCGCTGTCGAGGCGACCGACCCGATGCTCGACGACACCGTGCTCGGCCCTGTCTCCTCCGAGACCGCGGCTGAGAACCTGCAGAAGCAGATCGACACGGCCGTCGCGCAAGGGGCGACGCTGCTGACCGGCGGGACCCGCGACGGGGCGTTCTTCGCGCCGACCGTGCTGACCGACGTCACGCCCGAGATGGACGTCTACCGTGAGGAGCTGTTCGGCCCGGCTGCCGTCGTCTACCGCGTGGCCGACGAGGACGCGGCGGTCGACCTCGCCAACGACACGACCTTCGGTCTCGGGTCGTACGTCTTCACGACCGACGCCGCGCAGGCCGAGCGCGTCGCCGACCGCATCGAGGCCGGCATGGTCTACGTGAACCTCGTGCTCGCCGACAGCCCGGAGCTGCCGTTCGGCGGCATCAAGCGCAGTGGCACGGCCCGCGAGCTCGGACACCTCGCGGCCGACGAGTTCGTCAACAAGAAGCTCATCCGCATCGGCTGAGCGGGCGCAGTACGAGGGGGCGGGTGCTGCGGCATCCGCCCCTCTCGCGTTCCCGGGCGCGCGTCTGCCGCGTGCCCCAGCGGACACGGCGAGGGATGTCCTCAGTCGGCCTGGTCGAGGTGGGCGAGCACGGCCAGCACCCGACGGTTGACGCCGGAACCCGCGGCGAGCCCGAGCTTCGTGAAGATCGTGTTGATGTGCTTCTCGACGCCGCTCTGGCTCACGAACAGACGCTCGGCGATGCTCGCGTTGCTGTGCCCCTCGGCCATGAGCTCGAGGACGGCGGCCTCGCGCTCGCTGAGATCGCCCACGCCCTGATCGGGGCCGGACCGGTCGGCGATCAGACGTCGGATCACCTCCGGGTCGAAGGCCACCCCGCCCTCCGCGACCCGCACGATCGCGTCGAGGAAGCCCGCGATGTCGGACACGCGGTCCTTCAGCAGGTAGCCGACCCCGCCGCGGCCGTCGAGCAGCAGCTCGCTCGCGTAACGCCGCTCGACGTGCTGGGACAGCACGAGCACCGCCACCGACGGATGCTCCCGCCTGATGCGCAGCGCGGCGCGGATGCCCTCGTCGACGAAGTCGGGCGGCATCCGCACGTCGACGATCACGAGGTCGGGCTCGTCGCTCGCGAGCGCGGCCATCAGGGACTCGGCGTCGGCCACGGAGGCGACCACCTCGTGCCCCTCGGCGGCGAGCAGCTGCACGATGCCCTCGCGGAGCAGCGTCGAGTCCTCGGCGATCGCTATCCGCACGGGATCACCGCCTCGACCACGGTCGGGCCGCCGAGCGGACTCCGCACGTCGAGTCGCCCGTCCCGCGCCGCGACTCGGGAAGCGATGCCCGACAGGCCCGTGCCCGCGGCATCCGCCCCGCCGACGCCGTCGTCCTCGATCGTCACGGCGAGCATCCCGTCCCCGGCGCGCACCCGGATCGTGATCGCGGAGGCGTGCGCGTGCTTGATGGCATTGGTCACGGCCTCGCTCGCCACGAAGTAGGCGGCGGTCTCGGCGGCACGGTCGGTGATCGGCGCCGGGTCGACCTCGAGATGCACGGGCATCGCGACGCGGTCGCGCAGCGACTGGAGGGCGGCGGCCAGGCCGTCGCGCTGCAGCATCTCCGGGTAGGTGCGCCACGCGACGTCGCGCAGGTCGTCGAGGATGTGCTGCGTCTCGTCGCGCGCCGTCCGCAGCAGGGGAGCGCCGTCGGACGCGCCGGAGCGCTCGACGCGGGCGAGCAGGATCGAGAGCGCGACGACCCGCTGCTGCACCCCGTCGTGGATGTCGCGCTCGATGCGACGTCGCTCGGCGTCGACGGCATCCACGACCTCGTCGAGTGTGGCGTGCAGGCGCACGACCTCCTGCGAGAGCTCGCCGGCTCCTGGGCGCTGGAACGCGTCCCACATCCGGCGTTCGAGCCAGGCGATGCCGCCGAGGCCCGAGAGCGCGAGGAACAGCAGCACGAGACCCGGCACGACGAACAGGCCGATGGTCGCCCAGGTCACACGCCCCGGCCGGGCGCTGAACAGATCGACGGGACCACCCGTGGCCGCCGCGACGAGCATCTGCACGCCCACCACGACGCCGGCGCCGATCAGCAGCAGGATGCAGAGCACGACCAGCTGCAGCAGGGCGGACACCGCGAGCAGTCCGCGGGTGCGTCGCGCTCTCGGAGGCGTGCGGCGGGGGATGCCGTCGATCCGCGTCAGCCGTGCGGCGAGGGCATCCAGCACGCGAGGGGCCGGCGGGCGCGGGGTCGTGGCGACCGCGACGAGAGCGGCGGGCAGCATCAGGATCCCGGAGGCGGTTCCGCCCAGCATCCGCAGCACGTCCCGCACGAGGGGGCGGGGGTGGGGCGCGGCGTCAGCGGACGTCATACTGCCATTCTGCCGGTCAGGCCGTGGGAGTGCCCTGCACGCGCGCCCGCACCCGCATCACGACGAACACCGACACGGCGGCGATCACGGCCGCCACGACCACGAGCTGCAGGCCGTCGGCGTACTGCTCGATGCGGTGCCACTGCTCGCCGAGCAGGTAGCCGGCCATCACGAAGACCGTGTTCCAGATCGCGCTGCCCGCGGTCGTGAGCAGGGTGAAGCGGAGCAGCGGCATGCGCTGGATGCCCGCGGGGATCGAGATCAGGCTGCGGAAGATGGGGATCATCCGCCCGAAGAACACGGCCTTCGACCCGTGCTTCGCGAACCACGCCTCGGCGCGATCGACGTCGCTGACCTTCATGAGCGGCACCCGGTCGACGATCCGCCGCAGGCGCGCAGGTCCGAGCCAGGCGCCGAGACCGTACAGGGCGAGCGCGCCGACGACCGAACCGACCGTGGTCCAGAGGAGCACCTCCCACAGCACGATCGATCCCTGGCTGGCGGTGAAGCCGGCGAGCGGCAGGATGACCTCGCTGGGGATCGGCGGGAACAGGTTCTCGATCGCCACCGCGACGCCCGCCCCGATGCTGCCGAGCGTCTCCATGAGGGCGATCGCCCAGTCCGCGAACAGGCCCAAACCCTCAGAAGTGTCCATGTTCTCGACGCTACGCACGCGGACGGATGCCGTCACTGCGGCTGCCCCTCGACCGAGGTGCGGAAAACCGGAAGAGCGAGGCGGCCCGCTCGCCTCGGGGTCGCGACGCGGGCGTAGGGTCGAAGCATGGCCACGGTTGCAGAGAACATCGTCAGGACACTGGGCGCCAACGGGATCGAGCGGGTCTACGGACTTCCGGGCGACTCGCTCAACGGCTTCACCGACGCGCTGCGCAAGGACGGGAGCATCCGCTGGGTGCACGTGCGGCACGAGGAGTCGGCGGCGTTCGCCGCGGCGGCGGATGCTGCGCTCACGGGCGACCTCGCTGTCGTCGCAGGCTCCTGCGGGCCGGGCAACCTGCACCTCATCAACGGCCTCTATGACGCCAACCGCTCGCGCGTGCCCGTGCTCGCGATCGCCGCGCACATCCCGACGAACGAGATCGGCACGGGGTACTTCCAGGAGACGCATCCGCAGGAGCTGTTCCGGGAGTGCAGCGTGTACGTCGAGTACGTCGCCGACCCGAAGCAGATGCCCCGTCTGCTGGAGATCGCGATGCGCGCGGCGATCGAGCAGCGCGGCGTCGCGGTGCTCGTGATCCCCGGCGACGTCGCGCTCGCCGACATCGCAGACGACC
This sequence comes from Microbacterium sp. GCS4, assembly GCF_001262495.1. Taxonomy (GTDB): domain Bacteria; phylum Actinomycetota; class Actinomycetes; order Actinomycetales; family Microbacteriaceae; genus Microbacterium. The sequence continues at coordinate 566,581 of NZ_LGYE01000002.1, forward strand.
GCGCCGTGGTGATCGAGCGCACGCGTCCCGTGGTGGTGCCGAGCGGTGACGAGCTCGAGCGTGCGGCGACTCTGCTGAACGCATCCCGCAAGACGACGATCCTCGCCGGCGCGGGCGTCGAGGGCGCGCACGACGAGGTGGTCGCCCTCGCCGACCGTCTGGGTGCCCCGATCGTGCACGCCCTGCGCGGCAAGGAGTTCATCGAGTACGACAACCCCTTCGACGTGGGGATGACGGGACTGCTCGGCTTCGCGTCCGGGTATCGGGCGATGGAGGCGGCGGACACCCTGCTCGTGCTCGGCAGCGACTTCCCGTACGAGCAGTTCTACCCCGAGCACGCCACGACGATCCAGGTCGACATCCGCGGCTCGCAGCTCGGCAAGCGGCATCCGCTCGATCTGGGTCTCGTGGGCGATGTCCGGGCGACCGTCGATGCGCTGCTTCCGCGGCTCGCCGAGACGTCCGACCGCGGACACCTCGACGACGCGACAGCGCACTACCGCAAGACCCGCGCGAAGCTCGACGACCTCGCGACCCCGACGAAGAAGGGGAGGCCGATTCACCCGCAGTACCTCGCCCGGCTCCTCGACGAGCAGGCGGCGGATGACGCGATCTTCACGGCCGACGTCGGATCGCCCACCGTCTGGGCGGCGCGCTACCTGTCGATGACGGAGGGACGCCGGCTCATCGGGTCGTTCACGCACGGCTCCATGGCGAACGCGCTGCTGCACGGCATCGGCGCACAGGTCTCGCACCCCGACCGACAGGTGGTGGCGCTCGCCGGAGACGGCGGCCTCGCGATGATGCTGGGCGAGCTGCTCACGCTCACGCAGAACCGACTGCCCGTGAAGTCGATCGTCGTGAACAACTCCTCGCTGAACTTCGTCGAGTTGGAGATGAAGGCCGCGGGTTTCGTGAACTTCGGCACCGGTCTCGACAACCCGAGCTTCGCGGCGATCGCCGAGGCCATGGGCATCTTCGCCCGGCGCGTGGAGAACAGCGAGGACCTGCCGGCCGCGCTCGCTGAAGTGCTCGCGCACGACGGACCCGCCCTGCTCGACGTCGTCACCGAGCGTCAGGAGCTGTCGATGCCGCCCGCCGTCGAGGCGGCGCAGGTCAAGGGTTTCGCGCTGTACGCGATCCGCACGGTCATGTCGGGCCGCGGCGACGAGCTGCTCGACCTCGCTCGGGCGAACTGGCGCCAACTGCTCTGAGGCAGTGCGGCGGCCTCGGCGCGAACCGGGCCTCAGCTGTCGAGCGGCGCCCGCACCTCCGCGGCGTCGCCGTGGCGGCCGAGCGCCTCGAGCACATCGCCGAGCTCCAGAGCCGCGACCTGCCGCAGGGGCGGATGCTCGGCGGCGTGCTCGATCGCGCTGCGATAGACCGGTACGGCATCCGACGGACGCTCGTTCGCCGCGAGCAGCCGGGCCGCGAACAGCTCCGAGCCTCCGGCCGAGTCCGCATCCCCGATCCCGGCGAACGCGTCCGCGGCGGTGAGGGCCGCGGCGACGGCCTCGTCGATCCGGCCGAACGACGCGAGCGCGCGTCCACGGGAGTCCTGCACGTCGGCCGCCAGCCACCCGGCCTCGTGCTCCTGCGCCAGCTGGGCGACCTCGTCGAGCAGCGCGAAGGCCCGCTCGTCCTGGCGCGCGCCATAGGCCTGCGCGAGGTTGTGCAGCACGTCGGCGCGAGCTCCGACGGCATCCGGGGCGGTGCGGACGATCTCCGAGGCCGCCTCCAGTGTCGCGATCGCCTCGTCGTGCTCCTCGAAGCGCGCCAGGATCTTGGCCCGCTCCGTGAGCACCACGGCCTGGTCTGCGGGCTCCCCGCCCTCGCCGAACAGCTCCGCCGCATAGCCGAACGCGCCGACCGCCTGCCCGAACTCCCCGGATGCCGCGAGAGCGCGTGCGAGCATCGACGCGGTCATCGCACGCGATGCCGCGGGCACCTCGTCCTCCTCCTCGCGCTGCAGCACCGTGCCGAACAGCTCGGCCGCTTCCTCGGCGTCGCCCTGCGCGAGCATGGCGCGCGCGAGACGGAAGTCCGCTCCGGCCCGGTCGCCGCCCTCCTGCGCGACGAATCGCGCAGTCACGCGGTAGCGCGACACGGCCTTCTCCGCATCGCCCGCGTCCTCCCACAACGCGCCGGCGAGCAGGTGCGCCGCGCCGAGCGCCGTCGTGGCGCCGAGGCCGGCGAGCAGGCGGCAGGCCTCGTCGGCATCCGTGGCGCCGCCCGCGAAGTCATCGCGCCCGCCGCGCACCCGGGCGCGCGTCTGCAGCGCCTGCGCGCGGTGTCCCTCGCTGAGGTCGTCCTGTGAGAGGAAGCGGTCGAGCAGCGCCGACGCCGCCTCGATGTCGCCCTTCTGCAGCACGGCGGTGATCGCGATCAGCGTGGTGGTGTTCGACAGGCGCGCATCCTCGGCCTCGGCGAAGGCGCGGGCCGCGATCTCGGCCATGTCGAGCGCGGCATCCGGCTCTTCGGCGTGCATGTGCATCGACGCACGGCTGATCGCCAGGTCGCCGCGCGACCACGCCGGGAGGGATGCCGCGGCGGCGAGTTCGTCTTCGAGCGCCGCGGCCGTCTCGGGCGTGCGCAGGCCGAAGGTCGCGAGCCCCAGGCGCTGCTCGAGGTCGGCCTGCTCGGGCTTCCCCGCGGCGCGGAGCGCCTCGATGCGGGCGGGGAGGATCTCGCGAGCCTCGTCGGCCCGGTCCAGCGCGATGAGGATGCCGATGCGCATCGACAGGAGCTGCGACAGCTTGGCGGGGTCCTCGACCTCGAGCGCCTTCGGCAGAGCCTCGAGCGTCTCGTGCTCGGCGCCGAACTGCGCGAGGTTCATGGCCCGCTCGAACCAGCCGTCGGCGTCGGTGGGTGTCGTCGCGTCGGTCGTAGCGACGAACGCGTCCGAGCGGATCGGCACGTCGTAGCTCGTGTCCTCCAGCGCACGGAGCCGCGCGAGGCTGCGGGCATGGCCGTCGGTGCCGTCGCGGCGGTCGAACTCGGCTCCGATGCGCTCGGCCGCCGCCCACGCCGCTGCCGCGAGCGAGGCCGCATCCCACACGCCCTCGTGGGCGCCGAAGAACGCCGCGAGAGCGGGGGCATCGGCGCCTCGCACGGGCGTCTCCCCGTGCCCGACAGCGGTGACCCGGTCGAGCGCGACGGCGATCGCACCGAGGGCGGCGAAGTGCGCGTCGACGTTCAGCCCGTCATGTGCGAGCCAGGCGATGTGACGCTCGACCATCGCGAGGGCGCGCGCCTCGTTGCCGGTGACGGCTGCGAACACGATGTTGTTCGCGACGATGCGCAGGTTGTCGGCGTTGTCCTTCGCGAGACGGTAGCTGCGCAGATGCGCGCTCTTCGCCTCGTCCAGCCGGCCGGCGCGCAGGTAGGGGAGGAGCGCGCGCGACAGGGCGTGCTCGGGCTCCTCGCCGCAGGAGAAGCCGCCCTCGAGCATCTCCTCCACGAGGCGGATCGCGTCGGCGTCCCTGTCGGTCTCCGCGAAGAATCCGGCGAACTGGCTGCGTCCGCACGCGTCGCAGTGGCTGTGCTCGTCGCGGGGCGTCGCCTCCAGCTGCACGCGCAGCGCCTCGGCGTCGTCCAGGCGTCCGGCATCCCAGGCGTCCTCGAAGCGTGCCGTCAGGACGCCGCTCTGCCCGAGGCCCGCCGCGCGGTAGTGCGACTCCATGTCGTCGAGCACGGCAGCGATCTGCTCGACCGAGAACGCCGGCGAGGAGCGCAGCGCCGAGGCCATCCACTTGAACTGCCACATGAGGTCGGCGCCGCCGTACTCGAGGTCGGCGGGGAAGCGCTGCGGATCGGCATCGTGCCGGGCGAGGCACCACGCGAAGGAGTTCAGCATCACATCGGTGGCGCCGTTCATGTTCGCGGACGCGGTCTGCCGCATGCGCGCCTCGTACTCGAGACGCTCGTCGCCGAGCTCGACCGCCAACGCCACGGCATCCGCCACCAGAGCCTGCTCCGCGGGGCCCCACGGCGTGCGGTCGATCTCCTCGATCAGCTGCGCGAAGCGCTTCTTCGGACGTGCCATGCGTGGTCCCTTCGGAGGATGCGGGTCAGACGGCGTCGCCGAAGGAGACCGCGTCCCCCTCGATGCCGGCCGAGAGCGAGACGAGGTCGGTGAGCGCCGAGGTCATGAGCGCACGGTCGGCATCGGTGAGCGGATGGTGTCCTGCGAGGAGCGCCTGGATGTAGAGCAGCTGCACGGTGCGGGAGAACACCGCGTCGTCCTGCACGCGGACGAGCGCCCGGACGACGCGGTTCGCCCAGTTGAGGCACAGGCGCGCGCTGAGGTCGTCGTCGCGCGAGGCGGAGATCGTCGCGTCGATGCGGTCGAGCACGCCGCCCCACAGCGACCCCGTGATGCCCTTGGTGCGTCCGCGGTCGATGCGCCGGAGCACCTCGGGGTCTGCGACGTACAGGGCGGCGAGCTCGGGCTGGTCGATCGAGCGCACGGTGACGGCGCAACCGGATGCCGCGAGCACGGCGCCCGCCCGCGACTCGAGAGCCACCGCGGCGTCGCGGTCGTCGAGAGGTGGCGGGTCGAGCCGGTCGAGCTCTCCGGTCACGTCGACCGCCTCGACCGTGACCTGCGGGTAGAGCTCTGGCAGCATCCGCACGAGGTCGGAGTCGTACAGGTAGCCGCCGTTCACCAGCACCTCGGATGCCGGGGAGATGCCGGCCACCTGCCGGAACTCGTCCACGGTCTGCGCGAACCGCACGTGGGGGTAGCGCTCGACGAGGTCGCCGATCCGCATCGTGCCGTGCGTGGTCTCGAGCGTGAGCCATCGCGTGATGAACCGCGCGAGCTCCTCGTCGTGGCGCACGAGGGACTTCAGCCCGACCTCGTGGATCGCGACGAACTGCGCGAGTCGGTGCGGTTCGCGCAGCCCGAGCTCGAGAACCCAGCGGCGGATGCCGGCGCCGAGCTGTTCGCGCACCCGTTCGAGCGAGGCGTCCTCGACGAGCGACTCTCGGCTCGCGGTGGGGGAGAGGCCCGTCGAGTCGATCACGGCGCGCACGAAGAACGCCCAATCGGGGAGCACGTCGTCGACGCGCTCGCCCAGCAGCATCCGTCCGAGGTACATCCGGGTGGCCTGCCGCGCGCCGGGTGGGGGAGCGAAGGGGAGCACGTAGGCGAGGCCGCGTGTGCCGGTCGCCGGCTCGCTCAGCTCGATCACATCGAGCGGGGAGGCGCCGAGCAGGTCGCGCCCGTACTGCACGGCGGCATCCGGGTCGTCGCCGGGGTCGAGGAAGGGCGCGGTCCGCGTGAGGTCGACGTCGCCGCCCTGAGCGTCCAGCGTGACCCGCACCGGCAGGAACTCCGCGAAGGTCGTGGCGAGCTCGCGCACCGCGGGCGCGCGGAGCAGCTCGTCGGCGTCGAAGCGCGGCACCAGGTGCACGCTCGTTCCGATCGGGAGGTCGTCGTCGATCTCGGTCACACGGAACGTGCCGTCCGCGCTCCCGGACCACTCGACGGCCGGGCCGCCGCGGGCGCTGCGGGAGCGGATGACGATCGTGTCCGCCACCATGAAGCAGCTGAGCAGTCCGATGCCGAACTGGCCGAGGTAGTCGCTGCGGGGCAGGTCGAAGATGTCGCGCTTGGAGCTGCGTCCGACGGTCGCGAGCAGATCGGCGACCTCGGACGCGGTGAGGCCGACGCCGTCGTCGCGGAGCACGAACTCCCCCGTGGCCTCGGAGAGGGGCGTGATGCGGATGCGACCGCCCTGGCCGTCGAGCTCGCGCCGCGCCGTGATCGCGTCCCGCGCGTTCTGCAGGAGTTCGCGGAGGTAGACGCGAGGGCTGGAGTAGATGTGCCGGCTGAGCAGATCGACGACCCCGCGCAGATCCACCTGGAACTGCTGCACCTCAGCGCTCACCGGCATCCCTCCTGTTGCTCCGCCCGCCGAGCCTAGCAACTGTGCCGATGGCGCCGCCGGTTCGGCAGGGCGCGACGGATGCCGTATGCTGGACCAGCAGTTGTTGTCTGCATTCTTTCGCCGTGCCCCGGATCTCAGGACTCGGAACGGTGGCAGGATGGGACGACACCCCGAGGCCTCCAGGTCTCTAGGGCGGTAGCTCAATTGGCAGAGCAGCGGTCTCCAAAACCGCAGGTTGCAGGTTCGATTCCTGTCCGCCCTGCGCGTCAGTGCAACGCTGGCACACGAAAGGTACATTCAGGATGGATCAGGACGAACCGCGCGGCGAGGTCGTCGCGGCCGGCGCCACCCGCGAGAAGAGCGGCAACGCCTTCTCCCGGTTCTTCGGGGGCATCGCCCTGTTCTTCCGCCAGGTCATCGCAGAGCTTCGCAAGGTCGTCACGCCGACTCGCAAGGAGCTGGTCAAGTTCACCGCGGTGGTGCTCGTCTTCGTCATCATCGTCATGGGCATCGTCTACGGACTCGACACTCTGTTCGCATGGGTGACGCACATCGTGTTCGGGGTCCCCGACGCGTGATGCCCTGCGGCCCTGGCTGCAGTGATTGGAAAGAGACAACGTGTCTGAACGATATTCCGACGACGCCGACTGGGCGACCGCCGCAGAGCAGTCCAGCGAGGAGGACGAGGCCCAGGAGGGCAACGTCCTCGCCGCTGAAGAGCGCTCCGTGACGTCCGCCGAGCACGTCGCCCTCCACGTGGAGGACGAGGACGGCAGCGACGACGCCGGCGCAGACGACGACACCGACATCGAGATCGACGACCCGGAGGCTGACGCGATCGTGAACGACGCCCTCAACCTGGACGAAGCAGCGGAGTCCGAGGCTGCCGCAGAGGTCCTCAACGACGCCGTGGCGGAAGACACCGCGGAGCAGGCAGCCGAGGCGGCCGACGAGGTCACCCCGTACGACGGCCCGGACGTGAACGGCGAGGACGACCGTCCCGCGGCCGAGTCCGACGAGGACGCCGACGAGTCCGAGGAGGACCCGTACGAGGCATTCCGCATGGACCTGCGGATGCTGCCGGGCAAGTGGTACGTCATCCACTCGTACGCGGGCTTCGAGCGCAAGGTCAAGGCGAACATCGAGCAGCGCAAGTCGACGCTCGAGGTCGAGGACGAGATCTACCAGATCGAGGTCCCGATGGAGGACGTCGTCGAGATCAAGAACGGCCAGCGCAAGATGGTCACCCGCGTGCGCATCCCCGGCTACGTGCTGGTGCGCATGGAGCTCACCGAGGACACCTGGTCGGTCGTCCGCCACACGCCCGGCGTCACCGGCTTCGTGGGCAACGCCCACAACCCGACGCCGCTGCGCTTCGAAGAGGCCTTCAACATGCTGAAGTCGCTCGTCGAGGTCAAGGACGTGCCGACCGCCAAGAACATCGCGGCCAAGGGCGGCGTCGCCGTCGCCCGTCCGCTGCCCGCCGAGGTCGACTTCGAGATCGGCGAGACCATCACGATCAAGGAGGGTTCGTTCGCGGGTCTTCCCGGTTCGATCAGCGAGATCAAGCCCGAGAGCGGCAAGCTCACGGTGCTCGTCTCCCTGTTCGAGCGCGAGACCCCCGTCGAGCTGTCGTTCGACCAGGTCACCAAGATGATCTGACGCTCCGCGTCGCACGAAGAGGCCGTCCCGTCGGGGCGGCCTCTTCGCGTTCCCGGGCGCACGGGAGATGGAAAACGTCGCGGAAAGCATCCGTTCCCGAGCGTTTTCCATCCATCGTCGCATCGGGTAGACTGTTGTGGTTTGTGCGCCGCTTTTGCGTGCGCTCAGACGACCACGGTCCGGAGATGCCGGCTCTGTGGGAGAAGCGGATGCTCCGGCATCCGATTCGACGAAAGGAAAGAGAATGGCACCGAAGAAGAAGGTGACCGGCCTGATCAAGCTTCAGATCAACGCCGGTGCAGCCAACCCGGCGCCGCCGATCGGCCCCGCGCTCGGTCAGCATGGCGTCAACATCATGGAGTTCTGCAAGGCGTACAACGCCGCGACCGAGTCGCAGCGCGGCAACGTCATCCCCGTGGAGATCACCGTCTACGAGGACCGCAGCTTCACGTTCATCCTGAAGACCCCGCCGGCTGCGGAGCTCATCAAGAAGGCCGCCGGCGTGCCCAAGGGCTCGTCGACCCCGCACACCGTCAAGGTCGCGAAGATCACCAAGGACCAGGTCCGTCAGATCGCCGAGCAGAAGCAGGCCGACCTGAACGCGAACGACATCGAGGCCGCCTCGAAGATCATCGCCGGCACCGCCCGTTCCATGGGCATCACGGTCGAGGGCTGAGGAGAATAATCATGGCTACCAAGTCCAAGGCTTACAAGGCTGCCGCCGAGAAGATCGAGGCAGACCGTTTCTACACCCCGACCGAGGCTGTGACCCTCGCGAAGGAGACCGGCTCGTCGAAGTTCGACGCCACCGTCGAGGTCGCGCTCAAGCTCTCCGTCGACCCGCGCAAGGCGGACCAGATGGTGCGCGGCACCGTCATCCTCCCGCACGGCACCGGCAAGACCGCCCGCGTCATCGTGTTCGCCACCGGCCCCGCGGCCGAGGCAGCGATCGCCGCAGGTGCAGATGAGGTCGGCGGCGCCGAGCTCATCGAGAAGGTCGCCGGCGGCTGGACCGCGTTCGACGCGGCCGTCTCCACCCCGGAGCTCATGGGCCAGGTCGGTCGTCTCGGCAAGGTGCTCGGCCCGCGTGGTCTGATGCCGAACCCGAAGACCGGCACGGTGACCCCGAATACGGCGAAGGCCGTCGAGGACATCAAGGGCGGAAAGATCGAGTTCCGCGTCGACAAGCACGCCAACGTGCACTTCGTCGTCGGCAAGGCGTCGTTCTCGGCCGAGCAGCTCGACGAGAACATCAAGGCCGCTCTCGAGGAGATCGTCCGCCTGAAGCCGTCGAGCTCGAAGGGCCGTTACATCCAGAAGGGCGCCGTGTCGACCACGTTCGGCCCCGGCATCCCGCTGGACGTCAACGCCATCTGAGCATGACCCTGGAAAGGCCCCCGCGCATCGCGCGGGGGCCTTTCTCGTGCCTCGGCCCGCTCGCTGCGACATGCGACGTCATCTCGACTGGGATGCCGGTGCACAACGCGCGTAGGGTGAGGGAGTCCCGCGCGTCACAGCATCCGCGCCACCGCACCCCAGGAGGGTAACCCCATGTCCCGTCGTCTCATCGCCGTCACCGCTCTCGTCCTCGGCGCCGCCGCCCTCACCGCGTGCAGCGGCAGCACGGCTCCGGCGGAGTCCGAATCCTCGCAGGAGGCCGGCGACGACTACGGGCTCGTGACGGGCGGCACGCTCACGGTCGCCACCGAGGGCACCTACCGCCCCTTCAGCTTCCACGACGACAACGGCACCGGCCCGCTCACCGGGTTCGACGTCGAGATCATCCAGGCCGTCGCCGACAAGCTGGACCTGAAGGTCGATTTCCAGGAGACGCAGTGGGACGCGATCTTCGCCGGACTGGATGCCGGCCGCTTCGACGTGATCGCGAACCAGGTCAGCATCAACGACGAGCGTGAGGAGAAGTACCTGTTCAGCACGCCGTACACGGTCTCGCCCGGCGTCATCGTCGTGAACGAGGACGACGACTCGATCTCGTCCTTCGCGGACCTCGCCGGCAAGACGACCGCGCAGTCGCTCACGAGCAACTGGTACGACCTCGCGACCGAGTCCGGTGCGAAGGTCGAGGGCGTCGAAGGGTGGGCGCAGGCCGTCGAGCTGCTGCGTCAGGGCCGTGTCGACGCGACCGTCAACGACAAGCTCACGTTCCTCGACTACGAGACGACCAACAAGGACTCGGGTCTGAAGATCGCCGCCGAGACGGACGAGGCCGGCGAGCAGGCGTTCGTGTTCACGAAGGACAAGACCGCGCTCGTCGAGGCCGTCGACAAGGCCCTCGAGGAGCTGCGCGCCGACGGCACTCTCGCGAAGATCAGCGACAAGTACTTCGGCGAGGACGTCACCCAGTAACCGGGCGACGCCGCGACCCATGGACACTCCCTGGCAGCTGTTCCTCGACTCCCTCGGGCCGATCGCCCTGGCGGGGCTGACAGCGACCGTGCCGCTCGCGTTCGTGTCGTTCGCGCTCGGGCTCGTGATCGCGATCGTGGTCGCGCTGATGCGCATCTCGGTCAACCCGATCGTGTCGAACGTCGCCCGGTTCTACATCTCGGTGATCCGCGGCACGCCGATGCTCGTGCAGCTGTTCGTGATCTTCTACGGGCTGCCGTCGATCGGACTCAAGCTCGACCCCTGGCCGAGCGCCATCATCGCGCTGTCGCTCAACGTCGGCGGCTACGCGGCGGAGGTCGTGCGCGCCGCGATCCTCTCGGTGCCGAAGGGTCAGTGGGAGGCTGCCTACACCGTGGGCATGAACCGTACGCACACGCTGACGCGCATCATCCTGCCGCAGGCTGCGCGCGTGTCGGTGCCGCCGCTGTCGAACACGTTCATCTCGCTGGTGAAGGACACGTCGCTCGTCTCCCTCATCCTTGTGACCGAGCTTTTCAAGGTGGCGCAGCAGATCGCGGCGACGACCCTGCAGTTCATGACGATCTACCTCGCGGCCGCGCTCGTGTACTGGGTGTTCTGTCTCGTGCTGTCGTTCGGGCAGAGCGCCTTGGAGAGGAGGCTGGACCGCCATGTCGCCCACTGACCCCCGACCCGCAGGTGAGGCGCTGCTCACCGCCCGCGGCCTGCGCAAGAGCTTCGGCGACAACGAGGTGCTCCGCGGCATCGACGTGACCCTGCACCGCGGCGAGGTGGTGGTGCTGATCGGGCCCAGCGGTTCGGGCAAGACCACGGTGCTGCGCTCGCTCAACGGACTCGAGACGCCGGATGCCGGGACGCTGGAGGTATCCGGTGGGCCTGCGATCGACTTCGCCTCGGCGGGGAGGGGGAGTGCCCGCGAGCAGAAGCAGAAGCGCTACGCGCTGCGCGACCGCTCAGCGATGGTGTTCCAGCAGAACAACCTGTTCCCGAACCTCACGGTGTTGGAGAACGTGATCGAGGGGCCGTGGCGGGTGCAGAAGCGCCCGAAGGCCGAGGTCGTCGCCGAGGCGCGCACGCTGCTCGCCCGGGTCGGCCTCGCCGACAAGGAGGGCGCCCGCCCGCACGAGCTCTCGGGCGGACAGCAGCAGCGCGTCGGTATCGTGCGCGCACTCGCGTTGCGCCCCGATCTGCTCCTGTTCGACGAGCCGACCAGTGCGCTCGACCCCGAACTCGTCGGAGAGGTGCTGCTCGTGATCAAGGAGCTCGCCGACGAGGGGTGGAGCATGGTCGTCGTGACCCATGAGCTGAGCTTCGCGCGCGAGGCCGCCGACCGGGTGCTGTTCCTGGACGGCGGTGTGGTCGTCGAGGAGGGCCCGCCCGCGGAGATCTTCGGCGCACCGCGTCACGAGCGCACGCAGCGCTTCCTCACCCGCATCCTGCGCCCGCTCGACGGCGACTGACGGCGGCCCGGCCCGGTCACCAGGGGCGACCATGCAGGTCCACATCCCCTTCGGGCCATTCGGACGCATCCCGTGACGCGGAGCAGATCATGATCGGCGAGTCGTCGCGCTCCCGCACCCGTCGTCCGGCGAGGTCGTCGTGGTACTCAGTCGGGCTGATGCGCACCCAGCCCGCGCGCTCGTAGAACGGCACGACGCTCGGGGCGCATCCGAGGTAGCCGAACTCGGCGTCGGCGTCGATCATCGCGGCTCGGAGCTCGCGCAGCACCCGTTCGCCGCGTCGGGCACCGCGAGCCGACGGTGCGACGAGCATCCCGCCCGTTCCTCCGACGACGACCGTGCGGTCACCGACGGTGATCGCACGCCTCTGGAATCCGACGTGGGCTAGAACGGGGTCGTCGCCGTCGATCACGTGCACATCCGCCGGGGCGTAACCATAGGGCGCATCCGGATCCCACTCGCCGTGCGAGCGACGGTACTCCGCGTCGAAGAGTGTGCGGAGACCGGAGACGTCGCTCGGGGACAGGTGGTCGTGAGGGATGCAGCGAGGGTCGGACATTGTCGTCGTATCGTATCCGCCGCGCGGACTGGTTGTACGTCAGGCGAGGACCGGCAGCACGAGACTGATCGCGAGCGCGATCATGACGACCGCGATGATGCCGTCGAGCATGCGCCAGGAGCGCTCGGTGCGCAGCCAGCGACCGAGGAAGCGCGCCCCGAAGCCGAGGGCCGTGAACCACAGGATGCTCGCGGTGACCGCTCCCGCCGCGAACAGCCAGCGCTCCTCGCCGTGCGTCGCGGCGATCGAACCGAGCATCAGCACGGTGTCGAGGTACACGTGCGGGTTGAGCCAGGTGAGGGCGAGCACCGTGAGGAGCACGGGGGCCAGGCGACTGCTGGTGCGCGTCGCTGCGGAGATCCCGCCGCCGGACTGGTCGACCGGCTCCTCATCGGCAGCCTCCACGCGCAGCTCCTCGCCGCCGCGCCACGCCCTGCGGGCCGCCAGCACGCCGTAGGTCGCCAGGAACAGCGCACCCGCCCAGCGGGCGACGACCACGAGCCAGGGCGCGGCCGAGATCACGAAGCCGAGTCCCGCGACGCCTGCGACGATCAGTACGGCGTCGGACAGCGCGCAGACGATCACGACGGGCAGCACGTGCTCGCGGCGGATCCCCTGGCGCAGCACGAAGACGTTCTGCGCGCCGATGGCGACGATGAGGGAGAGTCCGAGTCCGAGACCCGAGAAGACCGAGAGCATGCCTCCACGCTAGGCATCGGTGAGCATGAGCGCCAGCGAGGATTCCTGATGAACCATTAGCATCGCTCATGTGAAGATCGATCCGGAACTCGCGGCCACGGTCGCCGCCGTCGCCGACGAGGGCACGCTCGACGCGGCCTCCCGCGTGCTCCGCATCACGCCCTCGGCCGTGAGTCAGCGTCTCAAGGCGCTCGAGCAGCAGCTCGGGCGCGTGCTCGTCGTCCGCAGCAAGCCGGCACGGCTCACCGAGGCCGGCGAGGCCGTGGTGCGGCTCGCACGTCAGATCGCCCTCCTCGAGCACGATGCGCTGGGCGGGCTCGGGCTCGACGGCGAGACGCCGCGCCCCCGCATCCCGCTGGCCGTGAACGCCGACTCGATGGCCACCTGGTTCCTCGCGCCGCTCGCCCGGCTGTCCGTCGCGCACGGCATCGATGTCGACCTGCACCGCGACGACCAGAACTTCACGGCGCGGCTGCTCGAATCGGGCACGGTCATGGCGGCGGTGACGAGCGAGGCGACGCCCGTCGCCGGATGCTCCGTGTCGCCGCTCGGCGTGCTCGAGTACCGCGCGATGGCCGAGGCCGGTTACGCCGAGCGCTGGTTCGCGGGCGGTGTGACCCCCGAGGCGCTCGCGCTCGCGCCGTTCGTGGACTTCGACCGCCGGGACACGCTGCAGCACGAGTGGCTCGCGACGAGGGGCATCGCGGCACAGGGGATCCCGCGGCACTACGTCCCGGCTTCCCACGATTACGCTCTCGCGGTGCGGCTCGGCCTCGGCTGGGGGATGGTGCCCCGGCTGCAGGACGACGGCGACCTCGTCGACCTCGGCGGCCCGCCACTGCGCGTCGCCCTGTTCTGGCAGCAGTGGAACCTGCGCTCGGAGCTCCTCGACGCGATCGCGGCCGAGGTCGCCGATGAGGCGCGCAGGGTGCTGGCGGTCTAGTCCTCGCGGCCCGGCGTCGCCCCCGAGCTCAGTGCGTGCAGCAGCCGGGTCAGGCTGTCGATGTCCGCAACGCTCCAGTCCGCGAGGTTGCGCATCAGCATCCCCTCCTGCGGCTCCCGGGCTTCGAGCAGCTTCGCCTCGCCGTGCGGGGTGAGGCTCAGAAGAGAGGAGCGGCCGTCGCTCGGATCGGGGGAGCGGCGGATGAGGTCGAGCTCCTCGAGGTCGCGCACGGTGCGGCTCAGTTGGCCCTTGTCGACAAGCATCCGCTCCGCCAACGCAGACGAGGTGACGCTGCCGCAGCGCGCGATCGTCGTGAACGTCTTATAGGCGCCGGGGAGCATGCCGGGGCTCACGCGGTTCGCGTTGTCCATGATGAGGCGGCGGAAGTGGGTGATGAGCTCGCTGAACTCCGCCTCAAGCGCGCGGACCGCAGCGGTCCGCGCCCCCTCGGACGCTTCGACGTCAGCGGCCATCGGAGTCGTCCGCCGCGCGGCGCACCACCGTCACCGAGCCGGTGCGCGGGGCGCCCGACAGTGCTTCGGCGTCGGAGAGCGCCACGTCAGCGGCATCCTCCACCGAGCCTCGATCCTTCGCGGCATCCGCCGTCGCGCGTTCGCTCGTCGTCATGCGCGTGAGCGGCTTGTTCGGCAGGAACAGGATCGCGATCAGGCTGATGATCGCGAGCGGGATGCCGATGAGGAACGCGTGCGAGATCGCCTGGGCGTAGAAGTCCTCGATGATCGAGCGCACGGGCTCGGGGAGCAGGCGCACCTCGGGCAGCGTTCCGCTGGAGAGCTGCGCCGCGACCTCGGCGCCCTTGTCGCCGAGCTGGGCGATCGCGGCGCCGAGCTTCTCCTTGCCGTCGGCGAAGAGGTTGGTCAGGGAGTTCGCGAGGACCGCGCCCATGACGGAGACGCCGACCGTGCCGCCCAGGCTGCGGAAGAACGTGACGCCGGAGCTCGCGACACCCATCTCCGCGGGCTTCGCGACGTTCTGCACGATGAGCACGAGGTTCTGCATGGTCATGCCGACGCCCGCGCCCGTGAGGAACATGTAGATCGAGACGAGCACGAAGTCCGTGTCGTAGTGCAGCGTCGACAGAAGGGTCGAGCCGGCGATCAGCAGCACGGATCCGAGGATGAGGTAGCCCTTCCACTTGCCGAAGCGCGTGACGAGCTGGCCGACGACCATCGACGAGATGAGGAGCCCGGCCATCATCGGCAGCGTCATGAGGCCGGCCTCGGTCGGCGAGGCGCCGCGGGACAGCTGCATGTACTGCGCGAGGTACACCGAGGTGCCGAACATCGCGACGCCGATCGAGATCGACGCGACGACCGACAGGGTGAAGGTGCGTCCGCGGAACAGCGAGAGCGGGATGAGCGGCTCGCGCACCTTGAGCTCGACGACGATGAACGCGATGGTCGCGAGGATCGCTCCGCCGACCATGAGCGCGGTCTCGGTGCTCCACCAGTCGAAGTTCGACCCGGCGTTCGTGACCCAGATCAGCAGCAGCGAGACTGCGGAGGACAGCAGGACGATGCCGAGGTAGTCGATCGACGCCTTGCGGGTGCGCTCGGTGCTGATGTGCAGGGTCTTCTGCAGGATGATCAGTGCCGCCACCGCGAACGGCAGCGCGACGAAGAAGTTCCAGCGCCAGTTGATCGTGTCGGTGACCCAGCCGCCGAGCAGCGGGCCGCCGACCGTCGCGACGGCCATGACGGCGCCGAACAGTCCCATGTAGCGGCCGCGCTCGCGCGGGCTGATGATGTCGGCCATGATGACCTGGCTGAGGGCTGCGAGCCCGCCGCCGCCGAGGCCCTGGATCGCGCGGAACAGGATGAGCATGTTCGTGTCCTGCGCGAAGCCGGCCGCGGCCGTCGCCCCCACGAAGATGATGATCGCGAGCTGGATGAGCAGCTTGCGGTTGAAGAGGTCGGCGAGCTTGCCCCAGATCGGGGTGGAGATGGCGGTCGTCAGCAGGGTGGAGGTGATGACCCAGGTGTACGCGGCCTGGTCGCCGCCGAGGTCGTGCACGATGACGGGCATCGACGTCGAGACGACCGTCGTCGCGATCATGGAGACGAACATGCCGAGCAGGAGGCCGGTCAGGGCCTCCAGCACCTGGCGGTGCGTCATCCGGGCGGGGGAGTCCGTGGTCATGCGGAGCCTTTCGTGATTCGCAGGAAGGGATGCTGCGACAGCTCTGGCGCATGCGAAGTAGTTGAACTTCGTCAACCATACGCCTGTGGTTGATTTCCGTCAACTAGTTCTGGTGTTCGGTCGTGGAGCGTCTAGAGCGTGAAGAGGCTGAAGGGGCGTTCAATCGTTATGCCCGCACCTCTTGTGGCGTGGGAGCGCTTCCGCAAAGATTGCCGGAACGCATGGGAGCGCACCCACAGGGATCGCAGACCGGATGCGCCCGTGCGACCGACAACGCATCCTGAGGGGGTTGCAGCATGGTTACGAAAGATCGGAAGCGGAAGACTCTGGCGGTTCTCGCCGGCGGACTGGTCCTCGGAGTGGGCGTCGCGGTCACTCTCGCCGCCTGGAACGACTCGGAGTTCGCGCAGGGCACGTTCACGTCCGGCTCGTTCAATCTGCAGGGCTCGGTGGCCGGCGACGTGGACGCCAGCTACAGCGACCACAACGTCGACACCGGCGGCACGGCCGCCACGCTCGCCTTCACCCTGCCCACCGGACTCGTCGGCAACATGTCACCGGGCGACGCGGTCTACGCCGGCTTCTGGGTGCGCCTCGCAGCCGGCACGACCACCGGTGCGAGCCTCTCGGCCAACGGCACGACGGCCGACCCCGCAGCGAGCTCCAACACCGGCAACCTCTCGTACCAGGTGTACCAATTGGCTCCGGGCGCCACATGCAACGCGGCATCCGCGACCGGCACCCCCGTCGCGAGCGGCGCCACCCTCGATGTGCAGACGGGCGTGACGCCGATGACCCTGACGAAGGGCGCGAACGCCACGACCGCCGGCACCGCGGTGCAGCTGTGCTTCAAGGTCACGGCCGGCGCAGCGCTCAAGCAGGGCCTCGCCACGACCGCGACCTGGAAGTTCACGGCGACGTCGACGACCTGAGTCCGACATGCAGACCCGCAGAGCCATGCGGGAGGCGAAGCGGCTCCGCTCCCGCCGGATCCGAGCCCTCCTCGCAGGAGGACTCGTGCTCGGCGTGGGGGCCGCGATGACCCTGGCCGCATGGAACGACTCCGAGTACGGGACGGCGACGTTCACCGCCGGGCGCTTCGACATCGTCGGTGCCACCGACGGCGCGACGTTCTCGAGTCACGCCACGGCCGGTGCCGCCGCAGCGCTCAGCTTCACGGTCGCGCCCACCGCGATGGTGCCGGGTACGACGACGTACGCGCTGTTCAGCGTGAAGACCGCGAACCCGTCCGCCGCCGGCACCCTCCAGCTGACGGCGGGGACGCCCGGAGGCACCGGACTCGCTTCGTACCTGACCTACGGTGTGCGGCTCGTCCCCACCGCCGCGACGCCGAGTCTGTCGTGCACTGCCGTGACCTACGCCGCCGCGTCGGCATCCACCAGCGTCGTCGTCGCCGACGGCTCGGCACTCACGGTGAGCGGCGCGCCCACCACGACCGTCCCGCAGGCGGTCACGGCGAACGGCGGCACCCAACTCAACTACTGTGTCGCCGTCACACTCCCCACGACCGCGGCCAACGGAGCGCAGGGGCTCACCATGACGCAGACGTGGCAGATCCAGGGGACCTCGTCGTAGCGGCGGTGGGAACCGGAGAGGGGGACGCGATGAGCACGCCGACGACGCGACGCAGCCTCAGGGAGCGCATGGATGCCGACGCCGCTCCGGCGACGGCATCCGCCCCGGCGATGCCCCGGCGCGGCCGGGGCATCGGGCGGATGCTCGGCGACGTGCTGCTGTGGATCGCGGCGCTCGGCGGGGTCGTTTGTATCGTGCTCGTGATCCTCGCGTTCACGGCGCACATCACCCTCATCATGTTCTCCACCGGATCGATGTCGCCCACGATCCCCGCGGGCTCCGTCGCGGTGGTGCAGCGCGTGCCGGCTGCCGAGGTCGAGGTCGGGGACGTGGTCACGGTCGACCGCGCGGGGGAGCTGCCCATCACCCACCGCGTCACGTCGATCTCCGGCGGCGAGTCGTCGGCCGAGCGCGTGATCACGATGCGGGGGGACGCGAACGCCGCCGACGACCCGTTCCCGTACTCGGTGACCTCGGTGCGGATCGTGCTGTTCTCGGTCCCGGGCATCGCGACCGTGATCGCCGGGATGGGGAACCCTCTCGTGCTCGGCGGTCTGACCGCTGCGGCGACCGTGCTCGTCGTGTGGGCGTTCTGGCCGCGCTCGCCCCGACGAGGAGAGGCCGGAGTCACATGAAGGCCCCCCGACTGCTCGTCTGCGCCACCGCCCTCGCTGTCGGGCTCGTCGCCGTCTCAGTCGGTGCCTCTCCGGCCTGGGCGGCGCCGACGACAGAGGTGGTCCAGGGGCGGATCCTGCGGCTGGTGTCGGTCGCGGACTGGGATGCCGCCTCGAGCCTCCTCCCCGGGGCGCGCGTGCGGTGGGACGTCGCGGTCAGTGCGGACGCTCCCGATCCCGGCCGGGTCACGCTCGCGGTGAGTGCGAGCGGAGATGCGCCCATACTCGTCGACGCCGAGCTGTGCATGCAGCCGTGGGAGGGGAGCGGATGCCCGGGCGGAGCCACCGCGCTCGAGTCGGCATGGGACATCCCGCGCGACGGCTCCGAGATCGCGCTGGCGGAGTTCGCCTCGGAGGAGACCGCGTACCTGCGACTGTGGGTTGCATTGGATCCGGCGGGTCCGAGCGACGACGGCACGATCACGGACATCCGCGTCCACGCGCGCGGCGCGGGGGAGAGCGTGGTCGCCGGATCCGACGGGCTGCTCCCCGCGACCGGTGGCACCGCGACGCCGTGGGCGATCGGAGCCGGAGCCGCGCTCGCCGCGATCGGCGCCGGTCTGTTCGCCCTGCGCTCGCGTGGCGCGCGGGCGAGCGCGACTGACACGCAGGGCACGTCGCGGGCTAGGGGCCGGCCGTGAGCGCCTCTCGGGCCCCGGCGGTTCCGGTGCGCAGGAGGCTGCTCGTCGGCATCCTCGGGCTGTCGCTGTTCGCCGGGATCGGGCTGCTCGGCTCCGCGAGGGTGACCGAGGCGCGTTTCACCGACGTCGAGTTCACGTCGTCGGGCACGTTCACGGCGTTCACGGTGCCGGTGCCGACGATCACGGGATGCACGGTCGCGCTCAACGGGTTGGGCATCTTCCAGAGCGTCACGCTCGTGTGGACCTCGCCGTATCCCGCGAACGGTGTCCGCCTCACACTCACGCAGGGCACGACGAGCGCGGTGGTCCCGGCCGCGAACATCACGACGACGGGCCCGGCGGGCGGCCTCTACACGCACACCGCCGTGCTCTCGCAGGGGCTGCTCGCGAGCCTGATCGCGAACCTGCTCGGCAGCACCACGACCATGACGGTGAACAACCTGTTGTCCGGCACGTCGTGGATCTCGACGGGAGCGACGAGGCAGCTCGCCGTCGGAGCGCTCGGGATCGGAGGGTCCTGCACCTGAGGACGCCTGTGCGGGCGGATCGCGCGCGTGGATGGTGCGCGCGGGAATCAGTCCGCGAGGGCGAGCGCGCGGAAGGCGTCGCGCTCGCGGAGGTGCTCGCGACGGCTCGTCACGGCCGACGGCATCCGGGAGGGGATCTGCTGGCCGGTCGTGCGCCGGTACAGCTCGTCGATCAGGTCGGTGGCGAGACCGACGAGCTTCGCGATCTCGCGCTCGTCGCGGTCGATCCACACGCAGCGCGGCTCGTCGTGCACGGGGGCGAAGTCGACGTGCTCCTCCCACACGAACAGGGTGCGCTCGGCGCCGAGCACGTGCTGCTGCCACCACACCTGACGCAGGTAGGTGCGGGGGATGCCGCGGAACGCCTTGTTCGTGGTCTTGATCTCGGCGAGCTGCACGCGTCCGCCCGCGTCGACCGCGATGCCGTCGGGGGTCGCGAGGTGCCGGTGCTCGACCTCGGCCCGGAACAGCGCCGACGAGGGCATGATGCCGTGCGTGGCGGCCACCCAGGCGGCGATCTCGGGTTCGCGGCGTCGACCGTGATCCGTGTAGGCGTTGCCGCCGAAGCGGGGCCCGCCGCCGAGCTTGGAGTCCGCCGCGCGGGCGATCGACTTCTCGCTCGTGAGTCCTGCGACATCGGTCGCCGTGATGCCACGCGACCTCGCCCGCATCCACGCCACGCGGTCGCGGGAGTCCGCAACGATGCGCGCTTGGAGTTCCGGGGTCACCCTTCGACCCTAACCCCGCCCGCCGACGCTCCTGCCCTCCCACGCCGCCGTGCCCCGCCGCGCCGCCGTGCCCGCCACGCGTCCAGACCCAGCATCCCCGTCAGTCTCCGCATCCCCGCCCCGCGCCCCCGCCCCGCCCCGCATCCTTCCCTCTTGCGCCGACGCCCCTGCCCACCTACGACGCCCCTGATGAACTACGTGACTGAGCAGGGGCGTCGGCGCTGAGCAGGGGCGTCGGCATCGGGCAACCTCTCCTGCACAACTGCTCGACGGGCCGCATCCGGGCGGCCGGGGTGTGAAGAAGCGCTGTGCGGTCCCATGTCGCGGGACGATCGGCGGATGCCGAGGAACATCGACGCCGCCACCGCCCGCGCATTGCTGCAGACGCGGGACGACCTTCGACGCAGCGGATGCACCGAGCGCGACATCGAACGGCTGGTGCGGGACCGAGTGGTCAGGCGCGTGCGCAACGGGCGCTACGTATCGGCCGACGCGTGGAACGGGCTGTGGAACGAGGGGCGCCACATCGTCGAGGTCGTCGCCACTCACCTCAACTCGGATGCACCGGGCCCGGTGTTCTGGGGGCCGTCGGCGGCGGTGCTGCACGGTCTGCCGCTGTACCGGCTCGCGCCGAAGCAGGTCCACACCGCGATCATCGGCGCGCGCCACGGGCGCACGTGCGCCGGCGTCGTGTGGCACAACGTCGAGGTCGTTTCGTCGGACATCGTGGAGATCGACGGCATCCGGTGTACCTCTCTCGACCGCACCGTGCTCGACCTCGGCCGCGCCACGGCAGCAGGTGTCGCCGTCTCCGCCGCGGATGCGGCACTGCGGAGCGAGGCTGTGTCGGGGCACGTGCAGGATGCCGACGCTGCCGCGGCATGGGCCGGCCGGATGTCGGCACGAGCCGAGCGTTCGCACGGTCGCGGAATCAGGCAGGCCCGCAGGATCATCGAGTTCGCCGACGGAAGGGCCCAACTCCCCGGGGAGAGCGTGAGTCGTCTGCAGCTCGCCCGACTCGGATTCGTCAGGCCGCAACTCCAAGTGCATGTCGTGGGGCCGTCGGGCGAGGACTACTGGCTGGATTTCGGATTCCCTCGGGCGCAGTGCTTCGGTGAGTTCGACGGCGCAGGGAAGTACCTCGACGGCGAGGTGCGCGGCGAACGCACAGCCGAGGAGGTCGTGATGGCCGAGAAGACGCGAGAGGATGCCGTGCGCGGTGTCACCGGGTGGAGAACGGTGCGCTGGGGTTCGTCGCACATCCTGTCGACGGATGCCTTCGGGGCGACGCTCGCCGCGTTCGGCATCCGTCCGCCGGGGTGAGTCCTTCGCCGACGCCCCTGTTCCGCTCCGACGCCCCCGCTCATTCGCGTCAGCCAGATGGGGCGTCGGCGCCCAGCAGGGGCGTCGGCGGGGGAGGAAGCGGGAGGGGCGCGGATTTGGGGGATGACTGGGCGTGAGGTAGAGTTGTCGCAACCGAAGACCGCTGGTCATCGTGCGTGTGCGAACACGCAGGATCGAAGCTCTGCTCAGCAGGGGCCCGCGCAGGACACGAACTTCCCGAAGCTCCGTGCGCTTGCGCCGGAGCTTTTCTGTTGCATGCGGTCGAGGTCGGCGCCTCACCGCCGTGAGGCGCCTCGTACACACCAAGGAGTGACCATGGCGCAGAAGGATGCATCGGTCGCCGAGCTCACGAAGTCATTCGAGGACTCGACTGCCGTTCTGCTGACCGAGTACCGCGGTCTGACGGTTGCCCAGCTCAAGGAGCTGCGCAACAGCATCCGTCAGGACGCTGAGTACGCCGTGGTGAAGAACACGCTGACCAAGATCGCCGCCAACAAGGCCGGCATCACCGCACTGGACGCGGACCTCAAGGGTCCGTCGGCCGTCGCGTTCGTGCACGGTGACTTCGTCGCCACTGCCAAGGCTCTTCGTGACTTCGCCAAGGCCAACCCGCTTCTCGTGATCAAGGCCGGCATCTTCGAGGGCAACGCCCTCACCGCCGACGAGGTCAACAAGTACGCCTCGCTCGAGAGCCGTGAGGTTCTGCTGGCGAAGGCTGCGGGCATGATGAAGGCGACGATGGGCAAGGCTGCCGCCACCATCGACGCGCTTCGCGAAAAGCTCGAGACCGCCGAGGCCGCGTAAGCGTCCGACGTTCTCGTACAACAACCCCATCTATCTAGGAGATACATCATGGCGAAGCTTTCCACTGAGGAGCTGCTCGAGCAGTTCGCTGGCCTGACCCTCGTCGAGCTCAACGACTTCGTGAAGGCGTTCGAGGAGAAGTTCGAGGTCACCGCTGCTGCACCCGTCGCCGTCGCCGGCGCCGGTGGCGCTGGTGCTGCTGAAGAGGTTGAGGAGAAGGACTCCTTCGACGTCATCCTCGAGGCTGCTGGCGACAAGAAGATCCAGGTCATCAAGGCCGTCCGCGAGCTCACCTCGCTCGGCCTCGGCGAGGCCAAGGCTGTCGTCGACGGCGCTCCCAAGGCCGTCCTCGAGGGCGCGAACAAGGAGACCGCCGACAAGGCGAAGGCCGCTCTCGAAGAGGCCGGCGCGACGGTCACCCTCAAGTAATCCCGTCCGGGTCGCGGTTCACGCCGCTGCCTGAACGTCTGCGAAAGCCCCGGGCTCCGGCCCGGGGCTTTCGTGCGTCCGGGTGCGGATGCGGGTGCGGGTGCGAATGCGGATGCCGCATCCGGAGACCCGCGGGATCAGCGGGGCGCGGCGGTCGAGCTGCGCACGACGAGCACGGATGCCGTCACGGTGCGCTCGAGCGGAGCATCCGGCTCGTCCATCCGCTGCTGCAGCAGCCGCACGGCCTCGTGTCCCTGTTCGCGTGGCGACTGCTTGATGGTCGTGAGGGCGAACATCTCGGCGTGCTGGTGGTCGTCGACTCCGACGATGCTGAGTTCGGTCGGCACCGCGATGCCGAGCCGGCGCGCGGCGATCATGGCCCCGATCGCGGCCTCGTCGCAGACCCCGACCACCGCGCTGGGTCGTCCCCGTCGGTCGCCGAGCAGTTCGACTGCTGCGGCGTAGCCGCCGGGCATGGTGGGCGGCGAGTCCGCGATGCGAGCGCGGTCGGCGAGTCCGGCCGCGGTCAGCGCCTCGCGGTACCCGTCGATGCGGCGCGCGTCGCCGAAGCTCAGGGACGCGGCGTCGTTCGATCCGCCGACGAAGGCGATGTCGCGGTGCCCCAGCTCGATCAGGTGCTCGGTCGCGATGCGGGCGGCGGCGACGTCGTCGATCGACACCGCGCTCGATCCCTCGCTGTAGGGCCCGACGCTGACGAGCGGCCGTTCGGAGCGGTGCAGGCGCTCGAGCTCCTGCGCGCTGGGTTGGATGCCGACGGCGATGATGCCGTCGAAGCGTCGTCCCGGGAGGACGACGTCGAACAGCCGCTCGCGGGTCTCGGTGCCCTCGCGGATGCCGTAGAGCGCGAGCTCGTAGTCGAGGTCGAAGAGCGACTCCTGGATGCCGGCGAGCAACTCGGAGAAGAACCAGCGGTCCACCGGCGGCATGATGACGCCGACCGTCCCGGTGCGTCCGGTCGCGAGGCTCGTGGCGGAGGAGTGGGCGACGTAGGCGAGCTCGTCCGCGGCATCCGCGACCCGCCGCCGAGTGTCCTCCGAGACGTAGCCGCGTCCGGTGAGGGCGCGGCTCGCGGTCGCCTTGGACACGCCGGCACGTGCCGCGACGTCCGCGATCGTGCTCATCGGTCCTCCTCGACCAGGCGCTCGCGTGCTCGACCCTGTGCACGCCGAAGTCATCGTAACCGTTCGGATGGAGGAAGGGAACCGGTTCCACACGATTGCTGTGGGATCGCTCCCATAGCACATGTCGAGCCGCGAGGAATGGTTGCACGCTTGTGATACTCGCCTGTTGTGTCGGGGTGCTGCGCGCCGGTAGGTTGTCCTGGAATCGGTTCCCGATCCGCGCCGAGGGGCGGCGCGATCAGCAGGGAGTCGTGAAACTCGAAGAGGAGAATTCACATGGGTCTGTCACAGCGTTCTCGGCGTTACGCGCCGATCGCCCTCCTGGGTGTCGCGGGCATCGCGCTCGCGGGCTGCGGTGCTCCGGGCGCCCCCGGCGGCGGCAGCGGCGGCGGAGGCGGGGACAACACCGTCACGATCTACGGCACCATCGTCGACTCCGAGGCGGAGCTCCTCCAGGAGTCCTGGAAGGACTGGGCCGAGGAGAACGACATCACCATCAAGTACGAGGGCAGCCAGGACTTCGAGACGCAGCTCGGCACCCGCGCACAGGGTGGCAACCCGCCGGACATCGCGATCTTCCCGCAGCCGGGTCTGTTCGCCGACTTCGCGAAGCGCGACTTCCTGAAGCCCGCGCCCGAAGAGGTCGAGAAGAACGCCAACGAGTACTGGACCGAGGACTGGGTCAACTACGGCACGGTCGACGACACCTTCTACGGCGCTCCGCTCATGGCCAACGTCAAGGGCTGGATCTGGTACTCCCCGGCGAAGTTCGCCGAGTGGGGCGTCGAGGTCCCGACCACGCTCGACGAGATGCAGGCGCTGACCGACACGATCCAGGCCAAGACCGGCGGTCCCGCCTGGTGCGCCGGTTTCGAGTCCGGCACCGCGACCGGCTGGCCGGGGACGGACTGGGTCGAGGACTACGTCCTGCGCCAGGCCGGCCCCGACGTCTACGACCAGTGGGTGACCAACGAGATCCCGTTCACCGACCCGCAGATCAAGACCGCGTTCGACTCCGTCGGCGAGATCCTGCTCAACCCGGCCAACGTGAACGCGGGCTTCGGCGACGTGCGCTCGATCAACTCGACCGCGTTCGGCGACGTGGCCCCGGCTCTCGCCGGCGGCACCTGCGCGCTGACCCACCAGGCGTCGTTCCTGTCGGGCTTCTTCCCCGAGGGCACCAACATCGCCGAGGACGGCGACGTGTGGGCGTTCATGCTCCCGGGCGAGTCCGCTGACGACAAGGCCGTCACCGGTGCCGGTGAGATCGTCGGAGCGTTCAGCGACTCCGAGGCCACGCAGAAGGTGCTCGCGTACCTGTCCAGCCCCGAGTGGGCGAACAGCCGTGTGAGCCTCGGCGGCGTCACCTCTGCGAACAACGGGCTCGACCCGGCGAACGCGAAGGACCCGATCCTCCAGGAGACCATCAAGATCCTGCAGGACCCGGACACCACCTTCCGCTTCGACGCGTCCGACCTGATGCCGGGTGCCGTCGGCGCCGGCACCTTCTGGAAGGGCATCGTCGCCTGGGTCAACGGCACCTCGACGGACGAGGTCCTGACGCAGATCGAGACCGGCTGGCCGTCCAGCTGATCGGATGAGGAGGGCCGCCCCGTCCTGGGGCGGCCCTCCTGCACCGAACGGTCGGCGCAACGAGGCGCCGCCCGATGATCCACCCGCGTCATGAAGGGGAATCCGTGAACGCGACTCTGTTCTTCCAATGGGTCGGCATGCTGCCGCCGGTCCTCCAAGCCCTCGTGGTGGTGGTCGCCTTCGTGGTGGTCGTCGCCGTCATCCTGCTCCTCGTGGACATCGCTCCGCGCAAGGGCACCCTCTACACCTTCGTCCGGCTGGCGATGTGCCTGCTCATCCCGCTCGCCGTGATGCTGTTCTTCAACTCCTGGTACTGGGCCATGGGCGTCGCCGTCGTCGTCGGCGCCGTGTTCTTCCTCCTGGACTACCGGTCGCGCGACGGCGTCGGGTACCTGATCCAGCTCGTGGCCTTCATGGCCCCGGCTCTGCTCCTGCTGCTCGTCGGGCTCATCCTCCCGTCGATCCAGACCATGTACTCGTCGTTCCGCAACTCCTCGAACAGCGACTTCGTCGGGTTCGCGAACTACGTGTGGATCTTCACGCAGTCCGACGGCGTCACCTCGGTGGTCAACTCGATCATCTGGGTGCTGCTCGTGCCGACTGTGTCGACGATCGTCGGCCTCGCGTACGCCGTGTTCATCGACCGCACGCGCGGCGAGAAGATCTACAAGGTGCTCGTCTTCATGCCGATGGCGATCTCGTTCGTCGGCGCCAGCATCATCTGGCGGTTCATGTACGAGTACCGCGGCGGCGACTTCAAGCAGATCGGTCTGCTCAACCAGATCCTCGTGTGGTTCGGCGGGACGCCGCAGCAGTGGCTGCTCAATGAGCCGTGGAACAACCTGTTCCTCATCGTCGTGCTGATCTGGGTGCAGACCGGTTTCGCGATGGTGGTCCTCTCGGCATCCATCAAGGGCGTGCCGGCCGAGCTCCTCGAAGCCGCCGAGCTCGACGGCGCGAACGCCTGGCAGCGCTTCCGTTCCGTCACGGTGCCGTCGATCCGCCCCGCGCTCATCGTGGTGCTCACGACGATCTCGATCGCCTCCCTGAAGGTGTTCGACATCGTGCGCACCATGACCGCCGGCAACTACGGCACCTCGGTGCTGGCGAACGAGATGTACACGCAGTTCTCGAAGTTCGAGGCCGGACGCAGCGCCGCGCTCTCGGTCATCCTGTTCGTGCTCGTGCTGCCGATCGTCATCTACAACGCCCGACAGATCAAGAAGCAGCGGGAGGTGCGCTGATGAGCGACACGCTGAAGACTGAGACCCCGGCCTCCACCCGCGCGATCACCACGGGCGGAGGGCTGGATGCCGCGGCGGGCCGAGCCCGCAAGAAGCTGTCCCGTCCGTGGGCGTCCGTCGGATCCATCGTCATCGCGGTGCTGTGGACCATCCCGACGCTGGGGCTGTTCATCTCGTCGTTCCGCCCGCGGGACGACATCCAGTCCAGTGGATGGTGGGAGTTCTTCGCGAACCCGCAGGTGACGTTCGACAACTACGTGCAGGTGCTGCAGTCGGGCACCACGCAGCTGACAATCCTCGAATCCTTCGTGAACTCGATCGCGATCACGATCCCCGCGACCATCATTCCGCTGATGATCGCGGCGATGGCCGCGTACGCGTTCGCGTGGATCGACTTCAAGGGTCGCAACGCACTGTTCATCTTCGTGTTCGCGCTGCAGATCGTGCCGATCCAGATGGCCCTGGTGCCGCTGCTCAGCTCGTTCTCGCGGGGCATCAACCTCTTCGGTGTGCAGGTGACCGAGCCGCTGGGCGCCTCGTCCGGGTACGCACAGGTGTGGATCGCCCACACGATGTTCGCGCTGCCGCTCGCGATCTACCTGCTGCACAACTTCATGTCGGAGATCCCGGGGGAGATCATCGAGGCCGCGCGCGTCGACGGAGCCTCGCGCGGACAGATCTTCTTCCGCGTGGTGCTGCCGCTGACGATGCCGGCGATCGCTTCGGTCGCGATCTTCCAGTTCCTCTGGGTGTGGAACGACCTGCTCGTGGCCCTCGTCTTCGCCGACGGGGCGGCGGCGCCGATCACGAAGCTGCTGGCCGAGATCACGGGAACCCGGGGCAACGACTGGTACCTGCTCACGGCTGGTGCGTTCGTGTCGATCATCATCCCGCTGATCGTGTTCTTCGCCCTGCAGCGCTACTTCGTCCGAGGGCTGCTGGCGGGGTCGACGAAGGGCTGACCGACAGCACGCGGGGACAGGATGCCGCGGCCGGGTGCAACACAACCCCGGCCGCGGCATCCGCACGTCTACCCTGAAGTCATGAAGTATGCGCACTCGATCGTCGACCTCGTCGGCGACACGCCCCTCGTGAAGCTCCAGCGCGTCACGGAGGGCATCGCGTGCACCGTGCTCGTGAAGCTCGAGTACCTGAACCCGGGCGGTTCCGCGAAGGACCGCATCGCGTCCCGCATCATCGACGCCGCCGAGGCATCGGGCGAGCTGAAGCCGGGCGGGACGATCGTGGAGCCGACCAGCGGGAACACCGGAGTGGGTCTGGCGCTCGTCGCGCAGCAGCGCGGCTACTCCTGCGTCTTCGTCGTGCCCGATAAGGTCGGCGACGACAAGATCGACGTGCTGCGCGCCTACGGCGCCGAGGTCGTCGTGACCCCGACCTCGGTCGCGGCCGACAGTCCCGAGTCGTACTACAGCGTGAGCGACCGTCTCGCGCGGGAGATCCCCGGGGCGTTCAAGCCGAACCAGTACGAGAACCCCAACGGACCGCGCAGCCACTACGAGACCACCGGCCCGGAGATCTGGCGCGACACCGACGGCGGCATCACGCACTTCGTGGCCGGCGTCGGCACCGGCGGCACGATCACCGGCACCGGACGCTACCTGCGCGAGGTATCGGACGGCCGGGTGCGCATCGTCGGCGTCGACCCCGAGGGCAGCGTGTACAGCGGCGGCACCGGCCGCCCCTACCTCGTGGAGGGCGTCGGGGAGGACATCTGGCCCGGCGCCTACGATCCGACGGTTCCGCACGAGATCGTCGCGGTCGACGACGCCGAGGCCTTCGCGATGACCCGTCGGCTGGCCCGGGAGGAGGGCATCCTGGTCGGCGGATCGAGCGGCATGGCCGTCGTCGGTGCGCTGCGCGTCGCGCGGGAGCTGCCGGCTGAGGCTGTGATGGTCGTCCTGCTGCCGGACGGAGGGCGCGGCTACCTGGCGAAGATCTTCAACGACGGATGGATGCGCTCCTACGGCTTCAGCGACGTCGATGAGGGCGAGACCGTCGCCGACGTGCTCGCCGCCCGTGCGCCGCGGCAGGGGGAGGGCATCCCCGACCTCGTGCACGCGCACCCGACCGACACCGTGCTCGAGGCGATCGGCCTCATGACCGAGTACGAGGTCTCACAGCTCGTCGTGCTCAGCGCCGAGCCGCCCGTCATGATGGGCGAGGTCGTCGGCACGGTCGACGAGAAGGGTCTGCTCGACCTGCTGTTCCGCGGGGAGGCGAAGCCGACGGATGCCGTGGGAGCGCACGTGGGGGAGCGGCTGCCGCTCGTCGGCATCCATGCTCCGCTCGCGCAGGCCCGGGCGGCGCTGGCGGACGCGGATGCGCTGCTCGTGACCGATGGCGGCAAGCCGCACACCGTGCTCACGCGGCAGGATCTGCTCGCGTACCTGTCGCGCTGACCCCGGGCGTAACGCGGGGGCCTCCGACGGGGAGGCGGACGTAGGCTGAGGGAATGTCCGAGCACTCCTTCGCCACCCGAGCCATCCACGCGGGTCAGGAACCCGACCCGACGACCGGCGCGATCATCCCGCCGATCTACCAGGCCTCCACGCACGTGCAGGACGGCATCGGCGGGTTCCGCGAGGGCTACGAGTACAACCGGGCGGGCAACCCGACGCGCTCCTCGCTCGAGACGCAGCTCGCGGCGCTCGAAGGGGGAGTCCGCGCCCTCTCGTTCGCCTCAGGTCTCGCCGCGGAGGACGCGCTGCTGCGCGGCATCCTCTCACCCGGCGACCACGTGGTGCTCGGCAACGACGTCTACGGCGGCACCTACCGGCTGTTCGCGAAGGTGCTCGCCAAGTGGGGCATCCTCTCGACGGTCGTCGAGCTCTCCGACACCGATGCCGTGCGTGCGGCGATCCGCCCCGAGACGAAGATCGTCTGGATCGAGACCCCGAGCAACCCGCTGCTGAAGATCGTCGACATCGCGCTGATCACCGAGATCGCGCACGCGGCCGGGGCGATCGCCGTGGTCGACAACACGTTCGCCTCGCCCGCGCTGCAGCAGCCGCTGTCGCTCGGCGCCGATGTGGTCGTGCACTCCACGACCAAGTACCTGGGCGGACACTCCGACGTGCTCGGCGGCGCCGTGATCTTCGGCGACGACCGCTTCGTCGAGGACGTGAAGTTCCAGCAGTTCGCGGTCGGCGCGGTCTCGGCGCCGCTCGACGCCTGGCTCACGACCCGCGGCATCAAGACGCTCGCCGTGCGGGTGCGTCAGCACTCCGAGAACGCGCAGGCCGTGGCCGAGTGGGCGGCGGAGCGCCCGGAGTTCGCGCAGGTGTTCTACCCGGGTCTCGCTTCGCACGCGGGGCATGACATCGCGGCACGCCAGATGAGCGGCTTCGGCGGGATGCTGTCGCTCGGTCTCGCGGCCGGCGCAGACGCGGCCAAGGCCTTTGCCGAGTCGACCGAGCTCTTCCAGCTCGCGGAGTCGCTGGGCGGGGTCGAGTCGCTGATCGGGTACCCGCCGGACATGACCCACGCCTCGGTGCGCGGCACCGAACTCGCCGTGCCCGAGAACGTCGTGCGCCTCTCGGTCGGCATCGAGGACGCGGCCGACCTGATCGCCGACCTCGAGCAGGGGCTCGCCCGCATCGCACGCTGAGGCACGGCATCCGGGGGAGTAGCATGGGGGCTTCGCTCGAATCGTTTCGAGCAGACTCCCCTCGATCCGGAAGAACCTGTGTCTGACGCGCCCCGCACCGACTCCGTGCCCACTGACTCCGTGCCCACCACTCCCGCTCCCGAGCGCACCGCGACCGGCAGCATCCGCGTGCCCTCGTCGACCGGTGCGATCCGCACGCTCGGGTCCAACCCCGCGACCGCGC
The DNA here is from genome assembly GCF_001262495.1 of Microbacterium sp. GCS4. Lineage (GTDB taxonomy): Bacteria > Actinomycetota > Actinomycetes > Actinomycetales > Microbacteriaceae > Microbacterium. The sequence continues at coordinate 596,919 of NZ_LGYE01000002.1, forward strand.
CGATCATGCTGCACCCCGGCGACTCGATCTCGAACGGGCGTCGTGCGCTGTACATCGTGCTGCTCGGCGCGCTGACCGCGCTCGGACCGTTCACGATCGATCTCTACCTTCCGGCGTTCCCGGTGCTCGAGGAGGACTTCCAGACCACCGCGGCGGCCGTGCAGCTCACGCTCACGGGCACCATGATCGGCTTCGCGCTCGGCCAGCTGATCGTCGGACCGCTCAGCGACAAGATCGGACGTCGCATCCCGCTCATCGCCGTCACCGCGCTGCACGTGCTCGCGAGCGCGGCGGCCGCCTTCGCCCCGACGCTGCCGCTGCTCGGCGGGGCGCGCGTGCTCATGGGCGTCGGGGCGGCTGCCGGAGGCGTGGTCGCGATGGCGATCGTGCGCGATCTGTTCGGCGGACGCCGCCTGGTCGTCATGCTGTCGCGCCTCGCTCTCGTGTCGGGCGTCGCGCCCGTGGTGGCCCCGCTGATCGGCTCCTGGCTGCTCACGCTCATGCCGTGGCAGGGCATCTTCATCGTGCTCGCCCTGTACGGGGTGGTCATGCTCGTGTCGACCCTGTTCTTCATCCCCGAGACTCTGCCGGTGGCGCGGCGGCAGGAGCGCGGCGGCGCCACCGTGCTGCAGCGCTACCGTTCGGTCTTCTCGGACCGGGTCTTCATCGGCGTCCTCATCATCGGCGGCATGACGTTCTCTGGCCTGTTCTCGTACCTGTCGGCCTCGCCCTTCCTGTTCCAGCAGACCCACGGGCTCGACGCGCAGCAGTACGGCCTGCTGTTCGCCGTGAACTCGCTCGGCGTCGTGCTCGGCGTGCAGACGGCCTCGCGCCTGGCCGCCCGCTTCGGGCCGCAGTGGGTCATGGCCTACTCGACGGCCGTGCTGCTGCTCGCCGGCACGGCGATCATCGTGACCGACCAGCTCGGACTGGGGTTGTGGGGCACGGTCGTCCCGCTGTTCTTCTTCATGACGGCGTGCGGGTTCACGTTCCCGAACGTGCAGGTGCTCGCGCTCGACCGCCACGGCAAGGCGGCCGGAACCGCGGCATCCGCGATCGGCGCGACGAACTTCGGCGTCGCCGGACTCATCTCGCCGATCGTGGGCTGGATCTCGAAGGGCGCAGGCATCACCGCCACGACGATGGCCTCGGTCATGGTCGGCTGCGCCGTGATCGCGATCCTCTCGCTGTGGCTGATCGTGCGTCCGCGCACGGTCGCGATGCTGGCTCCCTGATTCTCAGCATCCACCCGGCAGAATGGTCGGATGAGATCGCGGACGATGCTGTGGTGGGGATTCGGGATGCTGGCCGCGGCCGCACTTCTCGGAGCCGTGATCGTGTTCGGGTACACCGAGCCGCCCGGGTTCGACCGCTGGTGGAACAGCGAGATCGTCGAAAACCGTGCGGACTGGATGCTGTCGTTCGCCCTCGTGCTCGATCACATCGGGGGCGGCTGGGTCGCGATCCTCGGTGTGCCGCTGCTCGTGATCCTCGCCTTGCTGCTCGCACGACGATGGCGGGGCGCGCTGTTCGCCGCGATGGCCTTCCTCGCGAGCGCGGGGATGGTGCAGCTGCTCAAGCACTTGTTCGGCAGGGCGCGCCCCGAGGACATGATCGTCGCGAGCGACTTCGGATCGTTCCCCTCCGGCCACACCGCGAACGCCGCGACGATCGCCCTCGTGCTGTACCTGCTGTTCCCGCGGGTCTGGGTCGCGATCGTGGGTGCGGCGTGGATCGTCGCGATGGCGCTCTCGCGCACCCTGCTCTCGGTGCACTGGACGACTGACACCGTGGGCGGAGCCCTCGTCGGTGCGGGCGTCGTGTTCGTGCTCGCGGGGTTCGTGCTGCCGTGGGCGCGCACGATGTCGGAGCGCATCCCACGATCGCGGACCCCGGCCGCGCCGATAGGCTGACGGCATCCCCACTCATCGAGGAGTCTCCGTGTCGCGCATCCGCCCGTACCGTCCGTCCGACCGCGCCGCCCTGTACGAGGTGTGCGTGCGCACCGCGGATGCCGGGGGAGATGCGACCGGAATCTTCACGGATGACGAGCTGTGGGGCGACCTGTTCGCGGTGCCGTACGTCGAGCGGCATCCCGACCTCGCCTGGGTGGTCGAGACCGACGACGAGCGCGTGATCGGCTACATCGTCGCGACGGACGACACCGAGGCGTTCTCGACCTGGTTCCGCGACGAGTGGTGGCCCGCCCTGAACGCCAAGTACCCGCGCGCCACGGAGCCGTCGACCCGCGAAGAGAAGATGGTCGAGTACGGCTACGCCCAGGCGCCCGGGAAGAACGCGAACGCGGGGGACTACCCCGCCCACCTGCACATCGATCTGCTGCCCGAGACGCAGGGCCAGGGACTCGGACGCCGTCTCATCGAGACGCTGTTCGCCGAGCTCGAGCGCCGCGGCGTGAAGGGCCTGCATCTCGGCATGGACCCCAAGAACACGGGAGCGGCCGCGTTCTACGAGCGTCTCGGCATGACGCGGCTGCCCGCGGAGCCCGGCGGGCAGAGCTACGGCGTGACCTTCGGCTGAAGCGTGACCCCCGGTCGTTGAGCGAGGAGCCCAGGGTTCTTCCTCGGTCGTTGAGCGAGGAGCGCAGGGTTCCTCCTCGGTCGTTGAGCGAGGAGCGCAGCGACGAGACGAAACGCGTCAGGTCGCGCGGTTCGGCTCGCCGCGTTTCGTCTCGCGGAGACCTGCACGGAGCGAGCGGAGCGAGTCGAAGTGTCGCTCAACGACCGGGGTTCTACTGACTGACGCTGGCAGTTCGGTGCGAACGGTTCTTGGAGTACACGCGGGATCTGACTGCGAACCATGCACCCGAGCCCAGGAACGGCACTGCGAAGATCGCCACCGACCAGAGGATGACCAGTAGTGACGAGAGCCCTCTCGTCATCATGAGCGACACGAACGCGACGATCGTGAGCACAAAGCCAAGGGCAAGAACGGACACGAATACGCCGTCCAAGAACGCCGGAACAAGTGGATTCATGAGATTCCCCTTCGACGGTAGCCGCGCGTAGGCCCTGTAAGAATGCCAAGCGGGCCTACGCGTGCACATGTGTCGCGACTATCGCCAACCACCCGATACGTACGCTTCCATGCCAACGCCAGTGACGTACTGGATGCCTGACGAGGCGCTCCAGGAAACAGTACTCCGGCACGAGCACAGCATCAGGTAAACGTCACACAGCCCCCGCTTCGTGAGGCCTTCAGGCGTTTGGCGGTGACGGCGGGACTCCGCTCTTCGCTGCGCTCAGGGCTCCCCGAATCCCCAGCATCAGATAAACGTCAAACGGCCCCCGCTTCGCGAGGGCCGTTTGACGTTTGGCGGTGACGGCGGGATTCGAACCCGCGGTTGCTTGCACAACACACGCTTTCCAAGCGTGCTCCTTCGGCCGCTCGGACACGTCACCAGGGAACAACCTGAACAGTCTATCCGATCGCGCCCGATGCCCATGACCAGCCGCCTCCGAGCCGCGGCCCCGCGGACGCGACGTAAAATCTCCAGGTGGCAACCCCCAAGATCGTGCTCTTCTACGTGTTCACTCCGCTCGCCGACCCCGAGGCGGTACGGGTGTGGCAGCGCGACCTCGGCGAGGCCCTCGGACTGCGCGGACGGCTGCTGATCTCGAAGGATGGCGTCAACGGCACGCTCGGCGGCGACCTCCCTGCTCTCAAGAAGTGGGCGCGCTCGTTCCGTTCGTATGCGCCGTTCCGCGACGTCGACCTCAAGTGGAGCGAGGGCACGGGGGTGGATGCCGAGGGGCGCAGCCTCGACTTCCCGAAGCTCAGCGTCAAGGTGCGTGAGGAGATCGTGTCCTTCGGCGCCCCGGACGAGTTGCGCGTCGACGAGAACGGCGTGGTCGGGGGCGGTACGCGCCTGAGCCCGGAGGCGTTGCATGAGCTGATCGGCGAGCGTGGCGACGACGTCGTGTTCTTCGACGGGCGCAATGCGCTGGAGGCTCAGATCGGCCGGTTCCGCGGCGCGGTGGTGCCCGACACCGACACGACCCGCGACTTCGTGCAGCTGCTCGACTCCGGCGCCTACGACGACCTCAAAGGCAAGCCGGTCGTGACCTACTGCACCGGCGGCATCCGCTGCGAGGTGCTGTCGAGCCTCATGACGTCTCGCGGCTTCGGAGAGGTGTACCAGCTCGAGGGCGGCATCGTCCGCTACGGCGAGACCTACGGCGACGAGGGGCTCTGGGAGGGCTCGCTGTACGTGTTCGACAAGCGCGGCTCGGTCGACTTCTCCGACCAGGCGGCCGTGATCGGCGAATGCGCGGGATGCGGCGCGGCGACCAACCGCACAGCCAACTGCCCCGATCCGTCGTGCCGCACGCAGTTCGTGGTCTGCGCCGCATGCGACACCGTGCGCTGCACCGTGCACGCCGCCTGACCGGCTCGCAGCGAGACCACGACACCCTCGGCTCAGGCGAGCAGTGGGGAGTCCTGCCCGCGGGAGGCGAACAGCGACCGCGGCACGAGCAGCGCCCGAGCCCGCGATGGACGGTCCACGCTGTGGCGGAGGCGGGTGAGCACCGAGCCGAGAGCCTCGTCGAGGCCGTGCGCCGTCGCCTCGGTCGGGCGCGCGTAGCTGGCGCGTTCGACGGCATCCGTGAGCACGCGCATCGCCTCGGCATCCACCCCGTTGTCGCGCACGAGATCGGCACCGCGCATGCGCGGCGACTCCGCATCGGAGACCGCGACTCCCAGATCGAGCATGGTCGCCCGCAGCTCGGCCCAGGCGGATGCCGCGTCACCGCGTCGCGCCCGCCCGCGGCGGACCGCCCGCTGGGACAGGCGGATCAGCGCCGGCATCAGCAGCACGACGAGGACCCCCAGGGTCGTGAACAGGACCGGGGAGGGATCGAGCGAGCGCAGCTGTCCGGTGGCGCCGGCGTTGTCGCCCGCGTCCGGGCGCTCGACCTCCGGGCCCGTGGTCGGCGCGGCCGTCGGGGCCGCCGAGGGCTCGGTCGGCGTCGCGCCGCCGGTGCCGCCGCCCGTGGTCGCGCCGGCCGCGAAGGCAGTGGGCACGCCGAGCGAGGCCGTCGGCTCGAACGGCACCCATCCGATGCCGGGGAAGAGCACCTCCGGCCAGGAGTGCAGCTGGTCGCTCGACACCGAATACACGGCCTCTTCGCCGCGCGTGGTCGTCGTCCGTGCACCCGGGAGGTATCCGACGACGATGCGCACCTCCATGTCGAGGCTCTGCGCCATCAGGGCGAAAGCACCGGCGAAGTGGATGCAGTACCCCGACCGTACGTCCAGGAACTGCGCGACAGCATCGGCACCGGTGCCGTCGAAGTCCTCCTCGACCGGGGTCTCGAGCGAGTACGTGAACTCGCTGCGGAACCACGATTGCAGCGCGATCAGGCGGTCGTAGTCGTTGTCCGCGTCGGCCGTGACCTCGTCGGCGGTCTCGCCGATCACGGCGGGCAGCTCGACCGGCTCGGCATCCGGGTCCGTCGTGAGGGGCGCAGCGGGAGTCTCGCGGATCTGCTCGAGCGTCGGCTCCACGTCCAGGGAGCGCACCGTGTAGTCGTTGCCGGCGGCATCCGCGGTCCTCGAGGCGATCGTCCGGTTGTCGGGGCTCAGCCGCCACGCCGCAGGAATGCCCTGCACGCTCGTCGCCGGATACGGCACCGGCAGCCACGAGCTCGACATGCGGATCACCCGGATCGACGTGCTCTGCTCCTCGACCGGGATCCCGGGTCCCCAGTCTTCCGCGCCGAAGCCCTCGCTCTGGGCCTGCAGGTCGCCGCGGTCGGGCCGCCACACCTGACCATCGAACTCCGAGAGGGTCGTGAGACGCAGGTAGGGCGCGGTGTCGGCCGTCGTCGCGAGCGTCAGCACCTCGACAGGGTTCGGCTGACGGAGGTCGTCCCCCAGCCGCAGGGAGGCGTCGACCGACACACCCGTTCCCGTGCCCGTCAGGCTGGCCGACACAGGCAGCACGGGGGCCACGATCATGGTCGAGGCGAGCGCCGCGGCGCCGACACCTGCCGTGACCGCCGCAGAGGAGCGACGCGGGGCCTCGGGATGCTGGGCGGCGGTCTGCCGGAGGAGCAGGATCAGCAGGACGGCCAGCATCACGAACCACACGACGTTCACGCCGCTGACCGTCACGATCATCGGCATCGCGCCGATCACTCCGGTGAGGAGGAAGGCGATGACGGCGCCGCGCTGCGCGACGAGCTGATCCAGGAGGATCGCGACGACCGCGAAGCCCGCGCCGAGGACCGCCTGCAGACCGGGAGACGCACTGAGGGGCGCAGAGCCGAAGGTGATCTGCTCGGCGGCCGAGGCGAACAGGGTCTGGAAGACCACCAGCGTGGTGTCGGTCGGGATCACGCCGAAGACCGCGGTCTCGCCCGCCACCAGCTGGGTGACGGTCGCCGCCGCGACCACGATCTGCGCGCCGAGCGTCACGAGATCGCGCACCCAGACCGGTCGGCGCTTGAGCAGCGTGCGGGTGAGCATCCCGGTCAGGCCCGTCACCACGATCACGACGACGACCGTGAGCGACCAGGATCCCGGAGCGATCACGGACGTGTACGGCCACATCGCCACGATGCCGGCGGCTGCAGCCATGACGGCCGGCCACAGGACGCCGGTCGGGAGATCGTGCTCCCGATGCCAGCGCGGCGCCGCCTGCGCGGCCGTGCGCTCACGCCGAGACATCGCCGGCTCCTCGCCGTTCCGCAGGGGTCAGCCCGACCCGCTCGGGGAGGGCGTCCTCCCAGGCCTCGGCGACGTCGTCGCCGAGGGTCGCGACCCGCCATCCGTGAGGCTCGGCGGCCTTCGCAGCCCCCGGTTGCGGGTCGGTCGTGAACAGGAGGGGAGCCGCCGCGCCGGCGGGACGCAGCAGCGCGGCATCCTCTTCGTCGAGACGACCCGTGATGTAGACGAGCGGTCCGGGCGGGGTGCCGCCGACGAGCGACGCGAGATCGCGGGCCTCTCCGCGCGGGGTCACCAGAGCCAGCGCCACGAGCAGGCCATCGCGGTCGTCCTCATGGCCCCGCAGCGTGCCGAGCAGCGCTCCGGTGGTGTCGATCACATCGACTCCGTACCCCTCCTGCATGAGGTGCACCGCGGCCGATGCGCACAGCGACACCGCGGCCTCGAACGCAGGGTCGGCCTGATCGCCCGACGCCGACCACCGCCCCGCGCTGCGGTCGAGCACGACGAGGGCGTCGGGGCTCGACTCCTCCTCTTCCTGTCGCACCATGAGCTGGCCGCGGTGGGCTGTCGCGCGCCAGTGGATGCGGCGCATGCTGTCGCCCGGGATGTACACGCGCGGTGAGAGATTGTCGCTGCCCTGGCCGAGACGACTCGAGGAGGTCTGCGCCGTGCCGCCGGCCGCGCCCACGCGGACGGCGAGAGGGGAGAGCGTGAACACCTCGGGCACGACCGTGACCGTGCGGGTCTCCCCGAACTCCTGCTCGCGCTGCGCGAGCCCGAAGGGGTCGACCGTCCGCAGCAGCAGCGGTCCGATCGGCCACACCCCGCGCCGGACGCCGGTGATGAGGTAGCTCAGTTGACCGGTTTCCGGCGGATACTCGCCGGCGGCGTCGCCCGAGACCGCGTCGGGGAGCACGTCGCGCCACAGACCGCGCGGCACCCGCAGGGCCCGCAGGGAGAAGCGCAGCGAGACGCGCGAAGTCTCCGAGACCGTGAGCAGATCGGTCGAGATCTGCCTCGTCACGGTGCCGGAGCGGCGCGGCGCCCGCACGACGATCACGGCGAGGATCGTCAGCGCGAAGAGGAGGATGCCGAGGTACAGGAGGACGACCGCGCCGAGGAGATTCGCCGCGACGAGGCAGCCCGTGCCCGCGATGAGCGCACCGGTGCCCCGCAGAGTGAGCATCCGGCGGCGGGGCATGACGGCCTCCCGGTCAGGATCGCGCGGCGATCGGCACGCGCACGCGGTCGACGATCTGCCGCAACGCGGACTCGACGGGCTGGGCGCCGGCGCGGTGCGCGCCTCGTGCGGGCAGGAGGCGGTGGGCGAGCACCGGGGCGAGGAGCGCGGACACGTCGTCCGGGATCACGAAGTCCCGACCGTCGAGCGCCGCCCACACCTTGGCCGCGCGGATGAGCTGGAGCGTGGCCCGAGGGCTCGCGCCGAGATGGAGGCTCGGGTCGGATCGCGTCGCCTGCGCCAGCGCGACCGTGTACTCCTCGATCGCCGGTGCGACGTGCACCGAACGCGCCCACGCGATGAGCGCCGTGATCGAGGCGGCGTCCGCGACGGACGTCACCGAGGACAGCGGGTTGACGGTGTCGCGCTGCCGCAGCATCTCGGCCTCGGCCGCGGCATCCGGGTAACCCATCGAGATGCGCATCATGAACCGGTCGCGCTGCGCCTCCGGGAGAGCGTACGTGCCCTCCATCTCGAGCGGGTTCTGCGTCGCGACCACGAGGAACGGGTCGGGGAGCGGGTGCGTCGACCCGTCGACCGTGACCTGCCCCTCCTCCATGGCCTCGAGCAGGGCGGACTGCGTCTTGGGCGAGGAGCGGTTGATCTCGTCGGCGATCACGATGTGCGCGAACACGGCGCCGCGCTTGAACTCGAACTCGCGATCGACCGGGTTGTAGACGCTCACGCCCGTGATGTCGCCGGGCAGCAGGTCGGGCGTGAACTGGATGCGGCGCACCGTGGCGTCGACGCTCGCGGCGAGAGCGCGGGCGAGCATGGTCTTGCCCACGCCCGGCACGTCCTCGATCAGCAGATGGCCCTCGGCGAGCAGGCAGACGAGCGCGCTGCGCACCGCATCCGGCTTGCCGTCGATCACGCGCGAGACCGAGTCGATGATGGCCGAGGTCTGCGCGGCGAACTGCGCGGCGTCGGTCACGGGTGGTCTCGGGGGCGGGTTCTCTGGCATGCGTTCCCTCTCGCGTGGGCGCAACGATGCGCGCGTGCACCGATCGTAACCCGAGCGGCAGGGAGCGGGCTCCGGATCGGCTAGACTTGTCCACGGCTCTCCGCGTGGCGGCATCCAGGCCAATTCCCCCAGGGCGGAAACGCAGCAAGGGTAACCGGGCTCTGCTGGGTGCGCGGAGGGTCACTTTCTTTTTCAGGGTCTTCCGGGGCGCACCTGCCAGGATCGAGACGTGACGAGCTCCGATGTGACCCGCAGCACCCGCGGACCGCGACCGCTCGGGCGCTTCGCCTCGCCGATCCTGCTCCTCGCGGTGATGTGGGTCGTCCAGGCAGCCGATGCGATCCTGCCGGGGTCCTTCACCGGCTTCGGACTGCGGTCGTGGGACCTCGAGGGTCTCCTGGGCATCCTCGTCGGTCCGCTGCTGCACGCGAACTGGCAGCACCTGATCGCCAACTCCCTGCCGCTTCTCGTGCTCGGCTGCCTCGTCGCGGTCGAGGGGGCACGCCGGTTCTGGACCGTGACGCTGCTCGCCGCCGTCGTCGGCGGTCTCGGGACCTGGCTGCTCAACGCACCGGGCACGCTCACGGTCGGCGCCTCCGGCCTGGTGTTCGGATACTTCGGCTACACCGTGCTGCGCGTGTTCGCACCGGGGCGGGTCTCGCACCGCATCCTCTATGCCGTGGTCGCGGTGATCGTGATCGCCCTGTACGGCGGCTCCATGCTCGCGGGGGTCGTAGGCGTGCGCGAGGGCGTGTCGTGGCAGGCGCATCTGTTCGGCGCGATCGGCGGAGGACTGGCGGTGTTCCTCGGACGCGGAGGGTCCCGCGCGACATGAGTGGCGCCACGAAGAGCCGGAGCACGCGACGGCGGACGACGGGCCGACGCCCCTCGGGTCGCGCGCGCCGCCGCCGGGTGTCGCCGCGCCGGCGCGCGCAGCGGCGGATGCAGCGGAGACGGGCGCTCGTCCGGCTCGCGATCGCCGCGGGGGCTGTGGCGATCGCCGCGCTCGCCGCGATCCTCCTCCCGCTCGGACTCGCGCACGAGAAGCCCATGGCGATCTGTCTGAGCGACCCGACCACGTTCCCCGAGTCGGGTATCGCCGGGTGGGAGGGCGAGCAGCTCGACAACGCCGCCACGATCATGCAGACCGCGACGACACTCGGGTTCGGACGGGACGGTCAGATCCTCGGCGTCATGACCGCGATGGGGGAGAGCAGCCTCCGCAACATCGACTACGGCGACTGGGAGACGAGCGGGTTCACGAACCCGGACGGAAGCCGCACGACCAGCATCGGGCTGTTTCAGCAGCAGGACTGGTGGGGGAGCGCGGAGCAGCGGATGGATCCCGCGACCGCGGCGAGGCTGTTCTATCAGCGACTCGCCCGCGTGCCGGGATGGCAGGATCTCGACCGATCGCTCGCGATCCACCGGGTGCAGATCAACCTCGACCCGACCTACTACACGCGCTACACCGAGGATGCGGTCGCCGTGGTCGACGCGATGTCGGAGCCCTGCTGACCGGCGTCCGCGCCGGGGCGGTTCTCACGGCCGACGCCCATGATCCGCGGGTGAGGTGCACCTAAGCTGGAGCCGTGGCGCAGAGCATCTACATCACCTCGGCCGAAGGCCATACCGGGAAGTCCACGATCGCCCTCGGAGTGCTCGATGCGCTCATGAGGGTCACCCCGCGGGTCGGCGTCTTCCGGCCGATCGCCCGCTCGGTCACAGAACGCGACGAGGTTCTCGAGCTCCTGCTCGCCCACGACGGTGTTCAGCTCGCGTACGACGACTGCATCGGCGTGACCTACGACGACGTCCGCGACGACCCCGACCGCGCACTGTCGACCATCGTCGCCCGGTTCAAGGCCGTCGAGGCGCAGTGCGACGCGGTCGTGATCATCGGCAGCGACTACACCGACGTCGCGAGCCCCGCCGAGCTCGGCTACAACGCGCGGATCGCCGCGAACCTCGCCGCCCCCGTCCTGCTCGTACTCAGCGGCCGCGACCAGCAGCGCCAGGCCGAGCAGCTCGGCACGACCACGGCCCGCACGCCCGCCGCGGTCGGGCAGATCGCCGCACTCGCACTCTCCGAGCTCGAGGTCGAGCGCGCCGAGCTCCTCGCGGTCGTCGTCAACCGCGCCGACCCCGAGCGCCTCGGCGAGATCGAATCCGCGGTCGCCGCAGTGCGTCCGGCGCGCACGACGCCCGTATGGGCCATGCCCGAGGACCGCACCCTCGTCGCGCCGTCGATCCGCGGCATCCTCGCGGCGGTCGACGGCCGCCTGATCAAGGGCGACCCCGACCGGCTGGCCCGCGAGGCGCTGACGATCGTCGTCGCCGGGATGTCGATGGTGAACGTGCTGCCGCGGCTCACCGAGGAAGCGGTCGTGGTGATCCCCGCCGACCGCACCGAAGTGCTGCTCGCGACGTTGCTGGCCGACGCCTCCGGGACGTTCCCGCGGGTGGCCGGCATCATCCTCAACGGACCGTTCCCGCTGCCCGAACCCATCGTGCAGCTGCTCGACGGCGTCCCCTCGACGGTGCCGATCATCGCGACGGACCTCGGCACCTACGACACCGCCGTGCGGGTCATGGGTGCACGCGGACGCATATCGCCCGAGTCGCGTGCGCGCTACGACCGCGCGCTCGGCCTGTTCCAGACGCACGTCGACATCACCGAGCTGACCACCCAGCTCGGCCTCGCCGAGTCGAAGGTCGTCACGCCGCTCATGTTCGAGTACGGCCTGATCGAGCGGGCGCGCGCGGACCGTCGCCGCATCGTGCTGCCGGAGGGCGACGACGACCGCATCCTCCGTGCCGCCGCCACGCTCCTGGCGCGCGAGGTCGCCGATCTCACGATCCTCGGCGACGAGTCGGCGATCCGGGCGCGGGCGGTCGAGCTCGGCGTCGACATCGCGGCGGCCGACATCGTGAGTCCCAACGATCCGGCACTCGTGGAGCGCTTCGCGGCCGAGTACGCCCGGCTGCGTGCGCACAAGGGCATCACGCTCGCCCAGGCCGCCGACACCGTCACCGACGTGTCGTACTTCGGCACCATGATGGTGCATACAGGTCTCGCCGACGGCATGGTGTCGGGGGCCGCGCACACGACGGCGCACACGATCCGCCCCTCGTTCGAGATCATCAAGACCCGCCCCGGTGTGAAGGTCGTCTCGAGCGTGTTCCTCATGGCGCTCGCCGATCGCGTGCTCGTGTACGGCGACTGCGCCGTGATCCCCGATCCCACGGCCGAGCAGCTCGCCGACATCGCGGTCTCCTCCGCCGCGACCGCGACGCAGTTCGGGATCGACCCGCGCATCGCGATGCTGTCCTACTCGACGGGGGAGTCGGGTTCCGGTGCCGACGTCGACAAGGTGCGCGAGGCGACCGCCCTCGTGCACGAGCGCGCTCCCGAGCTGCTCGTGGAGGGCCCGATCCAGTACGACGCGGCGGCGGACGCCGCCGTCGCGAAGGCCAAGCTCCCCGACTCCGCCGTCGCCGGACGCGCCACCGTGTTCGTGTTCCCCGACCTCAACACGGGCAACAACACGTACAAGGCCGTGCAGCGCTCCGCCGGCGCCGTCGCGATAGGTCCGGTGCTGCAGGGCCTCAACAAGCCCATCAACGACCTGTCGCGCGGCGCGCTGGTCGACGACATCGTCAACACCGTCGCGATCACCGCGATCCAGGCGCAGGGGGCCGCATCGTGACCACCATCCTCGTGATCAACAGCGGGTCGTCCTCGCTCAAGTACTCCCTGATCGACATCGAGGACGAGCGGGAGCTCGCGAGCGGGCTGATCGAGCGCATCGGGCAGGACGTCAGCGCGATCGCGCACACGGTACGACCGGATGCCGCGGGCGAGGCCGTCGTCACGATGCTCGACGCCACGCACGAGACCGAGAGACGGGTCGCCGACCACGACGAGGCCTTCGCGGTGATGCTCGAGCAGTTCGCCGAGCACGGACCGTCGCTCGACGAGCATCCTCCCGCCGCCGTCGGCCATCGCGTCGTGCACGGAGGAGCGCGGTTCTACGCGCCGACCCTCGTGACGCCGAACGTCGAGGAGCAGATCGCCGAGCTCGCGGTGCTCGCGCCCCTGCACAACCCGGCGAACCTCGCCGGGATCGTGGCCGCGAAGGCGGTCTTCCCGGACGTGCCGCACGTCGCGGTGTTCGACACGGCCTTCCACCAGACGCTTCCGCCCGCCGCGTACACCTATGCGATCGACGCCGAGCTGGCGGCGGAGCACCGGGTGCGTCGCTACGGCTTCCACGGCACGAGCCATCAGTTCGTGAGCGAGGCGGCCGCCGCGTTCCTCGGGCGTGACCTCGGCGCGCTCCGCCAGCTGGTGTTCCACCTCGGCAACGGCGCCTCGGTCACCGCGATCGACGGCGGACGCTCGGTCGAGACGTCGATGGGGCTCACCCCGCTCGAGGGGCTCGTGATGGGGACCCGTTCCGGCGACCTCGACCCCGCCGCCCTCGTGCACCTGTCGCGACGTGCCGGATACTCGATCGACGACCTCGATGCGCTCCTCAACACCCGCAGCGGTCTCCAGGGCCTCGCGGGGCGCAGCGACATGCGCGACATCCTCGCCGGGCGCGACAGCGGCGACGCCGCGGCGACCCTCGCGTTCGACGTGTACATCCACCGCCTGCGCGCCTACGCGGGTGCGTACATCGCCCAGCTGGGCGGGGTCGACGTGATCTCGTTCACGGCGGGGGTGGGAGAGAACGCGGCGGCCGTGCGCGCGGAGGCCCTCGCGACCCTCGGGTTCGCGGGCATCGAGATCGACCACGGGCGCAACGTCGAACGGCGCCGCGGCATCCGTCGCATCTCCACGGACGCGTCCCGGGTGGCGGTTCTGGTGGTGCCGACGAACGAGGAGCTCGAGATCGCACGGCAGACCTCCCGGATGCTCTGAGCCCGACCGCATCTGGGGGTTTCCGCCGCTCGCCGAGCCGCACTACGCTTGCACAGTGGCACGGAGATGGTGCCGGAACCCTCGTCCCTCTCCTGGAGGCTCCCGTGCCCGACGCACTGCCCGATCTGCTCCGCACCGACGGGGTCCTGTTCGACCTCGACGGCGTGTTGACGCCCACCGCCGAAGTGCACATGCGCGCCTGGAAGCACGTGTTCGACGAGGTCTTCGCGCAGTGGGGCATCGAACCCGCCTACACGGATGCTGACTACTTCGACTACGTCGACGGCAAGAAGCGCTACGACGGGGTCGCGAGCCTCATGCAGAGCCGCAACGTCGAGGTCCCGTGGGGCGCGGTCGACGACCCGCCTGAGGCCGAGACGATCTGCGGCATCGGCAACCGCAAGAACGCGGCCTTCGCCGCCTCGCTGCGTGCCGAGGGCATCGCGCCCTTCCCCGGATCGCTCGCTCTCGTCGAGCAGCTGACCGCCGCCGGCATCCCGCTGGGTGTCGTGTCGAGCTCGAAGAACGCCGAGGAGGTTCTGGGTGCCGCCGGCCTCCGCGACTTCTTCCGCGTCGTCGTCGACGGCGTCGTGGCCGAGCGCGAGGGACTCGCCTCCAAGCCCGCCGCCGATATGTTCCGCGCCGGCGCCGTCGCACTGGGCGTCGATCCCGCGCGCAGCGTCGCGGTCGAGGACGCCACCTCGGGCGCCGCCTCGGCTGCCGCTGCGGGCTTCGCGACCGTCGTCGGCGTCGACCGCGGCGCCGGTGCCGAGGCGCTCCTCGCCGCCGGGGCGACCGTGGTCGTCGAGGACCTCGATGCGTTCCTCCCGGCATCCGATCCCACCCCGACCCCCTCGTCCGCACCCTCCGACTCCGAGGAGACCGCATGATCGACCGCGACCGCTTCCCCGTCGACCCCTGGCGCCTGATCGAGACCCGCTACTCCGAGGACGGGGTGGGCGAGACGCTCTTCGGCGTCGGCAACGGCTACCTGGGCCTGCGCGGCAACCACATCGAAGGACGCGGCGCGCACGAGCACGGCACGTTCGTGAACGGACTGCACGAGACCTGGCCGATCCGCCACGCCGAGCAGGCGTACGGGTTCGCGGAGGTCGGCCAGACCATCGTCAACGCGCCCGACGCCAAGGTCATGCGCGTGTACGTCGACGACGAGCCCATCTCCTTCGACGTCGCCGACGTGCGCGAGTACCGCCGCACGCTCGACATGAAGACGGGCGTGCTCGAGCGCGTGCTCGTGTGGGAGACGCCGTCCGGCAAGCGCGTGCGTATGCGCGACGAGCGCATCGTGAGCTTCGAGGAGCGCCACCTCGCGATCCTGCGGCTCGAGGTCGTCGTCGAGAACTCCGACGCCCCGGTCACGATCAGCTGCCAGCTGCTCAACCGCCAGGACGGCGCCGGCGTATACGCGGGCATCCCGACCGAGGCGAAGAAGGGTTTCGACCCGCGCAAGGCCGAGAAGATCGCCGAGCGCGTGCTGCAGCCGGCCGAGCACTGGCAGGACGGCCTGCGCTCCGCGCTGTCGTACACCGTCGCGGCCTCCGGCATGACGGTCGCGGTGGTCGCCGACCACATCATCGAGACCGAGAACGAGTACACCTCGCGCACGCTCATCGAGGAGGACATCGCCAAGAACGTCTTCCGGGTGCAGGCGAAGGCCGGTGTGCCGATCTCGATCACGAAGCTCGTGAGCTACCACTCCTCGCGCGGTGTGCCGCCGCGCGAGCTCGTCGACCGCTGCCGCCGCTCGCTCGACCGCGCGATGTCCGAGGGCGTCGACGAGCAGTTCCGCCGTCAGGCCGACTGGCTCGCCGCGTTCTGGGAGCGCAGCGACGTGCGGATCGACGGGCAGGATGCCGTGCAGCAGGCGACCCGGTGGTGCCTGCTGCAGCTTGCACAGGCGTCGGCCCGCGCCGACGGCACCGGCGTGCCGGCCAAGGGCGTCTCGGGCTCGGGCTACAGCGGCCACTACTTCTGGGACACCGAGATCTACGTGCTCCCGTTCCTCACCTACACCTCTCCGCAGTGGGCCCGCAACGCGCTGCGCGCGCGCGTGCACATGCTCCCCGCGGCCCGTCGGCGCGCGGCGCAGCTCAACGAGGCAGGGGCGCTGTTCCCGTGGCGCACCATCAACGGCGAGGAGGCCTCGGCCTACTACGCGGCCGGCACCGCGCAGTACCACATCAACGCCGACGTGAGCTTCGCGCTCGGCAAGTACGTGCGGGCGACCGGCGACGAGGACTTCCTGCGGCGCGAGGGCATCGACGTCGCGATCGAGACGGCGCGGCTCTGGGCCACCCTCGGGTTCTGGCGCTCCTCGCACGCCGTGCCGGGGGCGGAGGGCGCGATCGAGACCTTCCACATCCACGGCGTCACGGGGCCGGACGAGTACACGACCGTCGTGAACGACAACCTGTACACGAACGTCATGGCGCGGTACAACCTGCGCTATGCGGCCAAGGTGGTCCGCGAGGCCGAGGAGGCGAACGGCGAGGAGTTCGCGCTCGTGCGCGAGCGCACCGGGCTGCAGCCGGGCGAGGCCGAGGGATGGGAGCGGGCGGCCGACGCCATGTTCATCCCGTACAGCGAGGCGCTCGGCATCCACCCGCAGGACTCGCTGTTCCTCGAGCGCGAGGTCTGGGATCTGGCGCACACGCCCGACGATCAGCGCCCTCTGCTCCTGCACTTCCACCCGCTGGTGATCTACCGGTTCCAGGTGCTCAAGCAGGCCGACGTCGTGCTCGCGCTGTTCCTGCAGGGCAACCACTTCACGCCCGAGGAGAAGAAGGCCGACTTCGACTACTACGACCCGCTGACCACGGGCGACTCGACGCTCTCCGCCGTGGTGCAGTCGATCCTCGCGGCTGAGGTCGGGTACCAGGACCTCGCGCTGGAGTACTTCGAGCAGTCCCTGTTCGTCGACCTCCACGACCTGCACCACAACGCGGCCGACGGCGTGCACGTCGCCTCCGCCGGCGGCGTGTGGACGGCGCTCGTGTGCGGCTTCGGCGGCATGCGCGACTGGGCGGGCGAGCTGAGCTTCGACCCGCGCCTCCCCGCGGACTGGCCGTCGCTGTCGTTCCCGCTGCAGTGGCAGGGCTCGGCTCTCGAGGTCACCGTCACGAAGGACGAGCTCCGCGTGCACGTGCGCTCGGGCGAACCCGTCCCGTTCACGGTGCGCGACGTCGCCTACATCGCGACGACGGAGGACGACGTCGTGGTGCCGCTCGCCGACCAGGGGCCGCTGATCCCCGGGCGTCCGACGCTGCGGCAGTTCGCCGATGCACGCCGGGAGGACGGAACCCGGCTGTCGGCCTCCGTGCCCGTCATCACGACGGCGATCCCGGTCATCGACTCCCAGGACTGAGCCGACTCTCCGCGACCGCTTCCACCGACGCCCCATCTTGCCGCCCACGCCCCATCGTGCGGACCGCGCTCAGGTGGGGCGTCGGCGCGCAGATGGGGCGTCGACGGGGGAGCGAGGCGGAACATCGGATGCCGGAGCCCGGGCTGCCTCGATGTCGGCGGCACGCCGTAGGCTGTTCTGGTGACCACAGCCCTCTACCGCCGCTACCGCCCCGAGTCGTTCGGCGAGATGATCGGGCAGTCCCAGGTGACCGATCCGCTGATGACCGCGCTGCGCGGGGACCGTGTCGGCCACGCCTATCTGTTCTCCGGTCCTCGCGGCTGCGGCAAGACCACGTCGGCCCGCATCCTCGCGCGCTGCCTGAACTGCGCGGAGGGTCCGACCGACGTCCCGTGCGGCACGTGCCCGAGCTGCGTCGAGCTCTCTCGAGCGGGCGGCGGGTCCCTCGACGTCGTCGAGATCGATGCAGCGAGCCACAACGGCGTCGACGACGCGCGCGACCTCCGCGAGCGCGCCACCTTCGCCCCGAGCCGCGACCGCTACAAGATCTTCATCCTCGACGAGGCTCACATGGTGACGCCGCAGGGGTTCAACGCGCTGCTCAAGCTCGTCGAGGAGCCGCCGCCGCATGTGAAGTTCATCTTCGCGACGACCGAGCCCGAGAAGGTGCTCGGCACGATCCGCTCGCGCACCCACCACTACCCCTTCCGTCTCGTGCCGCCCGCCGCGATGCTCGAGTACGTCGAGAAGCTCTGCGCCGAGGAGGGCGTCGTGGCCGAGCGCGGAGTGCTGCCGCTCGTCGTGCGCGCCGGAGGCGGTTCGCCCCGTGACACGCTCTCGCTGCTCGACCAGCTCATCGCCGGTTCGGATTCGCCGGCGGGCTCCGAGACCGTCACCGTGGCCTACGAGCGCGCCGTCGCTCTTCTCGGGTACACGCACGCGGCCCTGCTCGACGAGATCGTCGACGCTCTCGCCGCGGGCGATGCGGCTGCCGCGTTCCCCGCGATCGACCGGGTCGTGCAGACCGGGCAGGACCCGCGCCGCTTCGTGGACGACCTGCTCGAGCGCCTGCGCGACCTCATCGTGATCGCGGCCGTGGGCGACGGTGCGTCCGCCGTGCTCCGCGGCATCGCCGCCGACGAGCTCGCGCGCATGCAGACGCAGGCCCGGTCGTTCGGCGCGGCACGCCTGTCGGGCACCGCCGACGTCGTGAGCGCCGCGCTCGACGACATGTCCGGGGCGACCTCGCCGCGTCTGCACCTCGAACTGATGGTGGCGCGGGTCCTCGCCGGATCCACGGATGCTGCCGCTGCGGGGCCTTCCGCCGGCGCGGCTCCGGCCGCGACCGCCGCTCGAGCGAGTGCGCCGTCGGCTCCCGCATCGAACCACACGGCACCCGCATCGACCTCGCCGGTCGCTCCGCGAGGGAGCGCCGCGCCCGAGACGACGGTCGAATCTGCGGCAGAGCCCGCCCCGGCATCCGAGACACGCACCCCGGCATCCGACGGCCCGGCATCCGAGCCCTCGACGCAGCCCGAGCCCGCACCCGCCCCCTCCGGCCCGGTCACCTTCGATCGCATCACGGCATCCTGGCCTGCGATCCTGACGCGTCTCGAGGACATCAGCCGCGCGTCCTGGCTGCTCGCGACCGCCGTGCAGCCCCTCGCGTTCGTCACCGAGACCGAGGTGCTGACGCTCGGGTTCACGAGCCAGCACGATGTGGCGAAGTTCAAGGGGACCACGCCGGGATCGGGGCCCTCCGATCATCTGCGCACCGCGATCGAGCAGGAGGTCGGCGTCAAGGTCAAGTACCTCCCCGCGCCGATGCCGTCAGGCGGCGCACCGAGGCAGTCCTCGCCGTCGGCCTCCAGCGGGCCGACCGCCGATGCTCCCGCATCGGAGCCTGCGTCAGCCGGCCCCTCCCGCTCCCAGACCCGCAGCGACTCCGCGACCCCCGTGACGGACTGGGCGGTCGCCCCCATCCCGTCGTCGGCCGAGCCGACGAGCGCTGAGCCTGGAGTCCCCGCGGTGGAGCGGGCGGCCCATCCCTCGCCCCCGGACGCGGCCCAGGTCGCCCGAGGCGACGCCACGGGTGAATCGGCGACCGTGACCACGCCGTCGGAGCCTGCGTCGCCTGCCCCAGCGGTCCCAGCCCCCGCCGCATCGTCACCGACCGCGTCCGCCCATGCGCCGTCGCCGACCGCGCCGAACGGGCAGACGGCACCGAACGGGCAGACGGCGCCGTCCGGACCCGGGACCGACGACGTCCCCCCGCCGTACGACGATGAGCCTCCGCCCTACGACGACGAGCCGCCGTACGACCCCTCGTACGAGCCGGTGCCATCCTCCGCTGGCGGGTCGACCGCGGCCCGGAGCGCGTCCGCACCGCGAACCCAGGTTCAGGGGTCCGTGGTGTCTCCCACCCCGCGCGCCGCCCAGGCATCCGCCCCGGTCGTCACCGAGCGCACCCCGTCCGGTGGCGTGCAGCGCTACGGTGAGGCAGTCATCCGCCAGGTGCTCGGCGCGACGTTCGTGCGCGAAGAGCCCTACGAGCCCCCCGCGAGGTTCTCCTGATGTACGACGGAATCGTCCAAGAGCTCATCGACGAGTTCGGTCGCCTGCCCGGCATCGGGCCCAAGTCGGCCCAGCGCATCGCGTTCCACATCCTGCAGACGCCGACTTTCGACGTCGCGCGTCTGTCCGAGCTGCTCACCGAGATCCGTGTGCGCGTGCGCTTCTGCGAGATCTGCGGCAACGTCGCGGAGCAGGAGCGCTGCGCGATCTGTCGCGATCCCCGGCGCAACACCGCCCTGATCTGCGTGGTCGAGGACGCGAAGGACGTGGCGGCGATCGAGCGCACGCGAGAGTTCCGCGGTCTGTACCACGTGCTCGGAGGCGCGATCAGCCCGATCGCGGGCATCGGCCCCGACGATCTGCGCATCGCCCAGCTCATGACGCGTCTGGCCGACGGCACGGTGCAGGAGGTCATCCTCGCCACCAACCCGAACCTCGAGGGCGAGGCCACCGCCAGCTACCTCAGCCGCCTGCTCACCACCATGCAGATCACGGTGTCGCGTCTCGCCTCGGGCCTTCCGGTCGGCGGCGACCTCGAGTACGCCGACGAGGTCACCCTCGGACGCGCCTTCGAGGGCCGGCGCGTGCTGTGAACGCCCAGGGCGGCTTCTCCCGACGCGGCTGGCTGCTCTTCGGGGCGATGGCGCTCCTGTGGGGCGTGCCGTACCTGTTCATCAGCGTCGCGGTCGAGTCGTTCTCCCCGCCGGCGATCGTCGCCGGCCGCACGCTGATCGCGGCGCTCCTGCTGCTCCCGTTCGCGCTCCGCGGCGGTGCCCTGAAGGCGGCGTGGCGGCACTGGCCCTGGGTGCTCGCCTTCGGCCTGGTCGAGATGGCCGGTCCGTTCGTGCTGCTCGGCCACGCGGAGATGACGCTGCCGTCCGGCATGACCGGGCTGCTGGTCGCGACCGTCCCTCTGTTCGCTGCGCTCATCGCCCTGGGCGGCGGCGACCGCGGCGTGCTCCGCCCGGCCCGCGCGATCGGACTCCTCGTCGGATTCCTGGGTGTCGCGATCGTCGTCGCGGGGCCCGGGCTGTTCGGCGGTCGGGTCAGCCTGCTGGCGGCGGGAGAGGTGCTCCTCGTCGCAGTGCTCTACGCGATCGCCCCGTTCATCGTCGCGCGCAAGCTCGTCGACGTGCCTTCGCTCGGCACCATCACACTGTCGCTCCTCATGATCGGCATCCTGTACCTCCCGATCGGCCTGCTCACACAGCACGAGGTGCCGACCCCCACCGCGATCGGCGCGCTCCTCGCGCTCGCGGTCATCTGCACGGCCGTCGCCTTCCTGGCCTTCTTCGCGCTGATCCGCGAGGTCGGTCCCGTGCGCGCGCCGCTGTTCACCTACGTGAATCCGGTCGTGGCGATCGTCCTCGGTGCGATCGTGCTGTCGGAGCCGCTCACCCCCGGGCTGCTCATCGGCTTCCCGCTCATCATCGCCGGCTGCTGGTTCGCCGCGACCGGCGGGCGACTCCGTCCTCCGGCCTCCGCTCCGGCGGGGCTCGCGCCGGGGCCGGTGCCTCCCGCCCCCTGACGCGCCGCCCCTTCGACTCTCCTGCCGACGCGCCGCCCCCTCGACTCTCCTGCCGACGCGGGGCATTCGCGGCTCCGTCCTCACGCGCACAGATTCGGATGCCGGGCCCGACTCGCCGCAGCATCCCGATGTCCTGCGGCGTGTCGCGTGCCGTCTCCGAAGTCGTGCACGCGCGGACGCCGCTGAACGCCCGGTCGTCACATGCGCGGGCGGGTATATGCGCCGATCGTAGAATGAGCGTGGGCGGATCCGCCCGACATCCCAGGGAGTGAACGTGGCCCTCATCGTGCAGAAGTACGGCGGCTCGTCCGTCGCCGACGCAGAGAGCATCAAGCGCGTCGCCAAGCGCATCGTCGACACCCGTCGTGCCGGGCACGACGTCGTCGTCGCCGTGAGCGCCATGGGCGACACGACCGACGAGCTGCTCGACCTCGCGAACGAGGTCGCGCCGATCCCCGCGCCGCGCGAGCTCGACATGCTGCTCTCGAGCGGCGAGCGGATCTCGATGGCGCTCCTCGCGATGGCCATCCACTCCATGGGCTTCGAGGCGCGCTCGTTCACGGGCAGCCAGGCCGGCATGATCACCGACTCCCAGCACGGCGCGGCGCGCATCGTCGACGTGACGCCCATCCGTCTGCGCGAGGCGCTCGACGAGGGGGCGATCGTGATCGTCGCCGGTTTTCAGGGCTTCAACCGCGACACCCGCGACATCACCACCCTCGGCCGAGGCGGCTCCGACACGACCGCCGTCGCGCTCGCGGCCGCTCTGTCCGCCGACGTGTGCGAGATCTACAGCGACGTCGACGGGATCTTCACCTCCGACCCGCGCATCATCCCGCGCGCGCAGAAGCTCGACCACATCTCGAGCGAGGAGATGCTCGAGCTCGCCGCCAACGGCGCCAAGGTGCTCTACATCCGCGCCGTCGAGTACGCACGCCGTCACGGCGTCCTGATCCACGCCCGTTCGACGTTCTCGTCGGCCGAGGGCACCTACGTTCTGGGCGAGGGCATGAAGAACCCCCGCGAAGCCGAGGGAGCAGACATGGAAGAACCGATCGTCGCCGGGGTCGCCACCGACTTCAGTCAGGCCAAGATCACCGTGGCCGGGGTCCCGGACGTGCCGGGCAAGGCCGCGGAGATCTTCAAGATCGTCGCGAAGTCGGGCGCGAACGTCGACATGATCGTGCAGAACGTGTCGGGCGCGACCACCGGCCGCACCGACATCTCCTTCACGGTCCCGAAGGCGGACGCGACCGGCGCGCTCAAGGCGCTCGCGGCCGAGCAGACCGAGGTGGGCTTCAGCAACCTCGTGCACGACGACCAGATCGGCAAGCTCTCGGTGGTCGGCGCCGGCATGCGCACGCACTCGGGCGTCTCGGCGATCCTCTTCGAGGCGCTGTCGGCCGGGGGGATCAACATCGAGATGATCTCGACCTCCGAAATCCGCATCTCGGTCGTGCTGCGCGACAGCGACCTGGCCGAGGCCGCTCGCACCGTGCACACCGCCTACGGCCTGGACGGCGAGTTCGACGCAACGGTCCACGCCGGCACCGGCCGCTGACGCCGAATCGCTCGGCGCCTCCCTCCGTCTCCCCTGCCTCCGTCGCCACGACCATCGCGCGCAGGTAGGCGAAGGCGCCGGGGTAGGACGGTTCTGACGGAAACGTCCTACCCCGGCGCCTTCTCCTACGCCGGCGCGGGCATCCACGCTCACGCGCAGGTCCGGTTGCGGCCTCCGGCGCGATAGACTCACCGGAACCCTGACATCGGCGCCAGGCGCGGCATCCGCATCCCGACGTCGCGCCCGAAGCCTCTCTTGCAGTACTGCTCGACGCCAAGGAACATCATGACCCGCATCTCCGACTCAGGACTCTCCGTCGCCATCGTGGGCGCCACCGGCCAGGTGGGCACCGTCATGCGCGAGATTCTCGCCGAGCGGTCCTTCCCGATCCGCGACCTGCGCCTGTTCTCCTCGGCGCGCTCGGCGAGCACCGCGATCGAGTTCGGCGGCGCGACCGTCATCGTCGAGGACGTCGAGACCGCGGATGCCGCAGGCATCGACATCGCGCTGTTCTCCGCGGGGGCCACGGCCAGCCGTGCGTACGCGCCGCGCTTCGCCGAGGCCGGAGCGGTCGTGGTCGACAACTCCAGCGCCTGGCGCAACGACCCCGAAGTGCCGCTGGTCGTCAGCGAGGTGAACCCGCATGCGATCGACGACCGCCCGCGCGGCATCATCGCGAACCCGAACTGCACGACCATGGCCGCGATGCCGGTGCTCAAGGCGCTGGACGCCGAGGCCGGTCTCGAGCGCCTGATCGTGTCGACCTACCAGGCCGTGTCCGGCTCCGGCCTTGCCGGCGCGCAGGAGCTCCTCGGCCAGGTCGAGGGCGTGCTCGCCCAGGGCGACACCCTGCGTCTGGTGCACGACGGCTCGGCGGTCGACTTCCCCGAGCCCGAGAAGTACGTCGCGCCCATCGCGTTCGACGTCATCCCCTTCGCCGGCAACCTCGTCGACGACGGCCAGAACGAGACCGACGAGGAGAAGAAGCTCCGCAACGAGAGCCGCAAGATCCTCGAACTGCCCGGCCTGCGTGTCGCGGGCACGTGCGTGCGGGTCCCCGTGTTCACGGGCCACTCCCTGTCGATCAACGTCGAGTTCGCGAACGACATCACCCCCGAACGCGCGCGCGAGGTGCTGAGCGCGGCCCCCGGCGTCGTGCTCGACGAGGTCCCGACGCCGTTGCAGGCCGCAGGCAAGGACCCGAGCTTCGTCGGTCGCATCCGCGCCGATCAGTCCGCGCCGGAGGGCAAGGGCCTCGTGCTGTTCATCAGCAACGACAACCTGCGCAAGGGCGCGGCTCTCAACGCGGTGCAGATCGCCGAGATCCTCGCCGAGCGCCTGGCGGTCATAGCCTGACGGCATCCCCGCGATACCGAACCGGTCTGGTGGGACCGGCCCGCGTGGTCTGTCGCGCCGTGCCCGCGAACTAGACTGTCCTGGTGACAGAAAAAGTCGATGTCGTCTTGATCGGCGGTGGCATCATGTCCGCCACCCTGGGTACCCTGCTGCACGAGCTGCAGCCGGACTGGAAGATCGTCGCCTTCGAGCGACTCTCCGACGTGGCCCAGGAGTCGTCGAACCCGTGGAACAACGCGGGCACCGGCCACGCGGCCCTGTGCGAGCTCAACTACATGCCGCAGCAGGGGAACGGCCCGCTCGACCCCGCCAAGGCGATCTCGATCAACGAGCAGTTCCAGCAGAGTCGCCAGTTCTGGTCCTCGCTCGTCGAGAAGGGCGTGCTCGATGCGCCGTCGACGTTCATCAACGCGACCCCGCACATGACGTTCGTGCGCGGAGAGAAGGACGTCGCCTACCTCAAGGACCGCTACGAGGTGCTCAAGAAGCAGCCGTTGTTCGCGGGCATCGAGTACAGCGAGGATTCGCGCGTCATCAACAAGTGGGCGCCCCTGCTCATGCAGCAGCGTCGCAGGGGTGAGCCGTTCGCGGCGACGCGCGTGCCCGCCGGTACCGACGTCGACTTCGGAGCGCTCACGCACCAGCTCTTCGACCACCTCACCGACTCGGGTGTCACGCTCCGCACGAACACCGAGGTCAAGTCGCTCAAGAAGCGCAAGGACGGCACCTGGCGCGTCGGCTTCCGCAACACGGTCGGCCGCACGCCCGACGAGGTCGATGCGCGCTTCGTGTTCGTGGGCGCGGGCGGCTGGGCGCTCAAGCTCCTGCAGCGCTCCGGCATCCCGGAGATCAAGGGCTACGGCGTCTTCCCGATCGGTGGACAGTTCCTCAAGACCTCGAACCCGGCGATCGTCGCGCAGCACAAGGCCAAGGTGTATTCGCAGGCCTCGGTCGGCGCCCCGCCCATGTCGGTGCCGCACCTCGACACGCGCGTGGTCGACGGCGAGGCTTCGCTCATGTTCGGTCCGTTCGCGACGTTCAGCCCGAAGTTCCTCAAGAACGGATCGATGCTCGACCTCGTGACGCAGGTGCGCCCTCACAACCTGTGGCCCATGCTCCGCGTCGCGTTCGCGAACCCCGACCTCATCACGTACCTCGTCGGCGAGCTGCTCAAGAACCACTCCAAGAAGGTCGACAGCCTGCGCACCTTCATGCCGACCGCGAAGGGCGAGGACTGGACCCTCATCAACGCGGGTCAGCGCGCCCAGGTGATGAAGAAGGACCCCAAGAAGGGCGGCATCCTGCAGTTCGGCACCGAGGTCGTCGCCGCGGGCGACGGCTCGATCGCCGGGCTCCTCGGTGCGTCGCCCGGCGCGTCGACCGCCGTGCCGATCATGCTCGACCTGCTGAAGAAGTGCTTCCCGGCCGAATACCCGGGGTGGGAGTCCGAGCTGCGAGAGCTCATCCCGACGTTCGGCGAGAAGCTGAACACGGATGCCGCGCTGGCGGCGACCTCCACGTCGGCGACCGCGTCTGTCCTCGGCATCGACGAGTAGCAGCCCGGTGGCGAAGCTCTACTTCCGCTACGGCGCGATGAACTCGGGCAAGTCCACGGCTCTCCTTCAGGCCGCGTACAACTACGAGGAGCGCGGTCAGCATGTGCTGCTCGCGAAGCCCGCGATCGACACCAAGGCGGCCTCCGAGATCTCGAGCCGACTGGGGATGACCCGCGAGGTCGACTTCCTCCTCGGGCCCGAGGACGATGCGCGCGCGGTGTTCGCGGAGCATCGGGATCGCGTCCGCGCGTCGACGAGCGCCGAGGTGGCGTGCCTCCTGATCGACGAGGCCCAGTTCCTCACGGCGGAGCAGGTCGATGATCTCTTCCGCATCGCGATCGAGGAGAGCATCCCGGTCATCGCCTACGGCATCCGCAACGACTTCCTGACCCACGCGTTCCCGGGGTCGGCGCGTCTTCTGGCGATCGCGCACTCCCTCGAGGAGCTCAAGACGATCTGCCGGTGCGGACGCAAGGCGGTCTTCAACGGTCGTGTGGTCGGCGGACGCTTCGTGTTCGACGGCGATCAGGTCGCGATCGACGAGGGGGCGAACGGCGACTCGGCTCCTGAGCTGACGACCTACGAGTCCCTGTGCGGTGCCTGCTACCTCCAGGAGTCGGGCGGACGCCTGGGCTGATCCGTCGGCTCGCCCTGCTCTGTCAGAGGGTGCCGTCGGCGTGCTTGCGTTGCATGGTCTGACCACACGCGCTACTGTGGTCAGACCACAGAGTTCGACGGTGATCGGGAGGACGCATGCCGGAGCAGCCTGCACGCGCGTGGCGCCTGGTGCTCGAGCACATCGAACGAGATCTCCTCGACGGCCGTCTCGGTCCCGGCGACCGCCTGGCGTCCGAGCGCGACCTCTCCGCGGACCTCGGCGTCGGCCGATCGAGCGTCCGTGAAGCGCTGCGAGTGCTGGAGGTCATGGGTCTCATCCGCACGGCCACGGGCTCGGGCCCTCAGGCCGGCGCGATCGTGATCGCCACCCCCAGCGGGGGCATGTCGACCCTTCTGCGACTTCAGGTCGCAGCTCATGGTTTCCCGCTCGACGACGTCGTCCGCACGCGGCTGCTGCTCGAGGATGCCGTGGTCGCCGACCTCGCGGTGCAGTCGCATCCCGATCTCGACCCCGCACACCGGATGCTGGACGCCATGGATGCCGAGGGCCTGACGCCCTCCGAATTCCTCGCCCTCGACGCGCAACTGCACCTCGCTCTCGCCGAGGCGAGCGGCAACTCCGTCGTCGCCGCGATGATGGCGGGGCTCCGCACCGCGATCGAGTCCTACGTCCAGCAGGGCGCCGAGGCGATCGAGGACTGGAGCGGCATGGTCGACGTCCTCCGCGCCGAACATCGCGCCATCGTCGAGGCGATCGCGCGCGGAGACGCCGAGAACGCTCGCTCCCGCGTGCACGCGCACATCACCGGCTACTACACCGCGGCGGGACTCACCCGCCCCCTCCCGTCCGTCGTCTGAGAGGCACCATGGTCCAGCGCCAGCTCCCCAACCCCGCCGAGCTCCTCGAGCTCATGAAGTTCAAGAAGCCCGAGCTCGACGGGCGCAAGAGGCGGCTCGACGCCGCGCTCACGATCGCCGACCTGCGGACGGTCGCGAAGCGCCGCACCCCCAAGGCAGCCTTCGACTACACCGACGGGGCCGCCGAGGGGGAGCTGTCGCTGACGCGGGCACGCCAGGCTTTCCAGGACGTGGAGTTCCACCCCGGCATCCTCCGTCCCGCGCCGACCGTCGACACGTCCGTCGAGATCCTCGGTGGCCCCTCGGCGCTGCCGTTCGGCATCGCGCCGACGGGTTTCACGCGCCTGATGCAGACCGAGGGCGAGGTCGCCGGTGCCGGAGCAGCGGCTGCCGCCGGCATCCCGTTCACCCTCTCGACGCTCGGTACGACCTCGATCGAGGACGTGAAGGCCGCGAACCCGCACGGGCGCAACTGGTTCCAGCTGTACGTCATGCGCGACCGGGAGATCTCCTACGAGCTCACCCGTCGTGCCGCCGCCGCGGGCTTCGACACGCTGCAGTTCACGGTCGACACCCCGGTCGCGGGAGCGCGCCTCCGTGACAAGCGCAACGGCTTCAGCATCCCGCCGCAGCTCACCCTCGGCACGATCGTCAACGCGATCCCGCGTCCATGGTGGTGGTACGACTTCCTCACGACGCCCAAACTGGAGTTCGCGTCGCTGAGCACCACGGGCGGCACGGTCGGCGAGCTGCTCGACGCCGCGATGGACCCGACCATCAGCTATGACGACCTTGCCGTGATCCGCGACCTGTGGCCCGGGAAGATCGTCATCAAGGGCGTGCAGAACGTCGAGGACTCGGTGCGTCTGCGCGATGCGGGCGTCGACGGCATCGTCCTGTCCAACCACGGCGGACGGCAGCTCGATCGTGCGCCGATCCCGTTCCACCTGCTGCCCGAGGTGCGTCGCGCGGTGGGGGACGATTTCACGGTCATGATCGACACGGGCATCATGAACGGCGCCGACATCGTCGCCTCCGTGGCCCTCGGCGCCGACTTCACGTTGATCGGTCGCGCCTACCTCTACGGTCTGATGGCCGGCGGTCGGCAGGGCGTGGACCGGACGATCGCCATCCTCCGCACCGAGATCGAGCGCACGATGCGTCTGCTCGGGGTCTCCTCGCTCGCCGAGCTCGAACCCGCGCACGTCACGCAGCTCACACGCCTCGTTCCGGTCGCCAGAGACGCGTCGGACGTGGTCGTGCGCTGAGGCCGTTCACGCCGCGGGCTCTGCCACGGGACGGGTCCGCGGCGGCCACGGCACCAGCATCGACGTCGTGCGCCGGTAGTCGGCGTACGCGGGGTACTTCGACGCCGTGATCGACTCTGTGAAGATCGTCGATCCGATGAACAGGATGCTGAGCAGGAACGCGCCGAGGATCGAGGCATTCAGCGCCCCGCCCAGGAATCCCGCGCCCGAGGCCACGGCGGCCGTCGCGCCGAGCGCGTAGAACGCCCACCATTGGCTCTGCTCGAAGAAGAAGTTCGGGTGGCGGCTGTAGCGGAACAGTCCTGTGGTCGCGAACCCCGGAGCGAGCGTTCCGCCGGCTCGCTTCTTGCGCTGGTGGAACGCCCACTGCTGCTGATCCGCGATGGTCTCGCCGACGAGCAGGGCGAGGAAGAGCGCCGCGAACACGACATCCCATCCGGTCAGGGGCGCGGGATGCTGCAGGGCGACGTTCGCCGGAAGCGTGATGAGCACGAGCAGCGCCATCTGGTAGGCGACGATGAAGAGCAGGTTGAACAGCTGGAACTGCCAGGGGCGCATGCGTCCGCGGAGGATGGCCCAGCGATAGTCCTCCATGCCCGTGTAGCCGCCCTTGCGCGCGAAGTTGAACGTCAGGCGTGCGCCCCATGCGGTGACGAGCAGCGCCATGAGCACGAGACGCGCCGCATCGACTCCCTTGGCGAGACCGGCGATCGCGAAGATCCACACGTATGCGACCGGGACGAGTGACCATGCACGGTCGACCCAGGAGGTGTCGCGGGTCAGCAGCGACAGGATCCAGCAGGCGGCGCTGGCGATGCCGGCGGTGACGAGGACGAGCGCGAGGGGATCCATACCGACAGGGTAGGACCCGGCGAGGACATCGTGGTGGAGCCGGGCGTCCGCCGAAGTCAGAGTCCGGCGAGCAGCGCGTCGAGCTTCGCCGCTGTGTCCTCCCAGCCGTCCACCGCGACCGAGGGCACGCCGAGCGCGAGGACCGGGTAGTCGTTGCCACCCTCGTCGAGGCGGTCGCCGTAGAACAGCATCGACGCCAGCGGGATGCCGGTCAGCTCGGCGAGTCGCTGCATGCCGAAGGCCTTGTCGATGCCGGCGCGCGTGATGTCGATCGACGTCGATCCGCCCGAGCGCACCTCGAGGCCGGGAAGACGCGGTGCGACCGCAGCCCGCAGAGCCTCGCGCTTCGCACCCGTCGGATCCCAGTCGTGCTTGGCGTCGACGGGTGCCTTCTGCCCGAGCGCGGAGAACGTGATCTGCGAGCCGCGGTCCTCGAGGATCTCGCCCCAGGGGTCCGCCTCCCACAGCCCCAGACGCTCTGCCTCCTCGCGCAGTGCCGTCAGCGCATCGGACTTCTCCGTCTCGTTGAGGTCGTGCGCATAGACGGCGACGAATTCGGCACCGTCGTGGCGCAGATAGCGGGTGCCGCACGTGGGCAGCAGATGCAGGCGCGCGAGCTGCGCCGCATCGACGGCGCGGAGCTGGGCGATCACCTGAGAGCGGAACTGCTGCTCGTTGCCGCCCGAGATGATCGCGACGTCGACCCTCTGCAGGAGGGCGACGAGCAGATCGGCGATCCGCGGGTCGATCGTCGCCTTGGACGGCGCGAGCGTGTCGTCGAGGTCGAACGCGACGAGGGCAGGCGTGGTCATGGTGCCTCCAGGGTACGTGTAGCGGTCGCACGCGGCGCGAACAGGAGTGTGCAGCAGACGGCGAGGGCGACCCCGATCAGAGCTCCGCTCGAGTTCGCGATCACATCGCTCACGGTCGCCGCGCGGTGGGGGAGCGCGAGCCGCTGCGCGAGCTCGATCCCGAGGGAGATCGCAGGCCCCAGCAGCACGGCCAGAAGCCAGAGTCGGCGAGGCATGAGCACGAACGCGAAGATTCCGACGGGGACGAAGACCAGCACGTTCGCCAGGATCTCGAGGCGCGTGAAGTCGAGCGAGTCCCAGCCGATTCGGTGGGCTGTTGCGAGCACGAGATCCAGCAGGTCCGGCATCCGCTCCTCTACGCGCGTGGGGGTGAGGGTCAGGAGTGCGAGTCCGACGAGGAAGGGGACGGCGAGCGCCGCGGCGATGCCCCGCGTGAGACCACGCGGGGCAGGGAGCAGTCGGTGCACGCGTTCCCTTCCGCTGATGTCCCGATACAGAGAAGGCCGCCCGTGAGGGCGGCCTTCCGATGTTACTGGTCGGGGTGACAGGATTTGAACCTGCGACCTCTTCGTCCCGAACGAAGCGCGCTACCAAGCTGCGCCACACCCCGTTTTGCAACCCTCCGAGTCTACAAGGAAAATCCCGCAGCACCGAATCGGCTGATCAGTCGCGTGCCGTGAGGGTGAGCAGCGTCGCCTCGGGGCGGCACGCGAAGCGCACGGGCGCGTAGATCGAGTGGCCGCAGCCCGCGCTCACGTTGAGGGGAACGGTGTGGCCCTCGCTCGACCACGTGCTGAGTCCCTTCGCCTGGTCCAGCGGGATGTCGCAGTTCGCCACCAATGCGCCGAAGCCGGGAAGGCAGACCTGTCCGCCGTGCGTGTGGCCGCCGAAGATGGCGTCGGCGCCGAGGTCGATGAAGCCGTTGAGGATCCGTTGGTAGGGCGCATGCGTCACACCGAGCACAGAGGCACCGGCATCCCGCTCGCCGAGTCCGTCGATCGCCGCGGGCAAGGCCTCGAGTTGGTCCCAGTCGCGGTGCGCGTCGCTCACACCGAACAGATCGACCGTGTTCCCGGCCACGGTGAGGCGGGTCGCCGTGTTGTTCAGTCCGATCCAGCCGAGCTCGTCCGTGAAGTACGCGTCCATCGCACCCGTGTCGAGCAGCGGAGCCGGCTTCCTGCTCTTGCCGGATGGCCCGGCGAAGTACAGGAACGGGTTCCGCGGCGAAGGCGCGTTGACGTCGTTCGAGCCGTGCACGAAGACTCCGGGGATCCCCGCGAAGGAGTCGAACGCGCGGCGGATGCCGGCCAGCCCATCGCGGTGCCCGAGGTTGTCGCCCGTGTTGACGATGAGGTCGGGCTCCAGCTGTGCCAGCGACGCCAGCCAGTCCTGCTTGCGGTGCTGCCAGGGCGCCATGTGCGCATCCGAGATGTGCAGCACCCGGATCGGTGCGGAACCGGGTGCGAGGGCGGATGCCGTGACCTCGCGCACCGTGAAGAGGTAGCGCTCGATGCCGAAGCCCCAGACCGCGGCCGCAGCACCAGCGGCCCCCACCGCGCCGAGCGCGATGAGGGCCGGGTGAGCCGGACGGCTGGACGTCACTGGCACGAGACCGTGATCGGCGTGGCGCGGTTCGCCGCGGTGTTGGCTGCCGGGTTGGTGGACGACACCACCGCGTTGCCGGGGTTGCACGAATTGTCGAAGTCGACGGTCGAGAACCCGGCTCCCGTCAGCGCCGCGAACCCGGCGGCCTTCGGCTGACCCGTGACATCGGGAACCGTGACGCCCTGTCCGTTGCTGGGGGAGATCGTCACCGTCGCGCCGCTCGGAGCCTGACCTGCGGGGTCCTGGGCCATGATCACGTCACCGGCGGGGCCGTCGACAGCGGGGCCGACGACGACCTGGAAGTCTGCGTTCTGCAGCGTCGCGGTCGCGGTCGCGGTGTCCATGCCGACGACGTTCGGCACGTCAGTCAGCACCTGCTTGCTGAGATTCGCGTCCGGCTGGGGGAAAGCATCTCCGCCGTAGATGCCGTTCGCCGTCCGCTGCATCGTGCGCGCGAGACTATATCGCATCTCGTTCAGGTTGAAGCCGTTTGCACGCTGACGAAGAATGCTCGCCTGTCCCTGCCAACGACCGACCCACACCGCGGTGGTCACCTTGGTGCTGGACTCGATCATCATGGTCCCCCACGATTCGTGCGTTCCGGTCTTGCCAAGCAGAGGGGTGCCGTCGTTGGTGTTAGCCCTGTTCCCGGTTCCCCCCGAGTTCATGACTCCCTGGAGGGCGAAGGCGGCAGTGGCGGCGACCTCGGGGGAGATCACCTGCGAGCACTTGGACTCAGGCACGGGGAGTTCGTTACCCGCAGCGTCGACCACGCGGTCGATGGACTTCGGCGTGCAGTAGATGCCGTTGTTGGCGACGGTGGCATAGGCGCCGGCCATCGCGAGCGGCGAGATGTACTTCGGGCCGAGAATGTCGTACGGCGCGGCGTTGCCGTCGGTGGTTTTTCCGCCATTGGAGAGCGTCACGCCCATGCGGTCGGCGACCGCGTTGATGTTGCAAAGGTCGAGCTTCTCCGCCATCGCCAGATATCCGCTGTTGAGCGAGTCGGCGGTGAACTTCATCACCGTGCCGGTGTATCCGCCAGCGTTGTTATAGTTCTGGATCTTGGTGTTGTTCCGGATGCGATCGTCGCCGCACTTGAAGTTCTGGAACACCCGGTTCGAGCCGTTCAGGGTTTCCCGCACCGAATGGCCCTCTTCCAGCCAGTCGATCAGTGTGAACAGCTTGTACGTCGAGCCCACGGAGAAACCGTTCGAGCCGCCGTGCTCCTTGTCCGTCGCGAAGACGAGGGAGCTGTACGCCTGGTCGCCCTGGATGGTCTCGCTGAACGTGGTGTTCTGGGTGATCGCCAGCACGCGCCCGGTTGTGGTCTCGAGCGAGACGCCGGCGGAGCCGAAGTACTGGTTGTCGTAGTTGCCCGGCACAGTCTCGAGCATCGCCTGCGCGCCGGCGTTCTGGATGTCGACGTTCATGGTCGAGTAGATCTTGAGGCCGCCCTGACGCAGCAGGTCGCGCCGCGCATCGGGGGTGTCGCCGAACGCCGGGTCGGTCAGGACGACCGACTTCACGTACTCGCAGAAGTAGGCGCTCCTGGCCACGTTGTTCGCGGAGACGCAGCCCTGCGTCGGCGGGGTGATGGCCGGGGTGATCGGCGTCGCCTCGGCCTCGTCGTACTGCGCCTGCGTGATCTTGCCGTCCGTGAGCATGCGGCCGAGCACGTAGTGCCGACGCTCGAGGGTCTGCGCGTAGCCGTCGGCCTCGCTGTTGTGGCCGACGCCGTCGTCGTCGGTCCAGGTGCCGTTCGGCATGTCGATGCGGTACTGGTTGGGGTTCTGCACCATGCCCGCGATGGTCGCGGCCTGCGCGATCGTGAGGTTCGCGGCGGTGGTCGAGAAGTAGTAGTTGGCGGCCGACTCGATGCCGTAGACCGTGCCGCCGAAGTTCGCGATGTTGAGGTACCCGAGGAGGATGTCGTTCTTCGAGTACTCCTTCTCGATCTGCAGCGCGTAGCGCATCTCCTGCAGTTTGCGCTCGATGCCCTTCGAGCCGGTCGCGTTGGTCGCGTCCAGCCAGCACTGACGCAGATCGTCGGAGTAGGTCTCGGATGCCGGATCGGCCTTCTGCTCGCACTCCTGGATCAGCACGTTCTTGACGTACTGCTGGGTGATGGTCGATGCGCCACGATCGCTCGTGCCGCGGAGGTTGTCGACCAGCGCCTTCGCGGTCGCACCCACGTTGACACCGCCGTGGCTGTAGTAGCCCTTGTCCTCACTCGAGAGGACTGCGTCGTACACGACGGGGTTGATCTGCTCGAACGTCACCGGCACACGGTTCTGCTCGTAGAACGAGGCCAACTCGATGGGGTTGCCGTCGGAGCCCGTCGCGTAGATCGTCGACTGCTCCATGGGAGCGGTGACGTCGAGCTTGGCGGGGAGCTTCTCGAAGATCGTGAGAGCCTGCGAGCCGGCGATCCCCGTCATGGCGAGGACCGGGGTGACGCTGGCCGTGACGAGGAGGCCGGCGACCGCGCTCAGGCCGACGAGCCCGAGGACCCCGCCGAGCGCACCCCTCACCGTGCGATTCTTTGTAGGCATACGCTGATCGTAGGGGAGTTCCCTGAAAAACCACCTTTGACGCATCCGTGCACGGATGCCGCGAGACAGGAGAGCCATGACCACGTGGGAGTACCTCACCACGCCGCTGCTGATCCACAACACGGCCGCGATCCTCAACAACTGGGGCAAGCAGGGCTGGGAGCTCGTGCAGGTCGTCCAGGGGCCGGAGGGCGGCCTCGTCGCCTACTTCAAGCGCCCGGTCGGCGGCGACGCCGCGGGCAATGCCGGACTTGCGGCCGCCGAGCAGGCGTCTCGCCAGTTCGAGGGAGGTGCGGCATGAGCGTCTCCGCACGCCTCGCCGAGCTCGACATCGAGCTCCCCGCCGTCGCCGCTCCGGTCGCCGCCTACGTGCCCGCCGTGGTCCGCGACGGACTCGTGTACACCTCCGGCCAGCTCCCGTTCGCCGGTGGGGCGCTGCCCACCACCGGCAAGGTGGGGGCCGAGGTCACCGCCGAGGATGCGAACGCCTACGCCCGCACGTGCGCGCTGAACGCGCTGGCTGCGGCTGCGGATGCCGCGGGTGGCGTGGACAGGATCGCCGGCGTGCTGCGGGTCGGCGGCTTCGTGGCATCCGTCCCCGAGTTCACCGGGCAGCCGGGCGTCATCAACGGCGCAAGCGTGGTGCTGGGGGAGATCTTCGGCGACGCAGGGCGTCACGTCCGCGCCGCGGTCGGCGTGCCCGTGCTCCCGCTCGACAGCCCGGTCGAGGTCGAGGTCACGTTCATCCTCGCCTGACGGTCGCCCACCCCGACGCAGAACGCCCCCTCCCGACCGGGAGGGGGCGTTCCTGCATCCGTCCTACTTGACCTGCGCCGAGATGATGCTCATGACGGCGGTGTCGGCCAGCGTGGTGGTGTCGCCGACCTCGCGTCCCTCGGCCACGTCGCGCAGCAGGCGGCGCATGATCTTGCCCGAGCGGGTCTTCGGCAGCTCGCCCACGATGTACACGTCGCGCGGGCGTGCGATCGCGCCGATCTGCTCGCCGACCCAGAGCCGCAGCTGCTGGGCGAGACCCGCGGGATCGTGCGCCGACAGGTAGCTCTCCTTGATGATCACGAACGCGACCACGGCCTGTCCGGTGGTCTCGTCCGAGGCGCCGACGACCGCGGCTTCGGCCGTGGCCTCGTGCGCGACGAGCGACGACTCGATCTCGGCGGTCGAGAGGCGGTGGCCTGACACGTTCATGACGTCGTCGACCCGGCCGAGCAGCCACAGGTCCCCGTCGTCGTCGAGTCGTGCGCCGTCACCGGCGAAGTAGTAGCCCTGCTTCTCGAACTTCTCCCAGTACGTCTCGCGATACCGCTCCGGGTCGCCCCAGATGCCGCGCAGCATGCTGGGCCACGGCTCGGTGATCACGAGCAGCCCGCCGTTGCCGTTGCCGACCTCGACGCCGGACTCGTCGACCACGTCGATCGAGATCCCGGGGAGCGGCACCTGGGCGGAGCCCGGCTTGGTGGCGGTGACTCCGGGGAGCGCCGAGACCATGATCGCCCCGGTCTCGGTCTGCCACCATGTGTCGACGATCGGGGTCGTGCCGGCACCGATCACGTCGCGGTACCAGATCCATGCCTCCGGGTTGATGGGTTCGCCCACCGAGCCGAGCAGACGCAGCGACGAGAGGTCGAACTTCTGCGGCACGCTGCGGCCGATCTTCATGAACGAGCGGATGGCGGTCGGCGCCGTGTAGAAGATCGAGACCTTGTACTTCTCGATGATCTCCCACCAGCGGCCGGGATGCGGGGAGTCGGGCGTGCCCTCGTAGATGACCTGGGTCGCACCGTTGGCGAGCGGCCCGTAGGTCACGTAGCTGTGGCCGGTGATCCAGCCGATGTCGGCGGTGCACCAGTACACGTCGGTCTCGGGATGCAGGTCGAACACGTACTTGTGCGAGTAGGCGGCCTGCGTGAGGTAGCCGCCGGACGTGTGCAGGATGCCCTTCGGCTTCCCGGTCGTGCCGGATGTGTAGAGGATGAACAGCGGGTTCTCGGCGGGGAACGCCTGCGCCTCGTGCTCGGCGGACGCCGCGGGCACGACGTCGTGCCACCAGAGGTCGCGCTCGTCGTCCCAGTCCACCTCGTTGCCTCCGCGCTTGACCACGAGGACATGCTCGACGGTCTGCTGCTCGCCCTCGCCACGGTCGGACAGGGCCTGGTCGACCGCGGGCTTGAGCGCCGAGACCTTGCCCTTGCGGTACCCGCCGTCGGCGGTGATGACGAGCTTCGCGCCGGCGTCGTCGATGCGCGCCCGGAGGCTGTCGGCGCTGAAGCCGCCGAACACGACCGAGTGGATCGCGCCGACGCGGGCGACCGCGAGCATCGAGGCCACGGCCTCGGGGATCATCGGCAGGTAGATCGCGACGCGGTCGCCGTGGCCGACGCCGAGGCCCTCGAGCACGTTCGCGACCCGCTTGACCTCCTCGGTGAGCTCGGCGTAGGTGATGCTTCGCGAGTCGCCGGGCTCGCCCTCCCAGTGCAGGGCGACACGGTCGCCGTTGCCGGCCTCGACGTGCCGGTCGAGGCAGTTGTACGCGACGTTGAGCTCGCCGTCGTCGAACCACTTCGCGAAGGGCGGGGTCGACCAGTCGAGCGTGCGCGTGAAGGGCGTGCTCCAGGTGAGGAGTTCGCGCGACTGCTCCGCCCAGAAGTCCAGGCGGTCGGCGGCGGCCCGCTCGTACAGCTCCGGCGAGGAGACGGACTGGGCGACGAACTCGTCGGACGGCGGGAATCTGCGGGTCTCGTCGAGGAGATGGTCGATCTGGCTGCTCATCGGCAGGCGCTCCTTTGCGGCATGGCGGGGTCGTGCGGGCGCGATCGGGCGGGTGACCCGGTCTCGTGAGGGCGAATCTAGTAGGGGTGGAGGGCACCCAGTACTGCCGGAAGTCGGTAGTGCGCAGGGTTTTGTCAGGACGGCTGCCACCCGTACACTCGACGACAGCCGAATTCTTCATTCCGGCCTCGGCGCGCCCGATTCCCCCGACAGGGCCGCCCTGGGCGGCATCCCATTCCCCCCGTGAGATGCCGCCCTTCTCCGTATCCGGCCTTCTTCTCCTTGTCGGGGGCGGACTTCCGGTGCGTTTCATCTCTCCTGCACGGATGCCGTCCACGAGGCGTTCTGCACAGCCGCCGGCGATGCGCGTCGAGGGGAGACCCCGGCGGCGGATCCCGTGCGTACCGTCGGGGCATGAGCGAACCTTTCGTCATCGAACCCCGGGTCCGGGAGGGCCTCGACGATCGTGGCGCGCTCGAGCTCGACCCCGCCTTCGGTCCTCTCGCCATGCACTGCGCCGACGACGAGGTGACGGACGTGTTCGTGAACGGCACGACGGGCCTGTTCGTCGACCGAGGGCACGGGGCGCAGCCCGTCGCGGGATGGCGAGCGTCCGAGCGTGAGGTGAGGGACCTCGCCGTCGCGCTCATCGCACTCGGCGGACGGCATCTCGACGATCAGGCGCCGTGCGTCGACGTGCGACTCGTCTCCGGGATCCGCGTGCACGCCGTGCTCGCCCCCGTCGCCGCATCGGGTACCGCGCTGTCGATCCGCATCCCGCGGGTGCGCGCGGCCGATCTCGAGGCGCTCGCCGCTCTCGGAGCGTTCGACGCCCGACAGCACGGCCGCCTGCGCGACATCGTGGAGCGCCGGACCAACGTCCTCATCTCGGGAGGGACCGGGACCGGGAAGACCACGCTGCTGTCGGCATTGCTGACCGCGGCGCCCGACTCCGAGCGGGTCGTCACGATCGAGGACGTCGCCGAGCTCCGGCCGCGGCATCCGCATCACGTGGCCTTGGAGGCCCGACAGCCCAACCTCGAAGGCGCCGGCGGGATCAGCCTCGCCCGGCTCGTGCGCGAATCGTTGCGGATGCGGCCTGATCGACTGGTCGTCGGGGAGTGCCGCGGCGAGGAGGTGCGCGAGCTCCTCAGCGCGCTCAACACGGGGCATGACGGGGGAGCGGGGACCCTGCACGCGAGCGGCCTGTACGACGTGCCCGCACGGTTGGAAGCGCTCGGCGCCCTCGCCGGCCTCGATGCGACCGCGCTCGCGCGGCAGGCGGTGAGCGCGTTCGGCATCGTGCTGCACCTCGACAGAGCGCCCGACGGCCGTCGTCGAATCGCGTGTGCGGGGACCCTTCAGCTATCGCGCGATCGTCTGGCTGTGGAGGAGGTGCAGGGATGGTGAGGGCATCGCCCGCGCCGACGACCGAGGTCTCGGATGCCGCGGACACCGTGCAGACCCTCGCAGTGCTGCTGCAGGCGGGGGCCGCGCCGACGGTGGCATGGCGCCATCTCTCCGACGTCGGCGACCGGACCGCCGCGGCGATCGTGAGCACGGTCGATCGCGGCGCCACGCTGGTCGGTGCGATCGAGGCGCAGAAGGGAGCCTGGTGCGATGTCGCGGCTGCGTGGGAGATCGCGAGCGTGGTCGGGGCACCGCTCGCCGACGTGCTGCGCTCGATCGCCGGCTCGCTGCGCGACGCGGCGACAGCGGCGGACGACGTGCGGATCGCGCTCGCGGAGCCCGCCGGGACCGCGCGGATGCTGCTCTGGATGCCCCTGGCCGGACTTCTGCTCGGTTTCGCGTTCGGCTTCGACACGGTCGGCGTGATCCTCGGCACTCCGGCCGGCGGGGCGTGCGTCGTGCTCGGCCTCCTGTTCGTGTTCGCCGCACGGCTCTGGACATCTCGGCTGCTGCGGCGCGCACAACCGGAACCGGGCACCCCGGGGCTGCGGTCCGAGCTGGTCGCGGTCGCGCTGTCGGGCGGTGTCTCGATCGAACGAGCGCTGGCCCTCGTCGCAGACGTCAGTGCGTCGCTCCCTGCCGACGCCCACCACGACGAGCGGCTGCGCTCGGTCCTCGAGCTGTCGCGCGCAGCAGGGGTTCCCGCCGTCGAGCTGCTCCGCGCGACCGCGGCGCACGAGCACCACGCGGCGCGTGTGCAGGGACGGCTCAGAGCTGCGGCCCTGTCGACGCGGCTCCTCGTGCCGCTCGGCGTGTGCACGCTGCCGGCCTTCCTCCTCCTCGGCGTCGCTCCGCTGCTGCTGAGCGTCCTGGGATCCACTCCGCTGCCGATCTGACGACACCGCCGGGCTTCAGACCCCATTCGGACGCCTTCGCGTCCCCGACACAGAGAGTAAGGACACACCATGATCACCGCACACACGACGACCGCTGCGCCTAGGATGACCGCTGCGCCCAGGATGGCTACTCCGCACAGGATGGCCACTCCGCACAGGATGACCGCGGAGAACAGGACGGCGGCCGCGACCGGGGGAGGCGGCGCGACCACCAGAACGACCATGAGCTGCTCGGCTGGTGCTCTTCCGAGCCTCACGCGCCGACGCGCCGCCGACCTCTTCGGCGACGAGAGCGGCGCGGCCACCGCCGAGTACGCGATCACCACCATGGCTGCCGTGGCGTTCGCGGGGTTGCTCGTGGTCATCATGAGGTCCGACGAGGTGCGCGGGATACTCACCGATCTCGTGCGGCGCGCGCTCACGGTGTCGTGATGAGTGCACGACACCGCCACCGTCGGTCGCGCCGACATCCCCTTTCCGACGACCGCGGTTCGGCCGCCGCCGAACTCGCGCTCGCGCTCCCGGCCGTCGTGCTCACCCTCCTGCTCGGGGTCGGCGCGCTGAATGCGGCGGCACGCCAGGTGGCTCTTCAGGACGCCGCGTCCGATGCGGCGCGACTGCTCGGACGAGGTGAGGATGCCGGCGCAGCGGAGGCCGCGGTGTCCGCCGCGGCTCCCGGCGCCTCGTTGTCGAGTCGGGTGTCCGGCGACACGGTGTGCGCCACAGCTCGCGCCGATGCGGCCGTGGTCCTGCTGCGGGTCACACTGCAGGCGTCGAGCTGCGCGCTCGACGGCGGGCGGTGACCCGTGGCGGGCACAGCGCTCTCCGCGGGTGTGCTCGCAGTCGTCGCCGCGCTCGCGCTGGGCCTGGCTGCCGCAGGCGGAGCGGCGGTCACGGCGCAGCGCGCCGCGGGTGCGGCCGATGCGGCTGCGCTCGCCGCAGCGGATGCGGCGAGCGGGGCGATCCCGACGGTCGACACCCCGTGCGGCCTCGCTGCGCGCGTCGCCGCGGCCTCCCACACGCGCCTCATGGAATGCACCGTGACCGGCCTCGTGGCGACCGTGCGTGTCCAGGCGGCGTA
The DNA here is from genome assembly GCF_001262495.1 of Microbacterium sp. GCS4. GTDB lineage: Bacteria > Actinomycetota > Actinomycetes > Actinomycetales > Microbacteriaceae > Microbacterium. The sequence continues at coordinate 637,445 of NZ_LGYE01000002.1, forward strand.
CGCTGGACTCGCCGCCGTCTCCCGAGCCCGCGCCGGGCCGCCCGAGGACAGATGACGGCGGCGCGAAGCGCTGTCCCGCTCCCCGTGGGCCGCCGCTGTGACCAACCCATCACAGCGGTGTGTATGGTGTGCTTCGAAGAAAGGATGCTCCCTTGGCTCAAGGCAAGAAGCTCGTCATCGTCGAGTCTCCGACGAAGATGCGGTCGATTCAGGGGTACCTCGGCGACGGATACGAGGTGCTCAGCTCGGTCGGGCACATCCGCGACCTCGCCGACAAGAAGGACATCCCCGCGGCCGACAAGCAGGCGTACGGGAAGTACTCGATCGACGTCGACAACGACTTCGACCCGTACTACGTCGTCTCCGACCGCAAGACGAAGACCGTCGCCGAACTCAAGCGCGCTCTCAAGACCGCCGACGAACTCCTGCTCGCCACTGATGAGGATCGCGAGGGTGAGGCCATCGCCTGGCATCTCCTGGAGACGCTCAAGCCGAAGATCCCGGTCAAGCGCATGGTCTTCCACGAGATCACCAAGGACGCTATCCAGGCCGCCGTCGGCAAGACCCGCGAGCTCGACATCGACCTCGTCGACGCGCAGGAGACCCGTCGCATCCTTGACCGTCTCTACGGCTGGGACGTGTCGCCCGTGCTCTGGTACAAGGTCAAGACGGGTCTGTCCGCCGGCCGCGTGCAGTCCGCCGCGACGCGCATGATCGTCGACCGTGAGCGCGAGCGCATGGCCTTCGTTTCCGCGGAGTACTGGGACGTGGAGGCGCTCGCTTCCTCATCATCCGGATTCCGCGTGCGTCTGGTGCGCGTCGACGGCGGCCAGCTCGCCCGCGGAACCGACTTCGACGACCTCGGGACGCTCAAGAAGGCCGTCGTCGTCCTCGACGAGAAGAAGGCGGCAGCGCTCGCTCAGGCCGTCGAGACCGCCGGCGTCGGAACGGTCACGAAGGTCGAGGCGAAGCCCGGAACCCGCAGCCCCTACGCCCCCTTCACGACTTCCACCATGCAGCAGGAGGCGGGACGCAAGCTCTCGATGAGCGCCAAGCAGGCGATGAGCGTCGCCCAGCGCCTCTACGAGAAGGGATACATCACCTATATGCGCACCGACTCCACGGCGCTCAGCACCCAGGCGGTGCAGGCGGCGCGGGGCCAGGCCGTGTCGTTGTACGGCGACAGCGCCGTGCCGCTCAAGCCGCGGGTCTACAAGTCCAAGAGCAAGAACGCGCAGGAGGCGCATGAGGCGATCCGCCCCTCGGGGGAGAACTTCCGCACGCCCTCCTCGGTGTCGTCCGAGCTCGACCGCGAGGAGTTCCGCCTCTACGACCTCATCTGGAAGCGCACGGTCGCTAGCCAGATGGCCGACGCGAAGTACGAGACCACGACCGTCACGATCGCGGTCGACGCCGGGGGCCAGAACGCGGAGTTCACGGCATCCGGCACCGTCTACACGTTCAAGGGGTTCCTCGAGGCGTACGAGGAGGGGCGCGACGAGAAGCGCAACTCCCAGGACACGTCCGACGACCAGTCGCTCCCCGCCGTCGCCGTGGGCGACGAGCTCGGGATGTCGGATGCCGAGGCCAAGGGGCACCGCACGACGCCGAAGCCGCGCTACACCGAGGCGTCCCTCGTCAAGGCTCTCGAGGAGCACGGCATCGGCCGCCCCTCGACGTTCGCGAGCATCATCGGCACCGTGATCGACCGCGGCTACGCGACCAAGCGCGGCCAGGCGCTCGTGCCGACCTGGCTCGCGTTCAGCGTCGTGCGTCTGCTCGAAGAGCACTTCGCCGACCTGATCGACTACGACTTCACCGCCGCGCTGGAAGACGACCTCGACGCGATCGCGCGTGGCGAGCAGAAGCGCGTCGAGTGGCTGCGCTCGTTCTACTACGGCTCCGACTCGCAGGTCGGACTGCGTCAGGTCGTCGACAACCTCGGCGAGATCGACGCGCGCGCGCTCAACTCGACGCGCATCACCGACACGGCGACGCTGCGGTTCGGCAAGTACGGCCCCTATCTCGAGGTCGCGAACCCCGATGCGCCGGACGAGAAGCCGCGCATCGTGAACGTCCCGGAGGATCTTGCCCCCGACGAGCTCACGGCGGACAAGGCGCAGGAGCTCATCGACGCCCCCGTCGCCGGGGACCGTGTGCTCGGCGTCAACCCCGACAACGGGAAGGTCGTGGTCGTCAAGGACGGTCGTTTCGGGCCGTACGTGCAGGAGAACGAACCCGTCTCCGAGGACGCGGACGTCGACGAGGCCACCGGCGAAGTGGTCGAGAAGCCCAAGCCGAAGCGCGGGGCAAAGAAGGAGACGGCGCCCAAACCGCGCACGGGCTCTCTGTTCCGCTCGATGTCGGTCGACACGATCGATCTCGACACAGCCCTGCAGCTGCTCAACCTGCCGCGCGTCGTGGGAGCCGACCCCGAGTCCGGCGACGAGATCACAGCGCAGAACGGGCGCTACGGTCCCTACTTGAAGAAGGGCACCGACTCCCGGTCGCTGGAGAGCGAGTCGCAGATCTTCGACATCACGCTCGACGAGGCGCTCGCGATCTACGCGCAGCCGAAGTACGGAGCGGGATCCCGGCGTGCGTCGAGCGCGCTGGCGGAATTCGAGGCCGACCCCGTGAGCGGCAAGCCCATCCGCATCCGTGACGGGCGCTTCGGCGCCTACGTGACGGACGGCGAGACGAACGTGACGATCCCGCGCGGCCAGAAGCCGGAGGACATCACGTTCGAGATCGCCGTGCAGATGCTCGCCGACAAGCGCGCGAAGGGGCCGGCCCCCAAGCGCGGCGCCCGCGGCGCGGCAGCCAAGAAGGCTCCCGCCAAGAAGGCTCCCGCCAAGAAAGCCCCCGCGAAGAAGGCCCCGGCGAAGAAGGCTCAGACGGATGCCGAGAAAGCCGCCGCTCGCTCGGCTGCGGCGAAGAAGGCCGCGGCGACCCGAGCCGCGAACGCGGCGAAGAAGAGCGCGGAGTGAGCGGACCGACGCGAGGTGACGACTCATCCGTGACCGCCGAGCGCGGGGTGTGGATCACGCTCGAAGGCGGTGACGGGTCGGGTAAGACCACCCAGGCCGACCTGCTCGCGACCTGGCTCGAAGAGGCCGGGCGCACCGTCGTCCGCACTCGGGAGCCCGGCGGTTCGGAGGTCGGACAGCTGATCCGCGACATCGTGCTGCACCACCGCGGCGACATCGCGCCCCGCGCCGAGGCGCTGCTGTACGCGGCGGATCGCGCGCACCACGTCGCCACGGTCGTCCGCCCGTCCCTCGCGCGCGGCGAGGTCGTGCTCCAGGACCGCTACCTCGACTCGTCGGTGGCGTACCAGGGCGCGGGTCGGGTGCTCGACGGCACCGAGATCCGCAACCTGTCTCTGTGGGCGGCCGAAGGGGCGCTGCCCGACCTCACCGTGCTGCTCGACCTCGCTCCGGAGGTCGCGCGGGTGCGACTCGACTCCGCCGACAAGCCGTTCGACCGTCTCGAGGCCGAGAAGAACGAGTTCCACGCCCGAGTGCGCGAGGCCTACCTGGCGCTCGCCGCAGCCGAGCCCGAGCGGTTCCTGGTGGTCGACGCCACCCTGTCGCCCGAGGATCTCGCGCAGCGGGTCCGCGCGCGAATCGTCGACCTCCTCGGGTGATCACAGCCGGCGCGACAGCATCCGGCGGTGCCGATTCGCAGGATGCCGCGCACGTCGGTGCTCCCGATTAGGCTGAGTGCATGACGCAGACCCTCGCCGCCCCTTTCCCCTGGGCGGACGTGTGGGGTCAGGATGCGGCGGTCGAGACGCTGCGGGGCGCCGCATCGGATCCTGCCGCGCTGTCGCATGCGTGGCTCATCACCGGCCCGCCGGGATCGGGCAGGTCGACGCTCGCGTACGCCTTCGCCGCCGCACTCGTCGCGGATCGTCCCGACGACGAGGCGACCATGCGCCAGGTGCTGGCCGGGACGCACCCCGACGTGACGGCGCTCCGCACCGACAAGGTGATCATCACGATCGCCGAGGCGCGCTCCCTCGTCGAGCGCTCCTACTTCGCTCCGTCGGCCGGTCGCTATCGCGTGATCGTCGTCGAGGACGCGGACCGCATGGTCGAACGCACCTCGAACGTCCTGCTCAAGGCTCTCGAGGAGCCGCCCGAGCAGACCGTGTGGATCCTCTGCGCGCCGAGCGAGGCGGACCTGCTGCCCACCATCCGTTCGCGCGTGCGGTCGCTACGGCTGCGTGAGCCCGATGTCGCAGACGTCGCGCGTCTGATCACGATGCGCACGGGGGTCGACGAGGCGGTCGCGGAGCAGGCGGCGCGACACGCGCAGCGGCACATCGGCATGGCGCAGCGCCTCGCCACAGACGAGTCCGCACGCCGCCGTCGCGACGACACGCTGCGATCGGTTCTCGGGGTGCGGGGCGTGAACGACGCGGTCGAGGTCGCCGGACGCATCATCCAGGCGGCGACGGACGATGCGAAGGCTCTCACCGCCGAGCGCGACGCCGCGGAGCGGGCGACGCTGCTGCGCACCGTCGGCATCGCGGAGGGGCAGGCCGTGCCCCCGGCTCTCCGCTCGCAGATCTCCGCCCTGGAGGACGAGCAGAAGAAGCGCGCGACCCGCAGTCTCCGCGACGGCATCGACCGCGTGCTCACCGACCTCCAGTCGCTGTTCCGCGACGTCGTGATGCTGCAGTTCGGCCGCGACTCCGAGCTGATCAACCGCGAGCTCCACGCCGAACTCGCCGCACTCGCGGCCGCATGGCCCGAGACCCGCACCCTCGTCGTGCTCGACCACCTGGCGGACACCCGTCAGTCGTTGGAGCGCAACGTCGCACCACTGCTCGCCCTCGAGAGCTTGCTCGTGACCGTCACGAGCGGGAGGACACCGTGAACACTCGATCGACTTCTCGCCTGCGACGCGTCCTCGGGGCGGTCGCCGGCCTCGCCGTGGCATCCGTCGCCCTGTCCGGATGCCTGTACTCGATGATCCCGGAGGGGGCGGAGTCGAAGCCCTCCGTCACGAAGGCGCCGGACACGGACGGCGTCGCAGCAGACCTCCTGCCCTTCTACAATCAGACGCTCACCTGGACCGACTGCGGCGGGACGGGCTTCGACTGCACCGATGTGACGGCACCGCTCGACTGGGAGAACCCGGGCGCCGGCGAGATCACGCTGTCGGTCGTGCGGCACCAGGCGACCGGGACCGCGCAGGGCTCGCTGCTCACGAACCCCGGCGGCCCCGGCGCGAGCGGCGTGGAGCTCATCCGTGACAGCCTCGACTTCGCGGTCGGCGCCGACCTCATCGAGAACTTCGACGTCATCGGGTTCGATCCCCGCGGCGTCGGCGACTCGACGGCCGTGAGGTGCTTCGATGCAGCCCAGATGGACGACTACCTGTACGCCATCCCGGAGGCCCCGCGCGGCAGCGCCGAGTGGGAGACCGAGCTGCTCGAGGGTCACAAGGCGTTCGCCGACGCATGCGAGGCCAACAGCGGCGGCATCCTGCCGTACATCACGACCATCAACGCCGCGCGGGACATGGACCTCCTCCGTGCCGTGCTGGGGGACACCCAGCTCAACTACCTCGGCTACTCGTACGGCACCTTCCTCGGTGCGACGTACGCGAACCTGTACCCGGAGAAGGCCGGCCGGCTCGTGCTCGACGGCGCCATCGACCCTGCGGTGTCCGGCCTCGACGTGGGCGCGACGCAGGCGCTCGGCTTCGAGTCCGCGCTCCGCGCCTACATGCAGGACTGCCTCGACTCGGGCCAGTGCCCCTTCGCGGGCTCGGTCGACGACGCCATGGCCGACCTCGGGGCGCTGCTCGCGAGTGTGGACGCGGTGCCGTTGAAGAACGGCGACGGACGGATGCTGGGCGCGGATGCGCTCATGACCGCGATCATCGCCGCACTGTACTCGGCCGACAGCTGGACCTACCTCACGCAGGCGTTCGACGAGGCGCTGCAGGGCGACCCGTCGACGGCGTTCCTGCTCGCCGACTTCTACAACGGGCGGGAGAACGGCTCCTACCTCGACAACTCCTCCGAGGCCTTCCGTGCGTACAACTGCATGGACTATCCGGTGGAGAACGACCCTGCGGCCGAGGCGGCGACGAACGCCAAGATCGCCGAGGGCGCCCCGACGATCGCACCGTACTGGGCCGGTCCCGACTCCTGCTCCGTCTGGCCGTACCCGCCCACCGGCACGCGCGGCGAGATCACGGCCGAAGGCGCGGGTCCCATCGTCGTGGTCGGCACCACCAACGACCCGGCGACCCCCTACGAGTGGTCGGAGTCCCTCGCCGACCAGCTCTCGGAGGGCGTCCTCATCACCCGCGTGGGGGAGGGGCACACGGGCTACAACAAGGGCAACAGGTGCGTCGACAGCGCCGTGGAGGCGTTCCTCCTCGACGACACGGTGCCCGAAGACGGACTGCGCTGCGAGTGAGTCGGTCTCGATTCGCGGTGCGGCCCCGGAACGGGTAATATCGATGATCGCGCCGCTTTAGCTCAGTCGGCAGAGCATTTCACTCGTAATGAAAAGGTCGTCAGTTCGATTCTGACAAGCGGCTCCACCAGGCCCCGTGATGCGAAGAACATCACGGGGCCTTCTGGTATCCCGTCCCGGGCTGCACGCGCGTACGCTCGGAGCATGAGCAGAGCGCTTCTGATCGTCGACGTCCAGAACGACTTCACCGAGGGCGGTGCACTCGCCGTCGCCGGAGGCGATGCGGTCGCCTCCGCGGTGTCGGCCTTCCTCGCGACGCATGCCGGCGGGTACGACGTCGTCGTCGCGTCGCGGGACTGGCACGACGCGACCGGCGACAACGGCGGGCATTTCGCCGAACAGCCCGACTTCGTCGACACGTGGCCGGTGCACTGCGTCGCGGGGACCGATGGCGCGGAGTACGACACTCTGCTCGTCACCGACGCGATCACGCACCATGTGCACAAGGGGCAGGGCGAGCCGGCCTACTCGATGTTCGAGGGTGCCACCGTCTCCGGCGAGACCGTCGGCGCGCTGCTCACGGCGGCCGGCGTGCTGAGCGCCGATGTGGTGGGACTCGCCACCGACCACTGCGTGCGTGCCTCGGCGCTCGACGCGATCGCGCACGGCGTGCACGTGCGCGTCTTCACCGACCTGATCGCCGGGGTCGGGGCGGAGTCGAGCGAGGCCGCGCTCGCCGAGCTCGTGCACGCCGGGGCCGTCCTCGCGGAGAGCCGCGACGCGTGAGCCGCAGCGTCCTGCTCCTGCGCGCCGTCAACGTGGGCGGTCGCGGAACGGTGCCGATGGCGCGGCTGCGCGAGGTGCTCGCCCCCGAGCTGGGCGACGACGTCTCGACGTACATCGCGAGCGGGAACGTCATCTGCGAGCATCCGGATGATCCGGATGCCGCCTGCGCCCGCGTCCGCGCACTGATCTCCGCGGAGTTCGACGTCGACACCCCGGTGATCCTGCGCACCCACGACGCGCTCGAGAAGGCGTTGAGCCGGGTTCCCTTCGAGGATGCCGCCGAAAAGATGCTGCACGCGATGTTCCTCGAGGCGGCGCCGAAGGCCGGAGCGCTCGACGCGCTGCGCGAACGTCTCGTGCCGGGGGAGCGCATCGCTCTCGTCGGTCACGACCTCTGGATCGACTACGGCGAGAGCGGTGTGCAGGGCACCAAGCTCACGAAGGCCGTTCTCGACCGGGCGCTCGGTGTCGCCGGGACGGCGCGCAATCTGCGCACGACGCGAAAGCTGCTCGACCTCACGGCGTGACCGGGGTCAGGCGGGGAGCTCCGCGCTGAGCGCCACCGGGGGCATAGTCGACCGAGCCTGCAGATCGACGCGTCGCGTGCCGCAGTCATGGCAGCGGACGTAGACGACCACACCCTCGCTCGTCGAGTGGCGGGATTCGGCGATCCAGGCGTGCTCGTGCGGCCGAGTGGTCTGGTGGGGGATCGGAAGCGTGTGCAGGGAGGTCATGTCACCAGCGTGATGTAATGGCCTTATGCATCTCAACCCTTACGGAGAGTACGCGGTTCTCCTCGCGGCATCCCTCGCCGACGACTGGCCGGAGGATCGCGCGGGAATCGAGCGCCGCACCCTCGACATGGGCATGACGATGACGTTCCCGGTCGAGTCCGACGACCATGCCCGCGTTCGAGAGGTCATCGACGACTGGCTGCGGATCGTCGACGAGACCGATCCCGTTGAGCGTGCGCGACTGCTCAACGCGCAGATGGCTCAGGCCGCCGCCTATCCGCGCCTCACCGACCACGACGGGGAGGGATGGCACCTGCACTACCGGGACGACGTGCAGTCGCTGCCGTCCGTGCTGCGCGCGATCATCGCTGTCGGCACCTCCCTGCATCTCGTCACGCGAGGCATGGACCGTCTCGCGCGCTGTGCAGCGGCTCCCTGCACGAACGTCGTGGTCGACGTCACCCGCAACGGCCGCCAGCGCTTCTGCTCGGTGCGCTGCGCGAACAGAGCGGCGGTCCGCCGCCATCGCGCCCGAGCGAGCGGATGACGGCGGACCGCCGGATGCTGAGGGTCAGGCCGTCTGCTCGGAGTGCTTGCCCTCGGAGATCTCCTCGACGAGCTTGGCGTTGAAAGCCGGCAGATCGTCCGGGGTGCGGCTGGACACGAGGCCGTTGTCGACCACGACCTCTTCGTCGACCCAATCGGCTCCCGCGTTGCGGAGGTCCGTCTTCAGGCTGGGGTAGCTCGTGAGCGTGCGTCCGTCGACCACACCGGCCTCGATGAGGATCCACGCGCCGTGGCAGATGACGGCCACGGGCTTGTGCTGCTCGAAGAAGGTGCGTGCCAGCGCGATCGAGGGCTCGTCCATACGCAGATGGTCGGCGTTCACGACGCCACCGGGCAGCACGAGCGCGTCGAACTCGTCGGCGGACGCGGAGGCCGCGGTGAGGTCGACGTGCTGCACGTGGCCGTTCTTGCCCGTGATCTGCTGCCCCTCGGGGGCGATGAGCGTCGCGCTCGCGCCCTCGGCCTGCACGGCCTCCCACGGGCTGGTCAGCTCGCTGTCCTCGAATCCGTCGGTCGCGAGGAATGCCACTCGGCTGTCGGTCAGAGTCGCCATGATGCGTCCTTTCGTGGGGGTCTCGCCCCCGGTTCTCGGGGACGTCTCGACCCTCTCGCAGGAGGCGGGCGCGGGGAAGGGGGTGGCCCCGTCGCACCCTGGATGCTAGACGGTCGTGGCAGGATGCGACGGTGAGCTCCTCGCACTCGAACCATTCCGCGTACTGGAATCACAATGCCGCCTACCATCCCTGGATCCTGCGTCGCGCGGCCCGGTGCCCCCGCGGCCGCGCCCTCGATATCGGATGCGGTGACGGCCTCCTCGCGCAGCGCCTCGCCGACGCGGGTCTCGACACGGTCGGCCTCGAGCCCGATCCGGTCGCGGCGGATCGGGCGCGTGAGCGGACGAGAGAACTGCCGCGCGTGACCATCCTGGAGTCGGATCTCGACTCCTTCGACGGTGCGCCCCGCTCGTTCGACATCGTCACGATGGTCGCGACCCTGCACCACATGGACTCGCGCGCAGCGCTCGGCCGCGCTGTCGACCTGCTCCGCCCGGGCGGGGCGTTGCTGGTCGTGGGGCTCGCCGCGAACCGGTCCGTCGCTGACCGGGCGTTCTCGGCCGCCACGTTCCCCGCGGCATGGCTCGGGTCGCTCGTGCATCGCGAGACCCGCGATGTCGGAGTCCGCACGGCTCTTGCGCAGGAGACGCTCACGGACATCCGGGCGCTCGCACGAGACATCCTGCCCGGAGCCCGCATTCGTCGCGGTCTCTATTACCGCTACCTGCTGTCCTGGCAGCGTTAGGCGTTGATGAACTGAAATCCCGTGTAGGCGCCGCAGTTCCTGAAGGCGGTGCCTCTCGGAGAATGGTAGAACCAGATCGCTCGACGGAAGCGCGTGCCGCAGGGGTCGTTGGGCCGATTGACGCTTCCGTTGTAGATCAGGAGCTTTCCGACGTAGCCAGGTCGGGACGTGTCCCTGATCCAGACAGGGCGGTTGCCGTAGTACACGAGCGCGGACACCTGAAGGTCGTCCTCGGTCGCCATCTCCTCGATGACGTCCTCGGCGTCCTCCGCGCCGTCGAGGACGTCATCCGTGAGGTAGTCCCCGGACCACCCCTCGACACCGGCCATCAATTCGGTCGTGTCCTTGCGAACCTGTGCGATATCCAGTTCCATCGCGATTCTCCTTCTGCACTTGTTACCGCTCGATCAGACCCCTCAGTCCGTGGCCGCCGGCTTCAACAGCGTCAGAGCGCCGGCGAGCCAACCGATGAAGGTCACGCCGTAGACCTGCAGCGCGTCGAAACCGCCTGCGCCCCACGGCATCGCGCCCGTGAGGAAGACGAGGAGACCGAGCACGAAATAGACGATGGCCGAGACGACCGCGGGGATGCCGATGGTCGTGATCTCGTCGCCGAGGGTGAAGGTGTTTCCGGCGTTCCGTGCCGCGGCGAGTTTGGTCTTGACCTCGTGGATGCCGAATCCGAACGCGGCGGCGGTGCTCGTTCCCAGCGCGGTGAGAAGCGTGCCCGCCGCCCAGAACAGCGTGCCGTGTGGCTCGTAGGGCTCGACGCCCTCACCCGTCGGGGAGCTCCAGATCTGAATCAGAAGCGCGATCCAGACGATGAGCGTCGCCCCGAGGATCGCATAGATCAGACCTTCGTAGACAATGCTCGATCTCATGCTGCACGCCCCAGAGTGCTCCAGGCGAACTCGTCAGCGAGTTCGCGTGCGCAGAGAATATACCCGGCTCGAGCGCTCTCACAAGAGGCCACTACCTAGTCGTGGATCGCGCCGCCGACGTGAATCCCCGCCTGCTCCGCCATCACGCGCGACCGCCAGTTCGCGCCCATCCGCTCGTAGGTCGCGATCGCATGGCAGTTGCGACAGCGGACGTCGCACTTGGCGATCTCGGTGAGCAGAGCTTCGCGTGAGAAACCGTTGCGGACCATCGCCATCACGCCATCACGCTTGGACTCCCCGGGTCGGTGGTCGAAGTCGAGGACACGGATGTCGGATGTCCCGCAATCGGCGCAGGGGTGCGTCAGAAGGTGTGCGGCCACGAGGGCGATCGCAGCGGCGCGCTGAGCGGTCGTCCGTGCGCGCACCGCGGCGAGGTGGTGGTCTCGGTGTCGCCGGTAGTACCGGCGTGAGGACTCCCGATTGCAATCGCGGCAGGCCTCCTGCAGCCCGTCGGATCGGGAGGCCTTGCGGTTGAAATCCGCCCGCGTCTTGGTGACTCCGCACGATCCGCATCGCCGCGCATCATCGTTCGCATCAGACCCGGACATGGCGCTCCTCACTGTGGTGCGCCGAAGGTAGCGCGAAGCGCCGACATCCGTACCGTCCTACTGGTGGGCCCTGTGGGGATCGAACCCACAACCCGCGGATTAACCTGCCACTTCGGCTTTCGCCGCCATCCGTGCGGATGTTCGTGGTCTGGACTGTCCCTTCACCCTGGCTTGCGCTGTAGGTGCCACCCGTCCAGTCTCTACACCTTCCGGACCGGGGTCCGGCTTGGCTCGGGATCGCCATCTGTCTCCAGGAAGGGTTCCCCGACTTTGAGTGGTGTCATCCCCGGCGTTTCCCCCGGGGCGCTCCTATTTCGTTGAAGTCCGCTGCTCTGCCAATTGAGCTAAAGGCCCGTGCGTCGACCGCGAGGCCGACCCACATCATCCTAGCCTGCCTTGTCCTTCGCCTACCGCCCGCCCGCGGGGCGCGAAGAAGGGGCCGCCGACGAAACTCCCATCGTCGACGACCCCTCGCGTCTCACCGTCCTCCCCCTGAGTGGTGAGACATGTGCCGAGCGTTACGCTCGGCCACCGTTGATCACATCGGGGGCATCAGCACCGAGTCGATCAGGTACACGGTCGCGTTGGCCGTGGTCACGCCGCCGCAGATGACCGAGGCGGAGTCGTTGACCATGATGTCGTCGCCGCTGCCGGTGACGGTGAGGTCAGCACCCTGCACGGTGGTGTGCGTGCCGTCGATGTCGGACGGAGCGATCTGGCCGGGAACCACGTGGTACGTGAGGATCGACGTCAGGGTCGCGCTGTCGGTCTTGAGCGACTCGATCGTCGCGGGGTCGATCTTCGCGAACGCGTCGTCCACCGGTGCGAAGACCGTGAACTCGCCGCCGTTGAGCGTGTCGACGAGGTTGACGTCGGGGTTCAGCTGGCCGCTGACGGCTGCGACGAGCGTCTTCAGCAGCGGGTTGTTGGACGCCGCGGTGGCGACCGGATCCTTGGACATGCCCTCGACCGAGCCAGCGCCGTCCGGCACGGCCTCGGCGTATGCGGCGCAGCCGGGACCGACGAGGTCGCCCATGGCCGGGTCCATCGTCTCGGGAGCCGTCGACTCCGACGTCTCGGGTGCCGAGGACTCCATCGGCTCATCGGAGGATCCGCCCATGGAACATCCGGCGAGCACGAACGCGCTTGCCAGACCGAGGGTGATCGCTGCGGTGATCTTCTTCTTGGTGCTGAACATCTCGAGCTCCTTCAGAACTGTGTGCCGCGGCCTCTCCGCGGCGTTGACAGGTGTTCGGAACCCCTCGGAGATCGGATGGGAAAAAGTTCGGATCGATTTTCAGACCCCTCGATCCAATCCGATCTCCACGTGTGCTGCGAAGAGTCAGAGACAGATGGAGCTTTTCCCTCACGTTCCGGTGACGGTTGCGCGGGAAAGGGAGGTGAATGCGGCATGCTGGTAGAGATGGTCATCGACGGTATGGACGTACCCGAGGACGGTACGGCACGGGATGCTGTCGCCGACCTCCTCCTGCGCGTCAGCGACGGAGACGAGCGCGCGTTCGCCGATCTGTACGACTCGCTCTCCAGCCGGGTGTTCGGCCTGATCCTCCGCGTCCTCGTGAACCGTTCGCAGAGCGAAGAGGTGCTGCAGGAGGTCTTCCTCGAGATCTGGCAATCCGCTTCCAAGTTCGCTCCGAACAAAGGGCAGGGAAGAACCTGGGTCATGACGATCGCGCACCGCCGCGCGGTCGACCGGGTCCGAGCATCCCAGTCCAGCGCGGACCGGGACGTCAAGGCCGGGTACCGGGACATCGGCGTCGCGCACGACAGTGTCGCGGAGCGGGTGGAGTTGGGGATCGAAGGCGAGAAGGTCGTGAACGCTCTCGCAGGACTTCCCGAGGCGCAGCGCGAGGCTCTCGTGCTCGCGTACTACGGCGGATACAGTCAGAACGAGGTTGCGGCGCTCGTGGGAGCGCCGCTGGGGACGATAAAGACTCGGATGCGGGACGGACTCAGCCGCCTGCGCATCGCACTGGGGGTGACAGCAGCATGAACGACAGCGAATTCAGAGAACTCGCGGCAGGAGCGGCGCTCGGCGCGCTGTCTCCCGACGACCAGCAGCGCTATCAGGCGGCGCTCGCGACGAATGCGGGACGGGGGGACGAAGTGAACGCAGATGCCGAAACCGCTGCGCTTCTCGCATACGCGGCGACTCCTGTCACACCGCCCGCGTCGATCCGTGCCTCCTTGCTGGAGCGCATCGCCACGACGCCGCAGAACGGGGAGTCCTACGTCGCCCCCGTGCAGACTCCGGACGAGTCGGCGGCTGACGCCGTCGACGGCATGCCGCAGCTCGCCGAGGAAGGCTCGAGCCGACACGTGCGCGCCGCGCACGCCAAACGTCCGGTGCGCCCGATGCGCATCCTGTTCGCGCTCGCCGCGTGCCTCGCGCTGCTCGTGGGCGTCGGACTCGGGACCGCCGCGCTCAACGACTACCTGAACCGGCCGGCGAGCGTCGTCGCCCTCGACGACATCCGCGGCGCGGACGACGCCCAGCAGGCGACCGTCGAGCTCGCCGACGGCGGCACGGCGACCGCCCACTGGTCGGCGTCGCTGGGCACCGCGGTGCTCGTCGCCGACGGCATCGCCTCGCTGCCCGACGACGAGACCTATGAACTGTGGTTCGTGCGCGGCGACACCCCGGTCTCGGCCGGTGTGTTCGACGCCGAGCAGGGCGGCGCGACCGCGCTCCTGAAGGGCGAGATGCACGAGGGCGACACGATCGCTGTCACGGTGGAGCAGGCGGGGGGCTCACCGAGCGGCACCCCCACCTCGGAGCCCATCGTCGCGATCCCGACCGCCTGACGCTACGACGCGCGTACCCTGGAGTGATGCCCGAGCAGTTCTCCCGCCCCGTGCGTCGTCCCTCCAGCGCCTTCGACAACATCGTCGGCACCCACGACCCCGCCGAGGAGACGCGGATCGCGCACGCGACGGCATCCGCGCTCCTCGCCAGGGTGCGCGCGGACGAGAGCGGTACGAGTGCGGACCGCCTCGTCGCCTTCACCGACGAGCACGGCATCGACGAGATCGCCGAGCTCTGGTCGAAGGCCCCGTCGCGCACGCTCCCCGGCGCGCTCTGGAGGCTCTACCTGCTGCAGCTCGCGATCCACGCCGACCCGCAGACCGCTGCGCTGCTGTACGAGCGCGGACGGGTCGAGCTGTCGTCGGCGGATGCGGTGATCGCCGGCGCCCCGGTGCCGGCCAACCCCGACGAGCTGGTCGCACTGATCGACACGATCCTGCGCGGGGCGTTCCGCGGGGACTTCGCCGTCGCGCTCGACCGGGCCGCCGCGTTCTGCCGCGTGCAGTCCTCGGGCGCGACGCACACGGCCGACGACTACGAGGCCACGGAGCCCGCACGAGCGAGCGAGCTCACGACCCGCGCCCTGCGGCTCAGCAGCTACGCGCAGGACCTCTCCGCATCCGCGGTGCTCTGGCGGATGGGTTCGCTCGCCTGAGAGGTCTGGCCGTGCTTCTCGCCGCCGGGCATGAGAAGACCGGGCCGCAAGAACGCCTCTCGGCGGAAGGCCGCTCGCAGCGGCGAAAATTGGAGCCCGGGGTTATGCGGCCCGGCCTGTACCAGTGTAACGCGATGCGGCGGCGGGTATTCCCCGCGTCGTAGGCTCTGAGCATGGCCCAGCGATTCGCCCTCATGATCGACCCTGCCGACGCCGACAGCACCCGCACCGACTTCGCCGACACGTTCACCGCCGTCGACGCCGCCGCCCCCGCGCTCAGCGTGGGCGAGCTCAGCACGCAGCGCGGCGACGGAGTCTTCGAGTCGATCGGCGTCGTCGACCGCCATGCGCAGGAGGTCGTGCCGCACCTGGAGCGCCTCGCGCACTCCGCACGGCTGTGCGATCTGCCGACGCCGAACCAGGCCCAGTGGCACCAGGCCATCGACGTGGCGGCGGCGGACTGCGGCGACGGCGAGTACGTGATCAAGCTCATCCTCAGCCGCGGCGTCGAGCACGGACCCACCCCGACGGCCTGGGTCACGGTGGCCCCCGCCGCCGATTTCTCGACGGTCCGTGAGAACGGCGTGCGGGTCGTGACGCTCGACCGCGGCTACGACCTCGACGTCGCGCAGAACGCCCCCTGGCTCCTGCTCGGCGCCAAGACCCTGTCGTACGCCGTGAACATGGCCGCGCTGCGCGAGGCGCACCGTCGCGGCGCCGATGACGCCGTGTTCCTGTCCCGTGACGGCTACGTGCTCGAGGCGCCGACGGCATCCCTCATCCTGCGGTTCGGCGACCGCTTCCTCACTCCGGCGCCGAACGGCGGCATCCTGCACGGCACGACGCAGCTGAGCGTGTACGAGCACCTCGCCGCGCGCGGTCTCGCGGCGGAGTATGCCCGCATCCCGGCATCCGATCTGCCGACGGCCGACGCCGCCTGGCTGGTGTCGAGCGTGCGCCTGGCCGCCCCGATCACGGCGGTCGACGGGGCCGAGCTCGCGGTCGACCGCGTCCTGACGCGCGAGCTCAACGAGTACCTCCTGTCGCCCCGCGACTGAGGGCCGGCCGCCGGTCGCCGGGGACACGCACTGCTGAGCGCAGACGACGAACGCCGTGCGACCGGAGGGTCGCACGGCGTTCGACAGGCGGATGCTTACCCGAAGCGTCCCGAGACGTAGTCCTCGGTCGCCTGGATCGACGGCGTCGTGAAGATCGTCGACGTGTCGTCGTACTCGATGAGCTTGCCGGGCTTGCCGGTGCCGGCGATGTTGAAGAACGCGGTCTTGTCGGAGACCCGGCTCGCCTGCTGCATGTTGTGCGTCACGATCACGACCGTGTACTGGGTCTTGATCTCGGCGATGAGCTCCTCGATCGCGAACGTCGAGATCGGGTCGAGGGCCGAGCAGGGCTCGTCCATGAGGATCACGTCGGGGGAGACGGCGATCGCACGGGCGATGCACAGACGCTGCTGCTGGCCGCCTGAGAGGCCCGATCCCGGCTTGTCGAGACGGTCCTTCACCTCGTTCCAGAGGTTCGCCCCGCTCAGCGACTTCTCGACGAGCGCGTCCTGGTCGCTCTTCGACATGCGCGAGTTGTTGAGCTTCACGCCCGCGAGCACGTTCTCCTTGATCGACATCGTGGGGAACGGGTTGGGGCGCTGGAAGACCATGCCAACCTGGCGGCGGACGAGCACCGGGTCGACGCTCGCGCCGTACAGGTTCTTGCCGTCGATCAGCACCTCGCCCTCGACGCGGGCGCCGGGGATGACCTCGTGCATGCGGTTCAGGGTGCGGAGGAACGTCGACTTGCCGCATCCCGACGGGCCGATGAACGCGGTGACGGTGTTGGGCTTGATGTCGATGCTGACGCCCTCGACGGCGAGGAAGTCGCCGTAGTAGACGTTGAGGTCGTTGACTTCGATGCTCTTGGACACGAGAGATCCTTCTTGTTCTGTCGGGTGGGACGGCTCAGCGGCCGGCAGTCTTGGGGGCGAACACCTTGGCGATGATCCTCGCGAGGAGGTTCAGCACCATGACGATCACGATGAGGGTGAGGGCGGCGGCCCAGGCCCGGTCGAGGTAGGCGTCGACCGGGATTCCGGGATACTTGGCCTGCATGTAGGAGAACACGGGCAACGTCGCCATCTGCCCGCTGAACATGTTGGTGTTCATGCCCTGGACGATGCCGACGGTCAGGAGCAGCGGCGCGGTCTCGCCGATCACGCGCGAGATCGCGAGCATGATCGACGTCGTGATGCCGGCGATCGCCGTCGGGAGGACGACCTTGAGGATCGTCAACCACTTCGGCACTCCGAGGGCGTAGGCCGCCTCGCGCAGCTCGTTCGGGACGATGCGCAGGAGCTCCTCCGAGCCGCGCACCACCACCGGGATCATGAGCACCGACAGGGCGAGCGAGCCCATGATGCCCATGCGCGTCCCGGGTCCGACGAGGAGCGCGAACACCGAGTAGATGAACAGACCCGCGACGATCGAGGGGATGCCGGTCATGACGTCCACGAGGAACGTGATGCCGCGCGCGAGCTTGCGCCCCTCGCCGTACTCGACCAGATAGATCGAGGTCATGAGGCCGATCGGCACCGAGATGATCGTGGCGCCGAGCGTGATCAGGAGCGTTCCCCAGATGGCGTGCACGGCGCCGCCGCCCTCGCCGACGATGTTGCGCATCGAGAAGCTGAAGAACTCTCCATCGAAGCGCATCAGGCCGTTCACGACGACCGTATACAGGAGCGAGATGAGCGGGAGGAGCGCGACGACGAAGGCGCCGGAGACGAGAGCCGTCATGAGGCGGTCGACCGCGTGGCGGCGGCTCTCGACCACCGACGAGATGACGAAGATCAGCGCCATGTAGAACAGCAGGCCCACGACGAGCGTGAGGGCGATGTTGAAGTCGGCGGGGTCGCCGCCGGCGTTCATGAAAGCGAAGATGGCCGCGGATACCGCGAAGGCGACGCCGAGCAGAGCCCAGGGGCCCCACGTGGGAAGGTGGCCGGCCGAGGTCGTGTGCGTGGTCGCCGCGACCGGGGTGGGGGTCATGGTGGCGGTCATGTCAGTTGGCTCCCGAGAACTCGGCGCGACGCGAGACGATCCAGCGGGCGATGAAGTTGACCGCGAAGGTCACGATGAACAGGATCAGACCCGCGGCGATGAGGGTGTTGACTCCCTCGTCGTGGGCCTCGGGGAAGCGGAGGGCGATGATCGCGGGGATCGTCGTCGGGTTCTCCGGGTTGATCAGGTTGAAGGTGATGATGCCGAGCGGCGACAGCACGAGGGTCACGGCCATCGTCTCGCCGAGAGCACGGCCGAGGCCGAGCATCGCGCCCGAGACCATGCCGCTGCGCGCGAAGGGGAGCACGGCCATGCGGACCATCTCCCAGCGCGTGGCGCCGAGCGCCAGCGCTGCCTCTTCGTGCAGCTTCGGCGTCTGCAGGAACACCTCGCGGCAGATGGCGGTCATGATCGGGAGGATCATGACCGCGAGCACGAGGGATGCCGTGAGGATCGTCTTGCCGGTGCCGGACGGCGTGCCGCCGAAGATCGGGATCCAGCCGAGGTTCTCGTTCAGCCACTTGTAGAAGGGCACCAGCATCGGGGCGAAGGTGAGGGCGCCCCAGAGACCGAAGACCACGGAGGGGACCGCGGCGAGCAGGTCGATCACGTAGCCGAGCACGCCGGCCAGGCGACGCGGCGCGTAGTGCGAGATGAAGAGCGCGATGCCGATCGCGATGGGTGCCGCGATGACGAGGGCGATGAGGCTCGACCACAGCGTGCCGAACACGAAGGGCCACACCCAGGACAGGAAGGACTGCCCTTCGAGGATGTGGTTGTTCGAGGTGTCGGGCGACAGCGCGGGGATCGCCTGGACGATGAGGAAGATCGCGACCGCGGCGAGGGTGATGAGGATGACGATGCCGGCGCCGAGGGCGGTGCCGGAGAAGACGAGGTCGCCCCGGCGGCGCAGCGAGGTGCGCGACTGGGGTGAACGGGTATCGGGTCCCGCCTGGGTGGTGGTCATCTGAGCTGCTCCACGGTGTGCTCTGAGGGGCTTTCGGGTGTTCTCATGCGGGTGCCCCCGGGTGTCGGTCGAGGTCCTGTCGACCGACACCCGGGGGCGCCGGGACCGGAGCTCAGCGAGTGGCTGAGCGTCCGATCACTCGGTGACGATCGCGTCGATCGCGGTGTTGATCTGGTCGCGCAGGCTGTCCGAGATCGGGGCGCTGCCCGCGGCCTCGGCGGCTGCATCCTGGCCCTCGGCCGAGGCGACGTACTGGAAGTACGCCTTCACGAGACCGGCGGTCTCGGCGTCGTCGTACTCGACGCAGCCGATCAGGTAGGAGACGAGCGCGATCGGGTACGAGCCGGCCGGGGCGGCTGCCGGGTCGACCGCGAACGCGAGGTCGTGGTCCGAGCGGCCCTCCTCGAGCGGCGAGGCCTCGACGAGCGCGGCGGCGGCCTCGGCGGAGTACGCGACGTACTCGCCCTCGACCTGCACGGCGACCTGGCCGAGGTCCGCGGTGCGCGAGGCGTCGGCGAAGCCGATGTAGCCCGAGCCGTTGGTGATCGCGTCGACGACGCCCGAGGTGCCGTCGCCGGCCTCACCGGTCGACAGCGGCCACTCGTCGCTGGCCTCGTAGGTCCACACGTCGGGGGCGACGGCGCTGAGGTACTTGGTGAAGGTCTCCTGCGTGCCCGAGGCGTCGGCGCGGTGCACGGGGACGATCGCCTGGTCGGGGAGCTCGACGCCCTGGTTCTGGTCGGCGATGGCCGGGTCGTTCCACTTGGTGATGGTGCCCGCGAAGATGCCCGCGATGGTCTTGCCGTCGAGGTTCAGCTCGTCGATGCCGTCGAGGTTGAACGCGACCGCGACGGGGGAGATGTAGACGGGGATCTCGACGATCTCGTCCGAGGCGCAGGAGCCGAAGCCGCCCTTGGCGAGCTCGTCGGCGTTGAACGCGCGGTCCGAGCCGATGAAGCTGGAGGAGCCGGCGATGAAGTTCTCGCGGCCGGTGCCCGAGCCGGTTGCCGTGTAGTTCACGGTGACGTCGGGGTTGGCGGTCTGGAAGGCGGCGACCCAGGACTGCTGCGCGGCCTCCTGCGAGGAGGCGCCGGTGGCGTCGAGGCTGCCGGACAGGGTGGAGTCGTTGGGAGCGTCGGACGACCCGCCGCTCGGCTCGTTCGCGGCGCAGCCGGCGAGAGCGAGAGCGGCGACGGCGCCGACGGCGCCGATACGTGCGATTCGGGAGATCTTCACTGTGGATCCTTCGATCATGGATGGGTGGGGCCCGGTGCAGGGCACACAGTGACGCTAGGTGCGGCGGTTAACGAGACTCGACCGCGCAGGTGAACGGGAGGTGAACGAGCGGCGACTCTCTAGGGTCGGCGGCGACGGTCGGAGGAGCCGCGTTCCCGCGCCAGCACTGGGATCGAGCCGCGGGTCGACGGGGGGATCAGACCTGAGGGACGTGCGTCTCGATGGCGATGATCCCGGAACCGGGGTGGGAGGCGGAGAGGTGCACGACGGAGAACGCGCCCGGCTCGAGGTCGGCGGCGCTCGAGATGTAGGAGCCCTGCATGGTGCCCGTCGCGAGAGCGATCTCCGACAGGATGCCGGGGAGCACCGGGCCGTGGCTGCAGATCACGGCCGGCTTGCCCGCACGCACGCGGCGGCCGATGACCGAGCGCAGGTCGTCGGTGCCGTCCTCCCACGCGTCCTGACTGATCTTCTCGGTCTTCACAGGCTTGCGGTCGAGAGCCTTGGCGAGCGGTTTGACGGTCTGCACGCAGCGCACTGCGTCGCTCGTGACGATCTTCCGCACGCCGAACGCGCGCAGCGGTCCGACGATGGAGTCGGCCTGACGGCGTCCTCGCTCGGTCAGCGGCCTGGCGGCATCGGCCCCGTCCCACTCGGAGCGGGGGAGTGCCTTGGCGTGCCGCAGCGCGACGACCGGGAACGTGCGCAGCACGCCGTCGTCGACGAGGTTGGCGAAGAAGTCGAGGATCTCGAGGTCGACGGGGTAGCTCAGGCGTGCGCGCGCCTTCTTGACGCTCACCCATTCGAGGGCGGCGATCTCGCGGTTCGGAACGAAGGTCGACGCCCGCACCGCCTCGTCCGTCGCCTCCGCGGCCCAGTAGTGCACGACCTTCTGCTTGTTGGAGGGCAGATGGTAGCGGCTCACGCCCACCGGCACACCGAGCGAGACACGGATGCCGGTCTCTTCGTGCACCTCCCGCACGGCGGTCTCGGCGAGCATCTCGCCCGGGTCGACCTTGCCCTTGGGCAGGGTGATGTCGCGGTACTTGGTCCGATGGATCAGGAGGATGCGCAGCTTGCCGTCGATGACGCGCCACACCACGGCGCCCGCCGCGTAGACGGCCTTGTCCGTCCATTTCGCGCGGGTCGCGCCCTTCGCCGGTGCCTGCCGGACCGTCATCGCACCGCCCGGGCGCGGCGCCGCCGCTGGATCAACCCCATGGTCTTATCCTGCAGGTCGACGAGGGGGTTGCCCTCCGCATCCTCGGCGTGGCGCGTCCACACGCCCTCTGCGCCCAGGTGCCACGAGGTCGTCCCCGGGTCCATGGCGAGGTCGAAGAACGCGAGCAGCTCCGTCATGTGGTTCGGGTCGGTCACTCGCACGAGCGCCTCGACGCGGCGGTCGAGGTTGCGGTGCATCATGTCGGCGCTGCCGATGTAGATCTGCGGGTCGCCGTCGTTGTGGAACGCGAAGATCCGCGAGTGCTCCAGGTACCGGCCGAGGATGCTGCGCACCGTGATGTTCTCGCTGATGCCCTCGAGGTCCGTGCGCAGGCTGCAGATGCCGCGCACCCACACGTCGACCTTCACGCCCGCCGCGCTCGCGCGGTACAGCGCGTCGATGATCTCCTCGTCGACCATCGAGTTGACCTTGATGCGGATCCCCGCGGGCTTGCCGTTCTCGGCGTTGCGGCGCTCGTGGTCGATCTGCCGGATGAGTCCCTTGCGCAGGTGGAGCGGCGCGACGAGCAGGCGCTTGAACTTCTTCTCGATCGCGTAGCCGCTGAGCTCGTTGAACAGGCGCGTGAGGTCCTTGCCGACCTGCGGGTCGGCCGTGAACAGGCCGAAGTCTTCGTAGATGCGACTGGTCTTCGGGTTGTAGTTGCCCGTGCCGATGTGCGAGTAGTGGCGCAGCACGCCCTCCTCCTCGCGGATCACGAGGGCGAGTTTGCAGTGGGTCTTGAGGCCGACGAGGCCGTACACGACGTGCACGCCGGCCTTCTCGAGCTTGCGCGCCCACACGATGTTGTTCGCCTCGTCGAAGCGGGCCTTGACCTCGACCAGCGCGAGCACCTGCTTGCCTGCTTCGGCCGCGTCGATCAGCGCCTGCACGATCGGACTGTCGCCCGAGGTGCGGTACAGGGTCTGCTTGATCGCGAGCACGTGCGGGTCGCGGGCCGCCTGCTCGAGGAACGCGACGACGCTGGTCGTGAAGGACTCGTAGGGGTGGTGCACGAGGACGTCGGACTTGCGGATCGCCTTGAAGATGTCGGCGCGGGTCTCGTTGCCCCCGGGCTGGAACGCCACGGGTGTCGTGGGCAGGTGCGGCGGGTAGCGCAGGTCCGGGCGGTCGATGCGCGAGAGGTCGAACAGGCCGCGCAGGTCGAGCGGTCCGGGGAGGCGGTAGACCTCCTGGTCGGTGATGTCGAGTTCGCGGACCAGCAGGTCCATCGTGACCTCGTCCATGTCGTCGGTGATCTCGAGGCGGATCGGCGGACCGAAGCGCCGCAGGCGCAACTCGGCCTCGAGCGCCTGGATCAGGTTCTCGCTCTCGTCCTCCTCGATCACGACGTCCTCGTTGCGCGTGAGCCGGAACGCGTGGTGGTCGAGCACCTCCATGCCGGGGAACAGGTCGCCGAGGTGGTTGGCGATGAGCTCCTCGAGGCGCAGGAAGCGCTTGATCTCGCCGGCGCCGGGCACCTCGACGAAGCGGGGGAGCATGGGCGGCACCTTGAGGCGGGCGAACTCCTGACGCCCGGTGCGGGCGTTGCGGATGCGGATCGCGAGGTTCAGGGACAGACCGGAGATGTAGGGGAAGGGGTGCGCGGGGTCGACCGCGAGCGGCATGAGCACCGGGAACACCTGCGCCTGGAAGTACTCGGTGAGCCCGGAGCGCTCGTCGTCCGTGAGATCGGACCAGTCCGTCACCTCGATCCCGGCATCCGCGAGGGCGGGACGCACCAGCGACTTCCATGCGTCCGCGTGCCGCAGCTGCAGCGCGTGCGCCTCGCGGGAGATGTCGGCGAGCGCGTCGACGGGCGACCGGCCGATGTTCGTCGGCACGGCGAGGCCCGTCACGATGCGGCGCTTGAGGCCGGCGACGCGGACCATGAAGAACTCGTCGAGGTTGCTCGCGAAGATGGCGAGGAAGTTCGCGCGCTCGAGCTCGGGGAGCGACGGGTCCTCGGCGAGCTCGAGCACGCGCTGGTTGAACGCGAGCCAGCTGAGCTCGCGATCGATGTAGCGGTGGTCGGGCAGGAGCGAGTCCGGCGCCTCGATGGCGTCGAAGTCGTCGTCTTCGGCATCGCCGAGACCGGCGTCGGCGAGAGCGGGATCGATCATGGGGTACATCTAAGCACCGTGAGGTGACGCGCGTGTGAACGAAAGGCCGCGGTCAGCGGGTCGCCGGGACCGTCTCGTCCTCGTAGACGTTGAAGCGGTAGCCGACGTTGCGCACCGTGCCGATGATCTGCTCCTGGTCGCCGAGCTTGGCGCGCAGTCGCCGGACGTGCACGTCGACGGTGCGGGTGCCGCCGAAGTAGTCGTAGCCCCACACCTCGCTGAGCAGCTGCTCGCGCGTGAACACCCGTGAGGGATGCGTAGCGAGGAAGTGCAGGAGCTGGAACTCCTTGTAGGTGAGATCGAGCGGGCGTCCGTGGAGCTTGGCCGAGTAGGACTGCTCGTCGATCGTCACCCCGGACGCCTGCACCCTGGTGGGCTCGGCGACCTCGTCGCGTCGTGCGATCGCGAGGCGCACGCGGGCGTCGGTCTCGGCCGGGCCCGCGGTGGCGAGCAGCACGTCGTCGATGCCCCAGTCGCCGGACAGCGCGCTCATGCCGCCCTCCGTGATGACGAGAAGCAGCGGCGCCTCCTGGCCTGCCGCGCGCAGGAGACGGCACAGCGACTTGGCGCCGACGAGATCCTGACGGCCGTCCACGATCACGATGTCGTAGTCGGGGGCGCTCACGAGCTGCGCAGGCTCCGCGGGAATCTGCCGGATGCGGTGGCTGAGAAGCTCCAGCGCGGGGAGAACCGGCTCCGCGATCGGAGCATTGGTCAACACCAGCACCTGGGCCACGCGCACTCCTTCCGGACGGCGGGGGACGCCGTGGGGCCATGATACCGGGCGTTGAGAGGTGCGTTTCGCGCCGATGGGTGACAATGGAGTCATGACGGAACCTGCCCTCGCGCCGCGCAACGCGTTCGTCGGTGTGCTCGTCGTGTGGGGCGTCGCGTTCGCGGCGGCGATCGCGGTGGGCCTCTTCGTGCCCGAGGATTGGCGCGTGCCGTGGCTGATCGTGGCGTTCGGCGGCGTCGTGCTCCTGTCGTTCGCGGTGCAGCTCTGGTACGGGCGGACCCAGGGCTTCATCCTGCGCGTGGCAGGCGGCGCACTCGGTGCGCTGCTGGTGATGGGCGTCGTCTCGGTCGGCTTCGGTCTCGCCGCCCTCGTCTCCTGACGCGACAGCCGCGGGCGCGGAGGGTAAAGTGGTCGTCATGGACCTCATGGCTCTCGAACTCTTCTTCATCGGCCTGCTGGGCCTGGCGAGCCTCGCGATCGTGTTCGTCTCGGTCGTCGTGCTTCGCAATCTCTTCCGCGGCCAGCGCTGAGCCGACCGTGCTCGAGCTCCCCACGGATCTCCCCGCCGACCTCGCGCCGCTGTCGTGGCTGATCGGCGTGTGGGAGGGCACCGGCGTCATCGACTACCCGGTCGGCGATGAGCGCCTGCAGGGCGAGTTCACGCATCGCGTGAGCTTCAGCCACGACGGCGGTCCGTTCCTGAACTACTCCGCCACCGCGATCTTCACGCGGGACGAGGGCGAGACGTCTCTCCCTCTGGTCGCCGAGAGCGGCTTCTGGCGGCTGAGTCGTCCCGCGACCGACTCCGACGCGGGCCCCGGGCTCCTCCCTCCCGTCGCCGAGTCGTCGCCGCGCGGCGTCGACGACGTCGAGGCTCTGCGCGCGGCATCCGGCGGGTTCCCGATCGAGGTCTCGATCGCCCACGCCGACGGGATGCTGGAGCTCTACCTCGGCGAGATCAACGGCCCCCGCATCGACATCGCAACGGACGCCGTCGTGCGCGGCGCCGGCGCGAAGGAGTACGGCTCGGCCTCACGTATGTACGGACTGGTCGACAACCACCTGCTCTGGGCGTGGGACATCGCCGCGCTGGGAACGCCGCTGCGCTCGCATGCGTCGGCCCGGTTGGCGAAGATCTGACATGGCCGGGATCTGACGTGGCCGGCTTCCGCGACATCGACGGCGCCGTGGTCGGCGAGAGCGGCATCGAGCACTTCGGCGACGTGTTCCGCGAACAGCGGCGTCTGGCGGCGGGCGACGCGCTCGTGCCGCTCGACGACCGCGCCGTGATCGAGGTCGCCGGGCCCGAGCGTCTCGGCTGGCTGGATTCGATCACCTCGCAGGCGCTGGGCCGCATCGGCGCGGGCGAGAGCACAGAGCTGCTCGTGCTCGACCCGCAGGGACGCGTCGAGCACGCGGCCGGTGTCCTCGATGACGGCACCTCGACCTGGCTCATCGCGGACGCCGCGGATGCCGAAGGGCTCGCGACCTGGCTGCAGCGCATGAAGTTCCGCACGCAGGCGACGGTCGAGCTGCGCCCCGACCTGGCTCTGCTCGGCTTCGTCGACGGGGGCGCGGCGGCGACCCGCGCCGACGAGATCGCCTCGCGCCCCGCCGGGACGGCGCTCGTGTGGACGGATCCCTGGCAGCGCGTGAGCGCGGGCGGGCACCAGTACGCCGAGGTCGCCGAGCATCCCGGTGCCGGCCTCGCCTGGCGTGCGGCGATCGTGTCACGCGAGACCGCGGACGCGCTCGCCGCCTCGCTCGGATCCGCGGACGTCGCAGGTCTCCTCGCGGCGGAGGCTCTCCGCGTCGCGGCGTGGCGTCCGCGCTGGTCGGCCGAGGTGGACGAGCGCTCGCTGCCGCACGAGTCCGACTGGATCCGCACGGCCGTGCACCTGAACAAGGGCTGCTACCGCGGACAGGAGACGGTCGCGAAGGTGCACAACCTCGGCCACCCGCCGCGCCGTCTGGCCGCTCTGCACCTCGACGGGAGCGACGCTGTGCTCCCCGCCGCCGGCGATCCGGTGTTCGCGGGAGACGACGAGGTGGGTCATGTGACCTCGGTGGCTCGGCATCACGAGGACGGCCCCATCGCTCTCGCGATCCTGTCGCGCCGCGCCCCCGTGGGAGACCTGGTCGTGCGCACGGACGGCGGAGACATCGCCGCGGCACAGCAGGTCATCGTACCCGGGGATGCCGGCGCTACGGCCGACATCCCTCGACTGACGCGCCTGTCGCGTCGCCCGAGCGCGCCGGATCCGCGCCGCGCCGGCTGAGCGCCTTTCGTAACTCGCCCCGGTCGTTGAGCGAGGAGCGCAGCGACGAGACGAAACGCGTCACCCCCGGGGAGCGACCGCCGCCCATGGCAGCGTGAGCTCACCCAGCCGCCACCGCGTGCGCCCGCCCTCGACCGGCCACCCCTGATCGCGCAGCGCGGTCACGGCCGCCAGGAACCGCTGCGTCGCGCCGAACGTCGAGAGGGCCGCCGCGCGGTCCCATTCGCGGTCGAGGTCCGCCAGGAAGGCGTGCACACGCTCGCCCGGCACGTTGCGGTGGATGAGCGCCTTCGGCAGCCGCTCGGCGACGACGGAGGGATGCTCGAGCCCGGCGAGTCGCAGCGAGATCGTGAGACGGAGCGGCGTCCCGGCGGCATCCACGTCGATCCAGCTCGCGATGCGGCCGATCTCGTCGCAGGTGCCCTCGATGAGCAGACCCCCGGGATCCAGACGCGACGTCATGGTGCCCCATGCGCCCGCGACATCCGCCTCGTCGTACTGGCGCAGCACGTTCATGGCGCGGATCACGGCGGGTCGGCGTCCGTCCGCCAGCGGCACCTCGAAGCCGCCGCGCGCGAACGACACCCGCAGGTCCGGAGAGAAGGGTGTGCGCCCCGCCCGCACCTCGGCGAGCTGCGCGTCAGCGCTCGCCACGCGCGCCGGGTCGATCTCGAGACCTCGCACCTCGGCATCCGCCCGCACCCGCTGCAGACGGGTCGCGAGCTCGAACGCGGTGACCCCGCTCGCGCCGTAGCCGAGGTCGATCACGAGCGGATCAGACGCGCGGAGGAAGGCGCGTGAGGCGGCGATCCAGCGGTCGTTGCGACGCAGCCGGTTGGTCCCCGTGGTGCCGCGGGTGGGTCGGCCGAGGGGAGAGGACGCCATGTGCCCATCCTTCCAGTCACGTGCCGACTCCGAGGCGTGTCCGCGACCCCGCGCGGATAAACTGGCGGCATGACTGCGAAGCGCACCCTGATCCTGCTCCGTCACGGCCGGAGCGAGTGGAACGAACTGAACCTCTTCACCGGCTGGGTGGACGTCCGCCTGAACGAGCAGGGCAAGGCCGAGGCCCAGCGGGGCGGCGAGCTGCTGGCCGAAGCCGGCATCCTGCCCGACGTGCTGCACACCTCGCTGCTGAGTCGCGCGATCCAGACGGCGAACATCGCGCTCGACGCGGCGGACCGCCTGTGGATCCCCGTGACGCGTTCGTGGCGCCTCAACGAGCGTCACTACGGCGCGCTGCAGGGCAAGGACAAGGCCCAGACGCTCGAGGAGTTCGGTCCCGAGCAGTTCCAGCTGTGGCGCCGGTCGTTCGACGTGCCGCCGCCCGTGCTCGACGACGACAGCGAGTTCAGCCAGGTGGACGACCCGCGCTACGCGGGCATCGACGGGGAGGTGCCCCGCACCGAGTCCCTCAAGCTCGTGATCGACCGTCTCCTGCCGTACTGGGAGAGCGCGATCGTCCCCGACCTCGAGGCCGGCAAGACGGTGCTCGTGACGGCGCACGGCAACTCGCTGCGCGGTCTCGTGAAGCACCTCGAGGGCATCAGCGACGCCGACATCGCCGAGCTGAACATCCCGACCGGCATCCCGCTCGTGTACGAGCTCGACGAGAACAACGTGCCGACGGGCCCGGGCCGCTACCTCGACCCGGAGGCCGCCGCGGCGGGCGCCGCAGCCGTCGCCGCGCAGGGCAAGAAGTAAGACAGACGACGAGGGGGTGGATGCCGTTCGGCATCCACCCCCTCGTCGTCTGTCTGTGATCTCGGCTCAAGCGTGGCCGAGGGTCTGCTGCTCGGCGGCGAGGGCGATGTCCTCCTCGCCGGCCTGCCAGTCGCCGGTCGCGAGGTACACGACCTTCTTCGCGACGGCGACGGCGTGGTCGGCGAAGCGCTCGTGGTACCGGCTCGCGAGCGTCGCGTCGACGGTCGCGGTGGTCTCGCCCTTCCAGTTGTCGCTGAGCACCTTCTCGAAGACGCTCGCGTGCAGCTCGTCGACGTCGTCGTCCGCGTTGCGGATCTGGTCGGCGAACTTGAGGTCCTGCGTGCGCAGCAGCTCGGTGAGGGTGCGGGAGATCTCGACGTCCAGCTCGCCCATCTTCACGAAGGTGCCCTTGAGGCCCTTCGGGATCGCGCGCTCGGGGAAGCGCAGGCGCGCGAGCTGGGCGATGTGCTCGGACATGTCGCCCATGCGCTCGAGCGAGGCGCTCACTCGAAGCGCGAACACGACGATGCGCAGGTCGCGGGCGACCGGCTGCTGGCGGGCGAGGATCTCGATGGCCTGCTCGTCGAGCGCGACGGCCAGCTCGTCGATCTTCGCGTCGTCCGCGATGACCTCTTCGGCCAGGGCGACGTCGCTCGTGGCGAAAGCGCGGGTGGCCTTGTCGATCGAGACGGTGACGAGGTCGGCGATCTCGACGAGACGGGACTGCAGATCCTCGAGGGACTGGTGGAAGACTTCGCGCATAGGGGCGCAACCTTTCATTCGGGTCTCGGCTGTCAGGCCAGCGCGAGACGGCTGGGTCGTCCGCGCGAGAGGAGGACCTCGCTCTCGCACAGGCCCGAAAGGGATTCTCTGCCCCGAAGGTTAACGAACGGTGCCCAGCACGTGAATAGTACTTCTCCGCTTTCGTCGCGGGGCGGCGAACCCGCCGTGCGGCCGGTGAACGCACTCTACGCTGGTGTCATGACCCTGCCGCAGATCGCGCTGTTCGCGCTGTTCGTCGGCCTCGTGATCGGCGTCGGACTGTCGTTGGTCGTGGCGTGGGCGTATCGCACGCGGGCCAGGATCGCGGACGAGACGTCCCTCGTGGTGCCCGAGGGCGTGACCGCTGTGCTCGGCAGCATGGACGACGCGGCCTGCGTGGTCGACCCCTCGGGTCTCGTGCTCGCTGCCTCCAAGGCGGCGAGCCGCTTCGACATCGAGGTGGGCGCTCCGCTGGAGAACCCGGAGCTTCGGCAGCTGCTGCGCAGTCTGCGGGTCGACGGCGGATCGGTCACCGAGTCGTTGCGCATCACGCGCGGCGGACTCAGCCTCGACCCGCGTCTGGTCTCGGCGCGGGCCAGCGCGATCAGCCCCCGGATGTCGCTCCTGGTGATCCGCGACGTCACCGAGCAGGAGCGGCTCGACCAGATGCGACGCGACTTCGTCGCCAACACTAGCCACGAGCTCAAGACTCCGGTCGGCGCGATCACCCTGCTCGCCGAGGCGATCGAGTCGGCGGCGGACGACGCCCAGCAGGTGCGCCACTTCGCGACGCGCATCTCGGCGGAGGCCGTGCGGCTGGGGCAGCTCACCGGACGCATCATGAGCCTGTCTCGTCTGCAGACCGACGACGCGCTCTCCTCCGCCCGGGCGGTGTCGATCGACGAGGTGCTGGCATCGGCGATCGAGGCCCACGCCGTGCAGGCCGATTCGGCCGGGGTGGAGATCGCCCGCGGCGGCGACCGCGGCGTGTGGGTGCACGGCGATTCGCAGATCCTCATCGAGGCGTTCGGCAACCTCATCGCGAACGCGATCGTCTACTCGCCCAAGGGCTCCCGCATCGGGGTGGGTGTGAAGGCCGACGACGAGGTCGTCGAGATCGCGGTCTCCGATCAGGGGATCGGCATCTCCGAGGCGGACCGCGAGCGCATCTTCGAACGCTTCTACCGTGCCGACGAGGCGCGCTCCCGACGCACCGGCGGCACCGGCCTCGGCCTCTCGATCGTCAAGCACGCCACCCAGCGTCACGGCGGCGAGGTGCTGCTGTGGTCGCGGCCGGGCCGCGGCTCGACCTTCACCATCCGACTTCCCATGATCGAGGCGCCCGCACGCCTCGCGAAGGACAAGAAGAGCAAGAAGAAGCGCGAGCGCAAGGCGGCCAAGGCCGACGCTCGCGTCCGAAACGGAGAGAACGCATGACCCGCATCCTTCTCGTCGAAGACGAACCCGACCTCGCCGACCCGCTCGCGTACCTGCTGCGCCGTGAGGGGTACGAGGTGGAGATCGCCGAGGACGGCCCCGGAGCGCTCACGGCGTTCCGCGAGCGCGGTGCCGACGTGGTGCTGCTCGACCTCATGCTGCCGGGGATGCCCGGCACGGAGGTGTGCCGTCAGATCCGCTCCACCTCGGCCGTGCCGATCATCATGCTGACAGCCAAGGACTCCGAGGTCGACATCGTGGTGGGCCTGGAGCTCGGCGCCGACGACTACGTCACGAAGCCGTACTCGTCCCGGGAACTTCTCGCGCGCATGCGAGCCGTGCTGCGCCGGGTCGTGCAGGCCGAGAGCGAGCTCGACGAGCGCGTGCTCGACGGCGGTCGCGTGAGTCTCGACATCGACCGGCACACCGTCTCGGTCGCGGGCGAGCAGATCAACATGCCGCTCAAGGAGTTCGAACTGCTCGAGGTGCTGATGCGCAATTCGGGGCGGGTGCTCACCCGCGGACAGCTGATCGACCGCGTGTGGGGCAGCGACTACTTCGGCGACACCAAGACGCTCGACGTGCACATCAAGCGGATCCGCTCGCGCATCGAGGAGAACCCCGGCGAACCGGTCATGCTGGTGACGGTGCGCGGACTCGGCTACCGCTTCGAGGGCTGAACAGCACCCTCGGCTGAACGCCGCAGACGCGAAGAGGCCGGCACCCCGCGGGGTGCCGGCCTCTTCCGTTCCGTCGAGCGGAGCGGGTCACTCCTCGGGAGCGGGCGCCGCGGTGTCGGTCGGCATCGGGGTCGGCTTCGGAGTCGTGCTGCCGGTCGTGCTCGGCACGAGGTCCTTGTAGTAGGGGAGGGTGCCGTCGAGGACCGGGATCTCGGTCTTGGTGCCGGCGCCGTCGCCGGACTGGAAGTGCACCTCGACGGTCGAGCCGGGCATGGAGTCGAGGCCGACGATGCGCAGCGGCTCCTCGTCGGCGCCGAAGCTGATGGTCTTGCCGGCCGGCACGGTCACGGTGAAGGGATCGATGCCCACGAGCGTGATCGTGAGCGTCGCCTTCTCGGTGGTCGGGTTGACGACCGCCCCGATGAAGTTGCCGACCGAGCCGTCCTCGTTCGCGACGATGAACGCGTTGCGCACGTCGATCGGGCCGTCGGAGTCGGAGACGTTCACACCGTCCGAGGCGGCGTACTCGATCTTCGTCGACTGCGGCGTGATGAACGTGCAGCCCGTCGCGCCGAGAAGAACGAGGGCGCTGAGAGCGGCAGACGCGACAAGGCGCGATTTCACGGGTCCTCCTGAGGTCCGACGGGATATCCGCATCCCATTCTATGCGCATGCCGCACCGGGCCCGTGGACGCCGGGGCGCGAACCTTAGCGCATATCCCCTGTGGTATCCTTGAGGTTGCCGAAAGGACACGTTTTTATGCTTTTTGAGGTTGGCGAGACCGTCGTCTATCCGCACCATGGCGCTGCGACCATCATCGAGGTCAAGGAGCGCATCATCAAGGGCGAGACGAAGAAGTACCTGAAGCTCAACGTCACTCAGGGTGACCTCATCATCGAGGTCCCCGCTGAGAACGTCGATCTCGTGGGTGTGCGCGATGTGATCGGCAAGGAGGGCCTCGACCACGTGTTCGAGGTGCTGCGTGCGCCGTTCACCGAGGAGCCGACCAACTGGTCGCGTCGCTACAAGGCGAACCTCGAGAAGCTCGCCTCAGGTGACGTCATCAAGGTGAGCGAGGTCGTGCGCGACCTGTGGCGCCGCGACCAGGACCGCGGGCTCTCCGCGGGGGAGAAGCGGATGCTGGCCAAGGCGCGTCAGATCCTCATCTCCGAGCTGGCGCTCGCCGAGAAGATCGACGAGGACAAGGCGGGCGCTCTGCTCGACGAGGTCCTCGCGTCCTGAGCGGATTGCAGAAGAAGGCGGATGCTTCGGCATCCGCCTTCTTCGTCTGCACGGGTAACGTGAAGGCGTGAGCATGCTTCCCGTCCCGACCGCCGCGATCATCGTCGTCGCCGCCGGATCGGGGACACGACTGGATGCCGGGGCGCCGAAGGCGTTCGTCGGCATCGACGCGCATTCGATCCTCCGCCACGCACTCGACGGCGTGTTCGCCGCGGCACCTATCCAGGTCGTCGTGGTCGCACCGGCCGGTTTCGAGGGCGACGCCGAGACCGAGGTGCGCGCCGCCGCGGGCGACCGAGCCGACCTGACACGGGTGGTGACGGGTGGGAGCACGCGGCAGCAGTCCGTCGCCGCGGGGCTCGCGGCTCTGTGGGGCGACGTCCGCACCGTGCTCGTTCACGACGCCGCGCGCGCTCTCACCCCGCCCGCCGTGATCGACGCCGTGATCACCGCGGTCGATGACAGCACCGGGATCCTCCCGACCCTGCCCGTGATCGACACGCTCAAGCGCGTCGAGGGGGCGACCGTGATAGCGCCGGTCGACCGTTCCGAGCTCGCGGCCGCCCAGACGCCGCAGGGGTTCCCGCGCACGCTGCTCGAGCAGGCCTACGCGCGGGCCGAGCGCGACGGCATCGAGTACACCGATGACGCCGCCCTCTTCGCCGCCGCGGGCCACCCTGTGCGGCACATCGACGGATCGTCCCGGGGATTCAAGATCACCACCCCCGACGACCTGGTGCGCGCACGTCACCTTCTCGCGGCGACAGCCGTGCAGTCGCTCGCACAGCCGGTCGCGCAGCCCGTGGCACAGCCGGTGGGCGTGCCACGGGTGGGTATCGGCACGGACGCGCACGCGTTCGGCGGCGACGGCAACCTGTGGCTCGCGGGTCTCGAATGGCCGGGGGAGCAGCCGCTGTCCGGCCACTCCGACGGCGACGCGGTCGCGCACGCGATCGTCGACGCCCTGCTCGGCGCCGCAGGCCTCGGCGACATCGGCGAGCACTTCGGCACCGCCCATCCCGAGTACGCGGGCGCGCACGCCGAGGTCTTCCTCGCGCGCACCCGCGAGCTGCTCGCGCAGTCCGGGTTCGGCATCGGCAACGTCTCGGTGCAGTTCCAGGGCAACCGGCCGAGGTTCAGCGCGCGCCGCCGAGAGGCCGAGGGCGTCCTGTCCGACGCGCTCGGCGGGGTGCCCGTGTCGGTCACGGCCACCACCACCGACGGACTGGGATTCCCCGGTCGCGCGGAGGGAATCGCCGTCACCGCGATCGCGATGGTGATGGCCCAGGTCGACGCGAACAACGCGCACGACCCCGAGAGCAACGAGAAGGAGCAGTCATGAGGATCCTCGTCATCGGAGCGAACGGACTCGTCGGAGGCACCGCGGTCGACGCGCTGCAGGGTCACGAGATCGTCGCCGCCTCGCGCAGCGGCGAGCCCGCGGTCGACGCCACCGACCCGGCATCCGTCGCGCGTCTGTTCGCCGAGGTCGGCGAGGTGGATGCGGTGGTCGTGGCGCTGGGAAGCGTCGCGTTCCGCCCGCTCGGCGAGCTCACGCGCGAGGACTACGACGCGGCGTTCCGCAGCAAGGTGCTCGCGCAGCTCGACATCGTCCGCCTGGGCACCCCGTTCGTGCGCGACGGCGGATCGTTCACCCTGACCTCCGGCATCCTCGCACGGGAGCCCATCGCGACCGGGGCCGCCGCTTCGCTCGTGAACGGCGCGATCGAGTCGTTCGTGCTCGCGGCCGCGACCGAGTTGCCTCGCGGCATCCGCATCAACGCCGTCAGCCCCTCCGTGCTCGAGGACGCGCCCTCCTATCACTCGTCGTTCCCCGGCTTCGTGCCCGTGTCGTCGCATCGGGTCGGCCAGGCCTTCGCCAAGAGCGTTCTCGGCGTGCAGACCGGCCAGGTCCTCCCGGTCGACTGACCGGAGCCGCCGGGGCGCCCGGAAAGCCGCCCGATCCGCTGACCGTGTCCCGATTCGCGTGCAGTGTGACATGTGCGGTCCGCGAATCGGGACGGAGTCCGTGAATCGGGACCCTGCTGCGCGCCCAGACTCGGGAATCCCGCGCCCGGTAGGCTTGACCGGTGACTCTCCGCCTCTACGACACCCGCGAGCAGCAGCTGCGCGATTTCGTGCCTCTCGACCCCGAGAACATCACGATGTACGTGTGCGGACCCACGGTGCAGTCCGGCCCGCACATCGGGCACGTGCGCGCCGCGCTGAGCTTCGACCTGCTGCGCCGCTGGCTCGACGTCCGCCACGGGCGCGTCACGTTCGTGCGCAACGTCACCGACATCGACGACAAGGTCCTCGCGAACGCCACCGAGGTCGAGCCCTGGTGGGCGCTCGCGTACCGCATGGAGCAGGAGTTCACGCAGGCGTACTCGGCGATCGGCATCCTCCCGCCGACGTACGAGCCCCGCGCGACGGCATCCGTGCCGCAGATGCAGGAGCTCATCCAGACGCTCATCGAGCGGGGCCACGCGTACCCCGCCCCTGACCGCTCCGGCGACGTCTACTTCGACGTGCGCTCGTGGCCCGCGTACGGCACGCTCACGAACCAGTCGGTCGACGCGATGGAGGCAGCGGAGGACGCGGACCCCCGGGGCAAGCGCAACCCTCAGGACTTCGCGCTCTGGAAGGGCGCCAAGGAGGGCGAGCCCGCGGATGCCGTATGGCAGTCGCCCTGGGGCCAGGGCCGACCCGGCTGGCACATCGAGTGCTCGGCCATGTCCCGCCGCTATCTGGGCGACGAGTTCGACATCCACGGCGGCGGCCTCGACTTGCGCTTCCCGCACCACGAGAACGAGCTCGCGCAGTCGACCGCTGCGGGCCTCGGCTTCGCACGGTACTGGGTGCACAACGGCCTCGTGACGGTCGGCGGGCAGAAGATGTCGAAGTCCCTCGGGAACTTCACGCTCGCCGCCGACGTGCTGAAGGAGCACGACCCGCTCGTGGTGCGCTACGCCCTCGCAGCCGCGCACTACCGATCGAGCCTCGACCTCACGGCGTCGTCCTGGACCGAGGCGGAGGCGGCCCTGGGGCGCATCGGCGGGTTCCTGCAGCGGGTCGGCCGCATCGCGGGCGGCGGCATCGGCTACTTCGTGGGGCAGAGCCTGCCCGCGCCCTTCACAGAGGCGATGGACGACGACCTCGGCGTGCCCCAGGCACTGGCCGTGCTGCACGAGACCGTGCGGGCCGGCAACTCCGCACTCGACTCCGGCGACACGGATGCCGCGCTGGACGCGGCCCGCGCCGTGCTCGCGATGACCTCGGTGCTGGGGCTCGTGCCGTCCTCCGCGTCGACGGCATCCACCGCTCACGCGACGGCGTTGGACTCGCTCGTGCAGGAGATGATCACGCAGCGCGCGCAGGCGCGCGCCGACAAGGACTGGGCGGCGGCGGATCGCATCCGTGACGCGATCGCCGCCGCAGGAATCACGCTGGAGGACACTCCAGCCGGAACTCATTGGAGTATCGATGGCTAAGCCAGGCAACCCCTCAGCGGGCAAGGGCAAGAAGAAGGGCCCCACCAAGGGCTCCGGCGGCAAGGGGCGCAGCTCCCTCGAAGGGCGCGGACCGACGCCGAAGGCCGAGGATCGCGCGTGGCACCCCGCGGGCAAGCGCAAGGCCGCGGCCGAGCGCTACGCCGCCGCGGGCGGACGCGGCAAGCCGGGCGGGCGTCAGACGTCCGGCGGCAACCCGAACCGCACGGCGCGTGTGAAGGACAACACGACCGACACCGAGACCGTCACCGGGCGCAACTCCGTGCTCGAGGCGCTGCGCGCCAGGATCCCGGCATCCGCGTTCTACATCGCGCAGCGCGTCGAGATGGACGACCGCGTCAAGGAGATGTTGTCGATCGCGACCAACCGCGGTATCCCGGTGCTCGAGGTCACGCGTCAGGAGCTCGACCGCATGGCCGGCTTCGACGGCGTGCACCAGGGCGTCGCGATCAAGGTGCCGCCCTACGAGTACGCGCACCCGCAGGATCTCCTCGAGCAGGTCATCGACAAGGGCGAGGTACCGCTGTTCGTGGCGCTCGACGGCATCACCGACCCGCGCAACCTCGGGGCGATCATCCGCTCCACCGGTGCCTTCGGCGGACATGGCCTGATCCTTCCGCAGCGTCGCTCGGCCGGCGTGAACTCCGCGGCCTGGAAGACGAGCGCCGGAGCGGCCGCCCGGGTGCCGGTCGCGCTGGCCTCGAACCTCACGACGCAGCTCAAGGAGTTCAAGAAGCAGGGCGTGTTCGTGCTCGGCCTTGACGGCGACGGGGACGTGCTGCTGCCTGACCTGCAGCTCGCCGACCGGCCCGTCGTGATCGTCACGGGATCCGAGGGCAAGGGCCTCTCGCGCCTCGTCGCCGAGACCTGCGACCAGATCGTGTCGATCCCGATCTCGGCCGTGACCGAGTCCCTGAACGCCGGCATCGCGACGTCCGTCGCGCTCTACCAGGTGTCCACGATCCGCAACGCGAAGTAGGAGAGACCTCATGGCCCGCATCGTCGTCCTCGGAGGGACCGGCTACGCCGGGAAGCACATCGTCACGGAGGCGGTGAGCCGCGGGCACGATGTCATCGCGATCTCGCGCTCGGTCCCGGAGGACGCCGTCGACGGCGCGTCGTATGTGCAGGGCTCCGCTCTCGACATCGCCTCGCTCGCGAACGCGTTCGACGGCGCGGATGCCGTCGTCTCGGCGCTGTCGCCGCGCGGCGACATGACCGACCGCGTGCTCGAGGCGCTGCAGAACGTGATCGCCGAGCTCGCCGACACCTCGACGCGTCTCGGCGTCGTCGGGGGAGCGGGCGGGAGCCTCGTCGCCCCGGGCGGCCCGCGGCTGTTCGACCTCGACTTCCCCGAGGAGTACAAGCACGAGGCCCAGGTCGGCATCGACTCGCTCGCGCTCCTCGAGCAGACGGATGCCGGACTGGACTGGTTCTTCATCCACCCGGCCGAGGTCTTCGGTCCGTGGGCCGAGGGCGAGCGCACCGGCCACTACCGCGACGGCGGCGACGTGCTCGTGCGCGACGCCGACGGGAAATCCTTCATCTCGGGTGCGGACTTCGCGGTCGCGGTCGTCGACGAGATCGAGCAGGGCAACCACCGCCGCGAGCGGTTCACGGTCGGCTACTGACACGAGCCGACCGGCTCCGGGCCTCAGACGAGGTCGCGCCAGTCGACCCCGTCGTCGTCCTCGTCGCTCACCGAGGTAGCGCCCGTGATGACGGGCAGGCTCATGGTCTCGGTGGGCGGCCCCATGATCGTCGCCTCGTCACGACGGTGGCGGAGCACCTCGTTGATGTAGCTCGTCAGCACCTCGGCCAGCGGCACCGAGCGCCCCTGCGCCTGCGACAGGTACCAGCGGTGCTCGAGCACCTGGTGGAACACCTCGGCCGGTTCGAGCTTGGCGCGCAGTTCGTAGGGGATCGCGCGCACGACCGGTTCGAAGACCCGGGTCAGCCACTCGTGCGCGTACATCTCCTCATCCGCCCACTGCTTGGTGGAGCGGGCGCGGAACTCGTCGAGGTCGTTCAGCAGCCGCCGTGCCTGGTTCTCCTCGACGTCGAGACCGGTGAGGCGGATGAGGCGCCGCTGGTGGTGTCCGGCGTCCACGACCTTGGGCTGGATCTCCACGACCGTGCCGTCCGACGTCGTCGACATCGACATCTCGTCGATGTCGAACCCCAGGGCGTTCAGCCGCTCGACGCGCTCCGTGATGCGCCACGTCTCGGCAGCCGCGAACGACTCCTGCGCCGTGAGCTCGGCCCACAGCGAGCGGTACGACGACACGATCCCGTCGGCGATAGCGATCGCGTCCACACCGTGCTCGAGGCGTCCGCCGGCGGCGAGGTCCATGACCTCTCCGGCGATGTTGGTGCGGGCGAGGTCGAGGTCGTAGGCGCGCTGGCCGTCGGTCAGGCCCTCCTCGTGCAGCTCGCCGGTCTCGGCGTCGACCAGGTAGGCGGCGAAGGCTCCGGCATCGCGTCGGAACAGCGTGTTCGACAGGGACACGTCGCCCCAGTAGAAGCCCACGTTGTGCAACCGCACGAGCAGTAGGGCGAGTGCGTCGACGAGTCGGGTCGCGGTATCCGGGCGCAGCACGCGCGTGAAGAGCGCCCGGTACGGCATCGAGAACCTCAGGTGCGAGGTGACGAGGGCTGCGGGGAGCGGCTCGCCCTCGGCATCCGATCGGCCCGCGATGACCGCCACGCGGTCGACGCACGGGACGTCCAGGCGAGCGAGGTTGCCGAGCATCTCGTACTCGCGGCGCGCCATCTCATCGGTCGTCTCCTTGACGGCGACCACACGCCCCGAGAGGTCGGCGAAGCGCACGAGATGCCGCGATAGACCCTTCGGGAGCGACACGATGCTCTCCGACGGCCAGGCGGCGAGAGGCGTCGACCACGGCAGGGCGAGCAGGCCGGGGTCGATCGAGCTCGCGGTGATGCGCAGCGCGTCGTGCATGTGACTCCAGGGTGTGCGGGGGAGAAGCAGAAGCGGCGCGGGCGACCGAAGTCAGCCCGCGCCGCATCTGCGGTTCCGATCAGGCGGAGACGACCGGCTTGTCGTTCAGGCGGTCGCCCGACTCGATGTCGAACGCGTGCACGTGGCCGGCGTTCGCGGCGAGCGTCACGGTCTCGCCGGCGTTCGGGTGGTTGCGTCCGTCGACGCGCGCGACCAGGTCGGTGCGCTTGCCGTTGATGTCGGTGTGACCGTACAGGTAGCCGTCGGCGCCGAGCTCCTCGACGAGGTCGACGACGACCGAGAGGCCCTTGCCGTCGGCCGGACCGACCGTGATGTCCTCGGGGCGCACGCCCACGGTGACCTGCGAGCCGTTTGCGCGACCCACGGTGTCGCGGTCGAGCGGAACGGTCTCGGTGCCGAAGAGCACGCCGCCGTCCGCGAGGTCGGCCGAGAACAGGTTCATGGCGGGCGAGCCGATGAAGCCGGCGACGAACACGTTGTTCGGCTTCTCGTACAGGTCACGCGGCGAGCCGACCTGCTGCAGCAGGCCGTCCTTGAGCACCGCGATGCGGTCGCCCATGGTGAGCGCCTCGGTCTGGTCGTGCGTGACGTAGACCGTGGTGACGCCGAGACGACGCTGGAGGGAGGCGATCTGCGTACGCGTCTGCACGCGGAGCTTGGCGTCGAGGTTCGACAGCGGCTCGTCCATGAGGAACACCTGCGGCTGACGCACGATCGCGCGGCCCATCGCGACACGCTGACGCTGACCACCCGAGAGGGCCTTCGGCTTGCGGGTCAGATACTGCTCGAGGTCGAGCAGCTTGGCGGCCTCGAGGACGCGGGAGGCGCGCTCCTCCTTGCCGACGCCGGCGATCTTGAGCGCGAAGCCCATGTTCTCGGCGACGGTCATGTGCGGGTACAGCGCGTAGTTCTGGAAGACCATCGCGATGTCGCGGTCCTTCGGCGGGACGTCGGTCACGTCGCGGTCGCCGATCAGGATGCGGCCGGCGTTGACCTCTTCGAGGCCGGCGAGCATGCGCAGAGACGTGGACTTACCGCAACCGGAAGGGCCGACGAGGACGAGGAACTCGCCGTCTCCGACCTCGAGGTTGAGCTTGTCGACGGCCGGACGGGTGCCGCCCGGGTAGAGGCGGGTGGCCTCGTCGAAAGTCACAGATGCCATTGTGTTTCTCCTTCACCGGCAGGTACGTGCCGGACGATCCGTAGTGATAGAGCGGCGGTTCGACCCGCCGTGACCCCTCATCGGGTCGGATTCAGTATGGCAGAATCCGGGTCGTCTGGGTATTTCTCAGCCAGGCTGGTTAGCATCGTTGTCGGCCGTGATCGCACGGCGTGCGCCGCCCGATCGGCGCTCGGGGCCACCCTGCCCCACCGAGACTGTCAAGAGGAACGATGTCGAGCGACGAGACGCCGAACGTCCCCACCCCTCGCAATTCGCGCGAGGCGGTGCGGGAGAAGGCACAGAAGGTGCACGCCCAGCAGTCGAGGGCGCGCGTGATGCGACGAATCATCGTCGGCGCGATCGCTGTCGTCGCCGTCGGAGCGATCGGCACCGCCGTCACACTCGCCGTCTCCGCTCAGGTCTCCAAGCCGCAGCTCTCGCCGGGCGGCATGGACGACGACGGCATCCTGATCTCCGACGTCAGCGCGACCGTCGCGTCTGAGGACATGTCCGCGTCCCCCGCTCCGGACGCGACGGATGCCGGTGGCGAGGCCGCGCCGACCCCCGCGCCGACGACGTCGAGTGCCGTCGACATCCACGTCTACGTCGACTACCTGTCGCCGGACGCCGGGGAGTTCGAGCGTGCGAACGCCCGCCAGCTGGTCAATTGGATCAACGAGGGTGCCGCGACCGTGACCTACCACCCGGTCGCGCTGCTCACCGCCAGCTCGAACGGAACGAAGTACTCGCTGCGGGCCGCTGGCGCCGCCGCCTGCGTGGCGACGCACTCGCCGGCACAGTTCTACGCCTTCAACCACGACCTGCTCGACGACCAGCCCGAGGTCAACAGCGACGGATACTCCGACGCCGACCTCGCGGACATCGCCGGTGCGGTCGGGTCGGACAACGTCAAGAGCGTCCGCTCGTGCATCGAGGACCAGGACTATGTGAGCTGGGCCAAGGAGGCCACGTCGCGCGCGCTCGAGGGTCCGCTCGTCGGCTCCGACGACCTCGTGCTCACCTCGGCGCCCATGATCGTCGTGAACGGCGAGGCCTACGTCGGCGCGCTCGACGACCCGGTGGAGTTCTCGCAGTTCGTCCTCACCGTGTCGAACGACGCCTCGCAGGACGCCGCGACTCCGTCGCCGACGCCCACGCCGACCGCGACGACCCCCGCGTCGTAGTTCGTCACCCTCCGGCGCCGCTCGCTAAGCTGGGTGGCGTCCGCCGACTTGGCGCAATTGGTAGCGCACCGTACTTGTAATACGGGGGTTACGGGTTCGAGTCCCGTAGTCGGCTCTGTTCTTCGGATCGTCGCACGTCGAGTGCGACACACTCCGTCACACGCGAAATACCCAGCCCGCCACGCGGGTTGTCCCCGGTATGACTCGCATCGGAACCAGTGACCTGTCCGTCTTCCCGCTCTCGCTGGGCGGCAACGTGTTCGGCTGGACGGCCGACCGCAATGCGTCCTTCGCCGTGCTCGACGCCTTCGTCGACGGCGGCGGTGACTTCATCGACACGGCCGACTCGTACAGCGCGTGGATCGACGGCAACTCCGGCGGTGAGAGCGAGACGATCATCGGCGAATGGCTCGCGTCGCGGAAGCCCTCCGATGTGGTCGTCGCGACCAAGGTGAGCCAGCATCCGGACTTCCGCGGCCTGGCTGCCGCGAACGTCCGCCGCGCCGCCGAGGCCTCCCTCACGCGTCTGGGTGTCGACGCGATCGACCTGTACTACGCGCACTTCGACGACGAGAGCACGCCGCTCGAGGAGACCGTCGGCGCGTTCGGCGAGCTGGTCGCCGACGGCCTCGTGCGCAACGTCGCGGTCTCGAACTACACCGCCGAGCGCATCCGCGAGTGGGTCGAGATCTCCGACCGGCTCGGCGTCGCCCGCCCCGTCGCGATCC
The DNA here is from genome assembly GCF_001262495.1 of Microbacterium sp. GCS4. GTDB lineage: Bacteria > Actinomycetota > Actinomycetes > Actinomycetales > Microbacteriaceae > Microbacterium. The sequence goes on from NZ_LGYE01000002.1 coordinate 679,265, forward strand.
AGCCGCACTACAACCTCGTGCACCGCAACGATGTCGAGGAGACGATCATCCCGGTCGCGCAGGAGTTCGAGCTCGGCCTCGTGCCCTACTACTCGCTCGCGAGCGGGTTCCTCACCGGCAAGTACCGCTCCACGGATGCCGAGGGGCAGTCCTCTCCGCGCGCGGGCGGCGCCGCCAAGTACGCGACCGAGGCCGGTCTGCGCATCATCGACGCGCTCGAGGAGATCGGCGCCGCGCACGACGCCTCGATCGCCGCCACGGCGCTTGCATGGCTGCGCGCGCAGCCGACGGTCGTCGCCCCCATCGCGAGCGCCCGCACGGTCGAGCAGGTCCCCGACCTCCTGGCCGGCGCCCGTCTCGACCTGACATCCGAGGAGGTCGCGGCCCTGAACCGCGTCTCGGAGTGGACGCCGGCAGCGAACTGAGCCGGACTCAGGACTCGGTCGGCGGCGCCTCGTCGTCGCCGACCAGTCCCAGACGGTGCGCGAGGATGACGGCATGGATGCGGTCGCGCGCGCCCAGTTTGGACAGCACACGCCCCACGTGCGTCTTCACGGTCGACTCGCTCACGTAAAGCGCGCGGGCGATCTCGGCGTTCGTGAGTCCGCGCCCGATCTCCAGGAACACGTCGCGCTCGCGGTCGGTCAACCCCGCGGAGGGGTCAACGAGCGGGGCGTTCGCGCCCGACTGCTCGGCGCCGAGCTGCGGCGTCACGTGCTCGAGCAGCATCCTGGTCACACGCGGGGCGAGTGCCGCATCGCCGCGATGCACCGCACGGACGGCGGAGAGCATCTCCTGGCGGTGCGCGTCTTTGAGCAGGAATCCGCTCGCCCCGGCGCGGATGGCACCGAACGCGTACTCGTCGAGGTCGAAGGTCGTCAGCACGAGCACACGCGTCTGCGGATGCTCGCGCACGATCGCCTCGGTCGCCGCGATGCCGTCGAGCCCCGGCATCCGGATGTCCATGAGGACCAGGTCGGGCGCGAGCGCGGCGGTCTGCGCGATCGCGGCGTGCCCGTCGGCCGCCTCGCCGACCACGACCATGTCGGCCTCGGCCTCCAGCACCATGCGGAAGCCGAGGCGGATGAGCTCCTGGTCGTCCACCAGGAGGATCGAGATCGGGGTGCTCATGAGCGCTCCTTCGAGGCGGGGACGGGTGAGGGGTCGGTGGGGAGGGAGTCGGACCCACTTCGGGGGAGGACGGCGTGCAGCATCCATCGTCCGCCCGGCACCGGGGCGGAGACGATGCGCCCGCCCACGTGCGCCGCGCGCTCGGACAGTCCGCGCAGGCCGTACCCCGACGTGCCCTTCGTCCCGGATGCGCCGTCGTTCGCGATCTCGACGGTCACGTCGTCTGCACCGTGGGCGACTCGCACGGCGATCGCCGTGGCGGCGGGAGCATGGCGCATCGCGTTGGTCACGCCCTCCTGCACGATGCGACCCACCGCGTGTGCGACGGCGGGCGGCAGCTCCGCGCTCCCGCTCACCGAGAGCGTCACCGGGAAGCCGGCCCGCTGCGCGGTCGCGACCGTCTCGTGCGGCTCCGCAGGGGCCATCGGGGCGAGCGGCAGCGGGGACTCGGCGTCGCGCAGCACGCCGAGCATCGACCGCATCTCGGTGAGCGCGCTGCGAGCCGTCTCCGCCGTGGCCGTCGAGGCCGCAGCAGCCTGGGCACGGTCACTCGTGGCAGCCGCTCCTTCGGACAGGGCGACGATCACGGTCAGCGAGTGCGACACGATGTCGTGCATCTCGCGCGCGATGCGGGCGCGCTCCGCGGCGGCGGCGAGCTGGGCCTGCTGATCGCGCTCGACGAGCAGTTGACGTGAGCGATCGATCACGGCGGCGATGTAGCGCTTGCGGCCGCCGACGTTCACGCCGATGAGCGTGCCGATCAGCCCCAGCACGAGCGCTGTGGCGACGGTGTTGATCGCGATCCGGAACGTCACGCCGCCCGCGAGCAGCATCAGACCCGAAAGGCTGGTGAGAGCCGCGAGCGCGGTGCCGAACCCGATCCAGGCCGTGCGCGTCGAGCGGTACACGGCCAACGAGTAGCAGGTGACGAACATCAGCGGCGTTCCCGCGGGCTGCGGTGCGAACAGCAGGAGAGCCTCGACCCCGAAGGAGGCGACGAACGGCACGAGGGGCGCCTGGCGGCGCCACATCAGCGTCACACAGGCGGCGATGATGGCGATCGGGGCGATCGCGGCGAACACGACGCGCAACGGCGAGGCGTCGCCCGTCTGCGAGAACGGAGCAGCGGGGAGGAGCGACAGCGCGAGGCACAGCAGTGTGATGAGGACGTCGGCGACGACCGGATGCCGTGCCCAGAAGCGCCGGAGGACTCCGGGGGGACGCGGCAGCCGCAGCTCCTCCTCCTCGCGGAGGGAGGCGCTGCGGCTGCGGATGCGGGTCACGCGGCGACTCTACGCGGCCGTGCCGAGGAGTGCGCGCTCACGCATCGCGTGTGCGCAGCACGATCCACGCCACGATGAGTCCGCCCACAGCCCAGATGCCGAGCGTGAGGAAGGCCACGGGCTCGTCCAGCGTCGCACCCTCGGGGAGGATCGCGCTCTGCGCGGCGGCGACCGGCAGGTACGCGGCGGCGTCGATGACCCACGCCCACGCCTCGCCCGCGAGGGCGAAGAAGTTCGCGACGATCGGCAGCACGAACAGCAGGCCGACGGTCGCGGCGATCGCCCCGGCGCCGGAGCGGAGGATGAACCCGAAGGCCACGCCGATCAGGGCGAACACCGCCATCGACAGCGAGGAGACGACGATCGGGAGCAGGGAGGCCGAGGGGTCGCCCCAGTCGATGCTCTGCTCACGCGGCGCCACGATCGCGGACACCGCGACCGCGGCGGCGGAGAAGATCACGAGCGACGACACGAACAGGAACACCGCGACGACGAGGGCCTTCGCGAGCAGCGCGGAGCCGCGGCGCGGATTGGCCGTGAGCGTCGAGCGGATCATCCCCGTCGAGTACTCCCCGGTCACGGCGATCGCGCCGAGGATGCCGGCGAGCAGCATCGTGAACTGGATCGGCATCACGACGGCCTGGATGGGCTCGAAGCCCGGCATGTCGATGGCCTGCGCGATGAGGACCGCGATGCCGATCGTCAGCACCGCGGCGAGGCCGATCGACCACCACGTGGAGCGGAGCGTCGCGAGCTTGATCCACTCGCCGCGCACGGCGCGGAGGAAGGTGAGGCGTCGACCCGTGTCGACCTGCGCGCGCGTGCGGGGCGCGGTCTGCGTGGTGGTCATGAGATCTCCTTGGTGCGGTACTCGACGGCCTCGCCGGTGAGGGCGAGGTACGCGTCCTCGAGCGATCCGGTGGTCGGCGTCAGCTCGTGCAGGGGGATGCCGCGGTCTGCGGCGAGGTCGCCGATCCGGGCGGCCGGGAGGCCGACGATGTCGAGCAGATCGGGGGCCGAGCTCACGATCTCGACGTCGGGGCCGCCGACCGCGGCGGCCAGGTCGGCGGCGCGCGGCGTGCGCACGCGGACGGTGTTGCGGGTCCACGCCCGCACGAGCTCGTCGAGCGGGGCATCGGCCAGCACCTGGCCGCGGCCCATCACGATCACGTGGTCGGCGGTCTGGGCCATCTCGCTCATGAGGTGGCTCGACAGCAGCACCGTGCGCCCTTCGGATGCCGCGTGGCGCACGAACTGGCGCACCCACCGGACCCCTTCCGGGTCGAGGCCGTTGACCGGCTCGTCCAGGATCAGCGTGTGCGGGTCGCCGAGCAGTGCCGAGGCGATCCCGAGCCGCTGTCCCATGCCGAGCGAGAACTTGCCCGCGCGCTTGCGGGCGACGGAGCCGATGCCGGCGAGATCGATGACCTCGTCGACGCGGGAGGCGGGGATGCCGTGGGTCGCCGCCATGGCGCGCAGGTGGTTGCGGGCGGTGCGGCCGGTGTGCACGGCCTTGGCGTCGAGCAGCACTCCGACCTCGGTGAGGGGTGCGCGCAGACCGCGGTACTCGCGGCCGCCGATCGTCGCGACGCCCGACGTGGGGCGGTCGAGCCCGACGATCAGGCGCATCGTGGTCGACTTGCCCGCGCCGTTGGGGCCGAGGAAGCCGGTCACCGAGCCGGGCTGCACCGTGAACGACACGTTCTGGACGGCTGTCTTGTCTCCGAACCTCTTCGTGAGGCCCTCTGCTGTGATCATGTCTCCGACGCTACGCGTCCGGTGCGGCGGCGCGCGTCCTCCCGTGGTACCGGATGCCGCAGCATTCCGGTGTCCTCTCCGGCACCTGAGGACGACGGGCCTCAGCCCTCCGGTCAGGGGCGCGGGCGGGCGCTCACCCGTGCCACGACCTCCTCGGACGCGGCGATCGCCTCGTCGATGATCTCCCGCGTCGGCTCGGCCGTGAGCCAGTCGTGGCTCAGGGACGCGGGGACGAGCAGCGGCATCCGATCGTGGATGCCGGCGAGGTGCTCGGGGGCCGGCCGCATGACGATCGAGTAGCAGGTGAACGAGGTGCCGTCGCTCGTGCGCCCGTGCTGCGTCACGGCGGCCATTCCGAACAGGGCGCCGTCGTCGACGAGGAACTCGTGCCATACGCGTTCGGGCTTCTTCATCTCGAACCAGCTCGTCGCGGGGACCAGGGCTCGGGTCTTGAGCCCGCCGGGGCGATCCTGCAGCCGTTCGGATCGCGTGTTGATGGAGGGGAACTTCGACGGCTCGCCGTTCACCAGGAATCCCCACCATGCCGGCTCGAGGGCCGGCGCGGCATCGGGCTGCGCGACGATCGGATTCAGGTTGCGGAGGTTCTTGCCGGTCGGACGCACGGTCTCGCCGGCGTTCTCCTCCGCCCATCCGCGCAGACCCTCGAGCACCTCCTCGTCGGCGGCTTCGAGGAGTTCGGTATCGGTGAACCGGGGATCAAGACCGTAGCTCGCGCACATGCCGTCAGCGTACGCCGGGGCGCCGACACTCGCACCGGCCCCGCGGGGGCCTGCGCGACGGCGTGCACGGGCGCGGGGGTAGTGTCGACAGGTGACCCCGATCCGCCGACTCCCCGCTCCCGTGGCGCTCGGCGGAGCAGTCGCGATCGGCGTGCTCACCGCCGTGCAGGCGCGGATCAACGGCGTGCTCGGCGTCCGTGTCGAGAACGGCGTCGTCGCCGGACTCATCTCCTTCGCGGTCGGCCTCCTCGCCCTCGTCGCCGTGATCGTCTGCATCCCGTCGGCACGACGCGGCGTCGGACGTCTGCGCACCGGCATCCGCGACCGCCGCATCCCGTTCTGGATGCTGCTGGGCGGCGCCTGCGGAGCACTGACCGTCTCCACGCAGGGCGTGACGGCCGGGGTGCTGGGCGTCTCGCTGTTCACGGTCGGCGTGGTCGCGGGGCAGACGCTGCACGGTCTCGTGCTGGACCGGATCGGATTCGGGCCGGCCGGCGTCGTCGCGGTCACCCCCGGCCGTGTCGCCGGCGGGGTGCTCGCGCTCGCCGCGGTCGCGATCTCGTTGAGCGGCGACGTGCTGCAGGCGGCTCCGCTGTGGATGCTGCTGCTGCCGTTCGCCGCGGGCGTCGGCATCGCCTGGCAGGCGGCGACGAACGGGCGTCTGGCACAGCGTGTGGGCTCGCCCCTCATCGCGACCTTCACGAGCTTCATCGCCGGCACGATCGCGCTCCTGCTCGCGGCCGGGGTGAGCGTCGCGATACGCGGGCTCCCGCAGCCGCCGCCCGCGGAGCCGTGGCTCTATCTGGGCGGGTTCCTGGGGTTCGCCTACATCCTGCTCGGCGCGCTCATCGTGGCGCACACGGGCGTGCTGCTGATGGGGCTGGGGTCGGTGCTCGGGCAGCTCGCGACCTCGATCGTGATCGACCTGCTCTGGCCGGCCGCGGCGGGGCCGGCGCTGTGGCAGATCGTCGGGATGGTCGTCGTCGCGGTGTCGTCCGTGGTGGTCGCCCTGCCGCGTCGCCGCCGCTCCTGAACTACTTCTTCGCCTTTTTCGCCTTCTTCTTGGCCTTGTCCTTCTCGGCCTTGTCCTTCTTCTTCTGCTGCGGGCGGACCTCCGCGTCCGCCTCTTCGGCCGTCGACTCCGCAGGCCGTGGCATCCGGGTGATGAGGGCGCGGGCGTCGACCTGCTTGCGTCGGCCGGGCCGCTTGCCCTCTGGTCTGCCGCCGACGTAGAGCCAGCCGAGCAGCTCCTCGTTCGCGGCGAGACCGTGCGCCTTCGCGACGGCCGTCGCGCGCGTGTAATGTCCGGTGCGCCACAGCACGCCCCACCCGGCCTCGTCGAGCAGCAGGCTCAGCACGTGCGCGACGCCCGAGGCGACGGCCTCCTGCTCCCAGCGCGGCACCTTGTCGCTCGTGCGGTAGCTCGCGACGACGGCGATCAGAAGCGGTGCGCGCAGCGGCTTGCTCGACGGCGAGGCGTCCCCCTGAGCCTCCGAGATCGCGGCGCCGAGCGCCTCGCGGTCCGCACCGCGCAGCTCGATCAGCCGCCACGGACGCAGAGAGGAGTGGTCGGCCACCCGACCGGCCGCTGCCACGAGCGGGATCAGCTCCTCGCGTGTGGGCGCCTGGTCGGTGACCTTCGACCAGGACTGCCGCGCGCGGACGGCGTCGAGTGCGGTCATGCCTCGTCTGGCGTGAAGTTCAGCGCGATCGAGTTCATGCAGTAGCGGTCGCCGGTCGGCGTGCCGAATCCGTCGGGGAAGACGTGCCCCAGGTGCGAGCCGCAGTTCGCGCAGCGCACCTCGGTGCGCACCATGCCCAGGCTCGTGTCCTCGATGAGCTCGACCGCTTCGGGGCGGATCGACTCGTAGAAGCTGGGCCAGCCGCATCCGGAGTCGAACTTCGTGCCGCTCTTGAACAGCTCGGCGTCGCACGCGCCGCAGGTGTAGAGGCCGGCGCGGCCCTCGTCGAGCAGCTCGCCGGTCCAGGCGCGCTCGGTCGCGGCCTCACGCAGCACGGCGTACTGGTCGGCGCCGAGCTCCTCGCGCCACTCGTCTTCGGTCTTGTCCACGCTGTACGACATCGGTCCTCCTGGGGGTCTGCACCCATTCTCTCGCGTCCGGCGGGAGTCGGCGCGGCAGAATGGTCATATGACGGATGCCGTGCAGCAGCGTTACGCCCGTTTCGCCGCGCAGGAGGCTCCGGGCCGCAGCGAGCTCTATGCCGAGTGGGCCTCGGGGGTCGCCGAGGACCGGGCGATCCGCGACATCCTCGCGCGCATCCCGGACACCCGCCGGCAGCCGCCGCTCGTGTTCGCCGTCACGCGGATGCTGGGCGTGGGACTCGTCGGGTACGCAGACTGGCGGGCCTTCGTGATCGCGCACGCCGAGGAGATCGTCGCGGAGTGCTCCGCGCGTCGCCTGCAGACCAACGAGCCGTTGCGGCTCGCGCCTCTGCTGCCGGTGCTGGCGGAGATCGAGGGACCGATCGCGCTGCTCGAGATCGGCGCATCCGCCGGGCTCTGCCTCTATCCCGACCGCTACTCGTACCGGTTCGTCTCGGATGACGGACGCGTCCTCCGCGCGCTCGATCCGCACGACGGCCCGTCGACCGTGGTGCTCGAGAGCCGCGTCGCGGGCCCGCTGCCGGCGATGCGGATGCCGGAGATCGTGTGGCGCGCGGGAATCGACCTGGCTCCGCTCGATGCGCGTGATGCCCGCGACCGCGCCTGGCTGCAGGGGCTCGTGTGGCCGGGGGAGCAGGGTCGCGAGCAGCGTGTCGCCGCCGCGCTGGACATCGCGGCGGCCGATCCGCCGCTGCTGCTCGCCGGCGATGCGGGGGCGCGTCTGGACGAGCTCGTGGCGCTCGCGCCACGGGACGCGACTCTCGTGATCACGACCCCCGGTGTGCTCGTGCACATCCCGCGCGAGCAGCGGATGGCGCTCGTCGACCACATCCGCTCCCTCCCTGCGCGCTGGATCACGATCGATCCGCCCGCCCTCCTGGATGTGTGGACCCCGCCCGTCCGGAGCGAGGAGTGGTCGGGATTCGTCGTCGCGCTCGACGGGTTCGTGCGGGCAGAGGCGGACCCGCTCGGCCGGTGGTGGGAGTGGCGCACGGGCGCGGAGCCGACCGCGACGTAGTCTGAGCGCATGCGCGGAGAACTCAGCGAACGGGATCGGCAGATCCTCGCGCTCGAGACCCTGTGGCCGCGTCACGGCGGCGCGAAGGATGAGGTCATCCGTGCGCAGCTCGGCATGAGCGCCGCGCGGTACTACCAGCTCCTCGGCCGGCTGATCGAGTCGGACGACGCGCTGCAGTACGACCCGATGCTGATCGGGCGGCTGCGTCGGATCCGTGACGCCCGTGCGCTGCAGCGGTCGACGCGGACCCCCGGATTCGTCGGCTGAATCGCGGCGCGCCGGATGCTCCGGCGGCGGAGATGAGGATGCACAGCCTCGTGCCGTTAGCATCGAGGGGTGTCTAAGCCGAACCGCGATCGATTCGACGACGTCCCCCGCTCCTCCGGACGCGTGGGCGCGCACCGCGCCGAAGCGCCGGGGATGAACGGCTGGATCGTGCTCCTGTGGTCCTTCGTGGCTGCTCTCGTGCTGATCATCGGCGGCATCTTCGGGTCTCTCGTGGTGATGGGGCGCATCACCCTCTTCCCCGAGGCCGTCCCGACCGCCACGCCCACGCCGGAGGAGACCGGCGTCGTCGACACCGCGTACTCCGTGCTGATCCTCAACGCCACGGCCGACGAGGGACTCGACGAGCAGATGCGCGAGACCCTCATCAACAACGGCTGGGCGGCCGACGTCGTGTTCGCGAGCGACAGCACGAGCCAGGACTTCACCACCACCACGGTCTACTACGTGGCCGACGAGGACGAGCTCGCGGCGATCGGACTCGCCGGGCTCATCGGCGGGGCCGACGTGCAGCAGAGCGACTTCTACGCGGCGATGAACGACACCGAGCAGAAGCAGCTGACCGTGGTGATCGGTCTCGACGACTCGGCGAACCCGCCCTCAAGCCCCGAGGAGACCCCGGCTCCGTAGCGCCGCCCGCAGTCCCTCCCGGCGGCTTGCACTCGATGGGGTCGAGTGCCAGAATGGCGTTAGCACTCTCTCACTCTGAGTGCTAAACCCCACGTCTACGTCCAGGAGGGACGACAAAACTCATGGCAAAGATCATCGCTTTCGATGAGGAGGCCCGCCGCGGCCTCGAGCGCGGCCTCAACATCCTCGCCGACGCCGTCAAGGTGACCCTCGGCCCGCGAGGCCGAAACGTCGTGCTCGAGAAGAAGTGGGGCGCCCCCACGATCACGAACGACGGCGTCTCGATCGCCAAGGAGATCGAGCTGGACGACCCGTACGAGAAGATCGGCGCGGAGCTCGTCAAGGAGGTCGCCAAGAAGACCGACGACGTCGCCGGCGACGGAACCACCACCGCCACGGTCCTCGCTCAGGCGCTCGTCCGCGAGGGCCTGCGCAACGTCGCGGCCGGTTCGGACCCCATCTCGCTCAAGCGCGGCATCGAGAAGGCCGTCACGGCCATCACCGACGAGCTGCTCGCCTCGGCGAAGGAGATCGACTCCAAGGAGCAGATCGCGGCCACCGCGTCCATCTCCGCCGCTGACCCGGCCATCGGTGAGCTCATCGCCGAGGCGATCGACAAGGTCGGCAAGGAAGGCGTCGTCACGGTCGAGGAGTCGCAGACCTTCGGCACCGAGCTCGAGCTCACCGAGGGCATGCGCTTCGACAAGGGCTACCTGAACCCGTACTTCGTCACGGACCCGGAGCGCCAGGAGGCCGTCTTCGAGGACCCGTACATCCTCATCGCGAACCAGAAGATCTCCAACATCAAGGACCTTCTGCCCATCGTCGACAAGGTGATCCAGGACGGCAAGGAGCTCGTCATCATCGCCGAGGACGTCGAGGGCGAGGCTCTCGCGACGCTCGTGCTGAACAAGCTCAAGGGCATCTTCAAGTCCGTCGCCGTCAAGGCTCCGGGCTTCGGCGACCGCCGCAAGGCGCAGCTGCAGGACATCGCGATCCTCACCGGCGGCCAGGTCATCACCGAAGAGGTGGGCCTCAAGCTCGAGAACGCGACGCTCGACCTCCTGGGCCGTGCGCGCAAGGTCATCGTCACCAAGGACGAGACCACGATCGTCGAGGGCGCCGGCGAGGCCGACCAGATCGAGGGACGCGTCACGCAGATCCGTCGCGAGATCGAGAACACCGACAGCGACTACGACCGTGAGAAGCTGCAGGAGCGCCTCGCGAAGCTCGCGGGTGGCGTCGCCGTCATCAAGGCGGGCGCGGCCACCGAGGTCGAGCTCAAGGAGCGCAAGCACCGCATCGAGGACGCCGTCCGCAACGCGAAGGCAGCCGTCGAGGAGGGCATCGTCCCCGGTGGTGGCGTCGCGCTGATCCAGTCCGGCACCAAGGCACTCGACGCTCTCGAGCTCTCGGGCGACGAGGCGACCGGTGCGAACATCGTGCGCGTCGCGATCGAGGCTCCGCTCAAGCAGATCGCCCTCAACGCCGGCCTCGAGCCGGGTGTCGTCGCGAACAAGGTCTCCGAGCTCCCCGCGGGCCAGGGTCTCAACGCCGCGACCGGTGAGTACGGCGACATGTTCGCACAGGGCATCATCGACCCGGCCAAGGTCACCCGCTCGGCGCTGCAGAACGCGGCATCGATCGCCGGCCTGTTCCTCACGACCGAGGCCGTCGTCGCCGACAAGCCCGAGAAGGTCTCGGCTCCGGCCGGCGACCCCACGGGCGGCATGGACTTCTGATCCCCTGACGGGCTCCGGTCCGACAGCGGTCAGAACTCGCAACTGACAACAGAGACGCCCCGGCTTCGGCCGGGGCGTCTCTGTTTGTGCGTGCGTCGTGACGAAGGCGCTCAGCGGAACAGCGACGCCGAGAACGCGTCGGCGTCGGCGTACTGCGTCGCCGCGCTGCCGAGCGAGTGCCCGATCGATTCGAGCGACTGCTCGACGTGCAGCTGTGCTCCACGCCACTGGTCGGCGCAGCCCTGGAATGCGTTCGACGCCGTGCCGACCCAGCTGGACTGCAACTGCGTCAGCTGGCTCATGAGCGTTGCGGCATCCGTGCGCAGGCGCTCCATGGTGGCCAGGGCGGCGGCCTGCGCGGATGCGACCGCATCGGTGTCGACGGTGAAGACGGACATAGGATCTCCTCTCAATGGAGCCTCCGACGTTACGAGAGCGCCCGGCCACGGCATCCGCTCCCTGCGTCTCCGGCCCGATGCCTGTGCACAACAGGCGCCGTGAGGAGGCGGTGGAGGAGAGATCGTGCGGGGCGGACTCAGAGGTCCAGCGGGTCGAGGGGCTGCGTGTCCTCCAGCAGATGCGCCGGAGTGGCCCGGGACGGGGCGAGGGGGAGAGTCACGGTGAAAGTGGCTCCGCCGCCCGGCGTCTCCGAGACGGCGACGCTGCCGTGCAGCGCCTTCACGATCGAGGCGACGATCGCCAGCCCGAGCCCCGATCCTCCGGTCTCCCGCGCGCGCGAGGTGTCGGCGCGCCAGAACCGCTCGAAGATCTGCTCGCGGATCTGCGGCGGGATCCCCTCGCCGTGATCCACGATCGAGATGCTGCCTGTTCCACGCACGCGGTCCGCGTCGACGACGATCTCGAGCGGGCTCTCCGGGGGCGAGAACCGGCGGGCGTTGCCCAACAGGTTCGTGACCACCTGGCGCACCTTGTTCTCCTCGCCGAGCACGATCGGCGGTGTGCGGACGGGGATGTCGGTGGCCTCGGTGAAGTCGATTGCCGGCACCTGGGCGGAGGGCGTGCGCGAACGCCGACGGAGGCGGCCGAGGGCCCCGAGAGAACGGGCGGCGCGCGGTGCGGGACTCGGCCCCTCGGGAAGGATCGGGTTCGAGCGGGTGGTCACATCGATCAGGGGGGCCTCGACGGTGCGGTCGATGACGGTGACGGTGCGCGCCGGTGCCGCGACACGCAGGTCCAGGGCGGCGTCGCGGGCGATCGGGCGAAGGTCCAGCGCCTCGATCTCGGGTTCGCGCTCCTCGTCGAGGCGGGCCAGGGCGAGGAGGTCCTCGACGAGCACGCCCATCCGGATCGCCTCCTTCTCGATGCGCTCCATTGCCCGGGCGGTGTCCTCCTCGCCCTTGATCGCACCCATCCGGTACAGCTCCGCGTAGCCGCGGACGCTCACGAGCGGGGTGCGCAACTCGTGGCTCGCGTCGCCGATGAAGCGTCGCATGTGCTGCACGGTGCGGTCCCGCTGCGCGAGCGAGCCGTCGACCCGGTCGAGCATCGTGTTGATGGCGTAGTTCAGACGCCCCACCTCGGTGGTGGGCTCGAGATCCGTGAGTCTCTGGCTGAAGTTCCCGGCAGCGATCGACATCGCCGTCGACTCGACCTGCCCCAGTCGGCGGAACGTCAGCGTCACGAGGCCGCGCGTGAGCAGCGCGGCGATGAGGATCGTGACGAGAGCGACCGTGACGTAGATGCCGAAGAACTGGCTGATGATGCGATCCGCGTAGTCGAGAGGCATCGCGACCATCTGTATGCGAAGTGCGCCACCGCCTTCGCCGGGGAACAGGGCCACCGCCGCGCGGAAACTCGACCCCTTCGTGCCGTCGAGCGAGAACACGCTGTCGGTGTTGTTCTGCGCGTCCAGGAGCGTATAGGTCGAGGGGAACAGCGGCGTGCCGTTGGTCGAGTTCCCGGTCGTGGCCTGCAGCACACCTTCGCCGTCGTAGATCGCGACGAAGAAGTCGCGCGGGGATTCGCGCGCCGTGTAGACGGTCTTGTCGTCCTCGGTCGAGACGTCGAAGTACCGCGGTGCGAGGTCGGTCGCCACGAGGGCGGGCAGCTGGCCCTCGATGTTGCCGACGATGGAGGTGCGGAGGATCGGCACCGTGCCGAGCCCGGCGACGAGAAGTCCGAGCGCGAGCACCGCGACGGTGACTCCGGTGACCTTCGCGCGCAGGCTGATCGCGCGCCACCAGCGGGTGACCGCGTCGGGCTTGTGCGCCATGCGGTCCTCCCTCCGGTCACGCGCGGTGCGACGACGGCCCCGCCGTCGTCGGCGAGACCTACTTGCCGACCTTGAGCATGTAGCCGAAGCCGCGCTTGGTCTGGATGACCGACTCCTCGGTGTGCGGGTCGATCTTGCGGCGCAGGTACGAGATGTAGCTCTCGACGATGCCGGCGTCGCCGTTGAAGTCGTACTCCCACACGTGGTCGAGGATCTGCGCCTTCGACAGCACGCGGTTCGGGTTGAGCATCAGGTAGCGCAGGAGCTTGAACTCGGTCGGGCTGAGCTCGATCGGCTCCTGGCCGACGTGCACGTCGTGCGTGTCCTGGTCCATCGACAGCTCGCCGGCGCGGATGATCGACTCCTCGTCGGCCTGCATCGTGCGACGGAGGATGGCCTGCGCACGCGCGACGATCTCGTCGAGGCTGAACGGCTTCGTGACGTAGTCGTCGCCGCCCGCGTTCAGGCCCTCGATCTTGTCGTCGGTGCCGTCCTTGGCGGTGAGGAACAGGATCGGCGCCGTGAAGCCCGCGCCGCGGAGGCGCTTGGTCACGCTGAAGCCGTTCATGTCCGGGAGCATGACGTCGAGGATGATGAGGTCCGGCTCCTCCTCGAGCACCGCCGAGATCGTGGCGGCGCCGTTGGCCACCGTCTTCACCTGGAACCCGGCGAAGCTCAGCCCCGTCGAGAGGAGGTCGCGGATGTTCGGCTCGTCGTCGACGACCAGGATGCGCGCATCAGTCATGACCCCATTATGGTGACTCCGGCCATGCGGATGCTGACTATTCGTCGGAGCGGCGGTCAGGCCGCGATGGCATCCGCGTCCACGATGGTGTAGCTGTAACCCTGTTCGGCGAGGAACCGCTGGCGGTTCTGCGCGTAGTCCTGGTCGATCGTGTCGCGCGCCACGAGCGTGTAGAAGCTCGCCGTGTGGCCGGACTGCTTGGGCCGCAGGAGGCGTCCCAAGCGCTGAGCCTCCTCCTGTCGCGAGCCGAAGGACCCGGACACCTGGATCGCGACCGAGGCCTCGGGGAGGTCGATCGAGAAGTTGGCGACCTTCGACACCACGAGCAGCTGGATCTCGCCCTCGCGGAACTGCCGGTACAGCTCCTCGCGCTCGTCGACGGGGGTGGCCCCGGTGATCTGCGGCGCGTTCAGCGCCTCGGACAGCGTGTCGAGCTGGTCGAGGTACTGGCCGATCACGAGGATCTGCTCATCGGGATGCTTCGCGATGAGCTCCCGCACCGCATCGATCTTCGCGGGGGCGGAGGCGGCGAGCCGGTAGCGCTCGTCGTCGGTGGCTGCCGCGTACTCCAGCCGGTCGTCCGGCGGAAGATCCACGCGCACCTCGTAGCAGACCGCGGGGGAGATGAACCCCTGCGCCTCGATCTGCTTCCACGGGGCGTCGAAGCGCTTGGGTCCGATCAGGCTGAACACATCGCCCTCGCGGCCGTCCTCGCGCACGAGAGTGGCGGTGAGTCCGATGCGACGGCGCGCCTGCAGGTCGGCGGTGAGCTTGAAGACCGGGGCGGGGAGCAGGTGCACCTCGTCGTAGACGATCAGGCCCCAGTCGAGGGCGTCCAGCAGCGCGAGGTGCGCGTACTGGCCCTTCCGCTTGGCCGTGAGGATCTGATAGGTCGCGATCGTGACGGGCTTGACCTCCTTGGCCTGGCCCGAGTACTCGCCGATCTCCTCCGGGGTGAGGCTCGTGCGCTTGAGGAGCTCGTCGCGCCACTGGCGCGCCGACACCGTGTTGGTCACCAGGATCAGGGTGGTCGTCTTGGTGGCGGCCATGGCACCCGCTCCCACGATCGTCTTGCCCGCACCGCAGGGGAGCACGACGACGCCCGAGCCGTCCTTCGAGAACGCGTCGACCGCATCCTGCTGGTACGGGCGGATCTGCCAGGTGCCCTCGTCCAATTCGATCTCGTGCGGGGTGCCTGGGGTGTATCCGGCGAGGTCCTCGGCCGGCCAGCCGATCTTGAGCAGCTCCTGCTTGATCTGCCCGCGCGCCCATGCGTCGACGACGTACGTCTCGGGGGACGGGTGGCCGATCAGCAGCGGCTGGATGCGCTTGTTGTTCGCGACCTGGGTGAGCACAGCGGGGTCGGTCGAGCGGAGGATCAGCACGCCCTCGTCGTCGCGCTCGATCACGAGCCGTCCGTAGCGGTTCACGGTCTCGCGCAGGTCGACTGCGACGGACGGCGGGACGGGGAAGCGCGACCAGCGGTCGAGGGTCTCGAGCATGTCCTCGGCGGTGTGCCCGGCGGCACGGGCGTTCCAGAGTCCGAGGCGCGTGATCCGGTACGTGTGGATGTGCTCGGGGGCACGCTCGAGTTCGGCGAAGATCGCGAGTTCGTGGCGGGCGCTCTCGGCATCCGCGTGGGCGACCTCGAGCAGCACGGTGCGATCGCTCTGGACGATCAGGGGGCCATCAGACATAGCAGACCAGTTTACCGGGCGTTCCCGAGGTCGGGGCGAGCGCGGTCACGGTGCGATCACGGTCGCGGAGCGGATGCTCGAGACCGGGAGGGTCCGCTCGACATCGGCCGCGCGATCGCGGCCCCGCAGGCGGCCGCCGCCGAGGCCGGTGGCCTCGAGCACGAGATCGCGGGTCGAGCCGTCCGGCATCCCCACGGTCACGCGGAGCACCGCCTTGGCGCGCACCGCCGCTTCGAGCTCGCGGTCGAGCCAGGCGGCGTCGGCGTCCGGCCCCTGATGCGAGCGCAGGGCGGCGATGAGTGCGGAGTGATCCGGCGTGCTCGGCGCAACGGCCGCGGCGAGATGCCGCTCGCCGGCGATCACGGTGCCGTGCTCGTCCACGAGGGTCGCCGGATAGCGCGCGTCCGTGAGCGCCCAGTACACGGTGTCGCGGCCGACGCGGGTCGTGAGCGATTCGACGTGCGCCGTCAGCGCGAGCGGCCGCAGTGCCTGGTCGACGGCCATCGCCCTGATGAGATTCTGGTCGACGCTCTCGATGCGCGTGCGCCCGGTCTCCTCGTCGGTCGACACGCGCACGAGGCCGTGGCGCTGGGAGGTCTGGGTCACGAGGTAGCGGAGCGGTTGCGGGATGCCGGTGAGCGAGATCTCCTCCAGGAACGACACGATCGACTCCTCGGTTTCCCCCTGGACGAGCGCGTGCGCGATCGACTCCGGAGCGAACCGGTACGTCGACGCCTGCGCAGCGGACTCGCGTGCCGCGATCGTGCGCAGTCGCACGTCGAGAGCCGGAGCGAGGGGGCCCGGGGAGATCGCGCTGAGGTCGTTCTGCAGAAAGATGCGGTCGACCTCGGCAGGCAGGTGGCTCACGAGTGCCGACGGATCCGCCGCCGCGCCGGAGCGGAGCGGCCGAGTCCAGGCGGGCTCCGAGCCGTCGTCGGCGATGAGTCCCAGCAGCCTGGCGTGCTCTCGCAGTGCCGCGGCGCGCTCACGCCACGCGGGGTCCCAGGGGTGCGCGTCATCCCAGGCGGAGGTCGGGATCCAGCCCTGATCGGCGGAGCGCAGACCCCGCGGGAGACCGTCTCGGAATGCGGTCGCGAGCTGCGACCACCGCTCCGCGGCGGAGGCGCGCAACCAGCGCTCTGCGGGCTCCGTGGTGTGCAGTCGTCGATCGTGGCCCACCACGAGTCCCGCGGTGGACGCGATCGCGAGCATGTCGTCGAGTTGCTCGGCGGGGAGACCCTGCTCGGCGAGCTGACGCTTCTCGCCGGCGTTCAGAGCCCCGCCGCTGAGCAGGGCCAGCGGGCGTTCGCGGGTGAGCATCAGGAGATCTGCGACGGTCGCGACGGTCGTGAAGGCCCGCTCGGCTGCGTGCGCCGCGGCGGAGTCGGACGAGGAGCCGGGGGTCGTCGAGTCGGCGGCCGGCGGTGCGGGACGGTCGCCCAGCGCCGCCACGACGGGCGGTGCCGCCGAGCCGTCCGGTCGCAGGAGCGCGAGCCGCCGCAGGGTCGCGACGGCCGCGGCATCCGCGTCGACTGGTGCTCCGCCGTCGGCGATCCGGCGCAGCGCGTCGGCCTCCGCGTGCGTGAGGGAGGGAAGCGCGCGCGAGATCGAGCCAGGATCGAGCAGGGCCTCCGCGGCGTCGAAGAAATCCTGCCATCCGGCGTCGGCGCGCACTCCGCGTGCCGCGAACAGGTCTGCGAGCTCGGCATCGCTCGCCGCGGCCAGCCAGTCGGCCAGCGGGCGGGCGTGCGTGCTCATGCCGGGGTCCTCAGGGCCGCGAGGCGCGGCCCTTCCGGATGAAGCTCATCGCGAGCAGCACGATGATCATCACGAAGGCCAACGGGAGGCCCCAGTAGGGGATGGCCGCGACGACGGGCCAGACGCCCGCCCCGAAGTCCTCCTGCTGCATGCCCACAGCGGTGCCGATGATGATCGCGAAGAAGCACACGATGGATGCCGCCGCGAGGCCGAGCGCCGAGAACGCCAGGACGCGATCGATGCGACGGACGGGAACCTCGGGTTCCGGACTCTGGGTGCTCATCCGTCTCAGCCTAGCCGTTGGGCGGCGCAGGCGGATCCGTGGCGTGACCGGGGATCGCTCGGTCACGGCCCGCATCCGAGGGGTCTCCGACCGGTAGGCTGGTGGGGCCGCATCCCGTGCGGCGATCCAGCTCCACACCGACTCAGCGAGGTTTCTCCCATGCCCACCGGCAAGGTCAGGTTCTACGACGAAGACAAGGGTTTCGGCTTCATCGCCTCCGATGACGGCCAGGACGTCTTCCTGCATGCCTCGGCGATGCCCGCCGGCACGGCTGTGAAGGCCGGCGCTCGGGTCGAGTTCGGTGTCGCCGACGGCAAGCGCGGTCTGCAGGCGCTGTCGGTGCGCGTGCTCGAGGCACCGCCCAGCCTGTCGAAGGCCAAGCGCAAGCCCGCCGACGACATGGCGATCATCGTCGAGGACCTGGTGAAGCTCCTCGACGGCATCGGCGGCGACCTGCGCCGCGGTCGCTATCCGTCCTCCGGCCACGGTCGCAAGATCGCGGCCGTCCTGCGCAAGGTCGCCGATGACCTCGAAGCCTGACGTCGACCCGCGTCTCGTCGAGGCGCACGATCTCGCACTCGAGGCCCTGCGCGAGATCACCCCCGAGTCCACCATCGGACCCGCAGCCGGCTATCTCCCCGAGGAGGACGGCTCGGTCTCCCTGCGTTTCGAGAACCGGCTCGCGGGCTACCCCGGCTGGTACTGGACGGTGACGGTGGCGCGCGTCGACGACGAGGAGCCGACCGTGCTCGAGGTCGAGCTCCTGCCCGGTGACGGCGCGCTCCTGGCACCGGAGTGGGTGCCGTGGGCCGAGCGGCTGGCCGAGTACCGTGCGCACCAGGCGGAGCTCGCCGAGCAGGCCGCGGTTGTCGCCGCCGCCGACGACGAGAGCGCCGAGGACGACGTCGACGACGAGGACGAGATCGACGACGAGATCGACGACATCGACGAGGACGAGGATGAGGATCTCGAGGACGACTCCGAGGAGGACGACGACCTCGACGACGATCTCGACGACGAGCTGACGAGCGAGCCGCGCCCCGTGCACGGCGGCGACCTCGACGGCGTGGACATCGACGAGCTCGACGACTCCGCGGACGACTCGGATGACGACGACGATTCGGAAGACGACGCCGATTCCGACGACGACTCGGATGACGACGCCGATTCCGACGACGACTCGGACGACGACACCGATTCCGACGACGACTCGGATGACGACGCCGACTCCGACGAGGACTCGGATGACGACGCCGATTCCGACGACGATTCGGAAGAGCTCGTTTCCGACGACGAGGAGTGAGTCTCCGCGAGAGCGAATCGGACGAACAATGAGAAGAGGAGGCCGCGCGATCGCGCGGCCTCCTCTTCTCGTCTGCGGATGCGCTGGTCAGGCGTCCCGGTTCTCCAACACGAAGTCGAGTGCCCGGGTGAGCTGACGGACGTCGTCCGGGTCGATCGATACGAAGGTCGCGACGCGGAGCTGGTTGCGGCCGAGCTTGCGGTAGGGCTCGGTGTCGACGATGCCGTTCGCGCGCAGGGTCTTCGCGATCGCTGCGGCGTCGACCGATTCGTCGAAGTCGATTGTGACGACGACGGGGGAGCGGTCCGCGGGGTCGGCCACGAACGGCGTCGCCACGTCGGAGGCCGTCGCCCAGTCGTACAGGATGCCGGAGGACTCGGCGGTCCGCGCGCCCGCCCAGGCGAGTCCGCCGTTCGCGAGGATCCAGCTCAGCTGGCTGTCGAGCAGGTGCAGCGTGGTCAGGGCCGGGGTGTTGAGGGTCTGGTTCAGGCGCGAGTTGTCCACGGCGTTCTTCAGGCTGAGGAACTCGGGGATGTAGCGGTCGGAGGCCGCGATGCGCTCGATGCGCTCGATCGCGGCCGGGGACACGGCCGCGAACCACAGCCCGCCGTCGGAGCCCAGGTTCTTCTGCGGGGCGAAGTAGTAGACGTCGGCCTGCGCGGCGTCGAAGTCGATACCGCCGGCGGCGCTCGTCGCATCGATCACCGTGAGCGCGCCCTCCGCGGCCATGCGCGAGATCGGTGCGCTGACACCCGTGGAGGTCTCGTTGTGCGGCCATGCGTAGACGTCGACGTCGGGGAGGACCTCGGCCACGGTGCGCGTGCCCGGCTCGGCCTTGCGCACGTCGGGGGTGGTGAGCCACGGAGCAGCGGCCGCGGCGGCGAACTTGCCGCCGAACTCGCCGAACACGAGGTTCTGGCTGCGGCGCTCGATTAGGCCGAAGGCCGCAGCATCCCAGAATGCGGTGGACCCGCCGTTCCCGACGATGATCTCGTACCCATCGGGGAGGCGGAACAGCGCGGCGAGCTGCTCGCGGACGCTGCCGACGAGGTTCTTCACCGGCGCCTGTCGGTGCGAGGTCCCGAGGAGGGTGGGGCCCGCGGCGAGCAGGGCGTCGAGCTGCTCGGGGCGCACCTTCGATGGGCCGCATCCGAAGCGGCCGTCGACGGGCAGGAGGTCACGGGGAATCTCGATCGGCATGCGTCGATTCTAGGCCGTGCCCCGCGCGGTGTCGGCCGCGTGACGCCCCGATGTCCGTGCGGGAATGTAGGCTTGCCTAAGAAGACCCGGAGGGCGACATGACCGACTTGATCGACACTACGGAGATGTACCTCCGAACCATCCTCGAGCTCGAGGAGGAGAACATCGTGCCGTTGCGCGCACGGATCTCCGAGCGCCTCGGCCACTCGGGGCCCACGGTCTCGCAGACGGTCGGCCGCATGGAGCGGGACGGCCTCGTGGTCGTCTCCGAGGACCGCACGCTCGAGCTCACCGACTCCGGCCGTCGCAAGGCCGTCGACGTGATGCGCAAGCACCGTCTCGCCGAGCGTCTGCTCTCCGACGTGATCGGGCTCGACTGGGCATTCGTGCACGACGAGGCGTGCCGGTGGGAGCACGTCATGAGCGAGCAGGTCGAGCGTCGTCTCGTCGAGCTGCTCGGCCACCCGACCGAGTCGCCCTACGGCAACCCGATCCCCGGTCTCGACCAGCTGGGCGATGCCCCTGCCCGCACGTTCGACGAGGGCGTCATCGGCCTCGTCCAGAAGCTCAACGCCGCGGGCGCCCCGGTCGAGGGGACCGTGCGTCGCCTGGCCGAGCCCGCGCAGGTCGACCCGGAGCTCCTCGAGCAGCTCCGCGACGCCGGAGTGGTGCCGGGCGCCAAGGGCGACTACCGCTTCAACGAGGGATACGTCCTGATCCAGATGGAGGGCAAGGACGACGGTCTCGAGCTGCCCGTCGAGCTCGCCTCGCACATCTTCCTCGTGGGCGAACCCGCCTGATCCTCCGGGTCGTGGCGGCGCTGTCCGGCGATTGCCAGGTTCACAGGGTGACAGGACCGTTATCTTCCGGTAACCTCGGACGGGTCGTCGGCGAGAAGCCCGCGGACGATACCCCTGGGGATTCGCCTTTCCGGCTCGTCGTCCTCGCGGGTGGAATGCACAACGTACCCGAGATACACACGTGCCCCGAGAGCAGAGTGCCGACGAGCCGACGCCACTGCGCGTGAGGCGCAGGAGGATCACGTTTTGGTCAAAGACATCCAGTCCGCGAACACACCTGAAGATCGAGCAGTCGCCCCGCGCACCCGTCCGCGGGTGAGCGCGCGCACCGTCGTCAAGCCCCTGCGCTCCGTCGCCATCTTCGGCGCGGTCGGGGCTCTCGTGGCCGCCGTCGCACTCCCCGCCTACGCGAACTCCCAGCCCGCGGAGTCCGCTGCCACCGTGCAGCAGCTCGCGGCCGTCGATGCCCAGTCGCTCGTGGTCGCCTCGCAGGCGACCGCCGCACCGCTCGCGCGCGGAACCTTCAGTGCGACGACTCCCGACGAGATCGAGAAGAAGAAGGCCGAGGAGGCTGCGGCCGCTCGCGCGGCAGCGGCGGCGCAGACCGCATCCGCCGGCAGCCGGACCTTCGACATCGGCAACTACGCGCTCGTCTCGCCCGGTTCGGGCGAGGTCCGCTATCCGCTGCCGCAGGGCTCGTACAGCGTCAGCCGCACGGTCGGCGGCGCGCACAACGGCGCCGACATGCTCGCTCCGCAGGGCACCCCGATCTACGCCGCGGCCGCGGGCGTCGTGCGTCAGTCCGCCGAGAGCATCGGCGGCTACGGCGTAGCCGTCATGATCGACAGCGTCGTGGGCGGACAGCGCGTGCAGACGACCTACGGTCACATGACCTACGGTTCGCGTCAGGTCCAGGCGGGCGAGACCGTGGCCGCCGGCCAGCTCATCGGCTTCGTGGGGAGCACCGGTCGTTCCACCGCCAACCACCTCCACTTCGAGGTCTGGGTCAACGGCGGGCTCTACGAGCCGATCGCCTGGCTCGCCGCGAACGCGGGCTGAGCCGCCCGTTCGACGTGGACGCGCGGTGGACACGCCTTCGAGTGTTCACCGGGAGTTCGGCCCCGAGGCCGCTGTGATGGGTTAGCCTGAACCCGTTGTCGCAGAGGCGGGAGAGGCTGATGGATCGAATACCGAGCATCCGCACCATGGATGCCCTCGGTCGTCACGTCCTTCAGCATCGTCCGCAGGGGCGCCGCGGTGCAGCCGCGCGCATGAGGCGCTGTCAGTAGACAGCGCCTTTTTTCGTCCCTGCGAACGCTTCCCCTCGGTGGCTTCGTGTGAGTCGAGAGTGCCGGGAAGCCGTCCCGGCGGATCGAGAGGATGGCGATGCGCACACTGGTACTGAACGCGGGATACGAGCCCCTGGCGATCGTGTCGTTCAAGAGAGCACTGGTCCTGGTCATGAACGACAAGGCGACCGTGATCGAACACATCGAAGACGATCCCGTGTGGGGCAGTCACGGGGTGTACGACCGTCCCGCCGTCATCATCCTCTCGCGCTATGTGCGCATCCCCGTGAGCAGACGCGTGCCGGTCACGCGTCGCGGGGTGCTGCGCCGCGACGACCACCGCTGCGGTTACTGCGGCAAGGCCGCCTCGACGATCGACCATGTGCTTCCGCGGTCGCGCGGCGGTGCCGACTCGTGGGAGAACCTCGTGGCCTGCTGCCTCCGCTGCAACAACGTCAAGAGCGACCGCACCCCGCAGGAGATGCGCTGGCAGCTGCGCTTCACACCGCGACCGCCGCACGGCACCGCCTGGACCGTGCGGGGGAGCGAGCGCAGCGACCCGCGGTGGGAGCCGTATCTGGCCCTCGCGGCGTGAGGGGCGGGCGAGTGGTCTCCCGTAGACTGGGATCACGCCTTCGTAGCTCAGCAGGATAGAGCAGCCCTCTCCTAAAGGGCAGGTCGCTGGTTCGAATCCAGTCGAGGGCACTCACTCCTGCGGTGCGGTCAGTCGCGTCCTCTCCGCCACAGCTTCGACGGCCACCAGATCACCTTGCCGAGATCGTAGGCGAGCGCCGGCACGAGCAGCGACCGCACGACGAAAGTGTCGAGCAGCACGCCGAACGCGACGATGAACGCGAGCTGCACCAGGAACAGGATCGGGATCACCGACAGTGCCGCGAACGTCGCCGCGAGCACGAGACCCGCCGAGGTGATCACGCCGCCCGTGA
Organism: Microbacterium sp. GCS4; assembly: GCF_001262495.1. Classification (GTDB taxonomy): domain Bacteria; phylum Actinomycetota; class Actinomycetes; order Actinomycetales; family Microbacteriaceae; genus Microbacterium. Next base: position 702,232 of record NZ_LGYE01000002.1, read on the forward strand.
TGGACAGTCCGCGCAGCACTCCCTCGCGCGTCCCGTGCGCGAGCGATTCCTCCCGCACCCGCGTCATCAGGAAGATGTTGTAGTCGATCCCGAGGGCGACGAGGAAAACGAAGCCGTACAGGGGGACGGCGGGGTCGGCGCCGGGGAAGTCGAACACCCCGTTGAACACGAGCGCCGAGACGCCCATCGCGGTGCCGAACGACAGCACGGTGGTGAGGATGAGCAGCACCGGAGCGAGGATCGAGCGCAGCAGCAGCATCAGGATCAGCATGATCACGACCAGGATCACCGGGATGATCAGGGTGCGGTCGTGGATGGACGCGTCGTTCGTGTCCACGGCGGTCGCCGTCACTCCGCCGACCAGGGCGTCGTGCTGGTGCAGCTCCGCGCGCAGGTCGCGCAGCGCGTCCGCCGCGGCATCCGAGTCCGCCGCTTCGGTGAGCGTGCCCTGCAGCAGCACGTCGCCGTCGACGACGGTCGGCTCCGGCGCCGCGGAGCCGGGCGGGCCCACGGCGGTGATGCCGTCGGCCGTGACGGGCGCCGAGCCGCTCGGCGAGTCCGCAGCCGTCACCGAGACGCCGTCGATGCGGTCATCGGCGAGCAGCACGTCGGCGGCCTCCTGCAGGCGGTCCTCGGCGACCACGACGTACACCGGGCTGCCCGAACCTCCGGGGAAATGCTCGCCCAGCGCGACCTGGCCGTCCCGAGCTTCCGAGGCGCCCAGCACGAGGTCGGACTGCGGCACGCCGTTCGCGTTCAGCTGCAGCACACCCGAGGCGCCCGCGAGCAGCACGAGGGTCGTGGCGATCCAGATCACCCGCGGCCGCTTCGTGATGAGACCGGCGAGGCGGGCCCACAGCCCGGTCGTGCGCATGCCGTGCTCCTCGGCCACGACCTCGGGCTCGAAGCGGGGCCGCCGCGGCCAGAACACCGCCCGCCCGAACAGCAGCAGCAGCGCAGGCAGCAGGGTCAGCGCCGACAGCATCGCGAACACGATCCCGATCGCCGCGACCGGACCGAGGGTGCTGTTGGACTTGAGGTCGCTCAGCAGCAGGCACAGCAGGCCGGCGATCACGGTGCCGCCGGAGGCGACGATCGGCTCGACCGACCCCTTCCACGCGGCCAGCAGCGCCGCGCCCTTGTCCTGCGCGACGCGCAGCTCCTCGCGGAACCGCGCGACGAACAGCAGCGCGTAGTCGGTCGCCGCGCCGATCACGAGGATGAACAGGATGCCCTGGGTCTGGCCGCTCAGCAGCAGCACCTCGAACTTCGCGAGCCACCACACCACGAGCAGCGCGACGCACAGGGCGAACAGGCTCGTCGAGAGCACGACGAGCGGCAGCAGGAACGAGCGGTATACGAGCACGAGGATCACGAGCACCGCGAGCAGCGCGACGCCCAGGAGCAGGCCGTCGATCCCGGCGAAGCCGGCCACGAGGTCGGCGCTGAAGCCCGCAGGTCCCGTGATGTACACCGCGACGCCGTCGGGGGCCGCGGCGCGCAGCTCCTCTCCGAGTGCGGTCACGGTGTCGGCGAGCTCGGCGTCGCCCGAGATCGGGATGAACGCCTGCACGGCCTCGCCGTCATCGGACGTCAGTGCCGGGGACACGTCCGCGCTGACGCCCTCGACCGAGGGGGCATCCGCCACGGCATCCGATATCGTCTGCAGCTCGGCGTCCGTGAGGGATGCATCGCCGACGAACACCGCGATCGCGGGGATCGTGTCGCTGTCGCGGAAGTCCGCGAGGAGCTTCTGCACCTGCGTGGCGTCGGAGGAGTTGGGCAGGTAGCTCGTCTGGTCGTTCGAGGAGACCTCGTCGACCTTGCCGAACAGAGGTCCGCCGAGCCCGGCGCCGACCAGCCAGACGAGGATCAGGGCGACGGGCAGCAGGACCCGCATCCAGGAGTGCCGACGGGATCGCTCTCGCATCTGGGGGATCTGATCGGTCGCGGGGCGGGACATCGAAGGCCTCTCGGTGCTGCGGGTGATTCGGGGAATGCGGGTGATTCGGGGATGCGGGAGATACGGGGAATGCGGGGGAGGGATGCCGGGGTCAGGAGACCCAGGCGAGGATGAGGATCATCGTGGCGAGGAAGCCCGCGATGTAGTTGAGCGCGATGAACCGGCGCCACGCGCGGTTCGTCGAGGCCGAGGTGTCGTCGGTCACGGTCCACCACGGGGCGGCGTTCACGATGTACGGGACCGCGAGCACCGCCGCGAGAGGACCGGGCCACGAGGTGAAGAGCATCGCGACGCCCGCGAGCACCCACAGGCCGATCGCGAGACGCACGGTCGCGCGAGCACCGATCACGGTCGCGATCGAGCCGATGCCGCCCTCGCGGTCGGGCGCGATGTCCTGCACCGCGCCGAAGGCATGCGCGGCCATCCCCCACAGGAAGAACGCCACGAGCACGATCACGAGGGTCGGGGTGATGGCGGCGCCCGCGAGCGCGAGGCCCACGATCGCCGGAGTGACGAAATGCAGGCTCGAGGTGGTCGAGTCGAGGAACGGCCGCTCCTTGAAGCGCAGGCCGGGTGCCGAGTACGCGATCACGGCGAACACGCTCACCGCGAGCCAGATCCACGACGCCGGATTCCCGACGATGACGAGGTAGATCAGGAAGGGGAGGTTCGACAGCACGGCGGCCCACAGGGTCGCGCGGTGGATGCGGGGAGCGAGCAGCGCGCCCTCGATGCCGCCCTTGCGCGGGTTCGCGAGATCGGAGGCGTAGTCGAACACGTCGTTGATGCCGTACATCGCGAGGTTGTACGGCACGAGGAAGTAGAGCGTGCCGATCACGAGCGTGAGGTCGACCTCGCGCGTCGTCAGCAGGTAGGCGGCCGCGAACGGGAAGGCGGTGTTGATCCAGCTGATCGGACGCGAGGACAGGAGGATCTGTGCGGCGTCGTGCGTGCGAGAGGTGCTCATCCGCTGTTCTCCTCGTCGGTCGTCGTCGCGCTCTCTCGGTCTCCGACCCCGACCTGCGCGTCGCGTCGGGCGCGGAGCAGCATCCACAGAGCCGGAAGCAGCACGGCGCCGGCCAGCGGGTAGGCGAAGTCCTCGATCGGCGCGAGGCCGATGTGCACGTCGAGCAGGTGGCCGGTGGAGTAGTGGAAGAGTCCGCTGGCGATCATCACGGTGTCGAACACCGCAGTGAGGACGAACAGGACGGCGATCGTGACGGCGATCGCGGCCGGTCGCGCGCGGCGACCCCGGGGCGTCGCGAGCGTCAGCGCGATCGCGGCGACGATCGCGGCCGCCGTGAACCAGGCGGACAGCTGAAGATAGGTCATGGTGTCCGGTCCTCCCGCGCGCGACGGTGCAGCGCGTCGAGCACGCGGACGGCTCCCGTGAAGACGACCATCGTGCACACCACGAGGAAGACCAGGAACACCGGCTCCTCGAGCGGCAGCTCGGGCGCCAGCAGGATGCCCGTCGCGATCACGCCCTCCCCGCGGAAGAAGATGCCTCCGGCGATGCCGGCGACGTCCCACGCCAGGAAGAACACGAGTCCGACGAGCACGACCACGGATGCCGCGAGTGGATCCCGCCAGAAGAACAGACGGAACCTCCAGTCCAGGAGCAGCATGCATCCCAGGGTGACGAGGAGAGCCGCGAGGTAGACGAGGCCCATCACGCTGTCCCGCTCGTGGAGCGGACGGGAACCGGGAGCGGGCCGCCGGAGTGGTCGCCTCGGATGCGCTTGAGCACGATCTCGGCGCTGATGAGGCACATCGGCACGCCGACCCCCGGCGCCGTCGTCCCGCCCGCGTAGTAGAGGCCCGAGACGTGGCGCGAGGCGTTATGGGCTCGGAACATCGCACTCTGCGACAGGATGTGCGCGGGCCCCAGCATCCCGCCGCGCCAGGAGTGGTAGTCGTCGCGGAAGTCGGCGGGTCCGAGCGTCTCGCGCACGACGATGCGCTCGCGGAGGTCGTCGATGCCCGCCCATGCGGAGATCAGATCGATCGCGGTGTCCGCCGCGCGCTCCACGAGCTCCGAGCCGCCGCCGTCCGATCCGCCTGCGCCGATTCCGACGTCGGCGGGGATCGGCACGAGGACGAAGAGGTTCTCGTGCCCCTCGGGCGCCACAGTCGGGTCGGTCGCGCTCGGGCGGCACACGTAGGTGGATGCGGGGGAGGGGATCGCGGGATGCTCTCCGAAGATCGCGTCGAAGTTCGCATCCCAGTCATCCGTGAAGAACAGCGAGTGATGGGGGAGCTCGGGCAGCGCGCCCTTCACGCCGAGCATGACGAGCACGGCGCCGGGGCCGCTCGTACGCCGCTGCCACCACGACTCCGGATAGGTGCGCAGATGCGGCGGCAGCAGCACCGTCTCGGTGTGATGCAGGTCTGCGGCCGAGACGACGAGGTCGGCCTCGATCGCCCGGGCGCTGCCATCGGCGGCGCGCCACTCCACGCCGGAGACCGCCGTGCCGCGGCCGGCACCCCTGGTGCGGATCGCCGTGACCTCGGCATCCGTCACGATCGTCGCGCCCGCGTCGATCGCGGTCTGCGCGATGCGCTCGATCACCCGCCAGAAACCGCCCTGGGGGTAGCTGACGCCCTCGTCCAGATCGAGCGCGCTCATGAGGTGGTACATCGCCGGCGCGGTGCGCGGATCGGTGCCGAGGAACACCGCGGGGTATCCGAGGAGCTGCCGCAGCACAGGGTCGCGGAAGCGCCGAGCCGCGAAGGACTCCAGCCGCGTGCCCAGCAGGGTGGCGAGGCGGGGGAGCGCGCCCAGCACCTCGCGCGCGGCGAGCGTGCGCAGACGCGTGAAGGGGTTGTAGAGGAAGTACCGCTCGGCCATGGTGCGCGCGTCGTGCGCCGAGTCGAGGTAGTCGGCGAGCCGTGCCGCGGCGCCCGGTTCGCGCGACTCGAACAGCGCGGAGACCGCGGCGCGCCCGGTCGGGACGGTGATCGGCTCGGTGGTGCGCCCGTCGGCTCGGGGTGCGCGGAAGACGCGATACCCGGGATCGAGGAGTGCGAGATCCAGCTGCTCTTCGGTCGACGTGCCCATCATGGCGAAGAAGTGGTCGAAGACCTCGGGCATCAGGTACCAGGAGGGACCGGTGTCGAAACGGAAGCCCTCGCGCTCGATCGTGCCCGCGCGTCCGCCGACGCGGCCGTTCTTCTCGAGGATCGTCACCTCGTGGCCGTCGCGCGCGAGGAGACCTGCGACCGCGAGGCCTGCGACGCCGGCGCCGATCACCACGACCCGGCTCATCGGTCGCGCTCCGTCGCGGTCACGAGCACGGCGCGCGCCGCGAGCAGCGCCTTGACGGGATCGGGCACGCGGACCCGCCTCTCGTAGAGCGTGGCGGCCGGGGTGCGGGCGACGCGGCGCATGAGGGCCTCGAACAGGGCGTGGGCACTGCGCACCGCCGCTCGCGCGTCCTTCGGGAGCAGCGGGATCGACCGCCGCGCGTCATCGAGCTGCCCGCGGATCGTGCGCACCCACTCGTCGCGGTCCGCGTCGGTCAGCCGCCCCGACTCCGCGAGATACCCGCGCTGCAGGCGGTCCGTGTCGTCGGCGAGATCGCGCAGGAAGTTCACGTTCTGGAACGCCGCACCGAGCTGACGCGCGCCGTGCTCGAGCGCTGCGCGTTCCTCGTCCGACCGCGTCTCCTCGTGCAGGAACACCCGCAGGCACATCAGACCGACGACCTCGGCCGACCCGTACACATAGCGCTCGTGCGCGTCGGCGTCGAACGCCGTGAAGTCCGACGGCGCGGAGATGTCGGAGGCCATCGAGTCGAAGAAGGGCTGCGTGAGGTCCTCGCCGATGCCGCACTCCCTGGCCGTGCGCGCGAAGGCGTGCAGGACGAGGTCGGTGCTGTAGCCCTCCCTCATCGACCGGTGCGTGGCCGCGATGTACGACTCCAGAGCCGCGGACTGGGCGGAGGCATCGAGTCCCGCCTGCGCCGCGACCCCGTCGACGATCTCGTCGGCGATGCGGACCATGGCGTAGATGTTGCGCACGTGCTGGCGGTGACGCTCGCCGAGCAGACGGGTGGCGAGGCCGAAGGAGGTCGAGTACGCGCGGATGACATCGGTGGATGCCGTGTCCGCGGCGCGGCTGAAGCGGCCCAGACCCTCTGTCGACGACTCCTCGCGGTCGGCGCTCATGCCTGGCGGCCTTCCAGTCGGGTCACGGTGTGCAGGATGGCCCCCGCCGCGTCCGGGCCGATGTCGCCCGACAGCTCGGCATCCGCCAGCAGCGAGTGCACGGCGTCGAGCTGGTCGCCGACCAGATCGATCGCGAAGCCCTCCGCACCGCATTCCCGCAGCAGATCGCGGATCTCCCCTGCCTCCTGCAGGCTGAGATCGGATGCTCCGAAGCGGCGCGCGATGCGGGGCCAGGCGGCGGTCGAGCGGGCGTACGCGATGATCGCCGTCTCCTTGCCCTCGCGGAGGTCGGAGAACGCGTCCTTGCCGTGCGCCCGGTGGTCGCCGAACACGCACAGCAGGTCATCCTGCAGCTGGTAGGCGAGGCCGATGTGACGCCCGACGCTCGTGAGCGTGCGCTCGGCATGCGGTGAGGCACCTGCGAGCAGTGCCGCCGCGCGCAGCGGGAGGGAGAACGAGTAGGTCGCGGTCTTGTACACGCTCATGCTCAGCACGGTGTCGAGCTCGGGGGCGACGATCCCGTGGCTCAGGGCGACGTCGGTGTGCTCCCCCGCGACGGTCTCGAGGATGGTCTGCTCCATGAGCTCGAGCAGCCCGAGGCGAACCTGCTCGGGGACGTCGGCGCGGGCGAAGCCCATCACGGCCGCAGTGAGCAGCAGGTCTCCCATGAGGATCGCGCTCGACCGCGCCCAGTGCAGGGCACCGTCCTCGGTCGCGCTCGGCGCGCTCGCCGCGAGCGAGCCGATGAGGTTGGGGCGACGGCGACGCGTGAGGTCGCCGTCGATCACGTCGTCGTGGAGCAGGAAGGCGTAGTGCAGCAGCTCGATGTGCGCGGCGACGTCGATCGCCGCGAGGGGAGGGTCGGCCTCCGTGTCGTCCGTGAGAGCGCGATGGATGTCGAGGAGCAGCCGCGGGCGCACGAGCTTCCCGCCCAGGGAGTGATCGGCCGCCGCGCGCCAGAGCGCGGCGAACTCGGCGCCGTAGCGCTCGGCGTGATCGCCGTGATGCGTGAACCGCCGACGCAGTGCCTCCTCGATCCGGATCCCCATGTCCTCGTGGATCGCCGTCGGCGACATGGTCAGACCGCCCCGCGGGAGCGGAGCAGGGGCAGCTGCTCGACGAGCCAGGGGCTGAAGGCGAAGGGCGTGGCCGCGACGGCGGTCGCGAGTTCACCCGGATCGACCCAGGCCCATTCCGCGACTTCCTCGTCGGCGGGCGCCAGCGGCCCGTCAGCCCGGGCGACGTGCACGGGGCAGATCTCGTTCTCGACTATCCCGCTGGCGTCGACGGCGCGGTACCGGTACTCGGGGAGAACGAGGGAGATGTCGGCCAGCTCGAGGCCGAGCTCCTCGCGGGCTCGCCGCTCGACGGCATCCGCGATGGCCTCGTCCGGGCGGGGATGCCCGCAGAAGCTGTTTGTCCAGACTCCGGCCCACGTGCGCTTGGAGAGCGCGCGGCGTGTGACGAGGAGGCGGCCTGCGTCATCGAGGACGTAGCACGAGAACGCGAGGTGGAGGGGGGTGTCGGTCGTGTGGACCTCGTCCTTCGAGATCACTCCGATCGCGTGTCCTTCGGGGGAGAGGAGGGTGACCTCGTCCATGCGGTGTTCCTCCTCGGTCTCGCCGGCGTCATGTCATTTTCGCTAGCTTGGCTAATTATCAACATAACATGAATCCAATGGTGTGTAGCATGATGGCATGAACGACGGAGTCGGCGCCAGCCCCTTGAGCGGGGTGGCAACGAGCGCGCCCGCGGCCGGCGACGCGATCTCCCCGGACGGACTGGCCCACGCGGCCATCTACGACGTCGAAGCGAGCGATCCGCGCAGCGTCCTGATCGACCGCACCGGTGTGGCGCCTGCGGACCTGCGGCAGATCGCAGAGCTCATGGGAGCGCTCGGTGAACTGCGCGACGCCGAGCAGAAGCTGTCGCTCGCGTCGCGGCGGTACATGCGGCTCAATGAGACCGACATGAGGGCACTGCACTATCTGATCGTGTGCGCGAACCGCGGGGCAGTGGCCACACCGGGCGGCATCGCGACGCACCTCGGCATCTCGACCGCATCCACGACCAAGCTCCTCGACCGGTTGGAGAAGGGCGGCCACATCGTACGCTCACCGCATCCGACGGATCGTCGCGCGCTCGCGATCACGATCACACCGGAGACCCGGCGCGCGGCCATGGAGACGGTCGGCGCGCAGCAGGCGAAGAGGTTCTACTCGGCGGCGCGGCTGTCGGCTGAGGAACGCGATGTCGTGATCCGGTTCCTCACCGACATGGCGCAGGAGATCGCGCTCCGGGATGAGCCGTGGGCCCAGGCCGGAGACGCGACCTCCGAGTGAATCAATGCGCGGCGTTGTACGCCTCGACGACCGGCGCGGGGATCCGGCCCCGCTCAGACAGCGAGTATCCGTTGTCGTTCGCCCACGCACGGATCGCCGCGACCTCGGGGTTGCGCGAGGCGCGCTTGCGCGGCGCTCCCGATCGGGAGGACGACCGCGGAGCGGCGGCCGAGCCGGCGCGGCGGCCGGCCGTGATGTACGGCTCGAATGCCGCACGCAGCTCCTCCGCGTGCGCCGCATTCAGGTCGATCTCGTAGGAGGTTCCGTTGAGCGAGAAATGCACGGTCTCGCCTTCGCCGACTTCCAGTACGCTGCCGTCGATGTCATCGACCAGCTGATGCACAATTCTTTTCGCCATGCACAAGACAATACCGCCGACGTCGAAATGCGCCACTCACATTTCGCCGCAATTCGTTTCTCGTCAGCGGATCGAATATGCGCTTCAGGGCAGAAGCCCTGCTCGCCGCGCTTTCGCGACCGCGGCGTGCCTCGTCGACGCATCGAGTTTCGACATCGCCGTGCCGAGGTACGCCTTGACGGTCCCCTCGCGCAATCCGAGCTGCGCGGCGATCTCGGCATTGGTCGCGCCGAGGGCGGCGCACGCGAGCACGTCTGTCTCCCGTCGCGACAGGTGCACGGTCGGGACGGGGCCGGTCGAGACAGCGGGAGTGTCCCCCGCGAGGGCCACGAGGCGGCTCTCCACCTGCGCGATCCGCGCGCGCAGCCCTGCGTCGTCCACCGATGCGGCGATGCTGCGGAGCTCCGCGAAACTCTCCCGCAGCTCCTCGCGCTGCTGCGGCGCGACCCCGTCGGTGACCGGCGTCGCCTCGCGCAGGCGCCGGGAGACCTCGTCGCGGATCCGGAGCTCCTCCGCCACGGACTGCGCGACGCTCATGGCCGGGGCCGTGGTGACACCGTCCTCGGGTGTACGGTCCCAGGCGCCGGCGTAGAGGACACCTCGGGGCCGACCGGCTACCACGATCGGCAGAGCGAGTAGCGTGCGCAGTCCCTCACCGAGCACGAAGACGTCGTAGTCGTGCGTGATCTGCTGGGAGGAGCCGTAGTCGTTCGTCATCCTCGGCCGCAGCTCGATCATCGCGCGACCACCGAGACCGCGTTCCGGCCGAACCCGCAGCCCGTCGAGGCTGTGCGTGCGGTTGCCGACGATGCTGGTGACGCTCACCACGCCCTCGTCGATCAGGCCACCGAAGGCGACCGGGAATCGGGTGCGCTGAGCGAGCTCGCGCACCGCCCTGGCGACGAGCTCCGTCTCGGATTCGATCCCGGCCACAGTGCTCACGAGTACCTACTTTCGGGGGTGACGACGCCGTTCCCCGTTTCGTAGCGTCGACCCTACCACTCGCTCGGCGCGACCGGGCGGGCCCGACGACCATGAGGCAAGGAGGCCCCATGACCGACCACACAACGGGCGATTCGGCAGGTGCGATCGATTACGTCGCCGTCGAGGAGTCGCCACGATTCCGCACTCTCAAGAGAACCCAGAGATCGTTCATCTTCCCTCTCGCCGCGTTCTTCCTCGTCTGGTATTTCGTCTATGTGCTGCTCGCCGCATTCGCGACCGATTTCATGTCGCAGCGGGTCTGGGGTGACATCACCGTGGGCCTGCTCTTCGGACTCGGACAGTTCGTGACCACGTTCGCGATCACGATGGGATATGTCGCTTTCGCGAATCGCAGACTCGACCCGATCGCCAGTGAGATACGCGAGGAACTCGAGAAGGCGCAGGAGGGAGCATGAACGTCGAGAGCAATCCGATCCTCAACATCTCGATCTTCCTGGCCTTCGTCGCGGTGACGCTCTTCATCGTGATCCGCGCGAGCCGCAACAACAAGACCGCGGCCGACTACTACGCCGCCGGGCGCTCGTTCACCGGGCCGCAGAACGGCTTCGCAATCGCGGGGGACTACCTGTCCGCGGCATCCTTCCTCGGCATCTGCGGTGCGATCGCCATCAACGGCTACGACGGCTTCCTCTACTCGATCGGGTTCCTCGTGGCCTGGCTCGTGGCACTGCTGCTGGTGGCCGAGCTCATGCGCAATACCGGCAAGTTCACGATGGCCGACGTGCTGTCGTTCCGTCTCAAGCAGCGCCCCGTGCGCATGGCCGCCGCGATCACGACCCTCGCCGTGTGCTTCTTCTATCTGCTCGCGCAGATGGCGGGAGCGGGCGGTCTCGTCTCGCTGCTGCTCGGCATCGACGGACGGGTCGGGCAGTCGATCGTGATCGCCGTGGTGGGTCTGCTCATGATCCTCTACGTGCTGATCGGCGGCATGAAGGGCACCACCTGGGTGCAGATCGTGAAGGCGTTCCTGCTGATCGGCGGCGCCCTCGCGATGACGATCTGGGTCCTCGCGATCAACGGCTTCAACCTCAACACGCTGCTCGAGGCCGCGGTCGCGAACTCCGACAAGGGCGAGGCCATCCTCGGCCCGGGGCTGCAGTACGGGGCGAACCCGTGGGACTTCTTGTCTCTCGGCATGGCCTTGGTGCTCGGCACGGCGGGTCTGCCGCACGTGCTGATGCGCTTCTACACCGTGCCCACGGCCAAGGAGGCGCGGCGGTCCGTGGTGTGGGCGATCTGGCTCATCGGCGGTTTCTACCTCCTGACGCTCGTGCTCGGGTACGGGGCCGGGGCGCTGGTGGGAGCCGATGTGATCGCCGCAGCGCCGGGTGGGCCCAATTCCGCCGCGCCGCTGCTCGCACTCCACCTCGGCGGACCGCTTCTGCTCGGGTTCATCTCGGCGGTGGCGTTCGCGACGATCCTCGCCGTGGTCGCAGGTCTCACGATCACGGCGGCCGCCTCGTTCGCGCACGACATCTACGCGAACGTCATCCAGAAGGGCAAGAAGGATGCCGAGGGGAAGCCCGTCGAGGCCGACCCGAACGCCGAGGTGCGCGTGGCCCGTCGGACGGTGATCGTGATCGGCATCCTCGCGATTGTGGGCGGGATCGGCGCGCAGGGGCAGAACATCGCCTTCCTCGTGGCTCTGGCCTTCGCCGTCGCGGCGTCCGCGAACCTCCCGACGATCCTGTACTCGCTGTTCTGGCGTCGGTTCACGACGCGGGGTGCGGTGTGGAGCATGTACGGCGGGCTGGGTTCGGCGATCATCCTGATCGTGCTGTCGCCGGTGTTCTCGGGATCGCCGACCTCGATGATCCCGGGAATCGACATCGTGCTGTGGCCCATGAACAACCCGGGGATCGTCTCGATCCCGCTCGGGTTCCTGCTCGGCTGGCTCGGCACGATCACGAGCCGCACGAAGGAATCGCGGACGCTCGCTGCGGAGATGGAGGTGCGCTCCCTCACCGGATTCGGCGCCGAGAAGGCGGTCGATCACTGACGCGGTCCCAGGCACGAGGACCCCGACGGCCTACACGTCGGGGTCCTCGTCGTCTCCGGTCCCTGCTGTCCGACGAGCACCGGCGTCAGCGGTGGCTCTCCAGGTCGAGCAGGTAGCGCTTGCGCTCCGGGTGCGCGCCATAGTGCCCCGGCGACCCGTCGGAGCGGACCACACGGTGCACCGGGACGATGATGGAGAAAGGGGTGTTGCGGCAGGCCGTGCCGACCGCGCGCGCCGCGCCGGGATGGCCGGCGAGGACGGCGATCTCGCCGTAGCTCACGGTCTCGCCCCACGAGATGGTCCTGATGGTCTGCAGCGCGTGTCGCGTGAAGCCCTCGGCGAGGCGCCAGTCGAGCGCGAGGTGCTCGTGGAACGCCACGGGGGCGCCGTCGAAGTAGTCGTCGAGCAGTGCCGTGAGCTCCCCGGCCGCGCCGGGGTCCGCCTCCGGCACTGCTCGGAGACGCTGTGCGACGCCCTCGAGCAGCCACGGGACGGACGGATCGTCGGCCTCGGAGAGGTCGAAGCGGACGATGCCCTCCTCAGAGAACACCGCGAGGGCGTCGCCGAAGGGCGTCGGAGCGAAGTCGTAGCGGAACGTCATGACTCCATCCTGGCGTTCCACCCTCGCGCTCGGACCTGCTCCGGGCGGTCGTTCCCGCAGCGGGGGAGAAGCCGACTCGACCGGTCGACTGTGAAGGGCGAGTCGTACGGGTGCCGCTGCGGGCGCAGAGCGGCGGAAATACGGTGAAACCCGCCCGGGATACCGCCGTCTCGCCGGGTCGCGCCTAGGGTGTGAGTGTGTGGCGACGTGAAGGCAGGTCTGCGGATGACGCAGCGACCGACGCCTCGGTGACCCTCGGCGAACTGCACGACTCCTTGTCGGGTGTCGACGTCGCCCACGCGGCAGAAGCCGAGCGCACCCGTCTGCGCGCCGAGGCCGCCGATCTCGGCGGCGCATCGCCCCTCGTGACGTTCCGCGACACAGTCGAGTCCGGCATCGACATCTCCAAGGCGCATCCGGGCAGTCTGCCCCAGTTCATCACCGGCAAGTCGACCCTCCTCTCCAACCTCTTCCGCGACGAGGTGGGCCTGCGCACCGCCCGTCTCGCGGCCGAGCGCATCACCGCCAAGAACACGGAGCTGCGCACCGTGCGCGGGATCGAGGCCGTGCATCTCGCGGTGGGAGTCGCCGGATGGCGCATCGGCGGCGCCGACTTCGCTGCCCCCGTCCTGCTGCGTCCCCTCGCGATCCGCCGTCACCACTCCGATTTCGAGCTCAAGCTGCAGGGGGCCTTCGACGTCAACCCCGAGCTCGTGCGCATCGCCCGCGAGCACTTCGGCATCTCGATCGACGCCGAAGCCCTCGCCGCACTGGCCTACGACGGCGGCATCTTCAAGCCGCAGCCCGTGATCGACAGCCTGCGCACCACGACGCGCTCGATCGACACGTTCACGGTGCTGCCGCGCCTCGTCGTCTCGACCTTCGCCGACGTCGGCGGGGCGATGTCGCGCGACGGATCGACACTCGACCACACGGTGCTCAACGCCCTCGCCGGACACGTAGGGGATCGCGAGCAGGTCTCCGCACGCCGTCCCGCCCCGCACCACACGGGTCCGGACGACCGCGCACCCGCCTCCGACAACCTGCTGCTGGACGCGGATGCCGAGCAGGAGGCCGTGCTCGCGCGCATCGCCGCCGGACATTCGCTGACGGTCGCGACGCTGCCGGGCACCGGTGGCACTCAGACCGTGATCAACGCCGTGGGGGAGCTCGTCCGCAGCGGCAAGCGCGTGCTCGTCGTCTCGGCGCGGCGCTCGACGCTCGACGGCGTGCGTCACCGTCTCGCAGGCATCGGCCTCGACAGCCTCGCGGTGTCGCCGGCCAGCGTGCGCCGCGACCTCGTGCGCGCCATCGTTCGCAACGAGAAGGCCACGGCCCCCAAGGTCTCCGACGTGGACGATGCGCTCGTGCGCCTCCGCACGGTGCTCCGCGACTACCGCCGCTCGCTCACCGCACCCGTCGCCGGCACGCAGGCCACGGTGCTCGATGCGACGCGCCACCTGACGCGGCTCGCCTCGCTGCCGCATCCGCCCTCCACGACCGCGCGACTGAGCGCCGAGACGCTGCGCCGTCTCGCGGATGACCGCGCCTCCGCCGGCGCCGCGCTCGCGCAGGCCGCGCGCCTGGGCGAGTTCCGCTTCGGGCCGGACGACTCGCCCTGGTACGGAGTCACGTTCACGAGCACCGAGGCGGCACGCGCGGCCCATCAGCTCGCCGGTCGCTTGAACTCCGACAGCGTGCCCGCCCTGCTCGAGCGCGGATACGCGCTGATCGCGCAGACGCACATGCGTCCGTTCGCGACGATCGACGAGCTGGGGGAGTACCTCCGGCTGCTGCAGGGCATCCGGGACTCGCTCGACCGATTCAGCCCGACCGTGTTCGAGCGACCGCTGGGCGAACTGATCCAGGCTCACGGCTCCCGGCGCGACGCGCCGGGGATGTCGAGCGCCACCCGTCGACGCCTCAAGCGGCTGGCCAAGGAGTACGTGCGCCCTGGCGTGCACGTGACCGAGATGCACGAGGCCCTGCTGCGGATCCAGACGCAGCGCACCCACTGGCAGCGGTGCGTCGATTCCGGCGTCGCGCCCGAGATCCCGCTCGGCCTCGGCGACGTGTACGTCGCCTGGCAGCGTGTCGCGGCCGAGCTCGCCGAACTCGACGCCGCGCTCGGACGTCGTGAGCCGCTGTCGACGCTCCCGGTCGCACGGCTCGTCCGCATGCTCGCGGGCCTGGCGGCCAAGTCCGACGTGTTCGACAACCTCGTGGAGCGCGCGCAGCTGCGCGATCGCCTGGCAGACCTCGGCCTGGAGCCCCTGCTCACGGAGCTCTCGGTGCGGCATGTCGCGGAGGACCGCGTCGGCGACGAGCTCGAGTTCGCGTGGTGGCAATCCCTCCTCGAACGCGCTCTGCAGGACGACCGGGCGCTGCTCGGCGCGAACACCGCCGTGGTCGATCGTCTCGAGCGCGACTTCCGCCTCGTCGACGAGGCCCACGCGGCGATGGCCGGTCCGTTGCTCGCGTGGCAGCTCGCGAACCAGTGGAGGATCGCGATCGTCGACGAGCCGCAGGAGTCGCAGCACCTGCGGCGCGCCCTCAAGCAGCCGACCACCACCACCGCCGAGATCGTCAGCTCCGCACCGACCCTGGTCGACGTGCTCGCGCCGGTCTGGATCTCGTCGCCGTACCTGGTGCCCGAGATCCCCGACTCCGTCGAGTTCGACACCGTGCTGCTCGTCGACGCCGCCGCGGTGAACCTCGCCGAGGCCGCGCCGGCGATCCGCCGCGCCCGCCAGGTCGTCGCGTTCGGCGACCCCGTGACGCAGCGCCCGACGCCCTTCCACGTCGCGGTCGACCCCGGAGCCGACTGGGAGCCCGAGGTCGAGTTCGACGACACCTCCGTGTTCGAGCGGCTGTCGGAGCTGTTGCCCGTCATGACCCTCACCCGCAGCTATCGCGCGGGAGGCGAGGACCTCGTCGAGCTCATCAACGACGCGTTCTACGGCGGCGAGATCGTGTCTCTGCCGTGGGCCGGCTCGTATCTCGGCCGAGGCAGCCTCACGGTCGACTACGTGGAGGGCGGTGTGGGAGCGCCGGATCCGATCTCCGGCGCTGTCGAGAGCCCCGACGCCGAGGTCGCCCGCGTGGTCACGCTCGTCGTCGAGCACGCGGTGCACCGTCCGGAGGAGTCGCTCATGGTCGTGACCGCGAGCCGACGTCACGCCGAGCGCGTGCGCGCCGCCGTGACCTCCGCGTTCGCCGGACGATCCGATGTCGCCGACTTCGTCGGGCGCGACACGGCCGAGCCCTTCGCGGTGCTGACGCTCGAGGAATCGGTCGCGGAGAGCCGGGATCGTGTGATCCTCTCCCTCGGCTTCGGCCTCACGAAGCACGGCCGCGTGCTCAGCGACTTCGGCGACCTGTCCACGCCTGACGGCGAGCGTCTGCTCACGGTCGGGATGACCCGCGCGCGGCGCTCGATGGTGATCGTGTCGTCGATCCGGCCTTCGTCGTTCGACGACGGCCGGCTCGAGTTCGGCGCCGCCACGCTGATGTCGATCCTCGGCGGCCTCGCCGTCCGCGGTCGGGAGGCCCGGCTCGAGGACCTCGCTGATCCGCTGACCCTCGCTCTCGCGCGGGAACTGCGCCGACTCGGAGCAGCGGTCGACGTCGACTACCGGGGACTGCTGCCGCTCGTCGCCCAGCACGCAGGCAAGGCGGTCGTGATCGAGTCCGACCCCGAGACCCGTGGGGAGTCGCTGCGCGAGACCCTGCGACTGCGCCCGCATGTGCTCCGCCGGCTCGGATGGCACTACGTGCGGGTGCACGCGTTCGACCTCTACAGCGACCCCGTGACCGCCGCGATGCGCATCGCCGGGGTTCTGGGCATCTCGCCTACGGCTGTGCGCGCCGAGGACGACACGCAGCCGATCGACATCGTCGATCCGCGCCATGACTGACGACTCGCATCGACCGGAGCGGCGGACGGAGCCGCGTCAGAAGGTCGAGCGCGTGCGGGGCGCGCGACGTGCGCGGCTCACCCCGGTGGTCGGCACCGATACGGCGCCGGAGACAGCAGAACGGCGGGAGCCCCCGGCATCCGGTCCGAAGGGCCCGAAAGGCCCGAACGACGATCGGATGCTCGGCGACGTCCCGCCGCACTACTGACGGATCCGCTCCGCGTCTGTCCTCAGTCGCGGGCGGCGTTGCGCGCGAGCAGATCGCGGATCTCGACGAGCAGCTCGGCCTCGGTCGCGGCGGCGGGCTCCTCCTGCGGCTCCTCGGCCGGGGTTCCCTTGCGTGCTTCGACATGCTTCTTGAAGGTGTTCATCGGCAGGACGAACACGAAGTACACGACCGCGGCGACCGCGAGGAAGCTGATGACCGCCGAGATGAGGTCCCCGAGAGGGAACACGACCTCGTTGCCGTAGATGTTCGTGACCTTCGGCCCGAACTGCCCGGTGGCGTCGGCCTCGAAGAACAGTGCGACGAGCGGGTTGATGATGCTGTTCACGATCGCGGTCACGATCGCGGTGAACGCGGTGCCGATGACGACGGCCACGGCCAGGTCGATGACGTTCCCGCGGAGTAGGAAGTCCTTGAAGCCCTTGAGCATGAGATTCTCCGTTCGGTCAGTGAGATCGGGGGATGGTCGGGGGTCAGGAGGACGAGGATGCTGCGGCCGGGGCCGCAGGAGCGCTGGACGACGAGCTCGACGACGCGCCGGAGGAGGACGAGCCAGACGAGGACGAGCCAGACGGCGACGAGCTCGACTCCTTCTTCGCGCCGGACCCGCCGCGCGAATCGGTGCGGTAGAAACCGGAGCCGTTGAAGGTCACGCCGATCGATCCGTACTGCTTGCGCAACTCGCCCCCGCACTCGGGGCAGACGGTGAGCGCGTCGTCGGAGAAGCTCTGGACGGCGTCGAAGGCATGACCGCACGAGCGGCAGGCGTAGGCGTAGGTGGGCATGGGTCCTCGGGGGTGTCAGCGTCGCTCGGGCGACAGGAGAAGGGTGCGGGTGGGGGTGACGACTCCCGTGACAGGCTGGTCGTGCACCTCTCTCGGCAGGGAGTCGAGCACCTCGGAATCATAGATGACCGCGTAGACGGGCGGGCACTTCTCCATGGATCCGATGGTCTTGTCGAAGTATCCGCGACCCCAGCCCATGCGCATGCCGGTGCGGTCGACGGCCGCCGCCGGGATGATCATGAGGTCCACGTCGTTGACGGCGATCGGTCCGAGGAGCTCTCCGGTGGGCTCGGGGAGGCCGTACATGCCCTCGGTGATCTCGTCGTCGTCGGTCGCGACGGCCCAGTCCAGCAGGCCGTCGGCCCGGGTGACCGGGAGCAGGACGCGTATTCCGCGCCGCACCGCGGCCAGGACGAAGTCGCGGGTTCCCGGCTCTGTCGTGGTGGACAGGAAACAGGAGATCGACTCCGCGCCGAGCTGGGCGACCAGCTCGTCCAGGCGCAACGCGATCGCGGAGGCGGCGCTCTCGCGCTGCGCATCGCTCAGCAGTTGACGCCGCTCGCGAAGCTCGGCGCGCAGCGCACGCTTCTCGTGCTCGACGTCGTTCGACATGCCTCCGAGTCTACGGCGGCGGCCCCGGTAGGCTGTGGAGATGGGCCACCACAAGATCAAAGCCGTCATCCCCGCCGCAGGACTGGGCACGCGATTCCTGCCAGCGACGAAGGCGATGCCGAAGGAGATGCTGCCCGTCGTCGACAAGCCGGCGATCCAGTACGTGGTCGAGGAGGCCGCGAACGCCGGGATCGAGGACATCCTTGTGATCATCGGCCGCAACAAGAACGCGATCTCCAACCACTTCGACTCCGTGCCGGAGCTCGAGGTGAAGCTCATGGAGAAGGGTGACACCGGTCGCCTCGAGCGTGTCATGAAGTCGAGCGACCTCGCCGACATCCACTTCGTCCGCCAGGGCGAGCCCAAGGGACTCGGCCACGCCGTGCTGCGCGCGCGCACCCACGTCGGCGACAGTTCCTTCGCGGTCCTCCTCGGCGACGATCTCATGGACGAGCGCGACCCGCTGCTGACCGAGATGATCGCCGAACACGAACGCACCGGCGCCGCCGTGATCGCCCTCATGGAGGTGGATCCGTCCAGCATCCACATGTACGGCGCCGCCGCCGTCGAGGACATCGAAGGATCGGATGCCGTGCGCATCACCGGTCTTGTCGAGAAGCCGGCGCAGGAGGACGCGCCCTCGAACCTCGCGATCATCGGACGCTACGTGCTGCCCGCTTCCGTGTTCGACGTCCTCGAGCGCACCGAGCCGGGCAAGGGCGGCGAGATCCAGCTGACCGATGCGCTGCAGGTCCTCGCGACCGACCCCGACGGGCCGGGCGTCGTCGGGGTGGTCTTCCGCGGGCGTCGCTACGACACGGGTGACCGCGTCGACTACATCAAGGCGATCGTCCAGCTCGCCGCCGACCGCGAGGATCTCGGCCCCGAGCTGCGTCCCTGGCTCAAGGAGTTCGCGGAACGCCTCTAGGCGCTGCGCGGCGTCGGGACGCGGGAATGGAACAGGCCACGGGGATGCGGCACGGCGCGATCGAACTGCGTCTGGTGCGCTCGCGCGACGCGCGCGCGTTGCAGCACGAGCTGCTGTCGAACCGTGCCTGGCTGCAGCCGTGGGAGGCGACGGTGCCGTACGGCTCGGTGTCGTTCGACATGCGCCTGAGCATCCGACGTCTCCTGCAGCAGTACCGCGACGGCGCCGGATACCCGTTCGTCATGGAGTACGACGGCGAGATCGCCGGCCAGCTCAACGTGTGGGGCGTCGCGCGAGGGTCGCTGTGCTCGGCGACGATCGGCTACTGGGTGAGCGAGCGCTTCGCCGGACGCGGCATCACGCCGACCGCGGTGGCGCTCGCGACCGACGCGTGCTTCACGGAGTACGGACTGCACCGCATGGAGATCTGCATCCGCCCCGAGAACGCTGCGAGCCTGCGCGTGGTGCAGAAGCTCGGTTTCCGGTACGAGGGTCTCCGTCGGCGCTACATCCACATCGACGGGGACTGGCGAGACCACTATGCCTTCGCGTTGACGAGGGAGGATGTGCCCCAGGGGGTGCTCGCGCGGTGGCTGGGCGGAGAGGCTCCGCTGCACGCCGCGGACATCCCGCCCTCGGACCGTCTGACCATCTGAGGCGAACCCGCCCGCGACACGCGCCCCGACTGCACGGGCGGACGAACCCGACTCCCGTACCGTTGTCGACATGGACGGGCCGGTGCTGAGCGGGGGAGTGATCGTTCTCGTCGCCGTGCTCCTGTGGCTGCTCTATCTGCTGCCGTCGTGGCGCGGACGCTTCCAGTACGACGCCGCCGAACGCAACGCCGTGCGGCTCAACCAGGCGCTGCGTGTGCTCGCCGAGACGAGCGAGACCCCCGATGAGGTGCGCCTCGAGCTCAACGCCCGCACCGCACTCGCGCAGCAGAAGCTCGCGAAGCGGCTGCAGTCCGAGAAGGAGGCGGCGGAGCTCGTCGCGCTCCGGCAGCAGCTCGCTGCCGCGAAGGCCGACCCCGTGGTCCGTCAGGCGCGGGCGCGTCGGCGCGTGCGGGTGGCCGCCACGACCCTGCTTCTGGCCGGACTCGCCGTCACGGGTCTGGGCGTCTGGCAGCTCGTCGTCGCACAGACTCAGATCCTCGTGTGGCTGGGCGGCGTGACGGTCGTCGTCGCCGCTCTTCTGCTCCAGCGGATGGCTTCGGTCGCGGGACGCGCCGTGCGCCGGACAGTGGTGAGCGAGCCGCGCGTCGAGGAGCGCGTGTCGCCGCCCCTGCACGACCAGGGACCCGCGACGTGGACGCCGCGTCGGCTTCCCGAACCCCTCGTGTCGGTCGCCGGCTCCCGTGCGCAGGTCGCTCGTGCCGAGATCGACGCGCAGGAGGAGATGCGCAAGGCCGCTCGTCTCGCCGAGCTGCGGGAGAGGGCGGAGCGGATGGCTCCGGCCGCCCCGGTGCGCATTCCCGCTCCGGCGGCGAAGGAGCCCGCAGCATCCTCGCCCTACGCGGCGATGGGATTCGTCGACGATGCGGAGATCGAGGCGCACGTCCGCGAGATGCTCGCCCGTCGCGCCGCCGGGTGACCTGCGCGGCGCGGACACGTCCCTCGTCGTGATAACGTTGAGGACATCAAGGGCCTATGGCGCAGTTGGTAGCGCGCCTCGTTCGCATCGAGGAGGTCAGGGGTTCGAATCCCCTTAGGTCCACCGAGGAAGAAGCCCCTCCGAGTTCGCTCGGAGGGGCTTCTTCGTGCACAGGCTCAGCGCTCGCCGTGGAGGAACCAGTCGGTCGCGTGATAGTCGGCGGTCAACGGCGTGCGCGCCACCGTGGGGCGCGCCCACTCCACGCCGTTCGCGAGCACGCGGCGCACATCGGGGTGGTGGTAGACGGGGAAGTCCTGGTCGCCGGGCGAGAAGTAGAACACGCGCCCGTAGCCGCGCGTGTAGGTGACGCCGGAGCGGAAGACCTCACCGCCCGCGAACGTCGAGAGGAAGATCGTCTCCTCGGGTTCGGGGATGTCGAAGTGCTCCCCGTACATCTCCTGCGCGGGGATGACGATGGGGTGGGGGACGCCCTGGGCGATGGGGTGCCGGGGCGCGATCGTCCAGACGAGTTCGCGCTCGCCGTCGCTGCGCCACTTCAGCGCGCAGGACGTGCCCATCAGCCGCTGGAAGATGCGCGAGTAGTGGGCGGAGTGGAGGATGAGGATCCCCATGCCCTCGAGGACGTGGCGGTGCACCCGGTCGACGACCTCGTCGGACACCTGGTCATGTCCGATGTGTCCCCACCACAGCAGGACGTCGGTGTGCGCCAGGGTCTCCTCGGACAAGCCGTGCTCGACATCCTGCAGGGTCGCGGTCGTCACGACGACGTCGTCGCCGAGGGTCTCGCGGAGGCCGTCGGCGATGGTCGAGTGGATGCCGTCCGGGTAGTTCCGCAGCGTGGCTTCGTGACTGGTGGTCTCGTGCAGGTTCTCGTTCCAGACGAGAACCCTGAGTGCGGTGTCAGGCATGTGCCTGCTCCTTTCGGTCGTCGAGTGGGGTGGGGACGATGACGGCTTCGAAGAGCCCGGATTCCGCGGAGCGGGTGGCCGCTTCCATGAGGGCGATGCTGCCGACGTTGTCGCGCCCGTGGTGTCCGGTCGACTCGCCGGTGAGGATGTCGTGGGCGAAAGCGTGCAGGCTCCCCGCGCGGTCGACGAGTCCGGTCGCGGCGAGCGGCAACGCTCGGCGCTCCGCAGATGCGACGTCGCGTACCTCGACGACGTCTCCTGCACCATCCTCGATGGGGCCGAGCCTGCTGGTGAAGAAGATCTCCCCGTCGGCACCGTCGATCCGCCATTCTCCGGCCCACCCCGTGGGCTTGCCGCGACTGACCCAGCTGCCGCGGTACGACACGGTGATGCCGCTGTCGAGCTCGATGATCACGGCGGCGGCGGCCTCATCGTCGTACTTGCTGAACGACGGTGCGGAGGACTTCGCGAAGACGGCGCGCGCCTCCTCCCCGGTCACCATCCGGAGAAGATCGAAATGGTGGATCGCCATGTCGTGCAGCAGCGGATGCGGGAACGCGTAGTGCGGATGCGCGCCTACCGCGAGGTCGTTGTCCCACTGGCGGAAGTCGATGTCGATGGACACGACCTCGCCGACGGCCCCCCGCGCGAGCAGGTCGCGCGCGGCCCGCGGAGCAGGATAGTACCGGTAGTTCTGGCTGACGTGGATCAGCAGCCCGGCGTCATCCGCGGTCGCGACGAGAGCGGCGGCCTCCTCGGCGGTGGCCGCGAACGGCTTCTCGACCAGGACGTGCTTGCCGGCGGCGAGGGCCTCGCGGGCCAGCGGCGCGTGCGTGACGGCCGGGGTCGTGAGGAGCACCGCATCCGACTCGACCGCGTCCAGAGCCGCTGCGAGCGACGCGAAGCCGAGGGCGTCGGGGAGGCCGAGCTCCGCGAGCACGGTGCGGCGCGTCTTCTGGTCGGGCTCCACGAGCGCGGCGACCGTGATCAACTCCTCGTTCGGCACCACGTTGCGCGCCCAGTTGCCGCCCCATCCGCCGAGTCCGACGTGGATCAATCTCACCGTCACAGGAGTTCCCTTCATTCGCCAACGATCGCCGTTCGCGGGGCTCACCCGCGAGCAGACTCCTTCGATCCTATGGTCGAGGGCGTGCTCGTTCGGCTCGTCGGCGGGGTGTCGCCAGGGCCATGGATTCCGTTGAGGGTGACGGTACGAGCCCGTTTTCGGCTCAGCGGACGGCGAGCCCCGCGAGGAGCTCCAGCACGCACAGCGCCGCGAGACGGACGGTGCGTGCGTCCTCGGCATCCGCGGTGGCATCCACCTCGGCGAGGTCGGCGCTGACGACACGGGCATCCGACGCGATCGCTCGGCTGAGAGCCCGCAGCTCCCACGCCGCGAAGCCGCCGGGCACGCTCGCGGGGCAGCCGGGGGCGACGGAGCGGTCGCACGCGTCGACATCGATGTCGAGGTGGACGCGGGGATCGCGCCCTGCGCCCGCGACCTCCAGCGCCTCAGCGACGACGTCGTCGAGGCCTCGGCGGCGCACCTCGTCGAGCGTGATGACCCGGATGCCCCAGTCGGCGGCTCGGCGGGCGTAGGCTGCGGAGTTCGCGAAGTCGGCGATGCCGATCTGCACGATGCGCGCCGGGTCGATCCCTGCCGTGTCGACGGATGCCGAGGTCGGAGTGTCCTCGACCAGTCGTCGCACGGGGGTGCCGTTCGAGACGCCGTCGCGCAGGTCGAAGTGCGCGTCGATCGTGATCAGGCCGGTCGCGCGGGAGCCGAGCGCCACGGGGTAGGTGAGGGAGTTGTCGCCGCCGAGCGCGATCACCAGGCGTGCGGCGTCCGACAGCTCACGGACGCGAGCGATGGTCGCCGCCTCGCCCTCGTCGCCGTCCGGCTCGACGATGTCCCCGGCATCCGCGATGCGCAGCACCTCGTCCAGGTCGACCGCGGGCGGTCCCATGAGCGTCGCGCCGTAGCGGGGGAGGGCCTCGCGGATCGCCGCCGGCGTCGCGTGCGCGCCGGTCGGCGACAGAGAGGTGCGCCACGTGGGGACGCCGAGCAGGACCGCGTCGGCTGCGTCGTCGAACGCGGGCCAGGATCCGGCGCGCGGCCAGAGGGGATCGTGCGAGAGCGCCATGCGTGTGTCTCCTGTCAGGCTCCGGGGATGAGGGCGTGCACGACCGTGACGATCACGAGTTCGTGCGAGAGCACCATGCGCGTGTCTCCTGTCAGGCTCCGGGGATGAGGGCGTGCGCGACGGTGAAGATCGCGAGCCCCGCGAGGGCGCCGACGACCGTGCCGTTGAGCCGGATGTACTGCAGGTCGCGGCCGACCATCAGCTCGATCTTCTCCGTCGTCTCCGCCGGGTCCCAGCGCTCGACCGTGTCCGTGATGATCGATGCGATGTCGTGGCGATAGCGGTCGACGAGGAAGACTGCGGCGTCGGACACCCAGGTGTCGACGCGGCGCTGCAGCGCGGCATCCGTCGTCAGCCTGTCGCCGATCTCCTGCAACGCCTGGGCCGCGCGACGCCGAAGCCCGCTCTCGGGGTCGGAGAGAGCCGTGAGCAGGCCGTTCTTGGCGGTGTTCCACGCTTCGGCGGCGAGGGCGCCGACGCGGGGGCTGTCGAACAGCGACGCTTTGGCGTTCTCGAGCTTGGCGCGCGTCGCGGGGTCGTGCTGCAGACTGTCCGCGAGGCGAGCGAGGTATCCGTCGACCGCGATCCGGGCCGGATGCCGCGGGTCGGCCTGTACGGCGCGGATGAACTTGACCGCCTCGTTGTAGGCGGTGTCGTCGACGAAGCGGTGAGCGAGCTTGGGCACCCAGCCGGGCAGACGGCGCGAGATGAGGCCCGAGAACGAGGCGGCGTTCGCATCGAGCCAGCGTCCGATGCTGTCGGCGGCCAGGTCGACAGCGCCGTGATGGGCGTCGGCCTCGACGATCTTCTCGAGCCACGCGCCGGCGGGCGGCCCCCACTCGGGCGAGACGAGGTGCTCGCGCGCGAGGTCGGTGATGAGGTCGCGGACGTCGTCGTCGCTGAGCGCATTGAGCACGGCGGTCGCGATGGTCGAGCCCTCGGCGGCGATCCGCTCGGCGTGCGCGGGCTCGCGCAGCCACTCCCCGGCGCGCTGTGCGATCGCCGTGGTCGACAGCTTCGCGCGTACGACGGAACCCTCGAGGAAGTTGGTCTCGACGAACTCGCCCAGCGAGCGGCCGATCTCGTCCTTGCGGCTGGGGATGATCGCGGTGTGCGGGATGGGCAGCCCGAGCGGGCGACGGAACAGCGCGGTGACGGCGAACCAGTCGGCGAGGGCGCCGACCATGCCACCCTCGGCGGCTGCGCGCACGTAGCCGAGCCACGGCTGCCGTTCCTGCAGCCAGAACGCGATCACGAACAGCACCGCCATGAAGATCAGTGCGCCGAGCGCCACGGCCTTCATGCGACGCAGCGCGAGGCGTCGTTCCTGGTCGGCGGGGGAGAGCAGCGCCATCGGTGTTCGCGGCATGACGTCATCCTTTCACGCGGATGAGTCCGCGAGCGTGCGTGCCGGGATCCCGCGTCTGGCCCGCCAGACGGATGCGCCTGTGTAGTACAATCACTACATTCCGAATCGAGGTGCATCGTGTTCACCATGACCGCGAGAGAGTTCAACCAGTCCGTCGCGCGTGCCCAGCGCGTCGCCGACGAGCAGCCCGTCATGATCACGAAGCGCGGCGAGCCGGCGTACGTGCTGCTCTCGATCGCCGAGTACGACCGTCTCGCGCCGGCGGTGTCCACGGAAGGGTCCCGCTCGATCCTGGACCTCATCGAGCCCCTCCCCGACGATGCAGATCCCGACGATCTCTTCGGCCAGATCATGGACGAGATCACCGCCGAGCGGAAGAACGACTTCGGTCGTCCGCCGATCGAGTTCTGAACGATGTTCCTGCTCGACACCAATATCGTCTCCGAACTGCGGCGTCCCCGCCCGCACCCGGGAGTCGCGACGTGGTTCGGCTCGACGCCGAGGTCGGCGCTGCGCATCAGCGTCATCACCGACCTCGAGCTCGAGCGCTGGGTGCTGCTGTCCCGACGGCGGGACCCGGTGGCCGCGACCTCACTGGAGCGCTGGCTGGACTCGGTGAGGCGAGAGATGCCGCGTGCCGCGATCGAGGTCGACGCAGACGTCGCCCTTCTCGCGGCCGCGCTCCAGGTTCCGGACCGTCGCCAGCTCTCCGACGCCCTGATCGCCGCGACCGCGCTGCACCACGGCCTGACGCTGGTCACCCGCAACACCAAGGACTTCGACATCCCCGGCCTGTCGGTGCTGAACCCCTTCGGCGACTGAGCGCGGGTGCCGTCGGGGCGCGTACTCTCGAAGCGTGATCGAAGACATCAAGAAGCGCGCGCTGCACCGCACCAGCATCCTCGAGGGTCAGATGCGCGGCGTCGCGCGGATGATCGAGAGCGAGGAGTACTGCATGGACATCATCACGCAGTCCCGCGCGATCCAGCGTTCCCTGGAGTCCCTCAACCGACTGCTGCTCGAGAACCATCTGCGCACCCACGTGACGCACATGTTCGAGGAGGGCGGCGAGGAGCGCGACAAGGCCGTCGACGAGCTGCTGAAGGCGTTCGACTTCAGCAGCAAGTGACGGCCTCGCCGCGCTCGCGGCTGTCGGTGCGGACCTAGCGGCCGCCGCCGAACACCTCGCCCTCCATGGCGTCGTAGCCCTCGGCCTGCGGGTCGCCGTGCGATCCCCCCGACAGCGCGTACTCCTCCTCGGGAGAGAGCACGAGACGGTGCCGGAAGAACAGCCCGAACCCGAGCAGGATCACGACGTAGACGATCGCGATCGCGATGATCGCGGGTCCGAAAGTCGGATTGAGCAGGAACCCGAGGAAGATCAGCGCCGCGATCACCAGTGCGATCGCCGCGCCGGGCACGCCCCACGGGCTGCGGTACGGACGGTCGACGTTCGGGTACTTGCGGCGCAGGATCATGAACGAGATCAGCTGCAGGGCGTACGCGAGCACCGCTCCCCAGACGGCGATGTTGAGGACGATCGCTCCGGCGACGGTTCCCGCGCCCTCGGCGTCGAGCGCCGCCAGCACGTCGAGGACGATGAGCGCGATGAAGCCGATCGCCGCGCCGACGACGAGGGCGACCCACGGGGTCTGGCGCTTGCCGGTCAGTGAGAGGAACCGCGGGTAGTAGCCGGCGCGGGACAGCGAGTACATGTTGCGGCCATAGGCGAACATGATGCCC
The DNA here is from genome assembly GCF_001262495.1 of Microbacterium sp. GCS4. Taxonomy (GTDB): domain Bacteria; phylum Actinomycetota; class Actinomycetes; order Actinomycetales; family Microbacteriaceae; genus Microbacterium. The sequence goes on from NZ_LGYE01000002.1 coordinate 728,916, forward strand.
TGCAGCGAGGCGAGGAGGCCGATGAGCGCGAAGAGCGCGAGGACGGCGGCGAGCTGGTCGCCGACGATCGCTCGGAAGCCGTCGAGAAGAGGTTCTCCCGCGGTTCCCGTGGCCTCGGCGCCGATCACTCCGGTGTTGAGGAACAGCACGAGCAGTCCCGTGACGATCAGCGTGCCGCGCGCCCAGAATCCGGCCTTCGGGATGTCCCTGGTCGGGTTGTGCGACTCCTCCGCGGCGAGCGGGAGCTCCTCGATCCCGAGGAAGAACCACATCGCGAACGGCAGGGCGAAGAGGATGGGCAGCACGCCGTGCGGGAGGAACGTCGACTGGCCCTCGTCGGGGACGATGTCCCACAGCGCATCCCAGCTGAAGGCGCCGGAGAACAGGGCCATCGCCGAGAACACGAGGATGATGCCGATCGAGATGACCGAGACGACGATCGCGAAGCGGAACGAGATCGCCGCGCCCGCGGAGTTGAGGGCGATGAAGACGACGTAGAGGATCAGGTACCACACCCATCCGGGCAGCACGAGGCCGAGCAGCTCGCTCGTGATCCCGTTCGCGTACGAGGCCGAGAAGTAGACGATCACGGCGGTGGTGGCGACGTACTCGATGGTCTCGGCGGCTCCCGTGACGAGGCCGCCCCAGGGGCCCATGGCCGAGCGGGCGAATGAGTACGCCCCGCCGGTGTGCGGCATCGCGGCGGCCATCTCTCCGATCGAGAAGATCATGCCGTAGTACATGATCACGAGGACCACGAACGCGATCAGCATTCCTCCGAAGCCCGCGAAGTCGATCCCGAAGTTCCACCCCGAGAAGTCGCCCGAGATGACGGCGGCGACGGCGAGACCCCAGAGCCCCCAGACGCCGGCCGACCTCTTCAGCGTCCGTTTCTCGAAGTAGTCGCTACCGGCACGTGTATAGGTCGCTCCGGCGACCTTGCGGGATTCATTGCTCTGACCAGACATCCGCTCTCCGTTCGAATGCGCGCAGGCACCGGGTGCACCTTGCGGATGATTGTGACAGTCAATGGTGGTTTCGTCTACCTTTAAACCTCGAGGTGTTCTAGGGTGAGGGCGAAGCTGGTCGGCCGATCGCTTCACCGCAGCAGAACGGAGCGTGGGATGTCGGGCAATCTGAGCATCGACCAGCTGGACGCCGGCATCGCCGCCGGCGAGATCGACACGGTGATCGTCGCCTTCGCGGATGCACAGGGCAGACTGGTCGGCAAGCGCGTCTCGGCACGGCTGTTCCAGGAGGACATCCTGCACCACGGCGCCGAGGCCTGCGACTACCTGCTGTCGGTCGATGTCGACATGAACACGGTCGACGGCTATGCGATGTCGGGCTGGGACCGCGGCTACGGCGACATGGTGCTGCGCCCCGACGCCGAGACGATGCGACGTGTCCCGTGGCTCGAGGGCACGGCTCTCGTGATGGCCGACCTCGTCTGGCAGAACGGAGAGCCCGTCGGCCCCTCGCCGCGCGCGATCCTTGACCGGCAGCGCGACCGGCTCGCCGAGCGCGGCTGGACCGCCTTCTCGGGCACCGAGCTCGAGTTCATCGTGTTCGAGAACACGTACCGCGACGCGTGGGCGCGCAAGTACGAGGGGCTCACTCCGGCGACCGACTACAACGTCGACTACAACCTGCAGGCTTCCACCCGCATGGAGCCGCTGCTGCGCGCCATCCGCAACGGCATGGACGGCGCCGGCATGTACTGCGAGGGCGTCAAGGGCGAGTGCAACCTCGGGCAGCAGGAGATCGCGTTCCGCTACGCCGAGGTCCGCGAGACCGCCGACCAGCACGCGATCTACAAGAACGGGGCCAAGGAGATCGCCGAGCAGCACGGCCAGGCGCTCACCTTCATGGCCAAGTTCAATGAGCGCGAGGGCAACAGCTGCCACATCCACCTGTCGCTGCGCGACCAGGACGGCACGCCGGTCATGGCGGGGGAGGGTGAGCACGGCTTCAGCCCGCTCATGGAGCACTGGATCGCCGGGATCCTCGCCACCCTCCGCGAGTTCACGCTGCTGTTCGCACCGAACATCAACTCGTACAAACGGTTCGCGAAGGGCAGCTTCGCGCCCACCGGGGTCGCGTGGGGCATCGACAACCGCACGTGCGCGCTGCGCGTGGTCGGCCAGGGCTCCGCCCTGCGCGTCGAGAACCGCGTGCCCGGCGGCGACGTGAACCCGTACCTCGGCATCTCCGCGATCATCGCCGGAGGCCTCCACGGCATCGAGAACGAGCTGCCGCTGCCCGAGCGGTTCACCGGCAACGCCTACGAGGACGCGGTCGACCACCTCCCGACGACCCTCCGCGAGGCCGCTCAGCTGTTCAGCGAGTCGACGATCGCCCGTGAGGCGTTCGGCGACGACGTCGTGGACCACTACCTCAACCAGGCGCGCATCGAGCTCGAGGCCTACGACGCCGCCGTCACCGATTGGGAGCGCATCCGTGGTTTCGAACGCCTCTGAGCCCGCGCCGATCATCGGCGTCACGACATACCTCGAGCGGGCGCAGCAGGGTGTGTGGGACGTGCGCGCGGCGTTCCTCCCCGAGCAATATCTCACCGGTGTGACCGACTCCGGCGGCATCGCGCTCCTGCTCCCGCCACAGAACCCGGATGCCGCCGACGCGGCGATCGCGGGTATGGACGGCCTCGTGCTCTCGGGCGGCGCCGACGTCGCCCCCGAGCTGTACGGCGAGTCGCGGCATCCGCTCACCGACCCCGCCCGCACGGACCGCGATGCCTGGGAACTGGCCCTGTTCCGGGCCGCCGAGCGCCGCCGGATGCCGGTGCTGGCGATCTGCCGCGGCCTGCAGCTCGTGAACGTCGCGCGCGGCGGAACGCTGCAGCAGCACCTGCCCGAGTCGCTCGGCACGGAGAAGTACCGCCTCGGGGGCGGCGTGTTCGCCGAGAACGCCGTCGGGATCTCGGACGAGACGCCGTTCGCTGACATCATCCGCGAGAGCGAGGTGAGCGTGCACAGCTACCACCACCAGGGCATCGGTCGCCTGGGCGACGGTCTGGTCGCGGCCGCTCACTCCGACGACGGCCTCGTGCAGGCCTTCGTCGACACCTCCGCCGGACACGTCGTCGGCGTCCAATGGCACCCGGAGGAGAACGCCGAGGACCGGCGTCTCTTCGCCGATCTCGTCGCACAGGCCCGCGTGTTCGCCGCGGGAAGAAGGGAGAGCGCGGCATGAACGCCGTCATGGTCAGCACCGACGCAGCGCGGGCAGCGACGAGAGGAGAGAGCATCCGATGAGCGCGTTCACCGTCGATCCGTCGACCGCCACCACCACCGGGACCGAGGGAGAGGGCATCCGATGAGCGCGTTCACCGTGATCGACCCGTCGACCGGCACCGCCGTGCGCGAGATCGCCCGCGCAGACGTGGGGGAGACGGATGCCGCGATCGCGCGTGCCGTCGCCGCGCAGCGCCGCTGGGCGGCGCTGCCCCCGGTCGCGCGGGCGGACGCGCTCCGCTCGTTCGCTCGCGCGGTGGAGGGTGTGGCCGAGGAGCTCGCCCAGCTGGAGGTGCTGAACTCGGGTCATCCGATCGGCCAGGCCCGCTGGGAGGCCGCGCACGTCGCGCAGGTGCTCAACTACTACTCGGCCGATCCGGAGCGCCTCTCGGGTCGTCAGATCCCCGTGGCCGGCGGCCTCGACGTGACCTTCCACGACCCCTACGGCGTGGTCGGCGTGATCGTGCCGTGGAACTTCCCCATGACGATCGCGTCCTGGGCGTTCGCGCCCGCGCTCGCCGCGGGCAACGCCGTGGTGCTCAAGCCGGCCGAGCTGACGCCGCTTACCGCGATCCGGCTGGGGGAGATCGCCCGGGAAGCGGGCCTTCCCGAGGGGCTGTTCGAGGTCGTCACGGGCTCGGGCTCGGTCGTCGGGCAGCGCCTCGTGGAGCATCCGGACGTCCGCAAGGTCGTCTTCACCGGGTCGACCGAGGTGGGCATCGAGGTCGCCGCCGGATGCGCCCGCGCGCTCAAGCCCGTCACGCTGGAGCTCGGCGGCAAGAGCGCCAACATCGTGTTCGACGACGCCGACCTCGAGAAGGCGGCGGCGGCCGTGCCCGGCTCGGTATTCGACAACGCGGGTCAGGACTGCTGCGCGCGCAGCCGCCTCCTCGTGCAGCGCTCGGTTTACGACCGGTTCCTCGAGCTGCTCGAGCCCGCCGTGCGGGCGTGGCGGGTCGGAGATCCGTCGAGCGCCGAGACCGACATGGGCCCGCTGATCTCGGCCGCGCACCGCGACACGGTCTCGTCGTTCCTCGACGGCGCCGACATCGCATTCCGCGGCACGGCGCCGGAGGGTGACGGCTTCTGGTTCGCCCCGGCCGTGGTGCTCGCCCAGCCCGGTGACCGCATCGCCCAGCAGGAGGTCTTCGGACCGATCGTCGCCGTGCTGCCGTTCGATGACGAGGCCGACGCGATCCGCCTCGCGAACGACACGGTCTACGGTCTCGCAGGCTCGCTGTGGACCCAAAACCTGGGCCGCGCCGTGCGTGTCGCCCGCGGCGTGCAGAGCGGCGTGCTGTCGGTGAACTCGCACTCCTCGGTGCGCTACGCCACGCCCTTCGGCGGCATGAAGGCCTCGGGACTCGGGCGCGAGCTCGGACCGGACGCCGCCGAGCACTTCACCGAGACGAAGAACGTCTTCTTCGCGACCGACGACTGACCCCGGCATCCGCCCTGATCCATCCAGCAACGGAGACACCATGACCATCGATCTGACCCAGCGACTGAAGGACCGCGTCGCGATCATCACGGGAGGCGCGAGCGGCATCGGCTTCGCGACGGCGCAGCGCTTCGCCGCCGAGGGCGCGTTCGTCGTGATCGCCGACGTCGACCCGGCGACCGGCGAAAAGGCGGCCGCCGAGGTGGGCGGCGCGTTCCGTCCCGTCGACGTGGCCGACGAGACGAAGGTGAACGCGCTGTTCGACGGCGTCGCCGCCGAGTTCGGGCGCATCGACATCGCGTTCAACAACGCCGGCATCTCGCCCGCTGACGACGACTCGATCGAGACCACCGAGCTGCCCGCGTGGGACCGCGTGCAGGATGTGAACCTCAAGAGCGTCTACCTGTGCAGCCGCGCGGCGCTGCGGCACATGGTGCCTGCGGGACGCGGCTCCATCATCAACACCGCCTCGTTCGTGGCGCTGCTGGGCTCGGCGACCTCGCAGATCAGCTACACGGCATCCAAGGGCGGCGTGCTGGCGATGTCGCGCGAGCTCGGCGTGCAGTTCGCGCGTCAGGGCGTGCGCGTCAATGCGCTGTGCCCCGGGCCGGTCAACACGCCGCTGCTGCAGGAGCTGTTCGCGAAGGACCCGGAGCGCGCGCAGCGCCGCCTGGTGCACGTGCCGATGGGGCGGTTCGCCGAGCCGTCCGAGCTCGCCGCCGCCGTCGCGTTCCTCGCCTCGGACGACTCCTCGTTCATCACCGCCAGCGCGTTCGTGGTCGACGGCGGCATCACGAACGCCTACGTCACACCACTGTGAGCACGGGGCTGTGAGCACGCACCTGTGCGGCGCGCACATCGGGGGATGACAGGCTGAGAGCATGAACGAGCGGAATGCGGACGGCGAACTCGTCGAGGTGCGCAAGCTCGTCGAGGTGCGCAAGGCGGTGTACCGCCCGCTGCGTCGCGGCAACGCCCTGGAGGACGCGATCTCCCGCATCGTGCAGACCATCAGGCTCGGGGTCGTGGCTCCGGGGGAGTCGCTGCCGCCGGAGCGCGAGCTCGCGGCATCCTTCGGGGTGAGTCGCGACACCGTGCGCGACGCCATCCGCGAGCTCGCCGACACCGGATACCTGGTGCCGAAGCGCGGTCGGTACGGCGGCACCTTCGTGGCGGACCCGCTGCCCCAGCCGTCGGATGCCGGTGCCGTGCCTCCCGCCGAGATCGACGACGTGCTCGGGCTCCGGCGGGTGCTCGAGACCGGTGCCGTCCGTGCCGCGGCGAACCGCTCGCTCGACGCGGCGACGCGGGCCGACCTCTGGGCGCGGCATGAGGCCGCGCTTCCGGCGGGCCCGGAGGAGTACCGACGCCTCGACACTCTGCTGCACCTCGCGATCGCGGAAGCTGCCGGCATCCCCTCGCTCGTCGCGCTCGTCGCCGAGAACCGCGCCTCGGTCAACGTCTGGCTCGACACGTTCCCGCTGCTGCCGCGCAACATCGCGCACTCGGGGGAGCAGCACGAGCGGATCGTGACGGCGATCCTCGCAGGCAGACCGGATGCCGCCGAGGCGGCCATGAGCGACCACCTCGCCGGCTCCGAGTCGCTGCTGCGCGGCTTCCTCGTCTAGCTCGCGCTAGCCCGCCGCGTGCTCGTCGGCGACGGAGAGCGCGTCGTCGAGCACGGACAGGCCGCGCACGAGCTCGTCCTCGGTGATCACGAGCGGCGGGGCGACGTGCATCCGGTTGAAGTGCGTGAACGGCCAGACGCCGCCCTTCTTCGCCGCCGCGGCGAAGGCCCCCATCGGCGCGGCATCCGCGCCGGAGGCGTTGAACGGCACGAGGGGCTCGCGCGTCTCCCGGTCGCGGACGAGCTCGACCGCCCAGAACAGTCCGCGCCCCCGGACCTCCCCGACGCTCGGATGGCTCTCGACCCAGGAGCGCAGGGTCGGCTCGACGACGCGCTCGCCGAGGTCGCGCACGCGCTCGAGGATGCCGTCTCGCCGGAAGACCTCGAAGGTCGCGACGCCCGCGGCGCACGCGAGCGGGTGCCCCGAATACGTGAGCCCGCCGGCGAAGGGCGTCGTGTCGAACGCCGCGGCGATGCGCTCGGAGATCACGACGCCGCCGAGCGGAACGTAGCCCGAGTTCACGCCCTTCGCGAAGGTGATGAGGTCGGGGCGTGCGTCGAACGCGTCGACGCCGAACCACTCGCCGAGCCGGCCGAAGCCCACCATGACCTCGTCGGCGATGTAGACGATGCCGAACCGGTCGCACAGCTCACGCACGCCCTGCAGGTAGCCGGGCGGCGGCACGAGCACGCCGTTGGTGCCGACCACGGTCTCGATGATGATCGCCGCGATCGTGTGCGGGCCCTCGAGCTGGATCGTCTGCTCGAGGTGCGCGAGCGCGCGCTCCGACTCCTGCTCGAGGGTCTCGGAGTGGAACGGAGAGCGGTAGAGGTACGGGCCGAAGAAGCGCACCGTGCCGGAGTCGACCGTGTCGTTCGCCCAGCGCCGAGGATCGCCCGTGAGCGAGATCGCGGTCGCGGTCGACCCGTGGTAGCTGCGGTACATCGACAGCACCTTGCGCCGGCCAGTCGTCTGCCGTGCCATGCGCACGGCGTACTCGTTGGCCTCGGCGCCGCCGTTGGTGAAGAAGACCTTCTGGAAGCCTTCTGGCGCGACCTCGACGATGAGTCGCGCGAGCTCGCCGCGCACGTCGTTCGCCACGGCGGGCTGGATCGTCGCGAGACGGCCGGCCTGCTGCTGGATCGCCGAGACGAGATCGGGATGCTGGTGGCCGAGATTGAGGTTCACGAGCTGGCTCGAGAAATCGAGGTACGCGTTCCCGGCGTAGTCCCAGAACGTGGAACCCTCAGCCGCGGCGACGGGCAGCGGATCGATCAGGCCCTGCGCGCTCCAGGAGTGGAACACGTGCCCGCGGTCGTCGGCGCGCACCTGCGCCTCGGCCTCCGGGGCGGGGAGCGTGTGGGACGCGCCGTGGCGGTCGATGAAGTCGGTCATGGTGTCTCTCCGTCCCCGGTCAGTGGTTGCTCGGGAACCCGAGGTCGATCTGCGAGGGGGTGTGGTCGGGCCAGCGGGTGGTGACGACCTTGGAACGCGTGTAGAAGTGGATCGATTCGGGGCCGTAGATGTGCGAGTCGCCGAACAGGGAGTCCTTCCAGCCGCCGAAGGAGTAGGCGCCGATCGGGACGGGGATCGGCACGTTCACGCCGACCATGCCGACCTCGATGTCGAATTCGTACTGGCGCGCGGTGCCGCCGTCGCGCGTGAAGATCGCGGTGCCGTTGCCGTAGGCGTTCGCGTTCACGAGCTCGACGGCCTCTGCGTAGGTCTCGACGCGCACGACGCCGAGCACCGGACCGAAGATCTCGTCGTCGTACACCTTCATGCCGGGTGCGACGTGGTCGATCAGGCTCACGCCGACGAAGAACCCCTCGGAGTCGAACTGCTTCTCGGTGCCGTCGACGACGACGGTCGCACCCTCCGCCGCGGCGCCCGTGACGTAGGAGGCGACGCGGTCGCGGTGTTCGCGCGTGATAAGCGGACCCATCTCGCTCGCCTCATCCGTGCCCGCCCCGATCGTGAGCCCCTCGATGCGCGAGGCGATCGCGGCCACGAGATCGTCGGCGACGTCACCCACCGCGACGAGCACCGAGACGGCCATGCAGCGCTCGCCGGCAGAGCCGTACGCCGCGGACACGGCGGCATCGGCCGCGGCGTCGATGTCGGCGTCGGGCATGACGACCATGTGGTTCTTCGCGCCGCCGAGCGCCTGCACGCGCTTGCCGTTCGCCGAGGCGCGCTGGTAGATCGAGCGAGCGATCGGCGTGGAGCCGACGAAGCTCACGGCGTTCACGCGCGGCGAGTCGAGCAGGGCGTCGACAGCCTCCTTGTCGCCGTGCACCACGTTGAGCACGCCGTCGGGGAGACCCGCCTCCTGGAAGGCCTTGGCCAGCCACACCGCGGCGGACGGGTCCTTCTCGCTCGGCTTGAGCACGACCGTGTTGCCGCAGGCGATCGCCGAAGCGACCATCCACAGCGGCACCATGACCGGGAAGTTGAAGGGCGTGATAGCGGCGACCACGCCGACCGGCTGCTTGACCGAGTGCACGTCGACGCCGCGGGCGACCTGCTCGCTGCGCTCACCCTTGAGGAGGTGCACGAGGCCCGCCGCGAACTCGACGTTCTCGATGCCGCGCGACACCTCGCCGGCGGCATCCGAGAGCACCTTGCCGTGCTCGCTCGTCACGATCGCAGCGAGCTCGGGGGTGCGCTCCTTGAGGATCTGGCGCAGGCGGAAGAAGACGTCGGCGCGCTTGATGACGCTGGTCTCGCGCCAGGCAGGGAGGGCGGCGGCGGCCGCGGCGACCGCCTGGTCGACCTCGGCGGTCGAGGCGAACGCGACGTGCGTCGACACCTGACCGGTCGCCGGATCGAAGACCTCTCCCGTGCGGGCCGCTTCCGCGGTATCGGTTCCGTTGACGACGTGACGGATGATCTCCACGCTGCTCCTCATGCTCGGGCTTCTGCTCAGGTTTCTCGGTCGCAGGCGCTGGCAGACATTCTGACCGGCTCCCGATACGCTGTTGTCCTCCCATGTTCACAGACGCAAGAGGGCGGTTCGGGTGGCAGAACGTCGCGAGTCGACAGACTTCCGGACAGACCGTCCGGGTGGATCCGGTTTCCTCACCGTCGCGGAGGTGCTGGAGACGCCTGCGATCCGTCGCGGTGCGCCCGAGGTCGCAGTCGGCGGCGCAGCTCTCGACGCCGCCGTGCGCTGGGTTCACGTGTCGGACAGTGCGGGCGTCGCCCGGCTCCTCGACGGCGGGGAGCTGCTGCTCACGACGGGCGCCGGCTGGCCGGACGACCCTCGGCTGCTGCGCGAGTTCGCGGCGCGCCTCAGCGGCGTCGGCGTGGCGGGCATCGTCCTCGAGCTGGGCGCGCGGCACCCGTCCATCCCCGACGCCGTGACCGAGGTGTGCGCGCAGGAGGGACTCGCCCTGATCGCACTCACTCGCGAGGTGAAGTTCGTCGCCGTGACAGAGGCCGTGCATCACGCGCTGATCGCCGCGCAGACCGCCGCCCTGCGCGAACGTCAGCACCTGCACGAGCTGTTCACCGCGCTGAGTCTGCAGGGCGCGCCGGCCGACGTCATCGTCGCGGAGACGTCCAGGGCGATCGGGTCGCCGGTCGTGCTCGAGAACCTCGCCGGCGAGCTGATCGCGGCCGAGTACCTGGGGCAGTCGGTGTCGCAGACCCTGGCGCGCCGCTCGCTCGCGGATCGGGTTCCCGTGGGCGCCCGCGGATCGCGCTGGGGGATGCTTCTCGCGCTCCCCGGGCCGGAGACGGCCGCGGGGCGACTCACGGTGCTGGAACAGGGCGCGACCGCGCTCGCCTTCGGCTGCATCGCGGACGGCGGCGATCAGGAGTGGTCGCTCCTTGCGCAGCGGGCGGTGATCGACGACCTCCTCGGTGCCCGGTTCGCGGATGCCGCGGACATCGACGCCCGTCTGCGCGCCGGGGGGTTCGAGTTGCGCGGGCGCCGATGCCACGGACTGGTCGCGCGCGGCACGACGTCGATCGGCGAGCTCGCCTACCGGGCGCGGCAGGCCGGCTTCGCGGTCGTCGCGGCTCGGGCGGGAGAGGACGACGTCGCCTTGCTGTCGGCCCGTCCCGCGGTCGAGCTGGACGATGCGACAGTGCTGCGCATCGCGGCGGGTGATCGGGCCGTGTTCCTCGGACCGCCGGCCGAGGACGTGCTCGGGCTCCTGGCGTCGCTGCGCGCCGCACGCGACCTGGCGGACAGCGACCGGGCAGAGGAGGGCGCCCGCGTGCGCCGCGTCGGCGACCGGCCGCTGGAGCGGCTCGTCGCCACATTGCGCGACGACCATCGCCTGCACGAGCACAGCCTGCGGATGCTCGCCCCGCTCGTGAGATACGACGAGGAGCGGCGCGGTGATCTGCTCGACGTGCTCGGCGCCCTGCTCGCCCACCCGGGCAACAGGTCGGCCGCGGCCACCGCGAGCCACCTGTCGCGGTCGGTGTTCTACCAGCGGCTCACGCTCATCGGGGACCTGTTGGGAGCCGACCTCGACGACGGTGAGACCCTGGCCGCGCTCCACCTCGCGCTGCTCGCGCGACGCCGCACGGCGGCATCCGGCTAGAACGCCGCCTTACGGGAGCTCTGCGCGCTCCCATCGGCCCTCGTAACCCCAGCGGATACCGAGCGCACCCGGTCCGAAGTCACGTCGAGCCTGGTGCACCGATGCCTTCGGGCGGAGTGGTCGTACGAAGAGCTCACCCGTCTCGTCCACCGACTCGAGCTCCTCGAGCCAATCGGGCATCGCATCCGGATGGAATCGCGTCCAGATCACGAGATCGCGGATGGGACGGAACACGGCGACGCCCGTCTCGGGCTGACGCGACCGGTGTTCGCCATACTCTTCCATGGTGACCTCCAACATGGCCGAGGCTCCCGGGGCGAGAGGCTGATCGAGCTTCATGACGTAGGCGTAGACCCGCCCGGAGGCATGCAGATGGTCGCGGACGATCCGTGCTCCGCGCACGGTGATCTCCGGGCGGTCGACGACGTCGATCTCGGACACCAGTGTGTACGTCACATGATCGATGGTCTCGGTCAGAGTGGACTGGATCATCGTCTGGGCGGTGCGTCTGCGGAGGATGCCGTCGGCGGCGACGTCGTTCACGACCAGACTCGTCAGCTCGCGCGTCGAGTCCAGGGCCGGGGCGTCCAGGAGCTGCAAGGTCTCCGCGAGCGCGGACTGCGCCTCGCCGTCGGAGAACGGACTCCTGGAAGGCCGCACCGGGGCGACCCGCACCCGTTCCGGGATCTCCCGGATCAGCGCGTGATCCGGGAGTCCCAGGATCCGTTCGATCTCGTCGACGACCGCGTGGGACGACGCCCCCTCGGGGACCCTTTCCCCGGAACGCCAGTAGCTCAGGGTCGCCGCCGCGACGGGGTTGCCGCTCTCGATCAGCCGTCGCCGGAGCGCCGTGAGCGACAGGCCGCGTGCGGCGAGGGCAGCGCCGAACGCCTCCGCGAACGGGTTGTCCTCGGGCATCCCCATGCGCCGCTCCCTCCTCTGCACAGAGGATAGCGCTCAGAATGGCGGCATACTGCTCAGCCCGCTACAGCACCCCCTGCGCCTCCGTGAGCACGCCGCGCAGGATCTGGCCGATCTCCCGGAACTCCGCCGGTCCGATCGTGAGCGGGGGCGCCAGCTGGATCACGGGGTCGCCGCGGTCGTCGGCGCGGCAGTAGAGGCCCGCGTCGAACAGCGCCGACGACAGGAAGCCGCGCAGCAGGCGCTCGGACTCGTCGTCGTCGAAGGTCTCCTTGGTCGCCTTGTCCTTGACGAGCTCGATGCCGAAGAAGTAGCCGTCGCCGCGCACGTCTCCCACGAGCGGGAGGTCGAGCAGCGTCTCGAGCTCGGCGCGGAACAGCGGGGAGTTCTCGCGCACGTGCGCGTTCAGCCCCTCCTCGTCGAAGATCGCGAGGTTCTCGAGGGCGACCGCGGCCGACACGGGATGCCCGCCGAACGTGTACCCGTGCGGGAACGACAGGTCGCCGTGCGAGAACGGCTCGTAGATGCGGTCGCTCACGATGGTCGCGCCGATGGGGGAGTAGCCGCTCGTCATACCCTTCGCGCACGTGATCATGTCGGGCACGTAGCCGAGGCCCGTGCATGCGAAGGTGTGGCCGAGGCGGCCGAACGCGCAGATGACCTCGTCCGACACGAGCAGCACGTCGTACTTGTCGCAGATCTCGCGCACGCGGGCGAAGTACCCGGGAGGCGGCGGGAAGCATCCGCCCGAGTTCTGCACCGGCTCGAGGAACACCGCCGCGACCGTCTCGGGGCCTTCGAACAGGATCATCTCCTCGATGCGGTTCGCGGCCCAGAGGCCGAACGCCTCGAGGTCGTCGCTCGGGCCTCCCATCTCGGCCGCGCGGTAGAAGTTCGTGTTCGGCACCCGGAACCCGCCGGGGGTCACGGGCTCGAACATCGCCTTCATGGCCGGGATGCCGGTGATCGCGAGCGCTCCCTGTGGAGTGCCGTGGTACGCGACGGCCCGCGAGATGACCTTGTGCTTCGCGGGCTTGCCCTGCAGCTTCCAGTAGTGCTTCGCGAGCTTGAACGCGGTCTCCACGGCCTCGCCGCCGCCGGTCGAGAAGAAGACGCGGTTGAGGTCGCCGGGCGCCTCATCGGCCAACCGGTCGGCGAGCTCGATGGCCGCGGGGTGCGCGTACGACCACAGCGGGAAGAACGACAGCTCGGATGCCTGGGCGGCGGCGGCCTCGGCGAGTCGGCGTCGTCCGTGTCCGGCGTTCACGACGAACAGCCCCGCGAGGCCGTCGATGTACTCCTTGCCCTTGGCGTCCCAGATGCGGTGACCCTCGCCCTTGACGATGATCGGCACGCCGGACTTCTCCATCGTGGACTGCCTGGTGAAGTGCATCCAGAGGTGGTCCTTGGCCATGGCCTGCAGCTCGGACTCGGACGGGGTGGTGCGGGTGGTGCTCATCTGGTCCCCCAGTTGTAGAGCTGCTTCTGCAGCTTGGCGTAGATGAAGGTCTCGGTCGACAGCACGCCGTCGATCGGGCGGATGCTGTCGTTGATCAGGGCGAGCAGGTCGTCGTCGTCCTCGCAGACGACCTCGGCCAGCACGTCGAAGGATCCGACCGTGATCACGACGTAGTCGATCGCGGGGATCTCGGCGATCTTCTCGGCGACCACCCTGGTGTCGCCGGACACGCGGATGCCGATCATGGCCTGACGGCGGAAGCCCAGCTGCATCGGATCGGTCACGGCCACGATCTGCATCACGCCCGCCTCGGTCAGCCGCTGCACGCGCTGACGCACGGCCGCCTCGCTCAGGCCGACCGCGCGGCCGATGTCGGAGTACGAGCGCCGGCCGTCCTCCTGCAGCAGCTCGACGATGGTCTTGGACACATCGTCCAGGATGGGATGCTTCTTCGACGACGGCATGATGCGATCTTCGCACCGTGAAGGCCGCTCAGCAACCGATTCCGCAGATTCGACGTATCCCGGATACGAATCCGGCGGTAGTCCGGATCAGGCCTCGAGCGGGCCGAGCCACGCGCTCGCCGCCGTGGAGTGCGCCGACTCCGGATCCGAGGGGTGGAACGCCCCGGCGAGCACGTCCCGGTATAGGCGGGAGAGCTCGTTCGACGAGAAGTAGGAGCCGCCGCCCGCCACCAGCATCGCCTGGTCGACGACGTGCTTCGCCATCGTGATCGCGCGGTGCTTGAGCCCCGACAGCAGAGTGAACCACCGGGCCCCGTGATCGACCCGCTCGTCGACGTCGCGCGCGAGAGCGGCGATCTGCGGGGGCAGCGCATCGTAGGCGAGTCCCATGTCGGCGATACGCCAGCGGATGTCAGGGTCCTGACTGTAAGCCGCTCCGGACCTCTTCGACCGGCGCGTGTGCGCGGTCTGCACCGCGAGGTCGAGCGCACGACGTGCGATGCCCGTGTACACCGACGCGAGCAGGACCTCGAACACCGAGAAGATGCCGAACACGATCGGGTCGGGATTCGGTCCCGGATCGATGCGGCGCACCACATGCGCGGCATCCGCGGTCGCCCCGTGCAGCCGCGTGGTGCGACTCTGCGTCGCGCGCATCCCCAGCGTGTCCCAGTCGTCGCCCGTGACGACCGCGTCGGTGCGATCCACGAAGGCGAACACCAGCTTCGGGGCGTCGGCGCTCGTGGTGTCGAGGCCGTGCAGCCCGAGCCGGGTCCAGACGGGTGCGAGCGAGGTGAAGATCTTCGTGCCGGTGAACGCGTAGCCGCCGTCGCCCGTGGGGACGGCGTCCGTGTCACTGCCGAACAGCACCAGGTCGTTGCCGCCCTCGCTGATGCCGAAGGCGAAGACCTCCCCGGCGACGGCCCCGTCCTGCACGAACTCGAGTCCTGGCACTCCGCGGTCCGAGAACACCTTCGCGACCCCCGTCCAGACCAGGTGCATGTTGATCGCGAGCGCCGTGGCGGGTGCGGCCGTCGCGAGGCGCTGCTGCAGGATCGCCGCCTCCGCGAGCCCGAGGCCCGCTCCGCCGCGCTCGGTCGGCACCAGGATCGACAGGTAGCCGGCATCCCTCAGCTCGGCGAGGTCCTGCTCGGGGAAGGTGTTGTCGCGGTCGTGCAGCGGCGCACGCTCCCGGATGCGCTCGAGGAGGTCGTCGGGGAGGAACTCGGCAGGGTCGAAACCGGGGTCGGATGCGGTCATGCGAGGGCCTCCTTCAGGTGCCGGATCGAGTCCTCGGGCCTGTCCCGGTGCAGGGAGTGCCCTGCACCCTCCACGACCGACATCGTGATGCGAGGGTTCGCGGCGAGCACGTTCGCGGCGACCTCGCCCGTGAAGATGCTGTAGACCGCGGGGTCGGAGCCGATCACGTGCGTCGGGACCGTGAGCGCCGCGGCTTCGGCCGTGACGTCCCAGGGGGTGTTCTGCGCGCTCGTCTGCTCCACGGCCCACGCGCTCGTGCGGTGCACCGCGTCGACCTTGAGCTCCCAGTCCTGCGGATGCCAGTGCGGATGCTCCTGCCGGACCAGCTCCACCCGGTTGTCGGCGAACGCCCGCTCCTGGCTCTTCCGGACGATCGAAGCGTCGCGGCCGCCCACGAGGATCGCGGGGTCCAGCAGAACCAGCCGTCGGGTCCACTCGGGTGACGCGGCCGCCGCGACCGTCGCGGAGGCCCCGCCGAGGGAGTGGCCGATCACGGCATCCCAGGGGCCGCCGCCGTCGGGGCGGGTCGCGGCGAGGTCCGCGCCGTACGCCTGGACCGTGTAGTCGAGCGCACGCGGCGCGTCGCCGTGGCCGCGCAGGTCGATCGCCGTCGCATGCCAGCCGTCCGCGGCGAGAGCCTCGCCGAGACGCCACATCAGCGCGCCCGAGGAGCCGAGCCCGTGCACGAGGAGGGCGCGGAGTGACGACGACGGATCGCCCCAGCCGAGGCGGGGGAGCGTGAGTGGCGCAGGCATGCCCTCAGCCTACGACCGCGGGATGCCGGGGAGCCCATCGGCGTTCCGTCCACCGGTGGGGTGCCGGGGAGAGCCCAGGCATGCCCTCAGCCCACGACCGCCGGGTATGTCGTGATCCGCGCTCAGTCCATCGGCGGGAGGTCGCCGTGGGTCGTGAGCACGCGGGCGGCCGCCGCGTGCCCGGCGGAGAGGCGCGCCGCGAGGTCCGCGCCGTCGAGCGTCGCCGCCAGGAATCCGGCGGCGAACGCGTCGCCCGCGCCGACGGGTTCGACCACGTCGACACGCGGCGCCGGAACGAACACGGGAGCGTCCTCGCCGTCGAAGGCGGTGGCACCGATTTCTCCGTCCTTGACGACGAGCAGGCCGCAGTGCGGCAGGTGCGCGCGCACGTCGTCGGCGGTCGCGGTGCCCCAGATGCGCTCGGCCTCATCCCGTCCGACGAAGGCGATGTCGGCGGCGTCCGCGAGGCGGGTCAGCGTCGCCGCGGCATCCTCCGGACTCCACAGCGCACGTCGGTCGTTCACGTCGAACGAGACCAGGGCGCCCGCCGCGCGTGCGTCGACGTACAGCCGATCGACCATGTCGCGGCAGGACGCGGAGAGGGCCGGGGTGATCCCGGTGGTGTGCACGATGCGGACGCCGTCGAGCCGGGACGGGTCGAGGAATCCCGCGTCCATGCGGGATGCCGCCGATCCGCGGCGGTAGTAGTAGACCGACGAGGACTCGACTCCCGGATCCTTGAACATCACGCCGGTCGGGGCGGTGTCGTCGGTCTCGACCCACAGGTCGACGCCGCGGCGGGCGAGCTCGGCGCGGATGCGTGTGCCGATCGGGTCGGCGCCGAGGCGCGAGGCCCACGCCGCGCGGTGTCCGGCTGCGATGAGCCCGACCGCGACGTTGCCCTCGGCACCGGCGATGCCGAGGGCGGCGGTCTCGGTCTCGGCGAGGGGCGCGCCGAGCGCGGTGACGAGTCCCATGGACTCGCCGACGCACACGACCGCGACGGGTGACCCCTGGTCTGTCGGGACCGGGGGAGGGGGAGCAGTGTTCATGAGGGTGTGACCGCCAGGGGCTCGGTGTCGGGACGGGGTGCCGCGTCGCGATGACGCAGATCGGGGAAGAAGCGGACGAAGACCACGGCGACGAGAAGGCCGACCGCGGCGAAGATCGTGGCAGCGAGGTAGGCCCCGCGCGGGTCGGTCGCGTCGACGAGGAAACCGGCGACCGCGGATCCGGCCGCGGCCCCGATGAGCTGACCGGTGCCGGTCCATCCGAACGCCTCGGCGGTCTCGCTGAACTTCACGCTCGCCGACGTGATCGCGAACAGCACGGCGAGGGCGGGGGCGATGCCGATGCCCGCGACGATCAGAGTGCCGCCGAGCCAGAAGACGTTCAGCGAGACCATGGTGAGGGCCAGGCCGACGGTGACGATCAGCAGACGTCGGGCCATGGCCCACGGTCCGATCGGGATGTGGCCGAAGGCGAGGCCGCCCGCGAGGCTGCCCACCGAGAACACCGCCAGCACGAGTCCCGCTGCGAGACTGCCGTGCTCGAACGTCGCGACCACGCCGACCTCGACGGCCGCGCAGGCGCCGATGAGGAGGAAGCCCACGACGGCGGCGAGGAGCACGGGCGGCTTCAGCACCACGGTGCCGAGCGCGCTGCGGCTGCGGGGGATGCGGACGCGCCCGACCTCGGGCGAGGCGATGAACCAGGCCGCGCCGCCCACGAGGATGACCGCGACGAGGAGGAGGCCTTCGGTCGTGCCGACCTGGGTCGACACGAGCGTGATCACGACCGGTGCGAGCACCCAGATGATCTCCTGCAGCGAGGCGTCGAGGGAGAAGAGGGGTGTGAGCTGGCGGGAGTTCACGAGCTTGGGATAGATGGTGCGCACGGCGGCCTGGATCGGCGGCGTCGACAGGCCGGCGAGCAGGCCGAACGCCATGTACCCGGGGACGCTCAGGGGGAGCAGGCCGAGTCCGAGCACCGCGAGCACGCACACGGCGCTCGTGAGGGTGAGGACGCGGCGCATGCCCCAGGCGCCCATCCAACGGCTCGTGATCGGACCGGCGACGGCCTGGCCGACGCTGGTCGCGGCGAGCACGAGACCGGCCGAGCCGTAGCTGCCGGTCTGCTGCTCGACGTGCAGGAGGATCGCGAGCGACATCATCCCGCTGGGGAACCGCGCGGTCAGCTGCGCCGCGATCATGCGCGCCACTCCGGGCGTGCGAAGAAGGTCCTGGTATCCCGCCACGCGTCCACGCTAGCGGGCGCCGCCGACCTCCGCGGAGGGGTGGGGAACACGACACGCCGCGACACGCCGAAGCGACGTTTCCACAGAAAATCGGATGTCGGAGGCCGGCCGTATCGTGCCCCCTGTGGATGGATCTCTCCCAGCGTCCTCCCAGCCGCGATTTCTCGCGGTTCGCGACCTCCGCGAGAGGGTGCGGACCTGTGGAAGAAACGGTGGAGAACCTGTGTTGTATATGGGGAGAGCGGTGGAAAACTACACGGATGTAACTACTACCCCTTGTGGTCACCCCGAATGTCCGTCCCCATATGTAGTATTGAGTTCCCGGTGAGGGTCTACCGGAAAACGTCTGACGATGAGCAGGCCAGAGAGAGTTGAGGGGAAACGAGAAGATGTCGATCACGGTCTACACGAAGCCGTCCTGCGTTCAGTGCAACGCGACCTACCGCGCACTCGACGCCAAGGGCATCGAGTACGAGATCCTCGACCTGTCGGAGGACCCGGCGGCGCTCGAGCAGGTCAAGTCGCTCGGGTACATGCAGGCACCGGTCGTCGTCACCGACGAGGGTCACTGGTCGGGCTTCCGCCCCGACAAGATCGACGAGCTCGCCTCCCGCCTGGCCTGAGCCGCGACAGCGAAGCGGGGTTGACGAATGACTGCCGTCGCGACCGCTGCACCGCTCCTGGTCTATTTCTCGAGCGTGTCGGGCAACACCGCGCGCTTCATCGAGAAGCTGGGTCTCCCCGCCCGGCGCATCCCGCTCCTCCGCCAGGAGGAGGACCTCGTCGTCGACGAGCCCTTCGTGCTGGTCACCCCCACCTACGGCGGGGGTGAGGGGCGCGGCGTCGAACGCGGCGCCGTGCCCAAGCAGGTGATCCGGTTCCTCAACGACGAGCGCAACCGGCGCCACATCCGCGGAGTCATCTCGGCGGGAAACACCAACTTCGGCGAGGCGTTCTGCCTCGCCGGTGACATCATCAGCCGCAAGTGCCACGTGCCTCACTTGTACCGGCTCGAGATATTCGGCACACAGGACGACGTGGATCGCGTGAGCGACGGATTGGAACGACGGTGGGCAACGCAGTTGAAGAGCACGCAGTGACCGACACGGTGGCTTTCAAGATGAACCCGGCGTACGAGGGGCTGGACTACCACGCCCTGAACGCCATGCTGAACCTGTACGACGCGAACGGGAAGATCCAGTTCGACGCCGACAAGCGCGCTGCACGGGAGTACTTCCTGCAGCACGTGAACCAGAACACGGTCTTCTTCCACTCCCTCAAGGAGCGCCTCGACTACCTGGTCGAGAAGGAGTACTACGAGCCCGCCGTGATCGAGGCGTACTCGCACGAGTTCATCCAGAAGCTCAACGACCTCGCGTACTCGAAGAAGTTCCGCTTCGAGACGTTCCTCGGCGCGTTCAAGTACTACACGAGCTACACGCTCAAGACCTTCGACGGCAAGCGCTACCTCGAGCGCTTCGAGGACCGCGTCGTGATGACGGCCCTCGGGCTCGCGGACGGCGACGAGAAGCTCGCGGTCGCCCTGGTCGAGGAGATCATCTCCGGTCGCTTCCAGCCCGCGACCCCCACGTTCCTCAACGCCGGCAAGGCGCAGCGCGGCGAGCTCGTCAGCTGCTTCCTGCTGCGCATCGAGGACAACATGGAGTCGATCGCCCGCGGCATCAACTCCGCGCTGCAGCTCTCCAAGCGCGGCGGCGGCGTGGCGCTGCTGCTCTCGAACATCCGTGAGGCCGGCGCGCCGATCAAGCAGATCGAGAACCAGTCCTCGGGCATCATCCCCGTGATGAAGCTCCTCGAAGACAGCTTCAGCTACGCCAACCAGCTCGGCGCGCGTCAGGGCGCCGGCGCGGTGTACCTCAACGCGCACCACCCCGACATCATGCGCTTCCTCGACACGAAGCGCGAGAACGCCGACGAGAAGATCCGCATCAAGACGCTGTCGCTCGGCGTCGTCGTGCCGGACATCACGTTCGAGCTCGCGAAGAACGGCGAGGACATGTACCTCTTCTCGCCCTACGACGTCGAGAAGGTCTACGGCATCCCGTTCGGCGACATCTCGGTCACCGAGAAGTACCGCGAGATGGTCGACGACCCGCGCATCAAGAAGACGAAGATCAACGCGCGCGAGTTCTTCCAGACCATCGCCGAGATCCAGTTCGAGTCGGGCTACCCATACGTCATGTTCGAGGACACGGTGAACAAGGCCAACCCGATCAAGGGTCGGATCAACATGTCGAACCTCTGCAGCGAGATCCTGCAGGTGAACACGCCGACCACGTACAACGACGACCTGTCGTACGACCAGATCGGCAAGGACATCTCCTGCAACCTCGGCT
Source organism: Microbacterium sp. GCS4 (assembly GCF_001262495.1). Lineage (GTDB taxonomy): Bacteria > Actinomycetota > Actinomycetes > Actinomycetales > Microbacteriaceae > Microbacterium. Next base: position 749,271 of record NZ_LGYE01000002.1, read on the forward strand.
CGATGAACATCGCGCTGTCGATGGATGCCGACGACCTCGGCCAGACGGTCGAGACGGCGATCCGTGCGCTGAGCGCGGTCAGCGACCAGAGCCACATCCGCTCTGTGCGTTCGATCGAGGACGGCAACGACAAGTCGCACGCGATCGGCCTCGGCCAGATGAACCTGCACGGCTACCTCGCCCGCGAGCACGTCCACTACGGCTCGGAGGAGGGTGTCGACTTCACGAACATCTACTTCTACACCGTGCTGTTCCACGCGCTGCGCGCCTCCAACAACCTGGCGATCGAGCGCAAGCAGGCGTTCGAGGGCTTCGCGGACTCGACGTACGCCTCGGGGGAGTTCTTCGACAAGTACATCGACCAGGCGTGGGTACCGGCGACCGAGAAGGTCAAGGAGCTCTTCGCGGGCAAGCACATCCCGACGCAGGACGACTGGAAGGCGCTGAAGGCGTCGATCCAGGAGCACGGCATCTACAACCAGAACCTGCAGGCCGTGCCGCCGACCGGGTCGATCTCGTACATCAACAACTCGACGTCGTCGATCCACCCGATCGCGTCGAAGATCGAGATCCGCAAGGAAGGCAAGCTGGGTCGCGTCTACTACCCGGCCGCGTTCATGACGAACGACAACCTGGAGTACTACCAGGACGCGTACGAGATCGGCTACGAGAAGGTCATCGACACCTACGCCGCGGCCACGCAGCACGTCGACCAGGGCCTGTCGCTGACGCTGTTCTTCAAGGACACCGCCACCACTCGCGACATCAACAAGGCGCAGATCTACGCATGGCGCAAGGGCATCAAGACGATCTACTACATCCGTCTGCGTCAGCTGGCGCTCGAGGGCACCGACATGACCGAGTGCGTCTCGTGCATGCTCTGAGGCGTTTCGTCTCGCTCCGCTCGCTCAACGACCGAATCAGGACCGCATCATGACCCCCAACCAATCGATCAAGCTGGTCGACAGCGTGCAGGCGATCAACTGGAACCGCATCATCGACGACAAGGACCTCGAGGTCTGGAACCGTCTGGTGAACAACTTCTGGCTGCCGGAGAAGGTGCCGCTGTCGAACGACATCCAGTCGTGGAACACGCTCACCGCGGACGAGCAGCTGCTCACGATGCGCGTGTTCACCGGTCTGACGCTGCTCGACACGATCCAGGGCACGGTCGGCGCCGTCTCGCTGATCCCTGACGCGATCACGCCCCATGAGGAGGCCGTCTACACGAACATCGCGTTCATGGAGTCGGTGCACGCGAAGAGCTACTCCTCGATCTTCTCGACGCTCGCGTCGACCAAGGAGATCGATGAGGCGTTCCGCTGGTCCACGGAGAATCCGAACCTTCAGAAGAAGGCGCAGATCATCATGGACTACTACCAGGGCGACGACCCGCTGAAGCGCAAGGTCGCCTCGACCCTGCTCGAGTCGTTCCTGTTCTACTCGGGCTTCTACCTGCCGATCTATTGGTCGTCGAAGGCGAAGCTCACGAACACGGCCGACCTGATCCGCCTCATCATCCGCGATGAGGCCGTGCACGGGTACTACATCGGCTACAAGTTCCAGAAGGGCCTCGAGAACGAGACGGAGGAGCGCCGTCAGGAGCTCAAGGACTACACGTTCAACCTGCTGTTCGAGCTCTACGACAACGAGGTGCAGTACACGCAGGACCTCTACGACGGCGTCGGCCTCACCGAAGACGTCAAGAAGTTCTTGCACTACAACGCCAACAAGGCCCTGATGAACCTGGGCTACGAGGCGATGTTCCCCTCGACCGTCACGAACGTGAACCCGGCGATCCTGTCTGCCCTCTCGCCGAATGCCGACGAGAACCACGACTTCTTCAGCGGTTCGGGCTCGTCGTACGTGATCGGCAAGGCCGAGGCCACGGAGGACGACGACTGGGACTTCTGAGCGGAGACCGTTTCAGGCGAAGGGCCGGATGCTTCAGCATCCGGCCCTTCGCCGTCATCGTCCTCGCATTCTCGACGGTGACCCTGCGTGCGCGATAACGGCCCGAGCGGCGCGCTCTCCGGAGGCCAGTGCCCCCTGGATCGAGGCGGTGTCGCGGTGGTCGCCTGCGACGTAGAGGCGCTCCCCGTGGCGTGGCGATCGAGCGGGGCCCAGGGGCGCGGGCTGCGCCGGAAGGGCGTCCGGGATGTCGTCCCGTCGCAGCAGCTCCCACACGCCGACGTCTGCACCCCAGATCTCGCCCAGGTGCTGGCGCACAGTGCCCTCCTCCGCGGAGGCACCGGCCCGCGGCAGCAGGCAGGTCGCGGCGATCAGGTGGCGTCCGGCGGGCGCGTACGACGGCACCGTGTGCGTCATGACGACGGTGTTCACGACGGGCCCGCGGCGCCGACCGTCGACCGTCAGCAGGGCTGAACGGGTCGGCAGCGCGTCTGCGGCGAACCACCACGTCTGCAGGCCATTGGTCGCGGGTCGAGTCAGGTCGATGAGATCGGAGACGGCCTCCGGTCCGACCGCGACGACCGCGCGCGCGGCGCGGACGGGATCGCCGCCGGTGACGTCCGCCTCGACGCCGGCGCCGCTCGTCGACAGCCGCTCGACACGGGCACCCAGGTGGATGGCCGCTCCTGCATCGCGCGCGTGCGCGGCCAGCTGCTCAGGCACCGCGGCGATGCCCTGCGCGGGAAGGCCGGGGCGGCCGACAGCGAAGTACCCGGTGAGCAGCTGCGCGAACGCGTTCGAGGTGGTGCCGCGATCTTCTGCGAGTACCCCGGCGAGGAACGGCTCGAGCACGGCGGTGCGCAACGGACCCTGAAGTCCCAGGGCATCCCACGCCTCTCGCAGCGGGAGGTCGTCGGTCGCGAGGTTCGAGAGCGGACGCGCCAACCCCGGCGCCGCCCACCGTGCCAGCGCGACGGCATCCCGACCGCTCACCAGACCGCTCCGCACAGTGGCGCGGATCGACAGCGGGTGCCGGAGAGGATGCCGGAGCTCGGCCATCCCGTCGGAGGTCCGCACCTGCACACCCACGGGGAACCTCCCGAGCGCCAGCGCGTCGAGATCGACGCTGCGCCGGAGCGCAGGATACGCCGGGTTGAGCACCTGGAATCCGCGGTCCAGTCGGAACCCGTCCAGGACGTCCGTGCGCTGGCGTCCGCCGACCGCATCCCCGGCTTCGAGGACCACGACGTCGAGTCCGCGCGCGGCGAGCAGCCCCGCGCAGCGGAGGCCCGCGAGTCCCGCCCCGATCACGACGACGTCATGCACGGCGGCGGTCCTCGTCAGTCCCGGTTCGCCCGGTAGTACTCCAGCAGCGCCCTCGTCGAGGGGTCCTGTGCGGCGACGGCATCCTCGTCGCCGCCGATCGCCGGCGCGATCTGCATCGCGAGCTGCTTGCCGAGCTCCACGCCCCACTGGTCGAAGGAGTTGATGCCCCAGATCGTACCCTGCGTGAACGTGATGTGCTCGTACAGCGCGATGAGCTGGCCGAGCACCTGCGGGGTGAGCGCGGGAGCGAAGATCGAGGTCGTCGGGCGGTTGCCGGCGAAGGTGCGCGCGGCGACGAGCGCGCCGGTCGTGCCTTCGGCCTCGACCTCGGCGGCTGTCTTGCCGAACGCGAGCGCCTTCGTCTGGGCGAGGAAGTTCGCGAGGAACAGCTCGTGCACGTCCTGGCCGCCGTCGCTCAGCGGGTACGCGGGGTTCACGAAGGCGACGAAGTCGGCGGGGATGAGCCGGGTGCCCTGGTGGATGAGCTGGTAGAAGGCGTGCTGGCCGTTCGTGCCGGGTTCGCCCCAGAACACCTCGCCGGTGTCGGTCGTGACCGGCGTGCCGTCCCAGCGCACGGACTTGCCGTTCGACTCCATCGTGAGCTGCTGCAGGTACGCGGGGAATCGGCTCAGCTGCTGCGCGTAGGGGAGCACAGCGTGCGACTGCGCGCCGAAGAAGTTCACGTACCAGACGTTGAGGAGACCCATCAGCACCGGGACGTTGCGCTCGAGCGGGGTCGTGCGCACGTGCTCGTCGACCGCGTGGAATCCGGCGAGCAGATCGCGGAACACGTCCGGTCCCAGGGCGATCGCGAGCGACAGGCCGATCGCGGAGTCGACCGAGTACCGTCCGCCCACCCAGTCCCAGAAACCGAAGGCGTTGACAGGGTCGATGCCGAACGCGGCGACCTTGTCGAGCGCGGTGGACACCGCGGCGAAATGGTGTGCCACGGCATCCGTCCGCGAATCCTCGGAGCCGTCGATCGACCCGGACGACTCGAGCCCCGCCCACAGCCAGTCCCGCGCGAGGCGCGCATTGGTGAGGGTCTCGAGGGTCGTGAACGTCTTGGACGCGACGATGAACAGGGTGGTCTCGGGATCGAGGTCCGCGGTCTTCTGAGCCAGGTCGGTCGGGTCGATGTTCGACACGAACCGCGCCTCGATCCCGGCATCCGCGTAGGGCTTCAGCGCCTCGTAGACCATGACGGGCCCGAGGTCGGAGCCGCCGATGCCGATGTTCACGACATGGGTGACCTTCTTGCCCGTCACTCCGAGCCAGTCGCCGCCGCGCACGCGATCCGCGAACGCCGACAGCGACTCGAGAACCGACTGCACGTCGGCATCCACGTCCTGTCCGTCGACGACGAGCGCGGGGTCGGAGCCGGCGGGGCGACGCAGTGCGGTGTGCAGCACCGCGCGGTCCTCGGTGGTGTTGAGGTGGGCTCCCGAGAGCATCGCCGCGAAGCGCTCGGCGACGCCGGTCTGCTCGGCGAGGCGCAGGAGCGACGCGAGCACCTCGTCCGTCACCAGGTTCTTCGACAGGTCGACGTGCAGGTCGGCGAGGGGGAACGACAGTCGCTCGGCACGCCCCGGATCCGCGGCGAACCAGCCGCGGAGATCGGGGGAGAGCTCCTCGTGCAGAGCCGTGAGCTCGGACCAGGCGGACGTGTGCGTCGGATCGACAGGAGCGGTCATGGCTCCACGCTACTCCCGCGACGGCTCGAACGGATTCCGCGTGACACTGCGCCCGCCGTGTAGGCGGAATATCGCCAGTCGGGGTACCTTTCACTCATGGGAAGACTGCGCTACGACGGAACCTCCGAGCCGATCCACATCGACGACGAGACCCTGGCCGTGCTCAAGGTGATCATCGGCACCAAGCTGCGCCGTCAGGAGAGCTTCATGATGACCTGGCGCACGATCGAGGGCGGCGATCCCGCTCGCATCACCGTGTGGGTGCATCCGGCGATCCCGCTGCAGTTCCTGTTCTCGTCGTCCGAGCCGCAGCACATCGAGAAGAAGCAGGTCGAGGACATGATGCACTCTCTCAACGCCACCGGGGAGCTCGTGATCGACGAGCTCGCGCGGGTCGAGGAGACGGTTCCCGAGAAGGTCTGACCCGCCGGGTCGCGCGTCCGGCCTATTCGGCCGGGTACTTCTCCGCGCGCAGCGCCCGGGCGAGGTGGGCCGCGTTGCGCGCTGCCGTCGCAGTGGCCGACGCGACCTTCTCCGGGGTCTCGGGGAGATCCTTGTAGTCCACGGTCTGCATGGCCTCGCCGTTCCAGTACACCGACCCCTGGGCGGCCACCGTGTACCCCACGTCGTTCAGGGACTGGAACAGGATGCCGGCGATGTGATGAGCGCCGTCCTCGTTCCCCACGATGCCCGCGATCGCGACCTTGTCGAACAGGCTCGGACGTCCCTCGTCGTCGGTCTCGGACAGTTCCGCGTCGAGGCGCTCCAGCACGCGCTGTGCGACGCTCGAGTGCTGCCCCATCCACGTGGGTGTCACGAGTACGAGGATGTCGGCCTCGAGCACCTTGCGTCGCAGCACCGGCCACTCGTCGTCGCCGCCCATGTCGGCCTCCACGCCGGGGCTCAGATGATGGTCGACGGCTCGGACCAGCTCGCCGCTCACACCATGCTGCGCGAGGGCCGTGAGGATCTGCGAGGAGAGCAGATCGGAGCTCGACACGTCGGGGGAGGGCTTGAGGGTGCAGGAGATGGCGATGGCAGTCGGTTGTGCGCTCATGACGGGCACGAAACCACTCCGCAGTCGTGAGTCCAAGGGGGTTCCGCCGGGCGCGCGGCTGCGCTAACCCCTCGGGGGCGAGAGCGGGGCGCGGACGACGGTATCCTGGATGACGGCCGCTACGACAGGAGTTCTCGTGATCCTCAGCTTCATCTTCTTCATGATCCTCTTCCTCGGAGGCATCTACCTGATGGGTCTCGCTCAGTCGCTCGAGGACTTCCAGGCGATCGTCTTCACGGGCGGCCTGCTCATCACGATGCTGTCGCTCGCCTTCATGATGCGCCAGGGCGGCACCGCGACCCGCCGCTCGAACAACTGGTCGGGCAACGCGACCGAGTGATCGCGGCGGCGCGTCCGCAGGGACTCAGGCCCTGACCGCGAGACGCGCCTGCAGATTCGCCTTCACCGCGGGCCATTCCGGCTCGATGATCGAGTACTCGACGCTGTCGCGCAGCGCGCCGTTGCGATAGCGGCTCATGGCGCGCATCACGCCGTCCTGCTTCGCCCCCAGCCGCTCGATCGCCGCGCGGGACTGGAAGTTCACCCACTGCGTGGTCAGGCCCACGCGGAACACGCCGAGGTCTTCGAACGCGTGCTGCAGCAGGAGCAGCTTGGACTCGGCGTTGGTTCCCGTGCCGTGGGCCGACGGCCGGTTCCAGGTGTAGCCGATGTGGAGTCTCGGCACATCGGCGGCGATGTCGTAGTAGGACGTGAGCCCGAGTGTGCGCCCCGCGGCGTCGAACGCCGTGAAGGGGATCATCTCGCCCGTCTCGATCAGGCCGATCCGCCGCTCGATCTCCGCGGCGAGGCCGTCGGGAGAGGGGATCGAGGTGTACCAGGCGCGCTGCCACAGATCGCCCTCGGTCAGCGCCTCGAGCAGTCCGTCGTGGTGCGAGCGCTCGAGCGGACGGAGCTCGACCAGGCGGCCGGTGAGAGTGAGCGGTGCGGGGCGGGTGCGGAACGTCATACCGTCATCCAACCAGCGACGCGCGGGTCTCGGTCAGGCCGACACGGCCCGATGCGCCCATTGCCCCGCGCCCATCCGCGCATCGACGTAGGTCGTGTCGCCGATCCGGTGCAGGAGCCTCCGGTACGCGAGGACCAGGTCGACCGCGACGCCGAGGTCGAACGCCATGCTGGCCGCGTGCGCGCCGCGGAGCTCCTCCGCCTCGGCGTACGCCTCCGGGGTGATGAGCAGGCGGGCGGCCCATTCGTCGGCACGCAGCTCCTGCCGCGCGCGGACGGCGGGGTCGGTGGTGGGCTCGTGCCCGAGGACGGCGTGCCCGAGCTCGTGCGCGATGATGCTGCGCGTGGTGCGTGCGCTCTGACCGGGCGTGACGCGGATCGTGGCCGTCTCCGGTCGGTAGCCCCCGCGCGAGGGACCAGGCTGCTCGATGAGGTGGAGCCCGTGCGCGTCGATGAGCCGGAGGAGCTGGTCCATGGGGCCTCCCGGGCGGTGAGCGTCTAGGGGTAGAGGTCGTCCGTGTCGTCGCCGTGCGGGACGGGCGAGTCGAAGGCGACCTCGGATCCATCATGGCGTCGGGCGGGGACATCGGCACGGGGCGTCAGCGTCGTCACCGGCGCGAGGTGCAGGTCCTCCGCCCGCAGGCGCTCCTCGGCGCGACTGAGGACGAGATGGGGCGCGATCCCGAGGATGGTGCTCACGGCGTACACGATCGGGATCGGGATGGCGCGCTTGCCGGTGACGTAGTTGTCGAGGGCGCTGCGGGCGATGCCCACCTGGCGGGCCATCGCGGCGATGCTGCTCCCCGCTGCGGCGATCTCGCCGCGCAGCTGTCGTCCCACCGCCGCGTTGAACTGCTCGCCCTGTGTCTTCACGCGAGTCACGATAGCACTGCATCAAAGCCAGGATGCCGTCATATTGGTGCACCGAGGGCTTGAGCGCGGTCGTTCGGAGCGCTACCGTCGTCGGGTGACGACAGAAGTGAGACGCCTGGTGGCAGGTGCGATCGACTCCGCCCTCGCAGAGCGAGAGCGGGACGTGCGATGGCTGTCGGTTCGATCCGGGATCGAGCTGGGGACCCTCGAGAGCGTGCTCGCCGGCGAGCGCGACGTGACGGTGATCGAGCTCGCGGACATCGCACAGGCGCTCGGGGTGGCCGTGGCACGGCTCGCGCCGTGACACCCTGAGCGCTGCGGTCCGCGCTAGCGTTGACCGCATGAAGACCATCCCCTTCGGATCCACCACCGCACCCGCCGTCGTCGCCGGGATGATGCGGATCGACGACAAGGACGACGCTCGCATCCGCGAGCTGTACGACGCCGCGCGTACGTCAGGCATCGACTTCTTCGACCACGCCGACATCTACGGCGGGCGCATGCACTTCTGCGAGGAGCGCGTCGCCGCAGCGCTCGACCTCACCGCGTCCGAGCGCGACGAGATCGTCATCCAGACCAAGTGCGGGATCGTGCCCACGCAGGGCATGTTCGACTTCTCCTACGACCACATCGTGCGGCAGGTCGAGGGCTCGCTCGCCGCGCTGCGCACCGACTACATCGACGTGCTCCTCCTGCACCGCCCCGATGCGCTGGTCGAGCCCGAGGAGGTCGCCCGTGCCTTCGACGACCTGGAGGCCGCGGGCAAGGTGCGAGCCTTCGGCGTCTCGAACCACACGCCGCGGCAGATCGATCTGCTGCGCACCGCCGTGCGGCAGCCGATCGTCGCCAACCAGCTGCAGCTGTCGATCACGCACGCCCCGATCGTGGCCCAGCCGGTCGCGGCGAACATGATGGGCGAGGAGCAGAGCGTGGTCCGCGACGGCGGAGGCATCGTCGAGTACTGCCGGATCAACCGCATCACGGTGCAGGCCTGGTCGCCGTTCCAGGGCGGGTTCTTCACGGGAGTGTTCCTCGGCAACCCCGAGTACGCGGAGCTCAATACCGTGATCGACCGCCTCGCCGCGTCCTACGACGTGACACCGATCGCGATCGCCACAGCCTGGATCACACGTCACCCCGCGAACATGCAGGTCGTGCTCGGCACCACCACGCCCGAGCGGGTGCGGGATGCCGCGGTCGGCGCCGACCTCGAGCTCAGCCGCGCCGAGTGGTACGAGCTGTTCCGCGCCGCGGGACACCTCCTGCCGTAGCCCGGCGTCGTCTACCCTGAACTCATGCCGTTCCTCTCCATCCTCGTCGTCGCCCTCATGGTGTTCGCGCTCGTCGACATCATCCGGCGCGACGACGCTCAGGTGCGGTTCCTGCCGAAGCTCGCGTGGATCATCATCGTGATCCTGCTCCCGCTCATCGGCAGCATCCTGTGGTTCACGATCGGTCGCGAGTACTCCGAGGCGGGGCTGCGCATCCCGCGGATGCGTGCGGCAGCGCCGACGGCCCCGCCGGCGGATCCGCGTCCCGCGCGTCCGGTCGACGCGCGCTCCACCGAGGAGCAGATCGCCGACCTCGACCGCGAGATCGAGGAATGGCGGCTCCGCGCAGAGCTCGAGAAGCGCCGCCGCGAGGGTGGCGACACGGCGTCGGGCCCCGCGGCCTGACGATCCGGGCCTAGTCCGGTCGGTCGTGCGACTCGCGGACGGCGCCCTCGAGCGTCGGGTAGGAGAACGTGAACCCGGCGGCCTCGAGCTTCTCCGGTAGCACCCAGCGGCTCTTCAGCACGAGCTCCGTCTCGGTGCGGATGCCGATCGCCCCCAGCTCCAGCATCCACCGGGGGAGCGGCGGACCGATGCGTGCGCCGAGCACCCGCCGCACCGTCGCCATGAACGTGGTGTTGTCGACCGGGTTCGGAGAGGAGGCGTTGACCGGTCCCTCGAGCGACGGGGTGCGCTCCAGGAGGTCGATCACCCGGGCGACGTCCTCCACGTGGATCCAGCTGAAGCGCTGGCTTCCGCGCCGGGCGGCGAACTCGTGGCCCGTGCCGGCCGCGCGGCGTGCCCGGCTGATGGGCCACCGGCCGTCGTGCGCTGCGCCCCCGAGACCCAGGCGTGCGAGGCCGCGCAGCGGTCCGAGCACGCCGCCGTGACCGAGCACGATCGCGCTGCGCAGGGCGACGCGGCGGGTGGCGGGCAGGTCGTCCGCGAACAGCGCACGCTCCCAGGAGGTGGCGACGTCGACGGAGAACCCGGTGCCGATCTCTCCCGTCGACTCCGTCATGGGGCGATCCTCCGCGTGGCGGTAGATCGTCGCTGTGGAGGAGTTCACCCACAGGGCGGGTGGTGCGTCTGCGTGGAGGATCGCGGTGCGCAGAGACGCCGTCGTCTCCAGACGCGAGCGGAAGATCTCCGCCCTGTTCTCCGGTGTGTACCGGCAATTGACGCTCTTGCCGGCGAGACCGATCACGAGCGCGGCTCCGTCGACGGCACTGTCGATAGCCGCCTGGTCTCCCCACGCGATGTCGGCTCCCGAGCGCGAGATCGTGACGACCTCACGCCCTGCGGCTCGATAGCGCGGCGCGAGATACCTTCCCATGAACCCGGTGGAGCCGCCGATCACGACGCGTCCCGTGTGGGCGTCGACAGGGGAGGAGGGGATGCTCACGGGCGCTCGCTCTCGATCGTGTACTCGAAGAAGCCGGAGTACTCGTAGACGCGGCCCAGGAAGGGCGCGTCTATCGTCATGGAGACATGGTGACGCTCGCGCGCCTCGTCCCAGCGCTCGACGAGGCCGATGGTCGGCCGCAGGAAGCGCGGCGCCGCGAGGCGGAGAGGCCCGAGCCGGAGACCCACGCGACGGATGCTCAGCACGACCGCCCCGTCGCGCACGTCGATGTCGAACGTCGTGACGACGGTGCCGCGCGGGCCGATCTCGTTGCGCAGCACATCCCCGGGGCCGAGAGCGACGACGTCGGGCATGACCCAGGTGCGGCCGGGCAGGTCGAACCAACGCGTCGCGACCGCGCGGCCGCCCACCGTCCTGTTCTCGATCCGGAACGGCACCTCGCGTTCCCACCCTGCGAACGCCACGCCGAGGGACTCGGCGATCCGGAACAGCGGGCGCAGCCAGCGGTGGCGGGATCCCGCCGTGGTGAACACCCCCGTGCCGACGCCGACGTGCCCCGGCGGTATCGTGCGGAAGTACCAGGCGGTCTTCGGATGCAGCTCCGCGATGCGCGGACCGAGCGCACGCTCGTACGGCGAGGTCATAGCGTGTCCGGGCTCAGGGTTCGCGCAGCCGGACGAGGCGCTCGTGTCCGGTCTCCTCGAGCTCGGCGATGTCGCCGCGCGACTTGAGGAAGTCCGAGAAGGACCGGAACCCGAGGGCCTTCTCGCTGAACGACGGATCCATGCGTCGCATGTGCGTCTTGACGGCCGAGCTGTGCAGCCACTCGTCAGCGTCCGCCTTGTCGTGGCCCAGGCGCAGCGCGCGCTGCAGGAGCTCGGTCGCCTCGTCCTTCTCCTCCACCACCTTCTCCTCCGCCTTCGCGGTGGCGGCCTTGGCTCGGCCGTTCTTGGCCGGCGGACGCGACTTCGCTTTCGCGGCGGGCTCGACCGTCGTCTCGGCGACGGTCTCAGGGAGCTCCGGGGTCGAGGGCGGCGCGGACTTCGTCGGGCGGACGACGCCCGGGAGGGAGTCGTAGGCCTCGAACTCGTCGCACGCGGCGGCGAGCGACTTCGCGGTCGACCCGGCGACGCCGACGCCGATCACGTACCGGCCGAGCCGCTTGCAGCGCTGAGCCAGCGGGACGTAGTCGCTGTCGCCCGCCACGATGACCACGTGCGTGAGATCGGGCAGGCGGAACATGTCCTCCACGGCATCCACCGCGAGCCGGATGTCCGCGCCGTTCTTGGCGTAGGCCGCGGCGGGGAACAGCTGCACGAGGTCGACCGCGCGCGCGACCAGCTGCGACCGGTACTCCGCGTTCACGGGAGACGACCAGTCGGCGTAGGCGCGGGTGAGCACGAGCGTTCCGAACGAGGAGGCGTAGTCGATGATCGCGCCGACTTCGATCATGGCCCGCGCGAGCCGGTCGGCCACCTCCGGGTCACCCGGGTGCTCGGTGATGCGCTGACGGTCCTTGCCGTACGCGTTGCGTCCGTGCACCCGGTCGTACCAGGAGATGACGATGTTGTCGAAGTCCAGGTACACCGCCACGCGGGCGTCGGTCGCCTCAGCCATTGCTGGTCCCCTCGCTCGGGTAGCGCACCCCGATCTGCGCGCGGATCTCGTCGAGCGTGCCCATGATCGCGACGCTCTCGGCGAGCGGGAGGATGTCGCCCTCCAGCAGTCCGTCGCGCACCAGGCGCTCGGCCGCCCACGCCTGGTACTCCATGCCGCGTCCCGCGACCTCGGAGGCGTACTCCTCTGTGACGGTGCCGTCCGGCAGCACGACCCGGAACGACGTCGGGGTGTACCAGACGCGGTCGATGTCGATGCGGGCGTCGGTGCCGATGATGCTGGCGACGTCGGGGCCGGCCGCGCGCGACGACGAGAGGCTCGTGGAGATCGCTCCGCCCTCGTGCGTCATGATGGTCGCGACCTCGGAGTCGGCGCCGGTCTCGATGAGGCGGGCGACGGCCGTGATCGTCTGCGGTGCTCCGAGCACGTCCCAGATGAAGGAGATCGGGTAGATGCCGAGGTCGAGCAGGGCGCCGCCGCCGAGCTCGAGCGCGTTGAGGCGGTGCTCGGGATCGGTCGGGAGCTTCTGCGTGTGGTCGGCGCTCACGGCACGGATCTCTCCGAGCGTCCCTTCGGCGATGATCTCGCGGATGCGCACCATGTGCGGCAGGTAGCGGGTCCACATCGCTTCCATCGCGAGCAGCCCCCGTTCGGTGGCGAGGCGCTGCAGGTCCTCGGCTTCGTCGCGGTTGACCGTGAACGCCTTCTCGACGAGCACGTGCTTGCCGGCCTCGAGCGCGAGCTTCGCGTTCTCGTGGTGCAGCGGGTGCGGTGTCGAGACGTAGACGATGTCGACTTCGGGATCGGCGACGAGCGCCTCGTAGGAGGCGTGGGCGCGGAGGATGTCGAACCGCTGCGCGAATGCGTCCGCCGACTCCTGCGAGCGGGAGCCCACGGCGACGAGGTCGAATCCTGCTGTGCGCAGATCGGATGCGAAGGTCTCGGCGATGAAGCCGGTGGCGAGGATGCCCCAACGAAGTCCAGTCATGCTCTCAGCGTAGAGGGTCATCGCGCGAGACCGGATGCCGCGGTCAGGGGATCAGCAGGATCTTGCCCGAGGTGGCGCCGGACTCCATGAGCTCATGCGCCTGCGCCGCCTCGGCGAGCGGAAGCTCCGGTCCGAGTTCGATCGAGAAGTCGCCAGACGCGAGGAGCGCGATGGTGGCCTCGAGCGCCTCTGCGCGCCATGCGAGCTCCTGCTCGGTGAGGGGGATCGGCGAGCCGCCGGAGAAGGCGCGGATGCCGAAGTCGGCGGCATCCGGTCCTCGGACGATCGTCGCGATTCGATCGCGATCGGCCACGAGTTCGAGCGAGGTCTGGATGGCCTCGTCGGTGCCGGCACCATCGAGCACGACGGTGACGCCCTGCGGGGCTGCCTCCCGCACGCGGTCGATCAGGCCGTCGCCGTATGCCACGGGGATCGCGCCGAGTTCACGCAGCTGGTCGTGCCGGGCGGGACTCGCGGTGGCGATCACGGTAGCGCCCCACGCCACGGCGAACTGCACGGCGGCCTGGCCGACGGAACCGGAGCCCGCGTGCACGAGCAGGACGTCGCCTTCGGTCAGGCCGAGGGACTTGAGGGCCTGGTAGGCGGTGCCGGCGGGGATGCCGATCGCTGCGCCTTCCCCGGCGGTGACGGCGTCGGGCAGGAGCGCCAGCCGCTCGACGGGCACCGCGAGCAGACTGGAGTATGTTCCCCGCGTGTCACGGATCGCGACGCGGTCGCCGACCGCGAAGCCGTCGACGCCGTCGCCGAGGACGTCGATCACCCCGGCCCCGTCGAACCCGACCGGGCGCGGTTCGGTGATCGGCGGCGATGGGCGCTTCGCGCTGCGCAGCTTGCCGTCGATCGGGTTGACGCCGGCCGCCTCGATGCGCACGATCGCCTCGCCGCGCACGGGAACGGGGTCGGGGATCTCGATCTGGTGGAGGACGTCAGGGGAGCCGAATTCCGTGTACACGATCGCGCGAGCCATGCAGCCAGGCTAACGCCGACTCCTGCGCCCTGACGCGTTTCGTCTCGCTGCGCTCGCTCAACGACCGGGGAGCTGCGCTCGCTCGACGATCGAATAGTGACCCCGGTGGTTGAGCGAGGAGCGCAGCGACGAGACGAAACGCGTCGAGCTCGTCCCGGTCGTTGAGCGAGGAGCGCAGCGACGAGACGAAACGCGTCGAGCTCGTCCCGGTCGTTGAGCGAGGAGCGCAGCGACGAGACGAAACGCCTTCCGTGCTGGACGACGCCGCGATGTCGGCATCCCCGAGTACGGTGCTGCTGCATGGGGACGGTGTACATCCTGAGATGCTCCGACGGCACACTCTACGTCGGCAGCACGATCGACCTGCCGCGACGGCTGATACAGCACGCCGACGGTACCGGAAGTTCGTACACGCGCCGCCGCCTCCCGGTCGAACTCGTCTGGAGCGAGGATTTTGCCCGCGTCGACGACGCGTTCCGGTGGGAGAAGCGCATCCAGGGATGGAGTCACGCGAAGCGTCGCGCGTTCATCGAGGGCGGGCTCGGTGCCGTCCGCGGGTGGAGTGCGCGACAGCGAAGGGAACAGCGTTCCGCGGAGACCTGACGCGTTTCGTCTCGCTGCGCTCGCTCAACGACCGGGAGGGGCTGCGTTCCGCGGAGACCTGACGCGTTTCGTCTCGCTGCGCTCGCTCAACGACCGGGAGGGGCTGCGGTCCGCGGAGACCTGACGCGTTTCGTCTCGCTGCGCTCGCTCAACGACCGGGAGGGGCTGCGGTCCGCGGAGACCTGACGCGTTTCGTCTCGCTGCGCTCGCTCGACGACCGGGAGGGGCTGCGTTCCGCGGAGACCTGACGCGTTTCGTCTCGCTGCGCACGCTCGACGACCGGGGGAGCAGCGTTCCGCTCACTTGCCGGCGGCGAGGGCCTTCATGATGCGCTGGGGTGAGACGGGCTGCGCCGTTCCGAGGCGCTGCGCGAACACGCTCACTCGGTACTCCTCGAGCAGCCAGCGCGTCTCGACCAGCGCAGGAGAGGCATCCGGGGCGAGCGGGATCGTGCCGCCGGCATCCGTGTACGCCGCCGCCATGCGCTCGTACTCGGTCATGCGGGTGCGGTCCTTGCCCGGCTCGTTCGCCAGGGTCTTCAGGCGCTCCAGCATCCCCTCGAGATACCGCGGCAGGTGCGCAAGACGTTCGACGCCCGTCGCCGCCACGAATCCGGGGTACAGCAGGCCGGAGAGCTGGGTGCGGATGTCGTTCAGCGGTCCGAGCAGCGCCAAGGAGTTCTGCGACTTGATGCCCCGCTCGACCTCGCGGGCCTTGGTCAGGATCCGTGCCACGAGCGACACGCACGCGAAGAGCTCGTCGACCATGGCCGCGGAGACGGCGTCGCGCACCCGGGTGAAGTCCGCCTCGCTGCGGATGACGCCGCCGGGCACCGCGCGCTCGATCAGCTGCCGTGCGACGGCGGCGCGGCAGTCCTCTATCAGCGTCGCGGCCGACGGGTACGGGGAGGCCGCGAGCGCCAGCTTTTCCTGGCTCGTGAGGTGCTGCTGCACGTACGACGAGGGCGACGGGACGCTCAGGAGCACGAGGCGCAGCACTCCGTCGCGGGTGGCTGTGGCTGCGGCATCCGCCGTCGACTCGACGCGGACCGCGACGGTCTTGCCCTGATCGACGACCGCCGGGTAGCCGCGCACCACGCCGCCGGCGACCCTGGTGTCGAGCACGTCGGGGAGGTCGCCGAAGGTCCACGCTGTGAGCCCATCGCGTTCGATGGACGCGGTGGCGGTGGCAGCGGCAGCGGGGCGAGGTCCCTTCCCGGGGCCCGCCGGACGCGGCGGCGCCGCGATCGAGCGGGCGACGCTGCTGCGCGCCCTGTCGGCGAGCGTCGACTGCAGTGCGCCCAGGTCGCGCCCGGAGCCCACGACGCGTCCGCGTTCGTCGATCGCGCGGAAGTTCATGCGCAGGTGCCCGGGCACCCGCTCGTCCTCGAAGTCCGCGGCCGACACGAGTTGATTCGCGAGCGGCTGGATCAGACGCGCGAGCGCCTCCTTGAGCGTGCGCGTCGGGCGTCCGCCGTGCGCCTCGGGGCCGTCGCCGGCCAGCTCGGCGCCGAACTTCTCCGCCCAGTCCGCGGCGGGTACGACGTGGCGGCGGATCGCCTTGGGCAGCGCGCGCAGCAATCCGGTGACGAGCTCTGCGCGCAGACCCGGCACCTGCCAGTCGAACCCGCGGTCCTCGATCTGCGCGAGCAGCGGCAGCGGGATCACGACGCTCACGCCGTCGTCGGGAGCGCCCGGCTCGAACCGGTACGCCAGACCCAGCACCTGGTCGCCCTGCGTCCATCGGGTCGGGAACTCGCTCTGATCCGCACGGCTGTCGTCGTCGATCAGGTCGGACTCGCGCATCACGAGGAGCTTGGGCGTGGAGGCCAGCGCCTCACGCCACCACTTCTCGAACGACCGGACGTCGAAGACATCGGCGGGGACCCGCTCGTCGTAGAAGCGGAACACGGCCTCGTCGCCCGCGAGGATGTCGCGGCGGCGCTCACGTTCCTCGAGCTTCTCCAGTCGTCGGCGGAGCTCGGCGTTGCTCCGCCGGAACGCGCTCACCCGCTTGTCGATGCGGCTCGGGTCCCACTCGCCCTCCACGAGGGCGTGCCGCACGAACAGCTCGCGCGACGCGGCGCGATCGATGCGCGCGAACTGCACCCGGCGGCGCGGGATGATCTCGACGCCGAACAGCGTCACCTTCTCGTAGGCGACCGCGGCCCCGGCATCCTTCGACCAGTGCGGTTCGGTGACCTGCCGCTTCGCGAGGTCGCCCGCGAGCGCCTCCGCCCACGCCGGGTCGATCGCAGCGACCGTGCGGGCGTAGGTGCGAGACGTCTCCACGACCTCCGCCGCCATGACCGCCTGGGGGGCCTTCTTGCGCAGCGCCGAGCCGGGGAAGATCGAGAACCGGATGCCGCGGGCCCCGCGGTACTCCGCCTGCCGGCGCTTCTTCGGGTCAGCGCCCTTGCCCGTGGTGCGCTCGTCGAGGATGCCGATCTGCGACAGGAGTCCCGCGAGCAGGGCGCGGTGGATCGCGTCGGGGTCGCTGGTGCCGGTGTGTTCGGTGCGTTTCGTCTCGCTGCGCTCGCTCAACGACCGGGGCCCCAGCACACCCCGCAGCTGGCGGTGGACGTCGAACCATTCGCGCACGCGGACGTAGTTCAGATGCTCGGAGCGGCAGAGTCGCCGGAACGCGCTCGACCCGAGCTCGCGCTGCTGCTCACGCAGATGGTTCCACAGGTTGAGGATCGACAGGAAGTCGCTGGTCGGGTCGGCGAAGCGCGCGTGCATGCGGTCAGCCTCGTCGCGCACGCTCTGCGGGGCCTCCTGGGACGGGCGCTCGCGGACGTCCTGGATCGACATGCCGGCGACGATCGCGAGCACGTCCCGTGCCACCGACCCCGCCGAGGCGCGGCCGGCTTCGATCAGCATGCGGGCGAAACGCGGGTCGATCGGGATCCGCGAGATGTCACGGCCGACACGGGTCAGTCGCGGGTCGTCGCGCGAGGTGTCGATCGCTCCGAGCTCGGTGAGCAGGTCGAACGCGGCCTTCACGCCGCGGGAGTCCGGAGGCGTGAGGAACGGGAATGCGGAGATGTCGCCGAAGCCCAGCGAGAGCATCTGCAGGATGACCGAGGCGAGCGAGGTGCGGAGGATCTCGGGCTCCGTGAACTCGGCGCGACGCTCGAAGTCCTCCTCGCTGTACAGGCGGATGGCGATGCCGTCGCTGGTACGGCCCGCGCGGCCCGAGCGCTGGTTCGCCGAGGCCTGCGAGATCGGCTCGATCGGCAGCCGCTGCACCTTGGAACGGGCGCTGTAGCGCGAGATGCGGGCGGTGCCGGTGTCGATCACGTACCGGATGCCGGGGACGGTCAGACTCGTCTCGGCCACGTTCGTCGCGAGGACGACGCGACGTCGTACCCCGGCCACGCGACTGCGCTCGAACACTCGGTGCTGCTCGGCGGCGGACAGGCGACCGTACAGTGGCAGCACCTCGGTGGGGGAGCGGTCGTGCGCGTAGGCGCCGCGGACCGCGTCCGCCGCGTCACGGATCTCGGCCTCGCCCGGCAGGAACACGAGCACGTCACCCGGCGCCTCGCGGTCGAGTTCGCGCAGCGCCGCGACGATCGCGGAGACCTCGTCGACGTCCGCCGCCGGGTCTGTGCCCTCGGCATCCGTCTCCTGGGAGCGGTAGCGGATCTCCACGGGGTAGGTTCGACCCGAGACCTCGATGATCGGCGCCGGTGTGCCGTCGGCGGCCGCGAAGTGGCGGGCGAAGCTCTCGGGATCGATCGTCGCCGAGGTGATGACGACCTTGAGGTCGGGGCGTTCGGGCAGGATGCGTGCGAGGTAGCCGAGCAGGAAGTCGACGTTGAGCGAGCGCTCGTGCGCCTCGTCGATGATGATCGTGTCGTAGCGGCGCAGCAGCCGGTCGCGGCCCAGCTCGTTGAGCAGGATGCCGTCGGTCATGAGCGCGATGCGCGTCTCGTCCGAGACCTTGTCGGTGAAGCGCACCTTGTATCCGACGAGCGTCCCCAGCTCGACCTGCAGCTCCTCCGCCACGCGTTCGGCGATCGTGCGGGCGGCGAGGCGCCGCGGTTGCGTGTGGGCGATGCGCTCGCGGCCCAGCTCGAGGCAGATCTTCGGCAGCTGCGTCGTCTTGCCGGAGCCGGTCGCACCCGCGACGATCACGACCTGGTGGTCGCGGATGGCGTCGGCGATCTCGTCCCGGGCGGCGCTGACGGGCAGCTCAGGCGGAAAGACGATCACGGGAGAAGACATAGCCCTCCATCGTATGACGCTCTCCCCGACCTTCGGCACACTCCTCAGCGCCGGCTCTACTATCGTCGGGTGACCTTCGCCCTCGCCGCTCCCGCGCACTGGTTCCGCACGTTCGGTCGGCCCCCGCGCATCCTCGGGCTCGACATCGCCCGCGGCCTCGCGATCCTCGGCATGGCCGGCGCGCACATCGGCGAGACCTCCGCGTTCGACCCGTTCGATCCCGGCACTTGGCTGGACCTCGTGCACGGTCGGTCCTCGATCCTGTTCGCGGTACTCGCCGGCGTCTCGATCGCCCTCATGACGGGGCGTCACGATCTTCCGGATCCCGAGCGGATGCCGAGCATCCGCCTGCAGCTCCTGGGCCGCGGCGCCGTGATCTTCGTGATCGGCCTCGCTCTGGAGATGCTGAACACGCCGATCGCCGTGATCCTCACCCTGTACGGGCTGCTGTACGTCGCGGTGATCCCGTTCCTCCGGTGGCGACCGGGCACGCTGCTCGTCGCGGCGGGCGTCCTCGCTCTCGCAGGACCCGCGCTGCTCGCGCTCGTCGGAGTGCTCGCGATGCATCCCTACGGCGCCGGCATCAGCCTGGTGCTGTACGGCTCGTATCCGATCACGGTGTGGCTCGCGTTCGTGTTCGGCGGCATGGCGCTCGGACGCCTGCGCGTGGAGCGCATGGAGACGGCGGTGGTGGCGCTCGGCATCGGCGTCGGGCTCATGGTCGTGGGGTACGGACTCGGCGTGGTCGGCGCCGCCGCAGGGGTGAGCTCGTCGGACGCGGGCATGGGTTCGGGAGGGGCCACCGGCTGGAGCTCGTATCCGACTGCGCTCGCGGATGCCGATCCGCTCGGCGCGGTGCTCACGGCGATCTTCGGCGTCGACCCGCATTCCGGCGGCACGGCGGAGATCCTCGGTTCGGGCGGGTTCGCGCTCACCGTGATCGCGCTGTGCCTGCTGCTGAGCCGCCCGGCGCGCTGGGTGCTGCTGCCGCTGGGCGCTCTGGGGTCCATGCCGCTGTCGGCATACAGCGTGCACGTGCTCTCGGTCGCCCTGATCGGTGGACCCGGCGGCTTCTTCACGAGCAACGCCTTCTGGGGCCTGACGGCCCTCGCCCTGCTTCTCGTCACGACGCTGTGGTCGATCTTCTTCGGCCGCGGACCCTTGGAGCGGCTCGTGGGCCGGGCGGCCACGGCGATGGCGAGCCCGCCACGCCCATCCGTCTCTCCCGTCAGATGACGTCGCGTGTCATTCCACGCGACAGGGCGGATGCTCGTGGGTAGCGTCGTCGGCATGACAGCCCCCTACCGTGTCGTCGCCGTCTCCGGATCGCTGCACGAGCCGAGCAAGACCACGGCCCTCGTGCGGGCGATCGCCGAAGCCGTCGCCGAGCGCGCCGATGTCGAGTTCGAGCTCATCGAGCTCACCGAGATCGGTCCCTCGCTCGCCGGGGCGCTGCGCCGCGACCAGCTGCCCGCCTCCGTCGAGGAGAAGCTCGTCGCGATCGAGACCGCGGACCTTCTGATCGTCGGCAGCCCCGTCTACCGCGCGTCCTTCACCGGCCTGTTCAAGCACCTGTTCGACTTCGTCGGCCAGTACGAACTCGTCGGCAAGCCGGTGCTGCTCGCCGCGACGGGCGGGGGAGAGCGGCACGCCCTCATGATCGAGCACCAGCTGCGTCCGCTGTTCTCGTTCTTCCAGGCGCTCACGCTGCCGTTGGGCGTCTACGCGAGCGACACCGACTTCGACGGCTACGTGATCTCCGCCGATGTGCTGCGCTCACGCATCGACCTCGCCGCGGAGCGCGCACTGCCGCTCGTCGGCTATGCGGCCAGCCGACCCACGGAGACCCTGCTCGTCTCGTAGCGTGAGGGTATGACGAACCGGCTCGCCGACACGCTCAGCCCCTACCTCCGCGCGCACGCCGACAACCCGGTCGACTGGTATCCGTGGGGCCCCGAGGCCTTCGAGGAGGCGGCCAGGCGCGACGTGCCGCTGCTCATCTCGATCGGCTACTCGACCTGCCATTGGTGCCACGTGATGGCGCGCGAATCGTTCGCCGACCCCGAGATCGCGGCGCTCGTGAACCGGGACTTCGTGGCCGTCAAGGTTGATCGCGAGGAGCATCCTGAGGTCGACGGGGCCTATATGGCGGCGGCTTCCGCGTTCACACAGAACCTCGGGTGGCCGCTCACGGCGTTCGCCACGCCCACCGGCCGCACCTTCTACGCCGGCACCTACTGGCCGCCGGAGGCCCGGCCCCCGCTGCCCGCGTTCCGCGACGTTCTCGCCGCGGTGCGCGAGGCGTGGACGGTCCGTCGGGCACAGGCGGAGGAGTCGGCGGATGCCGTGACGGAGGCGCTCCGGCACGCGGCGGCCACGGCTCCGTCCGACGTGCCCGCCGCGGCCGCGCTCCAGGCGGCGGCGTCGACGATCGCTCAGCGGGAGGACGCGGTGCACGGGGGGTTCGGCGGGGCGCCGAAGTTCCCCGTCGCGACGGTGCTGTCGTTCCTGCAGAGTCCACTGGTGCGGCGAGAGGCCCCGGATGCTGCGGCGTCGGCCGACCGCGCGATCGCCGCGATGACGGCATCCGCGCTGCGCGACGAGGACGGCGGGTTCTTCCGCTACGCGACGCAGCGTGACTGGAGCATCCCCCACTACGAGCGGATGCTGACCGACAACGCCCAGTTGCTGGACGCGGCGCTCGCGGCGGACGACCAGGACACCGCGCGGGGCGTCGCCGCCTTCCTGCTGCGCACTCTGCGACGTGCGGACGGCGGCTTCGGCGCCGCTCAGGACTCGGAGTCATGGATCGACGGCCGCCGCAGCGAGGGCGGCTACTACCTCCGGCCCGTCGCGGAGCGGAGCGCGCTGGAGCCGCCCGCTGTCGACGGCAAGGTCATCACGGGCTGGAACGGCCTCGCGATCGGCGCGCTCGCCCGCGCGGGAGCGGCGCTCGGAGAGCGGGAATGGGTGCGGGCCGCTGTCGAGGCCGCCCGTCACGTGCTGCGCGTGAACCGCGCGGAGGGCGGACTCGTACGGACCTCGCTCGACGGCGTCGCCTCGCCGGCGGCCGCGACCACGGCGGATGCCGCGCTGCTCGCCGGCGGTCTGCTCGCGCTCGCCGTCGCGACCGGCGAGGCCGGATGGGCCGTCGCGGGAAGGGACCTCCTGGACGCGGCTCTCGAGGGGCTCCGCGGCGATCCGCTTCTGCCGGCGCACGGCATCGCGGCCGCTCCGGATCAGACCGACGGCGACCTGCCGTCCGCGGCGGCGGCCGTGGCTGCGACCTCTCTGACGGCCTGGCGGCTCGGCGCCGGCGACCGTTACCGGGTCGCGGCCGAGGAGCGCGTGCGGGCGCACGCGACGGCTGCGACGGCACAGCCCTTCGCACACGGCAGTCTGCTGGGCGTGGCTGCCGGACTCGTGGAGGCGCCGCGGCAGATCGTCGTGGTCACGGAGGACCCGGACGGTCCGCTCGCGCAGGCCGCCCGTCGTGCGGACGCGGACGTCGTCGCGGTCGTGACGGCGACCCAGGCGCAGGCGTTCGAGGACGCGGGATTCGACCTGTTCGCGGCGAAAGCGAACGCACGGGAGCAGGCCTTCGACTGCCGGTCGTTCGTGTGCCGTATGCCGACGAGTGATCCGGGGAGCATCCCACGGGCGAGGTGACGGGTTCTCACCCCCGGTTGCGGGGATGCTCCTTCGCCGTCCGCTCGTTGCCGCGGCGGTAGTCGCCGGTCACTCTCGCCATCAGCAACTGCGGGTCGTCGCTCTCGACCTCGTCGAGGAACCGGGCCGCGCGCTCGCCGCGGAGCACGGTCGCCACGCGTCCGCCGTGACGGATCACGACGTCGCCGCCGCGGACGGCGTAGTCGAAGCCGGAGGGGTCGCCCATGATCGTCCTGGTCTCGGATCCTCAGACCCAGCCCGGCAGCCAGTTGTGCAGCAGCCAGAACTGGTACGGCACGCTCATGCCCGTCCAGACCGGGTAGTAGAACACCGACACGAGCACGACCACGCCGAGGAACACGAGCACGGCGCGCTCTCCGGTCCGGCGTCGATGCAGCGGAGCATCCCGGGTCCCGGCGATCCGGCGCAGCACGACGGCGAGCGCGATCGCAAGGAACGGCGCCATCGCGACCGTGTAGAACTGGAAGATCGTGCGTTCGGGGAACATCAGCCACGGGACGTAGGTCGCGACGAGGCCGACGAGCGGGAACGTGAGCGCCGGCCCTGGCGTCGGGCGCCGCTGGATCCACGCGCGCACCAGGCAGTACAGGAGGTACACCGCGGCGGCGATGCTCGCGTACCAGATGAGCGGGTTGGGGATCGTCGAGATCACCGCGATGCAGTGGTCCACGCCGCACGGCGCCGGGTCGCCGGCGACCCACACGGCGGTGGGGCGCAGCAACAGCGGCCACTCCCAAGCGGGGCTCGCGTACGGGTGCCCGCTGGTCAGACCGACGTGGAAGTCGAGGATCTGCTTGTGGTAGTTCCACAGCGCGATCAGGGGGTTCGGATCGCTGCGGCGGGCGTAGCCGCCCATCGTGACGAGCCAGCCCGTCCAGCTGACGAGGTAGGTGAGCAGGGCCGGGAACACGAGCAGCACGAACGACACCGGACCCTGACGGAACGCCGCAGCGGTCGGCCACAGCACGACCCCCGCCCGGCGGCGGGCGAGAGCATCCGTCACCACGACGTAGAGTCCGAACGCCGCGAGCGCGTACATCCCCGACCACTTGACCGCCGTGGCCGCGCCGAGCGCGACACCCGCCGCCACGAGCCAAGGGCGCCGCCACAGCACCCGGCCCCACATCGGGTCGGGGGAGTCGGGGTTGGGACGCTCCAGGACCGGGATCGTGCGCTCGCGGTCGAGCAGGATGAACAGGGCCCCGAGCAGCAGGAAGAACGTCAGCGGCCCGTCGAGCAGCGCGGTGCGGCTCATGACGATGCTGAGGCCGTCGATCGCGAGGAGTCCGGACGCGACGGTCGCGACGACGATCGATCCGGTCAGGCGGCGTGCGACCAGGTATACGAGCAGTACGGTCGCCGTGCCGAGGAGGGCCGTCGCCAGACGCCACCCGACCGTGTTGTCCGGCCCGCCGATCGCCATGCCCAGGGCGATGAGCCACTTGCCGAGCGGCGGATGCACCACGAAGGAGCCGACATCCGACAGGGGGAGCTTCTGCAGTGTGACGAAGGCCTCGTTCGCGCCCTCGCCCCAGGTGCCCTCGTAGCCGAGCGTCCACAGCGACCAGGCGTCCTTGACGTAGTACGTCTCGTCGAACGCGAGCTGATGCGGGTGCCCGAGGTTCACGAGCCGCAGGACCGCGGCGACGGCCGTGACGACGAGCGGGGCGAACCAGCGCAGCATCCGCCCCCAGTCCGGGTCGCGCAGGATGCGATCGCGGAGCGCTCCGTAGCGCGTCAGCCGATCCTCGGGAGAGGGCAGCAGCGGCACGGGCTCGGTCACCGCTCCAGCCTAGACAACGCGCCTATGCTGGGCGGGTGATCATCCTCGCCGCCACGCCGATCGGAAACCTGGGCGACGTGTCGCGCCGCCTCGTCGAGGTGCTCGAGAACGCCGAGGTCGTCGTCGCGGAGGACACCAGGACGACCGCGCACCTGCTGCGGGCGCTGGCGATCGAGAACCGGCCCCGACTCATCGCGCTGCACGACCACAACGAGAAGCAGAAGGCCGCCGAGCTCGCCGCTCTGGCCGCCGAGCAGGACGTGGTGGTCGTGAGCGATGCGGGGATGCCGGCGATCAGCGACCCCGGGTACGGCGTCGTCGCCGAGGCCGTGGCGCAGGGCGTGACCGTCACCGCGATCCCCGGTCCCAGCGCCGTGCTCATGGCCCTCGCGATCTCGGGCCTGCCGACCGATCGTTTCACGTTCGAGGGTTTCCTGCCGCGCAAGCCCGGGGAAAGGCGCTCCGCCCTCGCGACGCTGGCGGCGGAGCCGCGCACCATGGTGTTCTTCGAATCCCCGGCCCGCCTCGCCCCCGCGCTCGCCGACATGGGCGCAGCGTTCGGCGACACGCGCCGCATCGCGGTGTGCCGGGAGCTCACGAAACTCTACGAGGAGGTCCGTCGGGGGACGGCGCCGGAGCTCGTCGAGTGGGCGGAGGCTGGGGTCAAGGGCGAGATCGTGATCGTGGTGGAGGGCGCGCCCCGTACCGCCGCCTCTCCCGATGATGCGCTCGCCCAGGTGCAGGCGCTCGTCGCCTCCGGCATCCGCCTCAAGGACGCGTGCGGCGAGGTCGCCGCCGCCACCGGGCTCTCCTCGCGCGACCTGTATCAGGCGGCGCTCGCCGCGCGACACGGATGAACCCGGCTGAGGGTGCGGTCGCGGCGGCGTACGACGCGCGTGCCGCGGAGTACACCGCGCTCGCCGGGGACCTCGCGCAGATGGACCCGCGGGACATCGCGACGGTCGGTGCCTGGCGCGATGGCACGGCCGGGTCGCTGCTGGATGCCGGGTGCGGCCCGGGGCAGTGGGCGGCTCTCCTGGCGGAGGGCGGCAGGGAGGTCTACGGCATCGACCTTTCCGCCGCCTTCGTCGCGGTCGCGCGATCCCGGCATCCCGGCATCCGGTTCGATCAGGGTTCGTTTCATGAGCTGTCCTTCGACGACTCCTCGCTCGGCGGCATCCTCGCCTGGTACTCCCTGATCCATACGCCGCCCACGGATGTGCCGCTCGTGCTGGCCGAGTTCGCGCGCGTCCTGCGCCCCGCCGGCTCGATCCTGCTCGGCTTCTTCGACGGCGAGCCGCGCGAGCCGTTCGCGCACGCGGTGACCACGGCGTACCTCTGGTCCTCGGATGCGCTGGGAGCGCTGCTGACGGATGCGGGGTTCCACGTCGAGCGCAGCGAGAGCCGTGAGCGGGTCCCCGGCGAGATCAGCGCGCGTCCGCACGGGGCGCTCGTGGCCCGTCGAGTCTGATGTCCCGTCGCGGGTTACCCTGGTGCACACCCGAGCGAGCGACCGAGGAGGAGCCAGCGTGAGCAGGAGGGCGACGGTCTACGACGTCGCAGAGCGGGCCGAGGTCTCGATCGCGACCGTGTCGCGCGTGCTGCGGCAACCGGATGCCGTACGGCCGGTGACTCGCGAACGCGTGCTCGCCGCGGTGTCGGAGCTCGGCTACGTGCCGAGCGGGAGCGCCCGGGGATTGGCTGAGCGTCGCACCGGTGTGCTGGGTCTCTACTTCCCGGGTTTCGATGCGGCCGAGGATGCGCCGATGCTCGATGTGCTGGCAGATCGACCGGCCCCGCCGTTCACGGTGAGGCATGAATCGGACGACCACGTGCCTCAGCCGGCCATGCTGTTCCTCGACGAGGTGCTGCGAGGCGCGGAGCTGGAGGCGTGGAAGCGCGGGTTCGTCCTCATGATCGGCGTGGGGCGCGACGACCCCTCGCGGGAGACTGTGCGCGACATCGCCGGACGCGTCGACGGCCTCATGGTGCTGGCGCAGAGCGTTCCGGACGATGTGCTCGCACGCCTCGCGCAGCGCATCCCGGTGGTGGTGCTGTCGGGACCGCCGCGCGGCGACAGCTACGACCATGTCACGGTCAGCAACGCCGAGGCGATGACGGAGCTGACCCGGTTGGTGCTGCGGGACGCGGCACCCGATCGTCTGGCGTATCTCGCCGGCCCTGTCGACTCGCCCGACGGCGCTCAGCGCTGGGAGGGCTTCACGGCCGCGCTCGCCGAGGTCGGAGCGACTGCGGATGCCGTCACCCTGGTGCGCGGGGACTTCACGCGTGAGTCCGGGCGACGGGCGGGGGCGGAGCTGGTCGAGCGCGGAGCGCCGAGCGCGCTCATCGCGGCGAACGACCAGATGGCGCTCGGCGCGATCGACGCGTTCCGCGCGGCGGGGCTGCGGGTGCCGGACGACGTGCGCGTGACGGGCTTCGACGGGATCGAGGCCGCGGCGCTCGCGCGTCCGGCGCTGACGACGGTGCGGCAGCCGATGATCGACCTCGGCCGCGCGGCCGTCCAGCTGCTCGCGCGGCGCCTGGAGCATCCCGACGCCGAGCCCATGACCGTCCGGCTCCCGTTGCAGATCCTGGTCAGGGAGAGCTCCCGGGTGTCCTGAGCGGGTTCTCTCAGGCCTTGTCGTGCAGGGTGATCCGGTAGCCGTCGGGGTCGGCGAGCGTGAACGTGCGGCCGAAGGGGCCGTCGATCGGCGCCGATACGATCTCGTGGCCGTCTGCGACGAGGGCGTCGTGGATGTCCTGCACGTCGGTCGCGTGCAGCCAGACCGCGGCGCCGATTCCGGGGTGGGGGGCCGCGTCGAGGTCGGTGCCCTCGACGACGTCCCGCAGCGCGAAGGCGATGGGCGAGGTCGTGAACACGACGGCGTGCGGGGGACCGGCGGGGGACCGCTCGAGGCCGAGGTAGGTCTCGTAGAAGGCCTGGGATGCGGGGAGGTCGCGCACCTGGAGGGAGACGAAGTCGGGACCGGTGACGGGCATGTGGTCATCCTTTCATGTCAGTTATCTGACACAAAGCGTATGTCAGACTACTGACATGGGTCAAGACATGATCGATCTGGACACCTCGCTCGGCTACCTGCTCAAGGAGGCGTCGAGCGCCCTCCGCGCCGCCATGGAGGATGCGCTGCGTCCGTTCGGCATGACGATCACGCACTACTCGTGCCTCGAACTGCTCGCCCAGAGGCCCGGTCTGTCGAACTCGGAGCTCGCCAGAGGCGCCTTCGTGACCCGGCAGTCGATGAACGTCCTGTTGCAGGCGCTCGAGCGCGACGGCTCTGTGACGCGCCCCGACCATGCCCCGGTCGGCAAGGCGCTTCCGACCCGGCTCACCGCGCAGGGGAGGCGCACTCTGGAACGCGCCAGCGCCGCCGTCCGCGGGGTCGAGCTGCGCATGCTGGCCGGGCTCTCCGAGCGGGAACGCGAAGCCGCGTTGCGGAGCCTGCGGAGCATGATCGTCGCACTGCGAGCATCCGACTGAGCGCCCCGGCATCGCCGTCAAGGGGTTGCATTCCGCAAATGTATGCGCTTACACTCACTCATGCGGCTTCGGTC
This sequence comes from Microbacterium sp. GCS4, assembly GCF_001262495.1. Classification (GTDB taxonomy): domain Bacteria; phylum Actinomycetota; class Actinomycetes; order Actinomycetales; family Microbacteriaceae; genus Microbacterium. Next base: position 777,212 of record NZ_LGYE01000002.1, read on the forward strand.
GCAGGGCGTCCCTGACCCGGGGACCCTTCATGACACAGACGACATGAGGTGGAAGCGTGGCGAAGACGCACATGCTCCGGCGCTGGCGGAGAGCGGCGATCGTGGGATTGGCGGCGGCGGCCGTGGTGCTCAGCGGATGCAGCATCCAGATCAGCTCGCAGCCCGACCCGTCCATCGGCGATGACACGATGCTCATCAACGCCGACAAGGGGAACCCGTTCTTCACGCGGAACTTCAACCCCTACCTGACCAACACGCGCACGGCGTCGCGGTGGATCTACGAACCGCTGATCCTCGTGAACCCGCTCGACAATTCGCTCAACCCGTGGCTCGCGAGCGAGTGGTCGCAGCCCGACGCTCGCACCGTCGTCATGACGATCCGGGACGACGTCGAATGGTCCGACGGCGAGAAGCTCACCGCCGACGACGTGGCCTTCACGTTCCAGCTGCTGAAGGACAACCCCTCTCTCGACATCAAGGGCGCGTGGCAGCACCTCGACAGCGTCGAGGTCGAGGGCGACGACGTGATCATGCACCTGCAGAGCGACGACGCCCCCGCGCTCCCGATCCTCGGGCTCACGATGATCGTGCCCGAGCACATCTGGGCCGACGTGAAGGATCCCGGCACCTTCCGCAACGAGAACCCGGTCGGCACCGGACCGTTCGTGCTCGGCAACTACAACGACCAGCAGTACTCGATGGACAAGAACCCCGACTACTGGCAGGCCGACAAGATCGAGATCGAGCACATCATCCTGCCCTCGACCAACACGCAGCTCGACACCGTGACCCGCGGCTACGACTGGTCCTACTCGTTCATCTCGGATGTGGAGGGCACCTGGGGTGCCGCGAGCCCGAACAACGAGTGGTGGTTCCCGCCGGTCGGCGTGATCGCGCTGCTGCCCAACCTCGAGGTCGCTCCTTTCGACGACGTGAACGTGCGCCGCGGCATCGCGCTCGCGCTCGACCGCGAGGAGATCGCCGAGACGGCATCCGAGGGGTACATGGAGCCCGCCGGGCAGACCGGCCTCATCCTGCCCAACCAGGAGGAGTACCTCGACCCGTCGATCCCCGACGGAGGAATGATCACCCAGGATGCGGATGCCGCGCTCGCGGCCTTCGCGGAGTCCGGCTACACGCTCGACGGCGACCGCCTCGTGGGTCCCGACGGCGAGCAGCTCGAGTTCTCGCTCACCACCGCCAACGGCTACTCCGACTGGACGCGCGCCGCGCAGGCCGTGCAGCGTCAGCTCGCCGCAGTCGGCGTGAAGGTGAGCCTCAAGCTCCCGCAGCCCGCCGGCTATCAGAGCGCCATCAGCAACGGCGACTTCGAGATGGCGATCGGCGGCATGGGCGGTGGCGACGTCTACCAGGCCTACAACAACCTGCTGTCGAGCCAGTTCTACGTCCCCTCGGGCGAGGCCACCGCGAACAACTTCGAGCGGTACCGGTCCGACGAGGTCGACGCTCTGCTCGCCGAGTACCGCGAGACCATCGACCCCGCACTGCAGACCGAGATCGCGCACGAGCTCCAGAACGTCGTGTACGACGAGCTGCCGGTGATCGGGCTCTACTACGGAGGGAGCTGGGGTCTGTTCAACGACGCCAAGTTCACCGGGTGGCCCTCGGCCGACGACCCGTACATGATCCCGCAGAACTACGACTCGGCGCCGCTGATGATCTTCACCCGGCTCGAGCGCGTGAAGGGAGACGACCAGTGAAGTACGTCCTGCAGAAGGTCGGCCTGTTCGTGCTCACGCTGTGGGCCGCGGTCACCCTGAACTTCTTCCTCCCGCGCATGATGCCGGGCTCCCCGGCCGATGCGGCGATCGCGAAGCTCGCGCAGAACGGTCCCGTCACCGACGCGACCCGCGCCGCGATAGAGGCGCAGCTCGGCGTGCCGACCGGATCGCTGTGGGACCAGTACGTGTCCTACCTGGGTCAGGTCGTGCGGCTGGACTTCGGCGTCTCGTACACGTTCTATCCGCAGAGCGTGTCGAGCATGGTCTCCACGGCGTTGCCGTACACGATCGGCCTGGTCGGCATCGTCACGATCCTCGCGTTCGTGATCGGCACGCTGATCGGCGTGACGGCGGCCTGGCGCCGCGGCACCTGGCTCGACTCGCTGCCCACGCTGACCGGGTCGTTCCTCAGCACATTCCCGTACTTCTGGACCGCGCTGCTGCTGCTGTTCTTCCTCGGCTACGTGCTGCACTGGTTCCCGACCACCGGGGCCTACGCCGCGACGACCACGCCCGGCTTCACAGGCGACTTCATCGCGGACCTGGCCCGGCATGCCGTGCTGCCGGCGCTGACGATCCTGCTCACCTCGCTGGGCGGCTGGATCATCGGCATGCGCAACGCCATGATCAACACGCTCGGCGAGGACTACGTGACCTTCGCCGAGGCGAACGGTCTGCGCGGTCGCACGATCGCCCTGCGGTACGCGGCACGAAACGCGATCCTGCCGAACCTCACCGGCTTCGGGCTCACGCTCGGCGGCGTGGTCGGCGGATCGATCCTCGTGGAGCAGGTCTTCCAGTACCCCGGTATCGGGTACCTCCTCTTCAACGCCGTGATCGGGCAGGACTACCCGCTCATGCAGGCGCTCTTCCTGATGATCACCGTGAGCGTGCTCATCGCCAACTTCCTCGTGGACATCCTGTATGGGGTGCTGGACCCAAGGACACGCCGATGACCTCAACCATGAATCTCAAAGTCCCCGCCGAGCGGATCGCGGCGCCCAGCCCGTGGCGCGCGTTCGGCCGCATGGTGGGCACGCTGTGGGCCAACGGCAAGGCACGGCTCGGCCTCATCATCCTCGGCCTGTTCGTGCTGGTCGCGGTGTTCGCTCCGCTGCTGGCGCCCTACGGCCCTAAGGACAACTCCTTCGAGCGCAACGCCGACGCCTCGGCTGCGCACTGGCTGGGGACGACCGCCGCGGGCGAGGACGTGCTGAGCCAGCTCATCTACGGCTCGCAGATCAGTCTGCTGGTCGGCCTGGCGGCCGGCATCCTCTCGACCATCGTCGCGGTGCTGATCGGCCTCAGCTGGGGGTACATGCGCGGCTTCGCGGGCGAGGTCATCGGCTTCATCGTGAACCTCTTCCTCGTGATACCGGGCCTCCCGCTCATGATCGTGATCGCCGCGTACCTGCAGAACGGCGGCATCCTCATGATCATCGCCGTGATCGTGGTGACCGGCTGGGCGTGGGGCGCGCGCGTGCTGCGCAGCCAGACGCAGTCGCTGCGCGGCAACGACTTCGTCACCTCGGCGCAGTTCTCGGGTGACAGCCGGGCGCGCATCGTGTTCCGCGAGATCCTGCCGAACATGACGTCGATCATCGCCGGCACGCTCTTCGGGGCGGCGACGGCGGCGATCCTCGCCGAGGCCGGACTCGAGTTCCTCGGTCTCGGCGACTCCAGCATCGTCAGCTGGGGCACCATGCTCTACTGGGCGCAGAACTCCAACTCCCTGCTCACGGGGCAGTGGCTGCTGCTGTTCGCGCCCGGTCTGTGCATCGCGCTGCTGGCGCTGAGCCTCACACTCATCAACTTCGGCGTGGACGGCATCTCCAATCCGCGCCTCCGGGAAGGGAAGGGGCGATGAGCGCCATGGCACCTCAGACCACGACCACGAGCGACATCCTCCTCCACGTGCAGGATCTCTCGGTCGAGTACGCCTCGCCCGGGGCCACCCCGGTCACGGCGGTCGACAGCGTCTCGTTCTCGCTGCGTCGCGGCGAGTTCGTCGGACTCGTCGGCGAGTCAGGGTCCGGCAAGTCGACGCTCGGGTTCGCGCTCACCCGGCTGCAGAAGCCGCCGGCGCGCATCAGCGGCGGACGCATCCTGTTCGGTGGCCGCGACATCCGCGAGCTGGATGCCGAGGAGCTGCGTCGTCAGCGCCAGGGTGGCTTCGCGATGGTGCTGCAGTCGGGCATGAACGCGCTCAATCCCGTACGCACGGTGGGCAACCACTTCCGCGACATCTTCGCGGCGCACGGCCATGTGCCGCGCGAGGAGCGGGAGGCCAGGGCACGGGAGCTGATCGGCAAGGTCGGCCTCGACCCCGCGGTGCTGTCGCGCTACCCGGGCGAACTGTCCGGCGGTATGCGCCAGCGCACTTCGATCGCGCTCGCGCTGTCGCTGGAGCCGCAGCTCATGGTGTTCGACGAGCCGACCACGGCGCTCGACGTGCTGGTGCAGCACGCCGTCATGGACACGATCAAGGAGCTGCAGCACTCCGAGCACTTCACCGCGATCCTCATCAGCCACGACCTCGGCATCGTGCTCGAGGCCACCGACCGGGTCATGGTCATGCACGAGGGCAAGATCGTCGAGGACGCGCCGAGCCTCGACATCCTGCACCACCCGCAGGACGAGTACACGCGGATGCTGCTGAGCCACTACGCCGACCCGCGGGCCGAGTCGATCTCGATCCCGGGGTTCGTCGACCTCGGCACCCGTCGCCGTGAGGGCACCTCCCGCACCGATGTGACCGAGACCGTGCCGACCGTGTCGCAGCGCGACACCCGACGCGCGGACGCCGCGGTCGTCGTCGACGGCGTGACCAAGCGCTACGCCCCGCCGCGTCGTGGCGAGAAGCCGGTGGTGGCGGTCGACGACGTGTCCTTCCGCCTCGAGCCCGGCGAGGCGCTCGCGCTCGTCGGTGCCTCCGGGTCGGGCAAGTCGACGCTCGCGAAGCTCATCACGGGGGTCGAGAAGCCGACCGAGGGAACCGTGCGCTTCGGAGACGTCGACGTCGCCTCGCTCGGAAGGAAGGGGCTGCGCGACCTGCGCAAGGACGTGCAGATGGTGTTCCAGGACCCCTATGCCGCGCTCAACCCGCTGCACACGGTCGAGTACGCCCTCAGCCGCCCGGTGCGCAACTACACCTCGCTGCGCGGCGCGGAGGCGCGGGCGCGCGTGCTGGAGCTGCTGGAGACGGTGGGGCTGACGCCCGTCGAGCAGTTCGCCGCCAAGCTCCCGCATCAGCTCTCCGGTGGGCAGCGGCAGCGCGTCGTGATCGCCCGGGCGCTCGCGAGCGATCCGCAGGTGCTGATCGCCGACGAGCCGGTGTCGATGCTCGATGTCTCGCTGCGCGCCGGGGTGCTCGCACTGCTCGAGGATCTCCGTGAACGCTGGGGCATCAGCATGCTCTACATCACGCACGACCTGCTGAGCGCGCGACTCGTGACCGAGAACATCCTCGTGCTCAACAGCGGGCGGGTGGTCGAACGCGGCGAGACCGCCGAGGTGCTGCAGCATCCGGAGGACCCGTACACGGTCCAACTGCTGGATGCCGTGCCCAACCCCGCACGCATCGCGCGCTAGAACGAAGCGCGAGAGAAAGAAAGGAGCGCACCGTGCTCACCTTCCCTGACGGCTTCCTCTGGGGAGCGGCCACCGCCGCCCACCAGGTGGAGGGGAACAACACGACCAGCAACTGGTGGACGATGGAGCACGCTCCGGACTCGCCGATGGTGGAGCCCTCGGGAGACGCCGCCGACCACTTCCACCGCTACCCCGAGGACATGGGCCTGCTCGCCGCCGCAGGCCTCAACTCGTACCGCTTCTCGGTCGAGTGGGCGCGGATCGAGCCGGAGCGCGGGTTCATCTCGCGGGCCATGCTCGACCACTACCGCCGCATGATCGACACCGCACTCGGGCTGGGACTCGACCCGACCGTGACGCTCATGCACTTCACGGTGCCGCAGTGGTTCCAGAAGGACGGGTTCTGGCGTGCGTCCGACGCCGTCGACCTCTTCTCGCGTTACGTCGAGACCGTGCTGCCGATCCTCGACGACGTCACCTACGTGTGCACGATCAACGAGCCGAACATCGCGGCGATGCTCGCCGGGGGAGAGGATGCCGCGAACCTCGTCGCCTACGGTCTGCCGAATCCCGACCTCGCCGTCGCCGACACGCTGCTCGACGCGCACCACCGCGCCTCGGAGATCCTGCACTCGAAGCCCGGCATCCAGGCCGGATGGACCATTGCGACGCAGGCGTTCCACTCGACCGGCGAGCCCGGAGCCGACGAGATGCTGGCGCAGTACGGCGACCCGCGCGACCACTGGTATCTGGACCAGTCGGCGGGCGACGACTTCGTGGGCGTGCAGGCGTACACCCGCACGTTCATCGGTCCCGAGGGCCCGCGGCCCGTCGCGTCCGATGTCGAGACCACGCTCACCGGGTGGGAGTTCTTCCCCGAGGCGCTCGAGATGGGAGTGCGCAGCGCGTGGGAGCGCAGCGGCGGCGTGCCGGTGCTCGTGACGGAGAACGGCATCGCCACGGCCGACGACACCCGACGCGTCGCCTACACGCAGGGCGCACTGGAGGGTCTGCACCGGGCCATCGCCGACGGCGTCGAGGTGCGCGGATATCAGCACTGGAGCGCGCTCGACAACTACGAGTGGGCGAGCGGCTACCGGCCGACGTTCGGGCTCATCGGCTTCGACCGCGAGACCTTCGAGCGGTCGCCGAAGCCCTCGCTCGCGTGGCTGGGAGAGGTCGCGCGCCGCAACGCGCTCTGAGCGCTGGCCGTCCGAGGGCCCAACGGCCCTCGGACGGTCGCGCCGGGGTTACGCTCGGTCCATGACCCATGTCATGACCGCGCGTCGAAGCGGCCGCCTCCGGGCGGGCGCTGCGGGGCTGAGCGCCGCCGTGCTCGCGGTCGGCGCGGGTGAGCTCGTCGCGGCCGTCGTGGAACCGGCCGCGAGTCCCGTGGCCGTGATCGGCAGCGGACTGATCGACCTCGCGCCCGCGTGGGCGAAGGACACCGCGATCGCGCTGTTCGGCACCGGCGACAAGGCGGCCCTGATCACGGGGATCGCGATCGTGCTCGCAGGTGTCGCGGTGCTGTCCGGCATCCTGGAGGCACGCCGCGCCGGGCTCGGCTCGGTGGTCCTCGGCGCGCTCGGAGCCCTCGCGCTCATCGTCGCGATGACCCGTCCCGGCGCCGGTCCCTTCGCGTGGCTGCCCGGGCTGGTCGCGGGGGTCGTCGCGGTCGTCGCGCTGCGGCTGCTCATGCGCACGGTGCATCCGATCCCGTATGTGCGCACCGAATCCGAGGAGCGACGGCGGTTCCTGCTCTGGACCGCGGGGGTCGCGGCCGCGGGCGTCGCCGCGCTCATCGTGGGCAACGTCGCGCGCGGAGCGACCCGCTCGATCGAGGCGATCCGCGATGCGCTCCGGTTGCCGCAGGCCACGCGCCCGGCGGCCCCGGTCCCCGCGACCGCCGACCTCGGTATCCAGGGCCTCGCACCGGTCGTGACCCCGAACGCCGAGTTCTACCGCATCGACACGGCCCTCGTCGTCCCGCGTATCGACCCGGGCGACTGGCGGCTGCGCATCCACGGCATGGTCGATCGGGAGGTCGAGATCACCTGGGAAGAGCTGCTCGCCCTGCCGATGCAGGAGTCGCACGTGACCCTGGCGTGCGTGTCGAACGAGGTGGGCGGATCGCTGATCGGCAACGCTCTCTGGCTCGGTCATCCCGTGCGCGATCTTCTCGCGCGTGCAGGGGTCGACCCGGACGCCGACATGGTGCTCTCCACCTCCTCCGACGGGTTCACGGCCTCCACGCCGATCGAGGCGCTCACCGACGATCGAGACGCGCTGCTCGCGGTGGGGATGAACGGCGAGCCGCTGCCGATCGAGCACGGCTTCCCGGTGCGGATGGTGGTGCCCGGTCTCTACGGCTATGTGTCGGCGACGAAGTGGGTGACCGATCTGGAGGTCACGCGGTTCGACCGCACGACGGCCTACTGGACGACGCGCGGGTGGTCGGACCACGGTCCGGTCAAGCTCCAGTCGCGCATCGATGTGCCGCGGCGCGGACAGCGGATCGAGCCGGGCGAGGCCGTGATCGCGGGCATGGCCTGGCAGCAGCACGTCGGGGTCGAGGGGGTCGAGGTGCGCATCGACGGCGGCTCGTGGCAGCAGGCGGAACTCGCTTCCCCGATCTCGGCTGACACGTGGGTGCAGTGGCGGCTGCCGTGGACCGCGGACAGCGGGTCGCACAGCATCGAGTGCCGCGCGATCAGCGCCGACGGCGACACGCAGACCTCCGATCCTGCTCCGCCTGCTCCCGACGGCGCGCAGGGCTGGCACCGCATCGACGTGAGCGTGGGCTGAGCGTAACCGCCCCCGTCATCGCGCCTAGAATCGATCCATGCCCGCAGGCGAATCCTTCTACATCACGACGCCCATCTACTACCCCTCCGACGTCCCTCACATCGGTCATGGGTACACCTCGGTGGCGGTCGACGCGCTCGCGCGCTGGCACCGCCAGGGCGGCGACGACACCTGGATGCTGACGGGCACCGACGAGCACGGGCAGAAGATGCTCCGTGCCGCGGCGGCGAACGGCGTGACCCCGCAGGAGTGGGTCGACAAGCTCGTGACCGAGGCGTGGTTCCCGCTGCTGAAGACGCTCGACGTCGCGAACGACGACTTCATCCGCACCACGCAGGAGCGGCACGAGGAGCGCGTCAAGAAGTTCGTGCAGGCGATCTACGACCGCGGCTACATCTATGCGGGCGAGTACGAGGCGCTGTACTGCGTGGGCTGTGAGGAGTTCAAGCCGGAGTCCGAGATCCTCGACGGCACCGGCCCCTTCGAGGGGCTCAAGGTGTGCGCGATCCACTCGAAGCCGCTCGAGCTGCTGCAGGAGAAGAACTACTTCTTCAAGCTCAGCGAGTTCCAGGACCGTCTCCTCGAGCTCTACAAGACGCAGCCCGACTTCATCCGTCCCGAGTCCGCGCGCAACGAGGTCGTCTCGTTCGTGCGGCAGGGTCTCAAGGACCTCTCGATCTCGCGTTCGGCGTTCGACTGGGGCATCGAGGTGCCCTGGGACCCGTCGCACGTCATCTACGTGTGGGTCGACGCGCTGCTGAACTACGCGACGGCCGTCGGCTACGGCGACGACCCCGAGACCTTCGACCGCCGCTGGCCGGCGTACCACGTGGTCGGCAAGGACATCCTCCGCTTCCACGCCGTGATCTGGCCGGCCATGCTGATGGCTGCGGGCGTCGACGTGCCCAAGGGCGTGTTCGCGCACGGCTGGCTGCTCGTGGGCGGCGAGAAGATGTCGAAGTCGAAGCTCACCGGCATCGCGCCGACCGAGATCACCGACGTCTTCGGCTCGGACGCCTACCGGTTCTACTTCCTCTCGGCGATCGCGTTCGGCCAGGACGGGTCGTTCTCGTGGGAGGACCTCGCCGCGCGCTATCAGGCCGAGCTCGCGAACGGCTTCGGCAACCTCGCGTCCCGCACGACCGCCATGATCGAGAAGTACTTCGAGGGCGTCGTGCCGCCGCCCGCCGAGTACCTGGAGCAGGACCTCGTGATCCAGCGTCTCGTCGCGCGCGCGACGACGGATGCGGATGCCGCGGTCGAGCAGTTCCGCATCGATGAGGCGATCCGCGCCGTCTGGACCATCGTCGATGCGCTGAACGGCTACATCACCGAGAACGAGCCGTGGGCGCTGGCACGCGACGAGGAGCAGCGCGAGCGCCTCGGCACCGTGCTGTACACGTGCGCGGAGGGTCTGCGCGCGCTCGCGGTGCTGCTGTCGCCGGTCATGCCGGTGTCGACCGAGAAGCTGTGGATCGCGCTGGGCGCGGCCGAGACGCTCGGACGCCTGCAGGATCAGCCGATCCGCGAGTCCGGGGCGTGGGGCGTACTGAAGCCGGGCACGAGCGTCAACGGTCTCGCGCCGCTGTTCCCGCGCGTCGAACAGGCCTGATCGCGTCTCGTCCCGCCTGAGACAGCCATGCCTGAGACCTACGTGCAGCGCCGGGACGGCGACGGGCGCAAGGACCTGCGGTATCCCGCAGCTCCCGAGCCCCTCGCCGTGCCCGTGTACGACAACCACGCGCACCTCGAGATCCTCGACGGCGACGAGCCGCTGTCGCTGACCGAGCAGCTCGACCGCGCGGAGGCGGTGGGGATCGCCGGCGTCGTGCAGGCCTCGGGTGATATCGAGTCCTCGCGTTGGGCCGTGGAGGCCGCCGCGTCCGACCGTCGCGTGCTGGCCGCGGTCGCGATCCATCCGAACGACGCGCCGGCCTACGCCGAAGAGGGGCGTCTCGAGGAGGCGCTCGCGGTGATCGACGAGCTCGCGGCGCACCCGCGCACGCGGGCGATCGGCGAGACCGGACTCGACTTCTTCCGCACTGAGCCGGAGCGCCGCGACCCCCAGTTCGCGTCGTTCGAGGCGCACATCGCCCTCGCCAAGAAGCACGGGATCGCGATGCAGATCCACGACCGCGACGCGCACGACGCGGTGCTCGAGACGCTCGCCCGCGTGGGCGCGCCGGAGACGACGGTGTTCCACTGCTTCTCGGGCGACGACGCGATGGCGCGGGTGTGCGCGGATGCCGGATTCCACCTGTCGTTCGCGGGCAACGTCACGTTCAAGAACGCCCAGAACCTGCGCGACGCGCTCGCGGTGACGCCGCTCGACCGCATCCTCGTCGAGACCGACGCGCCGTTCCTCACGCCGACACCGCTGCGCGGCCGCCCCAACGCGCCGTACCTCGTGCCGATCACGGTGCGCTTCATGGCCGCCGAGCTCGGACTCGACGTCGACGAACTGTGCGCGCAGCTTGCCGCGAACACCCTGAGGGTCTACGGCTCGTTCGACTGAGGCTCTGCTCCTTCGACCGGCTTCGCGCTCACGATGTGCGAGATCGGACGCCACACGAGCAGCAGGGTGAGAGCCGATCCGGCGAACGCGAACCACCACGGCGCGGTCAGACCCCAGAGCTGCGCGATCACCCCGCCCAGGGCCTGGCCGATCACCAGACCGGCGAACACGCCGACCATGTTGACGGAAGAGACGCGGCCCTGGAGTTGGGCGGGCACGAGACGCTGCCGGACGGTCGTGGAGATCGTCGCCCACACGAACGCGTACGCGCCGAAGACGACCATGATGACGAGCGCGACCCACCCGGTGGTCGTGAGCGCGAAGGCCAGGTGCATGAGCACCTCGAGCGACAGCACGACCCGCATGAGCGTCGCGAACGAGACGTGCCGCTCGAGCCAGCCGAAGCTCACGGTCGCGAGGATGCCGCCAGCGGCCGACGCCGTGGTCAGGGCGCCATAGCCGATCGCGCCCATGTGGAGGTGCTCCGTGGCGTACAGCACGAGCACGCCCCACGGCGCCGCCCACGTCACGTTGAACACGAGGATGATGATCACCAGCATCCGGACGGGCGGGTTGCGCCACAGCCAGCGCAGTCCCTCGGCGATGTCGGTGTGCACGGGCGAGCGCGAGGCGGAGTCGCCGTCTGCGGCGGATCCGCGCGGCGGGACGGGGGTGCGCGCCATCCGCGAGATCAGCACGATCGCGAGCGTCACGCAGAGCACCTCGACGAGGAACGGCCATGCGGAGCCCGCCGCGAACAGGAACGCGCCGAGCGGCGGGCCGGCGAACTGGTTCGCGACGAGGTACCCGGCCTGCAGGCGCGCGTTGCCGATGCCGAGGTCGGCGGGCTTCACGAGCATCGGGAGCAGCGTGCTCCCCGCGGTGTCCACGAACACCTCGGCCGTCCCGTAGAGGAAGGCCACCGCGAGGACGATGCCGATGTTCGCCGTGCCCGTCACGAGGAACACGCACAGCGCGGCGAGCACGACGGCCCGCGCGGCGTTCGCGACCATCACGAGGCGTCTGCGGTCGAAGCGGTCGGCGATCGCGCCCGCGTGCAGCCCGAAGATCAGCCACGGGAGGAACTGCAGGATCGCCCCCGAGGCGACGAGGAGCGGCGAGGAGGTCATCGAGGCGATCAGCAGCGGGGCGGCGGCGAGGGCGACGCCGTCGCCGACGTTGCTGGTCCACGACGAGGCGAGCAGCCAGCGGAAGTCCCTGCCCATGCGGCGGGGCGCGACGAGTTCACCGAGAGAGGGCATCACTGAAGAGTAGTGGGGGCGGGGGACATCCAGGGGGTAGGGGACAATGGACACATGACCGTCACGCTGCTCGGCGCCTCCGAGATCCGCCGCCTCGCCGCCGAGCTCGATGTCACCCCCACCAAGAAGCTCGGCCAGAACTTCGTGGTCGACGCCAACACGGTCCGCAAGATCGTGCACGCCGCTCGGGTCCAGCCGGGGGAGCGCGTGGTCGAGGTGGGACCGGGCCTCGGCTCGCTCACCCTCGCGATCCTCGAGGCCGGGGCCTCGGTGACCGCGGTCGAGATCGACCACCGGCTCGCCGCCCGGCTGCCGCAGACCGCGGTCGAGCACGGCGTCGAGCCCGAGAGGCTCACGGTCGTGGATGCCGACGCGCTGCGTGTCACCGCGCTGCCGGGAGAGCCGTCCGTGCTCGTCGCGAACCTCCCGTACAACGTCTCGGTGCCGGTCCTCCTGCACTTCCTCGAGACGTTCCCCTATCTGCAGCGCGGCGTCGTGATGGTGCAGGCCGAGGTCGCGGAGCGCATCGCCGCGAAGCCCGGCTCGAAGATCTACGGCTCGCCCAGCGTCAAAGCCGCCTGGTACGGCGAATGGAAGCTCGCCGGAAACGTGTCCCGTCAGGTCTTCTGGCCCGTGCCCAACGTCGACAGTCTGCTCGTGGGCTTCGACCGCACCGAGAGCGAGCGCGGTTCCGAGGACGAACGGCGTCGCACTTTCGCGATAGTCGACGCGGCCTTCAACCAGCGGCGCAAGATGCTGAGGCAGGCCCTCTCGGGCCTGCTCGGCGGCTCCGCGGCGGCATCCGAGGTGCTGATCGCCGCCGGCGTCGCCCCCACCGCCCGGGGGGAGGACCTCACGGTCGACGACTATCAGCGTGTTGCGCAGGAGGTCGCCCGGGTCGGCGCCACCGCCGGCACGGACTAATCTGGCACCGTGACCGACTCTCCGCGCTTCCGCCCGAACGTCCCCGAACTCCACCGCCCGTACGCCGCCGACGAGGGCCGCTACCAGCAGTTCGACTACCGCCAGGTCGGCTCATCCGGCCTCTATCTGCCGCCCATCTCGCTGGGTCTGTGGTGGAACTTCGGCGACAACATCCCGCTCGACAACCAGCGCGCGCTCCTGCGCCACGCGTTCGACCGGGGCATCACGCACTTCGACCTCGCCAACAACTACGGGCCGCCGTACGGCTCGGCCGAGAAGAACTTCGGGCGCATCTTCGCCGAGGACTTCCGCCCCTACCGCGACGAGCTCATCATCTCGTCGAAGGCCGGCTGGGACATGTGGCCCGGACCCTACGGCGACTTCGCGAGCCGCAAGTACATCCTGGCGAGCGCCGAGCAGTCGCTGACCCGCATGGGCCTCGACTACGTCGACATCTTCTACTCGCACCGCGTCGACCCCGTCACGCCGATCGCCGAGACCGTCGGAGCGCTCGACACCCTGGTGCGCCAGGGCAAGGCGCTGTACGTCGGCATCTCCTCGTACAGCGCGGAGCGCACGGCCGAGGCCGTCGCCGTGGCGAACGAGCTCGGCACGCCGCTCGTGATCCACCAGCCCGCGTATTCGATCCTCAACCGCTGGGTCGAGGACGGGCTCACCGAGACGCTCGAGCAGTCAGGCCTCGGCGCGATCGCGTTCACGCCCCTCGCGCAGGGACTGCTCACCGACAAGTACCTCGGCGACGGCACCGCCGACCGTGCGCAGAAGCGCGGCTCGCTGCCGGACGCGCCGCTGAGCGACGAGGCCGTGCGCATCCTCCGGTCGCTGAACGAGATCGCCCGTGATCGCGGTCAGAGCCTCGCGCAGCTGGCGCTGCAGTGGACGCTGCGCAACCCGGTCGTCGCCTCCGCGCTGATCGGCGCCTCGCGGCCCGAGCAGCTCGATGAGAACATCGCGGCGGTGAACGGCCCCGCGTTCACCGACGAGGAGCTGTCGCGCATCGACGAGCTCTCCGGCTCGATCGACGTCGACCTCTGGGCGACCTCCACGGAGCTCTGACACTCCCGCATGACCTTCGCCGCCTCCACCGAATCCGTACACGTCCGCGCCCCGGGCAAGATCAACGTGTACCTCGGCGTGGGTGGCCGTCACGAGGACGGGTATCACGCGCTGGCGACGGTGTTCCAGGCGGTGTCGTTGTACGAGGACGTGATCGCGCGTCACGCCGACGACTTCTCGATCACGGTGTCGGGCGTCGACGATCCCGACAGTGTGCCGCTGGACGATCGCAACCTCGCGATGAGGGCGGCCAAGCTGCTCGCCGCCGCCGCCGACTACGAGGGCGGTGTCGCGCTCGAGCTGCGCAAGAGCGTGCCGGTCGCCGGCGGCATGGGCGGGGGCTCGGCCGACGCCGCGGCCGCGCTCGTGGCATGCGACGCGCTGTGGGGGACCGGGTTCTCGAACGCGCGTCTTCACGAACTGGCCGCGCGTCTCGGGGCGGACGTGCCGTTCGCGCTGCACGGCGGCACCGCGGTGGGCACGGGGCGTGGCGATCAGCTCAACCCGGCGCTCGCCCGCGGGCGCTTCGACTGGGTGCTGGTGCCGAGCGACCGCGGACTGTCCACCCCGCTCGTCTACACGCGCCTCGACGAGCTGCGCGACGACGAGGGCGCCCTCGCCGACGACCCGCCGCTCTCGCTCGACGTCCCCATCCCTGTGCTCCAGGCGCTGCGCTCCGGCGACCCCGTGCTTCTCTCCGAGAGCATCTACAACGACCTCCAGGAAGCCGCCCTGCACGAGCGTCCCGAGCTGGAGACGACGATCCTGCGCGGCATCCACGCAGGTGCCCTGCAGGGGATCGTGTCCGGCTCCGGACCGACCGTCGCGCTGCTGTGCGCGGACCCGGGTGCCGCCCGTGTAGTGCAGGACACGCTCCGGGGCCAGGGGATCGAGTCCCTCCACGTGCACGGTCCGGTGCCGGGGGCGCGCATCCTCTCCTGAGCCGTCTCCGAGGTGCGCCGAGCGCGTCGGAGAGCCATAATGGTGTGACGATGTGACCGTGCACATGCGAGGAGGCGTGATGTCCACCGCCTCCGACCGTGCCCGCTCTCCGAGCATCCGCGACGTCGCCCGCCTCGCCGGGGTCTCGCACCAGACGGTCTCCCGCGTGCTCAACGACCACCCGAGCATCCGGCCGGAGACCAAGGCCAAGGTGCTCGACGCGATCGCCGTGCTGGACTACCGCCCCAACCTCGCCGCGCGAGCGCTCGTCACGAGCCGGTCGAACATGCTCGGGGTGCTGTCCGCGACGATCGGCGAGTTCGGCCCGACGTCGTCGATCGCCTCGATCGAGGAGGCGGCGCGCGAGGAAGGGTACTCCGTCTCGACCCTGAACCTGCCGGCGACGTCGCCCGAGGCGATCGGCAGTGCTGTGCGGCAGCTGGCGCGGGAGCAGGTCGACGGAATCGTCGTGCTCGCCCCGCAGGTGCGCGTGTTCCACGTTCTGCGGGGGATGGCCGTCGACTTCCCGTTCGTCACGCTGCAGACCGCCTCCGGGTCCGATGGGGTGAGTCTCTCGGCCGATCAGGTCGCGGGTGCGAGGGCGGCGACCGAGCATCTGATCAGACTCGGACACACCGACATCCTGCATCTCGCGGGACCTCAGGACTGGATCGAGGCCGAGTCGCGCATGCGCGGATACCTCGACGCCCTGCGTGAGGCCGACCTCCCCACGTTCCCGCCGATCCGCGGCGACTGGACCGCGGACTTCGGCTACTTCGCGGGGCAGGAGCTGTCGCGCCGACGCGACTTCACCGCCGTGTTCGCCGCCAACGACCTCATGGCGATCGGGCTCCTGCACGGGTTCCGGGATGCGGGGATCCGCGTGCCCGATGACGTCAGCGTCGTCGGATTCGACGACATCCCCGTCGCGGCGCACGTCGCTCCCACGCTGACGACCGTTCATCAGGACTTCACGGAGCTGGGCCGCCGGGCCGTGCGGATCCTGCTGGCGCAGATCCGCGGGGAGCAGTCTCCGGTCTTCGGCCCCGTGCAGGCATCGCTCCGGGATCGGGAGTCCGCGGGTCCCCATGTCGCGCGCGTCGCGCACGTGTCACGGTAACGACACGAATTCGCGCGTCGGACTTGACATCGTTCCGTCCACCGGAGTTACATATACCAATGTGAACGGTCACATCGCACGTGACCGCACGTAGCGAGGAAGAACCGTGAGCACCACAGCAACGTTGCCGGTCGTGTCAGGCCCCATCCTGGAGATGCGCAGCATCACCAAGGAGTTCCCGGGCGTCAAGGCACTGTCTGACGTCTCGATCACCGTCCGCGCGGGGGAGATCCACGCCATCTGCGGCGAGAACGGCGCCGGGAAGTCGACCCTCATGAAGGTCCTCTCCGGCGTCTACCCGTACGGCTCCTACGATGGCGACATCCTGCTGTACGGCGAGGAGCAGCGATACAAGGACATCGCCGCGAGCGAGCAGGCCGGGATCGCGATCATCCACCAGGAGCTCGCGCTGATCCCCGAACTCTCCGTCACTGAGAACATCTTCCTCGGCAACGAGATCCGCAGCTTCGGCCGCATCGACTGGCAGGCGCAGAAGCAGCGCGCGATCGAGCTCCTCGCCCGCGTCGGGCTCAAGGAGGACCCGGACGTCGCGATCAAGACGCTCGGCGTCGGCAAGCAGCAGCTCATCGAGATCGCGAAGGCGCTCAACAAGGACGTCAAGCTGTTGATCCTCGACGAGCCGACCGCGGCGCTCAACGAGAACGACTCGCAGCACCTGCTCGACCTGATCCTGGGCCTCAAGGCCAAGGGCATCGCGTCGATCATGATCAGCCACAAGCTCAACGAGATCGAGCAGATCGCCGACGAGATCACGATCATCCGCGACGGACGCACGGTCGAGACCCTCGATATCTCGCGCGGCGAGATCAACGAGGACCGGATCATCCGCGGCATGGTCGGCCGTTCGCTCGAGAGCCGGTACCCCGACCGCACGCCCGAGATCGGCGAGGTCTTCTTCGAGGTCAAGGACTGGTGGGTGCAGCATCCCTCCGTCGCAGAGCGCATGGTCGTCAAGGGATCGAGCATGAACGTCCGCCGCGGCGAGGTCGTCGGCATCGCCGGGCTCATGGGCGCCGGCCGCACCGAGTTCATGATGAGCCTGTTCGGGCGCTCCTACGGCAACTTCCAGTCCGGGACGATCGTGAAGGACGGCGAGGAGATCGTCATCCCCGACGTCTCGACCGCGATCAAGAACGGTCTCGCCTACGTGAGCGAGGACCGCAAGGTGCTCGGCCTCAACCTGCTCGACACCATCAAGCGCTCGGTGGTCGCCGCCAAGCTGTCGAAGATCACCCACCGCGGTGTCGTCGACGAGCGCGAGGAGTTCTCGGTCGCCGAGCGCTACCGTAAGGCGCTGCGCATCAAGACCCCGTCCGTGGAGGAGGGCGTCGGCAAGCTCTCGGGAGGCAACCAGCAGAAGGTCGTCCTGGCGAAGTGGATGTTCACCGACCCCGACCTGCTGATCCTCGACGAGCCCACCCGCGGCATCGACGTCGGCGCCAAGTACGAGATCTACGCGATCATCAACGAGCTCGCCTCCCAGGGCAAGGGCGTCATCGTCATCTCGAGCGAGCTGCCCGAGCTCCTCGGCATCTCCGACCGCATCTACACCGTCTTCGAAGGTCGGGTCACCGACTGCATCCCCGCCGATCAGGCCACACCCGAGGCCCTCATGCGCAGCATGACCTCCGCGACCCAGAAAGCATCCGCATGACCACCGACCTCACGACAACGAAGCGCGGCTTCCACTTCGGCGACATCCGCAAGATGTTCGGGAGCAACGGCACCTCGACGCTGCGCCAGTTCGGCATCCTCGGCAGCCTCATCGTCATCATCGTGCTGTTCGAGATCTTCACGCTGCTGCGCAACGGTCCGAACGGCGCGACGCTGACCCCGGGCAACGTCATCAACGTCATCAACCAGTACTCGTTCATCCTGATCCTGGCGATCGGCATGGTGATGGTCATCATCATGGGCCACATCGACCTGTCGGTCGGCTCGGTCGCCGCCTTCACCGGCATCATCGTCGCGAAGTCGATGGCCGAGTGGAACCTCCCCTGGCCGCTCGCGATCGTGCTCGGCCTCGGGGTGGGAGCTCTGGTCGGCGCCTGGCAGGGATTCTGGGTGGCCTACGTCGGAGTACCCGCGTTCATCGTCACGCTGGCCGGCATGCTGTTCTTCCGCGGCGCTCAGCAGTGGATCGGCGACGCGCAGACCATCCCGGTGCCGAAGGGCTTCCAGTACATCGGCACCGGCTACCTCCCCGAGGTGGGCCTGCCGCTGCCGTTCAACGTGCCGACCATGATCCTCGCGCTGCTCGCCGTCGTCTGGCTGATCTTCTGGGAGATCCGCACGCGCCGCGTCCAGCACAAGATGGGCTCCGAGAGCGCCCCTGTCTGGGTGAGCTCTGTCAAGGTCGTGCTCCTCTCGGTCGTCGTTCTCGCCGCGGGGTGGATGTTCGCGACCGGTCGTCCCGGCACGAGCTTCCCGGTTCCCGGACTCATCCTCCTGGCGCTCGTCATCATCTACTCGTTCGTCACCCGCAACACGGTGTTCGGCCGTCACATCTACGCGGTCGGCGGCAACCGTCAGGCGGCGCGTCTGTCGGGCGTCAAGGACCGCTGGGTCGACTTCTTCGTCATGATGAACATGTCGGTCATGGCAGCGCTCGCCGGCATGATCTTCGTCGCCCGCTCGCAGGCCTCCGGCCCGAACGACGGCACAGGCTGGGAGCTCGACGCGATCGCCTCGGTGTTCATCGGCGGCGCGGCCGTCGCGGGCGGCATCGGCACCGTGATCGGCTCGATCATCGGTGGTCTCGTCATGGCCTTCCTCAACAACGGCCTCGCGCTGCTCGGTCAGGGCGCCGACGTCGTCTCGATGATCAAGGGTCTCGTGCTTCTGATCGCCGTCGGCATCGACGTCTGGAACAAGCAGCAGGGCCGCCCGTCGATCATCGGCTTCATGACGCGTCGCTTCCGCCAGCAGGAGGCCGCGACCGAGACGTTCGAGCCCAACAAGACCTATCAGGCCCCACCCGTCGACAAGACGAGCGGAAAGTAAGCGGTTCCACAGCGCACAGCACGCGCCGGATCCGTCACACATCAGAGAAAGAGATCACATGAAGAAGATCATCGTCACCGCGACAGCGCTCGTCGCGACGGCTGCCTTCGCGCTCACCGGCTGCTCGGCCGAGCGTGGCGGCGACACCGGATCGGGTTCGAGCGACGAGGCCTCGAAGGGCTTCGCAGCCGACGCCACGATCGGTGTCGCCCTTCCGGACAAGACCTCGGAGAACTGGGTCCTCGCCGGCAAGCTGTTCGAGGACGGACTCAAGGAGGCCGGCTTCAAGGCGGACGTGCAGTACGCACCGGCCACCAACACGGTCGCCGAGCAGCAGAACCAGATCCAGGCCATGGTCACCAACGGCGCCAAGGTCATCATCATCGGCGCGAAGGACGGCAAGCAGCTGGCCACGCAGGTGCAGGCAGCCAAGGATGCCGGCGCCTACGTGATCGCGTACGACCGCCTGATCGAGAACACCGACGCGCTCGACTACTACGTCGCGTTCGACAACTTCAAGGTCGGCAACCTGCAGGGCCAGGCGCTGCTCGACGGTCTCGCCGAGCGTGCGGGCCACGAGGCTCCGTACAACATCGAGCTGTTCTCGGGCTCCCCGGACGACGCGAACTCCGCGGTCTTCTTCGACGGCGCCATGGAGGTTCTGCAGCCGAAGATCGACGACGGCACGCTGAAGGTCGTCTCGGGTCAGACCGAGATCGCCCAGACCGCGACCGAGGGCTGGCTCGCCGAGAACGCCCAGAACCGCATGGACACGCTGCTGACCGGCTCGTACAGCGGTGACACCGTGCTCGACGGCGTCCTTTCGCCGAACGACACCCTCGCCCGCGCCATCATCACCTCGGTGCAGCAGGCCGGTCGTCCCGTCCCGGTCGTCACGGGTCAGGACTCCGAGGTCGAGTCCGTGAAGTCGATCATGGAGGGCATCCAGTACTCCACGATCAACAAGGACACCACGCTGCTCGTCGCGCAGGCCATCAAGATGGTCGGCGAGCTGCAGAAGGGCGACGAGGTCGACGTGAACGACACCGAGTCCTACGACAACGGCTCCAAGGTCGTCCCGTCGTACCTGCTCGACCCGGTGATCGTCACCAAGGAGAACGCCGCCGAGGCGTACGCGAACGTCCCGAGCCTGCTCGAGATCGTGAAGTCGTACCAGTAAGCACTTCGCGCACGACGGGAGCCGCCCGGGTCACACGACCCGGGCGGCTCCTTCGCGTGCGGCGGTTCGTTCGCGCGCAGCAGTGACGTCGCCTGCAGCGGCTTCTTGGCCCGCAGCGGTGCTTTCACGCGCAGCGACGATCGTGTCGGCGGCCTGGCCGGCGCGCGGTCAGCAGTGGTCGTCGGGCGTCACGACTTCGGCTTCCAGGACCGGCGCCCCATGTTCCTGGACGAACCGGAGTTCGAACTGCTGTGCTTCGGGCGCGTAGCCGACTGCTGTGCTTCGGGCGGGTAGCCGAGAGGCATGGTGGTTCCGGTCGAATCCTGGAAAGCGACGGTCGACACGTCCAGGCATGCGGTCGCCATGGCGGATCCGTCGGATCGGGTGCTGAGCACGTCGAACCACTCGATGACGATCTCGCCGGTCATCGTGAGTTCGTGGGCGTGAGTCAGAAGGAGCGCGCGTCAGAGGGGAGTGCGCGTCAGAACGGCGCGCGCGCAGGCGCAGGTGCTGTCGGCTCCGGTGTGAACGTCACGGTGTTCTGAGCCGGCGGCTTGTCTATGTAGACGCGACCCGTCGGGCTGGTCCACTCCAGGATGCCGCCGCGCCGTTGACTGACGTGCCAGGGGGAGTGGTGCTTCAGCACATGGTGTCGTCGGCAGAATTGCGCGAGGTTCGTGTCCCGGGTCTCGCCGCCGGTTGCGGCATCGTGATTGTGGTCGAGATCGCATTTGCTCGCTGCGATCCCGCACGCCGGGAATCGGCACCGACGATCTCGCGCCCGGAGGTGCCGCCGCAGATGCTCGCTCGGCCGGTAGCGGTCGACGGCGAGCATGCGCCCGGTGACCGGGTGAGTGAGCACACGATCCCATCCCGCCGTGGAGCCCGCGAGGACGCGAGCGGTGTCGACGTCGATCGGCACGACACCATCGAGCTCTGCGGGAGGAAGCGCCGGCACGTCGTCGAACGCGAGCGAGGTCGATGCCTGATCGTCCATCAGAGTCAGCGCCGGCACGGTGATCTCGACCCGCGCCCGGATCGCACCGAGCATCCCGTCGATGGTGTCATGACCGCTGGGCGTGCCGGTGAGCACGAGATCGGTCAGCAGGTCGGCGCGGATCTCATCGACCGTGCGCTCATCGACCGTGCGCCCGTCGGGCGATGACTCATCCTTGCCC
Source organism: Microbacterium sp. GCS4 (assembly GCF_001262495.1). GTDB lineage: Bacteria > Actinomycetota > Actinomycetes > Actinomycetales > Microbacteriaceae > Microbacterium. The sequence goes on from NZ_LGYE01000002.1 coordinate 798,572, forward strand.
GAGCCACCGTCTTCGCTCGCGCTCTCCCGTGCAAGGCGGCGGTTCTCGTCTCGCACGGCGTGAGCAGCTTGCGAGAGGCGGTCGAACATGCCGTGCACGAGCACAGCAGGAGCGTGGACGTGGAGATCTGCCATGCCGTCATCGGCGTCCGTCATCCAGACGCGGCGCGTTGCACGCGCCTCGCGGTGTCGCTCGTCGATTGAGCGCGCGAGCAACCGCTCAGCCTCACGCCGAGCGCGGGGCCGCAGCCTGTTCGCTGACTCCTCCGCGGCGAGCGGCACCATGGTCTCCGCATACGCCTCGCGATCTGCGTCATCGACGAGATGGGATCCGGCATCGACGATCACCCTCGAGTGCGCGGCGCTGATGCGACCGGCGCCCTGAGCGGCCCACACGGTCGGGAACTGCTCGACGAGCAGGGTCGCGTCGGCCATGCGTCGTTCGATCGTGCGGTCGCTCACGCGCTGCACGGCTCCGATCTCGGCCGCCACCGAACGGATCGCATGGTCGCCCCGGTCGGGATGGTCGCCCTGCCGGGCGATGTCGATGGCCAGACGCCCGGCGATGGCCAGCAGTCCGTCGCGCGCCGCCTGCATCGCGGCGAGCGTCTGCTCGGCCACCTGCAGCGACTCGACCAGGCCGGCGAGCGCAGCCATCTGCGAGTCCGTCGCGTCGATCAGTGCTGTCATGACCTGAGTCAACCATCTACCACTGACATTCGAACGAAGATTCGAACAAGCACGCGCCATATGCCGGAACGCTAGATGGCGACGCGTCCCATCCGTACCATCACCTGGCGTCCACCCTTCAGCGGTGCCAGGTGTTGCCAGCCTCGAGACTCGTAGAGTCGAACCGCCGGATCGTCGGCGGCATCAGACGTCTCGAGCAGCGCACGCTCGTGGGCGAGACCCGCGAGGAGTGCATCGTGAAGGCGCCCGCCGACACCGGACCGTCGTGCGCCAGGGAGCACGGCCAGCTCCACGATCTCGAAGTGTCCTCCGCCCCACTCCGTGATTCGCGGACCGACCTCCGCGAGGATCCGATCAGACCAATACTGTCCTCGTTCGCCGGTGTACCCCCACCCGAAGCCCGCGAGCTGCTCGTCCTCCCACGCGAGCACCAGTCGATATCCCGCACGCGAACGATGCCGATCCCACAGTGAGACGCGCCACGCCTCTGGGTCGCTCACGGGTCCGAACACCGACTCCCACACCGTGAGCACGGCGTCCCGGTGCGTGTCGGCTTCCGCCGCGGCCCGCGTCTCGATCGTGACCATGCCCCCATGGTGGCACCTGCCGGCGACGCGGGCGAGCCGTCGGCCGTACCCCTGCACGGCTAGGGTGGCCCGATGGCACGACTCGAATGGACGGATCTCCCCGACGGCATCCGCCAGCGTGTCGAGAAGGTCGCCGGATCGCCGGCGAGCGGGGCTCGTACTCAGCCCGGCGGATTCTCGGCGGGTATGGCGTCACGGATGTCGTTCGAGGATGGCCGGCGTCTCTTCGTGAAGGCTGTGCACGCGTCGTCGCAGGGAACCTTCGACCTGTACGAGAGGGAAGTCGGCATCCTTCGCACCATCCCGCGAGAGCTCCCCGCCGCCCATCTCGTCGAGTCGTTCACGCAGGACGATTGGACGGTTCTGGTGATCGAGGACGTCGAGGGGCGGCATCCGCGAAAAGACGCACCCTCCGATACCGCGACCGTGCTCGATGCGATCGCGGCGCTCGCCGCCGTGCCGCCACCGGCCGATCTGCCCTCTCTCGCGGATGAACTCGCGGAGGATGCGGAGTCGTGGAGGCGTCTCGAGGCCGCTGGTCTCCTGGATGAGACGACCCCGTGGTGCGTGGAGCACCTCGCCTTCCTCCGCACGCATGCGGAACGCGTCGATGCCGCGGTCGCCGGCGACCGTCTCGTGCACGGCGACCTGCGCACCGACAACATCCTCATCGACCCGTCCGGACGTGCCCGGCTGCTCGACTGGCCCTGGGCGGCCAGGGGTGCGGGGTGGGAGGACGCTCTGCTCTACCTCCTCGATCTGCGCGTGGCGGATGCCGAAGCCGATGTCGATCCCTTCCTCGCTCATCCCGTGTTCCACGGTTCCACCACCGAGGACCACATGTCCCTGCTCGCCGCGATCGGCGGGAACTGGTTCGAGAAGTGCCGGTGGCCGGCACCTCCGGGCATGACGGCTCTGCGCGACTTCCAGCGGCGGGAGGCGATCGCCTCCGTCGCCTGGATCGCGCAGATGTCGGAGGGGTGAGGGAGGATGCGCGCATGAGCCATCACCACGACGCCGACGCGCGGGTCTCCGCGCGGGATGACCTCGAGGCGCGCATCGAGCAGAGCCGCAGCCTGATCCTCGGCAGCCTCGACGGGCTGTCCGACGGGGAGGCGCGCGAGATCCTCATCCCCGGGCGGCCATCGATCCTCGGCGTCGTGCGGCACACCGCCTACGTCGAAGGGGTGTGGTTCGGCGAGGCGATCACCGGCCGTCCGCGCGCCGAGCTCGGGCTGCCCGTCGCCACCGCGAACTCCTGGAAGGCCAGGAAGACCGACACGATCGAGTCGGTCAGGGCCCACTGCCTGGAGATCCGCGAGCACGCCCGCTCGAACCTCGCGGATCTCGACCTCGACGACGTCGTCACCGGACGCCATCCGCGCACGGTCCTGAGCCTGTACACGCACGTGCTCGACGAACTCGCCTGGAACACCGGGCAGCTCGACATCCTCCGCTCGCTCGCCGACAGCCGCTGACCGCGGCCGTCGACGCCGTCACGCCCGACTACCCTGGAAGACGATATGGCACATCTTCTGGGGGCTGAGGCCCTGCACCTCGAGTACCCGACGAGAGTCGTCTTCGACTCCGTGACCCTCGGCATCGAGGAAGGCGACCGGATCGGCATCGTCGGCCGGAACGGCGACGGCAAATCGAGCCTTCTCGGAATGCTGGCCGGACGCAAGGAACCCGACTCCGGCCGCGTCACGGTGCGCGGCGGCACCACGATCGGCGTGCTCGACCAGGCCGACACGCTCGACGACGACCTCACGATCGCGCAGGCCGTCGTCGGCGACACCCCGGAGCATGAGTGGGCCGGCGACGCGCGCATCCGTGACGTCATCGAGGGGCTGCTGTCCGAACTTCCGTGGGATGCCCGGATCGGCGCGCTCAGCGGAGGTCAGCGTCGCCGCGTCTCGCTCGCGACGCTCCTCGCCGGCGACTGGGACGTCATCGCGCTCGACGAGCCCACCAACCATCTCGACGTCGAGGCCATCACCTGGCTCGCCGGCCACCTCAAGAAGCGCTGGCCCGCGAACTCCGGAGCCCTGCTCGTCGTGACCCACGACCGCTGGTTCCTCGACGAGATCTGCACCGAGACCTGGGAGGTGCACGACCGCATCGTCGAGCCCTTCGAGGGCGGCTACGCGGCGTACATCCTGCAGCGCGTCGAGCGCGACCGGATGGCGGCGGCGACCGAGGCGAAGCGGCAGAACCTCGCACGCAAAGAACTGGCCTGGCTGCGCCGCGGGGCCCCCGCCCGCACGAGCAAGCCCAAGTTCCGGATCGACGCGGCCAACGAGCTCATCGCCGATGTGCCCGAGATCCGCGACAAGGTCTCGCTGCAGTCGCTCGCGGTCTCGCGACTGGGTAAGGACGTCGTCGACCTGCTCGACGTGGGCGTCGCCTATCCGACGGAGGACGGCGGCACGAAGCGCGTGCTGTCCGACGTGGAGTGGCGGATCGCGCCGGGCGAGCGCACCGGCATCCTGGGCGTCAACGGCGCGGGGAAGTCGACGTTGCTCGGTCTGATCTCGGGCACGGTCGAGCCGACCGAGGGGCGCATCAAGCGCGGCACGACCGTCAAGGTGAAGACGCTCACGCAGCGACTCGACGAGCTCGAGCAGCACTGGAACGACCCGGTGCGCGTCGTGATCTCGGGCCTGCGCACCTCCTACACGATGGGCGCCGGTTCCAAGGCGCAGGACCTGACCCCCGGTCAGCTGCTCGAACGCCTCGGCTTCTCGTCAGCGCAGCTGTCGACGCCCGTGAAGGACCTCTCCGGCGGTCAGCAGCGTCGACTGCAGCTGCTGCTCGTGCTGCTCGACCAGCCCAACGTGCTGATCCTCGACGAGCCCACCAACGACATGGACACCGACATGCTCGCGGCGATCGAGGATCTGCTCGACTCCTGGTCGGGCACGCTCCTCGTCGTGAGTCACGACCGGTACTTCCTCGAGAGGGTCACCGATCAGCAGTATGCGATCCTCGGCGGTCGTCTGCGGCACCTGCCCGGAGGGGTCGACGAGTACCTGCGTCTGCGGCAGCTGCAGGATGCCGCGCCCACGACGACCGCCGCACCTGCGGCCGCGGGATCGGATGCCGCGCCAGTGGCCACCGGTCTGGACGGGGCGGCTCTGCGCGCCGCGCAGAAGGAGGCGTCGTCGCTCGAGCGCCGGATCCAGAAGCTCACCGAGCAGGTCGACAAGGCGAAGCACGCACTGGCCGATCATGACCAGGCGGACTACGCCGGGCTGGGGGAGCGGATGAAGAGGATCAGCGACCAGGAGTCCGAGATCGAGGAGCTCGAACTGCGCTGGTTCGAGCTCACGGAGCAGATCGGCTGATCGCGCGACACGCCGGGGCGTTCACTTAGGTTTGGCTACCCTAAGTCACCATCGATAAGGTCGAAGGACACTCTTCCGACGACAGAAATGGTCATGCCGTGAATCGCCGCCTCACCCTCGCCGCCCTCGTCTCCGCCTCCGCGCTGCTGCTCGCCTCGTGCGCCTCCGCAGACGCCGCCGGCGAACCTGCGGCGGACGGCGGCGACACCGTCACCCTCGTGCACCCGACGCTCGACGGGCTGGAGATCGACTTCGACGGGCAGCCCGAGAACATCGTCATGGACTGCTACGCCTACAGCTCCCTGCACGAGTACGGCATCGAGCCGGTGGCGCTGTTCGGCTACGAGTGCGATAACCCCTTCGTGATGGGTGACGCCGACATCAGCGACATCCCGGTTGTCGGCAAGGACGGCGAGATCGACGTCGAGAAGCTCGCAGAGCTCCGCCCGGATGCGATCATCGGGCAGGGCACGGCCGACGGCTGGCAGTGGTTCGACGAGGACGTGAACGCGCAGATCACGCGCGTCGCGCCGTTCGTCGCACTCCCCGGCAGCGAGACCATCGACGCCCGCATCGCCGACACCCGCGAAATCGCCGACTTCTTCGGCGGCGACGTCGCCTCCGAGGAGATCCTCGCCTCGGACGAGGACCTCGAGGCCGCGAAGGACGCCCTCCGCGCCGCCACAGCCGACAAGGGTCTGAACATCATGCTCGCGAGCCCCACCAAGGAGATGCTCTACACGGGCGTGGGCTTCGCGCAGGCCGACCTCCTCGAAGAGCTCGGCGCCACGATCGTCGGCGCCGAGGCTCCGGCGACGGGCAACCCGTGGGGACAGGTCGCGTGGGAGGACGCATCGACCTACCCCGCCGACATCCTGCTGATCGAGGGGTATGACGAGGACTTCTCCTTCTCGGCGGAGCTGTGGGACGCTCTCCCCGCCGTCAAGGCCGACCAGCTCGGGGCCTGGAGCTCCAAGGGCGCCATGACCGCGTCGACCTACGCGCAGTGGCTGAACGACGTCGCGGCTCTCGTGTCGGCATCCGCGAAGGTCGCTTGACCTCCTCCCACCTGAGCATCTGATGTCGCAGGTCTCGCTCGCCGAGCCGCGCCTCGACGGGGAACGCTCCGGTGCTCCCCGTCGCTGGGTCGGCCTGATCCCGCTCCTGATCCTCCTCGTGCTCGCGCTCGCCGCGAGCATGCTGGTCGGATCACGCACCGTGCCACCGGCCGACGTCCTGCACGCGCTGCTGCAGCCCGACCCCGACGACGCGATCTCGCAGACCGTCTGGTTCTCCCGCGTGCCCCGCACCGTACTCATCCTGGTCGCGGGGGCGGCGCTCGGCGTCGCCGGAGCTCTCATGCAGGCGGTCACACGCAACCCGATGACCGATCCGGGCATCCTCGGGGTCAACGCCGGCGCATCGCTCGCGGTCGTCGTGGGCCTCGCGTTCTTCGCGGTCACCGACATCTCCCAGTACATGTGGTGGTCGTTCGTCGGGGCGATGCTCACCTCGGTGCTGGTCTTCGCGATCGGCAACACCGGAGCGGCGCGCGGCAACCCGGTGCGCATGACCCTCTCCGGCGTGGCCCTCGGCGCGGTGCTGTCCGGCTTCAGCTCCGCCGTGCTGCTGTCGAACTCCGAGGTGCTCGAGCGGATGCGCGGCTGGTCGGCAGGCACCACGGCATCCCAGCCGCTCGACGCGACGCTCGCGATCGTGCCGTTCATCGTGGTCGGACTGGTGATCGCGCTGCTGAGCTCGCGCTCGCTCGACGTCCTGTCGCTCGGTGAGGCCTCCGCCGTCGCCATGGGCGCGCATCCGAACCGCATCCGGCTCGTCGTGCTCCTCGCGATCGCGCTGCTCGCGGGCGGCGCGACGGCAGCCGCGGGGCCGATCGGGTTCCTCGGACTGCTCGCCCCGCACGTCGCCCGCATGATCGTGGGCCCCCACCAGGGGTGGATCCTGGCGTACTCGGTGCTGATCGCCCCGATCGTGCTCGGATTCGCCGACGTGCTCGGCCGGGTCATCACGGCGGGGGAGGTGCCGGTCGGCGTCGTCACCGCGTTCATCGGTGCGCCGGTGCTCATCTGGATGGTCCGGCGCTTCCGGGTCTCGGAGGTCTGACGCATGACCGATCTCGACTTCGGCCGGACGATGCACCGGGTCGGCCCACCAGGCCGCCCGTGGATGCTCGTCGACGCCCGCTCCCTGCGTGTGTGCGCGGGGCTCTGGATCGCCACGGCCGCGCTCGCCGTGTTCGCGGTGTTCTCCGGATCCGCCCAGATCTCCTTCCCCGAGGCGATGGCCGCACTCGCCGGCCGGGGGGACGAGTACACGACGATGGTCGTGCTGGAGTGGCGTGCCCCGCGCATCGTGATCGCGGTGCTGCTCGGCGCGTGCCTCGCGATGAGCGGAGCGATCTTCCAGAACCTCACCGGGAATCCACTCGGCTCGCCCGACGTGATCGGCTTCCAGACCGGTTCGTACACGGGGGCGCTCGTGGTGATGCTGCTGCTCGGCGGAGGGTCGGCGGCGACCATGGGCGGCGCGCTGGTCGGCGGCGTCGCGACGGCGTTCCTCGTCTTCCTGCTCGCCTCTCGCCGCGGTGCCGTCCGGGGAGTGCGGCTCATCATCGTCGGGATTGGCGTGAGCGCGATGCTCGCGTCCGTGAACGTGTGGATCCTCCTGAACGCGACCGTGGAGGATGCGATCATGGCGGGGCTCTGGGGTGCCGGCAACCTCTCGGGTGTCTCCTGGCCTACCGTTGCGACCACGCTCGCGGGCTCGGGTGCCTTCATCGTCGCGGCACTCCTGCTGAGCCGTCCGATGCGCCTCATGCAGATCGGCGTGCCGTTCGCCACGGCCCTCGGCCAGAACGTCCGCCTCGTGCAGGTGTGTGCGATCGTGGTGGGCGTGGGCCTCACGGCGCTCGCGACCGCGACCGTCGGGCCCATCTCCTTCATCGCGCTCGCCGCCCCGCAGATCGCGCGTCGCATCGTGCGCTCCGACGGTCTCGCCCTCGGGCCGACCGCCGCGGTCGGGTCGCTGCTGCTCCTGCTCGCGGATGTCGTCGCGCAGCGCATCCATCCCGATTCGCCCCTGCCCGTCGGCATCGTGACCGTCTCGATCGGCGGACTGTACTTCCTCTGGCTGCTGCTGAGAGAAGGGAAGAGAAGATGACCCGTCTGACCGTGGCTGAGGCCGCGCTCGGCTACGCCGACCGCATCGTCTGCGAGGAGGTGTCGGTCGAGATCCCCGACGGCGCCTTCACGGTGATCGTGGGTCCGAACGCGTGCGGCAAGTCCACGCTGCTGAAGAGCCTGACACGCTTGCTGCAGCCCGCCCGGGGCAGCGTGCTCCTCGACGGGGAGAGCCTGCATCGCCTGCCGACCAAGCACGTTGCACGTGAGGTGGGACTGCTGCCGCAGGGCCCGGTCGCGCCCGACGGCATCCGCGTGATCGATCTCGTGTCGCGCGGCCGGTACCCGCATCAGAAACTGTTCTCGCCCTGGTCTCCCGACGACGAGGCCGCCGTGGCGGAGGCCATGGATGCGACCGGCATCCGTCACCTGTCCGGCCGTCTCGTCGACGAGCTCTCCGGCGGGCAGCGGCAGCGCGTGTGGATGGCGGTCGCCCTCGCGCAACAGACGCCCATCCTGCTCCTCGACGAGCCGACGACGTACCTCGACCTCAGCCACCAGGTCGAACTCCTCGAGCTGTGCCGTGCACTCAACCGCGCCGCGGGCACGACGCTCGTCGCGGTGCTGCACGATCTCAACCAGGCGGCGCGGTACGCCGATCACATCGTCGCGATGAAGGACGGCGCGGTCGTGGCGAGCGGACGGCCGGGTGAGGTGATCACCGAATCCCTCGTCGCGCACGTGTTCGGCCTGGACGCTCGGGTGATCGCCGATCCCGAATCGGGCAGCCCGCTCGTGGTGCCGCGCTGGTCGCACGGCTGAGAGAGGAATATCCTTCTCCCATCTGCGTTGGGAGACAGGGATGGAAGGCCTCGAAGTAACCGTTCTGATCGGACTCACGATCCTCGTCGGAGCGCTGCTCGCACCCCGCGTCCGACTCGCTCTGCCCCTCGTCCTCGTCATCCTGGGACTCGCGCTGGGTTTCGTGCCGCAGCTGCGGGAGATCCAGCTGCCGCCCGAGACCGTGCTGCTGCTGTTCCTGCCGGTGATGCTGTTCTGGGAGAGCCTCACGACCTCGCTGCGCTCGATCCGCCGCGACTTCCGCTACATCCTGCCGATGAGCACGCTGCTCGTGGTGGCGTCCGCGTTCGCGGTCGCCGGCATCGGCCTGCTGTTCGGGATGCCGTGGGAGACCGCACTCATCCTCGGCGCGGCGGTCGCCCCGCCCGATGCCACCGCGGTCGCGGCCCTGGGGCGCCTGCTGCCCCGCCGGATGTTCATGAAGCTCAAGGCCGAGAGCCTGACGAATGACGGCACCGCCCTCGTGCTGTACGCGATCGCGGTCTCGCTCGCGCTGGGCGGCAACATCACGCCCCTCTCGGTGACCATGTCGGTGCTGATGTCCTATCTCGGCGGCGTCGCGGCCGGTGTCGTGATCGCGGCGCTCGGCTACCTGCTGCTGCGTCGCTCCTCGTCGACCGCCGTCATCAACGTGACCCTGCTGCTCATCCCGTTCTCGGCGTTCCTGCTCGCCGAGATCGTGCACGCCTCCGGAGTGCTCGCCGTCGTCGTCGCGGGCCTGATCGTGGCCTGGGTGTCTCCGCGGGTGACCACGGCGTCGTCCCGTCGTCAGGCGGATGCGGCCTGGCCGTTCGGGGTGTTCCTGCTCAACGGCGCCCTCTTCGTCCTGATCGGGCTCGAGGTGCAGTACGTGGCGCACGAGATCTCCGGCGCCGAGATCGGTCGGCTCGTCCTGATCACGCTCGCCGTGTGGGCCACGCTGCTCGTCGTGCGCTACGTCTTCCAACTGCTGAACGTCGTGTTCCAGCGGCAGACCGGCCCGAGGCCCGCGCGCGGTGCCAGGGCGCGAGCACGTGCGGTGTCGACGGTGGCCGGGATGCGCGGCGCGGTGTCGCTCGCGATCGCACTGTCGGTTCCCGCGTCGGCTGCGACGGGCGGGGAGATCGCCGGGCGCGACGAGATCGTGTTCGTCACCGCCGGCGTCATCCTGTTGAGCCTGCTCGTGCAGGGGCCGCTGCTGCCCGCGATCGTGCGCTGGGCGCGGTTCCCCGTCGACCACGTCGAGGCCGAGGAGTACGAGCTCGCTGAGCGCACGATCTCCGGAGCCGCTCTCTCGGCGCTCGACGATCTCGCGGTCGAGCACGGCATCGGCCAGGAGGTGCGCGACCGCGTGCGCGCCGAGGGATACCAGATGCTGGAGTTCTCGAACGCCAAGGCGCTCGCGCGCGAGCAGGCGATCGTGGACGCTGAGGCGAAGGCCCTCGACGACCTGCTCGGCGATCCCGACCCGCTGGGCGCCGCGGGATCCGCCGGGGAGAGCATCGGGGGAGGGGATGCCACGCCGAGCCTGGTCCCCGCGGATGACGGGCGGGAGTTCGACGACGACGGAACCTCCGCCGAAGGCGAGGTGCGCACGCTGCAGATGATCGCGACCTCCACGGACGTCGACGTGATGCAGCGGTCGCCGCTGCTGCGGCACGAGGAGCACACGCGGCTCAAGCTCGCGCTCCTGGAGCGCAAGCGCGAGGTGCTGCTGGGGCTCCGCCGCTCGGGTGCGGTCGACGACCTGATCGTGCGTCGCATCTCCGCCCGGCTCGACCTCGAGCAGGTGCGGTTGCAGGGCATCGAGGAGTACGACTGACGCGGTGCCGTCGACCCGCGCGTCCTGAAGCCAATACTCCGATAGATCGCGCGTGACGCTCTGTGACGCCCGATTGTCGAGTCGTCGCCCGGGCTGCCTAACGTATTCGAGTCCCCCAAGAGAGGAATCCGTACTCACATGTCCCGCCGCACCACCACCCTCCTCGCCGCGCTCACCGCGGTCCCGCTCGTCATCGCCCTGTCGGGCTGCGCGACGGCATCCTCCGACGCCGGCTCCGGCGACTCGGGCTCGGCCGACGAGACCGTCAAGATCGGCGTCGTCGGCAAGGGCGACGCGCAGTGGGCCCCGTTCGTCGAGGCCGCCGCCGACGAGGGCATCACGGTCGAGCTCGTGGACTTCGGTTCCTACGAGCAGCCGAACCCCGCACTCACCGAGGGCGAGATCGACCTGAACCAGTTCCAGCACATCGTGTACCTCGCCGAGTACAACAACGCCTCGGGCTCCGACCTGACGCCGATCGGCTCGACCGCGATCTACCCGCTGGGCCTGTACTCCAAGAAGTACGACGACGTCGACGACATCCCCGAGGGCGAGACGGTGGCCGTGCCGGACGACGCCTCGAACCAGGCGCGTGCGCTCAACGTGCTGCAGCAGGCGGGGCTCGTCGAGCTCAAGGACGGCGGCACGCCGTACTCCGACCTCGCGCAGGTCGACACCGAGAAGTCCAAGGTCAAGATCACGGCCCTCGAGGGTGCGCTCATCCCCACCTCACTGCCCGACGTCGCGGCCGCGATCATCAACAACGACTTCGTGGAGGACGCCGGCCTCACGTTCGACGACGCGATCGCACAGGACGACCCCGAGGACGCCAGCGCGCTGCCGTACGTCAACATCTTCGCGGCACGCGCCGAGGATGCCGACAACGAGACGTACCTCAAGCTCGTCGAGATCTTCCAGACCAACGCCGACGTGCAGGCAGGGCTCCAGGAGTCCTCGGGCGACACCGCCGTGGCGCTGCAGACTCCGGTCGAGGACCTCGTCTCCACGCTCGCGAAGGTCCAAAAGGACGCCGACGCGAAGAAGTGACTCCGTGCGGGGTGAGAACCGCCCCGCCTGATGCGAGAGAATCGGGTGGCGCCTCGTGCGTCACCCGATTCGTCGTTCCCCGCCGCACGAACCCACCGACCATCCATCTCGGAGCAAGCATGCCCATCGTGAGCCTGGCCACCGTGTCGAAGGCCTATCCCGCCCGCACCCCGGGCGACGGCGAGGTCATCGCCGTCGACGAGGTGACCCTCGAGATCGAGAAGGGTGACGTGTTCGGCATCATCGGGTACTCCGGCGCCGGCAAGTCGACGCTCGTGCGCCTGATCAACGCGCTCGAGCCCGCGACCGGCGGCACCATCCACGTCGACGGCGTCGACATCACCGCGCTGCCCGAGAGCGCGCTGCGCAAGGTCCGCAGCGGCATCGGGATGATCTTCCAGCAGTTCAACCTCTTCTCCTCGCGGACCGTGAAGGCCAACATCGCCTATCCGCTGAAGCTCGCCGGCTGGTCGAAGGCCGACATCGAGGAGCGCGTGACCGAGCTCCTCGCGTTCGTCGGGCTGTCCGACAAGGCGAAGGCGTATCCCGAGCAGCTGTCCGGCGGGCAGAAGCAGCGGGTGGGCATCGCCCGGGCCCTCGCCACGAAGCCGGCGATCCTCCTGGCCGACGAGGCCACCAGCGCACTGGACCCGCAGACCACGCACGAGGTGCTCGACCTCCTGAAGCGCGTGAACCGGGAGCAGGGCGTCACGATCGTCGTGATCACGCACGAGATGGACGTCATCCAGACCATCGCGACCAAGGTCGCCGTCATGGAGCGTGGGCGCGTGATCGAGCAGGGCGACGTCTTCGACGTGTTCTCGGCCCCGCAGAACCCGGCCTCGCAGCGCTTCGTGGGAACCGTCGTCAAAGGCGTGCCCTCGCCTGCCGAGCTGGCGGTGCTGCGCGAGCGGCACGCTGGACGCATCGTGACGCTCTCGTTCCGCGACGGAGACTCCTCGCAGGCCCAGGTCTTCCTCGACCTCGCCGCGGCCGGACTCGACTTCGAGCTCGTGTACGGCGGGATCAACGACATCCGCGGCCGGGCGTTCGGGCACCTGACGCTCGCGATCCGCGGTGACGGCGCCGCGATCGACCGCACGCTCGCGACGATCGGCGAACGCGTCGAGGTCACGGAGCTCGCCGGAGAGGAGGCCCGCTGATGGATCGTCTGATCGAACTGGGTCCTGAGTTCTGGTCCGCCGCGCTCGAGACGCTGTACATGACGACGTTCGCCCTCGTGCTCGGCGGCATCCTGGGTCTCGTGATCGGCGTGATCCTGTACGTCACCCGCCCCGGCGGCCTGCTGCAGAACGGCGTCGTGGCGGCGATCGCGAACCTCGCCGTGAACTTCTTCCGGCCCATCCCGTTCGTGCTCTTCGTCGCGGTCGCGCAGCCCTTCGCGCGGGTGGTCGTCGGCACCGGCATCGGCACCACGGCCGGGGCGTTCATCATCGGCATCGCGGCGGCCTTCGCGATCGGCCGCATCGTCGAGCAGCACCTGGTCTCTGTCCCGCCCGGCGTCATCGAGGCCGCGAAGTCGATGGGAGCGAGTCCGCTGCGGATCCTCTTCACGGTCGCGATCCCTGAGTCGCTCGGGCCGCTCATCCTCGGCTACACGTTCGTCGTCGTGGCGCTGATCGACATGACGGCGATGGCAGGTCTGATCGGCGGCGGCGGGCTCGGAGCCTTCGCGCAGATCTACGGCTTCCGTCAGTTCGAGCCCGTCGTGATGTGGGCCGCGATCGTGCTGATCGTCGTGTTCGTGCACCTCGTGCAGATGCTCGGCGCGCGGCTCGCGCGCAAGGTCATGCGCCGGTAGCGCGCCCCGTCGCGGTGGTCAGGATGCGGCGCGGGATGCCGTCGGCGCGAAGTCGAGCGCGCGCCGAGTCGTGAAGACGCGGTCCTCGCCGCTCAGCGGATCGACGAAGTGGAGTTCGCGCGCGAGCAGCTGCAACGGCCGGCTGAAGTCGTCCGGTGCCTCCGGGAGGAGCTCGGGGTAGAAGCCGTCGTGCAGGATGCCGAGGCCGAGCGCCGCGAGGTGCACGCGCAGCTGATGCATCTTGCCGCTGTGTGGACGCAGCAGCGCATGCACGACGTCGTCGTCCGTGTGCAGCACGTCGATCAGCGTCTCGGAGTTGGGTGCGAGCTCCGGCTCGACGCGCACGCGCACCTCGCCGCGATGCTTGACGATGTGGTTGCGATACACGAGCGGGTAGGAGCTGGCATCCCAGTCCGCGGGCCGCGCGGACACCGCCTCGTACACCTTCTGCACCTGTCGGCGCTCGAACATGAGCTGGTAGGCGCCGCGTGTCGCCGGGCGGGCGGAGAACATCAGCAGCCCGGCCGTGGCGCGGTCGAGGCGGTGGATCGGCGCGAGCTCGGGGTTGTCGAGCAGGTTGCGAAGGCGCACGAGCGCCGAGTTCTGCAGGAACCGGCCGCCCGGCGTCGTGGGCAGGAAGTGCGGCTTGTCGATCACGACGAGGTCGGCGTCCTGGTGCAGCACCTCGATCTCGAAGGGCACCTCGCCCTCCACCGGCGGCTCGCGGTAGTACCAGACGAACTCCTCGGCGCCCAGGGGCGTATCCCGAGCGAGGGGCCGCCCGTCGCGGGCGACGATCTCGCCGCGGTCGAAGCGCACCAGCAGGCGCTCGGGGTCGAGGTGGAAGAAGCGCTCGACCATGTACGCCGCGACCGTGGGCCACTCACCCTTCAGGGGGACGTGCAGACGGGTCGCCCCGACGCCGTCGCGCACGGGGAGAGGAGAGGGCATACCCATTCGACCCACCCTACGCGGCGCGCGCGAAGCGCGATCTGTACTGCTGGGGCGACAGGCCGATTCGGTCGCGGAAGTGCTTGCGCAGCGCCGCGCCGGTCGCGAAGCCGGAGCGCGAGGCCACGTCGTCGATGAGCAGGTCGGTCGTCTCGAGCAGCTCGCGCGCCCTGTCGACGCGGGCGTCGGCGAACCAGTCGCCCACTGTCCGTCCGGTCTCGGAGCGGAACCGGCGGGTCAGCGTGCGCACGCTCATACCGAAGCGCTCGGCGACCTCGGCGAGGGAGAGCGGCTCATGGATGCGCGACGACAGCCACGCCTGGATGTCGCTGGCCGAGCCGGCGGCGGCGGTGGGCAGGGTGGGTCGGGCGATGAACTGCCGCTGACCGCCTCCGCGGTGCGGGGCCGCCAGCGTCACCCGCGCGACCTGCGCGGCGACCGCCGCCCCATGGTCCTTCGCGATCAGATGCATGGTCGCGTCGACGGCCGCCGAGGCTCCGGCTGCGGTGAGCACGGTGCCGCTGTCGACGAAGAGCTCGTCCTCCCGGAGGCGCACGCGGGGGAACCGGCGAGCGAACTCGGTCGAGGCGCACCAGTGCGTCGTGGCCTCGAGACCGTCGAGCAGGCCGGCGGCGGCGAGCGTGAACGCGCCGGTGCAGTAGCTGACGATGCGGCGGTCGGCGAGGGCGGCGAGGCCGATCGGGTCGCCGGACACCTCGGCGTCGCTCCACGGCGGCACGATGATCGTGTCGGCGGTGTCGAGCGCGGACCGGTCGGCCTGCGGCGTCACGGAGAAGTCGGCGTTGGTCGCCACGGGGAGACCGTCCAGGGTGCAGGTGGTGACGGAGTAGAGGGGGACGCCGTCCTTCTCGGCGGCGCGGAAGAACCGGGCGGGCACGCCGAGCTCGTAGGGGAACACCCCGGGGAGGGCCACGACGACGATCGAATGCATGGCTCTATCGTGACACATGTTGTCCATCCGGCCACTATCCGGCCGGGAGGCTGCCGAGGATGCTGGGACAGCGGCCCCGGATGCACCGGGACGCCGCCCGACAGAAAGGCAGCGCCGTGCGCTCAGCGAAGTACACCGGACCGGGGTCCGCCGCCCAGGTCGTCTCGATCACCGTGATCGACGCCCCTCGTCCCGCCGCCGACGAGGTGCTCCTCCGCGTCGGCGCGGCGGGGCTCAACCCCGTCGACGTCAAGATCCGCGCCGCCGCGACCGACTTCGGTGTCATCCGCTACTCCGATCGCCCGGGATGGGACGTCGCCGGCGTCGTGGTCGCGGTCGGCGACGACGTCGAGGAGTGGGCGGCCGGTGACCGGGTCCACGCGCTCGCCGGGTTCCCCCGCGCGGCGCACACCCTCGCCGAGTACGCCGCGGTCGCGGCATCCGATCTCGCGCGCATCCCGCGGGCGTGGAGCACCGCACAGGCCGGGGCGGCCCCGCTCGCCGCCCTCACCGCCTGGCAGGCGCTCGACGCCGCGGGCGTGCGCGCCGATGCGGGCGCGGGGCAGCGGGTGCTCGTGCTCGGGGGCTCCGGCGGAGTGGGGCACTTGGCGATCCAGCTCGCCGTCGCCCGCGGGGCCTCCGTCGTCGCGACCGCGAGCCCCGGCAAGCACGACCTCGTCCGCTCGTGGGGCGCGGACGAGGTCGTCGACTACCGCGACGAGCAGGCGCTCGCCGCGATCGCGCCCGTCGACGCCGTGATCGTCACGGTCGACGGAACACTGCCGCCGCGTGGGGCCGTCGCCCCCGGCACCTCCGTGATCAGCATCACCGGTCTGACGAACGCCCAGCGCGCGCAGCTGGCCGAGTGGGGCGCCTCGCCCGTCGAATGGATCCTCGTGCACGCGGACGGGGTGCAGCTCGGGGAGATCGCCGACCTCGCGGATGCTGGACGCGTGACCGTGCACCTCGACGCGGAGTTCCCGCTCGACGAGCTCGTCTCCGCTCAGGAGCGCGTCGAGACCGGACGCGCGACGGGAAAAGTCGTCGTGATCGTCGACCCGGAGGTCTGATCGCCGCGACTCCGGGCCGTGGTCAGGCGTCGAAGCTCAGGCTCAGCTTGCGGAGCAGCGCGGCCAGGCGGTCACGATCGCCGCGCGACAGGCCCTGCAGCAGATCGGCCTCGACGTCGACCAGGCGCGTGATCGCGGCATCCACCCGGATCCGGCCGTCGTCCGTGAGCGTGACCAGCACGCTCCGGCCGTCGGCCGGGTCGGCCTCCCGTCGCACGAAGCGTCGGCCGACCAGTCGGTCGATGCGGTTGGTCATGGTGCCGCTGGAGACCAGCGTCTGCTGCAGCAGCTGCTTGGGGGAGAGCTGGAACGGGGAGCCGGCACGCCGCAGCGCCGACAGCACATCCCACTCCCAGGGTTCCAGGTCGCTGCGGCGGAACACGTCCCGCCGCGCACGATCCAGCAGGCGGGTGAGGCGGTCCATGCGCGACAGCACCTCGAGCGGCGAGAAATCGAGGTCCGGTCGCTGGGTGTTCCACGCGCCGACGATCCGGTCGACCTCATCCGCCTCGCTCATCCGTCCATTATCGCGGGAAGCGCATGGGCAGACGTGGCAGACTTGACGGGCGGCCTCCTCGGGGCGCCGCGGTCCGCCGTGGTGTAATGGCAGCACGACAGCCTTTGGAGCTGTGAGGTCTAGGTTCGAGTCCTGGCGGCGGAGCATGACCGGAAACGACAGCGTCGCAGGCAGCGACCTCGCCATCATCATCCTCGCTGCGGGCCAGGGCACGCGCATGAAGTCGCGACTCCCCAAGGTGCTGCACCCGATCGGCGGGCGCCCGCTCGTCGGGCATGTGCTCACGACGGCCGCGCGGCTCAGCGCCGCCCACGTCGAGGTCGTCGTGCGGCACGAGCGCGACCAGGTCGTCGCAGCGCTGTCGGAGAGCTACCCCGACGCGGTCTTCGTCGACCAGGACGAGGTGCCCGGCACCGGTCGTGCCGTGCAGGTCGCGATCGACGCGCTCCCCGCCGAGTTCGACGGAGACGTGCTCGTGCTCTCGGGCGACTGCCCGCTGGCGGACGCCGACACGCTCACCGGCTTCCTCGACGCGCACCGCACGGCGGGCGCTCCCGCGACGCTCATGACCGCCGTCGTCGACGACCCCACGGGGTACGGCCGCGTCATCCGGGACCCCGACGGCGGCGTCGACCGCATCGTCGAGCAGAAGGATGCGAGCGCCGACGAAGCCGCGGTCCGGGAGATCAACGCAGGGATGTACGTCTTCCGCGCGGCGACACTGCGTCGCTACCTGCCGGAGATCGGCGTCGACAACGCCCAGGGCGAGATGTACCTCACCGACGTCCCGGGGCTGCTCCGTCGCGACGGAGACCGCGTCGCGGCATCCGTCGTCTCCGACGTCACCGTCACCTACGGCGTCAATGACCGTGCGCAGCTCGCCCTCGTCGGCCGCCTGCTCAACGAGCGCATAGTGCGTCGCTGGCAGCTCGAGGGCGTCACGGTCGTCGACCCCGCGACCACCTGGATCGACGACGACGCCGTGCTCGCCCCCGACGTCACCCTGCTGCCGCACACGCAGATCCTGCGTGCGACGAAGATCGGCGCAGGGGCGATCATCGGCCCCGACACCACGCTCGTCGACTGCGAGGTGGGCGAGGATGCGATCGTCCGCCGCAGCGATGCGACGCTCGCCGTGATCGGCGCCGAGGCGACCGTCGGCCCCTTCTCCTTCCTGCGGCCCAACACGGTCCTCGGCGCGAAGGGTAAGATCGGCGCGTACGTCGAGACCAAGAACGCCGAGATCGGCGAGGGCAGCAAGGTCCCGCACCTGTCATACGTCGGCGATGCGACCGTCGGCCGCGGCGTCAACCTCGGCGCCAGCACGATCACCGCCAACTACGACGATGTCAACAAGCACCGCACCGTGGTGGAGGACGAGGTGCACACGGGGTCGCACACGACCCTCGTCGCGCCCGTTAGGCTGGGAGCAGGCGCCAAGACAGGTGCCGGAGCCGTCGTCCGCAAGGACGTCCCCGCCGGTGCTCTTGCCATGAGCGTCGCCCCCCAGCGCAACATCGAAGGCTGGGTCGAGAACAACAGGGCAGGCACGGGAGCGGCGGACGCCGCGGCCCGGTCGCGAGCGGCGGAGTAGGCGGACTGATGGCGCGCAAGAAGAAGACGGTCGATCTGGATCGGGACAACGGCATCGCCCCTGGTCTCGTCGCCAAGACCAAGAAGCGGCTCGTCGTCGCCGGCGGACGCTCGCACCCCGAGCTCACGGCGGCCGTCGCCGCGGCTCTCGGCACCGAGGTCGTGCCCACCGAGCACCGCACGTTCGCCTCGGGTGAGATCTACGCCCGCTTCGAGGTGTCGATCCGCGGCTGCGACCTCTTCCTCATCCAGACGTTCGGCGAGCCGGTCAACGAGTGGCTGATGGAGACGCTCATCATGATCGACGCGGCCAAGCGCGCCTCCGCCAAGCGCATCACGGTCGTCGCGCCGTACTATCCGTATTCGCGTCAGGACAAGAAGGGCCGCGGCCGCGAGCCGATCAGTGCCCGCCTCGTCGCCGATCTGCTCAAGACGGCCGGCGCCGACCGCGTCATGAGCGTCGACCTGCACGCCGCGCAGATCCAGGGCTTCTTCGACGGTCCCGTCGACCACCTGTTCGCCAAGCCCGTGCTGCTCGAGCACTTCCAGCGCACGCTGAGCCCCGCCGACCGCGAGATCCTCACGGTCGTCTCGCCCGACATGGGCCGCGTCCGCGTCGCCGACACGTGGTCCGACAGCCTCGGCGCCCCGCTCGCGATCATCCACAAGCGTCGCGACCCCAAGGTCGCGAACCAGGTGTCGGTCCACGAGATCGTCGGCACGGTCGAGGGTCGCACGTGTCTCCTCGTCGACGACATGATCGACACGGGCGGCACGATCGTGAAGGCCGCGCAGGCGCTCAAGGCGAACGGCGCGCACCGTGTCATCGTCGCCGCGACCCACGCGATCTTCAGCGACCCCGCCTCGGAGCGGCTGCAGGATGCGTCGATCGACGAGGTCGTCGTCACCGACACGATCCCGCTGTCGGAGTCGCGTCGCTGGGACACGCTCACGATCCTCCCGATCGCCCCGATGCTGGCGCGTGCGATCCACGAGGTCTTCGAGGACGGCTCGGTCACGAGCATGTTCGGCGGCGACGCGTAGCCCGAGCTTAGGCGACGCTAACCTCGGGCACAGCCGGTCCATAGCCAGGATCCCTACGGTCGATTCAGCGACATACAGTCGTCTCGACCGAGCCGGAGGACCATCATGATCCGCACGACCGTACCGACCACTGTCCGCAAGGGCTCCGCCGTCCTCGGAGTCGCGGGGCTCCTCGTGCTCGCCGGATGCTCCGGCAACGCCGATGCCGAGTCCCCCGCATCCGACACGAGCACGCCCTCGTCCGACTCCGGCGCCGCGGGCGGCGACTACAAGGACGGCACCTACACGGCCGACGGCTCCTACCAGACGCCGGAGACCGTCGAGACGATCTCGGTGACGCTGACGATCGCCGACGGCGTCGTGGAGGACGTCGAGGTGACGGGCGACCCGCAGGCACGCGAGACAGAGCAGTACCAGGGGCAGTTCATCGACGGCATCTCGGACGAGGTCGTCGGCAAGTCCCTCGACGAGCTGAACGTGAGCCGCGTCGCCGGCTCCTCGCTCACGAGCGGCGGCTTCAACGAGGCCGTCGACTCGATCAAGGAGCAGGCCGCGGCCTGATCTCGGAGAGCCGCGACCATGGCGATCTGGCGCTTCGACGCGATCGGCACCGTCTGGGAGATCGAGACCGCGAGCGAGCTCGACGCTGTCAGACGCGACGGCGTGAGCGCCCTGATCGGGCGGTTCGATCGGGTCTGGTCGCGGTTCCGCCCCGACTCAGAGGTGCACAGGCTCGGACGCGAGGGAGGGATGCTGGCCTCGGCAGACGCCGCGCCCATGCTCGACGCCTATCGCGCGGCGTCGGCCGCCACGCATGGCGGCGTGAATCCGCTCGTGGCCGACAGCCTCGTCGCGCTCGGCTACGACCCCGACTACTCGCTGGTCGCGGGGGAGCCCGTGCCCGCGATCGCGCACTGGACCGGGATCGTCCACTGGGATGAACGCGGCGCGACGGCATCCGCTCCCGCGCTGCTCGACGTGGGCGCGTTGGGCAAGGGGCGGCTGGTCGACCTCGTGGCCGCGGAGCTCGCGGATGTTCCGGGCGATGTCGTCGTCGACGCCGGCGGTGACATCCGCGTGCGTGGCGGCGCCGTGCGCATCGGCCTCGAGCATCCCTACGACGCCACGAAGGCGATCGGCGTGGCGGAGGTGCAGGATGCGGCGCTCTGCGCCTCGGCGGCGAACAGGCGCGCCTGGGGCGACGGACTGCATCACGTCCTCGACGCGCGCACCGGCATCCCGGTCCGCACCTGGGTGGCGACCTGGGCGATCGGCGCCGACGCGATGCACGCCGATGCGGTCGCCACGGCCCTGTTCTTCGACGGCGGCCCGGACCTCGCCGCGCAGTGGGGCGTCGAGTGGGTGCGGATGTCGACCGACGGACGTGCCGAGCGCTCGCGGGACTGCCCGGTCGAGCTGTTCACCGCGCGCGGCTAGCGCGGACCCTGCCCTCACCACTCCGAGTACGGAAGAGTAGACCCGTGATCACCTCCCTCACCGCCCTCCGGCAGCGCGTGCTCGCACTCCTCGGCGGCATCTCGATGTACCGCCTGGTGCTGTTCGCGCTCCTGGGCCTCGCGGTCATCGCGATCGTCCTGTCGGCTCTCGGTGTGATCGTCTCTCCGACGCCGCTCGAGATCGTCGCCTCCTTCGCGGTGCTCGCGGTCGTCATCTCCGTCGTGGATGCCGCGGCGCAGCGCCTCCTGCGGCTCCCGTGGCGTATCGAGTCCTCGCTCGTGACCGCCCTCATCCTCCTTTTCGTGCTGCGTCCGGGTCTCGAACCCGCGACGCTGCTCGGTCTCGCGATCGCCGGCGTGGTCGCGAGCCTGTCGAAGTACCTGATCGCGTGGCGCGGGCGGCACATCCTCAACCCCGCGGCCTTCGGTGCCGCGGTCGTGTCGATCCTGGGGTCTTTCGGGGCGTTCGAGTGGCTCGGCACCTCGTCGTCGTGGTGGGTCGGCACGCCCTCGCTGTTCCTCCCCGTCGCCGTCCTCGGCCTCGCGGTGCTCTGGCGCACCGAGAAGGTGCGCATCGTCCTCGCGTTCCTCGTGATCGCGATCGCGGTGTCCGTGCTCCGACAGGCCGTACAGGCGCAGGAGTTCGACATCGCGTTCGACCTCGGGTCCGCTCTCTCCTTCGCGGTGCTGCAGTCGCCGTTCCTCTTCCTCGGCGCGTTCATGCTCTCGGAACCGCTCACGCTGCCGCCGCGTCGCTGGCAGCAGTTCTCCGTCGCGGCGCTCGTCGGCGTCCTCGCCGGGTGGCCCATCGCGATCGGCTCCCTGTTCACCCTCGGACAGGAGCGTGCGCTGCTGATCGGCAACCTCCTCGCGTTTGCCTTCGCGCTGCGAGGATCCGTGCGACTCGTGCTCGAGAGCCGCCGCTTCATCACCCCGACCGCGCAGGAGCTGACGTTCCGCGCACGGGGGAAGGTGCGGTTCCTCGCGGGCCAGTACCTCGAGCTCGACGTTCCTCACCACAGGCCCGATGCGCGGGGGACGCGTCGCGAGTTCAGCATCGTGTCGGCGCCCGCCGACCTGCCGACCCTGCGCATCGCCTACAAGAACGGCGATCAGAAGCATCCGTCCAGCTACAAGCGCGCCCTGGCCGCCGCCGAACCGGGAGCGACCCTCGCGGTGACCGGCACCTGGGGCGACTTCCTGCTCCCGCGCTCCGAGGCCCCCGTGCTGATGGTCGCCGCCGGCATCGGCGTGACGCCGTTCGTGTCGCAGCTGCGTCAGCTGCAGAGCACGGGGCAGCAGCGCGACGTCGTGCTCGTGTACGTCGCCTCGGACAGCAGCGAGCTGGCCTTCCGTGATGAGCTCGCGGCGACGGGCGCTCGCGTCGTGGTGTTCACGCGCGACGAGCCGGCCGACCTGCCCCCGCAGTGGATCTGGGCGCAGGGCGCGCGCCTCGACGCCGAGGGGCTGGAGCGCTGCGTGCCCGACATCGGGGTGCGCCACGCGTACATCTCCGGCCCGCCGAGGCTGATCGCCGACCTCGCCCCCGCCCTGCAGAAGGCCCGCACGCTCACGACCGACGCCTTCGCCGGCTACTGAGGCTTCGGCGCGCGTCCCGAACAGCGGGCCGCGTCCCGATCGGCTGACGGAATCGCCGGGTCGGTCGGCGGATCGGGACGACGTCCGCGGATCGGGACGTCGGTAGGTCGGGTGGGATGCCGGATCAGACGTCAGGCGCCGGCGGGCGTGCCGGGGTTGACGGGGATGCGCACGGTGAACGTCGTGTCTCCGGGTTCGCTCTGCACGGTGATCCGTCCGCCATGCCCCTCGACGATGGCTTTCGCGATCGCGAGGCCCAGGCCGGTGCCGCCGGTCTGACGGGCGCGAGACGTATCGGCACGGGCGAACCTGGCGAAGAGTTCCTCGCGGACGCTCGGATCGATGCCGGGGCCGTCGTCGTGCACGCGCAGCACGGCGTCGTCGCCCTCGCGGCTCACGCTGAGGGTGATCTCGGTGCCTGCGGGGGTGTGCGTGCGGGCGTTCGCGAGCAGGTTCGCGACGACCTGATGCATCCGCCCCGCATCCCCCAGCACGACGATCGGCTCGTCGGGCACGTCGATGCTCCATCGATGGTCGGCGGCGGTGGGGCGTGCATCCGACAGCCCCTCCAGCGCGAGCTGGGTGAGGTCGACCGTGCCGTACACGAGCTCACGCCCCTCGTCGAGGCGCGCGAGCAGCAGCAGGTCCTCGACAAGCCGGGTCATGCGCAGCGACTGCGCCTGGATGCGCTCGAGAGAGGTCGTGGTGCCCTCGATCGCCGCGGGACCCTGCTGCTGGCTCAGAGCGCGCAGCGACAGCTCGGAGTACCCGCGGATCGAGGCCAGAGGCGTGCGCAGCTCGTGGCTCGCGTCCGCGACGAACCGACGCATCTGCTCTTCGTTCTTCTGACGTGCTGCAAGGGAGGAGTTCACGTGGTCGAGCAGCTTGTTGAGCGAGGCGCCCACGAGCCCGGTCTCGGTGCGCGGGTCGGCCTCCGCGGCGGGCACGCGCTCGGTGATCTGCACCTCTCCGCGGTCGAGGGGCTGGTTCGCGACGCGCGTCGCGGTCGCGGCGACCGCGCGCAGGGGTCGCAGCCCGACCCGGATCGTGATCGCGGTGGTCAGAGCGAGCAGGATGAGCCCGCCTATCGTCGCCAGCACGATGACTGTCAGCAGCGTGGTGAGCTGGTTCTGGATCTCGGTGCGGGGGAGACCGGTCACGACGTTCGCGCCGTTCGCGGCCTTCTGCGCGACGACCATGTAGGTGCCGAAGTCCTCGAGCGCCACCGTGCCGCTCCGTTCCCCTCCGAGCGCGGCGTCGATCTGCTGGAGGTCCGCGGTGGTCAGCGGCTGCGAGACTCCGCCCCACTCCCCTCGGGTGTCGGGGAACACGACGCCGCTGGTGCCGCCCTCCGAGCTCGATACCGCGAGCAGCAGGCCGGGCACGTTCGCGTTGTGGGACTCCAGGATGTTGTCGATGGTGGCATACTGTGCAGGGATCTGGCTGACCCACTGCGTGACCTGCGAGGAGTAGCTGTTCAGGCGGACCGCGAGCTGCGTCTCGAGGGTCGCTCCCAGAGTCGCGCTGGTGATGACCGCGACGATCACGAGGATGAGGGACACGAATCCGATCACGGCGGTCATGAGCCGTGTCTGCAGACTCATCGGCCGTCCCGCCACCCTCGTGGTGGTCACTGCGGGGCCTTGATCATGTAGCCGACGCCGCGCACGGTGTGCAGCAGGGGAGTGCGTCCGGCGTCGATCTTCTTGCGCAGGTACGAGATGTACAGCTCGACCACGGAGGATTTGCCGCCGAAGTCGTAGCTCCACACGCGGTCGAGGATCTGTGCCTTCGACAGCACGCGTCGCTCGTTGCGCATCAGGTAGCGCAGCAGCTCGAACTCCGTGGCGGTGAGCTCGATCTCAGTGCCGTCGCGCACCACCTCGTGGCTGTCCTCGTTCAGGGTGAGGTCGGCGACGCGGAGGATCGACTGCCCATCGTCGGCGGTGGCATGCCCGGTGCGGCGGATGATGGCACGCAGACGGGCGATGACCTCCTCGAGGCTGAACGGCTTCGTGACGTAGTCGTCGCCGCCGGCGGTGAGGCCCGCGACGCGATCGCCCACGGCATCCTTCGCGGTGAGGAACAGCACGGGCACGAGGTTGCCGGCTTCGCGCAGGCGTCGCAGCACGGACATCCCATCGAGGTCAGGCATCATGATGTCGAGCACCAGGGCGTCGGGCTCGAACTCCCGGGCGACCTGGAGAGCCTCCAGTCCTGAGGAGGCGGTGCGCACCTCCCAGCCCTCCATCCGCAGCGCCATCGCGAGAAGGTCCGTCAGCATCTGCTCGTCGTCGACGGCGAGGATGCGCAGCGGGGAGCCGTCGGGACGGCGCAGTTCGGGCAGGTCGTTGGTCATGACCCCATTCTGCGGAATCTCCTATGTGATTTCTATGGAGACCCTTATGCGTTGTCTGTGAACGATGAAGGCCCCGGCTGCAGCAGCCGGGGCCTTCATCGTGGAAGACACGCTCAGTGTGTGTCTTCGGCTTCGATCTCGGTGCGGTCGCCGGACCACTGGGTGTGGAAAGTGCCGTCCTTGTCGATGCGCTTGTAGGTGTGCGCGCCGAAGAAGTCGCGCTGGCCCTGCACGAGCGCGGCGGGGAGGCGATCGGCGCGGATGCCGTCGTAGTACGACAGCGACGAGGAGAAGGCCGGGGCGGGGATGCCGGACTGCGCGGCGGTCACGACCACGCGACGCCAGGCGGCCTGGCCGCGGGTGAGGGCCTCGGCGAAGTACGGTGCCGTCATGAGCACGGGAAGGCCGGGCTCTGCGGCGTAGGCGTCGGCGATGCGGTTGAGGAACTGGGCGCGGATGATGCAGCCGCCGCGCCAGATCTTCGAGATGGCGCCGAGGTCGATGTTCCAGTCGTACTCGGCGGCGCCGGCGCGGATCTCGTCGAAGCCCTGGGAGTAGGCGACGATCTTCGACGCGTAGAGCGCGAGGCGCACGTCCTCGATGAACGCGTCGACGTCCTCGGGAGCGACGGTGAACTCGTCGTCGGGGCCGGGGAGGGCGGCGGCGACGGCGCGCTGCTCGGGGTGGCTGGAGAGCGAGCGGGCGAAGGTGGCCTCGGCGATGCCGGAGACCGGGACGCCGAGGGAGAGCGCGGTCTGCACGGTCCACGCACCGGTGCCCTTGGCGCCGGCCTGGTCGACGATCACGTCGACGAGAGGCTGGCCGGTGGCGGCGTCGATCTGGCGGAGCACCTCGGCGGTGATCTCGATCAGGTACGACTCCAGTTCGCCGCGGTTCCACTCGGCGAAGATGTCGGCGATCTCGGCGGGCGTCTTGCCGGTGCCGCGACGGATGAGGTCGTAGGCCTCGGCGATGAGCTGCATGTCGGCGTACTCGATGCCGTTGTGCACCATCTTCACGAAGTGGCCCGCGCCGTCGTGGCCGACGTGCGTCACGCAGGGCTCGCCCTCCGCGACCGCGGCAATGGACTTCAGGATCGGACCGAGCGTGACCCACGACTCATCCGAACCGCCCGGCATGATCGACGGCCCGGTCAGCGCGCCCTCCTCGCCGCCGGAGATGCCCGCGCCGACGAAGTTCACGCCCGTCTCGCGTACGGCCTTCTCGCGGCGGATCGTGTCGGGGAAGTACGCGTTGCCGCCGTCGACGATGATATCGCCGGGCTCGAAGACCTCGAGCAGCGAGTCGATCACGGCATCCGTGGGGCGACCAGCCTTGACCATGATGATCGCGGTGCGCGGCTTCTGCAGGCTGTCGGCGAACTCCTGGTAGGTCTTCGCGGGGAGGAAACCGGCCTCGGGGTGCTCGGAGACGAGCGTCTCGGTCTTCTCGTAGCTGCGGTTGAAGATCGCCACCGTGTTGCCCTCGCGGCTCGCGAGGTTGCGGGCGAGGTTCGACCCCATGACGGCGAGTCCGACGACTCCGATGTTGGCTGATGCTCCGGGCACAGAAGGCTCCTCGATCGTGAAGGTTGGGATGCCTCCAGATTATCGCGGCGGGAGCCCGTCAGCCGCGCGTGTGTCGCTGTCAGTCCTTGCGGTAGCCCGAGCGGCCGAGCGAGAACAGTGCCGCGAAGGTCGTGACGGCAGCGCAGACGGTCATCGCTCCGATGACCCAGGCGATCACGTGCGAGAAGAGGGCGCCGTCGAGCATGAGGTGACTCCGTGTTCTGTACGAGGGAACGGTGTCCTCAGCCTACCGGGTGGTTTGGTACGATGAGGGGAGTACCTCGGCGAGGGATGCCTGCGCGCGTGCGCGCACATCCGTTATCGACGCGGCGAAGCAAGCCCGGTGGCTTTCCTCACGCGTCTGCGTCCGAGTTCGAATCCCAGACCACCGCGCAGCCTCGCTGCGTGCCCCGAAGGAGAACCCCATGTCTGAAGACACCAAGGTCGTCGCCGAGCTCCGCGAGAGCTTCGGCAAGGGCTTCGCCCGCCGCCTCCGCGCCGCCGGCAAGATCCCCGCCGTCATCTACGGCCACGGCACCGAGCCCGTGCACGTCGCACTGCCCGGCCACCAGGTCTCGCTCATCATCCGCCGCGCGAACGCGCTGCTCGAGCTCGACATCGCGGGCAAGGAGCAGCTCGCACTGGTCAAGGACGTCCAGAAGGACCCGGTGCACCAGATCATCGAGCACATCGACCTGCTCGTCGTGAAGAAGGGCGAGAAGGTCACGATCGACGTCCCCGTCGTCGTCACGGGCGAGTCCTTCGCCGGCACGATCGCCAACCTCGACGCGACCACGCTGTCGCTCGAGGTCGAGGCCACGCACATCCCGCAGAACGTCGAGGTCTCGGTCGAGGGTCTCGAGGAGGGCGCGCACATCACGGCCGCCGACGTCACGCTCCCCAAGGGCGCGACGCTGCTGACCGACCCCGAGGTCCTCGTGGTCGCCGTGACCGTGCCGGTCCTCGACCTCGAGAGCGACGCCGACGCCGAGACCGAGGAGCCCGCCGAGGGCGAGACCGAGGAAGAGGCAGCGCAGGAGGACGCCGCGGAGTGACCTCCGCCGGCGCAGCGCACAGCTGACTGCTCCACAGAGGGGGCGCGAGCAGATCGCGCCCCCTCTGTCGTATCCTGACCCGGGACCGCACGTCCCGGCATCCGAGAGGACGAGACATGGCATCCACCTGGCTGGTGGTCGGACTCGGCAACCCCGGCCCTCGCTACGAGGCCACGCGGCACAACATCGGTCAGATGGTCGTCGACGAGCTCGCCGCTCGCCGCGGGGAGTCGTTCCGCGAGCACAAGGGCGGTGCGCGGGTCGTCGAGACGTGGCTGCGCCCCGGCGGCGACAAGCTCGTGCTCGCCAAGCCGAACACGTTCATGAACGTCTCAGGCACTCCGGTCGCCGCGCTCGCGCGCTTCTACTCCGTGCCCGCGGAGCGCATCATCGTCGTGCACGACGAGCTCGACATCCCCTTCGACACCGTCAAGCTCAAGACCGGAGGCGGCCACGGCGGACACAACGGCGTGCGCGACATCGCCCGTGCCCTCACCACGCCGGACTTCCCGCGGGTGCGCGTCGGCATCGGGCGTCCGGTCGGACGTCAGGATCCGGCAGACTGGGTCCTGTCGCCTTTCGGCAAGGAGGAGCGCGCGAACCTGCCGATCCTCGTGTCCGACGGAGCCGACGCCGTCGAGCTGCTCGTCGCGGAGGGCCTTGTCGCAGCGCAGCAGAAGCACCACGCTCCGCGCTAGCGGTACGGCCGCACAGGGGGCCTGAGGTTCGGGCCGGCCCGGGGTCAGGTCGCAGGTAGGAAGCCGGATGCCGTCCCCGTGGCGATCGTGACGACCAGGACGACCCAGAAGATCACGGGGGCGATGGCGGCCACGACGAGAGCGGCGATCCCCGCCCCTCGGCCCTGCCGGCGGACGATGCCCAGGATCCCGATGACGATGGCCGCGATGCCGAGCACGGTGCCGGCCCAGAAGGCGATCTCGGCCCAGAGGACCTGATCCCGTGCGGGGGAGAGGGTCGAGAGCAGCTCGGGATCGTTCGTGTCGATGCCTGACGGGATGCGGACGCCGATCTCGAAGCCTGCGACGCCCGCGACGATCGGGACCACCACCCCGGCGACGATCGCGAGGACGAGGGCCAGGATGCCGAGGAAGCCGGACTTCCGTGCCGGGACTTCAGGTACCTGGTATCCGCCGGGCGACGGCGCGTAGCCGCCCACGGGGACCTGGTACGCGCCGGGAGGGGCGGCCTGGGGCGTAGGAGCCCCTGGTGCCGGGAACCCTGCCGGTGCGGATGCCGGGGGAACGGGAGGTCCGGCGTCGTATGCCGGCGGAGCGGGAGGTGCCTCACTGTATCCCGCCGGGGTGTACACAGGAGGGGCCGGTGGTGCTGTGGCGTATGCCGGGGGAGCGGGAGGTGCCTCGCTGTACGCCGGCGGGGCGGGCGCGGGGATGTGCTCGGGAGCAGGCTCGGGTGGGACGGAGCCGGACGGGGGCTGCTGCTGATCGCTCACGCCCCCATCCTAGGGCGCGGGTCCGACGGCGACCGGCTCAGACGCGGCGCAGCAGCCCGACGCGGTCGTACACCGCGGCGAGGGTCGCGTCGGCGACGGCATCCGCTCGTGCGGCGTTCGCCGCGAGGATGCGGTCGAGCTCGGCGGGGTCGGCGAGCAGGTCCAGTGCGCGGGCGCGCACCGGCTCGAACTCGTTCACGACCACCTCGGCGAGGCCCTTCTTGAAGTCCCCGTACCCGCGTCCCGCGTACTCGTCCTCGATCGCCTCGACCTGACGGCCGCTGAGGGCCGCGTAGATCGTGAGCAGGTTCGAGACGCCGGGTTTGTTCTCGCGGTCGAAGCGCACGGAGCCTTCGTTGTCGGTCACGGCCCGCATGATCTTCTTCGCGGACTTGGCCGGGTCGTCGAGCATCCACAGCACGCCGGCGTCGCTCTCCGCGGACTTCGACATCTTCGACGTCGGGCTCTGCAGGTCGTAGATGCGCGCCGTGTCCTTCTGGATCACGGGGCGCGGTACGACGAAGGTCTCGCCGAATCGGGAGTTGAACCGCTCAGCGAGGTCGCGGGTCAGCTCGACGTGCTGCTTCTGATCGTCGCCGACCGGCACGACATCGGTCTGGTACAGCAGGATGTCGGCCGCCATCAGCACCGGGTACGTGAACAGGCCGACGCTCGTGGCGTCGGCGCCGTAGCGGGCCGACTTGTCCTTGAACTGCGTCATACGCCCGGCCTCGCCGAAGCCCGTGATGGTCGAGAGGATCCAGGCGAGCTCCGCGTGCGCGCGCACGTGCGACTGCACGTACAGCGTCGACTGGGACGGCTCGATCCCGGCGGCGATGTACTGCGCGGCCGTGCGGCGGGTCTTCTCGCGGAGCTCCGCGGGGTCCTGGGCGACTGTGAGCGCGTGCAGGTCGACGACCGAGAAGTAGGCGTCGTAGGAGTTCTGCAGCTCCCGCCACTGCAGGAGCGCCCCGATGTAGTTGCCGATCTGGAGGGAGTCGGCGGAGGGCTGCATTCCGGAGTAGAGGCGAGGCTTGGTCACGGTTCAATCCTAGGCCGACGCGTCGGGCTCGTTGGCGCAGGAGTCGTGTCTAGGCTGATGCGCATGACCTCCCCGCGCCGTACCGACGGACCTCGGAAGCGGCGGGACGCCGCCCTGTACGTCGAGATCGTCATCCGCGCGCCGATGGAGCGGGTCTGGGAGCTGACGCAGGAGCCGGATGCGCACGTGCGCTGGGATGGGCGGTTCACGGCGATCCGGCCCACCGTGATCCGGGATGACGGTGCGCAGGAGTTCGTCTACGAGCTCGATCTCGGCGTCCACACGATCCGCGGCACCGGGGTGTCCCGTGGCGAACGCCGGGGGAGGGCGGGTGAGCGCACTTCCGCGCTCCTCTTCGACACGACGGACTGGCTCTCGCCCCTCGGCGCTGGACGCGGATACTGGCGGTACATCCCGACCGACGAGGGAATCCGCTTCCTCACGGGCTACGACTACGTTCCGGGGTGGGGACTTCTCGGACGGATCGTCGATCCACTCGTCACGCGGCGGTTCGTCTGGTGGCTCACCGCCTGGAGCTTCGACCGGCTCCGCCTCTGGGCCGAGGAGGGGATCCCCCCGGAGAAGACCGGCTGGTGGCGATCCCTCCGCCCCGGTCGTCGTCCACGCGCTCGCGCGGGTCGCTGCCTCTCTCGTCCGCCTCGTTCCGGAGACCGCACCATCATGCAGAATGCACCGTCCGCCCTCGCGGAGCTCGACCGATGACCGCCGCGACGGGCGTGTTCCGCCGCGCACTCGGACCGGACTTCGATCGACTGCACCCCCGCATGCAGGAGCGCTTCGGGGTCGGCGTGGCTGCGGGCTACGGATGCATCGGGCGGGGTGTCATGACCGAGGTCCGCCGCGGTCCGTGGTGGACGCTGCCGTTCCTCGGGATCGGCACGATGCGCAACATCCTGTTCCCCGACCGCGGGCGCGACATCCCCTTCCAGATCGACAACCATGCCTACGTCGATGGCCTGGGGCGGGAGACCGTGACGTTCGTGCGCACGATGCAGATCCGTCCAGCCCGTCGACGGCGCTTCGACGCGACCATGATCTACAGCGAGGACCGCGGTCGGATCGTGGACTATCTCGGAACGCACCAGCACCTCGCCGTCGACCTGGAACTCTCCGTGACCGACGACGGCGGTCTCCGTCTGACGTCGGGGGAGCAGAGATTCTATGAGGGACCGGTGGCGTTCCGTTTTCCGATGATGTTCAGCGGCCGGGCGTACCTGACGGAGCACTACGACGACGAACGCGACTGCTACGTCATCGATCTCGAAGTGCGCAACGACATCCTGGGCTTCCTGTTCGGCTACCGGGGTACGTTCGCCTGCGAGTTCGTGCCGGGCGGCGATGCGCCGGCGACCACCAAGCCCTACCGCGAGGAGGCACGGGAGTGATCGGAGGATCCGGAGTCCTCCTGGACGCTCTCGGTGAGGACGCCGATCGCCTGCATCCGACCCTCCGCGCGCAGATGTCGTCGACGATCGAGCGTCAGGAGTCGCACGGCGTGTTCGCGCTCGCCGGAAGTCGGCTCCGCCGCCTCAACGCCCTCGGCATCCCGGTCGTCGGTCGGGACGCTCTGGTGAGCGGATACGAGCGCGACGTCCCGTTCACTCTCGTGACGCTGTCGCGGCGGGACGGACTCGGGCGTGTGACGCTCGACACCACGCGGGAGTTCGGATTCCGCGGCGGCGTGCAGCGCATCACGGACCGAATCGTCGCGAGTTCGCGTCCCGGACTGGTGCGCAACGTGCTGGGGAGGGCGGGGCGGATCGAACTGATCCTGCGCTGCGACGTCACCGAGGGCGGTGCCCTGCGTATGCGCAGCGAGCGGGTGGCCGTGCGCCTCGCAGGAAGACGTTTCGCGCTCCGCGGGATCCTCCGCCTCGATATCCGGGTCGAGGATGGATGGGATGCCGTGCAGGAACGGCGAACCATCCGGATGAGCGCACGGAGCCCGATCGCGGGCACCGTTCTCGAGTATCGCGGGTGGTACCGCGTCGCGCCGCCCGAGGACCGACCCGGCTCGACTCAGTAGGTGTAGTCGACGACCACGGGGGCGTGGTCGCTCCAGCGCTGGTCGTAGGCCTCGGCGCGGGCCACGTGGTAGGCCGTGACGCGTTCGGCGAGGGCCGGGGTGGCGAGGTGGTAGTCGATCCGCCATCCGGAGTCGTTGTCGAAGGCCTGACCGCGCATCGACCACCACGTGTAGGGGCCGTCGACTTCGCCGTGGAAGCGCCGGCCGACGTCGACCCAGCCGAGTCCGGTGCCGGTGCTGCCGTCGACCCCCTCGACCTCCTGGCCGGCGGCGCCGAGGAAGCGGTCGAAGTACGCGCGCTCGCGAGGCAGGAAGCCGGCCTTCTTGCGGTTGCCGCGCCAGTTCCTGATGTCGAGCTCGCGGTGGCCCACGTTGAGGTCGCCCGTCACGAGCGCGAGGGCGTCGTCATGGGCGAGCTCGGCGAGTCGGATGCCGAACGCGTCGAGGAACTTCCACTTCTCGTCCTGCTTCGGGGTGTCGGCTTCGCCGGAGTGCACGTAGGCGCTCACCACGGTGAGCGGGCGGTCGCCGATCAGGAAGTCGGCCTCGATCCAGCGTCCCTTCGAGTCGAAGTCGTCCGGCCCGAACTGGGTGCGCGACACCAGCGCGGGGGTGCGACTCGCGATCGCCACGCCGGCGCGGCCCTTCGCGGTCGCCTCGTCGTGCACGAACGTCCAGCCCGGGAGGGCCGCCTCGAGGTGCTCGTCCTGACCGCGGACCTCCTGCAGGGTCAGGATGTCGACGTCGGCGGCATCGAGCCAGGAGCTCATCCCGTTGCGAGCGGCCGCTCGGATCCCGTTGACATTGACCGAGGCGATACGCAGGTGAGGCATGAGGACAAGCCTAACGAGGGTCTCCGACATCCTCGGACGAGCGATCCCGTTCCGCCCGTAGGCGCTGGATGAACGACGGCACCGGCTCGGGCAGCGGCGGCGCGGACGCTTCGAGATCGGCGAGGTCGGCTTCCGCCGCCCGCACGGCATGCGCCGCCGCCCAGGACCGGTACCACGGAGCATCCTCGCGTGCGTTTCGAGCCGCGTCCAGACGTATCTGGGCCGCCGCGACGAGCGTGCGATGCTCGTCGGCCCGCCGCTGAGCGTCCGACCTGTGGGTGAGGGGCAGATCGCGATCCCGCGCCGACACCGCGATCCACGACGACGCGACCAGCATCACGACGCCGTTCACGCGGAACCACAGCAGGAGCCCGATGAAGATCGCGAACGTCGCGAGCAGCGGGTTGCTCGGCGTGTAGCTCAGCAGGAAGCCCGCGCCGTACTGGAGGACCGTCATCGCCGCCCCGCCGAGCAGCGCGCCAGGCCAGATCGTCCGCCACTCGAGCGACGTGCCCGTCAGGAATCTGACCATGGCAGCGAGGGCGCTCGACAGCAGCACGAAGGAGACCACCACGGTTCCGACGCGGATGCTGAGCTCGCCGCCTGCCGATCCCGGCTGCCACCCGACGAGGCCGAGCAGCCAGCTCAGCGCCGCCGCGCTGGCCGAGCTGAGAAGAGACCCTGCCAGGAGCGCGACGCCGAAGATCAGCGCGGCGAGGAGGTCGCGGGCCTTGAGCAGCAGGTAGTTGCGCAGGTCCGGTGGCAGGCCGAAGATGTCCCGGGTCGCGCGACGCGAGAAGGTCACCCATCCGATGGCTGTCCAGATCACCGTCCCCAGAGCGATGAGGCCCGTGACGCTGAGCACGCCGGTGGTGCTCGCCGCGATCTCCTGCGCCTGATCCGGAGTGAACAGGCCGCCCTCAGCCTGGATCAGGTTCGGGATGTAGCTGTTGATGACGTCGATCAGCGCGTCGACGGCCTCTGTGCTGGCCCCGAGCCAGAGGCCCGCGACGGCGAAGGCGAGGTAGACGGCCGCGAAGATCGCGAACAGCGCCTGGTAGCTCACGCCGGCGGCGAGGAGGAAGCCGTTGTGCTGCAGGAAGTGTCGCCAGACGCGCACGGGGAAGAGGGCGAGAGTGCGACGCGTGATCGTCGTCGCGCGCTCCACGGCGGCGTCGATCCGGCCCTGTTCGGGCTCGGCTGCTGCTCGATCGGGGCGGGACACGTCTTCACCCTATCGGCGTCGATCGCGGGGTAGACGGCAGACGGGCGGCCTCCCGCAGGAGACCGCCCGTCCGCGTCGTCACCGCGTGATCAGGGGCGACCGCGCAGCACGGCCTGCTTGACCTCGGCGATGGCCTTGGTGACCTCGATGCCA
The DNA here is from genome assembly GCF_001262495.1 of Microbacterium sp. GCS4. Lineage (GTDB taxonomy): Bacteria > Actinomycetota > Actinomycetes > Actinomycetales > Microbacteriaceae > Microbacterium. The sequence continues at coordinate 832,802 of NZ_LGYE01000002.1, forward strand.
CGCGGGCAGGCCTCGGAGCAGTTGAAGGTCGTGCGGCAGCGCCACACGCCCTCCTTGTCGTTGAGGATGTCGAGGCGCACGGCGGCGTTGTCGTCGCGCGAGTCGAAGATGAAGCGGTGCGCGTTCACGATCGCCGCCGGGCCGAAGTACTGGCCGTCGGTCCAGAACACGGGGCAGGACGAGGTGCACGCGGCGCACAGGATGCACTTGGTCGTGTCGTCGAAGACCTCGCGGTCCACGATCGACTGGGTGCGCTCCTTGCCCTTCTCGGGCACGGAGTTCGCGACGAGGAAGGGCTGCACCTCGCGGTACGACGCGAAGAACGGCTCCATGTCGACGACGAGGTCCTTCTCGAGGGGGAGGCCCTTGATCGCCTCGACGTAGATCGGCTTCGAGATGTCGAGGTCCTTGATCAGCGTCTTGCAGGCCAGGCGGTTGCGGCCGTTGATGCGCATGGCGTCGGAGCCGCAGATGCCGTGGGCGCAGGAGCGGCGGAACGTGAGCGAGCCGTCGACCTCCCACTTGATCTTGTGCAACGCGTCGAGCACGCGATCGGTGGAGTAGAGCTCCACGTCGTAGTCGACCCAGTGCGGCTCGGAGTCGACCTCGGGGTCGAACCGGCGGATGTTGAACGTGACGATGAAGGACTGGATGCCGGTGTCCTCCGTGACCTCCGCGGGGGCCTCGGCGAGTGCGTTCGACATTCTCAGTACTTCCTCTCCATCGGCGGGTAGTTCAACTCGCCCTGCTCGTTCTTGGTGAAGACGACGGGCTTCCAGTCGAGCTTGATGTGGTCGCTCGGGTCGGACGAATGCGGGTCGCCCGTGAGGTACGCCATCGTGTGCTGCATGTAGTTCTCGTCGTCGCGCTTCGGGAAGTCGTCGCGCATGTGACCGCCGCGGCTCTCCTCGCGGTTCTGCGCCGCGTAGACGACCACCTCGGCGATGTCGAGCAGGAAGCCCAGCTCGACGGCCTCGAGGAGGTCGGTGTTGAAGCGGTGGCCCTTGTCGTCGACGTGCACGTTCTTGTAGCGCTCGCGCAGCTCCGCGATGACGCCCAGCACGTGCTGCAGCGAGTCGTGCGTGCGGAACACCTGCGCGCCCTTGTCCATCTCGTCCTGCAGCGTCTTGCGCAGCACGGCGATGCGCTCGGTGCCCTGGTTGTTGCGCAGGCCCTCGAGCATGTCGGACACGAAGGCCGCGGGGTTCTCGGGCAGCGGGACGAACTCGGCGGTCTTGACGTACTCGACCGCGTTGCGGCCCGAGCGCTTGCCGAACACGTTGATGTCGAGCAGCGAGTTGGTGCCGAGGCGGTTGGCGCCGTGCACCGACACGCACGCGCACTCGCCGGCCGCGTACAGGCCGGGCACGACGGTGTCGTTGTCGGCGAGGACCTCGCCGGCGTTGTTGGTCGGGATGCCGCCCATCGCGTAGTGCGCGGTCGGCATGACCGGGACCGGCTCGACCACGGGGTCGACGCCGAGGTAGGTGCGGGCGAACTCCGTGATGTCGGGGAGCTTGGTCTCGAGGACCTCCGCGCCGAGGTGCGTGCAGTCGAGCAGCACGTAGTCCTTGTGGGGGCCGGCGCCGCGGCCCTCTGCGACCTCCTGCACCATGCAGCGAGCGACGATGTCGCGCGGGGCGAGGTCCTTGATGGTCGGTGCGTAGCGCTCCATGAACCGCTCGCCGGAGGCGTTGCGCAGGATCGCGCCCTCGCCGCGCGCGCCCTCGGTGAGGAGGATGCCGAGCCCGGCGAGGCCGGTCGGGTGGAACTGGAAGAACTCGAGGTCCTCGAGGGGGAGGCCCTTGCGCCACACGATGCCCACGCCGTCGCCCGTGAGGGTGTGCGCGTTCGAGGTGGTCTTGAAGATCTTGCCGAAGCCGCCGGTCGCGAAGATCACGGCCTTGGACTGGAAGACGTGCAGCTCTCCGGTCGAGAGGTCGTACGCCACGACGCCCGCGATCTGCGTCGCGCCCGCGGCATCCTTCACCGTGATGAGGTCGAGCACGTAGAACTCGTTGAAGAAGTTGATTCCCAGCTTGACGCAGTTCTGGAACAGCGTCTGCAGGATCATGTGACCCGTGCGGTCTGCGGCGTAGCACGCGCGACGCACCGGCGTCTTGCCGTGCTCGGCGGTGTGGCCGCCGAAGCGGCGCTGGTCGATCTTGCCCTCGGGCGTGCGGTTGAAGGGGAGGCCCATGTTCTCGAGGTCGATGACCGCGTCGATGGCCTCCTTCGCGAGGATCTCCGCAGCATCCTGGTCGACGAGGTAGTCGCCGCCCTTGACGGTGTCGAACGTGTGCCACTCCCAGCTGTCCTCCTCGACGTTCGCGAGGGCTGCGGCCATGCCGCCCTGCGCCGCACCCGTGTGGGAGCGCGTCGGGTAGAGCTTGGAGATCACGGCGGTCTTGGCGCCGGGTCCTGCCTCGATCGCCGCGCGCATGCCGGCGCCGCCGGCTCCCACGATGACGATGTCGAACTGGTGGTAGTGCACGCCGTCGCGCACGAAGGAGTCCTGGGTCTCGGTAGTCACTTCTTCTTATGCCTTCTCTTCTACTTGCCCAGCGTCTGGCACTGTTCCCACAGCGTGCTCGACTCGGTCACTCCGAGGCACGGGTCGAACGTGAAGACCACGAGCGTGCCGAGGAGGATGAGCAGAGCCGCGGCGAGGCCGAGGGCCCAGACGAGCGCCTTGCGCGCCGTGTTGTTCGTGACGTAGTCGTTCACGATCGTGCGCATGCCGTTCGCGCCGTGGATCAACGCGAGCCACAGCATGATGACGTCCCACCACTGCCAGAACGGCGTGGCGAACTTGCCGGCGATGAAGGCGAAGTCGAGGGCGTGGATGCCCTCGCCGACCATGAGGTTGATGAAGAGGTGCCCGAAGATGAGGATCACGAGGAGCACGCCGGAGCCGCGCATGAAGAGCCAGCCCCACTTCTCGAGGTTCACTCCGCGGCGCGTGCGCACGGGGGCGGCGACGGTCTGAGCGGTCATCAGTGTCCTCCTCCGGCGCCGAAGCCGGCGAACGCGAGCATCAGGTGGCGCGGGACGAAGCCGGCCATGATGATGCCCCAGACGAGCAGCACGCCCCAGAACAGCTGGCGCTGGTACTTCGCGCCCTTCGACCAGAAGTCGACCGCGATGATTCGCAGGCCGTTCATGGCGTGGAACACGATGCCGGCGACGAGCACGACCTCGCCGAGGGCCATGATCGGGTTCTTGTACGTGCCGATCACGGCGTTGTACGCCTCGGGCGACACCCTGATGAGCGCCGTGTCGAGCACGTGCACCAACAGGAAGAAGAAGATGGCGACTCCGGTGATGCGGTGAAGCACCCACGACCACATGCCTTCGCGACCCCGGTAGAGGGTGCCGCGGGGGGTCTTGGACGTGGTTTCCGAAATCGACGGTGTCAAGCGAGCGCTTGTGGACACGGTCGTCCTCCCTGGATCGATGTGACTCGGTCGCGTGCACTGCGCCCGTACAGGTTGACCCTGTCGAAGTCAGGCATGCCCGATCGACGTCCATCTTATTCCCGCGTGGAGCCTGCAGGCGACGAAGGGGACCCTAACCATCTCGATGTCGAGACAACACCTCGGGCTACGCTGACAGGGTGAGCCGACCCATCGAGAACTTCTACGCCGTCATCCCCGCCGGAGGAATCGGCAGCCGTCTGTGGCCGTTGTCGCGCGCGGACGCACCGAAGTTCCTGCATGATCTGACGGGATCCGGGCACTCCCTGCTCCGCGACACCTGGGACCGCCTCGAGCCGCTCACGGGACCCGACCGCATCGCCGTCGTCACAGGTCGCGCTCATCGGGCCGCCGTCGAGGCGGAGCTCCCCGGAATCGCCGACCTCAATGTGTTCCTGGAGTCCGAGCCCCGTGAATCCGCCGCTGCGATCGGACTGGCCGCCGCGATCCTGCACCGTCGCGACCCGGACGTCATCATCGGCTCCTTCAGCGCCGACCACGTCATCCGCGGGACTCGCGTGTTCGAGTTCGCGGTGAGGGACGCCGTGGAGGTCGCGCGCGAGGGGTACATCTGCACGATCGGCATCTCGCCGACGGAGCCCGCGGTCGGCTTCGGGTACATCAAAAGGGGCCCGGAGCTGGTGGTCGACGGAGCGCGGGAGGCCGCGCTCGTCGAGAGCTTCGTCGAGAAGCCGGACCTCGAGACCGCCAAGGCGTACTTCGCGAGCCGCGACTATCTGTGGAACGCGGGCATGTTCATCGCGAAGGCGAGCGTCCTGCTCGACGAGCTCGCCGCCAACGAGCCGGAGCTGCACGCCGGGCTCCTCGAGCTCGCGGAGGCGTGGGACGACCGCGAGCGCCGAGGGCCGGCGGTCGACCGCATCTGGCCGGGGCTCAAGAAGATCGCGATCGACTACGCCGTCGCTGAGCCCGCGGCGACCCGCGGACGCCTCGCCGTCGTGCCCGGCCACTTCGACTGGGACGACGTGGGGGACTTCGCCTCGCTCACGAAGCTCATCACGAACGGACGCAAGGGCGACCTGGCCGTGCTCGGTCCGAAAGCCCGCGTGCTGACCGATGCGGCGAGCGGCATCCTCGTCAGCCAGACGTCGCGTGTGATCAGCCTGGTGGGTGTGCAGGACATCGTGGTCGTCGACACCCCTGACGCCCTGCTGGTCACGACGGTCGAGAACGCGCAGCGCGTGAAGGGCGTCGTGGAGTCCCTCAAACTCACCGGTCGAGGCGACGTGCTCTGATGCGCACCCCGCGGTGCTCATGTGTCGCTCAGATTTCAGGTTCGTAACCATTCACCGAAGCCGCCCGCTCCGGTATGCGCGAATGACGAAACAGTAGGTAACTTTGATCGATCCGCGAGGGCCGCGGGTTCGTTGAGGGAGGCATGAGTTGACCATCTCCACCACCAAGAAGCTGCTCGGCGCCACCATCGCCGCGGGCGTCGTCTTCGCACTCGCCGGCTGCGGCCAGGCTCCGACCGAGTCGGGCGGCAACGGAGGCGGCGACGCTGCATCCGACTTCCTGCCGTGCCTCGTCTCCGACGCCGGAGGCTGGAACGACAAGTCGTTCAACCAGTCCGCCAAGGAGGGCATGGACCGCGCCGCGGACACCCTCGGCGTGAAGCCGCTCGAGTTCGAGTCGGCGAACGACAACGATTACGCCCCGAACCTCGAGACCGCCGTCTCCGAAGGCTGCTCGCTCATCGTCTCGGTCGGCTTCAAGCTGTCCGCCGCGACCGTCGAGTCCGCTCTCGCGAACCCGGACATCGACTACGCGATCATCGACGACTACGCCGACAACGACTTCGACGGCACGACGGACGCGCCGAACATCAAGCCCCTCGTCTTCGACACGGCCCAGGCCGCGTACCTCGGCGGTTATGCCGCGGCCGGTTGGTCGGCGCAGGCCGGTGTCAACAAGGTCGGCACCTTCGGCGGCATGCAGATCCCGTCCGTCGCCGTGTTCATGGACGGCTTCGAGCTCGGTGTCGAGAAGTACAACGAGGACAAGTCGGGTGCCGTGCAGGTATTCGGCTGGGACGTCGCTACGCAGGAGGGTTCGTTCACGGGCGGCTTCGACGCGAACGACACCGCGAAGCAGACCGCTCAGGGTGTGCTCGACCAGGGCGTCGACGTGATCCTCCCGGTCGGTGGCCCGATCTACCAGAGCGCCGCTGCAGCCATCAAGGACAGCGGCAAGGACACCCTCATGGTCGGCGTCGACAGCGACCTCGCCGTCGCCGACGAGAGCGTGGCTGACGTCACCCTCTTCTCGATCATGAAGGCGATCGACGTCGCCGTCGAGGACGCGACCATCGCGGCCTCGGAGGGCGACTTCGACCCGGCGCCCTACGTGGGCACCCTTGAGAACGAGGGCGTGAAGCTCTCGGGCTTCGGCTCGTTCGAGTCCGAGCTGCCCGACGGGCTGCTCGACGAGATCGCCGCTCTCCAGGAGCAGATCATCTCGGGCGACATCACGGTGGAGTCCCCGAACTCCCCGTAAGTCACAGCAGGTCCAGGGCGGGGCGAGTGGAGCAAGCGGCCACTCGCCCCGCGCCGTGGACGGACGACCGTCCTCAGCGCGCCCCGCGGAATTTCGCCGTCGCGCCCGGGACTCCACGGACACTTCTGGATAAGGTGCAGATATGAAGCTCGAACTTCGCGGCATCACTAAGCGATTCGGTAGCCTCGTGGCCAACGACCACATCGATCTGGTGGTCGAGCCGGGGCAGATCCACGCGCTTCTCGGTGAGAACGGCGCAGGCAAGTCCACACTCATGAACGTCCTCTACGGCCTTTACCAGGCCGACGAGGGAGAGATCCTCCTCGACGACGTCGTGCAGCGGTTCCGAGGCCCCGGAGACGCGATGAACGCGGGAATCGGCATGGTGCATCAGCACTTCATGCTCGTCCCCGTCTTCACCGTCGCCGAGAACGTCATGCTCGGGCACGAGCAGACGAAGGGCGTCGGACGCCTCGACATCGCGAAGGCCCGCGAGCACGTGCGTGCCGTCGCCGCGCGTTTCGGCTTCGACATCGACCCCGACGCGATCGTCGGAGATCTCCCCGTCGGCGTGCAGCAGCGCGTCGAGATCATCAAGGCGCTCTCGCGCGATGCGAAGGTTCTCGTGTTCGACGAGCCGACCGCCGTGCTGACGCCGCAGGAGACCGACGAGCTCATGGGCATCATGCGGCAGCTCCGCGAAGAGGGCACCGCGATCGTCTTCATCACACACAAGCTTCGTGAGGTCCGCGAGGTCGCGGACACCATCACGATCGTGCGTCTCGGGCGCATCGTCGGCGAGGCGTCGCCGACCGCCAGCAACTCCGAGCTCGCCTCGCTCATGGTCGGACGCGCCGTCGAGCTCACGGTGCAGAAGGACGCACCGCGACTGGGCGATGGCGGACTCGAGGTCGAGGGTCTCCGCGTGCTGACCCCGAGCGGTGCGATCGTCGTCGACGACGTCGCCTTCACCGTGCGACCCGGAGAGGTCCTCGCGATCGCCGGAGTGCAGGGCAATGGCCAGACCGAGCTCGTCGAGGCCATCGTCGGCCTCGCAGCCCGGGTCGAGGGCTCCATCACGCTCGACGGCACGCAGCTCGTGGGCAAGAGCGTGCGCGCCATCCTCGACACCGGAGTCGGCTTCGTGCCCGAGGACCGTAACGAGGACGGACTGGTCGGAGGGTTCTCCGTCGCGGAGAATCTGATCCTCGACCGCTCAGACGACCAGGCGTTCAGCCGCGGGGGCACCATCCGCCGCGCCGCACTCGAGGAGTTCGCGAAGGAGCGGATCTCCGAGTACGACATCCGCACGCAGGGCCCGCACACCCCCGCGGGCACGCTGTCCGGGGGAAACCAGCAGAAGGTGGTGATCGCACGCGAGATGAGCCGCGAGCTGCGCCTCCTCGTCGCCGCGCAGCCGACCCGCGGTGTGGACGTCGGATCGATCGAGTTCATCCACAAGCGCATCATCGAGACGCGCGACGCCGGGGTCCCGGTGGTGGTGGTCTCGACGGAACTCGACGAGGTCGCGGCTCTCGCCGACCGGATCGCGGTCATGTACCGAGGAAGCATCGTCGGCATCGTGCCCGGCGACACCCCGCGCGAGACGCTGGGTCTGATGATGGCGGGCGCCGCCGAAGGAGAGGCAGCCGCATGAGCGGGACCACACCGGGAGCGGACGATGCCGTCAAGGGCCTCCCCGCCGAACAGCTCCCGCGGGCGACCGGCCCGCTGACGGGAGACGTGCCCCCGCCCCCGCGCGGCAACGTCATCCTCAAGGAGATCCTGCGCGGGAGCGCCGTCTCGACGGTCCTCGCGATCTTCCTCGCCCTCGTCGTCGGCGGCGTCCTCATCGCGTTCACGAACGAGGACGTGCAGGAGGCCTCGGGCTACTTCTTCGCTCGTCCGGGCGACACGATCGCGGCCGCCTGGCAGGCGGTCTACAACGGTTATGAGGCGCTCTTCCGCGGGGCGATCTTCAACGCCCGTGGGGCCGACTTCGCCGCGCAGATCCGCCCGCTCACGAACACGCTGGGATTCGCCGCCCCCCTCATCGCCGCCGGCCTCGGCGTCGCGCTGGCGTTCCGCGTCGGCCTGTTCAACATCGGTGCCCGCGGACAGATGCTCATCGGCGTCGCGGTGGCCGGCCTGCTGACCTTCAACCTCGATCTGCCGATCTGGCTGCACATCCCCGTCACGCTCATCGCCGGCATCGCCGGCGGCGCCCTCTGGGGAGCCATCGCGGGACTCATCAAGGCCCGCACCGGCGCGCACGAGGTGATTCTCACGATCATGCTCAACTATGTGGCGTATTACCTGCTGCTGTGGATGATCCGGACACCGGGGCTCCTGCAGAAGCCCGGCACGAACCAGGCGCTCGGTTCGCCGACGCCGTCGTCGGCGCAGTTCCCTGAGCTGCTCGGCCCGAAGTTCCCGCTCCTCGATCTCGGCTTCGTGCTCGTGATCATCGCGACGCTGTTCGTGTGGTGGCTCATCGAGCGGTCCGCTCTCGGTCTGCGCATGCGCGCGGTGGGGGAGAACCCGCACGCCGCACGCGCCGCCGGAATCAGCGTGCAGCGCGTCTACGTGTACGCGATGCTGTTCGCCGGCGCGCTCGCCGGTCTCGCCGGCATGAACCAGGTCCAGGGCGCCGTCACGACGGGTATCACCGAGACGATCGACGCCGGTATCGGCTTCGACGCGATCACCGTCGCCCTCCTGGGACGCAGCCGCGCGTGGGGCACCTTCGCGGCCGGCATCCTGTTCGGTGCGCTGAAGGCGGGATCGTTCTCGATGCAGGCGCAGGACATCCCGGTCGACATCGTGCTCGTGGTGCAGTCGCTCGTCGTGCTCTTCATCGCGGCTCCGCCGCTGCTGCGCGCGGTGTTCTTCCTGCCCAAGTCCGATGCGGAGAAGGCCGCCAAGGCGAGAGCCAAGGCTGCGAAGAAGGCGGTGGCCTCATGATGTCGCTCGTTCAGACCGAAGCCGCCGACGGCACGGTCCAGCTCGCCACCGTGCGTGAGCGCCACCTCAAGGCGCCGATCGTGCTCGCCGCGGTCACCGTGCTCCTGACGCTCCTCTTCCTCCTGGTGCCGCGGAGCGGGACCAGCTCCTTCCGCCTGAGCGACCAGTCCTCGGCTCTCGCCCTGCCGGACGTCGAACTGCCCACGGGACCGACCATCTGGGTCGTGGTCGGAATCCTCGTGGTGCTCACGATCGCCGCCTTCCTCCGCGCGTGGAGCTACCGCAAGGCCTCCCTGTGGATCGCGGCCGGGTTCGGCGCGATCGCGGTCTTCGCGTTCCTCGTGTGGGCCGGTGCCGGCGGGCTCGTGCCCGTCACCAGCCTGCTCTTCGGCGCGGTGTCCCTCTCCGTGCCGCTGGTGTTCGGCGCGCTGGGCGGCGTCATCGGCGAGCGCGCCGGCGTCGTCAACGTGGCGATCGAAGGACAGCTGCTCCTCGGTGCGTTCTCCGCAGCACTGCTGTCGAGCATCACCGGGAGCCCGTTCATCGGTCTTCTGGGCGCCATGCTCGGCGGAGTCCTGGTCGCCAGCGTCCTCGCGGCGTTCGCGATCAAGTACCTCGTCGAGCAGGTGATCGTCGGAGTCGTGCTCAACGTGCTCGTCAGCGGTCTCACCGGCTTCCTCTACGGAGCCCTCCTGGCACCGCACGAAGCGGAGCTGAACAGCCCCGTGCGCTTCAGTCGCATCGAGATCCCGCTGCTCAGCGACATCCCGATCATCGGGCCGGTGCTCTTCAACCAGACCTTCATCGTGTACCTGATGTTCATCACCGTCGCGGTGGTTGCGTGGGGTCTCTACCGCACGAAGTGGGGCCTCCGGCTGCGCGCTGTCGGCGAGCACCCGCAGGCGGCCGACACCGTCGGCATCAAGGTGAACTCGACGCGCTTCTGGAACGTGCTCCTCGCGGGCGCGATCGCGGGGATCGGAGGAGCGTACTTCACGCTCGTCTCGGTGCCGCAGTTCGGGAAGGACATGACGGCGGGTCTCGGCTTCATCGCCCTCGCCGCAGTGATCTTCGGCCGGTGGGATCCGATCCGCGCGACGCTCGCCGCGCTGCTCTTCGGGTTCGCGACGAACCTGCAGAACCTGCTGTCGATCCTGAAGACGCCGATCCCCGGCGAGTTCATGCTGATGCTGCCGTACGTCGTCACGTTGCTCGCGGTCGCCGGTTTCGCGGGTCAGATCCGCGGCCCCGCGGCGAGCGGCAAGCCGTACATCAAGTCCTGACACCCCGAGGAGTCGAGAACACATGACCGACATCGACTGGGACGAGCTGCGCCAGGTAGCCACGGAGGCGATGGCGAAGGCCTACGCACCCTACTCGCGCTACAAGGTCGGCGCCGCCGCGCTCGTCGGAGACGGCCGCATCGTGGCCGGCTGCAACGTGGAGAACGCCTCGTACGGCGTGACCCTGTGCGCCGAGTGCGCGCTGGTCGGAGACCTGCACATGTCGGGCGGCGGCCAGCTCGTCGCCTTCGTGTGCGTGAACAACGATGGGCAGACCATCATGCCGTGCGGACGCTGCCGTCAGCTCCTGTTCGAGCACGCGATGCCCGGGATGCTGCTGGAGACCGTCTCCGGCATCCGCACGATCGACGAGGTGCTGCCCGATGCGTTCGGGCCGCGCGACCTGGAGGACGCCCGATGACCGTAGAGCCTTTCGACGCTGTGGACGTGATCCGCGCCAAGCGCGACGGGGGAGCGGTCTCCGAGCCGGCCCTGCGCTGGATGGTGGACGCGTACACGCGCGGCTACGTGTCGGACGCGCAGATGGCGTCGTTCGCGATGGCGGTGTTCCAGCGCGGCATGGAGCGCGACGAGATCCGCGTGCTCACGGACGCGATGATCTCGACGGGTGAGCGGATGAGCTTCGCGAGCCTCGGCAAGAAGACCGTCGACAAGCACTCGACCGGCGGCGTCGGCGACAAGATCACGCTTCCCCTCGCCCCGCTCGTCGCGGTGTTCGGCGTGGCGGTGCCGCAGCTCTCCGGGCGCGGCCTCGGCCACACGGGCGGAACGCTCGACAAGCTCGAGTCGATCCCCGGGTGGCGTGCAGCGCTCAGCAACGAGGAGATGTTCGCGCAGATGCAGGGCGACGTGGGCGCGGTCATCTGCGCCGCGGGCTCCGGTCTCGCGCCCGCCGACAAGAAGCTCTACGCGCTGCGCGACGTGACGGGGACGGTCGAGGCGATCCCGCTGATCGCGTCGAGCATCATGTCGAAGAAGATCGCCGAGGGCACGGACGCGCTCGTGCTCGACGTGAAGTTCGGCTCCGGCGCCTTCATGCAGGACATCGAGCGTGCGCGGGAGCTGGCCCGGACGATGGTCGCGCTCGGTACCGACTCGGGCGTCGCGACCACGGCTCTGCTCACCGACATGAACGTGCCCCTGGGGCTCGCGATCGGCAACGCGAACGAGGTCCGCGAGTCCGTCGAGGTGCTCGCCGGCGGCGGCCCCGCTGATGTGCGCGAGCTCACCCTGGCCCTGGCGCGCGAGATGCTCGCCCTCGCCGGCCAGCCGGACGCCGACGTCGAGAAGGCTCTCGACGACGGGCGCGCGATGGACAGCTGGAAGGCCATGATCCGCGCACAGGACGGCGACCCGGATGCCGCACTGCCGACGGCCCGCGAGACGCATGTCGTCACGGCCCCGGCCGACGGCGTGGTCACCCGCATGGACGCGCTGCCTTTCGGCGTCGCGGCGTGGCGTCTGGGCGCCGGTCGCGCGCGCGCCGAGGACCCGGTGGTGTTCGAAGCGGGCATCGACCTGCACGCCAAGCCCGGCGACCGCGTGACCGCGGGCCAGCCGCTGTTCACGCTCTCGGCCGCCGACGAGGCCCGGTTCCCCCGCGCGCTCGAGGCGCTGGAGGGTTCGTGGGAGCTCGGCGACCAGGCTCCGGAGACCGGTCCGATCGTGCGCGAGCGCATCACCGCCTGAGCCCGCGACCGGTAGCCTGAGAGCTGCGGATCCGCGACCGAGAGGAACCTCATGTCGATCGACGCGAACGGCGACGTCACCATCCAGGGGACGTCCGTGCGCGCCCTGCCGAAGGTGTCGCTGCACGACCACCTCGACGGGGCCGTGCGGCCCGCCACGATCATCGAGCTCGCCGACGCGATCGGCCTCGACGTGCCCGCCGACGACCCCCGTGCGCTGGGGAAGTGGTTCGCGAAGAAGAGCGATTCCGGCTCCCTCGTCGAGTACCTCAAGACCTTCGGCCTCACGACGGCCGTCATGCAGACCGAGGAGGGACTCACGCGCATCGCCCGCGAGTTCGTAGAGGACCTCGCGAAGGACGGCGTGATCTACGGCGAGGTCCGCTGGGCGCCCGAGCAGCACCTCACCCGTGGTCTCTCGCTCGACCAGGCCGTCGAGGCCGTCCAGCAGGGGCTGGAGGAGGGCGAGGACGCCGCGGACCGCGCCGGCCACAGCATCCGCGTCGGTCAGCTGCTCTCGGCGATGCGCCACGCCGACCGTGCCCGGGAGATCGCGGAACTCGCGGTCGACTTCCGCGGACGCGGAGTCGTCGGCTTCGACATCGCCGGTCCCGAAGACGGTTTCCCGCCGTCCGACCACCGCGCGGCGTTCGACTTCCTCGCCGAGAACTTCTTCCCCGTCACGGTGCACGCGGGGGAGGCGGCGGGCCTCGCGTCCATCCGCTCCGCTCTCGTGGACGGTCGTGCGCTGCGCCTCGGGCACGGCGTGCGGATCGCGGAGGACCTGCAGGTCGTGACGCAGGAGGGCGATGAGGTGCAGGTGCAGTTCGGCGACCTCGCGCGCTGGGTGCGCGATCGGGAGATCCCGCTCGAGCTGTCCCCGTCGTCGAACCTGCAGACCGGGGCGATCTCGGCGTGGGGCAAGACCTTGGCCGACCATCCCTTCGACCTGCTCTACCAGCTGGGCTTCGCGGTGACCGTGAACGTCGACAACCGCACCATGAGCGCCACGTCGCTCACCCGCGAGCTCGCTCTGCTCGTCGAGGCGTTCGAGTACGACCTCGACGACCTCGAGACCTTCCAGTTCAACGCCGCTTCGGCCGCCTTCCTCCCGGTCGAGGAGCGGGAGGAGCTCGTCGAGATGATCGCCGAGGGCTTCGCCGACTAGTCATGGAGGGCTGAGGGATGGCTTCCGGGGGGGAAGAAGCGGCGCATCGTCATCACTGTCACGCTCGCTGTCCTGGTGGTGCTCGGCGGAGCCGGCGCGGCCGGCTACGCATGGCTCACACGCGAGCCCGAGAAGACGTCGCCGCGGGCGAGCGGGGCGGTGATAGAGCATCCGCTGACGCCGGCGCAGCAGCTCGTGAAGGACTCGGGCGATCCCGCCGGATGCGCCGTCACGTTCGTGGGCGACGGCGCCCCCGCCGATCCGATGCTGCAGTCGCAGAGCGGGCTGTACGTCGGGTTGCCGATCCCCGCGATCGACGGCCGCGTGTTCGCCGGCTGGTATGCGACCCCGGAAGACGCGACTGCCCTCACGGTCGCGGCCCGCGTCAACGGTGCCGATCCGGTGGTCTGCACCGATCAAGAGGTCGAGCTGTTCGCCGGATGGACGACGCCGGAGGCGAACGCCGCCGAGAACGCGCAGATCCCGATCCTCATGTACCACCAGTTCACGACGAACCCCGAAGGCGAGAAGGGCTGGCTGCGCGGCAACTACGCGTACATCGGCGACTTCCAGGCGCAGATGCAGCACATCGCGACCACCGGCTTCTACCTTCCGACCTGGGATGAGCTCAGCGCGTTCATCGACGGACGGCTCTACCTGCCCGCGCACTCCGTGATCATCACCGACGACGACGCCGACCAGACGTGGTTCGACCTCGCGGTGCCCGTGATCGACGAGTACAAGCTGCTCTCGACCTCGTTCATGATCACGGCGTACCGGCAGGACCCTGCGCCGTCGATCTACGTGCAGCGCCGCTCGCACACGAACGACATGCACCAGGCCGGTGCGAACGGCAAGGGGCGCATGGTCAACTGGACGGCCGAGGAGATCGCCGCCGACATGAACGCCTCCGGCGACATCCTGGGTGTGCGCGAGGTCATGGCGTATCCGTTCGGGCACTACAACGACACGGCCAAACAGGGCGTCGCGATGGCCGGCTTCGAGATGGCCCGCACGATCGAGCCGGGCTACGTCACGATCGGCACGGACAAGTACGCCCTGCCGGTCGTGCGCATCGACTACGGCATGGGGCTGGACGCGCTGATCAAGCGGATCGGCTGACCGCGACCCGATATCACCGGGTGGGGAGCTCCGCGAAGAATCCCTGGAGCAGCTCGTCGACCCTGGCGTGCATGTCGGTGCGGGAGATCGCCGGCGTCCCGTCGCCCGCCTGGGGTCCGTAGTCGCCGAAGGACGCGTGCGAGGCGCCGTCGATCTCGACCATCTCGGCGTCAGCCGGCAGCAGATGCCGCGCAGCATTCACCTTCGCGGGAGTCGACAGTCCGTCCTCGCTGCCGGAGATGCTGAGAACCGCGAGGCCGCTCGTCGAGAGGTCGTCGGCGCAGTACGAGCCGAACAGCACGAGCGCCTCGGCGTCGGCGGCGAGCCGGCACGCGCGCACCCCGCCCAGCGAGTGGCCGCCCACGGCCCAGTCGTCGATGTCCGGAGCGGCGGACGTGAACTGGTCCAGCCCGCGCAGGTCGAAGAACGCGAGGTTCAACCAGGGGCGGGTGATCACGACGGTCGTCCCGTCGTCGACGAGACCCTGCAGGATCGACGCGTAGGCCCAGGGATCGACCTTGGCGCCGGGAACGAAGACCAGGCCGCGGTCGGAGTCGCCGTCGGCCGGTGTCATGACGATGCCCTGAGGGGCGTCCTCGATGTGGATCGCGGCATCCGCGCGCACCTCGGCGAGCGGTTCCGGCTCGGCCGGCATCACGCCCACTTGACTCCACACGAGGATGCCGCCGACACCGAGCACCACGACGGCGAGAAGCCCCCACAGCACGACCTTCAGGACCCGGCGGCCGCGTTTCTTCTGCACCTCTCCAGGCTACGTCGTCGTGCGGCGCCGAGGAGCCGCGGGGAGTGGCCGCAGGAGAGCATCCCTTTCGTGCCTCACGGCGGCCCGATAGGCGTGATTGTTCACGTAGTACGACATGCGAGCGAGTCCGAGGTACCGGTAGCCGCCCGTGACATCGGGCCACGGTTCGCCGACGACGCGCGCGCGGAAACGGGCGGCGCGCGGCGGGTCGTTCGCCACGGCATCGAGGTACGCCGCGAGCAGATCCGCCTGCTCGTACCGCCCCTGCCAGCCGATCCCGGACGCCTCGATCATGCCGACGACATACAGACCGTTGAACGACGCGGGGAACATGTTCAGGAACAACCGCGGCGAGGCGCCATGCCAGTGCAGGTGCTCCCGGTCGACGAAGGGGTAGTCGAGGCGGTAGCCGGTGGCGAGGATCACGAGGTCGTACTCGTCGGACGAGCCGTCGCGGAACCGGACCGTCGGTCCGTCGAACCGTTCGACGTCGGGGCGGATGCGGAGGTCGCCCTGGCCGAGGTGGTTCAGCACCATGGTGTTCACGATCGGATGCGACTCGTAGATGCGGTAGTCGGGCTTCGGGAAGCCGAACCGCACCGGGTCCCCCGTGAAGGCGCGGAGCACGCGGCTGTCGAGCGCCTGCTTGAGCCGGGCGGGCAGTGGACGACCCTGGTTGAGCGTGTCGCTCGGCTTGCCGAACAGATAGCGCGGGACGAAGTAGTAGCCGCGCCGCACGCTCATGTCGACGGAGGCCGCATGGTGCACGGCATCCACGGCGATGTCGCATCCGGAGTTGCCTGCACCGATCAGCAGCACGCGCCTGCCTGCGAGCTGCGAGGGGGACTTGTAGGCGCTCGTGTGCAGCACCTCGCCGTCGAAACGGCCGGGGAACGTCGGGACGTTCGGCTCGGCGAGTGTGCCGTTCGCGAGCACGACTCCGTCGTACCAGAGCGTGTGCTCGCCGTCGGGTCCGATGCTGGTGAGATCCCAGCCGCCGTCGCGCGGCGTGAGACGGGTCACCCGCGTGTCGAAGCGGAACAGATCCGTGAGGCCGAACCGCTCGGCGTAGGCGCGGAAGTAGCGCAAGAGAACGCGGTGATCCGGGTAGTCGGCGTCGGAATTCATAGGGAACTCCTCGAACTGCGTCGTCGTGCGCGAGGAGATGAGGTGCGCGGACTCGTACATCGTGCTGCGCGGGTTGTCGATGTCCCACAGCCCGCCCACGCCGTGCGAGGCCTCGTAGCCGTCGATCTCGATCCCGCGCCGAGAGAGAGCGCGCGCCGCCGCGAGCCCCGACGGGCCCGCACCGATCACGGCGTATCTGCTCATGGTCCTCCCCGCACGTCCTCGTGCCGAGGGGCCGCGCACAGGGCGACGCCCCCTGCCGATCGTATCGGCCGGGGGCGTCGGGGCGGCATCCACGTGTCAGGCGCGGAGCGCCGTCTGCCGTGACGCGACGGCGTCGCGCACAGCGGGGAACAGCGGATGCTCCGGATCGAGGCCCGTGGTGCGGGTGGTGAACGCCTCGGCATCCTCCGTGCGCAGCAGCTCCTGCAGTTCGACGGCCTGCTCGTCGTCGGGCTCCTCGAACTCGAGCGCGGCCGTGACCGCGCCGATCAGCGCGGTCGTGGTCAGCCCGCGCTCCGCGG
This sequence comes from Microbacterium sp. GCS4, assembly GCF_001262495.1. GTDB lineage: Bacteria > Actinomycetota > Actinomycetes > Actinomycetales > Microbacteriaceae > Microbacterium. Next base: position 849,456 of record NZ_LGYE01000002.1, read on the forward strand.
CCATGGCCGCGGGGCCGATGAAGCGCTCGTGCCGCGAGATCTTGCGGAGCGGCTGGCGGCCCACGCGCTGCACGGTGTCGACGAGGGCTGGATTGCGGAAGCGCTCGAGGATCGTCGCGCGGTACTCCGCGAGGTCGGTGGGATCGAGACCGTGCTCGGCGACCAGGACGGCCGAGGTCTCTTCCAGCGCGGCCGACACGCGCGCGGCGATGTCGGGATCGTCGAGCGCGTCGGAGATGCGCTCGATGCCTGCGCGTGCGCCGAAGTACGCGGTGGCCGCATGGCCCGTGTTCACCGTGAAGAGCTTGCGCTCGATGTACGGCGCCAGGTCGTCGACGAAGTGCGCCCCGGGGATGCGCGGCAGGTCTCCGCCGAACGCTCCCGACTCGATCGCCCACTCGTAATACGGCTCGACGGTGACGTCGATGCCCCCGTCGGCCGGCTGGCCGGGCACGATGCGATCCACCGCGGTGTTCGCGAACACCGCGCGCGAGAGCAGCTCTCCGGCATCCGCGCCCGCGGCCTTCTCGACCTCGGCACGGAGGGTGTCGGTCGCGCCGATCGCGTTCTCGCAGGCCATGACCTGCAGGGGTGCGGCGTCGGGGGAGCGGCGGGCGAGGCCCGCCACGATGGTCGGCGCGACGAAGCGCAGCACGGTGGGGCCGACCGCGGTCGTCACGACGTCGGCGGTCGCGACCTCGGCCGCGACGCCCTCCGGGTCGTTCTTGCTGTTCACGGCGCGGAAGCCCGTGACGACGTGGTCGGAGCCTCCCGGGCCGGCCTCGTGCACGGTGTACGAGTCGACCGCGTTGATCGCGTCGACCAGAGCGTCCGCGACATCGGAGAAGACGACCTCGTAGCCGCCCTCGTGCAGCAGCAGGCCGACGAATCCGCGACCGATGTTGCCGGCTCCGAAGTGCACGGCCTTCCGGGTGTCCGCTGCGGTCATCAGGAGTTCACGTCCGCGAGCAGCGCGAACAGCTCATCCGGGGTCTGCGCCGCGTTGAGCTTCGCGACGTCGTCCTCGTCGGAGAACAGGATCGCGATCTGCGACAGGATCTCCAGGTGCTCGTCGCCGCGACCGGCGATGCCGATCACGAACGTCGCCTGCTCACCGGCCCAGTCGACGCCGCCGTCGTAGCGCACGACCGACAGCGCGGAGCCGAGGATCGCGTCCTTGGTCTCGTTCGTGCCGTGCGGGATCGCCAGGCCGTTGCCCATGTAGGTCGAGACCGTCTCCTCGCGCTGACGCATCGCGTCGACGTACGCGGGGGTCACGGCGCCGGCGGAGACCAGGATGTCGGTGGCCTCCTGCAGTGCGGACTCCTGCGTGCTGGAGCCGGAGTGGATGCGGACCTGGCCGAGGGTGAGGACGCCCATGGTGATTCCTTTCGGGTTCTGCGGATGTGGGGGCGGGGCGGATGCCGTGGCACCCGCCCCGCCCGGTCTGTCACTCGCCGGATTCGCGCTGCTCGCGCACCATCTCGACGACTTCTTCATACTGCGGTGCGTTCATGAAGTTGTCCACGGACACGTGCACCGAGTTCGGCGACTTCGAGCGCGCCCGATCCGTGAGCTGCTGCTGCGTGATCACGAGATCCGCGGTGCCGTCGAGGTTCGCGATCGCCTGATTGGTGACCGTGACGCCCTCGATGCCCGCCTTCTTGAACTTGTTGCGCAGCACGCTCGCGCCCATCGCGGACGATCCCATGCCGGCGTCGCACGCGAACACGACGTTGTGGATCGGGGTCGTGGCGACGGCGGTGGCCGTGGTGCCTCCCGCGGCTGCGCTGGCTGCGGAGGATGCTCGGAGCGAGTCCATCGCGGCGGACGACTTGCCCTTGTTCGCCTCGGTCTGCGCGATGGCCGCGTCGAACGAGTCGCCCTCGGCTTCGAGGTCACGCTTGCGCGACGAGCGAAGGATGACCGCGGTGATGAGGAACGTGACTGTCGCGGCGATGAGCACCGAGAGGTACACGACGAGGACATTGCCGACTCCGCCGCCGAGCGCCGCGGCGGTCACCGCGATGATGCTTCCCGGAGCGGCCGGGAAGCCGAGGCCGCCGCCGAGCACCATGTTCGTCGTGACGCCGGCCGCACCACCCGCGATGAGCGCGAGGATCGTGGTCGGCTTGCTGAGCGCATAGGGGAAGTAGATCTCGTGGATGCCGCCGAAGAACTGGATGATCGCGGCGCCGGGTGCGGAGGCCTTGGCCGCGCCGACTCCGAAGAACGTGAAGGCGAGGAGGAGACCGAGACCCGGGCCGGGGTTCGCCTCGATGAGGAACAGGATCGACTTGCCGGTGTCCGCGGCCTGCTCGATGCCGAGCGGGGTGAACACGCCGTGGTTGATCGCGTTGTTGAGGAACAGCACCTTCGCCGGCTCGACGATGATCGAGACGAGGGGCAGCAGGTTGAGCGAGACGAGCCAGTCGACGGCCGCACCGAGCACAGCGCTGACGCCGAGCATGACCGGACCGAAGGCGAAGAATCCGACGATGGCGAGGATCATGCCGAGGATGCCGGCGGAGAAGTTGTTCACGAGCATCTCGAAGCCGGGGCGGATCTTGCCGTCCCACAGGCGATCCATCTGCTTCGTGATCCATGCGGCGATCGGTCCCATGATCATGGCGCCGAGGAACATCGGGATGTTCGTGCCGACGATGACACCCATCGTGGCGATGGTCGCGACGACGCCACCGCGCTCGCCGTAGACCATGCGGCCGGCGGTGTTGGCGATCAGGAGCGGCAGCAGGTAGGTGACCATCGGGCCGACGAGACCGACGTACGCGAAGAAGTTCCCGCCGTCGCCTTCGGCGAGAGCGGTCATGGCACCGTTCCAGTTGATGGCGGCGGCGTCGCCGCCGCCGCCGATGATCTCCGCGACCGGCGACCAGTGCCATGCGGCGCCGAACGGGCTGTCCGCGCCGAAGAATCCGGCGGGGATGAAGAGCATGGTGATGAAGCCCCACGCGATGAACGCCGCGATGTTGGGCATGATCATGCCGGACAGGAACGTGCCGAAGCGCTGCACTCCTGTTCGGAGGCCGCCCGATTTCGTGGGGGCCGGTGACGTCGTCGTCATGATGTCGTCTCTTTCTGGTGAGGGAGGGAGGTCGTGGCGTCGGCCACGGCCTGTCGGGCCCCGGCGGCGTCATCGGCTGCCAGTGCCAGTTCGGCGAGGTTGCGGGCCTCGTCGAGAGTGCGGGTGGACAGGGTCTGGCGCACGTCCGCCAGGGCGGACGGTGCCATGGAGAGGCTCGTCGCGCCGAGGCCGACGAGCACGACGGCGAGCAGCGGATCCGCAGCCGCCTCGCCGCAGATGCCGACGGGCTTGCCGAGGCGTGCGCCCGCGGCGCCCACCTCCCGGACCAGGCGCAGCACCGCGGGGTGCCACGGGTCCTGGAATCCGGCGACCGATCCGAGGAGGCGGTCGGCGGCCATCGTGTACTGCGTGAGGTCGTTCGTGCCGATCGAGGCGAAGTCCGCGTGGGCCAGTACGCGATCGGCGAGCAGGGCGCTGGAGGGGACCTCGACCATGACGCCCGCGGTCTTCAGGCCGTACTCGCGCGCGAGAGAGGTGAAGTACGCGGTCTCCTCGACGGTCGCGACCATGGGGGCCATGACCCACAGTTCGGCCTCGGTCTCGGCATCCGCCTCGGCGAGGGCCGTGAGCTGCTCGCGCAGGATGTCCTCGCTGGCGCGGAGGGCGCGGAGGCCGCGCAGACCCAGGGCGGGGTTCTCCTCGTGCGCGTCGTTGAGGAAGGCGAGCGGCTTGTCGGCACCGGCGTCGAGCATGCGCACGACCACCTTCTTGCCCGGGAACGCCGCCAGCAGCTCCCGGTACGCCTCGCGCTGCTGCGCCACGGTGGGCGCCTGCGACGACGACAGGAACAGGAACTCGGTGCGGAAGAGCCCGACGCCCTCGGCCCCACGTGCGACGGCATCGGATGCGTCTGCGGGCTTTCCCAGATTCGCCAGCAGCGGGATCAGCGTGCCGTCGGCGAGGGCGCCGGGAGTCAGGGGTGCGGCGTCCGCCGAGAGGCGGGCCGCGGCGCGCTCCTCGGCGCGCTCCTTCTCGTCGTCGGTCGGGTCCGTCGTGACGATCCCTGCGGCCGCGTCGACGATGACGTTCTGACCGCTCGTGAGCTCGGAAGCCGCAGCGGCGCCGACGATCGCGACGATGCCCTTCTCGCGGGCGAGGATCGCCGTGTGCGAGGTGGGGCCGCCGTCGAAGGTGATGAGCGCGAGCACCTGGTCGAGGTTCAGCAGGGCTGTGTCGGCCGGCGCGAGGTCGCGGGCGACGAGCACGAACGGGTGACCGGGGTCGGGGACGCCGGGCGCCTCCACGCCGCGCAGGCGGGCGAGCACCCGCTGGGCGATGTCGTCGAGGTCGGCAGCGCGCTCGCCGAGATAGCCGCCGACGGCCTCGAGCGTGGCCTTGAATCCGGCGAAGGCGTCGTGCACAGCCCACTCGGCCGTCGCGCCGTCGTCGATGCGGGAGTCGACCTCGTCCTGCAGAGTCGGGTCCTCCGCGATCATGGCCTGCGCCTCGAGGACCTCCTGGGCGGACCCGCCGGCCGTCTCGCCGCGAGCCGTGAGCTCCTGAGCGACGGCAGCGATCGCTTCGCGGACGCGCGAGCGCTCGGCATCCGCGCCCTCGGTGCTCGGGGCGTTCTCGGGCGCGGGCAGCGCCTCCGTCATCCGGACGACCGGTCCCTGGGCGACGCCCAGACCGATCCCCACTCCGCGCAGTTCGCTCATGCGGTGTCCTGGTCGTGATCGGTCGTCAGCAGTTCGGTGAGCGTGTCGAGCACGGTCTCCGCGTTGTCGCCGTCGGCCGTGAGCGTGACGTAGTCGCCGTGCTCGATCGCCAAGGCGATCACGCCGAGGATGCTGGCGGCGTTGACCGCCTTGCCGGAGTCCTTGGCGATCGTGACGGGGATGCCCGAATCCTTCGCCGCCTGTGCGAAGAGCTTGGCCGGTCGTGCGTGGAGTCCGTGGGAGGAGCCGATCCGGACGGTACGGGAAGCGGTCATGGTGTTCCTTTCGGGGTGTTCCTGACGTCGATGATCGAGCGCGCGAACGCGAGCGTGCGGGTGCCGTCCCTGTCGGCGAAGACGTCGTCGGGGAGCAGCGCGACCGGGGCGATGACCGCCTCGCGGAGCGCCTCCAGACGCGGCGCCATGTGCGGGCCGAGGAGGACGAGGTCGTGATCGCTGCCGACGAGGGTGCTCTCGGTGCCCGCAGCCGCGTCCCAGTCAAGACCGGCGTCGGCAGCCGCACGGCGGAGTCGCTGTGCGACGAACGTGCTCGACGCGCCCGCGCCGCACACCACCAGGATCCTCATCGATCGATGCCACCTTTCCTGAGAACATTCTGGGAACAGGAGGATGCCGGGTGCCAACAGGTTCCTTTCCGCCCCCGCGGAACCCCCGTTCCGGCGCGGGGGTTCGACGCACCTGGCAGGATGGAAGACACGTCACGACAGTGCGGTCAGCACGGGAGAACGGGAGGACGATGTCTCGGCAGCGCCAGGACCAGCTCCTCTCGACCCTGCTGCGTCGGGGCAGCTGGGCGACGGCCGCGAGTCTCGCCGATCAGCTCGGAGTGACTCCGCGCAGCATCCGCTCCTATGTCGCGGCCCTCAACTCACGGACGTCCGGCGCCGACGCGATCGAGTCCGGACCGGCCGGATACCGGGCCGGGGCGAGCGCGCGTGAGGCGCTGCGCACGCGCCAGGGCGGCGAATCCGCCCCACGTGACCGCCTGCACGCGCTCGTCCGCGCGCTCCTCGACGACCCGGATGGGATCGACGTGTTCGCGATGGCCGAGCGGCTGCACGTGAGCGAGGCGACGCTCGAAGCCGACCTCGCCCGTGTGCGCACGCTCCTCGACGACAGCGCGCTCGTGCTCGAGCGCGACCGGGAGACGGTGCGTCTGCGCGGCGACGAGACCGCACAGCGCCGCCTGCTCTCGCGCCTGGCGCATGACGAGATGGACGCGGCGTCCTTCCACCCTGAGACGTTCCGTCGAGCGCTGGACGGCAGCGCCGTCCCCGCGCACGCCGTCGGCCCGTTCAAGTCGGAGCTCGTCCGCGAACTCGGCGCACTCGGCTACTACGTGAACGAGCTCGCGATCTCCGACGTGCTGCTGCACATCGCGATCGCAGCGGATCGGGTCGCAGCCGGCCACGCCCTCGAGGCGACCGCTACCGGAGCTCGCCCGGAGATCCCCGCGGTCGGCACCGTCATCGCCCGCCTCGCGCAGGAGCACTTCCAGGTGTCGCTCGGCCCGGGCGACAGCGGGCACCTCGCCTCCCTGGTCCTCACCCGCGTCGTCGCGCCGGGTCAGGATGCCACCCGCGACGTCGCCCGCAGCGGCATCGAGCCCGGGGTCGAGGCCGCGGTCCGCGAGGAGATCGCGCGCGCGGCCGAGGACTTCCAGGTCGACCTCCTCGACGAGACCTTCGTGCTCCGGCTCGCGCTGCACGTGCAGAACCTCCTGCGCCGCGCCGAGGAGAGCGCCCTCACCCGCAACCCGCTCACGCGCTCGCTCAAGACCTCGTACCCGATGATCTTCGAAGTGGCGGTGTCGATCGCGAGCGGGCTCCATGACCGGCTCGGCACGCCCATCCACGACGACGAGATCGCCTACATCGCCATGCACGTCGGCGGGCGGCTGGAACGCAGCCGCAAGGCCGAGACGATCCTCACCGCCACGATCGTTTGCCCCGGGTACTACGAGCTCCACGAGCTGCTCCGATCGAGCGTCGACCGATCGCTCGGCTCGGCGATCGAGGTCACGAGCGTCGTGACGAACGTCGATCCCGACTGGTCGTCGTTCGACACCGATCTGGTGCTCAGCACGATCGAGCCCGGTGCCGCTGGTGACCGCTATGTCCGCATTCAGCCCTTCCTCACGGATGCCGACGTCGACCGCATCCAGCAGGCGGCGGGGCGCGTGCGCCGCGCTCGCCGCCTTGCGCGCCTCCGCGCCGAGCTCGCCCGGTACTTCGTCGCCGACGCCTTCGTCCATCCGCTCCCCGACGAGGGGGAGGAGACCATCATCCGCCGTCTGGGAGGCTTGCTGGTCGACGCGGGTCTGATCGGCGAGGACTACGTCGACAACACGATCGCCCGCGAACGCATGTCCTCGACCGCGTTCACCGACGCCCTGGCCGTGCCGCACGCCCTGCAGATGACCGCGGCGCGGACAGCGATCGCGATCGGGGTGGCCGAGGGCTCGGCGGCATGGGGCGACGGGCGCGTGCAGGTCGTCGCGCTCGCCGCCTTCAGCGAGAGCGACCGTACCGCGTTCCAGACCGTCTTCGAGCAGCTCGTCGAGGTGTTCAGCGAGAGGGACAGCGTGCAGCGCATCGTGCGCCGCGGCACCACCTTCGAGGCCTTCCTCGACGAGCTCGTCGCCGTGATCGACGGCTGAGCCCGACCCGCTTGCGCCCCGAACGGGTGTGTCAGCCGCGCGGATCGAGCACGCCCGCGAGCGTGTCGAGCACCGCATCGGCCCCGGGCGACTCGGGTGTCTCGAGCACTACCGCATCTCCCTCGGCGAGGGCGAGGTCCATGATCGCCAGCACGCTGCTGAGATCGACCACCGCCCCCGTCGAGGTCTGCAGGGTCACGCCGTGAGAATGCGCCTGGACGAGGCGCACGAGCTCCGCGACGGGACGCGCGTGCACCCCGTTGTGCGCGGTGATCACGACGTGTCTGCGTGGCATGGCGCGGCCTAGGAGCGTTCGTCCAGGAGGGCGCGGACCGCGGCCTCGAGCTCTCCGATCGCCTGCGCCGCGTGCTCCGCGGATTCGCCGGCGGCGTCGATGTAGACCTTGAGCTTGGGCTCGGTCCCGCTCGGGCGCACGATGATGCGCGAACCGTCGACGAGGCGGTAGCGCAGCACGTCGCCGGACGGCTGACCCGGCTCGGCCTGCAGCAGGTCCTCGGCCGTCGAGATCGCGCGCTCTCCGAACCGCGTGGGCGGGAGCGTGCGGAGCGAGAGCATCACCGTTCCGATGACCGACAGGTCGTCGACGCGTACCGACACCTGTCCGCTCGCGTAGTGACCGTACGTGTCGCCCAGTTCTACGAGGAGGTCGGCGATCGAGGCCCCGCGACCGTAGGCCTCCGCGGCGAGGCCGAGGATCGCCACGACGGCGGAGATGCCGTCCTTGTCGCGCACCGTCTCGGGGTTCACGAGATAGCCGAGAGCCTCCTCGAAGCCGAACACGATGCCGGGTGCGCGTGAGATCCACTTGAAGCCCGTGAGCGTCTCGTGGAAATCGAGTCCGTGGTGCGCGGCGATCGCCCCTAGGCCGGGCGACGACACCAGCGAGCAGGCGAGTGACGCGCCGGGCGTTCCTGCGGCCGCACGCGCCGCGCGGGCGCCGAGCAGCAGGCCCACCTCGTTGCCCGTGAGACGGCGCCAGCCGCCCTCGGCGGACGTGTCGGGGATCGCGACGGCGAGGCGGTCGGCGTCCGGATCGTTCGCGAGGATGAAGTCCGCCTGCACGCGCTTCGCCCGGGCGAACGACAGGTCCATCGCGCCCGGCTCCTCCGGATTCGGGAACGACACCGTGCGGAAGGTCGCGTCCGGCTGCAGCTGCTCACCCACCACCATGGGCTGCGGATATCCCGCCGCCTTCACGATCGACGAGACGGTCTCCCAGCCCACGCCGTGCATCGCCGTGTACACCCAGCGCAGACCCGAGGCCGCCTCGGGGGCGGGCGCGACGGCGGCCGTGGCCGTCACGTAGGCGTCGACGACGTCCTCGGCCGCCGTCTCGTACGAGGTCGACCGGGGGAGGGCCGACACGTCGCCGGCATCCGCGACCCGCTGGATGTGTGCCGCGATCTCGGCATCCGCGGGCGACACGATCTGCGAGCCCTGGTCCGCACCGCCGAGATACACCTTGTAGCCGTTGTCGTTCGGCGGGTTGTGCGAGGCCGTGACCATCACGCCCGCATCCGCACCGAGATGGCGCACGGCGAAGGCGAGCACCGGGGTCGGCAGCAGGCGGGGAAGCAGGATGGCACGCAGACCGGCACCCGCGAACAGCTCGGCCGAGTCCGTGGCGAACACTCGCGAGTTGCGGCGTCCGTCGTAGCCGATCACGACCGTGGGGGTCGAGTCCGGTGCCTTCTCGCGCAGGTACGCCGCGAACCCGGCGGCGGCCTGCGCCACCAGCACGCGGTTCATGCGGTTGCTGCCGGCGCCGAGCGCGCCGCGCAGACCGGCCGTGCCGAAGGCGAGGCGCGTGGCGAAGCGGTCGTCGAGGTCGGCGAGCGCGGCCGCGTCACCGCCGCCCGCGCGCGTGATGACGCCGGCGAGCTCGTCGCGGGTCTCCTGGTCGGGGTCCTGGCGCAGCCATGCGCGCGCCTGTGCCAGGCGCTCCTCGCTCACAGCGCCTCGACCACTCGGGCCAGCAGCGCCGAGATCACCGGCTCGGCCTCGCGGCCCGCCTCGATCACCTCGGCGTGGCTGAGCGGCGTCTTCTGGATGCCGGCGGCGAGGTTCGTGATGAGCGAGAACCCGAGGATCTCCATGCCCGCCTCGCGCGCCGCGATGGCCTCGAGCGCGGTGGACATGCCGACGATGTCGCCGCCGATGCGCTTGGCCATCTGCACCTCGGCCGGCGTCTCGTAGTGCGGGCCGCGGAACTGCGTGTACACGCCCTCGTCGAGGGAGGGGTCGACCGTACGGGCGATGTCGCGCAGGCGCGTCGCGTACAGGTCGGTGAGGTCGATGAACGTCGCCCCCTCGAGCGGCGAGTCGGCCGTGAGGTTGATGTGATCGCTGATGAGCACCGGCTGGCCCGGCTTCCACGTCTCGCGCACGCCGCCCGCGCCGTTCGTGAGGACCATGATCTCGGCTCCCGTGGCCGCGGCGGTGCGGACCGAGTGCACGACGCGGCGCACCCCGTGGTTCTCGTAGTAGTGCGTGCGGGCGCCGATCACGAGGACGTTCTTGCCGCCCGGGGTGCGGATGCTGCGCAGGGTGCCGACGTGGCCCTCGAGCGCGGGCTTCGAGAAGCCGGTCACCTCGGTCGCGGGGATGGTCGCGACGGTCTCGCCGATGAGGTCGGCGGCCTTGCCCCAGCCGCTGCCGAGCGTGAGGGCGATGTCGTGCTTCTCGACGCCGGTGAGGCGGGCGATGTCCGCGGCGGCTGCGGCGGCGACCTCGAACGGGTTCGCAGTCGGGTCGTCGAGAGGGTTGCTGTGGTTTTCAGGCATGGATCCACTCTAGGAAGGTGGACGGCCGGGTGCCAGGATTGCGGAAGAATGGAGACCATGTCTTCCACCCCTTTCGAACGCACTCAGCGCGTCGCCGTGCTCGGCGGCGGTCCCGGCGGCTACGAGGCAGCCCTCGCGGCCGCCCAGCTCGGAGCCGAGGTGACCCTGGTCGAGCGCGTGGGCGTCGGCGGGGCGGCCGTGCTGACCGACGTCGTGCCCTCGAAGAGCCTCATCGCCACCGCGGATGCGGCCGTCGCGATCTCGGAGGCGTCCGACCTCGGAGTTCAGTTCTACGCGAAGGGCGAGCACGGCAAGCCGCTCAAGCCCGAGATCGCCATCAACCTGGCCGCGGTCAACAAGCGGCTGATCGCCCTCGCCGGCCAGCAGTCCGAGGACATGCGCGCCACCCTGCTCGAGGCCGGCGTCCGCATCCTGTCCGGTCACGGCCGCCTCGAGGGGCCGAACGCGATCATCGTCTCGACCGGGCAGGACGGCACGGACTTCGACCGCGTCGAGGCCGACACCATCGTGGTCGCTGTCGGCGCCTCGCCGCGCGAGCTCTCCTCCGCGAAGCCCGACGGCAAGCGGATCCTCACCTGGACCCAGCTGTACGACATGAAGGCGCTCCCCGAGCACCTGATCGTCGTCGGATCGGGTGTCACGGGGGCGGAGTTCGCCTCCGCGTACATGAACCTCGGAGCCAAGGTCACGCTGGTCTCCAGCCGTGAGCAGGTGCTCCCCGGCGAAGACCAGGATGCCGCGAAGGTCTTGGAGAAGGTCTTCAAGCGGGGCGGTATGGAGCTGCTGTCGAAGGCCCGCGCCGAGAAGGTCGAGGTGATCGACGACGGCGTCCGGGTGACGCTCGCCGACGGGCGCACGGTGGAGGGCAGCCACTGCCTGATGGCCGTCGGGTCCATCCCGAACACGCAGGGCATCGGTCTCGAGGAGGCCGGCGTCGAGCTCACCGAGCAGGGCAACATCCGGGTCAACCGGGTGGCGCGCACCTCCGTCCCCAACGTGTACGCGGTGGGCGACTGCACGAACTTCTTCCCGCTCGCCTCCGTCGCCTCGATGCAGGGCCGCACGGCCGTGTTCCATGCGCTGGGCGACATTGTGATCCCGCTCGAGCTCATCAAGATCACTTCGAACATCTTCACCGCGCCGGAGATCGCGACGGTCGGCTACTCGCAGAAGGACGTCGAGGACGGCGTCGCCGACGGCCTGGTCTACAAGCTGCCCCTCGCGGCCAACCCGCGCGCCAAGATGATGGGCATCAAGGACGGCTTCGTCAAGCTCATCGCCCGCAAGGGATCGGGCACCGTGATCGGCGGCGTGATCGTCGCCCCCAAGGCATCCGAGCTGATCTACCCGATCGCGGTGGCGGTCGAGCGTCGGCTCACCGTCGACCAGGTCTCGCGCGTCTTCGCGGCCTACCCGTCCCTGTCGAGCAGCATCACCGACGCGAGCCGCGCGATGCACCTCGTCAACATCTCGTAGATCGGGCTGAGCGTTTCGTCTCGCTCCGCTCGCTCGACGAACGGCGGTCGCCCCGCGAGGAGCGCAGCGACGAGACGAAAGCCCATGACGCGAGAAGGGCGCTCCACCGTGGTGGAGCGCCCTTCTCGTATGGGCGGGTCGAGTGCGGGTCAGCTGATCGTGAGCAGCTGGTGGCCGGCCGAGACCGTCGCCCCGGCATCCGCGCTGATGTTGCCGACGACGCCGTCCTTGTGCGCCTGCAGCGGCTGCTCCATCTTCATGGCCTCGAGGACCACGACGAGATCGCCCTTGACGACCTGCTGGCCCTCCTCGACCGCGACCTTGACGACCGTGGCCTGCATCGGCGACTTCACGGCGTCGCCCGACGCTCCGGCGTTGGCTGCGGTCGCATGGCTGCGACGCGACGGGGGCACGGCGGCGGGACGTCCCGCGGTGCCGGCGGCGACCGCGACGCGGTCGGGCAGGCTGACCTCGAGGCGCTTGCCGGCGACCTCGACGACCACGGTGTGGCGGCCGGACGTCGCGGCGGGCGACTCGAGCTCGCCGTCCCACGCGGGGATGTCGTTGACGAACTCGGTCTCGATCCAGCGCGTGAACACGCCGAACTCGCCGTCCTCGGCGGTGAACGCCGGATCGTTCACGACCTTGCGATGGAAGGGCAGCACGGTGGGCAGACCCGCGACCTCGAACTCCTCGAGGGCACGTCGGGAGCGCTCGAGGGCCTCGGCGCGGTCCTTGCCGGTCACGATGATCTTCGCGAGCAGCGAGTCGAACGCTCCGGAGACCGAGTCGCCGGCCGTGACGCCGGAGTCGAGGCGGATGCCGGGACCGCCGAAGGTCTTGAAGACGTGGATCGGGCCCGGCTGGGGGAGGAATCCGCGACCCGGGTCCTCGCCGTTGATGCGGAACTCGATCGAGTGGCCGGTGGGCGCGGGGTCGTCGTAGTCGATCGTGCCGCCCGCGGCGATGCGGAACTGCTCGCGCACGAGGTCGATCCCGGTGACCTCCTCGGACACCGGGTGCTCCACCTGCAGACGCGTGTTCACCTCGAGGAAGGAGACCGTGCCGTCGGCGCCGATGAGGAACTCGCACGTGCCTGCCCCGACGTAGCCGACCTCCTTGAGGATGGCCTTGGACGCGGAGTACAGCTGCGCGTTCTGCTCCTCGGTGAGGTACGGCGCGGGCGCCTCTTCCACGAGCTTCTGGTGACGGCGCTGCAGCGAGCAGTCGCGCGTCGAGATCACCACGACGTTGCCCTCGGCATCCGCCAGGCACTGCGTCTCGACGTGACGCGGCTTGTCGAGGTACTTCTCGACGAAGCACTCGCCACGGCCGAAGGCCGCAACGGCCTCGCGGGTCGCCGACTCGAAGAGCTCAGCGACCTCGTCGAGCTCGCGTGCGACCTTGAGGCCGCGTCCGCCGCCGCCGTATGCGGCCTTGATGGCGATCGGCAGGCCGTACTCCTTCGCGAACGCGACGACCTCGTCGGCGCCGGAGACCGGGCCGGGGGTGCCGGGGGCGAGGGGCGCCCCGACCTTCTCGGCGACGTGACGTGCGGTGACCTTGTCGCCGAGCGCCTCGATGGCCTCGGGGGACGGGCCGATCCACGTCATCCCCGCGCCGATCACAGCTCGGGCGAAGTCGGCGTTCTCGGCGAGGAAGCCGTAGCCCGGATGCACGGCGTCCGCGCCGGCGCGACGGGCGACCGAGAGGATCTTCTCGATCTGCAGGTACGTCTCGGCGCTGGTCTCGCCCCCGAGGGCGTAGGCCTCGTCGGCGAGCCGGGTGTGCAGTGCGTCGCGATCCTGGTCGGCGTAGACGGCGACCGAGGCGATCCCGGAGTCACGGGCGGCACGGATGATGCGTACGGCGATCTCGCCGCGGTTGGCGATGAGCACCTTGGCGATATCAGGCATGATTGCCAGCCTAGCGAGAAGAAAGCCGATCTCTTTGACGACTCCCCACAAGAAAGGTGGGGAAACGTCGAGGGGACCCTACGACCAGAGGTCGGTCCACTGCACGCCGAGCTCGGCGGCCAGGCGGCGGATCGTCGACAGTGACATGCCCACGACGGTGGAGGGATCGCCGTCCACCCGCGTGATGAACGCGCCGCCCAGGCTGTCGACCGTGAAGGCCCCGGCCACGTGCAGAGGCTCGCCGGAGGCGACGTACGCCGCGATCTCGGCATCCGAGATGTCGTCCGCGAACGTCACGGCGGCCTCGGCGGTCGCGGTGGCCTCGATCGGCTCGGCGCCCGGGGCCACCCGATACACGGAGTGGCCGGAATGCAGGATGCCGGTCGCGCCGCGCATCTCCTGCCAGCGCCGCGTCGCCTCCTCCGGCGTGTAGGGCTTGCCGTACACGCGGCCGCCGAGCGCGAACATGGAGTCGCCGCCGATCACGAGCCCGTCGAAGGTCGCGTCGGTCGCGAGCTTCCGGGCGACGGCTGCGGCCTTGGCCCGCGCGAGCAGGAGCACGAGGTCGGCGGGAGGGAGGTCGGCGCCGCGCTCGGCCGCCGCCGCGGCGGCCACGGCGTCCTCATCGACGTCAGGGGACTGCGTGAGCGGTTCGATCCCCGCCTGACGCAGCAGCATGAGACGGGCGGGGGAGGTGGAGGCGAGGCAGACGCGCATGTGCACCACCGTATCCTCGAAGGATGACTTCCTCCTCTGACCTGCTCGATCTGGACATCACCGGCATCGCGCACGGCGGAACCTTCGTCGCCCGCCATGAGGGGCGTGTCGTGTTCGTCTCCGACGCCATCCCCGGGGAGCGCGTCCGCGCACGCCTGGATGCCGAGTCGACCGGTGAGTCGAAGAGCTTCTGGCGCGCCGAGACCGTCGAGGTGATCCATCCCTCGCCGCACCGCACACCGCACATCTGGGCGGAGGCCGACGTCGAGAACGCCCCCGAGTCGCGACCAGGCGGAGCGGATCTCGGACACATCGAGCTCGCGCACCAGCGCGTCCTCAAGCGCCGGGTGCTCACGGAGGCTCTCGACCGGTTCGCTGGGGGCGGGCTCGAAGCCCCCGAGATCGAGGCCGTCGACTCCACGGACGGCACGGGGTGGCGCACGCGCGTCACACTCCACATCGACGACGACGGCGCGGTCGGCCCCTACGCGGCTCGCAGCCACCGCGTCATCCGCGTCGGAGAGCATCCGCTGGCACGGCCGGCGATCGCGGAGGCCGCCCTCTCGCTCACGGGCGGGCGCCCCGGGAGCGTCGACCTCATCGAGCCCGCCGACGGGCGGGTGCGCATCCTCCGACGCGACAGGATCGACGGGCGCCCCGGTCGCGGTCAGGGGCGCAGGCCGGAACCGGAGGTCGTGCACGAGCTGGTCGGCGACCGCCGGTTCCAGGTGGATGCCGGCGGCTTCTGGCAGGTGCACCCTCGCGCGGCATCGGTGCTCGACGCCGCGGTCTACGGCGTGCTCGACGGGCATGTCGACGAGACCGCCACGCACTACGACCTCTACGGCGGAGTCGGTCTGTTCTCGGCCACCCTCGGCGACCTCGGGGCCACCGACGTCGTGACGGTGGAATCGAGCCGCCGTGCGACCGCGCACGCCGCGGAGAACCTCGCGGACCTCGACGCGACCGCCGTCACCGCCCGGGTCGATCGCTACCTCGCAGGCCTTCCCTCCGGTGCCACGGCCGGCGCCGTGGTGCTCGATCCGCCTCGGGCGGGCGCCGGTCGCGCCGTCGTGGAGGCGTTGCACGGGCTCGCGCCTGACGCGATCGCCTACGTGGCCTGCGACCCGGTGGCGCTCGCCCGCGACCTGGGCACGTTCCGGGATCTGGGCTGGCAGGTGCCGACGATGCGCGGATTCGATCTGTTCCCGCACTCCCATCACTTCGAGGTCGTGGCGCTGCTCACCCGCTGAGCGCCGCGCTCATCCCCGATCGCGACTCAGTAGGCTGGACGGATGAGCAGGGTCGCACTCATCGACGATCACGAATCCGTCCGTCTCGGTCTGGAGGCGGCGTGCGCTCGTGACGGAGCGCAGACCGTCGTGTTCTCCGGCAGCACCGTCGGTTCGTACCTCGAGTGGCGGGCGTTGACCGCCGCCGCGCCGGCCGACGTCGTGGTGCTCGACCTCACCCTCGGCGACGGCACCACCGTGACCGAGAACGTCTCCTCGCTCGTCGCCGACGGGGCGAGCGTCGTGATCCACAGCGTCGCCGATCGCCCGGCCGCCGTGCGCGAGGCGCTCGTGGCGGGAGCCGCGGGCGTCGTGAGCAAGTCCTCGGCCCTCGACGACGTCCTCGACGCCATCCGCACCGTCGCGCAGGGCGACCCCCTCAACAACGTCGAGTGGGCGAGCGCGGTCGACGGCGACCGGGAGTTCGCGGACGCTCAGCTCTCGACCCGCGAGCGCGAGGTGCTGCGGCTGTACGCGACGGGCCTGCCGCTCAAAGCCGTGGCCGAGCGACTCGGCGTGGCCTACTCCACGGCCAAGGAGAACATCACCCGCATCCGCGTCAAGTACGTCGACGTCGGGCGCCCTGCGCCGACCAAGGTCGACCTGCTGCGCCGTGCGATGGAGGACGGCATCGTGGCCTCCGACGGGGCGCCGAGTGCCCGCTGATCCGCTCAGCATCCGCGAAGCCTGGAGCCAGATCCCTTCTCCGGGCAGCGTGGAGACCGAGTTCGAGCGCTTCACGGGCAAGCGCATGGAGCGCATCCTCGCGACCGTGGTCGCCATCGGGTCGGCCGTGCTCGGCACGCAGGCGCTGATCGCGGCGCTCTCGACGACGTCGTGGAGCGACGGCCCCCGGGTCGCGACGCTGCTCGCGGTGTACATCCCCTTCGCCGCCATGCTCGTCGCGTGCGTGATCGGGCGGGCGGTGCGCGTGGCATCCGGTCTCTTCGCCGTCGCCTACGTGCTGGCGCTCGGAGCCTGGCCGAGTCTCGTCGGTCCTGACGCCTCCGCGGCGGATCAGCCGTGGATCTTCTTCCTCGTCAACGTGGGCGTCGTCGCGGCGATGCTGGCGTTCCCGCTGTGGCTGCAGTTCGCCTGGGCGGTGGGGCTCCCGTTCGTCTACGGCTACGTGCGGCTCGTGGAGGGCTCGTTCTCCCGCGACTTCTGGGTCACGACGGCGTTCGACGTCTCGTTCACGCTGATCCTCGGCATCGTCATCATCTCGCTCGGGTGGATGTTCCGCTCGGTGGCCGCGGGCGTGGACGAGGCGCGGGCGCGCGCGGTGGCGTCGTACGCGGATGCCGCCGCCGCGGCCGCAGCGGAGGAGGAGCGCGTCGCGATGTCGGCGCTCATGCACGACAGCGTGCTCGCCGCCCTGATCGCGGTGGAGCGGGCCGAGGGGGAGCGGGCACGCGACCTCGCGGTGGGCATGTCGCGCGAGGCGCTGACCCGTCTGGCCAACACCGAGGCCGCTGTCGCGCAGGAGGGCAGCGACGAGCCGATCGGCATGTCGCAGATCGTCGTCGAGTTGCGCCGCGCCCTCTCCGAGCTCGGGGCCGATGCGATCGTGGAGGAGCGCGGCGGACCCGGTCTGATCCCGGGGCGTGCGGCCAGGGCCCTCGTGCTCGCGGCGCGTCAGGCGCTGGGCAACGCGGTGACCCATGCGCACGGGCGCGGTCTGCACATCCTCGCGGAGGGGCACGGTGAGGAGGGCATCCGCGTCATCATCTCCGACACCGGTCCGGGCTTCGACGTCGATGCGATCGGCGCAGACCGTCTCGGCATCCGCGCGTCGATCCTGGCGCGCATGGCCGGCGTCGCCGGTTCCGCCAAGATCGACTCGAGCGAGCACGGCACCACGGTCGCCCTCGGATGGGAGAAGTCGTGAACCGGACGGTGCGCAGCGTCGCCACCTCGCTCGCCGTGGGCTTCGCGATGTACTTCGCGGCGCGCGGCGTGTGGTGGATCGAGCAGCCGACCGGCCCGCTCTTCATGGTCGCGGCGATCGGCCTCTACCTGGTGGTCGTGAACGTCGCGATCCTGTGGGACTCGGCCGTCGATGTCAGGATGCCGCTGTGGACCGCGCTCGTCGCGCTGAGCTCGTCCGCGCTGATCCCGGCGCTCGTGACGCTGTCGTTGGATCCCGCCACACTGCGATCGCCGTTCGCGACCTGGTACATCGGCGCGCTCGGTCTGCTCGGCATCGTGTGCATCGTCCGCCGGCGCTTGGTGATCGGCTGGCTCAGCGTCATCGTCCTCGTCGCGGCGTCGTCGCTCGCGCTCGGGTTCTTCAGCGCCCTCTCCCTCGGCCTCGTGGGATCGATCATGTGGGTCGCGGTCGCGCACCTGCTCGTGATGTTCTGGGACAGGGCGGTGCGCGACACCGAGCGCCTCGCCGGCATCCAGCAGGCCGTGTCCGCCTGGCACGCCACGCAGCAGGTCCGGCAGCAGGAGCGCCGGTTGCGCACGCAGTTCGCGCTCGCGGTCGCGGGGCCCGTCCTGGCTCGAGCCGTGGCGACGCACGGGATGCTCGACGCCGCCGAGCGGCTCGAGGCGCGCCTGGCGGAGGGGCGGCTGCGCGACGAGCTCCGCGGTGCCGACCTCCTCAACGACGAGGTGCGCGACGCGATCGAGGACGCACGCCGTCACGGCGCGGCCGTCACGGTGTTCGACGAGGGAGGGCTGGACGACGTCGCTGAGGCGCGCCGCGCCGAGATCCGCGACGAACTCGCGTCGGTGCTGCGCGCGAGCGTCGCCGAGAGGTGGATCATCCGGGCTGCGCGCGATCCGCGCACGGCGGTGACCGTCGTGGGTCGGGCCGCGGCCGGCGACTCGAGCGACGACGACGCCGTCGACGTGTGGCACGAGATCCCGCGGGCCCCGGAGGCCTGAGGACGCTCCCCGGCGCGGGGGTCGATCGTGGCGTCCCGCCCGACGTGCGGTTTGCGCGCTCCGCCTCGGCTCCGGCCGGGGGAGGTGACCGGAGGCGAGGGGGGAAAAGAGTGGGCGAGGGGCGGCGAAGCCGCCTGCCCCTCGCCATGCGGGACAGTTACCCGAAAACCGTCCCGCCGAAGACCGGTCTGCGTCTGTCTACCCTGGGACAGAGAGACCAGCCGAACGCGAAGCGTCCCCCTCAGTCTGATGGTTCTTCAAGACGTTGTCTGTAGGTATTTTGGGGGACACGAACTCCGGGCGCATGCGAGAAGATGGGGCATGGTCAAGCGCCGCGGAACCAACCTGCCTCGGATGGGCGATTTCAATCAGTCCGTCATCCTGGAGGCGATCCGTCGGTCGGGGGAGGGCCTGAGCCGCATCGAGCTCGTCGACGAGACGGGGCTCTCGGCCCAGACCGTCACGAACATCACGCGTCGCCTGCTCGATGAGAAGGTCATCGCCGAGGCCGGCCGCACGATCAACGGCCCGGGCAAGCCGCGCGTCACGCTGCGCCTCGTGCCGGAGAGCCGCTACTCGGTCGGTGTGCACCTCGACCCCGCGGTCATCACAGTGGTTCTGCTCGACATGGCGGGGACGGTGGTCCATCGGCACGTGGTGCGCACCTCCGAACGGGAGCCGCGTCTGATCGTGGACACCATGGCTCGCACGATCGACGCCCTGATCCGCGACGCCGGGGTGGATCGCGCCGCGGTCGCGGGGGTGGGCGTCGCCGCGCCGGGACCGATCGACGCGGACCGAGGGACCGTGATCGATCCGCCGAAGCTCGACGGGTGGCACCGCGTTCCGCTGCGGGCCGTGCTCGCGGAGGCGACGGGACTCGACGTGACCCTGGAGAAGGACACGACCGCGGCTGCCGTGGGGGAGCAGTGGACGGGACGGTGGGACGCCGACCGCTCGTTCCTGTTCGTGTACCTGGGAACCGGCATCGGCGCCTCCCTCGTGCGCGACAGCGAGGCCGTCCGGGGCAGCTCGCACAACTGGGGCGAGATCGGTCACATCATCGTCGATCCCGACGGCCCCGAGTGCGCCTGCGGCAGTCGAGGGTGCGTCGAAGTGGTGTGCACCCCGCAGGCGATCGTCGAGCGCGCGACCCGCGGCGGCGTGCTCGACGCGGCCGCGGACGCGAACGGGGTCGAGGAGCGGTTCTCACTGCTGTGCGATCGGGCGCGAGCGGGGGACGAGGCGGCGCTCGGCGTGCTCAGGGGAGCGGCCGGGCATCTCGCCGTGCTCATCTCCTCGCTCACGAATGCGATGGACGTGGATCGAGTGGTGATGGGCGGTCCGTTCTGGAGCCGTGTGGCGGACGTCTACCTCCAGGAGCTCCCCGCCCTGCTGGAGCGACGTGACGTCACCCGTGCGCTGCGGGCGCTCTCGGTGGACGGTACCGTCGTGGGCGACGACGTGGCCGCGGTGGGGGCGGCGTGCGTCGTGCTCGACGAGATCCTGAGCCCGCGTCCTACGGACCTGTACCTCGAAGACTGAATAAGCCTGCAACCCGTATGCCGGAATATCGGCTTCAACCGTCGGTGCGTAAGTCCACTCGATGTACTATCGAAGCGGATGCGATGACTGGGGTACCGAGGGGGAAGCCGTCACGCATTTACGACGGAGGCTGTCTGCGCGGTCCGTGAGCTGGGGGGCTCGCGGACCCGCAGTTCGGCCGCTCAGCCGGAGAAGCGGCCCCAGGGGATGTCGCGCCTCAGCGGACGCCGCAGCGGGCGCTGCGTGCGGGTCCAGGCCGAGACGATCGGCTCCTCCGCCACCGCCTCCGCCGCCTCCTGCGCATAGGCGTCGCTGACCACGGCGATCAGCGCCGCGAGCTCCTCCTCCGTCGCCGAGCCGCGCGTGATCTCGATGGTCGGCCGTTCGTCCCGGCCGTCCGTCGAACCCTGCTCCTCCGCGCCCGTCACAGCGGGATGTTCCCGTGCTTCTTGGCCGGTAGCTCCGCACGCTTGCCGCGCAGGGCGCGCAGCGCCTTCGCGACCGACACGCGGGTGTTGGCCGGCTCGACGATGCCGTCGATCTCGCCGCGCTCAGCCGCCAGGAACGGCGAGGTGACGCTGTAGGTGTACTCGTTCGCGAGGCGGGTGCGCACCGCGGCGACGTCCTCACCGGCCTCCTCAGCCTTCTTGATCTCGTTGCGGTAGAGGATGTTCACCGCGCCCTGACCGCCCATGACCGCGATCTCGGCCGTCGGCCAGGCGAGGTTGACGTCGGCGCCGAGCTGCTTGGAGCCCATCACGATGTAAGCGCCGCCGTAGGCCTTGCGCAGGATCACGGTGACCATCGGGACGGTGGCCTCGGCGTAGGCGTAGATCAGCTTCGCGCCACGCCGGATCACGCCCGTCCATTCCTGGTCGGTGCCGGGGAGGTAACCGGGCACGTCGACGAGCGTGACGATCGGGATCGAGAAGGCGTCGCAGAAGCGCACGAACCGGCTGGCCTTCTCGCCGGCCTCGATGTTCAGGGTGCCAGCCATCTGCGACGGCTGGTTCGCGATGATGCCGACCGAGCGGCCCTCGACGCGACCGAAGCCGATGAGGATGTTCGGCGCGAACAGCGGCTGCACCTCGATGAAGTCGCCCGCGTCCACGACGTGCTCGATCACGGTGTGCATGTCGTACGGCTGGTTGGGGGAGTCCGGGATGATCGCGTTCAGCGAGCGATCGGCATCCGTGGTCTCCCACTCGAAGCCGCTCTCGTACCCGGGGATCTCCGCCATGTTGTTGTCGGGCAGGAACCCGAGGAGCGTGCGCGCGTAGTCGAGCGCGTCGTCCTCGTCCTGCGCGAGGTAGTGCGCGACGCCCGAGCGGGTGTTGTGCGTGAGGGCGCCGCCCAGCTCCTCCATGCCGACATCCTCGCCCGTGACCGTCTTGATGACGTCGGGCCCGGTCACGAACATCTGGCTGGTCTTGTCGACCATGATCACGAAGTCGGTCAGGGCAGGGCCGTACACGGCGCCACCGGCGGCCGGGCCCATGATGATCGAGATCTGCGGGATCACGCCGGAGGAGCGGGTGTTCAGGCGGAAGATCTCGCCGTACTTGCTGAGGGCGAGGACGCCCTCCTGGATGCGCGCGCCGCCCGAGTCCAGGATGCCGATGATCGGCATCCCGTTGGTGAGCGCGAACTCCATGATCTTGATGATCTTGTCGCCCGACACCTCGCCGAGCGAGCCGCCGAAGGTCGTGAAGTCCTGGGAGTAGACCGCGACCGTCCGGCCGTTGATCGTGCCGACGCCGGTGACGACGGAGTCGCCGTAGGGGCGGTTGCGATCCATCCCGAAGGCCGTCGTGCGGTGACGCACGTACTCGTCGAACTCGACGAAGCTCCCCGGATCGACGAGCAGCTCGATGCGCTCGCGGGCGGTCATCTTGCCCTTGGCGTGCTGCTTGTCCTGCGCGACCTTCTCGGCGTCGACAACGGCTTCGTTGTAGCGAGCGCGGAGGTCTGCGATCCTGCCGGCGGTGGTCGAGAGTTCGGGCTTTTCCGTCACGGATTCCACCTTATCGTCGCCCCGGCGCTCTTCCTTGGATGCTCACCACAACGGCTCGCCGGATCCTTTGGCGTCTGTCGTGCACGAGCCTGGCGGCGCCGTCAGCCGTGCCGGCCGTCGTCGGCAGAGGACCACGTGCCGTCGGGGAGGCCGTGATCGCCCGCGGATTCGATCTCGGCGACGTCCTTCGTGCGGCGGCCCCGCCCCACCGACGCCACCTTGCGTCCGGCCCAGCCGGCACCGCGGGCAGCGGCCCCTGCGGCCCCCGCCACGGCGTTTCCGAGGTACTGCGCGCCGTGCAGCATCCGCAGCTCGACCTTCTCGGCGCCGTCGACGGGCTCGAGCTCGAGCGGGAGGTCGACGGGGGCGGCGCCGAACGCCCGGTGCGAGGTGGTCAGCACACGGCGGCCGAGGATGTGGTTGCCTGCGCCGCCGATCGCCGCGCCGACGCCGAACGGCAGCGCCTTGCCGAGGAACGACGCCCCGCCCGCGGCCGCGAACTGCTTCACGAACATGCTCTTGAGACGATCGACGAGCGGTCCGACGGCTGCCCGGGGGAGCGATGTCGTGACGAGCTCGCCCCAGTACGAGGAGCGGGTGCCGCCACGGCCCGTGGCCTGTCCCGCGAGCTGGCTGACGAGCGCGACGCCCTCCTTGCCGAGCATGAGCGTCATGACCAGCGCTCGGGCGCGGTCGGGGTTGGAGACCGCGATCCCGTGCACCTCGGCGACCGACTGCGCGAACAGCGCGGTCGATTCGACGAAGCCCAGGGTCTCGACACCGGAGAGGGCGAGCGTGACACCCGTGCCGATGCCCGGGACCACGGCCGTCGCCCCGACCGCGGCTCCCCCCGTCGTGACGGCGGCGAGATACCGGCGCTCGAGGATGCGGATGATCTCCGCGGGCGTCGCATGGGGGTTGCGCAGACGGATGCTCCGGATGTGCGCGAGGACGAGCGGGCGCTGGATGGCGAGCACGCGATCCAGTCCTCTGACCATGAAGGGATGCTCGGGCGAGCCGACCGGCGGCACGCCCCGGTCCCAGGGCGCGTCGTCGGGGAGGGAGTGGATCTTGTGCACCTTCGGGGCCATGCACACGATCCTAGGAACGGATGCCGCGAGAACGCCGAAAGCCCGGCCCCGTTGACGGGGCCGGGCTTTCGTGCAGTGCGGATCAGACGAAGAGGTTCGCCCGCTCGAGGTCCTCGGCGAAGTCGACCTCGACCGCGTACAGGTCGGAGACGTCCATCGGCTCGAGGAGGAGGCCGTCCTCCGCGATCGCGAGCTCGAGCCCGCGCTCGAAGTAGTCCTGGTCCTCGACGCGCTGCAGCTGGCGCATGAACGCCTTCTTGTGCGTGGAGGAGATGTAGTTGATTCCGACGGCCTCGCCGAGACCGCCCTTGACCGTCTTCGACAGCTCCTTGATGAAGCCCTCGGCGGTCACGGTGTACTTGACCTCCTCGTCGCTCACCTTGGAGGTGTTGACGGTGACGAATGACTGGTCGCGCTCGATGTACTCGGCCGCGCGGCCGAGGATCATCGGGTCGAAGACGACGTCGCCGTTCATCCAGAGCACGCCGACGCGGCCGGTCGCGCCGAGAGCGCGCAGGAGGCTCTTGGAGGTGTTGGTCTCGTCGTAGCGCTCGTTGTGCACGTACTTCGCGGTCGGGAACGCCTCGATGATGGTCTCGGCACGGTAGCCCACGACGGTGGTGATGCGTGCGTCGGAGCCGAAGGCGGCGCGGATGTTGTCGTGCTGCTGACGCATGATGGTGCGGCCGTCGCTCAGTTCGGTGAGCGGCTTCGGCAGCGCACGGCCGAGGCGCGAGCCCATGCCTGCGGCGAGGATGACGGTCTGAAGAGTCACGAGTGCTCCTAAGGATTAGGTGTTCACGGTCGGTTCACCGACCGGACACTTCGTCGTGCCGTGAGTCATGCTAGCGATACAGCCTGGGAAGCACCGGGGCGCGGAGGCCCCGTTGCCGTTTCGTGATCCAGTACACACCGAACACTCAGATTCGTCCAGGGCTTGACAGGACCACGAGGAATCCCGAGGTTTCGCTCCCTTTATTGCGGCGAACGGAGGAATATTCCCGCCCCGTTGATACCGTAGGACGGTGACTGCCTCCCCCGACGACCGCACCGATCCGGCATCCGATGCCGTGACCCCTTCCGAGAAGAAGACGCCGGTTCGGAAGACCCCGGCGAAGCGCACTCCCGCGAAGCGGACTCCCGCGCGCTCGGCCGCTGAGCAGGCGGCCCCGACGGTGGAGGTGGTCGTGGAGCCGGTCGCGAGGACGGATGCCGGTTCGGCGGGCGCAACCGCTCCCACGGCGGCGAAGGCGCCGACGAGGCGCCCGACCGCCGCGAAGAGCACCGCGGCGAGGACGACTGCGGCGAAGAGCACTGCGGCGAAGAGCAGTGCGGCGAAGAGCAGTGCGGCGAAGTCGACTGCGGCGAAGACGGCTGCAGCCCGCTCGACCGCAGCGAAGGCGTCTACGGCCAAGTCCGCGGCGACGAAGACCGCAGCGGCCAAGGCGGCGGCGGAGAAGTCGGCGGTGAGGAAGAGCGCCGCCCGCACCACGGCGGCGCGCACATCGGCCGATCGGACCGCCGCGGCGAAGAAGGCCGCAGCGACCAGGGCTGCCAAGGCTGCAGCCGCGAAGGCGGAGGCCGAGGCGCGAGCCGCGCAGGAGAACGCGTCGACGGAGGTCGCGGAGATCGCGACGCCCGCGGTCGAGCGTCCCTTGGAGACACAGTCGGAGGTGCCTGCTCCGTTCGAAGCCGTTCCTGCAGAACCCGCCGCGGCCGAGCCTGAGCGCGAGCCGATGCACCCCGTCGCTGAGGCCGCACTCCCCGCGAAAGGCGCCGATCAGGCAGAGCCGGTCGAGGCAGAGCCGGTCGAAGCAGAGCCGGTCGAAGCAGAGCCCACCGTGGCGGAGCCGACCGAGGCGGAGCCGGTCACCGAAGCGCCGGCGGAAGACCTTCCCGCAGCGGTCGACGACGCTCCAGCGGAGGCCGTGGACGACGCTGTCGCCGAGGCCCCTGCACAGGAAGACCCGCCCGTCGAGGAGGTCACCCCGGTTGTCGACGATGCTCCGGCGGAGGAGCCCACGACGTCGAGCGCCGCCGCATCCGGAGTCGAGGCCATCCGCATCCGCGGTCTCGTGAAGAGCTTCGGCGATCACATCGCCGTCAACGGCGTCGACCTGACCGTGCCCGCCGGATCGTTCTACGGCATCGTCGGCCCGAACGGCGCCGGTAAGACGACCACGCTGTCGATCGTGGCCGGTCTGCTGCGCTCCGACAGCGGCGAGGTCGTGATCTGCGGCGTCGACCAGAGATCCGATCCGCTGGCCGCGAAGAGGATGATGGGCGTCCTCCCGGACCGCCTGCGCACGTTCGACCGTCTGACGGGGCGTCAGCTCCTCTACTACTACGGCCTGCTCCGCGGCCTGGCCTCCGACGTGATCGAGAAGCGCGTCGGCGATCTGGCTCGGGCGTTCGACCTCGGCGACGCCCTCGGGCGCGTCGTCTCCGACTACTCCGCCGGCATGACGAAGAAGATCATGCTCGCGGGAGCCATGATCCACTCGCCGCGCGTGCTGGTGCTCGACGAGCCCTTCGAGGCGGTCGACCCGGTGTCGTCGGCGGTGATCCTCGACATCCTGCGGGCGTACGTCGCGCACGGCGGAACCGTGATCCTCTCGAGCCACGGGATGGACCTCGTCGAGCGCGTGTGCTCCCGGGTCGCGATCATCGTGGGCGGAGACGTCCTGGCCGAGGGCACGATCGACGAGGTGCGCGCCGGGCAGACGCTCGAGGCGAGGTTCGTCGAGCTGTCCGGCGGCATCGGCGAGGTGGAGGGGCTCGAGTGGCTGCACACGTTCTCCGACTGAGGGCAGCGCTCCTGATCGGATCGCTCCGCGGCGAACGTCGGGTGCGGACGCTGCTCATGCTCGCTGTCGTGGTCGTCATCACGGTGCTCGTGTGCGCCGCGGTGCTGAGCCTCGAGTCCGCTCACGTCGACGTCGCCCGCACGGTCGTCGTCCTCGGCAATGCGGCGCTGTTCCTCGGGTTCCTCGTGGGGCCCATCCTCGTCGGCGCGGTCGATCAGCTCGATCCGCGGAGGTTCGCGGTCTTCGGCGTCGACGAGCGACGGATGCCGGCGGTCCTGGCGCTCGCCTCGCTCATCAGCATCCCGAGCCTGGCGGTGATCGCCGTGCATGCGAGCGTCTGCGTGGTCGCGGTGCGCCTGGGAGCCCCGTGGCCCGCGGCCGTGCTCCTGAGCGTGGTCAGCGCACTCACGACGATCCTCGCCGCCCGGGTCGGCATGGCCGTCAACGCCCTGCTGCTGCCCGAGCGCCGATCGCGTGAGCTGACCGCGCTGTTCGCGCTCGCCGTGATCGTCGTGGCGTTCCCCGTCGCGGTGTTCCTCGCGTCCCTGCGATGGGACGGCCAGGTGCCCGGGATCGTCGAGAGCATCACGACAGCGATCGGGGTCACGCCGCTCGCAGCCGCCCCGCGCTTCCTGTTCGCGGCTGCGGCGGACGACGTCGCCGGCGCCTGGATCAGCGGCCTCGTGGCCATCGCCACGCTCGTGATCCTCTGGGTGCTGTGGTCGTGGCTGGTGCGCCGTCTGCTGACGACCACGGAGCGCCCCGTGGCGTCTCGCGAGCGGACGGGTCTCGGCTGGTTCGGTCTGCTGCCGTCGAACGCCTTCGGCGCGATCGCGGCGCGCAGCCTCGTCTACTGGCTTCGTGACCGCCGGTACATCATGAACGTGATCGTGGTCCCCATCGCCGGGGTGCTCACCGTGCTGCCGCTCGTGGTCGCGGGCGTGCCGCTGGAGATCGCCGCACTGGTCCCGGTGCCCGTGATGGCCCTCTTCTTCGGGTGGCTCCCGCACAACGACGTCGCCTACGACTCGACCGCCCTCTGGACGCACGTGGCGAGCGGCGTGCGCGGTGTGCCCGACCGGCTCGGCCGTCTCGTGCCCGTGCTCCTCGTGGCGCTTCCGGTGCTCGCGGTCGCGGTGCCGCTCACCCTGCTGTCGATCGACGATTGGCGGCTCCTGCTGCCCCTCGTGGGCGTGGGCGCGAGCCTGCTGCTGTCGGCGCTCGGACTCTCGAGCATCGTGTCGGTGATCGCGCCGTACGCGGTCTCGCGTCCGGGCGACAGCCCGTTCCAGCAGCCGCAGCGCCCCACGTCGCGCGGCGCCTACGGTCCGGCGGCGGCGTTCCTCGGAGCGATCGTGCTGAGCGGGCCGACGATCTGGCTCTTCGCGCTCACGACGATCGAGGGCTCCGCGTACGCGCCGGCGACCTTTTGGGTCGGTCTCGCGAGCGGACTGGTCGTGCTCGCGTTGGGCGTCGTGATCGGCGGGCGGATCTTCCAGCAGCAGGGCGAGCGGCTGATGGAGTTCGTCGAGACGGCATGAGGGCCGCCCATCGGCATCCTGGCGCGACTAGACTCAGCGCATGAGTACTCCGCTGGACAGCCCCGATCAGGGCGGCGTGGCAACGCTTGATCGCGAACTGGAAGAGCTTCTCCGCGAGGAGAATCTCGAGCCGGGCGACCATGAGCGCTTCTCGCATTACGTGAAGAAGGACAAGATCCTCGAGTCCGCGATCACCGGCAAGCCGGTGCGGGCGTTATGCGGCAAGAAGTGGACCCCGGGCCGCGACCCGGAGAAGTTCCCGATCTGCCCCACGTGCAAGGAGATCTACGAGTCGATGGTCGGCTGACCGCCGCTCTCTCGCGTCGCGCCTCGGTCGTCGGCCGTCGACCAGCGGTCAGTCCGCGTCGACGAAGACCGTCGGGATCGCCGGGTCGGACTTGCTGAGCGCCAGCGCACGCACCGGCAGCTCCTCGCGCACGCGGAGGTGGTGCTCCCGAGCGGATGCCGTGCCTGCCGCTCCCTCGTAGGACGCGTCGATGTCCCCGGCCTCCATGAAGGTGACCTGCAGCGCGCGACCGTCCGGGTGATCCGCGGCTGTGTCGAGCTGCTCGAAGCCGTCCGAGACCACGACCGTCTCGCTGGTCGCGACGCCGTCGACGATCGTGCGGAACGCGGCCTTGCGCCCGCCGTGCGAGGCCTTGTCGGTCGAGGCCTTCGCGACGCCGACCCAGGCGCCGTCCGACCCCTGCCGTGCGACGAGCTTGTAGACCATGCTCGCAGTCGGGTAGCCGGAGCCGGTGACCACGGACGTGCCGACGCCGTAGGCGTCGACGGGGGCGGCGGCCAGCGTCGCGATCGCGTACTCGTCGAGGTCGCTCGTGACGGTGATGCGCGTCCCGATCGCTCCGAGCTCGTCGAGCTGGGCGCGCACCTCGGCTGCCACGATCGGCAGATCACCCGAGTCGAGGCGCACGCCGCCGAGCTCCGTGCCGGCGACCCGGATCGCGGTCTCGACGCCCGTGCGGATGTCGTACGTGTCGACCAGTAGGGTCGTGTCGACCCCGAGGCTCGCGATCTGCGAGCGGAACGCCTCCTCCTCGGTGTCGTGCAGCAGCGTCCATGAGTGCGCCGCGGTGCCCATCGTGGGGATTCCCCACTCGCGACCGGCTTCGAGGTTGCTCGTGGCGCCGAAGCCGGCGATGTACGCGGCGCGCGCGGCCGCGACGGCCGAGCGCTCGGCCGCACGGCGCGACCCCATCTCGGCGAGCGGCCGCTCTCCGGCGGCGATGCTCATCCGCGCGGCGGCCGTCGCCACCGCGGAGTCGTGGTTGAGGACGCTCAGGGCCAGGGTCTCGAGCACGACGGCATCCGCGAAGGTGCCCTCGACCGTGAGGATGGGGGAGCCGGGGAAGTACAGCTCGCCCTCACGGTAGCCGCGGATCGAGCCGGTGAAGCGGTAGTCCTCGAGGTAGGCGAGGGATGCGGCATCCACCACGTCGTGGTCGCGCAGGAAGCGCAGCTCGTCGTCGCCGAAGCGGAAGTCGCGCAGCAGGGTCAGCAGGCGTCCGGTGCCGGCGACGACGCCGAAGCGGCGGCCGCCGGAGAGCCTGCGGGAGAAGAGCTCGAACACGCTGGGCCGCGCGGCCGTCCCGTCGCGGAGCGCGGCGGCGAGCATGGTGAGTTCGTAACGATCGGTCAGAAGCGCCGTGGACGTCATCCGCTCAGCATAGTGACGACGACGCCCTGCGGCGGCGCGCATGTCGGGGGTGTGCGCGACTAGGCTGGGGAGTCATGAACGACGCGCCGATCGGAATCTTCGACTCCGGTGTCGGCGGGCTCACGGTGGCGAGGGCCATCCGGGCCCAGCTGCCCCGCGAGTCGTTCGTCTACATCGGCGACACGGCGCACTCGCCCTATGGGCCCAAGCCGATCGCGGATGTGCGGCGCTACGCGCTCGAGGTGCTCGACACCCTCGTCGACCAGGGCGTCAAGATGCTCGTGATCGCGTGCAACACGGCATCCGCGGCGATGCTGCGCGATGCGCGCGAGCGCTATGACATCCCGGTCGTCGAGGTCATCGCGCCGGCTGTGCGGCGGGCCGTCTCGACGACCCGCAACGGCCGCGTCGGCGTGATCGGCACGGTCGGCACGATCGGCTCGCGCGCCTACCAGGACATGCTCGAGGTGAACGAGCGGCTGTCGGTGTTCACGGCGGCGTGCCCGCGGTTCGTGGAGTTCGTCGAGGCCGGGATCACCGACACCCCCGAGGTGCTCGCGACGGCGGAGGAGTATCTCGCCCCGCTGCGCGAGGCCGGTGTCGACACGCTCGTGCTCGGATGCACGCACTACCCGTTCCTGCGCGGCGCGATCAGCTACGTCATGGGCGAGGACGTGACGCTCGTCTCGAGCGACGACGAGACGGCGGGCGACGTGTTCCGACAGCTCGTGCGCGGCGACCTGCTCGCTCCCGCCGACGCCGCGGCGTCCTACGTGTACGAGGCGACCGGCGCCTCGGCCACCGAGTTCACCGCCCTCGCCAACCGGCTGATGGGCCGCGAGGTGCGCGACGTGCAACTCGTGCAGACCGGCGTCATCACCCTGCCCGACGTCGCTCGCTGATCCACCGACTCCTGATTCTTCTCCCCGCCGCCAGACCGAACGCGTCACCCGACCGAAGGAACACCATGTCAGACATCGTCCGTGCCGATGGCCGCTCCACAGACCAGCTCCGCGAGGTCACGATCGAGCGCGGCTGGAGCGCTCACGCCGAAGGGTCGGCCCTGATCAGCTTCGGCGGCACCAAGGTGCTGTGCACCGCCTCGTTCACCAACGGCGTGCCCCGCTGGCTCACCGGCAAGGGCAAGGGCTGGGTCACCGCCGAGTACTCGATGCTGCCGCGGGCCACGAACAGCCGCAACGACCGCGAGAGCGTCAAGGGGCGCATCGGCGGGCGGACGCATGAGATCTCGCGCCTGATCGGTCGGGCGCTGCGCGCCGTCGTCGACACCAAGGCGCTGGGCGAGAACACGATCGTGATCGACTGCGACGTGCTGCAGGCCGACGGCGGCACGCGCACGGCCGCGATCACGGGCGCGTACGTCGCGCTGGCGGACGCGATCGAGTGGGGTCGCGAGAAGAAGTTCATCGCCAAGAACTCGACGCCGCTGATCGACTCGGTGTCGGCGATCTCCGTCGGCATCATCGACGGCGAGCCGATGCTCGACCTGGCGTACGTCGAGGACGTGCGCGCCGAGACCGACATGAACATCGTGGTCACCGGTCGCGGCCTGTTCGTCGAGGTGCAGGGCACGGCCGAGGGAGCGCCCTTCGACAAGCGCGAGCTCGACGCGCTGCTCGACCTCGGTGTCGCGGGCTGCGCCGACCTCAAGACCCACCAGCTGACGGCGCTCGCAGGCTGATGAAGGTCGTCCTCGCCACGCACAACGCGCACAAGGTCGCGGAGTTCCAGCAGATCGTCTCGCTCACGCGGCCCGATCTCGAGATCGTCGCGTATGACGGACCGGAGCCCGTGGAGGACGGTGTGACGTTCGCCGAGAACGCGCTGATCAAGGCGCGTGCGGCCGCGGTGCACACGGGGCTCGCGGCGCTCGCCGACGACTCGGGCATCTGCGTCGACGTGCTGGGCGGTTCGCCGGGCGTGTTCTCGGCGTACTGGGCGGGGCAGAAGAAGGATGCCGCAGCGAACCTCGAGCTGCTGCTCGACCAGCTGCGCGACATCGCGGACCCGCACCGCACCGCGCACTTCACGTCGTCGATCGCGCTCGTGACGCCCGACGGCGCCGAGCGCGTGGTCGAGGGGCTATGGCCGGGGCGCCTCGCGCATGCGGCATCCGGGGCGGGTGGCTTCGGCTACGACCCGATCTTTCTCCCCGATGGCCAGCCTGCGGGGGAGGAGCGTTCGGTGGGCGAGTTCACCGCGGAGGAGAAGCAGTCGCAGTCGCATCGGGCTCGAGCGTTCGCCGAACTCGTGCCGCTGCTGGCGGAGCTCTGAACGCTTGTCGCTAACCACTACGCTTGACGTACTTCATTCGTAGTGGTTGAGTGGTGGGCATGAGAGAGCTCACCTACTACATCGGCGTCACCCTCGACGGTTTCATCGCGGGACCCGACGACGAGGTCGACTTCTATCCCGTCACCCCCGCGTTCGCCGAGACGCTCGGCACCGAGCTCGCCGACCTGCAGCCGGCCTTCGTGCGTGCGGGGCGCGGGGGAGCGGACCAGCCCGTCACCCGCTTCGACACGGTCATGATGGGGCGCCGCACCTACGAGCCCGCGCTCGACCAGGGCGTGCTCGACCCGTACTCGCACCTGCGCACGATCGTCGTCAGCACGACCCTCGACGTTCCCGAGCATGAGAACGTCGAGATCGTGCGGACCGATCCTGTCCAGCGCGTGCGCGAGCTCAAGGCCGAGGACGGCCTCGGGATCTACCTCGCGGGCGGCGCGGGCCTCGCGGGCACGCTGCTCGACGAGATCGACCGGTTGATCGTCAAGAAGTACCCGGTGATCGCCGGCTCCGGCATCCCGATGGTCAGTCACGGCTTCCAGCCGACCGCGT
The DNA here is from genome assembly GCF_001262495.1 of Microbacterium sp. GCS4. Lineage (GTDB taxonomy): Bacteria > Actinomycetota > Actinomycetes > Actinomycetales > Microbacteriaceae > Microbacterium. The sequence continues at coordinate 881,555 of NZ_LGYE01000002.1, forward strand.
TCGCGCTCGACCGCGCCCGCACCTACGACAACGGCTGCGTCGTGCTGGAGTGCACCCGGGCGCGGTGAACGGCGGCAGCGGGACTACTGAGAATCATCACCATTCCCGAGTACGCGGATCCGTCCCGAACGGACGGAAAGCGCCTCTAACCTGGTCGTATGCATGATCACGCGCCCGCCGCCGGCGGTATCCGCTCGGCCGGTCATCGTCGTCTCCTGGCGATCTCGCTGACCCTCACCGCGACCATCATGGTCGTGCAGGTGGTCGGCGCGATCCTCACGGGATCGCTGGCTCTGCTCGCCGACGCCGCGCATATGTTCACCGATGCCTCCGCGCTCGTGATCGCGCTGATCGCGGCCTCCGTGGCCGCCCGCCCCGCGGACGGCCGCCGCACGTTCGGCTATCAGCGGGCCGAGGTGTTCGGTGCGCTGATCAACGCGATCATCCTGATCCTGCTGTCGGGGTGGGTCGGCATCGAGGCCATCGGCCGCCTGCTGAACCCCGGCGAGGTCGAGGTCGCGGGCGGGCTCATGCTCGTCGTCGCCGCGGTCGGCCTCATCGCGAACGCGATCTCGATGTGGCTGCTGAGTCGCGCCCAGCGCACGAGCATCAACGTGCGCGGCGCGTACCTCGAGGTCATGGGCGACCTGATCGGCTCGGCGATGGTGATCGTCGCCGCGATCGTGATCGTCACGACAGGATGGATGCCGGCGGACGCGATCGCGTCCATGGCGATCGCGGTGCTCATCATCCCGCGCGCGATCGCGCTGCTGCGGGAGGTGTTCTCGGTGCTGTCCGAATCCGCGCCGAAGGGCACAGCCGTGGCCGACATCCGCCAGCATCTGCTCGACTACGAGGGCGTGGTGGGCGTGCACGACGTGCACGTGTGGCAGCTCACGCGCGGCGCCCCGGTCTTCAGTGCGCACGTGAGCGTCGAGCCGGCTCTGCTTGCGGACGGGCGCTCGGCGCGTCTCCTGAGCGAGATGCAGGAATGCCTGGCGGAGCACTTCGACGTCGAGCACTCGACGTTCCAGATCGAACCCGCCGAGCAGTCCGACTGCGAGCCGCACCACGCCTGATCCGGCCCGGCTGACCGCTCAGCTCTCCACGACGACTTCGTCGGGCGACTTGTCCGGACGCAGCCCCCGCCAGCGCGCGTGGCGCAGCACCCCGTCGGGCGTCCAGTTCGCGAACTCGACCTCGCCGACGAGCTCGGGCCGCACCCACAGCGCGTCCGAGGCGTCGGGGGCGGGCACGCCGCCGAGTGGAGCGTCGTCCACGCGCAGCGGTGCCAGGCGTGCGAGCAGGTCGCGCAGCATCCGATCCGTGAATCCGGTGCCGACACGTCCGACATAGCGCAGGCGCCCGGAATCCGGCACGGCGAGCAGGAGAGACCCGAACGTCCCCTCCCGATCGCCCTTGCCCGGACGGATGCCGACGATCACCGCCTCCTGCATGCGGGTGTGTTTGATCTTGAGCCACGAGGGCGAGCGCTGCCCCGCCCGATACGCCGACCGCGGGTCCTTCACGACCACGCCCTCGAGACCGAATTCCTCGCTCGCGGCGAGGGCGGCCTCCAGGTCGTCGAACACCGGCGGGACGCGCATCGGAGCATCCAGGTCGGACACCACGTCCTCCAGCAGCGTCCGCCGCTGCGACAGGGGCATCGACGACAGGTCATGACCGTCGAAGCGCAACAGGTCGAAGACGAGGTACACGATCGGGGTGCGCACGACCTCGCGCTCGATCTCGCGCGCGCGCGTCAGGTGCATGCGGTTCTGCAGCAGCGAGAAGCTCGGGCGACCCTGGGCGTCGAAGGCGACGATCTCGCCGTCGACGATCGCGTCGGAGGCCGGCAGGAACGGCGCGCCGTCGGCCGTGAGCTCCGGATAGCGCGCGGTGATGTCTATGCCGCTGCGGGCATGCAAGCGCAGCCGCCCCTCCGCCCAGGTGCCGACGGCGCGGATCCCGTCCCACTTGACCTCGACCCAGGGCGGCGTGCTGAGCCCACGCGCGATGGCGGGCGTGCCGTTCTCGGCGAGCATCGGCGAGAGGGATGCCGGGACCGCATCGGACGCGGACCCCGACGCCGCGGCGATCCGCGGACGATGCTCCTTGCGTGCCGGTCGCTCGGTGACGAGCTCGCGGTCATCGCGGGGCACCGGCGGGTTTTCAGGCCTCAACGCGGCGAGGGGATCGACACCCGCGGCCGCGCGTTCCAGGACCTGCTCGATGTCGAGCTGCGCGAGGTCGGGGTCGTCGAGCTCGTCCCAGGTGCGCGGCGCCGCGACCCAGGGCTGTGCGCGCCCGCGGAGCGAGTAGGGCGAGATCGTCGTCTTCTTGCCGTTGTTCTGGCTCCAGTCGAGGAACACCTTGCCGCCGCGCGCGGCCTTCGCCATCGTGCTCGTGGCGAGATCGGGATGCTCGGTCTCGATGATCCGCGCGACCTCCTTCACGACCCCGGAGATCTCGTCGCTGGTCTGCTGCCCCGGCAGCGCCGCATACAGGTGGATGCCCTTGCTGCCGCTCGTCACGGGCAGCGGGTCGAGCCCGATGCCGGTGAGGATGCCGCGGGCGATCCGCGCCACCTCGGCGCACTGCGCGAGGCCCACGCCGGGCCCCGGGTCGAGGTCGAGCACGAGGCGGTCGGGTCGCGCGGGGAGCCCTGCCGCATCGAAACGCCACTGCGGCACGTGCAGTTCGATCGCGGCGACCTGTGCGAGCCACACGAGCGTCGGCACGTCGGTGACGAGCGGGTACTCCTTCGGACCGTCGGAGTGCTGGATCGCCTGACGCGGGATCCAGCTCGGCGCTCCGGGCTCGAGCTGCTTCGTGAAGAACGAATCGGCGGGAGCATCCGTCGTCCCCACTCCCTCGACCCAACGCTTGCGGGTGACGGGGCGTCCGTCGAGCAGGGGGAGCAGCAGGGGAGCGATCGCCGTGTAGTACGCGAAGACCTCGCCCTTGGTGGTGCCCGTCTCGGGGTAGACGACCTTGTCGAGGTTCGTGACGCGCAGTCGGCGGCCGTCGATCTGCACGTTCTGCGCCTCGGCTGCCATAGGGACAGCGTAGTGAGGGCCCGCCTCGTCAAGGGACTGGCTGTGACGGGTGCGACTGGTGTTCACTTATGCCATGAGGACGATCTGGAAGGGCGCGCTGACCTTCGGTCTCGTGAACGTGCCGGTCAAGGTGTACTCCGCGACCGAGGACCACGACGTGCCGCTGCATCAGGTGCACGACAAGGACGGCGGGCGCATCCGCTACCAGCGCACGTGCGAGGTGTGCGGCGAGACCGTCGCGTACGCCGACATCGACCGCGCCTACGTCGACGAGGGGCAGACCGTCGTGCTCACAAAGGACGACCTCGCCGCCCTGCCGGCCGAGAAGAGCCGAGAGATCGACGTCGTCGAGTTCGTTCCCTCGGAGCAGGTCGACCTCCTCACCCTCGACAAGCCGTACTACCTCGAACCCGACTCTAAATCGCCCAAGGCGTACGTACTGCTGCGCAAGACCCTCGAGCAGACTGACCGCACCGCGATCGTGCGGTTCACGCTGCGGCAGAAGACCCGCCTCGCGGCGCTGCGCGTGCGCGGCAAGGTCCTCGTGCTGCAGACGCTGCTGTGGGCCGACGAGGTCCGTGAGGCCGAGTTCCCCTCGCTCGACGAGGACGTGCGCATCTCGAAGAAGGAGCTCGAGCTCTCGGCATCCCTCGTCGACAGCTACTCGGCGGACTTCGACCCCGAGTCGTTCGTCGACGAGTACCAGAAGGAGCTGCGCACCCTGATCGACGCCAAGATCGAGGCCGGCGACACGTTCGACGTGGCCGACACGTTCGGTGAGGAGGAGGGCGACGCCAAGAGCGGCGAGGTGATCGACCTCATGGAGGCGCTGCGCGCGAGCGTCGCGAAGTCCAAGGCCGCGCGGTCGGGCGGCTCGGATGCCGATGCGGACGATGACGCCGAGAAGGCGAAGCCGAAGAAGTCCGCGACGAAGAAGAAGGCCGGCTGACCGGCATCCGCTCTCGCGCGTCGGGTCAGTGCTTGCCGTCGCCGTCCAGGTCGGGTGCGCGGTCGAACACCTCGGGCTCGAGCGCGAGCTCCTCGGCCTCCGCAGCATCCGTTGCGCCTTCGCCTGCCGCGGCCTCCTTCTTGGCCTTGTGGCGCTCCGACAGGTAGTGCCAGAGCGTGACGAGCGCGGTGCCGCCCACGGCGGCGAGCAGGATGAGGTCGATGTAGCTCTCGACGAAGTGCGCGACCGGGGGGATGAACCCAATCAGGTAGCCGAACATCGTCAGGCCGAAGCCCCACAGCACCGCGCCGATCAGGTTGTACAGCGTGTAGCGGCGCCACGGCATGTGGCCGACTCCCGCCGCGACGGGCGCGAACGTGCGGACGATCGGGACGAAGCGGGCGAGGATGACGGTGATGCCGCCGAACCGCTCGAAGAACGCGTTCGTGCGTTCGACGTTCTTCTTGCTGAAGAGGCCGGACTCCTTGCGTTCGAAGACCGCCGGACCGCCCTTGTGGCCGATGACGTAGCCGACCTCACCGCCGACGAACGCCGCCAGGCCGATCAGCAGGGCGACGATCCAGACGTTGATGCCGAAGACGCCGTGCTCGGAGCCCGCGATCGGGTGCGACAGCAGACCCGCGATCACGAGCAGCGTGTCGCCGGGGAGCAGGAAGCCGACCAGCAGACCGGTCTCGGCGAAGACGATGAAGCACACCACGAGCAGAGCCCAGGGCCCGGCGGCACCGATGATCGTGGCGGGGTCGAGCCAGGGGAGGAGAGCGGCGTGATGCATGGATTTCCCGTCGTAGTGCTGAATGCGGCGGTGCTGACGTCGGCCGCGGAAGGATGCGACTGATCGGTGCGGAAGGTGGGACTTGAACCCACACGCCCTGAGGCACAGGAACCTAAATCCTGCGTGTCTGCCAATTTCACCACTCCCGCGCGGTGGGATAAGTCTACTGACCGGGGCATCGTGCGATGCTGGGGATCCGCCCGCAGTCGGATGAGGACAGTGTGGATAACTCGTCCGGGCAGGCCGGGATTCTTGCGAGGATGCCCGGGTGAATCAGCCCTCCCTCGTCATCGCCGAACGCGTCCGCCGTCGGCTGCGCGCCGAGGGGATCGAGCCCGCGGTGGATGCACAGGCCGCGCGGGCGGTCGCACAGGCCGAGGTCCGGCGGTTCAACGACGTCGCGCTGGCCCGCGGAGAGGCCCTGGCCGACGACGAAGCGCAGTGCGTCACCGACGTGCTCGCCTCGGTGCACGGGTTCGGGGCGCTGCAGCCCCTGCTCGACGATCCCGAGATCGAGGAGATCTGGCTCAACGGACCCGGCAGCGTGCACGTGGCGCGCGGTGGCGTCGCCGAGCGGATCGATCTGCGACTCACCGAGGTGCAACTGCGCGACCTCGTCGAGCGGATGCTGCAGTCCACCGGACGCCGGGTCGACATCGGTCAGCCCTTCGTCGACGCGTCGCTGCCCGACGGCTCGCGCCTGCACGTCGCGATCGCCGACGTCGTGCGCGGAGGGTGGGCCGTCAACATCCGCAAGTTCCTCACGCGGCACCGGGGTCTCGACGCGCTGGTGGCGCAGGGAAGCCTTCCCGCCGCGCTCGCCGCGGACTTGACGGCCGCGGTGCGGGCGGGGCGCAGCCTGATCGTGTCGGGTGCGACGCACGCGGGGAAGACCACGATGCTCGCTGCCCTGCTCGAGAGCGCCGCCGAGCGGCAGCGGATCGTCACGGTCGAGGAGACGTTCGAACTGGCGCTGCAGGGTCCGGACGTCGTCGCCCTGCAGGGGCGCCAGGCGAGCCTCGAGGGGGCGGGTGAGATCACGCTCCGTCGGCTCGTGAAGGAGGCGCTGCGCATGCGACCCGACCGGCTCGTGGTCGGAGAGGTCCGGGATGCCGAGGCGCTCGACCTCGTGCTCGCCCTCAACACCGGAGTGCCCGGAGCTGCCACCGTGCACGCGAACTCGGCTGAGGAGGCGCTCGAGAAGCTCGCGCTGCTCCCGCTGCTCGCGGGCCGCAACATCGACCGTGGTTTCATCGCGCCGGCGCTCGCCGGATCGATCGACCTCGTGGTGCACTGCGAGCGGTCGGCCGACGGCGTGCGGCGGGTGCGGGAGGTCGTCGCACCCACCGGTGCGATCGTCGCGGGGCGGATCGAGGCGCGGACGGTGTTCCGACGCGACGGCGGTCTCGTATGACGGCGCTCCTCGGCGCGACGCTCGCCGCCGGCATCCTGCTCGTGATCTCGCCGTGGCTGTGGCCGGGAGGGAATGGCGCGGACCGTGTGGTGCGGAGGGGGATCCTCACCCGGATGCTGGAGGAGGCCGGGTTCGCCGCGATCGCTCCCCGCATCCTGATCGTCGTGATGATCGGCCTGGCGCTCGCCGCGGCCTCCGTCGTGTGGCTGCTCGTAGGCATCCCGGTGCTCGCTGCGCTGGCCGGCGGCGCGGCGGCCGTCGCGCCCCTGCTGTTCCTCCGCGCCCGGCGGCTGCGCCTGCGCAAGGTACGTCGTCAGCTCTGGCCGGACGTGTGCGACCTGTTGATCGCCTCGATCCGGGTGGGGCTGTCGCTCCCCGACGCCGTTGCCTCGCTCGCAGACTCCGCTCCGCTCATGATGCGGCCCGCGTTCGAGGTGTTCGCGCGCGACCTGCACGCCACGGGACGCTTCGAGAGCAGCCTCGACCGGCTCAAGGCGACCCTGGCCGACCCGATCGCGGATCGGATGATCGAGACGCTGCGCATGGCCCGGCAGGTGGGAGGCACCGAACTCGGGGCGGTGCTGCGCGCGCTGTCGTCGTCGGTGCGGGCGGATGCCGCGCTGCGCGGCGAGGTCGAGGCGCGTCAGTCATGGATCCGCGGTGCCGCCGTGCTCGGAGCGGTGGCGCCCTGGGTCGTCCTGGGGCTGCTGGTGATGCGGCCGGAGGGTGCGGCGGCGTACGGCACGCCGGAGGGCGTCGCGGTGATCTGCATCGGCGCGGCTGTCTCAGTGGTCGCGTACCGGATCATGATCAGGATCGGGCGGCTGCCGGAACCCGAGCGGTGGTTCGGATGAGCGTGTTCTCGACGATGGCCGTGGCGGTGCTCGGCGGGGGAGCGCTCGCCGCCGGAGCGCTGCTGATGCTCGCCGCGCTTCCGCGCTGGTCCGCCACTCCGCTCGCGATGCGCATCGCGCCGTACGTGCGCGACGTCGTCGCCGAGGAGGCCCTTCCGCCCGCTGCGCTGCCCAGGGTCGGAGCGCTTCCGGCGACCTCGCGCTCTCTGCGAGGTCACGCCCTTGCCGTGGTCGAGCGTGTGCTGGGGGATGGCGCATCGCTGCAGAAGCGGCTCGCGCAGGCGGGAGCAGCACTGAATGCCGCGGGGTTCCGCAGTCGACAGCTCGGCTGGACCGTGGCCGGCATCGCCGCCGGCGCGCTGGCGCTCATCGTGATCGTGCTCGCCGGGCGGATGTCGCTCCCCGCGCTGCTGCTGCCGATCCTCGCCGGCGCCGGCGCGGCGATCGGGTACGACATGCAACTGTCGGCTCGGGTCACGGCGCGACGTCGGAGACTCACCGACGAACTGCCCACGACACTGGAGTTCCTCTCGCTGTGCCTCGCCGCCGGAGAAGGACTCCTCGATTCGCTGCGCCGGGTCGCGCAGGTCGGCACCGGGGAGCTCACGACCGAGCTTCGCGGAGTGGTGCTGGCGGTCGGCACGGGATCGCCGCTCGGGGAGGCTCTGCGCGAGATGTCGGTGCGGCTCGAGCTGCCGGGACTCACCCGCGCGGTCGATCAGGTGATCGCGGCGCTCGAGCACGGTGCACCGCTCGCGGGGGTGCTTCAGGCACAGGCGGGGGATGCGCGGGAGGACGCGAAGCGGGTGCTGATCGAGCAGGCGGGGCGCAAGGAGATCTTCATGCTCCTGCCGCTGGTGTTCCTGATCCTGCCGCTGTCGGTGCTGTTCGCGATCTATCCGGGACTGTTCATCCTGCGACTCGGCATCGGCTGAGTGCACCCAACGAGAGGACGACATGAACACACTGCGACGCTGGCGGCACGCGGCCGCCGAGAACCTGCGGGACCTCCGTGACGACGAGACGGGCGATGTACCCGGCTGGGTGCTGGTCACGTTGATGACGGCAGGGCTGGTCGTGCTGATCTGGGCCGTGGCGGGCCCCGCACTGAGCGACCTGTTCGAACAGGCGATCCAGCGCGTCTCCGGCCTCTGAGCGCGCTATGTCCATGTCGCTGCATGATGACGAGCGCGGGTCGAGCCCGGTCGAGTTCGTGCTCGTCGGCACCATGCTCACGGTGCTCACGCTGGCGGTGCTGCAGCTCGCGCTCGTCGTGTATGTGCGGAACGTCGTGCACGACGCCGCGGTCGAAGGCGCGTATTACGCGGCTCTGGCAGATACGGTTTCCGAGGAGGGTGCCGCGCGTGCGCGCGAGGTGGTCACGCGTGCCGTGGGCGCAGCCTATGCGGAGGACGTCACAGTGGGTCCGGCGCGGCAGGCGGGGGAGGACACGGTCGTGGTGCGGATCCGCACCACGCTGCCGCTCCTCGGTCTGATCGGGATTCCCGCCGCGCTGCAGGTGGAGGCGCATGCCCCGGTGGAGACGTTCGATGTCGAGTGAGCAGGCTGTCTCGGTGGATGAGAGGTCGGCGGAGGTGGGATCGGCGGCGCTGGAGTTCATCGCGGTCGGGGTGCTCCTGCTCGTGCCGCTGGTGTATCTGATCGTCGCGCTCGGCACGATCCAGGAGCAGGCGCTCGGCGTGGAGGCCGCCGCCCGGCATCTGGCTCGCACGCTGTCGCTGGCTCCGGATGCCGAGGCGGGAGCGGCACGCGCTCAGCGGGTGCTCGACGGTGTGACCGCCGAGTACGGCATCGACCCGGCGGCACTGGACGTCGACATGACGTGCGCGCCGATCGCGACACCTTGTCCTGCGGCGGGGACCACCGTGACAGTGACGGTGCGCACCCGCGTGCAGCTTCCGCTCGTGCCGGCCGTGCTCGGTCTCGATCGTGCTGCCGCCGTGCCCGTCGAGGGCATCGCCGTGCAGAAGGTGTCGCGCCTGTGGGGTGCGTCGTGAAGGCTCTCGCGGGGGATGCGGATGATTGCGACGAGGAGGGGAGCGTGCTGCTGCTCGCGCTCGGCTACGCGGTGCTCGCGATCTCCCTGATCCTGGTGTGCGTATGCGCGACGGACCTGTACATCGCGCAGAAGCGCCTCGACGCGCTCGCCGACTCCGCCGCGCTCGCCGGAGCGGACGGCTTCATCGTCGAGGTCGAGGGGGATGCCGTGCGCGCCGAACTCACGAACGCTGCCGTGCAGGGGCAGGCGGTCGCCCTCCTGCGGGAGCGGCCCGGTGACGCGACGCTCGTTTCGGCATCCGCCCCCGACGGTCTCTCCGCCCGCGTCACGATCACGACCGACTGGCACCCGCCGGTCGTGTCGCTGTTCGTGCCGGAGGGCGTGCGCCTGGAGGCGACCGCGACGAGCCGGACCGCGTTGCGTTAGGACCGCGCGGGCGAACATGCCTGCTTGCGTCGACGGCCGGAGAGGTGCTCCTCGATTCGCTGGGTCGGGTCTCGCAGGTCGGCGGGGGGACAGCGCACGAGCAAGCTCCGCAGTGTGGTGCTGGCGGTCGGCACCGAATCCTGTCTGGGAAATGCCCTCCGGGAGATGCCGGTGCGGCTCGAGCTGTCGGACTCACTCGCGCGCTCGATGAGGTGATCGCGGCGCTCGAGCACAGTGGACCGCTCGCGGGGCAGTTCAGGCGCAGCCGGGGATGCGTGGGAGGTCGCCATGCGGGTGCTGATCGAGAAGCCGGGACACATGGAGGCGCTCATGCTCCTGCCCCGAAACGATCGCTCGACGAACGATAAGCCGAAGTGATCGGTTGAACGAACCATCAGTCCGCCTCGTCGCCGTTCGCTTCCATGAACGGGGCGAGTTGAGCGGGGGATGGACGTGCAGCCGGAATTCCAGATGGATAAGCCGAGGCAACTGGAGCTTCTCGTGCTCGCTCGCGAAGGTTGGTCATCGACCTGATGTAGTCGTCGAGTTCCTCTATGAAATGCGGGTCCAATCTGCTGCGGACGGCGGGGTCGAGATCTCTAGATGAGAATGACTCGCGCAAAGCCTTTGCGGCAGCGTCCCCGATAGTTGAACCGATTCCGTCTGGTTCCCACACGCAGGCAGTCGCGTGCTCATCTTGAGGGTACCAAGTGAACATCGGGCCGAAGGTGGCATGGCAGAGTTGCTCGAAGGCTCCAAGCACCTCGTCCATGTCGGGCGCGAAGAACTCCCAGTATGCGGGCTGAGTAGCCCGCGTGCTGCCAGGCGGGATGTTCCCTTTGGAGCTTTGCGCGCCGTGGAGCACGACGCGGATGTCGTCGCCGGTGCTAAGCGTTCCCCAATCAAAGACTGGCCACATCTGTGGGTGCATGAAAACTGTGCGGAAATCTCGCGAAGCGCGAAGCGTCTCGAGCGGAGACGATAACCACCCCTCCGCACCTACAGACTCCCACCACGTCAGGAACTTATCGTTTGAGTTGATGGGCGGCTCTGACTGGGCGAGGTGAACTCTGATGCGTCCGTGAACTGAAGCCAACGCAGACAACGTTGCGTAAACCTGTTCGAAGAAGCCTTGGGTCAGCTCGTACGCGACATCCTGTTCGTCGGGCGTTGGCTGCTTCCCTAGGCCCATTGGCGAATTGGCGGCCGCGCGGATGAAAGAGGCGTACGCGTTACGCTTCCTCAGTAAGCGACGCAGTTGCTCGCGAAGATGCTGCACTGCGAGACGCTGGGCCGGATTGAGCCTCACGTGGTCCGCATTGTGGGTCGCATAGTTCAGGCGGTGCGCCATCGCGCTTGGGTTGCCGTCCATAGGATCATCCTCGCAGTACCCACGGACACGATGACGTTGCGACAGCATGGGCAGCTACGCCTCAGTAGATGGGTGTTCCCTGTCTGCGACGAGCATGCGAGCGAGAATTTGCGAAGCACAAAGCACAAAGCACTCTGTCGCGACGCGCCAGCGATTGCCCCATCGACCGTCAATGAGATTCGTCTCGGCGGCATCGCGGCCATCCGTTGTCCTCGTTACTTCTCGAGTGGACGCTGCACGCGTCTCGAGATCAGGTGCGAAGCAACGTGGCATGTAACGGCGGTGGCAGACGATGACGCCATCCTCTCGAGCCAAGGTCAACGCTTTGTGTCTCACCTCGGCCCCAGCGCCGCGTGTGCGTGGCCGCGGCAGGTGCACCTGCCAGGATTAATGTGCGCTGGCACCGGGGGTGCTCTGCGGCCATGATTGTCTCGTGAGCAAGAGTGATGAGCCAAACAAGCTGTTCAAACGAATCGGAATCCTGATGCAGGAGGCGTTCGACTTTATCGGCGAGTCGGCGGACCATCATCACAACAAACTCAAGGTGTTAGCCGTCCCTCGTCTGGATCCAGACCGGCGACGAGCCGTATATTTCGTTCGCGCGCGCGGTCAGCTTGTTCCCGCGGAACTCGAGTACAAGCTGAGCAGCATCCTCTTTCAAGCGCGTGCCACTCTCGATAGAGCCATCTTCGCTGCTTCGCACGCGGATCCGAGCGAGACGTGGACCGAGAGCGAAAACACGCAAACTGCGTTCCCAATCGCGGCAACAGAAGCACACTGGGATTCTCTAACCCGGCGTAAGCACTTGGTCGCGTTGGGAGAACGAAGAGTTGCAAATTTGCGGGACATTCAGCCGTTCACCACCGGCGCTTCGCTTCCCGGGCTGTTGAATGACCTTCACCGGTTCGACAAGCACCGCGATCCCTTGACCCTATTTCTCATTGCTGATCCGCAGTTTCCCATGCTTTTCAACCACGTGATCGATCATCCGGCTGGCCCCGGAGAGTGGTGGATCGATTTTGTCCAGCCGAATCCGCCATTGGCTGTTGGGCTTGAACTGGTCGAGCGTCGCACCACCCGCCCGATGGTCAGCGCCGGACCTGAGGATATCCCTGTTGCCCTTGCCGCGCGTATCGGCGAAGATCTGGTAGACGTGCAAGATCTTCTTTGGGATGCGATGGAGTACGTCAGCAGGGCTGTCGAGATCCTTGAGGGGCAAAAACCCACGGCGGCGGATGCCTTTGCCGCGTACATCTCCGCCGAGCGCAGGCAGCTAGCCGCATTCCAGCGCGGGATGCTTGACGATGACTGGACTGAGTGGCTGTACCTCTCGGGGTCGGATGGGAATCAGGGAGCGAGCTTCCGCTCTACCGCTGACGGGACGCACTGACAGTGCATCTGGAGTTCGAACGGGACCTCTGCGTTCAATGTCACTTCGCGGCGGCAATGGCGATCGCCTTCGTGCTGGCGGTCATCGTATTCGACTCGCTCATACGGGCGAAGGGGTTGTCATCGTCGTCTTTGATCCTGTGGTTGTCCGCGATCCTGCTGCTGCCGTTCGCCGGACCGCGCTGCGGTAGGGCAGCCTCAGCCTCGGAACGCCGACCGGATCCGCACCCAGAGCGGGTCGGCTTCGGAGAGCGCCGACACGAGCCGCAGCACGCCGCCGAACTGCACGGACCCCGAGACCAGGGCGAGCACGCCGATCGCTCCGAAGGCTGCGGTCACCGACGTCCATTCCGTCACGAGATCGCGGATCAGCAGGGAGACGCCGGCGATGCCGAGCAGCAGCGCGAGCGTGGCCGTCGTGATCCGCGCGAAGACCCGCGGTTCGAAGTTCACCGTCCGCGCCTGCAGCCACCCAGCGGCTCGGCGCTGGCGACCGCCGTGCGTGTACGGCAGCCGCATCCACCACGACGCCGCGCGCAGCATCCGTCGTCCCGATCGCCACAGGACGACGAGCACCGCGACACCGGCGGACGCGACAGCAGCGGCGACGACGATGACCACCACGTCCAACACGGCCGGCACCCCGCCCAGCATGGCGATCGTGCCGACCATCCCCACGGCCACGAGCAGGCCGAGCGCCGTGAGGAAGAACGTCAGGAGTCCCAGCCCCCAGCGCGACCAGCGCTCGTAGTCCGCGCGGAGCGCTGACGCCGCGCGGTCCGCATCGACGGGGTGGGCGTCCTGCGAGCCGGCCGTGTCGAGCAGAGGGCGGGAGGCGGGCAGCACGAATGCGAAGGCCATGCGACCAGGCTAGGGGGCCGCCGCGACCTCCGTCGTCAGCGCGCCAATCGCGAGAGAACCTGCGCGACCCGGTTATGGAACTGCGGAGGCACCTCGTCTGGCAACGCGTCGAGCGGCCACCAGCGGACGTCTTCGGATTCGTCGCTCACGACCAGCGCGGTGTCGCCGTCGAGGGTCAGCGCGACACCGATGTCGAGGTGCGAGGCGCAGCGGCCGAAGGCCGCGGACAGCGCGTGGTGGTCGAGGTCGTACGCGTACTGCTCATCGAGCGCCGCCGGTGCGACACCCGTCTCCTCGGCGAGCTCCCGCAACGCGGCATCCGCGATCGACCGATCACCGGGCTCGAGGTGACCACCCGGCTGCACCCAGAATCGGCCCTTGCCGTGGAACACCAGCAGGATGCGCGTGAGCGACGGATCGAACACGAAGGCGGATGCCGTGGCATGGTGCGGGCCGTCGTCGCGGGCGACCGGACCGTCATCGTCGGCGAAGAACGAGGCGAAGTCCGCCTGGACGGCGCGATCGTGATCGGACTCCGCCGGGAACCCCGCGACGAGCCTGCGCACGTCCGCGCCGAGCACGCTCATTCGGCATTCTCCGCCGGTCCGCCATCCTCCACAGGCCCCGGATTCTTTGCACGCGGCACGAACCGCGGGATCCAGCGCAGGAACCCGCCGGCCCCGACGAGGCCGATCACGCCGATCACCGCCGCAGCGACCGGCAGCGACGCCACCGCCGTGATGCCCGACACGAGCAGCGGCGCCACCGCGCCACCGGCATCCGTCAGCGTCCGCCACGATCCCAGGAACGCCGCCGGTTCCCGTTTCGGCGCGACATCGGCACCCAGGGTCAGCAGGATGCCGCTGGACAGGCCGTTCCCCACCCCGAGCACGGCCGCGAACATACCGAACCACAGCACCGCGGCATCCCCATCGTGCGTGAACGACAGCGCGAGGAACCCCGCGCCCATCAGCACCATGGCGGGCATCGCCGCCCACAGCCGCCCGAAGCGGTCCATGACCTGGCCGCTCGCGTAGAACAGGGCGAAGTCGATTGCGCCCGAGATGCCGACGACGAGCGCGATGGTCGAGGCGTCGAGTCCGAGCGAGAGCCCCCACAGCGGCAGCACCACCTGGCGCGCCGAGCGGACAGCTGAGAGGGATGCCGCGGCGAGGCCGAGACGCCCGAGCACGGAGCGCTGCTGCCACATTGTGCGGAAGATGCCGGTGGGCGGCGCTGTGGCGATCGCCCCGCTCACGGCCTCGCCGGTGTCCTCCGCCAGGGGAGCGGTGCGCACGGACGTCGTGGGCGGGATCGTCTTCTCCGGGTCGGGGCCGAACAGCACCAGCACGACCATCACGATCAGGCATGCGAGGAAGAACCAGATCGCCGCGGCCTCGGTTCCGAACAGCTGCAGCAGTCCCGCCGCGACGAAGGGGCCGATGAAGATGCCGAGCCGGAAGCTTCCTCCCAGCAGCGACAGCGCCCGCGCACGGAACGCGATCGGCACGCGCGTCGTCATGAACGCGTGTCGTGCGAGCCCGAACGCGGCGGCGCAGAAACCCAGCAGGAACACGGATGCCGCCAGGATCGCGGGCGACGGCGCGAACACCATGCCGACACCGGCCCCGATCGCGACGACCCCCGCGATGACCATCGTGAACCGCTCGCCGATGCGCGCGACGGCCCACCCCGCGGGAAGGTTGCCGCACAGCTGGCCGACCACGAGCGCCGAGGCGACCAGAGCCGCGAACGCGACATCGGCGCCCATCGACGCGGCGATCACCGGGATCAGCGGGATGACCGCACCCTCGCCGAGCGAGAACAGCACGGTCGGCAGGTACACCATGGGCCCGAAACGTCTCAGAACCGTGGATGCGCCGCTCACTCCCTTCACGCTACTCCCGTTCGCGGCGCGTCCCCGCCCGGGCAGGCGGCACGTTAGGCTGGGTGAGCCATGCTCGAACTCGATCTCTCCGCCGACATCCAGGCCCTCCGCGTCACCTACGGTGACATCCGCGAGGTCGTCGATGTCGATGCGCTCCGCTCCGACATCGCCCGACTCAGCGAAGAAGCCGGCGCGCCGGATCTCTGGGACGACACCGAGCGGGCCCAGAAGGTGACCAGCGCCCTCAGCCACGCCCAGTCGGCCCTCGCCCGCGTCGAAGGCATCGGCCGTCGGCTCGACGACCTCGAGGTGCTCGTCGAACTCGCGAACGAGATGGGCGACGAGGACTCCGCGATCGAGGCCCGCAACGAGCTCGCCGCGCTCACCGAGGTGATCAACCAGCTCGAGGTGCAGACGCTGCTCGACGGCGAGTACGACGAACGCGCCGCGATCATCACGATCCGCTCCGGCGCCGGCGGCGATGACGCCACCGACTTCGCCGAGATGCTCATGCGCATGTACCTGCGCTACGCCGAGCAGCACAAGTACCCGGTCAAGGTCATGGACACGTCCTACGCGGAAGGCGCGGGCATCAAGTCGACGACCTTCGAGATCGACGCCCCCTACGCTTTCGGCACCCTGTCGGTCGAGGCCGGCACGCACCGCCTCGCGCGCATCAGTCCTTTCGGCTCCGCCGACAAGCGCCAGACCTCGTTCGCTGCCGTCGAGGTCATCCCGCTCATGGAGGAGGCGACCGAGGTCGACATCCCCGAGGGCGACATCCGCGTCGACGTGTTCCGCTCCTCCGGCCCCGGCGGGCAGTCCGTCAACACGACCGACTCCGCCGTGCGCATCACGCACCTCCCGACCGGCATCGTCGTCTCGATGCAGAACGAGAAGTCGCAGATCCAGAACCGCGCCGCCGCCATGCGCGTGCTGCAGACCCGCCTCCTGCTGCTGCAGAAGGAAGAGGAAGCGGCGAAGAAGAAGGAGCTCGCGGGAAACATCACCGCGAGCTGGGGCGACCAGATGCGGTCGTACTTCCTCTACGGGCAGCAGCTCGTCAAGGACCTGCGCACCGGCCACGAGTCGGGAAACCCGGCCGCGGTGTTCGACGGCGACCTCGACGGGTTCATCTCCGCGGGCATCCGCTGGCGCAAGCGCAAGGACGAGGACTGATCCTCCGGGCGGTCCTCAGCGAGCTGCGCCCTGCACGGTGCCCGTGACGTCCTCGTAGCTGTAGACGATGCACACGACCTCACGGTCACCCATCCGCCACGTGCGCTGCGTCGGCACCGACCAGTAGAAGTCGAGGACCGAGTCGGCGTACGCGTAACCGACGAAGGCTTCGAACTCGGCGATGCAGCGCTCGTCGGCGATCCGGCTGACCTCCTCGTCGCCCGGGAAGTCGCCGTCGTCGATGTCGAACGTGAAGTACACCTCGTCGGTGTGCGGCTGGTCGCAGGAGACGACGGGCACGTAGTAGACGTCCTCTTCCCAGTCGACGTAGGGGATGCACTGGCCGACCTCGAGGTCGGCCCAGCCGACCTGCTCCGCGTCGTCGGGGACCGTGGGGCCGTCGCTCGGCGCTGTCGTCGGAGGAGCGATCGGCGTGCCGCCGGTCTCGGGCGAGGTGCCGGCGGAACCGAACGAGATGAGCACGACCGCGACGGCGAGGAACGACCCGAGCACGCTCACGCCCATGCCGGCGATACCCGGCCACTTGGGTGCGCGGAAGAACAGCGACACGATGCCGAGCACGAAGGCGAGACCGAGAATCGCCCAACCCACGACCGCGATCGCGGGCACACACGACAGGACGGCCCCGAGGACGGCGAGCCCGAGGGCGACCACCCCGAGGATCGGGAACCGGCGTGGCGGAGCCGCTGCGGCGGGTGCACCCCAGGCGGGCTGTGCGGCGCCGGGGTAGATGTTCGGTGCGCCCCAGCCAGGCTGGGAGACGGAGCCGGGGTATCCCGGGGCGGCGCTGACCGGCACTGTGGGCTGCTCCGCCGAAGCCGCGCCCGGCAGGGCCCACGGTGGAGTGAAGGCGGCGGTCGCCGCGGCGTCGTGCGGAGGAGCAGGAGCGCCGACGGCAGGAGCGCCGACGGTGGGCATGCTGTCCACGGGCGTGCCGTCGGTCGCCGGGCCGCTGGTCGGTGTGCTGTCGACCGCCGCGTCGTCGAGCGGCACGGTCGCCGCAGCATCTGCGGGCGCTCCCTCCGCCGATGCCTCGGTGGAATCGTCGTTCTCCGCGCTCGCGGGGTGCTGTGCGGCGACCGCGGCTGCATCAGCCTCGGCGGCGGGCGTCGTGGGCGTGGCAGGCGTCGTCGGTGTCGCGGGCGCGGCGAGCGTGTGCTGCGTCCACGCGGAGCCGTCCCACCAGCGTCGCCGCCCGGAGCCGTCGGCGTACCATCCGGCAGGGATTGTCATGCCGTCGTCCTCGTCCTTCGTGCTCAACCGGCGGTCGCGGTGACCGAGATGCGGGCGACTTCCTGCAGCAGCTCGTCCGTCACGATGACGGTGTACGAGCCGCTCTGGGCGACGTCGAAGGTCACCTTGCCGTTGACCGACTGTCCGGCAGCGAGCTCCTCGCTGCCGATCTGGCCGTCGGCGAAGAAGTCGTACGTTCCCTCGACGCCCTCGGCGGTCTCGATGCCGAAGTAGATCGGGTTGACGTAGCTGGTGCCGGAGACCCCGGACCACGTGATATCGAGGATCACGAAGCCGCCGTTGGTCGCGGGGATGCTCGAGCCGTCGGACGTCGCCCATGTGGCGGAGTTCACAGTGACCTCACCCGATCCGGACAGCTGGGTCACGGTGATGGCTTCGCCCATCGTGCCCTCGACGACCTCGGGCGTTCCGAAACCGCCGTCGGAGTCGCCGTCGGTGCCGGTGTCGCTGTCGCTGGACGGAGGCGAGGTCGGGAAGTCACGGGTGACCTCGGACGCGACCGTCGCCACGAAGAACACGATGGCCACGACGACGCCGATGATCGTGCCGACGACCGACAGGATGAGCCCCGTGATGCCGGGCCACTTCCGGCCCTTCAGGAAGAGCGAGATGAGCGAGGCGATGAAGCCGACCCCGAGCAGCACGAAGCCGATGATGTTGAGGAACGGGATGAAGGCCAGGATCGTGCCCAGCACGGCGAGGCCGAGACCGACCAGTCCGAGCACCGAGGGGCGCGCGGGGGCGGCGGGAGCCCCACCGTAACCTCCGGGATAGCCGCCGATCGGGTATCCCGGGCCGCCGGGCGCAGAGCCGGCACCGGAGTAGGCCTGAGCCGCACCGGGATAGGTCGGCGGCTGTGGGGCGGGCGCAGCGGCGGGGTACGCGACGCCGGCTCCCGGGTAGGTCGGCGCCGGATTGCCGTACGGAGGCACGGCGGGATCGAGTGGCGCGGAGGGCCCGGCGGCGCCGGGGGCCGTGAACGGCGTGCCCCATGACGGGGCCTCGGGGGTCGCCGGTGCCGACCAGGACGGTGCCGCCTCGGGGGCCGTGACCGGTTCGCTCCCAGACGTGGGGACCGCGGTGTCGGGCGCGGGACTCTCGGGCTCGGCGCCGTCGGCCGGAGCCGCGGGCGCAGCCGCAACGGGCTCAGCGGCAGTGGGTGCAGTCGCAACGGGCTCGGCGGCGACAGGCTCCGCGGCGATGGGTTCAGCGCCGATGCCGACCGCATCCGCGGTCGGGGTGTTCACACCCGAACCGGCATCCGCTGACCCGGCATCCGCCGATCCGGCACCTGCGGGGGCGGTCTCCGTGGACGGAGCCTCGGACCACGACGTCTCGACGGCGGCGACCGATCCGAGCGTCGACTCCGTCTCCGTGGCGGCGGGCGTGGTGTCGGCGGCGGTCACGTCCGCCGGGGCGACCGGGGCGAAGTGCTCGGTCCACTGGGTGCCGTCCCACCAGCGCTGCCGGCCGGATCCGTCGTCGTACCAGCCTGCGGGCGTCGTCATGATGGTCCCCTCGGAAGTCTTCGTCCGCGCTGACCGCGGATCGACACCTCCATGTATAGCAGTGCCCTCGGACGCAGAGGTGGTCTGCGGGGTGTCGCTCGCGGGCACACCATCCGGCGCGCTTAGGCTCGAAGCGCCATGATTCGGTTCGAGAACGTCACGAAACGCTACCGCGGGACCACCAGACCCGCCCTGTCCGGCGTCGACTTCGAAGTCCAGCGCGGGGAGTTCGTCTTCCTCGTCGGCGCCTCGGGGTCGGGCAAATCGTCGTGTCTGCGACTCATCCTGCGCGAGGACGTCCCCACGACGGGTCGTATCGCCGTGCTCGGCCGCGACCTGCGGTCGCTGGCGAACCGCAAGGTCCCCTACTTCCGGCGGCACATCGGCTCGGTGTTCCAGGACTTCCGCCTGCTGCCCTCGAAGACCGTGTATCAGAACGTCGCGTTCACCCTGCAGGTGACCGGATCGTCACGCGGGTTCATCCAGCAGGCGGTGCCGGAGGCGCTCGCGCTCGTCGGCCTCGACGGCAAGCAGAAGCGGATGCCGCACGAGCTGTCCGGTGGGGAGCAGCAGCGTGTGGCGATCGCGCGCGCGCTCGTGAACCGACCTCAGGTCCTGCTGGCCGACGAGCCGACCGGAAACCTCGACCCCGCGACCTCCGTCGACATCATGCAGCTGCTCGCACGGATCAACGCCGGCGGCACGACCGTGCTCATGGCCACGCACGAGGCGGCGTTCGTCGACCAGATGCAGCGCCGCGTGATCGAGCTCCGCGACGGCGAGATGGTGCGCGACGAGGTCCACGGTGGCTACGGCGACACGTCGAACATCCCGCGCCTCGTACCGGAGGAGGTCCGTGGCGCCGCCGCCGCGGCCGCACTCACCGCGGTGCAGGAGGTGCAGCGCCAGACCGCCGATCTCTCGGTCGTGCGCGCAGCGCTCGCGGAGGAGCTGAGTGCGCAGCGTAGAGCGGCATCGACCGCCCCTGACGCCGTGCCCACGGCATCCGAGATCCCCGAGGCCCAGGCGGTGCCCATCGAACCGCAGACCGACGTGCAACCCGAGACGACGCCTGAGGCGAAGCCGGCGGCGGTCGGACCGCGCACGCATCCGATCGTCCTGCCGCAGGTCGACGTGGCTGAGGTGGGGGTCGCAGACCGACTGGGCCTGTCCGACGACGGCGCCGAGGAGGTGGGCCCGACCTCATGAGAATCGGACTCATCCTGGCGGAAGCCCTCGGCGGCCTCCGTCGCAACATCTCGATGGTCATCTCCGTCGTACTCGTGACATTCGTGTCGCTCACATTCGTCGGGGCCGCGATCCTCATGCAGTCGCAGATCGGCACCATGCGCGGGTACTGGACCGAGCGGGCCCAGGTGGCCGTGTACATGTGCTCGACGATCTCCGAGTCGCCGACCTGCGTCGACGGCGGCGCCACTGAGGATCAGGTGAACGCCGTGCGCGACCAGCTCGACGGCGAGGCCCTCTCACCGCTCATCAGCGAGGTGACCTTCGATACCAAGGAGGACACCTACGCCAAGCTCGTCGCGCAGCTCGGCGAGGAGCAGGCGAGCGTGATCACCCCGGACCAGGCGTTCGAGGTCTTCTTCGTCACGATGAAGGACCCGGGGCAGTCGCAGGTGATCTCCGAGGCGTTCAACGGCGTCGCCGGGGTCGAACAGGTGCAGGATCAGCTGCAGTACCTGGAACCCCTGTTCTCGGCGCTCACGGTCGCGACGTACATCGCGGTGGGCATCGCCGTGCTGATGCTCATCGCCGCGATCCTGCTGATCGGCACGACGATCCGATTGTCGGCGTATGCGCGTCGCAAGGAGATCGGCATCATGCGACTGGTCGGGGCGTCGAACCGCTTCATCCAGACCCCGTTCGTGCTGGAGGGCGTGTTCGCGGCGTTCCTCGGGTCCGTCCTCGCGAGCGCCGCGGTCGTCGCCGGGGTGCACTTCGGCGTCAACGGCTATCTCCGCGGACGCGTGCCGTTCATCACGACCTGGATCACGATGCAGGATGCCGCGCTCGTCGTTCCCGTCCTGATCGGCATCGGCGTGGTGCTGGCCGCGCTCTCGGCCGGGTTCGCGATCCGCCGGTGGCTTCGCACCTGACCCGCTCCGCGGTATAGACTGGCAGGCTGCCGTGCGCCCGCCACCGGGCACCGCACGATGCCACGGCACGGATCAGGAGAGAATCATGCCCAGGGAACGCGGGGAGAAGGTCATCGCGACCAATCGTCGCGCACGTCACGACTACAACATCGAGAAGTCGTACGAGGCGGGGATGGTGCTCACCGGCACCGAGGTGAAGTCGCTGCGTCAGGGACGCGCCAACCTCAGCGACGGCTACGCGTTCGTCAAGGGCAACGAGGTGTTCCTGGATGCCGTGCACATCCCCGAGTACTCCCAGGGGCACTGGACGAACCACTCGGCCAAGCGCATCCGCAAGCTGCTGCTGCACCGCGAGGAGATCGCCAAGCTCGCTCACGCCGTCTCGGCAGGCGGGTACACCCTGATCCCGCTCAAGCTGTACTTCTCGGACGGCCGCGCGAAGGTCGAGATCGCCTTGGCGAAGGGCAAGCGCGAGTACGACAAGCGCCAGACCCTGCGCGAGCGTCAGGACACCCGCGAGGCCGAGCGCGCCATGCGCCTGCGCAACCGCGTCGGCGAGTGACCGTCGCCCTCTGATCCGCCTCCCGTGGCGGCACGCCCTCAGGGCGCGGGTGTGAAACCGAACACGCGGCCGAGGAACGCGAGCTCGCGCTCGAGCGCGTCGACGATCGTCTCCGCCGCCCGGAAGCCGTGGCCCTCCGTCGGGTACGCCACGTACTCGTGCTCCACGTCCCGCGACCGCAGCGCGTCGCGGATCGCCTCGGACTGGGCGGGAGGCACCACGCGATCCTCTCCGCCCTGCAACAGGAGCACCGGCACGTCGATGCGGTCGGCGTGCGTGAGCGGCGAGCGGTCGACGTACAGCTGCTCGGCCTCGGGGAGCGGACCCACCAGGCCCTCGATGTAGTGCGCCTCGAAGTCGTGCGAGTGCTCGGCCAGCATCCGCAGGTCCGCGACGCCGTAGCGGCTGATCCCGGCGGCGAACGTGCCGCCCCGCACGAGCGCAGACAGCACCGTCCACCCACCCGCCGAACCGCCGCGGATCGCGATGCGCGCCGGGTCGGCCAGCCCGGCATCCACCAGGCCGCGCGCGGCCGCGATCACGTCGTCGACGTCGACGACGCCCCACTGGCCGTCGAGCCTTTCGCGGTACGCACGGCCGTAGCCCGTCGATCCCCCGTAGTTGACGTCGAGCACGCCGATGCCGCGGCTGGTGTAGAACGCGACGGCGGCGGAGGACGCCCCGGTGACATGCGCCGTAGGACCGCCGTGCACGAAGACGACGTACGGCGAGAGCTCGCCGTCCGGCGCGGTGTGCTCGGGGTTCCGCGGGGCGTAGGCGAACGCGTGCACGGGGCCGTGCGGGCCGTCGACGAGGAGGACGGATGCCGTGGGCATCCACGCAGGATCCGCTGGCGTCCCTCCGGCGATGCGCTCGACTGCGCCCGAGTCGACGTCGACCGCCCACACGCCGGGTGCAGACGTCGAGCTGCTGCCGGACAGCAGCACGCGGGAGCCCGAGACGTCGTCGACGCTGACGTGACCGTCGGCCGCGAGGGTCAGCGGGCGTGCGCTGCCGTCCGGTGAGACGACCACCACGTCGTCGCGACCGTTCGTGCGCACCGCCACGATGCGGCCGTCGTCGAGAGGCTGGAACCATCTGTTGCCGAGAACCCAGAGCCCGTAGCCGGTGTCGGCGTCGATGCGAGCGGCCGACACCGCTCGAACATCCGCTTCGCTGCGGTCGCCGTCGGCGCCGCTGCCGTCGCCGAGGCGGAGGCGCTGCAGAGCCCAGCGCCCGGAGGGATCGTCGGCGTACACGAGCTCGTCGTCGCCGGTCCACTCCGGCTGCAGGGCGGCTCGGGTCGCAGGTGCGATCCGCCGGTCGCGGTCCGCGATCACGAGTGCGGCCGACTGCCACGGCATCCGGGGAGCATGCCACTCGACCCAGGCGAGGCGGGAGCCGTCGGGCGAGAGCGCGGGATGCGCGTAGAAGCCCTCGCCCTCCACGATCACGGTCAGTGCGCGCTCGTCGTCCGCTGCCGAGCCGTCCAGCGGGATCTCCACGATGCCGCGACGGTGCGGATCGCTCGTCAGGTCCTCACGGACCGCGAACAGGCGCCCGTGCTGCAGTCGCAGTCCGCCGTGAGCCGGCCCGGGCGGGGTGAGCGGCACGGGATCGCCGCCGCGCGGCATCCGGCGCACGCGCTGGTCGGCCGCGTCGACGAAGTACAGGGTGCCGTCGTGGTCGGCCGTCCAGGCGCCACCGCCGTACTCGTGCACTCGGGACCGCGCGTTCCACGGAGCGGGCAGGACCACCGCGCCCGTCGAGCTGCGCACTGCGACGCGGCCGCCCTCTGCGGGCACGGACTCTCCCCACCACACCTCGTCGCCGACGAAGCGGGCACCGTCGATGCGCGGCGCGGCTGCGGCGATCGACGCGGGGGAGAAGGGGGAGGACCAGGAGCCGTACGGTGCGGTCATGCCTTCGAGCCTAAGCGCGGGGCGCCGTGCGGTGCCTTCCGGCGCGCGTCGAGGGAGCGGGACGGCGCGCGGTCGTGCGGTGCGGCGCGGGCGGCGAACAGCGCAGAATCAGACGGCGCGCAGTCAGGCGGCGCAGTGTCAGACGGCGCGGAGGACGGCCACGACCTTGCCGAGGATCACGGCCTCGTCGCCGAGGATCGGCTCGAACGCGGAGTTGCGCGGCAGCAGCCACGTGTGACCGTCGCGGCGTCGCAGCACCTTGACGGTGGCTTCTCCGTCGAGCATCGCGGCGACGATCTCGCCGTTCTCGGCGGTGCCCTGGGATCGCACGACCACCCAGTCGCCGTCGCAGATCGCGGCGTCGATCATCGATTCGCCCGAGACCTTCAGCATGAACAGGTCGCCCTTGCCGACCAGCTGACGCGGCAGGGGGAAGATCTCCTCGACCTGCTGGTCGGCGGTGATCGGCACACCCGCGGCGATGCGGCCGACCAGGGGGACGAGCGCGGCGTCGCCGACCGGGGTCGCGACGTCGGCGGGATTCTCGGCGCCGGTGCCGGGGAGGTCGATCAGCACTTCCATGGCCCGTGTCTTGCCGGGATCGCGGCGCAGGTAGCCGCTGAGCTCGAGCTGGCCGAGCTGGTGGGTCACGCTCGACAGCGACTTGAGGCCGACGGCGTCGCCGATCTCGCGCATGCTCGGCGGGTAGCCGTAGCGGCTGATGGAGGTCTGGATGACCTCGAGGATGGCCATCTGCTTGGGGCTGAGGCTCTTCCGACGACGAGTGCGCGGCGCCTCGGCTTCGGGGGCGGAGTTCTCGCTCATGGTTCTCCTCAGGGGTGCGGATCCGGCGTCTCGATTCGAATGTCGGAGGTCCGTGGTGGGGTGTTCGTATCGAAACCGTATCCGAGAAACGCGCCGATAGGGAATATCTGTTCGAGCGTGTCGGTTATCTCGGGGGCCGGATTTCGAAGAAGTCTTGACAGATGTTCGAATTCGAAGATAACTTCGGAACGTAGCTTCGCATCCTCGGCTCCCGGCCGAGTCGCGGATGCGAACGCTACGCCACCTTCACCGCCCCGCGGTCACCCAGAGGAGCACGAGATGAGCACCATCACCTTCAGCAGCGCAGCAGTCCTTCCGGCACGTCCGGCGACTCGCATCCGGCTGACGGCGCGCGGTCGTCGGGTCGTGCTCGCTCTCGCGGCTCTGCCGCTCGCGGCGGGCATCGCCTTCGGTGCGCTGAGCGGCGGGAGCGCGATCGCATCGAACGAGCACGTCGCGACAGCATCCTTCGAGACCGTGACCGTGATGCCCGGCGACACCCTCTGGTCGATCGCCGAGAGCGTCGCGCCGGGATCGGACCCGCGTGAGGTCATCGGCGACATCACTCGGCTCAACGCGCTGCAGGGCGGCGCGTTGCAGATCGGTCAGGAGATCGCGATCCCCGCGGTCTACTCGGAGTGAGTGCTTCACTCGGCGTCACCGAGTGACGCGCGGTGCCCCGCTCGGCCTACCATGGGAAGGGTGACTGCTTCGCTCGCCGACCTTCCGCTCCGTGACGATCTCCGGGGCCTCACGCCCTATGGTGCGCCTCAGGCCCCGCTTCCCATCGCGCTGAACGTCAACGAGAACACGCATCCCGTGCCCGATGCCGTCGCCAGCGACATCCTCGACGACATCGCGGTGGCGCTTCGCGACGTCAACCGCTACCCCGATCGCGAGTTCACGACCCTCCGCGAAGGTTTCGCGGAGTACCTCGGCCACGGACTCGACGCCTCGCAGATCTGGGCCGGCAACGGTTCGAACGAGGTCCTGCAGCACATCCTGCAGGCGTTCGGTGGGCCCGGTCGCACCGCGTTCAGCTTCGCGCCCACCTACTCGATGTACCCGTTGATCGCGAAGGGCACCGGCGCGAACTGGGTCGCCGGTACGCGGCAGCCGGACTACACGATCACCCCGGATGAGGCCGCCGCGCAGGTCGCCGAGGTCGATCCCGACGTCATCCTGCTCTGCGCGCCGAACAACCCGACGGGTACCCCACTGGGCCTCGACGTCGTCGAGGCGGTCTACGAGGTCTCGCGGGGCATCGTCGTCGTCGACGAGGCGTACCAGGAGTTCGCACCGCACGACGCGCCCTCCGCTCTCACCTTGCTCGACGGCCGTCCGCGCCTGGCGGTCTCGCGCACCATGAGCAAGGCCTTCGCGTTCGCCGGCGCGCGCGTCGGCTACCTCGCTGCCGACCCCGCGTTCATCGACGCCCTGCGCCTCGTCCGTCTGCCCTATCACCTCAGCGCGCTCACACAGGCGGCCGCGATCGCGGCACTGCGCAACTCTGACGTGATGCTCGGCATGGTCGCGGAGATCGTCGAGCAGCGTGATCGGATCTCGGCGACACTCGAGGCGCTCGGCTACACGCCGCACGAGTCATGGTCGAACTTCGTGCTGTTCGGCGGCGTCGCCGATCCGAAGCGCGTCTGGCAGGAGCTGTACGACGGGGGAGTGCTGATCCGCGACGTGGGGCTTCCCGGGCACCTCCGTGTGACGGCCGGCACCGACGCCGAGACCACGGCGTTCCTGGACGCCCTCGCATCGATAGGATCGGCATCATGAGCAGCACCGCCCAGGCCCCGCGCACCGCCAACCGTGTGCGCAGCACCTCCGAGTCGTCCGTCGAGCTCGAGCTGAACCTCGACGGCACGGGTGCGAGCCGCATCGACACCTCGGTGCCGTTCTTCGACCACATGCTCACGGCGTTCGCGAAGCACTCGCTGACCGACCTCACGGTGCGCGCCTCCGGCGACACCCACATCGACGCCCACCACACCGTCGAGGACATCTCGATCGTGCTCGGTCAGGCGATCCGCGAGGCGCTCGGCGACAAGTCGGGCATCGCCCGCTACGGCGACGCGCTCGTGCCTCTCGACGAGGCGCTCGCGCAGGCCGTGGTCGACATCTCCGGACGGCCGTACCTCGTGCACACCGGCGAGCCCGTCGGCTTCGAGCACCACCTGATCGGCGGTCACTTCACGGGGTCGCTCGTGCGACACACGTTCGAGGCGCTCGCGTTCAACGCCGGCCTCACGGTGCACGTCCGAGTCCTGGGCGGCCGCGACCCGCACCACATCGCGGAGGCCGAGTACAAGGCGTTCGCGCGCGCGTTCCGTCAGGCCAAGGCTCTCGACCCGCTGGTCGACGGCATCCCCTCCACCAAGGGAGCGCTGTGAGCCGTACGCCCCGCGTCGCCGTCTTCGACTACGAGTCCGGCAACGTGCACTCGGCGGTGAAGGCCCTCGTCGCGGCCGGAGCGGATGCCGTGCTCACGCGCGACCGCTCCGAGGCGCTCGAGGCCGACGGCCTGCTCGTGCCCGGTGTCGGCGCCTTCCAGGCCGTGCGCGATGCCCTGCACGCCCACGGCGGGGACGAGATCATCGATCGCCGGCTCGCCGGCGGACGTCCGGTGCTCGGCATCTGCGTCGGCATGCAGGTCCTCTTCGCGCACGGCGTGGAGCGCGGCCACGACACCGAGGGACTCGGCGAATGGCCCGGGGCGGTGACCGAGCTGAACGCTCCCGTGCTCCCACACATGGGGTGGAACACCGTCGAACCCGGCGCGGACTCCGTTCTCTTCCGCGGAATCGAGCAGGAGCGCTTCTACTTCGTGCACTCCTACGGCGCCCAGAAGTGGGAGCTCGACGTCATCCCGCCGTTCCCGCAGCCGGTCCTGACGTGGGCGACGCACGGCGACCCGTTCCTCGCCGCCGTCGAGAACGGTCCGTTGTCGGCCACGCAGTTCCACCCGGAGAAGTCCGGCGATGCCGGCATCCAACTGCTCCGGAACTGGATCGGTTCCCTCGGGGACTGACCTGCCCGTACGGCCACCCGGCTGAGCGGGTCGCTCTCAGAACCCGCGGGCGACGGCCGCAGCGGCCGACAGCCACGCCTCCTGGGTGGGCGAGGCGAGCGCGCGCAGCCGAAGGTGACCGTCGACCATCTCCCGGTCGTAGGGGATCTGTACGACTTCCCGCGCGAGCGGCTGATAGCCGGCGACGACCTCGGCGATCTCGGCGGACGAGGCCTTGGGGTCGGCCTGGCTCACCACGACGACGGCCTGGCGCGCGAGATGGGCGGACCGCTCGTCGCGGTCCTCCAGCGCCTCCAGGAGCAGTGCCCCTGCTTCGGCGTGGTCGTCGCGGGTCGTCGTGGCGACGACGAGCTGGTCGGCACGGTCGATCATCCGCAACCACATCGGGTCGGACTCGTCGTTGCCCGAGTCGATGATGATGAGACGGTAGAACTTCGCGGCGACCGCGTGGATCGCATCCACGTCCGCGGGACTCAGCCTGTTCTCGTGCGCGAGCCGGATCGGCTTCGACCGCAGCACGTCGTACTTCTCCTGCGGCTGGTGGTGCACGAAATGCGCGAGGTCGGCGGACTGCCCTTGGGCGCCCAGCAGCCTCTGCGTCTGGGGGAGCAGTTCCAGGAGGGTGCGATCGTGCGCCCCGGTCTCGGTGCGCCACCCGAGCGTTCCCCGGGTCTGGTTGTTGTCCCAGGCGAGCACCCCGGCGCCACCGTACTGCGCGAACACCGCGGACAGCAGCACGGTCGCCGGGGTCTTCCCCGCTCCGCCCTTGCCGTTGACGACTGCGACGGTGCGAGGTCCCGGCCAGTGGCGGCTCACGGCATGCTCGTCATCGCGCTGTGCGCGTTCGCTCGCGTTCGGTCCCAGGGAGAACCCGAGACGGTTGAGGAAGCCGCGTCCTCCGCGGCGGGCGGGATCCTCGCGCGGATCCTGCTGGAGGAAGGAACGCCGCTCGACACCCTGCTCGCGCTGCTCGCGCCGGGATGCGGCGGGGTGGTCGGATGCCGACGCGGCAGGTGCCTGCGGCGCGGCGGGCGCGTGCGGCGCGGCGGGTGTCTGCGGTGCGGCGGGCGCGTGCGGTGCGGTGGGTGCCTGCGATGCGGCAGGCGGATGCTGCGCGGCCGGCGTATGTGGAGCCGCCGGCGCGTGCGGTGTGGCGGGCGCGTGCGATGCGGCGGGCGCGAACGGAGCCGAGGGAGCAGAGGTCCGCGGCGGATGCGCCCCGGGAACCTTCTCGACGAGTTCCGGCTGAGCCGGCGAGGTCGGCTGAGGTGGTGCTGCCGTCGCCGCCGGTGACGAGGGCGCGCCGGATGCCGGTGGCATGGTGGGCCGTGCCGCGGGCGCGGTGCCCTGGTCGGCGGCCTGCGGTGGGACGGGCATCGCGGTGGGCACGGGCGGCGTCGCCGGGGCGGACGGGATGCTCGCGGTGCTCGGCGACGGTGTGGTCGCCGGGTCGGGTGGGCTCGTCTGCGTCTGCGGGCTCGCCTGCGCAGGGGCGGGAGCGGGCGCGGTCACCTCGGATGGGGCGGCGGGTCGGTTCGCGGCGGCGGCGGCCGCAGCGGCACGCGTCGTGGGAGCGGGCACGGTGCGGGGCGCGGGAGTGACGGCCGGCGCGGTAGCGGACGTCGGCGGAGTCGTCGGGGCACCCGGGGTCACCGGCGCGGCCGGAGCCGGAGGAGTCGGGGGGTGGTCAGTCGGCGCCGCGGTTGGCGTCCGAGATACCGCGTATCCCGGCATGGTGGGCCAGTCGTCGTCATCCTGGTCCTGCGGAGTGAGGGGCACGTGCTCGACGAGCTCGGGCGTCTCGGGCGGGCTCGTGTTTCCCCGCCGCAGGGGGCCTCCGCCGTAGGCTTCGCCGTCGCGCGTCATGGACCTTCTCCTCGTCGACCGGATACACGTGTCTTCGAGGCTACCGCGTGGCATCCGTCCCACGGTGTCACGCTCATTTGGAGCGGACGGATGCGGCGGCTAGTGTCGATTCTCGTGCCGACGAATCGGCGCTCCCGATCCCACCTGAGGACGTCATGAACGACTTCGCGCAGTCCCCTTCCCTCACCCTGCTTCCCGCGGTCGACGTCGCAGGCGGCAAGGCTGTCCGGCTCACGCAGGGCGAGGCCGGCACCGAGACCAGCTACGGCGACCCGCTCGACGCGGCGGGGGAGTGGGTGTCGCAGGGGGCGAAGTGGATCCACCTCGTCGACCTCGACGCGGCGTTCGGGCGCGGCAGCAACGCGCCGATCCTCCGCAGGGTCATCAAGCAGTTCAAGAACGTGAACGTCGAGCTCTCCGGCGGCATCCGCGACGACGCCACTCTCGAGGCGGCTCTCGAGAGCGGGGCGACGCGCATCAACCTCGGCACCGCGGCGCTCGAGAACCCGGAGTGGGCCGCCGACGTCATCAGCCGCTTCGGCGAGGCGATCGCGGTCGGTCTCGACGTGCGCGGCACGACGCTCGCCGCGCGCGGGTGGACCAAGGAGGGCGGCGACCTCTGGGAGGTGCTCGAGCGCCTCGAGGACGCCGGTTGCAGCCGCTACGTCGTGACCGACGTCACGAAGGACGGCACGCTCAAGGGCCCGAACCTGGAGCTCCTGCGCGAGGTGACGTCCCGCACGCCCAAGCCTGTCGTGGCCTCCGGAGGCATCTCGAACCTCGACGACATCGCGGCGCTCCGCGACCTCGTGCCTCTCGGCGTCGAGGGTGCGATCGTCGGCAAGGCACTGTACGCCGGTGCGTTCACGCTCGCTGAGGCACTGGATGTCGCGGGAGACTGACGCCCCCGCGTGCGGCCCCGAGTCGCACGATCATTCGGCGCACGGCCACGGCGATTCCGCCGGCGTCCCGTGGGAGGGACGCAGCTTCGAGACGAATCCGCACGCCGCCGACGACGGCTCCGCGGACCCGGCCCTGCTCGCCGCCCTGCTGCGCTTCCGATCGGGGGAGGGCTCGCAGGCCGAGGTCGTCGATGCTTTTCGCGCAGCCAGGGTCCTGGTCCCTCTGATCGCCGAGAAGGGCGAGGAGGGGGTGGCGCCCAGCGGACTCGCGGTCGACAAGACGCAGGAGCTGTCGATCGTGACGGTGGCTGCTCCCGACGGACGTCGTGTGCAGCCCGTGTTCTCCTCCGTGCAGACGATGCAGGCATGGGATGCCGCGGCGCGGCCGATCCCGGTCGAGGCCGTGCGTGTCGCCCTGTCGGCCTCCGCGGAGGACACCGACCTGATCGTGCTCGACCCGACCTCCGAGACCGAGTTCGTGATCCGGCGTCCGGCAGTCTGGGCGCTCGCCCAGGGGCACGCGTGGGAGCCGAGCTTCCTGTCTCCCGAGGTGGTCCGCGCGCTGCAGGAGAGCGTCGCGCACGAGCTGGCCGTGATCGATGTCGCCGTCGCTCCGGGGGATCCCGACGCCCGTCTGCGCGGTCCCGAGCTGATCGTGATCCTCGAACTCGTCGACGGACTCGAGCGCGAAGTGTTGGATGCCGTGCTCTCCCGGCTTGCGCAGCGCTGGGCCGCCGACGACCGCATCGCCGTGCTCGCGGACTCGCTGACCGTCAAGCTGCGCCGCTCCGTCTGACGCCCTGCACCGATATGCTCGCGGCATGAAGCGGGTGAGCGCGGTCGGGGCGCTGGTGGGCGTCGTCGCAGTGCTCAGCGGCTCCGCGTTCCCGCCGGGCGCGTGCACGACGATCGGATGGAGCAACGCGGTCGAGATCGACCCCTCCGCCTACGGCTCCGACGTGTTCCTGCAGGTGTGCACGGATGCCGGGTGCTCGACGGGGCCGGGAGTCGAACCGACGCCGAGCACGGACCTCTCGGTGCCGGAGCGCGGGGACGCCGGGGCGTTCGGGTTCGGCTTCGACGCGCCGGACCACATCATCGTCCGCGTGTACGACGACGGCGGCATCCTGCTCTCCGAGACCGAGGAGCCGATCGACTGGACGCACTCCACCGACCCGTGCGGGGGACCGTCGACGGCGCCGCCGGTGGTTCTGGAGCGGTAGAGCGTTTCGTCTCGCTGCGCTCGCTCAACGACCGGTCAAGGGGCGCTCGTTCAACGAATGGGCAGGGGCGCCTGCGAAAGACCGGGGAGGGGTGCTCGCGAGAGACCGGGGAGTCGCGGGGTCAGGTGACCGGGCCGGTCCACTTCTCGCCGGGGCCCTTGCCGATCGGGTCGGGGATCGTGGAGGTCTCGCGGAATGCGAGCTGCAGCGAGCGGAGGCCGTCGCGCAGCGACCGCGCGTGCATGTCGCTGATCTCGGGTGCACCCGCGGTGATGAGGCCGGCGAGGGCGTTGATGAGCTTGCGAGCCTCATCGAGGTCGATCTGTGCGGCCGCGTTCGGGTCGTCGGCGAGGCCGAGCTTGACCGCGGCCGCGCTCATGAGGTGCACCGCCGCGGTGGTGATGACCTCGACCGCGGGGACGTCCGCGATGTCGCGGGTGGCCGACGACGCGGCCTCCTCCTGCCGAGCCCAGCGCTCTTCGCGCTCACGTGCGGTCTCGTCGGATGCCTGGTTCGTCACTTCGCCTTGCCTTCTGTTAGACTGTGTCGGGCTCCGGAGCGTCATGCTCCGGCACGAAAGAGGATTCACTTCCCACCCGCGCTTGCCGTTCCAGGCTACCGGGTCTTGCACTCCACCGGATCGCGTCGTCAGACCGAACCGGCAGACAGGGTGCGAAGCCGGCATCTGACTGCCGGCGGGTGGGGGACGATTCCGAATTCGCTCGGGATGCAGACAGCATCCTGATGGCCGAATCCCATCGTCTAAGGAGTTCCGCATCAGCGATCCCCGCACCAATGAGCGCATCCGCGTCCCCGAGGTCCGCCTCGTCGGCCCCGCGGGTGAGCAGATCGGCGTCGTCCGCATCGAGGCGGCGCTGCGCCTTGCGCAGGAAGCCGACCTCGATCTCGTCGAAGTGGCCCCCAACTCGAAGCCGCCCGTGGTCAAGATCATGGACTATGGCAAGTTCAAGTACGAGGCCAACCAGAAGGAGAAGGAAGCTCGCCGCAACCAGGCGAACACCGTCCTGAAGGAGGTGCGCTTCCGTCTGAAGATCGAGGCGCACGACTACACGACCAAGCTCAAGCGCGCCGAGGGCTTCCTCAAGGCCGGCGACAAGGTCAAGGCCATGATCCTGTTCCGCGGCCGTGAGCAGTCGCGTCCCGAGCAGGGCGTGCGTCTGCTCCGCAAGTTCGCGGAGGACGTCGCCGAACTCGGCACCGTCGAGTCGAACCCGACCATCGACGGCCGCAACATGGTCATGATCGTGGCCCCGCTCAAGAGCAAGTCCGAGGCCAAGCAGGAGCAGAACGCCGTCCGCGACGCGAAGAAGCGGGCCGCGCGCGATGCCAAGCACGAGTCCGACGCCCCGGCCGCAGCCGGGGCGGAGTGACGACCGCCCCCCTACTTCCCGCACAGCGGGTTGACACCGTCGCCTGAGAAGGCGCATTACGAAGGAAGAGAAGATGCCGAAGCAGAAGACCCACTCGGGTGCTAAGAAGCGCTTCAAGATCACCGGCAGCGGCAAGCTGAAGAAGCAGCAGGCCGGGATGCGCCACAACCTCGAGCACAAGTCGAGCCGTCGCACCCGTCGTCTGAACCAGGACCAGGTGCTCGCGAAGGCCGACTTCAAGGTCGCCAAGAAGCTTCTCGGCCGCTGACGCGCCCGAACGCACGAATAGGAACACAGGAAAATGGCAAGAGTCAAGCGGGCGGTAAACGCCCACAAGAAGCGCCGCGTCATCCTCGAGCGCGCATCCGGCTACCGCGGTCAGCGTTCGCGCCTCTACCGCAAGGCCAAGGAGCAGGTCATCCACTCCCTGGTCTACTCGTACCGGGACCGTCGCAAGCGCAAGGGTGACTTCCGTCGCCTCTGGATCCAGCGCATCAACGCTGCTGCACGCCAGAACGGCATCACGTACAACCGCTTCATCCAGGGCCTCGGCCTCGCGGGTGTCACGGTCGACCGTCGCATGCTCGCCGACCTCGCGGTCAACGACGCGGCGACGTTCACGACGCTCGTCGAGACGGCCAAGAAGGCTCTGCCTTCCGACGTCAACGCGCCGAAGTCGGCCGCGTAAGCAGCACGTCACGACAGAGGACGCTCTCCTTCGGGAGGGCGTCCTCTGTCGTTCTCCTGCTGTTATCCGCGGGAGAGGGTGCCAGGGTCCCTAGACTGGGATCGTGCTGGAGAACCCCCGGTCCCCCCGAGTCCGTGCCGTCGCGAAGCTGACGAAGCGCAGCGCGCGCACCGAGACGGGCCTGTACCTGCTCGAAGGCCCTCAGGCGGTGCGTGAGGCGCTCACCTACAGTCCTGAGGCCATCGTCGAACTGTTCGCGACTCCGAGCGGTTGGGACAAGCATCCCGACATCCGGGCGAAGGCGACGGATGCCGGCGTCGACGTCGAGCACGTCACAGAGTACGTCCTCAACGCGATGGCCGACACGGTCACCCCCCAGGGGCTGGTCGCGGTCGTGCGTCAGACGCCCACCTCCGTGCGCGACATCTTCGCGGCCGCTCCCCGTCTCGTGGCGATCTGCGAGGAGATCCGCGATCCGGGCAACCTCGGCACGATCATCCGGGCGGCCGATGCCGCGGGAGCCGATGCCGTCGTGCTCACCGGCAACACGGTCGACCCGTACAACCCCAAGGTCGTCCGGGCGACGACCGGATCCCTGTTCCACCTCCCGGTGTCGGTGAACGCCGACCTGGCCGATGTCGTGGAGCGGGCGCACGCCTCAGGCCTCCGCATCCTCGCCGCCGATGTGAAGGGCGACGACCTGCTCGACGCGCGCGCCGAGGGGATGCTGGCGGAGCCGACGGCGTGGCTGTTCGGCAACGAGGCGCGGGGCCTGGAAGACGAGGCGCTCGACCGCGCCGACAGGGTGCTCCGGCTGCCGATCTTCGGACGGGCGGAGTCCCTCAACCTCGCGACGGCCGCGAGCGTGTGCCTGTACGAGAGCGCCTTCGCACAGCGCGCCGCGGCGCTCACCTGAGCCGCTCGCGGTCGGGCGCGACGACCCCCGACTGATAATCTGTCCCCCTGCCCGAGCGGAGAAGGGGACCGGGGTCGATGCGGATTCTGATCGTGGAGGACGACGAGCGCGTCGCCGCCGCCCTCGACGCGTTCCTCGCGCGGTCCGGGTACGCGACCGCCCGGGCCTCGGACGGCGCATCCGCGCTCGAGATGGTGGGCGCCGACACCGAGGTCGTGCTGCTGGATCTCGGCCTGCCCGACGTCGACGGCATCGACCTGTGCCGACGCATCCGCGGCCGCTCCGAGGTCCCGATCGTGATCGTCACGGCTCGCAACCAGGTCACCGAGCGCATCAAGGGGCTGCGCGCCGGCGCCGACGACTTCGTGGTCAAGCCCTACGACGTGCACGAGCTGCTCGCCCGCATCGAGGCCGTCACACGGCGATCACGCCCGGTGCAGCCCGTGACCGAGGCGATCGTGCAGATAGACGACGGCGCCGTGCAGATCGACCTCGTCGCACGCCAGGTCGTGGTGGACCGGGCCCTTCTCGAGCTCACCCGCAAGGAGTTCGACATCGTCGCGGTGCTCGCGCGCTACCCCGGCGTGGCGGTACCGAAGGAACGTCTCATCCGCGAGGTGTGGAACACCGATTGGCGGGGCTTCGGTCACTCGCTCGAGGTGCACGTGGGCGCGATCCGCAAGAAGGCCGGGCACCGGCGGCTCATCGAGACCGTGCGCGGCGTCGGCTACCGGCTGGCGGGGTGAGCGACGCATGCGCAGACGCCTCGTGGTCGTCTTCCTCGTGCCTCTGATCGCGATACTCCTGACGCTCGGCGGCGCGACGACATGGAGCGCGACGCGCAGCATCCAGCAGGCGTTCTACACCGAGCAGCTCGGCGACCTCGCCTATTTCGTGACCAGCGCGAGGCAGGCACTGCGATCGGGGAGCGCCGCGGTGATCGACGCCGAGGTGCAGCGGTTCCACGAGGTGTACGGGATCGACGTCGTCGTGTTCGACCTCTCGGGCGGCGAGTGGGCGGCCGGCGATGCCGACGGAGACGTGCTCACGGACGACGAGGCGGCGCGGGTGGGTCTCGCGCTGTCCGGCCGCCGCGCGGAGGCCCCCGAGCCGGTGTTCCCGTGGAGCGTCGCCGACTCCTCGCTCGTGGAGCCGGTGTTCGATGACGGAGACGTGATCGGCGCGGTCATGGTGTCCGAGGACACCTCGGCGCCGCGGGCCGAGATCATCCAGCAGATCGTCGTGCTGTCGCTCGTCGCCGTGCTGTCGGTCGCGCTCGGCATCCTCCTCGTCCGCCAGCTCGCTCGCTGGGTGCTCGCGCCGGTGCGCCGGCTCGACGAGGCCATGGTGGCGATCGAGCGCGGCGAGATGGATGCGCGTGTCGCCGAGGACACCGGACCGCCCGAGCTGCGCCGCATGACCCGGGTGTTCAACGGCATGGCCGACGAGATCGAGAGGGTCATGACCCGGCAGCAGGAGTTCGCGTTGAACGCCTCTCACGAGCTCCGCAACCCGCTCAACGCCCTGCTGCTGCGCGTCGAGCATCTCGCGACGGGGCTCGACGACGAGTGGGCCGACGACGTGGAGGAGACGCGCGAGGAGGGACGCCGCATGACCCGCATCCTCGAGACGCTTCTCGGTCTCGCCCGCGGCGGCCGACTCGACACGACGATCTCGGCGGTCGACCTCGCGACGCTCGCGGGGCGTCGGGTGGATGCGTGGCGGGACGTGGCCGCGCAGCGCGGCATCCGCATCTCTGCGGCCACGTCGGATGCCGTGCTGAGCGTGACCGACCGCACGATCGTCGAGAGCGCGCTGGACGCGGTCATCGACAACGCCGTGAAGTACTCGCCGGCGGGTTCGACGGTCGAGGTCGCCGCGCGCCGTGACGGCGAGGTCTGCCGGCTCTCGGTGCGGGACGACGGTCCCGGCCTCACGGTCGAGCAGGCGGCGTACGCGACCGATCGCTTCTGGCGCAGCGACGGGAACGGCGAGACCCCCGGCTCCGGGCTGGGACTGGCGATCGCCACCGATCTCCTCGCGACGGTGGACGGAGAGCTCGTCGTGGATGCCCCGGACGGCGGCGGACTGCTCGTCACGCTCCTGCTGCCAGCGGGGACGATCGCATGAGGCGCGGGATGCGGCAGCGGATGACGCGCCGTCTTGTCGCGGCGGCGCTCGTGCTCGTGACGGCCGCTCTGGCGACCGGCTGCGGCGGACGATCGGACGGCTGGGGTGCGGAGCCGACCTCGATCGCCGGCGGCGGGCCGGACGGCGTGTACTTCGCGTACGGCACCCGACTCGCGGAGGAGCTCTCGGCGCGGTTCGACCTCGACGTGTCGGCGGAGCAGACCGCAGGATCGGTCGACAACCTGCTGCGCGTGGCATCGGGGGAGTCCCTGCTCGGATTCGCGCAGGGCGACGCGGCAGCGGATGCCGTCGCCGGGGTCGGTGCGTTCGCGGAACCGCTGCCCGTGCAGGCCGTCGCACGCCTCTACGACGAGTACCTGCACGTGGTTGTGCGGGAGGACTCCGACATCGACCAGCTCGCCGACCTCACGGGACGTACGGTGTCGCTGGGCGCGGAGAACTCCGGGGTCAACGTGATCGCCTCGCGCGTGCTGGACGCGGCGGACGTCGACGTCGCGTCGATCGACGACCCGCAGCTCGGGCTCGGGGACTCCATCCGCGCGCTCGAGGACTCGACGATCGACGGCTTCTTCTGGGTCGGGGGCATCCCGACCCCCGGGATCGCCGAGCTCGCGCGCACGACCCCGGTGCGGCTCCTGCCGATCGAGCAGGGGTGGGTCGCCGACGTCAACGAGCGCTACTCGCACGCCTACCGGCAGGCGGACCTGCCGGTAGGGCTCTACGGGATCGCCGAATCGGAGCCGACCCTCGCGGTGCCGAACTACCTCGTCACCGCGGCGGACACCCCGGATGGCGTGGTGCGTGACGTGCTCGACGCGCTGTTCGGAGCGCGCACCTCGATCGCCCATGATGTTCCGGTCGCCGCGTTCCTCGACCGCACCCAGGCCATCTTCACGGGGCCGGTGCCCCTGCATCCGGGAGCCGTCGAGTACTTCCGCAGTCAGCGCGACTGAAATGCCGGTCGGCGATCTCAAGAAATCCTCAAGAAGTTCTCACCGAGGCATCCCGCTCTGACAATCTGGGGTCGATCGCGCATGATTCGACGGAGAATTCAGATGCCAGTACGCCCGTGCCTACCCTGCAGGCCCGGGTCTCGGCATCCCTTCGGATCGTCTCGCGATCGCATCCGATCGGAGGCTTGCCGTTCCGTTCTCCGTGGGGGAGGAACGAGGCGGCAGGGACGCCCCCTCGGTCTGCGGGGGCGGACCGGGGGGCACTCCGGTGCTCGGGCGGACACGGCTCGATCACGGGATTACGAACGTGTAAATCTCGACGAACCCGCCTGGAGACGCGTCATCGACGTGACTAGTTTGGAGAAATGATGACCTCTGATAAGCCGCTCGTCGTCGTCGACAACGTGCAGAAGCACTACGGCGACTTCCAGGCGCTCACCGACATCGATCTCACGGTCAACGCCGGCGAGGTCGTCGTGGTGATCGGCCCCTCCGGTTCGGGCAAGTCGACCCTGTGCCGCACGATCAACCGCCTCGAGACCATCACGAGCGGCACGATCAGCATCGACGGCAAAGCGCTCCCCGCCGAAGGCAAGGGGCTCGCCACGCTGCGCGCGGACGTCGGGATGGTGTTCCAGTCGTTCAACCTCTTCGCGCATCTCACGATCCTCGAGAACGTGACGCTCGGGCCCATCAAGGTCCGCGGCCTCAAGAAGGCGGATGCCGAGAAGGAGGCCATGGCGCTGCTCGAGCGTGTCGGCGTCGCGAAGCAGGCCTCGAAGCTCCCCGCGCAGCTGTCGGGCGGACAGCAGCAGCGTGTCGCGATCGCCCGTGCCCTCGCGATGCACCCCAAGGTCATGCTCTTCGACGAGCCGACGAGCGCGCTCGACCCCGAGATGATCAACGAGGTCCTCGATGTCATGGTCGAACTCGCCCAGGAGGGCATGACGATGATCGTCGTGACGCACGAGATGGGCTTCGCCCGCAAGGCGGCCGATCGCGTCGTCTTCATGGCCGACGGGCAGATCGTGGAAGAGGCGAAGCCCGAGGAGTTCTTCACCAACCCGAAGAGCGACCGGGCCAAGGACTTCCTCTCGAAGCTCCTCACGCACTGAGCCCCACGCGCTGATGCCGCACACGTCAGCCCCGCACACCTCACAGACCCTGCACACACAGCACACGAAGGAGACGCACATGCGACGCACACGGACACTGGCAGGAATCGGTATCGCAGCCGTAGCACTGCTCGCCCTGACGGCCTGCAACAGCGGCACGCCGTCCAGCACCGGAGCGCCGGAGGGCGGC
This sequence comes from Microbacterium sp. GCS4, assembly GCF_001262495.1. Taxonomy (GTDB): domain Bacteria; phylum Actinomycetota; class Actinomycetes; order Actinomycetales; family Microbacteriaceae; genus Microbacterium. The sequence goes on from NZ_LGYE01000002.1 coordinate 920,409, forward strand.
GACGAGGGCGACTCGTCCAGCAGCACCCCCTGGACCGTTCTCACGGACGTCAGCATCGACGGCAGCCCGACCTTCGACCGGATCTCCTCGTCCGGCACGGTGAAGGTCGGCGTCAAGGAAGACCAGCCGGGTCTCGGTTACCTCGACCCTGTGACGGGCGAGCGCACCGGATTCGACGTCGACATCGCGCGCTGGATGGCCGCATCGCTCGGAGTCGACCCGGAGAAGATCGAGTTCCAGGCGATCGCCTCCGCCAACCGCGAGCAGGCCATCGTCAACGGCGACATCGATTACTACGTCGGCACCTACTCGATCACCGACAAGCGCAAGGAGCAGATCTCCTTCGCCGGTCCGTACTTCGTCACGGGTCAGGGTCTCCTGGTCGCGGCCGACAGCGACATCGAGAGCGTCGACGACCTCAGCTCGTCGACCACCGTCTGCTCGGCGACCGGCTCCACGCCGATCCAGAACATCAAGACGAACTACCCCGATGTCCCGACCAAGGAGTACGACACGTACTCGAAGTGCGTCGAGGACCTCAAGAACGGCCAGGTCGACGCCGTCACGACCGATGAGGCGATCCTCATCGGTTACGCAGCACAGGACCCCGACAACCTCAAGGTGGTCGGCGAGCCCTTCAGCGAGGAGCGCTACGGCATCGGAGTCGCCAAGGGCGATGACGCGCTGGTCGAGTACTTCAACACGCAGCTGACCGACGGCGGAGACATCTGGCAGCAGATCTTCGACAACAACCTCGGCGCCTCCGGTGTCAAGGCCACCCAGCCCGAGGTCGACCCGGTCGGCTGATGACGACGGGGCGGCCGGCACGGTCGGCCGCCCCATATCAGCAGGTCCATCCGAGAACCCGAATCGACAGGAGCAGCAGTGGGAGTCATCACCGACCACCTCGACCTCTGGGGAGAGGCGCTGTGGGGAACCATCGTCCTGTTCCTGGGTGGAGGACTGATCGCCCTGGTCCTCGGACTCATCGTCGGGGCGGCGAGAGTCTCGCCGGTGCCGATCGCTCGTGCCGCGGGCGGCGTGTATGTCAACTGGATCCGCAACACCCCGCTGACACTCGTCATGTTCTTCTTCGCGTTCTGCCTGCCGATCCTGCTCGGCGAGCGCGTGAACTCGCTGCTGCTCGCGGTACTCGCGCTCGGCATCTACACCGCCACGTACGTTGCGGAGGCGCTGCGCGCCGGTATCAACACCGTCCCGGTCGGACAGGCCGAGGCCGCGCGGGCGATCGGCCTGAACTTCGGGCAGGTCATGCGCTACGTCGTGCTGCCGCAGGCGACGAGGTCTGTCGTCCCGCCGATGATGAGCGTCCTGATCGCTCTCATGAAGAACACCACGGTCGCCGCCGGCTTCTCCGTGGTCAACCTCGGCACGATCCGAGCGGCTCTCAGCGAGCGCGGTGAGAGCGCCCTGGCCGTGCTGCTCTGGGTCATGGTCATCTTCATCGTGCTCGTGCTGGTGCTCAGCTGGGTGCAGAACAGACTCGAGAACAAGTGGAGGATCGTGCGATGAGCTCCGTTCTTTTCGACGTCCCGGGCCCCCGCGCCGTCGTCCGCAACCGGATCATCGGCGTGGTCACCGTGCTCGTCGTGCTCGCGGTGCTCGGCTGGGTCGTCTGGAGGCTCTTCGCCACCGGGCAGTTCTCCGCGGCGAAGTGGAACATCTTCACCTTCTCTGCCGTGTGGGTGCGATTCGGCGAGGGCCTGCTGAGCACTCTGGCTGCGTTCGCCGTCGCTGGCGTCGGGTCTCTCGCTCTCGGCTTCCTCCTGGGTGTGGGCCGGCTATCGGAGCATGCCTGGGTGAGGGAGCCCGTCCGGTGGATCATCGAGGTCTTCCGTGCGATCCCCGTCCTCATCCTGATGATGCTGCTCTACTACGGCCTCCCGGTGATCGGTGTGCGGATGCCGCCATACTGGGCGGTCGTGATCGCGCTGATCGTGTACAACGGATCGGTGCTCGCCGAGGTGCTCCGCGCCGGGGTCGAGTCGCTGCCTCGCGGCCAGAAAGAGGCCGGCTACGCCATCGGTCTACGCAAGACCGGGGTCATGCGCCTCATCCTGCTGCCGCAGGCCGTCCGCGCGATGATGCCGGTCATCATCGCCCAGCTCGTCGTCGCGCTCAAGGACACCGCCCTCGGGTTCATCATCACCTACCAGGAGCTCCTCTACGTCATCAACCAGATCGGCAACCAGGCGCCGTACGGCTCGCCGCTGATCCCCTCCGCCATCATCGGCGGGTCGATGTACGTGGCCGTCTGTCTCCTCCTCTCGTACGTCGCTTTCCGTCTGCAGAAGCGCGTGAAGCGTTCACCTGCGCAGGCCGCTGCCGCAGGGAATGTCGCCGCCGACGACGAAGCCACGCTCACGCAGGTCATCGCGACGCAGCGGGACTCCGCGCCGTCCGATTCGACGTTCCGGTGACGACGCGGTGACGCGCTGCTGTTCTGAGCGCGCCACCGCGCGCCGGTAGACTCGTCTCTCGTGTCTGAGTCTCTCGAAATCACCCCGGATGCGGTCGAAGCCGCGGTCGCGACGGCGCTCGACGCCATCGCCGCCGCAGCCGACACCGCCGAGTTGAAAGCCGCTCGTGCGGCGCACGTCGCGGAGGGATCTCCGCTTGCGATCCTGAACGCCTCGATGCGCCAGGTCGCTCCCGAGAACAAGGCGGCGTTCGGCAAGCTCGTCGGTCAGGGACGTGGACGTGTGACCCAGGCGCTGGCGGCCAAGGAGTCCGAGCTCGCCGCCGCCGAGGTGGCGGCCCGGCTGGAGTCCGAACGCGTCGACATCACGGCCGTGCCCTCGCGCACGCGCGTCGGCGCGCGGCATCCGCTCACGCTGCTCAGCGAGCAGATCTCCGACATCTTCGTCGGCATGGGATGGGAGATCGCGGAAGGGCCGGAGCTCGAGCACGAGTGGTTCAACTTCGACGCGCTGAACTTCGACGTCGACCACCCCGCCCGCCAGGAGCAGGACACCTTCTACGTCGACCCCGCCTCGCGTCACCTCGTGATGCGCACGCACACGAGCCCCGTGCAGGTGCGCTCGATGCTCGACCGCGAGGTGCCCATCTACGTGCTGTGCCCCGGTCGCGTGTACCGCACCGACGAGTTCGATGCGACGCACCTGCCGGTGTTCACGCAGTTCGAGGGCCTCGTGATCGACAAGGGTATCTCGATGGCCCACCTCAAGGGCACGCTCGACCACGTAGCGCGCCAACTCTTCGGACCGGAGGCCAAGACGCGCTTCCGCACGAACTTCTTCCCGTTCACCGAGCCCTCTGCCGAGCTCGACCTGTGGCACCCGACCTTCAAGGGCGGCGCGCGCTGGATCGAGTGGGGCGGATGCGGCATGGTGAACCCGAACGTGCTGCGCGCGGCCGGGATCGACCCCGACGTGTACAGCGGCTTCGCGTTCGGGATGGGCGTAGAGCGGGCACTCATGTTCCGCAGCGACGTGCAGGACATGCGCGACATGGCCGAGGGCGATGTCCGCTTCAGCGAGCAGTACGGGATGGTGGTGTGATGCGCGTCCCGCTCTCGTGGTTGCGTGAATACGTCGATGTGGCAGCGGATGCGACGCCCGAGGACGTCCTCGCGGCGATGGTGTCTGTCGGGTTCGAGGAGGAGGACGTCCACCGCTTCGAGCTCCAGGGTCCGATCGTCGTCGGTCAGGTCGTCTCGCTCGAGCCCGAGCCCCAATCGAACGGCAAGACCATCAACTGGTGCCAGGTGGACGTGGGCGAGGAGCACGGCGGCGTGCGCGGCATCGTCTGCGGCGCGCACAACTTCACGGCCGGGGACAAGGTCGTGGTGACGCTCCCCGGGGCCGTGCTGCCCGGTCCGTTCCCGATCGCGGCGCGCAAGACCTACGGGCACGTGTCAGACGGCATGATCGCCTCGGCGCGTGAACTCGGTCTCGGCGACGAGCACAACGGAATCGTCGTGCTCTCGGACCTCGACCTCGACGCGCCGGTCGGCACCGATGCGATCGCGCTGCTCGGCCTCGACGACGTCGCGGTCGATGTGAACGTCACCCCCGACCGCGGGTACGCGTTCTCGGTGCGCGGCATCGCCCGCGAGTACTCGCACGCGACGGGGGCGGAGTTCCGCGACCCCGCCGAGCGCGACTTCGCCGAGCTGCAGCCGGGCGCCGGCCACACCGCGATCGTCGACGACACCGCTCCCGTGCGCGGCAAGGTCGGCGCGAGCGAGTTCGTCACCCGCGTCGTGCGCGGCGTGGATCCCTCGCGCCCGACTCCGCCATGGATGATCGCGCGGCTGTCGCTCGCGGGCATGCGCTCGCTGGGCGTGCTGATCGACATCACGAACTACGTCATGCTCGAGATCGGCCAGCCGCTGCACGGCTACGACCTCGACAAGCTCGCGGGCGGCATCACGGTGCGCCGTGCGACGCCCGGAGAGAAAATGACGACGCTGGACGGCCAGGAGCGCGTGCTTCACGTCGAGGACCTCCTGATCACGGACGAGTCCGGTCCGATCGGCCTCGCCGGCGTCATGGGCGGCGGCACGACCGAGATGAGCGAGACGACGTCGAACGTCCTCATCGAGGCGGCGACCTTCGACCCGGTCACGATCGCCCGCACCGCGCGTCGGCACAAGCTGCCGAGCGAGGCGTCCAAGCGCTTCGAGCGCGGCGTCGACCCGCTCGTGCCGTTCGTCGCGGCCCGCCGCGCCGCCGACCTCATGGTCGAGCTCGCGGGGGGAACGCTCACCGACGAGGGCGGCGCGTTGTTCGCCGAGGTGTTCGTCGCCGACATCGAGCTCCCCACCGGTTTCGTGCAGGGCCTGATCGGCGTCGACTACACGGATGCCGAGATCACCGGTGCGCTCCGCACGATCGGCGCCGAGGTCACCGACTCCGACGCCGGGTGGACCGTCATTCCACCGACCTGGCGGCCCGACCTCACCGACAAGTGGTCCCTCGCGGAGGAGGTCGCCCGCATCCACGGGCTCGACCGCATCCCCTCTGTGCTGCCGACCCCGCCCTCGGGTCGTGGTCTCACGGTCCTGCAGCAGGGGCGTCGCCGTGTCGCGAACGCCCTCGCCGCGGCAGGGCTCGTCGAGACGCCGTCGTTCCCGTTCACGACCGACGCGCAGAACGACCTGCACGGCTCGCCCTCGGGGGAGCACGTGCCCAGCATCCGACTGGCGAACGCGCTCGACGGCGCAGCCCCCTTCCTGCGTCGTTCGCTCGTGCCCGGTCTGCTACAGATCGCGCACCGGAACATCTCGCGCGGCCTGACCGACCTCGCCCTGTTCGAGACCGGTGTCGTCTTCCTGCCCGAGCCCGGCGTCGAGTACGGCACGGCCGAGGTCCCGCCCCTGGGGGTCCGTCCCTCCGACGAGACGCTCGCCGCGCTGAACGCCTCCATCCCGCCGCAGCACCGCCACGTGGCCGTGCTGCTCACGGGCAATGTCGTGGCGCGTCAGCCCGGTCGCGCTGCGGAGGCCGCAGGTCTCAGCGAGGCCCTTGACGCTGTGCGCGTGATCGGTGAGGCCGCCGGCGTCACGATCGACGTCGCCCAGTCTCAGCGCGCCGCGCTGCACCCCGGACGCACCGGTGTGCTCACGGTCGGCGACGTCGAGGTCGGCTATGTGGGCGAGCTGCACCCGGATGTGGCGGCCGACGCGGATCTGCCGGGTCGGGCCACCGTGGTCGAGCTCGACCTCGACGGCATCCTGGCCCTTGCGGGAGAGAAGCCGATCGCCGCGTCGCTGTCGACCTTCCCGGCGGCGACGCAGGACGTCTCGCTCGTCGTGGGCGCCGATGTCCCCGCAGGCGACGTGAGCGCGGCCCTGGTCGAGGGCGCCGGCGCGCTGCTCGAGTCGGTGCGCCTGGTCGACGACTATCGTGGCGAGGGCATGGCCGAGGGCTCCAAGAGCCTGACGTTCGCGCTGCGCTTCCGCGCCGAGGATCGCACCCTCACCGCCGCGGAGGCCACGGAAGCCAAGCTCGCCGGCGTCGCGGTTGCCGCGGAGCGCTTCGGCGCCGTCATCCGCGACTGAGTCGCACAGTCAAGCGCATACGCCTCCTGCATCCCGTTCTGGGATGCAGGAGGCGTATGCTGGCCCTATGAGCACGCAGATCGCGGTACGGCTTCCTGACACGACGGTGTTCGCCCTGGACGCCATCGTGGCGTCGGGAGGGGCGTCGAGCCGCACCGCGCTGGTCACCATCGCGATTCAGCGCGAGCTGCGACGTCGGGCGGCCGAGAACGATGCCGGCATCCTCGCGCGCCGAGGCGCAGGCGACGATCTCGACGGACTCGTCGACTGGTTCGCCGGCAACGTCGAGATCGAGCGCTGAGGTGCGGGAGATCTGTCTCGCCAGACTCGACAAGACCCGGCCTGTCGTCGTGTTGACGCGGGAAGCGGCGAGAGCGGCGATGAGCAAGGTCACCGTGGCTCCCATCACCTCGACCGTCAAAGGGCTGAGCAGCGAGGTCCCTGTGGGCCCCGTCGACGGACTCGACCACCCGAGCGCGATCTCGATCGACAACACGATCACCATCCCGGTATCCGCGCTGGGGCGCACTCTCGGGTACCTCTCCGAGTCGCAGGAGGCGCATCTGGCGCGGGCCGTGATCCTGGCGTTCGACCTGGATGCGCTCGTCATGACCGATCAGGAGTGATCGCCGGTTCTCCGCTGTGAGCGGAGGCCCCTTCCGCTCGTCGGCGGATGCTGGTGACATGGGCTCATGACGGATGTGCTGATCCTCGGCGGAACGGGCTGGCTCTCGGGCCGCATCGCGCAGCGCTGGCTGCTCTCAGGCGCGACCGTGACGTGCCTCGCCCGCGGCGGGCGTCCTGCTCCCGAGGGGGCGTCGCTGATGATCGGCGACCGCGACGCCGCTGACGTGTTCGACCTCGTCGCCGCGCGCGACTGGGACCACGTGGTCGATGTCTCGTCCCGGGCCGATCACGTGCGCGCGGCCGTCGAGGCGCTCGGCGACCGCGCCGGGCGGTGGACGTATGTGTCGTCGATGTCCGTCTACGCCGACGACGCCACCCCGGATGCCGACGAGACGGCGCCTCTGCTCGCGGTGGCGCGGCCCGGCGACGGGTACGACTACGGCGCGGAGAAGGTCGCCGCCGAGATGGCTGTGAAGACCCTCGGCGATCGCGCACTGATCGTGCGTCCCGGGCTGATCGTCGGAGACGGCGACCCCAGCGACCGTTTCGGCTACTGGGCTGCCGCCTTCCTCCGCGACGGCGACGGGACGATCCTGCTGCCGGAGACACACGATCGCCTGACGCAGGTGATCGATGTCGATGACCTCGCCGACTTCATCGTGTCGACCTCGGCGACGGGCGCGGTGAACGCGATCGGCGACCGGCATCCGCTCGGCGACGTGATCGAGCGGGTGCGGACGGCCGCAGCGCACCGTGGCGACACCCGGACCGCCGGCGACGACTGGCTGCTCGCCCACGACGTGGAGTACTGGATGGGCGACCGGTCGCTGCCGCTGTGGCTTCCCGCCGAGATGACGGGATTCATGTCCCGGTCGAACGACCGGTACAGAGCCGCCGGGGGCGAGCTCAGGGACCTGGACGAGACGATCGCTCGCGTCATCGCCGACGAGAACGAGCGCGGCGTCGAACGCCCGCGACGTGCGGGCCTGACGCGAGACGACGAGCTCGAGCTGCTCAAGCTGCTCGGCTGACACGCGCGCCACGACCTCGGGGGGAGACCGGTCGCACATCGCTAGACTGCGATCAGTGACACGGGGTGCCGCAACCGCGGCTGAGAACAGACCCGTCGAACCTGATCTAGTTCGTACTAGCGAAGGGATGTCGCAATGAGCGATCTTCTGCGTCCGCATACCACCTCGACCTCGGCGGTCGGCGCCGCGGAGCTGCTGTCGGCTCTGCGTGAAGCACCGCCCTTGACCCACTGCATCACGAACACCGTGGTGACCGGATTCACGGCCAACGTGCTGCTCGCACTCGGCGCTGCGCCGGCGATGGTCGACATCGTCGGAGAATCCGGCATGTTCGCCGGCGTCGCCTCCGGACTGCTGGTGAATCTCGGCACGCCGACGCCCGAGCAGCGGGCCGCGAGCGTCGAGGCCGCAGCCGCCGCCGGGCTCGCCGGCACACCGTGGGTGCTCGACCCCGTGGCGATCGGCGCGCTGCCGATCCGCACCGCACTCGCGCACGAGCTGCTCTCCGCCGGGCCGACCGCGGTGCGCGGCAACGCCTCCGAGATCCTCGCGCTCGCGGGAGAGAGCGGCGGCGGACGCGGAGTCGACGCCACCGACACGACGGATGCTGCGGCCGAGTCGGCGATCGGGCTGGCTCGGCGCTCCGGTGTCGTGATCGCTGTCTCAGGACCGATCGACCTCCTCACGAACGGGGAGCGGATGCTGCGGATCGAGAACGGCCATGAGCTCCTCACCCGCGTCACCGGCGGAGGCTGCGCTCTGGGGGCCGTGATGGCGGCCTTCCTCGGCGCGGCCCGGGCGACCGGCGCCGAGGCGCTGACCGCCGTCGGCGCGGCGACGCTCGTCTACACGATCGCTGCGGAGCGGGCGGCCCGTACCGCATCAGGTCCGGGCAGCTTCGCGGTCGCTCTGCTCGACGCGCTCGCTGGACTCGCCCCCGAGGATCTGGCGGACGCCGCACGCGTCGAGGAGGTCGCGCTGTGATCGCCGACCTGTCGCTGTACCTCGTGACGGACCCGGTGCTCTGCGGCGATCGCGGGGTCGTCGAGACCGTGCGTCGAGCGGTCGACGGAGGCGTGCGCATCGTGCAGCTCCGTGACAAGCAGGCCACCGACGCCGAGATCACGGTGCAACTCGTCGAGCTCTCCGAAGCGATCGACGGGCGTGCGCTGCTGCTCGTCAACGACCGGTTGGATGCCGCGCTCGCCGCGCGATCGCTGGGCGCCCGCGTCGACGGAGTGCACCTCGGACAGGGCGACGCCTCGGTTCTCCGCGCCCGAGCCGAGCTGGGCCCGGACGCCCTGATCGGTCTGACCGCGAACACGCTCGAGCATCTCGCTGCGGTGGCCGCGCTCCCGTCCGGGACGGTCGACTATCTCGGGGTGGGCGTGATCCGCCCCACGAGCACCAAGCCCGACCATCCGCCGGCACTCGGCGTCGAGGGGTTCCGCGCCATCGCCGTGGCCAGCCCGCTGCCCTGCGTCGCGATCGGGGGAGTCGGGATCGACGACGTCGCCACGCTCCGCCGCGTCGGCGCCGCGGGAGTCGCCGTGGTCTCGGCGCTGTGCGCCGCCCCCGACCCCGCATCCGCGGCGGCGGCGTTCCTCTCGGAGTGGCGGAGCGCCGGCATCCCTCGCGTCCTGAGCATCGCCGGCAGCGACCCGTCCGGGGGAGCCGGCATCCAGGCCGACCTCAAGTCGATCGCCGCGAACGGCGGGTACGGCATGGCGGCCGTGACCGCGCTCACCGCGCAGAACACGCAGGGGGTGCGCGATGTGCACGTGCCACCCGCCGACTTCCTGCGCGCGCAGCTCGACGCGATCTCCGAGGACATCGTCGTCGACGCCGTGAAGATCGGGATGCTCGCGGATGCCGACGTCATCCGGGTCGTCGCCGACTGGCTCGACGCGGTGCACCCGCCCATCGTGGTGCTCGACCCGGTCATGGTGGCGACGAGCGGAGACCGACTGCTCGACGCCGACGCGGAATCGGCGCTGGCGCGGCTGCTCGCACGCGCACACCTGGTGACGCCGAACCTCCCCGAGCTCGCGGTGCTCACGGGCCGCGCGGTCGACGGGTGGGACGACGCGCTCACCGCAGCACAGGACCTGTCGCAGCGGATCGGCGTCGCCGTGCTCGTGAAGGGCGGGCATCTCCCCGGCGACGACGTGCCCGACGCGCTCGTCGACGCGAGCCGAGGCGGTCTTCGTGAGTTCGGGGGGACGCGGATCTCCACCGAGAACACCCATGGCACGGGATGCTCGCTCTCCGCCGCCCTCGCGACACGCCTGGCCCGCGGTGACGGGCCGGTCGACGCGGTGTCGTCGGCGCGCGACTGGCTGCGCGGATCCCTGCGCGCGAGCGGTGCGCTGCACGTCGGCCGTGGGCGCGGTCCTGTGAATCACTTCTCGGCGCTGTGGGAGAGCGGAGGCGTGTCGCGTCCGTCCCCCGAGGAGGTCCGCACCGACTGGTGGGAGGCCATCGCGCCGCACCGCGCGGGCATCGACGACCTGCCGTTCATCCGTGCGCTCGCCGCAGGGACCCTCGACCGTGCGCCGTTCCTGTTCTATCTGCAGCAGGACGCTCTGTACCTGCGGGAGTACGCGCGTGTGCTCGCAGAGGCCTCGCGGCGCGCCCCGACATCGGCCGAGCAGGCGTTCTGGGCGGACTCCGCGCGCGGGGCGATCGCCGGCGAGCTCGAACTGCACGCCTCGTGGCTGACCCCGCAGCGGCGCGCGGACGACGCGATCTTCGCCGCCGACCCGGCGCCGTCGACCACCGCCTATCTCGACCACCTGCGCTCGGTCGCGTTCGGTGGCGACTACGCCGAACTCGTCGCGGCCGTGCTGCCCTGCTTCTGGCTGTACGCGGATCTCGGTCGGCGACTGCACGCGGGCGAGCTCGATGCCGCCGCGCTCGACCCCGAGCACCCCTATGCTGACTGGCTGGCCACCTACGCCGACCCCGCGTTCGAGGAGGCGACCGAGCGGGCCATCGAGTACACCATGCGCGCGGCGTCCGCCGCGGATGCCCCAGGCCGGGCGCGCATGCTCCGTGCCTTCGAGATCTCGAGCGCCCACGAGCTCGCCTTCTTCGCGGCACCATGACGTCGCTGATTTGCGTGCGCCGCGCGGCGCGCGCTATCGTCGCGGCATGCCTTCGGCCGACTCCGCCACCCTGACGCTCGCCCCGAGCGTCATCGTCGTGCGCCGACGCCGCGGCGGCCGCCGACTCTAGGCGACCCCGCGCTCCTGCTTGCCATCCGGCGGTCGAGTGCCGGTGTCGCCGCCCCGGCCCCCGACACTGCACCCCCGTTTCCGCGAGGGGTCCGACCGTTAAGGTAGAAGCATGACGTATTCCGTCGCCGTCTCCGGCGCATCCGGCTATGCGGGCGGCGAGATCCTACGCCTCCTGGCGGCGCATCCCGACATCGAGATCCGCACCGTCACGGCGCACTCGAACGCCGGCCAGCCGCTCGTCCAGCACCAGCCGCATCTGCGCTCGCTCTCGCACCTCACCCTGCAGGACACGACGCCCGAGATCCTCGCCGGACACGACATCGTGGTCCTCGCGCTGCCGCACGGCCAGTCGGGCCAGTACACGGATGCTCTGGGCGAGACCGCACTCGTGATCGACGCGGGAGCCGACCACCGTCTCACCGCATCCGACGCGTGGGACGCGTTCTACGGCGGGACCTTCCACGAGCCCTGGACATACGGCGTTCCCGAGCTCCTTGTGGGTGGCGCCAAGCAGCGCGAAGCGCTCCGTGGCGCGACCCGCATCGCCGCACCCGGCTGCAACGCCTCGACCGTGAGCCTCAGTCTCGCTCCCGGTGTCGCGGCGGGCGTGATCGACGCGGGCGACATCGTCTCGGTCCTCGCCGTCGGCCCCTCGGGGGCGGGAAAGAGCCTGAAGACGAATCTGCTGGGCAGCGAGATCCTCGGCACGGCCAACCCCTACGCGGTCGGCGGTACGCACCGGCACATCCCCGAGATCCGGCAGGCGCTCGCCGCGGCATCCGGCCGTCCGTCGACCGACGAGAGCATCCGCATCTCCTTCACGCCTGTGATCGTGCCGATGGCGCGGGGCATCCTCGCCACCTCCACCGCCCCGATCTCCGAGGGCGTGAGCGACGCCGAGATCCGCGCCGCATGGGAGTCCGCCTACGGCGATGAGACCTTCGTGCAGCTGCTTCCCGCGGGCGAGTTCCCGCGCACCGCCGACGTGCTGGGTGCGAACACCGCGCTGATGGGTCTCGCGATCGATCGCGCGGCGAACCGGGTGACCGTCGTGACCGCGGTCGACAATCTCGTCAAGGGCACCGCCGGCGCTGCCGTCCAATCCATGAACCTCGCGCTGGGCCTCCCCGAGGACCGCGCCCTCTCAGTGAACGGAGTCGCGCCGTGAGCGTCACCGCCCCCGCAGGATTCGAGGCGGCCGGAGTCGCCGCCGGTCTCAAGTCGACCGGCAAGCCCGACGTCGCGGTCGTCGTCAACCGCGGTCCCCGCAAGGTCGGCGCGGCCGTCTTCACCAGCAACCGCGCCAAGGCCAATCCCATCATCTGGTCGCAGCAGGCGGTCGCCGACCGTGTCGTCGAGGCCGTTGTCCTGAACTCCGGCGGGGCGAACTGCTTCACCGGGAGCTTCGGCTTCCAGACCACGCATCAGACGGCCGAGAAGGCCGCCGAGCTGCTGGGCGTCAGCGCGGGCGATGTGCTCGTGTGCTCCACCGGGCTCATCGGCGTCGGCGACGAGGTGTTCCGCAGCAAGGTCCTGGCGGGCACCGAGCAGGCGATCGCCGAGCTGTCGTCCGAGGGCGGCCAGGTCGCCGCCGAGGCCATCATGACCACGGACAGCGTCTCCAAGACCGCGGCCGTCTCCCGCGACGGCTGGACGATCGGCGGCATGGCGAAGGGCGCGGGAATGCTCGCCCCGGGGCTCGCCACGATGCTCGTCGTGATCACGACGGATGCCGTGCTCGAGCCGCTCGAGGCGGATGCCGCGCTCCGCGCCGCGACCGGCACCACGTTCGACCGCCTCGACTCCGACGGCTGCATGTCGACCAACGACCAGGTGACACTGCTCGCGAACGGCGCGTCGGGCGTCGCACCGTCCCTCGACGACTTCGGCGCAGCCCTGCGCGAACTGTGCCAGGAGCTCGCCGTCAAGCTGCAGGGAGACGCCGAGGGCGCGAGCCACGACATCACGATCGAGGTCACGCACGCGGCATCCGAGTCCGACGCGGTCGAAGTGGGCCGCTCGGTCGCCCGGAACAACCTCTTCAAGGCCGCGATCTTCGGCAACGACCCCAACTGGGGGCGTGTGCTCGCCGCGATCGGGACGACCGGCGCCCGGTTCGACCCCTACGACGTCGACGTGTGGATGAACGGCGTGCGCGTGTGCAGCGAGGGCGGCCCCGACCGCCCGCGCGATGAGGTCGATCTCACGCCGCGTGCCACTCACCTCGTGATCGACCTCAAGGTCGGCGACACCACCGCGACGATCCTCACGAACGACCTCACCCACGACTACGTGCACGAGAACAGCGCGTACGCCTCATGACCGACATCCAGGACACCACGCCGGACGTCGCCGCCGTCAAGGCCTCGACGCTGATCGAGTCGCTGCCGTGGCTCAAGAAGTTCCGCGACCAGATCGTCGTCGTCAAGTACGGCGGCAACGCGATGGTCTCCGACGAGCTGCAGGAGGCGTTCGCGCAGGACATCGCCTACCTCCGGTACGTGGGCGTGCTGCCCGTGGTCGTGCACGGCGGAGGGCCGCAGATCTCGAACATGCTGAACCGGCTCGAGATCCCGAGCGAGTTCAAGGGCGGATACCGGGTCACGAACACCGAGGCGATCAGCGTCGTCCGAATGGTCCTCACGGGGCAGGTGAACCCGCAGCTCGTCTCCAAGATCAACTCCCACGGCCCGATCGCGACGGGCCTGAGCGGTGAGGACGCCGGTCTGTTCGGCGGTCGCCGCCGTGGTGTCGTGATCGACGGCGAGGAGATCGATCTCGGTCGCGTGGGCGACGTCGTGGAGGTCGACCCCACACCCGTGCTCGACCACCTCGCGGCCGGACGCGTGCCGGTCGTGTCGAGCATCGCGCCCGACCTCGACCACCCCGGCCAGTCGCTCAACGTGAACGCGGATGCCGCAGCGGCGGCGCTCGCGGTGGCGCTGAAGGCGCGCAAGCTCGTGATCCTCACGGACGTGCCCGGCCTGTACGCCGACTGGCCCAACCGCGACTCGCTCGTGTCGCACATCACTTCGGGAGCGCTCGTCGAGATGCTCCCGACGCTCGAGTCCGGCATGATCCCCAAGATGCGGGCGTGCCTGGATGCCGTCGAGGGCGGCGTCGACGCCGCCGCGATCATCGACGGACGCGTGCCGCACTCGGTGCTCGTCGAGTTGTTCACCAGCAAGGGAATCGGAACGGAAGTAGTCGTGGGAAGCGCAGGGACGGACGCATGAGCAACTGGCAGGATGACGCGGCGACCGATCTGGTCCTCAACGCGGGGCCGCGCCTCGCGATGCTCACGCGCGGTGAGGGCTCGTACCTGTGGGACTCGGAGGGGCGACGCCACCTCGACTTCCTCGCCGGCATCGCCGTGACCTCGCTCGGCCACGCGCATCCGGTGTTCGTGGAGGCCGTGTCGACGCAGGCCGCCACCCTCGCGCACGTCTCCAACTATTTCGCGACGCCCTCGCAGCTGGCGCTCGCCGCGCGTCTCAAGCGCCTCGCGGGCGCGGGCTCCGACGGCCGGGTTTTCTTCTCCAACTCGGGTGCGGAAGCGAACGAAGCCGCGTTCAAGCTGGCCCGTCTGCACGGTGGAGCCGAGAAGCCGCGCATCCTCGCTCTCGAGAACGGCTTCCACGGTCGCACGATGGGCTCCCTCGCGCTCACGGCGAAGGAGGCCATGCGCGCGCCCTTCGAGCCGATGCCCGGCGGCGTCGAGCACATCCCCGCGATGATCGAGGCATTGGAGGCGGCGATCGACGACCGTGTCGCCGCCGTGATCGTGGAGCCCATCCAGGGCGAGGCCGGCGTGGTCGAACTCCCCGAGGGGTACCTGGCCGCTGCGCGCTCACTCACGCTGGCGCACGGCGCGCTGCTCATCGTCGACGAGATCCAGACCGGCGCCGGACGCACCGGCGCCTGGTTCGGGTTCAGCCACGAGGGCATCACCCCCGACGCCATCACGCTCGCGAAGGGCATCGGCGGCGGTTTCCCGATCGGCGCTCTCGTCACCTACGGGGCGGCCAGCGCGCTGTTCACGCCCGGCTCGCACGGATCGACCTTCGGCGGCAACCCGCTGGCGACCGCCGTGGCCGATGCCGTGCTCGCCGAGATCGAGCGCGCGGGACTTGTCGACAACGCGGCCCGCCGCGGCGAAGAGCTGCGCGACATCGTCCTGGGCATCGACTCGCCCATCGTGAGCGGCGTCCGCGGTCGCGGCCTGCTGATCGGCGTGGGGCTGACCGCGCCCGTCGCGAACGAGGTCGTCGCGGCCGCCCAGGAGCGCGGACTGATCGTGAACGCTGCGAATCCCGAGACCGTGCGCATCGCGCCGGCCCTCACCATCGGCGACGCCGAGCTCGCCGAGTTCCGCGAGCTGTTCACCGCCGCGCTCGCCGACGTCTCGGCATCCCTCACCTCCTCCGGAAAGGCCGACCTGTGACCCGCCATCTCCTGCGCGACGACGACCTGACGCCCGCCGAGCAGGCCGAGATCCTCGATCTCGCGCTCGAGCTCAAGAAGGACCGCTGGTCGAACAAGGCCCTTGCCGGCCCCCAGACGGTCGCCGTGATCTTCGACAAGTCGTCGACCCGTACCCGTGTCTCGTTCGCGGTGGGCATCGCCGACCTCGGCGGCTCGCCCCTGATCATCTCGACCGCGAACAGTCAGCTCGGGGGCAAGGAGACCCCCTCCGACACCGCCCGGGTGCTGGAGCGCCAGGTCGCCGCGATCGTGTGGCGCACCTACGCGCAGTCAGGACTCGAGGAGATGGCCGCCGGCACGCGAGTGCCGGTCGTGAACGCGCTGTCCGACGACTTCCACCCCTGCCAGCTGCTCGCCGACCTGCTCACCATCCGCGAGCACAAGGGCGACCTGAAGGGCCTTACCCTGACGTTCTTCGGTGACGGGCAGAGCAACATGGCCCACTCGTACGCGCTCGCCGGCGTGACGGCCGGGATGCATGTGCGCATCGCCTCGCCCGCCGACTACGCGCCGCGGGCCGACGTCGTCGAGGCCGCCGATCGCCGTGCCGCCGAGACTGGCGGATCGATCACCCTTCTCACGGATCCGGTCGAAGCAGCAGCCGGCGCCGACGTCGTGGTCACCGACACCTGGGTGTCGATGGGCAAGGAGGAGGAGAAGCTCGCGCGCATCCGCGATCTCGGCGGTTACAAGGTCACACCCGAGACCATGACGATCGCGGACTCCGAGGCGATCTTCATCCACTGCCTGCCCGCCGACCGGGGCTACGAGGTCGACTCCGAGGTCATCGACGGCCCGCAGAGCGTGGTGTGGGACGAGGCGGAGAATCGTCTGCACGCTCAGAAGGCTCTGCTGGTGTGGCTGCTCGACAAGAAGGACGCGTGATGACCGCCGAGAAGAACGACGGCACCAACGAGGGCGCGCTCTGGGGCGCGCGGTTCGCGAGTGGACCCTCGCCCGAGCTGGTCGAGCTCAGCCGCTCGACGCACTTCGACTGGATCCTTGCGCCCTACGACATCGCGGGCTCCCACGCGCACGCGACCGCTCTGGAAGCGGCCGGGTATCTCAAGGCCGACGAGGCGGCGCAGATGCACGCGGGGCTGGATGCCGTGGCGCGCAAGGTCGCCGATGGCAGCATCCGTCCCGTGCCCTCCGAAGAGGACGTCCACGGCGCGCTCGAGCAGGCACTGATCGCCGAGCTCGGCCCCGAGCTGGGCGGACGTCTGCGCGCGGGCCGCAGCCGCAACGACCAGATCGCGACGCTCGTGCGGATGTACCTGATCGACCACGCGCGTGTGATCGCGCGCGACCTGCTCCGCGTGATCGACGCGCTCGTCGCCCAGGCGGAGGCGCACCCCGACGCGATCCTGCCGGGACGGACGCACCTGCAGCATGCGCAGCCGGTGCTGCTGGCGCACCACCTGCAGGCGCACGGCTGGCCGCTGGTCCGCGAGCTCGAGCGCCTCGTCGACTGGCGTCGCCGCGCCGGCGTCTCGCCGTACGGCGGGGGAGCACTGGCGGGATCGACGCTCGGTCTCGACCCTGCGCTCGTCGCGACCGAGCTGGGCCTCGACCGTCCGGCCGAGAACTCCCTCGACGGCACGGCGGCGCGCGACGTGGTCGCGGAGTTCGCGTTCATCGCGGCCATGACGGGCGTCGACCTGTCGCGCCTGAGCGAGGAGATCATCCTCTGGAACACCCGCGAGTTCGGGTTCGTCACGCTGCACGACAGCTACTCGACCGGGTCGAGCATCATGCCGCAGAAGAAGAACCCCGACATCGCGGAGCTCGCACGGGGCAAGTCCGGGCGTCTGATCGGCAACCTGTCGGGCCTCCTCGCGACGCTCAAGGGCCTCCCGCTCGCGTACAACCGCGATCTGCAGGAGGACAAGGAGCCGGTGTTCGATTCGGTGCAGACGCTCGAGGTCGTGCTGCCGGCTTTCGCGGGCATGATCGCGACGCTGCGCTTCGACACCGACCGCATGGCGGCGCTCGCCCCCGAGGGGTTCTCGCTCGCGACCGACGTGGCCGAGTGGCTCGTGAAACGCCGAGTGCCCTTCCGTGACGCGCACGAGATCTCCGGTGCGCTCGTCCGCGCCTGCGAGGAGCAGGGGATCGGTCTGGAGGACGCGTCCGAGGAGCTGCTTCTCTCGGTGTCGCCGCACCTCACCCCGGAGGTTCGCGAGGTGCTCACGATCGAGGGGTCGGTGGCATCGCGCACCGGAGTCGGCGGTACCGCCCCCGAGCGGGTCGCCGAGCAGCGGGCCGAGCTCGTCGCTCGGGCGCAGGCCGCGGCGCACGCCCTCGGGCTCTGAGGGGCTCGCGCCCGACTCAGTGCCTCGCGCCCGACTCAGTGCAGGGAGTCGTCGGCGGGAGTCCGCGTCCAGCGCGTGAAGGTCACGGTGAGCCCGGCGCGCGTCGGCGCGGCGAGGAAGGGGCCGGCGGATGCCGCGCGCGCACCGTCGAAC
Organism: Microbacterium sp. GCS4; assembly: GCF_001262495.1. Classification (GTDB taxonomy): domain Bacteria; phylum Actinomycetota; class Actinomycetes; order Actinomycetales; family Microbacteriaceae; genus Microbacterium. Next base: position 938,305 of record NZ_LGYE01000002.1, read on the forward strand.
GGTGCCACACGCACCAGGCGCCACGGGCCGTCGCCCGCACGGGCGCGCACCACGACGGCATCCGCCCATCGACTCACGCGCACCGTGATCTCGGCGTCGCGCCAGTCGTCGACGTGTCCCACCGACCAGTCGGAGCGGACGTCGGTGACGACGGCGCCGAGCCCGAGGTGGCCGTCGGCGTACTCGACGCCCGCCTTGATCCAGTGCTCGTCGTCGGCGTGCACGAAGACCCCTGCCTGGTCGAACTGTCCACTCCACGGGGCGCGGAACGAGACCTCGACGGCGTCTCCCACGGCGAGGGGCGCCAGCAGCGCGTGCTCGGTGTCGTGCACGAATCCGTAGGCGGTGTGTCGCCAGGCGTCGCTGCCCTCCACGGCGGTCGCATCGAGGTGATCGGCCTCCAGTGCGGACACGGCTGCGGGGGAGTGCGTCCAGGTTCCGCGGGACCAGGGCATGTTCTCGGTCTGAGGCATAATCCGAGCTTATAACCCATTGGGGCATAAAGCCAGGATATGCATGATACGGTTATCTCATGGTCATCGCTGTGGTCGCCGACATCGTGGGCTCTCGCAAGCTCGACGATCGTACCTCCGCGCAGCGCATTCTCGACGAGACGATCGCGCGGGTCGAGGCCGACCTGCCGCTCGCGCAGCAACCGCTCACTCCCACGGTCGGCGACGAGCAGCAGGGCGTCTACCGCGCGCTCGACGACGCCCTCGTGTCGCTCCTGATGATCCAGCTGCGGCTTCCCGACGGCATCGCCTTCCGTTTCGGGATCGGGATCGGCGCCGTGAGCGCGGTGGAGTCCGTGCACGGCGAGCTCGCGGACGGGCCGGGCTGGTATGCGGCGCGCGCCGCGATCGACACCGTGCACGCGAAGGAGGGTCGCGCCGTGCCGGGAGCGCGGACGTGGATTGTCGGTGCCCCGGGGCAGGATGAGGTCATGCCGAGCACGATCGCCGCGTCCAACGCCTACCTCCTCGTCCGCGACGAGTTGGTCGGAGCGATGTCCGAGCGCGAACGTCGCCTCACCTACGGCCGCCTGATCGGCAGGTCGCAGCAGGAGCTCGCGGCCGACGAGGGCATCTCGCAGCCCAGTGTGTCGAAGTCCCTGCGGAGCGCCGGAAGCGCGGCGCTCCTCGACGGCGTCGCCGCATTGCGAGGGGACTCGGCATGATCGTCGCGGGATTCGTGCTGCTCGCGGTCGGCGCCGCCGATCTCGTGAGGCAGTTCGCTCCCCGGCGGTGGATCGGCTACCTCACCGTCACGGTGATCCTGCTGCTCCTCGGGAGTGTCGGCGACGCACTGCTGCCGATGCTCGCCGCGCTCGTGGTCGGCGCCCTCTGGGTGTGGTGCATGCCCTCGGAGCGACCGGCGCCGCTCGGATTCTGGCCCGCGGCGCTCCTGGGACTGCTGAGCATCGGCAGCGTCGTGTGGATCGCACCGCGCGTCGACACCGGACTGATCGGATAGGTGTGGGAGCTGCGTTCACCGTTCGGTGAGGTGCCGTTCGACCTCGCGATGCTCGCCCTCGGGGCAGGCGTGTTCCTGCTCGAGTCCTCGAACCTCGTCGTCCGGGCGGCGCTCGACGGCGAACACACCTGGCGTCCGACGGACATCACGCGCGTGACCTCCGGGGCAGACGGACCGGCGTCGCCGGAAGCCGAGACCGCGCCGGATTCAGGCACTGCCCCGGATCCGGGCACTGCCCCGGCCACCGCCGCAGCAGCGGACGCCGCGTCCTTCTCCGGAGCGGGTGATCCCGCAGACGATCCGCTGCACCTCGCCGCCGGATCCCGCGCGCCTCGCGATCCGCGGGCCGGTTTCAAGGGCGGCCGACTGATCGGTCCGCTCGAGCGCATCCTGGTCCTCATCCTCACGCTCGCGGCGGCCTACCCGATCCTCGCCGCGATGCTGGCGGCGAAGGGCATCGTCCGGTTCCCGGAGATCTCCCGCGACGGGGAGACCGGGGCGCGAGCGGAGTACTTCCTCGTCGGCAGCCTCGTGAGCTGGGTCATCGCCCTCGGCGCCGCCTTCCTCGTCTGGTGGGCCGCGCACAGCTGACGTCCGAGCCGGCTCCCGTCACCGGCGACGGCGCGATTCGGGATGCCCTCGCGCTGATAGCCTGGAGCGCGTGTCTGATTCCGCTCTGACGACCGCGAGCCCTGCGATCGACCCCACGTTCGAGAACGTGTGGGACGAACTCGTGTGGCGCGGCCTCGTCCACGTGTCCACTGACCAGGAGGCGCTGCGCGCCCTTCTCGCCGGGGACCCGATCACGTATTACTGCGGCTTCGACCCGACGGCGCCGAGCCTGCACCTGGGCAACCTCGTTCAGCTGCTCACGCTCCGCCGCATCCAGCTCGCCGGACACAAGCCCCTCGGTCTCGTCGGCGGTTCGACGGGCCTGATCGGCGATCCACGACCGACGGCCGAGCGCACGCTGAACACGCGCGAGACGGTCGAGGAATGGGTGGGGCGACTGCGGTCGCAGGTCGAGCGCTACCTGAGCTTCGAGGGCGAGAACGCCGCCCGCATGGTGAACAACCTCGACTGGACGGCGCCGATGTCGGCGATCGACTTCCTCCGCGAGATCGGCAAGCACTACCGTGTCGGCACCATGCTGAAGAAGGACGCGGTCGCCGCGCGTCTGAACTCGGATGCGGGCATCAGCTACACCGAGTTCAGCTACCAGATCCTGCAGGGCATGGACTTCCTCGAGCTGTACCGCCAGTACGACTGCGTGCTGCAGACAGGGGGCTCCGACCAGTGGGGCAACCTCACGAGCGGCACGGACCTGATCCATCGCGTCGAGGGCACCTCGGTGCACGCGATCGGCACGCCGCTGATCACGAACAGCGACGGCACCAAGTTCGGCAAGAGCGAGGGCAATGCGATCTGGCTGGATGCCGAGATGTGCAGTCCGTACCGGATGTACCAGTTCTGGCTGAGCACGGCGGATGCCGACGTAGTAGACCGCCTCAAGGTGTTCACGTTCCTGACGCGGGCGGAGATCGAGGAGTACGCGGCGCTGGTCGAGGCGGAGCCGTTCCGCCGGGCGGCGCAGAAGCGCCTCGCGCTCGAGGTCGTCACGACGGTGCACGGCTCCGCTGCTGCCGCCGCCGTGATCGCCGCCTCGGAGGCGCTGTTCGGCCAGGGCGACCTGACCGCGCTCGACGCCGGGACGCTGCGCTCGGCTCTCGAGGAGCTGCCGAACACGACGGTCGCGCGGGGATACCCCGTGATCGACGCGCTCGTCGACACCGGACTCGTGGCGAGCCTCTCGGAGGCGCGGCGGGCCATCGCCCAGGGCGGCGTGTCGATCGACGGCATCCGGGTGGAGGACGACACGGCGACCATCCAGGGCGCGCTGCCGGGAGGGGCGTCCGTGCTCCGGCGCGGCAAGAAGACCCTCGCCGGCGTGTTCGTGTCCTGACCGGCATCCGCATTCTCGACGTCTGACGGCGGCGACCGGGTTCTCTCCAGGTCGCCGCCGTTAGGCTTCCTGCGATCGTCGTCCGACAGGAGATCAGCGATGCCCTTCACACCGAGCCATGCCGTGGTCGCCCTGCCGTTCATCCGCACTCCGCTGGTGCCCGCGGCGATCGCGATCGGCGCCATGACGCCGGACCTGCCGCTGTTCGTACGGGGCGTCGGCCTCGACTACGGTTTCACGCACACGGCGACGAACGTCGTGTGGACGGCGGCGCTGGCGTTCGCGCTGCTCATGCTCTGGCGCGTGCTGCTCCGCCCTGCCGTGCCGGAGCTGATGCCGTCGTGGATTGCGCGCCGCCTTCCGACCGAGTGGTCCGATACCGGCCGGGCCGCCGCTTCGAGGGCGATCGGCGCGGGGGAGAGCCGGCTGTACCCGCTGATGCTCGTGGTGTCGTTGATCCTGGGCGTCCTGTCGCACATCCTCTGGGACCTGTTCACCCACGAGGGGCGGTGGGGCGTGGAGACGTTCCCGGTGCTCGATGCGATGTGGGGTCCGCTCACCGGTTTCAAATGGCTCCAGCACGGATCGAGCCTGGTGGGTCTGGTCGTGATCGGCCTCTGGGCCCTCCTCCGACTGCGCCGGGCCGAACCCCGCTCCGCGGTGGTCCAGTCCGTTCCGGCAGCGGTGCGTCTGGCCTGGTGGATCTCCCTTCCGGCGATCCTCGTGACGGCCTGTGTGATCGGCTACCTCGCGTACGGCCCGTTCACGTCGGAGTTCACGGTGCAGCATCTGGCCTACCGGATGCTCCCGCCCGCGTGCGCGCTGTGGGGCGTGCTCACGCTGCTGCTCTGCCTCGCGATGCCGCTGTTCCGGCGTGTTCACCAGCCGGCGTGATCGGATCCCCACGCGTGGGGAGGTTCGAACTCGAAGCCCGGCAGCGCTGAGCGCGCGGTGACGATCCTGCGTCCGTCGACGAGGAATCGCGCGGTCGGATCCGCGGTGGATCCCGTCGCGGATCGGCTCTCGGAGGCGGGAACGGGCTCCGCCCGGCGAGGCATGCCGAGCAGCTCTGCGGCGACCCTGCGGAGCGAGGTGCGGACGACCGACGAACGTCCCTCGTGGCCGCCCTTGCGGAGCAGGGCTGTGATGGCGGCGGCGAGGAGGTAGCCGGCGCTGTGGTCGAGAGCCTGCGCAGGGAGGGCACCGGGGTGGATGCCGTCGGAGGACTCGACCCACGAGATCCCCGCGGAGGCCTGGACCAGGCTGTCGAACCCCGCGGCGTCGGGCTGATCCTCGCCCCACGCGCTGAGCTGGCCGACGATGAGACGGGGGTTCCGCGCGAGGAGGTATGCGGGTGCGAGGCCGAGGCGGGCGATGGACGCGGGTCGATAGCCGAGCACGACGACGTCGGCGGCCTCGACCAGCTCCGACATGCGCGGCGAGCGGGCGTCGAGCAGTGCGCTCCTCTTGCCGTGTCCCGTGTCGAGGTGCTGCCATTCCGGTTCAGCGAGCATCGGCGGGTCGATGCGGAGTACGTCGGCGCCGAGCAGTGCGAGCGTGCGGGTCGCCACGGGCCCTGCGATCACCCGCGTGAGATCGAGAACGCGGATGCCGGCGAGCGGGAGACCGTCGCCGTCAGCGGGGGAGTCTTCTCGGGGCAGGGCCGTGCCGTCGACACGCTCGACCTCCACAAGCGGGTGCGCGCGAAGGATCGTGTCCGCGATGTGGTCTTCCGGGTCGACGGAGACGGCGAGGCCACCAGCCGCCGTGATGTGGGTGAGAGCGACAGAGGTGGTCAGGCGTGAGACGACGGCGGCGAGAGCGTCGGCATCCGTTCCCTCGGGGAGGCCGAGACCGCGAACCAGCGCCGCGGCGTGATGCGGGTAGTTTCCATGCGTGCGGATCCATCCGTCGCCTGTGGGCCAGAACCCGGAGTACGGCGACCAGACCGAGGGGGCCGATCCGTCCAGAGTCAGCAGGCGGTCGCTGCGGTACGCCGCGGCGACCCGGGTGCCGTCGATCAGGGCCGGATCGACTCCGGAAGCGAGCGCGACGGCCGAGACGCTGGCAGACGCGAGGTCGCCGCAGGCCAGACGAGAAGGCAGAGGGACAGCAGCGAGGTCGTCCGGGGAGGGGAGCGACGACGTGGGGATGCCGAGCTCTCCGGCCACGCGGGAGAGCACCTCGAACGCGGCGACACTCATGGCGCGATCGTATCCCTGCGAACTGTCGGCTTCGAAAACCGGCGCTGATCCGGGACGATCTCGAAGGAGTCCGCGGACGACACGCCCGGGGTGATGGGCTCGATTTGCCAGAACCCCGGAACCCACGTAACTTATTACTTGTTCGCCCCACAGGGAAGCGGAGAAGCCCAGAGCTTCACCCCCCTCAAGCGGAGAACCACTCCCGATCCTCTCACTTGTGAGATCAGGCGCCTGCGTCTAGGATGGGAGATCCACCCCTTCTGCGGCTGTCATCGGCTGCGCAACGGATCTCAGATCCGTGCGGCGCGCTGGTTTGACAAGCGAGTCAGGGTGGGTAAGATTGAGAAGTTGCCCTTCGGGCCTGACTGTGATGGTTGGGTCGGGGGAGCGTCCGATCCTTGAGAACTCAA
>NZ_LGYE01000003.1 GCF_001262495.1 Microbacterium sp. GCS4
GTGCCCGTGTCACCGAAGTCCCACGCGTACGACGCGATCGTGCCGTCCGGATCCGCCGACGCCGACCCGTCCACCGCCACCGACAGACCCGTCGCCGTCGGCGTGAACGCCGCCACCGGAGCCTGGTTCGGCGCCCCCAGAGCGATCTTTCTGTGCGATGCCATCTCGCTCGGGGTCAGGACTCGGTCGTAGATGGCGACGTTCGAGATCGCGCCCTTCAGATACGGGCTGGTGCCGGCGTTCGGCCAGCCACCGATCGTGTCGCCGCCGATCCGCCAATAGCCGGAGTAGGGGTGCGCGGACGTCGTGTCGAGGCTTGCTGCGATCTCGACGCCGTCTACGTACAGCTTCTGACCGAAGGGGCTGAGCGTGGCGACGACATGATGCCAGCGGTCGTCGTTGAAGTTCGTACCACCACCGATGGCCCGCGTCTCTCCCGGATAGACGCCGAACGACACACGTCCTGCGCCGTCGATGTAGACGTTGCGGTCGTTGTTCACGGAGTCGCGAGTGGCGGCGTCTCCGAAACCGATGATCTTGCCTCCGCTGGTGCTGTCGGTCTTGAACCACGCCTCGATCGAGAAGACCTGCGGCGCGGGAGCCGAGGTGAGCGTCCGTGCTCCCGAGCCTGCGGTACCCGCGAACGTGGTCGTCGGTGCGGAAGAGGTGGTGACGGGACCGGTCGATCCTCGCGTCCCGTTGTCCACGATGAGGTGGTTGCTGCCGGCCCGGTCGAATCCCGCGTTGCCGCTGCTCTCGTTCAGAGGCCAGTAACTGACCGGAGCCGCCGTGAGCACTGCCTCGTCGTATGCGGTGGGCGCCGGCGTTGCCGTCGGGGTGAGCAGGCCCGCCTGCCGGTGCGCGGCGATCTCGCTCGCCGACAGTCCGCGGTCGTAGATCGCGACGTTCGAGACCGCGCCTTTGAGGAACGAACTGCTGCCGGCATTCGCCCACGCCGTCGTCATGCTGCCGCCGACTCGCCAGTGCCCCGTGTACGCATCGGCGGTGGTCACCGTCGGCTTCGATCCGATCTGCACGCCGTCGACGTACAGTGTCTGCCCGGCGGAGCTCACGGAGGCGACGACGTGGTGCCAGGTGTCGTCGTTGAACCCGGGAGCGCTCGTGACCGTCTGCTGCGATCCCTTCCACACCCCGAACGTGACCCGTCCGGTGTTGTCGAGGTAGACGTCCCTGTCATGGGTGCCCGCCTTGCCGTTCTGGGTCGCGTTGAAGCCGACGATCGCGCCTCCGGTCTTGCTCGCGGTCTTGAACCACGCCTCGATCGTGAAGACCTGCGGCGCCGAGAGGGAGTTCTTGCTGCCGCCGCCCGAGGTGTCGGCGCCGGTGAACGCTGTCGACTTCGACGTCGGAGTCGACGCGAGCGGGCCGGTGGCCCCCAGAGACGCGTTGCTCATCACGAGGTCGTTGGCACTCACCCCGTTGAGCCCCGCTGCGGCGCCGCCCTCGTTGAGCGGCCAGTACGCGGTCGGGTTGCCAGCGAGCACGGCCTTGTCATAGGAATTCGATGTCGTGATGCTCGCGGCCGTGACGACGGGCGTCCAGTCCGTCTGCGTCGAGTTGCCGAACCCGTCGATCGCCTTGATGCGGTAGTTGTACGTCGTGCCCGAGGCAGCGGTCGTGTCGATGAACGACATCGTCGGGCGGGTCCAGAAGTTGGAGATCGCGGTCGTCTCGGTGAGGGGAGTCGTCATCCCCCTGTCCTGACGGAACACCTGGTAGGTCAGCTTCTGGCTGTCGCGGTCGTAGTTCGCGCTCCACGTCAGCTTGTTCCCCGCGCGCACAGCGGAGGTGGTGAGCTTCCATGCGCTGCCCTGCTCCTGCGGTCCCTGCTTGTTCGGCGCGACGTTCTTCGAGGCGAAGCGCACGATGCCCTGCTGGGCGACGCCGTTCACCTTGAGGAACTCGCCGCCGATCAGCACGTAGTCGCCGGCGGCGGTCACCTGCCACGGGCCCTGGGACTGGCCGGTGTACGTGCCAGGGGTCCAACTCGGGTACCACTGCAGCAGCGTCGGTGCCTGATTGCCCTCGAAGTTCCCGTAGGCTCCTCCGACCTTGTCCTTCGTGATGACCGGGCCGGTCGGCGCCTGCGAGAAGGCCAGCGAGTTCTTGAACCGCAGTTCGGACGACTCAGGGAAGCCGCCGATGTTCGAGCAGTTGTGCGGGTGTCCGACGACGTAGACGGTCGACGGCGTGGGGGCGACGTCGTAGCTGTCGCCGTGGCAGTCCTCCATCCAGACCAGGCTGCCGTCGCTCCAGTTCGCACGGAACGCACCCTCGAAGGCGCCGCCGTCGGCCTGGAAGTTGTGTGCGGCGCCGGTGCCGTACACGCTCTCGCCGTCCGACGAGAGCGAGTACATGATGCCGTAGCCGCTCGCGCTCGCGCCGCCGTTGCGGAGCACGCTGTTCATGGCCCACGGCATGATCGCACCCGTGCTCGCGTTCAGGGCGGTGATGCCTCGGCCCGGGTTCGTCGATCCGTTCACCGAGGTGAACGATCCCGAGACGACGACCTTGGAACGGTCGGGGGACACCACGACGGCCTTGGCTCCGTAGCCTCCCTGCACGTTCGCGGTGAAACCCGTCACCGCGCCCGTCGTCGTCGACACGGCGGCGACCTTGGTGCGCTGAGTGCCGTTGATCGTGGTGAACTCGCCCGCCAGATAGACGGCGGACTCGGTGACGGCGAGGCCGTCGATGCGTCCGTTGGCCTCGGGAGCCCAGTTCGTGACGAGCGCTCCGGTCGCGGTGTCGAAGGCGGCGACCCGATACCGCCACGCTCCGCCGGCCTTCGAGAACATGCCGGCGACGTAGATGCGGGTGCCGTCGGCGGACTTCTTGATGTCGAGCACGGTGTTGTTCGCGCCCGGGTTCCACGACGCGATGAGCTCGCCGGTCGTGAGGTCGTACGCCAGCAGGTTCGCGCGAAATGTCTCGTTCGTGCCGGGAGCGGCGCCGGCGGGTCGGGCCTTGGTGAAGCTGCCGCCGACGTACACGGTGTTGCCGACGACCTCCTGTGCGTAGACGACCCCGTCGATCTGGACGGTCGGCAGCCCGTCGGCGGCGACCGTCTCCGGCGTGCCCGGCGCCGGAGAGGTGTCGGCCGTCGACGCGGCGGGAACGGACAGGCCCCCGAACGTGAGCCCCAGTGTCAGGGCGACGGCTCCCCAGAGCGTCGTCCTTCGCGCGCGGCGAGCGCCGCCGTTCCCGGCCGCGCCGAAGCGGCCATCCCCAATGGTGTGCACGTCGTTCTCCCCAGAATTCAGCACAGAGCACGCCCCAGCGTGCGGATCGATGTATGGTCGCCGCCGCCCACGGGTGGACGGCGGCGGGTATGGGAATGAGGGTAGAGGAGGGGTGTTCACACTATGCCGTCGGTGCTGTGTACACGCGTCGGCGCGGCACAGGAGAAGGGGTGGGACCGCGTCGAGACGCGGTCCCACCCCTCGGAGTGGTCGTGAGAGGTCAGGGGATCGCCCGGCGGAACGCGAGGAACGACACCCCCGCGAGGACCGCGACCACGACGAGCCCCCACAGCGCCAGGCCGAGGGCACCGAGGTCGCCGATGCCGCGTCCGACGTGACCCCACAGCTCGAGGCGAGTCACGAGGAACACGAGCCCGACGAGCACGAGTGCCAGCGCGATGCTCGCGATCGTGAGCACGAGTGGACCCCAGCTCTTGTAGATCGTCGCGCCCGTGAATCCCACGACGAAGAAGAACAGTGCGAGCGTGAAGTAGACGATGAACGCCCCGACCGGACCGGCCTCCCACAGCCACGGCAGGTAGAAGACCCACCCGTTCACGCCGTATCCGTTCGTGAGGGTCTCGACGGCTCCTCCGAGGAGGAACAGCACGCCCATGAACGCGCTGCCCAGCACGGCCGTCAGCACGGTGCCGAGGAAGAAGTCGCGTCGCGTGATGCTCATCGCCTGGGAGAACGGGAAGGTGAGTGTCATGGCCGACATCCCGATCGCGAAGAAGTACCAGAGGGGCGCCTGTCCGCCGCCGCCGTACTTGGGCTCGTCGCCCGGGATCATGGCGTAGATCAGCACCGAGATCAGGGTCGCGGCACCGAGCACGATCAACGGGACCCAGACGAAGGTCTGCCGGTTGATCAGCTGCAGGCGGATGACGTTGAGTGTGCGTCGCATCAGCGGACTCCTTCCTTCGCGGCGTCGCCCGTCGGGGTCGACTCCGCCTTCTGCGTGAGCCGGACGATCAGCTGCTGCAGCGAGACCGGCGCGAGATCCAGACCGGATGCCGTGATCTCGGCGCGCTCCTCGGCGCTGAGCCGCCCCAGTACGGTGACGGACGCCACCCGGCCGAGCGACTCGCGGTGCAGGACCTCGCGGCCGGAGGCCCAGGCATCCACCTTCGCGGCATCGCCGACGACGGTGACGGCGCGGTCCCGCACGGCATCCGTGTCCTCGTTCAGCAGGATTTGCCCGTTGTCGATCACGATCACCTTCTCGATGAGGTTCGAGACCTCGTCGATCAGGTGCGACGAGAGGACGATCGTGCGCGGGTGCTCGGCGTAGTCCTCGAGCAGCCGGTCGTAGAAGATCTGCCGCGCCACGGCGTCCAGGCCCAGGTAGGGCTCGTCGAAGAACGTGAGGTCGGCCCGCGAGGCGAGCCCGATGATCACCCCGACCGCCGACAGCTGGCCGCGGGAGAGCTTCTTGATGGTCTGCTTCATGGGCAGCTGGAACTGCTCGATCAGCTCGTCCGCGAGCGCCTGGTCCCAGTTCTCGAAGAACAGGCTCGCGGCCTGGAAGGCGTGGCGCGGATAGGCGTCGTCCGGGTACTTCTGGCTCTCGCGCACGAAGCAGACCCGGTTGAGGACGTGCGTGTTCTCGTAGGGGTGCTCTCCGAACACCTTCACGGTGCCGGACGACTCGAAGTTCTGCGCGGTGAGGATCGACATGAGTGTCGTCTTGCCGGCGCCGTTGCGCCCGAGGAGGCCGTAGATCGCGCCCCCGTCGAGGCTGAGCGACACGTTGTCGAGTGCGCGCTTGTCCTTGTAGCGCTTCGTGAGGTTCTGCACCTCGATGACGGCGGTCATGCGGGGTTCTTCCCTTCTGTCTGTGCTGCATCGGTCTGGGCGGCCCGCTCGGTGAGCAGGGCTGCGAGGTCGTTGGCGCTGAGCCCGAGCGTGCGGGCTTCGGCGAGGAGCGGGTCGATGTAGCGGTCCGCGAACGCCGAGCGACGCTCCCCGAGCACGATGTCGCGGGCGCCGGCGGCGACGAACATGCCGATGCCGCGGCGCTTGTACAGCACTCCCTTGTCGGTGAGCATGGCGACTCCCTTCGCTGCCGTCGCAGGGTTGATCCGGTAGAAGCCGGCGAGCTCGTTCGTCGAAGGCGCCTGCGTCTCCTCCTCGAGCGAGCCGTCGATGATCGAGTCCTCGATCTGCTCGGCGATCTGGAGGAAGAGGGGCTTTCCTTCTTCGATCACGAGTCCTCCGCGCTGGTTGGTGGGTTAGTTACTGGACTAGGTAACCACTTAACCCCGCGCGTGTCAACCGTGCGGTCGCGGGACTGCTCTGCCCGGGCACAAGTTCGGAGCGGATGCCGCGCCACGCCGGTACGGCAGGGAAACGACCGGCGTGGCGGCCGCGGGCTCCGCAGTTGTGCCCGGGGTGGGGGCGGGGTCCGAGGGTGGGGGCGGGGCCCCGGGGTGTGGAGGGGCGCTCGGGACGGGGCGGGGTCGGACCGGGGCCCGCTTCAGGCGCGCGGGCGGCCCACGTACATCGACCCGTGCAGCTCGGCGACGTGGTCGAAGGCGAGACGGCTCGCAGCACCGGCATCCCCGGCGCGCAGCGCGTCGACGAGGCGGGCGTGCTCCTCGTTCGACTCCCGCAGATACTCGATGCGGTAGGGGATGAAGTACGCGTAGAGCTCGTGCGAGACCCGGTGGTGCAGGTCGACGGCGCCCGCAGCACCGCCCATCGCGGCGAGCTCCTCGTGGAACGCCGCGTCAGCGGTGCGGAAGCCCGTCCAGTCCGGCACCGTGCGCATCTCCTCGACCAGGGCGTCGAGCCGCGCGAGCCGGGCGTCCTCGGGCGCGGCACCCGCCACCGCCGCGAGGCCTGCCTCCAGTACGGCGCGCTGGTCGATCAGGGCGTGCACGTGCGCGGCATCCGCCCGGTACGCGTCGATCTCGCCGACGGTCCCGACGGCCGGCGAGTCGGCGATGAATGTGCCGCCCGCGTGGCCCTTGCGCCGCACGACCACGCCCTCCTCGCTCAGCGCGCGGTAGGCGCGGCGCACGGTCATCTCGCTGACCTCGAACGCGCGGGCCGTGTCGTCCGTGCCGGGCAGGCGCTGGCCGGGCACCAGCATCCCGAGCTCGACGGCCAGGGAGATGCGGGCCCGAACGGTGTCGACGGCCGTGGTGCGGCGGATCGCGCCGAGCGCCGGGGAGGCCAGGTCCATCGTGCGTCCTCGTCTCGGGTCGGCACCGGCCGGGCCTGGTCGGCCTAGCTCGTCGCGCGTTCCTCCGCGCGGTCCGGTGCGGCGTCGTCCTCGGCGGGGTCGGCGTCGAGGCGGAAGCGCCTGCCCCACACGATACCGACGACCATCGCCGCGGCGGGGATGAGCGCGAGCACGGTGCTCACCACGACGCTGCCGCCGGTGACGAGCGTGAAGTTCGACAGCACGAGCCACAGCGCGAGCACGAGGCCGATCACCGCGAGCACCGGGAAGACCCTGGACTTCACCGAGCGCCCGGAGGCGAGCTCGGGGCGTCGTGCGAAGAACACGAGCACCGCGATCGAGGTCGTCAGCATCAGCAGCACCATGCCGACCGTCGCCACTCCGGCCATCGAGCCGAAGACCCCGACGAGCGGGTCGAGACCCAGCACGGCCAGCACCGCGAGCACGATGGCCGCCGTGATCGTCTGCACGACCGAGGAGAACGCCGGGGAATGGTGCGAGGCGTGCCGACGGCCGAGCCGCGCGGGCAGCACGGACTTCTGCGCGAGTGTGAACTGGTAGCGCGCGATCACGTTGTGGAACGAGAGCACGCACGCGAACAGGCTCGTGATCAGCAGCACCTGCACGACGTCGCGCACGATCGGCCCGAGGTACTGCGTCGTCGTGTCGAGCAGCAGGTTGCCCTCGCCGGCGAGCGTCTGCTGCGCCACGGCCACCGCGTTCGCCGCACCGACGCCCGTGACGAGCGCCCAGCACGAGATCGCGTAGAACACGCCGATGATGATGACCGCGAGGTAGGTCGCCCGTGGGATCGTGCGCTCGGGCGCGCGCGCCTCGTCGCGGAACACCGCCGTCGCCTCGAAGCCGATGAATCCGGTCAGAGCGAACAGCACGGCCACGCCGATGCCACCCGTGAACACGTTCGCGGGATCGAAGGTCTCGAGCGCGATGCCGTCGGCGCCGCCCGTCGCGAAGATGACGACGTCGAGCACGACCACCACGAGGATCTCGAGAGCCAGGGCGATGCCGAGCACCTTGGCGCTCAGGTCGATGTGCCGATAGCCGAGCACCGCGACGATCGCCATGGTCGCGAACGAGTAGAGCCACCAGGGGAGGCTCGGTCCGCCGAAGAACGTGACGAGGTCATCGACCGCCCAGCCCATGTAGCCGTACACGCCGACCTGGATCGCGGTGTAGGCGACCAGCGCCGTGAAGGCGGTGCCGAGACCGAGGCGTGAGCCGAGGCCTGCCGTGACGTAGGAGAAGAAGGCTCCGGCCTCCTTCACGAACGGGGTCATGGTCACGAAGCCGACCGAGAACACGAGCAGGATCACGGCGGCGAGCGCGAAGCCGATCGGCGCACCGGGGCCGTTGCCCGAGCCGATCGCGATGGGCACGTTGCCGCCGATCACGGTGAGGGGTGCGGCGGCGGCGATCACCATGAAGACGATCGCGCCGGTGCCGAGCTGGCCGTCGAGGCGCTGGCGCGGCTCGGCGAGGGGGGAGACGGTCATGAGGGTCACTTTCGACTGAGCATCCATGCACGGATGCGGGAGCGGAGGGTTCGGGACAGCGAGAGTGGTGCGGGTGCGGGTGCGGGCCGAGGTCAGTACAGGTCGGTGCGGCGGTCGTGGAGGTACGGGTTCTCCCGGCGAGCGCTGCGGGTGGTCTCGGGATCGATCGTGGCGATCAGGAGACCGGTGTCGTGCGGGCCGAGGGCGGCGAGCGTCGTGCCGTCCGGGGCGGCGATGCTGCTGCGGCCGACATAGGCGAGGTCGCCCTCGACGCCCACGCGGTTCACGTAGACGACATGTATCTGGCTCTCCCAGGCGCGCACCGGGATGAGCCGTTCGGCGATGTGCGCGTAGGGCTCCATCTGCGCGGTCGGCACGATCACGGCATCCGCTCCGTCGAGGGCCGCGGCGCGCACGGTCTCGGGGAACTCGACGTCGTAGCAGATGAGCGCCGAGAGCCGGACGCCGTGCAGCTCGACCGTGCCGGGGAGGGCGTCGCCCGGCACGAACAGGCTGCGGTCGAGGTCGCCGAACAGGTGCGTCTTGCGGTAGCGGAGCAGTTCGCGCCCGTGGCGGTCGATCAGGACGAGGGAGTTCGCGATCCCGCCTCCGGGCATCGGCTCGGGGAGTCCGGCGACGATCGCGATGCCCTCGGCGGACGCGATCGTCGCGACGCGGTCGGTGAGGTCGGGGGTCGCGAGCGGGGCGAGGCGCTCGCCGATGTTGTACCCGGTCACGAACATCTCGGGGGTCACGAGCATCTGCGCGCCCTGAGCGACGGCATCCCGCGCGGCGGCGGCGACGATCGCCAGGTTGGCGTCGACGTCTCCCGGGACGCCCTCGTGCTGCAGGCCGGCGATGGTCAAGGTCATCGGATGCTCCTCGTGGTGCGACGATGCACCCATCAAACAGATCATTGTGATCTATTAGATGACCATTGTGTTCCGATCGTGTTACCTCCGCAAGGGCGAGTCCCTCAGCCGCGCAGATCGCGGGCGCGCAGCGCGACAGCCGACGCGACCACGAACACGACCGCGAGACCCCACGTGAGCGCCAGACCCCCGGCATCCACTCCCTCGGCCAGAGGCGACTGCCGGTACACCCAGGCGTACGGCGAGAGCGCGTTCATCCACTTCAGATCGCTCGATTGCTTCGCGAGTGCCTGCAGGATGTACCCGAGCACCGCGATGCCTGCGCCGACGCCGGTCGCCCAGATCCGGCGACCCGTCGCGGCCCCCGCGAGCAGTGCGGCGGATGCCGTGAGGAACGCGAGGCCGGTGAGGGCGGCGCTCGCACCCACGATGCGCCAGCCGTCGAGCCCGAGGTCGGACGGGCCGTTCAGCGCCGCCACCATCAGGCCCGAGAGCCCGCCGAGCCACAGCAGCCGCACGAGCACACCGAGAGCTGACTCGAGCGCGTACTGCCCGCGACCGATGCCGTGCGCGAGGTCGAGTTCGGCACGGCCGCTCTCCTCGGCGCCGGCCAGCGCGGCAGACCCCCACACGACCGCGGCGATCGTCAGCAGGAGGAAGCCCATCAGTCCGTAGAAGGTGCTCTGCGTGTAACCAGCGCCGCTGGAGATCTGGTCGTAGCCGATGGTCTCGACGAGCTGCTTCGGGAGGGCGGCGATGAGGTCCTGCAACTGTGCGCTGCCGCCGAGGCTCGGGTACAGCGGCAGGTAGAGGGCCAGGACGGCCGCGAGTCCGAGGGTCCAGCCCAGCAGGCTGCGCCACGACTCGCGAAGACTGCGGCGGAACACCGGGAGGATGCCGTTCATCGCCGCTCCTCCCGCCGTGCTCGTCGTGTTCGTGGAGCGGTGCGCGCTCCCTCGACGCCCCTGCCTGGCGCCGAGGCCCCTGCGGGATCGCGTGAATCGGAGGGGGCGTCGGCGACGGAGGGGGGCGTCGGCGTCGGCGCGGCCGGTGAACCGGATTCGCCGTAGAGGCGCAGCACGGACTCCTCCAGGTCGGGCTCCTCGACCGTGAGATCCTGCACCTCCCACGCGGCGAGCGTCTTCACGAACGGATCGATCGCACCCTCCACCGTGCCGTTGACGTGCAGGATGCCGTCGGCGTCGCGCACCTCCAGGCCTGTGACCCCGGGCAGGGCCTGGAAGGCGGATCGCGCAGCCACGGCATCCGTCGCCCTGATCGCGGCGCGGATGCGGCGGACCGACCCCAGACGCAGCGAGGCGACGTCGCCGTCGGCCACGACCCGCCCGTCGGCGAGCACCGCCACCTCGTCGGCGGTCTGCTGGATCTCGCTGAGCACGTGCGAGCTGAGCAGGACGGTCTGCCCGGCATCCTGCGCCTCGCGCACCATCTGCAGGAACTCGCGCTGCACGAGCGGATCGAGGCCGCTGGTCGGCTCGTCGAGGATCAGTAGTTCCGGGCGGTGCATGAACGCCTGGATCAGGCCGACCTTCTGCTTGTTGCCTTTCGACAGCGTGCGCACGGGGCGGTTCAGGTCGACGCCGAGGCGGTCGGCGAGCTCTCGCGCGGTACGCAGCGTCGTGGCGGTGTCGCGGGCACCGGACACCTGCGCGTAGAACGACAGCATCCGGTGCCCGCTCGATCGTCCGTCGAGGCGCAGCTCGCCCGGCACGTAGCCGAGTCGGCGGCGCAGCGCTGCACCGCCGTGCCGGGGGTCTTCGCCGAGCACACGCACGCTTCCCGAGGACGGGCGGATCACGTCGACCAGAGTGCGCAGCGTCGTGGTCTTGCCGGCTCCGTTCGGGCCGATCAGCCCGAACACGGTGCCCGGGCGCACGTGGAGGTCGAGCTCGTGCACGGCGACCCGATGGCCGTAGCGCTTGTGCAGCCTCTGGATCTCGATCGCGTCGGTCATGACGTCTCTCCTTCCGTCGCAGCCTCGTCGTCGGCGAGGGCCTGCCGCGTGCCCTCGAGCAGCGCGGTCGTCGAGTACACCCCGTGGGTCAGCAGCTCCATGGTGGGCAGCGTCAGACGTCGGAGTCCGGCCGCGCTGAGCTGGTCGGAGCCGAGCACACGGGTGAGCTGTGCCCGCATGACGAGCGGGCCGAGCCCGATCAGCGTCACGAGCAGCGTCGTCATCTCGGGGTCGCTCATCGGCTCGAGCATCCCGGCGTCGCGCTGTCCGTCGAGCACGGCGCGGGTTCCATCGAGGATGCTGTCGAACAGCCGGTCGGCCGCGGGCGAGCCGTCGACGAGCATGCGCGCGAGGTAGTCGATGTAGGGGCCGTAGCGCTCGATGTCGTGCATGGCGGCGCGGATGCGGTCCTGCGTCGGGGCGTCGATCACCCCGTGGTCCTCGTCGATGAAGACGCTCACGACATAGGAATCGCACTCGTCGCGCAGCGTGTTCTTGTCGCCGAAGTGGTGCACGATGAGCGCCGCGCTGACGCCGGCCTCCCGGGCGATGCTGCGCAGGCTGGCGGCGGCGAAGCCGTCACGGGCGAAGGCGACGATCGCCGCGTCGCGGATCCGCGCGCGGGCGGTGAGGTCATCAGATGCTGAACGCATGTACAGAATGCTAAACGTACGTTCAGTCCGCGTCAAGAGGTCGCGCTCGTACGCTGGTGGAGTGGACTTCCCCTACTCGCGCCTGCGCCGTCGCCCCGACGTCGAGGCGGAGAACCTGCAGGCGCACGACGCGACCGACCTGCTGCTCGTCGACCGCGCACTCTCCCTCGGCGTGGAGGGGCCCGAGATCGTCGTGATCGGCGACGAGTACGGTGCGGTCACGCTGCCGTTGACGGCGGCCGGGCTCCGCGGCATCCGCGTGCACCAGGATCTCGCGACCGGCCGCCGTGCGCTCGCGCTCAACGCCGCGGACCTCGGTCTCGAGGGATTCGAGCCGCACGAACTCGGGGCGGCGCTGCTGTCCGGGGCGAGGCTCGTGTTGCTGCAGCTGCCCAAGTCGCTCGCCGAGCTCGAGGAGATCGCGGATGCCGTCGCACGGTGGGCCGCTCCCGACGTCCTGCTCGTCGCGGGAGGCCGGGTCAAGCACATGACTCTCGCGCAGAACGAGGTGCTCGCGCGAAGCTTCGGCCGTGTGCAGGCCGAGCGCGCCGAGCGCAAGTCGCGTCTCATCGTCGCCGCCGAGCCGCGGGAGGTCCCAGTCGAGCCGCCGTTCCCGGTGGAGCAGCGGCACGGAGACTTCGTGATCTCGGCCCACGGCGGTGCGTTCGCCGGCGCGAAGCTCGACATCGGCACGCGGGTTCTCCTCGATGTGCTCGGCGAGATGGATACCGCGGCGGCGGACGCCGTGGTAGACCTCGGCTGCGGCACGGGCGCGCTCGCCGTCTCGTACGCCCTGGCCCACACCGATGCCCGAGTCATCGCGACCGACCGCTCCGCCGCGGCCGTCGCCTCGGCGCGCGCCACCGCCGTCGCGAACGGCGTCGCCGACAGGGTTGCCGTCATGCACGACGACGCGGCCTCGGACCTGGCTGACGCGAGCGTCGACCTGGTGCTGCTCAACCCTCCGTTCCACCTGGGGACGAGCGTGCACACGGGGGCCGCGACGCGGCTGTTCGAGGCCGCCGCACGCATCCTCCGCCCCGGCGGCGAGCTGCTCACCGTGTTCAACTCCTCGCTCGGCTATCGCGCCGAAATGACCCGCCTCGTCGGGCCGACAGACCAGCTCCACCGCACCCCGAAGTTCACCGTCGCGCGCAGCATCCGGCGCTGACGAAACGCCCGGGCGACACCCGGGCAATCCCCCGGTCAGGCGGAGAAAGTCAGACAGGCTAGCAAATGCGGATTTGCCCCTGACCGGCCATTTCGTTACGTTGGAAGTCGGGCCTGACGGTCCGTAGACCAGTCCGCGGTCGCGTCCTTCTTTCGATGAGCTGTGCTGCGAAGAGGCGTGGGCGTACGGTCGATGCTCTATCGCGGTGGATCCGAAATCCGCCGTCCGCGCCGCCACAGCAGCATGTCGAAACGGCCGGGAGCGTCACCCGGGCGTAACCGAAGCAGGCTCAGCCACCCGAAGGCGAGCCGCAGGGGAAACGTGTCCGAAATCGCTCTTGAAGCGCGCAATCTGTACAAGGTGTTCGGGAAGAATCCGACCGCCGCTGCCCGTCGGTTGAAGGCCGGTGAGAGCCGCGCCGACGTCGCCGACAACGGAACCGCTGCCGTCATCGACGCCAGCTTCACCGTGAACCGCGGCGAGATATTCGTCATCATGGGGCTCTCGGGCTCCGGCAAGTCCACCATCATCCGCATGCTCAACGGCCTGCACGAGGCGACCGACGGCTCCGTCCTCGTGGGCGGCGACGCCATCACCGGCATCCCCGGTTCGCGTCTGCGCGAGATCCGCCGCGACCGCGTCTCCATGGTGTTCCAGCACTTCGCCCTGCTGCCGCACCGCACGGTCGCTGCGAACGTCGCCTACCCGCTCGAGCTCAAGGGCGTCGGCAAGGCCGAGCGCCTCGCGAAGGCCGAGGAGATCCTCTCGCTCGTGGGCCTCGAGGGCCAGGCCGACAAGCTGCCCTCCGAACTGTCCGGCGGGATGCAGCAGCGCGTCGGCATCGCCCGCGCGCTCGCCGCCGACTCCGACATCCTGCTCATGGATGAGGCGTTCAGCGCCCTCGACCCGCTCATCCGACGGGAGATGCAGGAGCAGCTGCTCGAACTGCAGGAGAAGCTGCAGAAGACCATCGTGTTCATCACGCACGATCTCAACGAGGCCATGTTCCTCGGAGACCGCATCGCCGTGATGCGCGACGGCCGCATCGTGCAGATCGGCACGCCCGAGGACATCCTCACCGACCCGGCCAACGACTACGTCGAGCAGTTCGTGCAGGACGTCGATCGTGCTCGGGTGCTCACCGCCGCGAACGTCATGGAGCGTCCGCGTCCGGTCGTCGCCGACACCGCCGGCCCCCGTACGGCCCTGCGCCACATGCGGGATGCCTTCATGTCGGCCACGTACGTCACGGGACGCGACCGCAAGCTGCTCGGCATCGTCACCGACCGCGACGCCGTCAAGCTCGTGCGCCAGGGCGTCACCACGCTCGACTCGATCCTCAAGCCCGCGCCGCAGAGCGTGAGCCAGGACGAGGTGCTGATGAACCTCTTCATCCCCTCGGTCGAGTCGCCCCTGCCGCTCGCCGTCGTCGACGCGCAGGGTCGCCTGGTCGGCGTCATCCCCCGCATCACCCTCCTCGCCGCTCTCGGCCCCGGGCCCGGCGCGACCGGCGAGCTCACGCTTCCGCTCCTGCCCATGCCGCAGGCGGAGATCGATGCCGTGCTCGACGACGGCTGGACCGCTGATCCCACCGCCGCGCCGCCGCGAGACGAGACCCCGACCCCGGAGGAGGTGCGCTGATGGACTTCCGCATTCCCCTCGGTTCATGGGTCGCTGCCGGTGTCGACTGGATCAAGACCAACCTCGACGGCCTGCTCGACGTGATCTCCTTCGTCGTGAGCTTCCTCGTCGACGGCCTGACCCGCGCGCTGCTCACCCCGCACTTCGCGGTCATCATCGTGATCGCTGCGCTGATCGCCTGGTTGGTGCGCTCGTGGCAGCTCGCGATCGGCACCGTCGTGTCGTTCACGCTCATCGTCGCGATGGACCTGTGGGTTCCTGCGATGCAGACGCTCGCGCTCGTGCTCGTCGCGGCCGTGATCGCGGTCATCATCGCGGTCCCGCTGGGCATATGGTCGGCCCGCAACGCGACGGTGCGCGCGATCCTGAAGCCGGTCCTCGACTTCATGCAGACGATGCCCGCGTTCGTCTACCTGATCCCCGCGATCGTGTTCTTCAGCATCGGCGTGGTCCCCGGACTCGTCGCGACCGTGATCTTCGCGCTGCCCCCGGGCGTGCGACTCACCGAGCTCGGCATCCGCGGCGTCGACTCCGAGACCGTCGAGGCCGGACAGGCCTTCGGCGCCAAGCCCGGTCAGATCCTCCGCGGCATCCAGCTCCCGCTCGCGATGCCGACGATCCTCGTCGGCGTCAACCAGGTCATCATGCTCGCCCTGTCGATGGCCGTGATCGCCGGCATGGCCGGCGCCGACGGGCTCGGCAAGATCGTCGTCGAGGCGATCTCGACCATCAACATCGCCAAGGGCGTCGAGGCGGGACTGGGCGTCGTGCTCATCGCGGTCTTCCTCGACCGCGTGACCGCCGCGCTCGGATCGCCGTCCGAGAACCGTTCCTCGCTGCTCGGCATCCTGTCGCGTCGCCGTGACCGTCGCCGTCTCGACGACACGGCCGCGTCGATGGCCCGCGAGAACGCGGCCTCCGACACGAAGGATGCTGCGGACGAGGCCGAGCGCATCAAGGCGTCGCCGCGTCGCGCACCCGGCGGCGGCATCGGCTGACTCGACTCATCCCTTCCCATCACACAGCACCCATACGTAACGAGAGTGAGACACACATGAAGAAGAAGCTCCTGACGATCACCGCGCTCGGCGCCGCCGCGACCCTGGCCCTCGCGGGCTGCAGCGGCGACGGCATGGGCGGAACCGGAGGCGGTTCCGGCAGCGGCAGCGAAGGCGGCGGCGACAAGGGCACCATCACGCTGGGGTTCCTGCCCTCGTGGACCGACGGCCTGAGCACCGCTTACCTGCTGCAGGACCAGCTCGAGAAGATCGGCTACACGGTCGAGATGAAGACGCTCACCGAGGCGGGCCCGCTGTACACGGGTCTCGCCCAGGGCGACGTCGACATCTACCCCTCGGCATGGCCCGAGCTGACCCACAAGTCCTACATGGACGAGTACGGCGACGACATCGAGGATCTCGGCGCGTACTACGACAACGCCAAGCTCACGATCGCGGTGCCCGAGTACTCCGAGCTGAACTCGATCGAGGACCTCGCAGGCAAGGGCGCGGAGTTCGACGGCAAGATCATCGGCATCGAGCCGGGCGCAGGCCTCACGGCGCAGACGCAGAAGATGATGCCCGAGTACGGTCTCGACGGCGAGTACGAGCTCGTCACCTCGTCGACCGCCGCGATGCTCACCGAGCTGAAGTCGGCCACCGACGCCGAGCAGGACATCGTCGTGACGCTGTGGCGTCCGTTCTGGGCCAACGACGCCTTCCCGCTGAAGGACCTCGAGGACCCCAAGGGCGCCATGGGCGAGGCCGAGGCACTCCACTTCCTCGGCACGAAGGGCTTCGCGGAGGAGTTCCCCGAGGCTGCCGAGCTGATCGAGAAGATCAAGCTCGACGACGAGCAGTACGGCTCGCTCGAGGACCTCGTCGTCAACGAGTACGGCGAGGGCAAGGAAGCGGATGCTGTCGACGCGTGGCTCGAGGAGCACGGCTCGGACTTCGACTGGGTGGTCAGCTGACCTGACGCCGGGGCACGCCCCCGGTCGTTGAGCGAGCGTAGCGAGACGAAACGCGGTGAGGTTCAGATCGCCTCACCGCGTTTCGTCTCCTCGCTTCGCTCCTCGCTCAACGACCCGCGGTCGTCGCACAACCGTCTTCCCGTGCCGCTGGTCGCGGCGCGCTCGTCGACCCGCAATCCCCTTCGCGACCGAGGCGGCGCGTCGTAGCCTGACTACGTGGACGGGTTCGCGGCGGTCGACTTCGGGTTCGCTCGCGAGGTGTTGCAGCGGGGCATCGCGGCGCTGTACCTCGTGGCGTTCGTGTCGAGCCTGAACCAGTTCCGGCCGCTGCTGGGCGAACGGGGTCTGCTCCCGGCAACCGTGCTGCTCGCGTGGGTCGGCGACAAGCCCTCGCGGCGACGGATGCTGCATCCCACGCTGTTCCTGCGGATCCGTTACACCGACCGGCGTCTGGTTGCGCTGTGCGCGGGCGGCATCGTGGTGTCGGCGCTGCTCGTGGTCGGCGTCCCGCAGCTCGGGCCGCCCTGGGTGCCGATGATCGCGTTCCTCGCGCTGTGGCTCGGGTACATGTCGATCGTCAGCATCGGGCAGACCTTCTACTCCTTCGGCTGGGAGATGCTGTTGCTCGAAGCCGGGTTCCTCGCCGCGTTCCTCGGCTCGCACGACCAGCCGCCGCCGACCGTCGTGATCGTTCTGTTCTGGTGGTTGCTGTTCCGGGTCGAGTTCGGCGCGGGCATGATCAAGATCCGCGGTGGGCGCGAGTGGCGCGATCTCACCGCGCTCATGTACCACCACGAGACGCAGCCGATGCCCGGGCCGCTCAGCAGGTGGGCGCATCTGCTGCCGCGCTGGTTCCACCGCGGGGAGGTCGTCGGCAACCACATCGCGCAGCTCGTCGTGCCGTTCTTCGTGTTCGCGCCGCTGCTGTCGGTGTGGGTGCCGGGCCCGGTGCCGCAGATCGTCGGGACCGTCGCGGCGCTCATCATGATCGCGACGCAGCTGTGGCTCGTCCTGACCGGCAACTTCGCGTGGCTGAACGGGGTGACGATCGTGATCGCCTTCTCGGCGGTGGCTCTCCCAGGCGTCGGGGCGCCCGAGGCCGCGGCCGCGCCGTGGCCCGGCATCCCGCTGTACTGGTTAGTGATCACGGCCGCCGTCGGTGTGCTCGTGATCGCTCTGAGCTGGCCGGCGCTGCGCAATCTGTTCGCGCGACGCCAGCTCATGAACGCGAGCTTCAACCGCTGGCAGATCGGCAACGCCTACGGCGCGTTCGGCACCGTGACGAAGGAACGCGTCGAGATCGTCGTCGAGGGAGCAGCGGATGCCGAGGGCGAGGACTGGCGGGAGTACGGGTTCCGTGGCAAGCCAGGGGACGTGCGCCGGGTGCCGGGGCAGTTCGCGCCGTACCACCTGCGCCTCGACTGGCTGATGTGGTTCCTGCCTCTCGGGCGTTCACTCGACGACTGGTTCACGGTGTTCCTGCTGCGGCTGCTCGAGGCCGATGCTCCGACCCTGGCGCTGCTGCGAACGGATCCGTTCGACGGGGAACCTCCTCGGTGGGTGCGAGCGGTGTCGTATCGCTACCGCTTCGCGACCCGGGCGGAGCGTCGTGCCGACGGTGTGGTCTGGGTGCGAACGCGCCAGCGGGTCGTGCTCGGGCCGCTGTCGTTGCGCTGATCGGCGAGCATCCCACCGACATCCGCTCTGCCCGCCCGGCATCCGCTCTGCCGCACCGCCGCCGAGCGCGGCGAAACGCCCCGGCCGGACGCAGGGTCCGGTCGGAGCGTTCCGCCTCGCTGGGCGAGGTCAAGAGATCTTCTTCTTGTAGGCGATCGTCGCGAACACGTACGCCACGACCAGGATGCCGATGCACCAGGCGAGCGCGACCCAGATGTCGTTCCCGACGGGCTGCTCGGCGAACAGCGCCTGGATCGTGTTCACGATCGACGTGACCGGCTGGTTCTCGGCGAACCAGCGCACCGGTCCCGGCATGGTGTCGGTCGGTACGAACGCCGAGCTGATGAACGGGAGGAAGATCAGCGGATACGAGAACGCGCTCGCTCCGTCGACCGTCTTGGCGCTGAGTCCCGCGATGATCGCGAGCCACGTGAGCGCCAGCGTGAACAGGAGCAGGATGCCGATCGCGCCGAGCCAGGCGAGCACGCCCGCCCCGGTGCGGAACCCCATCGCGAACCCGACCCCGAAGATGATCGCGAGGGTGATGGCGTTCGCGGTGAGCGACGTGAGGACGTGCGCCCACAGGACGCTCGACCGCGCGATCGGCATGGAGTGGAAGCGTTCGAAGATCCCGCTCTGCATGTCGGTGAAGAGTCGGAACGCCGTGTAGGCGATGCCGGACGCGATCGCGATCAGCAGGATGCCGGGGAGCAGGTAGTTCACGTAGTTCTCGGAGCCGGTGCTGGTGCGCAGCGCCCCTCCGAAGACGTACACGAACAGGAGCATCAGCGCGATCGGGGTGACCGCCGTGGTGATGATCGTGTCGGGACTGCGGAAGATGTGCCGCATGGAGCGGCCGGTGAGCGTCGCGGTGTCCGCGGCGAAGTGCGTGCTCATGCTGCGTGTCCTTTCGTTTCGTCTCGCTCCGCTCGCTCAACGACCGAGTCGGACGGGCCGATGAGGGTGAGGAAGATCTCCTCGAGGGTGGGCTGCTTCTCGACGTACTCGACCGTCGCGGGAGGCAGCAGAGCCTTGAGGTCGGCGAGCGTGCCGTTCGCGATGATGCGGCCCTGGTGCAGGATCGCGATGCGGTCGGCGAGCTGTTCGGCCTCGTCGAGGTACTGCGTCGTGAGCAGTACGGTGGTGCCGGAGTCGGCGAGCCGCTTCACGACCTCCCACACCTCGATGCGGGCCTCGGGGTCGAGGCCGGTGGTGGGCTCGTCGAGATAGATGACCTCCGGATGACCCACGAGGCTCATCGCGATGTCGAGGCGACGCCGCATTCCGCCGGAGTACGTGCCGGCTTTGCGGCCGCCGGCATCCGTCAGTCGGAACGTCGCGAGCAACTCGTCGGCGACGTTCCCCGGGTGCGGCAGGTGGCGAAGCTTGGCGACGAGCATGAGGTTCTCGCGTCCGGTGAGGATCTCGTCGACCGCGGCGAATTGCCCGGTGAGGCTGATCGACTCGCGCACCCGCAGAGGCTCTGCGGCGACGTCGTGTCCCTGCACGGCCGCCGTGCCGGCATCCGCTCGCAGCAGTGTGGAGAGGATGCGGACCATGGTGGTCTTGCCGGCGCCGTTCGAGCCGAGCAGGGCGAAGATCGTCCCCTTCTCGACCTCGAAGTCGACTCCGCGCAGCACGGCGACGTCCTTGTAGGACTTCTCGACGCCGCGGACGCTGATGGCGGCGGTTGCGGTGGCGGTCATGATCGGTTCTCCTTCTTCTTCGCATCGTCGACGGCCTCGATGAGGCGCGCGCGCTCCTTGTCGACCCACTGGGTTCCGCCGTAGGCCTCGGCGTAGCTCTCCGCGTACTCGACGGGGTCGTCTCCGACGATGTCGGCGATGGGGGTTCCGTCGACGGCCGCGCGCTCCCAGAGGTCGGCGAGGTCGAGGAAGATCTGCACGAGAGTGTCGCCGTCGGTGATCCCGCCGTAGTACATCGTGTAGCGGTGCTGGGCGTTCGCGACCGTACGGTACGGCTCGGGGAGGGCGTCGATGCGCTTCTTCGCATCGCGGTACTGCTTCTTCTGCTCGAGCGGTCCGGTGATGAGCTCGATCCACTTGGCGGCCATGTCAGTTCTCCTTGTTCGTGGTGTTCGTGATGTTCGTGGTGCTGTTCAGCTGTTCGATGTGCTGCGCGAGGAAGGTCCAGGTGGTCCAGAACTCCTCGAGCTCCTTCGTCCCCGCGGGGTTGAGGGAGTACACCTTGCGGGGCGGCCCCTTCTCGCTCGGGACCTTCTCGACGTCGACGAGCTTCTTCTGCTCGATGCGCACGAGGAGCGCGTAGATCGTGCCCTCGGCGATGTCGGTGAAGCCGCGTTCGCGCAGGCGGGCCGTGATCTCGTAGCCGTAGGCCGGCTGCTCGGCGAGGAGCGCGAGGACGATGCCCTCGAGAGTCCCCTTGAGCATCTCGGTCATCTGCTTGCCCATGAGCTGCTCCCTTCTGTCGGTTGAGTACTCAGTGTTGCTGGGTACCGGTACAAAGTAACACTGAGTACCGGTACTTAGCAACACCGAATACTGGATTGCTTTCGCGGGCCATCCACCGACGCCCCACCTGCGCGCCGACGCCCCACCTGGTCGACGTCGATCAGGTGGGGCGCGGACGCTCAGAGGGGGCGTCGGGATGGAGTGGGGGAGGCGCGGTTCGCGTCAGACCAGGCGGGCGGCGAGCACCTGCGCCTCGAGCAGCGGGAACGTGCGCGACACGGCAGGACGGATGCCGAGGGCGGCACCGGCGAGCAGGTCGGCGAGACGGGCGAGGTCGGATGCGGCGGAGGGCACGTTCCGACCTGCCCGCGCGCGTCGCGTTCACTGTCCGCGCAGAACGCGGGAAGCGGATGCCGTCACAGCCAGCGCTTGTACTTGAACACCCCGTACAGACCGACCGCGAACGCGGCCATCGCGCCGATCGCGAGCGGGTACCCGAACTGCCAGTGCAGTTCGGGCATGGCGTCGAAGTTCATGCCGTAGACCGTGCCGACGAGCGTCGGGGCGAAGATGATCGCCGCCCACGAGGAGATCTTCTTGATCTCGTCGTTCTGCGCGAGTCCGGCCTCGGACTGCCGCCGCGCCACGAGCGCCGACTGTACGGTGAGGGCGTTCTCGAGGATCGCCCGGAACGAGTCGACCTTCTCCTGCACACGGATCACGTGGTCGAGCACGTCGCGGAGCGACCGCTGCAGCTCCTCGTCGATGCGGTACTTGTCGGATCCGCGGCGCAGCCACTGCAGCATCCCCGCGAGCGGGTGCACGGCCCGCTGGAAGCCGATGACCTCGCGCGACAGCTGGTAGATGCGCCGGGAGAGCGCGTCGTCGTCGCTGTCGCCGAACAGCTGGTCCTCGATCTCGTCGATGTCGTTCTCGAGTCCTGCGACGATGGGCTCGTACTCGTCGACGACCTCGTCGAGGATCGCGTACAGCACCGCCTCCGGTCCCATGGCGAGCAGCTCGGGGTTCGACTCCATGCGGCGGCGCACCGCGGCGAGGTTCGGCGACTCGGCGTGCCGGATCGTCACGACGAAGTCGGGTCCGATGAACAGGTGCAGTTCGCCGAACTCGATCGACTCCTCCTTGTCGCGGTAGCGCGCCGGGCGCAGCACCGCGAACAGGGTGTCGCCGTAGCGCTCCACCTTCGACCGCTGGTGCCCCGAGAGCGCGTCTTCGACGGCGAGCGGATGCAGGTCGAACTCGTGCGCGACGGACTCGACCTCCTGCGGGCTCGGCCGGTACAGCCCGATCCAGGCGATGCCGCCGAGGGCGCCGAGCGTGCGCGCGGTCTGGTCGAGGTTCTGCACGGTCTCCACGCGACGTCCGTGGACGTACACGCCGTTGTCGATGAGGGCCATGATGAGGCTCCGTTCTCGCAGGTGCGCGCCGCGAAGGGTCGGCGATGCGCGCAGGATTCGTCAGGGGGCGGAAGACGCCGCCGACGGCTGCGGAGCAGGACGGGTCGGTGCGGAGCCGGAGCTCAACGCACGGAGGCCGTCAGGTGCGACGCAACGAAGGCGGCGTCGCTACTATCACCGGACATCGCCATCACCGCCTCTCGCACCTGGGGATTCGGGCCACTCGACCCGACGAGCCAGTGTACTCCTGCATCCTGGGTGTGTGACGCGTCCGCCCGATTCAGGATGCCGGGATGCCGACGAGCTCGGCGCTCCGCTGCCAGAGGGACTGGGCGAGCGCAGCATCCTCGATCCTGAGGTTCACGCGGCGGGTGTGCACGCGCTCGTCGTAGTACTCGCCCGACTGCCAGGTGTCGCCGGGGGTGCCGTCGATGAACCAGGTGAGGTTCGCGCCGCCCTTCTCGGTGCTGATCGTGAGCAGACGCTTCAGGGGCGTCCGGTAGATCACGCGCATGACGCTCGACGATCCGGCGGCGAAGTTCGAGCGCACGACTCCGGGGTGGAACGCGACGGCGCTGATCCCCTGGCCGTGGAACTTCGCGTGC
The DNA here is from genome assembly GCF_001262495.1 of Microbacterium sp. GCS4. Classification (GTDB taxonomy): domain Bacteria; phylum Actinomycetota; class Actinomycetes; order Actinomycetales; family Microbacteriaceae; genus Microbacterium. Next base: position 22,384 of record NZ_LGYE01000003.1, read on the forward strand.
AGGCTCTTCGTGAACAGCACGTTCGCGAGCTTCGCGTCGCCGTAGGCCTTGTTGGGGCTGAAGCGCCGCCGGTTGTCGAGGTCGTCGACGTCGATGCGTCCGAACAGCCGGTGCGCGACGCTGGAGGTGTTGACGACGGATGCCCGCCCGCGCAGCAGTGACGGCAGCAGCAGGTTCGTGAGCAGGAACGGCGCGAGGTGATTGACCTGGATCGTCTTCTCGTGGCCGTCGACGGTCGGGGTGCGGTCGCCGAAGATGCCGCCCGCGTTGTTCGCCAGCACGTGGATGCCGTCGTCGCCCGCGGCATCCGAGATCGAGGTCGCGAGGGCGCGGACGTCGTCGAGCACGGCGAAGTCGGCCGTGAACCATTCGGCGCCGATGCCCTCCGCGACCGCGCGCGTCTTCTCGGGTGAACGCCCGACCAGGATCAGGCGATGCCCTCCTGCGGCGGCGAGTTCGCGCGCGGAGGCCGCGCCGATGCCGTCGGAGGCGCCGGTGATGACGACGGTCCTGTCGCTCATGCCTCGGCGCCGGGGAACGTTCGCGGCTGCGCGGTCGGCTTCGGCTGCGCGATCGGATTCGGCTCTGCGGCCGGGATTCGCTGCGGCTCGGGTGCCGGGTCGCTCTCGGATGCCGGCGCCGTGGTCGTCGGCTCCGCGGGGAGCTCCCGGGCGACCTGCTTCTCGAGCACCTGCACGGCCTCGTCGCTCAGGAGGATCAGCCCGTCGAGCTCGTCGCGCACGCGCTTGTAGGCCACGTTGCGCTCGGCCTGGGTGGCCGATTCGTCGACCGCGACCTTGAGCAGCTGCTGTGCGCGGTCGAGGCGCTTGCGCTCGGGTTCGCTGAACGTCGTGGTGCGCAGCCGACGGGCATCCTTCTCGGCGATCTCGAAGGCGACCGCGTAGGCGCCGACGGCGTCGAGGTACTCCGTGACCCGCTGCTCGCTCACCTCGGACTCGGCGGATGCCGGGCGCAGGGCGTCGGCGGTCTTCTTGGCGCGCAGGAACGCGGCGACGAGCGGCTGGCGGCCGTCGCTCATGGCGGGGAAGGCGATGAGCTTGGCGACGTCGAGCTCGTAGTCGAGCCAGCGCGCGGTGATCTCGTCGTGCTCGGCGAACAGCCGCTCGAGCAGCGCGTTGGGGGCGACCGGGGCCGCCGTGGTGTCGACGACGGAGGGGCCGATGCGCCTGCCGCCGCCGCGTGCTTCGAGCTGGGCGGTCTTGATCTCGGCCTTGAGCTTCATGGTCTCGAGGCGTCGCTCGTGGCGGCGCTTCGCGCCCCGCTCCCACGCCTTCGCGGCCCCTCCTGCCATCCCCATGATCGGGAAGATGAGCCACCAGAAGCTGCCCGCCCACTGCAGAAACTCTTGCATGATGCGTTCAGCCTACTTCGCGGTTCTCCCCGGGGCACAGCCTCGGAGCCGGCATCCGACACGCCGCGGCACCGAGCGCGATCAGGGCGCGTCGTCCTCTGAGGTCCGAAGCCGTGCTCACCCTTGGGCGGTTCGCGGCGGATCGGGGGTGGCGGAATCGCTGGTCATTGCTATAGTCAACGCTATTGACTTGCAGTTCCGACGGTTGGACGATGATGACCAGACCCCGCACCGCGACACCCGTGACGATCGACTGCGACGGCATCCGGATCGCGGCGGAGACCCGCGGTTCCGGCCCGGCCGTGCTCCTGCTGCACGGCTACCCCGAGACCAAGGCGATGTGGGATGCCGTCGCCGAGGCGCTCGCCGCAGACCACACGGTCGTCGCCGCCGACCTCCGCGGGTACGGCGACTCCGGCAAACCGCGCGACGCCTCGTACGCCAAGCGCGACATGGCCCGGGACCAGCTCCTGCTCATGCGGGAGCTGGGACACGACAGCTTCGCCGTGATCGGCCACGACCGCGGTGGTCGCGTCGGTCACCGCCTGGCCCTCGACCATCCCGAGGTGGTGACCGCGCTCGCGGTGCTCGACATCGTGCCCACGCTGCACATGTTCGAGAACGTCGACCGGGCGATGGCGACCGCGTACTTCCACTGGTTCTTCCTCGCGCGTGACGACGGGATGCCGCAGGCGCTGATCGGCGCCGACCGCGAGACCTGGTTGCGCAGCCGCTTCACGGGGCGCCGCCATGACGGCGATGCGCTGCCCGACGCGTTCGACGAGTACCTGCGCTGCTTCGACCTCGACACCGTGCACGCCTCGAGCGCCGACTACCGTGCAGCCGCGACCGTCGACCTCGAGCACGACCGCGCCGATCGGGGAGCAGGGCGGACGGTCGGATGCCGCACGCTGGCGCTCTGGGGCGCGCACAGTTACGTGGGGCGGAGCTTCGATGTGCTCGCGACCTGGGAGGCGTACGCCCCGGGAGTCGTCGGGCAGGCGATCGAGGCCGACCACTATCTCGCGGAGGAGGCGCCGGACGCCACAGCCTGGGCCCTTCGGGGATTCCTCGCGGAGGTGGGGGCATGAGCGCGCGCGACGTCGACCGACTCGATCAGCTGGTGTCGATCGAGACCCCGACCGGTGACACCGCCGGCCTCGCCGCTGCGCAGGACCTCGTGCGCTCCTGGCTCGCACCGCTCATGGGCGAGGGCGAACTGGAGACCGTCGACGGCGTCACGCACCTGCGCTGGACGGGCGGCGAGGATCCGAGCGTCCTGCTGATCGGACACCTCGACACGGTGTTTCCCGCGGGCACCCTCGCGGAGCGTCCGTTCCGCGTCGACGGCGACCGCGCCACCGGGCCTGGGGTCTTCGACATGAAGGCAGGCATCGTCATCCTCGCCGCGGCCCTCGAGCGGGTCGCGCATCCGGAGCGGGTGGCCGTGCTGCTCACGAGCGACGAGGAGGTCGGGTCGATCACCTCGCGCGCCCTGATCGAGAGGGAGGCCGCGCGGGTCGGCACGGTGCTCGTGCTCGAGCCCAGTCTCGACGGTGCGCTCAAGATCGCCCGCCGCGGGGGCAGCATCTATCGGATCGGGTTCTCGGGACGTGCGGCGCACGCCGGCCTGGAACCCTGGAAGGGGCGCAGCGCGCTCGCCGAGCTCGCGCACCACGTGCTCGCGCTGCCCGATCTCGCCGACGACGAGCGAGGGACGACCGTGAGTCCTACGGTCGCGCAGGCCGGCACGGCGACGAACGTGATCCCCGAGCACGCGGAGCTGCGGGTGGACGTGCGCGCGTGGACCCTCGACGAACTCGAACGCGTCGACGGTCGGATGCAGTCGCTCGGCGCCCACACGCCCGATGTGCGCGTCGACGTGGACGGCGGCATCAACCGGCCTCCCATGGAGGAGACCGTATCGGCGGAACTGCTGGCGTGCGCGCGCCGGGTCGCCGGGCGGCTCGGGCATCCGAAGGTCGAGGCGGTGTCGGCGGGCGGTGCGTCCGACGGCAACTTCACGGCCGCGGTCGGGGCGCGCACGCTCGATGGGCTCGGCCCGCGCGGGGCCGGAGCGCATGCCGACCACGAGTGGGTGTCGCTCTCGTCGATGCACGAGCGGGTCGACCTGCTCGCCGGGATGCTCGACGAGCTCGACGTCGCCTCCCGGGCGTAGCGCGTTTCGTCTCGTCGCCGCGCTCGTCACCCCCCCGCTCGTTGAGCGAGCGAAGCGAGACGAAACGCGTCAGGTCTGTGAGGCGCGTTTCGTCTCGTCGCTGCGCTCCTCGCTCAACGACCGGGGCGACCCCCGGGCGCGTGGCGCTCGATGCTCTCCAGCAGCAGGTCGAGCGCAGTCTCCCAGGCGCGGGGATCGCGGATGCCGGGCAGCGCGTCGCCCGCCCAGGCGATCTCCGGGTATTCGGCGGGGTCGAGCCGGCGGTGATCCATCTGCCAGCTCAGCTCGTCGGCGTCCTGCACGTCGGCCGGCAGCACGCTCAACGCGGCCTCGATGCTGGATGCGGAGCGGATGAGCTGCCCGAGGGCCCGCGCGTAGAGGGCGGCCTGGTCGCGGTCGAAGCCGCCGCGACGCAGCGCTCCGATCGAGTACTCCATGGAGGAGAAGTCCGTCGGGCGCCGCAGCGCCCTCTGCAGGGCGAGCTCGGGGTAGCGCATGTAGTGGTCGTGGATGAGGTGCGCCTGTGACCGCAGATCGGCGAGCCAGTCATCCGTGGCGACCATGGCGCCGCTGTACGAGCGCGTGCGGAGCATGTCGATGAGCGCGAGGAGGAGCTCGTCCTTGTCGCGGAAGTGACGGTAGATCGAGGTCGGGTGGGCGCCGAGCTCCTCGCCGATCGCCTGGAACGTGAGGCGGTCGAGGCCGTCGCGTTCGACGACGCGGTCGGCGGCGGCGACGATGATCTCGCGGCTGAGGGAGTCGCGGGCGCGGCGCGGGCGTGTGCTCTTCGCGGAGGCGGTCGCCTTCTTCGTGCCAGCGGGGCTCGCATCCTTGCGTGTCGCCATCGGGGACTCCGTTCGCAGATCGGCCGGGTCCCGGCCGCAGACATCACGGTACCTCACGTCTGTCAGCGTGTCTGTCAGGGGCGTGGACAACGTCGGAACACTGGCCGATCACGATAGCCACTGTTATAGTCAACGACGTTGGCGAGGTGCGCGCGGCGTACCGTGAGAACGACGAGAAGGAGCAAGGATGCTCGAGGTCCCCGCAGTCCCGTCCGATGAGGCGCTCGAGGCGCGCTTCGCGGTACCGTACGTCCTGACGGTGCGCCCCGTGCCCGGCCCGGCCGACCTCGCCCTGCTCGTCGAGAACCACCCCGACGGCTCCCGGGCCCGCATCTGGCGCGGTCGCGAGGCCCCCGGCGACCTCCTCCCCTTCCCCGTGGGAGTCGGCGCGATCCTCACCTCCGATGCGCAGTGGGTCGTCGATCTCGACGACGGCGGCGGCTCCGAGGTCGGCGGACTCGTCGCGATCGCGGTCGACGGGGCCGAGCGTGTGGCCCTCACGCCCGGCCGCGCCCCCTACGTCCTCCGTGGTCTGGAGTCGTCGTGCGACGGCCGTTCGATCGTTGCGACGGTCGTCGACGAGGAGGGCTTCCACGTGCTCGTGATCCCCGCCGCGCCCTGGGGCGAGCCACGGGTCGTCTACTCGAACCCGGTCGAGGCCTGGTACGGCCAGATCTCGCCCGACGGATCCCTGGTCTCGGTCGACACGACGGCGCACAACCCGGGCATCCGCCGCCCTCTGCTCACGGTGGTCGACGGCGCCACGGGCGAGGAGGTCGCGACGCTCGACGATCTCCCGGCAGGGCCCGTGCGGGGCGTGCGCTTCGCCACGGATGCCGGTGACGACCGCCTCCTGCTGAACACCGAGCGCAGCGGCTTCTCACGGCCCGCGATCTGGAACGTCCGCACGGGCGAGCGCGTCGACTTCGACCTGACCGAGCTGGCGGGCGAGGTGGTCCCGGTCGACTGGCATGCGCCGAGCGGCCGGATCCTCGCGGTGCACGTCGCCGACGGCATCCACCGCCTGATCGAGGTGGATGAGGAGTCGGGCGCCGTGCGCGTCGTCGTCGAGGGCGGCAGCGTCTTCGACCCCGACGTCGCCGACCTGCATCCGTTCCAGTGGGCGTCGTACTACGCGCCGGGTGGCGAGATCCGTGCCGTGCGCTCCACGTGGGACGTCCCCCTGCATGTGGAGGAGATCACGACCGACGGCAGTGCCATCACGCTCATCGAGCCGGCCCCTGTGCCGGCGGGAACGCCGCTCGCCTCGGCCATGGTCGCCAGCGCGGACGGCACGCGCGTGCAACTGTGGTGGGCGCGGCCCGCGCAGGGCGAGCCGCTCGGCACCGTGCTGACGATCCACGGCGGCCCGAACCTCGTGACGGTCGACAGCTACGACCCCTCGGCGCAGGCCTGGCTGGATGCCGGCTTCGCGGTCGCCTCGCTCAACTACCGCGGCTCGGTGACGTTCGGACGGGACTTCCGCGAGGGCTTCTGGGGCGTCGGCGGAGATCGCGAGATCGAAGACGTCGCCGCCGCGATCGGCTTCCTGCGCGAGCAGGGCCTCGCCGACCCGACCACGACGTTCATCACGGGCGCCTCCTACGGCGGCCACATGACGCTGTTGAGCGTGGGTCGGCTCCCCGACTTGTTCGCCGGCGGGCTCGCGCACGTCGCGGTGGCCGAGTGGTCGGCGGCGATCGAGGCCATGAACCCCGCCGTGCGCAGTGTGTGGAGCTCGTGGGTGCCACCGGAGCTCGTGAAGCCGTTCTCGGCCATCACCTACCTCGACGACGTCACGGCATCCGTCTGGATCAACCAGGGCGACGTCGACACCCGCACGCCGATCGTCGGGGTGCAGCGCTACGTCGACGAGCTGAGCGCGCGCGGCGGCGATGTCGTGCTCGACGTCTTCGAGGGAGGGCACGAGCCCACCGGTCTGGAGGCCGCCGCCGTCGACCAGCGCCGCATGCACGAGCTCGCCCGCCGCACCCTCACGGGGGAGCGCTGGGACGCCTGATCCGCGGTGCGCCAGTCAGAGAGAGGCGCACGCTGCACCCTGACGACGTGCTCGCTATCCGCTCGGTCGCCAGTGCTGTGCGAGCGCGTCGGACAGTTCGCGACGGAGTGCGACGACGTCTGCAGAGGCCGTATCGTGCAGCGCCTCGCTGACGATGATGGCGCGGTGCGTGTCGGGGCGGACTGCCGAGAGCGCACTCTGCCGGTTCGTCCACCTGCGGCAATGGGCGTTGCCAGCCTCGTCCAGGAAGATCACCTCGCGCGCCTCGGGGGCTTCTGTCTCGCCGGCGAAGCTCAGATACTTCTCCGAGCCTGTCGCACGGGTGACGGTCAGGTCGCCGGTCACCTGTGAGAGGTCGAAGACGGCGATCGGAATCGCGTACGCGATCGAGACCGCGTTGCAGAGGTCGACGAGCGGATGGATCGCCGGGAGCCGGCCGTCCTTCTTGAAGCGTCGGAGGAGGGCTTCTGACGCGCACCGGTACTGGGTGGGCTTCAATCCCATCTGACTGAATGCGCGTCGCCACGCCGCGATCTCAGGGAACTCGCTTTCGGGCCGGTCGGCGAGACGCGCAGAGGCGCGCTCCAGGAACGGTGCTGCTGTCCTGGTCACGTCGACGCTGGAGGTCACGTCGTCCAGGGTGAGTGTGGCGACGGCGAGCTGAGGGAAGTCGGCGAGCAGGGCCGGGTCGTGGGTGACGCGCATCGGCGACTACCGCGACTCGAAGGCGAGGCGGCCGGCCAGGAGCACGTAGGTGGCGGCGAAGGTGCGACGCAACCACGCCATGACCTTGGGTCGGGTGATCACCTGGTTGCGCATCACGGCGGCGAACACCCCGTACAGCGCGAAGACGACGAACGTCAGACCCATGAACACCAGGCTGAGCCCGACCATGTGCCAGGTGCCGTTGGCCTCGCCAGCGGGCACGAACTGGGGCAGGAAGGCGAAGAAGAAGATCGTCAGCTTCGGGTTGAGCAGGTTGATGAGTATCGCGGTGCGGATGACGCGCCAGAACGACGCCGGCGCCGCGTTCTCGTCGACGTCCATCATCGACTTGTCGCGGAGCGTCTGCCAGGCGAGATAGATCAGATAGGCGACCCCGAGCCACTTGATGGTCTGGAATGCGATCGCGGAGGCGTTCAAGATCGCGGCGAGACCAGTGATCGCAGCGATCATGTGCGGAATGACTCCGAGTGTGCAACCGAATGCGGCAACAATGCCTGCTTTGGTGCCCCGGGAGAGTCCCGCAGCGATGGAGTACACGGCGCCGGTGCCGGGGGTGGCGACCACCACGAGCGTGGTCAGCAGGAATGCAATGCTCATTTCGTCCCCTTGAGAGTCGTTGCCTCCGTACAGTACAGCGTGCCCGAGTCCGTCGGCGTCTGGGTGTTTGTGGATTTCAGCGCTCACCGGAAACGATCGGTGTCGACGGTGTGTCCAATGCCGATGCCCGACGCTCCAGACCCCACGACACCGGCAGGCAGAGCATCTGCCCGTCTCATAGTCACGAACATTGACTAAAGTGCTTGCTATCTCGTCTCGACCGTCCTAGAGTCAGACCACCACCCGCACCACAGCACGGTCGTACCCGCCCGATTCGCATCGATCACTGGAGATCCGGCTCATGTCGCAATCACGTCTTCGCACTGCTGTACCCGCTTCCCGCCGCATCGTCATCGCGGCCCTCGCCGCCGCCGCCCTGGTCGGATCCCTCGCCGCGTGCAGCTCCTCCGGCACGACCCCCGAGCCGAGTGACGTCGCGGTCGTCGACGGCGGCGAGCTCGTGATCGGCGCCGAGCAGGAGCCCGACTGCGCCGACTGGATCGCCACGTGCGGCGGCTCTATCTGGGGCACCTACGTCATGCAGATCCCGACCATGCCGAGCGTGTTCCAGACCCGTCTCGACGGCGACGACTGGAAGCCGGTCCCCTCCGACCTCGTGACCGGCGAGCCCGAGACCGTGGTCGCCGACGACGGCACCCAGACCATCACCTACTCGATCAACCCCGACGCCGTGTGGTCCGACGGCGAGCCGATCACCTCGGCCGACTTCGCGTACACCGCGCTGCAGATCCGCGACGGCGACGACATCTTCGACAAGACCGGCTACGACCGCATCACAGCCGTCGATTCGAGCGACCCGGCGACGGCGGTCGTCACCCTGAACTCTGCGTACGCCGGCTGGCGCACCCTCTTCAGCGTGTACGGCATCATGCCCGCGCACCTCCTCGAGGGCCAGGACCGGGCGGCGATCATGGCCGACGGCTACGACTTCAGCGGCGGCCCATGGAAGATCGAGAAGTGGACCCGAGGCACCTCGGTCACGCTCGTCCCGAACGAGAACTACTGGGGCGAGAAGCCGCACCTCGACAAGGTCACCTTCCTCTTCCTGCCCGACACGACCGCGGCGTTCCAGGCGCTCAAGAGCGGCCAGGTGAGCGTGCTCGCCCCGACGCCGCAGCTCGATGCGCTCACGCAGATCGACGCGGGCCTCCCCGGCATCCGCTCGCAGGTCGACGCACGCAGCGGCAACCTCGAGGCGATCTGGCTCAACAACTCCGTGGCCCCCTTCGACTCCGTCGCCGTGCGACAGGCCCTCGCCTACTCGATCGACCGCGATGCCATCGTGAAGCGCCTGTTCGGCAGCCTCGGCATCGACAAGGCCCAGCAGAGCTTCAACTCCCCGATGGTCGCGCCGTTCGCGGCAGACGGCTTCGCGCAGTACACGCTCGACCTCGACAAGGTCGACGAGCTGATGACCGGCGACGGCTGGAAGAAGGACGGCGACGGCGTCTGGGCCAAGGGCGGCGAGACCGCGAGCTTCTCGATCAAGACCCTCGCCGGCAACAAGCGCCGCGACCTCACGGTGCAGGTGCTGCAGTCGCAGCTGGCGGATGCCGGGTTCGACATGTCCATCGACCAGGTCACGCCCGCCGACCTGTTCGGCACCATCGCTCCGCAGGGCGACTTCCAGGCAGGGATCTGGGCGCTCGTCGACACGTTCCCGGACCCCACGCTCTCGTCGACGTTCTCCTCGGTGAACATCCCCAGCGAGGCGAACGGGTTCTCCGGCATCAACTTCTACCGCGCGGACATCGCCGGGCTCGACGACCTGCTCGCCCAGGTCGACACCGAGGTCGATCAGGACGCCCGCATCGAGGTCTCGAAGCAGGCCGATGCGCTGATCGCCGAGAACGTCCCCTCCCTGCCGCTCGACGTCGTGCCCAACGTGCTCCTCTGGAGCGAGAAGGTCGGCGGCCCGCTGCAGATCAACCCCATCGAGGGTCCCTTCTGGAACCTCGCCGAGTGGGGCCTGGCCGGCTGAGCCCGCGCTTCGGCACAGCAGGACAGGAGACGAGGCGACGATGCTCACGTTCATCACGAGACGGGTGCTGTATTCGATCCCGGTGATCGTCGTCGCCTCGTTCATCCTGTTCTGGGCCGTGCGGTCGACGTTCGACCCGCTGGCGAAGCTGCGCCAGGCGCACGACCCCGCGGTGATCGCGCGGGAGATCGAGCGACTCGGCCTCGACCGCAGCATCCCCGAGCAGTACTTCCTGTGGCTGCGATCGCTCGTGACGGGCAATTGGGGCCTCAGCACCCGCACGGGCACCCCGGTGCTCCCGCTCATCGGCGACGCCCTGTGGCCCACGCTGCAGCTCGCGTTCTGGGGACTGCTCGTCGCGGTGCTGATCGCCGGCGGCGTGAGCGTGTACTCCGCCGTGCGGCAGTACTCCCTCGGCGACAACATCCTCACCGGTGCCTCGTACCTCGGCATCGCCATGCCGGCGTTCTGGTTCGGCCTCATCCTCATCCAGACCTTTGCGGTGTGGCCCAAGGAGACGTTCGGTCTGAGCGAGCCGCCGCTGTTCTTCATCGGCCTGAACTCGCCAGGGCAGAGCGATCCGCTCGACTACATCCGGCACCTGATCCTGCCGGTCGCGGCGCTCATGATCGCGCTCGTCGCCTCGTGGAGCCGCTTCGGCAGAGCGGCCATGCTCGACGCGCTGTCGAGCGACTACGTGCGCACCGCCCGCGCCAAGGGCGTGCCGCGTCGTCAGGTGATCTGGCGTCACGCGGTGCGCAACTCGCTCGCTCCGTTCGTCACGGTCGTGGCGCTCGACGCGGCGATCCTCATCGGCGGTCTCGTCGTGACCGAGCAGATCTTCGCGATCCCCGGGATGGGGCGGCTGTTCCTGCAGTCTCTCGTCGCGGGTGATGTGTACGTGCTGCTGCCGTGGATGATCGTGGTCGCCGTGGCTGTGGTCATCTGCAACCTGATCGCCGACATCGCCTACGCGGTGCTCGATCCGAGAGTGAGGCTGTCATGAGCGGTGCAGGCATCGCCGGCCAGGAGGGTCTGCTCACCGAGCAGGACCCGCAGAAAGCCCCGACGCGTCAGCTGCTGAAGGGGTTCCTGAAGCACCGGCTCGGGGTCGTGAGCCTCGTCGTGCTCGTGATCCTGCTGGTCGCGTGCTTCGGCGCGGGCTGGATCGCACCCTACCCGCAGGGGCAGCAGGACCTCCTGACCGGACCCACCCCGCCCTCGGGTGCGCACTGGCTGGGCACCGACGAGCTGGGCCGCGACTACCTCAGCGAGATCCTGTTCGCCGGGCAGATCTCGCTCGCGATCGGCCTCGCCGTCGCCCTCCTCGCGACCGTCGTCGGCACCGCGCTCGGCGCGATCGCCGGGTACGTGGGCGGGTGGATCGGCGAACTCATCATGCGCATCACCGACCTGTTCCTCATCGTGCCGGCGATCGCGCTGCTCGCGGTGATCCTGCAGGGGCTCGGGGCCTCGCCCACCACGATCGTGTTCGCGCTCACGGCGCTCGGGTGGACGTACATCGCCCGCGTCGTGCGCGCCCAGGTCCTGTCACTGCGCGAGAAGGACTTCATCGATGCGGCACGCGGCATCGGAGCATCCGGGTTCCGCATCGTCGTCTCGCACCTGCTGCCCAACCTCGCGGGCGTCATCGCCGTCGCGATGAGCCTGGCCGTCGCCTCGTCGATCATCGCCGAGTCGACCCTGAGCTTCCTCGGGTTCGGCGTGCAGCCGCCGCAGACCAGCTGGGGGTCGATGCTCAGCCAGGCCGCGGGCTACGTCGGCACGCCTCAGGTGTACCTGCTGTACTTCCCCGGCCTGTTCATCCTCGTGACCGTGCTGTGCGTCAACTTCATCGGCGACGGACTGCGCGACGCGCTCGACCCCCAGGGGAAGAACCTATGAGCACTCACCCCGATGCCGCCGAGATCCTCCTCGAGGTCGAGGACGTGTCGATCGCCTTCCGCACGGATGCGGGGCTGGCGCGCGCGGTCGAGGGCGTGTCCTTCGTGCTCCGCACCGGCGAGACCGTCGGCATCGTGGGCGAGTCCGGTTCGGGCAAGTCCATGACCGCCATGGCGATCATGGGGCTGCTGCCGAAGAAAGCGGTCGTCACGGGATCGATCAAGCTACGCGGCCGTGAGCTCGTCGGGCTCTCCGACGACGAGCTGCGCGAGGTGCGCGGCAAGGACATCGCGATCGTCTTCCAGGACGCCCTCACCGCGCTCAACCCGGTCATGACCGTCGGCGAGCAGCTGGTCGAGGCCGTGCGCGTGCACGATCCCCGGAGCACCCCGGCCGACCGCAGGGCGCGGGCCGTCGAGCTGCTCGACGTCGTCGGCATCCCCTCTCCCGAACTGCGCGTCGACCGCTACCCCCACGAGTTCTCGGGCGGTATGCGGCAGCGCGTCATGATCGCCATGAGCATCGCGAACGAGCCCGACCTGCTGATCGCCGACGAGCCGACCACCGCGCTCGACGTCACGGTGCAGGCGCAGGTGCTGGAGGTGCTGCGCGAGGTGCAGCGGCGCACGGGCACGACCGTGCTGCTCATCACGCACGATCTCGGCGTGGTCGCCGGCACCGCCGATCGGGTCATGGTGATGTATGCGGGCGGGCTGGTCGAGACCGCCGACGTGGATCCGCTGTTCTACGAGACCGCGCATCCGTACACGGCGGGGCTGCTCGCGTCGCTGCCGCGGCTCGACAGGAGGTCGTCGCGCGACGAGCGGCTGTACCAGATCGCCGGACACCCGCCCGTGGCGACGGAGTGGCCCGAGGGATGCCGGTTCGCCCCGCGCTGCGCGCACGCCGTCGCGGGGCTGTGCGATGTGAGCGTGCCCGAGCCGGTGGCGGTCGGGACAGGGCATACCGCTGCGTGCGTGCGGGTCGACGAATGGCAGAAGGAGGCGTCATGAGCGGAACTCCGGTCGTGGAGCGCACAGGGAGCACCGGGCTCATCGTCGACGGACTCGTCAAGGAGTACCGCGTCGGCGGCGGGCTGTTCGGGCGAGGTCGTGACGTGGTGCAGGCCGTGTCGGACGTCAGCCTCGCGATCCCCGGCGGTCAGACGTTCGGGCTCGTCGGGGAATCCGGATGCGGTAAGTCCTCTCTCGGCCGCAGCGTCGCCCGCCTCCAGCCCAGTGACGGCGGGTCCATCCGGCTGGGCGACGACGATGTCACGGCGGTCTCGGGAGAGCGACTGCGCCGGCTGCGCCGCCGCGTGCAATTCGTGTTCCAGGACCCGTACGCCTCGCTCAACCCGCGCAAGTCCGTGCGGGCGACGCTCACCGAGCCGCTCGTGATCCACGGTCTGCACCGCGGATCGCGAGATCGTCGGGTCGAGGAGTTGCTCGACCAGGTGGGGCTGAACCCGGCGCACGCCGACCGCTTCCCGCACGAGTTCTCGGGCGGACAGCGACAGCGCCTCGGCATCGCGCGGGCGCTCGCGGTCGAACCCGAGGTGATCGCGCTCGACGAGCCGGTCAGCGCGCTCGACGTGAGCGTGCAGGCCGGGGTGCTGAACCTCCTCGACGACCTGCAGCGCGACCTCGGCCTCACGTACCTGTTCATCGCGCACGACCTGTCGGTGGTGCGGCACCTCAGCGACCGCGTCGGCGTCATGTACCTCGGAAAGCTCGTCGAGGAAGCGCCGGTGGACGAACTGTACGAGCGCCCGCTGCATCCCTACACGCAGGCGCTGCTATCGGCGATCCCGGTGCCCGACCCGCGTGCCGAGCGGGCGCGCGAGCGCATCGTGCTGACGGGAGACGTGCCGAGCCCGGTGTCGCCGCCGAGCGGATGCCGGTTCCGCACGCGCTGCTGGAAGGCGACCGAGATCTGCGCCGAGGTCGTGCCCGAGCTCGCCGAGCCCGACCTTCTCGACCCCGCTCCCACGCATCGCGTCGCCTGCCACCACCCCGCCGAGCGCGACGTGCTCTGAACTGCCCGGGCTTTCGAATCGCCTGTGCGACTTTCCACCTCGAGATCTTGCACATCAGGCGATTCGCAAGCCGCCACCCCTTCCGGAAGGACCCTCATGACCACCACGCACCGCATCGCCGTGATCGCCGGAGACGGCATCGGCACCGAGGTCATGCCCGAGGGACTGCGCGTGCTGCGCGCCGCCGCGGCCCGCTTCGACATCGCCCTCGAGTTCGAGGAGTTCGGCTTCGCGAGTGCCGCCTACTGGCAGGAGCATGGACGGATGCTGCCGGACGACTGGTTCGAGACGCTCCGCGGATTCGACGCGATCTACTTCGGGGCGGTCGGTTGGCCCGAGGTCGTGCCCGACCACGTGAGCCTGTGGGGGAGCCTCATCCAGTTCCGCCGGGCGTTCGACCAGTACGTCAATCTGCGGCCCTGCCGGCTGATGCCGGGCGTCGTCTCGCCGCTGGCCGGGCGTGAGCCGGGCGACATCGACTTCTATGTCGTGCGCGAGAACACCGAGGGCGAGTACTCGTCGATCGGCGGTCGCATGTTCGAGGGCACCGACCGGGAGTTCGTGCTGCAGGAGACGGTCATGACCCGCACCGGCGTCGACCGGGTGCTGCGCTACGCCTACGATCTCGCGGCCCGCCGATCGGGACACCTGACCTCGGCGACCAAGAGCAACGGCATCTCGATCTCGATGCCGTATTGGGACGAGCGGGTCGCCGCGGTCGGCGCCGACTACCCCGACGTGACGCGCGACCAGTTCCACATCGACATCCTCACCGCGAACTTCGTGCTGCACCCGGACTGGTTCGACGTGGTCGTCGCGAGCAATCTGTTCGGCGACATCCTGTCGGACCTCGGACCCGCGTGCACCGGCACGATCGGCATAGCCCCCAGCGCGAACATCAATCCCGAGGGGGTGTTCCCGAGCCTGTTCGAGCCCGTGCACGGCTCGGCTCCCGACATCGCCGGACGCGGGATCGCCAATCCGATCGGACAGATCTGGTGCGGTGCCATGATGCTCGAACACCTCGGATACCGGGATGCCGGTGCAGCGGTGCTCGCGGCGATCGAAGAGGTCCTCGCCCGCGGCGCGGAGGACGCACCCTTCACGCCCGACCTCGGCGGCACCGCCACGACGGTCGAACTCGGGTCGGCGATCGCGAAGGTCGTCGCGGGCTGAGACCCGTCGGTGCTGCCCGTCTCGTCTCGTCGCTGCGCTCCCGCTCGACGACCAGCTGCTCAGAGGCCGAGCCGCTCCGCGCACGCGACGCAGTGCGTGGCGAAGGGACGCACCTCAAGGCGTGCGGCCGGGATCTCGCGACCGCACGCGGCGCAGACGCCGTAGGTTCCCGCATCCACTCTCGCTATCGCGTCGTCGACCTGCCGGAGTTCGGATGCCGCGGCTCGCGCGAGCCCGGTCAGTCGCGACCACTCGGACGACAGCGTCACACCCTCGGGATCGTGCTCGTCGTCGTCGTTCGACCCCTCGCGGTCGTGCGTGAGCTCGTCGAGCGTGGCGGACGCCGCGGCGATGCGAGCTTCGGCGTCGGCTCGCAGCCGCACGAGCACGGAGCGGGGGTCGGGGTCCATCCGCTCACCCTAGACCGAGCCTCCGACATCGGCCTTCGCGTGGGCCGGAGACATGTCGCCATTTCGTGCAATTGCGCGGTCAGATTGCGGTGCGAATAGACCAATTCCGTCGCCACGATATCAGCATTGCGTTCACAGAAAAGTGCCACAACAGTGAACGCGCAGAATGTTGGAATTGTTGCTCGAAGACCGTCATCATCGGTGGGGACAAATGCGCGGGAGATGCCTATCTGCGCGCTCTCGACGACACGGAATGAGAACGACAATGCTCAAGGGCTTCAAGGAATTCATCTCGCAGGGCAACGTGATCGACCTCGCGGTCGCCGTCGTCATCGGCGGGGCGTTCACCGCGATCGTGAACGCGGTGGTCGCGAGCATCATCACGCCTCTCGTGAGCCTGTTCTTCCGCGCCGACGACAGCGGCAAGTTCGGGCCTTCGGTCACGAACCTGTACGGCGACACCGTGGTGTTCCCCCTGGGCGACCTGATCTCGGCCGTGATCAGCTTCTTCGCCGTGGCGCTCGTGGTCTACTTCGTCTTCGTCCTGCCCATGAACCACCTCAAGGCGCGCCAGGCGGCCCGTCAGCCCGTGGTCGTCGAAGAGGTGCCCGTGACCGAGACCGACCTGCTGGTCGAGATCCGCGATCTGCTGCGCGCATCTCGCGGAAGCGCGGACTGAACGTCGTCTACTGAACCCGGGGACGGAGTTCGTACCCGTCCCTGATCATCGTCGAGCCCGGTTAGCTGTGGCGGGCTCGGCCGTCGCTCCGCCTTCCTCACGGGCTGGACGACGTGGACTCGGGCCGCACCGAGTCCGACACGGTGCCGCAGGACTCTCCCCCTGCGCACCGCGAGGGGTGGTCGTTCGGGCGACCACCCCTCGTTTCCGCGCACAGCGAGGATGCTCGAGTCCGCGGTCGTCACCCGAGCTCAGGTGCGGCCGCGATGGGCACGTGCTCCTCGATCCCGAGGTCGATCACGACCCCGCCCGAGGGCAGGTCCGCCTCGATGCGATGGACGGCGCCGCGGTCGTCGACCCAGTACCGGACCGTCCCGGCCCCCTCGCCGGTGTCGGCATCCGAGGGGCCCGCGAACACATCGACCGGCACGCCGTCGACCTCGTCCGCGCGCATCCACGCGGCATCCGACTGCTGCAGCAACTGGGCGTTCTCGGGACGATCGCCTCCGAGCGAGAGCAGCAGCGCGAGCACCGTGTCGACGCGAGACGCGGAGGGATCGAGGGGACGAGCACCACCCGGCTCGCTCGGGGCGGCCACAGGGATGCCGTCGCCCACGCTCGCTTCGGCCCAGCCGACGAACGTCGCGCCGTTCCATGTGATGACGGCGCTCTCGTCGCCGGCCCTCGCGCTCGCGAGGCCGATCCCCGCGCGGTAGTCGACGCGTCCCTCGAGCTGCACGACGACACCGTCTGCCGAGACCTCGGTGCGGAACGTGCGGCTGCCGTCCTGGTACGCGAGGAATCGCCCCACAGCCAGGCGTTCCGACTCCTCCGTGGTGAGCGCTCGGGGTCCGGCGGAGGCCGAGGCGGACGCCGTCGGCTGCGGACCGGATGCCGGGTTCGCGAGCACCACCGCGGTGATCCCGCCCGCCAGCACGACCGCAGAGGCTGCCGCGACCAGCACCCAGCGCCGTCGCATCACGATGCTCCGAACAGCGTGGAGCCGAGCGGTCGCGACCGATCGAAGCCGGGGAGCACGAGGAACGTGCCGGAGGCGGTCGTGGTCGTGAAGGCGAGCAGGGCATCGGACTCGCTCATCCGCTCCAGCGTCCGCACGAAGGTGCGGAGCTCGGTCTGCATGCTGACGAAGAGCAGCCCCATCGGATCCTCCATCGAGTACGAACGGCGCAGCATCAGCGGGGCGCCGATCGGCCGCGGATGCGCTCTGCGGGCGTGCGCGTCCGCCGGCAGCCGGTAGCGACCGTCGGACGTCTTGGCCTGCAGGTCGACGTCGTCGGCGATGCGCCCGCCCGAGAGCGGAGCCCCACTCGAACGCCGACGGCCGATCGCGGCTTCTTGCTCGCCGACCGACAGCGCCTGAAACGCCGGGACGTCGATGACCATGCGCCGCACGACCATGATCGTGCCGCCCGCCGCGGGGCCGTCGTCGATCCAGACCGAGTCGGCGAGATCGGTCTTCGAGGTCGGCACCGCGATTCCGTCGATGAACCCCAGGACGTTCCGTGCGGCGGTATGACCCCGACGCACGGGCACGGCAGGACCACGGATGCCGCGCTGCCGCCAGCGTTCCCGCAGCCCGGGCGCGACCCGCATCAGGTGGGCGACGGTGAGCGGCAGCAGCAGCGGGTCCGAGGCGCAGACCTGGAGCACCACATCGCCGCCGCGGTGGCGGTCGTCGATGGCCTCACGGGGGAAGGGAGGGAGGTCGGCGCCGCCGGGGGCAGAGGGCCGCGCGGCCGCGGCCAGGCGCGGACCCACGCCGACCGTGACGGTCAGGTCGCCGGCCGGGATGCCGGCCAGCGCGGGGTGATCGTCGTCGACGAGATCGACGATGGCCCGCCCGAGGTCGGCGAGCACGGGACCGGGCGATTCGTCGAGGTCGAACACCACGAGGAGCAGATGCGGCTGCACCTGCACGGGGCGCGCGACTCCCGCCTGATGACGCCCCTCCGGCCGCACCCGCGCAGTGGCGGTGGTACCGGTCTCGACCGCATCCTGCCGGGGTTCGCGGCCACCGAGCACGGTGCCGAGGGCAGCAGCGCCACCCGCGCCGAGCAGGGCCCGGCGCGTCAGATCCCCGGGTCGGTTCGCGTGCACGAGTTGATGATAGCCATGACCGCGGCCGTGTCCAGCGCCCTCGGACGGATGCCTATGATGGGGCGATGTTCGCCCGAGAGCTCTCCGCCGCCGCCTTGCTCGCGGCCCTCGTCCTGGTCGGATGCGCGCCGACGCCGTCCGCCGACAAGCCCGCGGAGACAGCATCCGTCGCGCCGCGGATGCTGTCCGTTCCCGCCGACTTCCCGACGATCTCGGCGGCCGTGGACGCGGCATCCGAGGGCGACACGGTGGTCGTCGAGTCCGGTGTCTACCGCGAGACCGTCGCGATCGACACGGCGGGCGTGACCCTGCGCGGGAAGTCCCGCGACGGCGTGGTGATCGACGGCGAGGTGCTGCGCGGCAACGGGATCGTCGTGTCCGCTCCGCGGGTCACGGTGCAGAACCTCACCGTCCGCAACGCGACCCAGAACGGCGTGCTCGTCACGGGGATGCGCGACGACGATGGCGCGCCGGTGGGCGGCCATGACGGGTATCGGGCGATCGACCCGGAGGACTTCCCGCTGCTCGACGGATTCCGCGTCGACCATGTGACGGCGTCGAACAACGGGCTCTACGGCATCTACGCGTTCAATGCGTCGAACGGCGTGATCACCGACTCGTATGCGTCCGGCGGCGCGGACTCCGGCATCTACGTGGGGCAGTGCGACCGCTGCAACATCGTCGTCTCGGGCAACGTCGCCGAGCGGAACGCGGTGGGATTCGAGATCGCGAACGCGGGCGGCGACCTGTTCGTGGTGGGCAACAGGTTCGCGGGCAACCGCGTCGGCGCGACGATCGCCTCGGACTACCAGGAGGCCTACGTGCCCCAGACCGCGGCGACGTTCGCGGGCAACGTCGTGGCGGCGAACGGGCAGGCCGACACCCCGGAGCAGGCGGAGGGGGCCTTCGGCATCGGGGTGGGCATCGCCGGCGGCGTCGACAACCTCGTCGCCGCGAACCTCGTCGAGGCGAATCCCGCGGCGGGGGTCGTGCTCGCCTCGGCCGAGGACATCGGGCCCGAAGGAAATCGGCTCACCGGCAACGTCTTCGCCGGGAACGGGACGGATGCCGTGTTCGCGGCGTCGTCGCGAGCACCGGGTGAGGGAAACTGCTGGGAGGGGAACGTGCTCGCGACCACCGAGCCTGCCGGGCTGCAGGAGCTGTCGCCGTGCGGGTCTCCCGGTGCTGTGACGCCCGGGGTGTTCGCGCCCCCGGCTGCGCCGTCCGGCATCCCGTTCACCGATGTGGTCGCGCCGCCTGCGCAGCCGGATCTCGGTGGGCTGGATGCTGCAGCGAAGCCATGGGCGGGAGCGAGCGACGTTCCCGTCGTCGACCTCGCGGCGATCACCGTGCCGGATGCGTCGCTGTTGGCGGAGTGGGCCGCGATCCGCTGGTGAGTCGCGGTCGGCTGCGCCCGCCGACGCGGTATCGCCGACCGGCTGTACACAGTCGACTCGATTTCGTGTGAACACGAGATTGCTAGCTTCTCCCCGTCAGTAGAGGGAGCAGCATGGGGGTTGTCTGGGGTGTCGCGAGCACGCGCGGGGAATCGGTGATCCGCAGGGTGGTCGCTGCCGCGATCGTGGCGATCATCGTGATCGCCGGTCTGATCGGGGGAGCCGAGGCGGCCCACGCCGTGAACGGCACCGTCGCCGGTGCCGTGTATCAGGACTTCGACGACGACGGCACGCGCGATCCGGCCGCTGGGGACTTCGGCGGCGACACAGGCTTGGCCGGCGTCGCCGTGACGGTCACCGATTCGACCGGTGCCGTGGTGGGCACGGCGACGACAACCGCGAACGGCTCCTATTCGGTCAACGCGGTGAATGCCGCGACCGCGGCGGTGCGGGTGGAGTTCACCCTTCCGAACGACTTCCGTTCGGCGCGGATCGGCGCCGGCAATGGCAGCACCGTGCAGTTCGTGAACCTCGGTGCGACGAACGTGAACGTCGGCATGACCCAGGACGGCATGGTCATGACCGAGCGGCCGCCGTTCGTGGTCGTCCCGAATCAGCGCGCGCGCATCACGGCGAACACATCGCCGCAACCTCCGACCAGGCCGACACCGAATTTCGGTTCGCTGCCCGCACTGTTCCGGGTTCCCTACTCCACGATCGGCAATCCGGGATCCGGACGCACGACGATCGCCCTGCAACGGCAGATCGGAACCACATGGGGAACGGCGAACTACGGCACCGCCTTCGTGCTGAGCGGCGCCTCCTTCCGGCGAGGCACAGAGGTGGGTCCCGCCGGACTCGGGGCGATCTACCTGACGGATGCGACGTCGGCCACCCCGAACGCGACGCCCTTCGTGCAGATCCCCAACCCCGGGGTCGATCCCCGCGGGCCGATCAACCCCGCGAACTACGACTGGTTCCATGACTCCGCGGCCTTCGATGCGGTGGGAAGGATCGGCCTCGGCGACCTGGAGATCTCCTCCGACCAGCGCACGCTCTACGCCGTCAACCTCAACGACCGACAGCTCTATGCGGTCCCGATGATCCCCGGCGCCAACCGAGGCGCGGCGCCGACGGCCGGCACACCTGAGGCCATTTCGATCCCTCTGTCCGCGGCGAGCGGCTGCGCCCCCGAGAACGTGCACCCGCACGGGCTCGGGACGTTCCGTGGAGCGCTCTACGTCACGCTGACGTGCGTCGGCCCGACGACATCGGACCTGCGTGCCTACGTCATCCCCATGGATCAGAGCACGCGGCAATTCGGGGCGCCGGTCCTGAATGTGCCTTTGAACTTCTCGCGCCCGGTCTACTACTCGGAGGACCCGCCGACCACGGCGACGTCGCCCTACGGTTCCTGGCGGACCACTTTTCAGTCGAGCCCGACGAGTCCGACGGCACGCGATACGCCGACACCGCTCGCGTCGAGCGTCACGTTCGACGAGGCAGGCAACCTGGCGCTCTCCATCAAGGACAGGACAGCCGACCAGAACGGCGTTGCGATGGGCAGCCTCAACCCGAACGACAACGCGGTGTACAACTACATCGGCGTCGGCGATCTCCTCCGTGCGTGCGTGTCTGCGAGCGGAGAGTACGTGCTCGAGAATGACGGCCGGTGCGGTGCCTTCACTGCCACTCAGCCCATCAACAACTGGGGGCCCGGTGGGGGCAAGTTCTACGAGACCGTATTCGCTCGCAGCAACAACACTGCCTATCACGGCAACACGGGCCTGGGATCAGCACTCCAGCTTCCCGGCTATCCCAACGTGCTCGGAACCGTGATCAATCCGGTGACCTTCGGCAGTGATGGCGTTCGTCTCTTCAACAACGTCAACGGCCGCGCGATCCGCAGTGCGCTGCTCGGAGGCGGCCCTGACGAGGAGGGCACGGGTGCGTTTGCGAAGGCCGGTGGTTTGGGTGATTTGTCGGCGCTGGTGGCGGTGGCGCCGGTGGAGATCGGTAATCGGGTGTGGTTCGATGCGGATGGTGATGGTGTCCAGGATGCGGGTGAGCGGCCGATTGCCGGGGTGACGGTGCGTCTGTTCGATGCGAATGGGATTGTTGTGGCGACGGCGGTGACGGACGCGCAGGGCAATTATCTGTTCTCGTCGTCTGCGGGGACGTCGTCGGGGTCGGCGATCTATGGTTTGGGGCTGCTGCCGGACACGGAGTATGAGATCCGTCTCGACAATGCGAATGATTATGGTCCGGGTGGGCCGCTGGACAACCTGATCCCGACGCGGACGAGAGCGGGGTCTGATCCTGCGGTGGATTCGAACGGGGTGGTCGAGGGGCCGACTCTGATCACCGCGACGGTGCGGACTCCGGGTCCGGGTGCCGCGGACCACACGTTCGATTTCGGGTTCGCGCCCGAGCTGTCGCTCGGCAACAGGCTCTGGTTCGACACCGGGGCGGGTGCGGCGACGAACAACGGGGCGTTCGATGCGGGTGAGCAGCCCGTCGTCGGCGCTGTGGTCGAGCTCCTTGGCGCGGACGGCGCTCCGGTGCTCGACGCCGACGGTGACCCGATCACCACGACGACCGACGCGAGCGGCTTCTACCGCTTCGACGGCCTCACCCCGGGCGACTACATCGTGCAGGTGGCGCCGAGTGCGTTCGCTACGGACGGCCCGCTGCATGACTTCCTGTCGAGCACGGGGTCTTCTCCGGCGTTCGACGGGGCGTCGAACAATTTCGACAAGGGCGTCGATGCGCCGTTCCCTGCGATCACGGGCATTCGGTCCGGTCTGATCGCTCTGGCTCCCGGTGTGACCGGCGAGGTCGACCCCGGCGCGAACGGTCCCGGCGCGAACGGCCCGTTCGGGGACCAGTTCGACAACCTGACGGCGGACTTCGGGTTCGTGCCGGCATTGTCCCTGGGCAACCGCCTGTGGTTCGACAGTGGCACGGGTGAGGGCGCGGCGAACAATGGCCGCTTCGACGCGGGCGAGGCCCCGGTGGTCGGCGCCGTGGTCGAGTTGCTCGACGGGACGGGCGCGGCGGTGCTCGACGCGGATGGTGACCCGATCACGACGACCACCGACGCGAACGGCTTCTACCGCTTCGACGGACTCGCCACCGGCGACTACACGGTGCGAGTCGCGGCGTCGAACTTCGCACCCGGCGAAGCCCTCGATGGCTGGTTCTCGTCGACACCGACCTCGACGAATGCGCAGGAGAACAACGCCGACAAGGGGGTGAACGCTCCGACCCCCGCGGCGGCCGGAATAGTGTCCAACGTCGTCACGCTGTCGCACCTCACCGCCCCGCTCGGCGACGTCGATGCGGGAGCGGACGGTGCGGGCGGTCATGGTCGCAATGGCGATGCCGCGGATCTCCTGACGGTCGACTTCGGTTTCACGCAGGCGTTCGCGGTCGGTGACTTCGTCTGGCTCGATAACGACGGGGATGGACAGCAGGATCCCGGCGAGCCTCCCGTGCCCGGTGTCCTCGTGACCCTGCTCGACGAGGAAGGCAGCCCGGTCGTCGATCTCAACGGAGTTCCCGTCGCTCCCGTGCGCACGGATGACAACGGACACTACGTGTTCGACAACCTCCCTCCCGGGATCTATCGGGTCGGGTTCAGCGACCTGCCCGCGCAGCATCGACACACTCGTCATCACGAGGGCGACGTCACGACCGACTCCGACCTCGAACCCGACGGCATGTCGCCCGGGTTCGTGCTCGGCCCGGCGGGCGACAACACCACGGGTGTGGTGCCGGGTGATGGGGTGACGGTCGCGCAGCGGATCGATCGGACGATCGATGCGGGTATCGTGCCGGTGCTCGCGGTGGGTGATTTCGTGTGGATCGACGCGAACCGGGATGGTCGTCAGGATCCGGGTGAGGTCCCAGTGGCGGGGGTGACGGTGGAGCTGCTCGATGCGAACGGCGACCCGGTGCTCGATGCGAACGGTGACCCGGTCCCGGCGACGACGACCGACGCGGCGGGGCATTACGTGTTCGACAATCTGTTCCCCGGTGACTACCGCATCCGTTTCTCGGGGTGGCCCGCGGGGTATGTGCCCACGATCCAGTCCGCGCCGGGGACATCCACCGCCGAAGACTCCAACCCCGATGCGACAGGTCTCACACCGGTGTTCTCGATCACGGGCGGGGGCACGAACATGCGGCCGGTCGAGGCGGGGGACGGGACCACGCGGGCGTTGCAGATCAACCCGACGATCGACCTCGGTATCGTGGCGCCGCTGTTCGCGGTCGGTGACTACGTCTGGTTCGACAAGGATCGCGACGGGGTCCAGGACGCGGGCGAGAAGCCGGTTCCGGGGATGACGGTGACGTTGTTCGCTGCCGATGGCACGCCGGCGCTCGACTGGCGCGGACAGCCCGTCCCGCCGGTGAAGACCGACGGCAACGGCCACTACCTGTTCGACGGGCTTCCCGCCGGTGACTACTACGTCGAGTTCTCCGGAGTCCCCGCCGGATACCGGTTCACGGGCCAGGGCCCGGGGGGAGCATCCGATTCGAATGCGAACACGCTCGGACGCACCCCCGTGTTCACCCTCGGCATCGGTGCACGCGATATGCGCACCGTCGTCGCGGCGGACGGGACGATCCTCGCGTCGTTCCTGAATCCGACCATCGATGCCGGTCTCGTCGAGATCGAGAAGCCGCTGCCGCCCACCGGCGCGGTGATCCCCTGGATCCTGATCGTCCTCAGCCTCGTGCTGGTCGGCGGAGGAGCGACTCTGCTGACGCTCCGACGCCGGCGAGGCTGACGCCGACACAGGAAAAGAGGAGGGCCTCCACGAGCGCGGAGGCCCTCCTCAACCTGTAAACATCGCGCGGCCAGATCAGTAAACACGAGATTGCTAGTTTCTCCCCGTTAGCAGAGGGAGCAGCATGAGCGTTGTCTGGGGTGCCGCGAGTTCGCGCGGGGAATCGGTGATTCGCCGGGTGGTCGCTGCTGCGATCGTGGCCGTCATCGTGATCGCGGGTCTGATCGGGGGAGCCGAGGCGGCCCACGCCGTGAACGGCACCGTCGCCGGGGCCGTGTATCAGGACTTCGACGACGACGGCACGCGCGATCCGGCCGCCGGGGACTTCGGCGGTGACACGGGTCTGGCCGGTGTGACCGTGACGGTCACCGATTCGACCGGTGCCGTGGTGGGCACGGCGACGACGGCCGCGAACGGCTCCTACTCGGTCAACGCGGTGAATGCCGCGACCGCGGCCGTGCGGGTGGAGTTCAGTCTCCCGAACAACTTCCGTTCAGCGCGCATCGGCGCCGGCAACGGCAGCACCGTGCAGTTCGTGAACCTCGGCGCGACGAACGTGAACGTCGGCATGACGCAGGACGGCATGGTCATGACCGAGCAGCCTCCCCTCGTCGTCGTCCCGACGCAGCGCTCCCGGATCAGCACCAATAACGTGCAGACCACGCAGGCACCCACGCAGAACATCGGCGGCCTTCCCGCACTCTTCCGAGTGCCTTACGGCGCGAGTGGGAACCCCCCCCACCGGTCGCATAGTCATCGCGCGTCAGTTCCAGATCGGCACCACCTGGGGCACGGCGAACTACGGCCGCGACTTCGTGTTCAGCGGCGCCTCGTACAGGCGCAGCACCGAGGTCGGTCCGAGCGGTCTCGGCGCGATCTACCTCACGAACGCGAACAACCCGTTGCCCAATGCGACTCCCTTCGTACAGATTCCCAACGCCGGCACCGATCCGCGCGGCTCGTTCAACCCCGCGACCTACGACTGGTTCCACGACTCCGCCGCCTTCGACGGCGTCGCCAAGGTGGGGCTCGGTGATGTCGAGATCTCGACCGACCAGCGCACGCTCTACGCGGTGAATCTCAACGATCGACAGCTGTACGCGGTGCCCGTCATCCCGGGGGCGACTCCTGCCGCAGCGCCGACCGCAGGGGCACCGGTGGCGATTCCGCTGCCGTTGACCGCTGCGACGGGATGTGCTCCCGACCAGGTGCGGCCCTACGGACTCGGCACCTTCCGCAAGTCCCTATACGTCACGCTGACCTGCACGGGCCCGACCGTGAACGATCTGCGCGCCTACGTGATCCCGATGGACCAGGCGACGAGGCAGTTCGGTGCCGCGGTGCTGGACGTACCGCTGACCTTTCCCCGAGCGATGGCGTACTCCGACGGTGCTCCCGGGGGTTCGGCTCCCTACGCGCCGTGGCGGAGTACGTTCGCGATCGACCCGAACATCCCCACCCGGGCCGCAGGCCCGACACCGGTCGCGTCTTCGGTGACGTTCGACGCCGCGGGGAACATGGCGCTGTCGATCAAGGATCGCTCCGCCGATCAGAACGGAGCCGCACTCGGCAGCACAGACAGTACCGATCAGCGGATCTACAACTACATCGGCGCCGGTGACCTTCTGCGCGCGTGCGTGTCTGCGACCGGATCGTACGTGCTCGAGAACGACGGGCGGTGCGGCGCGGCCGTCAGCACACAGCCCAACAACAACTGGGGACCCGGTGGGGGCAAGTTCTACGAGACCGTGTTCGACACGAACGGCTCGAACTCGCACGCCAACACGGCTCTGGGCTCCGCGCTCCAGCTGCCGGGGTACAACAACACGTACGCCACCACGATCGACCCGACCCAGCTGTTCAGCGATGGCGTCCGCCTGTTCGGGAACAACGACGGCCGAGTGATTCGCGGCGCGATGCTCAGCAGCGCGTCCTCGGAATCCGGCTCGGGTGCGTTTGCGAAGGCTGGTGGTTTGGGTGATTTGTCGGCTCTGGTGGCGGTGGCGCCGGTGGAGATCGGTAATCGGGTGTGGTTCGATGCGGATGGTGATGGTGTTCAGGATGCGGGTGAGCGTCCGATTGCCGGTGTGACGGTGCGTCTGTTCGATGCGAATGGGATTGTTGTGGCGTCCGCGGTGACGGACGCTCAGGGCAATTATCTGTTCTCGTCGTCTGTGGGGACGTCGTCGGGGTCGGCGATCTATGGTCTGGGTCTGCTGCCGGACACGGAGTATGAGATCCGTCTCGACAATGCGAATGATTATGCTCCGGGTGGGCCGTTGGACAATCTCATTCCGACGCGGACGACGGCGGGGTCTGATCCTGCGGTGGATTCGAACGGGGTGGTCGAGGGGCCGACTCTGATCACGGCGACGGTGCGGACTCCGGGTCCGGGTGCTGCGGATCACACGTTCGATTTCGGGTTCTCGCCTGAGCTGTCTTTGGGTAACAGGCTCTGGTTCGACACCGGGGCGGGCGCGGCGACGAACAACGGCCGGTTCGATCCTGGTGAGCAGCCGATCGTCGGCGCGGTGGTGGAGTTGTTGGACGGGGCCGGGCTGCCGGTGCTGGACGCGGATGGTGATCCGGTGACGACGCGGACGGATGGGAACGGGTTCTATCGGTTCGATGGTCTGCTGCCGGGGGATTACCGGGTGCGGGTCGCGGCGGAGAACTTCGCTGCGGGTGAGGTCCTCGAGGGGTGGTTGTCGTCGACGGGTGCGTCGTCGGCGTTCGATGCGGCGAGCAACAACACCGACAAGGGTGTGGATTCGGCGGATCCTGCGTCGACGGGGATCACGTCGGGGACGGTCACGTTGGCGTTGAACGCGGTCACGGGTGAGGTGGATGCGGGTGCGACCGGTGCGGGGGCGAACAGCCCGGGCGGGGATGCTGCTGACAACCTCACGGTCGATTTCGGGTTCATCCAGCCGTATGACCTGACTCTGGTCAAGCAGCTCACCTCGGGCGCGGGCCCGTACCAGCTTGGCGACGAGGTGACGTTCTCGTTGACGCCGACGAACAACGGCCCCGGTGATGCGGTCACCGGGTTCACGGTCACCGACCGGCTCCCGGCGGGTCTGGTGTTCGTCGAGGCGGAGGGTGAGGACTGGTCCGCTGCGGTGGTGGCGGGGCAGGAGATCACGCTGACGTGGAACGGCCCGGCGCTGGGTGGCGGGGATGCGGCGGAGCCGGTCACGGTGACGGCGCGGGTGAGCGCGATCGATGCGGGCAGGTTGCGCAACGTCGCGGTCGTGGAGCCCTCTCCTGGCCAGCGCACCCCGGAGACGATCCCGGTGGGTTCGACTCCGGACCGTTTCGAGAACGGGGATCCGACCCCGGATCCGTCGAACCCGTCGAACAACGACGACGGGGTCGAGGTGCCGATCGCACCCCCGACGCTGTCGCTCGGGAACCGGCTGTGGTTCGACACCGGCACCGGCCCGGATTACGACAACGGTGCGTTCGATGCGGGTGAGCAGCCCGTCGTCGGCGCTGTGGTCGAACTCCTCGACGCGAACGGCGCACCCGTGCTCGACGCCGACGGCGACCCGATCACCACGACCACCGACGCGAACGGCTTCTACCGCTTCGACGGCCTCACCCCGGGCGACTACGTGGTGAGCATCCCCGCCCGGAACTTCGCGGCCGACGGTCCCCTGCGCGACTTCCTCTCATCGACCGGATCGTCCGCGGCGTTCGACGCCGCGAGCAACAATGCCGACAAGGGCGTCGATGCGCCGTTCCCCGCTGTGACCGGCATCCGGTCGGGTGTCATCGCGCTCGCCCCCGGAACGACGGGCGACGTCGATGAGGGTGCTGCAGGTGCGGGCGCGCATGGCCGCTTCGGTGACCAGTTCGACAACCTGACGGCGGACTTCGGGTTCGTCCCCGGGCTGTCGCTGGGCAATAGGCTGTGGTTCGACAGCGGCACCGGCGACGGAGAGGCCAACAACGGCCGCTACGACGCTGGCGAGGCCCCGGTCGTCGGCGCCGTCGTCGAGCTGCTCGACGATGCCGGTGAGCCGGTGCTCGACGCTGACGGCGAGCCGATCACCACGACGACCGACGCGAACGGCTTCTACCGCTTCGACGGACTCACCGCCGGCGACTACCGTGTGCGCGTGGCCGCGTCGAACTTCGCCGACGGTGAGCCACTGGCCGGCTGGTTCTCGTCCTCGCCCACCTCGACGGACGCGGAGGAGAACAACGCCGACAAGGGCGAGAACTCTCGGACGCCCGCGACGACCGGGATCAGCTCCGGGGTCGTGACTCTCTCGCACCTCACGGCGGCGCTCGGCGATGTCGATGCGGGAGCGGACGGCGCGGGCGGTCATGGTCCCAACGGCGACGCCGCGGATCTTCTGACGGTCGACTTCGGCTTCACGCAGGCGTTCGCCGTCGGCGACTTCGTCTGGATCGACAACAACGGCAACGGCAGGCAGGACCCGGGCGAGCCCCCGGTGCCCGGTGCTCTCGTCAGTCTGCTCGATGAAGAAGGCGACCCGGTCGTCGACCTGAACGGAGACCCGGTCGCCTCTGTGCGGACCGATGACAACGGACACTACGTCTTCGACAACCTCCCGCCGGGCGTCTACCGGGTCGGCTTCGCAGACCTCCCGGCTCAGCACGTACCCACGCGGATCCGCGAGGACGGCGTGCCCTCGACGGACGACTCCGACCTCCGGCTCGACTTCACCTCGCCCGGGTTCGTGCTCGGCCCGGCGGGCGACAACACCACGGACGTGGAACCCGGTGACGGTGTGACGGTCGCGCAGCGCATCGATCGGACGATCGATGCGGGTATCGTGCCGGTGCTCGCGGTGGGTGATTTCGTGTGGATCGACGCCAACCGGGATGGTCGTCAGGATCCGGGTGAGATCCCGGTGGCGGGGGTGACGGTGGAGCTGCTCGATGCGAACGGCGACCCGGTGCTCGATGCGGATGGCAACCCGGTCCCGGCGACGACGACCGACGCTGCGGGGCATTACGTGTTCGACAATCTGTTCCCCGGTGATTACCGGATCCGTTTCTCGGGGTGGCCCGCGGGGTATGTGCCCACGATGCAGTCCGCGCCGGGGACATCGACCGCAGAGGACTCCAACCCCGATGCGACAGGTCTGACACCGGTGTTCTCGTTGACGGGTGGAAGCACGAACATGCGGCCGGTCGAGGCGGGGGACGGGACGACGCGGGCGTTGCAGATCAACCCGACGATCGACCTCGGCATCGTGGCGCCGCTGTTCGCGGTCGGTGACTATGTCTGGTTCGACAAGGATCGCGACGGGGTCCAGGATGCGGGCGAGAAGCCGGTCCCGGGGATGACGGTGACGCTGTTCACAGCCGATGGCACGCCGGCGCTCGACTGGCGCGGACAGCCCGTCCCGCCGGTGACGACCGACAGCAACGGCCGCTACCTGTTCGACGGGCTTCCCGCGGGTGACTATTACGTGGAGTTCTCCGGGGTTCCCGCGGGTTACCGGTTCACGGGCCAGGGCTCGGGGGGAGCGTCCGATTCGAATGCGAACACGCTCGGACGCACCCCCGTGTTCACCCTCGGTATCGACGCGGCGGACATGCGCACGGTGGTCGCGGCGGACGGGACGATCCTCGCGTCGTTCCTGAACCCGACCATCGATGCCGGTCTCGTCGAGATCGAGAAGCCGCTGCCGCCCACCGGCGCGGCGATCCCCTGGATCCTGATCGTCCTCAGCCTCGTGCTGGTCGGCGGAGGAGCGACTCTGCTGACGCTCCGACGCCGGCGAGGCTGACGCCGCCACAGGAAAAGAGGAGGGCCTCCACGAGCGCGGAGGCCCTCCTCGACCTGCATCCGTGACCGTGGCGGTCACATGCCAACGGCGAATGACGTCGACTATTCGAGCCACTCCGTCACGAAGCGGTCGTTCGCATGGATGTGCGTCGCGTTGTAGGTTCCGCCGTCGAGCACCTCGAAGCGATGCGACACGAGGCCCGGCACCACGAGCACCTGTCCGCCCGAGCCCACGACCTGTTCGTCGCCGACCGTGAACAGAGCGCGGCCCGAGTGGATCAGGAAGGTCTCCGCGTAGGGATGCCGATGCAGACGCGGACCCGACCCGGCCACCGCCGTGAACTCTCGGATCAGGCTCACGGGCGAGCCGATCAGGTATCCCTCGATGTTCTCGTCGGGTCCGATCGGGGTGGGCTGGATGGTCATGGCGCCTCCTTGCTCGCCGAGGCTACCGTGACCGCGGGCCTCCCGCACAACGGGTGGCGCGGATTGCTCCGGGCGAGGCGGTCCTTCCGCCGGGCAGGCGGGTCAGTCCGCGTGCACAGACGGATGCGCGCGCTCGAGCGCCGCGCCCTCCATGTCGACGTTCGGCAGGAGGCGGTCGAGCCATCGCGGCAGCCACCACGCCGAACGACCCAGCAGGTGCATGAGCGCGGGCATCAGCAGCATCCGCACGACGAACGCGTCGAGCAGCACACCGAACGCGAGGCCGAAGCCGATCGATCGGATGATGGTGGACTCCGAGAAGATGAACCCGCCGAACACTGACACCATGATGAGCGCCGCGGCGATCACGACCGACCGTCCGGCGCGGAAGCCCTGCGCGACGGCATCCCTCGCGCTCGCTCCGTGCACGTACGCCTCGCGCATTCCGGAGGCGAGGAACAGCTGATAGTCCATCGCGAGCCCGAACAGGATGCCGACGAGGATGACCGGCAGGAAGCTGAGGATCGGACCGGTGCTGTGCAGGCCGATGAGCTCCGCACCCCACCCGAACTGGAACACGGCCACGATGAGGCCGTACGTCGCGAACAGCGAGAGCACGAACCCACCGGTTGCGATGATCGGCACGAGCAGCGAGCGGAACACGACGATCATGATGAGCAGCGACAGCCCCACCACGACGACGAGGTACAGCGGCAGCACGCCTGCCAGTGCTTCGGAGATGTCGATGTTGATCGCCGCCTGACCCGCGACGCCGAGCGTGACGCCGTCCGTCGACGGCAGCGAGCGGATGTCCTGCACGAGGCGCTCGGTGGAGGAGCTGTTCGGCCCCTCGGCGGGGAGCACCTGGAAGGCGAGCAGGGTGCCATCGTCGGAGGCCGCGATCGGCGCGACGGCGTCGACGTCGTCCTGGTCGGCGAGCCGCTGCGCGATCTCCACCTGGGTCGTCAGCAGGTCGTCGTCACTCAAGGCGTCGTCGAGCGTGGCGGTGACCAGGAGAGGGCCGTTCGCGCCCTCGCCGAACTGCTCGTCGACGGTCTGGAACGCACGATAGCTCGTCGAGTCGGCAGGCTCGCTCGAGCCGTCGGGCAGTCCGAGTCGCATCGACATCGACGGGATCGCGACCACGAGCAGGGCGATCACGCTCACGAGCACGGTGACGATCGCGCGCAGCGTCGACATGGGCTTCACGGGCTTTCCCGCGGCGTGCGGCTGACCCACGGTCGCGCGCGCTCGGCGGCTCAGGAGGCGCATGCCGGCGAGTCCCAGCACGGCGGGGGTGAGCGTGATCGCGACGAGCACGGCGACCGCGACGCAGACCGCACCCACGGTTCCCATGAGGCCGAGGAAGGGCACGCCCGTGACGTTGAGCGCGAGCAGCGCCACGATCACGGTCGACCCGGCGAACACCACCGCGGTGCCGGACGTGCCGGTGGCGAGTCCGATGGATTCGTGGACGGGCGATCCTGCGAGCAGCTGCTTGCGGTGCCGGTTCACGATGAAGAGCGAGTAGTCGATGCCGACGGCGAGGCCGAGCATCACCCCCAGCACGGGGGTGACGGATGCCATGTCGACGACGCCGGAGAAGGCGAGGGATGCCGTGACGCCCACGCCCACGCCCACGATGGCCGTGATGATCGGGAACGAGGCCGCGAGGAGCGAGCCGAGCATAACGATCAGCACGACGGCGGCGAACGCCAGGCCGACCGCTTCGCCGACGCCGAAGATCTCCGGCACGCCCTGGGCGATGTCGGTGCCGAAGTCCACGTCGACGCCGTCGATCGGGGAGTCGGCGAAGTGCGCGATCGTCGCCTGCTTGACCTCCTCCGACAGCTCGAGGCGGGGATCCTCGAAGGAGACGTTCACGATCGCGGTGGAGCCGTCGTCGGAGACCACGCCGATGCCGTTCGCGAGGTCGAGCAGCGTCGAGCCCAGCTCGACCTGCTCCTCGTTGGTCTCGAGTTCCGTGCGGGACTCGTCGAGGGTCTTCTGCTGAGCCTCGACCTGGGCGAGCTGCGCGTTCAGGCCGGCGAGCTGGGCGTCGAGCGCGGCCATCTGCGCCGACGGGGCGCCTGCCGCTTCTGCCTGCGCCCGCGCGGCGGTGAGCTGGTCGAGTCCGGTCTGCAGCTGTGTCCTTCCATCGTCGAGCTGCGCCTGTCCCGCATCCAGCTGGGCCCGTCCATCGGCGATCTGCTTCTGACCGTCTGCGAGCTGCGCGGCCTGCTCAGCCTGCTGCGCCTGCGTCGCGAACGGGTCGATCACCCGGGCGACGCCGTCGAGATCCTCCGCGCTCGCGGCGAGGTCGGAGATCTCCTGCTTCTGCTCCTCGGTGAACTCCGCCCCGTCGGCGGTGCGGTACACGACGGTGCCGGTGCCGCCCGCGGTGTCGGGGAGCTTGTCGGCGAGCTGGTCGGTGACCGCTCCGGAGGCGGTGCCGGGGATGTCGAAGCTGTTGCTCAGCGTGCCGCCGAGACCGAGGAACGCGCCGACGCCGATGCCGAGGATCACGACCCAGGAGACGACCACCGCCCAGGCGCGACGTGCGGCGAACGAACCCAGACGGAACAGCAGTGATGCCAACGCGATCTCCTTCAGTCGTAAAGAGCATACGGTGCGTCTCGTCTAGAGTTCTGTGGTTATCCTGAACACGTGGTGAACGAGCATCGGAGCGGACCCGTGCGCAGCACGGCGGCGCGCGAGGCGATCCTCGACGCGACCGCGCAGCTCTTCCACAACAAGGGATACGACCGGCTCACGATCGAGGGGATCGCGAAGCAGGCCGGCGTCGGCAAGCAGACGATCTACCGGTGGTGGCCCTCGCGCGGCGCGCTCATCGGGGAGTGCCTGGCCGAAGGGCGGCTGATCCCCGTGGACTTCGTCGTTCCCGACACGGGAGACCTCGTCGCCGACGTCGAGACGTGGCTCCGCAGCGTGCTGTCGATCCTCGACGCCCCCGAGGGCGGGGCGCTGCTGCGCTCGCTGGTCGCCGCCGCGACCGAGGATGCCGGGGTGGGCGCGCACCTCGGCGAGAGCCTCGGCGTCGAGAAGTACCTGTCGGAGCGGCTGCGCGGCGGAATCCGCGACCAGCAGCTGTCGCCCGACGCGCCTGTCGAGCAGCTGGGGCGCGCGATCCTCGGCGCGATCATCGTCGAGTCGCTCGGACGCGAGGAGCACGACGCCGGCTCGGTCGTGGCCCTCATCCGCTTCCTCCTACGGCCCTGACCGACGGCAGGCGCTCAGAACTCCCAGTCGAGGGTGATCGTGCCGGGGCCGAAGTCGAACTCCGTGTGCGTGATGGCGGTGCCGTTCAGCGGCACTCGATGTGAACGCTCTCCCTCGGCGGACTCGACGGTCACCCGGCACATACGGGGTACGAGGTCGGGGTCGAAGACCGCGAACACCGTCAACTCCGCCTGGCGGCGAAGCGCCACGAGGGTGAGGTCGTACTCGTGCGGGTAGTCCGCGGGGCGGACGGATTCGCGTTCAGTCAGCGCGACGCTCCCCTGGGCGAGCGGGGCGTCCAGGCTCAGAGTGGCGCGGAGGAGGGCGAGATCGCGATCGATCCGGACGTCGGACAGCGAGCACCCGAGCGTCCCGCGCACCTCGGGCGCCTCGGCCTCGTGATCGGCGACGAAGAACACCGTGGCTTCACGGGCCCCGTCCTCGCAGGCCTGCCAGAGCGTCCGGTGCAGAGTGCGGGTGACCCGTGCGTCCGCGTCGACGAAGGCGCCGACGGATGAGGAGCGCGGCGTCAGCCCGGTCTCCATCTCGGTCGTGAACGGCGAGGGCGGCAGGCGCACCAGACTGGCGTAGCTGAGCTGGACGCCGCGCCGGACTCGGCGCGGAGGCCCCAGTGTCGTCTGCAGCTCACCTTCCTGCAGGCCGATGAGGGATTCGAGCTCGCGGATGACCTCGAAGGAGACCGATCGCCCCGGGTGGCGGACGCCGGTCTGCCACATCGAGAGAGTGGCGACGCTCACGTCGTAGCCTCGATCGCGCAGCCGCCCTCGCAGTGTGTGCAAGGACAGTCCTCGGCGTTGCACCGCAGTGCGGAACGTCCGTGCGAACTCCATCGGTTGATTCCCCTTCATCGGCCGTGATCGGCGCGTGCAGTGCCGTGATCGGCACGAATAGCGCCGTGATCGGCACGCTAGTGAAGGGGTGTTCACGTGGAAAAAGCTAGCTGTGAACAGTGCGCAGTGGGCGCGGTCCCGCCGGGGTCGGCGAGACGAACGGGGAGAGCGAACCACCCGAGAGCCGCTCTCCCCGGCTCTCGCGCGCGCATCCCTCGGGGCGGAGAGCACTGACGGCGGTCCCCCGACCGCAGATCGTCAGCGCACAGAAAGTAACATCCGACCGTTTACTGGTCGCATAAAGGAGAGTGAATGCCCGGTCAGATCAGCATCTTGCCGCATCCGGCCGCGCGGCGAATCGGATGAGGCGAGAGGTCAGCCGAGGATCAGCGTCACCAGGGTCGCGCCGCCGCCGCCCAGGATGAGCGCGACGATCACCACCCAGGCGATGACGCGGATGCGGCGGTTCCGACGCTCGCCGAGGTCGCCGTAGTCGTCGTCTGGCCGGCTGAGCTCGCTCATGCGCCGACCGGCTCCGCGACCGTCGGGCCGAACGCCGCGGGCAGCGTGGCCTGCGAGCGCTCGCGGATCTCGGCGACCGGGATCGTGAACACGTCCTGCACCTCGAGCTGCGGCTCGCTGTCGGTCACGCCGATGCGCGCGACGGGATAGTTCCGGCCCTCGCACAGACCACGGAACTTCACGTCGTCCTCGCGCGGCACGGTCACGATCACGCGACCCGTCGACTCGGAGAAGAGCGCGGATGCGGCATCCACACCGTCGCGCTCGATGATCTCATTGAGCCAGACGCGCGCGCCGACGCTGAACCGCGAGACGCCCTCGGCGAGCGCCTGCGCGAGGCCGCCCTCCGACACGTCGTGCGCCGAGGAGATCAGCCACTCGTCGCGCGCCGCCGACAGCAGGCCCGCGAGGCGCTTCTCGCCGGCGAGGTCGACCTTCGGGGGGAGTCCGCCGAGGTGCTGGTGCACGGTCTCGGCCCAGGCCGAGCCCGAGAGCTCGGTCTGCGTCGTGCCGAGCAGGTAGATGTTCTGACCCTCGTCCTGCCATCCCGAGGGAATGCGCCGCGAGACGTCGTCGATGATGCCGAGCACGCCGACGAGCGGCGTCGGGTGGATCGGCACGTCGCCCGTCTGGTTGTAGAACGAGACGTTGCCGCCGGTCACCGGGGTGCCGAGCTCGTAGCATCCGTCCGCGAGGCCGTCGACGGTCTGGCCGAACTGCCACATGACCTCGGGGTTCTCGGGCGAGCCGAAGTTGAGGCAGTCGGTGATGGCGGTGGGCACGGCGCCGGTGACGGCGACGTTGCGGTACGCCTCGGCGAGCGCGAGCTGCGCGCCGGCGTACGGGTCGAGCTGGCAGTAGCGGCCGTTGGCGTCGGTCGAGATCGCGAAGCCGAGGCCCGACTCCTCGTCGACGCGGATCATGCCGGCGTCATCGGGGAACGCGAGCGCCGTGTTGCCGAGCACGTAGTAGTCGTACTGGTTGGTGATCCAGCGGGTATCGGCCAGGTTCGGGCTGGCGACGAGGTTGAGGAACTGCTCGCGCAGCACCTCCGCGTCGTTCGACCGGGGCAGGTTCTCGGCGGCATCCGCCTGCAGTGCGTCGATCCACGTCGGGTAGGCGACGGGGCGGTCGTAGACCGGGCCGTCGACCGCGACCGTGGACGGGTCGACGTCGACGATGCGCTCGCCCTGCCAGTCGATGATGAGGCGTCCGTCGCCGGTGACCTCGCCGAGCACCGAGGTCTCGACCTCCCACTTGCCGACGACCTCGAGGAACGCGTCGAGCTTCTCGGGCGCGACGATCGCCATCATGCGCTCCTGCGACTCCGACATGAGGATCTCCTCGGCCGTGAGCGAAGGGTCGCGCAGCAGCACGTTGTCGAGCGAGACCTTCATGCCGCTGTTGCCGTTGGCCGCGAGCTCGGAGGTCGCGCAGGAGATGCCGGCGGCGCCGAGGTCCTGAATGGCCTCGACGAGCTCACCGCGATACAGCTCGAGGCAGCATTCGATGAGCACCTTCTCGGCGAACGGGTCGCCGACCTGCACGGCCGGACGCTTGGTCGGACCGCCGTCGGCGAAGGTGTCGGATGCCAGGATGCTGGCGCCGCCGATGCCGTCGCCGCCCGTGCGGGCTCCGAACAGGACGACCTTGTTGCCGACGCCGGTGGCGTTCGCGAGCTTGAGATCCTCGTGGCGGAGCACGCCCACCGCGAGCGCGTTGACGAGCGGGTTGGCCTGGTAGACCGAGTCGAAGACCGTCTCGCCGCCGATGTTCGGGAGGCCGAGGCAGTTGCCGTAGAAGCTGATGCCGCTCGTCACGCCGTGCACCACACGGGCGGTGTCGGGGTGGTCGATCGCACCGAAGCGCAGTGCGTCCATGACCGCGACCGGACGGGCGCCCATCGAGATGATGTCGCGGACGATGCCGCCGACGCCGGTCGCCGCACCCTGGAAGGGCTCGATGAAGCTCGGGTGGTTGTGGCTCTCGGCCTTGAAGGTGACGGCCCAGCCCTCGCCCACGTCGATGACGCCGGCGTTCTGGCCCATGCCCACCATGAGGCGTTCCTTCATCTCGTCCGAGACCTTCTGGCCGAAGCGGCGCAGGTAGTTCTTGGAGGACTTGTACGAGCAGTGCTCGGACCACATCACCGAGTACATTGCCAGCTCGCCCGAGGTGGGGCGGCGGCCGAGGATCTCCTTGATGCGGGCGTACTCGTCGTCCTTGAGGCCCAGCGCCGCGTAGGGCTGCTCCTTCTCGGGAGTCGCGATCGCGTTCTCGACGGAGTCGGGGACGTGCTTGTGGGCAGGTGCAGGGGCGGTGGTCACGCGCACTCCTAGGGAAGGGGCCGGCGGGGCGTCGTCCAGTCTACCGGGGGGGATGCCGCGGCGAAGCGCCCGGCGAGCGCGCGGGCCGCCTCCACGAGCGGCTCCGGCCCGACGACCGTGAAGTCCGCGTCGAAGCGCGCGACCGCCGCGAGCACGCCGACCCATGACCAGGACCCGATCGTCACGCGGCACGAGTCGTCATCGAGGGGCTCGACGGTGCCGTCGGCACCCACCCACGGGGCGACGTCAGGGGCCGGGAGCTGGAGAACGACCTCGCCGACACAGGGCCACCGGTCCTCGGCATCCGATCCCTTCGCGCGCGCCGCGAGGTAGGTCTGCGCGTCGGCGGCCGGCAGCGGGCGGGGTGTGAACGCGGGACCGTGGGGGACGCGCGGAACGAGACGGTCGAGGCGGAAGGTGCGCCAGTCGTCGGCGTCGAGGTCCCAGGCGAGCAGGTACCACCGCCCCTCCCGTGCGACCACCGCGTGCGGTTCGGCCCGGCGGGCCGGCCGGTCGGCGTCGCCGTAGTCGAAGCGCAGCACGACGCGGTCGCGCACGGCCGCGCTCACCGTCTCGAGCACACCGGGGTCCACGCGGGTCGGATTCTCGACGCCGGCGAAGCGGATGCCGTCGACGCGATGTCGGAGACGCGAGGGCATGACCTGCCGCACGGTGGCGAGCGCACGGGCGGCGCCCTCGTCGATGTCGATGCCGCTCGCGGGGACGCTCTGCAGCGCGACCGCGATCGCCACGGCCTGTGCGTCGTCGAACAGCAGCGGAGGGAGTTCGGATCCGGCATCCAATCGATAGCCGCCGTCCGGACCTTTGACCGCCGTGATGCGGTAGCCGAGCTCGCGCAGCCGATCGACGTCGCGGCGCACGGTGCGCGGCGTGACCTCGAGACGCTCGGCGAGCACGGCACCCGGCCGGTCGCGGCGCATCTGCAGCAGAGACAGCAGAGCGAGCATGCGCGAGGAGCTTCCGGTCATGACTTCATTGTCGCGCAAGTAGAGGACCGAAACTGACCTCTACTGCTGTGATCGTGGAGTCACCGGCATCCCGCCGAGACCACCGATCGAGGAGATCCCATGTCCATCGTCACCACCACCCACTTCAACTTCCGCGGCACCGCCCGCCAGGCGCTGGAGTTCTACGCGTCGGTGTTCGATGCCACGGCGACGTTCGCGACCTACGGCGATGTCGGCATGCCGGCGGACGTGCCCGGTGCCGACCGGATCGTGTTCGGTCAGGTCGAGAACGCGGAAGGCGTCCGCCTCATGGCCTATGACATCCCCGGAGCGGATGCGGATGCCGCGGCGACCGCCGGCACGACCCGACGCGAGAACGGTACGACCGTGACCGACCGGACGTTCTTCCAGTCGCTGCGCGCCGGGTCGCTCGACGAGCTCACGTGCTACTGGGACGCCCTCGCCGACGGTGCCGAGGTCGTCGAGCCGCTGGCGGCGTCGGCCTGGTCGGCCGGCTTCGGGATGCTCACGGACCGCTTCGGGGTGACCTGGGTGCTCGACGTGCGCTCCGCCTGATCCCCTCGGACAGCCGGACCCTCACCTGAGGCCTCCGGTCGGAAGCCGGAGGTCGTCAGTCGTTTCGGCCGGGCCCGCCGCCGTCGCCGGGCTTACCGGGGCTGCCGTTGCCGTTGTTGCCGGGGCCGCTGTCGTTCCCGGGGCCGCTGTCGTTCCCTGGGGCGCCGGGGTTGCCGTTCCCCGCGTCGCCATCGGTACCGCGGTCCTCGGTGCTCTCCGTCACGGGTTCGGGGAGCGTCTGCTCGGTGACGACGACCTCGACGTCGGTCTCGGCCGGTGCCACGACCGCGCGGTCGAGGCCGCCGGTGGCCTGACGCGAACCGACCTCCGTCGGGGGTGAGGCGACCGAGAATCCCAGCACGAGCGCGCCGGTCGCGACGAGTGCCGAGGCGGCGGCGATCCCGACAGCGGCGCGACGGCGCTTGTATCCCGAGGGATGCTGCTCCGACGTGATCGGGGTCGTCTCGGCGGTGCCGGAATCGGCGACCGCTGCCGGAGCTGCGACGGAGGGTGCTGCGCCCTGCGCGGCATCCGCGATCGGCTGCGTCGCGGCGTCCGCTTTCATGAGGCGACCGGCGGCGTGCGACACCTCGCGGGCGGTGGGACGCTCGGCCGGGTCGAGGCGGGTCATGGCCGCAAGCAGCTCTCGCCAGGCGTCGTCGAGGTCGTCGGGGATCGTCGGCGGGTTCATGATGCGCGCGGCGGCGGCACCGCGACCCGTCGCAGTGGCGGGATAGGTCGGCTCGCCGGTGAGAGCCTCGAGCAGCACGAGACCGAGGGCGAAGATGTCGATCGGGGTGTCCGGTTCCGCATCCCGCAGTGTCTCCGGAGCCATATAGGTGAAGGTCCCGAGCACGATGCCGGGCGACGTCATCCGAGGGCTGCCGATCTGGCAGGCGATGCCGAAGTCGGCGAGCTTGGCGGTGCGGGGACCACCGCCCGGGTCGCGGCCGAGCAGCACGTTCGAGGGCTTGACGTCGCGGTGCACGATGCCGAGACCGTGCACCACGGCCAGCCCCTCGGCCAAGTCGCGGGCGAGGCGGGCGACCTGACGGGGGCGCATCGGTCCGGTGCGCAGACGACGAGCGAGCGTCGGTCCGTCGACGTACTCCATGACGAGGTAGCGCGGACGATCCGGCAGCAGCTGCGCGTCGTACAGCGTCACGATCGACGGGTGGTTGACGGCGGCGAGCAGCGCCTTCTCATTGTGGGCACGGTTGGCGAAGGCCGTGGAGCCCTCGCCGTCATGCAGCATCTTGATCGCGACCGTGCGCTCGAGGTGCGTGTCCTCAGCGCGGTAGACCGTGGCCATTCCGCCGCGACCCAGGCGGTCGCTCAGCACGTAGCGTCCGTCGAGCAGAGCCTCGGTCTCGGACAGCACTTCGAGACTCATGACTCACCTCCGGCGGGCGCACACT
Organism: Microbacterium sp. GCS4; assembly: GCF_001262495.1. Lineage (GTDB taxonomy): Bacteria > Actinomycetota > Actinomycetes > Actinomycetales > Microbacteriaceae > Microbacterium. Next base: position 62,742 of record NZ_LGYE01000003.1, read on the forward strand.
GAACGAGCATGGTCCCGACCGTACGGGGACGAGATCGGGGAGTCACCGGCCTTGACCTGGGCCGTGAAACATGGATGCCTTCCGGCCGCGGATGCTGTCAAGGGGGTCTGCGCTGTCGGTGGCCTCGCGTAGGAAGGAGGGGACGGAGAGGACACGACACATGGCCGCAGGAGACATCGAGACCTTCCAGCGCGACGGGATCTGGTTCAACCGCATCGAGGGCGAGTCGCGCACGCTCGGCATGAGCTTCGTCTCCCAGGAGGAGGCCGAGAAGGTCGGTCGCGGCGCCGCGGTCGCGCGTCAGGTCGAGCACTCGGTGCGCACCGAGGAGGGGCCGTCCGACACCGGCGGTCTGTACGACTGGCACCCGAGGGAGCTCATGAACTGATGGCCGGCCCAGCCAGGGAGGTGCCGCGAGCGTTGATGCAGGTCTGCGTCAACGGCGCTCAGGACATCGCCGATCATCCCGCGCTGCACGCGGACCCCGGTCTCGCCGCCGCCGACGCCGCCAGGGCCATCGCGGCGGGTGCGGGTGCCATCCACGTGCATCCCAAGGATGCCGAGGGGCGGGACAGCATGTCGCCCGACGACGTCGCCCGCTGGGTGCGAGCGTTCCGCGAGGCGTGCCCGGAGACCCCGCTCGGTGTGACCACGGGGGCGTGGATCCAGCCCGACATCGAGCGTCGTATCCATGCGATCGCCCGATGGACCGAACTCCCCGACTTCGCCTCCCTGAACTGGCACGAGGCCGGAGCCCCGCGCGTCGCCGACATGCTGCACAGGCGGGGCGTCCGCATCGAAGCGGGCATCTGGGACGCCACAGGACTCGCGGCGTGGCGGGAGTCTCCCCTGCGAGGCGAGTGCCTGCGGGTGCTGATCGAACTCCCCGACGAGGCTGCGGAGGTGGTGCGCGGTCACGCCGAGGGACTCATCGCTCACGTGCGGGCCGAAGAGCCGGACATCGCGATCCTGCTGCACGGCGAAGCGCGATCCGCCTGGCCGGCACTCGCTCTGGCGGCCGAGCTCGGCCTGGAGTCGCGCATCGGACTCGAGGACACGCTCGTCCTCCCCGACGGGCGCCCTGCGGCCGACAACGCGTCACTCGTGCGTGCGGCGGCGGCGCTGGCGGGCGGGGCCTGAGGGCGACACGGATGGACACGCGGGATGCGCCGGCGTCGCGCCCTTCATAGGGTGGAATCTCCCGTCGAAGGAGCCCGACATGTCCGACACCCGCACCGCGAGCGCAGCCTCGCGATGTCGCCGGGCGGCCTGAGAGCCGCACGCCATGACCGACCCGTCGCGCCCCGCCCCGCATCCCTTCGACACCCGGACCCGGTTCGATCTCGATCGTCCGGAGAGCCGCAAGTGGAGTCTGCATCCCGGGCGCATCGGCGCCTGGGTCGCCGAGATGGACTTCGGCATCGCCCCTGAGATCGCGGCGGCGATGCATCGGGCCATCGATGAAGAGAACCTCGGCTACCTGTCGCCGCCCCTCGCCGCCGAGCTCGGCCGGGCGACCGCGGACTGGATGCGCGACGAGTACGCCTGGACGATCGACCCCGAGAGCGTGCATCCGGTGTCCGACGTCATGGCCGCGCTGCGCGTCGCCGTCGAGGAGTATGCGCCGGCGGGGTCGCCGGTGATCGTGCCGACGCCGGCGTACATGCCCTTCCTCACGTTCCTGCCCACGATCGGGCACCCGGTCGTCGAGGTGCCGGGGGTCGAGATCGACGGTCGCTGGCATCACGACCTCGGCCGCATCGACGAGGCGTTCGCGGCGGGAGCGCGGACTCTTGTGCTCTGCAACCCGCACAATCCGACCGGCACCGTGGTCGACCGGGATGAGCTCGAGGCGCTCGCGCAGATCGTCGAGAGGCACGGTGGCCGCGTCTTCGCCGACGAGATCCACGCCCCGCTGCGGTTCGACGGGCGTCCGTTCGTGCCCTACGCCTCGGTCTCACCCGCGACCGCCGCGCACACCGTGACGGGCACGAGCGCCTCGAAGGCGTGGAACATCCCGGGCCTCAAGACCGCTCAGCTCGTGCTGTCGAACCGCATCGACCAGGAGCAGTACCGTCGGTTCGGCTTCTCGGTGCAGCATGGGGCGTCGACGCTCGGGGTGGTCGCGTCGACCGCGGCGTATCGCGAGGGACGGCCCTGGCTCGACGGGGTGCTGTCGTACCTGTCGGACTCGCGGCGTACGCTCGGAGAGCTCGTCACGGAGCATCTGCCCGGTGCCGTCTACCGGGAACCCGAGGCCACCTACATCGGATGGATCGACACCGGCGCCCTGGACATCGACGGCCGGCCCGCGGCGTTCTTCCGCGAGCAGGCCGGCGTCGTGCTGACCGAGGGCGCCCTGCTCGGCCGCGGGTACGAGGACTTCGTGCGGATCGTGTTCGCGACTCCGCGGCCGATTCTCGCGGAGGCGCTCGCCGCGATGGGGGATGCCGTGCGCGCCGGTGGACCGTCGGCATCCCCCTCGCGGCGAGTACCTGGCGGCTAGCTCACGTTCCCGAGGTCTGCGCGGTCCCAGGCGAGGATCGCGAAGATCTGGATCATGCCGGACTGGTCGAGCGTCGCTGCGGGGCGGGTCGGATCGTAGTCGCCGCCTCCCGACGGCTGGAAGTGGAACAATCCGGTCGCGGGGTCGCGGTTCGTGTCCCACATCAGCTGGGCGTACTGTTCCGCGGCAGCGCGATACGCGGGATCGTGGCTCACCGAGTCGAGCAGGAACAGATCGCGGAAGTAGAACGCGTTGAAGATGGCCGGCTGCTGCTGCAGCCTGTTCTCGGCGGTCCAGTACTCGAGCGATCCGCGCGCCGCGGCCTTGGCCTGCGTCAGATACTTCGTCTCGCCGGTCGCCCGGTAGAGGATGGTCGCGGTCGCGATCATCGACCCCGAGTTGTAGGTCCACAGCGTGGGGTTGACCTCGCCCGCGTCGTTGATGCTGTTGGCGTAGAGACCAGCCGAGGTCTTCAGACACTTGTTGTTCCAGCTGTAGAGCTTCGTGCTCCAAGTGAGATAGTCCGCGTCGCCGGTCTGTTCGTACAGGTGTGCGGCGAGCTGGGCGGCGAGCCCGGTGATGTTGGCGCCGCGGTCGGCGTTGTCGGGGCGGTCGATCCAGTCCATTCCGCCCGGGCAGGCGAGGGTGGCGTCGGTGTTCCACCCGCGCACCACGATCGAGAAGGCGTGCTCGGCCTTCTCGAGGTAGGCCGCGTCGCCGGTCTTTCGATACTGGCGCACGTCGGTGAGCCCGATGATGGAGTTGTCGTCGTAGAAGACGTCGCCCCCGGTGCCGAGCGGAGCGGGGAGGTAGGACTCGTATCCCGCGCGCCCTCCCTCGCGGACGTTGTAGTACAGCTCGAAGTTGGCGATGCGCTGCCGGGTCACGTTGGCGTAGGCGGGTCCGATGCCGGGGACGCCCTGCAGGTCGGCTGTCGCCTGACTCGCCTCCCGGTACTCCCAGAGGTAGGAATACGGGTTCGCCTCCTCGCCGGTGTTGAGACGGTAGAGCTGGTGTCCGGCGGCGCCGAGGTAGAGGTTGTCCTGCATCGCGTCGTAGCTGACGATCGCCCGATCGGACCAGGCGCCGGCATCCGACGGCGCAGCCGCTTGGGCGGGCGCGGCAGCGGTGGCGACCAGTATCGCGGCGGTCGCCACAGCGATCGCACTGCTGCGCATCGTCCGCGTATGGAGGGAAGAGGTTGACTTCATCGTTCATCCTGTCTTCAGATTGATATCGTTATCAACAAACCAAGCCTGACGGATGCCGCCGGGGGCGTCAACCCCTCTCCGGCGACCTGCTCACACGGCAGTGCCGCGCACGGAGGCCTTCACGGTCGCGCACTCCGCACCCACACCGGCGCCGTGCGGGCGGATCGTGTACTCGCCGACGGCCGCCGGGACGATGAAGGTCTCGGCGTAGTGCACGACGAACGGCTCGAAGGCCCGGGTGGGCGATTCCACGATCGCCTCCGCGCCCTCGACCAGGTTCAGCACGTTGACGGTCCCGCGGGTGTCGTGCGGCACGGCATCCGTGAACCAGTGGCGGCGCACCTCGATGAACTCGAGGTCGTGCAGACCTGTGCGCTCCTCCCGCCAGCCCTCGCCCTCCGCGACCGGGACGACCTGATCGATGAGGTTGTCCTCGGTCCACGCGGTGTCGCGCTCCCACTGGATGTTCGCGAGAGCATGGTCGAGGTGGATCGGACGCGGCACGCCGTCGAGGCCCACGCGGTCCCAGTCCCACATCTTGAACGTGAAGATGTACGGCGTCGCCGAGATCTCGAGCACCATCGAGTTCGCGCCGGAGCAGTGCACGGTGCCGGCGGGGATCGAGAAGTGGTCGTGCTTCGCGGCGGGGTAGGTGTTGACGTAGTCCTCGGCGGGGAACGAGATCTCCCCGGCCTGCGCGCGAGCGAGGTCGGCGGCGAGTCTCTCCCGGGAGACGCCCGTCTTGAGGCCGAGGTACACGACCGCGTCGTCGTCGGCGTCCAGCAGGTAGTAGCTCTCGTCCTGCGTGTAGGCCATCCCGAACCGGTCGCGGATGTACTCGGTGAGCGGGTGCACTTGCAGCGAGAGGTTGCCGCCGCCCATCGTGTCGAGCAGGTCGAAGCGGATGGGGAACTCGGCGCCGAACCGGGCGAAGGTGCGCTCGCCGAGCAGTTCCTTCGGGTGGGAGAACACCAGGTCGATGGAGGGAATCTGGAAGACGCCGACTCCGTCGCTCAGCAGCAGGCTGTTCTCCTCCGGTACGCCGTCGAACGACCAGGCGTAGTTGGCCTCCGAGGTGTCGAGTCCGCAGACCTGCTTCATCCACTGTCCGCCCCAGACGCCGGGGTCGAAGTACGGTACGACGCGGAACGGTCGCTGGGATGCCGCGGTCAGCGCTTCGCGGAAGGCGTCGCCGGTGATGAGCGCGGTCGCACCGACGCGGTTCGCGTCGAGCACGAAGTCGGCCGTGCCGAAGAGGGGGCGCTTGTGCCGGTCGGCCGCGCGCCACTCGAGGAAGAACCCGCGCTTGATCTTGCGCAGCGGATCCTCGTCGTGATTGTCGGCGTGCCAGTTCGGCATGCCGCGGCGGTAGCGCAGCTGGATCTCCCAGCGCGCCATCTCGACCAGCACCGTCACGTCGGCGCGGGTGAGGGTCGCCGCTCCCCAGCCCAGTAGAACGGTCGGGGCCGTGCGGTCGTCGACGCGGGCGCGGAGCTCGTTCCGAGCGTCGGCGTCGTAGAAGGCGTCGATCGTCGCATGGGACATCACGCCGAACACGCGATCGTCGGTGAGGTTCTGCGCGAACCGCTCCGCGAGCTCGGTCGCCGACAGGGCGGCCGACTCGATGTCCACGATCTCGAAACCGGGCAGCCCTATGCGGATCTCGTCGGTCAGGGCGAGGAGATCGGTGCCCGGGTACGCGTCGATCGCGATGAGTGCCCGGTCGCCGGCCGCGGCGGCGGCGTCGCGAAGAGTGCGCCAGGCGTCCGCGCCGTCGCGGATGCTCTCACCGGGAGGGAGCTCGATCACCGGGTGGCGGTCATAGGAGGAGGCACGCTCTCCGACGCGAGAAGAGGTATGGGGCATCGCTGCAGCCTTTCTTTCCGGATACCGGCGGGGACCGCTGGCAGCAACCGCACTGATATCGTTATCAACGTACATCACGGCCGTGCGAAAAGCACTCACTCCGGATGTCTACTCGCGGAAGCGGGTCGGGAGCTCGACGAGCTGCGGCTCACTCTCCGGTGCGGCGAGCCTCTGCATCATCATGCGGGCGGCCGTGCGCCCCAGCTCGCGAGGGTCGTGCTCGATGACCGAGAGGTCGAAGGGCACGAGCGCCGACAACTCGAAGTCGTCGAACGCGACGATGCGCATGGCGGCGGCCGCCTCGGGATGCTCTGCCAGAGCGCGCAGAGCGCCGATCGTGTTGCGGTTGTTCGCACTGAACACGGCCGTCGGCGGGTCATCGCCGGCCAGCAGCTCGACCATGACGTCGTGGGCGGCGGCATCGTCGTTCTGACCCGCCCGCATCAGGTCGGGGTCGATCGCGATGCCCGCCTCGTGATGCGCCCGCTCGAACCCGAGGCGCCGCCGTCGGCTGGTGAAGACGGAGGCGCGGTTGCCCAGGAACGCGATGCGTCGGTGGCCCTGTGCGATCAGGAACGCCGTGCCGTCGCGCGCGCCGTTCTCGTCGTCGACGAGCACGACGTCCGCGGTCACGCCGTCGACCTGGCGGGAGGCGAGGGCGAGAGGGATCCCTGCCGCCACGGCCGTGCGAAGGTGAGTGACGTCGCCGCCGGCGGGCACGACGATGAGTCCGTCGACCTTGCGGCCGATGAAGTCGTTGACGAGGGCGCGCTCGCGTTCGATGTCCTCGCCGCTGTTGCCGACCAGGAGCAGCATCCCGTCCGCGGTCACGATCTCCTCGACGCCGAGCTGCACCTGCGCGTAGTAGGGGTTCGCGACGTTCGTGATGATGACGCCGATCAGGCCGGTGCGCTGGCCGGGGCGGAGGCTTCTGGCGTTCTCGTTGCGGCGGTAGCCGAGGGCGGCGGCCGCGTCGAGCACGGCCTGCACCTTCTCGGGGCGCACGTTCGGTCCACCGCTGAGAACGCGCGACACCGTCATGGGCGAGACACCGGCGGCTGCGGCCACGTCCTGGACGGTGGGCGCGGCGGAGCCGCGATTCTTCGCAGGACGACCGGACATGCCGTCATGGTATCGATACTTCGCACGCGACGGCGGGCATCGAAGGGCGCCGCATGATCGTGCCGCCGCCAGCATTCCGGTTGCGTCGGATCGCTTGCCCTCGACTTCGAGAGCGTGTTACAGTCCGATTCTGATAACGATATCAACGCGGTTGACGCGAGATGTCGATCCTCTACCCGAACGAAGGAGTTCCGTGTGAAGTTCTCGCGAAGAATGGTCCTCGGCGCCGCCGCGCTCATGACCGTGGCCACGGTCGCCGGATGTGCCGGCTCGACCTCTGCCTCGTCGTCCGATCTGCAGTTCGTCACCGACAAGAGCTGGGACTTCGAGAAGTTCTCCGCCGTGTCGAAGGACGACATCGACGTGTCGCTCGACCCGGCGTACTACGCCGACCAGAACGCCTTCCAAGCGTTCATCAAGCAGTCCTTCCGCTCGAACAAGGCACCAGGGCTCTTCACCTGGCACACGGGTTCGTCGCTCGAGGATCTCGTCTCGGAGGGGCTCGTCGCCGAGACCACCGACATCTGGGAGAAGGCCGTCGCCGACGGCAACATCAGCGAGTCCGTGAAGGACCTCTACACGATCGACGGCAAGCAGTACTGCACGCCGATCAGCGTCGACGACTGGGTCATGTACTACGACAAGCGCACGTTCTCCGAGCTGGGCCTCGAGGTCCCCACGACCTGGGACGAGATGACGGCGGTCGCCGACACCCTCGTGGATGCGGGCATCGCACCGTTCTGGAACTCGGGCGGCAACCCCTGGGCGTTCGTGTGGTTCCAGATCCTGACCGCCGGCACCGACGTCGAGCTGTACAACGACCTCATGTCGGGCGATGCGAAGTTCACCGATCCCGAGGTCGTCGAGGTCATGAACGTGTGGCTCGACATGAAGGAGAAGGGCTACTTCTCCGACCCGGGTTCGAAGACGCCCGGAGAGACGCAGATCAAGGACCAGGAGGTCGCGATGATCCCCTTCGGCACCTGGTATGCGAGCACGCTCGACACCGTGGGGCTGGAGAGCGGCACCGACTGGGGCGTGTTCCCCATCCCGAACGTGAACCCCGACCAGGAGGTCACCCCGGTGGCCATCGAGACCGCTCCCGCCTGCGTGCCCGAGAAGTCGGCGCAGCGCGAGCTCGGCCTCGAGTACTCCGAATGGTGGATGGGCACCGAGGCGCAGACCGCGTGGTCGGAGCAGCAGGGCAACCTTCCCTTCAACCCGAACGCCACGGCCGCGACCGAGGAGTTCCAGAAGATCGGCGAGGAGTACACGGATCCGAAGTACACGTTCTATCTGCGCTACTACGAGGCGGCGCCCGCGCCCATCCTCACGTCGTCGCTCGACGAGTTCACCGGATTCATGACCAACCCCGGTGACCCGATGCCGTACCTCGAGGGCATCCAGAAGGTCGCGGACGAGTACTGGAGCGAGCATTGAGTCGGACTCCGGTCCGCTCCGCGCGTCAGCGCGACGCCTGGGCCTTCATGGGCCCGGGCGTCGCGGTGGTGCTCCTCGCGCTGTACGTCCCTGTCCTGTACACCGTCTACCTGAGCTTCACCGAGTACGACGGGCTCGGTGATCCGGAGTGGATCGGTGTCGACAACTACGTCGAGATGTTCCAGGACCCGGCGATCCTCGTCTCGATCCTCAACACCCTCGCCTGGGTCGGCGGCACACTGCTCGTGCCGGTCGGACTCGGCCTTCTGGTCGCCTATCTCGCGTACGGTCTCCCCGGCGCCGCGTGGCTGCGCGTCCCGTTCCTCATCCCGTACGCCCTGTCCGGCGTCGCTGTCGGCGTGATCTTCTCCTTCGTGCTGCAGAACGGCGGGGCCCTGTCGCAGGCGCTCGCGTTCCTGGGTCTGCCGGGTGCGGAGCTGCGCTGGCTGCAGGATGCTCCGCTGAACACGATCGTGATGATCCTCGCCGCCTCGTGGCAGGGGGTCGGCGTGAACGCCCTCCTGTTCACGGTCGGACTCCAGTCCATCCCGAAGGAGCCGCTCGAAGCCGCGAGGGTCGACGGCGCCGGCGGGTTCCGGCTGTTCACCTCCATGGTCTGGCCGCTGCTGCGCCCGACCACCACCATCGTGGTCGGGCTGTCGATCGTGAACAGCCTCAAGACGTTCGACATCGTGCAGTCGATGACCCAGGGAGGCCCGAATCGCGTGTCGGAGACCCTCGGCGTGACGATGTACCGCGAGACCTTCCTCAACAACGAGTACGGGATGGGCTCTGCGGTCGCGATCTTCCTGACCGTCATCACCGTCGCCGCATCCGTGATCTACCTGCGCCGCCAGCTGTCGCTCGGCGATGCCGCGCCGAAGACGGATGTCGCACCCCGCAAGATGGGAGCGCGCCGCGCATGATCTCCAAGATCCTCCGTTACGGCATCCTCGGCCTGATGGGCATCATCTGGCTGCTCCCGATCTACCTGCTGCTCGCCAACGCGGGCAAGACGACCTCGGAGTACTCCGGGTCGCGACTGTGGGAACCCGGCAACCTCGGAAGCCTGTGGACGAACGTCGTCGACGTCTTCACGACGACCGACGTGCCCTCCGGCCTCTTCATCACGGTGGTCTACGCGATCGTGGCGCCGATCATCGCGGTGATCCTCGGTGCGGCCGTCGGCTACGCGGTCATCGCGCTCAAGCTGAAGCACGGCTTCTTCTGGTTCTTCGTGATCTTCTGCGGCACGGTCTTCCCGCTGCAGCTCATGGTGATCCCGCTGTTCGCCGCGTACTCGCAGGTCGGCCTGTTCGACACAGCGGTCGGGATGATCCTCATCTACTCCGTGGTCTGCCTGCCGTTCTCGGCGTTCGTGATGCGCAACTTCTTCGCCGGCATCGCCGAATCGGTCTTCGAGGCCGCGGTGGTCGACGGAGCGAAGCCGTGGCGCATCTTCACCCAGATCTACCTGCCGATGTCGCGCAGTGCGCTCGTGGTCGTGTTCATCCTGCAGGCGACGTGGGTGTGGAACGACTTCCTGCTCGCGCTCATCCTCACGCAGAGCTCCGAGACGCGGCCCGTGATGCCGCTGCTGCAGGCGCTGCAGTCGGTGCAGGGCGGCGGATCGGCGTTCACGGTGCTGCTCACGGCGGCGCTGCTCGTGTCGATCCCGACGGCGCTGCTGTTCGGGCTCACGCAGAAGTACTTCCAGCGCGGTCTCGCCCTGGGGCAGTACTGACCGATGCGCGGCGGGACGCAGGATGCGAGAGTACGAGTGGTGAGCGACGACGCGCAGGGCACGACCGGGATGCCGGGCGCGACGTTGTGCGGCGTCGTCGAGGTCGGCGGGAGTCATGCGACGGCGGCGCTCGTCGAGACCACCCTGGCGTCTGCGCGGGTCGCGGAATCCGACACCGCGACTCTCGATCCTGCCCTGCCGGCGGACGATCTCCTCGATGCCTTCGTGGCTCCGGCCCGACGGCTGGACGGGATCGGCGCAGGGGGGTGGGTCGTGGCGATGCCCGGTCCGTTCGACTATGAGCGGGGCATCGGCATCTTCGGCGCGGTGGCGAAGTTCGACTCCCTCCGCGGGGTCGATGTACGCGCGGGGATGGCTCAGCGCCTCGGCATCGTCCCCGAGCGCCTCTCCTTCGTGAACGACGCCGCCGCCTACGCCCTGGGCGAGTGGGCTTTCGGAGCCGACACCCGCGCCGGACGTCAGGTGTGCGTCACGCTCGGCACCGGCGTCGGCTCTGCTTTCCTCGATCGCGGACGGATCGTCACCCACGGCGACGGCGTCCCGCCGGACGGCTGGGTCTATCCGCTGCAGTTCGCGGGCCGGCCCCTCGAGGACACGATCTCGACGAGGGCCATCGTCGCCGACCACGCGCGTCGCACCGGTCGGTCCGGCTCCGTGAAGCAGATCGCCGCCGAGGCGGCGGACGGGGAGGCGGATGCCGTCGCCGCGCTCGATCACGCGATGCGTGCTCTCGGTATCAGCCTCGGGCCCTGGCTCGCCTCGTTCCGCGCCGACCGTCTGACCGTGGGCGGGTCGATGGTGCGCTCCTGGCCGGTGCTGGTCGGTGCTCTCCTCGACGGCCTCGTGCAGGGCGGTGCGCCGGACGGACTCGACGTGGTGCCGTCTGCGCTTCTCGACGCCGCGCCGCTTCTCGGCGCCGCGCACTGGCTGCGTGCCCGCGACCCCGGCTCCTCCGGCTGAGATCCGCACCTTCGACACGAACTCCCCGCCTTCCTCCGACTTCCGCACCCTCGACTGATCCCCCGCACCCTCGACCCTGGAGCATCCGATCATGAAACCGTCCCTCATCTCCGCCAGCCCCTGGACCGGCGAGGAGGCCCGCGAGGGTCTTCTCCACCGTGCGACCGCCGCGGTGGCCACCATCGGGACGCACGTCGTCCGTGTCATCCCCGAACCGCTCCAGCGTCAGGCGGGCGGGCAGAGCGCGCGCAGCGTCCGGGTCGTGATCGAGGGCGACCGCGCCGCCGACGTCGAGGCGCTCGACGTGCAGATCGAAGATGCCGCCGGTGGGTCGCTCGGCATCGAACGGGCGACAGCGCCTGCCGGATCCGTGCGCGTCCTCGTGCCGGCATCCGCCGACCCCGTCGATGCGGTGGTGCGCGTGCCCGCCCTCGGCGACGAGTCGATCGCCGTGCGCCTCGACGGTGTGCGCCCCTGGAGCGTGCACGTGGTGCACCACTCCCACTTCGACTTCGGCTACACGGACCCGCAGGCGGCGGTGATCGCGAACCAGCGGTCGTACCTCGACTCGGCCGTGGAGCTGATCACCCGCACCGCGGACTGGCCCGAGGAGTCGCGGTTCCGCTGGAACGCCGAGGCCCTGTGGTCGTTCGACGACTGGGAGCGCCACCGCACCCCCGCGGAGATCGACGAACTCGTGCGCCTCGTGAAGGAGGGGTCGATCGGGCTGAGCGCGATGCCGTACAACCTCCACACCGACACGTGCTCGACGGACGAGCTCCACGAACTGCTCGCCTCGGCCCGCCGCATCCGCGACCAGTACGGCATCGAGTTCCGCAGCGCGATGCAGACCGACGTGCCGGGTCAGGTCGCGGGCCTCCCCGACGCGTTGTCCGATCTCGGGGTGCGGTACCTCGCGGTCGCGCACAACTGGGCGGGACGGTCCGAACCGCACCGCAACGGCGGGCTCGACAACCCCCGTATGTTCCGGTGGCGGTCGCCGGCCGGCAAGTCGGTGCTCGTCTGGATGACCGACAGTCCGCACGGCCTCGCGTACATCGAGGGGCCGATGGTCGGGTTCACCGAATCGTTCGAGACGCTCGAGACCGTGTTCTCGGCCTACCTCACGGCGCTGTCGACCAAGGGCTATCCCTTCCCGCCCGGGGTGTTCGGCGCCCACGGCGAGGAGGACCCCGGCCGCCAGCCGTACCCGTGGGACGTTCTGCACGTGCGCACGCAGGGCTTCATGGGCGACAACGGTCCCGCCCGCCTGCACCTCTCCGAGCAGGTGCGGCAGTGGAACGAGACCTGGGAGTACCCGCGCCTGCGCGTCTCCCGCAACGAGGACTTCTTCGAGGATGCCGAGGCGCGCTACGGCGACGAGCTGGTGACCTTCGAGGGCGACTGGGGCGACTGGTGGGTCGAGGGCGTCGGATCCGGAGCCGTGCCGCTCGCTCTGGCCCGCGAGGCGCAGGTCGCCGCTCCGGTCGCGCGCTCGATCTCGCAGCTGTCGCGCTGGAGCGGGGGCGACCCGGTCGCCTCGGAGGGTGCCGACGCGCGCGCCGCCTACGACGCGATCTCGATGTTCAACGAGCACACCTGGGGAGCCAGCAACTCGTGGACCCACGGTGATGAGGGATACGACTCGGGCGAGCGGCAGTGGCAGTGGAAGGTCGGGCACGCGATCGCCGCGCACCAGCGCACGGTCGACTCCACAGAGCTGGCGCTGCACCACCTCGGACGGGCGGTCGCCCCGGCGCCGGACGCTCTCGCGAGCTACGTGGTCGTGAACGTCGCCGGCCACGCCCGATCCACGACCGCCCGCGTGCTGGTGAAGGAGTCACAGGTTCCGCTCGACGCGCACGTCGCCGTCGTCGACGCCCGCACCGGTGACGTCGTGCCTCACACGGTCGAGGACCAGGGCAACTCGCTGCATCGGGAGTCGGGACGCTGGATCACGTTCCCGGTGACGGACGCACCGGAGGTCGGGTGGGTGCGGTTCGATCTGGTGCCCGCCGAGGAGCCGGCCGCCGCGCCGACCGTGCATCCGCTCCAGACCGGACGCCGTGAGGACATCCTCGTGCTCGAGAACGAGCATCTGCGAGTCGAGGTCGACGACCGCCGATCCGTGATCCGCTCGCTCGTCGAGAAGGCGACCGGGCGCGACTGGGTGAACCGGGAGTCGTTCGCGGGCTTCAACTCCTACATCTACGACACGTACGGCAGCTCGGGTGCCGGGGTGAACCACCTCGCGAACAAGCTGTCGGTCTCGCCCCGGCTCGAGCTGCTCGCGTCGCGCACGGTCGGCCGGCCGGCCGTGATCGTCGAGCGCGTGGACGACGCTGTCGAGCAGCGGCTGGTCTACGAGTTCCCCGCCGACGGTGTGGATGCCGTCCGCGTCACCCTCCGTCTGCGTCACGGCGACCCGACCCTGCTCATCGAGAACCGTGTCAGCAAGCCCGTCACGCGGGTGAAGGAGAGCGGGTACTTCGCGTTCCCGTTCGCGGCGGACGACCCGGCCGTGCGACTCGAGGTCTCCGGCGGGGTGACCGGCGACGGCATCCCGCACGTCCCCGGGGCGCCGCAGCACATGAGGGCCATCCGCAACTGGGTGACGGTCGCGGACCGAGACGATGCGGTCGTATGGGCGACGAAGGATGCACCGCTCGTGCAGACCGGGACGATCGCGCTGCCGTACGCGCCGTTCCCCGCCAGCACCGCGCCCGATGAGCCGTCGACCGTGATCTCGTGGTTCCACAACAACGTGTGGGACACGAACTTCCCGATCGAGCAGGGGTTCACCGCGACGTTCTCGTACGCGATCGGCGTGCGGGCCGTGGAGTCGCAGAGCGTCGAGGGCCTGGCCGTGGCGACGGCATCCGCTGTCGCGCGGCCGGTGGTGGCGATCCCCGCCGCGGGGCGCGGCGCATCGGAGCCGACCGCCTCGTTCCTGCACCTCGACGACGATCGCATCGCCGTGATCGGGGTCGGCACGGCCGACGAGCCCGGGTGGTCGCGGGTGCGACTGCAGTCGTTCGCCGACGTGCAGGCGCGGGTGCGGGTCGCGCTCGAGGGGATGGATGCCGCGCGCCGCGCGACCCTGCTGGGCGATCCGCTCGGCGATCTCACGGTCGTCGACGGAGCGGTCGTGCTCGAGCTGGCTCCGTTCGAGACGGCGGCGATCGAGGCGCGGATCTCCGACCGTTGAGTCCCGCACAGAGCCCCCTCACCCTGTAGATTAAATATAACTATTCGGGTGAGGGGGGCTCCGTGCTCTACAAGCGGGTCTACGAGGCCCTGCGCGAATCCATCGCGCAGGGCGCATACGCCGTCGGCGACAAGCTCCCCACCGAGGCGGAGCTCTCGAAGCAGTTCGAGGTCAGCCCCATCACGGTCAAGCGGGCACTCGATCTGCTGCGCACCGACGGCATGATCATGCGTCGACCGCGCATCGGCACCGTCGTGACGAGTTCGTCGCCCACGGCATCCGCGACCCGCATCGCGGGCGACCCCGAGGCCGGGTCGACGCTCATCGGCTGCGTCATCACGAGCTTCGACGACACCTTCGGCAACAAGGTCATCGAGGGGATCCTCGCCGCGACCGGCGCGGACGTCCATGTCGTGATCAAGCGGTCGGGCGGCGATCTCGCCGAGGAGGACGCCTGTATCCGCGCGCTCGTGGACGCGGGCGTCGAGGGGCTCATCCTGCTGCCGAGCTCGTCCGAGTACATCCCTCCCGCGGCCCTCGAACTCGTCGCGCGGAAGTTCCCCGTGGTGATCCTCGACCGGATCTTCGACGGGATCCCGGTCTCGGTCGTCTGCTCCGACAACCGGGCGGGCGGTCGTGCCGCCACCGAGCACCTGCTCGAGCTCGGCCATCAGTCGATCGGTTTCATCAGCGCGGCGAGCCATGTCTCGTCGAGCGACGATCGCCGCAACGGCTACATCCACGCACACGCCACGAATCACCTGCCGCTCGAGAATCAGGCCGAGCTGCGCACGATCGGCTCGACCGTCCCCGGCAGCTCGGAGACGACCGAGCAGGACATCGAGCGTCTGATGCGGTTCGTCGAGCAGCATTCCGACATCACGGGATACGTGGTGGCCGAGTACAACATCGCCCTGATGCTGCGCGAGGCCTGCGACCGACTGGGTCTCGCGGTGCCGGCGGACGTCTCGATCGTGTGCTTCGACCACCCTGACGCGTTCTTCGACACCCGGCTGTTCCGGTACACGCACATCCGTCAGCAGCAGCGCGCTCTCGGAGAGAAGGCCGTGGAGTCGGTGCGCAGGCAGACCGCGGCGCCGAGCGAGATCGACAAGATCGTGCTGCCGGTCGAGCTGGTCCTCGGGGCGTCGTCGGCTCCGCCGCGACACTAGCCGCGGTACCGACCCGCACCGACACGCGAATCGGCGCCTCCGGAGGAACCCCATGAGGAGTTCCCGCCGGAGACGCCGACAGGGTGCAGGAGCGGATGCCGTCAGCCGGCCACCCCTGCGACGGTAGCTGCGCCGACTTCTGCTCCGGACTCCCGCGCCTCGAGCCGCGCGCGCTGCTCGACCGCGAACACCGCGCTGAGGATCGTCGAGTACGGGATCCACTCGACCGGCGGCTTCGACCAGTCGTTGCCGGGGCGCAGGTGTCCCTCGACGAGGCCGTTCGCCCACAGTGTGTCGGTGCCCGCCCGCAGGAAGTCCGCCAGCGCGGTCCGCTGCTCGGCGAACTCCTCGTCGTCGGCGAGAGACGCGAGCAGCTCGCCGAGGTAGCGGTAGAACACACCCTTGAAGAGGCCCTCGTCGCCGCCGTCGCCCTCGTCGGGGAAGACCGCGCCGTCGCTGAGCTCGCGCACCGCTGTGGTCGCCGTCTGCACCGCGCGCGCCAGGTACGAGCGGTCGCCGGTGGCGGCGTACAGCTCGACGGCGGCGCCGACGTACAGGCCCTGGTTGTACGTGAAGCGCCACTGCGTGTCGACGCGGCCGTCCTCCTCGCGGTTGACGCCGTCCTCGACGAAGCCGTCAGGGCCCACGAGGTTCGCGGTGAGCCATTCGAAGGCCCGCTGCGCGTAGCCGAGGTGGTCACGCGAGTCATCGAGCCGGCTGAGGCGCACGCCGAGGATCACGAGCGGACCGTTCGCCGGGGTGTTCTTGTAGTACAGCTGCTGCTTGCGCCAGGCGAGGCTCTCGCCGAGGGTGTCGTTCCAGCCTTCCGCGATGACGTGGTCCCAGATGGCGGTCGCCTCGTCGAGGAACCGCTGCTCGCCGGTCGCGCGGTGCACCCGCTCGAGGGCGAGGGCGAACCAGAGCATGTCGTCGAAGTAGTCGTTGAACAGCTGCCCGCCGTTGCGCTCGACGATGTTGTCGCGTGCGGCGATCGCGGCGTCGAACCACTGCTCGTCCTCGGTGCGCAGCCACGCGTCGACACGGGCGTCGATCACGTGCGCGAGCCACCAGTAGTTGAAGACCTCCGTGTTGCCGCGGTCGTGGGGGTGGCTGTTCGCGAGGAACTGGATGCCGTCGGCGCCGAACCAGTGGTCGATGCTGTGCTGGGCGGTGTCGGCGCGTGCCGACCAGGTGTCGTCGTTCATATGTCCTTCTCGTCTGGTGGATTTCGAATAGCTCACTGTGCAACTGGCGAGCCGTCGAAGTTGCAGAGTGAGCGATTCGAAACGCGGGCGGATGCGGTCAGCGGTTCTGCTCGAGGATCTGGTCGCCCTGCTCCTGAGCCTCCTTGAGCGCCTGCTCCGCCGAGATCTCGCCGGAGAGGAAGCGCTCGAGGGCGGGGACCAGCGCCTTGCCCTCGACGTCGGAGAAGCCCTGCACGTTCGGGCGGGTCTGCGCGTAGTTCATGGCCTCGATGAACGCGGCGTAGTGCTCGTCCTCGGTGAAGTAGGCGTCGTTGGCCGCCTCGATGTTGGCGGGGATCCATCCCGAGATCTCCCCGAAGGCGACGCCGTTCTCGGCCTCGGTGGTCCACCACTTCATGAACTCCCACGCGCCTTCGGCGTTCTTGGCACCCTCGGGGATCACGAGCCCGAACCCGCCCATGTACGCGCCCTTGTCGCCGTTCGGGCCCGCCGGAGGCTGCACGACGCCGTAGCTGAGGCCGTCCACCTTGTCGAGGGTCGACAGCGCCCACGGCCCGTCGAGCTTCATGGCGGTGCGGCCCTCGGCGAACGAGTCGCCCGTGTCGCCGAAGCCCTGCTGATAGACGCCCGCGTCGAGCAGGCCCTGCCAGAACTCCAGCACTTCGAGGCCCTCGGGGCTGTTGAACGCGGTCTTGGTCTCGTCGTCGTTGAGCAGCTGCCCGCCCGCCTGCGCGAGGTACATGTTGAACAGGCCGGGGTCGCTGAGGTCGAGGCCGGCCTGGGCGAGCGTGCCGCCGTCCTTGACGGTGAGCGCCTCGGCGGCTGTCTTGAGCTCGTCCCAGTTCGTGGGCGGCGTGACGCCGGCATCCGCGAGCAGCGTCTCGTTGAACAGCAGCGAGCGGTTGTCGACGAGCAGCGGCAGGCCGTACAGCTCTCCGTCGACCTCCATCTCGCCGAGCGCCGGCTCGTAGAAGACGCTCGTGTCGACGGCATCCTCGTCCATGAACTCGTCGATCGAGGCGAGGGCGCCCTTGGGGGCGTAGAGCGAGGTCTGATAGCGGTCCCAGAGCACGACGTCGGGAACCTGGCCTCCCGCGAGCGCCGTGAGCAGCTTCTCCTCGACGAGCTCCTGCGGGACGTACGAGACCTCGTAGTCGTCCTGCGACTCGTTGAACCGCGCAGCCTGCTCTTCGAGCTGGGCGACCTGGTCGCCCGACCAGGATCCCCACATCACGACGGGTTCGGGGCCGTCTCCGCTGCCGTCGCCGGTGTCGCCCGAGGCACAGCCCGCGACGGTCACGGCGAGGGTCGCCGTCGCGACGACGGCCAGGGCTCGCAGGTTCTTCTTCATCGAAATCTCCTTGGTGGGTGGGTGGTGCTGTGGTGGATGGGTGCAGGGGTGCGGGTCACTTGGTGCCGACGTGCGCGACGCCCTCGATGATCCAGCGCTGGGCGAACAGGAACACGAGCAGCACGGGGAGGCTGGCGATCACGGTGCCGGCCATGAGCGGGCCGTAGGCGGTCTCGTAGTTGTTGACGAACGATGCGAGGCCGACCTGGACCGTCATCATGTCCTGGCTGTTCAGCACGATCAGGGGCCAGAGGAAGTTGTTCCACCCCGCCTGGAAGCTGATGATGCCGAGCACCGCGAGACCGGCCTTCGCGAGCGGGAAGTAGATGACCGTGAAGATGCGGAACTCGCTCGCGCCGTCGATGCGTGCGGCCTCGCCGAGCTCGTCCGGCAGCGTCTCGAAGAACTGCTTCATGAAGAAGACCGCGAACGCGCCGGCGGCGCCGGGGATGATGACGGCCCAGTACGTGTTGATGAGGCCGATGCCGCCCTGGCCGAGCACGTCGTTCCCGCCGACGAAGGGGATGCCGCGCAGGATGAGGAACGAGGGGATCATCGTGACGATGCCGGGGATCATGAGCGACGACAGGAAGACTGCGAAGACGGCCTTGCGCCCCCGGAACCGGAGCTTCGCGAGGGCGTAGCCGCCCAGCGCGCCGAAGAAGATGTTCGTCGCGGCGCCGCCGACGCCGAGCACGAGGGAGTTGACGAAGTATCGCCCGAAGGGCACCTCGTCGAACACCCGCAGGTAGTTCTCGATCGTCGGGTTCGCGGGGATGAGGTTGAGCGCGCCGGACAGGATCTCGGTCGCGGGCTTGAGCGAGGTCGAGATGGTCCAGACGAGCGGGGCGACCGTGAGGACGCTGATGAGGATGGCGCCGACGTACCAGCCGATCGTGGCGAGGCGCGCGCGGGGCGTCGTGCGCCGTCTGGTCGGGATCCGGTCGAGCGACGTGCCTGCGGCGATCGAGGTGGCGACCGTGCGGGGTCCGCTGAGGGTGTTCGTCATCACGCGTCCCTCCTGTTCGTGAGCCTGGCGTTGACCAGGGAGAAGACGAGGATGATGAGGAACAGCACGAAGGACAGCGCCGAGGCGTAGCCCATCTCGAGCGCTCCGAAGCCCTTGTTGTAGATGTAGTAGACCATCGTGACGGTCGAGTTGCCCGGGCCGCCCTTCGTGAGGACGTACGCCTGGTCGAAGACCTGGAACGCGCCGATGATCAGCAGCGTCGACACGAGGAACGTCGTGCGGGTCAGGGACGGCAGCGTCACATAGCGGAACTGCTGCCAGGCGTTCGCGCCGTCGAGTCGCGCGGCCTCGTAGAGCTCACCGGGCACGCCCTGCAGGCCGCCGAGGAAGATGATCATGTTGGCGCCGAATCCGGCCCACACGCTCATCATGACGATCGCGATCATCGCCCACTGCGACTCGTACAGCCACGCGGGGCCGTCGATGCCGAACCAGCTCAGTGCCACGTTGAGCAGGCCGTTCTGCGGGTTCAGCATCCAGAACCAGATGGTCGCGGTGGCGACTGTGGAGGCGACGACCGGGATGTAGAACAGCGTGCGGAACAGCCGCACCGCGCGGTGGCGGCGGTTGAGCAGCAGTGCCGTTCCGAGCGCGACCACGAGTCCGGCCGGGACGTACAGCACCGTGTAGTAGGCGGTGTTGCGCAGCGCGATCCAGAAGAACGGGTCGACCGCGATGTTCAGGTAGTTCTCGAGGCCGAGCCACTCGTAGTCGCCGACGATCGCGTAGTCGGTGAAGCTCAGCACGAGGGCCATGGCCATCGGCAGCGCCATGAAGACGAGGAACAGCACGCCCGGCACGAGCAGGAACAGCCAGGCGTTGCGGGTCATCTGCCGTGCCGAGGGGTTGCGCGGTGCGCGGGCGCGGCGGGCAGACGGCATCCGTTCCGGACTGCCCGACTCGTCGACGGATGCCGCGGGCGCGGCGACCTGGACGTTCATGCCGGCCGCGCCTCGGTCAGGGGCCGGCGGCGCAGTGTGCGGAGCCCGGCGATGTCGAGCACGAGCTCGCAGAACATGGCGTTGGCCCACGAGAACCACTCGCGCGTGAAGATCTCGGGGTCGGTCGCGAGGAACGACTCGTGCATGAGGCCGGTCCCGGCATCCGTGTCGAGCAGCAGGCGGAGGATGCGCTGCTTCTCGGCCGGGTCGTCGGTCGTGAGCGCCTCGATGCACAGGCCGATGGGCCAGATGTGACCGGCGGGGGTGTGCGGGCTGCCGAGGCCGCGGGCCTCGGCGCCCCAGGGGAGGGTGCCCGAGACGAACGTGGGGTTGGCCTCACTGAGGATCCAGGCGCGCGTCGCGAGGTACAGCGGGTCGTCGGTGGCGCTCCAGCCGATCAGCGGCAACGACAGCAGGCTGGGCACGTTGGCGTCGTCGAGGAGCAGGATGCCGCCGCGACCGTCGACCTCGTAGGCGTAGACGTCTCCGTGGTCGGGTGTGGCGACGACCCCGTGCTCGGCGACGCCCCGTTCGATGTCGGCGCGCAGGTCGCGGGCGCTCGCCGCGAGCTCCGCGTCGTCGAGCACCTCGGTCGCGATGGTCTCGATGTGCTGCAGCTCGACCGCGGCGAACATGTTGCCCGGCACGTTGTAGCCGTGCACGCAGGCGTCGTCACTGGGGCGGAACGCCGACCACGTCATGCCGGTGGGCGCGGTCTCGCTGCCGCGGCCCTCGCGCACGAGCGTGTCGGTCGACGGGCCGTCGAGGCGCTCGAAGCGGTAGGGCGAGTGTGCCTCGTGGTGCTGTTCGGTGCGCCAGAGTTCGATGATCGTGCGTGCCGCGCGGGCGAAGGCGGCACCGAGATGGTCGGTGCGTCCGGTGAGCGTCCACAGGTCGTGGGCGAGCTGCACCGGGTAGCAGAGCGAGTCGACCTCGTACTTGCGCTCCCACACCCACGGCGACTGCTCGGTGAGGTCGCTCTGGTGGCCGGCGCCGTTCGCCTCGGCGTTGAAGGCGTTGGCGTAGGGGTCGAGCAGCACGAAGTCGATCTGCCGGCGCGAGACCGCGGCGATCATGTCGCTGATCGCCTGGTCCTCAGCGGCGAAGTGCAGGTACGGCGCGAGCTGGGCGGTCGAGTCGCGCAGCCACATCGCCGGGATGTCGCCCGTCAGCATGAAGAGCGTGCCGTCGGGCATCTCGCGCAGCGTGGTGCCGAGGGTGTTCTCGAAGCAGCGCTCGAACATGGCGGCGGTCGCCTCGTCGGTGCGGGCGCGTACGCGCTCGGCGACGGAGTGGATGAAGGCCGAATGGGTCTGAGCCACGATGCTCCTCGGTCGATCTCGAACCGCCCTGCTCTGGGCGACATCGTCACTGTAACCTGAAAACACAATTAAATCTATTTATATCTATAAATATACGAGAGAGCAGTGCTCGTCCAGCGAGTGCTAGCGCCCCTCTGGTCGTTGAGCGAGCGCCAGCGAGACGAAACGCGGTGACCCGCGACCGAGCGACACGCGCCTCCCCCTTGGACGCACCCCCGCGCGCGTGTCAGGATGACGGCATCCCCTACCCCGCGACGGAAGGAACCTCATGCAGCTCGCGATGATCGGACTCGGACGGATGGGCGCCAACATCGTGCGCCGACTCATGCGGGCGGGACACGAGTGCGTGGTCTACGACGTCAACGCGGATGCCGTGCAGGCGCTCGTCGCCGAGGGGGCGGTGGGTGCCGACAGCATGGCCGACCTCGCGTCGAAGCTCGAGGCTCCGCGCGCCGTGTGGATGATGGTGCCCGCGTCGCTCACCGGCAAGGTCGCCGACGATGTGGCGGCCGTGCTCGAGAAGGGCGACATCCTGATCGACGGCGGCAACTCCAACTACCGCGACGACGTGCGCCGGGCGGCTGCGTTCCGCGAGCAGGGCATCCATTACGTCGACGTGGGTACGAGCGGCGGCGTCTTCGGGCTCGAGCGCGGCTACTGCCTCATGGTCGGCGGGCCGGACGAGGCCGTGCAGCACCTCGAGCCCGTGCTGCGCACGATCGCGCCGGGCGAGGGCGAGATCGAGCGGACCCCCGGTCGCACCGGAGAGCTCAGCCCCGAGGAGCAGGGCTTCCTGCACTGCGGACCGTCGGGTGCCGGGCACTTCGTGAAGATGGTGCACAACGGCATCGAGTACGGCATCATGGCGTCGATCGCCGAAGGCCTCAACATCCTCCACAACGCGGATGCCGGGGTGCGCGAGGCCGAGCACTCGGCCGAGATCGCGCCGCTGGAGGAGCCGGAGTTCTACCAGTTCCCCATCGACACCGCGAAGGTCACCGAGCTGTGGCGCCGCGGATCGGTCGTCTCGTCGTGGCTGCTCGACCTCACCGCCGCGGCGCTGAACGAGAACCCGACGCTCGACGGCCTGGCGGGTCGCGTCTCCGACTCCGGCGAAGGGCGCTGGACGGTCAAGGCCGCGGTCGACGTCGGTGTGCCGGTGCCGGTGCTCGCGGCATCCCTGTTCGAGCGCTTCGCCTCGCGCGACGAGGACCGCTTCGCGAACCAGGTGCTCTCGGCGATGCGTCTGCAGTTCGGCGGCCACAAGGAGCTCCCCGCGGGCGACGTGCTCGAGGCCGGTGCCCGCAAGGCCGAGTCCGCGTAGACCCCCGGCCGTTGAGCGCGCCGCGCCCCCCGGTCGTTGAGCGAGCGACGCCCCGGTCGTTGAGCGCGCCACGCCCCCGGGCGTTGAGCGAGCGAAGCGAGACGAAACGCGCTACATTCCTCGAATCGCCGCCCCGCGGCATCCGCACTACCCGCTACCCGAAAGCGTTCAGATGAATCGACCCGGCGCCGTCCGCATCCGCACCGCCACACCCGATGATGCCCCGCGCATCGCGGAGCTCCTCCACGCGTTCAACACGGAGTTCGACACCGAGACTCCGAGGGTCGAGGTGCTGACGCGCAGGCTGCGCGCGCTGCTCGCGGGGCCATCGACGTTCGCTGTGCTCGGCGGCGAGCCGGCGGTCGGCGTCGCGCTGGTGACGGTGCGTCCGAACGTCTGGTCAGATGGACCCGTGGCGCTGCTCGACGAGATGTACGTGGATCCTTCGGAGCGTGCCGGCGGTATCGGCGGTGAGATCCTGCGGGTGGTGGTCGAGGCGTGCCAGCGACTGGGTGTCGCCGAAATCGAGATCAACGGGGCCGGGTCGGATGCCGACGCGATGCGCTTCTACGAGAGGCACGGCTTCACGAACGGCGACCCCGACACCGGCGAGCGGGCGTACTACTTCTCCCGCTCGCTCTGATCGCGAGGGTCACCCGCTGCGGCGGACCTGCTGTAGCGGACGTGCCGAGGTCGGTAATGCATCCCGCGTGCCGTGAGTGGTCGGAAACGCTCCTGAAACGCCCGTGTGAGATGCCTTTTCGACCCGTTGTGAACCTCCGGGATCTCTGACGTGGCACTCCGATCGGTTATGACCGTTGAGCATCTCCACACCCCGACACAGTATTCTGCACCGTCTTCATATGTATGCTTTTGTTTCTCGTATGAAGAACACAAGCGAGTTCTCTCGGGGCCTGATCGCGATGGCCGTCACCTTGTCCCTCGTGACCACGGCGAACTCCGCCGCAGCGCAGACCGACGGCGGCACCGACCACGCCGAGGTTGCCATCATCGCGAGCGCCGTCGACGTAGCTGTGCCTGCGTCCGCGCCGGTCGCGGCGGGCGAGGTCGTCGGCGATCAGGCTGTGGTGCAGGCGAATGGCATCGAGGCAATCGTGCCGTTGAGTGCGGCCGACGTCGTGACGGTCGCGAGCGACGACAACGGAGGGCAGGCTGCGAGCATCACGCTTCCTTCCGAGTTCCGGGAGAGCGTGGGAACCTTCTCAGACGACGGGACTGTCGTCTACGAGGCAGACAGCGGGAGCGCCCTCGCCGTGCAGACGCTCACAGACGGGTCGACGCGTGTGCAGAGCGTCATCGACTCAGCGACGAGCGTGCACGAGTTCGAGTACGGTGTCGACGGCTACCGGCCGTATCAGGCGGACAGCGAGGAGGTGGTTTTCGTAGACGCCGACGGCGACTTCGTCGCCATCGCTCAGCCTTGGGCAGTCGACGCGAATGGTGTCAGCGTTCCGACTCACTACGAGATCCGTGGCGACAAGGTCGTCCAGGTGGTCCAGCCGGACGAGTCGACGGTCTATCCCGTGGTCGCGGATCCGACCTGGTTGTGGAATGGTCCCGCGTGGGGGATGAAACTCAACCGCTCGGAGACATCGCGCGTTCGTGACTACGCTGCTGCGATCGGTATGTGCGGTCTCTTCGCGAAGGCCATAGCGATCAAGGTGTGCGGAGTCTTTGCGTCGTACATCGTGGCTCAGGCCAACCTCGCTCAAGGCGATAGCCCGAAGAGCTGCTTGTTCTTCACTGCGGCTCCTATCCCGGGTGTGATCTGGAGGATCAAGTGCTGAACGGAGGACCGCTGATGGTGAACGAACCGTTCGTCTATCTCCTCACCGTCCTTCTCGCCGTGAGTGCGGGGCTCGGTTTCGGAGTGAAGGCAGCCGGCGTGCACCGATGGCTGGGCCAGGTGGCCGGCATTCTCGTTACGGCTTTCGTTGTTGTCGTCGGGTTCATGATCGGCGCTCACGCCGTGTGGATCGGGCCGATCTTCCTCCTCGTGTCGATGGTCACGACCGTGGTGGTTGGGGTGTCCGGTCGTCGCAATGAACCCATGTTCCTCGCATCGTCGTACTGGCGGCGGGTTCTTCTCGTCAGTAGGGGCTACAAGAGCGAGCCAGGCGAAGCGTCAGGAGACGCCGGACGTCCGTGTACTCGAATCGATCGCGATTGACACGGGGTGCCTACGGCGCGGACTCGCACAGCCCCGCTGTGGTGCAGGTTCTTCCTCTCCGTTTTATGGCGTCCTCCGTCCAGGTGATGCCGCGCACCTCCGACCAGAGATGGAAAACGCCTCGGAGCCGCCCTCTTCCGCAGCGTTTTCCATCTTTCGTGCCGGTGATCAGTCCCAGCCGACCCAGTCCGGGCGGTCGACGATGCAGAAACGGTTGCCCTCGGGGTCTTCCATGACGATGTAGTCCGCGTCATCGGGGCGGCCGTCCCAGTGCACCTCGCGCGCCCCGAGGTCGGTGAGGCGGCGCACCTCGGCATCCTGGTCCTCGGCGTAGATGTCGAGATGGATGCGCGGCGGCAGCACCCGTTCGGAATGGTGGGCGTCGAGCGCGATGCACGGCGCGTCGGCGTCGCGGGGTTTCAGCACGACCCAGTCGTCGTCGGCGGGGTCGCGCTCCACGTAGTCGAGGGCGGCCTTCCAGAACTCGGCCTGCGCGACAAGGTCGTTCACGCGGATCACGATCGACACGATCTTCAACATGCAGGTCAGGGTAGAGCGCGAGCGGATGCCGGGAAAGGCCTTGCGATCGAAGGTCAGGTGTCCTGCACGTGGGTGCGCAGCGCCGCGGCGGCGAAGGCCGCAGCATCCGGTGTCCCGAAGGTGACATGGAAGTCGGGGTTCGTCTCGTACTGCTCAGCCATGCCGAGCACCATGGCGTTCGCGCCGGCGATGTCGCCGGTGTGCATGGGCGTGCCGGGGATCTCCGCGAACCAGTCGAGGTGTGCGGTGGCGTGCTCTTGGGCCTCGGATGACTCCGGCGTGACTCCCTGCTCGTGCAACTCCCGCCACCGATGGACGAGCGCGTCGGTGCGAGCCTTCCAGTCGCGCTGATCACGCACGGACTTCCCATGCCACCAGCGGTTCGAGGCGTCGAAAGCCTCCCGCCCCCAGCGCCGCACGACCTCGTCCTCGTAGTCGTCGTTGAAGCCCTGCAGCATGACGTCCATACGGGGCTCGCGCCCCTGGATGCGCATCTCGATGGTGTGCTCGACCGAGGCGATGCGCCGGGCGACGGCATCCCTCTCGGTCTGCAGCTGGGCGAGGTGCGAGCGCAGCGCGGCCACCTCCGCGTCGACAGTCGCGGCGGCGCCGAGTGTCGACGCGATCTCGGCGAGCGGCATCCCGGCGTCGCGCAGCAGCAGGATGCGCTGCAGCCGGGCGACCGCGACCGGTCCGTAGTACCGATAGCCGTTCGCTCCGACGCGGTCGGGCGCGAGGAGTCCGATGCGGTCATAGTGGCGCAGGGTGCGACCGCTGATGCCGGCGCGGTCGGCGAGCGCGGAGACGGTCCACTCCATGCGGGCTCCGTTCAGTCGTCGGCGGTCGTTGCCAGTCCGAGGCGGGCGAGAGCGACGGACAGGATGCGTGAGGCCGGCGTGCGGACGGACTCCGCCGCCGTGCGTCCGCTCTCTTCACGGTACGCCTCGACGAGGCGCGCGCCGGCCGCGTAGCCGGCGCCGGTCGGGAGTCCGACGGGCTCACCGCCGAAGAGTCGCGCGGTCGCGTCGCCGAGGACCCAGGCGGCGAAGTCCTGCATCCCGGTGACGGGGAGGCCGGTGGCGACCTTCGCGAGAACGCGGTCGTCGGTACGGGTCTCGGGGGAGACGAAATGCGTGTACCCGGTCGGTCCGAAGAGCTCGGTGGCGAAGACGTCGGCGAGTCCCTCGGAGATCACGTGCTCGCCGACGGTGACCGTGGCCGGATCCCAGACGACGCCGCCGGGCGAGTACCGCACGTTGTGGTGCAGCTCGTGCACGGCGATGGCTTCGAGCCGATTGAGCACGGGCGGGGTCGGCCAGAGCGTCAGGGTGATGTAGCCGCTGATGCCGCCGAAGCCGGACAGCCCCTGCACCTCCTCGACGAAGTGCCGGTGGCTCGGATCGCCCAGGATCACCAGCACGGTCAGGTCGGGGACTCGGATGCCGGGATTCGCGCGCTCCAGTGCGTCGATGCCGGCGTGGAGCGCGGTCTCGATGCGCTGCCATGCATCGGCCTTCACGAGGGCGTCGAGCCCGGCGCGGAGTTCATCCGAGGGATGGTGGGCATCGAACCCGAAACTCTGCCGGTGCACGTCGGCGAGGTCGAGCCCGCCGGGGATGAAGTGGTACATACCTGCCATCGGCGCCCACATCTCGCGGACGAGGTCGGCGCGCGCAGGCTGGTCGGCGTCGAGGATGCGGGCGGTGGCGGAAGCGGTGTCGATCACGGTGACGGTCATGTCATACGACGGTAGACATTGCCGTCGCGTCAAGGTCAAGCGCGTGATGAACGTCGGGTCACGATGCGGGGTCGATAACGCATCCGATTCGGCTCTTTGGGATGCGTTTCTGATCCCGCCACGCGTGGTGTCACGCGTCGCCGACGATGAGATGCTCAGGTCACTGCGAGACGCGAGAATGCCGGACGCGATGGCCGATGCCGTGCTCGGGATGTCGATCGGACTGCGCGACGGGTTCGTGCCCGACCAGGAACGCACCGCGGTGACGACGACGCCGACCGGACTGCGCGGCTGGGTGCGGGAGGAGCTGGTGCCGGCGCTGGGTGGCCGTTGAGCGACGACGGAACGCCTGCTGCCGTCCGCGAGATCGCGCGCTTACATCGTTTGTCGGGTCTGCCGTGAACTTGAAGTAAACTCGCGCAGCTCACAGATCGAATGACTGGATCTCTTCCATGCGCGAGTTCGGCTGCAGCGCCGTTAGTTCCAGGAGCCAGGGGAGATGTGATGACAGAGGTGCCGGGTGCCGCGCATCTCGCTGTGGTTCAGAGGGAAAAAGAAGTGATCCAGGAGAGCCTGCTCTATGTACTTTGCCTGCCGGTTTGGACAACGCCACACCGAGATCTCGGTCGTGAGCACTGCGTTGACTCTTTTTTCCAACTGGTGTCGGAGGAGACGCGTCGTAATCGATTGCCCCGCCTTTCCTACGTATGCGGCCGTCAGGTGCTCGGCGTCGTGTTCGGAGCAGTAGTCATCCTGTTTCCACAGGATGTAAACACCCGATACTCGCTCAAGGTTCAGCCAGCGCACATCACCATTCTGCGCACCCTCCTCTCCGTCCTGGTACCACCCTTCGTGACTGTCGACAAGTTGTCGGAGGGTTGGCGTGAAGGTCGATTCGTCCGCTGTTGTGCGGTCGAACGTCTCCCAGGCTGTGCGGTCATAACACACGCAACCGCAATCGACGAAGCAACTGATGATGCGCTCTCCTTCGCCGGTTCAGAGGATGATTCATGACTCTACCGATCGGGGCCAGCCGTCGCGAAGGCACCTTGATTGGGCTCGTGAAACAGCTCGTCGAGCGCTTCGCATCGGGTGCGGAAGATCGAGCAGGCCCCGCAGGATCGAGAGGTTTGACCCCGCCTGTCACGTCCGCCAGTACGCCGACCCGTCAGCATCTCGCGACAGCACCCCGTGGACGATCAGGTACCGGCGAAGTGTGGGGATGTCGTCGGTGTGCCGTTCCAGTCGCGAATTGACCTCGGGTTCCGTCAGATGTTCGCCCGGCTGCAACAGTCCCTCGCCGATCGTCTGCAGAAGCGCCGCGCGGGCTGCGGCCCGCCGCGGATACTGCGTGATCCTCCCGTCGGCGTCGATCCAGCGGCTCAGGTCGATCGGATTATCTTCGCCACGGATCACACGTCGACCGTAGTCCTCGGGCGAGGACGAGTGCAGAATACTGTCCACGGACGGAATCGGCTGAAGCGCATCGAAGGAGCAGCGCCATGAGACCACTGCGGTATGCCATCAACGTCACGCTCGACGGGTGCGTGCACCATGAGGCCGGGGTCGCGCCCGACGAGGAGCTGATGCGCTTCTGGACGGAGCAGATGACGCAGTCGGATGCCGAGCTCTACGGCCGGGTCACATTCGAGATGATGCGGGAGGCGTGGCGTCGTCCGGATGACGGCGTCTGGCCCGACTGGATGGAGACGTGGGAGCACGATTTCGCCGACACGCTCGACCGGGCGAAGAAGTACGTCGTCTCGAGCACGCTCGACGAGGTCGACTGGAACGCCGAGCTCGTCCGCGGCGATCTCGGTGAGGCCGTGCGGGCGCTGAAGGAGCAACCGGGGAAGGGCCTGTCGGTCGGAGGGCTCGCGCTGTCGTCAGCGCTCACGGATCTCGGGCTGATCGACGAGTTCCTGTTCGTGGTGCATCCGATCGTGGCCGGTCACGGTCCGTATCTGCTCGAGGGTCTGCGCGAGCGGGTGAACCTGGAGCTCGTGGAACGACGGGAGTTCGGATCGGGCGCGACCCTGATGCGGTACACCCCGCGACCGTAATGGGCCTGGGTCAGGCCGCGTCGGCCTCCGCCCGCTCCTGCAGCGCGCGGGCGATCCGCTCGACGGCCTCGACCATCACAGGCCGGGGCATCGCGAACACGAACCGCGTGAACCCGATCGCGGCCGCTCCGCACGCGGCGCCGTCGGTCATCGCGACGCCGGCGTGGTCGCGGAACCATTCGCCGAGGTCGCCGGTCAGCCCGGTCGCGCGGAAGTCGAGCAGCGCGATGTAGCTGCCCTCGGGGGCGATCATCCGCACGCCGGGGAGCTTCTCGGACACGAGCTGCGACAGCATCCGCCGGTTGCCGTCGAGGTAGTCGACGACGTCGTCGAGCCACTCGGCGCCCTCGGTGTACGCGGAGGCGTTCGCGAGCACCCCGAGCGTGGACGTGCCGTGGCCGGCCCAGAATCCGAGGCGCTCCCAGAGCGCGACGTCCGCGTCGTTGGAGAGGATGACCTGCGCGCATTTGAGGCCGGCGAGGTTCCAGGCCTTGGATGCCGAGGTCGCGGTCAGCGTGTGCGCGGCGGCCTCCGCCGAGACCGAGGCGTAGGGGATGTGCTGCGCCGGCGCGTAGACGATCGGCGCGTGGATCTCGTCGGAGAAGACGCGCCCGCCCGCGGCTGTGACGGTGTCGGCGATCGCGAGTAGCTCCTCGCGCGTCGCGACCGTGCCGAGCGGATTGTGCGGGTTGCAGAGCACGAGAAGCTCGCCGCCGTCGCGGAACGCCTGGGCGACGGCATCCAGGTCCATGACCCAGCGTCCGTCGACCTCTATGCTCGGCACTTCGATCACGCGACGTCCGCGCATCGGCGGCACCAGGAGGAACGGCATGTACGCGGGTGTCGGCACGATCACGGCGGCGCCCGGAGTCGTGAAGTGCTCGATCGCGAGCTCGAACGCGGCGATCACATCGGGCACGTGGTGCACCCGCTCGGGCGCGACCTCCCACCCGTAATGCGAGGAATACCAGCGGGCCGTCGCCTCGGAGAGAGCGGTCGCTGCGGCGGTCGGCAGGTATCCGGTGAGGCCGACGTCGAGAGCATCCTTCACCGCGGCGCTCACCGCGGGAGCGAGCCCGAAGTCCATCTCGGCGACGAACGCGCCGATCGTGTCGGGGAACGTCGTCCATTTGACGCTGCCCGCACCCCGCAGGTCGTCTTGCGTGATCTGGTCGAACGCACCGGGATTCATCCCGCCTCCTCCGCGTGGTGATGATGCTCGGGATGCCGTCGCAGGGGCGAGGCGGGAGCCCTTCCATCCTTCCACCGGTGCGGAGGGGTGGGGCGTAGTCTGTGCGGATGAGCGAGCCGGAGAACTCTCTGATCCAGCAGCGGATGGTGCTGGAGCGGAAGCGGGGGTGGGGCGTCTACGGCATCGTGGTGCCTCTGATCGGGGTGGGGTTCGCCATCGCGCTGATGATCACCGGCACCCTGCCCTGGTTGTATGCGATCTCCGCGCTCGCGTTCCTCGACATGGCGGTGGTGAACGTGTTCCGGTTGCGTGACGCGCGGCGGGAGATCCGGGCGTTCGAGGCGGAGTACGGGACGGATGCCGGGAGGCGGGACTAGCGGGTCTCAGCGCTCAGGTTTCGAGCGCCCGGGTTTCTGGCGGCGGCTCTGCAGGAAGAGACCGAACTGCCAGGTCAGTACGCACAGCGATCCGACCGCGGCCATGGTGCCGATCACCACGGTCGCGAGCGGCACGGGCGATAGGCCGCCGGCGGTGCCGTGGATGTCTGCCTCCACGCCGGCAGCAAAGAGCGCGGATGCTCCCCACCATGTCGCGCCGAGTGAGCCGACGAGCGCGAACATGAGCAGCACGGTGTAGCGGCGCTCGGGTGAGGGAGGCGTGGGCTGCGGCATCCTTCAAGTGAAGCCGACCTGCGACGGAATGGCGGCATCCTCGCCTCAGGCGATTCCGTCTCCGTCGCGGTCGACCCGACCCGCTTCGTCTAGTCTTTGCCGTCGTCGATCCACCGCGTGTGCGCGCGCAGGCCGTAAAATACGCCTTGTCGGATGACCAGATACGTCAGGAGCAACCCGACGACGACGCCCAAGACGATGAGCGTGATGTTCAGGATCAGGAACAGGGTGAAGTGTGGTTCGAAGTTCACGCCCCGACCCTAGCAACCGCCCTCGGCCGCCGTTCCGCACCGGTTAGCCTTGTCCTCATGCCCCGTCCTCGTAGCGAAGCCGCGCGCCAGTCCGTGCTCGCCGCGATGCGCGCCGCCGTCGTGGCCGGCACCTTCGAGGCCGTGACGATCGAGGGGCTCGCGGAGTCGGCCGGAGTCGCCAAGCAGACGATCTACCGGTGGTGGCCGTCGAAGGCGGCGATCCTCGGCGAGGCGCTGCTGGAGGGAGACCTGCCCGGGGCGGACGTCTCCGTGCCGATGACCGAGGACGTGCGTAACGACTTCCATGCGTGGTTCTCGGCGATGTCCGAGGGGCTCGGGAGTCCTGAGGGCGTCGCGCTCGCGCGGGCGCTCATCGCCGTGACGGCGACCGACCACGAGCTCGGACTCGCGTTGAACGAGCGGCTGGCGGCGCCGATCCGGTCGTGGGTCGCGGAGCGGATCGGGCGCGGTCAGGTCGACGGTGAGATCCGCGCGGACGTGGATGCTGCCGCCATCGCCGATCAGCTCATCGCGATGGCGTCGTACGCGGCGTTGATCGGGCAGCCGTTGAGTGAGGACCGGGTCGGCGAGACGGTGACGCGACTGCTGCGGGGCATCGCGCGCTGACCGGTCGTTGAGCGAAGACGACGAAGTCGCCGTCCCCCGGTCGTTGAGCGAAGACGACGAAGTCGCCTGAGACGAAACGCCCCGACGCTACGGGGTGCAGTAGGCGACGATGGCGTCGGTCGCGGTGCGCAGCTGCGTGGATGCCGCATCCACTCCCGTCGCATCTCCCGCGATCGCCTTCTCGCCCTCGGTGACGAACGCGTCGATGCTCGTCGTCCACGAGTTGCGCAGGGTGACGAACTCGTCAGGGCCGTCGATGCCGCTAATCTTCTCCGACACCGCGCGGACCTCGGCCAGCGCGGCCTGCGCCGCCTCGGGCGTCGGTGAGCTGAGCTCGTTGATCGCTCCGGTCACCTGCACGGCCTCGGACGCGACCTGCCCGCACGCCGCGAGAGTCGCCGCCTGAGAGCATCCGGACAGGAGCAGGATGCCGACGGCCACGGACGCGAGGGCGGGGAGGCGCTTCATGGGAGTCAGGGTAGCTGGCGGAGATGTGAGGACAGCGCTCGCCGCATCCGCATATCCGTCTGTGGAGAACTCGGAGCGTCCTCATATGTGTGCTTCCATGCCGCCATGATCTTGATCTCGGTCGCCGTTGTGATGTTCGTCTGGGGCGTGGTCGTGGAGCGAGCGGGCAGAGTGCTCGGGACAGTGATGGCTCTACTCCCCGTCCTGGTCTGGTTCGGAGTTCTGGTAGCCATACAGGCCGACGGGGATCTCGGTTGGCGGGTAGCAGCCGACCACGCTCTGGCGTTGATTGTCGGGTTGTCTGCGTTCATGCTTGGTTCGAGCGTGGACAGCATCCGAGCGGCGTGGAGTCGGCACCGCGGGCGACGGGCGGAGAACGAGTGAGACGCACGGCGGTGCCACCGCCTCTCGGTCGTTGAGCGAGCGAGGCGAGACGAAGCGCACCGGAGCGGCTCCGATACTGGCGATGTGGGATGGCGAGCGCGACAAAGACAATGGGGCCAGATATCGTCTGGCCCCATTGTCTTTATCCTCTACTCGGCTATTCCGGCCTCGGGGTTGCTGAGGGGGACGAGCCGAGGTGTCGCAGCACGAAGAACGACGCGATGATGGTCAGCGCGATCGTCAGCGCACCTGCCATCGCCCACGAGCCGGTGACGGTCACCGCGTTCGTTCCGCCTGAGTCGTGGAACCCTTCGAACGTTGCGATGAAGGGTATGACGATCGTGCGGGCAGTCGTGAACGCGACCGCTGCGAGCAGCATCCCCACCGTGGCGATGAGTCCGCTGACACCCCCGAAGAGACAGGCGATCACAAGCACGCGTTCGCCGAGCTCGTTTGTCGGCCGCGGTGCCGCGGCGTCGAGCCCGCGGGATTGGCTCATTTCACGCACCGGGCCGTGAAGCCGTTCTTGGTCGACAGCTCGGGGTACTTGCCCTTCGCCTGGCATGTGTTCCACCAGCTGAGGACGATCCATGCTCCGACCCCCAGTGCGAGCGCCGCAACGGCGACCAAGGCGAGACCGGTGACGACGAACACGATCACCGGCAGTGGGTCCGCCACGATCGGGTAAGACACGTTCTCCATGCCTTTGTGGTTCACCACCTGAGTGAGGGTGTTCCCCTCGACGGAGTAGTGCGTCGGCACCGCAACTCCCGCCGCATCCTGGGCCCAGGCAGCTTCGAACTCGACCTTCACCCTGCCCTGTTCGTCCACGATCTGCGCGCCGCCATCCGTGGTCGCCTCAAGGCGGTGGCCGTGCGGGATCGTCAGGTCGTACGAGTAGTTCTCCGGAGCCTCACTGCTTTCGATGACCGAGAGCAGTTGGACACCACCCGCGGCAGGGACGACGGCGTTGCTACTTGCGCCGTCGGAAGGATAGACGGTCGTGCCGTCACCAAGGAGGTGCGCACTGTCTGCTGTTGCCGCATGCGGCAAGGAGATGTTCAGCTCGAAGTCTCCAACTCCCATGGAGACGCCATCGGACGCCGAGTCGGGTACGTGGACTTGAAGCGGGGCCTCAGCAGCCGACCCAGTAGATTCCGCCGCGTCTTTCACAAGCCCGCCGCTGACGTTCTCCAGGGCGACGGCGACCTCCTGCACGGTTACGCCACTGGTGGCATCGTCGGCGTAAGCGGAAGAATCCGACCACAGTAGACATCCCGCAATGATCGTGGCCGAAGCGGCTGCGATCGCGACAGTTCGATCTCTGAGGCGCGTGAGCGCGTGCGAACGGGCAACGAGGTGGCTGGTACGAGATGGCATGCGTCCTCTTTCGTGTGCGGTCCGACCATTGCCGTGCAGGCAACTGTTTCGGTCATGAAAGCGCACATATGAGGACGTAAGCAATATATTCGGCTACGCATCAGTTTGCGGGCCGTCTGATCCGCCACGGGGCGTCGCCGGTCTACTGGACCGACCATCCTCCATCCGAGGCCAGCACGGCGCCGTTGATGTTCACGGCGTCGTCCGACAGCAGGAATGTGATCGACGCGGCGAGGTGCTCGGCGGTCGCGACGGTGGGGATGGCCTGCTGGAACGGGGCGAGGCGTCCGGACCCGTACTCCGACATGTTCGGCGGCATCGGGATGCCGGTGGCGACGCCTCCGGGAGCGACGGAGTTCACGCGGATGCCCTTCGGCCCGTACATGAACGCCGCGGACTTCGTGACGCCGATGATGCCGTGCTTGCTCGCCGTGTAGGCGTTGCCCGAGGCGTTGCCGCGCAGGCCCGCCTCGCTCGAGACGTTGACGATCGCGCCGCGGCCGGCCTTCTCCATGATCGGCAGCACCGCGCGCATGAGTTTGAACGGGGCGGTGAGGTTGATGGCGATGACGCGGTCCCAGACGGCATCCGTCGTCTCGCCCGCGGGAGAGAAGTCGTCGTTGATGCCGGCGACGTTCGCGAGGCCGTCGATGGTGTCGCCCGCGGCGGCGATGACGGCGTCGATCGCGTCCTGTTGGATGAGGTCGCCGGCGACCGTGACGACGTCGGGCAGCTCGGCCTTCAGCGCGTCGAGCTTCTCGGCGGAGATATCGGCGGCGATGACGCGTCCGCCTTCACGGGCGATGCGGGATGCCGTGGCCCTGCCGATCCCGGATGCGGCTCCCGTGACGATCACGGTCTTGCCGGCGAAGCGCGCGGCGGTGGGGGTCTCTTGCCAGGTGCTGGTGTCGCTGTCTTCCGGGATCTCGCCGTTGTTGGCTGCGCGGACGAGGTCGTCGACGACCGACTGCGGGAGCTGGCCCTGGCTCATCGCGACGAGCTGCTGCAGCGGGAGGCCGAGGACGGGCGTGAGGAGCTCGGGGTCGGCGCCGGTCTGCTCGAAGAGGCCGCGAATGAGCGGGCCGCCGGTCGGGTCGTTTAGCCAATCGCCGATCGTGGAGTGGGCGGTGAGGGCCATGTGGGAACTCCCTTGGGTTTCGCAACGGTGCGTTTACTTATGGAACAGTGTACCGCTCGAAACCTGATTGGTACGCGTGATTGTCAAATACCACGGTTGCGCGGAGATCTTGCCCTGTAGCTGAGTGGATGTGGTCGTTCAACGCAGCGCGAGTAGGGGAAGAGGTCGCGTCACCGGATCCAGGGAGGCCTGGTGGTGAGGCGTCGGATACGGCCTCACGGCAAACCCTGTAGCGTTGCCACAAGCCTCTCCGTGACGGAGTTCCAACTCACCAACCTCCCAACCGAAGTGCGCAACGAGGTGACCTCTGAGCGAGCAGAATCGAAATCATCGAGAACCGCCTGTATGGCATCCGCCCATCGATCGACAGCTAGACGCGTCGGTGAGTCTCGGGTGGAGATAACTGACCGCGGAGATGTATCTAGATGCGATTCAGACAAGAACTGAGCAACACCGGATTCTGCGCTGATGAGCACCGGAACTCCGGCGGAGATCGCTTCAAACGCCGCTAGTCCGAATCCCTCGTGTCTCGACGGCATGATCAGGACCTTCGCTTGCGCGAGGTCATGCGTCAAGACTGTCTCGGAGTCGGTGTACGGGCGAAGCGTGTAGCTGACGCGGCCATCAAAGATCGAGTCAAGCTTGCGCTTAACGTCGTCTGCTGCATCGTCGGGAACACCGCGAATAACGAGTACCGGGGGATGCGACCGGCCACGAGGCCACTCGTCCATAATCTTCAATAACGCCTCGGCGGCGAGGTCAATGCCCTTTGAATGGAAGTCGTCCGCTCGCCCGATGAACAACACACGGTTCTTCACCGGTGCTCGCGTTGTAGACGCGTCAAATAGGTCGCGAAGGCCGGGCATGAACTCCATGACTGTTGCTGGCGCGCCGGGGCCCAGGAGGTCATCGCGGATTGTTTCGGTCAAAAGGGGGCCGATGCCAGCGACGAGATCGGCAGATCGAGCCAGATCGATCTCGAGGTTTCTCCGAGACTCGGTGATCGTCATCGTGGATGTCCCGCCATGCTCCTCCTTCGCTGCCTCCAACGATTCCGCATCGGTATGCACAAGGTGGACGCGCCGAGCGCCCGGGAAGAACTGCCGTTGCTGGGCTGCCGCATATGGCCCCAGTGCGCGCCCATGCCCGATGATGACGTCCGGCTCCCACCCTTTCTCACCGAAGATGGGGCGGAGGAGGAGAGTCTCCTTTTCGCTCAAGCCAGGGATCCGGGGTGGCGCAACTATGGAGACGTTCGCGGCCGACGCGACCCGGGCATCCTCCTCGGTCACGCGGGGGACTAGCACCGTGGCCTCATGGCCCGCTGCAGCTAGCGCGATCGCTAGGTGCCTGTTGATGGTCGAGATTCCGCCGCGTCCTGAGCGCCATTCGTCGGAGACGAGCAGGAAACGACGGATCGGGCGTCGAGCTGTAGGACGGGAGGTATCCGGGCTGACTGCTTCCTGCCGGATCATTGCGATCGCCTCGCTGGTAGTCCGTGGGCTCTCCTTCATCTCCTGGCGGCCTCCACGAGGAGCGAAATATCGCCAGGACAACTGCGAATCGGCAAACCCGAAAAGCACGGAGTCGTACCCGACCCCGTCGTCGGCGCGGAGCAGCCTGTCAGCCAGTCGTGGCCAGGTACTTTCGTGAATCGGTGATGTCGCGGGCGTCAGCTTCAGGATTAGCACCGCAGTAAGCAGAATCTCGCCCCGGAACAGCCGTCGCATTTCCACCGCAGTCGCTAGTAGCTCGGACGCCCGGTTGCCGATGTTGTTCTTGAAGAAGCCCTGTCCGAAAACTTTCAGCTCGATCACTGTAGGTGGCAAGTCTGCTCTAGAGATCAATATATCCGGTTGTCGCTGCCCGGGCATTCTGAGGTCTTCGGAACGCTCTCCGCCGACGAGTTTCGCGAATGCTTGTTCGACAGCCCGGTAATGACTCCCAGTTCTTCCTGATTCACCAAGTCGATGGATAGCTAAAAGTAGCTGATCTTCGCCGGATTTGCTCGCCATGGTCGCGAGTATATCCAGACCCGTGCTGCAATCGGCCCACCCAAGGACGGACGTTCCGGCTGCCTTTCTTCGCGGTAGCTGTCCAGATCGCGCAACCTGCGAGCGTACGCCGGATGGGGCGCGTATGCCGGCCGGCTAAGCCGAATTTCTGTAAGTCGCTCTGAACACGGCGTCCGCGAGCCACTGCTTGAAACTGCTGTTGTCCTGGAACTCCTTGAAGAGCTGCGTGTCGTCGGCGATGAGTCGCAACATCACCTGGCTGAGCGCACGGTCGCTCTCCACACGAGCGTTCACAGGATCGTCGTTGGCTTGTGCGTTCTGGTAGGCCTCGTCCTCGGAGACGAGACGCGGGATCTCCTCGGTGATGAAGCGCTCGACACGGTCCGCGTCGTTCCACTCGATGTTGCCGAAGTGGTCATTGAAGGTCCTAACGATCGCCGAGAGCCTCTCGAGTTCAGGATCGGCGCGGTGACCTCCGCTAGCGGCCGGGACTGGGTCGAGCGTGCCGTCCTCGTCGTCAAGCACGATCTTCATCGCGTTGAGCTTCTCAGCCCGATACGACTCCAGGTCGATGTTCTCCAGGATGCCTGCCGAGAGGTCTTCCTCCTTGGGCGCAGGCAGCTTCGGCACCAGGTGATCAAGAAAGATCGATCGCTTTTCCCACTCGCTGCTCCCATAGGGGAGAACCGTGGAGAGGAAGTTGTAGGTGCGCAGGAACGCCTTGGCGTTGCCCTTGAACATCACCTGATCGTCTTCTTCGGGCATCTCGATGTATTCGGCCACGCTGACATCGAGCAGCGGGTCGAGCTTGTCACGGCTCTCCCCCGCCAGGTATCGGGCGACGAACTCATCCACCTGTTCGAGCGTGTAGACACCGAAGGAATCGAGATCGTGGACCAGGTCGTGCAGCTTGTTCGCGTCGGTCTCCTCGGCCAGTAACGTGGTGCGATAGTACGGCTTGAACGCGCGCTGGATGTCATCAACGTCATTGGCGAAGTCGAGCACGAACGTGTCGTGTTTGGCGGGGTGCGCTCGGTTGAGTCGTGACAGCGTCTGCACGGCCAGCACCCCGGAGAGCGTCTTGTCGACGTACATAGTGTGCAGGAGAGGCTCGTCGTAGCCAGTCTGAAATTTGTTCGCGACGACGAGGATCCGGTGCGGTTCAGTTTTCACTTGTTCTGCGATCGCGTTGGAGGGGAAGCGGTTCAAGCTCGCCTCGGTGACCTTCATGCCCTTGTACTCGTGTTCGCCGGAGAACGCGACGATCACTCGGTACGGGCTCTTGCGCTCGGTGAGTGCTTCACGGATCGCGTGGAAGTACTCGATGCATCGTGCGATCGACGAGGTCACGACCATCGCCCGCGCCTGGCCGCCAATCTTCCGCTTCGCAACTACTTGGGCGAGGAAGTGCTCGACCATGATGCTGGCCTTCTGACCAATCGCATGCTCGTTTCCCTCGACGTACGCACGAAGCTTCTTCGAGGCGCGCTTCGCATCGAACTCGGGATCGTCCTCTACCGTCTTCATGAGTTTGTAGTAGCTGCCCACAGGTGTGTAGTTCGAGAGCACGTCGACGATGAAGCCCTCCTGGATGGCCTGCTTCATAGTGTAGGAGTGGAACGGCCGGAAGCCGCTCCCGCCCTCAGCGTTGGAAACCGGCTCACCGAACATCTCGAGGGTCCTGTTCTTGGGTGTCGCCGTGAACGCGAAGTAGCTCGCGTTCGTCAGCAGCTTCTTGCCCTCGATGATCTGGTTGATCCGATCCTCGACAGTGTCCCCTTCGACGTCATCGACGCCGGCGAGAGCCCGAGAGACCGCGGCGGAGGTCTTCGATCCCTGGGACGAGTGCGCCTCGTCGATCACGATCGCGAAGGTACGGTCGCGGTGATCGGCTCCGATGTCGTCCAGGATGTACGGAAACTTCTGCACCGTGGTGACGATGATCTTCTTGCCCGCCGTGATCGCCCGCCGCAGGTCTCCGGACCGGTCGGCGTGGACGAGGGTCGACCCCACCTGCAAAAACGACTTGATCGTCTGCGTCAGCTGGTTGTCGAGAATGATGCGGTCCGTCACGACGATGACCGAGTCGAACGCGATACGACCCTCGTGTGTGGCTTCGGTGAGCTGGTGGGCCAACCATGCGATCGAGTTCGACTTACCGCTGCCTGCCGAGTGCTGGATGAGGTAACGGCGACCTGCCCCATTCACTTCGACGTCAGCAAGTAGGCGACGGACGACGTCAAGCTGGTGATAGCGAGGGAAGATCGCCTTCGACACCTTCTTGCCGGTCTTCGGGTTTCTCTCGATCACGACCTGTGCGTAGTTCTCGATGATCCCCGCGAGGCTCGACGGGGCGAGCACGCGACGCCATAGGTA
Source organism: Microbacterium sp. GCS4 (assembly GCF_001262495.1). Lineage (GTDB taxonomy): Bacteria > Actinomycetota > Actinomycetes > Actinomycetales > Microbacteriaceae > Microbacterium. Next base: position 102,199 of record NZ_LGYE01000003.1, read on the forward strand.
GTCCGTCATGACCCCATCAGGATTCGGCGGGTTGCCCGCGCCGTCATTGAAACCCTGATCGAAGGGGAGGAACCAAGACGACGTACCCTTGAGCTCGGTGCAGAACCGGGCACGCTGGTCGTCGAGCGCGAAGTGCGCGATCGTCCGACCGAACGCGAACAGCGGCTCGCGCGGGTCACGGTCGCGCTGATACTGCTGCACCGCGTCTTCGACGGTCTGGTTCGTGATGTTGTTCTTCAGCTCAAACGTGAAAACCGGCAAGCCGTTGACGAACGCGACGATGTCGACAGCATCCCCCGCGTTGCTGACGCTGTGATGCACCTGTCTTGTGATCACGAACCGGTTCGCACCGAACAGATCTGCCGCTTTCGCGTTCCCATCCGCAGGTGTCGGGTAGTACAGATCGATGTGGATGCCGTGGTGGTCGACTCCGTTGCGCAACACATGGACGACACCCCGCCGAGTGATCTCTCCCTGGAGCCGGGCTAGGAACTTGTGACGCGAAGACGTGTCCGACGCAAGGCCCAGCGGCTCGACGAGGGAGGGCTGAGTTGTCTCGATGAACGCGGCGAACTGGCCAAGATCGAGTACGTAAGACGCGACATAATCGGAGGTCGCGCCCTCGGCCCAGCCACCACCGCACATCTGAGAGACGATGAGTGTCTCTAGGCTCTCCTCGTTGAGTCGCTGCATGCTCACTCCTCTACTTCGTTCAGTACTTCCTCGAGATCATCATCAAGATGCGCGGATGCGTTGCTCAACGAGTCCGGCGGTTCCGGCAACGTCGCGGCAATCGCTCGGACGTCAACTTTGCCGGTCACAACGTCGGCTATCAGACGAGAACGAAACTCTCGAAGCAGGACGAGTTCGCGCACCGTCCGCGTGCGCACAGGCGTAGTTTCGGCGCGCTGGCGTTCGATGGCTTTTACCGCCCGTATTTGTGCTTCAAGCGGTGGGAGCGGCAATCGGATGGCACCGAAGTCCTCGTAATATAAGCGCATGAACCCCGACGCGCCTGTTCCCAATCCGTTGGAGCGGCGGCGGAACTCGGCCATCGCCTGATCAGTCTTGAACAGGCTGAGGAAGAACTTTGGATCCACGCCGTCAGCAACTGTCATGGTTGAATAGTCAGGACTTACGAGCCCCTGCTCGTTAGCCACACCGAATAGGCCGATGGATGCGCGCATGCGGTTCATTACCATTTCGCCGGGGTGCACAATCTTATAGCCGACTAGACTGTGCGGAGGAACTGGTGTTTCCGTGTACTCATTGGCATCAACGAGCCCGTCGCGCATTCTCAGAGACAGCAGCCCTTCGCTGCCTGTCACACTTCGACGGTCGATTTCCTTGAAAAGGCGCTTCGCGGGTATCGTGCTCCATGTCGGCGGGATAACGCCGAGCCACGGAATCGCCTTCTCTCCGTCGTCGCGGATGCCTATTGAGCCGGCGAGGTCGTTCTCGACCGCCCGGTCGAGCTCTCCAAGAAGGGTGATCAAGCGGTTCTTTGCAGAGATCGCCTTGTCGATCCGGGCGTGCGCGTGGGCGAGGTACTTCACGATTGCCGCCTGCTCGTCTGCCGCGGGCAAATGCACTTCGATGCTGCGCATGCGCGGGATGTTGAGATCCCACTGCCCGATCCGGACCCCGTCCGACGCCGCTCCGAACTTCGCCACGTACGGCTTGCTACGCAGGAGATACTCACCGAACTGAGGGACTGCGAAATCAGCATGGAAGACGTAGTAGGCGGGGCTCACGATTCCGTCGATCGGGGCCAGTCCGAGGGATCCCTGCCATGCCTTCATCTTGTTGATGACGAGGTCCCCAGCGCGGGCAACCTTATAGTTGCTGAGGTCATCTGGGATCGAATTGTGGTTCGCATCGTCTGCGGAGCGCACGAAGACACCACGCTCACGAGCGACCGTAAGCAACGGAAGCTCGGGACGATTTCGCTCACTCCGAGAACGGAGTATCGAACGCAACGAGCGGGCTGACCAGCCTTCCCGACATCGGTTGACGCGCGGTAACGCGAATATACCTCCCGCCATCATTCAGCCCCCACGATCCCAGCGACGCGAAGAAGATCGTCAGGGTCCCACACTTGCTTGGCGATGGCTCGGAACAGATCCCCTCGCTCGGTGATCGAGGCTGCGGTGAACGTGTCATACGCGCGGAACTTGAGCCCGCTGTTGCGTACCAATCGAATGAACCCCGGGTTCTTCTCATAGGCCTGCGGATCGAGGGATGCCGCCAGCAGGTTCTGTGAGAAGTACCGAGGTCGCTTCTGCTCGTACGTGTCGTCGTTGTAGCTGCCGTTGTGTTGCTTCGGCAGGAGCAGCAGGTCTCCTATGCGGTTGCGATGGCGAGCGAAGTCGGCTTCGTGGGCGAACTCGTCGGTGTGACGCTCTGCGTGGTTTGCCCAGATGTGCTCGACTTCGTACTTGACTCCGGTGCCGCCGGTGAGCTCCACGTAGTTCGACGCCTGCCCGGACTGCGTGGTGACGTAGTCGGTTAGGCGAGCGAGGATCTTGTGTAGTTGTCCACGGTTTTGCTGGTGCACGAGCAGGTCGTCGTTCGACTCGAACGTCTCGCTCTCGTTCAGAAGGTACCGATGCAACTCACGAGCGAGCTCTGTGCTGCTGAGTCCGCGGATGCGGAACATGAGCGCCGTCATACCGTACTGCATGGTCGAGTAATCGGTTGCGCGGAAGTTCCATATACGCCATGCCAAAAGGATGTCGATGAAGCGCCCGACAATCTCGAGCTTGGTATCGATGCTCGCGGCGTCATCGTCAATGCGCAGCGGAGCAAGCAGCATCTGATCCTGCAGCGTGAAGCGATGGTCGGCGTTGAACCGGATGAACCGCAGTGGACTCGACGGATCGAACGTCACCTCGGCCTGGGTCAGGCGCTCGTACTGGCGAGCGTAGAAGTCAAGGTCACGCGTGACGAAGGCGCCGAATGCGTCGGAGGATGTAAGTCCGATTCGCTTCGAGTCTCCGCGGAGCCATCGATGGAACTCAGTGCCGATTCGGTCCCAGTCCTGTGGCTTCGCATCCTTCTTGCGCTCACGGATCTTGGTCGAGTATTGGCTGCGCAACCAGGTTTTCAAGAAGTCCGAGCTGAGGCTCTCTCCGAGATCATCAAGTCGGCGCATCCAGGACCGCCAGACGTCGTTGGCCTTTGCGCGCGGCATGCCGTCGTCGATGTTCGCCAGCAGGTAGCCCTTGAGCATGTCGGCCGGTGTGAGCTTGAGTCCGCGGTCGTTCATCGTCTCGAAGATCGCGTAGGCATCGTCGTCGTTGTAGGCCGTGATCTGGACGATCTGAACTCGGTCCTTGAGCCAGTCGATGAAGTACGGCAGCGCGTCACCCTTGAGTTCGTCTGGGAAGAGCCCGTCGATCTCGCCATAGCGGGCAACGAGCGTGTGCACAGACTCGACGGACTCTGGTGGCGCTTCGTACGCACCCTGCTCGAACAGACCCTGCATGCAGTCGTTGCGATCGACCACATCGAGGTTGAACGACTTCTCGCCGTACGACTCCGAGTAGATCAGCTCGTCGATCTTTACCTCGGGAGTACCGAGATCGCTCTGCAGGCGACGCAAATATGTGAGGAGCAGCGTGAGAGTGGTGAGTCGCTGTTGACCATCGACGACGAACGGCTGATTGCCCTTCTGCGAGATGATAATCGACCCGAGGTAGTACCCGGGGTAGCCCCCGACTGCGGTGCGTTTGTGGTCCAGGCTGTACAGCTGCAGGAACTTCGCGGTGAGGTCTGTGACCAGCTCCGCCAGTTGCTTGGTCTCCCACTTGTACTCACGCTGGTAGTAGTCGATCGAGTACTTCTTGTCCTTCAGGATCTCGGCGATCGTCTTAGCAACCCCGTCGATGCTGTTCGCGCGCTCGCTCACGCTTCGCCTCCTGCGATCTCGGCGATCAGGTCGTCCGTCTCGGCTTCGAGCGCGCGGATGTCGGCCTGGATCTCGGCCAGCGTGCGCATCGGCGCGGGTTTGTAAAAGTGACGTGTGAAGGAGATCTCGTATCCGATCTTCGTCTTCGACTCGTCGATCCATGCACCCGGGGCGTACGGCAACACCTCGCGACGGAAGAACGCTTCCACGCCATCGGCGCAGTCGCCAGCCGGCTCGGTCAACGGCACCCGTTCGGTGTCGCGGAGTTCGGTATCGGGCTCGTACTCGACCACGCGGGTTCGTCCGTCGATGACTGCTTCGTAACGGCCGTGCAGTGCGTCAGCGATCGCCGTGTACGGGAGCGCCTTCTTGATCACCGCTGGTGCGGTCTCGTCGCGCACTCCCTCCTCCTTGAGTTGCTTGATCTCCTTAGCTGTGTATACACGGTTCGGATCCACGCCGACGATACGGAGCGGACGTTCGACGGTGATCTTCTGGTAGCCGAACTCGGCATCGTCGAACACCTTGGAGCGATCGGTGTCCTCATATTGGTCGAATGTCATGAACGCTTCGAGCACCTTGTCGGCGTCCGTCGTGCTGACTTCGACGCCCTTCTCCCCAAGGTTCTTGCGCAGCGGTGTGAACCAGCCGGTCGCGTCGATGAGCTGAACCTTGCCTTTTCGGCGCTGCTCCTTGCGATTCGAGAGCACCCACACGTAGGTCGCAATACCGGTGTTGTAGAACATCTTGAGCGGCAGCGCGACGATCGCCTCGAGCCAGTCGTTCTCGATGATCCAGCGACGGATGTTGCTCTCGCCCTGCCCCGCGTCACCGGTGAATAGCGAGGATCCGTTATGGACGGAGGCGATCCGAGTTCCCAGCTCGGTCTCCTGCTTCATCTTGGAGATCAGGTTCGCTAGGAACATCAGTTGGCCGTCGCTACTGCGAGTGACGAGCGAGTACTCGCTGTCGCCGTGGTGCGTGACGATGAAGCGGGGGTCGATGATCTTCTTCGCGCCGCCGAGCCGGTCCTGGTCGGTCTTCCAGCTCTTGCCATACGGCGGGTTCGAGAGCATGAAGTCGAACTCCTGCCCGGCGAACGCGTCGTTCGAGAGCGTCGAATACTCCGGTCCGCCGACGATGTTGTCGGCCGCCTTGCCATCGCCCTTCAAGATCAGGTCTGCCTTCGCGATGGCGTATGTCTCGGCGTTGATCTCCTGCCCATACAGGTGGGTGGACACCCTCTTGCCGGACGCCTCTGTCAGGTGCTTCAGCGTCTCCTCGGCGACGGTGAGCATGCCGCCGGTGCCCATCGCACCGTCGTAGAGACGGTACGTCCCCGATGGGATGCCATCAGCGATCGGCTCGAACATCAGCCGGGTCATCAAGCGCACCGCGTCGCGGGGAGTCCAGTGCTCACCGGCCTCTTCGTTGTTCTCCTCGTTGAAGCGGCGTACGAGCTCCTCGAAGACGGTGCCCATCCCGTGGTTGTCGAGGCCTCTCGGTGAGAGGTCAAGGTCGGGAGCGAGGAACTTCTCGATCAACGCGCCGAGCGCATCGGCCTTAGTTAGCCTTGGCAGCTGGTTGCGGAACTCGAAGTTGTCGATGATGTCCTGCACGTTGGGCGAGAACCCATCGAGGTAGGCCTCGAAGTTCTGCCTTAGCCGCGTCGAGTTCGACGTGTGCCGTAGTTCCTGTAGCGAGAACCCGGACGTGTTGTAGAAGTCCTGCTTGGCTGCATCTCTGAGAGGGGCATCCTGATCGGCGATGCCTGCTTCGTCGAGCATCTTCTTCATCGCCATCACCGCGTCGCGCGTCGGGCCGAGTACGCTGTCGAGTCGGCGCAGCACGGTGAACGGCAGGATCACGTCGCGGTACTTGCCCCGGACGTACAGATCACGGAGGACATCGTCGGCGATACCCCAGATGAGTGCGACGATCCGGGCGTGGTTGATCTGGGTGCTCGGCAACGGGTCTCCTCTTGGGTGCGCAGGGCCATCATCTGCGACGCGCGTGCGTGGCAGCCTGGCGAGGGCGGGCGGCGCATTGAAGCGCCTTGTGCCGCGGACTTCGCCGGGGACACCTACATCTTCTCAGGCCTCGCCGAGGCTAATGACACGCGACGCGCATCGCTGCTCGAGGTAAGCGCGGACGTAGCTGCGAACTAGAGGGCGCCATTCGCTAGAGCGACCGCGCCGCACTGCACACCGGTGTTGGTCGACCCATTCTTGCGCCGTGATTCGGTGCACGTGGCCGTCGCGCCGACGTAGGGGTCGTGCCTCGAGAGGCCGGCTTGCAGCTAAGTGGAAACCATGCCGAGTCTCGTGAGTCAGGTCAAGATGAGAGCAGCCGAGGAGCCACGGCACTGGCCTGGATCCAGTACCGATACGATCGGCTCCATGGAGGACATGGGGTCGACTACCGAGCAGTCGTCGGATTCGAGCCGAAACGCGCCTGCCATGCGGTCATTATCCGCTGATGGTCTGCGATCGCTGCTTGGTGCAGCCTTGCTGGGCTTTGCGGTGAGCTTCCTCTCGTCGTTTTTTACGGGGCTAGTTGCGATTACCCTGGTGCTTGCGTGTCTGGGTTTGCTCGTGCTTCTTGTTGGCCCGCGCAAAGATTCGGGCGGCGGGGTGCCGCTACCCCAGTTTACTGAGCGCCGCGACGGTATCGTGTTCCTTGCTACGTCGGTCATCATCGGTACCGCTCTTGGGGGGCTGTCTTTGCTCCCGGCCTTTCCGAGTAGTTCGCCGAGCGTCCCCTGGGTAGGTATTTTCGATCCGGAGGTGTTCAGCTACGGCGGGCAATTTCACTGGTACGAGATGCTGGCGTCGATTTTGATCGTGGCGGTTGCTTGTGTGCCACTGTTCAGGGGCCAAAAGCTGTTCCGAGCGCTAAGTTTCGCCGTCCCGGCTGTGGGGGGCGCTGTGACAGCATTCTCCGCTTTCGGGCGAAGTTTCAGCGATCCCGTTCAAACGTTCTTGGGGTGGTCGATCGCGGTGGTGGTGCTCGTGGGACTAATCGGGCTCGCGCACCAGGGGTTCATTCACCTGGGCCTCGCTCTGCGCCCCTCCGCTCCCCACTCCGTCCGAACGGTTGACTCCATCAGACCGAGTGCGTTGCGGAGCGATCGAAAGAACGCACGTCGGGTGCGCTTGCCTGCCAGCGGCGAAGCTCACCGCATTTGGCCGGCAGTGCTAGTTCTCGGAGTGTCGACGTTCATTGTCGTTAGCCTTGCGGTGGCAGTTGCCCAGGTGCAGTTTCGGGATCCGCTGTTCCTCATCCTGATCGGGTTGTTCGCGATCGGTGCCGTCGCGCTCTGCGCATCGGCCAGACTGCTTTTGAACCGATTGAAGAACAGAACGACTGTCTTCGCTGCCTTGGCGTCTGCGGGGGTGTTGATTGCCTTGCTATTCGCGTTCCTCCAGCTCCGCCCCGAACCGCCCCCTGAAACATACTCACCGGACGCCATGCCGACGCCGCGGGCAAGTTCGCCTACCTCCGGGCCGGCAGCAGCGACGTCGGGTCCCGAGGAGCGCCCGTCGCCTGCCGCCACTCCGACGCTGATTTCCGAGGAGGCTACGAAGCGAGGGGACGGTGGGTCGATCACTCTGCTAGAGGCTGCATCGATCAAGATCGAGTCCTGGGGGATGCGGATCTCCACGACCTCCATCTTCTCTTCATGGGCGAATGTTCGGGTCACCACTGACCAGAAGGTTTGCGAAGCGTCTCTGCACGTTGGCGAATCCATCGTGATGACAAACAGGCAATCGGCGGTCGACGACTACGAGCAGTGGTACGAGGTCGTTTTGGAAGGCATTGAAAACAGTCAAGCGACTTTCGCTTGGTCGGTAGGAACAGGAGCAGCACCCGCCGCCGATTCGCAGGATTCTTGCATCTGACTCGAGTCGAACGCGCGGGCCTCAAGAATGTGCTTCAGGTGATGTGGGGCGTATCTAGCAAGGGACTGTGGCCCAGAGCAGCGATCCTCCTACCCCGCGGGAGAACGCCTCCGCGGCGCCGCGCTCCGCGGCGACTCTGCCCGCAGCCTGTCGCTGACTCGCGTCATCACTTGGGCGAGCATCTCTACATCCGTCGCGCTCAGTGGCCCGAACAGATGCGTCTTCACGGCTTCGATGTGCCCGGGGAACACTTCCGCCAGTACCTTCCGTCCCGCGGCAGTCAGCGAAACAATGGTGCTGCGCTCATCCTCCGGTGACGGCGCCCGAGTCACGAGCCCCCGCTCCTCCAACACCTGCGCCTGATACGTCAACCCGCTCCGGCTGTAGACGACCCCGTCCGCAAGGTCGGTCATCCGCAGTGACCCACCAGAAGCATCGCCGAGCCGCGCGAGCAGCTGGAACTGCACGTAGCTGAGCTTGCCGACGTCGCGGAGCTGCTTCTCGACCTCGTGCCGAAGAAGGCTGCTGACCTCGGTGAATGCGAAGTACGCCGAGAGCTCGAGCGGGGACAGCTGCGCGGGACGACTCATGATCCCAGTATAGGTTGCTTCGAATTCGTAGCAGTGCTACCGTCATCATATACTTCGAATTCGAAGTACTTGCGAAAGGGAAGAAGTCATGAAGGCAGTACGGTTCCACGAGGTCGGCGGTCCAGAGGTTCTCCGCATCGAGCAGATCGACCAGCCGACTCCGGCGGCGGGTCAGGTGCGGCTGCGGGTCGCGGCATCCGCTTTCAATGCCGCCGACAACGGCATGCGCGCCGGCTTCCTGCCGATCCCGGTGAAGCTCCCGCACGTCCCCGGATACGACGTGTCCGGAACGATCGACGCCATGGGCGACGGTGTCGAGGGCTTCGCGGTCGGTGACGAGGTGATCGGGTTCCTGCCGATGACCGACGACGGAGGCGCCGCCGAGTACGTCGTCGCTCCCGCCGACTCGATCGTCGCCGCGCCCACGAGCGTTCCGCTGGCGGATGCCGCCGCACTCCCGTCTGTCGCCCTCACAGCCCGCCAGGCGCTGTTCGACGACGGCGGGCTCGAAGCCGGCCAGCGCGTGCTCATCGTCGGCGCCGGCGGAGTCGTCGGCAAGTACGCGATCGCCCTCGCCAAGCGCGCCGGCGCTCACGTCATCGCGACCGCGAGCCCGCGAAGTGCGGATGCTGTACGCGCAGCCGGTGCTGACGAGATCATCGACCACACGCAGTCGACGGTGCTGGATGCCGTGACCGACCAGGTCGACCTGTTGCTCAACCTCGCCCCCCTCGAACCCGACGAGTTCACCGCCTTGGTCGGCCTCGTGCGTGACGGGGGAGTCGTCGTCAGCACGACCGCATGGATGCCCGCCCCCGATGACGCCGACCGCGGTGTGCGCTCGGTCGTCGTGTTCGTGCGGAGCGACGCGGAGAAGCTGCATGAGCTCGTCGGACTGGTGGATGCTGGGGTGCTGACCGTCGAGGTCACGCGCCGGGTTCCGCTCGAGGAGCTGCCTGCCGTGCACGCCGAGGCTGCGGAGGGGCGGATCGCGGGCAAGGTGATCGTTACCCCGTGAACGGATTCGCGATCGGCTGGCAGGGGACCCCGTCGCGCGTGTCAGCGCACCTGCGTGGTCACCGGCTCGAGGAGGAACAGCGTGCTGTTCGGCTCATACGCACCAACGCGCGCGACGATGTGCAGGTTGGTCCCCACACCGATCGTGTTGGGGACGTCGCCGATGAGGTTGAGGTCGCTAGTGATGTTGACATCGCGGAACTGGAAGTTCGGTCCACCGGAGGACTGAGTTTCGCTATAGTCGCCGACCGGTACGAGGATGTCGTACCTCGTCGAGTAGCCCTCGTGAGTGTTCATCGCCCCGATGGAACCATCGAACTCGATCGTCTGCCCTGCGTACTTCGACGCAAACGCCTCAACTGTTGGGCCGTCCTGGGGGCCTGTGAGCAGCGCCGCGAGATCCGCGTTGTTCGCGGCCGTCAGCACGACTGATTCCGGTGCGGCTGACGGCTCGGGCGTCTCCTCAGCCTCATCCGTCGGCTCGGGCTCCGCTGCCGCCACCTCGCTCGGCGCGTCGCTCGCTGCGGGCTCGGCGGCATCTCTGCCCGCTGCTAGGGCGACGTTGACGACGATGATGATCGCGGCCACAACGAGCACGCCCCCGATCACGGCGAGCGGCTTCCAGGGCACGGGTCTCTTCGGCCGGCGGAAGGTGAGTTCCGTGCGCAGAGTGCCCTGCTCCTGGGAGACGAACTCCCACCCATCCGCTTCCCACTTCGTGCGGGTGCGCGCCTCCAGCCCGCGGATCGCACGAACATTCATGGTTTCGTACTTCACGGGCGTCTCAGCGTGGGTGTCGGGAGGAAGTTCCGCAGTCATGTTCTGATCATGGCGGATGTCGGGGCGTAGCGATGACCCCGTGAGCCGGAAGCGAGATCTGCGACGGCATGTGAGCCTTGATCTGCCAGGATGAGCGCGTGAGGTCCGTCAACACCGCGAACAAGATCGGCAGGGAGATCGGTCGCGATATACCGGACGTCTGGATCCCCGACGAACTTCTGAAACGTCAGATCCGCCGAGTCATCGGTCCGCAGATCAAGCTGCATCGCTCAGACGAAGACAGGGCGCTTGAGTCGTATCAAGGGGCTCTCATCGTCGCCTCCATCATCACGTTGCTCACGGTGATCGCTACGGTGATCCTGATGCTCCCGAGGGCGACGGTCGAATCGACGCCCGCGTTGATCACGATGCGCGGGCTTATCGATCAGGTGCCTCGTGAAATCGTGATCCTCGTCACAGCGGCGCTTCTCATCATCACGCTTGCGCTGTCGTTCGGTGTCGCGGCCGCTAGTAAGCGTGCGAAGGAGGCATACAGCTCGGCAGTCCGCGCGCTCTACGACGCAGCGTTCCAGGGAGCCATCACCGTCCTCGCCGTGCGTCGACAGCGAACCGGGATGACGGTCGAGACGTCGAGGTCGAGAGGTTTCCTTCCACCGTCGCCTCGACCACACGGTGTCGATGCTCGAGGCGCCGAGGAGGTCGTGGCCCAATGGATGCGGCACCTGGGGGAGGCGGATGCTGAACTGACGAGCTACACGGGCGACGGAGGCATCGACGTCACCGGGACGCGCTCCTTCGCACAAGTGAAGCACTACGCCTCGTCAGTCGGCGTTGCGGCCGTGCGGGAACTCGCTGGAGTCGCAGCCAACGATCCTCGACGTCGACACGCGTTGTTCTTCACGAGCACGGGTTATGCGCGCGGTGCGCGAGAGTTCGCCGACACTGCCGGGATAGCTCTGTTCGTCTATGACGCGGAGCGCGGCGGCTTGGAAGCAATGAACGGGCTTGCGAAGACACTGGTGCACAACGGGATCAGGTAGGCGCGCGCTGCGGTGCCGCGGGACCGGGACTTCCCTCGTCGCTGCTCTGCACCCACTTCCTTGCTGCGTACACCCCTGGCATCACAACGGCCCGAGCACCCGCCCCACTTCCGCATCGAGCACCAACCCTTCCAGCACTCTAAGCAACTCCCGCTCCTCATACCGGAAGTGGCTCTCCATGATCGCGCCGATGCCTTCAAGGTGCGACGACAAATCACCCGCAGTCGAACCAGAGGAAACGGCCGTCTGCAGCCCGCCGATCAGGTGGGAGATCATCGAATGGTCCTGCATGAGCTTGCGGATCGTGTCGCCCAGCTCCGGATGCGCCTCGACGAGCGCGGGGAACAGCATCCGGTCCTCGCCCTCGTGGTGCCCGGTGAGCGCGGTGCAGAATCCGTGGCAGAACAGCAGCAGATCGCGCGACGCGACCTCCGCAGATGACCCGGACGCGACAGCATCCTGTGTCGCCACCAGCGCCTCTCGCAGCCGCGCGTGCACGGCTCGCAGTTCATCGGCCCAGGCGATCAGCCTGGCCTTCTCGCCCTCAGACACCGGAGGGCGAAGAGATCGACGGGGTCATGTCGCCTCCTCGGGTCCCACGCCTCCATGCCTGGCACAGACTGCCATCGACACGCGACGCTGCGGCCACGGTAGCAGGTCGGCCCCTTCGTGTCCGCAACCCCCTTCGCCCGCCGCCCCACGCCTCTTACCCTCGGACCATGGACATCACCGCCGAACGAATCGATGACTTCTTCGCGCGTTACGCCGGCTCCCTCACCGCGTTCGATGCAGATGCGGCTGCCGCTCTCTGGTCCACCCCTGGACTCGTCGTCGACGACATCGCCTCGATCGTCGCCGCATCCCGGGAGGAGATGACCGCCGGCGTGCAGGCCTCGTATCCGCTGTACACGCAGCTGGGGCTCGCGTCCGTCGACCACGAGCTGCTCGACGTCACCCGCGTGACCGCGCGGCTCGCGTTTGCGCATGTGCGCTTCGTCTTCCGGGATGCCGATGGCGCGCGGCTGACCGACACGACCAGCCACTACCTCCTGCGCGATGAAGACGGAGAACTTCGCGCGACGGTCTGCATCGAGACGGATGCCGCCGAAAACCTCCGCGCGCTCGCCGCCGAGAAGGGCGTGGAGCTGCCGGACGCGTGATCCCGGTATGGGGTGATCTACCTGGGTAGATCGACCCATCGGCATCCGACCGCACCTTCGATAGCGTGAAAGCACACCGAGACCTGAGGGGGAATCACGATGTCCGCAGAAGCGACCACCACTTTCCATTCGAACGCCGATGCCGCCACGACCGCAGCCGCCGTGCAGCGCGTGCTCGCCGACAATAAGAGCAAAGTCCTCGGGCAGAGCCCCGACGGCACGCAGATCGACTTCCAGACCAAGAAGACGATGTTCAACTGGGAGCTCCTCGGCCGCGCGAACGTCGTGCCCGCGGCATCCGGGTCGGATGTGCACCTGTCGCTGAACGTGCACCACAACCGTCCGCCGGCGCTCATGGACGGCGTGAAGAACAAGAAGGCCATCGAGAAGCTCGCGGGGCAGATCCAGGCGGCTCTCGGCTGATCGCCCCGCGGCACGGTGTATCAGCGCCGCGCAACGGTGCTCCTGACAGGCAGACGCCGAACGACTCGGCGCGCCGATGCGAAGGAGCACCATGCCAGATCAGGCCTACTACTCGATCAACCCTGACGACCCCGACGTGCACCACGTGTACGACGACTGCGTGAGCGGCAAGCAGATCCCGCCGATCAACCGACGTCTCGGAACCGGGGGCTACCGGCTCTGCGAGCACTGCGCCAAGCGCTAGCCGGATGCGGGCGGGCGGCCACCCGGAGCACCAGGCCGCCCGCCCGCCCGCACCCACATCCATCGCCCCGTATCGTGAAGTCATGACCCCGATCCGTGCCGTGCTGTTCGACCTCGACGGGGTCATCCGTCACTTCGATTCGGCGCACACCGCGGAGGTCGAGCGTCGGCACGGTCTCGATGCGGGCGAGATCTTCCGCGTCGCGTTCGCCCCGGCCGTGCTCGACCTCGTGACCACCGGACGCATCACGCGCCGTGCCTGGGTCGCTCACGTCGGCGCCGAGCTCGACAACGCGGAAGCGGCGGAGGAGTGGTCCCGTCAGCCGACACGCATCGACGAGGGCACGCTCGCTCTGGTGAGCGAACTTCGCGCAGCCGGCATCCGCACGGCGATCCTCACCAACGGCACCGACACGATCCCCGCCGAGATCGCCGACATGGGTATCGGCGAGCACTTCGAGGCGATCTTCAACTCGGCGGAGATCGGCTGGATGAAGCCCGACGTCCGCGCGTTCCAGCACGTGCTCGACGCTCTCGGGCTCGCGGCGAGCGAGGTGTTCTTCACCGACGATTCCCCGAGCAAGCTCGTCGGAGCGGCTGAACTCGGGATGCCGGTGCACCACTTCTGCGAGGTGGAGGGCCTTCGGGTGGCGCTGCGCGGGGCTGGGGTTCTCGCTTAGTCGGTCCAGCGCTCCTCCACCGCCGACGCGGCGACCACTGCAGCCGCCGTGCAGCGCGTGCTCGCCGACAACAAGAGCAAAGTCCTCGGGCAGAGCCCCGACGGCACGCAGATCGATTTCCAGACGAAGAAGACGATGTTCAACTGGGAGCTCCTCGGACGCGCGAACGTCGTGCCCGCGGCATCCGGCTCCGACGTGCACCTGTCGTTGAACGTGCACCACAACCGTCCGCCGGCGCTCATGGACGGCGTGAAGAACAGGAAGGCCATCGAGAAGCTCGCGGGGCAGATCCAGGCGGCCATCGACTGAGCGTGCCGCTCATATAATCGCGAAGTGAACATCTCATCCGCCATCCCCTCCGCGTCATCCACGATCATCTGCGGCGATACGAAGACGGATCTGGGAGAGATCGCTTCAGGTTGCTGGACTGTTGTCCTGCAGGAAGTAAGTGCAGGCGCGAACGGAGTCGACTTCGGGCTTCTTGCGGCTGTAGCCGCCGGCCTAGGTGCAATCGCGGCGGCGGCTGTGGCTACCATAAACCTGCGGATCGACTACGTAGCGCGCCGCGATCAACGAGTGGCGGCCTTGGTGGCGCACTTCATGTCGGAAGAGGTCGCGGCTGCGCGTGATCTACTCACGGCCAAGGAGAGTAAGTTCCATGGCAGTCGTACTCGTCACTCGGCCTTTCTGCTGCTCTGGACGATCGAGAGAGTAGGAGCAGATCTCGATGCCCTGCGTCCGAGCTGGGCAAGCAAGGTCGCCTACAGCCACGGCAGGCGACCCCGACAAGCGAGTGGAATCGAAGTGCTTTACGCGAACATCGCGCGGGTGACTCGCTGCCTTAACCGCTACTTTCGATCGGATGCTTCCAACTCCTACTTCTCGGGCAGCGTGGGAACGGCGAATCGAGTCCTTGGCGACCTGCCGGATTGGCACTCAATCTCGCACGATCAATTCAAGACGCGTGTCGTCGAGCCAAGAGAGGGCGAGGACTATCGTGAGCGACACGTATACAAGATCATCCCGCCAATCAATGAGTTCCGCCCTCCGAGAGGTACGGGATCGACCAACCGGCTGCAACGATTGAGGCGTGACGCCCGTTCTCGACGCGCATAGCGTGTGAACAGCTGACTCGAGTCCTTCAGGCCTTGCGGAACGTTTGTCGCTCGGGTCCTCGATCGCGGTCAGGGGGACTACCGAGCAACGAGCGCTGGGCGATGCATCCGCGCTCGACTTGTTCAGCTCCCTCGACTACCGACGACCGACGACCGACGACCGCTACTCGAACCCTCCCGTCAACCGCCCTCGCATCCGCTGACTGCTCTCGTTCATCCCGACGATCTCTACGGTCTTTCCCATCCCCGCGTACTTCGTCTCGATCGCGTCCAGCGCGGCGACGGTCGACGCATCCCACACATGCGATCGGGACAGATCCACGACGACTCGAGAGGGATCGTCGGAGTACGAGAACAACGTCGTCAGATCGTTGCTCGACGCGAAGAACAGCTCCCCGTCCACGACGTAGGTGACGGCATCCCCGGAAGCGGACACAGTCCGCGACACCGACACGAAGTGCGCCACGCGCCGCACGAACAGCACCGACGCGACCAGCACCCCACCGACGACCCCGATCGCGAGGTTGTGCGTCAGCAAGACCAAGACCACCGTCGCGATCATGACGAACGTCTCGCTCTTCGGCATCCGCTTGAGTGTCGACGGCTTCACGGAGTGCCAGTCGAACGCCCCGATCGCGACCATGATCATCACCGCGACGAGGGCAGCCATCGGGATCGTCCCGACGAAGTCGCCGAACACGACGACCAAGAGAAACAAGAACACCCCGGCGAAGAACGTCGAGATCCGGGTCCGCGCGCCTGACGCCTTGACGCCGATCATGGTCTGGCCGATGACCGCGCATCCGCCCATGCCGCCGAAGAACCCCGAGAGCATATTCGCGACGCCCTGCGCCCACGACTCGCGCGTCTTGTTCGAGTGCGTGTCGGTGATCTCGTCGACGAGCTTCGCGGTGAGCAGCGACTCCATGAGCCCGACGAGCGCGACCCCGAGCGCGAACGGCGCGATGATGCCGAACGTCTCCCACGTCCACGGGATGTCGGGCAGGAACAGCGACGGCAGACTCCGCGGCAGCTCGCCCTGATCGCCGACCGTCGGCACCGCGATTCCCATCGTCAGCACCACCGCGGTCACGATGATCACCGACACGAGAGGTGCGGGCACGATCTTCGTGATCCGCGGCATGACGATCATCACGAGGATGCCGAGCGCGACCAGCGGATACACCAGCCACGGCACGTCGATCAGCTGCGGGAACTGCGAGCTGAACACGAAGATCGCCAACGCGTTCACGAACCCGACCATGACGCTGCGCGGGATGAACCGCATGAGCTTCGCGACGCCGAGCACCCCGAGGATCACCTGGAACACTCCCGCGAGGATGACGGTCGCGATGAAGTAGTCCATCCCGTACGTCGGCGCGACGGGCGCGACCACGAGCGCCACGGCTCCGGTCGCCGCGGTCACCATGGCCGGCCTGCCGCCGAGGAACGCGATCGACACCGCCATGATGAACGACGAGAACAACCCCACCTTCGGATCGACCCCGGCGATCACCGAGAACGCGATCGCCTCGGGGATCAGCGCCAGCCCCACGACCAGGCCCGCCAGGACCTCGCGCGTCAGCATCCGCGGACTCTTCAACGCATCGAGGACGGAAGGCTTCGCCCGGTAGCGGGCGCGGTCATCGACCGTGAGTGCAGACATGAGGGATGCTCCAGAGAAGGGCCACGCGAAAGGGGCCGACAGTCCAGAGTAAAGCGGATGCCGGGACTCGCCGTGCCGTTCGGTCGTTGAGCGAGGAGCGCAGCGACGAGACGAAACGCGGTGACTGGCTGAGGTTGGTCACCGCGTTTCGTCTCGTGGAGACCCGCGCTGAGCGAGCGCAGCGAGTCGAAGTGTCGCTCAACGACCGGGGGCGCTCGCTCAACGACCGGGGGCGCTCGCTCAACGAGCGGAGGGTCGCCGCGCGAACCCCGCCACCACCGCCCCGGCGACCGTGACCGCCGCGGCCCCGAGGAACAGCCACGAGAACCCCTCGGTCATCGCCTCGGGCACTGCGACTCCCGCCGCGGTCAACGCCTCGGTCCGCAGCGAGGCGACGGTCCCGAGCACGGCGAGTCCGAGCGCGCTGCCGATCTGCTGGCTGGTGTTCACGAGTCCGCCGGCGAGTCCGGCCTCTCCGCCCTCGACCCCGTCGACCGACAGCTGCGTGGCGGTGACGAACGCGCCTCCGAGGCCGATGCCGATGAGGAGGGTCGGTCCGAGCAGGTGCGCGACGAATCCGGCATCCGCGGGTGCGAACGACAGCCACACGAGACCCGCCGCGAGCACGAGCAGTGATCCGATGAGTGTCGGGGTGAGCCCGAGGCGCTGCACGAGCGCGGGCACGATCCCGGCGACCACGACGAGCGCCCCGGCGAGCGGCAGCTGCGAGAGTCCGGTGGTGAGGGCGTCGTAGCCGAGCACGGCCTGCATGTACACCGAGAGGGCGAAGAACAGCGCGACCATCCCGGCGCCGACGAGCAGCACGACGAGGTTGCCGATCGCGAGCGTGCGGGTGCGGAAGATCCCGAGCGGCACGAGCGGGGATGCCGTGCGCTGCTCGATCGCGATGAACGCCGCACCGAGGACGACCGCTACCACGAGCAGGCCCAGCGGCAGCGGATGCAGAATCCCGACCTGCTCGACGGCGCTGAGTGCCCCGACGATCGCGACGAGTGCGCCGGTGATCGTGACGGCGCCCCACACGTCGAGCTTCTCGCTTGCGGACGCGGTGTCGCGCGAGATCAGCAGCGGCACGGCCACGAGCACGATCACGCCCACCGGAACGTTCACGAAGAACACCGACTGCCACCCGAACGCGCCGGTGAGCACGCCGCCGAGCAGCACCCCCGCGGCCGATCCGATGCCGGCGACTCCACCCCACACGCCGAGCGCCTTCGAGCGATCGCCTGGCGCGGGGAAGAGTTGCGTCAACAGGGCCAGCGCCGAGGGAGCGAGCAGCGCCGCCGACATGCCCTGCAGGGCGCGGGCCGCGAGCAGCATCTCGCTCGAGAACGAGAACCCCGCCAGGGCGGATGCCGCGACGAACCCGGCCGTGCCGATCAGGAAGATCCGTCGGCGGCCGTAGCGGTCGGCGAGCCGTCCGCCGAGCAGCAGCAGCCCACCGAACGCGAGGACGTAGGCGGTGATCACCCACGCCAGTGCGGCGGTGCTCATGGCGAGCTGCTCGCCGAGAACGGGCAGGGCGATGTTGACGATCGACGCGTCGAGCACGACGAGGAACTGCGCGAGGGCGAGGAAGCTCAGCGCGAGCCAGCGTCGTGAACTGCGCACTGTCGTCGTGGGCGAGGGGGCGGTGAGGGTCATGAGGTGCTCCTTATAGTGCTTGGTTAGTGAGTGGTCACTCACTCAACAAGGCATGAAAAGACAGGGTGGTCGTGGGGGATCACTCGGGGTGTCGGATGCCGTGCGCGACGATCTTCGCCCACGGCGCGCTGCTCTCGTCGACCCGGGCGGTGACGATCAGGTGGCACAGCTGCCCGTAGGCGATGAAGCGCTGCACGGCGTCGTCGCTGCCGGCAGACCGCTGACGCACGAACTCCGTCACCTTCGCGAGGCCGGTGCGCAGCGCGTCGCCGATCTCGGGGATCTCCGCCGCGGACTGCGCGTGCACCTGCAGCATGAGCAGCGAGCGGTCGCGGATGAGATCGGCGTACGCCTCGCCCATCGCATCCAGTACCTCGTCGGGGGTCGGGGATGC
This sequence comes from Microbacterium sp. GCS4, assembly GCF_001262495.1. Classification (GTDB taxonomy): domain Bacteria; phylum Actinomycetota; class Actinomycetes; order Actinomycetales; family Microbacteriaceae; genus Microbacterium. The sequence continues at coordinate 120,784 of NZ_LGYE01000003.1, forward strand.
CGCGGCGTCAGCCCCGGCATCCAGTGCCTCGACGATCCGCTCGAAGCAGGCCTCGAGCGCAGCGACGAACAGCTGCTCCTTGCGCGGATACAGCTTGAAGACATACGCGGGCGAGATCTTCGCCTCGCGGGCGACGTCGGCCACGGTCGTGCGGAAGTAGCCGCCGCGCGCGAACTCGACGAGCGCCGCCGCGGCGACCAGGGGTCGGCGGACATCGGCGGTCGAGAGGATCGGGCTGCGCGGGGTCATGTGAGCGACCGTACTCGGGTGAGAGTGATTGGTCAATCATTCCTCGATGTGCGAGCGTGAAGAGGGGACTCGCGGCGGAACGCCGGTCGTCTGGCGAGACGTGGCTCGCTGGTCGGTGGGAATGACGCGCTCTCCACCGAATGCCCTCGAATTGACGTTGTTCACAGCCCGTGGCACCGGGACCTCTGGTGTCCGGGATGCTCCCTAACCTCGCTCGCATGAGCATTCACATCCCTGCCCGAGTCTCCGCCTTCATGCACCTCGAACTGACGACATCAGGTCACCCGGAGCGTGATCGACTGATCACACTTCCGCGGAGCGCCCCCGTGGGGTGGGCGATCGATGCATACCTCCTGAGCATCGGACGCGAGCCGCGCGAGCGATTCGATTACGAGGACGAACCCGAGTCATTCGATGACTGGCCCTACCGCTATCGCCGGGATGGTGAGTGCCGCAGTGACGAGTTCGCGTTGGAAGACCATCGCCCTGATGTCCGCGTCTCGGACGCGGTGCCTCCGGAGATCGGTACGCCCTTGGTGTCCGTGACCCTGCCCGGTGAAGGAAGGGCCGCCGGTCGACCGTCCGCGGAGGACTGGTTGACGGCTGAGGCGCCGTTCCGCGAAGACGACGTCAACCGAGAGCTTCTGCAGCGACATGGGGTGGTGAGGCCGTTCTTCGACGACCTGGACATGAGGCCCGACTGCCCGGGCATCCGCGGTTCTTCGCCCGCGGCGACGTTGCTCGGCGCACTCACCCCGGCTCGCCGGCTCGCCCTGCTCGGACATCTCGAGGAGATGCTGTCCCAGGTCGCGGAACCTGGGCTCCCGGATGTCGAGGCAGCGGTCATGCCGCTCGCGGAACTGATGCGCCACCTCGGAGTCGGCGGCGTGGCTCAGGATCCGTCGTCGGGCTGGCTGCCTGACGCGGATGTCGTGAAGCTCGCAGAGGCTCTGGGGTGGGGCGGGGGCCGCCAGCTGGCCCTCGCGAGAGGACGGGTTCTCGTCGAGTTCGCGCGGGAATCGAGGATGATCCGGAGATACAGAGGGCGAGTGGTGGCCACGGCGTCCATGAGGCGACTCGTCGTGGCCGGCCGTGGAACCCTCGACGCGCTCGCCGGTCTGATCGGGGCATCGACTCGTGATCGATACGGATACCCACTCCCACGTCGTGAGGCGGAGATCGCGCTCGCACTTCTTGCGGTGGCCGACGGGTCGGCCGCGCACCTCGACGCGGTCACCGACCGGGTGGAAGCGGGCACGCAGGCGTTCGACCCGCAGGGTCTGTTCCGTGACTACCGCTTCGACGACATCATGGCGACGCGCACGCCGGACCTGAGTGACGCGGACGGGGAGGTCCGTCGTGTCCTCGATGCGCTCTCGTGCATGTCGGCTCCGGGGCGATTCGGAGTCGTCACCCCCGCGATGCGTGAGGTCGCACGTCGTGCGCTTGCGTGAACGCGCGGACCTTCCGGATCAATATGAGCATCATTCTTCCCTGATGCTCACCAAAATGCGCTATCAAGCGATGCTTCTGATGCTCGAAACGCTCCGCGATTTTGCTCTCGCCGCGCGATGAGCGGATACTCGACCCATCCGCGCCGACTCGGAAGCGACATGACACACACTGCTCTCGACCCCCACGCGACCATCGCCGTGATCGGCGCCGGCCGCCTCGGCGTCGTCCTCGCCCGGGCACTCGACGCCGCGGGGTTCGACGTCCGCGGTCCGCTCGGACGGAGTGACGAGATGCCCGCGGTCGACCTCGCGATCCTATGCGTCCCGGATGCCGCGATCACCGAGGCCGCAGCATCCGTCCGCCCGCATGCGACGCGCGTGGCTCACGTGTCCGGCGCGACCGGTCTGCACGACGTCGACCTCAGCATCCACCCGCTCCAGACGTTCACGGGATCCGAGTCGCCCGCGGTGTTCCGCGGCGTCGGCGCCGCGATCGACGGGCGCACGGATGCCGACCTCGTGCTCGCCGGGGAGGTCGCGATGACCCTCGGGATGCAGACGTTCCGGGTCGACGACGCGCACCGGGCGAGCTATCACGCCGCGGCATCGTTCGCTTCGAACTTCGTGCTCACGGTGCTCGACGCCGCCGAACGGCTCGCGACGCCGTCCGGAGTCGAGCGCGCGCACCTCGCCCCGCTCGTACGGCAGACGGTGGAGAACTGGGTCGCGTCCGGGGCGTCGACCGCGCTCACCGGGCCGATCGCGCGCGGCGACGAGGAGACGATCACGCGGCAGCGCGCGGCATCCGGCGATCTCGCTCCGCTGTTCGACGCGCTCGCCGCTGCGACGCGCGAGATCGCTGCACGGAAGGACGAGGGATGAGGATTCTGCGCACGATCGCCGAGGTGCGCTCCGCGATCCGCGAAGCGCGCGCCGACGGGCAGACCGTCGGACTCGTGCCGACGATGGGAGCGTTCCACGAGGGACACCTGTCGCTCATGCGCGAGGCTCGCGCGCATCACGACCTCGTCGTCGTGTCGCTGTTCGTCAACCCGACGCAGTTCGCCCCGAACGAGGACCTCAGCACCTATCCGCGCGACGAGGCCCGCGATGCCGAACTCGCCAAGGCAGAGGGTGTTGACATCCTCTTCGCCCCGGAACCCGCCGAGATCTACCCCGAGGGGTTCGCGACGAGCATCCATGTCGCCGGCATCAGCGAGGTGCTCGATGGTGCGATCCGCGGCGCCCACCACTTCGACGGCGTCGCGACCGTCGTCACCAAGCTGTTCGGCATCGTGCGCCCCGACGCCGCGTACTTCGGGCAGAAGGATGCGCAGCAGGTGCTCGTGGTCCGCCGCGTCGTGCGCGATCTCGACCTCGACGTGCGGATCGTCGCCTGCCCGATCGTGCGCGAGGCCGACGGACTCGCGATGAGCTCGCGCAACGTCCACCTCGACGCGGATGCTCGGGAGCGGGCCACCGCGCTGAGTCGGGCGCTCGACGCGGGAGCCGCGGCGCTCCGTTCCGGCGATCCCATCGTGCCTGCGGCCCGCGCGGTCCTCGCCGAGTCCGGCATCGACCCCGAGTACCTGGAACTCCGGGATGCCGAGACGCTGGAGCCGGTCACGCGGGTCGACCGTGACGCATTGCTGCTCGTCGCGGCTCGTGTCGGCACCACCCGACTGATCGACAACCATCTGCTGCGGGGGCCGTACGCCCCGGCATCCGCCACCGCATCCCTCCCCGACGGAAAGGACGACGCCTGATGCGACGCACCATGCTGAAGTCGAAGATCCATCGCGCGACCGTCACCGGCAGCGACCTGCACTACGTGGGCTCGATCACCGTCGACCCCGATCTGCTCGAGGCCGCCGACATCCTGCCGCACGAGCAGGTGCACGTCGTCGACGTCGACAACGGCGCCCGCTTCGAGACCTACACGCTGGTCGGCGAACGCGGATCCGGAGTCATCCAGGTCAACGGCGCCGCCGCCCGACTCGTGCACACGGGCGACACGATCATCGTCATCTCCTACGCCGACTACTCGCCGGACGACCTCGTCGACTACGAACCCGTCGTCGTGCACGTCGACCGGTCGAACGCGATCGTCCGCGTCGACGACGCTGTCGGCGAACTGGTGACCACCGCATGAGCGCGCACGCCGCCCCGACCCGCGCCCTCACGATCGTGGACCTCGCGCGCAAGAAGGATGCCGGCGAGCCGATCGTCATGGTCACGGCCTACGACCATCCCAGTGCGCAGATCGTCGAGTCCGCGGGCGTCGACATGGTGCTGGTCGGCGACTCGGCTGCGATGACCGTGCTCGGCTACGACAGCACGGTCCCCGTCACGATCGACGAGATGCTCATGCTGACGAAGGCCGTGCGGCGCGGACTCTCCCGGCCGCTGCTCGTGGGCGACCTGCCGTTCGGCTCGTACGAGGCCTCCGATGCCCTGGCGCTCGAGACCGCGCAGCGCTTCGTCAAGGAGGCCGGCGTCGACCTCGTGAAGATCGAACGCGGTGGCACGACCGTCGACCGCGCCCGTGCGCTGGTGAATGCCGGCATCGCGGTGGTGGGGCACGTCGGACTGACCCCACAGACCGCGACAGCTCTCGGCGGCTTCCGCGCGCAGGGCCGCACGGCCGAGGCCGCGCTCGCCGTGATCGACGACGCCCTCGCTCTGCAGGATGCCGGAGTCTCGCTGATCGTCGTCGAAGCCGTCCCCTCCGCCGTGACCGCGGCGCTCATGCCGCTGCTGCGGGTGCCCGTGATCGGCATCGGCGCCGGGGCGGATGCCGACGGCCAGGTGCTCGTGTTCCACGACCTGCTCGGCATCTACGACGGGCCGGCTGCCGCGTTCGTCAAGCGCTACGCCGAGGTGCGCGCGGCCTCGGTCGACGGGGTCGCAGCCTATGCGCGAGAGGTGCGATCGGGCGAGTACCCCGGCCCCGAGCACGGCTACGGGATGCCGGAGGCCGAGGTCGCGCGACTGCGGGAGCTGCTCGACGAGCGGTAGGTCGGGCGCAGCGCCGTGTCGCGGCATCCTCTCCCGGCCGTCGTATCGCAGGAGTTCCCTCGATTCGAAGGATGCTTCCGGGTGGGTGCTCCTGCGGAGTGCGAGATCTCCTGCCCAACGTGCGGCCGACGAAGCGGGGGTCACGGCTCCCAGCGCAGGATGTCGCCCGGCTGGCACTCGAGCGCCTCGCACAGAGCATCCAGTGTGGTGAATCGCACGGCCTTCGCGCGGCCGTTCTTCAGCACAGCGAGGTTCGTCGGCGTGATGCCGATGCGCTCAGCGAGCTCGCCCACGCTCATCTTGCGCCGGGCCATCATCACGTCGATGTCGACGACGACGGGCATCAGATCACCTCGTCGTCGAGTTCGGATCGCAGAGAGCGCGCCTCCGTGTCGCGATCGATCGCCTGTCGCAGGAGCGCTTTCATCACGACGACGAGCAGCGCCATGCCGCACAGGACGAGCCCGGCCCCGCCGACGAGGGCGACGGCTCCCGGTGCCATGTCGCCCGGTGCGAGCAGCGCGGCGAACGCGAAGGTGACCGCGGCGGCGACGAGGATCGCTCCGATGATCACGTCCACAAACCGGAACGACGACACCGAGAAGATCGACCCTCGCCGCACGCGCGTCAACAGCATCCACACGCAGATCCCGAACACCTGCATGGTGGCTACGCCCAGCACGATCAGCCCCACGATCGTGATGCGCCCCCAGAGTTCCTCCGAACCGAGGTCGAGCCACAGCATCGGCACGATCAGCGCCTGCACTGCGATCGACCCCACGAGCGCTATCGCTATGAGAACGCGCAGCACCGCGATCGTGATCCGACCCATGGCCTACCTCTATCGAAGAACAACAGGAATCTATCGTTTATCGTTCGATGTGGCAAGATGGTGGTGTGGGGTAGCCTCCGTTGCCGACGGAGTTCTCACGCTGCGCAGGAGCATCCCGGGCAGAGGCTCCTGCGAATCGTGAGAACTCCTGCAGAACCTGCGGGCACCGAGGCGGGATCCCGGATGCGGGATGCGGGGTGCCGGTCCGGATGCCGGATGCCGGATGCCGGATGCCGGATGCCGGATGCCGGATGCCGGATGCCGGATGCTGTCGGCCTACTCCGCCCGGCGGACCCGCAGGGTGAACGCGATGACGGCGAGCGCGATCACGACGACCCCGTACCCGAGGCATACGGCGCCGAGGCCGAACGCTCCGACCAGGGTTCCGGCGACGACGGCGGGCACGGCGAACGCGAGGTAGGCGAGCACGTAGATGACCGCGAACGTGTCGGCGCGGGCATGTGCGGGGATGCGCGGCGCGAGCGATCCGACCACGCCGGAGAAGGCCGTGCCGAAGCCCATGCCCGTGATCGCCGTCGCCGCGAGGTAGAAGGGGAGGGACCCGAGGCCGAGTGCGACCAGCGACAGCGCCGTGCCGACGGCGAGGGCCGCCGTGCCGAAGATCACCGAGGTGCGCGGAGCGCGACGGCGAAGGGTGAACGCCGCGATCGCGCCGACGCCGGCGAGCATCGCGACCGACAATCCCTGCCAGGTGTGCGCCTCGCCGCCGAGCTCGGTGCGCACGATGTTCGCGCCGAGGGACAGGAACAGCCCGCCCGTCGCCCAGCCGGCGATGACCGCGGGCGCGCCTCGCCAGAAGTCCGCGCGGATGCTGCCCGGGATCGACAGGCGGAAGCTCAGCGACGCCCACGCTCCGGGTGTCAGCGGCGCGGTCTCTGGGGCGAGCAGGAAAAGTCCGGCGAGCGCGAGGTAGGCGACCGTGAGCGGAGCGAACACGTCGAGCAGCGGTTCGCCGGTCGCATCGAGCGCGATGCCCGAGACCAGCGCGCCGAGCGCGAGGCCGATGCCGGGGCTCAGGGCGTTCCACAGGGCGGCGGTCTTGGCGCGTCCGCCGGGTGCGAGGTCGAGCGCGGCCGCTGACAATGCGGCGATCAGCACGCCGCTTGCCGCGCCCTGGAGGATCCGCGCGAGCACCAGCGTCGCGACCGAGTCAGCATGCCAGAACAGCACCATGCTTCCGGCGAGGAGGAGCAGGCCGCCGGTCACGACGGGGCGGCGGCCGATGTGATCCGACAACGATCCTGCGGTCAGGAGCGCGAGGAGCAGGGCGATCGCGTACACGGCGAACACCGCACTGATCACGATCGCGTCGAAGCCGATCTCGGCGGCGAGCACCGGATAGAACGGCGACGGCGCGCTCGCGCCCATCATCATCACGATCTGCGTTCCCACGGCGAGGACGAACCCGAGACGCGCGCGGCGAGGGGTTGTGGCATCGGCGGTCTGCGCGGTGATGGGCTGAGTGGTGGTCATGGGTCTCCTCGGGTGGCTGCGCTCCGGCATCCGTGGTTCGACAATTATCGAACCGTGGCGACGTTACTCGCCTTCCTCGGATTGTTCAACTATTCTCGAACCATGCCTGGCGACCTTCCGCATCCGGATCGCTCCGAGATCCAGCTGACCGACGTGCTCTTCGCGCTCAGCGACCCGGAGCGCCTTGCGATCGCGCGGCAGCTCGCCGACGGCCCGCTCGACATGGCCGCCTGTCACGCCAGCGATCCGAACCTTCCCAAGTCCACGAAGTCGCACTTCATGAAGGTGCTGCGCGAGGCCGGCGTCATTCGCAACGAACCCAATGGGCGGCGGAGGATGCTGACGCTGCGGCGCGACGATCTGGACCAGCTGTTCCCCGGGCTGCTCGACTCAGTGCTGCGGGGGTAGGGGTCTCGGGTCTGGCTCTCGTCGCTCGGGCCCCGTCTCCCGTCTCTCGTCTGGCGTCTCTCGCAGTGTCTCGCCTTTCCCCTCCCGTGTTTCGTCCTTCGTCTCTCGTGTTTCGTCTCTGGGGTCTCGCGGTACCTCGTTTCTCGTCTCTCCTGTCTCGGTATCTCGCAGTATCTCTTCTCTCCTCTCTCGGTACCTCGCAGTATCTCTTCTGTCCTCTCGCGCAGCATCTCGGAGTACTGGAACTCTTCGTATATATGTTCGAAAGTCGCTTGTTATGCCGCCTACAATGGAGGCATGGCAACTCTGACCGCACTGCACGAGGCGATGGCACGCCTCGACGAGGCGTGGGCAGAGTGCGACGACGTGCTTTCGTTCTCCCGATCTCAGCTGCTCGCGGTCAACGGGGCTGTCGACGCGCTCAAGAGGCGCCTCGATGCCGTGCACGTCGAGGTCGTGGCGCGGATCGCCGATGAGTCGCGCCGCGAGCTCGGGGCAGACAGTCTCGCGAAGCAGCAGGGATACCGATCATCGGCGAAGCTCATCGCCGCGAGCACGGGGATGTCGACGGGTGACGCGAGTCGCCTGATCACGGTCGGCGAGGCGACGGCGCCGCGGGCTGATCTGCTCGGCGCCCCCTTGCCCGCGAAGTATCCGGCCGTGCGCGAGGCACTCGGCACAGGAGCGCTGAGCGTGCAGGGGGCGGCGCTGATCGTGGCGCTGCTCGACCGTTGCCGTGTCGCCGCGGGGCGAGAGCGCACGGCCGAAGCGGAGCGTCGGCTCACCGAATCCGCCCCCGGGCTCGGACTCGACGACGTGCGACGACTTGTGACGAAAGCCGAAGCGTGGCTCGATCCCGAGGGTGTCGAACCACGTTCCGTCGAACAGCGGGCCCAGCGGTCGCTGACGATCTTCGAACGCGACGGGATGGTGCACCTCGATGCTCGGCTCGACGCGGAGTCTGCGGCGCCTGTGATCACCGCGATCCGCGGATATGTCACCGCGGCGTTCGCGGCCCGCAAGGACTCCGCAGCGCCGGATGGGCCCGATGCAGACCGCCGCTCGGTGCCGATGTTGCAGGCCGACGCGCTCGCGATGTTCTGCGCGCACGCCCTCGGCTGCGAGGAGCGCCTGCCGCTCGGTGGAGCGACCGTCGTGGTGCGTGTGGCTCTCGCAGACCTCGAGTCGGATGCCGGAACGGCCGCGATCGACGGACTGGACCAGCCCGTCGGAGCTGGCGCGGCACGGCGGATGGCGGCGGACGGAGGAATCATCCCCTGCGTTCTGGGCGGCGACAGCGAGATCCTCGATTGGGGGCGCGAGAAGCGTCTGTTCACCAGGTCGCAACGGCTCGCGCTCGTCGAACGCGACGGAGGATGCGCGATGTGCGCACTGCCTCCGCAGATGACCAAGGCCCATCACATCCGATGGTGGAGTCGAGATCGAGGGTCGACCGACCTCGACAACGGAGTGCTGCTCTGCGAGACCTGTCATCACCGTATCCACGACAACGGCTGGGAGATCCGCATCGACGGTCGAGGCATCGACGGGCGGGTGTGGTTCGTGCCGCCACGGTGGGTCGACCCCGAGCAGACGCCACGACTCGGAGGACGCGCGCGGTTCGATCCCGGACGAGGGATGGGCAGGGTGGCGTGACGATGGTGAGGGGCGTCAAAGGGTCAGCGCGTCGCGGGTTGGGCGTCGGTGGGGTGGTCTGCGATCGGCGGGGATGCACGAGGCTGCGCGGGGCCTCTCGGGGGCGGGCAGGCGCGTGGGTGGTCGAGCAAGGCGAGTCAGCGAAAGTAGGACGCGCCGTTCAGGTCGAGCACCGCGCCCGAGGTCCACACCGCGCCCGGGGAGGTGAGATAGGCCACGGCGTCGGCGACCTCCTCGGGCGTGCCGACCCGGTCGAACGGGCTCTGCCCGCGGATGTCGTCGCCACCGACGCCCTCGAGCTTCGACGCCTGCCGCTCGGTCGCGATCATCCCCGGAGCCACCGAGGCGACCGAGATCCCATACGGCGCGAGCACGAGAGCCATCGACTGACCGAACGCCTGAAGGCCGGCCTTCGTCGCGGCATACGCAGGATGATCGCGCTCGCCGCGGAACGCACCGCGCGACCCGAGGTTCACGATCGCCCCACCCTCACCCTGAGCGATCATGCGCTGCGCCACCAGCATCGTCACATTCGACGATCCCAGCAGATTCACCGCGACCATATCCGCCCACGCGCGCTGCCAATCCTCGAACGACACCCCATCCACGCGATGCGCGTTCGCAGCACTCGGAGCGACCGCCGCGTTGTTCACCAGGATGCCGATCGACCCCAGGGCCTCGGCGGCGGCATCCACCACGGCCTGCGCCCCGGCAGGATCACCGAGGTCCCCGCCGACGAGCGCATGCCCATCACCGTCCAACGACGCGAGCGTCCGCTCCGCCGCATCCCGATCGCGGCCGAAGTGCACGGCCACACGATCGCCTCGGCGGGCGAACGCCTGCGCGACCGCACGCCCGATACCGCGGGACGCACCGGTGACCAGTGCAGTCGCCATCAGGACGCGACCCGGCCGCGCACCACGGGCGTCGGCTCGATCTCCGACCACACCGCATCGAGCGACAGATGCAGCACACCCGCGATCGCCGCGATCGTCGAGAACGCCGGCGTCGCCACACGACCGGACTCGATCTTGCGCAGAGTCTCCGGCGAGACGCCCGCATCGAGAGCCACGCTCAGCATCGACCGTTCACCGCGCGCGCGCCGCAGCAGAGCGCCCAGACGCTCACCGCGCTTGACCTCGGCAGGACTCAGGGGAAGGCGAACCATCATGCACCGATTCTAATACCGGGATAGTTTGGCCGGTATAGTTATACCATGATCGAGATCCTCACTCCCGCTCAGCTCGACCGGGCCCGCGACACCGGTGCGCTCGTCGGCGGCATCCTGCAGACACTCAAGAACCGGGCCGAGGTCGGTGTGAACCTCCTCGATCTCGACCGCTGGACGAAACAGCTGATCGAGGATGCCGGGGCCGAATCCTGCTACGTCGACTACGCCCCCTCGTTCGGCAGAGGCCCCTTCGGACACTACGTCTGCACAGCGGTGAACGACGCCGTGCTGCACGGGATGCCCCACGACTACCGCCTCGCCGACGGAGACCTCCTCACACTCGACCTGGCGGTGACCCTGCGCGGCGTCGCCGCCGACGCGGCGATCAGCTTCACGGTCGGCACGCGCGCGGCATCCGACGACCTCGCGATGATCGACGCGACCGAACGGGCGCTCGCGGCAGGCATCGCGGCGGCACGCCCCGGCGCGCGCATCGGCGATCTCTCGCACGCGATCGGCACGGTTCTGCACGACTCCGGCTACGCGATCAACGGCGAATTCGGCGGCCACGGCATCGGCTCGACCATGCACCAGGACCCGCACGTCGCGAACGACGGACGCCCCGGCCGCGGCTACACGCTGCGCCCCGGCCTGCTCCTCGCGCTCGAGCCCTGGGTCATGCGCGACACCGATCAGCTCGTGACCGATGCCGACGGATGGACGCTCCGCAGCGCCACCGGATGCCGCACCGCGCACACCGAGCACACGATCGCCATCACCGAGACCGGCGCGGAGGTGCTCACGCTCCCACGCTGACGCAGGAATGCGGGGTCGCGGGGTCGGTGCGCGCCGTCGAGGTAGGCGATGACGCCGGCGTAGGAGGGTTGCGGGTGGATCCTCCTGCCTCCGCGGTATGTCCTACCTTCGGGAACGGCTCAGCGGCGTCGGGCCCGGCTCAGCCCTTCGGGGATGGCTCGGCCCTTTCGGGGACGGCTCAGCCCTTCGGGAACGGCTCAGCCCTTTCGGGGACGGCTCAGCCCTTCGGGAACGGCTCAGCCCTTCGGGAACGGCTCCGCCCTTCGGGGACGAGTCAGCCGCGTCGGGCGCGGCTGCGCACTCGACGCACCGCGCGACCCGCGAGATCCTTGAGGCGACCGCCCGGGAACACCCGGCGCAGCTCGACGACCCCGCCACGCGTCGCGACGGGAGTGCACGTGCGTCCCGCGAGGAGGGGCGAGTGCCCGGCGCCGGCCAGGGTCGCGGCATCCGAGGTGAGGGGCACGTCGAACGTCCACCCGGCCCGGCGGACCTTCGCCACCAGGCGCACACCGCGTGAGTCGTCGCCGCGACCGAACACCTTGAGCGGGTCGAGCGCGAGCGATGCGGCATGGCCGTCCTTCAGGCGGGCGCTGGCGATGACGCGCTGGTCGCCCGCCCCTCCGATGACGAGTTCCACGCGGTCGTTGCGCAGCTCCCTGCCCGCTTCGAGCAGTCCGGTCGGCAGCCCGTCCATCGGCACAGGCAGCGACGTGAGGCGGCCGGAGTCCGGATCGATCACGAGCCCATCCTGGTCGTCGCGCAGGACGTCCACGCGCAGGTCCAGGTGCAGCCCGCCACCGCGCGACCAGGATGCCGAGGTCACGGCGACCCGGCACTCGAGATCCCTCTCGAACCGGGCGAAGGCGAGGAGATCCGCCCGCCGGTCGGCGCGCAGCAGGGCGGCGCGGATGCGCTGCGGGAACGCGAGACCCCCGTCGACCCCCGGACCGAAGCGGCGGCGCACGAGCGGCACCACCACGTCCAGGAGACGGTCGCGGTACTCGGCCGGGTACTTCACCAGGCGCTTCCCGGCCAGGCGCTTCAGGATCTTGCCGCGGAACCAGTGCCGCAGCAGACGGTCCCGCAGCGGACCCGGCTGCGTGTACTGCTCCACGAGGTCGAGCACGGCCTCCAGATGCGGGAAGTAGGACTCCGGATCGATCCGCGCCGAACTCGCGCTGCCCGCCTGCTTGACCCACGCATAGCAGGGCGTGCTCGCGAGGATCGAGATCCGCTCCGCCTCGAAATACGCGCGCATCACGAACAGGTGATCCTCGAGTCGCACCTTGCCGTCGGGGAAGCGCACCCGCTTCTCGCGCAGGAACTCCGTGCGGAACATCTTGTGCGGCGTGAGCATCTCGAGCAGCGGGTCGCGGCCCAGGCGGGCATCCGGCACATCGCGGCGGTAGATCCGCGAGGGGAGCGGCCGACCGACGCCGACCTCCTTGCCGACCAGGACGTCGGCGCCGTGCAGATCCGCATAGTCGCACATGCGCTCCAGCGCCTCGTCGAAGAGCCAGTCGTCCTGGTCGACGAACTGCACGTAGTCGCCGCGCGCCGCAGCGACTCCTTCGTTGCGGGGCGTGCCGGGCCAGCCCGAGTGGGGCAGACACAGCACGCGGGCGTAGGACCGGGTGCGCTCGACCTCCGCCAACCGGGCCTGCGTCTGCTCGTCGGAACCGTCGTCGCACAGCAGCAGCTCGAACCGGGAGTGGTCGAGGGTCTGCCGGTCGAGCGATGCGATGAGATCGTCGAACGACGGCCCGGGATTGAACACGGGGACGACCACGCTCACACGGATGTGGGCGGAGGGGGAGTTCGCGGGCGCAGCAGGAGTCGACATCGGAGGCAGTCAACCATCACGGGCTATGCACCCGCACGGGGGTTGCCATGAGTGCGCTGACGTGCTGAGCAGCGCGCGCAAGCGGCGCATCTGCAGGACCGGGGCGCGAATGGCGGATGGCGGATGGCGGATGGCGGATAACGGATGGCGGATAACGGATGCCGGATGGCGGATGCCGGGGTGGATGCCGGGGCGAGCGGATGCCGGGCTGCCGGATGCCGATGCCGGGGCACGGCTGCCGGGTGGGATCGGATGCGGATGCGGACGCGGATGCGGATGCGGATGTCGATGCCGATGCCGATGCCGATGCCGGGGCGGACGGATGCCGATGCCGATGCCGGGGCGGACGGATGCCGATGCCGGGGCGCGGCTGTCGGGTGGGATCGGATGCCGGATGGCGGACGGATGCCGGGACGGGGTGGGCAGACGGCGGGGTGGGCAGACGGCGGGGCGGGCAGAGATGGCGAGCGGATGGATGCCGCGGCTCGGCGCTACGGACGGGCGGCGCGGGCGCGGAGGAACGCCGCGACCTCGGCATCCTCCGCGAGCTCGACCGCACGGGCATAGGCGTCCGTCGCGTCGCGATCGGCGGCGGCGAGCAGCTCGGCGCGCGCCGCCCAGTACGGCTGGAAGGTCTCCGCATCGGCGGCGAGCGCGGGCAGAGCGGCGAGTCCGGCATCCGGGCCATCGAGGCGCGCCGTCACGACGGCCGCCGCGACCCGGGCGCCGAGGGTGGACGCGATCTCCAGCAGCGCTGCGTACAGCATCCGCAGCGCCGCCCAGTCCGTCTCACCCGTGCGCCGTCGGTCGGTGTGCACGGCCTGGATCGCGGCCTCCACCTGGAACCTGCCCGGTGCGCCGTCCGGCCGCGCTCGCCGCAGGTACGCCTCGCCCTCGGCGATCAGCGCGGCATCCCAGTCCTGGGGGTCCTGCTCGTCGAGCGGCACGAAGCCACCGGTCCGACGTCGGGCGAGGGTCAGTGTCGTCAGCGCCGCGAGTCCCCAGGCCTCCGCCTCTCCGTCGAGCAGGGCGGCGAGCGTGACGGCAAGGTACTGCGCCTCGCCGGCGAGCGACGAACCGTCGCCGCGCCACGACAGTGCCGCGCACCCGTACACGGCCTCCAGCACCACGGGCAGACGCTCCGGCATCGCCGTGCGGTCCGGCACGGCGAACGGGATGCGGGCGTCCTTGATGCGGCGCTTCGCCCGCACGAGACGCTGCGCCATCGCGGCGGGCGGCACCGCGAACGCCCGCGCGATCTCGGCGGCGTCGAAGCCCAGCACGGTCTGCAGCATGAGCGGCGTACGCACGGCCGGGTCGATCGCCGGATGTGCGCACACGAACAGCAGCTCGAGTCGCTTGTCGCCGATCGCGAGCGGATCGTGCTCGGCGAGCGGGTCGGTCGCGGCGCGCACGGCGTCGTCGAGCGGGGCGGATGCGCGCATCGCGGACGACTTCCACACGTCGCGCAGTCGGTTCCTGGCCACGGTCAGCAGCCATCCTTCCGGGTTGTCGGGGACGCCTCCGGAGGGCCAGCGCCGCAGCGCCTCCTCGAAAGCGCCCGACAGCGAGTCCTCGGCGAGGCCGATGTCGCCGCTCTGCGCGGCGAGCAGGGCGACGAGCCGCCCGTAGGAGGACCGCGCCGCGCGCTCGGCGACGACGCGGGCCTCCTCGGCGCTCATCGGTTCGGCGTCCAGACGCCGTCGACCGTGTACACGGCACCCGGCCGCACCTCGACCGCGCCCCACTGCACCGACGGCGCCTGCCGGGCGTAGCCGATCGCGGCGTCCAGGTCGGGCACGTCGATCACGAACGTGCCTCCGAGCTGCTCCTTCGTGTCGGCGAAAGGGCCGTCCTGCACCTGCAGGGCGCCGTCGCGCATCCGCACGGTCGTCGTCACGGCCGACGGCTGCAGCACCTCGCCGCCGATCAGCACTCCGGCGGCCTGCAGCGTCGCGGCGTAACTGGCGAAAGCGGCCTGGCCCTCGGCCAGCGACACCTCGCCCAGCTCGGCGTCACTCATCTCGGGGTAGTGCAACAGCAGTGTGTAGCGCATCGCTCTCATCTCCTCTGTCAGCGGTCAGCGTACAGAGGGATGACGAGCGAGCAGAAGGCCGATCGACAGCATCCGCCGACTTTCTCGCAGGGGCCGGATTCCCACCCCACACCCAGGGTTAACGATATATCGTTGAGTATCGCTCACCGGCTCCATCGACAGCACTGGGAGGTCATCATGAACAACTCATTCCCCTTCGGCAACACCGGCCAGGGCGGCGACAACCCGCTCGGCGGACTCTTCGGATCGGGCGGTCTCGGCGGCCCGAACGGACCCGCCGGCGCCATCTTCGACGCGATCGATCAGCTCCGCAAGTCCTTCGACGCACCGCGCCCCAGCGGCGGCTCGCGCATGGCGCGCGGCGACGTCCGCACCGCCGTGCTCTCGCTCCTCGCAGAGCGCCCCATGCACGGCTACCAGATCATCAGCGAGATCGCCGAGCGCAGCGGCGGATCCTGGAAGCCCAGCGCAGGCTCCGTCTACCCGACACTGCAGCTGCTCGCCGACGAGGGCCTGATCGAGGCCGAGGAGCAGAACGGTCGCAAGACCTACTCGCTCACCGAGGCAGGTCGCGCCGTCGCATCCGAGTCGACCGAGACCCCTGCACCCTGGGAGTCGACCTCGACCAAGGACGGACACCGCAACGACCCGCGCTTCACCGCGCTCCCGAAGGCCGGCGTCGACCTCGCCGCTGCCGCCGCGCAGGTCGGTCGCAGCGGCAGCCCCGAGCAGGTGCAGCAGGCCATCGACGTGCTCGACGAGGCCCGCCGTAGGCTGTACACGATCCTCGCTCAGGACTGACCCCGGACGAACAGAGGCCATCGATGACGGATGCTGCGGCGCAGGGCGCCCATCGCGCCCGGTACCGCCGCATCCTGTCGTTCGCGGCGCGGGAGTTCACCATCGTCTGGTGGTACGAGCTCGTCCTCCCGCGCCTCGGCCTCTCGCGCGTCTCCGAGCGCACGCGCCCGCCGCGCCTGCAGCGGTTCGCGCAGCGCTTCCACGCCCTGGCGATCGAACTCGGCGGTCTGATGATCAAGGTCGGACAGTTCATGTCCTCGCGCCTCGACGTGCTGCCGCCCGAGATCACCAAGGAGCTCGAGGGCCTGCAGGACGAGGTGCCCGCGGTGCCGTTCGCCGACATCCGCCGGGTCGCCGAAGCCGAGCTCGGCATCCCCCTGGACCGCGCCTACGCGTGGTTCGACGAGACGCCCGTGGCGGCGGCATCCCTCGGACAGGCGCACCGCGCCCGTCTCTCCGAGCTCGACGCAGCGGACACAGGACTCGACCAGGTCGTCGTCAAGGTGCAGCGACCCGGCATCGACGGGATCGTCGAGACCGACCTCGCAGCGCTCCGCCGCGTGGCGCGCTGGGCGATGCGGGTGCGCCTCGTGTCCGACCGCGTCGACGCCCCCGCTCTGGTCGAGGAGTTCGCGCACACGAGCCTCGAGGAGATCGACTACCTGCACGAGGCGGCGAGCGCGGAGCGGTTCCGCGAGAACTTCGCCGACGACCCGCGCATCGACGCGCCCCAGATCGTCTGGGAGCGGTCGACGCGTCGCGTGCTCACGCTGTCGGACGTCACGGCCATCAAGATCAACGACATCGAGGCCCTGCGCGCTGCGGGCATCGACCCCTCTGCCGTGGCCGACGCCTTCGCCGAGGTCATGTTCGACCAGGTCTTCACGCACAGCTTCGTGCACGCCGACCCGCACCCCGGCAACATCTTCGTCACCCCCGACCCCTCGCTGGACGGCGGCTTCCGCCTCACGTTCATCGACTTCGGGATGATGGCCGAGGTCCCCGACAACCTCCGGGACGGTCTGCGCACTCTGCTCATCGCGGTCGCCGGGCGCGACAGCCGCGGGCTCGTCGCCGCCGCGCAGGAGATCGGCGTGCTGCTGCCGTCCGCCGACACCGCCGAGCTCGAGCGCGCCCTCACGGCCCTGTTCGCACGCTTCGGCGGCATGGGGTTCGCGGAGCTCGCGCAGGTCGACCCGCGCGAGTTCATGGCCTTCGCCGACGAGTTCGGCGACATGGTGCGCTCGCTCCCGCTGCAGCTGCCCGAGAACATGCTGCTGCTGATCCGCGCGGTGTCGCTCACCTCGGGCATGTGCTCGAGCCTCGACCCGACCTTCAACGTCTGGGATGCCGCGGAGCCTTACGCCGGACGGCTGCTGCGCGACCAGACCGGCGGGTTCATGCGCGACATGGGGACGCAGGCCATGGAGAACGCCGCCGTCACGTGGCGTCTGCCGAAGAAGATCGACGCGATCATCTCGCGGGTGGATGCCGGCACCGTGACGTTCGACACCTCGCGTCTGGAGCGCCGGATCGACCGGCTCGAGGGGCTCGCGAGACGGATCGGCTCCGGCGTGCTGTTCGCCGCGATGCTCGTGGGCGGCGCCCTGCTCGTGCCGACGCTGCAGCCGCTCGGCATCACCCTGATCTGCGTGTCGGCGCTGCCGCTGCTGCACGCGGTGTTCGCGGGCCTGGGCCGGCGCCGCTGACCCGGGGTCTCGAGGTCGACTCACGGCGTTTCGTCTCGCTGACGCTCGCTCAACGACCGGATGGGGCGGTGCTGGTCGTCGAGCGACTGAGTGAGACGAGCGAGACGAAACGGGGTGCGTCTCGAGGTCGGCTCACGGCGTTTCGTCTCGCTGACGCTCGCTCAACGACCGGATGGGGGCGGTGCTGGTCGTCCTCGCTTGACGACCCGCAGGAACGCCGCAGAATACCGGCATGGGAGAATCGGTGGTCATGGACACTCCTGACGAGAAGCCCAGACAACGCACAGACCCCACCAAGACGACGACCGAGACCCTACGGCAGGCCGGCAAGCAGGCGGGCAAGATCGTCCGGGACATCGCGACGGTACCGCCGCGCAGCGTGCACCCGGCCCTCGTGCCCGGCGTCTCGGTCGAGGAGACCGGTCGCACCTACCGCACCGATCCGCTCGTGTTCGGCGTCGCCGCATCCTTCACGATCGCGTTCATCGCGTGGGGGGTCTTCGCGGGCGACAACCTCGCCGGCACGACTCAGGCCGTGCTCGATTGGGTCGTCGAGTACTTCGGCTTCTTCTTCACGACGATCGCCACCGTCATCCTCGTGTTCATGCTGTTCATCGGGTTCACGCGCTACGGCCGCATCCCACTGGGCCGCGACGACGAGGAGCCGGAGTACTCGATGTTCTCCTGGATCTCGATGCTCTTCGCCGCCGGCATGGGCATCGGCCTCGTGTTCTGGGGAGCCGCCGAGCCGCTCACGTTCTTCGAGAACCCGCCGCCCGGCACGGTCGAGGCGAACACCCTCGAGGCCATGCACACCGCGCAGGCCCAGGTGCTGTACCACTGGGGGCCGCAGGCGTGGGCGTTCTACGCGCTCGTGGGAGGCGCGATCGCGTACGGCGCGTTCCGTCGCGGCCGCACCCCGCTCATCTCGTCGATCTTCGCGCCGCTGCTCGGCGAGGGCCGCACCACGGGACCCCTCGGCCGCACGATCGACGTCTTCTCGATCATCGTCACCCTGTTCGGCACCGCCGCCTCGCTCGGACTCGGTGCCCTGCAGATCGGGCACGGCGTCGAGATCGTCAGTGGCATCGGCGAACTCGGCAACGGCGTGCTCATCGCGGCGATCGCCGTGCTCACCGCCTGCTTCATCGCCTCGGCCGTCTCAGGGGTTTCGAAGGGCATCCGTGCGCTGTCGAACATCAACGCGGTCGCGGCGCTCGTGCTCGCGTTCTTCGTGTTCTTCGTCGGTCCGACGCTGCTGATCCTCAACGTCATCCCCTCGGTGGCCGTGCAGTTCCTCGGCGACCTGCCCGAGATGATCGCCCGATCCGCCTCGCAGGGCGACGAGGCGCAGATGTTCCTGTCCAGCTGGACGATCTTCTACTGGGCGTGGTGGATCTCCTGGTCGCCGTTCGTGGGCATGTTCATCGCCAAGATCTCGCGCGGCCGCACCATCCGCCAGTTCGTGTCCGTCGTGATCCTCGTGCCCGCGGCGATCTCGCTCGTGTGGTTCGCGATCTTCGGCACCACGGCGATCCAGCAGCAGATGGACGGCGCCGGCCTCACGGTCGACCCGCCCGAGGAGGTGCTGTTCGGCGTGCTCGACAACCTCCCGTTCCCGCTGATCACCAGCATCCTGCTGATCCTGCTCATCTCGATCTTCTTCATCACCGGAGCCGATTCCGCCTCGCTCGTGATGGGCACGCTGTCGCAGCAGGGTCGTCCCGACCCGTCGCGCTGGGTCGCGGTCGTCTGGGGTGTGCTGGTCGGTGTGATCGCCGCAGTGCTCCTCGTCACGGGAGAGGAGGGGAGCGGTCTGCGCTCACTGCAGAACGTCACGATCATCGCGGCACTGCCGTTCGCGGTGATCATGGCGTTCATGATGGTCGCGTTCATGAAGGACCTACGGCGCGACCCCATGATCCTCCGTGAGCGCTATGCGCGGGCGGCCGTCCGCCACAGCGTCATGGCCGGCCTCGAGGAGTACGGCGACGACTTCGCGCTCGTGCCCGTCGAGTACGACCACTCCGAGGACGACCTGGCCTGGATCGACGAGTCCGAGGTCGACGACAGCCTCGCCGAGGTCTACGCGACCGCGACCGAGGCGATCGACATCATCCCGGATGCGGGAGCGGATGCGGGAGCGGATGCCATCCCGGATGCCGCGACGCATGCGGACCCCGCCGCCGCGCTCGCCGAGGACACGGCCGAGTCCGTCGACGAGGCCGGAGGCACCGCCCCGACCGAGCGCTAGCCGCGCGCCGTCCCGTTGAGAGATGGAAAACGCCGCTGACGGATGCCGTTCAGCGGCGTTTTCCATCTACCGAGCGTGGAACACCGCGCGTCAGGCCCCGGGCTGCTCGGCGGCGGCGGTGATGCGCGCCGCCATGCCCGCGAAGATGAACCCGTGGAACGGCAGCACGGCGAACCAGTACAGCCGTCCGGCGAGGCCCCGGGGGAAGAACACCGCCCGCTGCTCGTAGCGCGCGCCCCCGGCATCCGGCAGCGCACGCAGCTCGAGCCACGCCTCGCCCGGCACCTTCATCTCGGCGCGCAGACGCAGCAGACCGCCGCTCGCGGCCGAGGCCTCGGTCTCGGTGCCCGGCTCCTCCACGGCCTCGACGCGCCAGAAGTCGATCGCGTCGCCCACCCGTGCGGCGGCCTTGTTCCGTCGCCCTCGCCGCAGTCCGACTCCGCCGACCACGCGATCCATCCACCCGCGCACGGCCCAGAGGAACGGCGAGGAGTACCACCCGTTCGTGCCGCCGATGCCGATGATGACGCGCCACAGTCCGTCGACCGACGCCGTGGTCTTGAGGGAGCGGGCGTCCGTGAAGACCATGCGACCGGCCCACTCGGGGTCGCTCGGAAGCGGATCGCTCGGCGCCCCGGAGACCTCGGAGTCCTGCCAGCTCGTCTCGATCGCATCCGCGTTCACGCGTCCGAGCGCGAGGTGCACGGCCTGGCGGTAGGGCGTGAGCCCACCCTCCGGCCGGGGGATCAGATCGTCGACCGCGTGGTCCTTCACCACACACTCGTTCTGCAGCGAGGCGACCAGGGGACGTGCGATCGACCGTGGCACGGGCGTGACGAGGTTGACCCAGTGCGAGGCGAGTCCGGGCGTGAACACGGGGAGCGCCGCGATGGCCCGCTGCGGCAGCCCGGCCTCGACCGCGTATCCGTTCATCATCTGGCCGTAGCGCAGCACGTCGGGTCCGCCGATGTCGACCGCACGGTTCACCTCGGGTGCCACGCGCGCCGCGCCCAGCAGATAGTGCAGCACGTCGCGCACGGCGATCGGCTGGATGCGGTTCCGCACCCACCTCGGCGCGGGCATGTACGGGAGGACCTCGGTCAGGTGGCGGATCATCTCGAACGACGCCGATCCCGAGCCGATCACGACTCCGGCCTGCAGCACGAGCGTCGGAACGCCCGATCGCAGGAAGATCTCGCCGACGTGCACGCGCGAGCGCAGGTGCGGCGAGAGCTCGACGCCCTCGGGATGCAGCCCGCCGAGGTACACGAGACGGTGCACGTGCACGCTCGCCGCGGCATCCGCCACGGTCTGCGCCGCACGCTCGTCGCTCTCCTCGAAGCCCTTGCCGGCCGACATCGAGTGGATCAGGTAGTAGACGACGTCGACGTCGCGCATGGCCTCGGCCACGGCATCCGCGTCGTCCGCGGAGCCCTCGACGATCTCGCAGTCGGCTCCCCAGGGGAAGGATGCCGCGCGCGCCGCGTCTCGTGCGAGCACGCGTACCCGGTATCCGGCGTTGAGCAGGCGAGGTGTGAGGCGTCCGCCGATGTAGCCGGTGGCGCCGAGCACGAGCACGCGCGGGGTCGTGCCGTCGTCGCGGAGGACCGCGCGCAGGTCGTCTTCGAGTCCGGTGGGCTGGGTGAGCTCCGTCATGTCACCGAGCGTAGGCGGCTCTCCCGAAGTTTTCACTAGGTTGGCAGATGTCTAGTTCATCTAGTAACCTTCCCCCGAAGGAAGGCAAGAAATGTCCGGAGCACCGAAGTCCCCCGTGCGCGTCGATCACGCTCTGCGTGACGCGCCGTCGGTGCTCTCGGATGCGGCCAGCCTCGCGCCGCTCCCCGCCAGCGAGGCCGTGGGACGCACGGTCGGAGTCGACCGTGCGTCCCTGGTCTCCGCGGACCCGCGCTGGCGCACCGCCGGACTCGCCGGACTCGTCGCCCTGGTCGCCGCGGCATCCCTCCCCCTCGCGACCGTCCTGCTGACCCGCCTGCTGTGAGGCGCGACCCGCTCGCCCACGCTCGCCGCTCCGCCGTCCGCCCCCGTTCCACCGCGGGCATCCTCCGGGAAGAAGAGAGAACACAATGTCCGAACCCGTGAAGAACAGCGAGTCCCTCTGGCGCCGTCTCGGCCGACGGCTGGGGCTCGTGAAGCCCGAGGAGCCCCGCCGCCTCACGGTCGACGACGTGACCGTCGTCGACAAGCCGATGCTCCGTCGTGCGGTCGCCGGCACCGTGGTCGGCAACCTCATGGAGTGGTACGACATCGGCGTGTACGGCTACCTCGCCGTCATCATCGGCCGTGCCTTCCTGCCCGACGCCTCCGCGGGGGCGCAGTCGCTGTTCTCGCTCGGCGTCTTCGCGGTCACCTTCGTCGCCCGCCCGCTCGGAGGCATCGTGCTCGGTCAGCTCGGCGACCGGATGGGGCGACAGCGCATCCTCGCGTTCACGCTCATCATGATGGCCGCAGCGACCTTCCTCATCGGCGTGCTGCCCGACTTCTCGGTATGGGGCGTCTGGGCGCCCATCCTGCTCATCGTCCTCAAGCTCGCGCAGGGCTTCTCGACCGGCGGCGAGTACGCGGGAGCGACGACGTTCATCACCGAGTACGCCCCCGACAAGCGTCGCGGGTTCTACGCCTCGCTGCTCGACCTGGGCTCGTACATGGGGTTCGCGATCGGCGCCGCGTTCGTGTCGATTCTGCAGTTGACGCTCTCGGCCGAGGTCATGCAGGGCTTCGCCTGGCGCATCCCGTTCCTCGTCGCCCTGCCGCTGGGTCTCATCGCGATCTACTTCCGACTCAAGATCGAGGACACGCCCGCGTTCCAGGAGGCGCAGGATGCCGCGGCGAGGGCGACCGACGAGGCGCAGGCCGCGGCGGATGCTCCCAAGGGTGTGCTCGCGCTGATCCGCGCGTACTGGCGCGAACTGCTCACCGCGTTCGTGCTCGTCGCCGCCGCGAACACGGTCGGGTACGCGCTGACCTCGTACATGCCCACGTACCTCACCGGAACGCTCGGCTACGACGAGGTCCACGGCACGCTGCTGACGCTGCCGGTGCTCGTCGCCATGGCGCTGTCCATCCCGCTGACGGGCAAGCTGTCCGACCGCATCGGCCGCCGCAAGGTGCTGTTCATCGGCTCGATCTCGGCGATCGTGCTCGCCGTCCCGGCGTTCCTGTTCATGATGCACGGCGAGATCTGGTCGACGCTCCTGGGGCTCGTGCTGCTCGCGTTCCCGGTGACGTTCTATGTCGCGAACCTCGCGTCCTCGCTGCCGGCGCTGTTCCCGACGTCGTCGCGCTACGGCGGCATGGGCATCTCGTACAACCTGGCGGTCGCCCTGTTTGCCGGCACCGCGCCGGTCGTGATGGAGGCGCTCGTGCAGATGACCGGGTCGTCGCTCGCCCCGGCGTTCTACGTGATCGGCACGTCGATCGCCGGCTTCATCGCGGTCGTGGTGCTCAAGGAGTCCGCGCGCCGGCCGCTGCCCGGGGCGATGCCGAGCGTGCAGACGCCGGAGGAGGCGATCGAGCTGGTCGCGACGCAGGACGACAACCCCGACCTCGACCTCGATGAGCTGTTCCCCGAGCGGCTCGAGGGCGCGGAGACGGAGGCTGAGTCCGACCCCGAGTCCGCGGCGGGGGAGCAGCCCGAGAAGGTCTGAGCGGATGCCGCGTCGGTGGGAGGGCGGGCGCTACGCGCCTGCGGACCCCGGCGCGCGCTACGCGCCTGCCGATCCCTCCTCGTGAGAGCGGATGACGTCGCGGAGCTCCTGGTCGAGGTCGGCAGCCTCTTCGATCGCCGAGGTCATGCCGGCGAGGAAGCGGGTGACGGTCGCGCGCTCCTTGTCGGACATCTCGTCGACGAGGGCCAGCATCCGGCGGTGCATGGCCCCGAGCGTCTCGCGCACCTCGTCGTCGCTGCTCACGGTGGGCACGATGACACCCGCGCGACGGTCGGTCGGGTGAGGCTCGCGTCGGGCGTGGCCGCCCTTCTCGAGGCGGTCGATCAGCGTCGTGGTGGACGCGGTGGAGATGTCCAGCATCCGAGCGATGTCGATCGGGCGCACGAGGCGTCCGGCGCGCTGCTCTCGGAGGAGGAACCGGAGGGCGACGAGGTCGGTCTCGTTCATCCTCATCGACGCACGCGTACGCGCGCGCATCGCGGTCTCGGCGGCGCGGTATCGGCGGAGCAGGTTCAGCACGTCGACGGTGCTGGCGGAGTCCGTGTCCGGATACCAGTATCCGGAGCGGGTGAAGTCCTCGGAGCGCTCCATCATGCCACCTCGTCGTCGTCGGTCATTCCGCCGTCCTGCTCACGCGCGAGCATCTCGACCGCGCCGGATTCGACGGCCGCCGGAACGATCTGCAGGATCCCTCCGGTGATCGCCTCGTTCTCGGCGGCGATGATCTGCTCGAGGCGCCAGTCGGCGACGGCGGGGAATCGCTGGCGAAGGCGTTCGAGTACATCGGAATACAGGATGTATCCCGCCTCCTCGAGGGTGAATTCCTCTGCCATGGCGTCCTTTCCGCAGGATTCCATCTTCGCATCCGTGACGAGTGGTGGATCACATTGATATTCGCTAGTCTGCCTGCTTACCTGGTTGTCGAGTAGCATGGAAGACGTCAGGGGGTGACACGAATGACGAACGACACGCAGGCTCCTGGGCGCGCACGGGCGACCGTGCATCCGCGGATCGCGGACGGAACCTCTACAGAGACGCGGGAGATGATCGAGCGGATCGAGCAGTTGCGCCGATCGGAGTCGCAGCTCGCACGGCGGCTGTCGTCGCGGCGTGAACCCAACGACACCGATCGCGAGGCGATGCGCTTCATCGCCGATGCGCCGGATCATGCGCCGGCGACGCCCGGTGGCCTCGCGGGGCACCTCGGCGTGAGCACCGCGGCGATCACGAGCGTGCTGCGTCGACTGCAGGAACGCGGCCAGGTCGTCGTCACCGCGCACCCCGCCGACGCGAGATCGAAGGTAGTGCGTCCGACGCTGCGCGATCTGCATGCGCCGGCCGACGACATGACGCAGCGCCTCGAGGGACTCGCGAGCGAGTTCACTCCCGAGCAGACCGAGGTCATCGTCAGGTTCCTCCGTCGACTCGCCGAAGAGATCGACGATCTCCCCTGAGGAATTCTTGACCTTCGTCCAGCTTCGATCCGTGGAGTGGCATTTAACTAGGTAACCTAGTAATCTATCTCCTAAGCGATTCTTTCTGGATGGGAGAGAGATCATGGGACACCTGACCTACGGCAACGGCGGAGCACCTATCGACGTCGAGGATGAGATCCTCGCGCATGTCCGAGTCGTCACGCTGACCAAGCTGCGACGCAACGAGTCCTTCGCCCTGACGATCCCCACGACGGGCGGTGCGGTCGAGACGCTCTGGATCCAGGCGGCGATCCCGCTGCGCTTCGTGCTTGATGCCGAGGCCCCCGTCGACCGGGCGCTGCTCGTGAAGATGATGAACGCCGCCAGTTCGTCCGCAGGCCTCGACCTCACGCGCGACGAGTTCTCGTCCGAGTTCGGCGCGGCTCCCGTGCTGCACGCGATGAGCGCCTGAGCCCGACGATGTCGAGAAGGATCGGACTCGGCGCGCGCACCCGCGTCGCGTCGGCCCCGCGAGGCCTCTGGGTGGAAGTCGATCCCGGGTTCTTCGTGGGCAATGACCGGAGACGATTCCTCGGGTCGATCAGCGGAGCGCCGACGCAGGGCTACACGGCGTTCGGCCCGCACTCCGAGTTCGTCGGGTCGTTCCGCGATCTCGATGAGGCGAAGGCCGCGGTGATCGCGGTGGTCGACGGCCCGCGCGCGGACGCGGCCGCGGAGGCGGATACTCCTTCGCGCTGATCCGTGATCGTCACGGCGGCGGATGCCGGAATCGGGGCGCATCCGATGCGTGTACGATCGTACGCATGACGTCCGCCGAAACGATTCGACGCGCTGCTCCCGATCGAGCGGCGCGACGTGCGCGCATCGCCGTGAGTGCGTTGTTCCTGACGAACGGTGCGCTGTTCGCCAACCTCCTGCCGCGGTACCCCGAGATCAAGTCCCAGCTCGGCCTCGACAACGTCGGCTACGGGATCGCGATCGCGGCCTTCCCCGCGGGGGCCATCGCCGCCGGACTCCTCGCCGCCGTGCTGATCCGTCGATTCGGCTCGGCGCGCGTCGCGGTGATCGGCACGGTCGGTGTGGGGGTCTCTCTGCTCGCTGCGGCGCTCGCGCCGACCGGCATCCTGTTCGCCGCAGCGCTGCTACTCGGCGGCGCCTTCGATGCGATCACCGACGTCGGGCAGAACGCACACGGCCTGCGCGTCCAGCGTCGGTACGGGCGCTCCATCATCAACTCCTTCCACGCGATCTGGTCGATCGGCGCCGTGCTCGGCGGCGGCATGGCGGCCGTGGCGATCGCGCTGCAGCTCCCGCTCGCCGTGCATCTCGGAATCTCCACCGCGGTCTTCGCCGCTGTGGCGCTCACCTCGCTGTTCTTCTGCCTCCCCGGGCGTGATGAGGAGGCGGATGCCGAGGCCACGGCAGAACCCGCGGAGATCGAGAAGGCCGTGCGCCGAGGCGTGGGCCCGCGCGTGGTGTTCGCGGTGATCGCGCTGACGCTCATCGCCATGGCCGGCGCGGTCGCCGAGGATGCGGGCAACTCCTGGGCGACCCTGTATCTGGGCGAGTCGCTGGGTGCCGCTGCCGCCGTGGCTCCGCTCGGCTTCATCGCGCTGGTGGGAGCGCAGTTCATCGGGCGGATGCTCGGCGACGGCATGACCGACCGGTTCGGGCAACGGGCGGTCGCACGCGTCGGCGGTCTGATCGCCGCGGTCGGCATGGGACTCGCGCTGCTCTTCCCCAGCGTTCCCGGCACGATCGCCGGGTTCGCCGCGGTGGGGTTCGGCATCGCAACGCTGATCCCGGCCGCGATGCACGCGGCCGACGAGCTCCCGGGTCTACGGTCGGGCGTCGGCCTCACCATGGTCTCGTGGCTCCTGCGTCTCGGGTTCCTCCTCTCACCGCCGTTCGTGGGATTCATCGCCGAGCACGAGAGTCTGCGCGCGGGCCTGATCGTCGCTCCCGCTGCGGCGCTCGTCGCGGTGCTCCTGGCCGGCGTGCTCGAGGGGCGCAAGCCCCGCGCTTAGCCCCACCTCCGTGTTGCTCGGAGCAACGTGCAACTTGCAGATTGCAGTATTCGCGACTACGTGCAATTCTGGAGTTGCACACGAATCGAAAGGGAGCACGATCATGGCTGACATCCGAGAAGACGCATCCGTCATCGACGCGGAGGCGTTCGTGGTCCGCCGCAGCATCCGCATCGGCGCATCCGTCGAGAAGGTCTGGCGTGCGGTCGCGGAACCCGAGCACGTGTCGCAGTGGTTCGGCACGCTCGAGCTCGACCGCGCGGGCGCCGGCGCGATCGGCTCGATGACCTTCGGCCCCGGTGACGTGATCCCGCTGCGCGTCGAGAGCGTCGACGAGCCGCGGCGCATCGTCTACCGGTGGAGCAATGACGACGCTCTCGGCCATCGACCCGCCGTGCTCGACGAGGAGACCTCGACGCTCGTCGAGTTCACGCTCGAGGCGGTCGACGACGGCACCCTCCTGACCGTCGTCGAGAGCGGATTCGAGCGCACGAGCGACCCGGCGGTCAACATGGAGTACCACCGCACCGGATGGGACGAGGAGCTCGACAAGCTCGTCGCCCTCGTGGAGGCCGAGGCGTGAGCGCCGACACGCTCCTGCCCACGCTGTCGGCGCTCGCCGACGAGACCCGCTGGGCGATCCTCGCCGAGCTCGGGAGGGCGGACGCCTCGGCATCCGCTCTCGCGATACGGATGCCGGTGAGTCGCCAGGCCATCGCGAAGCACCTTTCCGTCCTGCAGGAGGTGGGCCTGGTCGAGCCGGTGCGCGTCGGCCGTGAGGTGCGATTCCGCGTGATCGGGGCGGAGCTCTCGGCCACCGCGCAGCGCCTCGACGAGATCGGCCGCGCCTGGGATCGCCGTCTCGCCGCCATCAAGGAGATCGCGGAGAACCTCTGACCACGAAGGCTCACGACGTATACGTATTCAATCCGTATCAATTCCTCGAATATAGGCTTCCCTAAGTCGACTGCATACGTATACCATCAGCGACATGGGACATTCACAGCACCGAGCACTGCCGGTACTCGCACTCGCAGCCGTGGGCATCGTCGCCCTCACCAGCTG
The DNA here is from genome assembly GCF_001262495.1 of Microbacterium sp. GCS4. Classification (GTDB taxonomy): domain Bacteria; phylum Actinomycetota; class Actinomycetes; order Actinomycetales; family Microbacteriaceae; genus Microbacterium. Next base: position 148,762 of record NZ_LGYE01000003.1, read on the forward strand.
CGGCGCCGGTACCCGCACAGACAACGCGAACTCGACCACGGTGACGTGCGACTACACGGCACCTGAAGGCAAGACGACGGTCAACGTCCTCGCCTACAACTCCTCCGCGATCGACCCGTTCACCGACACCATGGTGTCGAGTTGTTCGAACGACGACGTGACTCTCAAGCACGACCCGATCGACTTCGGCGGCCAGGTGACCAAGACGACCGCCACGCTCGCGGGCGACACCGGCACCTACGACATCATCGAGACCTACGGCTTCGTGATCCCCGGCTTCGGCGAGGAGGGCAAGCTCGTCCCCCTCGACGACCTCTGGGACAAGTACGCCGACGACTACGGTCTCGGCGACATCAGCCAGTCGATGATCGAGGGCATGTCGTACGACGGCGACATCTACGCGGTGCCGATGCAGGCGCAGATGTTCGTGCTCGCGTACCGCACCGACATCTTCGAGGACCTGGGTCTCGAGGCCCCCACCACGTTCGACGAGATGATCGACGCCGCCGAGGCGATCAAGGGCGCCGGCCTCATGGACTACCCGATCGCGCTGCCCTGGCTCGCGACCGCCGACGTCACCACCGGCTTCCAGGGAGCCATGAACTCCCTCGGCGCCGACTTCGTCACGGCCGACGGCGAGGTCACGCTCGACGGACCCGAGGCCAAGCAGGCCGTCGAGGGGATGCTGTCGCTCAAGCCCTACATGGACCCGCAGGTCACCACGTTCGACCAGCCCAAGGTGCAGCAGCAGATGTTCAACGGCACCGCGGCTATGTCGATCATGTTCTCGGGTCGCATGTTCGACCTGACGCTCGACTCCAACTCGAAGTTCGCTGACTCGTTCGGATTCGCCGGGGCTCCCAAGGTCACCGCCGACGCCGAGTACTCCTACAACCGTCTGTCGATCGACGGTTGGTCGATCCCGTTCAACACGAAGCTCGACCATGACATGCTGTTCCAGATGATGGCCTCCGCCGTCAGCGAGGACGCGTCCGAGGCATCGGTCCCCGCCGCCTACCCGGCTCGTGAGGGAATGGTCACGGAGAAGAACTCCCCGTACGGCGCCGCGGCGAACGACTCGATCGCCAGCGCCATGCCGCCGATCGTGTCGCCCGTGATCGCCGACATCACCAACGAGATCCGGCCCATCCTGGTCTCGGTCCTGAACGGCCAGATCTCGGTCGACGAGGGACTCGCCCAGATGCAGGCCGCCGGCGAGAAGATCGCCGGCTGACCGACGCACCGACGTCATGACTGTGGCCTGAGCGCGAGTTCAGGCCACAGTCCGTCCAAGGGAGGACGCTTATGAAGGCACGCGAGTTCTGGTTGCTCTTCTTCCCGAGCCTGCTGGTGATGGGGGCGCTGCTCGTGCTCCCGCTGGTGCGCACGGTGCAGTGGAGCTTCGAGCAGGTCCGCTACGGCACACCGGGAACCTTCATCGGGTTGACCAACTTCACCGACGCCCTGACCGACCCGCGCTTCCACAAGGCGGTACTGTTCACCGTCGTCGTCACGGTGGTCACCACGGCGATCCTGCTCGTGGCCGGCTACATCATCGCGACGGGCATCAACCGCATCACGACCTCCCGGCCGCTGGTCCTCGGCATCATGCTGGTGTCGTACGTGCTGCCCAACCTCGTCGGCGCCGTCGCGTTCTCGTGGCTGTTCGACGACAACTTCGGCGGCGTCGTGAACCGCCTGATCGGCTTCTTCGGCGGCACGCAGGTGCTCTGGTTCACCGATCAGGTGCCCAACGGCATCCTCGTGATCGCCAACACCGTGTGGCACATGCTCCCGTTCGCGATGCTCATCATCCTCGCCGGGCTCCAGGGTGTGCCGAACGAGCTCAAGGAGGCCGCCGTGATCGACGGCGCCAACGGCTTCCAGACGCACATCAACGTGATCATCCCGACGATCCGCGGCGTGCTCGGCTTCGTGACGCTCATCACGATCATGGACGTGCTGCGCATGTTCGACAACCTCATCCCGCTGTCGCCGCAGGCGCAGAACATCGGCAACGAGTCGATCATGCTCTACGTCTACTCGGTGGCGTTCGCCGACGGTGCCGAGAACCTCGGTCTCGGCAGCGCCATCAACGTGCTCACCATCATCCTGATCCTCATCATGCTGACCCCGTTCATCCGGGGCATCTTCAAGGAAGCGAAGGCCGAACGATGAGTCTCACCGCCACCGAGCTCTCGACGAGGGCCATCGTCACGCGCGGCGCACCGAAGCGCCGCCGCGGGGGACCGAAGCGTCCCCCGATCATCACCGGCATCCTGCTCGCGGTGCTCTGCATCGTCATGTTGAGCCCGTTCATCTGGATGACCCTGTCGGTCACCAAGCCCACCGACGTGGCGTTCGCCAACCCGCCAGTGCTGTGGGACTACCAGCCGACGCTGCAGGCGTTCATCGACCTGTGGGAGACGACGTACTTCGCCGACTACCTCGTCAACACGATCGTCGTCGCCGTGGTCTCGACCGTGATCGCGCTCGTGATCGGCATCCCGGCCGCGTACGCGCTCTCCCGGTTCCCCAGCTACGTGTCCGCGCTGCTGCTCGTGCTCGCGCTCATCTTCCGGGCGCTGCCCCGCTTCTCGGTCGTGCTGCCGATGTACGACATCAGCCGCGCTCTGGGTATCTACGACACGACGTTCGCCCTCGCGATCGCGCTCGTCGCGATCAACCAGCCGTTCACGATCTGGTTGTTGCGCAACTTCTTCGCCGAGATCCCCCGGGAGCTCGACGAGGCGGCGATGATCGACGGATGCACGCGCATCGGCATGCTGCGTCGCGTGATGATCCCGCTGATGGGTCCCGGCATCCTCACCGCCGGCATCTTCGTGTTCCTGTTCGCGTTCCAGGAGTACCTGACGGCGCTCGTGCTCACCGACACGTCGTCGAAGACCGTGCCGGTGTTCATCGCCACGCAGCTCGGACAGACGCTGCCGATGCTGCAACAGGCGGGGGCGGCCTCGATGCTGCTCACCATTCCGGTGTTCGTGATCGCCTTCATCGCGCAGAAGTACCTCGTCGCGGGCCTCAGCGACGGTGCCGTGAAGGGCTGACGTGACGGCTCCGCTCGTCCTGCTCCCGGGCATGAACTGCACCGGCGACCTGTGGGCGCACACGGGACTCGACACGGAGGGCGGGACGATCCGGCCGGTGCTGGACCGTCCCGCGCTCCGGGATCAGGCCGCCGAGCTGATGCGGGTGCTGCCGCCGCGGGTCGTGCTGGTGGGGCATTCGCTGGGCGGCATCGTGGCGATGGCGTTCGCGCTCGCCGCACCCGAGCGCGTGGAGGGACTGTGTCTGGTGTCGACCAACGCGAAGGCTCCGACCGCGGCGCAGCGCGACGGCTGGCGGGCGTGGATCGATCGACTGGATGCCGGAGCGTCGCCGCGTGCGCTGCAGCAGGAGATCATCGAACCGCTGCTCGGCGCGGAGGTGGCAGCCGACCGGCCCGATCTCGTCGAGCGCACCCTGGTCATGGGGGAGGAGACCGGGGCGGCCACGTTGCGCGCGCAGCTCGAGATGCAGCTGACGCGCGTCGACCTGCTGTCGCGGCTCTCGGCGCTGCGGCTGCCGACGCTCGTGGTGTCGGGCCTCGACGACGTGATCTGCCCGCCGCATTTCCACACCGAGATCGTGGGCGAGGTCGACGGCGCTCGGCTCGTGTCGCTCGATGCGGGGCACCTCCTGCCGCTCGAGCGTCCGCACGAGTTCGGCGACCTCGTGCGCTCGTGGCGGTCGCAGCAGCTGCGCCCCGCGGCTGTCGGGGCGTAGGCGCGCTCGCTGCTCGCTGCTCGCTGCTCGCACGATTCGACGGAGATCGCACGTCCTGCAGGAGCGGATGTGCAGGAGCATCCTTCGTTGCGCGAGATCTCCTGCGCGCGGCGCAGAGGAGGGATGCCGGTCAGGCGCGCTTCTTCGCCAGGATGCCGAGGCGGATCGCCGAGATGAGGAAGAAGACGGCTCCCACGATCGCGTAGCCGCCGACACCGGCGATCGCGGTCGCGCCCATCAGACCCTGGATGAGGAACGCCGTGCCGGCGAATACCGAGATACCGCCGCTGAGCATCTGCGGGACCTGGCCGCCGGTGCGTCGATTGCGGATCGCGGTGATGAGCTGAGGGATGCCGGCGCCGATCGCCCAGACGCCCCAGATCGCGAGTGCGGCCGGGACCGACAGCGACGATGCGATGCCGAGGGCGAGCGCGACCAGCACACTGACGACGACGCCCGCCCACTGGCTCGTCCGAGCCCGCCGAGCTTCTCCTGCGGCACGCATCTGCCACAGCACGGCCCCGGCGTCGAACAGCGGGTATATGACCAGGAGTGCGGTGAGCAGCGCTCCGCCGAGCGGCGCGGTCGCGATGAGGGCGACGGCCCAGACGACGGCAAACGCTGCGCGCACGAAGTACAGGCGTCGAAGTGCCGTCGCGAAGGACGGGGTGATGGCGGTGGCGGTCATGTCGTTGCTCCTTGAGACGTTGGTGTCGATGTAGAGTTACTAGTACGTCTACATGGATGACCATAGACTGATCCCACGGCCGGCGCAACCGGCCCGCCCCGACCGGAGAACCGCATGACCGCTGAGATCGCCGCATCCGACGCGCGGACCCCGCGCGGATCGGCCACTCGCGACCGCATCCTCGACGCCGCGAATGCGCAGTTCTACACGCACGGCATCCGCGCCACCAGTGCCGACCGGATCATCGAGCAGGTCGGCATCACGAAGGTGACGTTCTACCGGCACTTCCGCACCAAGGGCGAGCTCGTGGTCGCGTATCTCGCGCAGCAGTCACAGGCCGAGCAGGCGTGGCTGCGCAGCGTCGCGCGCCCCGGGGAGCCGCGCGCAACCCTCCGCGAGATCGCCGCGGGGATCGGTGCCGCGAGCTGTCGGCCCGAGTTCCGCGGCTGCGCCTTCATCAACGCGGCCGCCGAGTTCCCCGACGCCGACGACCCGGTGCGGACCGCGGTCGACGCGCACCGGCGGTGGCTGCGCGAGAACTTCGCCGGCATCGCCGCCGAGGCGGGCGCGACGGATGCCGAGGCCGTTGCCGCGCAGCTCATGATGCTGCGCGACGGCGCGATGGTGAACGGCTACCTGGGCGACGGGGAGACCGTTGCGGGAGAGCTCGAGGCGGCGTTCCTCGCCGTGCTGGACGGCGCCGTCCGCGGCTGAGACAGCGCGCGCTCGGCTCGTTACGGCGGAGACCTCACGTTCCGCAGGAGCGCATGTCGAAAGACGTCCTTCCGTGCCTGAGATCTCCTGCGAATGGAGAGCGCCCTACGGGGTCAGCGCGCGGCGGCCAGCCCGTGCAGGTGCGCCATGAGCGAGGACGCGAGGTTGTAGACCACGAGGTCGGCGCCGGCGTCGAACGCCGCGGCCGCGGCATCCTTCGTGCCGACGATGTCCATACGCAGCGACCCCGCCTGCGCGAGCGCGTCGTGCACCGCGGCGATCGCCTCGGGCACCGGCAGATCGTGGGGACCGGATGCCGCGGCGAGATCCGCCGGGCCGACCATGATGCCGTCCAGTCGCGGCGTCGCGACGATCGCGCGGGCCTCGGCGACCCCGCGCGGGGACTCGATCATGCCGAGCACGAGCGTGTCCTCGAGCCAGGAGTCCCGGTGCTCGGCGGGCGGCACGAGGCCGAACCGCCCTGCGCGGCTGTAGGTCGCGAAACCCCGCGATCCCACCGGCGGGTAGAGAGCCGCGTCGACCAGTGCGGCCGCGTCCTCCGCGGTATCGAGGTGCGGGGCGAGGATGCCCTCCGCACCCTGGTCGAGCACCCGCAGGATCTGCCCGCGATCCCCCTCGCCCACGCGCACCACGACGGGCACCCCGTGCACCTGCGCGAGCGCGATGTGATGGCGCAGCGCCACGACGTCGGCCGGGCCGTGCTCGCAGTCGATCAGCACGAAGTCGAACCCGGCGACCGCGAGCATCTCGACGAGCTCCTCCGAGGGCATGCGCAACAGCGCGCCGATCAGCTTCTCACCCGCGCGAGCGCGCTGCCGCAGCGAGGCGGTCATGCGACCATCCCCGCCGACAGGTCGACGTCGGCGCCGCACATCCCCGGCATCCCGAGCATTGCGATCACGGCCGCGCCGACCTCCTCCTCCGTGACCATGCGGCCCAGAGCCGCGCGCGACACGAACGCCTGCTCGGCCTCGTCGACGCTCCCGCCGGAGCGCTCGGCTTCGAGACGGAAGTTGCGCGCCATGCGGGGCCCTTCGACGGGACCGGGGGACAGCGAGTTGACGCGCACCCCCGCCGGGCCGACCTCGAACGCGAGGGTCGAGGTGAGCCCGATCACGGCCATCTTCGAGGCGCAGTACGGCGTGCGGTGCGCGAGAGGGCGCTTGCCCGACACGGAGGCCACGTTGATCACGTCGCCGCTGCCGCGCTCGACCATGCCCGGAAGCAGCGCCTTGCACAGCAGGAACGTGCCGCGCACGTTGACCGCGAAGACCTCGTCCCAGTCGTCGGCGTCGATGTCGGTGAGTGCCGCGACCGGGCCGGGGATGCCGGCGTTGTTCACGAGGATCGAGACCTCCGTGCCGGCGAGGGCGTCGCGCAGGGCGTCGACGGATGCCGGGTCGGCCACGTCGCACGCGAGTCCGCGCGCCCGGGATCCGAGCTCGGCGACCACGGCGTCGAGCTTGCCGGTGTCGCGACCCACCACGACGACCTCGGCTCCGGCGGCGTGAAGGGACCGGGCGATGGCCGCCCCGAGTCCGCTGCCGCCGCCGGTCACCACGGCCACGCGGCCGGTGAGGTCGGTCATCGTGACTCCGCGCCGACCGGAGCCGTGCCGGCGGCCGCGTGGCTCTCGTCGATCCAGTCGAACTGCGTGCCGGCGTGCCGCCAGGCGCGTGCGTCTCCCGAGCGGGCATGCCCTTCGAACAGCTCGACGCGGGCGGCGCGGCCGCACACGGCGCCGAGCTCGGCCGAGGAGTCGGTGTTCTGGATCTCCTGGTAGGTCACGGTGCGCAGGTACTTGCCGACCCACAGCCCGCCCGTGTAGCGCGCGGCGCCGAGAGTGGGAAGCACGTGGTTGGTGCCGATGACCTTGTCGCCGTAGGAGACGCAGGTGTTCTCGCCGAGGAACAGGGCGCCGTAGTCGTGCATGCGGGTGAGCGCCTCACGAGGCTCCTGCGTGAAGATCTGCACGTGCTCGAACGCGAAGTCGTCGGCGATCCGGTAGGCCTCGTCGAGGTCGTCGGCCACGATCACCTGGCCCCAGTCCCGCCAGGCGGGACCGGCGTAGTCGCGCGTCGGCATCCCGGGCAGGATCCGCTCGATCCAGTCGAGCACCTGCTCGCCGAGCTCCTGCGAAGTCGTGACGAGCACGGCGGGGGAGTCGGGCCCGTGCTCGGCCTGCGAGAGCAGGTCGACCGCGGTGAAGAACGGGTCGGCGTGCTCGTCGGCGACGATGAGGATCTCGGTGGGACCCGCGAAGAGGTCGATGCCGACCTCACCGAACAGCTGCCGCTTGGCCTCGGCGACGTAGGCGTTGCCCGGACCCGCGATCATGTTGACGGGCTGGATAGTGTCGGTGCCGACGGCCATGGCGGCCACGGCCTGCACCCCGCCGAGGATGTAGATCTCATCGGCGCCCGCGAGTTTCATGGCGGCGACGGTGGCCGCGGGGATCTCGCCGCGGATCGGCGGCGTGCACGCGACGACGCGGGGGACGCCCGCGACCTTGGCCGTGATGATCGTCATGTGCGCCGAGGCGGTGAGCGGGTACTTCCCCCCGGGGATGTACGCTCCGGCCGCCTGGACGGGGACGTGCTTCTGCCCGAGGAACACGCCGGGCAGGGTCTCGACCTCGATGTCGACGAGCGAGTCGCGCTGCGCCTGGGCGAAGCGGCGCACCTGCGCCTGCACGAACTCGATGTCCGTGATCACCTGCGGGTCGAGGGTCGCCATGATCTGCGTGATCTCGTCGTCCGACAGCCGGTACGACTCGGGGCTCCAGTTGTCGAACTGCTCGGCGTACCGGCGGACGGCGGCGTCGCCGTTCTCGCGGATGTCTCCGATGATCGCCCTGACGCGCTCGGCGACATCCTGCTGAGCGGTGTCCGCGAACGTCTTCGTCGGCGCGGTCTTCAGATGCAGGGGCATGGCCCTTCCTTTCTTTGCATACGTATGCTCCGATTATGACCGCGTATGCATTACGGCGTCAAGGGCAGTAGAATCCGGTGGATGGAGGGGGAGGCCTGACATGGTCGTCACGAGTCGCGATGTCGCCCGCCTGGCGGGCGTGTCCCAGCCGACGGTGTCGAGGGCGCTGCGCGACGACGCCCGCGTCTCCGAGGCCACCAAGCTCCGCGTCCGCGAAGCGGCGCAGCTGCTCGGCTACGTGCCCAGCGAGGCGGGTCGTGCGCTGTCGTCCGGCCGCACCCGCCGCATCGGTCTGCTGCTGACCGATCTCGACAACCAGTTCTACTCGCACATCATCGCGCCGGTGCACCGCGAGCTCGAGGCGCTCGGCTACCAGCTCATGCTGCACACCGAGACCGCCGACAACGACACGATCGTCGAGCGCCTGCTCGCGAACGGCCTCGACGGCGTGATCCTCGCGACGACCACGGTCGACTCCGTGGCGCCCGTGCGCCTGCGCGACCGAGGGCTCCCGTTCGTCTACTTCAACCGCATCGGATCGTTCGTCGATGCGGACTCCGCGGTCGTGAACTCCGTGCCGGGGTACCGCGAGGCGGTCCGCGCGTCCGTCGCGCTCGGGCATCGGCGCATGGGCGCCGTGCTGGGGCCGAGCAACACGAGTACGGCGCAGGGGCGAGAGGCGTCGCTCCGCACGGCGCTCGCCGCCGAGGGGCTCCAGCTCGACGAGCGCGACGTGCGCCGCACCCCGTACGGGGCGGCGGAGGGCGAGACGGCCGCAGCCGAGCTCCTCGCCGGCCCCGACCGCCCCACGCTGCTCTTCTGCGGTAACGACGTCGTGGCATACGGCGCACTCAACGCCGCCCATCGCGCGGGCCTGCGCGTGCCGGAGGACCTCTCGATCATCGGCTTCGACGACCTTCCCGAAGCGGCCTGGCCCATCATCGACCTCGCCACGGTCGGCTACGACATCGTCGGCATGGCCCGCGCGGCCGCCGATCTCATCGTGCGGCGCATCGAGGATCCGGACGCCGAGATCCGGATGTCCGGATTCGCGTCGACCTTCGTGGCGCGCCGCACGCTGGCATCTGCGCCGTCGCGCTGAGCCGACGCTCCCGCCCCGCCCGCGTTCGGCATCCGTTCCCCGTCGCTCGCGCGGAATGTCCACCGTGTGCGCTGGATCGTCTCTTGCAATGAGCTGTGCATACGCATACACTGGCCGCAACGCGCCGCACGGTCACCGATGAACCGCAGCCGCGTATCTCGAAGGAGTGAAAAGCGTGTCTCTCGACCCGGTCGCCTATCTGCCGTATAAAGACCCCGATGACTTCATCCGCGAAGTGACCGACCTCATCTGGGTCGATCGGTCGATCAGCTTCATCGTGGACAACTACGAGCCCGACTCGATCGTGCACGGTGGACTGGGCACCTCCACGACCCGACAGGAGGTCATCGAGGGATCGCTCATGCGCATCTCCGCGACGCCCGACCGCGTCGGACAGGCGGAGGACGTGATCTGGGAGGCGCGCGGCGACGACGCGTTCCTCAGCTCGCACCTCGTGCTCTCGGGCGACCTGCACTCCACCGGGGTCAGCCGCACGATCGCGAACTGCCTCTACCGCCGCGGACGCATGGTCGAGGAGTGGGTCGTCCGCGACACGCTCGCCGGCGCACAGCACCGTGGCCTCGACGTCGACGAACTGGCGCGCACCCAGGCCTTCCGCGGCTTCACCGGATCGTGGAACGACGCCGCCCCCGCCGACCCGATCGCGGAGGGCGACTCCGGGGTGCGCCCCGACGAGTACCGCTCCGAGGTCGAGACGGTCATCGACATGATCCAGACCGTCTGGAACGGCCGCGACCTGCAGAAGGTCGAGAAGTACTTCGACCGCGACCTCACTCTGCTCACCGTCGGCGACCGCACGATCATCCGTCCCGAGGGCTACCGCCGGGCGCTGCTGCACCTGCTCGAGTCCTTCCCGGGCGGCCAGTTCGAGATCCGCGACATCCAGACCAACTACGACGTGCGGTACGCGGGCCTCCGGGTCGCGGTGCTGTGGAAGTTCGTGGGCGAGTACAACGGCGTCCCGAACTACGGCCCGCTCACAGGCAAGCCCGTCGACCTGATCGGCATCTCGCAGTTCACGTTCCACAAGGGCGCCATCGTCAAGGAGGTGCGCCTCTGGGACGACATCGCCCTGCGCGCCCAGATCGCCGGACAGCGCGGCGACGAGCCCGTGCAGTTCGCCAACATCTACTGATCACGACTGATCGACAAGGAGAAGAAGACAATGAGCACTGTCATCGAGGGCCCGAACGACGTCATCGTCGACGCGTCCGAGATCGAGCGCCGCACCATCCGACGCACCGACTGGGTGCCGTGCAACTCGGCGTTCATCGACTGCCGCACCCCGGGTTCCGACCGCAAGGAGAACTTCTCCTTCATCGGCGCCGGTGTCTCGCAGAACGCGAGCCAGTATGTGAACCTCGAGGTCGAGCACGGATTCAACACCGGCGCGGCGGGCATGCCGAACGGCATCTCGAACAACCTGCACCTGCACTTCACGGCCGAGGTCTTCATCAACCTGGGCGGCGAGTTCCGGTTGCGGTGGGGCGTCGACGGCAAGCAGGGCGAGTACGTCAGCCATGACGGCGACATCGTCACGATCCCCACCTGGATCTTCCGCGGTTTCACGAACGAGGGGCCGGACGACGGCATCCTCTACACCGTCCTCGGCCGCGACGACAACGGGGGCATCATCTGGGGCCCGTCCGTGCTCCGCGAGGCGGAGTCCTACGGGCTGCACCTCACCGCCGACAACAAGCTGATCGACACGGTCGCGGGCGACGTGCTGCCCGACGACGTCGCGCTCATCAAGCCGATGAAGCAGCACTACATCGACGAGCTCACGACCTACACGCTCGAGGACATGCGCTCGCGCGTCATCCAGCCCGGTGACCGCAAGTACTCGGCGGCTGCGCTGCTGTGCGCGGCGGTCGACGGCGGTCGCGTCGAGCTCGCCACCGCGATCGGCTACGGCATGAGCGAGAACCGCCGCCAGGTGCCGAACGTGCACGAGCCGCACTCGTTCAACCTCGCCTGGGTCAAGGCCGAGGCGGGACAGGGCGTGCTGCGCCACCGGCACGACAAGACGCAGGCGCTGCTCTTCAAGACCGGCCGCTGGGAGGTCACCCTCAACGGCGACCCGTCGACGACCGTGAACCTCGGCGCCGGCGACACCTTCTCGGTGCCCGAGGGCGCGTGGCGCGAGTACCGCTGCGTCGAGGGCGACGAGACCGGTGCGGGCACCGTCCTCGTGATCAACGGCGGCGACGACCGGGTCTACCTCGAGTGGGCTCCGGAGGTTGTCGAGGCCGCAGCCGCCGCCGATTGGACCATCGACCCGAACGGCTACCTCGCGCCGCTCGGTGTGATGGTCACCGCGACGGAAGACGACTGACACACACTCCGGTCGTCGACGGTCGCGAAGCGCGAGGGGCCCCCGGGGCTCCTCGCGCTTCTGCGTGTCGCGGGCGGTGGTCTCCGGCCGTCGAGCGCGGATCAGTCCAGAGCGACGCGGCCCTCGTGCTCGGGCAGGCGCTCGCGCAGCATCCGCTCGGCGAGCTCGGCGATCCGCTGCGTCGCGGGTGAGAGCAGCACGCCCTCGCGCCGTACGAGCGCGATCGTGTCGTGCATGGGCTCCGCGAAGGGGAAGGTGCGGATGCCGTCGGGGAAGCCCTCCGACTCGGCGACCGAGCGCGAGACGATCGTGTCGGCCGTGCCGGCGGCCACGAGGCTGAGCGCGGTCTCGACGTGCTCGACCTCGACCGCGGGCTCGATCGTGCGGCCCCGCAGGCGGGCGCGTTCGAGCAGTTGGCGGCGGGTGGGGTCGTCCCAGCCGGCGAAGGCGTCGTAGAGCACGAGCTTGGCGTCGGCCACCTCGTCGATCGTGACAGCTCCGCTCCCGGCGGGGCGGGTCGTTGAGGCGTACAGCACTTCGTCGCGGAAGAGGGGGTGCACGTCGAGGCCGTCCTCGTCGATCGGCAGCACGAGCAGCCCCGCCTCGAGCTCGCCCGCGGCGATCGATCGGGCCACGAGCGCCGAGTTGATGCCGACGAGCCGCAGCCGCACGTTGGGATGCCGGTGGTGGAAGGTCTCGGCGAGGTCGGCGAGCGCGTAGTAGGCGGCGTTGCGCAGCACCCCGAAGGTGCACGTGCCGCGGTCGAGGGAGGCGAGGGCCTGGATCGTGTCGATGCCGTTCTGCACGGCGCTCACGGCCTGTGCGGCATGCGGGCGCAGTTCGAGGGCGGCGGCGGAGGGCACGAGTCGACGGCTGCCGCGCGCGAACAGCGTGACGTCGAGTTCGCGTTCGAGGCGCGCGACGAGCTCCGACACCGACGCCTGGGTCATGTCGAGAGCGCGCGCGGCGGCCGTGAAGGAGCCGTGCTCGAGCGCGGCGAGGAAGGCGGTGAGCTGCGTGATTGTCACGCGACAATGGTAAACCCGATGGCATCGAACGGACCATCAGGCTTTTCAGATGGGTGCTGACGACGTAGCCTTCCTGCATGCGTTACTCCTCTGCAGTCCTCGCCCGCCTCGACGGCGCCTTCCACCACCTCAAGACCCCGCTCGTCGACGCTCCGGCCGCGCAGCGCGATCCCGCCGTGATCGAGACGGTCACGAACATGCTCGCCGACATCCGCGAGCGCGGCATGGACGCCGTGCTCGACTACGCGAAGAAGCTCGACAACTACCAGGGCGCGGCCATCGAGCTCACCCCCGAGCAGATCGCGTCGAGCGGCGACCGTCTCGACCCCGACCTGCGTGCCGCGATCGAGCTCGGCGCCGAGCGCACCCAGGCGTTCGCCCGCGCATCGCGCGAGCACCTCACGGATTTCGAGACCGAGTTCGTGCCTGGCATCGTGACCGGCGCGAAGTACGTGCCCGTCTCCCGCGTCGGCGCGTACCTGCCGGCCGGCCGCTTCCCGCTGACCGCGAGCGCGTTCATGACCGTCGGCGTCGCGAAGGCCGCAGGCGTCCCCACGGTGATCGCGTGCACTCCGCCGCAGCCCGATGGCGGGGCGAACGACGCGGTCGTGTACGCGGCTCACCTCTCCGGCGTCGACCGCGTGTTCGTGATCGGCGGGGTGCAGGCCCTCGCGGCCATGGCCTACGGCCTGCTGGGCGAACTGCCCGTCGACATGCTCGTCGGCGCAGGCAACGCGTTCGTGGCGGAGGCCAAGCGTCAGCTGTTCGGCACGGTCGCGATCGACCTGCTCGCCGGTCCGAGTGAGGTCGCCGTGATCTCCGACGAGACGGCCGACCCGGTGCTCGTCGCCGCCGACCTGCTCGGCCAGGCCGAGCACGGCCCCAACTCGCCGGCCGCGCTCGTCACGACCTCCGAGGAGCACGGACGCGCGGTGATCGCCGAGATCGAGCGGCAGCTGTCGACACTTGCCACGGCGGAGATCGCCGGTGCGGCCTGGCGCGATTACGGCGTGGTCACGGTCGCGAAGGACCGCGAGACCGCGGTCGCGCTCATGGACGACCTGGCCCCTGAGCACCTCGAGCTCCTCACGGCGGACGACGACTGGTACCACGAGACGTTGCGCAACTACGGCTCGATCTTCCTCGGCACCTGGAGCACGGTGGCTTACTCCGACAAGGGCATGGCCGGTACGAACCACGTGCTGCCGACGGCCGGCGGTGCGAAGCACAGCGCAGGTCTGTCGGTGTCGAGGTTCCTCAAGCCGCTCACCTACCAGCGCATCGCGCGCGAGGCGACGCTCGAGCTCGCGAACGCCGTGCAGGTGATCTCCGACTCCGAGGGGATGGCCGCGCACAGCGCCACGGCGACGCTGCGCCTCGAGCGGCTCGGCTGAGCCGCGGCATCCGCCCTCCGTCTGACGGCGCGCCCGCATCGGGGGCCGACGCGCCACACGACGGACGAGACACGGATCGGGGGCCGACACCTGGCGTGTCGGCCCCCGATCCGTGTCCGGAAGGTACTGCTCAGAGAGCCGTGTAGCCGCCGTCGACGAGGTGGTAGCTGCCGGTCACGAAGCTCGCGGCGTCGCTGGCGAGGAAGGCGATGAGGTTCGCGACCTCGTCGGGCTGGCCGAGGCGGCCGATCGGGTGCTTGCTCACGAGGAACGCCTTCGCCTCATCGCCCATCGTGGCGAGCAGCGGGGTGTCGATGAAGCCGGGGCCGACCGAGTTGACGCGCACGCCCTGCGCCGAGTACTCGAGCGCGGCCGACTTCGTCATGCCGACCACCGCGTGCTTGGCAGCCACGTAGGCGGGGGAGTTCGCGAAGCCGACGCTGCCGAGGATCGAGGCGATGTTCACGACGGAGCCGCCGCCGTTCGCGAGGATCGACGGGATCTGCGCCTTCATGTTGCGGAACACGGCGTTCAGGTTGATCGAGATGACCTTGTCCCACGCCGCGTCGTCGTACTCGGCGGTGGGGGCGGATGCTCCGCCGATGCCCGCGTTGTTCACGCCGATGCGCAGCGGGGCGAGCGAGTTCGCGAGTTCGATCGAGGAGCCGATCCACTCGGTGTCGGTGGCGTCGCCGACGGAGGCCTCGGCCGTGCCGCCGGCCGCGCGGATCTCCTCGACGACCGCGTTCGCGTGCTCGGCGTTCAGATCGTTCACGACCACGGCGGCGCCGTTGGCGGCGAGGAGCAGGGCGGTGGAGCGGCCGATGCCGCTGCCCGCTCCCGTCACGATCGCGGAGCGGTTCGAGACGTCGTACTGAGCCATGAGTGGGCTTCTTTCCCGGGCGGTCGCGGTGCCGGGAGATCTTCTCGGACGGTCCGTCCTTCACTCCAGCCTACGCCCGAAACGCAGAGGTGGATTCACATGAATGGATCGGCGTGGGGTCGCCAGCTGCCGCTATCGCGGGTCGCGGGGGTCCTGGACGAGAGCCTCCGCCTCGAGCGTCCACTCGGCGAGGAGTCGGGAACGGTTCGGCTCCGTGATCCAGGCCGCAGCGAGCGAGTCGAGCGCGACCTGGGCGGTCGTCTCCGGGGTCCAGGCGAAGGCACGCGCCGCCATCCGGTACTCCTGGGCGAGATCGGTGAAGAAGAGCGCCGCGTCGTCGGTGTGCAGGCTGGCGGTGATGCCGGCGGCGCGGAACTCATCGATGGGGAATGCCGCGAACGTGGGGAAGCGCCCGGGGAGCATGATCAGGTTGCTCGAGAGGCAGAGCGTCACGGGGATGCCGGCGTCGGCGCAGCGCGCGAGGTCCGCGGGGCGGCCGCTCATCGCGAACCCGTGGTCGATGCGGTCGAGAGGGAGTGCGAACGCGTCGTCGATGTCCTCGACGCCGTCGACGTGCACCGTGGTGCGCAGGCCCTCTTCGCGTGCGAGGGCGTACGCCTCCCGGAACTGGCTCAGGGGGCGGTCGAGCGGGCCGTCGTTCCCGATGCCGAGAATCGGGAGCCCGACGTCCCGAGCGTCGAGCGCGGAGCGCACCGTCCGCACCGCGGCGGCGCCGTCCTCTCCGCGGTACGTGGCGAGGATCAGGCCGCCGCTCAGACCCACCCGATCGTGCATGATGTCGAAGGCCTCGACGACCGCGGCGATCAACTCCCTCTCGTCGAGCGGCGAGCCCCGGAACTCGGCGAGTTGCAGCGAGAGCTCGACGTGACGGCATCCCGCGTCGACGGACCCCTCCAGGATGCGCACGGTGGCGGAGGTGAGGTCCTCGCGCGCGGTGAACGACGCGCTGAGGCTGTGCAGCGCGGTGAAGAAGTCGTCGGCACCGCGATAGCTGCGGCTCCGGCCGTCCGAGTCGGGGGCGAACGACGGGCGCAGGGACCCGCCGAGGTGGGCGTGGAGGTCCGCCTTCGGTAGGCGGCGCGACAGGATCTCGATGCCCAGGCCCGGGGCGAGCTCGCCGTGTTCGCCGGCGATCGTGTTCGCATCGGTCATGGAGACGCCCCTTCTCGCATGTCCGCCCGGCGATGTCAGAGCGAACAGATCCTGTCGGGTGAGCGTACGACCGGCGGGCCGATCCCTCCTCAGATATTCCGGTATGAAGCAAGGTCTCCATGCTCGGCGGCGGGGGTCCTCGCTGCATCCGACAGGATCAACGGGAGGTCGCGCATCACGACCACGCTGTCGAACGCCGCCGACCCCTCCGGGAGCGCGTCGAAGAACGACGACCGGAGCGCGTGCAGTCGGGCGGGTTCGATCCTCCACGTGTCGGTGCTGAGCGCGACGGGTTCGGCGGTGCGCCCATCGTGAGCCATCGACCATCCGATGTGTCCGGCGCGGTAGAAGTCGGAGGCCTCGTCGACGGAGGCGAACACGCCGCTCGTCCATTCGCCGCCCACCTCCACGTCGGCGTCGAGGACGAGTCCGCCGGCCGTCATCTCCACCGCGTAGCGGTCGGCGCTCTCTTCGATGCGGAATCGCGCCTTGCGGTGCACCCCGGGGAACAGCCGGCCTCCGAACAGGACGGGATGCCACGCGGAGCTGTGGCGTTCGAAGATGAAGACGCCCCGCTGCGGCCCATCCGATCCGTCCCACTCGACGGCCATGCGATGCGCGGCGTTCTCGGAGCGCAGGCCCCATCGGCGCTGAGCCCAGGTCGGCCGTATCGATTCCAGTCCCAGCACGCACACGCCCGCGAGAGCGGACCCCTCGACGAGCTGAGGGCGGAAGCCGTCAGGGAGCAGTGAGGCCGCCACCTGCGGATCGAGGCGATACGTGATCAGGAGCCTCCGGCGCAGGTGCGCACGCACTTCTCGGACGATGGTCATGCTCGGAATCTAGCGGCGAGAGAGTGATTCGCCAAGGGGTGACTTGCCGCTGTCGGAACTGGGGTGTGATGAGGCGGGCCGGACCTCAGCGGAGGATGCCCTTGCGCCGGGCAGCGGAAACCGCGGCCGTGCGCGACGAGACGTCGAGCTTGGAGAAGATGTGTGCGAGGTGCGACTTCACGGTCGTCTCGCTGATGAAGAGGGTCTCCGCGACCTCGGTGTTCGACCTCCCCGAGGCGACGAGCTCGAGCACCTCGATCTCCCGGCCGCTCAGGCTCACCTGCGGCGCGCGCATCCGATCGAGCAGGCGTGAGGCGATGACCGGGGCGAGGGCGCTCTCCCCGGCCGCGGCGGCACGCACCGCCGCGGTCAGCTCGTGGGGAGGGGCATCCTTGAGCAGATATCCGCTCGCTCCGGCCTCGACGGCGCCGAGGATGTCGGCATCCGAGTCGTAGTTCGTGAGGACCAGGACGTACGGTGCCGCCTCGAGCGCGCGGATGCGGCGGGTGGCGTCCGCGCCGCCGACGGTCTGCGCCGAGCCGAACTGCAGGTCCATCAGCACGACGTCGGGGTTCTCTCGTTCCGCAGCCCGCACCGCCTCATCGGGACTGTCGACCTCGGCGACGACCTCGAGATCCGGCTCGATGCTGAACAGCGCGCTGAGGCCCGCGCGGACGATGGGGTGGTCGTCGGCGATCACGAGTCGGATCATGAGAGCGCCTCCAGCGAGAGATCGACGGTGAGAGTGGTCCCTCGTCCGACGGCGGTGTCGAGTGTGAGAGTGCCGCCGAGCTGCTGCACGCGCTCGGCCGTGGCCCGCAACCCGAACGCGTCGGACGTCGAGAGATCCTGGGTCGGGAGGGGCGCGGCGTCGAAGCCGACCCCGTCGTCGGCGACGCTGAACCGGAGGTCGTCGCCGTCGACGGTGATGGTCACGGTCGCGGTGCTCGCCTGCGCGTGCTGGATGACGTTCGCGATCGCCCCCTGGGTGATGCGCAGGAGAGCGGTCTGCAGATGCATGGGCAGAGCGACCGCATCCGAGACCCGCACCCGGACGTCGAGACCCTGGTCCGCCCACTGCGTGGCGGCGAGTCGGCGCAATGCGCCAGCCAGGGTCTGGTCGTCGAGTTGCGGCGGAGTGAGCTCGCGGATGAATCGGCGGGCTTCGACGAGGTTGGCCGCTGCGGTCTCGCGGGCGAGACGGATGTGGTCGATGCCGGGGCGATCCCCATCGGCGCGCTCGGCGGCGTGCAGCAGCATCTGGATGCTGGAGAGACCTTGCGCGAGGGTGTCGTGGATCTCCCGGGCGAGGCGCGCGCGCTCCGCGAGCACTCCCGACTCGTGCTCGGTGGCCGCGAGCCGCCCGCGGGTCGTCAGCAGCTCCTGGACCAGCGCCTCCCGCTGCTGTGCCTCCCGGGCGAGCGCCTGGTAGCCCAGGCCGATGAGCAGCGCGACGCCGGCGCCGACGAGGGGGCCGACGACACCGCCCACGCTCCATCCGCCGTGCAGCCCCAGCGCGACGATCGCGAAGGCGGTGGATGCCAGGATCGCGGCGGAGCCCCACCACCTGCCCAGCAGATGCAGGTAGAGGAAGAACAGCGGGAAGACCAGGTAGGCGGCGTCGGCGATGAGCCATGTCAGCACGAGCCACTCGGCTGTGAGGGCCGCCAGCCAGCACGACGTCGCGAGCCGTCGGGACTGTGCGGTCCTGGCGAGGAGTGCCCCGAGCGCGTAGGTGACGCCGAGCGTCAGGGCCAGCGCGATCACCGCCGCGCTCGCGTCACGGGGATCGAGGACCGCTCGGGCGACGACCACGACGAGCAGAGCGGCGAAGAGCACGTGGAGTCCCGTCCGCAGCCCCACGAACACGGGGGTCAGAGCGGTGTGCGCCATAGGAGGGAGTCTATGCAGGACGGAACGCGGTCACATCGTCCGAAAGGACGAGAGGCGGATCGGCATTCCGGTCGCCGGATGCTGTGCCCGCGGCGGATGACCGCGCGCGACCCGGAGGCGAGAGTGGAGGAGTCGTCGCATCGGCGGCAGGAAAGGCAGACACCATGTTCGTCGCGTTGCGCGACCTCCGCTTCGCCCGCGGCCGATTCCTCCTGATCGGCTCGGTCGTCGCCCTCATCACCGTGCTCGTGGGGTTTCTCAGCGGCCTCACCGGCGGCCTGGCCACGCAGAACGTGTCGGCTGTGCTCGGACTCCCCGGCGACCGCATCGTGTTCTCCGCTCCCGCAGCGGGTGACGGCGGGCCCAGCTTCTCCGAGTCGACGATCACCGAGCAGCAGGCCACCGCGTGGGCGGGCGTCGACGGAGTGTCCTCCGCACGCCCCGTGGGCATCAGCCAGACCCGCGGCGAGACCGACGCCGCGCGCGCCGCGATCGCCGTGTTCGGCGTCGAGCCGGGATTCGATGCGACAGCGCCCGCGAAGGACGGGCAGATCAGTCTGACGCGTCCTGCGGCCGAGGCGCTCGACGCGGGAGTCGGTGACGACGTCACGATAGCCGGGTCCGCGTTCCGCGTCGTCGAGGTCGGCGGGGACGGCTGGTACAGCCACACCCCTGTCGTGCAGATGACGCTGGACGACTGGCAGCGATACTCCGCGGCGACCGGCAACCCCGACGCGTACGCCACCGTCCTCGCGGTCAGCGGAGCGCCGGACTGGGATGCCGCGGACACGGCGCAGTCCACCGTGTCCGAGACGCCGCTCGGATCGCTGACGGCTCTCAGCGCCTTCCGCTCCGAGATCGGCTCGCTGCTGCTCATGGTCGCGATGCTGTTCGGGATCTCGGGTCTCGTCATCGGCGCGTTCTTCACGGTCTGGACCATCCAGCGCAAGGGAGACGTCGCCGTCCTGAAGGCTCTCGGCGCCAGCACCCGCTCGCTGATCCGCGACTCCCTCGGTCAGGCGCTGATCGTCCTGGTCGCGGGGATCGGCGCAGGGCTCGGAGTCGTCGCACTCCTCGGCACTCTCGCCGGCGGGGCGCTCCCGTTCATGCTGAACCCGCTCACCACGCTCCTGCCCGGAGCGATCATGATCGTCCTCGGCCTCGCCGGGGCCGCGTTCGCCCTTCGTTCCGTCACCTCCGCCGACCCTCTGACCGCACTCGGGAGCAACCGATGATCCGCCTGAAGAACATCACCCTCACCTTCCCGGACGGCGACACCAGGGTGACCGCCGTCGACGACGTGTCCCTCACCGCGCGCCCCGGCACCGTGACCGGCATCACCGGGCCCAGCGGCTCGGGCAAGTCGAGCCTGCTCGCGGTCGCCGCCACGCTCATCCGCCCCGATTCCGGAAGCGTCGCCATCGACGGCGTCGAGGTCACGACCCTGGCGCCGTCCGAGGGCGCGGCGCTGCGACGCGACCGGATCGGCATCGTCTTCCAGCAGTCCAACCTCCTCCCGTCGCTCACCGCGCGTGAGCAGCTGACCGTCATGAACGAGCTCGGCGCCCCGCACAGCCGTCGCCGTCGCGCGAGCAGCGCCGCGCACGCCGAGGACCTCCTGGAGTCCGTGGGTCTCGCCGACCATGGCGACAAGCGACCGCACCAACTGTCCGGCGGTCAGCGGCAGCGCGTCAACATCGCCAGGGCCCTCATGAACGACCCCAGTGTGCTCCTGGTCGACGAGCCGACCAGCGCGCTGGACCAGGAGCGCGGCGCGTCGATCATCGACCTCATCCTGCGGCTCACCGCGCAGCGGAACACCTCGACCCTGCTCGTCACGCACGACCTCGTGCACCTCCCCCGCATGCACGGAGTCGTCCACCTCGTCGACGGCAGGATCGTCGACGAGCCCGCTCGCGTGTGACGCCGATGCGGATGGGGGTCAGTGCCGTTCGTCGAAACCCCACCGGAGGCCAACGACCCCTGGTCCGAAACGCTGGCGCGCGATGTGCATGACCGGCGGGGCGGGCGAGCGGCGGTGCGCGACCTCCTCAGCCCCCGAGGTCTGGACGAAGGACTCGCACCAGGTCGGAGCAGCGTGCGGATCGAACTGCGCCCACACGATGATCTCGTGACTCGGGCGCGTGGTGGCGTGCCACAGTTCGTGCTGGGACGGGTGGTCGTCGGGGTAGGTCTCGGTGAACTCGTACAGCGCCGTCTCGCCGGGTTGGGCGGGGTCGAGCAGTTCGAAGAGCCGCCCCTCGACGAGCATCCCGGGATGCGGGTACGACGCCTTCAACCGGATGCCGCGCAGCGACGAGACCGTCGACCACGTCGTGCGAGGAGCGGGGGAGACGTTCACGACGGCGAACTCCGTCAGCACTCCCCGCGTGGACTGCAGGAGCCCCTTGGTGGTGCAGTGGCGGATACTCCCGCTCTCGTCGACCTCCGCCGTCAGGTGGGTGGTGACGTCCCTGAGACTGTCGGAGGTGGGGCATCCGAGAGCGTCGAGGGTCTCCGCGATGTCCGCCTGCAGGTCGGCGTCGCCGAGGGCGTTCTGCATCGGCGGGAGAGGTCCGGTTCTGTGGGTGGGGCCGATCAGCCGCTCCAGATGCCCCGACGGCAGGTCGAGGAGCCTCTCGATCTCTCGGACGGCGTCACGGGAGCGACCTCCCTCCGGGCGGCGTGCCCCTGATCGCCAGTAGCTGAGGGTCGTCATCGACACCGGCATCCCGTTGTCGGCGAGCCGCCGCTGCACCCAGGTGAGGGTCTGCTTCTTCCGGTACAGAGCAGCGGCGAACTCGCGGCCGAACGCACGCGGGTGATCCCTGTGCGGCATCCTCGCCTCCGTCTCCTCCGGGAACGCAGAGCGTCAGCGTAGCGCGGATGCCACCGCGGGGTCGCTAGAGGAGCGTCTCGGAGATCACCGCCGCTGCGCGCCGCACCTCCATACTCACGGTCGGGATGTCCGCCTCGGTGAGGTCGGACGTGCTGGCTGCGATCTGCACCCCGGCGATGCAGAGTCCCTCGTGGTCGAACACCGGAGCGGCGATCGATGCCACGCCGATGGCTCGGCCGTTGCGCGACCAGCAGTAGCCGTCGCGGCGGATGTGCGCCAGTTCTCGGCGGAACTCGCGAGCGGTGACGTGCGTGCCGTCGGCCCTGTCGAGACGGGAGTCGCTGGCGAGCAGGTCGTCGAGCTCCTGCTCGGTGAGGTAGGCGGCGAGGACCTTGCCGGCGCCCTGGGTCAGCGGCAGGCGCTCGCCGACGGGGAGGACGTACCTCATCGGGCGGACGCCCTCGATGCGGGAGACGACGGCGCGCGACAGCCCGGTGCGGACGAAGAGGGATGCCGTGAGACCCGTCGCGCTGGCCAGGTCCTGCAGATGGGGGAGTGCCGAGGCGACGAGGGGGCTGGACAGCAGATACGCGTGGGCTCCGAAGAGCAGGGCGACACCGGGCCGGTAGCCGCCGTCGTCGCGCTCGACCCGCCCGCGCGCTTCGAGCACGTTGAGGATGCGCTGCGTCGTGGCGACGTGCAGGCCCGCGCGCCGGGCGACCTCGGTCAGACGCAGCGGCTGGCGGCTGTTGTCGAGCACTTCGAGCACGTCGATGGCGCGCTCGAGCGAGCGCATGGTGTTCGACTCGGCCGTTGTCGACATCGCGGGGCTCTCCTACCCGGTGACGAGGTTCTGGCGGTACCCCGGGTTCACCACATTACGAGGCGGACGCCCCTGCAGAAAGTCGACGACGGATTCCACGGCAACCCTGGCCGACTCGTCGCGGGCCTGGGAGGTCGATCCGCCGATGTGGGCGGTGACGAACGCCCGGGGGTGATCGCGCAGCGCGCTCGAAGCGGCGAGAGGTTCCTCCTCGACGACGTCGAGGGCGGCACCGGCCAGGTCCCCCGCATCCAGGGCCGCGATCAGGGCATTCTCGTCGACGACCGGTCCGCGCGCGGTGTTGACGAGGTAGGCCGTGCGCTTCATCCGCCGCAGCGCGTCTGCGTCGATGAGATGGCGCGTCTCGGGCGTGAGGGCGATGTGCAGGCTGACGACGTCGGCCTCGTCGAGCACCTGCTCGAAGGGCACGAGCGCGATGTCGTGGTCGGCAGCGTAGCCGCGGTCGGCGTAGGGGTCGTGGGCGACGACGCGCATGCCGAGAGCCTGAGCGTGTTGCGCGACGGTGCGTCCGATGGCGCCGAGCCCCACGATGCCCAGCGTCGAGCTGTCGAGCTGCAGGCCGGTGGGTCGGGCCCACGCTCCCTCACGCACGCTGCGCATGGCTTCGGGGACCTTGCGCGCCAGCATGAGGATGAACGTCAGCGCGAGCTCGGCCACCGCGGCACTGTTGACTCCGGGGGCGTTGCAGACGGCGATGCCGCGAGACGCCGCCGCGGCGGTGTCGATGCTGTCGTAGCCCACGCCCGTGCGGGCGATGATGCGCAGGTCCCGCGCCGATGCGAGCACGCCCTCGTCGAAGCGGTCGCTGCCCGCGATGACGCCGGAGACCCCCTCCAGGAGGCTCTCCAGCTCCCCGGGCTTCCGCTGACCGCGCAGCGGCGCGTGCACGGTGTCGAAGCCCGCCTCCCGCAACGCGAGATCGGTGGCATCCCCCGGTCGGAGGAACGCGGAGGTGACGAGGATGCGAGCGGTGCCCATGGCGGTTTCCCTTTCCCGATCCGCCCCGCGTCGGTCCTCGGGCTGCGAGGTGGAGCGGGCCGGAGGTGTCGAGACCCGCATCGAGCGCGGCCTTGACGTTCACGACTTTGTGGGTCGATAATGACACAACCGCACCAATTTTGATAGCTCTTATCACTCTGTGATAATCCGGGACCAGTCAAAGATGACGAGGAAGCGCACCGCCATGGCACCAGAAGACCTGCGAACAGGCACGATCGGGTTCCCCGAGTACGTGCGATCCATTCCGGGAGTAGTGGCCGCCGCGCTGTTCCTGCTCTTCGGGCTCGCCACCGCGGTGGCTGCGATCCCGCTCGGACTGTGGACCCCACTCGGTCCAGGTCCGGGCTTCTTCCCGCTGTGGACCGGGCTGATCGTGGCAGCGGCGTCGGCGGTCTGGGGGCTGGGGCAGTGGCGCCGGCCGAACATCGTCGAGCACGCGGCCACGCCGGAGGCCGCCGCAGCCGAGGTCCCGGCCACACCGCGCCAGATCATCACGACGCTCGTGTCGCTGCTCGCGTTGGCCGCCCTGCTCGAAGTGCTCGGCTTCCAGCTCAGTGTCTTCCTGTTCCTCGTCTTCCAACTGAAGTTCGTGGCCCGCCGCTCATGGCTGCTCACCGGCATCCTCTCCCTGGCAGGCAGCTTCGGCGTCTACAGCCTGTTCTCCAACGTGCTGAGCGTGCCGCTGTCCGGCGCGGGCATCCCCTTCCTCTACGACCTGGGGCTGTAGGAATGAACACCTGGGACTACCTCCTGCAGGGACTCGCCGCCGCAGCGACTCCCGAGAACCTCATGTTCGCCCTGATCGGATGCCTCGTCGGCACGGTGCTGGGTCTGCTGCCCGGCATCGGATCGACGGCCGGCATCGCGATCCTCCTGCCGCTGACCTTCGGCATGGATCCCGCATCGGCGATCATCATGCTCGCCGCCATCTTCTACGGCACCGCGTACGGCGGGACCATCACGAGCGTCCTCCTCAACATCCCCGGCGAGGGGGAGTCCGCGATCACGTGCATCGACGGCTACGCCATGACGAAGAAGGGCCGCGGAGGCGTCGCGCTCACCGTCGCCGGCATCGGGTCCTTCATCGGCGGCACGGTCGCGACGATCGCCCTGGTGATCGCCGCGCAGCCGCTGGCGAGCCTGGGCCTGCTCATCGGACCTCCCGAGTTCTTCGCTCTCGTGGTCGTCGGTCTCGCGCTGCTGGTGGGCCTCGTGGGGCGCTCCGTCTCGGCCGGCGTCATCTCGGCTGGCATCGGCATGGTCATCGCCATGGTCGGCATCGACCCCGTCGAAGGCCTGCCGCGCTTCACCTTCGGCAGTGAGCACCTGCTCGACGGCATCAGCATCGTGCCCGTGCTGGTCGGCATCTTCGGCCTCGGCGAGCTGCTGCACGTCTCGGCCGGCGGCACGGTCCGCGCCCGCAGCCCCAAGCTGCGCGAGCTCATCCCGAGTCGCACCGACCTGCGCCGTGCCGCTCCCGCCGTCGGTCGCGGCACCCTCATCGGCGCGGGCATCGGCGTCGTGCCCGGCATCACCAGCACGATCTCCTCCCTCATCGCGTACAGCACCGAACGGCGCGTCGGACGGTTCCGCCGCCAGCTAGGGTCCGGGGCGATCGAGGGTGTCGCCGCCCCGGAGACGGCGAACAACGCGCACGCCAACGCCGCGTTCATCCCGCTGTTCACCCTGGGGATCCCGGCTTCGCCCGCCATCGCGGTGCTGATGGGCGCCTTCCTGCAGAACGGCCTCGTACCGGGGCCGTTGCTGTTCCAGACCGATCCGCTGCTGGTGTGGACCGTGATCGCCAGCCTGTTCATCGGCAACGCGCTGCTGCTCGTGCTGAACGTGCCCCTCGTGGGGCTGTGGACGAAGGTGCTGGCCATCCCGTTTCCCGTGCTGGCTGCCGTTGTCTACGTGTTCATCTTCGTCGGCACCTACGCCGTCAACCGCAGCATCGTCGACATCTTCATCATGATCGCCTTCGGCCTGCTGGGACTGGCGTTCCGCCGGCTGGACCTGCCCCTCGCCCCGCTCGTGCTCACGCTCGTGCTCGGGCCGCTTCTCGAGTCCGCCCTCCGACAGACGCTGCAGATCTCCAACGGCGACTTCGGCTTCTTCCTGTCCCGCCCGATCGCGCTCGTCCTGCTGGGCGTGGCGTCGCTCATCCTCATCCTGTCCGCGATCGGAGGGCGCCGTCTGAAGGCGCGCGCCCATCTGCCCGTCGACTCCGAAGTCTGACCGCTGCAAAGGAGCACCATCATGCGAAAGTCCCTCACCATCGGCCTCGCGAGCCTCGCGCTCGCAGGTCTCGCCCTCTCCGGATGCGCGCAACGCGGCGGCAACGCCGCGAGCGAGGACGGAGAGATCTCCTGGCCGGAGAAGCCCATCACCCTCATCGTCGCATTCGATCCCGGCGGCAGCTCCGACGTGGGCGCTCGACTGCTCGCCGACGCCCTCGAGGAGCAGCTCGACGCGACGGTGGTCGTCGAGAACCGGCCGGGCGCCGGTGGACAGATCGGGTACACCGCGCTCGCCGGAGCAGCCGCCGACGGCTACACCTTCGGTCTCACCACCATCCCCGGGGTCATCGTGTCGGCGCTCGACGAGAGCCGCGGCGCCACGTACACGCCCGAGGACTTCGCCCCCGTCGCGCTGCAGGTGACCGACCCCACGGCCATCGCCGTCGCGCCCGGCAGCCCGTACAAGACGCTCGACGATCTCATCGCCGCCGCCGAGGCCGCGCCCGATACGATCACCGCGTCGACCACGGGCATCGGGAGCCAGGACCACTTCGGTCTGCTGCTGCTCAACGAAGCCGCGGGTGTCGACATCCGTCCCGTGCACTTCGCCGACGGAGCCGCGCAGGCGACCACGGCGTTCCTCGGCGGCAACGTCGACGTCCTCGTCGGCAACGTCGGCGACGTCAAGCAGCTCGAGGAGAGCGGCACCGCGCGCATCCTCACGGTGCTCGCCGACGAGCGCAGCCCCTTCCTGCCCGACGTGCCCACGGCAGCCGAGGCAGGGTACGACGTCGAGCTCGGCTCCGCCCGCGGCTACGCCTTCCCGGCCGGGACGCCGGACGAGATCATCACCAAGCTCTCCGATGCGATCGGAGAGGTCATGAAGGACGAGACGTTCATCTCGCGCATGGAGGACCTGGGCCTGCAGCCCACGTACATGGATGCCGAGGCGTACTCCGCATTCTGGACGGAGCGGACCGACACCCTGGCCGACCTCGTGGACCTCGTGCGGAAGGACGGCTGACCCGTGTCGACGACGACCTCACCCGGAGCGGACCTCATCGCCCGGTTCGCGCGGATCCCCGCCGCCAACATCGGCGACGGCATGGACCGCCTGGGGCTCATGGACGGCGGCATCAGTCCCGTCTGGACCGGCGCCGCGATCGCGGGGCCCGCCTTCACCTGCTGGACGCGCTCGGGCGACAACCTCTTCATCCACAAGGCGATCGACGAGGCGCAGGCCGGAGACGTCATCGTCGTCAACGGCAGCGGGGACTCGACCCGCGCGCTCATCGGCGAGCTCATCGCCGCACGGGCGAAGGCCAAGGGGATCGCCGGGTTCGTCATCGACGGCGCGGTGCGCGACGCGGACGGCATGCGCGAGTACGGGATGCCGGTCTTCGCCCGCGCGGTCACCCCGGCGGGGCCGTACAAGCACGGACCCGGTCGGCTCCAGGTGCCGATCGCGGTCGGCGGCGTCGCGGTCAACCCGGGCGACATCATCGTCGCCGACGCCGACGGGGTGGCCGTCGTGCCGCTCGCGCAGGCGGCGGACATCGTGGTCGCGGCCGAGTCGGTGCAGACGAACGAGGACGGTCGTCGCCGTGACCTCGAGCAGCATCTCGACCTCGCTCGGTCCTGAGGTGCAGCTGTCCGCATTCGATGACCGGGGCGGTGGGGCAGGTTCCCCACCGCCCCGAGTCGTGTCAGCGACGGTCCTCGGTGACGAGGACGTGCGTCTCGTCGCGCGCCCCGGCCATGTTCCAGAGCCGGTCGGCGATCCACGCGGGCTCGATCGCGGTGGGGCTCGCATGCGGTGAGCCGGCGACCGAGCCGTTGATGACGATCTCCCCGACGTAGACACCGTCAGGGCGCAGGCGCGCGGCGAGCAGCCCGACGAGCTTGGTCTTCGCGGCGCATTCGAGCGCCACGCCGTCACCGCCGAACGACACCGCGTAGGCGTCGATGCCGTCGTCGTGCTGCCCCAGTGCGCCGTTGACGACGAGCACCGAGCCCGACTCCGCCGCCCGGAGGTCGTCGAGCGTCTCCTGCACGGCGGTGAGCAGGCCGGCGACGCCGATGTCGAACACGTGCAGGACGGCGTCGGTGTCGACCTGCAGCACGTCGGACACCTCGATGCTGCGATAGGCGGTGAGCGCGAGCGCGGAGATCGGCCCGAGGGAGGACCGGATGCGCCGCAGGGTCTCGCGCAGGGATGCGGGGTTCGCGGCGTCGCCGGCGAACGCGTGAGCGGTGATCCCGGCATCCGCGAGTCGGGCCACGCCGTCGTCGAGCCGCACCTCGCTCCTGCCGATGAGGGCGACGGTCCACCCTTCGGCACCGAAGCGGTGCGCGATGGCGTGGCCGTTGCCGGGACCGTATCCGACGATGACGAGCACGGACATGTTGTTCTCCCGAGGTCGGGCATCCGGAATCGGATGCGCTGGTCCGACCCTACACAAAACGGAACCGGACATTCCACTTCCGATTCTGTTAGAGTCGGGTCATGACCACCGAGGCGCCCCCGATCCGTCGCCCGCGTGCGGATGCCGAGCGCAACCGCCGCCGCATCCTCGACGCCGCATCCGCCGTGTTCGCGGAACACGGGCCGAGCGCGACCCTCGGCGACGTCGCGGCCGAGGCGGGGGTGGGGATCGGCACGATCTACCGCAAGTTCCCCGACAAGAGCGCCCTGCTCGACGCGCTCTTCGACGACAAGATCGGCGACGTCATGGCGGTCGTCGACGATGCCTCCGCACTCAACGACCCGGGCGAGGCGTTCCGCGCCTACCTGAGCGGGATGATCGAGGTGCACGCGCGCGATCGGAGTCTCGCGACGGTGCTCTTCGGCCCCGATCGGTTCGACCGCTTCCCTGCCGAGGTGAGCGAGCGACTGGCCACCGCCGCAGACCGGCTCATCGCGGAGGCCGTCGCCGCCGGGGAGCTGAGGCCGGGATTCACCCGACAGGACACGATCGCGCTCGGGGTCATGGTGAGCACGCTCGCCATGGCCTACCGCGAGAGAGGACCCGAGCTGTGGCGTCGGTACGCCACGATGGTCGTCGACGGCACCCGCCCCTCGGCATCCGCTTCTCCGCTCGCCCCGCAGCCGCCGGCGTTCCGCGCGATGGCCGAGTCGCTGAGCAGGGTACTGTGACGACGCACCCCGCGCTCGAGCTCGTGGACCCGGGCCTCTACGCGACCACGACGCCCGTGCCGCTGCCGTTCATGGCGGGTGTCGACCTCCGGGCGTTCGTACTCGACGCCGATGAGGGGCCCGTCCTCGTCTACAACAACCCCGGCATCGACCCGGCTGCCGACGGCATCCACTCCCTCGGCCGACCGACGCGACTGCTCATCAACCACTGGCACGAGGGCATGCACGGCAGCCCCGCCCTCGACGTGCCGGTCGCCGTGCACGAGCGCGACCGTCGGCAGACCGAACGCGGCATGCGCGTCGACGAGTCGCTCACCGGCGGGCGGCAACGGCTCGGCGACGACCTCGAGGTCATCCCCAGCTTCGCCCACACCCCCGGCGCCGCGTTCTACCTCTGGGACAGCGGACACCATCGATATCTCTTCCCCGGGGATTCGATCTGGGTCGAGGACGGCGTCTGGCAGGCCGTCATCCTGGGCGAGAGCGACCGCCGCGCCTTCGTCGAGACGCTGGAGCTGATGCGCGACCTCGACTTCGACGTGCTCGTGCCGTGGCCCGCGCAGACCGGAGCGCCCGTGCTCGAGAGGGTGTCGGCGGAACAGAAGGAGCGGCAGATCGCCTCCTTGCTCGGTCGCATCCGCGCGGAGGGCGCGCGCGGACGCTGAGCGCGGGTACGGTGAGCGCGTGAGCGATTCCTCGACCGACACTTCTTCCGCTGATCCCCGCATCGCCGTCGTCGGGCCGGGCGCGATCGGCACGACGATCACCGCCGCCCTGCACGCGGCGGGCCGGACGCCCGCACTCTACGGACGCACTGCCCGCGAAGAGCTCGAGCTCCTCGTCGGCGACGAGCGGATCGTGGTGCCCGGCCCCGTGCACACGAACCCGGACGAGGTCAGCGCCACAGCCGATGTCGTCTTCCTCGCGGTCAAGGCCACGCAGATCGATGCGGCGGCGCCGTGGCTCGACGCGCTGTGCGGGCCGGGCACCGTCGTCTGCGTCCTGCAGAACGGCGTCGAGCAGGTCGCCCTGGTCTCGCCGCACGTCGGCGACGCCGTCGCCGTGCTGCCGTCGGTCGTCTGGTTCCCGGCGCAGGCGCAGGCCGACGGCACGGTGCGGCTGCGCGGCGACGCGCGGCTCACGATCCCGGCAGGCGAGGATGCCGAACGCATCGCCGCCGTGCTCGACGGCACGCTGTGTCGCGTCGAGCAGGCGTCGGACTTCGCGGCGATGGCCTGGCGCAAGCTGCTGCAGAACGCCGCCGCCGGCCTCATGGCACTGACGGGACGGCGCGCCGGGGCGTTTCACCGCGACGACCTCGGCGACCTGACGCGCGCCTATCTGCGCGAGTGCGCCGCGGTGGCGCTCGCCGAGGGCGTCGCGCTCGACGATGGCGTCGCCGACGAGATCCTCGCAGGGTTCCGCTCCTCACCCGCCGACCTGAGCACGTCGATCCTCACCGACCGCGAGGCCGAACGGCCTCTGGAGTGGGACGTGCGCAATGGCGTCGTCTCGCGGCTGGGCCGGCGCCACGGCATCCCCACCCCCGTCTCCGACATCGTCACCACCCTGCTCGCGGCGACCAGCGACGGGCCGGGGTGACGGGCTGGCTGACGTCGACCTGTCTTGGTCATCACGGACGATGACATCGGCGAACGCGCAGCCCTGAGCACCCTCGATGCGACCTTCGTGCCGCACCGCTTCGAGAACGCGTCGACCTCCCCCACGAATTGGGAGAGGAACGCGAGGACGGGAATCCGAGACCACTCAGCCATGGGTTTGTCTCTGGCTCCCGCCCCCGCGGGTCTTGGGTGTTCCGGGACGAAGGTGGGTTCCCCGGTTCACGCTGCCTGCCTATCGGCCGCGCCCGCTCGTGAGCTTGTGACTGCGATTCATCGGTTCGGCACCGCGGGGGACGCGTCGGCGCTGGTCAGCTGGTGCCCCGCCCGTAGGAGCGCTACGACGTCGACAGCGGTGAGTGCCATCGCGAGTGCCCCATCGACGACCGCGGCGTCGGCTGCGTGGCCGATCGCGTCACCGGCGAACTCGGGTGTGTGCGGAGCAGAGGAGCATCCCTCGATCGCGATGAGCGGATGGATGGATGGAACGACGTGCGACACATTGCCCATGTCGGTCGACCCTCCCGGCGACGCCGCGGAGGGGTGCGGTGTGCGCCCGAGCGCGGCGATATTGCGATCCCAGGCCTCGGCCAGCACCGGGTTCTGCACCAGTTCGGCGTAGGTGGGTTCGGCAGTCTCCCACGCCCATGAGCACCCCGTCGCGGTCGCCCCACCCTCGAAGCACGCAAGGATCTTGCGCTGCGTGCTCTCGAGCGCGTCGAGGGTGTTCGCGCGCACCTCGGCTCGCACTCGCGTTGACGACGGAATGATGTTCGTTGCCTCACCACCGTGGTCAATGAAGGCATTGGCACGGACTCCGTCGGGAAGGTGCTGGCGGAGAAGGCCCAGTGCGACGAGCCCGATTGTCGCTGCATTCGCCGCATTCACCCCATCGGGGCTCGGCCCTCCCGCATGACCGGCGTGCCCCTGGAAGGACACGTCGAATCGGGCGACGGCCTGCGTGCGCACGTCGGCACAGCGCAGATCTTCGCCGGGCCCACCGTGCACCATAAGGGAGAAGTCGACGTCATCCCACGCGCCAGCGTCGAGCATGAGGATCTTTCCCCCACCGTGCTCCTCCGCCGGCGTTCCGAGTAGCTTCACGCGGATGCCGAGGTCGTCGACGACACCTGCCAGCGCAATGGCTGCACCGACGCCGGCGGCGGCGATGATGTTGTGACCACAGGCGTGGCCCATGCCGGGGAGTGCGTCGTACTCCGCGCAGATCGCGACGGTGATATCTCCCTGTCCGATCGTGGCCTCCACGGCGGTGTCGAGACCGAACGCATCCTCCCACACCTCGAACCCGGCTGCACGCATCGTCTCAGCCACCACCGAGGCTGCCCGGTGTTCAGCGAAAGCGAGCTCCGGATGCGCGTGGATCTGCGCACTCAGCGCCAGAGCTTCTGCTTCCCAACTCGTGCGGGAGGCGATCACCGTGCCCCGCACGTCGGAAATCGCGGCGGGCACAGGGAGAGAGGGGAGAGCTGTCATCGTTCTTCAATCGGTTCGGGGGCATGTGAGTGGGAAGTGTCGTCGATCGGGTCGGCGGAGCGGGCGACCCGAACACGCAGCCCGACAACGGCAAGAGCGAGCGAGATCACCAGGCAGATCGCCCACACCGCGACGAAGGACGTGGGGGTGGAGCGTGAGACGGTCGCCCCACCATCGGATGCTGTAGCAACGAATAGCGTCATAACGAGGGCGAACACCGCCCCGGCTGCTGCTCCTGCCGCAGTGCGCGCGGTGTTGAAGAGGGCGGAGGCGATTCCCACGGAGTCCGCAGGAGCGTTGCGGACCACGACCGCGGGCAGAACAGCGAGCAGGACACCGGCGGAGACGCCCCCGAGCGCCATCGACGCGATGAACAGTCCGGCCGCCCCGGCAAAGACGATCATGAGAGCGAAGCTCACGGCGGCTGTCGTTCCCGCGAGAGCGATCGCGCGGTGAGCGGATATCCCTCGCACGAGTCGATCCCCGAGGAGCGTGCCGACAAAGGCGGCCAGCGCATACAGCACGATGATCGCACCGGCGGCGGCGGGCGGGATGCCGAGGCCGTACCCGTCGCGCTCGCTGTCGCCGAGGAGCCAGAGGAAGCTCGCCGTCTGACCGCCGTAGGTCTGGGCGCCGAACAGCAGCGAGGCGACGATCGGCAGTCCGATGCCCCCGCGCGTGAGCATCGCGAGGTCGACCAGCGGGTCGGCGATCCGGCGTTCCACGAACACCCACAGCGTCAGCACCGCGGCTCCGCCCAGGATCAGCGCGAGGGTGCGCAGGTCTCCCCATCCCCAGGTGCCGGCGTTCGAGACGCCCGTCAGTATCGCGAGCAGGCCGATCGTCAGCAGGACGGCTCCGATGATGTCGACGCGGCCTCTTTTTCGCACGGCGGTCTCAGGCACGAGAAGCACGACGACGGGGACACACAGGGCGATGAACACTGCGGGGATCAGCAGGACGATCGTGAGGTCGCCGGTCGCGCCGAAGAGCAGTCCGGACATGAGGGAGCCGACCGCGGCGCCGAGGGTGAGCCCGCCGACGAGCACTCCGATGCTGCGGCTCGCCGATCGTTCGTCTCTGGCGCGGACGATCGCGAACTCCAAGGGCAGGAAGGCCGCCAGCGGTGCTTGCAGCGCTCGCCCGAGGAGGAACACCTCGAACGTGGGTGCGAAGGCAACGACGAGAGATCCCACGGCGACGAGTCCCGTTGCGATGACCAGCAGCCGCTTATGCCCGAACATGTCGCCGAGCTTGGCCAGGATGGGAACGCAAGCAACGGTCATGAGCATGTACATCGCGCTCACCCAGTTCAGTGCACCGGCGCCGACGCCGAACTGCTGGCCGATCGCGGCGAGCAAGGGCGAGAACCAACCTTGTAGCGCGCCGCTGCCAAACTCCATGACGACAAGAAAGCCGACGACACCGATTGCCGGGCGCCCACGAACGAGACTCTGCGACACGACCTGCTCCTCTGTCGATCCAATGCGATGGGTTATGTTCACCCACGATTGCGAGAAGCGTGCCTAAAATGCAGTTTTATGAACAGGACTGACCGTTCGACGCAGTTAGCGAGTCTTGACGAGACCGATAAGAGACTGATCCAAGCGCTCCAGATCAACCCCCGCGCCCGATGGGCTGCCCTCGCGCCCATCATCGGCGTCGACTCAGTAACGTTGGCACGCCGCTGGGAACGACTGTCCGACCATGGACTCGCCTGGGTGGCCGGTCATCCAGGGCCCGGAACACGGGGACCGTCAGCGATCCTCGAGATTGAAGCCGAACCCGGCGCGACTCTAGAGATCGCACAGTCCCTCGCCGCGGACCCCGAGGCCTTCACGATCGATCACACCGCAGGAGGGCGGGACCTGCTGGCCATCGTGGGCGCGAACGATCTCGACTCGCTGAGCGAATACATCATGGGGAGGATGCGTCGGCTCTCGGGCGTGCGCGCGACACGCACATTGCTCCTGTCCTCCCCGTTCACAGACGCCGGGCAATGGCGACTGCGTTCCCTGTCAACCGACGAGACGTCCGCCGTCGAGCGCACTCTCGATGTGCCGACCACCGCGCGAGGCGAGGTCGATCCGCAACTGGAACACGCCCTACTGCACGCGCTCGGACAGGACGGGCGTGCCACAGTGACGAACATTGCTCGAGAGCTAGGCGTCGGGCAACGACGCGTACGCGAGGCGCTCACCACCCTCAGTACGCAGGGGCGCCTGGTGGTTCGTACCGAAGTTGCGCGCGCTCACTCCGGTTGGCCGGTGCACGCGTGGTACTTCCTCCGGGTCCCGGCGGGCGTCGCCGAGCGCGTGGGGTCTGCCATGACGAGGCTCGGAGAAGTCCGCATGGCGGCATCGACGATCGGCCCGTACAACCTGGTTCTGTCGGTGTGGATGCGCGCACTCGCCGACGTGCAACGACTCGAGGTGGCGATCGAGGAAGGGGTGCCTGGTGTGTCGATCGCCGACCGATCAGTGGTCTTGCAGAGCCTCAAGAAGGAGGGCCGCTACCTCGCTGCCGGCGGGCTTGCAACTGACACCATGATCCCTATGTTGATCTAGATTCTGCGTGAGAATCATTGGTTTCGCTGGGAAGCCTCTAATCAAGGCAGCTACCGTACCTGCTGCTTAGCGTATGTCGTATGACGCATGCGCAGCCGGCTGTCGGAGTCTTCGACCTCTTCACGGTCGGGATAGGGCCCTCGAGTTCACACACAGTCGGACCGATGAAGGCCGCCGCCGACTTTGCCGCGTCGCTCGAGGCCCGGGACCTGCTACTGCGCGTGTCGACGCTGCGCGTCGAGATCTTTGGCTCACTTGCCGCAACTGGCGCCGGGCACGGCACCTTCACCGCCGTGCTGCTGGGGCTGACGGGAGCTCGCTCCGATGAGATCACCCCCGACGAGGTCGCGGCACGGCTCGACGAAATTACACGTACCGGAACTGTCGCCCTCGCCGGACAGCATCCCATTCCTTGCGCAGTCGAAGACTTCGTCCTTCGCCCCCTGACTGTTCACCCCCGCCACACCAATGCGTTGTCGTTCACCGCGGCCGATGCGACCGGTACCGCGCTCGCGACAGAAACCTACTTCTCGGTGGGCGGAGGATTCATCGTCCGCGAAGGCGGGGAACCGGGCTCGACGTCGACTGCAGGAGACGTCCTCCCGTGGCCGTTCTCTTCCGGGGCAGAACTCCTGGCCAGGTGCGAGGAGGCAGGACTCGCCGTGAGCGCGGTGATGCGTGAGAACGAGCGCGCTCGGCGGCCTGACGATGAAATCCATGCGGGCCTGCGTCACATCTGGGACGTGATGGAATCGAGCGTGCGGTCGTCGATTGGGCGCGACGGCGTGCTCCCCGGCGGCCTGAAGGTTCGGCGCCGGGCGGGTGCGTGGGCGGCGCGTCTGGCCGCGGAGGATCCCGACCACGGTCACGAACACTGGCAGCAGCGCGTGAATCTGATCGCACTCGCGGTCAACGAGGAGAACGCGAGCGGCGGGCGCGTGGTGACGGCGCCGACGAACGGCGCGGCCGGCATCGTTCCTGCGGTGCTGTACTACGCCCTGCACTACACCTCCGCGGCGGCGAGCGGCGGCGAAGCGGTCCGAGAGGACATCATCGAGAGATTCCTTCTCGCTGCGGCTGCGGTCGGCTCGCTCTACAAGGCGAACGCCTCGATCTCCGGCGCCGAGGTCGGATGCCAGGGGGAGGTCGGGTCGGCGTCGTCGATGGCAGCGGCCGGTCTGGCTGAAATCCTCGGCGGCACACCGCGCCAGGTGGAGAACGCCGCCGAGATCGCCATGGAGCACAACCTCGGCCTCACCTGCGACCCGATCGGCGGGCTGGTGCAGGTGCCCTGCATCGAACGCAATGCGATCGCGGCATCGAAGGCCATCAACGCGGCACGGATGGCGCTGTGGGGCGACGGAGAGCACCGCGTCTCACTCGACCAGGTGATCGCGACGATGCGCGACACCGGCGCGGACATGAGTGACAAGTACAAAGAGACTGCGCTGGGTGGCCTCGCCGTCAACGTCGTCGAGTGTTGAGAGGAACACCCGTCATGCACACACGTACCGTTTTCACCGGAGGGCGCGTCTTCGACGGCGTCACGACCGCGGAGGCCGACGTGGCCATTCATGGAGACCGAATCGTTGATGTCGGGATCGGGCTTGACGGCGATGAGGCGGTCGACTGCACGGGGGCGTTCATCGTCCCCGGACTCTTCGACTGCCATGTCCACATCATGGCGAGCGACTTCGACGTGGCCCGGAGCGAACAGGAGCCCTTCTCCCTCCCCTATTACGAGGCGGTGCGCAACCTTTCGCTCCTCCTCGATCAGGGCATCACCTCAGCGCGCGACGCGGCCGGAGCCGATGCCGGCGTGAAGCGCGCGATCGCGAAGAACCTCATCGAAGGACCGCGACTGCAGACCGCAATCGTGATGCTCTCCCAGACCGGCGGTCACGGCGATCTGCATCTCCCCTCCGGCGGCAGCCGTTCGATGGCGATGATGATGCCACACCC
This sequence comes from Microbacterium sp. GCS4, assembly GCF_001262495.1. GTDB lineage: Bacteria > Actinomycetota > Actinomycetes > Actinomycetales > Microbacteriaceae > Microbacterium. The sequence continues at coordinate 185,285 of NZ_LGYE01000003.1, forward strand.
GGGACGACCGCGCTCGGTCCGTGATGGAGTGGATGACGTACGCCGCGGGGTGCGGGAAATCCTGCGCGCCGGTGCCGACGCGATCAAGGTGGCGACCACCGGGGGAGTCATGTCGACGGGCGACGATCCCCGCCACGCGCACTTCCGCGATGACGAACTCGCGGTGATCGCGGAAGAGGTCGCCGCGGCGGGAACATACTTCTTCGCCCACGCCCAAGGCACGGAGGGGATCAAGGCCGCCTTGCGGCATGGAGCACGGTCGATCGAACATGGGTATTACCTCGATGACGAGGCGATCGACCTCCTTCTCCGCACCGGGGCGTGGCTCGTGCCGACGCTGTCCGCCACGCAAGCGATCGTGGACGCCGCCGACCGCGGCGTGCCGATCCCCGCCGAGAGTCAGGCCCTTGCCCGGGAGGCTGTCGGTGCCCACCGGGCGAGCTTCGCGCGAGCCGTCGACGCAGGCGTCAAGGTCGCCATGGGTACCGATTCGCCGCCGTACGGCCACCCCTCCGCAAGCAACCTCGACGAACTGTCGCTGATGACACAGGCGTCGGCGATGACGCCGGCGGATGCGTGGCGCGCAGCCACGGCGAACTCTGCAGCATTGCTGCGGCAGGACGACCTCGGTGCCCTCGCGCCAGGAAAGATCGCCGACCTCGTCGTCGTGAACGGCGAAGTCGACGATCTCCGCGGGCTGCGCGGGCGCATCCGATCCGTCATCCTCGGCGGACGACGCGTGCGCTAATCGTCAGGCCTCACGCAGCGCCGGCCCGTCAGCGAAGATTACGTATCGCCGAGGAAGGCCGTGATGGCCGACGCGGCACGAGCAGGGTGCTCGTTCTCCCACGCGTGCCCGCAGCCGGCAAGCACCAGTGCATCCGCCCGACGGATCTCGTCGACCATCGACAGGGCATCCACCATGGGCACCGCGGCGTCTTCACGTCCATGGATGACCAGCGCGCGGGCATCGATCTCGCCCAGTCGGCCGCGTGTATCGAACCCGCGCGTGGCAGCGAAACGTCGCATCAACCGATCGCCATGATCCGCTCGTACAGGCGCCCCGTCCGTCGGCGTCGTGGAGGTCGCGGCAGGCACCAGGTGCGCGAGGGTGGCCCTGGCGCGCGCCTCGTCGCCACGCTCGAGCGCGAGGAGCAGATCGGCGACAGGGCCAGCGGTGCGCTTGGCGCGGAACGGGGCCTGCGAGGTCGCGCCGAGCACGAGCCCACCCAAGAGGTCTGCGTGACGGAGAGCGAAGGCCTGAGCCACCATCCCCCCGAATGATGTGCCCAGAACATGCGCGCGCGGATATCCGAGCGCCTGGACAAGCGCAGCGAGATCATCGGCGAGATCATCGGTCGTGTACGTCGACGGTTCGAACTCGGTGTCACCACGATCTCGCTGATCGTACGTGATGACCGTGAACGCTGATCTCAGGTGCACCCGAAGCTCGTCGAACAGTTCCTGCCCGACCTGGAGCCCATGGAGGAGGAACAGCGGGGGCCCGGCACCATCGACACGGAACGCGGTGACTCCCGCGCCAGTTCGAATGACGGCTTCCCCAGCCCCCGCCATCCGGGTCACCAGATCTTGCGCTCGCGCGCGTCCGCGACCAGCTCGGGGTCGGGGATGAGCGTCTTCGCCGCGACCGTGGCCAGCGACTGCTGCGAGAAGTGGAACCCGAAGTCCTCGGTCACGAGCTTGCGCCACGGCCGGTTCAGGATGTTGTGCGTCGACCACCGCGCGAACCGCGGCCGCTTCATGATGTCGCGGGCGAGCTGCCAGGCCTTGGGGAGCAGGTCTTCGCGGGGCAGCACGTCGCTGACGAGACCATACTCCAGAGCTTTGCGGGCCGGGATGCTCGTTCCGCCATAGACGGCGTAGGCTGCCCGCTTGGTGCCCATCAAGTGCTGCAGGGCGAGAGCGAGCCCGTCGCCGGGCGAGGTGCCGACCATGAAATGCGGGTCCATGAAGTCCGCATCCTCGGCGGCGAGGGTCACGTCGCACATCAACGCGAACTCCGTGTGGATCCCCGGCCCGTTCACCACCGCGATGGTGGGGATGTCGATGTTGTTCACGAAGTTCTCGATCAGCTTCCACGCATCGATCGTCTGCTGGAAGATGTAGTCCGGAGTCTCGTCGACCAACGGCTTGGGCCACGTCTGACGGGGATCTCCGCGGAACCAGGCCTCACCGGTTCCCGTGATGATCAGAACGTGGTTCTCGGGGTCGTTGCCGACGTCCTGCCACACCCGATTCCACGCGTTGTGCGCTGCCCAGTTGTGCACGTACTCGCCGCCTTCGGTGTGGAGGCGCAGTTCGAGGATGCCATCCTCTCGACGCATCTCGAAGAAATCGGCGTAGCGTTTCGAGTACTCCTCCAACGGTGTGGGCGCGACGTGACCGTCCCAACCGAAGCTCGCGGTGTCAACCATGGTGAGTCCCTTCGTCGGAGCGAGCCAACCCCGCCCGTTAATGAGACACTGTATCTCGATAAGCCGGGAGCTGATCGGGTAACTCGCAAATCGCTGGGAACCGACCCCTCCGACGAGCTTCGCGAAGATTCAGACGCTCAATCGACGTGATCGCGCCACAAACCGGCCACGACGAGTTCCACGATCGCCTGCGCATCCTCAGGGAGGAAAGGGCGATCTCGGCGCAGGACGAACCACTGCACGGGGCCGATGAGCATCATATTGACAAAGGGGGCCTCCGCAGGAGGGAGCTGTCCAGCCTCTGTCGCCCGGTCGAGGCGTCGCTGCAGTTCGCCCGTGCGGCGATCCAGCAGTTCCACTCCCACATGGTGAAGCCCATCGTTCTCATCGGTGCGGCGCAGGAGGATCTGGAGCACCGCGCGACCGGCAGGCGTCATGGACGCCTCGGCGAAGGATTGCAGGAAGGTCGTGAGATCGCGGACGATATCGCCGGTGTTCTCGATCTGCACAGTTGTCTCGGCGAAGTGTGTAAGTACGTCGCGGAAGAGATCGTCGCGGTTCGGCCACCGTCGATAGACCGTCGCGCGCCCGACCTGTGCGCGGGAAGCGAGTACTTCGTATTGCAGACCGTCGATACCGCTCTCGGCGACGATCTCGAGCGCCGCCGATCGCAACCGCTCCGTGACAAGTCGAGTGCGCCCTCCGGGGCGCCGCGCACGCAAGTCATCAACCATCATGAGGCCACCTTGTCTTCCGATGCCCCTCAGCGCAACCGCGAGCTGCAACCGCCGAGCGACATCAGCCGATGCTAGCCGTTTCATTCATCAGCGGCTCCTCGAGCAAAGATTCCTTCAACAACCAGGCTTCGTGCGACGGTTTCCTGCGTCGGCTGCCGGTGGCAACATCGCACTCCCACAATGTCCAGAACATTCGCGACGCCCTGTCGCGCCTACTCCCGGAGCGAGCCATGACACAGAATCCCGCCAGTGCGATACGCCTCAACGAACGAGAACACGATGGATGGAGCGGACGCCTCGTCTGGTGGGTCGCGATCCTCATCGTCGCGAACACCCTTGTCGACACCGTGATCGTTGCTCCCTTACTCGTGCTGCCGCAGATGGCCGAGTTCTTCGGCACGGATCAGAGCGCCTGGCTCAACGCGAGCGCCGTACTGGCGGGGGCGATGTGGGCACCACTCTTGGGCAAGAGCGCTGACATCTACGGCAAGCGTCGCATCCTCGTGCTCGCGCTGTTCGCCGGCGGTGTCGGCGCTCTCATCTGCCTCGTCGCCCCGAACATCGGGATCTTCCTGATCGGTCGTGTCATCCAGGGCACGGCGGTGGGCTCGGTCTTCATCACCGTCGTTTACATCCGACAAATGTTCCCCACCCGGGTCGGCATGACGTCCGTCGGTATCGTCACCTCCGGCTCGGCGATCCTGGGAATCGCATCGCCCTTCCTCTTCGAAGCGGTCGTCAGGGCATTCGACTTCCGCGCGGTGTTCGTCGTGTCCGCTGCCCTCGCGTTCGTCGCGGCGATCTCGGTGCGCGTGTTCCTGCCCGAGTCGCCCGTTCATGCTCGCAGTCGACTCGATGTGCTTGGCGCCATACTGCTCGGGTTGGGTCTCGCAGGTGTTCTGGCCTACATCAGCCTTGGGCCCACCGCAGGATGGACGAACGCCGGACTGGTGGTCATACTTCTGATCGGCGTCACACTTCTGACGGGATGGGTGTTCTCTGCACTGCGCACCCCACAGCCTGTGGTCGATCTGCGCCGGCTGACGCGGCCGATGGTGGCGATGCTCCTGGTCGTCGTGCTCGGCACCGGAGCGTACCAAGCGCTGCTGCAGCTGATGGGCCTGATCGGACAGACGCCGCCCGAGGCCGGCCTCGGCTACGGTCTCGCCGGAGAATCGAGCTCACTCGGTCTCATGTTCGCGCTCCCCGCACTGGGCGCAGCGATCGGAGGAATCTTTGCCGGCTGGCTCGGCGCCCGCATCGGCCCTGCACGCACGCTCGTCGGCGGTGCCTTCATCGGCCTGGGATCGGGTTTCGGCCTCCTCCTGTCCACTGGGGCCTTCCTACCCGCGGCCATCTGCGCTGGCCTGCTCGGACTCACTGCCGGAGCGCTCGTCACCTCCGGCTTCAACCTCGCGACCACGCTCGTGCCGGAGGAGAGACAGGGGGTGGTCGCTTCGCTCGTGCAGGTGATGCTCGGCGTCGGTTCTGTTGTGATGAACATCGTCGGCGGGAGCATCCTGAGCGCTACCACGATTCCTGACAGCTCAGGACCCTCGGCAGCCGGGGTGAACACGTACATCATTGTGATGCTCGGCGCGTTCGCTGTCGCAACCGCGATCGCCGTGGGGCTCTCGCGACACATCCGCTGGACGCCCCGGACGGACAGCGCTCACTGAGTCCAGCACCCGCATTCCGGTCCTCGTCGCCGAAGGGGGCGAGGACCGGGAGCGATGCTCCTGTCAGGGATCTCACGCACCTAGTGCGTAAGCAGCACCTTCACGATGCCTATTGCTAGAGCGACAAAAGCCAGAGCCACGCCAGCCCAGAGAGCCCTCAGCGTGAGAGCCACACCGCTGAACCGCTGCATGAACAGTCCGACGAACCCGATGCGTGCAGCGAGGATGAGGATCGCGGATGTCTGCACCCATAGAGGTGGCACCCATCCCAGCCATGCCACAAGGTAAAGCGCGGCTGGGATCAGTGCTGCCGTCGCGATGGGGCGGGCCGTCACGAGTACCTCGCGCACGACCTCGCGAGTCGCCGGATGCTCTGGTTCGTCGACACTCTGCCCGATACCGTGCGAGACGACGTGTGCGAGTACGTGAGCAAGGAATGTCAGAAATCCGGTGGCCAGCACCGCACCCACTGCTGACCCATGACGGATCTGCTCGGGATCCACCGCGATGGCGGCGCTCAAAACGGTGATGTTCCCATACACGTAAGACGAGAGCCATTCACGCGCCCGCCCTACCGGGATATTTGTTCGTTGGTGACGATCTCGGCGATGCGTGCGGTCTCGACCGTGGCTATCTTTCTGCCTGTCGCGAGGACGGAATCGCATGTGGATGGTTCCTTTCTGGGACGGGTCACATACTCGCGGCGGAGACGAGGATGCGAGCTAGTGCTTAGCGGAGCCAGGTGCGATCCCCGCGTGAAACGCCAGAATCACCGCTTGGACGCGATCGCGGGCGCCGATCTTGTTGAAAATCCGCCCTACGTTGCTCTTCACGGTCGATTCCGCGAGGTGCAGCGTCGCAGCGATCTCGGAGTTCGTAGCTCCGCGCGCGATCTCGACGAAGATCTCATGCTCACGGGCGCTCAGCCGCGTAGTGGCGGCTCTTGCTGAAAAGTTCTGTGGCTCCTGTTGGGATAGCCCACCCGCCAAGCGCGAGAGCAGGCGCCTTGTCGCGCTCGGCGCGATCACGGCATCACCTGCCGCTATGGAGCGGATGGCCGAAAGGATATCGCCAGGCTCCGAGTCTTTCGTCAGGAATCCGCTCGCTCCGGCTTCCAGTCCCTCGATCACATACTCGTCGAGGTCGAAGGTCGTCAGGAGAAGCACCCGGGCCTCGGGAACATCCGCGACGATCTGTCTGGTCGCCTCGATCCCATCCATACCGGGCATCCGTACGTCCATGACGACGATGTCGGGGCGCAGACGGAGCGCTTGGCGGACCGCATCCGCACCATCCACCGCCTCCCCCACGACCTCGAGCCCGTCTTGCCCGGCGAGGAACATCCGCATGCCCATCCGGTGCAGCGCTTGGTCATCAACGAGAAGCACTTTCATCGAATCCACCTCCCTGGTTCGGGATCACCGCTTCGACCAGCCAGCCGGCGGCGGTCGCACCTGCGTGGAATACACCCCCGAGCGCGTCGACACGTTCCCTCATACCGACGAGACCATGGCCATCGGTCGACACCCTGGGGTGCCCTGCGCCAGGCACGGCGCCGCGGTCCGCGATTGATACAACCACTTCTTGGGTGCTGACGACGACGCGCACCGTGACGGCGGTGCCTTCTCCGCCGTGACGCAGCGAGTTCGTGAGCGCCTCTTGGATGATGCGGTACACCGCTAACTGGTGAGCTCGCGGCAACCCATGGAGGTCGCCGCGACGTTCGTCATCGATGTGGAGACCTGCGCTTCGCACCGTGTCGATCAAGGCGCTCAGGCGAGAGAGGTCCGGCTGAGGCGACAGTGGGGCGGGAGCATCACCATCGCCTGAGCGCAGAAGGCGAAGGACTTGCCGTAGTTGACCGACTGATGCCCGGCTCACCTGGCCTATGGCGGCGAAGGCGCGTTCCGCTTCGTCTGGCGACGACCGCAAGACGTTCTGTCCACCCGCGGCCAAAGACGCGATGACAGAGAGGTCATGCCCGATGAGGTCGTGCATCTCGCGTGAGATCCGCGACCGTTCTTCTGCCGCGGCTTCTCGCGCGACGTCAGCGCGGCGCCGCTGCTGCGCCTCCCGGGTACTGCGTAACTGCCTTCCCGCCAGGAGCGCGGCCGCGCTCATCGCGACAACTGGCAGCATCGCCGCGCCCCGTTCGCCGAGCGCGAGCGTCCCGGGCGAGGCTGCGCCCGCGAACGCGACGAGAGCCAAGATACCGATCAGCGCCGCGCTGGCCGCGAGCGCGCCCGACCGCCTCAGCCCTACGTGGTACAGGAGGACCCAGATCGCGAGGTAACCCCAGGGCGAAGGCTCCCCGATGAGTGCACTCGCCACGCCGCCCATGGTGAGCGCGGCGGTTGCCACGACGAGGGCGGCGAACGGAGCCCGGCGACGAAAGGCGACAGCGACGCAGGCGGCGAACAGGAACGGCGCCCCGACGGGTGACAGGCCCGCCGAGGCGCTCGTGCATGCGAGGGCGATCAGGATGGTGAGCGCAGCGTCCCAAACCAGAGGATGGGCAGTGTCGAAGGCACGTAGTCCCTCTTGTCGTGTCACGCTCACCCTCCGCTTAGCCGTCGAACTTCTTCAGACGCCACCATGCCAGACCGCCGAGGGCAGTCAACCATGCCAAGAGGATGATGATCGCCGTAGCGGCCCCGTATGGTTCCGTGCTCATCCCACCGGATCGCATGATGTTGATCGCTGCAAGCGGCATGTAGTCGGTGATGCTGGACAGGGGCTCGGGAAGGAACGCCGGCAGGATTTGGGGTCCCATTTGGAACAGGCCGAAGTACAGGCAGATCGCTCCCGCAGCGTTGCGCAGCAGCCACCCCAGCAGCACGCCGAACAGGGCCCCGTACGGCAACATGAGCGTGCCGCCAAGCACTCCCCACCACATCTCCGGAGCGAAGAGGGACATCCCCACGGCCGATGGAACCGTCCCCATCGCCTGGAGCAGCAGATAGAGGAGGACGGTGGTGGCGAAGGCGAGGATCGTGGAGATCCCGGTGACGACTGCGACTTTCGCAAGCATCACCCCTGTGCGGCGAGGCGCGGCGGTCAGACTCGTGCGGATTGAACCGCTTGCATACTCGGTGGTAACGTTGAGTACGCCATAAACCACGAGGACAAGCATTCCTACCGGATAGATGCCTGTCCAGCCGAACGGGATGTGTCCTGCGTCGGCACCTCCGAGCGTCGTGCCGTCGATGATCATGTAGGAACAGAGCCCGATCGTCAGCGCGAAGGCGGCCGCCAACGTCACCCAGAGCGATCGAGCTGTCCACAGCTTGCGCCATTCCGACCGCAGCAGTCCGACGCCGGTTATGCGCTCGCGGTCACGCGATGCGGAGAAGGTCGGGACGGTGACTGCGGTCATCATGCTGCGGACTCCCCCTGGGACGAGTACTCGACCGCGTTTCGGGTGATCTGCATGAAGGCCTCCTCGAGTGACGCCCTTTCTGCGGAGAGGGCGTAAAGCGTGGCTCCCTGACCTGCCGCGATGTGGCCGACTTCTCGAGCTGTGAAGCCGCTGATGAAAAGGGTGTCCTCGCCTGATCGTCGAACCTCGACCCCGGATCGCTGGATCACATCAGCGAGACGCGACGCATCAGGACTCACGACGCGTGTGGTCTGCGGCGCCACCGACTCGATGACATCTTCGACGGTCCCCGCCGCGAGCAGGCGCCCTTGGCCGATCACGACGAGGTCCTTCGCGATCAGGGAGAGCTCGCTCATCAGATGTGAGGAAAGAAAAACGGTTCGCCCCTCAGCGGCAAGACGCACCAGGAGATGACGAAGCCAGAGCACCCCATCAGGATCGAGGCCGTTCACTGGTTCGTCGAGCACGAGAGCGGTGGGGTCCCCCAGAAGGGCTGTGGCGATGCCGAGCCGTTGGCTCATGCCCAGCGAGAACCCACCTGCTCGTTTGTCTGCGACTGCTCCGAGGCCCACCATCTCGAGGACTTCGATCGCCCTTGCGCGAGCGATATTATGTGTCTCGGCGACGACGAGAAGATGGTTGAGGGCGGTGCGCCCGGGATTCACCGCCCTCGCGTCGAGCATCACGCCAAGGTGCCGAATCGGGTCGCGAAGGTCCTGATATCGGCGTCCGCCGACGGTGATGCGACCATCTGTGGGTCGGTCGAGACCGACGAGCATGCGCATGGTGGTGGATTTGCCGGCGCCGTTGGGCCCGAGGAAGCCCGTGACGACGCCCGGGCGAACGGTGAAGGTGAGGTTATCGACGACAGTCTTGTCGCCGTACCTTTTGGTGAGGTGGTGACTGGTGATCATGTCATCAATCCTGTTGTCTGTCTCTTCGCTCGACATCTCACTGCGGTACCGCACACTACCTCCCGTGGTACCCCTCCGGCATAGCCATGCCTCTGGCTGAGTTGAGGGCTGAGGGCGTGCAGGCATCCCCCATGAGAGCGGCGACAGCGTTCGCTGCGATCCAGTCGTACCCACCCTCCGTTGCCGCCTCCGAGGACGGCCAGAGATCCAGGGGTAGCCAGCAGACGGCAAGGGGTCAAGGTGGCGATCGCGCTGTCGTATGCGGCGCCTTCGACATCGAGGTTGGAGGCTGAGGGTTCAGGGTTTGTAACGACCTGGATCGTGGCCGCCAGCGAGCCCGCCAGGTGCCGCGCCTCCTGAGCATGGTGCTAGAGGCACATCGGGAGAACCTTTGAGTGTGACCGGCCTGCGCCATGCTGCCACAGAATGTGTTCGCAGGGGATCGGTCTACGAGAGGCGACGTCCTCGGCGCACTCATGTCGGAAACGGATTGGGGAGACACCGAATGTCACCCGGTTAGGCACGTCCGGCCTTCACTGACCGCGGTCTGTCGTGACACTTTCTGAGCCCCGATGCTTGCAGTGCGCGGAGTGCTGCGCCGCGGCCGGGTCACTCGTTGAACGCCTTGCGGGAGAGGTATCGGGATTCGGGTTCGTTCGTCGTCATGTCGGCGGCGGCGAGGAAGTCCTCTTTCGCCGCAACAGCGTGCCCCTCCGCTTCGCGGAGGTGCGCGCGGATCGCGTGGGCGCGGTGCCGGGTCAAAGGGTGCTGCAGGAGCCCATGCTCGCGATCCAGTTCCTCGAGCAGAGCGGTGGCACGCGCGGGGCCGAAGGCATGGGCCACGGCGACGACTCGTGAGAGCATGACCAGTCCGGTGGGTTCGACCTGTTCGAGCGCCAGATACAGGGCAGCGATCTGTGCCCAGTCGGTCTGCTCGGCTGCGGCAGCGGATGCATGAACGGCGGCGATCGCGGCCTGTAGTCGGTAGGCTCCCACGTTCCCTTGCGACCACGCGGTACGGATGAGGTCCGATCCCTCTCGGATGGACTCCTGATCCCATCGAGTGCGGTCCTGGTCGCGGAGAGGGATGAGGTCGCCGTCGGCGGTGGTGCGCGTGGCGCGACGCGAATCGATCAGCAGCATGAGCGCGAGAAGGCCTGTCGGCTCTGGATCATCGGGGACGAGGGCGTGGAGGAGCCGTGCGAGGCGGATCGCCTCGCCGGTCAGGTCGGTTCGAGTGAGCTCGCTGCCGGTGGTCACCGTGTACCCCTCGTTGAAGATCAGGTACAGCACTCGCATCACTGCGGAGAGGCGGCCGGGGAAGTCGTCATCGGCCGCGAATTCGAATCGGGCGCCGCTCTTGCGGATCTGCTGTTTCGCGCGGCTGATCCGCACCGCCATCGTCTGCTCCGTCACTCCGTAGGCGTGCGCGATCTCCGTGGTGGTCAACCCGCCCACGGCGCGCAGCGTCAACGCGACACGCGAGGCGGACGACAGGGTGGGGTGACAGCACAGCAGCAGGAGGTTCAAGCTGTCGTCGTGATCGGCCAGGGACAGGTGCGACGAGGGCGGGTTCGGCTCGGAGGCTACGTACTGCTCTTCGCGGCGGCGGTCAGCCGATTCGGCGCGCAGCGTATCGATCATGCGGCGGTAGGCGACGCGGATCAGCCAGGATCGAGGCTGATCGGGGATCGCGTCCGGACGCCACTGGCGACTTGCTGCGAGCAGTGCGTCCTGTGTGGCTTCCTCGGCGATGTCGAAGTGGCCGAAGCGGCGCACCAGAGCTCCGAGGACCTGCGGCGCTTCTGCGCGCAGCAGGTCCTCGATCGCGTCAGGCCGGGCAGTCACGCGAAGTCGTCGCCCATGATCGGCCGGATCTCCATCGGCTCGCCGAGCATCTCCACCATCCGCGCGACGATGTCCTTCGCTCGCTCCACGCCGGACACCTCGATGACGGCGAAGGATGCGAGGACCTCCTTGAGTTCGGCGAACGGACCGTCTGTCATGACGATCCCTCCGTCGACCTTGCGCACGGTCGTCGACGTGGCCGGGTGCCCGAGTCCTTCGGTGCTGACGAATTCCCCGCTGGCGCGCAGCTCGGCTTCGAACTGCTGATACGCGGCGAAGGCGGCAAGCGCGTCCTCGGTGGGGGCATCCGCGGTCGCGGCGTCCCAGCTGCTGCTCGGCGTGTAGCCGAGGATGAGGAACTTCACGATCTCTTCTCCTTGGGTCGGTTGGAATTCAGGCTAGCGAGACGCACGCGGCGACCTCAGAAGGGAGATGGCCGTCGCGGTGCACCATCCGAAGGCGAAGAGTCCCGTGACTGCCACCTGGATGCTGGCGATGTCGGGGACGACCGGAGCGAGGAGGGCGATCGCGACGATGCCGTTGCCGAATGCGACGGCCGCTCGCCGTTCGCGGATGGTGCGGATGAGCGCGACGATGGCGGCCACGGCCAGGGCGGTGAATGCGACGATCGCCGCCACCATGTGGAGGAGCGCGTGCCAGGTGGGCTCGGCGGCGGGGCCGTCGGCCACGCCGAGCGGGAATCCGTTCGCGGCGTCTTGCGGGAAGAGGCCGGCGGCGATGAAGCCCGCTCCGCCGATCGCGACGAGGATTGGGATGGCGGCGCGACCGATCCCGCGGGTCACGACCCGCCGGTGACCGATCGACAGGCAGATCAGCCCGAGTCCCGCCAGGACGAAGGTCAGGATCTGGATCCAGCCGAGGTCGCCCGTGGAGAGTTGGCTGAGGGGATGGATACGGATGTCGAATCCCGGGCGCGTCAGCATCTGCACGAGGGCGGAGGCATAGAACAGCGGCCCGGCGACCGCACCCGCGAGCAGGAGGCGTCGGGTCGAACGAGGCAGGGTGTGGGCCTCGCGGTGTGCGAGGCGTGGGGCTGAGTTCATGGTCACGGTGTGCTCCTTCGTGGATCGGGCGTTGCTGCACGGATACGTCGGAGCCAGGCAGCGGGTCTTGACATGGTGCCGCCGGCGAATTCGCGCGCAGATGTCAATCCACGGAGCTCGGCTCCGAGGTCTCTGTAGAAGCGGCCCGCCGGGCGGCAGACGAAAGGACACCTGATGAACGAGAACCTGCAGGAGAACATCACCGCCGAGCAGATCGACGCGTACGGGCTCGGCGAGCAGCCCACGCCCAGCAGCGCCGTGAAAGCACTCGACCGGCTCGTCGGCGAATGGACGGTCACGGGTGGTGCCGAGGGCGTCATCCGGTACGAGTGGATGACGGGGCGATTCTTCCTGCTCCAGCACGTCGAGCTCGAGCAGTTCGGCCAGACCATCACCGGCATCGAGGTCATTGGCCAGCTGCGCCCGTTCGGCCAGCCCGCCGGCACCGAAGTCGTCTCCCGGTTCTATGACTCGATGGGCAACACGCTCGACTACGTCTACGAGTTGGAGGGCGACACGCTCACCATCTGGGCCGGAGCCAAGGGGAGCCCGGCGTACTTCACGGGCACGTTCAGCGACGACGATCGTGTCCTCGACGGCGCCTGGGTCTACCCCGGTGACGGCGGATATGCATCCACGATGAATCGCCGCTGATACCATCCGCTTCTCGAAACAGAGGGAAACCACCATGCCGAAGAACACGTCCTCCCCCCGCCCCTCGGTGCACCGCGTCACCTCGGCGGATGGCACGGGGATATCGTTCGAGCGCAGCGGTGAGGGGCGGGTCGTCATCCTGGTCGCGCAGGCGCTGTCCGACCTCCGCGACAACCGTCGCCTCGCGGCCCTGCTCGCCGACACCCACACTGTCGTGAACTATGACCGTCGCGGACGCGGCGACAGCGGCGACGCCGGCGCATGGAGCGGCGCTCGCGAGATCGAAGACATCGAGGCGCTCATTGACGCCCACGGCGGCAGGGCATCACTTCTCGGTGCATCATCCGGCGCTGTCCTCGTGTTGGACGCTGCCGCAGCTCTTCCCGATAAGGTCGAGGCCGTCATCGCCTTCGAGCCTCCGGTGATCGTGGATGAGCAACGCGCACCGGTTCCCCGCGACCTCGCCGACCGTCTCGAGCAGCTCGTCGACGAGGGGAGGGGATCGGATGCCGTCCGCGAGTTCAGCCGCGTCGCCCTCGGCGCATCCCCGTTCATGATCGGGGCGATGCGCCTCATGGTCGGGCCGTGGCGGACCATGGTCGCGATGGCCAGGACTGCCGTCTACGACACGCGCCTCTGCGCGGGGTTGCAGGACGGAACACCTCTCACCGGAGACCGGTGGAGGGGGCTCCGGGCACCCTCACTCGTGCTCGTCGGGAGCACGAGCGAGCCGTTCGTGCAGAGCGGCACCCGGGAGCTCTCGTCGCTGATCGGAGCCCGCCACGAGAGCATCGACGGCGCGCATCACGCGACACCAATGATGAAGCCGGCCGCGCTGATCCCGTCCGTCGTGCCGTTCCTCGGCGAGGTGCTCTCTTGATCGCGACCGCCGCGGAGTGCCGATACCCGTGATTCCCGACGAACTCACCCCTCGGGACGCGAACAGGGTCTTCCGAGCTCTGGGCGATGCCACCCGTCGCGACGTCCTCGCCCGAACGCTTCTCGAGGAGCGTTCGGTGACGGAGCTCGCGCGCGGCTACGACATGAGCCTTGCGGCAGTGCAGAAACATCTCGCGGTGCTCGAGCGTGCGGGACTCATCGTCAGACGCGCGCGAGGACGGGAGCGGCTCGTGCGCGCAGATCGGGAGACGATCAGGCGCGCGTCATGGCTGCTTCGCGCCTTCGACGGCGGCGGTCTCGGGTGCACGAGACCGCCGTCTCCGCCGGAACCGGATGCCGCGTCTGGTTGAACCGCCCGTTCGGCGCCAGCAGGTGCACCGTCACGCTCCATCAGAATCTCATGTCATCCACAGGCGGGTTGTGTCACTGCAGTGTGTTCTCGACAGATCGCCTCTTGACACCCGCCGCACCCGGGTCTAACGTACAACCAAATGGTTGCACAACGAGAATTGAGCGAAGCGGAGGTCGACCGTGTGTTCCACGCATTGGCGACGTCGACCCGACGCGACATCCTGCGTCGGACGATCGAGCGGGAGCAGTCCGTCTCGACCCTCGCCTCCGAATACGAGATGTCGTTCGCCGCAGTTCAGAAGCACGTCTCCGTGCTCGAGGCCGCGAACCTCATCGTCAAGCGCGCCGAGGGACGCGAGCGGCTCGTCCGCGCGAACCCCGAGATGATCGCCCGCGCCAGGGCGCTCCTCGCCCGATACGAAGAGCTGTGGCGGTCGCGCATCGCCCGCCTCGACGACCTGCTGGCCGAGCCGCCGCGCTCGACAGCATCCGACACGACCGACAACGACAGCACCACCACACCGACCGGAGAAGGAGACTGACATGCCTGTCACCGACATCACCACGGATGCCGACAACCTGACCATGACGGTCGTCGCGGACTTCGCGGCACCGATCGAGCGCGTCTGGAGCGCCTACAGCGACCCGCGCCAGCTCGAGCGCTTCTGGGGTCCTCCGGGATGGCCCGCCACGTTCACGGCGTGGGACCAGTCCGTCGGCGGACGCGCGAACTACACGATGAACGGTCCGCGGGGCGAGAGCTCGTCGGGGTCGTGGGAGTTCCTGTCGATCGAGGAACCCAGCCGCTTCACGGTGCTCGACTCGTTCACCGACGCCGACGGCAATCCGCTCGACGGCTTCCCCGCGCAGCGCATGGAGTTCGCTTTCGAGTCCACCGCCGACGGCACGCGCATGGTCACGACGAGTCACTTCGACTCGGTCGAGGCGCTCGAGCAGGTCGTCGAGATGGGGCAGAGCGAGGGCATCCGCATGGCGATGGGCCAGCTCGACGTCGTGCTGCAGGACCTCCGCGACTACGCGCAGGGCAAGGGGACGACCGTCGATCTGCTGGACGACACCCACGTGCGCATCACCCGGCTCGTCGAGGGGCCGCGCGAGCTGGTGTGGCGCGCCCACAACGAGCCCGAGCTCATGAAGCAGTGGCTGCTAGGGCCCGATGGCTGGGAGATGACGGAGTGCGTCGTCGCGACGGAGGTCGGCCAGGCTTACCGGACCTCCTGGGCCCCGGTCGGCGACACCGAGGGGGAGCCCTTCGGCTTCGAGGGGGAGGCGCTCGTGATCGACGCCCCGCGCCGGTCGGTCCAGACCGAGCGGATGATCGGGATGCCGGTCGAGACGCTGAACGACCTCAACCTCTACGAGGAGAACGGCGCGACGCTCATCACGCTCTACATCGAGTACCCCGACAAGGAGACGCGTGACATGATCCTCGCCACCGGCATGGCCGACGGCATGGAGGCCTCGTACGACCGTCTCGAGCGGGAGCTGCTCGCGGTCTGAGCCGCACAACTCCGGAGAACCGGCCGATTCCGTCGCGGAACCGGCCGGTTCTCTGCGTTCCGGGCCGGTTCTCCGGAGTTATGGCGATGCGTTCCGGCGGACGCGCGGGCTCCACGTCGACCAGAGCGCGAGGGCGATCAGCATAGGCTGGAAGAACAGGCGCACGAAGCGCGCCGTGTCGGTGTTCAATCCGAACGCGTCGCGGTGCTCCAGCCACTGGGCGATGTTGCCCGGGAAGACCGCGACGAAGAACAGTGCCGTGACGATACCGACGGCGCGCCGGTGCTTGCGGGCGACGAGCAGTGCGCCACCGAGGCCGACCTCGACCACACCCGAGGCGAGCACGGTCACGTCGGGGTCGACCGGCAGCCACGGCGGCACCTGCGCCTGGAACTCCTCTCGCGCGAACGTCAGATGCGAGACACCGGCGAACACGAGGAACGAGCCGAGCAGCAGTCGGCCCACGGTGCGGGCCACACTCGTCTTCGACATGGGGCGAGTGTACGCGCGATCAGATCAGGCGACGGAGCGCCTCGTCGAGACTGATCCCCTGCGCGCTCGCGAGATCGGCCAGGCGCGCGTGCTCCTCTCCGGTCAGCGTCAGGCGCACCTCGACGGGATCGGATGCCGGGTCATCGTCGAATCCCTCGAACAGATCGGCCGTCTCGGCCCACAGCGGCTCGGCCGCCGTCGCGGCCGCGAACGGCGACGGTGCGGATGCGGCGGCCGCGCCGACCGCGGGATCGGTCGGGTCGACGGCGCCAGCGCCGGGCGCGCTCGCCGCGCCGACCGACGGATCGGTCGCATCGGCATCCGCCCAGGCCGACTCATCGGCATCCAGCCAGCCGGAGTCCGCGGCAGCCGCGAGCGGAGCCGATCCGGCGGCCGCAGCCCCGGCATCCGTCGCGAGGGTGAAGCCCGGGCCGCGCCGCGGCTCCTGCTTCTGCTGGTACGCCTTCGCGGCGGCGTTCGCACGCTCGTCGGCCGCCTCATTGAGAGGATGGCCCGCGTGGCCCTTGACCCACGAGAACTCCACGTCACGTCCGCGGATCGCCTCGTCGATGCCCTCGAGCAGATCGCGGTTCAGCACGGGACCGCCGTCGGACTTGCGCCACCCCTTGCGCTTCCACCCCGGCATCCACTTCGTCACGGAGTCGATCACGTACCGGCTGTCGCATTCGATCAGCAGCTTCTCGTCGATGCCGGCCGTCGCCCGCAGCAGTTCGAGCACGGCGCGGAGCTCGCCCTGGTTGTTGGTGCCGTGCGGCGAGCCGCCGGCCGCCCAGTTCGACTCGTCGATGTACCAGGCCCAGCCGTTGGGGCCGGGGTTGCCCAGTGCGGAGCCGTCTGCGGCGGCGGTGATCGTCATCCCTCCACCGTAGCCGCGGCGGCGGACAGCCACGCGTCGCCTCCAGCCCGTCTGTTTCTGCCGAATGGCGCAAACGGACGGTCTATTTGCGTCATACGGCAGAAATAGACGGGCTGGGTGGGGAGGGTCAGTCCTCGGGCTCGGGCTCGGGCTCGCGGTTCTCGACCGACACGGCCGACGGGGCGGGCGGCGCCACGGGGAACACGATCGAGCTCACATCGCCGCTCGTCTCGGCACCCAGTCCGATCGACAGCGGATCGAGCGCCGGCGCGGAGCCCAGCACCTCGGACTCTCCGCGTTCGAGCGGCTCGGAAGGCAGTGCCCACTGCTTCTCTTCTTCTTCGGGTCGTTGCTGGAACAGTCCCATGCCTCCCATTGTGGCCCCGCGGGATGGTTCCGGCCTCCGATTCACACGCCATTAGTCGGATGCCGGGGCACCCGCCGTCCAGGTCGCGGCCATGCGCTCCGCGTAGGGTGGGCGGATGGCCGGAATCGTATGGGACTCCTGGATCGGAACCGTCGCAGCCATCGGCATCGCGCTGGTCGCCGCCGCTGCCGCCATCGGGATGGTGACTCTCCTCACGTCTCTCGTGAGCCGCAAGGTCGAGTGGGTGCGGGACATCGCGCGCCGCTCGCGTCGGGCGCTGCTGACCACCGTCACCGTGGTCGCGGTGTGGATCGCGTGTGCGACCTCGCAGCCCGCGCAGGCCGACTGGTGGCCCTCGCTCTCACGGATCTTCCTGATCGCGACGATCCTCGCGGGGTCCTGGCTGCTCGGAGCACTGGTGTCGTTCGGCTTCGAGCGGCTGATGGTGCGCGAGGAGGAGGAGCGGGTCGGTCCGGACGCCCGGCGCCGGCGCACGCAGCTGCTCGTCATCCACCGCCTCGTGCTCGTGACCATCGCGGTGCTGGCGCTGGGCACCGTGCTCTTCACATTCCCCGAGATGCGCGCCGTCGGCACGAGCCTGCTCGCCTCGGCGGGGATCGTCAGCATCATCGCCGGCCTCGCGGCGCAGTCCATCCTCGGCAACCTGATCGCGGGCGTGCAGGTGGCCTTCACCGATGCGATCCGGGTCGGCGACGTGGTCGTCGTGGAGGGCGAGTGGGGACGCGTCGGCGAGATCAACCTCTCCTACGTCGTCGTCTACATCTGGGACGAACGGCGACTCGTCGTGCCGTGCAGCTACTTCACGACCACGCCGATCGAGACGTGGACACGACGGTCGGACAAGATCCTCGGCACGGTCTACATGGACCTCGACTGGCGGGTGCCGATGGCGGAGGTGCGCGCCGAGTTCGAGCGGATCGTCGAGGCCTCGCCGTTCTGGGACGGTCGCTCGTCGAGCGCTCTCGTGACCGACTCGCAGGGCGGGTTCGTGACCGTGCGATTCGTCATGTCGTCGAAGGACTCGTCGGATCAGTGGGATCTCCGGTGCGAGGTCCGCGAGCGGATGATGACCTGGCTGCAGCAGACGCATCCGGAGGCACTGCCGCGCACCCGCGTCAGCGTCGAGGCGGGCGGAACCTCCGACTAGAAGCTTCAGGCGGATGCTGCGCGCACGGCGTCGACGAGGGCGCGCCAGGGTCCATCGAGCGCCGAGTCGGGGAGTTCGCGCTCGCGCCTCTGCTCAGGGGTGCGCACACGGATGACCCAGACGAACCGGTCGGCGCCGCGCTCGGCATCCTCGTCGGCATCCCACGGGCAGTCGTCGACCATGCTGATCCACTCGGGAGCCTCGGCGGGCTCCGGTTCGACCTGCCACTCGCGTCGGATGCCGGCGATCCCGCCCGTCCGCACGACGACGATCACGACTCGCGCGTCGGTCGATCCGTCGGCCGGCTCGATGCGCGGTCCGCCCGTCGGCCGGTCACTCGGTGGAGGGGGCTGGCTCATCTCCATAGACTCCCACGGTCGTCCACGCGCGTCGAGCGGATGCCGCGGTGGCCTCGTCGACCTCGGCGGCGGCCGCGACGGTCGCATCGGCGAACTCGGTGAAGTTCGCGGTGCTCGAGAGGTCGCCGGTGAGCGCTCGGTACCAGACCGTGCCCGCGGTCTCCCACGCCTTGCCGCCGAGGTCGATCGCGAACAGCGCGAAGGCCCGATTCGGGATGCCGGAGTTGATGTGCACGCCGCCGTTGTCCTCGGTCGTGCGCACGAACCCGCTCATGTGGTCGGGCTGCGGATCCTTGCCGAGCTCGTCGTCGTCGTAGGCCGTGCCGGGGGCGATCATCGAGCGCAGCGCCACGCCCTCGACGGCATCCGTGAAGATCTCGGCGCCGATCAGCCACGTGGCGTCGGCGGCGTCCTGGCCGGTGAGGTACTGCTCGGTCAGGGCGCCGAACACATCGGCGATCGACTCGTTGAGGGCGCCCGGCTGCCCCTGGTACTCGAGGTTCGCCGTGTGCTGCACGACGCCGTGCGCGAGCTCGTGGCCGATCACGGTGGTCGATCGCGTGAACCCTGTGAACACCTCGCCGTCGCCGTCGCCAAACACCATGCGCTCGCCGTCCCAGAAGGCGTTGTCGTAGTCGACGCCGTAGTGCACGGTCGCGTCGAGAGGGGCGCCGGCGTCGTCGAGCGAGTTGCGGGCGAACGCCGACAATAGCAGCTCGAAGGTCGCGCCGAGACCGTCGAACGCCTCGTTCACGGAGGCGTCGTCGACCGGCGCGTCGTCTTCGGTGCGCACGACCGCCCCGGGCAGGGTCTGCGTGTTCGCGGCATCGCTGATCGTGCGGTTCGGCGCATCGGACAGCTGTGCGACGAGATCGCCGTTCTCGTCGATCGACAGGTCGATGCGCGCGCGGAACGGCGGTCGACCCGCGGTGAGCGTCTGCCGGGCGGCCGCGGCCGCACGCGGGTAGCGGCCCGACTCGGCCAGGCGCGCGAGCAGGTAGGACGGGACGACTCCGGGGGATGCGACGTGGCTGCTCATGGTCCGACCCTACGCCGGGGGTCCGACGTCGGGGCGGATGCCGGGGTCGGCTTTCCCGAAGTCAGGATCCGGCGACGACCTCGATCACGGTCGTGCGCACCCCTCCGGCTTCATAGCGCACCGGCATCCCGGGATGGGCGAGCGAGAACCAGAACACCCCGTCCGCCGAGTCGTAGCGCACGCAGATGACGCGCGGAAACCTCGCGTAAAATCGGGACGGTGACCGACGCGAACCCTGAAATCGGCGCCGGCCTCGACCCGGACGATCTCGCCACGACCCTGCGCGTGCTCCGCCAGCTGCACACGATCGACAACGAGCATCCCGACTTCATCGCCGTGCGGCAGGCGACCGCCGCGATGTTCAAGGACGTCAAGCGCGTGCGGCGCAAGCAGATCCGCGACGCGATCGCCGAGGCCGACAAGGCCGTCGTCGCCCGCACGGCGACCGGTGCCCCCGACCGCATCGACGACGAGACCCGCGGCAACGACCTCGCGACGAGCGTCGTCGACGCGCCCATCGCGGGCGAGCTGCTCAAACCCCGCAACTGCTACATCTGCAAGAAGCCGTACACGATCGTCGACGCCTTCTACCACCAGCTCTGCCCGGACTGCGCACGTTTCAGCCACGGCAAGCGCAACGCCCGCACCGACCTCACCGGCAAGCGCGCGCTGCTCACCGGAGGTCGCGCGAAGATCGGCATGCACATCGCGCTGCGCCTGCTCCGCGACGGCGCGCACACCACCATCACGACGCGGTTCCCGCGCGACGCCGTGCGCCGCTTCTCGGCACTGGAGGACTCCGCCGACTGGCTGCACCGGCTGCGCGTCGTCGGAATCGACCTGCGCGACCCCGCTCAGGTGATCGGCCTCGCCGACTCGGTCGCGGCCCAGGGGCCCCTCGACATCCTCATCAACAACGCCGCGCAGACCGTGCGGCGCTCGCCCGGCGCGTACTCGCTGCTGGCGGATGCCGAGCTGCAGCCCCTTCCCGACGGCCCGTTGCCCGAGATGGAGACGTTCGGGCACACCGCCGACCCGCACCCGCAGGCGCTGCAGGCCTCGGTCGACGCGCATCCGCTGCTGTCGGTCGCGGCTCTCGGCGGCACGGTCGCCGAGCAGGGCGGGCAGGCGCTCACCGCAGAAGACCTCGCGCGTCTCGCGATGGCCCCGGGGTCGTCGTCGCTCGAGAAGCACGCCGACGGCACGGCGATCGACGCCGGTGGCCTCGTGCCCGACGTGAACCGGGTGAACAGCTGGGTGCAGTCGGTCGACCAGGTCGATCCGCTCGAGATGCTCGAGGTGCAGCTCGCGAACACCACCGCGCCGTTCCTGCTCATCAGCCGGCTGCGGGCCGCGATGGCGGCATCGTCGTCGCACCGCAAGTACGTGGTCAACGTGTCGGCGATGGAGGGGCAGTTCTCGCGCCGGTACAAGGGACCGGGGCATCCGCACACCAACATGGCGAAGGCCGCGCTCAACATGCTCACGCGCACGAGTGCGGGGGAGATGCTCGAGACCGACGGCATCCTCATGACCGCCGTCGACACCGGGTGGATCACCGACGAGCGCCCCCACTTCACGAAGGTGCGTCTTGCCGAGGAGGGGTTCCACGCCCCGCTCGACCTCGTCGACGGAGCCGCTCGCGTGTACGACCCGATCGTGCGCGGGGAGGCCGGCGAGGACGTCTTCGGCGTCTTCCTCAAGGACTACGAGCCCAGCCCCTGGTGACCTGACGGAGCCACCGCTCCACGATTCGAATCGCGTGCTTTGCGGGTTTCGAGTCCCGGAATCTGCAAAGCAGGCGATTCGAAACAGCCAGTGGAGGCCCGGGCGTCAGCGCGTCGGCGCCTCGAGGGTCGCGGAGGCCCAGGCGCCGAGCTGGTCGAGGATGGGCAGCAGGCCGCGTCCGCCGTCCGTGAGGGCGTAGGACACCGTCACCGGCGGACCCGCGTCGACCGCGCGCGCCACGAGGCCGGCGTCGGTCAGTTCGCCGAGCCGATCCGACAGCACGGTGTCGCTGATGCCGGCGACCGCGCGGCGCAGGGCGACGAACGTCGAGGGGCCGTTGCCGAGCGACGACAGGATCATGCCGTTCCACCGCTTGCCGAGCACGCTGAACGCCAGCGTGACGGCGGCGTCGCACCTGTTCAGATCGTCACCGGCCTCGGGCATGACGCCATTCTACCTGTGCTACGTTAACGCGAGTCGCTAAGAAAAACAGAGCGACTACGAAAAACGAAAGGTCAGCCATGTCCCTGTTCCGCCTGGATGCCAGCATCCTCCCCGCGTCGTCCGCCAGCCGATCGCTCGCCGACCTCGTCGAGGCCGAGTGGACGGCATCCCACCCCGACTCCGCCGTGACCCGCCGCGACCTCGCCGCCGACCCCGTGCCCGCGACCGCCTGGGCGGATGCCGTGACCGGAGGCTTCGTCGAGGAGGCGCAGCGCACCCCGGCGCAGGTCGAGGCCCGCGCCCTCGCCACGACGTTCGCCGACGAGCTCATCGCCGCCGACGCCCTGCTGTTCGCGGTGCCGCTGTACAACTACGGCGTCTCGCAGCACTTCAAGACCTGGTTCGACCTGGCCTACACCGACCCGCGCATCGACCCGCAGGGCACGGCGCTGCGCGGCAAGCCCGCGACGCTGGTCACGGTGCTCGGCGGCAACTACGCCCCCGGAACTCCCAAGGAGGGCTGGGACCACTCCACCGGATGGCTGCGCCGCGTGCTCGAAGACGTCTGGGGCCTCGACCTGCGCGTCGTGCAGCGTCCGTTCACGCTCGTCGGCGTGAACCCGGCACTCGACGCCTTCGCCGACACGGCTCGCGAGCTCAAGGAGAACGCGGAGTCCGACGCCGTCGCCTTTGGCCGCGAGCTCGCGGCACGTCGGGGCGAGGTCGCCTGACCCTCAGGCCGTCCGACGGCGACTTCTGCGGCCGAACGCGACTTCTGCGGCCTCGATAGGGGATCGAGGCCGCAGAAGTTCGTCATGGCCGCAGAAGTCGGCCGGGTGAAGCCCCTGCCTAGCCGATGAGGGTCAGGAACAGCCGGATCGACAGGGCGAGCACCGCCGCCAGGCCGATGACGCCGGCCGCGTTCTGCCACCAGGTGTTGCGCATGTCGCCCATGAGCTTCACGCGGTTCGCCATGACGATGATCAGCGCGGCGAGCACCGGGGCGACGAACACCGTCAGCGCCTGGGCGACGACGATCAGCTGCACCGGGGACTGCTGGAACGTCACGGTCACGACGACCCCGAAGACGAGGATGCTGGCGCTCACGAGCTTCGCGGTGAGCGAGCTCGACGACGCGCCACGGCCGAGTCCGTCCGACAGCATGGTTCCGCCGGCGGTCGCGTTCGCGATCATCGACGAGAACGCCGCGCCGAAGAATCCGAGCGCGAAGATCGTCGAGCCCACGGGACCGGCGAGCGGTTCGAAGATCCCCGCGAGCGCCACGATCGTCGGTGCGGTCTCTCCGGTCTTGCCCAGGACGGAGGCCGCGACCACGATGACCAGCGCGGTCATGATGCCGGGCGCGACGATGCCGGGGACGGTATCGACGATCGTGACGTCACGGTAGTCGGCCTCGGTCCGCCCGCGCTCCTTCGTGCCGTACGCCGTGTAGAAGGCCGCGTTGATCGAGAAGTTCGTGCCGACGAGGGCGACGATCAGCAGCCATGCGCCGCCGGGGAAGGTCGGGAGGAGTCCGACGCCCGCTGCTGCCCAGTCCGGGTTCGAGATGAACGCCGAGGCGACGAACGCGATCGCCATGAGGGCGACGATCACGACGAGCACCTTCTCCACGACGCGGTAGACGTTGCGGAGGAGAAGGAGGGCGGCGACCGCGGCGGTGCAGATGACGGTCCACATGATCGGGCTGCCGCCGAAGAGCATGGAGAGCCCGAGGCCGGAGCCGACGGCGTTGCCGACCGAGAAGCACAGCGTGATGAGGAAGACGCCGATGCCCGCGAGCACACCGACCCAGCCGCCGAGGTGCTCCTTGATGGAGGAGATCAGCGAGGTG
Organism: Microbacterium sp. GCS4; assembly: GCF_001262495.1. Classification (GTDB taxonomy): domain Bacteria; phylum Actinomycetota; class Actinomycetes; order Actinomycetales; family Microbacteriaceae; genus Microbacterium. Next base: position 209,093 of record NZ_LGYE01000003.1, read on the forward strand.
GGCGACTTGATGCCGAGGCGGACGGCCATGTCGGTGAGGAAGATCATCAGGATCGTCGATACCACGATCACCCAGATGAGGGCGTACTGGTAGCCGCTGCCGGCCTGGACGGCGGTGGTCAGGTTGCCCGGCCCGAACTGCCAGGCGCCCGCGACGAACGCCGGACCGATGAGGGCCAGGTGCTGCCAGAACGGGCGCCGTTGCTTGCGTGAGGTGACGATGTTCTTCATCGTCTCAGTGGAGACCCGTCCGTAGCCAGTGCCCGGCGTGGTGGCGGAGTGACGCGTTGTCGTGCGTTCGTTCATGATCGTGTCCTTCGAGTCGTCGTTGACTGCTGGGAGGTGGTGGGCGAGGCGGTCTTCGGCGACCGCCCCGCCCTGGTCGTCACGCCGAGACGGTGACCTTGCCGAGCCCGGCCAGCGCGAAGGCGGCGGCGATCTCGGCATCCGCGCCCTCCGGAAGAGGGAGGAGCGGCGTGCGGACGGTGGCGTGATCGAGGATGCCGCGCTGCACGAGTCCCCACTTCAACGCCACGGTTCCCTCCATGTGCGAGCCGCGGTGGTACACGTTCTGCGTGACCGGGAGCAGGCGCTCGTGGATGGCGTGGGCGGCTTCGTAATCGCGCGCCTTGCCGGCGGCGATGAGCTCGACGAGAGGCTCGGGTGCGACGTTGCCGTAGCCGACCAGGAGGCCGTCGACGTCGAACATCGTCGGAAGCAGGTACTCGTCGTGGCAGGAGAGGATCTGCAGCTCGGGGTAGGCGGCGCGGAGCGCGGGGATCTCGGTGTACCAGCGACGCATGTTGCGGACGCCGTTCTTCGTGGCGAACACGCCCTCCTGGCCGGCGATCTCGAGCTGCGTGTCGAGGTCGTAGGTCGCCTTGGTGTTGTCGGGGTACTGGAAGAGGATGAGCGGCAGACCCGACTCCTCGTAGATCTCCCGGTAACGCGACTGCGGGGCGCCCTGCTGGTATCCGAAGCGCAGCCACCCGTGCGACGGGTAGACGAGACCGGCCGCCGCGCCCGCGTCGACCGCGGCCTTGGCTTCGAGAGCGGCGGTCTTGTTGCCCTCCTTGGTGATGCCGGCGATCACGGGGACGCGGCCGTCGGTCGAGGCGACGAAGGCGCGGATGACGTCGAGCTGCTCCTCCTCGGTGAGGAACGTGCCCTCACCGGCGTGGCCGAGCACGACGAGGCTCTTGACACCGTCGATCGAGCCGAGCCAGGAGCCGAGGCGCTGGATAGCGTCGTAGTCGACGTCGCCGGCCTCGGTGAAGGGGGTGACGGGGGCGGGGTTGAGGCCGCGGAGGTCGAGAGTCATGATCGGTCCTTTCCTTGGAGCTTCTTCGCTGGTTTCTCGTCATCGAGATTGTGGGAACGTTTGCGGGAACGTTTGCAGGAACGATTGCAAGTATGATCGGGGATGCGCGGGTTGTCAACACCCCGATCAGGATTCCATCGAGGAGGATGCCGTGGACGAGGAGCAGGAACGACACGTCGTCACGCTGAAGGACGTCGCGGCGGCATCCGGTGTGAGCATCTCCACGGTCAGCCGCGTGCTCGACGACCGGACCCCGCCGTCGCGCTCCTCCACCGCCGAGAAGGTGCGCCGGGTCGCCGACGAGCTCGGCTACCGGCGCAACATGTTCGCCTCCGGGCTGCGGCGCGGCGCGACCGGAACCATCGGGGTGCTCGTGCCGCGGCTCACCGACCACGTCATGGCGCTGATGTTCGAGGCGATCGAGCGCACTGCCCGCGCCCGGGGCTCGTTCGCCGTGGTCGCGACCTGCGGCGACGACCCCGCCGAGGAGCGGCGCGCGACCGAGACGCTGCTCGACCGGAACGTCGATGGCCTCGTGCTCGCGACGGCTCGGCTCGACGACACGCTGCCGGCTTCCCTGCGCGAGCGCGGGGTGCCTCACGTCCTCGTGCTGCGCACCGACGGCGTGAGTCCCTCGGCGTTGGGCGACGACGAGGCCGGCGGCTACTTCGCCGCTCGACACCTCGTCGACCTCGGGCACCGCGAGATCGCCGTCGTCACCGGGCCGTGGTTCACCTCCAGCGCCCGCGACCGTCTGGCCGGGGCCCGACGAGCCTTCGCCGAGGGCGGTGTCGAACTCCCTGATGCGAGGGTGATCTCGACCGGCTACGGCATCGAGTCCGGGCACCTCGCCGGACGCTCGCTGCTCGAGGACGCGGCATCGCGTCCGACTGCGATCTTCGCCGCGAACGACAACCTCGCGATCGGGGTGGTCGCCGCGGCATCAGCCGCCGGGCTGACCGTGGGGCGCGACGTCTCGGTCGTCGGATACAACGACATCCCGCTCGCTGGGATGCTTCCCGTTCCCCTGACGTCGGTGCGAACGGCCTTCGACCAGATCGCCGCCAGCGCGCTGGACCTGCTCGGCGGACCGGGGCCCATCACGCGTGCCCTGCCGACCCTCATCCCGAGGGCGTCGACCGCGGCGCTCGCGCGCTGACGGCTGCGGCGCTCCGGCCCGGTATCCAGGAAGTCCGCGCGCGGTTGTCGCGACAGGCCGATGTCAGCCGACGGGTGCCGGGTACGGATGCGGCAGCCACACCGTCACGTTCAGGCCGCCGCCCTGCTGCGGGGTGAGCACGAGGGACCCGTCGTGGGCCTGTGCGATGCGCTGGACGATAGCGAGGCCGAGGCCGACGCCCGCGTGATCGTCGTCGCGGGTGCGCTCGGCGCCGCGCTGGAAGGGCTCGGCAAGCGTCGCGACGCGGTGAGGGGCCATGAGCTCGCCCGTGTTCTCGACGACGAGCGCCACCGCCTCGGGAAGCACGTGCGTCCGCACTACCACGGTGCCGTCCGCCGGGAGGTTGTGCACGATCGCGTTGTGCACGAGGTTCGTGATCAGCTGCTGCACGAGCGCCGGGTTGCCGAACACGTGCGCGGTGTCGCCGCCGACGTCAATCGTCACGCCGCGGCGGTCGGCGAGCGGTAGCAGCGTCTCGACCGATTCCTCGGCCAGCAGCGACAGCTCCACGGGCTCGCGCGTGAACACCCGGCGCTCGGCGCGGCTCAGCAGCAGCAGGGCCTCGGTGAGCTCGATCGCCCGAGTGTTGACGTCCCGCAGCCGGTCGATCAGAGCATCGACATCGCGGTCGGGGTCGCTGCGCGCCACCTCGAGCATGGTCTGCGAGATCGCGAGCGGCGTGCGCAGCTCGTGCGAGGCGTTCGCGGCGAATCGCTGCTGCTCCGCCACGTGGGCCTCGAGCTGCTCGAGCATCGCGTCGAATACGTCGGCCAGGTCGCGGAACTCGTCGCGCGGCCCCTCCAGGTCGACCCGGTGCGACAGCGACCCCTGCGCCGCGAGCTGCGCCGCGCGTCCGATGCGGCCGAGCGGCGCCAGCATCCGTCCGGCCAGCAGCCAGCCCCCGCCGATGCCGATCGCGAGCAGCACCATCATCACGATCACGGCGGCGGGGATGAATGCACGGATGAGGTCGGAGCGGTTCGGCACGAACTGGTCGATCGTCGTCACGATGTTCACATCCGGCACGTACCGCAGCAGCCACAACGCGACCGCGGCGAGCAGCAGCACGCCGGACACGACCACGACCCCGGCGTAGCTGAGCGTGAGCTTCCAGCGGGCGCTCATGCCGCGCCTTCTACGCCTCGGCGACGGCATCCGTCCGCACCTCCGCATCCGTCTGTGCCTCTGCGCCGATCCGATACCCGACGCCGGGAACGGTGACGATGACCCCCGGCTCTCCCAGGCGCTTGCGCAGCGACGAGACCGTGATGCGCACGGCGTTCGTGAACGGGTCGGCGTTCTCGTCCCAGGCGCGCTCCAGCAGCTCCTCGGCGCTCACGACCCCTCCCGCCGCGTCGACGAGCACCTCCAGCACCGCGAACTGCTTGCGGGTGAGGGCGACGTAGCGACCGTCGCGGAAGACCTCGCGGCGGAACGGGTCGAGCCGAAGCCCGGCGATCTCCAGCACGGGCGGGCGGGCCCGCTGGCGGCGCCGGTCGAGGGCGCGCAGCCGCAGCACGAGCTCACGCAGCTCGAACGGCTTGGTGAGGTAGTCGTCGGCGCCGATCTCGAACCCCGACGCCTTGTCGTCGAGGCGGTCGGCCGCCGTGAGCATGAGGATCGGGATGCCGCTGCCGGAGGCCACGATCGAGCGGGCGACGTCGTCGCCGGAGGGGCCGGGGATGTCGCGGTCGAGTACCGCGAGGTCGTAGGCGTTGACGCTCAGCAGTTCGAGCGCGGTGTCGCCGTCGCCCGCGATGTCGGCGGCGATCGCCTCGAGGCGCAGTCCGTCGCGCACGGCCTCGGCGAGGTACGGCTCGTCCTCGACGATCAGCACGCGCACGACAGGGCTCCCATGTGCTCAGAGCTTACGCACCCCGGCATATCGCGAGCGTATGCAAAAGCGCATACGACCTCGCAACACGCTCCCGCGTTGGCTGGGACCCATGAACGCATCCCTCGCCGCCCGACGGCGCCGACTCATCGCCACGATCGGCGGCGTGCTGCTCGCGGCCGCCGTCGCCGGGTCGATCGCCGTGATCGGCCAGCAGTCCCTCGCCTCCGCCTCCACCGCCGTGTCGTCGGGGCCGGTCACCGAGGCCGACGGGCTGATCCGCCACGAGGGGGACGTCTCGGTGTTCGACGACGTCCCCGCCGTCTCGAACCTCGACTCCGACCTCCTCGAGGCCGTGCGGGCCGCCGCGACGGCCGCCGAGGAGGACGGCGTGCGCATGCACGTCAACAGCGGATGGCGGTCGGCCGCGTACCAGGAGCAGCTGCGCCGGGATGCCGTCGCGCAGTACGGCTCCGAGGAGGAGGCCGCGCGCTGGGTGGCGACGCCGGAGAACTCCGAGCACGTGTCGGGCGACGCGATCGACCTCGGCGGCCTCCCGGCGCAGGACTGGCTCGCGCGTCACGGAGCCCAGTTCGGCCTGTGTCAGATCTACGCGAACGAGCGGTGGCACTTCGAGCTGCGGCCCGCGGCGGTCGCGAACGGCTGCCCGCTCATGTACGACGACCCCACGACCGACCCGAGGACGCAGCGATGACCACTCTGCCCGCCACGACCATCGGATCAGAGGCCGCTCAGCGCCTCACGCTCTCCCGCATGCACGCGCCGACCCTGCACACTCTGCCCGCAGCGATCGCGGCGAACACGGCGAGGGTGCGGGCAGCGACCACCGCACGCGTCATGGCCGTCGTGAAGGCCGACGGCTATGGGCACGGCGCCGTCACGGTCGCCCGCGCGGCCGTGGCCGCCGGCGCGGAATGGCTCGGGGTGACGGATGCCGCGGACGGCGCCGCTCTCCGTGCCGCCGGGCTCGAGGTCCCGATCCTCGCCTGGCTGAACCCCGCAGGCGTCGATGCGGCGCAGGCCGCGGCCGACCGCATCGACGTCGCGGTCGGGTCGATCGACGAGCTGCGCCAGCTCGCGGCGGATGCCGCGGGTGCGACCTCCCCGCTGCGCGTCCACCTGCACGTGGATACCGGGATGGCGCGCGGCGGCGTCCCGCTCGAGGACTGGGCCGAGCTGCTCCGCACCGCCCGCGCCGGGCGCGATCGCATCGAGATCGTCGGCGTCATGGGACACCTGCCCCGAGCTGACGACGCCGACCCCGCAGCGAACGCCCCGGCGGTGCTGCGCATGCGCCACGCGCGCGACGCCGTGCTGAGGGCGGGCTTCGGCCCGGTGCTCGTGCATCTCGCCGCGACATCCGGTGCGCTCACCGACCCCTCGACGCACTTCGATCTCGTGCGGGTAGGTGCGGGGCTCGTCGGCATCGACCCCTCCGAGACCGTGGAGCTGCACGGAGCGTCGCGGCTCACGGCATCCGTGGTGCACGCGAGCGTCGTGCCGGCGGGGACGGCGGTCGGCTACGGCGGCACGTTCGTGACGCCGCGGGAGACGCACCTCGCGGTGATCGGGGTGGGCTATGCCGACGGCATCCCCCGCGAACTCGCTCAGGGAGCGGGCGTCGCGATCGACGGTGTGCGCTGCCCGGTCGTGGGGCGTGTCTCGATGGACCAGATCGTCGTCGACACGGGTGACCGGTGCGTGCCGCGTGGCACGGAGGCCGTCGTGTTCGGCCCGGACGGCGGCGCGGTGCCGAGCATCCGGGACTGGGCGCGGTGGGCGGACAGCATCCCGCACACGATCGTCACAGGGATCGGCGCGCGCGTGCAGCGCAGGATCGCAGGAGATCGCATGATCCGAAGGGCGGATGCTGCTGTCGAGTCCTTCGGAACGGCAGATCTCCTTCGCAACGCGTGCGGGCCGAGGGGGAACGCGTGAGGGTGCTCGTGATCGGAGGGGGACAGAACGCCGAGCACGAGGTGTCTCTCGCCTCCGCCGCTGCGGTAGCCGGGGCGCTACGGGCCGGCGGGCATGACGTGAGCGAGGCGACCATCTCCACGGAGGGTGTGTGGCGGGTTCCCGGACAACCGGATGCCGCCACGGTGGTCGCCTCGCTCACGGCCGTGCTGCCGTTGCTCGGCGAGGTCGACGTCGTGTTCCCCGCGGTGCACGGCCCGCTCGGCGAGGACGGCGCTCTCGCCGCGGTGTGCGCGCTCGCGGGCGTGCGGGTCGTCGGCTCGGGGCCGCGCGCGGGCGCGATCGGCATGGACAAGTGGGCGACCAAGCTCGTCGCACGGGCCGCGGGGATCCGCATCGCGAGTGGGCGTGTGGTGGACGCGGCGGCCATCGGGGATGCCGAGTTCGACGGACCGGTCGTCGTGAAGCCCGTGTCGGCGGGGTCGAGCTACGGGGTCGGTCTCGTGCGCTCGGAGGACGAGCTCGCCGCCGCGCTGCGGGAGGCGGCGCGGTTCGACCACCGGATCCTCGTGGAGGAGGTCGTGCGGGGGCGCGAGATCGACGTCGCGGTGATCCGCGAGGCGGGCGGTGTGCGGTGGGCGGCTCCGCCACTCGAGATCGAGACCGTCGGGCTGTTCGACACCGCGACGAAGTACGACGGGAGCGCGCGGTTCACGGTTCCGGCCGCGCTCACGCCCGTCGAGCACTCGACCCTCACCCGCGCCGCATTGACCATGTTCGACGCTCTCGGCTGCGCGGGCGTCGCGCGGATGGACTTCTTCCTCACCGGCGACGGCCCGATCCTGAACGAGGTCAACACCATGCCGGGCCTGACCGCGGCCTCGCAGGTGCCGCGCATGTTCGCCGCCGCAGGGGTCTCGTACGTCGACCTTGTCGACCGCCTCGTGCGCGCGGCCGAGGTCCCGGGGCGGTGAATACGCGCGTCGGATGGCCCGATGTCGCCAAGGGACTGTGCATCATCCTTGTCGTGCTGTGGCATGTGGTCACGAAGCACGCGATCGATGTGCCGGGGGCCGGTCCCGTCACAGACGCCTGGGCGACACTGAACGCCCAGCTGCTCCCGCTGCGGATGCCGCTGTTCTTCCTGATCTCGGGGATGTTCGCCGGCCGCGCGGTCCTCGCCCCGGACGGGACGTCGTGGCGGCGGCGCGCCGGCCGGCTGCTCTCGGTGTACGTGATCTGGGTGCTCATCCAGACCGCCGTGCTCGCTCTCGCCCCGGACTTCGACACCGCCAGGGCCACCGACGGCTGGGAGCTGCTCGCCCAGCTCACGATCAGCCCCACGAACCTCTGGTATCTGCTCGCGCTCGCCGCGTACCTCGGCATCGCGCGGCTCACGCGCGAGCTGCCCACGGCGTTCGTGCTGCCCGTCGCGTTCGCCGTGGCATCCTTCGCGGCCGCCGGTCTCCTGCCCGACCTCGGCAACCTCTGGCAGGTCGTGCAGAACCTGATCTTCTTCCTCGCCGGGCTCCGGCTGCGGGATCCGGTCGTGCGGTTCGCGGCATCCACCGGCATGCTGCGCGCTCTCGCGCTCGCCGCGGCGTTCGCGGGCGCGACGGCAGTGGTCGGCGTGCTCGGCATGCGGGCGTGGCCCGGCGTGTGGCCGGTGCTCGCGGGGGTGGCGGTCGCGTGCGGCGTGGCGGTGTGCGCGCTGATCGACCGACACGCGCCGGTGCTCGCGCGGCCGTTGCGATGGATCGGGCAGCGCACCCTCCCGATCTACGTGCTGCACATGATCCCGCTCGCGCTGATCGACCAGGCGCTGAGGGCGTCGGGATGGCGGGCGATCCCGGTGGTCGAGGCGATCGCGCCGGTCGTGCTCACGGCGGTCGTGATCGCGCTGTGCCTGGCTCTGCATGCGGCGCTGATACGGGCGCGGCTCGGGGTGCTGTTCGATCCGCTGGTGCTGTGGGACCGTCTGTGGCGAGGGCGCCGCGACGTATTGCCGTCTGCTTATATGGGGTGATGCACGACGATCTACGAGCCGCCGCCGAGCTCTTCAAGGCGCTCTCCTCGGAGTCGCGTCTCTCGCTCCTGCGCATCCTCGCCGCCGGGCCGCTCACGGTCACCCGCATCGCGGAGGAAAGCGGTCTCTCGCAGCCTCTCGTCTCCCAGCATCTGCGGACGCTCCGCGCGGCGGGGCTCGTGTCGGTCGAGAGATCAGGGCGCGAGGCGCACTATTCGGTGACGGACCAGCACGTCACCCACATCGTCGAGGATGCCGTGAAGCACGCCTCTGAGACGTGATGAGAACCGCTCGCAATTGCGAAGATATATTGCAATGCGTTTATACGTGTGATGCACTCGAAGGGTCGTGACGACGGGGATCTCCCGTCGTCGATCCAGAGAAGGAGATCATCATGAGCACTGCCGAGGTCCACGCCGAGCACACCGTCGCCGAGCACGAGCACGGCACCTCCTGCGGACATGAGGCCGTGGCACACGACGACCACGTCGACTACGTGCACGACGGCCACAAGCACGCCCTGCACGACGGTCACTACGACGAGCACTGAGCCGATCCCGCTGCCGATGAAGGGCTGGTCGTATCGACCGGCCGCCCTTCGTCGCGTCCCAGCGGTCGGTCGTGCCGTCGTGCGTCAGACCGTTGCTCGGTGCACGATGGTCGCGTCGTCGTCGAGTCCGGTGATCGCGACGCGGTCTCCGCGAATCTGATACCCGATGAAGCCGACCACCCCACCTGCCGTCGAGCCGTACAGCTCGGTCGCGCCACCATTGACGATCGCGTCGACGACGGCGACGATCTCGTCGACGTCGTCGTCATCGTCGTACACCTCGCCATGCACGAGCCTGCTCACGAAGATACGGACTGTGTCGTCGCCCACCTCGAACGTGAGCGTCCGAGATTCTGTGGGTCCGGTAAGAATGAAATGACGCGGTCCGTCCACTTCGATGATCTGACCCGGGTATCGGGCTTCGAGGGCAGTGGCTAACGTTCCCGTGTGCATGCGGCCTTCCTAACTCAAGAGCATTCCGAGGAGGACGATGTCCGCGACGATGTGAGCTCCTATCGTAGGCACGATGCTCCCATTGCTTCTGCGGACTATCCAGTGGGCGGTCAGGGCGAACGCAGCCGTGAGCACGACGCCGCTGAGGCCGTATGGCATCGAGTTGAGGTGTGCAAGCCCGAAGCCGACGCTCAGCAGGAACGTTCGGCCGCCGATAAGCCGTGGCAGGAGAAGTCTCCACAGGACTTCTTCATACGCCGAGTTGAGCTCCGTGAGGCTGTAGAAGGCGGCGCCTAAGGGTGTTCGGCGCGAGCAGTTGCGTTGAACGCCAGGGGGCAATTCCGAGCAGTCAGAGTTGTAAGAAGAGCTGCCGGACTCCCCAGGGGGGGGGGGGAGCCCGGCAGCGTCGTCTCAGTCGAAGGAGGCGTCGGGGTAGAGCGCCTCGGCGATCTGCCGCACGACCGAGACGTTCCCGAGCGTGCCCGGGAACATGTCGGAGCTCGACACCGCGATCAGCCGACCGTCGCGCACGGCCGGCATATCGGGGAACGTCGTGGTCAGGTACGCGCGCACGGCCTCCTCGTGAGCCGGGTCGGTGACCGCGAACACGAGGGCGTCCGGCGCCTCGGCGGCCAGCGACTCGGGGGTGATCTCGGCGGCGAAGAAGTCCGCGAACTGCGGGTCCTCGGGCGTGAAGACCGTGTCCGCCCCCGCGTGGCGGAGGATGTCGTACTCGACGCCGGCGCCGATCGCGCTGAGCGTGGTGCCGTCCACGTAGATCTGCGCGACCCGGGGCTTCTCGCGGCCCTCGATCGCCGTCTCCACCGCCGCGAGCTGCGCCTTCGAGTCGTCGATCAGCGCCGAGGCCTCGTCCTGCACGTCGAAGATCTCGCCCAGGTTCTCCAGGTCGACGAACAGGTCGTCCACCGTGCCCTCCATGCGCCGCGTGAAGCATCCGCCCGTCGCCGTGTACGCCGTGACGCCCGCCTCGGCGAGCTGCTCGATGCTCGCGAAGCCCTGCTCCGCCGTGAACTCGTAGGTCGTGGGCGAGTAGACGAAGTCGGGCTGCACCGCGAGCAGATCCTCCCGGCTCGGGGGGGTCTCCCCGCCGATCACCGGCACGTCGGCCGCGAGGCCGGCGACGTCCGCCGGGAGTTCCTGGACGGTCGCCTGGGCCTGCCCCACGAGGCTGTCGGCGAGTCCGAGGCGCAGCAGCAGCTCGGTCTGCGACGGGTGCAGGCCGACGGCCGCGGTCGGGACCTCGGGGATCGTGACGGTGGCGCCGCAGTTCTCGATCGAGAGTGCATCGCCCGCGGGGGCGGTCGTCCCGGCGGGCGCGACGGCGGAGCCGCAGGCGGTGAGCGCGAGCGCGCCGAGGCCGCCGGTGACCGCCATGATCAGGCGGGTGGGTCGGAAGGGATGCTGTGTCATTCGTCTCTCCTTGTGTGGGTGTGGGTGTGGGTGTCGGGCGGGGATGATCCGCGGTGCGGACGGGGGTGGAAGGCCATGACGCGCGCGCCGGTGTCGACCTCGGTCGCGATGCGTGCCGTGACGCGGAACACGTCGTCGACGAGGCCGGGGGTGAGCACGTCGTCGGGTCTGCCGACGGCGACCAGGCGCCCCTGGTCGAGAACCGCGACCTCGTCGCAGAACGCCGCCGCGATGTTGAGGTCGTGCAGCGCGGCGATCACGGTCGTGCCGAGGCCGCTGACCACGCGCATGAGGTCGAGCTGGTGCGCGATGTCGAGGTGGTTGGTCGGCTCGTCGAGCACGAGGATCGACCCCTGCTGTGCGAGGGCGCGCGCGAGCATGACTCGCTGCCGCTGCCCACCCGAGAGGCGGCGCACCAGCCGGTCCTCCAGGTCGAGCACGTCGGCGGTGCGCAGGGCGTCGGTGACGATCCGGTGGTCCTCGGCCGTATCGCGGCTGAACGGAGGGCGGTGCGGGGAGCGTCCCACCATCACCGTCTCGCGCACCGTGAGGTCGAACTCCGACGGGGAGTCCTGCAGCATGACCGCGACCATGCGGGCGAGGGCGCGCGGCGCAAGGGTCGCGACGTCGACTCCGTCGATCGACACCCGACCCTCGTGCGGACGGCGGCCAGTGAACAGGGTGCGCAGCAGCGTCGACTTGCCGCTGCCGTTAGGGCCAAGCAGGCCGAGGATGCGTCCGGCCCCGACCGCGAGATCGACGTCGTGCAGCACCCGGCGTCCGCCGAGCTCGACGCTCACGGATTCGAACGACACGGTCATCGGTCGAACCCCGCCCGCTCGCCACCGCGGCGCATGAGCCACAGGAAGAAGGGAGCCCCCACGAAGGCCGTGAGGATGCCGAGCGGGATCTCGGTCGGCGCGGCGACGGTGCGGGCCAGCAGGTCGGCGACCATCAGGAACAGCGCGCCTCCGAGCACGGCCACCGGCAGCATCCGGCGATGATCCGAACCCACGAGCAGCCGCGCGACGTGCGGCACGACGAGTCCCACGAACCCGATCCCTCCGCTCACCGCGACGATCACACCGGTGAGCAGCGAGGCCACCACGAGCAGGGTCGCCCGCACCCTGGTGGTGCGCACGCCGACCGCGACCGCCGACTCGTCGCCCGCGAGCAGGGCGTTCATCGAGCGCGACATCCCGGCCGCCGCGACGAGCGCGATCACGAGGGCGATCGCGGGCAGCGCGAGCGACGACATGGTGGCCGCGGACACGCTGCCGAGGAGGAAGAACATCACGCTCACGACGTTCTGCGCATCGGTCGTCAGCGTGAGGTAGCTCGTCACGGCGCTCAGCAGCGACCCCAGGGCGACTCCGGCGAGGATCATGCGCGTGGGTGACAGCTCGCCGCGGTTGCGGGCCAGCAGCGCCACGAGCACGCACGAGCCGACGGCGCCCGCGAAGGCCGCGCCGCTCATCGTGAGACCGAGGAACGCGGCCCCTCCCGAGACGATCACGAGGACCGCGCCGACGCTCGCGCCGGACGACACCCCCAGGATGTACGGCTCGGCGAGCGGATTGCGCACCACCGCCTGCATCATCGCGCCGGCCAGGGCGAGACCCGCGCCCGCGAGACCCGCGAGAAGCGCCCGCGGCAGCCGGAACTGCCAGACGGCCTGATCCTGCAGCGGGGTGAGCGAGCCGTCCGTCATCCACGGCATGCCGGGCACGAGGTGCCCGATCACGATCCTCGCGGCGTCGAGCGGCGGGACGGGCACGGGGCCGATCGCTCCGGACAGCACGACCGTCACCACGATCAGCACGGCGCTGACGGTCACGGTCGCGCCGAGCGGCAGCATCCGTCGGCCGCGTCGTGCCGGGCGCGCGCTCGTCTGCGGACGCGTCTCGCGTCGTGCTGTCGAGGTCATCGTGCGCCACCGCCCGTCACGTCGGCGGCGAAGTCCAGCACCGTGAGGCCCAGCTCGTGCAGGTCGGTGAGGGCGTTCGCGCCGTGGCCGGCCGAGGGGGCGGTCCACAGACGTGCGGAGGCGCCCACCCGCTGCAGGGCCTCGACGGTGCGGCGCGTGTCCACGGCGCGCACGCGGGAGTCCCGGCCCAGCGTGATCCCCAGGAAGGCGGGGAGCCCGACGGCATCCGTGCGGTCCTCGGCGAGGGCGAGCGGGGAGAGGCGGCGGAGGCGCTCGCGGGCCTCGAGGGTACCGTCGTCGCCGAACTCCGACAGCCAGCGAGCCCCGAGCGGATGGTCGGCGAGCGACAGGAGGTCAAGAGGTGCAGCCGTCGTGACGACGCCCGCGCACAGACCCGGATGCTGCAGCGCGCAGCTCGCGGCGATCACGCCGCCCAGCGACGCGCCCACGAGCACGAGCAGGTCGGGAAGGGTGATCCCCCGGTCGACGAGGTCGCGGGCGATGTCGGCGAGATCGTCGACCGCCTGCTGCTTGCGGGTGCCGCTCCCGGCCGTGCGCCAGCCGTCGCCGCGCTCGCCTCCGCCGCGGATCTGAGCCGTCGCGTAGGAGCCGCCATGGGCGACCCAGGCGGGGACGGTGGGTTCGAACACGGGGAGGTGCGGCACACCGAAGCCCCCGTAGCAGGCGAGCAGCAGCGGCCTCGGACCCGTGGCGTCCACCGGTGACGTGACGTGCACCGTGAGGGTCTCGCCGTCCCGCGCCGTCGGATCGATGCGCGTCGTCACGCCCAGCGTTGCTCCAACCGCGGCGTCGCTCGCGACCGCGGCCTGCGTCTCTGTCACGATCCGCGGTGGCGTGAGCGGTCCCTCGACCGCGAGGTGCAGGATGCCGTCGTCGGTGCTCACCCCGGTGACGGTCGCCTCGCCGACGGCGGTGAACTCGAGGGGGTGGGCGTCGTCGGCGTCGACGCGCACGACGATGGATCGTCCGTCCCGCACGCCGAGCGCGACGATGCGGTCGTCGGCGGCGACGGCGACGTCGGTGATCCGCAGTGTCGCGTCGCGGTGCGTCCACCGCACCGCGCCGGAGAGGTCGAGTGCGTCGAGGCCGTCGACGTGCCACGCCAGCACACCGTCGCGCAGGGGAAGGGCGCGGTGCAGCGCCGGCCACCGCCCGAGCAGGGTCCCGGTGGCGCGGTCGCGCAGGGTCGTGCCGTCGCCGCGTGTGGTCTGCGCGAGGAGGCCGCGGGATCCCCCGGGGAACAGGCGCGTGCGCAGGGCGGGCGCGAGGGGAGAAGCCGTCCACGCACCGGAGTCGACGTCGAGGGCGACCAGCATCCCGTCACGACTCGCGACGACCTCCAGCGAGCGGGAGTCCTCGCCCCACAGCACCTCGTCGTAGCGCAGGCGGATGCCGGGATGCAGGCGCAGGGCGCCGGACGTGACCTCGACGATGCCGAGCACGGCGTCCTCGCCCGCGTCCTCTGCCCACTCGATCGCGATGCGACGCCCGTCCGGGGCGGGGCTCATCCGATGGACATGCGCGTCGGGGGCGAGCACGACGCGGCCGTCGACGTGTCGGATCGCGGGCAGCGGAGCGTCGGCCGCGCGGTCGAGCACGAATCCGCGATCGGGCAGCCCCGGCCGACTGTGCCGCTCATGCAGAGTGAGCGCCTGATCGAGCGAGGTGCGGAGCGCGCTCATCGGCCCACCGGATCGGTGAACTCGCCGCCGCGCCCCGCCCACAGCAGGTGGCCGCCCTCGTCCAGCGGGTCGGGCATGGCGATCGTCGTGATGCGATCGTCGCCGTCGATCAGGCGGACCGCGCCGTCGCCGCCGGCCGTCACGGCGACGGTCCCCGTGTGCGGATCGATCGCGACCGCGCGGCGTTGGGCGGGACGTCCGTCGACCGCATCCCACGGCATCCTGCCCGGCTGCGGCGGAGCGCCGAGCGGGGGCAGCGGCACCGTGCGGAGGACCCGCCCGGCGTCCCGGTCGATCTCGACGAGCACGTCGCCGTCGGGGTGGATGACGGCAGCCGCGGCCCTGCCCTCGGCGAGCGCGAACCGGAAGGCGAGTCCGGGTGGGAGGGGCACGGTGCGGGACGCGCCGGCGTGCAGGTCGATCTCGGCGAACACGTTGGTCCATTCGGTCCAGCGCGAGGGATCGGCGGGACCTCCGCGGAGCACACCCGTCGCATGTCCGGTGTCTCCGGCGCGGCGTAGGTAGTAGGCGCGTCCTTCCGCCGGCCAGGGGATCGCGCCGAGCGCCCGTGGCACGCCGTCGTCGACCGCGAACGTCTCCAGCCCGCGTCCGGTGGCGACGCCGACGACGCCGGTCGCGTGGTCGACGATATCGCCGTGACCGTCGTCCGCGACGTCTGAGCACAGGGAGCCGTGCAGCACCGGCACGTGCGCGCCGAGGGCGAGCGCGTCCGCCAGGGGGATCGCCTCGATCGCGCCGGGATCGCGGTGCCGCAGCACGATCATCGGTCGTCCGGTCACGCGGTCGGGCACGATCAGGACACCGGGTTCCCCGGCGCGGGTCCGGAACCGCACCGAGGTGTTCCGGGCGAGGTCCACGACGGTCACGACGTCGTTCCAGGCCTCCTCGTTCGCGCCGAGGCCGGGGGTGACGACCACGTGCCGGCCGTCCGGGGACGCCGCGAGGTGCTCCGCGGGGATCGCGATCGGGATGCGGCGGACACCGTCGGGGCCGCCGACGACGAGGGCTCCGCCGCGGTCGTCCGCGAACGCCCAGGAGTCGTTACCGGCGGGCGGGAGTCGCAGGAAGCCGGCGTGCTCGGCGAGCCAGGCGTCGGGGACGACGACACGCCGGGAGGAGGCATCGAGCGAGAAGAGGGTCCCGGCCCGGTGATCGGCGACGAGGAGGGGGTTTACGGAGGGCATGCCGACGATCCTAGTAGATATTGAGAATCATTCTCATCTAGAGTCGGGAGTGTTCACACCGTGAACCCCGCCCGCACCCCAGCGAGGCGGACCACAGAGAGAAGGAGAAGGAAATGGACAAGCAGATCCTGTCCGAGATCGAAGAGACCGAGCAGCTGGCGCACCTGTCGGCGACCCACTCGAACGCACTCGTCGAGAACCCCTTCGAGTGACACCCCGGGTCGCGACGCACTGACGCGACCTCCCCGGCCGGGCGCCCTGCGTCCGGCCGGGACCATCGGAAAGACCCGCATGAACGCCGAACCCCGCATCACCGCGCTGCCCTCCACGGGCGCCCACGTCGTCACCGCGCACGGCGCGGCACCGCTGCTCCGCCTCCGCACCGGACGTCACACGGCGCTGGAGTCCCCGCCGGCCGCCCTGCACGAGGCACTCGCCGCCGACTCGCTCGCCGCCGACTCCTCGGGCTATCTCAGCAGGTTGACCCTCGAGGTGCAGGAGCGCGAGCACGCCGACGAGGAGCAGCGCTGGCCCCCAGCCCGCCGCGCGGTCGGACTCGTGGGCGAAGGCGTGCTCGCGGAGGAGATCTCACGCGCCCTGAAGGAGTGGGGTGCGCGGGTCACGCGCACCGCATCCGCCGCGTCGGTGCAGGCTGCCGCTCTGATCGTCTCGGTGGCCGACGGCGCCGACGAGCGCCGTGACCGTGCCGTGCTCGACAACCTCCCCGACCACGGCGCAGCCCACCTGCGCGTGTACCGCGAAGGGGAGTGCGTCTTCGTCGACCCGCTCGCGACCGAGGCGGCCGACGCTACGGCGACCCACGTCTCACGGCGCCGCGTCGCGGCCAGCACCGCGCCGGGCGCGCTCGACGCGTGGCAGCGGTCCGGACCGGCCTCCGACCGCCCTCTGGACTCCCCGACCGTCGCGCTCGTGACCGCACGCGTGCTCACGGTGGCACTCGCCTGGGCGCAGGACGACGACACGCTCCCGCGCCTGCGCACCACGCTCTGGAAGCTGGTGCCGGCGCTCGGACGCGTGACCGAGCATCCGGTGATCGCCTACCCGGCTCCGCACCCGCGAGCGAGCCGATGACCCCGCCGCGTGACGCCCGCCCGCACGTGCACCTCACCGACGACGGCGTCGCGCTCCGCGGGTGGATCTGGGAGCCCGAGACGCCCCGCGGAATCGCGGTGCTGCGCACGCCCTACGGTGCGTGGCGGCAGGGCGACGCCGCCCGTGCCTGGACGCGCCGCGGATACCTCTGTCTCGTACAGGACGTGCGCGGCAGACACTCCTCAGAGGGCGAATGGAATCCCTACCTCTCGGAGCGCGGCGACGGCGCCTCCGTCGTCACCGCACTCCGCTCCCGGCATCCGCAGCTGCCCGTCGTTCTCTCGGGAGGGTCGTACGACGCCCATGCGGCGCTCGAGACCGCTCGCGACGTCGACGTCGACGCACTCGTGCTCCTGGTACCGGCGCTCGGACTCGCCGAGACGGCCTGGGACGCGCAGGGGCGTCCGCAGCTTTTCCACCGGATCGGCTGGTGGCATCAGCACGGACGTGGGCAGCGCTCGTTCCCTCCGCTGACCGACGAGGAGCTGACCTCGCGGGTCGCGGCCGCCGAACGGCTCGGCGTGCATCGCGCGGTCCAGGACTGGGGATGGACGTCGACCGTGCTGTCGGGGTGGCGGCGGCTGTGGACCGCGCCGCCCGTCGACCTCGACCGCTCCTACGGGGCGATCGACGCCCCGCTCCTGCTCGTCCGTGGCGACGACGACTTCTTCCACGACGACGCGGGCCGGCTCGCGGCCTCTTGGCGCGGCGACGTGCACCTGGTCGACGGCCCGTGGGGGCATCGCCTCAGCGCGGACATCCTCGACGAGGACGTGCGCGCCCGACTGCGCGACTCGGGTGGCATCGGCGGTGTGCTGGACGCCTGGCTCGCGCGCCACGGTCTCCCGTCGGGCGCATCCGGCGCACGCCACGTCGTCCCACCGGGCCGACGCTCACGCTCCACCTTCGAACCGCAGTCGGGCCGCTGGCGCCACGAGAGGACCGCATGACCGCGCACGACATGACGACACTCCCTCCGCTCGCGGTCGAGGACCTGGTCGACCCCGAGACCGGCATCATCCGCTCCGTGCGCGAGGTCCCGCATCCGGCCGGGGCCCCGCACCGCTACCTCGCGCTCACGGCATCCGTGTCGGACGCGCGTGCGCTCGGCGAGTGGCCGGCCGACAGGGTCTCGCTGGGCACGTCGTTCGGCGACCCGGCGCAGGCGCGGATCGCGGCGATCGGCGAGGGCGTCGAGCGGTACTGCGGCAATTGGCTTCCCGAGACCCTCACCCGCGACGACCTGAGGATCGCGACCGCGGACGAGCTGCAGGCCGACGGAGAGGCGGTGATCGCGCTCGACGCACTGCCCCGGTTCGCGGACTGGCAGCTCGCGCGGGAGGGTTTCGCCTACCGCGAGCTCGATGCGGCGACCCCCGCGCTGTGGGCACGGGCAGCGGATGCCGAGGGGCGGCCGCTCTGGCTGCCCGACGCGCTCGTGCACCTCAACTGGCGTCAGTCGCGGTTCCGCCACCTCCCGCGCACGCACCACCTCAACTACGCCGGCATCGCGACCGGGACGAGTGTCGACGACGCGCGCGACCGCGGGGTGCTCGAGGTGATCGAACGAGACGCTCTGGAGGTGTGGTGGCACCTCGACGGGCCGACGTTCGGCATCGATCCGGCGAGCGTGCCCGGCCTGGTCGACGACCTGCGCGGCAGCAGCCTGCGGGTCTGGCTCGTCGCGATGCCGTCGGAGTTCGCCCCCGCGATCGCGGCCCTCGTGCACGACGAGGAGCGCGGGCTGTACGCCGCCGGGTTCTCGGTCGCGCTCGACCCGGCGAAGGCGGCGCGCAAGGCCGTGCTCGAGGCCGTGCACACCTGGATCTATACGCAAGGCTGCACGGATGCCGACGGCTGGGTCTTCCGTGCGGTCGAGGCCGGGGTCATGGCGAAGGGCCTGATGCTCGACTTCCGCCCCGACACGGACTACCTCACGGCCGCCGGCGCTCAGTGCGAGCGGGTCATCGACCTGGGCGCGCACGTGCAGGTATGGCTCGACCCCGCCGTGCACGTCGAGGCGCGGCGGTTCACCGATCCCGCGTTCGGGGTGCGCCCGCTCAGCGCCCTGCCGGCGGTCACGATGGCCGAGGTCCACGCGCGGCTGCGTCGTCGGGGGCACCGCGTGCTCATGCGCGACCTCACCACGTCCGACGTGCGACGCACCCCTCTCCGGGTCGTGCGCTCGCTCGTCACGGGTCTCGTGCCCAACGCCCCCGCGGCGTTCTCGTACCTTGGGATGCCGCGCTTCCGCGACGCCGCGCAGGAGCGCGGGTGGCGCTCGGCCTGGAGCGGCGGACCCGAGGACTTCACGCTCCTGCCCGCACCGCACATGTGAGGCGGATCCCATGACCGATGCTTTCGACCGGCCGCTCGGCCGTCCCCTCGCCCGCGCGCTCACGGCGGAGGCGCCGGGGGATCCGCTGCCGCCCGGGCCCCGAGCCAACGCCTGGCAGAGCGCGGGGGCCGTGATCGACGACCCCGGGGCGGAGCTCACCGGTCTGGTCGAGGCGCTGTGGCGTTCCGGTGAGCCCCATCGTGCCCCCGACGGCACGGCGACCGGCATCCGACGTCGACCCGTTCCGTCCGCAGGCGCGTGCTACCCGGTGCAGACGCATGTCGTCGCGGGCGGTGAGCGCTGGGCGTTCGATCACGAGCACGGCGTGGCCCGTCAGCGCGATGCCGCCGTCGAACGCGTAGCCGGATGGCCCGAGGGCGCGCCGTCGCCCGCCACCACGATCGTGTTCACGGTGCAGCCGGGACGATCGTTCGGCCGCTACCGCCACCGTGCCTGGCCGCTGTGGATCGCCGATGCGGCCTATGCGCTCGCGGCCGCGGAGTTCGTACTCGGTCGGCCGTCGACCTCCGTGCGGGTCGGCCCGTCCGCGCGGATGCGTGCACTGCTCGCCGTCCCGCCGGCTGCACGGGCACACCTCTGGACCGATCTCGGGCTCGCCCCGGAGATCCCGCTCGTCGCCTTCGACGTCTCGGCCCGGCCCGACCTCGCGCCCGCGGCGGTCCACGCCCTCGGGCGACGTCGATCGCCGAGCGTCGACGTCTTCCTCGCCCGTGCCGAGCGCCGCCGCCCGCTGAACGGCGTCGAACGGATCGCCCGCGCTTCGGGGCAGGCATGGGTCCGCGGCGCTGCGTCCGTGCGTTCCTGGTCGGTCCCCGTCGCATCGTCCCCCGCAGCACTCGCCCACGCGCTCTGGGCGGGCCACCTCGCCGCCGCCCGCCTCGCCTACGCCGCGGCGCTGCGCGGAGCGGGCACTCGCGCCGTCTCCGGTCTCCCCGCGCAGGGCGACCGATGGACGTTCCACGCCCTCGCCTTCCTCGACCCGACGGGAGACCACCCATGATGATCGTTCACGAGCTCTGGCGGGAGGCGCGGCGTCACCCGCGGCTCCTCCTCGCGAGCATCCTGCTCCAACTCCTCGTGTTCGCCACCTACGTCGCACAGGCCCTCGCCCTCGCGGTCGCGCTCGCGGCCCTCGTGCACGGCGACGCCGGGGGCGTGTTCGCGGCGATCGGCGCGATCCTCGGGATCGGCGCCGCCCGCATGCTCCTCGGCCTGGCCCAGGGTGACGCCGCCGTCCGGCTGGGTGGACGCGTGCGGGAGGCGCTGCGTGCACGGGCGGTATCAGCCGTGCTGACACCGGATCGTCTGCACGACGTCGCCCTGCGTGACGGCTCGACACGCCTCACGCTCGGCGACGGGGTCGACGGCACCGAGGCGTACGTCTCGAAGTACCTCCCGGCCGTGGTGCAGCTCGTGGTCGGCGGCATCGCGGTGGTCGTCGCGCTCGCGGTGCTGTCGCCGGGACTCGGCGCGGGGGTCGCGCTCGCCCTCGTTCTCGCGGTTCTCGGGCCGATGGCGTGGAAGCGGATGCTCGCGCGGCGAGGGTTCACGCACTGGGACAGCTACGAGGCGGTGAGCGGAGACATGCTCGAGGCGCTGCGGGGCATGTCGACGCTCCGCGCACTGGGGGACGTCCCCGCGACCCGTGCGCGGTTGGAGTCGCGGTCGGAGGCGCTGCGGCGGGCGACCGAGCGGGTCATGCGCTCCTCGCTCGCGGAGACCGCGATCACGGACTTCGCGATCCAGGCCGGTGCCATGCTCGCTGCGTCGGTCGCGATCGTCTCGGTGCTGACCGGCCGCGCTCCTGCGGTGGAGGTGTACATGCTGCTGCTGCTCGCGTCGGAGGCGTTCCGTCCGGTGCGCGAACTGTCGAGGCACTGGCACGCCGGATTCCTCGGCCTCACCGCTGTGCCGGGGCTGCGCGCGCTCGGGGCTTTCGCCGACGACGGCGAGACGGCGGACCGACGTCCGGCATCTGTCGCCTCCGACCGGCCGACGGGTGCTGAGCTCGTGATCACGGACGTGTCGTACCGCTACCCCTCCGCCGAGCGACCCGTGCTCGACGGGGTGCATCTGCGTGCGAAGCGTGGCGCCGTGCACGCGATCGTCGGACCATCGGGAGCGGGCAAGTCCACGCTCTTCGACGTGGTGCTCGGTTTCCTCCGCCCCGATCGCGGGACCGTCGAACTCGACGGGCGGCCGTTGCAGGCCGAGGACGTGGCGGTGGTGTCGCAACGACCCGTGCTGTTCGCGGCCACCGTGCGCGAGAACATCGACCTGTTCGGCGCGGGCGACGACGCGCTCGAGCGCGCCTGCGCGGATGCCGGGGTGCTCGAGGAGATCCGCGCCCTCCCCGGGGGCTTCGACGCCCCCGTCGCCGAGGCGGGAGGCAGCCTCTCCGGTGGACAGCGCCAGAGGCTGGCCCTGGCTCGCGCCCTACTCGCACGCCGACCCGTGCTCCTCGTCGACGAACCCACCAGCGCTCTCGACGACATCCGCGCGGAGATCGTCGGGCAGACGCTCGAGCGGGTCGCGGCCGACCGGATCGTGCTCATGATCAGCCATCGCCCCGAGGCACTCCTACGCCTCGAGCATGTGCACGTGCTCGAGGACGGCGCGCTCGTGGAGGCGCGGTCATGAACGACGACGTCGTGAACGGCGGGACCGCGTCGGTGCTCGCGCGGCTGATCCTGCCGCTGCGTCCCGAGTGGCGGCGCATCGTCGGGAGCTACGTGCTCGCGACCACGAGTCTGCTCGCGCTCGCGGCCATCGCCGTGCTCGCGGCGTGGGGCGTCGGCGGAGCCGTCGTCCACGGCGCGTGGCCTCCGCCCGCCTGGTGGTTCGTGATGGGTGGACTCGTGCTGCTGCGCACACTGCTCACGTGGCGGGAGATGGACGTATCGCACGCCCTCGCCTATCGCGTGCTCGCGCGCCTGCGCGTCGCCCTGTTCGACGCCTACGCCCGCAGCGTCCCAGCGCGCCGCCGCGAGCACTCCGGACGGGCGGCGTCCGTCGCGATGACGGACATCGAGAAGCTCGAGTTCTTCTACGCGCACACGCTCGCCCAGCTCGGCGCGTCGCTGACCCTGTTCGCGGGTGCGCTCGGCGTCGCCCTGGCGCTCATGCCGAGCGCCGCCCTCGTGATGGTGATCGGTGCGGCCGTCGTCGCGCTCACCGCCTGGGCGGGAGCGGGTCCCGCGCGACGGATCGGCGCGGAGGAGCAGACGGAGCGGGAGGAGCTGTCCGAACGGCTCGTCGACGCGCTCGGCGCATTGCGCGAGGTGCTCGCCTACGGGCTGCAGGACCGGGTCGTCGGAGAGGCCGTCTCGGGGACGCGGCGTTCGGTGCGGACCGCGCGCCGTCGCGAGCTCCTCGCGCGCCTCATCGACGGCGCGCGTGAGCTGATCCTCACCGGGGTCGTGATCGGCGTGATCGCCTCGACGCTGCTCGCCGGCGGGATCGGCGACCCGCGGTCGGCGGCGCTCGCTCCGGCGGTCGTCGCGCTCGCGGTCTCCGGGGTCGCGGCCGTCGCAGACGCCGCTCACACGCTCTCAGAGCTGCATCCGCTCGTCGCGAGCGCCGCCCGGGTGGATGCGGGGCTCCGCCGACCGCCCGTCGTGGTTCCGGTCGTCGACGCCGGTCCGCCGCCAGCGGGTCCCCTCGGCATCCGCTTCCGCGAGGTCGGATTCTCCTACGACGACCGCACCCGGGTGCTGCAGGGCTGGTCCGCCGAGGTGCGACCGGGTGAGCACGTCGGACTCGCGGGTCCGTCGGGGGCGGGCAAGAGCACCGTGATCGCGCTCGCCGCGCGACTGTGGGATCCGGACTCCGGCGACATCGAGATCGTCGACGCCGACGGGCGGGGGACGTCTCTGCGTCAGGTGGCCGATGCGGAGCTGCGCGACGCCGTCGCGGTCGTCGAGCAGGATGCGCGGCTGTTCCACGGCACCGTGCGCGAGAACCTGCTGCGCGGCACGAGTGGGCGGACCGACGAGGAGCTCCTCCTGGCACTCGACCGCGTCGGAGCCCGTGACTGGATCACGCTCGACGACGAGCTCGGCGAGCACGGCGCGCGCCTCTCGGGCGGACAGCGAGCGCGACTCGCCCTCGCCAGGGCGCTGTGCAGGAAGCCGCGCATCCTGATCGTCGATGAGGTCACCGCGAGCCTCGACCCCGAGACCGAGCGGGCGATATCACAGGTGCTCAGCGAGGTGGACGCGACCGTGATCGCGGCATCCCACCGACGGGAGACGCTCGCCCGCCTCGACCGCGTCGTTCGCGTGGACCGGCCGATCGTGGCCGCTACAGCCGGTCGACCCCCGTCACCGTGACGACAGCCGCGCCCTCCTCGTCGGAGGCGGCGAGGTCGACCGTCGCGGAGATGCCCCAGTCGTGGTCGCCGGCGGGGTCGTCGATGATCTGACGCACGGTCCACTCCGTCGCGCCCTCGGTGAGGAGCAGCAGCTGCGAGCTGCGGGCGTTCGGCCCGGTGAGGATCTCGTCGTGGTCGGCGAAGTAGCCGTCGAGGGCATCCGACCAGGCGTCGGCCCCGAAAGTCGGGTCGAGCTCGGCCAACGCGGTGACGTCCTCGCGCGCGGCGAGCTGCACCCGGCGGAACATCTCGTTGCGCACGAGGATGCGGAAGGCGCGGACGTTCGCGGTGAGGCGCTTCGGTGCCGGCGGCACGATCGGCTCGTCCTCGTGGTCCTGCGGCACGCCCGCGACGAGCTCCTCCCACTCGTCGAGCAGGCTCGAGTCGACCTGGCGGACGAGCTCGCCGAGCCACTCGATCAGGTCGCGGAGGTCTTCGTCCTTGAGCTCCTCGGGAATGGTCTGCGAGGCCGCGCGATACGCGTCGGACAGGTAGCGGAGCACCACGCCCTCGGAGCGCGCGATCTTGTAGTACGCGACGTATTCCCCGAACGACATGGCTCGCTCGTACATGTCGCGGACGACGGACTTGGGATGCAGTTCGAAGTCGCGGATCCACGGCTGCGCCGCGCTGTACGTCTCGAACGCGGCGCTCAGCAGCTCGTCCAGAGGTTTCGGGTACGTGACCTCCTCGAGCAGCTCCATGCGCTCGTCGTACTCGATGCCCTCGCGCTTCATCGCGGCGACAGCCTCGCCCCGGGCGAGGAACTCCTGCTGGCTCAGCACGGCGCGCGGATCGTCGAGGGTGGCCTCGACGATCGAGATCATGTCGAGCGCGTACGAGCCGGTGCCCGTGCCCGCGGCGGGGTCGGGGTCGAGCAGGTCGAATGCCGCGAGGGCGAACGGCGACAGCGGCTGGTTGAGCGCGAAGTTGGGCTGCAGGTCGACCGTGAGGCGGATGTCGTACACGGTGTGGCGCGTTTCGTCTCGCTCCGCTCGCTCAACGACCGGGGAGCCCGCTCGCTCAACGACCGGCACCTGTTCCACCACGCCTGACTCGAGGAGCGTGCGGTAGATGCCAAGAGCGCGGAGCGCGAGCTGACGCTGCCGCGCTCGCGGTTCGTGGTTGTCGTATACCAATGCGCGCATATTCGCGAAGACGTCGCCGCCGCGAGCGATCACATTGAGCATCATGGCGCTCGTGATCTGCATGTGCGAGGTCAGCGTCTCGGGCTCGGCGTCGATCAGCTTGCGGAACGAGGGCTCGCCCCACGACACGAAGCCGTCCGGCGCCTTCTTGCGGATGATCTTGCGCTTCTTCTTGGGGTCGTCGCCGGCCTTCTTGATCGCGGCGATGTTCTCGCTCTCGTGCTCCGGCGCCTGCGCGACCACGGTCCCCGCGGTGTCGTATCCGGCGCGGCCGGCGCGACCCGCGATCTGATGGAACTCCCGCGCGTTGAGCTGCCGCATCCGGGTGCCGTCGAACTTCGTCAGCGCCGTCAGCAGCACGGTGCGGATCGGCACGTTGATCCCGACGCCGAGCGTGTCGGTGCCGCAGATCACGCGGAGCAGCCCGCGCTGCGCGAGCTGCTCGACCAGGCGGCGATACTTCGGCAGCATCCCGGCATGGTGCACGCCGATGCCCGCGCGCAGGAAGCGCGAGAGCGTCTTGCCGAACGCCGTGGTGAAGCGGAACCCGCCGATCAGAGCCGCGATCTCGTCGCGCTGCTCACGCGTCGCGACCTTCGTGCTCGAGAGGGCCTGCGCGCGCTCCATCGCCGCCGCCTGCGAGAAGTGCACGACGTAGATCGGGGCCTGGCCCGTGCCGAGCAGATCGTCGATCGTCTCGTGGATCGGCGTCGTTTCGTAGAAGTAATGCAGCGGGACCGGCCGCTCGACGCCCGTGACGGATGCCGTGTCGCGACCCGTCCGCCGTGTGAGGTCGGAGGCGAGCTGCGTGACGTCGCCGAGCGTGGCCGACATCAGCACGAACTGCGCCTGGGGGAGTTCGAGCAGCGGCACCTGCCACGCCCATCCGCGGTCCGGGTCCGCGTAGAAGTGGAACTCGTCCATCACGACCTGGCCGACGCACGTCTCCGTCCCCTGGCGCAGAGCGAGGTTCGCGAGGATCTCCGCGGTGCAGCAGATGATCGGTGCGTCCGCATTGACGGAGGAGTCGCCCGTGATCATGCCGACGTTCGCGGCGCCGAACACGTCGACCAGCGCGAAGAACTTCTCGCTCACCAGGGCCTTGATGGGGGCCGTGTAGTACGAGCGACGGCCCTCGACGAGCGCGGCGTAGTGCGCGCCGACCGCCACGAGCGACTTCCCTGTGCCGGTGGGGGTCGAGAGGATGAGGTTGTTGCCCGAGACGATCTCGATCAGGGCCTCGTCCTGCGCGGGGTACAACGAGATGCCGGTGGACTCGACCCATTCCACGAACGCCGTGTAGACGGCATCCGCGTCGGAGCCGTCGGGCAGGGTCGTCGGGTCGAGGAGCATCCTCCGATCCTTTCATCCCGCCACAACTCCGGAGAAACGGTTCGCTTCGAGCGCGTAGGCGAGCTATCGGAGCGAGGCCGGCGGGTTCTCCGGAGTTATGACAGGGGACAGCCCAGCCCTCAGACCGAGGTCGCGGCGCGCAGCGCGATGCGGATCATGTCGCCGAACGTCTGCTCGCGCTCCTGGGCCGTGGTCTCCTCGCCGGTGACGATGTGATCGGAGACCGTGCAGATCGCCAGCGCGCGGCGCTCGTAGTACGCGGCGAGGGTGTACAGCCCCGCGGCCTCCATCTCGACGCCGAGCACCCCGTGCTTCACGAAGGGCTCGGTGAGCTCGGGGCGCGTGCTGTAGAACTGGTCGCTCGAGAACAGCAGTCCCACGTGCACGGCCGAGTCGATCGCCTCGGACTCGCTGGCCTCGACCGCCGCGCGCAGCAGCCCGAAGTCCGCGACGGGCGCGTAGTCGAGGCCGTGGAAGCGCACGCGGTTGATGCCGGAGTCCGTGCACGCGCCGTTCGCGATGACGATGTCGCGCACCGCGAGCTTCTCGGTCAGAGCCCCGCACGAGCCGACGCGCACGATCGTCTCGACCCCGTAGGAGTCGAACAGCTCGTTCGCGTAGATCGCCATCGACGGCTGCCCCATGCCCGAGCCCTGCACCGAGACGCGGTGCCCCTCCCAGGTGCCGGTGTAGCCCAGCATCCCGCGGGTCTCGGAGTACAGCTCGGCGTCGTCGAGGAAGGTCTCGGCGATCCACTTCGCCCGCAGCGGGTCCCCGGGGAACAGGACGATGGGGGCGATCTGGCCGGGCTCGGCGGCGATGTGCGTACTCATGGCCTCAGCGTACGGCCGTCGCCGATGAGGATGCTCAGCCCTCGCGTCTCCGGACGATCTCGTCGATCCAGATCGGCGCGAACGGCGACGTGCAGCCGGGGGCGGTCGGGTAGTCGGCGAGCACTTGCAGACGCTCGCCGATGTCCCGCGCCCGATCCCGCAGGTCGGGGTGGAAGATCCCGATGGTCGCGAGCGTCTCGTTCATCGACCACTGCAGGCGCGCGGGCGCCGTCTGCAGGTCGCGCTCGATCAGGTCGAGCAGGTGCGGCAGATCGAGGCCCTCGGCATCCTTGGCGACCCGCACGCTCGTCAGTGCCCACGCGGCCGCCGCGGTCGTCGGATCGGGGTCGTCGAACCAGCGCAACCGCATCTCCTCGGCGCGCGGCGTCTTCTTCGCGACATAGTTCACGAACCAGTCGTTCACCTTGGGTGGGCGGGTCTCGCGGATCATCGCGTCGAGCTCGTCGGCCGTGAACGCCTTCGGCGCGCAGATCAGCAGCGCAAGCAGCCGGGCCGCGGTGTCGCCCGTGGCCCAGAGCTCCTGGGCGAGCGGGTGATCCGTCTTGATGCGTTTCGCGAGCGCGCGCATCCGGCTGAGGTTGATGCCGTGGTCGTCGCCGCGCTTCTCGTTCGCGGCGCGCATCTTCGGATCCTCGAGAGCGGCGAGCTCGGAGCGGGCTTCGGCGACGGTCATCCCTGGCATGACTCCAGGGTAGGCGGCGAGATCGTCGTGCGGGAGGTTGTCAAGACCCCTGCGCCGACGGCGTCCCACCCGTAGCGTCGCAGGGACGAAGAGAGAGGACCGATCATGGGACACGACGACATCGACACCGACCGCACCGACATCAGCACCGAGCCCTCGCCCGGCCCGGAGGAGAACGACAACCTCGGTTCCGAGGACAACAAGGGCGGGATGCCCACGGCGCTGCCCTCCGACGGGGACGACGACGGCCGGCACAGCAGCGACGTCGAGGCCGAGAGGGACTGACTCGCCCTCAGTCCTCGTCGACCAGTTCCGCGCGGATGCGACGCAGGTCCTCCATGAGCGAGCCGATGAGGATCCAGTGGTCCGAGGACGGCGGGCGTATCACGAGAGGGGCGGTGAGCGCCGGGATAGCCGAGGTCAGCGCCTCCGGCTCGCGGGCGACGTCGGCGATCTGCACCGCGAGACGGACGTCGTGCCCTGCCCTGCGCAGCTGGTCGGCGATCGCCGTGACGGCGGGTTCCCGGCCGATCGTGTCGTCGTAGTGGTCGAAGTAGGCGCGGGTCATGCCGATCGTCTGCGTGACGATCGGGGTGAGGCGGTCGAGCAGCGCGCGCATCTCGGCGAGATCCCGGCGATGGGTCGAGCGGCGCGGGTTGAGCGTGAGCGACTCCTCGCCCGCCGCGATGGATGCCGACGCCGCATCCTTCATGGGACGCAGCAGCCGCACCTCGAGCATCAGCTCCTGCAGTTGCGCGGGCGACTGCGGCTCGGGCAGGGCATCGGCGAGGCGGTCGAGGCTCGCGGCGAGCTCTCCGCCCAACAGCCCCAGGTCGCGGCGGGCGGGGGCGACGAGCACCGGCGGCACGATGACCGCGTTCACGACGATGCCGATCACGACGCCGATGATCGTCTCGAAGATGCGGGCGAGCGCGTAGTCGGGGGTGGAGCCGAGGGCCAGCACGAGCATCGCGGAGATCGCGACCTGGTTGCCGGTGCCCGGCGTCGCGCGGAACACCCAGGCGACGAGCATCGCGACGACGATCGCGAGCAGCACGATCCAACTGGGGGAGCCGAGCAGCAGGCCGAGCGCGACCGCGATCACGACGCCGACGATCACGCCGATGCTGCGCTCGAGCGCCTTCGACAGCGACTGGTTGATGCTCGGCTGCACCACGAGGAGGGCGGCGATGGCCGCGAACACCGGCAGTTGTCCCGGTACGACCCATCCCGCGAGCAGCCAGGCCGCGATGGTCGCCGCCGCGGACTTCACGACCTGCAGCAGCGGGGAGCGCTGGGAGGCGCGGATCGCGGCGGGGATGCGCATCCCTCCACGCTACTCGCGTCGGGGGAGGACCCGAGTCGTCGCGCGATCATGTGCGAGGTGCTCGCACGTGTCAACCCCATCGCGAAGGCCGTCGCCGTCGCGCTGAATGGGATGACACCCAGAACCCGACGAGAAGACAGGAGCATCCCATGGTGCAGATCATCGAGACCGTCGACGTGCACGTCCCCGTCGACATCGTCTACAACCAGTGGACCCAGTTCGAGAGCTTCCCGCAGTTCCTCGACGAGGTCGAGTCGATCGTGCAGCTCGACGACACGCACACGCGGTGGACGGTCAAGGTCGGCGGAGCGACGCGCGAGTTCGACGCCGAGATCACCGAGCAGCACCCCGACGAGCGTGTCGCCTGGAAGAGCGTCGGCGGCGACACCGAGCATGCGGGCGTCGTGACGTTCCACAAGCTCGGCGACCTCGAGACGCGCGTGACGGCGCAGATCGACTGGGAGCCCGAGGGCCTGCTCGAGAAGGTCGGCTCCCTCGTCGGCGCCGGATCGCACGCGGTCAAGAAGGACCTGCACAACTTCAAGACGTTCATCGAGAAGCGCGGCGAGGAGACCGGCGCGTGGCGTGGTGACGTGAAGGCCTGAGCGCAGGCTCCCTGAGCACGGACCCCAGGCGGCGAGGCCCGGACGGCGGATGACGCGTCCGGGCCTCGTCGCGTGCGCGCCCGTCGCGTCTGATGCGTCGGCCTGCGGAAGATAGGGCATCTGCCCGATGTCGAGGGGGTGCCTCAGAGCGGAGTGTGGGGACATCGACGGAGGAGATGTCATGTACGAGCACCCGTATCTCGCCTACAAGGTCACCCAGCACGACCAGGAGCAGTTGCAGCGCGCCGCCGAACGACGCCGCTTCCTGCGGGAGCACGCCGATCAGCTCGTCCCCCGCGGCGCCGGACCGCTGCGGAGGCTGTGGGAGCGGATGCTGCGCGGCTCCGCCGCCCGCCGTTCCGAGGCCACGCGCAGCGGACGCTCCGCGGTGTGCGAACCCGCCTCCGCGCGGTGATCACGCCCGGGGTTCCGCCGAGGGCGGAGACCCGCGCGGATGTCGGAGGCGGGTGGCACGATGAATCCATGGCCCCCGTCTCCAGCACCGCGATGATCGGCCGCGAGGTCGAGTCCGCCGCGGTGCGCGCGGCGTTCGAGCGTGCGGTGGGCGGCGTGCCGACCGCGCTGCTCGTCGAGGGCGAGGCCGGTATCGGCAAATCGCGACTGCTGCGCGAGTTCGGCGCTGAGGTGGCGAACCGGGCCGACGTGCACGTGGGCTGGTGCCTCGACCTCGGAGCTTCGCGGACCCCGTTCGGGCCGATCACCGGCATCCTGCGGTCTATCGTCGCCGCGCTGGGTGTCGACCGCGTGCGCGATGAGCTGGGCGTCGGCGTCGAGGCGCTGGGCGTGCTGCTCCCCGAACTCCACCCCACCGAGCGCTCGCAGACGAGTCCCGACCGGGTGCGCGATGCGATCGCGGCCCTCGTCGAGGTCGCCGCCGAGAACGCGCCGCAGGTGCTGGTGGTCGAAGACCTGCACTGGGCCGACGACTCCACTCTTGCGATCCTCTCGTTCCTGCTGCGCAGGATTCCGCAGGGGCGCATCCTGATCCTGCTGTCGTGCCGCTCCGACGACGTCCGCCGCGGCGATGCGGTGAGCTCCTTCATCGGCGAGTCCACGCGGGCGCGGCTGATCGAGCGTGTGCAGGTCGACCGTCTCAGCCCGGGCGCGGCGCGTGCGCTGGCCGAGGCGATCACGGGACATGCGCTCAGCGACACGGTGGCCGAGCGCATCCAGACGAGAGCCGAGGGAGTGCCCTTCTTCGTCGAGGAGATCGCCGGATGCTCGACCGGCCCGCTCCCCGGCACACTGCGCGATCTGCTGCTCGCCCGCTTCGACCGCCTCGGCGACGACGCGCGTCGTGTCGTCCAGGTCGTGTCGGGTGCCGAGCGGCCCCTTCCGCACCCCCTGGTCGCCGGGCTCGTCGGCCTGCCGGAGCCGCAGCTCGACGAGGCGATCCGCGAGGCGACGTCCAGCGGCATCCTGGTGGTGGTCGACGACACGTATCGTTTCCGCCACGCGCTGCTGCGCGAGGCCGTGCACGACGACCTGCTGCCCGGGGAGCGCGCGAGACTTCACCGCACGTACGCGGAGCGGATGGAGGCCGACGCCGCCCGTCAGAAGGTCGATGCGGCGGCGCTCGCCTATCACTGGCAGCTCGCACAGGATGCCCCGCGAGCGCTGGCCGCAGCGGTGACGGCGATGTCGGACGCGAAGTCGCGGTTCGCGTTCGCGAGCGCGGGTCGGTTCGGCGAACGCGCTCTGGATCTCTGGATGCAGGTGCCGGATGCCGAGAGCGCCGTCGCCGTGCCGCGGCTCGAGTTCCTGCGGTCGCTCGGCTCGGTGCTGCGCAACGGCGGCGACGGAGAGCGCGCGCTCGCCGTGGTGAACCTCGCGCTCGCCGAGGTCGACCCCGAGACCGTCGACCCGCGTTTGCACGCGAGACTGCTCCGCGACAAGGCCTACTACACGATGAACGTCGGGCGCACCGGAGCGATCCCGCTGCTGCAGCAGGCGCTCGCGGTGCTCGACGGCCGCGTCGACGACGATCGTCTGCGCGCCTCTATCCTCAACCAGCTCGCGAGTCGCTACATGGTGGCCGCACGCCTCGAAGACGCGGTCGAGCTGGCGACGGAGGCGGGAGACCGCGCCGAGGCCGCGGGATCCGCGGAGGAGGCGTCGATCGCGGCCAACGTCCGCGGCGGCTCGCTGGCGCATCTCGGCCGGATCGCGGAGGCGCACGAGGAGTACGCCCGGGCGATGTCGCGGGCGGACACCACGAACGCCGAGCTGCGGTACCGAGTCAACTACTCCGATCTGCTCGGCCTCCTCGGCCGGTATCGAGACGCGGTACGTGTGGCCGGAGAGGGCTTGGAGCGGGCTCGCGACTTCGGCGTCGAGCGCACGACGGGCGCGATCATGACGCAGAACATGGCGGTGCCTCTGCTCGAGCTCGGCGAGGTCGAGCGGGTCGAGGGGATGCTCGCGCGCGAGCTCTCGCAGGAGACGCTGCGCATCTTCCAGACCTACGCGACCATGACCCGAGTGCGGGTGCTGTCGTGGCGGGGCCGTCATGAGGAGGCCGCCGAGATCGTACGGGAGTGGCACCCGATGTTCGAGGAGGCCGGACGGGACGAGCGGCAGATCTGGTACGACGAGGTCATGATGCGCGTGGCCGTTGCCGAGAGCCGCGGTGACGACCTCGGGGCGCTCGACGAGATCCTGCAGATGCTGCGTGACGACGGCCCCGCGCTGCTGCACGAGAGGCGGCTGCTACTGGAGGCCGGGTGGCTGATCGCTGAGCTGCACGCGAGCGGCGCCGAGGTCGGCGACGCGATCGACGAGGTGCGTGCCGCCTGGCTCGCCCAGCCCGAACAGCTGCGCGGCGACGCGTGGGAGACGATCCTCGACGCGTTCCTGTCCCCGTCGCTCGAGGCGCTGCGGGTGGCGGTCGCTCTGGTCGACGGCGACGACGTTCCCGTGACGTTCCGCGCCATGGCCCGCCTCGAGCTCGCGCGGCTGCTCGTCGGCGCCGGGGAGCGCGCCGAGGCGGGAGCCGTGCTCGACGAAGCCGCACGCATCGCCGAAGCGCTCGGCCACGATCGGCTCATCCGTGGGATCGGGGTTTACGCCAGTGCTGCCGGGCTGCGCACACCCGTCGTCGTGGAGGACTCCGAGACCGACGCACTCACGGCGCGCGAACGTCAGGTGCTGGAGCTCCTCGCCGAGGGGTTGAGCAATCGCCAGATCGGCGAGCGCCTGTTCATCAGCGTCAAGACCGTGAGCGTGCACGTCTCCGCGGTCCTCCGGAAGCTCGGCGTGAGCAGCCGCACCGAAGCGGCCGTGAAGCATCGCGGCGATGAATTCTCGGCGACACGGCAACCTGCCGTGATACGTTGACCGGGCGTGCGCGTCGGATCTTCCGTCGCGGCGTAGGCCGCGAGAGCGGCCGTATCAACAGAAAGTAGAAAACACATGGCCACTGGCACTGTGAAATGGTTCAACGCGGAGAAGGGCTTCGGCTTCATCGCTCCTGATGACGGTTCTGAGGACCTCTTCGCTCACTACTCGGCGATCGCCGGCTCCGGTTTCAAGGAGCTCCGCGAGAACCAGAAGGTCGAATTCGACGCTGAGCGTGGCCCCAAGGGCATGCAGGCGGCGAACATCCGCGCTCTCTGAGCGCGCGCTGACTTCCTGAGCCGGCCGGATCCTCACGGATCCGGCCGGCTTCTGCATTCCGGCATTTCGTATCACGAGATGAGGCATGCCTTACTTTCTGTTAGATTAGGCCAGGCTTACCAAAGCCTGGCGCCCCGATCTGCGCCGCACCCCTCACCTCTACCTGGAAGGGCATTCCCGTGCGCACCTCCCGTCTCATCGCCGCCGGCGTCGCCGCGGCCCTCGCCGTGGGCCTCACCGCCTGCGCCACCTCGAGCGACACCGGATCGGATGCGGGTGCCAACCCGGCCGACGACGGCGCGTTCCCCGTCACGATCGAGCACGTGTACGGCGAGACCACGATCGAGTCGAAGCCCGACCGCGTCGCCACGGTGGCCTGGGCCAACCACGAGGTGCCGCTGGCCCTCGGCGTCGTGCCGGTCGGCATGAGCAAGGCGACCTGGGGCGACGACGACGACAACGGCATCCTGCCCTGGGTCGAGGACAAGCTCGACGAGCTCGGCGGAGAAACCCCCGTGCTGTTCGACGAGACCGACGGCATCGACTTCGAGGCCGTCGCCGACACGCAGCCCGACGTCATCCTCGCCTCGTACTCCGCGATCACTCAGGAGGAGTACGACACGCTCTCCAAGATCGCGCCGGTCGTCGCGTACCCCGACATCCCCTGGGGCACCACCGTCGACGAGATGATCGAGATGAACTCGAAGGCTCTCGGGCTCGAGGACAAGGGCGACGCGCTCATCGAGGAGCTGCACGCCGACGCCGAGGCCGCGCTCGACGCGCAGGGCGACCTCAAGGACAAGAAGGCGATGTTCTTCTTCGTCGACCCGACCGACCTGAGCCAGATCGGGTACTACACCCCGATCGACCCGCGCGTCGGCTACCTCAACGAGCTCGGGATGCCGCTCTCCTCGCTGCTCGAGGCGGATGCCGACACCGACCAGTTCTACCTGCAGGTCAGCGCGGAGGACGCGGCGAAGTTCGACGACGTCGACCTCATCATCACGTACGGTGACGACTCGACCCTCGCCCTGCTGCAGGCCGACCCGCTGCTGTCGAAGATCCCCGCGATCGCCGAGGGCCGCGTCGCCGTGCTGCCCGACTCCACCCCGCTCGCGGCATCGGCCAACCCGACGCCGCTGTCCATCCCGTGGGGCATCGACAAGTACTTCGAGGCCCTGGCTGCGCCGCTCGCGCAGTGATCGCGCGCACCACTCCGCTCTGACCCGTGACCGTTGTCACCGAACCCACGCCGGGCATCGCAGACCTGCGACGCCCGGCGTGGGCGCGTACCCTCTGGCTGCTGGCCGGAGCGGGCGTGCTCCTCGTGCTGTGCGCGCTGTCGGTGAGCTTCGGCGTGCGCGCCGTCACACTCGACGACATCGGGGCCGCACTGTCGGGGCACGCCGACACGATCGCCGAAGCCGCGGTCGTCAAGCGCATCCCGCGCACGGTCCTCGCGCTTCTCGTCGGAGCGGCTCTCGCACTGTCGGGCGCGACCATGCAGGCGGTGACCCGCAACCCGGTCGCCGACCCCGGCATCCTCGGGGTGTCGAACGGTGCGTCCTTCGCGGTGGTGCTGGGACTCGCGTTCCTCGGACTCACCAACCCCTACGGGCAGATGGCTCTCGCGATCACCGGTGCCGCCGTCGCGGCCGCGTTCGTGTACACGGTCGGCTCGCTCGGCCGGGGCGGAGCGACGCCCCTCAAGCTCGCCCTCGCGGGGGCAGCCACCTCCGCCGCCTTCGCCGCGCTCATCAGCGCCGTCATGCTTCCTCGCGTCGACCTGCTGCAGGCCTTCCAGTCGTGGCAGATCGGCGGGGTCGGCGGAGCCGAGTGGCCGCGTATCGCGCTGACAGCGCCGGTCCTCGCGCTCGGCGCCCTCATCTGCCTCGCGAGCGCGCGAGGCATGAACTCGCTCGCGCTGGGCGACGACATGGCCAAGGGCCTCGGCGAGAACGTGTTCCGCACCCGGCTGGTGTCCGCGCTCGGCGCGGTCATCCTCGCCGGCGCGGCGACCGCGATCGCTGGTCCGATCGGATTCATCGGCCTCGTGATCCCGCACGTCTGCCGGATGCTGATCGGCACGGACCACCGCTGGCTGCTGCCGTTCTCGGCGATGGCCGGTGCCGCACTCCTGCTCGCGAGCGACGTCGTCGGCCGGGTCGTCTCGCCGTCCTCCGAGGAGATCCAGGTCGGCATCATCACCGCGATCATCGGTGCGCCGTTCTTCATCTGGATCGTGCGTCGGCAGAAGGTGCGTGAACTGTGACCACCATGGACCGCACCGCCCCCGGGGAGACCTCGATCGCCGACCGCGCCGCCGCGATCGTCCGGGGACGCCGCGCGCGACACCGACGCCACGCCGTCGCGACGGTC
Source organism: Microbacterium sp. GCS4 (assembly GCF_001262495.1). Lineage (GTDB taxonomy): Bacteria > Actinomycetota > Actinomycetes > Actinomycetales > Microbacteriaceae > Microbacterium. The sequence goes on from NZ_LGYE01000003.1 coordinate 244,488, forward strand.
GTGCTCGGTGTGCTGCTGCTCGTGCTGTTCACTGTCGCGCTCATGATCGGCAACACGTTCTACCCGCTCGACGCCGTCGTGCGCGTGATCCTCGGCGAGACCGTGCCCGGTGCGTCGTTCACGGTCGGCGAGCTGCGCCTGCCTCGGGCCGCGCTGGCAATCCTCGCCGGCATCGCGTTCGGCATGGCCGGCGTCTCGTTCCAGACGTTGCTGCGCAACCCGCTCGCGTCGCCCGACATCATCGGCATCTCGAACGGCGCCGGTGCTGCAGCGGTGATCGGGATCATCGTGCTGGGTTTCAGCGGCCCGCTCGTGTCGCTCATGGCTCTCGCCGGGGCGCTCGTCACCGCCGCGGCGATCTATCTGCTGTCGATCAGGGGCGGCTTCGCGGGCACCCGGCTGATCCTCATCGGCATCGGCGTCTCGCTGATGCTGCAGAGCGTCATCTCGTATGTGCTGTCGCGGGCCGCGTCGTGGGACATCCAGACCGCGATGCAGTGGCTCACCGGGAGCCTGAACAGCGCGTCGTGGGAGCGCGTGGCCCCGCTCGCGGTCGCCGCGGTCGTGATCGTGCCGCTGATGCTCGCTCAGGGCCGCGCGCTCGGCGCCATGCAGCTCGGCGACGACTCGGCATCCGGTCTCGGCGTGCGGGTGAACGCGACGCGCGTGCTCTGCATCCTCGGTGCCGTCGCGCTGCTCGCGTTCGCGACCGCGGCGACGGGACCGATCGCATTCGTCGCGTTCATGGCCGGCCCTATCGCGGCTCGCATCACAGGACCCGGAGCGAACCTGCTCCTGCCGAGCGCCTTCGTCGGGGCCGTGCTCGTGCTGGGCAGCGACCTCATCGGGCAGTTCGCGTTCGGCGAGCGCTACCCGGTCGGCGTGATCACCGGCGTGCTCGGCGCCCCGTATCTGATCTATCTCCTCATCCGCACCAACCGCTCGGGAGGCTCTCTGTGACCGAAGCGCACACCCTGAGGGCGGACGCCGTCACCCTCGCCTACGGCGATCGCACGATCATCGACGGTCTCGACCTCGACATCGCCCCCGGCAGGATCACCACGATCGTGGGGGCGAACGGATGCGGCAAGTCGACGCTGCTCCGCTCCCTCGCCCGCCTGCTCTCGCCCACCGCCGGGCAGGTCGTCCTCGACGGCACCTCGGTGCACTCGCGTCCGACCAAGGAGGTCGCGCGCATCCTGGGTCTGCTGCCGCAATCTCCCGTCGCGCCCGAGGGAATCGCGGTCGCCGACCTCGTCGGCCGTGGCCGGCATCCGCATCAGAAGATGCTGTCGCGCTGGAGCGCGCACGACTACGAGGTCGTGGCGGATGCTCTCGCTGCGACCGGCACCACCGAGCTCGCCGACCGCAGCGTCGACGAGCTGTCGGGCGGGCAGCGGCAGCGCGTGTGGATCGCGATGGCCCTCGCCCAGGAGACCGACATCCTGCTGCTCGATGAGCCGACGACGTTCCTCGACGTCGCCCACCAGGTCGAGGTCCTCGACCTGCTCACCGACCTGAGCGTGTCGCGCGGCACCACGATCGTCATGGTGCTGCACGACCTCAACCTCGCGGCCCGCTACTCCGATGAGCTCGTCGCGATGAAGGTCGGCCGCGTGCACGTCACCGGCACGCCGCAGGAGGTCGTGACCGCCGAGCACGTCGAAGAGGTCTTCGGCCTCGCCAACCAGATCACCGTCGACCCGGTCTCCGGGAAGCCGATGGTCACCCCGATCGGAAGGCATCATGTCCGCTGAGACGACCACCACCGACCGCCCCACGTACGTCCTCGCGCGCGCCGAGGTGCGTGGCGTCGAACGCGTGTCGCCCAACTTCGTGCGGGTCACCTTCGGCGGCGAGGAGCTGTTCGAGTTCGGCACCCCGGGCGACGTCTTCGACGCCCGCATCAAGCTGATCTTCCCTCCGGCATCCGGCGTCCTGCCGACGCTCGACCGGGAGACGGGGGACTGGTGGGGCTCCTTCCTCGCCGTGCCCGAGGAGGAGCGCGGATCGATGCGCACCTACTCGGTGCGCGACCTGCGCGTGACGGATACCGGGACCGAGCTCGACGTCGACTTCGTGCTGCACCTCGCGCCCGGTCTCACAGGTCCCGCGTCGCGCTGGGCCGATGCGGCCGCGGTCGGCCAGGAGCTGTTCCTCGTGGGGCCGCGGCGCGGTGTCGCGGCGTCCGACCACGGTGGGGCGGAGTACGAGCCCGGAGGCGCGGCATCCGTCGTGCTCGCGGGTGACGAGACGGCCGCCCCGGCGATCGCGCGCGTGCTCGAAGACGCTCCGCGCGACCTCCGCGGCGTGGCGTTCATCGAGGTGCCCTCCGCCGAGGACGAGCTCGCGATCGATGCGCCGGCCGGTGTGGAGGTGCGCTGGCTGCCTCGCTCCGAGGAGCAGATGCACGGTGCGCTGCTGATCCCCGCGGTGCTCGCGCACCTCGGCGACGCGGACGCCGGCGACGACCTCGACGTGACGGACGTCGACACCGAGGATCTGCTGTGGGAGACCCCCGACTACTCCGGGCTCGGCGAGGACATCGCCGTGACGGACGCCCCCGCGGACCGCTACTTCTGGATCGCGGGCGAGAGCGGGGTCGTGACGACCCTGCGCCGGCACCTCGTGAAGGACCTCGGCATCGACCGCGGACAGGTGGCCTTCATGGGCTACTGGCGTCGCGGGGTCGCGATGCGCGGCTGACGATTTCGGTCGTCGAGCGAGGAATGAGGCTGAACGCCGGGGATCCCGCGAGGATGGGGCCATGCCCGATGCGCTGATCCTCACCGGCAGCGGCCGGTACTCCGACCCGTGGCATCCGTACGACGAGACGAGCCTGCTGCTCGCGGGCCTCGCGATGGATGCCGGCTTCGAGCCCCGCATCGAGACGGACGTCGATGCGGCGCTGCGCGATCTCGACGCGGACGTGCGGCTGCTCGTGGTGAACGCGGGCGACCCGGAGGGGCCGGATGCCGAGGGTGGCAGAAGTGACGCTCCTCCGCGGCCGAGCGATCTCGCCGCCGGGGATGCCGCGCTGCGCAGTGCGCTCGAGCGGGGCATCGGAGTGCTGGTGATGCACTCCGGGGCGGCGAGCCTGCGCGACTACCCGAGCTTCGGGACCGCACTCGGCGGCCGCTGGGTGCGCGGCGAGTCGTGGCACCCGGAGTTCGGCGATGCCTGCGTGCACGTGGTGCTGGAGCATCCGCTCGCCGCCGGCCTCGCCGACTTCGACGTGCAGGATGAGCGGTACACCGACCTGCGGATGGATGCCGAGGTGCAGCGTCTCGCGGAGCACGAGGAGGGCGGGGTGCGGCATCCGCTCGTGTGGACGCGGCAGCTCGGGACATCGCGTCTCGTCTACGACGGACTCGGGCATGACGCGCGGTCGTACGCCTCGGCGGGCCACCGTGAGCTGCTGCGTCGCGTGCTCGCCTGGCTGGGGGAGCCCGGTCGTTGAGCGAGCGCATCCGCCCGTTCGTTGAGCGAGCGTAGCGAGACGAAACGCGGTGACCCCTTCTCGGGACTCACCGCGTTTCGTCTCGTCGCTGCGCTCCTCGCTCAACGACCCGGGGGGCGCGCTGCGCTCCTCGCTCAACGACCCGGGGTCGCGCTGCGCTCCTCGCTCAACGAGCGGGGATGGCTGCGCCTTACTTCGCGAGGAAGTCCTTCAGAGCGGCGTTGACCTCGTCGGCGTGGGTCCAGAGGAGCCCGTGCGGGGCGCCCTCGACCTCGACGTACTCCGCCTCGGGCACGGCCTGGTGGAACCGGCGCGCGGTGGCGTCGATCGGCAGGATGTTGTCCTTCGTGCCGTGCAGGATGAGGGTGGGCTTGCCGGCGGCGCGAACGGCCTCGACGTCGCCGCGGAAGTCCTCGATCCAGGCGGGGACGACGGCGTAGGCGGCGACGGGTGCGCTGCCGATCGCGACGTTCCAGCTGCCGTCGACGGCTTCCTGGCTGATGCGCGAGCCGAGGTTCTCGTCGAGGTTGTAGAAGTCGTTGTAGAACTGGGTGAACCAGGCGAAGCGGTCGCCCTTCGCTGCGGATTCGATGCCGTCGAACACGTCCTGCGGCACGCCGTCGGGGTTGTCGTCGCGCTGCACGAGGAAGGGCTCGAGCGAGGCGAGGAACGCGAGCTTCGCGACCCGCTCATGTCCGTGCTTCGCGACGTAGCGGGCGAGCTCTCCGGTGCCCATCGAAAAGCCGACGAGCACGACGTCGCGGAGGTCGAGGGTCTCGAGCACCGTGTTCAGGTCTGCCGCGAACGTGTCGTAGTCGTAGCCCGTGCCGACCTTGGACGACTGGCCGAAGCCGCGGCGGTCGTAGGTGATGACGCGGTAGCCCTGCGCGAGCAGTTCGCGCGTCTGACGCTCCCAGCTGTGACCGTCCAGCGGGTAGCCGTGGATCAGCACGACCGGCTGCCCGGAGCCCTGGTCCTCGTAGTAGAGCTCGATGGGGGCGCTGTTCTCGTTGCCGACGGTGATGTAACCCATGATCCTGATCCTTTCGGTTCCGGTGAGAACGATCGTTCTCGCTCGATGTCCTCAATCTAGAGAACGATCGTTCTCATGTCAAGTACACTGGGAGCATGACCGAGGAAACAGCGCGTGAACAGATCCTTGCGGCGGCTGAGGGGCTGTATTACCGCAAGGGATACGCCGCTGTCGGCATGGACGAACTGCGCGCCGCATCGGGCGTGTCGCTCCGGAGGCTCTACTCGCTGTTCCCCGCCAAGACCGACATCGTGAAGGCCGTGCTCGACCGCAAGCACGCCGAGTGGGAGAGCGGACTCACCGACGCCGTGGCGGGTGCTGGAGCGGACCCGCGCGACAGGCTCCTCGCCGTCTACGGCTACCTCGAGGACTGGTTCTGCGCCGACGACTTCCGCGGGTGCGCCTTCATCAATGCCTTCGGCGAACTCGGCGGAACGAACCCCGAGGTCGCGGAGATCGTCCGCGCGCACAAGGCGTCGTTCCAGGCGTACATGGCCGATCTCGTGGTCGACGCCGGCGCCCCGGCATCCCTTGCCGCCCAGCTCTCGATCCTCGCCGAGGGTGCGCAGAGCACCGCCGCGATCTCCGGCGACTCCCGGGTGGCGGCGCAGGCGCGCGCCGCGGCCGACGTGCTGATCTCGGCAGCGGTCACGGCCCCCGCACTCTGACGGAGATCTCTCGATTCGCAGGATCATGCGAGAGAAGCGGACCTGCGTGACGCGAGATGTCCTGCGGATCGTGTGAATCCATATCGTCCGGATCACATTTCGCTAGCCAGGCTAGACAGTTGCTTGGCGAGAGTCAAGGCCCTCCGGAACGCGCGCTCGCTCGCGTAGCGTGCGGGACATGGAATCTCGGATGCAGGACATCTCCCGCCAGACCGCGACCATCGCCGCCGCGGTCTTCATGCTCATCGCCGCGGCGGTCGGCTCCGGAGCGTTCGGCGGCACCTCCGTGAGCGAACTGCAGGACGGAGCGCTCTCCGCCTCCGGCTCCTACCTCGCACCCGCGGGACCGGCGTTCTCGATCTGGTCGCTCATCTACATCGGGCTCATCGCGTACACGGTCTGGCAGGCGCTCCCGGCGCAGCGCGCGAACGACCGGCAGCGCGCGGCGGGCTGGTGGATCGCCGCGACCATGGTGCTCAACGGCCTCTGGCTCGTCACGGCGCAGTTCCTGACGCTGCCGCTCACGGTGCTCATGATCGCCGTCCTCCTCGCGACTCTGGCGCGCGTCATCCTCCTGCTGAACCGCCGCCCGGCCCGCGGATGGGCCGAGCGGATCGTCGTCGACGGGACCAACGGCCTGCACTTCGGCTGGGTCACGATCGCGACCGTCGCGAACATCACGGCCTGGCTCACGCAGGTCGCCCCGGCCGACTGGGCGGATGCCGCCGAGGTCTGGGCCGTCGTCGTCCTCGTCGCGGTGCTCGTGATCGGTGCGGCCAGCGCGCTCCTGACGATGCGCATCGCCCCGTCCCTCGCCACCGCGTGGGGCCTCGCGTGGGTCGCGGTCGGACGCACGACCGGCGAGCCCGACAGCGCGGTCACCGCAGTCGTCGCGGGCATCGTCGCGGCGCTGCTCGTCGTCGCGGGCGTGCTCGGGGTGCTGCGGCGCCGCGCGCTTCAGAGCACGAGCCGGTAGCCCATCCCGGACTCGGTGAGCAGATGCGCGGGAGCCCCGGGCTCGCGCTCGAGCTTCTTGCGCAGCTGCGACATGTACAGGCGCAGATAGCCCGAGTCCGACACCTGCTCGCTGCCCCAGATCTCCTTGAGGAGGTCCTGCCTGGTCACCAGGGCACCGGGATGCCGGGCGAGATGCTCGAGCATCCGCCACTCGGTCGGTGTCAGGTGCACCCGAGACCCCGCACGCGTGACGGTCTTCGTCGCGAGGTCGACCACGACATCGGCGAACCCCACGGTCGACTCCCCGCCGGCTGGCGCCGCGCGGCGGGACAGCGCACGCAGTCGGGCGAGCAGCTCGTCGACCTGGAACGGCTTGGTGACGAAGTCGTCGGCGCCGGCATCCAGCGCCTCGACCTTGTCGGCCGATCCCGTGCGTCCCGAGACGACGATGATCGGCACACTCGTCCATCCGCGCAGGGCCTGGATGACCTCGATGCCGTCGAGCCGGGGCATCCCCAGGTCGAGCATGATGAGGTCGGGGTGGGTCTGCGCGGCGGCGGCGACCGCGGCGGCACCGTCCGGTGCGACCACCACCTCGTACCCGTGCGCGGCGAGCGTGATGCGCAGCGCCCGCACCATCTGCGGGTCGTCGTCGGCGATCAGGAGCTTCACTCCGCCCCCTCCCTGTCGGCGCCGGCCAGCGGCAGCGAGATGACCATGGTGAGGCCACCACCCGGGGTATCCTCGGGAGTCAGGCTACCGCCCATCCCCTCGGCGAACCCGCGCGACAGGGCGAGGCCGAGCCCGAGACCGGTCGTGTTGTCGGTGTCGCCGAGCCGCTGGAACGGCTGGAAGATCGCGTCCCGCTTCTCGGCCGGAACGCCCGCACCGCGATCGATCACTCGGATCTCGGCCCGCTCTCCGAGCGTGCTCGTCGACACGATCACGCGGCTGCCGGCGGGCGCGTGACGGTGCGCGTTCGCGATCACGTTCACGAGCACGCGCTGCAGCAGCACGGGGTCGGCCGCCACCGCCGGAAGCGCGACGTCGAGCGCGAGCTCGACGTCACCCGGACCCAGGTCGAGCTCGTCGACGGCCGCGAGCACGGGCCCGGCGATGTCGAGTCGCATGGTCGACACAGCCAGCACCCCGGCCTGCACGCGGCTCACATCGAGCAGATCGGTCACGAGGGTCGACAGCGTCGCGAGGCTTTCATCGGCGGTGGCGAGCAGCTCCTCACGATCGGATGCCGACAGCCCGTGCGCCCCGCGGAGCCCGCCGATCGCGGCGACGGCCGACGCGAGCGGGCGCCGGAGGTCGTGGCTCACGGCGGAGAGCAGCGCGCTGCGCACCTGGTCGGTCTCGGCGAGCGCCGCGGCCTCGCGTGCCGTCGCGCGCAGATCGGTGTGCTCGATGGCCGCGGCGAGCTGGGCCACGATCGCGTCGAGCAGCCGCCGCGCGGGAGTGTCGAGCGGTTCGCCGTGCAGTTCCAGGACCGCGGGGGATGCGCCGTCGACGTCGATCCTGGTCGCACGGCCGTCCGGCACGGGCTCACCATCGCTCGCGAGCACCTCGCCGTCCGGCGTCAGCAGGCGCACACCGGCGAGGCCGAACGCCTCCCGCGTGCGACTGACGAGCGCGAGCACGGCGTTGTCGCCGCGCAGCACGTTGCCCGCGACGGCGGCGAGCAGCTCGGCCTCGGCGGCGGCGCGCTGCGCGGTGCGGGCACGCCGGGCGGCCTGGTCGACGATGATGCTCACGAGCACGGCGATCAGGACGTACAGCGCGAGCGCGAGCACGTGGAGCGGATGCGCGATCGTCATCGTGAACAACGGCGCGACGAACAGGAAGTCGAGGGTGATGCCCGACAGCACGGCCGCGAACACCGCCGGACGGACGCCGCCGACGAGGGCCACCACGACCACGAGCAGCTGGTATGCGAGCACCTCGGCCGTGATGGACTCGGGGCTGCGGAACGTGAACATGATCCACGACAGCACCGGACCGACCACGAGCGCGAGCGCGAAGCCGAGCACCTGTCGGCGCCAGCCCAGCGCACCGCCGGTGATGCGGGGGAGGCGCACGCGACCTCCGGCGGCGGCGTGTGTGACGATGTGCACGTCGATGTCGCCGGAGCGGCGGATGACCTCGGCTCCGATGCCCGGGCCGGTCAGCGCGGCGGCGAGGCGGCCGCGCCGGCTCACGCCGATCACGAGCTGCGTGGCATCCGCGCCCTGGGCGAACTCGACGAGGGTCTCGGGGATGTCGTCGCCGATGATCTGGTGGAACGTGCCGCCGAGCGACTCGACGAGGGACCGCTGCGCCGCGAGCGCGCCCGGCGTCTCGTCGCGCAGTCCGTCCTGGGCGGCGACGTGCACCGCGAGCAGCTCCCCGCCGGCCGATCGCGCGGCGATGCGGGCTCCGCGGCGCAGCAGCGTCTCGCCCTCCGGGCCACCGGTGAGGGCCACGACCACCCGCTCGCGCGCCTGCCAGGTGCCCTCGATCCCATGGTCGGCGCGGTAGCTGCGCAGGGCGGAGTCGACCTCGTCGGCCAACCACAGCAGCGCCAGTTCGCGGAGCGCCGTGAGGTTGCCGAGACGGAAGTAGTTCGACAGCGCCGCGTCGATGCGCTCGGCGGGATACACGAGTCCCGCGGCGAGACGATCGCGCAGCGTTTGCGGCGCGAGATCGACGACCTCGACCTCCTCGGCCGCCCGCACCACGGCATCCGGGATCGTCTCCTGCTGTGCGATGCCGGTGATCTTCTCGACCACCGCGTTGAGCGACTCGATGTGCTGCACGTTGACGGTCGTGACGACGTCGATGCCGGCATCCAGGAGTTCGCCGACGTCCTGCCAGCGCTTGGGGTGCGCCGAGCCCGGGATGTTCGTATGCGCGAGCTCGTCGACCAGCGCGATCTCCGGGCGCCGCGCGAGCACGGCGTCGAGGTCCATCTCGGTGAGCGGCACGCCGCGGTGCAGGTCCGTGCGCCGGGGGATCTCGGGGATGCCGACGGTCAGCGCCGCGGTGGCGGCGCGCTCGTGCGTCTCGACGATCGCGATCACGACGTCGCGGCCCTCGTCGAGCAGGCGCCGCCCCTCAGCGAGCATCTCGAACGTCTTGCCGACTCCGGGCGCCGCACCGAGCAGCACGCGCAGTCGGCCGCGCCTCCCGGATGCCGTCATTCGCCCTCCCGCTCATCGAGCGCGAGATTGATCTCCGCGACGTTGATGCGCTCCTCGCCGAGGAATCCCAGATCCCGCCCTTGAATCCTAGACTCCACGAGGTCGCGCACCTCCTGCTCGGGCAGGCCTCGCTCCGCCGCGACCCGGGGGACCTGGAGCAGTGCATAGTCGACGCTGATGTGCGGGTCGAGGCCGGAGGCGGATGCCGTCACGGCGTCGGCCGGCACCGCATCCTCGCTCACGCCCTCCCGCTGCGCGATCGACGCCCGACGCTCCTCGATCGCTGCGACGAGATCGACGTTCTCGGGGCCGAGGTTGCTGCCGCTCGAGCTCGTGCCGTCGTAGCCGTCGCCCGCGGCCGACGGGCGGGACTGGAAGTACTGGGGGAGCGGCTCACCCTCGGCATCCGTGAAGGACTGCCCGATCAGGGAGCTGCCCTTGTCGTCGGGGAGGGGCGATCCGTCGGCCTGGACGGGCAGGAGTAGCTGCCCGATCCCGGTGAGGACGAGCGTGTATGCGACGCCGAGCACGAGTGTGAGGACGAGCATCGCGCGCACGGCGACGCCCGTGGTGCGGAGGGTGGAACGGGTGGACATGGGGAGACCTTTCGAGGTGGACCTGGTCGTTGAGCGACACTTCGACTCGCTTGCGCTCGCTCAGTGCGGGTCTTCGCGAGACGAAACGCAGAGACGAAACGCGCCGTGGGTCAGAATCCGGGGATGAGGCTCACGACGAGGTCGATGAGCTTGATGCCGAGGAACGGCGCGATCACTCCGCCGAGGCCGTAGACGAGGAGGTTGCGCTGCAGGATCTGCGAGGCGCTCGCCGGCGTGTACTTCACTCCGCGCAGCGCGAGCGGGATGAGGAACACGATCACGATCGCGTTGAAGACGATCGCGCTCGTCACCGCGGATGCCGGGGAGTGGAGCTGCATGATGTTGAGGACAGCGAGTCCGGGGAAGACGCCCATGAACATCGCCGGGATGATGGCGAAGTACTTGGCGATGTCGTTCGCGAGCGAGAACGTCGTGAGGGCGCCGCGGGTGATGAGCAGCTGCTTGCCGATGCGCACGATGTCGATGAGCTTGGTCGGGTCGGAGTCGAGGTCGACCATGTTGCCGGCCTCCTTCGCGGCCGAGGTGCCGGTGTTCATCGCGACGCCGACATCGGCCTGAGCCAGTGCGGGGGCGTCGTTCGTGCCGTCGCCCGTCATCGCGACGAGACGACCGCCCTCCTGCTCGCGCTTGATGAGCTCGAGCTTCTGCTCGGGGGTGGCCTCGGCGAGGAAGTCGTCGACGCCGGCCTCCTCCGCGATCGCGGCGGCGGTCAGGGGGTTGTCGCCCGTGATCATCACGGTGCGGATGCCCATGCTGCGCAGCTCGTCGAACCGTTCACGCAGACCGTCCTTGACGATGTCCTTGAGGTGCACGACGCCCAGGATGCGGTCGGCGCGTTTCGTCTCGCGAAGACCCGCACTGAGCGAGCGCAAGCGAGTCGAAGTGTCGCTCAACGACCCGCGGGTGGTGGCCCTCTCCTCGGTCGTTGAGCGAGGAGCGGAGCCCCGAGACGAAACGTCGTGCGTCTCTTCGGCGCGTTTCGTCTCGCTGCGCTCGCTCAACGACCGGGTGGTGGTGGCGTTCTCCGCGGTCGTTGAGCGAGGAGCGGAGCGACGAGACGAAACGTCGTCGGCCGTACGCACGGCGACGACGAGGGGGGTGCCGCCGCTCGAGGCCACGCCGTCGGTGAGGGCCGCGAGCTCGGCATCCGCTCCCAGCCCCAGCCACACGGCCACCGCGGAGCCTGCGCCCTTGCGGATCTGCGTGCCGTCGGCGAGGTCCAGCCCCGACATGCGCGTCTGCGCCGTGAAGGGCACGACCACGGCATCCGCCGGCTGCTCGACGCGGATGCCGCGGCTCGCTGCCAGCTCGACGATCGACGCCCCCTCGGGGGTGGGGTCGGCGAGGGAGGACAGCGCCGCGATGCGCAGCAGCTCCTCGGCGTCGACGCCCGACAGCGGCAGCACCTCGTGCGCACGGCGGTTGCCGTAGGTGATCGTGCCGGTCTTGTCGAGCAGCAGAGTCGTGACGTCACCGGCGGCCTCGACCGCGCGTCCCGACATCGCGAGCACGTTGCGCTGCACGAGTCGGTCCATACCGGCGATGCCGATGGCCGAGAGCAGCGCGCCGATCGTCGTCGGGATGAGGCACACCAGAAGAGCGATCAGCACGGGGATGCTGACGGGCGACGCCGCGTACGAGGCGATGGGGTTGAGCGCGAGAACGACCACGACGAACACGATCGACAGGCTCGCCAGGAGGATGTTCAGTGCGATCTCGTTCGGGGTGCGCTGGCGGCTCGCGCCTTCGACGAGCGCGATCATGCGGTCGACGAATGTCTCGCCGGGCTTCGAGGTGATGCGCACGACGATGCGGTCGGACAGCACGCGGGTGCCGCCAGTGACGGCCGAGCGGTCGCCGCCGGACTCCCGGATCACCGGGGCGCTCTCGCCCGTGATGGCCGACTCGTCGACGGTCGCAATGCCCGCGACGATGTCGCCGTCGCCCGGGATCAGGTCGCCGGCCGTGACGATCACGATGTCGTCGCGCTGCAGCTCGGCCGACGAGACCTCGACGGTCTCGGCGCGCTCGGCCGCAGCATCCGTCGTCGCGTCGTAGCGGACCACGCGCCGGGCCATCGTGCTCGTTCGGGTCTTGCGCAGCGTGGCGGCCTGCGCCTTGCCGCGGCCCTCGGCGACCGACTCGGCGACGTTCGCGAAGAGCACGGTCAACCACAGCCAGATCGCGATGCCCCACGTGAACGGCGTCGGCACGGCGGTGCCGCCGGAGGCCGCGGGCCCGCCGAGGAACGGCTCGGCGATCGCGAGCACGGTCGTGAACGCCGCGCCCACCCAGACCAGCAGCATGACGGGATTGCGGACGAGGGATGCCGGATTCAGCTTGCGCAGCGCGCCCGGCAGCGCCTGCGTGAGCTGCGCCCACCCGAACGAGCGTGGTGCGGAAGTGGGGGTGGCTGCCGCGGCATCCTCCCCTTCGGTCGTTGAGCGAGCGGAGCGAGACGAAACGTGCGAAACGTGCGTAGCCATGGTCAGAGTCCTTCGGCGAGGGGTCCCAGTGCGAGCACCGGGAAGTAGGTGAGGGCCGTGATGATGACGGTCACGGCGGTGAGGAGTCCCACGAACTGCGGTCGGTGGGTGGGCAGTGTGCCGGTCGTCTCGGGGACGCGCTGCTGGGCGGCGAACGATCCGGCCAGGGCGAGCACGAGCACGATCGGGAGGAACCGGCCGAGCAGCATCGCGACGCCGAGCGCGGTGTTGAACCACGGCGTGTTCGCGGTGAGACCGGCGAACGCGGAGCCGTTGTTGTTCGCCGCCGAGGTGAAGGCGTAGAGCACCTCGCTCATGCCGTGCACGCCCGGGTTGAGGATGCTCGTGGCCTCGACATCCGCGCGGATGCCGGGGATCGCGAAGCTCACCGCGGTGCCGAGCAGCACGAGCGTCGGCGTCACGAGGATGTACAGGCTCGCGAGGGTGATCTCCCGAGGGCCGATGCGCTTGCCGAGGTATTCGGGGGTCCGGCCGACGAGCAGTCCGCCGACGAACACCGCGATCACGGCGAGCACGAGCATCCCGTACAGTCCCGAGCCGACGCCGCCGGGAGCGACCTCGCCCAGCATCATGTTGAGCATCGGCATCATGCCGCCGAGCGCCGTATAGGAGTCGTGCATCGAGTTCACGGCTCCGGTCGAGGTGAGGGTGCTCGCGCTGCCGAACAGCGCCGAACCGAGGATGCCGAAGCGCACCTCCTTGCCCTCCATGGCAGCTCCCGCGAGCTCGGGGGCGGTGCCGCGTCCGGCGAGCTCCAGTGCCGAGAGGGCGAACGTCGACACGAGGAAGATCGTGCCCATGACGGCGGCGATCGCGTAGCCCTGGCGGTTGTCACCCAGCATCCGTCCGAAGGTGCGGGGGAGCGCGAACGGGATCATCAGGATGAGGAGGATCTGCAGCAGGTTCGTGAAACCGGTGGGGTTCTCGAACGGATGCGCGGAGTTGGCGTTGAAGAACCCGCCGCCGTTCGTGCCGAGCAGCTTGATGGCCTCCTGCGAGGCGACCGGACCGCCGGGGATGCTCTGCGTGCCGCCCGAAACCGTGGTCACGTCGGTGAAGCCGGCGAAGTTCTGGATCACGCCGCCCGAGATCAGGGCGATCGCCGCGATCAGGGCGATCGGCAGCAGGATGCGACCGAGCCCGCGGATCAGATCGACCCAGAAGTTGCCGATCGTCGTCGAGCCACGACGGGAGAGCCCGCGGATCAGCGCGACCGCGACCGCAAGGCCCACCGCCGCCGATACGAAGTTCTGCACCGTGAGGCCCGCGAGCTGCACCGTGTAGCCCATGGTCTGCTCGGGCGAGTACGACTGCCAGTTCGTGTTGGCGACGAACGACGCCGCCGTGTTGAACGCGAGGCCCTCGGGGACGGCGGGGAGGCCGAGCGATTCGGGGAGGAACGCCTGCAGGCGCTGCAGGCCGTAGACGAGCAGCAGGCCGACCACCGAGAACGCGAGGACGCTGCGTGCGTACGCGCGCCAGGTCTGCTCCGATGCCGGGTTCACACCGATCACGCGGTAGACGCCGCGCTCGACGCGCGCGTCGCGCGGGGTGCTGAAGACGTGCGCCATGTAATCGCCGAGGGGGCGGTACAGCAGCACGAGTGCGGCGATCAGCACCGCCGCCTGCAGGACGCCGAACCAGATCTCGGCACTGGATCCGGCGCCCATCAGAACTTCTCCGGAGCGACGAGGGCGACCACGAGGTAGACGATCGCGGCGACCGCGAGGGCCGCGCCGATGATCTCGAAGACGATCACAGGCGTTCCACCCCCTTCGCTATCAGGGAGACCAGGGCGAACAGCGCGAGAGTCAGCGCGATGTAGATGATGTCGAGCACGAGAGTCGATACAACTCCCGTGCGGAGGCCGGTGCGGCCATCCTCACGCTTTGCCTACGGCGGTATGCCGGAATGCATGCGGGATGCTCACGGCGGCGCTGCGTGGCTTCACCCGGGGCCGACACGCCAGATATCGGACCGTCGCAGCCGGAATGTCCGGAAAGTGGCGTGTCGGCCCCCGGGGTGAGGCCCGCTGAGCGCGTCGCACCGGCGAACGAGCCGATCCACCCTGCGCGGTCGTACACTCACGAAGTGAGCGCGACGCGACGCCGGCTGGGGCCGGGCACCATCATCGTCCTGGTGCTCGTCGCCGTCGCCCTGATCTGCCTCTTCACCGGCATCCTTCCCGCGCCGGATGCGGGTGCCCTCGGCGAGCGCATCACCCCCGTGCTGGGCTTCGTCGTGGCGATCACGATCGTCGCCGAACTGGCCCGTGACGCCGCGGTGTTCGATGTCCTCGCTCAGCGTCTCGCGCGGTGGGGACGAGGCCGGGTGATCGCCCTGTGGGCCTCGGTCGTGCTGCTCGCGGTCGTGAGCACGGTGTTCCTGTCGCTCGACACGACCGCTGTCATCGTCACGCCCGTGGTCGTCGTGCTGGCGCAGAGCATCGGCGTCTCCCCGCTGCCGTTCGCGCTCGCCACGGTATGGCTCGCGAACACGGCCTCGCTCGCATTGCCGGTGTCGAACCTCACGAACCTGCTCGCCGCGCCCGCGATCGGCGAGAGCCCGGCCGCGTTCCTCGCGCTGAGCTGGGCGCCGACGCTCGTCGGCATCCTCGTGCCGGTCGTGCTGCTCACGATCGTGCATCGCCGCCCCCTGTTCGGCTCGTATCGGATGCCGTCGTCCGGCGACCCGTCCGACCGCGTGCTGTTCTGGGTCGCCTCCGGCATCCTTCTCGCGCTCCTGCCGCTCCTCGCCCTCACGCATGACGTGTGGATCCCGGCGACGACGGCCGCCGTGCTGCTGGTCGCGCTGTTCGCGGTGCGCCGACCGCACGTGCTGCGCCTGTCACTCGTGCCGTGGCAGGCCATCGGGCTGGCCACCGCGCTGTTCGTGCTCGTCGAGACGGCTCACGCGAACGGCATCCTCGACTTCCTCTCGGCCCTCGCGACCGACGGCCACGGCGTCGGTCAGCTGCTCGGCCTCGCCTCGGCCGGAGCGCTCGCCGCAAACGGCGTGAACAATCTGCCCGCGTACCTGATCCTCGAGCCGGCGGCCTCCGACCCGGTCGCCCTGATGGCCCTGCTGATCGGTGTGAACCTCGGCCCGCTGATCACCCCGTGGGCCTCGCTCGCCACCCTGCTCTGGCATCACCGGGTCGTGTCGCTGGGCGTCGAGATCCGCTGGGGCACGCTCATGCTGTGGGGTGCGGCCGTCGCGGTGCCGACGGTGGTCGTCGCGACCCTCGCGCTGGCGCTCGTCGCCGGCTGACGGCATCCGTCGATCCGCCGCTCCGGTCGCATTTCGTGGCGCCGGGATGCGTCGCAAGCGGCACCAACTGCGACGGGAACCCGCATGCCCCGCCACCCGCATGTCCGCACCCTCGATGCCGGGGCATGGAGAAGGGCAGCGGCCCAGGATCGGGGGGATCTGGGGAATCCATGGCACGGATTGGGGAGTTGTGCCGGAAATGTGAGCCGCTGCCCTACGCTTCGACGGTACTGAAGGCACGGATGCGCCGGTGAAACTTCAGTGTCTGATGTGTGGTGCGGCAATATACCGGCGACTTAGAGTGTGCCCGTGGACGAGAACAGCGAGCACCTCCCCATCCGGCCGCGGCAGCTCATCCGCGACCAGGTGTTCAGCACCCTCGCGGAGGAGATCGTATCGGGGCGCATGCAGCCGCTCGAAGAGATCCGCGACCAGGATCTGCAGGCGGAGTACGGGGTCTCGCGCACTCCGATCCGCGAGGCCCTCAACCGGCTCGCCGACCTCGGCCTCATCGAGGTGCGCACCAACCGCTTCACCCGCGTCGCCCCCGTCGACCTGGACGCGCAGGCCGACCGTGCGGAGGCCGCGGTGGCGATGATCGGGTACTGCGCCGTGACCGCGGTGCCGGACTACACCGACGAGCAGGTCGCGTCGCTGCATCGGCGCATCGACGGGATGCTCGGCACCGACCTCGCCTGGGCGGCCACCAGGGAGGGCCTGCAGCACTGGTACGCGCTGTGGGCCGAGGTGGTCACGAACGCGGGGAACCGGACCATGATCGAGATCCTCGACGGGCAGCTCGCCCTCCATCTCACTCGCACCGTGCCCGAACAACGAGTGCCTGACGCCTTCGTCGAGCACATGCGCACGGCCCTCGCGGAGCTGCGCGCAGCGCTCACCCACCGCGACGGACACCGATTCCGCGAGATCATCGAGCCGCTCTTCGCGCATGTCACGATCGAGCCCCTGCGCTCCGCGGCGATCGCCGTCGAGAAGAACGCGCGGCGCTGACGTGGACGACGACGCGCGCGGCGACGGCTTCCTGTACAGCCGCCTCATCGGCGGTGCCGAGCCGTCGACCCCGCACGCATCCTCGCGGGTGGATGCCGTCGTCGACAGCCTCGCCCGCTCCATCGTGTCCGGTGAGCTCGCCCCCGGCGACCCCCTCTCGGTCTCGGACCTCACTCGCCGCCTCTCGGTCGCGCCGGCCACCGTGCGCTCCGCGCTCAGCGCGCTGGAGGCCATGCACCTGATCGAGCCGCGGTTCAACCGCGCCTCGGTGGTCACGACACCCACTCCCGCGTGGTTCGTGGCGGTGGCCGCCGAGTGCGTGGGGCTCTCGGTCGCGGCGGTCGATCTGGGGCTCGCGAACGCCTCGGATGCTGAGATCGCGACGTTCCTCGACAGGGCGGACGAGGTCGCGGCGCTGTGGTCGGACGCCGACCTGGACCAGGTCGCGGGGGCGGAGGGGCTGTGGGACCTCCTCGACCTGCTGGCGGGATTCTCGACGAACGCGTACCTGCGAGCGCTGCACGCCGCGAAGCGCAGGGCGATGGTGTTCGGCATCCGCATGCTGAGCCGTCAGCGCAATCCGGCCATGCTGCGGTCGGTGGTCGAGGCGCTCGTCGTGGCCGCACGCGAGCGCGACCGGGTCGAGGCCGCCGACATCGTGCGCGACCTCTACACGTTCGTGGTCGACGGCGTCACTGCCCCCTGAGTGCCGCCCACTCCTCCGCGAGGATGCCGTAGTTCATGCCGTCGAGCCACTCGCCCGACCGGTGCAGGGCGGTCTTGCGACTGAACTCCTCCCGTCGCATCCCGATCCGCTCCATGAGCCGCCACGAGGGCTCGTTGTCGGCGAAGCATCCGGCATGCACGCGGCGCAGCCCCAGCGGTCCGAAGCACGCGCCGATCACGGCGCGGATCGCCTCGGTCGCATAGCCTCGTCCGGTGTACGCCGGGTCGAGCACCCAGCCGAGCTCGGCCTCGACGCCGCGTGCCTGATCGGCGACCTCGAGCTGCGCCCATCCGTCGCCGACCTTGATCATGAGGTCGCCGATCGGAGTGGCGGCGCCGTCGCCCTCGGGCAGGAGCTCGATTAGATGCATCGCCGCGAGCCGATCGGGGTCGAGGTAGCGCTCGCGGAAGGCGTCGAGCGTGTCAGGGGCGAGTCCCAGCCAGCGATTCACCTCGGGGATTCGCCGCCACTCCCACATGACGTCGATGTCGTCGGGCGCGAGGGGACGGATCCGCAGACGCTCGGTGCGGATCGGCCAGAAGTCGTGCGAGCTCATGCCCCTCAGCCTAGGATCACTCCTCGGCCGGATGCTTCGCGCCGTCCTCCGGCGGGCCCTCGGGTCGGTGCGCGCGACGACCCATCACGACCACCGGCCGTCCGGCGCGCTCCTGCCCCGGCAGCGGACGCGACCGGCGTCCGTAGATGAGCTCCGAGGAGTCCAGCAGCCACGGCACGAGCGTGATCGTCACACCGTGCACGAGCATGAGCTGGTTGGCCATGCGGCGGGCGCGGCGGTTGTGCAGGAAGGTCTCCCACCAGTGGCCGACGATGTACTGCGGCAGGTACACGGTCACGACCGAGGCGCCGTGCTTCTCGCGGTACTGCTTGATGAACTGCGCGACGGGCTGCGCGAACGAGCGGTACGGCGACTCGGCGATCACGAGCGGGATCGGCACGTGGTGATCGCGCCACTCCTTCTGCAGCGGCGCCACGTCGTCCGAGGCCACCGCCACGTGCAGGCCGATCGTCTTGTCGTGCTTGGCGGCGACCGCGTAGTCGACGGCCTTCGCGACGGGCTTCTGCAACCGGTTCACGAGCACGATCGCCAGGTCGCCCGTCGCGCCGAACTTCGTGGTGTCGTCGATCGCGATCTCGTGCTCGACGTCGCGGTAGTACCGCTTCACCCCGAGCATGAGGAAGGCGAGGATCGGGATCGCGAAGAACACCAGATAGGCGCCGTGCGTGAACTTGGTGATCGTGACGATCACGAGCACCAGCACCGTGAGGGTCGCCCCGGCGGAGTTGATGATGAGACCGACCTTGGCGGAGCGGCGGTCGGATGCCGAGGCGCCGTCGATCCCCGACCCTTCCGGGCTCTCCGCAGGCCCGCGCAGCACGCGCCGCCAGTGCCGAACCATGCCGATCTGGCCGAGCGAGAACGACACGAACACGCCGATGATGTACAGCTGGATGAGAGTCGTCAACCGCGCCTGGAACACCACGAGCACCGCGATCGCGGCGATGCCGAGCACGATCATGCCGTTCGAGAACACGAGGCGGTCGCCGCGCGTGTTGAGCGACTTCGGTGCGTAGCCGTCGCGCGCGAGCACCGATCCGAGCAGTGGGAAGCCGTTGAACGCCGTGTTGGCTGCGAGCAGCAGCACGCACGCGGTCGCCGCCTGGATGACGAAGAACAGGATGCTGCCGCCGCCGAACGTCGCGGAGGCGATCTGCGCCATGAGGCTCGGCTGCGGGTTCGAGCAGTCGAAGCCCACGAGATCGCACGGGTTCTCGGCGTAGTGCACACCCGCGATGAGCGCGAGCGCGGTGAGACCGGCGAACAGGCACGCCGCGATCGACCCCATCAGCACGAGGGTCGTCTGGGCGTTGCGGATCTTCGGGGTGCGGAAGGCAGGAACGCCATTCGACACGGCCTCGACCCCCGTGAGGGCGGAGCATCCGCTCGAGAAGGCGCGCAGGATGAGGAGGATCACGGCGGCCTGGCCGAGGTCCTCCGAATGCACCGCGAACTCGGCGCTCGACGCCACGGGCGCGTCGCCGAGGAACGTGCGGACGAGTCCGGTCACGATCATGAATCCGACTGAGCCGATGAACACGTACGTGGGGATCGCGAAGACGAGCGAGGCCTCGCGCACGCCGCGCAGGTTCACGATGATGATGAGGATCACGAAGCCGACCGCGAGTTCGACGCGGAACGGATCGAGACCGGGCACGGCCGAGATGATGTTGTCGACGCCCGACGCGACGGACACCGCGACGGTGAGGATGTAGTCGACGAGCAGCGCGGCCGCGACGATCACGCCCGGGATCTCGCCGAGGTTCTTCGACGCGACCTCGTAGTCGCCGCCGCCCGAGGGGTACGCCTTGATGAGCTGGCGGTAGCTGAGCACCACGACGATCAGCAGCACGACGACTGCCGTGGCGACGAGCGGCGTGAACGAGAGGAACGTCAGTCCGCCGATGAGCAGGATCATCACGAGCTCCTGCGGCGCGTACGCGACCGAGCTCAGCGCGTCGGACGCGAAGATCGGGAGCGCCATCTTCTTCGGCAGCAGCTGGTCGTCGACCTGCTGGCTCGTCAGCGGTTCGCCGATGAGGATGCGTTTGGCGAGCGGAGGCGCATCCGTGGTCTCGCGTGATTCATCTGACACGTCCGGCGACTTTACGCCCGTGCACGGCATCCTCACGACATCCTGACGGAATCCCTACGGCGCGTCGTCGCACCCTAACGGAATCCTCACGCTCTCCCGCCCGTCTATTTCTGCCGTACGGCAGAAATAGACGGGCTATTCGCGCCATACGGCAGAAATAGACGGGCGGGGGACGGGCGGGGGCGTGCGTCTCGCACACATCGACGATCCACAGCCGTTTCCGATCACGAACGCGTAACGTCGGAGTCATGACGTCCCTCCAGGTCACCGACGACGCCATCCAGCAGACTCGGGAACTCCGCGACGAGTTCCAGCGCTTCCTGCGCGAGTACGAGTTCGGGATGCGCGAGGTCGAGACCAAGATCGGCATCCTTCGCGACGAGTTCACGCACCACCATGCGTACAACCCGATCGAGCACGTGAAGAGCCGTCTCAAGACGCCCGACAGCATCGTCGAGAAGATCGCGCGCAAGGGGATCGAGGAGCCCGACTTCGACCGCATCCGTGCCGAGATCACCGACATCGCCGGTGTGCGGGTGACGTGCAGCTTCGTCGCCGACGTGTACCGCCTGTTCGACCTGTTCACCGCGCAGGACGACGTCACGGTCCGTACGGTCAAGGACTACATCGCGACGCCCAAGGAGAACGGCTACAAGAGCCTGCACGCGATCATCGAGGTGCCCGTCTTCCTCTCGACGGGCGCGCTCTCGGTGCCGGTCGAGGTGCAGTTCCGCACGATCGCGATGGACTTCTGGGCCAGCCTCGAGCACAAGATCTACTACAAGTTCTCGAACCAGGTGCCCTCGCACCTCGTCGAGAGCCTGACGGATGCCGCGGAGGCCGCCGCCGAGCTCGACGCTCGCATGGAACGCCTCCACCGTGAGGCGCACGGCGTGCCCCAGCGTCAGCTGCCCCCGCCCCCGCCGCCCCACGTCGTGCAGGTCTGACGCCGGGATCCACCCGCCGGCGCGTCGCCGAGGTTGCGGTGGCTCGCGCGCCCTGGGAGCATCGGCAGGTGACCTCGACGCAACAGGATGCCGGAACAGCGACCGACCTCGGCGCGCTGCTCGGCCTCGACGAGCTCGCCGGCCTCGACCGCGGCCGTCAGCGCTGCGAGTGCGATCACGGTGACGACGAGGCCTACGCGCCGTGCGGACGCAAGGCGAAGTGGCGCGTCTCGATCGACTGCCAGTGCGGGGAGAACCACCCGCGCACCGTCGAGATCCTCTGCTCGCGCTGCCTCAGCACTCTGCGCCGCAGCCAGGACCGCGACACCATCACGGCCCGCCCGCTCTGACGCCGACCGCGGCATCCGTTCCCGCGTCCGCTCCGAACAGAGGGTGACCCACGTCGCCGTCGAACGAGGAGAACGCACATGTCACGGAACGCACCGCGCAAGAGGTTCTTCCTGTGGGCGGCGCTCGCCGGCCTCATCGGCGGCGGGACGTTCCTCGCGACGGCCGAGCTGCTCGCGCTGATCGTCGCGCGGGAAGCCAGCCCGATCCTCGCGGTCGGCGGCTTCGTGATCGACATCGTCCCGCAGCCGTTCAAGGAGTTCGCGATCGCGACGTTCGGCGAGTACGACAAGATCGCGCTGCTGGCCGGGCTCGGACTGGCGGTGGTGATCGCCTCGGCGATCGCCGGCATCCTGCAGCTCGTGAAGGCCCCGCTCGGCGTCATCGCGCTCGTGATCGCCGGGGCGCTGTCGACGGCCGCGATCGTGACGCGCGCAGGGGCGACCCCCCTCGCGTTCCTGCCGCCCGTGATCGCGACGGTCGTGGGCTCGATCATCCTCGTCCTGCTCGTCCGCCGCCTCCGCGCGTGGCGCGACGGCGTCGTCGAGACCACCCGCGACGGCATCGACGACGGCGACGACGTCGCCGCGGGTGACCACCGCACCGCCACGCCGACGCAGCTCGGTCGTCGTCAGTTCTTCGTGCTCGCCGGCATCACGGCCGCGGCGGCGGCCGTCGTCGGCGTCGCCTCGCGCGTGGTCAGCACGACGGTGGCCTCGGTGGCCTCGATCCGCGACTCCCTCAAGCTCCCTTCGCCGAAGTCGACCGTCACCGTGCCGGACGGCGCCGAGCTCGACATCAAGGGCCTCAGCTCGCTGTACACCCCGAACAAGGACTTCTACCGCGTGGACACCGCGCTCACCGTGCCGACCATCGACCCCGCGACGTGGCGACTGGTCATCGACGGGATGGTCGACAACCGTGTGGAGATGAGCTTCCAGGACATCCTCGACATGGGCCTCGACGAGTACTCGATCACGCTGACGTGCGTGTCGAACGAGGTCGGCGGCGAGCTCGTCGGCAGCGCGAAGTGGCTCGGCGTCCCGCTGCGCGAGGTGCTGAAGAAGGCCGGAGTCAAGGACGGCGCCGACATGGTCCTGTCGAAGAGCGTCGACGGCTACACCGCCAGCACCCCGCTGTCGGCGCTGACCGACGAGAACCTGGACGCGATCCTCGCCGTGGGCATGAACGGCGAACCGCTGCCGCTCGAGCACGGCTTCCCGGTGCGCATGGTCGTGCCGGGCCTCTACGGCTACGTGTCGGCGACCAAGTGGCTCACGGAGCTCAAGGTCACCACCTTCGAGAAGGACGAGGCGTACTGGACGCCGCGCGGGTACAGCGCCGAGGCGCCGATCAAGTTCTCGTCGCGCATCGACACCCCCAAGCTCGGAGCAGCGGTCGATGCGGGCAAGGTCCCGATCGCGGGCGTCGCGTGGGCGCAGTCGGTCGGCATCGAACGCGTCGAGGTGAGCATCGACGACGGCGACTGGCAGGCGGCGACCCTGTCGGCTCCCGTCAACGAGGACACCTGGGTGCAGTGGTTCGTCGAATGGGACGCGACGCCCGGTACGCACTACGTGGCGGTGCGAGCCGTCAACAAGAACGGCGATCTGCAGATCGAGGAACGAGCGCCCATCGCGCCCGACGGCTCCTCGGGATGGCAGCGCTCGCTCATCCGGGTGGTCTGAGATCCGCGCGGGTGGCCCGAGGTCCGTGCGGGCGGGATCGTCGCGCCCTAGGGTGGACCCATGACGTCACTCCCCGCGTGCGTGATCACCGTCTCGGACCGATCGTTCGCGGGTGAGCGCGAGGACCGCGGCGGTCCCATCGCGGTGGGGCTGCTGCGGGATGCCGGGTGGCACTGCCCCGACGCCGAGATCGTCGCCGACGGGGTGGAGTCCGTCGCCGAGGCTCTGCGGCGCGCGGTCGGCCGCGGCATCCGGCTCATCGTGACGACGGGCGGCACCGGGGTGAGCCCGCGCGATCAGACACCCGAGGGCACGCGACAGGTCATCACGCGGGAGGTGCCGGGCATCGCCGAGGAGCTGCGTCGCAGCGGACTCGCCGACACGCCGCTCTCGGTGATCTCGCGGGGTCTCGCGGGCATCGTGGATCCGGCGGGCGCACTGATCGTGAACCTCCCGGGGTCCACGCGCGCCGTGGCCTCCGGCATCCCGGTGATCCTCACCGTGGCACGTCATGTCGTGGATCAGGTCGACGGAGGGGACCACTCATGAACACCGTACGCATCGCCGCCATCTCGGAGGAGCCGCTCGACCTCGACACGCATCTGCGCGCGGTCGAGGACCCGGCGCTCGGAGGCGTCACGACCTTCATCGGACGGGTGCGCGACAACGACCCCGACGCCGAGACCCCCGTCGTGGGTCTGGAGTACAGTGCGCATCCCGACGCCGAGGCCGTGCTGCGGTCCATCGCCGAGAAGGCGGGGGCGGATGCCGTGGGCGCGGCCCGCGTGGACGTCGCGGTGAGCCACCGCATCGGCACCCTTCAGGTGGGTGACGCGGCGGTCGTGATCGCGGTGGCGGCCGAGCACCGCGCCGAGGCGTTCGAGGTGTGCCGTGCCGTGATCGAGGACATCAAGCGCGACCTCCCGGTGTGGAAGCGTCAGCTGGAGTCCGACGGCTCGACCCTGTGGAAGGGCATCGGCGGCTGACCCCGGTACGTCCTCAGGTCGTGGGGCGTTTCGTCTCGCTGCGCTCGTTCAACGACCGGGGGTGAGGGGCAGGTGTTTCTCAGCCGCCGGCGAACGGCGGCAGCACGTCGATGAGCTCGACGCCCTCGAGCGACCGATCCGCGTCGCTGCGCACTCCGTCGACCATGACCGCGCACCGCGGCAGGATGTCGGCGAGAGCCGGATGCTCGACCACGACCGCCGCGCGCAGCTCGGCCAGAGTCCCCTCGGACCGGTCCTCGGCATCCGTTCCCGCGGCCTCGGCGGCTGCGGCGAAATAGCGCACGCGGGTCACGGCGCCTCGCCCTCGCGCACCCAGTCACCCGAGCGCCCGCCCGACTTCGCGACGATGCGCACGTCTTCGATCACGACGGAGCGGTCGATGCCCTTCACCATGTCGACGATCGCGAGCGCGCTGACCGAGACCGCGGTGAGGGCCTCCATCTCGACGCCCGTGCGGTCGGCGGTGCCCACGGTCGCCTCGATGTGCACGCCCTCATCGACGACCTCGAGCTCGACGCTCGCCCGGTGCACCCCGATCACGTGCGCGAGGGGGAGCAGCGAGGGTGTGGACTTGGCCGCCTGGATGCCGGCGATGCGGGCGACCGCGAGCACGTCGCCCTTCGGCGCGGTGCCGTCGCGCAGCGCCGCGATCACGACGGGGCTGCAGCGGACGAAGCCGCGGGCGGTCGCGGTGCGCACGGTCGGCTGCTTGGCGGTGACGTCGACCATGTGCGCCCGACCGGCGTCGTCGAGGTGCGGGAAGCTCATCAGACCAGCATGACATCGATCTCGTCGCCCGCGGCGACCCGCTCGACCTCCGCGGGGACGATCGCGAACGCGTGCGCGCGGGCGAGGCCGCCGGCGAGGTGGGAACCCGAACCACCGGCTGTCGCCGGCCGCACGGTGCGCTCCCGCAGGTCGACCACGGCGGGGAGGTACTGGCGGCGTCCCGGCGGGGTGTTCCAGTCGGCGGCGGCCGTGAACACGGCGCGTGCCCGATGGATCTCGGCGCGGCCCTGCAGCGCGAGCAGGGCGGGTCGCACGAACACCTCGAACGACACCGCGACGCTCACGGGATTGCCGGGCAGGCCGAACACGAGCGTCCCCGCGCCGAGCACGCCGAACGCCTGGGGCTTGCCCGGCTGCATGGCGACGCTCGCGAACTCGACCTCGCCGGCGCCGTCGAACGCTCCGCGCACGGGTTCGTAGGCTCCCGCGCTCACGCCGCCCGTGAAGACGATCACGTCCGCTCCGCGCGCCACCGCCTCCGCGGTGACGTCGTGCACGGCACCGGCGTCGTCGGCGACGCGGGCGACGAGCACGACCTCGGCATCGACATCCCTCACGAGCTGCGTCAGCAGCGGGCCGTTGGAGTCCGGGATGCGCCCCCGTGTCGGCGTCTCGCCCGGCGTGAGGAGTTCGCTGCCCGTCGAGACGACCGCGACCCGTGGAGCGCGCGTCACGTCCACCCGGCCGACGCCCGCGGCGACGGCGGCCGCCACCTGGAAGGCGCCGAGGCGCTCGCCCGCCCGGACCACCGCGTCACCCGCGCGCAGGTCGGCGCCCCGCCGACGCACGAAGGCACCGGATGCCGGAGCAGACAGCACCCGCACCGCGCCGAGCGAATCCGCGAGTCCCCCGGCGGTGTCCTCGAAGGGCACGATCGCGTCGGCGGCGCTGGGCGTGGGCGATCCCGTCATGATGCGCACCGCCTCTCCCTCGCCGAAGGCCGGGTCGTCGGACGCACCCGCCGGAAGGTCGGCGACCACCCGCAGCGTCACAGGGTGCTCGGGGGATGCCGTCGCGACGTCGGCCCCGCGCACCGCGAAGCCGTCCATGGCGGAGTTGTCGAACAGGGGGATGTCATGGGCGGCGGTCGCGTCGGCGGCGAGGGTGCGGCCCGCGGCATCCGTCACCGTCAACGTCCCGACGGGCAGCGTCCGCACCGCGCCGAGTACACGGGCCAGCTGCTCTTCGACGGTGCGTCGCGAGCCTGCGGCGCTCATGCGGCCACCGCCGGCCGGATCGCGATCTCGTGCTGCCGGGCCGTGAGCGCGTCGATCATCGCGAGGCGTCCGAGCAGCGGCTCGCCCGCACCCGTGATCAGCTTCACGACCTCGCCGGCGAGGATCCCGCCGACCTGCACGCACAGGGCGCCGAGCACGCCGACCTGCGCGCAGCTGGGCGGCTCTCCCTCGGTGCCGGGCGGGAACAGGTCGGCCAGCACGACGGGTGCCTGGCCTGCGGGCGGCGCTGACCAGAACACGGTCGCCTGCGCGTGCCACTCCTGCACCGCGCCCCAGACCAGAGGGATGCCGAGATGCTCGGCCGCCGCGGCCACGTCGCGTCGCGTCGCGAAGGAGTCGCTCGTGTCGACCACGATGTCGGCCGGACCCAGCAGCCGGGCCGCGTTCGCGGCATCCAGTCGCACCCGCTCCGCACGGACCGCGGCCTGCGGGGCGAGCGCGGTGATCGCGCGCGTGGCCGAGTCGGTCTTCGGCGTGCCGATGTCGTCGACGCGGTGCACCACCTGTCGCTGCAGGTTGGTCAGCTCGACCACGTCGTCGTCGATCACCGTGAGTGCGCCGACGCCCGCGGCTGCGAGCGCCATCAGCACGGGAGAGCCGAGCCCGCCGGCGCCGACGACCGCCACGTGGGCGGCGGACAGCCGACGCTGCCCCTCCTCGCCGATGCCGGCCAGCACGGCGTGACGGGCGGTGCGGACGAGCTCGGACGGGTCGAGGGCCGGAGCGGGGGCGACGAGGGGGTCCATGGGACCAGGTTAGGCGCGGGGGAGCCCGGGTGGTCCGTGTGCGGGAATCATCCCTCGGGGTCGAGCGCGCACCCGACCATCATTCTGCGTGCTCGGATGCTGACGCCGACACCCTCGTACTGCCATCATGTCTCTCAGATCGAGGACTCGACGAGCGGGGGCGGCAATGACAGCGACGAACGACCTGACGACCGGGGGACGAGCGGGCAACCCGTGGCGGCGCTTCTGGGAACGCGGTGGCTGGTGGCGGGCGCTCCTACTCGCGGCGGCCTATTACGGGCTGTACCAACTCCTCGGCCTGCTCGTCGGGACGGTGTTCCCCGAGGGTGGCGCGCTCCGCGGCGAGAAGGGCAGCGCGGGCGACGTCTTCATCGGGACAGGGCTTCCGATCCTCCTCGGCGGCGTGCTCCTGGTGCTCTTCGCCGTCTCCGTCGGCTGGCTCCGTGAACTGTTCGCCCCGCAGGCGATCCGCGGGCGTCGGTGGATGTGGATCGGGATCGTCGTGGTCCTCGTCATCAATGTCACCGCCCTGCTCAGCGTCGACTACGGCGAGGCCGGTCTCCCGTTCGTCTTCAGCTGGCTGCTCACCGGGCTCTTCATCGGCTTCGCGGAGGAGGTGCTCACGCGGGGCTTCGTCGTGAATCTCATGCGCAAGGCCGGTCAGGGGGAGATCGCCGTCGCGCTGGTGTCGTCCGCCATCTTCGCCGCCCTGCACCTCGGCAACCTGTTCACCACCGACCAGGGCCTCGTCGTCACGCTCGAGCAGGTGGCGTACACGTTCGCCTTCGGCGTGATCATGTACCTCGCGCTGCGCGTGACGGGCAGCCTCATCGCGCCGATCCTCATCCACGCCAGCACCGACCCCACGCTGTTCGTGCACGGCGCGTATCCGCTCGAGGGATCGCTGCTCTCACTGGTGCCCGCGCTGAGCACGTACCTCGTCCTGCTGACCGGCGTCATCCTGCTGATCGTGCTGATCGTGAGCGAGAGGCGCCGCGCCCGGGCGGCTGTCTCCGTCTGACTCCGGAGTTCCCCGCCGACCACTTCCGCATCCGCGGATAAAATCAGCCGCAGTGATCCGCATTGGCGGTATGGTCGGATCATGCAGACCTTCCGCATCGCCCGCGCCGCACAGCTGCTCGGAGTCAGCGACGACACCGTGCGACGTTGGATCGACCAGGGGTTGCTCCCCACCACGGATGCCGTGCCCGCAGAGATCCCGGGTGACGCGCTCGCCGCGCGAGCCGTCGCGCTCGCCGAGGAGACGACCGATCCGAACGGCGTGCTCTCCAGCGCCCGCAACCGTTTCGTCGGCATCGTGACCCGCGTGCAGATCGAGGGCCTCATGGCGCAGGTCGATCTGCAGTCCGGGCCACATCGCGTCGTGTCGCTCATGTCGGCCGAGGCCGCGCGCGACCTCCACCTCGAGGTCGGCTCCCTGGCCACCGCATCCGTCAAGGCGACCCAGGTCGTCGTCGAAGTCCCGAAGGGCTGACATGAGCCGCTCGCTGCTCCGATCCGCCGCCGTTCTCGCGCTCGCCGCGCTCGCCCTCACCGGGTGCTCGTCGCCCTCCGCCGAACCGACTCCCGACGACACCGTCTCCAGCGCCAGCGCGCTGGCCGGAGACCTCACGGTCTACGCGGCCGCGTCGCTGAAGGGCGCGTTCGACGAGATCGGCGCCGCCTTCGTCGAGGAGCACCCCGATGTCAACTTCAGCGCCGTGTACGACGGCTCGTCGACCCTCGTCACGCAGCTGCAGGAGGGCGCGCCTGGCGACGTGTTCGCGTCCGCCGACGAGAAGAACATGGACAAGCTCGCGGACCTCGCCGTCGACCCGACCCTGTTCGCGTCGAACACGCTCGTGATCGCCGTGCCGGCCGGCAACCCCGGCGGCGTCGAGAGCCTTGCCGACCTCGCCGACGTCACGACGGTGCTCTGCGCTCCCGAGGTGCCGTGCGGCGCAGCATCCGCCACCCTGCTCTCGAACGCCGGTCTCACCGTCGAGCCCGCCAGCCTCGAGCAGAACGTCACGGCCGTGCTGACGAAGGTCGCCGCGGGCGAGGCCGACGCCGGACTCGTCTACGCGACCGACGTGATCGGCCGCGACGACATCGAGGTGATCGTTCCCGACGGAGCCGACGACGTCGTGAACCGCTACCCGATCGCCGCGCTCGACGGGGCTCCGAACGGTGAGGCTGCCGAGGCGTTCGTCGCGTTCGTGCTCTCGGACGCGGGGCAGAAGATCCTCGCGGACTTCGGGTTCGGAGCACCGTGAGCGCAGCCGATCACCGGGGGCACGCGCCGCGGGCGCTCCTCGTCCCCGCGCTGATCGCACTCGTGTTCCTCGTGCTGCCGCTCGCGGCGCTCGTGGCTCGGGTGAACTGGTCGACGTTCGTCACGGACGTGACCTCGGATGCCGCTCGGGATGCGCTCGTGCTGTCGTTGGTCACCGGACTCGTCGCCACTGCGGTGTGCGCGATCGTCGGCGTGCCGCTCGCGCTCACGATCGCCCGTTCGGGGCCGCGGGTCGCGGCGGTGCTCCGTGCAGCCGTCACGATCCCCCTCGTGCTGCCGCCCATGGTCGGCGGCGTGGCTCTGCTCTACCTGTTCGGCCGTGCCGGCTGGTTCGGCGGGCTCGGGCTGTCGTTCAGCACCCCGGCGGTGGTGCTCGCGCAGACGTTCGTGGCGCTGCCCTTCCTCGTGCTCGCGGTCGAGGGGGCGGTGCGCACCTCCGGGGTCGAGTACGAGCGCACTGCCGCCGCGCTCGGCGCGAACCGTTGGACGATCCTGCGCCGGGTGACCCTGCCTCTCGCCGCGCCGGGCATCGTCGCCGGGGTGGTGCTGTGCTTCGCCCGCGCGATCGGCGAGTTCGGGGCCACCGCGCTGTTCGCGGGCAACCGGCCGGGCGTGACGCAGACCATGCCCCTCGCGATCTACACCGCGTTCAACGGGGCCGGCGTCTCTCAGGGCACCGCGGTGGCCCTCGCGCTGCTGCTGCTCGCCGCCGCGATCGCGGTGCTGCTGCTCGTGCGCGGATGGCGGCCGGGGGCGACCCGATGAGCGCGGCGCAGGGACTGAGGGCGCACGTCGTCGTGCCGCGCGAGCACTTCGTCGTCGACGTCGCACTGCAGGTCGCCGCGGGCGAGACGGTCGCGATCATGGGCCCGAGCGGAGCCGGCAAGTCGACCGTGATGCAGGCCCTCGCGGGCATCGTCGGCATGACCGCGGGCGAGATCGAGATCGACGGCCGGGTCGTCGACCGCATCGCCGCGCCTCGGGTGCGCACCGAGCCGGCCCGACGGGGCATCGTGCTTCTGGGGCAGAATCCGCGGCTGTTCCCGCACCTGACCGTGCGCGAGAACGTCGCGTTCGGGCCGCGGGCTGGCGGCGTCGCCGCCGCGATCGCGCGGAGCAATGCCGACGAGTGGCTCGACCGCGTCGGGCTGCCCGGCGCGGGCGGACGGATGCCGCACGAACTCTCCGGCGGGGAAGGGCAACGCGTCGCGGTCGCCCGGGCACTGGCCGCCGCGCCGCGGGCCGTGCTGCTCGACGAGCCTCTCGTCGCCCTCGACCCCGACACCGCCGGCGAGATCCGACGGATGCTCCGCGAGCAGCTCCAGGGCACGACGACCGTGGCCGTGACACACGAC
Source organism: Microbacterium sp. GCS4 (assembly GCF_001262495.1). GTDB lineage: Bacteria > Actinomycetota > Actinomycetes > Actinomycetales > Microbacteriaceae > Microbacterium. The sequence continues at coordinate 275,009 of NZ_LGYE01000003.1, forward strand.
GCGGGCGATGCGGTCGCCCTCGCGGAGCGACTGATCGTCGTGGAACGGGGCCGCGTCAGGCAGCACGGGCAGGTGCGCGAGGTGCTCGCCGCCCCGGCATCCGCCTTCGTCGCCTCGATCGCCGGGCTCAACCGGGTCGAGGGTGTCAGCGGAGACGGCGGGTGGCGGTGGGGTGATCTCCGGTTGACGAGCACAGACACCGCCTCCCGCGCACTCGCGGAGAAGGACGGCGTCGCACTCGCTGCCGTCTTCCGCCCGCAGGACGTGCAGATCGTCGGGGACGGCGAGTCGGATGCCGGTGCGTGGCCTGCCCGGATCGCACGACTCGAGCCCACGCTCGCGGGGATGCGGGTGCACACCGAGTCCTGCCGAGTCGAGGTCTCCCTCTCTGAGGCAGCAGGCCTCCTCGTGGGTGACCCGGTGCTTCTGCGGGTCGATCCCGCCGACGTGCGTTTCGTGCCCCTGGCCTAGGGTGCTGCGACGGATCCCTGCGCTGGTGCAGGATCCGGACGACATCGACCGTGTTCTCGGTCACGACAGAGAACACGAGGTGGCCGCGGCTGCCGAAACGGCCCCGGCCCGATCCCACCGGGTTACTCTCGAAACATGGCGGGGAACGGGGCGAGGCGATGACGGCGGTGCCCGTCGCGATCGGGCGGCGGACGACCACGCCCGCGCCCGCTCCCGAGCGCGGGGACGGCCGCCTCGTCGACACGCACGGCCGCGTCCACCGCGACCTGCGCATCTCCCTCACGGATCGCTGCTCCCTGCGGTGCACGTACTGCATGCCCGAACAGGGCAACGAGTGGCTCGCGCGCACCAGCATCCTGTCGACCGACGAGATCGAGGAGGTCGCCCAGGTCGCGGCATCCCTCGGCATCCGCACGTTCCGACTGACCGGCGGTGAGCCGCTGCTGCGCGCCGACATCGTCGACGTCGTGCGTCGCATCTCCCGCATCGAGGGGCCGGACGGGCCCGTCGAGGTCGCGATGACGACCAACGGCATCACGCTCGCGAAGAAGCTGCCCGAGCTGATCGACGCTGGACTCTCGCGGCTCAACATCAGCATCGACACGATCGACCGGCAGAAGTTCGCCGACCTCACTCGCCGGGACCGTCTCGACGATGTGCTCGAGGGCATCGCTGCCGCCGCGGCCTCCGAGCTGCGTCCGCTCAAGCTCAACGCCGTCGCGATGCGGGGCGTGAACGACGACGAGCTGGTCGACCTCGTGCAGTTCGCGATGGACGTGGGAGCGCAGCTGCGCTTCATCGAGCAGATGCCGCTCGACTCCGGTCACACCTGGGACCGCGCCTCGATGGTCACGCGCGAGGAGATCCTCGAGTCGCTCGGTGCCCGCTGGCGGCTCGACCCGGTGCCCGGCCGTGGGGGAGCGCCGGCCGAGAAGTGGCGGATCGACGGCGGTCCGCACGAGGTCGGGGTGATCGCTTCGGTGACGGCGCCCTTCTGCGGAGCCTGCGACCGGCTGCGCCTCACCGCCGATGGGCAGTTCCGCAACTGCCTCTTCTCGAACTCCGAGTACGACCTCGGCGCGGTGCTGCGCGAGAGCGCGGCATCCTCCCCCGCCGAACGGGCCGAGGCGATAGCCGCCCTGCTGCGCTCGTGCGTGCACGGCAAGCTGCCCGGCCACGCGATCGACGATCCGTCGTTCCTGCAGCCGGCCCGCGGGATGAACGCGATCGGCGGCTGAGGGCGGCTCGTGACTTCCGCGCACTTTCCGCGGCCGAGCGTGGCCGCGGAAAGTGCGCGGTGCGCGTCAGCCGAGGAACTCCCGCGCCGCCGCGCTGAGCGCCGTGACGCCGACCTCGATGGTCGGGTGGATCTCGGGCGCGAAGAACGGCGAGTGGTTCGTGGGGATGTCCTTGTCGAGCGTTCCCGCGGCCATCGCGGCCTGGAACCGGGCCGGGTCGACACCGCCCCAGAACCAGAAGACGAGCGGAGCGCCGGTGTCGCGCGCGAACCACGACACATCCTCGCTTCCGGTGAACATTCCGGGGTCGATCACAGCGGTCTCCCCGAGGGCCCTCTGCAGGGCCGAGGTCACGCGCGCCGTGGCATCAGCATCGTTGATCGTGGGCGGCAGCGTGTGGTCGGTGCGGATCTCGGGCTCGCGCTCGGCGCCGGATGCCGCAGCCTCGGCGCGCACGATCCGCTCGACGCTCGCGAGCACCTTGTCGCGCATCTCGTCGGTCGGGTAGCGCAGGCTCAGCTCGAGCTTCGCCTCGGCCGGGATGATGTTGTTCTTGAGTCCCGCGTGGATCGAACCGACCGTCACGACGGCGACATCGCGAGGATCCACCTCGCGTGAGGCGATGGTCTGCAGTCGCATGACCGTGGCCGCGGCCATGACGACGGGGTCGATCGTGGAGTGCGGTCGCGAACCGTGACCGCCGCGTCCGTGCAGGATGACGGTGAGGCCGTCGGAGGCTGCCATCTGCGTGCCCGACCGGACGCCGATCGTGCCGGCGGGCAGCGGCGTGACGTGCTGCCCGAGCACGATGTCGGGCTTCGGGACGATATCGAGCAGGCCGTCGTCGAGCATGGCCCTGGCGCCGGCGCCGTACTCCTCGGCGGGTTGGATCAGCACGACGAGGGTGCCGGACCAGTCATCCCGGTCGGCGACGAGCTTCTCGACCGCGCCGATCATCGCGGTCACGTGCATGTCGTGGCCGCACGCGTGCATGACGGGCACGGTGGTCCCCGCGGGGTCGATGCCGGTGGCGGTGCTGGCGTAGGCGAGGCCGGTCTCCTCGGCGACGGGCAGCGCGTCCATGTCGGCGCGTACCCACACGACGGGGCCCTCGCCGTTCTCGAGCACGCCGACGACGCCCGTGACGCCGACGCCCTCGCGCACGTCGAGGCCGAGATCGCGCAGGTGGCCGGCGGCGATGCCGGCGGTGCGGGTCTCCTGGAACGAGAGCTCCGGGTGCTGGTGCAGGTCGATGTACAGCGCTTCGAGGTCGATCGTCATGGCCCCGAGCCTACTCGCGCACATCTGTGCGGCATCCCGCCCGTCTATTTCTGCCGTTCGGCACGAATAGACGGTCGGTTTGCGCCGAACGGCAGAAATAGCGGGTCAGGGGGTGTGGCTGTACGACTCCAGCTCGGGTCCGGGATGCAGCACGCTGTTCACGATCGCGCGGATCGCGAACTCGCTCGCCTCTCCCAGGTCGAACACGTCGCGGTGCAGCAGCCACTGCAGCTGCAGGCCGTCCATGACCGCGAGGATGCTGGCGGCGGCCATCGCGATCGTGTCGGGTTCGGTCACGCCCTCCTGCGCGCAGAGCTCCCGGAACGCCTCGGTGACCTCTCGGCGCAGCGTCGTGTACCGCTCCTCGAAATACTCGCGTCCGGGGTGATTGTCGGTCACCGACTCCGAGGAGAGCACGGTATAGGCCTGCACGATCCCGGGGCGGGAGACGTTCGCGATCGCGGTGCGCACGAGGTGGAGGAACAGCTCGGGTCCCCCGGGGATGTGCTTCTCGGCCAGGTCCTGCACGTCGGCCTGGTCACGGAACGCGAGCACCTCGAGCAGCAGCTTCTGCTTCGACCCGAAGTGGTGCAGGACGCCGGCGTGCGTGATGCCGACCTGCTCCGCGACATCCGCCAGGGTGCCGTTTGTCGAGCCCTTGTTGCCGAAGATCTCCACGGCCGCGGAGAGGATCTGCTCCCGCTTCGCGCGGGTCGCCGGACGCACGTGCTCCTGCGCGACGGCTGCTTTCGCCATGGTCGCTCCTCTCTCTCGCGGACCGTACTTGCCAACCTTACTTACTAACGAGTAACCTCGCATCAACTTACTTTCTCGACAGTAAGTAAACACCTCGGCGGATGCCCGAGCACCCGCCGCTCACAGCACAACGACCCGTGCCCAAGGAGAAGCAATGAAGCTCAGAAAGTCCCTCATCGCCGCGCTCGCGGTCGGCGCCCTCGGCGCCACGGTCCTCGCGGGATGTTCGTCGGACGGCGGATCCGGAGACGGCGCCGACGGCGGAGCCGCGCTCACGATCGCGAAGCCCGACGGCGCCATCACCACCGAGTCGAACAACCCCTATGTCGGCGACTCCTCGGCATCCAAGTACGGCTACGGCAAGGTCATCTTCGAGACGCTGGCCCTCGTCAACCAGACCGGCGACCGCGAGACGACCCCGTGGCTCGCCGAGAGCATCGAGTGGAACGACGACTACACCGCCGTAACCGTCGTCCCCCGCAAGGACGTCACCTGGAGCGACGGCGAGCCCTTCACCGCCGACGACATCGTCTACACCTACGAGCTCGTCTCGACCCCCGCGCTCGACACCGCAGGCCTCAAGTTCGAGGGTGCCACCGTCGAGGGCGACGCCGTGACGCTCAACTTCGGCGAGTCGAAGTACGTCAACCAGTCGCGCGTGCTGCACGTGCCGATCGTGCCGAAGCACATCTGGGAGAACCTCGACGACCCGGCCACCGACCCGGTCAAGGGCGACGACCTCGTCGGCACCGGCCCGTACGCGCTGTCGAACTGGTCGACCGAGTCGGTCACGCTCGAAGCCCGCGACGACTACTGGGGCGGCGACCTCGCCGTGCCCGAGCTGCACTACGTCTCGTACGGCGACAACACCGCGCTGACCACCGCTCTCTCCCAGGGCGAGGCCGACTGGGCGCAGGCGTTCATCCCGCAGATCCAGGAGCAGTACCTCGACGCCGACCCCGAGCACAACAAGTTCTTCGTGGCTCCGACGACCGGTTCCGCGACGCTGTTCATGAACCTCCAGGAGAAGCCCTTCGACGACGTCGCGTTCCGCCAGGCGCTCGCCTGGGTCATCGACCGCGACGCCTACGTCGACATCGCCCGCGAGGGTGCGAGCGAACCCGTGTGGTCGGTCACCGGCCTCTCGTCGATCCTCGAGGACGAGATCCAGCCCGAGTTCCAGGGTCAGGACTACTCGGTGGATGCCGAGAAGGCCCGCGACCTGCTGGAGTCGGCCGGGTACACCTGGAAGGACGACGCGCTGATCGACCCCGACGGCACGCCCGTCTCGTTCACGCTCTCGGTCCCCTCGGGCTGGAGCGACTGGAACACCGCGCAGGAGCTCATCGCCGAGGACGTCACCGAGGCGATCGGCGCCGAGGTCAAGATCGACATGCCCGACTGGGGCGGCTGGGCCGGGCCCCGCGACGAGGGCACCTTCTCGGCGATCATCCACTGGCTCGAGGACAGCGGCACGGCCTACGGCCTCTACACCTCCACGATGGACCCGCGCTGGATCTCCCCCGAGGGGATCGCGGGCTTCAACTTCGGGCGCTTCGAGGACCCGGCCGCCACGGAGGCGCTGAACGCCTACGCGAACGCCTCGTCCGACGAGGAGCGCACCGCGGCGATCACGACGCTGGAGCAGATCTTCGTCGCTCAGGTCCCCGCGATCCCGCTCGGCGCGCACCCGCTGCTCGGCGAGTACAACACGCGCAACTACGTGGGCTGGCCGTCGGAAGACGACCCTTATGCCTCGGGCGACCCGACGCAGCAGAACATCGTGATGATCCTCACGAAGCTGAAGCCCGCCGAGTAAGCAGCCTCACCCGGTCGTTGAGCGAGGACCGAAGGACCGAGACGAAACGCGTCCACCCCGGCGCGGAACGTCGAACGCAGGCGCAGCGCGTTTCGTCACTTCGACTCGCTTCGCTCGCTCAGTACGGCGCTCGCTCCGCTCGCTCAACGACCGGGTGTTCAGCACCCGACGAAGGACACCACCCATGTCAGACCCCCTCCTCAGCGTGCGCGACTTCTCGGTCGTGTACGACGTCGATCCGCCCGTCGAGGCGGTGAAGAACGTGACGCTCGAACTGCAGCGCGGCGAGATCCTCGGTCTCGCCGGCGAGAGCGGATGCGGCAAGACGACGCTCGCGTACGGCGTGCAGCGCCTGCTGCGAGCGCCGGCCGTGATCGCGGGCGGCAGCGTCACCTTCCATGACGCCTCCGGCGTCGACGTCGACATCAACGCGCTCGACGTCGACGCGATGCAGCGCTTCCGCTGGGACAAGGTCTCGATGGTGTTCCAGGGCGCGATGAACGCCCTCAACCCCGTCGCGACGATCGGCTCGCAGCTCGAGGACGTCTTCGAGATCCACCGTCCCGACATGACGAAGAAGCAGCGTCGCGCCGAGGCGGAGGAGCTGCTCGAGATCGTCAAGGTCGGCCGCCAGCGCATCCGCTCCTTCCCGCACGAGCTGTCCGGCGGCATGCGCCAGCGCGTCATGATCGCGATGGCCCTCGCTCTGCGCCCGCAGCTCATGGTCATGGACGAGCCCACGACGGCGCTCGACGTGCTCGTGCAGCGGGAGATCCTCAAGCAGATCTCGCAGCTGCGGCACGAGTTCGGCTTCTCGGTCATCTTCATCACCCACGACCTCCCGCTGCTGCTCGAGATCAGCGACCGGATCGCGATCATGCGCGAGGGCGAGATCGTCGAGCTGGCGTCCGCCGAGCAGATCTGGACCGACCCGCAGAGCGACTACACCAAGACCCTGCTGTCGTCGTTCCCCCGGCTCACCGGCGCGAGAGGAGTGCTGGCGCGATGACGACTCTCGAGTTCTCCCACGTCACCAAGGTCTACAACGTCCGTGGAGCCGGCCAGCTCAAGGCGCTCGACGACGTGAGCTTCACACTCACCTCGGGCCAGACGATCGGCCTCGTCGGGCAGTCCGGCAGCGGCAAGTCGACGATCGCGAAGATCCTCACCCAGCTCGAGACCCCCACGAGCGGCGAGGTGCGCCTCGACGGCAAGCCGATCCCGCGCCGGGGAAAGGGGCTGCGCACCTACCGCCAGCAGCTGCGCATGGTGTTCCAGGATCCGTTCGCCTCCCTCAACCCGTACCACTCCATCCGGTACCACATCGAGCGTCCGCTCCGCCTCGACGACGTCGTGCCGAAGAAGGAGACCGAGGCCGAGGTGCGGCGCCTGCTCGAACGTGTCCGCCTCGACGCAGACGCCGTGATCGATCGTCGTCCGCACGAGCTGTCCGGCGGTCAGCGTCAGCGCGTCGCGATCGCCCGGGCGCTCGCGTCCCGTCCGAGCCTGCTCGTGGCGGACGAGCCCGTGTCGATGCTCGACGTGTCGATCCGACTCGGTGTGCTGACCCTGCTCGCCGACCTGCAGCGCGAAGAGGGGCTCGGCGTGCTGTACATCACGCACGACCTCGCCACCGCCCGGCACTTCAGCGACGAGATCATGGTGCTCAACCAGGGTCGCGTCGTCGAGTACGGCCCCGCGGACGACGTCATCCTCGACCCGCAGGACCCCTACACGCGCGAACTGCGGGCGGCATCGCCCGACCCCGAGAAGCACTTCGCCTCGGCCGGGGCGAACGGCATCGGCAGCACAGGAGGCGACCAGTGACCACCGCATCCCCCGAGCTCGGCCAGACCGGGCTGAATCCTGAAGACGGCCGTCCCGATGCACTCGAGGTCGGCACGACCGCCACCACGGCGCAGAAGGGCCGCAAGGTCGTGCCGTGGCGCTTCTTCGCCGGCCGCGCCGCGTTCTACCTGTTCACGCTGTGGGCCGCGATCACGATCAACTTCTTCCTGCCCCGGTTCATGAAGGGCGACGCGGTCGACTCGTACCTCGCGCGCAACCGCAACGTCAGCCCCGAGGCGGCGGAGTCCCTCCGCATCCTGCTCGGCATCGACTCCGACAAGTCGCTGTGGCAGCAGTACCTCGAGTACTGGGCCACGCTGTTCCGCGGCGACCTCGGCATCTCGACCCTGCACGGCCTGCGCCCGGTCGCCGAGGTGCTCAGCGCCGCACTGCCGTGGACCTTGGGCCTCGTCGGGCTCGCGACCATCATCTCGTTCGCGCTCGGAACGGTCGGCGGCGCGATCGTCGGGTGGAAGCGCGGCAGCCGACTCGACGCCCTCATCCCGATCACGACGTTCTTCAACACCATTCCGTACTTCTGGCTGGGTCTGATCGCGATCGCGATCTTCTCGTCGACGCTGAAGTGGTTCCCGTCGTCGCACGCCTACGACAAGGGGCAGTCGCCCGAATGGAGCCTCGACTTCATCGGCCAGGTGATCTCGCACGGCACGCTGCCCGCGGTCACGATCATCATCGCGTCGCTCGGCGGATGGATGCTGGGCATGCGCAACATGATGCTGACGGTCCTCGACGAGGACTACATCACGGTCGCACAGGCCAAGGGCATGCCGAACCGCCGCGTGCTGTGGGCGTACGCCGCCCGCAACGCGGTGCTGCCGCAGATCCAGAGCTTCGCGCTGTCGATCGGCTTCATCGTGGGCGGCACGATCGTGATGGAGATGGTCTTCAGCTATCCCGGCGTCGGCAAGCTGCTGCTCGACGCGACGAACGCGAAGGATTTCGCCCTCATGCAGGGCGTGTTCCTCGTGATCACCCTGTCGGTGCTCGTGGCCAACATCCTCGCCGACGTCGTCTACGCATACCTCGACCCGCGCACGCGCCAGACGGAGGCCTGACATGAGCGTTCCCACCCAGGCGGACACCACCGCCCCCGACGGCAGCACGGTCGCGACCGGGATGCCGGAGACCGTGACGTTCCGCACCGGCGGAGGAGCCACGCCGCCGCGCAAGACCTTCTGGTCGCAGATGGCGCAGGCGTTCGCGATGTTCCGCAACCGCAAGTCCATCGCCGGTCTGATCATCCTCGGGATCTTCGTGCTCGTGGCGATCCTCGCGCCGCTCGTCGCCCCCTACGGGCCGACGCAGAAGGACCGCTCCGCACTGCGCCAGCCGCCCTCGTTCGAGCACTGGCTCGGCACGACCCACATGGGCGAGGACGTGCTCAGCCAGATCATCTTCGGCACCCGCGGCGTCGTGGTCGTCGGCTTCCTGTCGGCGATCATCGCGACCCTCATCGCCATCACGATCGGCGTGATCGCGGGCTACGTGCGCGGCTGGAAGAGCGAGTCCCTGTCGGCGCTCACGAACGTGTTCCTCGTGATCCCCGGCATCCCGCTCATCATCATCGTCGCCTCGCAGTTCGAGAACCCGCCGCTCATCGTGATCGCGGCCGTGCTCGGCCTCACCGGCTGGGCGTGGGGCGCACGCGTGCTGCGCGCCCAGACGATGTCGCTGCGCAACCGCGACTTCATCCAGGCCGCCCGCGCGAACGGCGAGCCGCTGCGCCGCATCATCACGGTCGAGATGCTGCCGAACCTCATGGCGCTCATCGCGTCGAGCTTCGTCGGCACCGTGACCGCGGCGATCCTCGGGCTCACGACGCTCGCGTTCATCGGTGTGATCCCGGTGAGCAACCTCAACTGGGGCACGATCCTCTTCTGGGCGCAGCAGAACGGCGCGTTCCCGCGGCTGTGGTGGTGGTACGTGCCCGCCGGACTCTGCATCGCGATCATCGGCGTCGCGCTCTCGCTCATCAACTTCGGCATCGACGAGTACGTCAACCCGCGGCTCCGGTCGGCGGGCGAGCGGGCCAGGGCGATGAAGAAGAAGGGCCTGAACGTGAACGACCCGGTGACGGCCGTGCGCGCCCCGGCATCCGGCCCGGCGGCGGCAGCCGGCGACATGAACCAGAACACGACGAACAGCAAGCGATGACCTCTCAGACACTGACCGACTCCCTTCCCTACCTCGACCCCGCACTCCCCATCGCGGCCCGCGTCGCCGACCTCCTCGACCGCATGACGGTGGAGGAGAAGGTCGGCCAGATGCTGCAGCTCGACGCACGCGACGACCTCGACGACCACGTGCTGCGGCGCACCGTCGGCTCGATCCTGCACACCTCGCCCGAGCGGCTGATCCGCGCGAACGAGCTCACGGCGCAGACGCGTCTGCGCATCCCGCTGCTCGTCGGCGAGGACTGCATCCACGGGCATTCGTTCTGGCCGGGCGCGACGATCTACCCGACGCAGCTCGGGATGGCGGCGTCGTGGGATGCGGAGCTCGTCGAGAAGGTCGCCCGGGCCACCGCGGTCGAGGTGGCTGCGACCGGCATCCACTGGACGTTCTCGCCCGTGCTGTGCATCGCCCGTGACCTGCGGTGGGGACGCGTCGACGAGACGTTCGGCGAGGACCCGTTCCTGATCGGCGAGCTGGCCTCGGCGATGGTGCGCGGCTACCAGGGCGAGGGCCTCGACGACCCCACCGCGATCCTCGCGACCGCCAAGCACTTCGCCGGATACTCCGAGACGCAGGGCGGACGTGACGCCAGCGAGGCCGACATCTCGCGCCGCAAGCTGCGGTCGTGGTTCCTGCCACCGTTCGAACGCGTCGCCCGTGAGGGATGCCGCACGTTCATGCTCGGCTACCAGACCACCGACGGTGTGCCGATCACGGTCAACGACTGGCTGCTCAGCGACGTGCTGCGCGGCGAGTGGGGCTACACCGGCACGCTCATCACCGACTGGGACAACGTCGGACGCATGGTGTGGGAGCAGCAGGTGCAGCCGGACTACACGCACGCGGCCGCCGCGGCCGTGAAGGCCGGCAATGACATGGTCATGACGACCCCCGGGTTCTACGAGGGGGCGTTGGACGCGGTCGCCCGCGGGATGCTGTCGTCGTCGGACTTCGACGCAGCCGTGGCCCGCATCCTCACCCTCAAGTTCGAGCTCGGGCTGTTCGAGGACCCCCGGCTCCCGCAGGACGGGTTGGATGCCGTCGTCGGCAGCGCCGCGCACGCGGACCTCAACCTCGAGGTCGCGCGGCGCTCGCTCGTGCTGCTCGAGAACGACGGCACGCTGCCGCTCTCGCCCGTCGCACCGCTGTCGGTCGCCGTGGTCGGGCCGCTCGCCGATGACGCGCAGACGCAGCTCGGCGACTGGGCCGGCGGCTCGGGACAGGCTGGATGGCTCGACGGACAGCCCCGCGAGATGATCACGACCGTGCTCGACGGCCTCGCCGGGGTCGACGGCTGGGCCGTGACGCACGCCCGCGGCGCCGACATCCTCACGCTCGAGGAGGACCCGCGCGGGGCGACGTTCCCCGACGGGCAGCCGCGCCCGCCGGTGGTCGTGCCGGCTGATCGCGATGATGCGCTGATCGCCGAGGCGGTCGCCGCGGCCTCGGCATCCGATGTCGTCGTCGCCGTCGTGGGCGACCGGATCGAACTCGTCGGCGAAGGGCGCTCGACCGCGACGCTCGAGCTGATCGGGGGCCAGAACGCCCTGCTCGACGCTCTCATCGCGACCGGGAAGCCCGTGGTGGTAGTGCTGCTCGCGTCGAAGCCGCTCGTGCTGCCGGCATCGGTCTCTCAGGCCGCCGCCGTCATCTGGGCGGCGAATCCCGGAATGCAGGGCGGGCGCGCGCTCGCCGAGATCGTCACGGGCGCCGTGGAGCCCTCGGGGCGTCTGCCGATCTCGTTCGCGCGACACGTCGGGCAGCAGCCGACGTACTACAACCAGATCCGCGGACAGCACGGCGACCGCTACGCCGACCTCACGCAGTCGCCCGCCTGGGCGTTCGGCCAGGGACTGTCGTACTCGACGGTGTCGTACTCGGATCTCACGGTGTCCTCCGGGCCGTTGTCGGTGGGGGATGCGGTGGTCGGCGAGGTGACCGTGACGAACACGGGTTCGCGCCCGGTGCGCGAGACCGTGCAGGTGTACGTGCGCGACGAGGTCACGAGCGTGAGCTGGACCGACCGCGAGCTCAAGGCCTACCGGCAGGTCGACCTCGCTCCGGGGGAGAGCGCGCGCGTGCGCGTCGAGGTGCCGGTGGCCGAGTGCTCGATCGTCGATGCGGCCGGTGTGCGGCGGGTCGAGCCGGGCGAGTTCGCTCTGCTCGTCGGCCCCGACTCCCGCGAGCAGTCCCTTCTGTCGGCGGCGTTCACGGTGGCGTGACCCCCGTCTCCCGCCCGTCTATTTCTGCCGAACGGCAGAGATGGACGGGCGGTTTGCGCCATTCGGCAGAAACAGACGGGCGGGGCGACGGGCTCAGTCCTGGAGGCGCTGCGGGCCGGCGCCGTGTGTGCCGAGCTCGTCGTCGGGGTTGAGCAGCCCGCACGCCTTCATCGACAGGCAGCCGCAGCCGATGCATCCGGTCAGCTCGCGCTCCAGCCGTTCGATGCCCTCGCGGCGCTTCTCGAGCTCGCGCTTCCACCGGCGGGACGCGCGCTGCCAGTCGTCGTGGCTCGGCGTCTGGGTGAGGGGCACGTCGGCGAACGCCTCTTGCACGTCTGACAGCGGGATGCCGAGGCGCTTCGCCACGGTGACGAGCGAGACCCTGCGCAGCATGTGCCGCGCGTACCGGCGCTGATTGCCGGCGGTGCGGGTCGACGCGATCAGGCCGAGGCTCTCGTAGAAGTGCAGCGCCGAGGGCGCGACGCCCGTGCGGCGGCTCATCTCGCCGATCGTCAGGGGCTCGTCCGGGGCGTGCGGCGTGCGGTCGGAATCGTTGGATGCTGTCAAGGGGCCTCTCCGATTTGACCTCAAGTGTACTTGAGGTCTTACGGTGGAACCGTGCTGCGAACGAAGACCACCCGATGACCTATGTGATCGCGCTGCCGTGCGTCGATGTCAAGGACCGCGCGTGCATCGACGAATGCCCCGTCGACTGCATCTACGAGGGCGAACGCTCGCTGTACATCCACCCCGACGAGTGCGTGGACTGCGGCGCGTGCGAACCGGTCTGCCCCGTCGAGGCGATCTTCTACGAGGACGACCTGCCCGACGAATGGCAGGACTACTACAAGGCCAACGTCGAATTCTTCGACGAGATCGGATCCCCGGGCGGCGCGGCCAAGGTCGGGATGATCGCGCACGACCATCCCCTCATCGCCGCGCTCCCACCCCAGGAGGCTCACGAATGACCAGCACACCCGCACCCGTCCCCGTGCCGTCCCCGGTCGGCGAAGGGCTCAAGGCGGCGTTCCGCCAGCATCCGGCCGGTGTCGCGATCATCACCGCGACCACTTCGGCAGGACCCGTCGGGCTGACGGCATCCAGCGTCGCCTCCGTGGCGGTCGATCCCGCGGCGATCGTGTTCTCGGTCACCCGCGCGACCGGCAGCGCCGGGGCGATCCTCTCGGCCGACAGCTTCGTGGTGCACCTGATCGACGACGAGCACTCCGCACTCGCGCAGAGCTTCGCGGTGAGCGGCGCCGAGCGCTTCACCGACGCACAGGGCTGGAGCGCGCTCCCGACAGGCGAGCCGTACCTGCGCGAAGCGCGCGTCGCGATGCGCTGCCACCCCATGACGATCGTCGCCGTCGGCTCCTCGACCGTCGTGATCGCCGAGGTCGACGAGGTGCTGCTGGGTCGACCGGGACGCCCGCTCGTCTACATCGATCGCCGGTTCCACGCGCTGCCGAACGACGACGCCTGAGGCGACGGCGCCGCAGCGACGGCGCCGCAGCCGCGACACAGACCGCAGAATCACCGAAGGAAGGAATCCCATGTCCACTGCGTACACGCTCCCCGAGCTGCCGTACGACTACTCGGCGCTCGCCCCGCACATCTCCGGGAAGATCATGGAGCTCCACCACTCCAAGCACCACCAGGCCTACGTGACGGGCGCGAACACGGCGCTCGAGCAGCTCGCCACAGCCCGCGGCGCCGGCGACCTCGCCGCCGTGAACAAGCTCGAGAAGGACCTCGCCTTCAACCTCGGCGGACACATCAACCACTCGGTGTTCTGGGAGAACCTGTCGCCCGATGGCGGCGGCAACCCCGAGGGCGAGCTCGAGGCCGCGCTGGCCGACGAGTTCGGCTCGATCGACGCGTTCCGCGCGCACTTCACCGCCACCGCGCTCGGCGTGCAGGGTTCCGGCTGGGCCGTCCTCGCGTGGGACTCGGTCGGCGCACGGCCCGTGATCTTCCAGCTGTTCGACCAGCAGGCCAACGCGCCTCTCGGCGTGACGCCGCTGCTGCAGCTCGACGTGTGGGAGCACGCCTACTACCTCGACTACCTCAACGTCCGCGCCGACTACGTCAAGGCGTTCTGGGAGCTCGTGAACTGGCCCGACGTGCAGCGCCGCTTCCAGCTCGCGCAGGAGAAGACCGCGGGTCTGATCGCCGCGCGCTGATCTGCGGCGGCCCTGCCCTCCCGCCCGTCTGTTTCTGCCGTTCGGCACAAACAGACGGGCGGTTTGCGTCATTCGGCAGAAATAGACGGGCGGGGCGGGGTCAGGCGAGCAGCTCGGCGGCGAGAGACTCGATGCGGCGGCGGATGTCGTCGCGGATCGGACGAACGGCCTCGATCCCCTGCCCGGCGGGGTCGTCGAGCGCCCAGTCCTCGTAGCGCTTCCCCGGGAAGAACGGGCACGTGTCACCGCATCCCATCGTGATCACGACGTCCGAGTGCTGAACGGCTTCGGTCGTCAGGACCTTCGGCGTCTCGGCTGTGATGTCGATGCCGAGCTCGCCCATCGCCTCGACCGCCACGGGGTTGATGTGCTCGGCGGGCAGGGAACCGGCCGAGCGCACCTCGATGCGGTCGCCGGCGATGTGCCGCAGGAACCCTGCAGCCATCTGCGAGCGACCCGCGTTGTGCACGCACACGAACAGGACGGAGGGGATGCCGGGGGCCATGACTCCAGCATCCCATGCGTCCCGCGTCGCTGCCTCAGGCGAGCCGGGCCGTCGTCCCGCGCACCCTCAGCTCGTAGGGCAGCGCAGAGGGAAGGTCCGGATCACCCTCGATCTCGCCCTCGGCGAGCTTCGCGAGCACGACATCCGCGGCCCTCTCGCCCTGCCCGAGCGGGAACTGGTCGACGGTCGTGAGCTGGAAGAGCGCGCCGAGCTCGTGCCCGTCGATCCCCACGATCGACAGGTCGCGCGGCACCGAGATGCCGAGATCCCGCGCGGCGAGGATCGTGCCGATCGCCATCTCGTCCGATGCTGCGAAGACCGCGGTCGGGCGAGGGCCAGGCCGCGTCAGCAGGTGCGTGGCCGCGCGGTATCCGCCGTCGATCGTGAAGTCCGCCGGCTCGAGGAGCGCGGGATCGAGCGGGATGCCGGCTGCCTCGAGCGCCCGCTCGAACCCCAGCCGCCGGAGCGGTGTGACGTGGAAGTCGACGTCGAATTCGGGCGTCGAGCCGATGTGCGCGATGCGCCGGTGGCCGAGACCGATCAGATGCTCGGTCGCGAGCCGGGCCACCGCGACCTCGTCGACCGTGAGGGTGTCGAGTCGGGGGTTCGGGCCGCCGATCGCGACCACGGGCAGTCCGACGGCGAGCAGCTGCTGCGTCTCGTGCTCGTGGAGTTCGATCGACACGGCGATCACCGCGTCCACGCGCTGACGCCGCAGGAAGGTGTCGAACACGTGTGCGCGCACATCCCTGTCGGCGGTGATGTTGTACAGCGTGATGTCGTAGCCCGCGCGCATGAGCGTCGTGGACACCCCCGACAGCACGGTGCTGAAGAACCAGCGGTCGAGGAACGGCACGATCACCCCGATGTTGCGCGTGCGCCCGGATGCCAAGCTCGACGCGCGAGACGACACCACGTAGCCGAGCGCCGACGCGGCCTCCTGGACGCGCAGGCGCGCCGACTCCGACACGTTCGCGCGGCCGCTCAGCGCTCGCGACACGGTCGCCGTGGACACCCCGGCGAGTCGGGCGACCTCGTCGATGCTCGGCATGCTGTCTCTCCCTCGGCGTTCGGATCGCTCCGGTCGCAGCCGGTGCCGCCGGAGGGATGCCGGAGCCACGCCGACTGCGACCGGAGCGGCTCCGGACTCAGACCGTGGTGTACCAGACCGCCGTGTCGACGGGCAGCTCGCCGCCCTCGAACGGCTCGCTCCGCTCCACGATGAGGGCGTCGACGGGCAGGGAAAGCGGCTCGGTGCCCAGGTTGGCGAGCACGTGGACGTCGCCGCGGCGGAACGCCACGGCATCCGCTCCGGCGTCCTCCCAGACGAGCGATCCGCTGCCGAAGCCGTACTCGCGGCGACCGGCGAGCAGTCGCTTGTAGAGCGCGAGCGTCGACGCGGGGTCGACCCCTTCGACGTCGCGGGCGTACGTCGCCCAGTCCGCGGGCTGCGGCAGCCATGAGGCGCCGGTGTCGTTGAAGCCGAAGGCGGGGGCCTCCGCCTCCCAGGGCAGCGGGACGCGGCATCCGTCGCGACCGTAGCGCTCCCCGTTCGTGCGGAACCAGGTCGGGTCCTGACGGAACGCGTCCGGGATCTCCATCGCCTCGGGCAGGCCCAGCTCCTCGCCCTGGTACAGATACGACGAGCCGGGCAGCGCGAGCATGATGGTCGTCGCGGCGCGAGCGCGGGACAGGCCGGTGGCGGTATCGGGCTTGTCCGGGGTGTTCGGGCCGATGCCCTCGCCCTGCGGGTTCTCGGAGGTGAGCGCGAGACGCGAGGCGTGGCGCACCACGTCGTGGTTCGACAGCACCCACGTGCTCGGGGCGCCGACCGCGCCGAACGCGTCGAGGGACTCGCGGATCACGGTGCGCAGCTTCTCGGCATCCCACTCGGTCATGAGGTACGGGAAGTTGAACGTCTGGTGCATCTCGTCGGGGCGCACCCAGAGGGCGGTCTGCGCGAGAGTCGGCATCCACGCCTCGCCGCACAGGGCGCGGTCGCCGTCGTACTCTGCGAGCACCCGGTGCCAGTCGCGGTAGATGTCGTGCACGCCGTCCTGGCCCCAGTACGGGACGTTCGCCTCGCCGCCGCCCATCGAGTCGGCATCCGCGGGCGGGGTGTAGTCGGGGAGGCCGTCGGCCTTGATCATGCCGTGGGCGACGTCGACGCGGAACCCGTCGACGCCACGGTCGAGCCAGAAGCGCAGGATCGAGCGGAACTCCTCCTGGACCTCCTCGTTGGTCCAGTCGAAGTCCGGCTGCGTGGCGTCGAAGATGTGCAGGTACCACTGGCCGGGCGTGCCGTCGGCCTCGGTGATGCGCTCCCACATGCCGCCGCCGAACACCGACTCCCAGTTGTTCGGGGGCAGCTCGCCGTTCTCGCCCTTGCCGTCGCGGAAGATGTAGCGTGCCCGCTCGGGGCTGCCCGGTGCGGCCCTCAGTGCCTGCTGGAACCACGCGTGCTGCGCGGAGGAGTGGTTGGGCACGAGGTCGACGATCACGCGGATGCCGCGGGTGTGCGCCTCGTTCAGCATGGTGTCGAAGTCGGCGAGCGTGCCGAACAGCGGGTCGACGTCGCGGTAGTCGGCGACGTCGTAGCCGGCGTCGCGCTGCGGGCTCGTCATGAACGGGCTGAGCCAGATCGCGTCGACGCCGAGCTCCTTGAGCGCGTCGAGGCGGCTCGTGATGCCGGGGAGGTCGCCGATGCCGTCGCCGGAGGCGTCGGCGAACGAGCGGGGGTAGATCTGGTAGATGACGGCGCTGCGCCACCACTCGGAACCGGGGGCTGCGATCTGCTCGAGCTGTGTCATGCGCCCAGGCTAGTGCAAACGCTTACATGAGCGCCATAGCGGGGATCGAATCGTTTCGGACAATCGGTCTTGCAGATGCCGCTGATCCGGTCCGCACTCGGGAGTATGCTTCCGGCATCCGACGATGTGGAGGTGGTCATGGTTCCCGAGATCAACTACTGGGCGGTCCTGCTGGCGACGCTGTCGAGCATGATCGTCGGCTCGGTCTGGTACGCGCCGCCGGTGTTCGGCACCCGCTGGGCGCGGCTCGCGAACGTCGACATGGATCGGCCGCCCGCGACGGCCGTCCTCCCGATCGTCACGACCGTGCTCGTGAGCTTCGTGACGTCGTGGGTGCTGGCCGGCGCGGCCGCGATCGCCTGGCATTTCTACGGCGGTTCGTTCCTCTGGGGCACCATCGTCACGGCGGTGCTGCTGTGGGCGGGTTTCACGGCCGCGCGGTTCATCACGCACGACGCCTTCGAGGGGCGGCCGACCGCGCTCACCACCATGAACATCGCGCACGAGCTCGTGACGGTCGTGGTGATGGCGCTGCTGATCGGCGTCTGGCCGCCCGCGCTGGGCTAGTCCTCCCGCGCGGTGCGGGTCTTCGTGAGGTCCTGCGCGAGCATCACGAGGATGCCGCTGGGCCCGCGCAGGTAGGTGAGCTTGTAGACATCCTGGTAGTTCGCGACGCCGCGCAGCGGATGGCATCCGTGCCGCGCGGCGATCGCCAGCGACGCGTCGATGTCGTCGACGGAGAACGCCACGCGGTGCATCCCGATCTCGTTCGGCAGCGTCGGCTCGGTCTCTATCGCCTCGGGATGGATGTACTCGAAGAATTCGAGCTGCCCGTGCCCGTCGGGAGTCTGCAGCACGGCGATCCTCGCGTGATTCCCGTCGAGGCCGACGGCGGTCGAGGCCCACTCGCCGCTCACCTCGTCGCGGCCGACGACCGTGAGGCCGAGGTCGGTGAAGAAGGCGACGGCCTCCTCCAGGTCGCGGACGGCGATTCCGACGTTCTCCAGTGCGATGGGCATGGGCTGGATGCTACTCCGCGAACCGCATCCGCGGCAGGTCCGCTGCTCTCGCACTCGCCCTGCGCGCGTCGCTCGCGCACCGATATACCGGGATGCTGGACGGATGGGCGTCCGACCGTGGACGTTCGGCGCTAGTCGCACGGCTGCGGCGTTGACAGGATCGTCTCGTGACCTCACGGTCGCCTGCGCACGCTCGGCCCGTGCGCGGTCTCGACCGAGAGGGTCCCCATGTCCGGTTCTCCGCGCCGTTCGGTGCCGTGGATCGTCGCCGCCGCGCTCGTCGCCGTCGCCGTCCTGACCGGCGCAGCGACCGCATCCGGAGCGGCGACCCCCGCGGACGAACCGGCCCCCGTCGCCGACCCGGCCGATCCTGCGACCTCCGTCGCGCTCGCCTACGAGTTCCTCGACGCGCGCGTCGACGAGTTCTGCGACGATGCGGGCCACTGCCTGCCGCGCAGCTACCAGGGCGGGTTCTTCACGGATCTGCCGACCTGGGACTTCACCCCGTCCTTCGTGTACGACGACGCGCTCGTCGTGATCGCGTACACCGCGCGCGGACTCCCCGACGACCTCCGCCGCGCCCGCGCCGTCGCCGACACGCTCCTGTTCGTGCAGGAGAACGATCCGATCGGCGATGGCCGCGTCCGCACCTCGTACGAACCCCACGGCATCCGCCAGGGACGCGTCGAGATCACCGGGCCCGGCACCTTCACCGGCAACCAGGCGTGGGCCGGCATGGCACTCGCCCGGCTGTTCCACGCCACCGGCGAGCAGAAGTATCTCGACGGCGCGCTCGACATCGCCCAGTGGATCCAGACGAACACGGCCGACATGACGCGTGCGCCCTTCGGCTACACGGGCGGGCAGCTCGAAGACGGCACCTCGCTGGTGTGGAAGTCCACCGAGCACAACAGCGACATCGCCGGATTCTTCGGACAGCTCGCGCAGCTCACCGGCGACAGCGTGTGGGCCGACCGCGCCGCGACCGCCGCCGCCTTCGTCGCGGCGATGCAGGCCCCCGACGGTCATGTCGACACCGGCACGCTGCTCGACGGCAGCACGACCAACGTGTACCCGGTGCCGCTCGACGCGCAGACCTGGAGCGCACTCGCCACCGGAGACCCGCGCTACGGCGCAGCGCTCGACTGGACGCTCGCGAACCTCATCGCGACGGACGGGCCGCACCACGGCCCCTCGATCAGCCACGTCGACGTCTCGAAGGTCTGGTTCGAGGGCGCGGGACACCTCGCGCTCGCGCTGCGTCTGCGCGACGGCGCGGGAGACGCGGCGGAGGCGGACGCGCTGCTCGACAGCATCCGACTCGCGCAGCGCGACGCCGTGAACGGCGACGGCAAGGGGATCGTCGCGACGTCGAACGACGGTCTCGACTCCGGGTTCGGTGACCTCTACTACGCGAGCCTGCACACCGGCACGACCGCGTGGTACCTGCTGGCTGCGATCGGCGACAACCCGTTCACGCTGCCCGCGTCCTGACCTGCCACTGCGTCGTCCCGCGCGCCGTCTTCTCGTGTGCGCCGCGTGGTGAGCGCCGTGCGCCGGGGTGACGCGGCGTGGTGACTCAGGCGGCGATGCGGGCGACCGCGGCGATCGCGCTCGTGAAGAAGTCGAGTCCGTCGACGCCCGACCGCATGGCCGCAGTCGTGTCGGGACCGAAGCCCGGCTCGGTGGCGTGCTCGGGGTGCGGCATGAGCCCGACGACGTTGCCCGCCTCGTTCGTGAGGCCGGCGATATCGCGGAGCGACCCGTTGGGGTTCACTCCCGCATAGCGGAAGGCGACGAGGCCCTCGCCCTCGATGCGGTCGAGCGTCTCGTCATCGGCGATGTAGCCGCCGTCGGCGTTCTTGAGCGGGATGACGATCTCCTGGCCGGTGCGGAACCGGTTGGTCCACGCGGTGTCGGAGTTCTCCACGACGAGCTTCTGGTCGCGGCGCACGAAGTGCTGGTGGTCGTTGCGGATCAGGCCGCCCGGCAGCAGGTGTGCCTCGACGAGCATCTGGAAGCCGTTGCAGATGCCGAGCACGGGCAGGCCCTTCGCGGCCGCGTCCTTGACCTCGGCCATGATCGGCGAGAGCGCGGCGATCGCGCCGGCGCGCAGGTAGTCGCCGTAGCTGAAGCCGCCGGGGAGCACGAGCGCGTCTACGCCCTGGAGGTCGTGCGAGCCGTGCCAGAGGGCCACGGGCTCGGCGCCGGCGAGGCGGACGGCGCGCTGCGCGTCGCGGTCGTCGAGCGAACCGGGGAACGTGACGACCCCGATGCGCGTGGTCATTCGGCGACCTCGATGCCCACGACGTCCTCGATCACGGAGTTCGACAGCACCTCGTCGGCGATGCGGCGGGCCTCGGCGAGGACCTCGTCCGTGACCTCTCCCTCGACCGTGAGTTCGAAGCGCTTGCCGATCCGGACGTCGGAGAAGCCCTCGACGCCGAGACGGGCGAAGGCGCCGGACACGGCCTTGCCCTGCGGGTCGAGCAGTTCGGGCTTGGGCATGACGTCGACGACGATGGTGGGCATGACGGCTCCAGGAGTCGTGGGCGGACGGGCGGCCTCAGTCTACCGGCTCCCGACACGCGCGATTCGCGCGGCATCCGCCTCCTTCTCAGGCGTGGAAGACCGTGTGGAGGTCGCCGATCGTCTCGCGGCCTCCGAGGCCGTCGATCTCGAACAGCACGGAGATGCCGATCACGTGGCTGCCGAGGCGCTCGACCAGTTCGCGTCCGGCGGCGAGGGTGCCTCCGGTGGCCAGCACGTCGTCGATGAGCAGCACGCGGGACCCCTCGGGCAGATCGTCGTGCATCTCGATCGTCGCGGTGCCGTACTCCAGGGCGTAGTCCACGGATGCTGCGGGGCGGGGCAGCTTGCCGGCTTTGCGGATCGGGATGAGGCCGACGCCCGCGGCGATCGCGGCGGCGCCGGCCAGGATGAAGCCGCGCGCCTCGATGCCGGCGACCACGTCGAACTGACCGGCGAAGGGCTCGACGATCGCGGAGGTCGTGGCTGCGAGGGCGTCGGCGTCGGCGAGGAGTGGCGTGATGTCGCGGAAGACGATGCTCGGCTCCGGGTAGTCCGGGATGCTGCGGATCAGGGATTCGGCGCGGAGGAGTGCGGGGGAGAGGTCGGTGTCGGGCACCGGACAAGGGTACGCCGTGGGGCCTGGGCGCGGGAATCCGGCGGGCGCGCCGGGGCGAGTGCAGGGGTGCTCTTTTGTCGACTAGCGTCCAACAATTGTGCAGAATCCGAAATTCGGGAGCGCTCCCTCGTGTAATGCCGATATATTGCACAGATTTCGCACCCTGAACGTGCATCGGACGCACGCTGGGATACCAAGGGCGCAGTACGCTCAGAACACCACCGTCGGTGTACTCCGACACCCGCGGTGAACTGGGAATAATGCCCGAGTCGCAGCCGGGTGGAGGGGAGACTGTCGTGCCTTCGCACGCGACGATCGAAGAAGTGGCCTCGGCCGCGGGAGTATCACGGTCGACGGTGTCGCGCGTGGTGAACGGGTCTTCGGCGGTGAGCCCCGAAGCGCTTGCCGCCGTGCAGGATGCGATCGCCGCACTGCACTACGTCCCCAACCGGGCCGCACGCTCGCTCGCCTCCAGGCAGACCCACACGATCGCGCTGGTCGTGCCCGAGGACACCACGACGTTCTTCGGCGACCCGTTCTTCGCGGCGCTCGTCGCAGGGATCACCGGAGCGCTCCGCGGCTCGGACTACCTGCTCAACGTGCTCATCGCGAGCGAGGATCCCGGAGACAAGGTCGCGAGCTTCGTGCGCAACGGCGGCGTCGACGGCGCCCTGATCGTCTCGCACCACACGAGCGACGCCTTCATCGCACGCATCGCCGAAGCTGTGCCTGTCGTCTGGGGCGGTCGTCCGGTCGGACGCCGGGACGGCGAATACGTGGTCGACGTCGACAACGTTGCTGCGTCGCGCACGGCGACGCAGCACCTCATCGACACAGGACGCACGCGCATCGCCACCATCTCGGGCTCGCCGTCGATGGTGTCGGCTGCCGACCGTCTCGAGGGGTACCGAGCCGCACTGGCGGATGCCGGGCTCACGCCGTTCGCGGAGGAGTCCGGCGACTACACCGAGGCCGGAGGAGCGCAGGCCGCTCGCCGCATCCTCGAGCTCGGCCAGCCCGACGCGATCTTCGTCGCGAGCGATCTCATGGCGCGCGGCGCGCTCACGGCGCTGCGCGCCGCCGGCCTCCGCGTACCCGAGGACATCGCGATCGTCGGCTTCGACGACTCCTCCGTCGCCCTGAGCACCGACCCGCAGCTCACCACGATCCGTCAGCCGATGTACGCGCACGGCGAGGCCATGGCCGCGGTGCTGCTGGCGCACCTCGCCGGACGCGAGACCGAGCAGACGACCATCCTGCCCACCGAGCTGATCGTCCGCGACTCCGCCTGACCGCCCCGCGGCATGGTCGCGCCCCTCGCGCGGCGTGACCGCGTGCAGGGGAACACGGACGCGGACCCGACGCCCCTCCAGGTGGGTCCGCGACCGTGGGTTCATGGGGCAGCCACCTCATATGCATTGAACGGGTATTCAGTGGCTAATCTATAGGGCGGGGGGTGAATTCCGGAAGACATCCGGAACGAACTCAGGAGGTGGAGCCCGGATGGCGCGCTCCGACGAGCAGAATCGTCTGGCGAGGGAACGGGCGCGGGAGGTGATCCTGCAGGCCGCGATCGAGACGTTCGCCGAGCGCGGGGTCGCCGGCGCCAGCATCGCCGAGATCACCCAGCGAGCGGGCGTCGCCCAGGGCCTCGTGAACTACCACTTCGGCGGCAAGGACCAACTGGTCGCCGCCGTCATCGAGCAGTGGTTCGCCGCACTGTTCGGCATCCCCGAGGTGCCGGGGCCCGCGGATACGCGGCTGGCCGGCATCATCGACGGGGCGATCATGGCCACGGGATACGCCCTCCCCTTGCAGAAGGTCGTGCTCGCGCTCCAGCAGCAGCCGGCGACGCACCGCCTGTACGCCGAGGTCGAGGACCGGTATCACGACCGCGCGATCGAGGCCGAGGAGAAGGTGCGCGACATCTTCCGCGAGCGCGGAGCCGCCGACCCGGAGCTCGAGGAGATCATGCTCCGCAGCACGCTCGAGGGCATCCTGCTGAAGTTCGCGGTCTACGGCGACACCTTCCCGCTCGAGGACGCCCGTCGCTGGATGCACCGCGTGTACGACCTGCCCGTGCCCGAAGCTCCCCTGCCGCTTGCAGTCGCGCCCCGCGTGGCCCCGCTGCGGTTGCGTGCCTCCGGTGCGCTACCGTCGTGAGGTGAGGACCGCGCGTCAGCTAAGGACCGCGCGTCAGCTAAGGACCGCGCGTCAGGCGTGCCCCATGCGAGCGAATGCGCCCAGGACACTGCGCTCGGATGCCGTGAGGTAGCGTTCGAGCTCGTCCGCCGCAGCCTGAGGTCCCTGCTCCAGGAGGGCGGTGAGCACCGCGCGGTTGCGTCGCACGAACGGCTCGTGGAGCGACCGCGGCTCGTCGATCTCGAGGAAGACGAGACGCAGCTCGGCGGCGACGTCGCGGTACGTGCGCGCGAGTCGAGCACTGTCGGCGAGGGCGACGATCGCGTCGTGGAAAGCCATGTTCGCGCTGCCGATCCGACGCCAGTCCTCGTGCGGCAGGTGCTCCTCCGCTTCGGCGAGGGCGTCGCGCATCAGCTGCACCGCGGGGTGCTCCGGCTCGGACTGGCGCAGTGCCGTGCACTCGATCACGCGGCGCGCGCGGTAGATGTCGATGACGTCGGCGATGGTCGGCGAGGCGACCGAGACGCCGCGGTGCGGCACGTGCTCGACCAGGCCCTGTTCGGCGAGCACGCGGAAGGCCTCGCGGAGCGTGTTGCGGGACACGTCGAACTGCTCGGCGAGGGCGGACTCCGACAGTCGTGATCCGGGGGCGAAGTCGCCGTCGATGATGCGCTGTCGGAGCACGTCGGCGAGCGGACCCTCGTGGTTCATGCCTTCATCGTAGGTGCGAGGCGCGGGGGTCGTTCACGATCGATGTGCCCGTATTACAGACCGGATACCCCGCTGTAGCACGATGGAAACATAATTGTTGAACAATCGGGTTCCATACGTTCTACACTGGGGGTCTCCGCACCCCCACCAACGACGATGGGAATCCCCCGCATGTCAGAGCAGACCACCTCCTCCCTCTCCCCGGAAGACGAAGCCCGCCTCGCCCGGGTGAAGAAGCGCACCGGGCGCAGCGCCGTCATCGGGGCGATCTTCCTGATGGCCACCAGCGCGATCGGCCCCGGCTTCATCACCCAGACCGCGACGTTCACTGCCACGATGGGCGCCGCGTTCGCATTCGCCATCCTGATCTCGATCCTCGTCGACATCGCGGTGCAGCTGAACATCTGGCGCATGATCACGTCGTCCGGGCTGCGCGCCGGCGAGCTCGCCAACCGCGCGATCCCGTTCTCCGGACACGTCATCGCGATCCTCGTCGTCATCGGCGGCCTCGCGTTCAACATCGGCAACATCGCCGGTGGCGGCCTCGGGCTGAACGCGCTGCTCGGCATCGACCCCAAGATCGGCGGCGCCCTCACCGCCGCGCTCGCCATCATCATCTTCCTCGTCAAGAAGGCCGGACCCGTGATGGACGTCGTGCTCGTCGTCCTCGGCGTCGGCATGATCGTCATGACGATCGTCGTGGCCGTGATCGCCCAGCCCCCGATCGGTGAGGCGCTGCGCCAGACGTTCGTGCCCGATGAGCTGAACTTCGCCACCATCACGACCATCGTCGGCGGCACGGTCGGCGGCTACATCACGTACTCCGGCGCCCACCGCTACCTCGACTCGGGCCACACCGGGCCGGAGCACGCCGGTCCGGTCATGCGCGCGGCGGCCAACGGCATCCTCGTGACCGGAGTCATGCGCTACGTGCTGTTCCTCGCGATCCTCGGCGTCGTGGCATCCGGGGTCGCCCTCGACCTGTCGAGCCAGGCGGCGAACCCCGCCGGTCAGGCGTTCGGCGCGGTCCTCGGCGACGCAGGACTGCGCATCTTCGGCGCCATCTTCTGGGCGGCGGCGATCAGCTCGGTCATCGGCGCCGCGTACACCTCGGCCACCTTCCTCTCGACCTTCGCGGCCAAGCTCAAGGGCGGCTGGCCGCTGCAGCTCGCGACGGTCGCCTTCATCGTGGTGTCGCTGCTCGTCTACCTGTCCATCGGCACCGCGCCCGCCGCGATCCTCGTGTTCGTCGGCGGGTTCAACGGACTGATCCTGCCGATCGGCCTGACGGTGTTCATGTACATCGGCTGGTTCCGCCGCGATCTGCTCGGCTCGCGGAAGTACCCGATCTGGCTGCTCGTCGCCGGTACGGTCGTCACGGCGCTCACCTGGTACATGGGCGTCGTCTCCATCGGACCCATCTTCGCCTTCCTCGGCATCGGAGCGTGATCGCATGACCTCGATCGACCTGAACTCGGACCTCGGAGAGAACGTCCCCGACCGGATCGTGAGCGACGACGAGAGCATGCTGCGTCTCGTCACGAGTGCGAACGTGTCGTGCGGGTTCCACGCCGGCAGCCCCGAGGGCATCCGCGACACGCTCGCGGCAGCCGTGCGCGGCGGGGTCGTGATCGGCGCGCATCCCGGATACCGCGACTACGAGAACTTCGGACGCACGAAGGTCGAGATCGACTCGTCGACGCTGCAGGCGCACGTCGAATACCAGCTCGGCGCGCTCATGGGCCTCGCCTCCGCCGTCGGCGGCCGGGTGTCGTACGTCAAGCCGCACGGCGCGCTGTACAACACGATCGCCCGCGACGAGCGGCAGTCGAAGGACGTCGTGGCGGCCATCCGTGCGATCGACCCCGACCTCGTGCTGCTCGGCCTCGCGGGCGGAGTCGTGCTCGACGTCGCCGAGCGAGCCGGGCTGGCCGTCGCGGCCGAGGCCTTCGCCGACCGCGCCTATCAGCCCGACGGTCAGCTCGTGTCGCGCGCCGAGGAGGGAGCCGTGCTGCACGACCCCGTCGCGGTCGCGGAGCGCATGGTGCGTCTCGCCGCCGACGGGGTGATCCGCGCGATCGACGGCACCGACGTCGCCGTCGAGGCGCAGTCGATCTGCGTGCACGGCGACAGCCCCGGATCCGTCGCGATGGCGGCCGAGACGAAGCGTCTGCTGCAGGATGCGGGCATCGCGATCGCTCCGTTCGCGGGCGTGTGACATGACCGTTCTCGCCACCGCCGATCAGCTCGCCGCCGGACGCGCCGCCCGCGCGGCCATCCGAGCGGGCAGTGCCGCGCCGACCAGTGGGGTCGCCCCGGGGCTCACGCAGGCCAACCTCATCGCGGTCCCCGCGGACTGGGCGTTCGAGACGCTGCTCTACGCGCAACGGAACCCGAAGCCCTGCCCCGTGCTCGAGGTCATCGAAGAGGGTCAGGTGGAGTCGGCCCTCGCCCCGGGGAGCGACATCCGCACCGACATCGGCCGCTACCGCATCTGGCGCGACGGCGAACTGGCCGAGGAGGTCTCGGATGCCACCGCGGCCTGGGATGAGCACCCCGACCTCGTCGCGTTCCTCATCGGCTGCAGCTTCACGTTCGAAACCGGACTCGTGGAGGCGGGGATCCCCATCCGCCATCAGGAGCTGGGCCGCAACGTCCCGATGTACCGCACCGCCGTGCCGTGCACGCCCGCAGGCCGACTGAGCGGCGAGATGGTCGTGTCGATGCGCCCGATCCCCGCGGGGCGCGTCGCTGACGCCGTGCAGATCTCCGGCCGCACCCCCGCGGTGCACGGCGCGCCCGTGCACATCGGCGATCCGGCATCCCTCGGCATCGCCGACCTCTCGCGCCCGGACTTCGGCGACGCCCCTGAGGTACGCGATGGCGAGGTGCCGGTGTTCTGGGCGTGCGGCGTCACCCCGCAGGCCGCGATCATGGCCTCGAAGCCGCCGTTCGCCGTCACGCACGCACCGGGGTTCATGTTCATCACCGACGTGCCGGATGCGGAGTACGTCGTCTGATGCGCATCCTCACCGCATCCGACCACGCGCTGCTCGTCGAGGCCGCCGACCTCGACGAGGCGATGCGTCTGAACCTCGCGTGGGACGGGGTCCCCGGAGTGGTCGAGCGCATCCCGGGTGCGCGCACCGTTCTCGTGCGCTTCGACCCGCTGCGGGTCTCGGCCTCCGATCTCGCCGCCGCGCTCGAGGCGACCGAGGTCGGCGACGTCCGGCTCTCCGGCGCTGGAGAGGTCGCCGTGCCCGTGATCTACGACGGCGAGGACCTCGAGGAGGCCGCCGCCCTGCTGTCCGTGTCGGCCGAGGAGCTCGTGAATCGCCACCTCGGCGCGGAGTGGCGGGTCGCGTTCTCAGGCTTCGCCCCGGGGTTCGGATACGTGGTCGGCGACGACCCGCTGTTCGCGGTGCCCCGGCGCTCCTCCCCTCGCACCCGGGTGCCGGCCGGCTCGGTCGCGCTCGCGGGAGAGTTCACGGGTGTGTATCCACGGGAGAGCCCAGGCGGCTGGCAGCTCATCGGCCGTACGGATGCCGTGATGTGGGACATCGACCGCGATCCGCCGGCGCTGCTCTCGCCCGGGGTCGCCGTGCGCTTCGAGCGCGTGCAGGCGCAGGCCGTGCTCTCGGGGAGCGGATCGTCGACGGGGAACGGAGACGTCGCGACATCGGGACGGCGAGTCGAGGCGCTCCACGCCGAGCAGGACGCGGATGCTCCGGGTTCTCCGTCGGCCGGGGCCGTCGAGGTCGTGCGGCCCTCGCTGCAGCTGCTCGTGCAGGATGCAGGACGCCCGGGCTACGCGGCACTCGGCGTCTCGGCATCCGGCGCAGCGGACCGCCGGGCGATGCGCGATGCGAACGAGGCTGTGGGCAACACCCGCGGTGCGGCCGTGCTGGAGAGCGTCGGCGGGGCCGTGCTGCGGTTCCACGGGTCCGGCGTCGCCGCCATCACCGGCGCGATCGGCGACCTGGCGCTGATCGACGCCGACGGGCACCCGCGCCCCGTCGTGCACGGCGAGCCCTTCGCGACGGCCGACGGCGACGAGTTGACCCTGGGTCACCCATCGCGCGGTCTGCGCTACGTCATCGCCGTGCGGGGCGGTCTGGATGCGGACGCGGCGCTCGGCAGTCGCGCCGCCGACACGCTCGCCGGCCTCGGTCCGCGCGCGCTCGCCGCGGGGGACGTGCTCCCCCTCGGCGACGCCGGCACCCGCCCGGTCGCGCCGACGGCCGTGGACCGCGAGCTCCCCGCGCCCGGAGAGCTCGTCGAACTCGACGTCACCCTGGGCCCCCGCGACGACTGGTTCACGGCGGCGGCGCTCGAGGCGCTGACCGGTCAGGAGTGGACCGTCACGCCGCGCTCCGATCGGGTCGGCATCCGCCTTCACGGCGAGGTCGCGCTGGAGCGCGCGCGGAGCGGCGAGCTGCCGAGTGAGGGCGCCGTCACGGGGGCCATCCAGGTGCCGCCGGACGGGCAGCCCGTACTGTTCCTCCCCGACCATCCGCTCACGGGCGGCTACCCCATCATCGGCGCCCTCACGGACCGCAGTCTCGACCTCGCAGGCCAGCTCGCCCCGGGAGTGCGCCTCCGCCTCACCGTCAAGGAGTCCTCATGACCATGGAGCCGACCACGCAGCGGAGACGCCAGACGAAGAAGGTCCTGATCGCGAATCGCGGCGAGATCGCGGTGCGTGTGATCCGAGCGTGCGCCGAGGCCGGGCACGCGTCCGTCGCCGTCTACGCCGACCAGGACGCGGATGCCCTGCACGTGCGGCTCGCCGACGAGGCCATGGGCCTGGGCGGCGCCACCGCCGCCGACACGTACCTCTCGATCGACGCCCTGCTCGACGCGGCGCGTCGAGCCGGTGCGGATGCCGTGCACCCCGGATACGGGTTCCTCTCCGAGAGCGCCGCCTTCGCGCGAGCCGTGGAGGAGGCGGGGCTGATCTGGATCGGTCCGTCGCCCGACAGCATCGACGCCCTCGGCGACAAGATGACCGCGCGGCGGATCGCCCAGCGCGTCGGGGCGCCGCTCGCCGCGGGCACCGACGAGCCGCTCGCGGGTCCCGCGGAGGCCGTGTCGTTCGCGGAGGAGCACGGACTGCCCATCGCGATCAAGGCCGCGTTCGGTGGCGGAGGGCGCGGCCTGAAGGTCGTCCGCGAGCTGTCGGAGGTGGCCGAGGCGTTCGACGCGGCCACCCGGGAGGCCGTCGCCGCGTTCGGGCGCGGCGAGTGCTTCGTCGAGCGCTTCCTGGAGCGTCCGCGGCACATCGAGGTGCAGGTGCTCGGCGACGGGGAAGGCGGTGTGGTCGTGGTCGGCGACCGCGACTGCTCGATGCAGCGTCGCAATCAGAAGCTCATCGAGGAGGCGCCGGCGCCCGGCCTGACGCCCGAGCAGCGCTCGCGATTCCACGAGGCTGCGCGCGCGATCTGCGCCGAGGTGCAGTACCGCGGTGCCGGGACCGTCGAGTTCCTGCTCGCCGAAGACGGCACGATCTCGTTCCTCGAGGTGAACACACGACTCCAGGTGGAGCATCCGATCACCGAGGCGGTGACGGGCACCGACCTCGTGCGCGAGCAGTTCCGCATCGCGTTCGGCGAGGGGATGACGCTCAGCGGCACCCCCACGCCCCGTGGGCACGCGTTCGAGTTCCGCATCAACGCCGAGGACCCGGGGCGTGGCTTCCTGCCCAGCCCTGGCCGCGTCGACGCCCTGCGCATCCCCGGCGGACCGGGAGTGCGGTGGGACAGCGGCATCGAGGCCGGGGATGCCGTGCAACCGGCGTTCGACTCGATGATCGCGAAGCTCATCGTGCACGCCGACTCGCGCGATGCCGCGCTCGTGCGGGCGCGCCGTGCGCTGCGCGAGCTCGGTGTCGAGGGGCCGGCGACCGTGGTGCCGTTCGACCTGCTCGCGATCGACGACGCGGCGTTCGCGACCGAGACCTTCGCGGTGCACACGCAGTGGATCGAGAGCGACCTGCTGCCGAGGCTGGAGATGCAGTCGCGCCCCGCGCCGGCGTCCGATCCGCCGCTGCAGCGTTTCCCCGTCGAGATCGACGGGCGTCGAGTCGTCCTCGGGCTCCCGGTCGCTCTGCTCGCCGGCATCCCGTCCTCCTCCGCGCCTGCCGTCGAGGGCCAGGCCGACCCGGGTGAGCTGCGCGCGCCGGTACCCGGCACCGTGGTGCGCTGGCTGGTCGACGACGGAGAGTCGGTGGCGGAGGGCGATCCGATCGTGGTCCTCGACGCCATGAAGATGGAGACGACCGTCACCGCGCACCGTGCGGGTGCGCTGTCGCACCGGGCGGAGCTCGCCTCCTCGATCGCCGCCGACGGCATCCTGGCGGTCATCGACTGATCCGCTGCACGATGCACAGAGGGCCGGGATGCCGCCGCAGCGGCTTCCCGGCCCTCCCGTGTTCAGCGGGTCGACCTACTCCGGGTCGCCGCCGAGCGGCCCCACGGCCTCGAGCGGGCGCGGGTCGTCGGCGCCGGTTTTGCGTGCGCGTGCGATCAGGTTGCCCAGGTGGTAGATGAGCAGCGCAGCGACCGTGCCGAGCACGATGCCGCCGAACGCGAAGTCGCCGAGGTTCATCGAGAAGCCGGCGATGCCGATCACGAGAGACACGGCTGCCGTGTACTGGTTGACCGGGCGGGAGAAGTCGACCTTGCTGTCGACCCAGATCTTGATGCCGATGATGCCGATCAGGCCGTACAGCGCGGTGGTCGCGCCGCCGAGTACGCCGGCGGGGATCGAGTTGAACACCTCGCCGACCTTGGGAGAGAACGCCAGCAGGATCGCGAAGAGTCCGGCCACCCAGTAGACGGCCGTCGAGTAGACGCGGGTCGCGGCCATCACGCCGATGTTCTCGCCGTACGTCGTGGTGCCCGAGCCGCCGAAGCCACCCGCGATCGTCGTCGCGACGCCGTCGGCGATGAGCGCACGGCCGGTGTGCTTGTTGATCGAGGCGTCCTCGGTCATGGTCGCGACGCCGCGCACGTGGCCCACGTTCTCGGCGATGAGCACGAGCACGACCGGCAGGAACATCGCGATGGTCGACCATGTGCCCGGCTCGACGAAGTCGGGGAGCTGGAAATGGGGCAGGCCGATCCACGGCGCGTCGGCGATCAGCTCGGCGGGCGTCTTGCCGTCGCGGAGCGCGTTCGGCACGTCGAAGGAGCCGTTGAACGCGGCCCAGATGAAGCCGACCGCGACGCCGAGGAAGATCGAGATGCGACCGAGGAAGCCGCGGAACAGCACGGCGAAGAGGATGATCGCGACGAGTGTGATGGTCGCGGTCACCGGGTCGAGCTGGAAGTTGTTCCAGGCCGTCGGGGCGAGGTTGAAGCCGATCAGGGCGACGATCGCGCCGGCCACGACCGGGGGCATCAGTGCATCCACCCAGCGGAGCCCGGCGAACTGCACCACGAGACCGACGACGGCGAGCAGGATGCCGACCGCGACGACGCCCGCGAGTGCCGAGCCCGTTCCTCCCGCGGCGACGGCCGCGGTGATCGGCGCGATGAAGGCGAACGAGGAGCCGAGGTAGCTGGGCAGCTGGTTCTTCGTGATCAGCAGGAAGATCAGCGTGCCGAGGCCGCTGAACAAGAGGGTCGTCGAGACCGGGAAGCCGGTCAGGGTCGGGACCAGGAACGTGGCGCCGAACATCGCGACGACGTGCTGCGCGCCGATCGCGATCGTCGCCGGCCAGTTCAGTCGCTCAGCGGGCGTGACGACGGCGCCGGGTTCGACAGTGCGGCCGTTTCCGTGGATCTTCCACAGGGGCATGCGGGCTCCTCAGATATCGGGGGAGGGGAGGGAGTGCTGGAGCAACACTACCGATTCCTGAGTTTTCCCTGTGTGCGCCCCGATCAGCCTCCGGTCGTTGAGCGAGCGGAGCGAGACGAAACGCCTCAGGCCCCGAGGCGCTCGATCAGCTCCCGATAGCGGGCGGCGGTGCGCTCGACCACGTCCTCCGGCAGCACGGGCGGCTCGCCCTGCTTGTCCCAGTTCGCGGCGAGCCAGTCGCGCACGATCTGCTTGTCGAAGCTCGCCATGCGCTCGTTCGGCGTCGAGCCGGTGCGCCAGGCCTCGGCATCCCAGTACCGCGAGGAATCGCTCGTGAGCACCTCGTCGGCGAGACGCAGGACCCCGTCGGCGTCGGTTCCGAACTCGAACTTGGTGTCGGCGAGGATCAGGTCCTTCTCCTCCGCGATCGCCGCGGCCCGCGCGTAGATCGACAGCGAGGCGTCGCGGAGCTCTGCCGCGCGCTCGACGCCGACGATCTCCTCGACCCGCTCGAACGTGATGTTCTCGTCGTGCTCGCCCATGGGCGCCTTGTAGGCGGGGGTGAACAGCGGCTCGGGCAGGCGGTCGCCGTTCTGCAGGCCGGCGGGCAGGGGGATGCCGCACACCGTGCCGCTCTCGGTGTACTCGGCCCAGCCCGTTCCGGTGATGTACCCGCGCACGACGCACTCGACCGGGAGCATCTCGAGCGACTGGGCGAGCATCGCGCGATCCGCCACGACCGCCGGGATAGATCCCTCTGCGAGGTGGTTCGGCACCTCGAGGCGGTCGAACCACCAGCGGCTCAGGCGGGTGAGCAGTGCGCCCTTGTCGGGAATGCCGGGTGACAGCACGAAGTCGAACGCGCTGACCCGGTCGGAGGCGACGACGAGGATGCGGGTGTCCGCGGCATCCTCGGAGGCGTAGAGGTCGCGGACCTTGCCCGAGTAGATGTGGCGCCAGCCGGGGATCGTCTGCGCGGTGCTGTCGGTAGGAGTGCTCACCCGCCCATTATCGCGGGTCGTCGAGCGGCCGTCCGCCGCGTGTCAAGGCCTGGCGCCGGCATCCGCTCTCCATGACCCTCGAAGAAACGAGCGGAGGCACCATGTCCAAGGATCTGTCCACCGGTGACCGTGTGAGCTGGAACACCTCTCAGGGGCGCACCCGCGGGACCGTGCAGCAGAAGAAGACCGCGGACTTCGAGTTCGCGGGGCAGCACTTCACGGCATCCGCAGACGACCCTGCCTACATCGTGAAGTCGGAGAAGAGCGGAGACGAGGCTGCGCACAAGGGGTCGGCATTGCGGCGACTGAAGAACTGAGACGACTTGTCCTGATCCCGGAACGAGCGTATAGTCCACGTGGACTAATCGGGATGGAGCAGGGCTGTGAAGAAGCCGATCGACACGCTGACGCCCATGGGGGTCATGGTGCTCGCGCTGCTGCGCGAAGCCGACATGCATCCCTATGAGATGGTGCGGCTGCTGCGCGCTCGGCACGACGACCGCCTGCTCACGATCACGAACGGCACGCTGTACCACACCGTCGCACGCCTGCAGCGGAGCGGGCTGATCGACGAGATCGGCATCGATCGCGACGGCAACCGTCCCGAGCGCACGACGTACACGCTGACGGATGCCGGACGCGACACCGTCATCGCGTGGGTGCGTCGCGAGCTTCCCCGCGTCGACAGCGAGAAGGACTTCCGCATCGCGCTCGCCGAATCCCACAACCTCGAACGCGACGATGTGCGCGCGTTGCTCCAGGAGCGTCGCACGGCCCTCGTCGAGACCCACGACATGCACCGGCACGGCCTCGCCAAGGCCCGTGCCAAGGGCGTACCCGCCCAGGTGCTCGTCGAGATCGAACGCGAGGAGGTGCTGCTCGACGCCGAACTGCGCTGGCTCGACGCGCTCCTCGCCCGTCTCGACGGCGGCGACCTCCCCTGGGGTCCGTCCGCCTTCACCGATTCAGACCGCTACCTCGCTCAGCGAAAGGCTGCTCAGCAATGACCGATTCCCGACAGGCCGCAGGCCCCCAGACCGGCCCGTTCGCCGCCGGCCACGCGCCCAAGAGCCCCTGGCCCGCCCTCTGGGCGCTCGTCATCGGCTTCTTCATGATCCTCGTCGACACGACGATCGTCTCGGTCGCCAACCCCGCGATCAAAGCCGCGCTCGACCCGAACACCAACAACCTCGACAACGTCGTGTGGGTCACGAGCGCCTACCTGCTCACCTACGCCGTGCCCCTGCTGATCACCGGACGACTCGGCGACCGCTTCGGCCCGAAGAACATCTACCTCATCGGTCTCGCGATCTTCACGCTCGCGTCGCTCTGGTGCGGCCTGTCGAGCTCGCTCGAGGGGCTGATCGCGGCGCGCGCCGTGCAGGGTCTCGGTGCCGCCTTCATGACTCCGCAGACCATGGCCGTCATCACCCGGACCTTCCCGCCGAACCGCCGTGGAGCGGCCATGGGGCTGTGGGGCGCCACAGCCGGCGTCGCGACCCTGGTCGGCCCGCTGCTCGGCGGCGTGCTCGTGGACGGCTTCGGCTGGGAGTGGATCTTCTTCGTCAACCTTCCCGTCGGCGTGATCGCCTTCGTCGCCGCGTGGATCCTCGTCCCGAAGCTCAAGACGCACCCGCACCGCTTCGACATCCTCGGCGTCGTGCTCAGCGCCGCCGCGATCTTCCTCGTCGTCTTCGGCCTGCAGGAGGGCGAGAAGTACGACTGGGGCGTGATCTGGGGTCCGATCTCGGTCTGGGGCCTGATCATCGCCGGCATCGTCGTGATGGGACTGTTCATCCTGCAGCAGTGGAAGACGACGAGCGAGGCGCTCGTGCCGCTCGACCTGTTCCGCGACCGGAACTTCTCGGGTGCCAACATCGCGATCGCGACCGTCGGCTTCGCGGTGACGAGCATGTCGCTGCCGCTGATGTTCTTCCTGCAGATCGCACGCGGGCTCACCCCGACGCAGGCGGCGCTGCTGATGATCCCGATGGCCGTGTTCTCGGGCGTCCTGGCCCCGGTCGCCGGCAAGATCCTCGACCGCACCGACCCTCGGTTCATCCTCATCCCCGGACTGGTCATCTTCGCCTCGGCGCTGGTCTGGTACTCGTCGCTCGTGCGGATGGACACCGAGATCTGGATGTTCCTGTTCCCGTCGGCCCTCCTCGGCATCGGCAGCGCCGGCATGTGGGGGCCGCTCGCGACCACCGCGACCCGCCGCCTGCCGATGCGTCAAGCCGGAGCGGGCGCGGGCATCTACAACACCACCCGGACGATCGGCTCGGTGATCGGCTCCGCCGCGATCGCGACGTTCATGCAGGCGCGGCTCGAGGCGAACCTGCCGGGGATGGGAGACTCCGCGGGATCGATCAGCTCCGGCGGGACGCTCCCGGCGCCCGTGGCGGACGGGTTCGCCGCGGCGATGTCGCAGTCGATCCTGCTGCCGGCGAGTGTGATCGTGATCGGTCTGATCGCGGCGCTCTTCCTCCGCGGTGCGCCGAAGGAGGAGGATGCCGGTGCGCCCGCCGCATCCGCTCCCGCCGCCCCGGCCGCCGACCCGGCGCCCGCCGCCTGACGCGAGGCCCGAAGAAACGAGACGCGTCGATCGATCGGTCGACGCGTTTCGTCTCGCTTCGCTCGCTCAACGACCGGAGGGGATGCCCCCGGTCGTTGAGCGAGGAGCGCAGCGTCGTCTGTCGGGTCGTTGAGCGAGGAGCGCAGCGTCGTCCCGTCGGGTCGTTGAGCGAGGAGCGCAGCGACGAGACGAAACGCGGTGAGTCCCGCGGTTTTGCCCGCGCAGACGGGGTGTGATTCTATCGGGCGATGACCGTCGCATTCGTCCGTCCCACGACCGCTCTGTATGACAGTTGGGCCTCGGCTGTCGCGGAGTTCGGTGAGGGTCACGTCGACGGATCAGGTCTGCAGGCGCCGGTGACTCCCGACCGCGCGACTCTCGACGCACTGATCGCGAAGTCCGAGCTGCTCGCCGACACCTCGGCGCCCGCCCCCGAGGGCGCTGTGCACAACGACCTCTACTGGATCGTCGACGAGGGCGAGGTCGTCGGCTTCGTGTCCTTCCGGCACGAGCTCAACGACTGGTTGCGCGAGGTCGGCGGCCACATCGGCTACTCGGTCCGCGCGTCGCGTCGGCGCCAGGGAGTCGCCTCGGCGGGCCTCGCGCTCGCACTGGACCGCGCCCGCGAGATCGGCCTCGACCGGGTGATGGTCACGTGCGACGACGACAACATCGCGTCGTACCGCACCATCGAGCGCGCCGGCGGCGTGCTGCAGGACGTCAGCGATCAGAGCGAGCGCGGCTATCCGATGGTGCGCCGGTACTGGATCGACCTCGCGGGGCCCGGAGCGCGCGCAAAGTAGGGTGGATGCTCGGCGGCAGTCCGTCCGCCGTATCCGATCCGAGGAGCATCCGTCGTGATCCCGAAATCCACCTCTGCGACCGCGCGCCTGCGACGGCTCGGTCGCACCGTCGGCGCGATGGCGCTCACGGCGTTCGTCGCCGCGGGCGCCCTGCTCGGCGGCGCCACCGCCGCGACCGCCGACACCACCGGCGAGACCTACGTCATCGGCACCGACACGACGTTCGCGCCGTTCGAGTTCACCGATCCGAACGGCGACCTCGTCGGCATCGACATGGACCTGCTCCGCGCGATCGCGAAGGATCAGGGCTTCGACGTCGAGATCCGCCAGCTCGGGTTCGACGCCGCCGTACAGGCCCTGCAGGCCAACCAGGTCGACGCGGTCATGGCCGGCATGTCGATCACGGACGAGCGCAAGCAGGTCTTCGACTTCAGCGACCCGTACTTCACCAGCGGCATCCAGCTCGGTGTGCTCGACTCCAGTGACATCGAGTCGCTCGACGACCTCGACGGCAAGACCGTCGCCGTCAAGACCGGCACCCAGGGCCAGACCTTCGCCGAGGACAACCAGGACGAGTACGGCTTCCGCGTCACGCCCTACTCCGACACGACCGACATGGTCGACGCGGTCAAGGCCGGTCAGGCCGTCGGCTACTTCGAGGACTTCCCGGTGCTCGCCTACGGCATCCAGCAGGGATCGGGCTTCCGTCTCGTGGGCGAGCCGGAGCTCGGCGGCGAATACGGCTTCGCGGTCAACAAGGGGATGAACCCCGAGCTGATCGAGATGTTCAACGCCGGGCTCAAGAACCTGCAGGACTCGGGGGAGTACGACGAGATCGTCGACACCTACCTGTCGGCCGGCGACGGCGAGGGCGGATCCACGCAGGCCACCGACATCTTCTCCGTGGCCGTGAAGTACTGGCCGGCGCTCATGGAGGGCCTGTGGCTCACGATCCTCGCGACGCTCGTCGCGATCGTCGCCGCGTTCATCCTCGGCCTCGTGTTCGGCTTCGGACGCATCTCGCGCATCGCCCCGTTCCGCTGGATCGCCACCGCCTACGTGTTCGTGTTCCGCGGCACACCGATCCTCGTGCAGGCCTTCTTCGTGTTCTTCGCCATCCCGCAGCTGTTCCCCGGGCTGACGTTCAACCCGTTCGTCGCCGGTGCGATCACGCTGTCGCTCAACACCGGTGCGTACATGACCGAGATCATCCGCGGCGGCATCCAGGCCGTCGATCCCGGTCAGAACGAGGCCTCGCGCTCACTCGGCCTGGGACACTGGAAGACGATGCGCAAGGTCGTGCTGCCGCAGGCGTTCCGCATCATGATCCCGTCGTTCGTGAACCAGGGCATCATCACCCTCAAGGACACGTCGCTGATCAGCGTCATCGGCCTCGCCGAGCTCACCTTCGTGTCGCGTCAGATCATCGCGTCGACGTACCTGTCGGCGCAGGTACTGACGATCGTCGCCATCATCTACTTCGTCGTGATCACGCTGCTCACGCTGCTGGCCAACCGCCTGGAGAGGAAGTTCAACGCATGAGCAAGATCGAGGTCAAGGACCTGCACAAGTCGTTCGGCGACAACCAGGTGCTCAAGGGCATCGACCTCACGGTCGAGGACGGCGAGGTCATCGCGGTCATCGGGCCGTCGGGCTCGGGCAAGTCGACCCTGCTGCGCTGCCTGAACAAGCTCGAGGAGCCCACGTCGGGCCACGTCGTGATCGACGGCGTCGACCTCACCGACAAGAGCGTCAAGCTCGACGGCGTGCGCCAGCGAATCGGGATGGTGTTCCAGCACTTCAACCTGTTCCCGCACATGACCGTGCTCGAGAACATCACGCTCGCGCCCGTCGAGACCGGCAAGATGTCGAAGGCCGAGGCGCGCGAACGTGCGCTGGCGCTGCTCGACCGGGTGGGTCTCGCCGAGAAGGCCGACGCGAAGCCGGCATCCCTCTCGGGCGGTCAGAAGCAGCGCGTGGCGATCGCCCGCGCGCTCGCGATGGACCCCGAGATCATGTTGTTCGACGAGGCCACGAGCGCACTCGACCCTGAGATGGTCGGCGAGGTGCTGCAGGTCATCCGCGACCTCGCCTCCGGCGGCATGACGATGGTGCTCGTGACGCATGAGATGGGCTTCGCGCGGGAGGTCTCCGGCCGCACGGTGTTCATGGACGGCGGCGTCGTCGTCGAGTCCGCGCCGCCGGCCGAGCTCTTCGGGTCGCCCAAGAACGAGCGTCTGAAGGACTTCCTCTCGAAGGTGCTCTGAGGGTCCCCGCGCGCCCGTCTCAAGACCGTCTGTTTCTGCCGTATGGCAGAAACAGACGGTCTGTTCGCGTCATACGGCAGAAATAGACGGGCGGGTCAGAGGGTCTCGACCGGGGAAGGATGCCGGCGGATCGTGGCGCTCACGACGGCGGCGACCGCGCACAGCCCGGCGGCCGCGAACCACGCGATCGTGTACTGGCCGGTGTGGTCGCGCACGATCCCGGCGAGCACCGAGGCGATCCCGGCGCCGACCTGGTGCGCCGCGAACACCCACCCGAACACGAGCGGTCCGCGGTCGCCGAACACCTCGCGGCACAGGGCGATCGTCGGCGGCACGGTGGCCACCCAGTCGAGCCCGTAGATCACGATGAACACGACGATGCTCGGCTGCACCTCGGCCGACAGCAGGCTCGGCAAGAACAGCAGACTCACCCCGCGGAGGGCGTAGTAGGCGGCGAGCAGGATGCGAGGGTTCACGCGGTCGGTGAGCCAGCCCGAGAACACCGTGCCGGCGATGTCGAAGATCCCGACGACGGCGAGGAGCCCCGCGGCAGTGGTCGTCGGCATCCCGTGGTCGTGCGCGCTGGGGATGAAGTGCGTGCCGATCAGGCCGTTCGTCGTGGCGCCGCAGATCGCGAAGCCGATCGCCAGCGCCCAGAAGGTCTTCGTGCGGGCCGCGTCGCGCAACGTCGTGAGGGCGAGGCGCGCAGCGCCCCAGGCGTTGCCGCGCGGACGCGGTGCGGGCGGAGCGGTCGGGGCCGCCTCTCCGAAGCGCCCGACGCCGAGGTCGCTCGGTCGGTTGCGGAGGAAGATCCACACGAGTGGCACGACCGCGAGAGCGCCGCCGGCGATGATGAGGGATGCTCCGCGCCAGCCGATCTGCTCGGCGGACGCCGCGATCACGGGGAGGAAGATCAGCTGCCCAGTGGCGCTGCCGGCGGTGAGCACACCGGAGACCAGGCCACGCCGCGTCGCGAACCACGTGTCGGTGATGGTCGCTGCGAAGACCAGGGCCATCGATCCGGTGCCGAGGCCGATCAGCACGCCCCACGTGAGGATGAGCTGCGCCGGTGTCGCGACGAACACGCTGAGTGCCGAGCCCGCGCCGATCACGAACAGCGCGGTCACGGTCACCGCACGGATGCCGAAGCGCTGCATGAGCGCGGCGGCGAACGGGGCGGTGAGCCCGAACAGCAGCAGGTTGACCGTGACGGCGAGGGAGAGCTCGGCGGTGGTCCAGCCGAACTCGTCCTGCAGCGGGAGCATGAGAACACCCGGCGCGGCACGGAACCCGGCGGCGCCGATCAGGGCGATGAGCGCGACGAGCGCGACGATCCACGCCGGGTGCAGGCGGCGCGGTCGGGGTGTCGGAGTGCCGGTCGGCTCCTCGACGGACTCGGCGGTCATTCGGATGCTCCCGGCGCCCGCGTCTCGCCGGAGACGAGGGCGAAGGGCTCGCCGCCCATGCTCCGCCGCGCCCACAGCGTCGAGTCGGTGTCGAGTGGGGCATCGCAGTGCGTGCACCAGTCGGCGGATGCGGCGGCCTCGCCGCATCGCGCGCAGGACACCGTGAGCCCCCAGGGGCCGTCGGGGTCGGTCACGCGGGAGA
Organism: Microbacterium sp. GCS4; assembly: GCF_001262495.1. Lineage (GTDB taxonomy): Bacteria > Actinomycetota > Actinomycetes > Actinomycetales > Microbacteriaceae > Microbacterium. The sequence goes on from NZ_LGYE01000003.1 coordinate 315,412, forward strand.
AGCGCGCGAAGGCGTGCAGGACCGGAAGCGTCTCGCGTCCGGCATCCGTGAGGGCGTAGCCGCGCTCCTCACTGCGAGCGATCAGGGCGGCGTCGGTCATGGCGGTGAGGCGTCGGGACAGCACGGAGTCGGCCGCGCCGGTGGCGTCGCGCAGCTCGTCGAAGCGCGTGCGGCCGGAGAACAGCTCGCGCAGGATCAGCAGGACCCAGGGATCGGCGAGGACGTCGGCGGAGCGGGCGATCGGACACGTGGCTGTCGACCAGTCGGAGCGGAGCGGCATCCACCCACTTTCTTGAAGAAAGTGCGCGGTGTCAAGTGCCGATGCTCACGCGCGACCCACCCGCCTCTCTGTTTCTGCCGAACGGCAGAAACAGAGGGTCCATTCGTGCCGAACGGCAGAAATAGACGGGCGGGCGGACGCGCGGACGGGAGGGCGGGCGGACGGGAGGCCCGGGCGGGAGGGCGGACTACTCCGCGACGCGCGCGGCGATGTCGCTGCGGTGGTGCGAGCCCTCGAGGCGGATACGGCCGATGGCCTCATACGCACGGTCGCGCGCGGTGCGGAAGTCGGATGCCGTCGCCACGACGTTCAGCACGCGCCCTCCGGTCGCGACGAGCGACCCGCCGGGAGCGTCGGGGCTGGCGGTCGCGGCGTGCACGAGGCGCACACCCTCGACCTGGGCCGCCTCGGCCAGACCCTCGATCGGGCGGCCGGTCTGCGGAGCCTCGGGATAGCCCTCGCTCGCGAGGACGACCGTGATCGCGACGTCGTCGGAGAACTTCGGCTCCGGCTGGTCCTCGAGGGTGCCGGATGCTGCGGCGAGCAGCAGCTTCGACAGCGGCGTCACGAGACGGGGCAGCACGACCTGCGTCTCGGGGTCGCCGAAGCGGGCGTTGAACTCGATCACGCGCACGCCGGCGGGCGTGAGGATGAGCCCGGCGTAGAGCAGGCCGATGAACGGGGTGCCCTCGCCGTCGAGCTGCCGGATCACGGGGAGGGCGACATCGCGCGTGACCTCCTCGACGAACGCCTGCTCGCTGCCGAACTGCTCGGCGAGCCAGGGGAGGGGGGAGTATGCGCCCATGCCGCCGGTGTTGGGACCCTCGTCGCCGTCGAGCGCGCGCTTGAAGTCCTGCGCGGGGCTCAGCGCGCGCACCGTGTCGCCGTCGCTGAGGAAGAACAGCGAGACCTCCGGTCCCGAGAGGAACTCCTCGATCAGCACAGGGCCCGACGGGAGGTACTGCTCCGCGTGCGCGAGGGCCTCGGCACGATCCGAGGTCACGATGACGCCCTTGCCGGCGGCCAGGCCGTCGGCCTTCACGACGTGCGGGGCGCCGAGCTCGTCGAACGCGGCCTCGACCTCGGCGGTCGTCGTGGCGCGCACCGCGCGCCCGGTCGGCACGGAGGCTGCATCCATGATCCGCTTCGCGAACGACTTCGATCCCTCGAGCTGCGCGGCGGCCCTACCCGGGCCGAACACCGGGATGCCGCGCTCACGCAGCACGTCCGCGACACCCGCGACGAGCGGGGCCTCGGGGCCGACTACGACGAGATCGATCGCGTTGTCGTTCGCGAACGCCGTGATGGCGGCGCCGTCGAGCGGGTCGACCGAGACGGGCGTCGCGTCCTGCGCGATGCCCGCATTGCCCGGTGCCACGAAGACCTCGTGCTCCGTCTGCTCGGCCCGCAGGGCGAGGATGATCGCGTGCTCACGGGCACCGGAACCGAGGACGAGGATCTTCACGCGTCCAGCCTACCGAGGCGCGTCGCGACGTTTCAGCGGATCAGAGCTCGATCGGGCGCTCGACTCCGCGGTCCCACTCCTGCGTCCAGCCGGTCGCGTCGAACAGGGCGTCGAGCACCATCGCCGTGAAGCCCCACACGATCGTGCCGTCGACGTCGAACGCCGGTCCGCGCCAGGTGCGGCCCATCCGGTGGATCGTCGAGGTGAAGCGGATGCTCGGATCGAGCAGCTGCGCCACCGGCACGCGGAACACCTCGACCGTCTCGGCGTGATCGACCGCGGCGACGCGAGACGGCGCACGCCACCAGGCCAGCACCGGCGTCACGAGGTGGTTGCTCGCGGCCAGCGGGAGCTCGCCGAGCGTCGCGAGCACCTCGACTCCGGAGGGATCCAGGCCGGTCTCCTCCTGCGCCTCGCGGAGCGCGGTGGCCGCGGCGTCGGCATCCTCGTCCTCGCGACGACCGCCCGGGAACGACACCTGACCGGGATGCGAGGACAGCGTGGCGGCCCGGCGCTGCAGGAGCACATCGAGGTCGGCCGCGACGGTCAGCTCGTCCGTCTGCGCCGGGACGCTGTCGAGCCGCCCGAACAGCACGAGCACGGACGCGGCGTGGGCGTCGCCGACGTTCGGCGGGAGGGCCGGGGCCCAGGCATCCGCGCGCTGCGCGGCCGCGAGCAGTTCGGCTCGTGCGCCGTGCAGTGTCTCGGGATTCTGGCTCATCGTGTCGAGCCTATGCCCGGCCCGCAGTATCCGGGTCGGGCGTACCCTGGATCGCATGCCCTCCCGCAGGATCGACATCATCGACGGCCGTGCCGCGCTCGACGCCGTCCGCGCCGCCGACGCTGCGAGCGAGAAGCCGGCACGCACCGACCTCGCGACCGCGGTGCGGTACCTGCTGCAGCTGCTCGACGAGAAGGCGCCGGGCAACAGCGTCGAGGTGCGCGTGCCGCCGTTCGGCGCGGTGCAGGTGATCCAGGGTCCGCGGCACACGCGCGGCACCCCGCCGAACGTCGTCGAGATGGATGCCGTGACGTGGATCGCGGTCGCGACGGGCACACAGCATTGGACGGATGCCGCGGCCGCGGGCCGCATCCACGCCTCCGGCACCCGCGCCGACCTCGTCGACGTGCTGCCGCTGCGCCCCTGAAGCCCTGAGCCCTGCGGTTTCGAATCGCTTGATTGGTGATTCCCAGGGCGTCAGAGCTGCAGATCAAGCGATTCGAATCGCGGGGACGTCCGCGTCCCCGGGCGCGGGTCAGCGTCGAGCGACGACCAGAGGCACGCCCGTGACGGGATGCGGGAAGACATCGACGGCCTGACCGTAGACGGCCTCGATCCGCGCGGCTGTCAGGACTTCCGCGGGTGTGCCCGACGCGGCGACCCGACCGCGGTCGAGCAGGGTGACGCGGTCGGCGTGCGCGAGGGCCGCGTTCAGGTCGTGCAGCACGATCGCCACCGCGATGCCGGCGTCTGCCTGCGCGCGGATCAGTCGCATGACGTCCTCGTGGTGCTTGAGGTCGAGGGCCGCGGTGGGTTCGTCGAGCAGCAGGATGCCGGTGCTCTGCGCGAGCACGCGGGCCAGGGCGACCCGGGCGCGCTCTCCGCCCGACAGCGAGGTCACCGGGCGTGAGCCGAGCGGGAGCACCTCGGTCGCGGCCATCGCCGCGGCGACGACCACGTCGTCCTCCGCGGACGCCTCGGTGCGCGCCCACGGCGCCCGTCCCATGCGCACGACCTGCTCGGCGCTGAACGGGAACGAGACGGCGTTCTCCTGCAGCAGCACGGCGCGTGCGCGGGCGAGGTCGGCTGCGCGGATGTCGTCGAGCGGCGTCCCGTCGAGCGCGACCTCTCCGGAAGCCGGGGCGATGTCGCCCGCCAGGACCCCGAACAGCGTGGACTTGCCGGCTCCGTTCGGGCCGACCAGGGCGTGGATCTCGCCGGCCCTGATCTCGATCGAGGCGTCGTCGAGGATCGCGCGGTCGCCGCCGAGGCGCACGGTGATGCCGGACGCACCCAGGCGCGCGGAGGCGTCGGCGGCGCTCATGCCCATCCTCCCGAGCGGCGTCGCGTGCGAACGAGCAGCCACAGGAAGAACGGTCCGCCGACGAGCGAGGTGATCATGCCGATGGGGAGGTCGGCGAGCGGCACGGCCGTGCGGGCGACGAGGTCGGCCAGCGCGATGAGCAGCGCACCGCCGAGCGCTGAGGAGATCATGAGCGGCAGGTGCGCCGGTCCGATCAGCATGCGCATGAGGTGCGGCACGACGAGTCCGGCGAAGCCGATGATGCCTGCGAACGCCACCGCGGCGCAGACGAGGATCGCGACCGTGACGATCACGACCATGCGCAGCGCCTCGACGCGGACTCCGAGGTGTCGTGCGGTGCGCTCGCCGAGGGCGAAGAGGTCGAGCTCCGGGGACACGATCAGCGCCACGACCACGCCGATAGCGACGAGCGGAGCGACGAGCGCGGAATGCGACCAGAGCGCGCCGTTGAGGGATCCGAGCTGCCAGAACACGATCTGCTCACGCGTCGACGTCGTGCCGAGGAACGTGAGGAACGCCATGCCGGCGCCGGCGATCGCGTTGATCGCGATGCCGGTGAGCAGCAGCGTCACGACCTCGGTGCGCCCGCCCGACCGGCTGATGAAGTACACCGCGAGCACGGCGGCGAGTCCGCCGAGGAAGGCGAAGGCCGGGGTCGTCCACATGCCGAAGGATGCGAGGCCGAGGGTGATGCTCGCTGCCGCGCCGAGCGCCGCGCCGGAGGAGACGCCGACGACTCCGGCATCCGCTAGCGGGTTGCCGAAGATCGCCTGCATGAGCACGCCCGAGACGGCGAGGGCCGCGCCGACGAGCAGTCCCAGGACGAGGCGCGGGAGGCGGAGGGTGTAGATGACGCCGTAGTCGGTCGTGGCGGCCGGGGCCCAGGCCGAGTCGATGCCGACGCCCTTGAGCAGCACGCCGATGAGGTCGGTGGGTGACAGCGTGTACTGGCCGCTCGTGATCGACAGGACGGCCGTCGCGACGAGCGCGGTGACCAGCCCGGCGACGACGAGGGTGAAGCGCAGCGTCCGATGGCCCGCGGGAGTGCGGGTGACGACCTCGCCGCTCACTTCGCGGGCTCGGCTGCGGCGGCCTCGGGCGCGTACAGGGCGCGGGCGATCGCGCCGATCAACTCGGCGGAGCGGGGCCCGAAGCTGAGAATCTCGCTGTCGGCCATGTCGATCACGCGACGGTTCGCGCCCGCGGGGGTCTCGGCGATCGCCGGGATGCGCTCGATCAGCCCGTCGATGCCGCCGACCGAATCGAGCCCGTCGGTCATCATGACGAGCACATCGGGCTGCGCGGCGACGAGCGCCTCGGCGGTCATGGGCTTCATGCCCTCCCAGCCGATCTCGCCCGCGACGTCGACGCCGCCGACCGCGTCGATCAGGGAGTCGGCTCCGGAGTCCTCTCCGAAGATGTAGTACACGTTGGCGCTGCCGCGGACGTAGAGGAACAGCATCCGCGCGCGGTCCTCGGCATCGGCCGGCACGACGGCGGCGATCTCCGCGAGCGACGCCTCGAGGTCGGCATCCAGTCGTTCGATGAGGGCTTCCCCGCGCGAGGGCACGCCCAGGGCACTGGCGATCTCGGTGACCAGCTCGTCGGTCGTGTCGAGGCGGCGGTCGCTCGAGATCACGACGACGGCGATGCCGGCATCGCGCAGCTGCTGCCGCACCTCCTTGGGGCCGATCGTCGTGTCGGTGAGGATCACGGTGGGGGCGAGTTCGAGGATCGCCTCGGCGTTGAGCGTGTGGCCGGACTTCGTGACGACGGGCAGGTCCTCGGTGCCGACGAACTGGGTGGATGAGTCACGGCCGACGACCCGATCGCCGAGTCCGAGCGCGAACACGGTCGACGCGATCGTGCCCGAGATGTCGATGGGGAGGATGCGGTCGACGTCCGTGACCTCGACCTCGCGGCCTTCGCTGTCGGTCAGTGTGACGGGCAGGTCGGGGGCGGTGTCGTCGCTCACGGGCTCGATCGCGTGGCTCGACAGGCAGGCCGTGGAACCACCGGTCGCGGCGCGGACGTCGTCGACCAGGTCGAGCGAGGCGAGGGGGACGGATGCCTGGGGGCACGCGTCCGGAGTCACGGCGTCCTGCGGTGCGGCGGTAGCGCCGGGGTCGGCGCACGCGGTGAGGCCGACGGCGAGAGCGGCAGCGAGCAGGAGGGCGGGGACTCGACGCATTAGGCAAGGCTATCCTAAAACTTGACGCAGTCTTCCGCGCGGCTCTATTCTCAGGAATAGAGCTCACTTAGCTAAGCCTAACCAACAATCACCCTTCGCCCGATCGCATTGCGGCACCGCCGGCGCGCGCCCGAACCGCGCGCCCGGGAGCCTGGAGAACCGTGAATCACACAGCCACAGCATCCTGGGGGAGCAGGCGTCTGCGCGTCGCGCTCGCCGCTCTCCTCTCCTTCCTCCTGATCGCCGCCGGAGCCGTGATCGTGCCTCCCGCGCACGCCGCGTCCGGCTCGGTCGCAGCGACCGTGGCCTCCGCCGACGCCGCAGGCGTCTCGGTGCAGGTGCAGGCATCGGGGCTCCCCGAGGTCTCCAGCGCCTACGCCGCGCTCATCGTCAAGGGCACCGAGGCCGGACTCTCGGGCCCCGGCGGTGGCTACGCGGCGTTCGCGACGCCGTTCCCGGCGGTGAGCGCCGGTGCGAGCTCGTTCACGCTGACCGCCCCGGCCGACAAGCTCGACCGCACGCAGGTGTACGAGGTCCTGATCTGGCAGCAGCACTCGGTGCCGAACGCCGACACGATCTACGCCCGCGGCGACGTCGCGATCTCCGATGCGCAGTGGGATGCCGTCTTCCCGCCGACCACCGACCCTGGCACAGACCCCGGTACCGACCCCGGCACGGACCCGGGAACCGATCCCGGCACGGACCCGGGTACCGATCCCGGCACGGACCCAGGTACCGACCCCGGCACGGACCCCGGCACGACGCCGGAGCCGACCGAGCCGTCGATCGCCGTCTTCCTCGCCGACGGCACCACGCCCGCCGGCACGACCGCTCTCAAGGCCGGCGACAAGGTCGTCGTGAAGGGCTCCGGCTACGACCCGACCGCGAACGTGGGCGGACGGGGCGTACCGATCCCCGCGAACCTCCCGCAGGGCACGTACGTCGTGTTCGGCAACTTCGCCTCGGCCTGGCAGCCCTCGACGGGCGCCGCGTCCGCGACCCGTTCGGTCGGTGCGCAGCAGTGGGCCCTCGCCGAGTCCGTGCTCCTCCAGGTGCCCTCGCAGTACCAGTCGACGATCCGCTCGCAGTGGGTCGACATCGCTGCCGACGGCACGTTCACCGCGACCCTCACGCTCAAGGACACGGCCGCGACGCCCGGTGCCTATGGCGTCTACACCTACGGCGCCGGCGGGGTGAGCAACGCGGCGCAGGAGCGCAGCGTCGCCCTGAACTACGCCGTCACTCCCAAGATCACGGCCGTGGCATCCCTGGCCGAGGGCGCGCCCGGCGTCACCACGAAGGTCACCGGCACCGCGTTCGGCAGTGCCACCGGGGTGTATGCCGCGGTCATCGAGACCGGCACCGAGGCGAACGTCACCGCGGGCGGCGGCTTCGCGGCCATGCAGTACGTGCGCTCGGTCACGGGTGGGGCGTTCACGGTCGACCTCAACGCCCCGGCTGCGGCTCTCGACCGCACGAAGACCTACGAGGTCATCGTGTGGCAGCAGCACACCATGCCGAACGCGCAGACGATGCTCGCCCGCACGCCCGTCGCGATCAGCGACGCGATCTGGGATGTCGTCGACCCCGCACCGGCCATCACCGTGTTCCTCTCCGACGGCACCACACCCGCCGGCGCGACCGCGCTGAAGGCAGGCGACACGATCGTCGTGAAGGGCTCCGGCTACGACCCGACCGCGAACGTGGGCGGCCGCGGGGTGCCGATCCCGAACACGTTGCCGCAGGGCACGTACGTCGTGTTCGGCAACTTCGCCTCGCAGTGGCAGCCGTCTACCGGGGCCGCGTCCGCGACCCGCTCGGTCGGTGCGCAGAAGTGGGCGCTGGCCGAGTCGGTGCTCGATCAGGTGCCCTCGCAGTATCAGTCGATCATCCGCTCGCAATGGGCCGACATCGCGGACGACGGCACGTTCACCGCGACGCTGACCCTGAAGGATGCTCCCGCGACGCCCGGCGCATACGGCGTGTACACCTACGGCGCCGGTGGCGTGACCAACGCGGCGCAGGAGCGCGGCGTCCTGCTCAACTACGGCAACGCCCCGGTCGTCTCTGCGACCGTCACGGACGCGACCGCGGCCGAGGGCCTCGCCGTCACGGCATCCGCGTCGAAGCTCGGCGACATCGCCGGCGCCTACGTTGCGCTGATCGAGACCGGCACCGAGGCCGATGTGACGGCGGGCGGCGGCTTCGCCGCGATGCAGTACGTGCGTCCCGTCACGGGCGGCGCACTCACGGTCGACCTCACGGCGGCCGCGAAGCTCCTCGACCGCACCAAGACCTACGAGGTCATCGTGTGGCAGCAGCACACCATGCCCACCGCGAGCACCATCTACGGCCGCAGCGCGGTCACGGTAGCGCCCGAGCAGTGGGAGAGGATCTTCGGCCCGACGACCACACCGCCCGTCACGCCGACGGCCCCCGAAGTCGTGGTGCCCGGAGTCGTGGTGCCCGGTGGCTCGCTGCGCTGGGGCATCTCGACCTCGTTCACGAACTACGTCACGGGTCCGATCGCCAAGGGCGCGATCGAGGTCTCGGGCGGTGCGACGCGGTCCGAGGGTCGCTTCCAGTTCGGTCAGATGGCCGGGGGCGACTACAGCACGGCTTCGGGGCTCGGCAGCGTGATCTACCGCGGCTCCGTGCGTTTCACGGGTCACGGCGGTGTGCTCGACGTCACGGTCTCCAACCCGCAGGTCACCGTGACCTCCGCCGGCGCGGCGACCCTGTCGGTCACGCACGGCGGCGCGCAGGTGGCGTTCGCGACGCTCGACCTCTCGCGGGCCGTCGTCACTTCGGCCAACGGTGCGGTCACGTACTCGGGAGCTCCCGCGACGCTCACGCCTGCCGGTCGCGACCGCGTGCTCGCGGGCTTCTCGACGACGCTCGACCCGGTGACGTTCACGATCGGATCCGTCGCCGCCGCCCCCGCGGGCACGACCGGAACGGTGGCCGCGGCCGCCGTGAAGGCGAAGACGACGATCCCTGCGACCCCGCCGGCGACCACCGGCATCCAGATCGACGGGACGAACCTCACCGCACTCCAGTCCGGGCAGTCGGCCAGCTTCTCGGCATCCGGCTTCCAGGCGGGCGAGAAGGACATCAAGGTCGTCGTGTACTCGACGCCCGTGCTGCTCGACACCGTCACGGCGGATGCCGACGGCGTGGCGACCTGGACGGGCACACTGCCCGCGAGCCTCGAGGACGGCGCGCACACGCTCACCCTGCAGGGCTCGGTGTCGCGCGGGCTCGAGTTCACCCTCACCCGCGCCACCACGGCGGCGCTCGGCCAGTGCACGGTGGAGGGAGCGACCCTGCAGTGGGGCTTCAAGGAGTCGTTCCGCACGTACATCGAGGGCATCGCCGCGGGCGGATGGACGCTCGACGGCGTCGAGTACCGCTACCCGGACTATGTGTGGGAGGGCGGCGCGGGCTCGTTCGAGGACGAGACCTTCACCGGTCTGGTCGCGTTCGGCGGCAGTATCGCTTTCACCGGACACGGGGGAGCACTGAACACGACGATCGCGAATGCACGGGTCGAGCTCGCGGGCGACACCGGCTACATCGTCCTCGACGTGCTCGGTACGACGCAGGACGGTCAGAGCATCGACCAGCAGGGCGTGCGGTTCGCGGAGTTCTCGCTCGCGGACGCCGCCGCCGTCGACGGGATGCTGTCGCTCGACGCGCTGCCCGCGACCCTCACCGAGGCCGGGGCTGCAGCCTTCGGCACGTATGCCGCCGGTGAGGAGCTCGACCCGGTGACCGCGCGGATCCCCGTCGCCACTGCGTGCGGTGCGACCGCCGAGGAGCAGGACGACGCGCCCGCCGAGGCCAGCGCGGCCACGACCGCGGTCACCGCCGTGGCCGATGTCGACGGCGCGCCGGTGTGGCCGTGGATCGTCGGCGGCCTCGTGATCGTCGCGCTCGCCGCAGGCGGAGGCGTGCTGCTGGTGCGCCGCGCCCGGGCGAAGGCCGAGGGGGCCGAGGTCACGACCGAGGTCTGACCCCGCAGGACGGCACCGCCCTCCCCGCAGCGGACGCGGGGTGGGCGGTGCTCTGCGTCCGGGGGCATCCCCGTCGCAGACCCGGCAGCGGTGCACGGACAACGGTGGGACAATGGAGTCATGTCCTCCCACGATTCCTCCCAGACGGTCGAGGCGACCGTCCGCCGCGTGCCGCGCTACGGCGTGTTCATGGGCATCGGCGTCGTGCTCGGCATCGTCGTCGCCGGCATCCTCACGCTCGTGGGCAGCTACGAGCCCTCCGACGCCGTGAACGTCGTCTACCCGCCCGGACAGGTGTTCGGCTTCCTGCTGCTGTGGACCGTGCCGATCGGCCTCGCGCTGGGCGGCGTCGTCGCCCTCGTGATCGAACGCGTCTCGCGTCGCCACGACCGCGTCGTGCGCGTCGAGCACGAGACGATCGTCGAGAGCGACTGACCCCCTCCGACGTCGGGCCCCGCCTACGCCAGCTCGGCGATGATGGGCCGGATGGCCGCGTCGAACGACACCACGTCGCGCCGCAGGCCGTCGGTCACCGCGACCGTGAGGGCGCCGATCCACCAGATCCCGCGCTGCGAGAACGGCAGCACCTGCACGTTGAGTTCGAACGAGTGCGCGCGGCGGCCGATGTCGCGCTCGAATTCTGCGATCGCACTCGCGTACGCACGGTAGGCCTCACCGTCGGTCGAGCCGGACCGGTGAGCCATGGAGCTGCGGATCGACGCCACATAACGGTCGTGTGCGACGCGGGCGTAGTGCAGCGCGGATGCCGCGTGCGGGGCGATCGCGTCGGTGAGCTGCTCCGCGCCGGAGGCCGGCAGTGCGACGAGGGTGTCGAAGCCGTCGACGAGTTCGAGCGGCACACCGGAGTGGTGGGCGCGCGGCTCCACCGTCATGTCCCAGTAGTCGCGCCACTGCGTCTCGAGCTCGGGCGTCGCGTCGGCCGCATCCGGAGCCCTCACCGGCAGATCGCGCAGCGAGGGCAGATCCTGCGGGGTGCGGATGCCGAGCGACTGGCGCAGCGCGAGCGCCACGAGCACGGGGACGCTCGCGTCCTCGCGGATCAGCCACTGCGGCTTGTCGGCCATGGCCCCATCGTAGGAGATGCCGCGCGGGGATCGGAGGGCGCCGCGGGCGGTAGGCTGGACGCGTGGCTGCCTCCCCCACCAACCCCTATTCCGAAGCCGGCGTCGACACCGCTGCCGGCGATCTCGCGGTCGAGCTCATGAAGTCGTCCGTGCGTGCGACGCACGGGCCCGAAGTGCTCGGCGGCGTCGGCGGATTCGCCGGCCTGTTCGACGCCAGCGCGCTGCGCGATTTCCGGCGTCCGCTGCTCGCGACCAGCACCGACGGCGTCGGCACGAAGGTCGCGATCGCGCAGGCGATCGACAAGCACGACACGATCGGCCAGGACCTGGTCGGCATGGTCGTCGACGACATCGTCGTGGTGGGCGCGAAGCCCCTGTTCATGACCGACTACATCGCGTGCGGCAAGGTCGTGCCCCAGCGCATCGCCGACATCGTGCGCGGCATCGCGGAGGCGTGCTCGGCGACCGGCACCGCGCTGGTCGGCGGCGAGACCGCCGAGCACCCCGGTCTGCTGGGACCCCGCGACTACGACGTCGCCGGCGCCGCGACCGGTGTGGTCGAGGCCGACGGCATCCTCGGTGCGGAGCGCGTGCAGGACGGCGACGCCGTGCTCGCGGTCGCCTCCAGCGGGCTCCACTCCAACGGATACTCCCTCGTGCGCCACATCGTCACGAACGCCGGCATCGGCTACGGCGACAACGCCGCCGACTTCGGCACCACGTGGGGCGAGGCGCTGCTCGAGCCCACGCGTCTGTACACGCTGCCGCTGCTGCGCCTGATCTCGGCGCTCGACGGCGGGGTCCACTCTCTCAGCCACGTCACGGGCGGCGGCATCGCCGCGAACCTCGCCCGCGTGCTGCCTCAGGGCAGCTGGGCCGAGGTCGACCGCAGCACGTGGTCGCCGAGCCCCGTCTTCCGTGTGCTCAGCGACATCGCGGGATCGACGCTCGAATCGGCCGAGGGCACCTGGAACCTCGGCATCGGATTCCTGGCGATCGTGTCGGCGGAGAAGAAGGACGCGGCGATCGCGGCGCTCGAGGCCGAGGGGATGCCGGCCTGGCAGGTCGCGACGGTCGGTTTCGGCCCGCGTCCCGATGGCGAGTTCGAGCAGGGCGCCAAGGGCGTCGACGGTGGAGCGGTGCGCCTGGTGGGCGCATACGCGGATGGAGCGAAGTAACCACACATGTGCGGCATCGTCGGAATGGTCGGAACGGCCCCGGTCAATCAGGACATCTACGACGCTCTCCTCCTGCTGCAGCACCGCGGTCAGGATGCGACGGGCATCGCCACGGCAGAGGCCAACGGCGTCATGCACAACGCGAAGGCTCAGGGCATGGTGCGCGAGGCGTTCCGCACCCGCGACATGCGCGGACTGCTCGGCAACGTCGGCCTCGGCCACGTGCGCTACGCCACCAAGGGCACGGCGTCGAGCGAGGAGGAGATGCAGCCGTTCTACGTGAACGCGCCCTACGGCATCATCCTCATCCACAACGGCAACCTCACGAACACGCGTGAGCTCACCGCCGAGATGGCGAAGCGCGACCGCCGCCACCTGAACTCCTCGAGCGACACCGAGCTGCTGCTGAACGTGCTCGCCGGGGAGCTGCAGAACACCACCTCGACGGTCGACCTCGACCCCGAGCGCATCTTCGAGGCCGTCTCCCGCACGCACGAGCGCATCGAGGGCGCCTACGCCGTGATCGCCGTGATCGCCGGCTATGGCCTGCTCGCATTCCGCGATCCCTTCGGCATCCGTCCCCTGATCCTGGGACGTCGTCCCTCGACGGTGCCCGGCGCCGAGGGCAAGGACGAATGGGTCGTCGCGAGCGAGTCGCTCGTGCTCGAGAACGCCGACTACGAGGTCGTCCGCGAGGTCGAGCCCGGCGAGGCCGTGTTCATCACGAACGATGGCGAGTTGCACACGAAGCAGTGTGCGGACGAGACGACGCTCGCGCCCTGCGCGTTCGAGTACGTCTACCTCGCGCGTCCCGACTCGGTGATGAACGGCATCTCGGTCTACGAGTCCCGTCTGCGCATGGGCGACCGCCTCGCCGACACGATCGCGAAGCACGTGCCGATGGACAAGATCGACGTCGTCATGCCGATCCCCGACTCCTCGCGGCCCGCCGCGATGGAGGTCGCGCGCAAGCTGGGCATCGAGTACCGCGAGGGCTTCTACAAGAACCGCTACGTCGGCCGCACCTTCATCATGCCCGGGCAGGCCGTGCGCAAGAAGAGCGTCCGGCAGAAGCTCAACGCCATGTCGACGGAGTTCCAGGGCAAGAACGTGCTGCTCATCGACGACTCGATCGTGCGCGGCACGACGTCGAAGGAGATCATCCAGATGGCGCGGGATGCCGGTGCCACCTCGGTCACGTTCGCCTCGGCGGCGCCGCCGGTGCGGCATCCGCACGTGTACGGCATCAACATGCCCTCGCGTCAGGAACTGATCGCCCACGGGCGGACGATCCCCGAGATCGCCGAGGTGCTCGGCTGCGACCACCTCGTGTACCAGGAGGTCGACGACCTCAAGGCCGCGATCACCGAGGGTTCGGCGATCGAGGATCTCGACATGAGCTGCTTCGACGGCCGCTACGTCACGGGCACCGTCTCCGACGAGTACCTCGCGTGGGTGGAGGGGTCGCAGACCTCGTGACCGGCGGTGCGCAGCCGCTCTGGCGGGGGCGTGCCCTCGCCCTGATCGGCATCGTGCTGGTCGCCTTCTCGCTGCGATCCGCCGTGGCGTCGCTGTCACCGGTGATCGATCACATCGCCGAGGACTTCCCGGTGACCCCGGTCGTGGCCGGACTCATCGGCGCCGCACCACCCGTGTGCTTCGCCGTGTTCGGCCTCCTGACGCCGCTCGTCGAACGGCGCTTCGGTCTCGAGCGCATCGCGGTCGCCGCGATCGCTCTCATCGCCGCCGGGCTCCTCCTGCGCGGGTTCGCGGTGGACTCGACCTCGCTGCTCGCGGCGACCGTCGTGGTGTTCGCGGGCGTCGGCTCGGGCAACGTGCTGCTGCCGCCGCTCGTGAAGAAGTACTTCCCCGACCGCCTCGGCGTCATGATGACCGTGTACTCGACCATGATGGCGGTGTCGACGTTCGTGCCGCCGCTGATCGCGGTGCCGATCGCCGACTCCGCGGGGTGGCGCGTCTCGCTCGGCCTCTGGGGTGTGTTCGCGGCGATCGCGCTCGTGCCGTGGATCGTGATGCTCGCCACGAACCGCACTCAGGGGCCCGTGCTCACCCCGCCGATCGTGAAGCCGTCGATCGAGCAGCTCGAGAACCCCGATCCGGCGTCGGTGTCGACCGGGCCGATCGTGACCCGACCGGCGAACCCGCGGGTGTTCGGGCGGCTGTGGCGGCTGCCTATGGCGTGGGCGGTCGCCCTCGTGTTCGGCACCTCGTCGACCCTCGCGTACGTGTCGTTCGCCTGGCTGCCGGCCATCCTCATCGAGGTGGGTGATGTCACGCCGGCCGATGCGGGACTCCTGCTCTCGCTGTTCGGGCTGATGGGCCTGCCGTGCTCGCTGATCGTGCCGCTGCTCATCGTGCGCTTCCACGCGACGCGGCCGGTGTTCTTCGTCGGGATCGTCGCCGGCCTCGCCGGGCTCGCCGGGCTGCTGTTCGCGCCGACGGTCGCGCTCCCGCTGTGGGTCGCGCTGTTCGGCCTCGGACCGATCCTGTTCCCGCTCAGCCTCGTGCTGCTCAGCATCCGGGCGCGCACGCCGGAGAGCGCGGTGGCGCTGAGCGGGTTCGCGCAGAGCATCGGCTACGCGGTCGCGGCCGTCTTCCCGCTGCTGGTGGGTCTACTGCACGAGGTCACCGGGGGGTGGCAGCTGCCGCTGTGGCTGCTCGTCGGCATCCTCCTCGCGGCGATCCCCGCCGGATGGGTCGCGGGTCGCCGGCGCACGATCGAAGAGGACTGGGAGCGCCGGCACGGCCGGTGGTGACCCGGCCAGGGCTCAGTCCGCGCGCACCTCGTCGCCGATGCGGATGACTCCGCCCCGCCACTCTCCGCCGTCGTCCTGCGCCGAAGCCGGGAGCAGCAGGCGTCCCAGGGTCGGCTCCTCCTGATCGAAGCTGCGGGTGAGCGTGGTCAGCACCTTCGCGTCGCGCTCGCCGGTGTCGGGGTTCGCGTGCGTCGCGAGGCAGCGCACGATCGGTCCGGCGGCGCGGAACACGAGGTCGCCGACCGTGACCTCCCCGCTCCAGTCGAGTTCGGCCCAGGGCGCGACGCCGTCGATCGCGATGTTGGAGCGGAACCGCCGATCGTCGATGCCGAGTCCGAGCGCGTCCCCCAGGGCGTCGACGCTGCCGTGGCTGTGCACCGACACGTATCCCTGCGGACGGTCCTGGAACCTCGACGTGAGCCCGTCGCCGACCAGCACGAGCGGCAGGCGCCCGGGTCGACGGAGCCGGCGACCTTCCGGGGTCGCGAGGACGTAGTCGGTGACCGCCGCGCTCAGCTCCGCGCGGCCGTGCTCGTCGAGCCCGGCCTCCACGAGCATCCCGCCGTCGTGTTCGATCCGCAGCCGTCGATCGACGTCGTCGAAGCGCAGGCGCAGCGCGGCCAGTGCCGGGAAGTCCTGCAGCGAGAGCCCCTGAGACTTGGGCCAGTAGTCGAGACCGTCGCGGTCCTCGGGCGCAGCGGCGTCCGCGAAGCGGAAGGCGAGCACTCGATCGCCGGCCACGCGCCCGTCGGCCTGCACGGTGAGCGCATCCACGCGCTCGGGAGTGAAGCCCTTCACGGGATGACGGTAGAGCGCGACGACGTGAGCCATCCCTCGATCCTCTCAGGCGTCAGCGGGCGGTCGACGGTGGTGCGGTCGACGACCGCACCACGAGCTGGGGATCGGTCGACGGGATCTCGCCGATTGCGTCGTGTCCCTCGATCTTCGCGATCACGCGCAGTGCAGCTGCACGTCCCATGTCCTCGAAGGGCTGCCGCACGGTCGTGAGCGCAGGGGAGGCATAGGCGGCCAAAGCGATGTCGTCGACGCTGACCACCGACACGTCGTCGGGCACGCTGCGTCCGGCCTCGTGCAGCGCACGGATCAGGCCGAACGCCATCTCGTCGCTGCTCACGAACACGGCCGTGACGTCGGGGATGGCGGCGATCGTGCGTCCCGCGCGGTAGCCGGATTCCGGCGTCCAGTCGGCGGGGATCAGCGGCGGGGGTGCGATGCCGCGGTCGCGCAGCGTCTGCTCCCACGCCTCGATGCGGTGCTGCGTCTCGATCCAATAGTCGTCGCCGGAGACATGCCAGACCGTCGCGTGGCCGAGGTCGAGCAGATGCTCGACCGCAAGCCGGGCGATCGCGCGCTGGTCGACGGCGAGCGGCGCGTCGTCGTCGAGGGAGCTCCTCTCGCTGCGGGTGGCCGGGGTCCGCTCGGTGCGCGCGCGCATGGCCGGGCTGTCGAGCTCGACCGGCACGCCCAGGATGATGCCTTCGGCGCCTTGGCGCTCGAGCCGGTCGAACGCTTCGAGGAAAGCTTCGGTGGAGGCGTGGTCCGCGACCGCCGCCGTCGTGACGGTGTACCCGTTCGCGGCGGCGACCTGCTGGATTCCGACGCCGAGCGCGGCCGACGAGTAGCGATCGGTCGAGACGACGATCACCCCGAGCACGCGCGTGCGACCGGAGGCGAGGGATGCCGCGGCCGCGTGCACCCGGTAGCCGAGCTCCTCCACGGCCGCGAGCACGCGGCGCGCAGTGTCGGGGCGGACGTTGTCCTGTCCCGACACCACACGGGAGACCGTCTGGGTCGACACTCCCGCGAGGCGGGCCACGTCGACCTGGCTGGGGGATCGGTCTTCCTGATGGCGACGAGGGGGCATGGGGCAATGGTAGCGATCAAACAGCGGAATATCACGAACCACGGGGAGCTGTGGTGCAATAATGTGAACGCAAACACTATCGCTGGAGGATCATGTCAGACCTTCTCGCCCGCGCCGTCGACGGTCGTTCCCCGGGCGCCGACGCCCCGGAGCGCACCGTCGGGGCCCCGGCGTCCGCCCTGTCCTGGCGCGACGGCGCGCTCTTCCGCGGCGGCGTCCCGCACCGCATCCTCTCGGGAGCGATCCACTACTTCCGCGTGCACCCCGACCAGTGGGAGGACCGGTTGCGCCGCCTCGCCGCGATGGGCGCGAACACGGTCGACACCTATGTCGCGTGGAACTTCCACGAGCGCGTCGAGGGCGAGCGCCGCTTCGACGGCTGGCGCGACGTCGAGCGCTTCATCGCGCTCGCCGGAGAGATCGGCCTGGACGTGTTCGTGCGGCCGAGTCCGTACATCTGCGCGGAGTGGTCGAACGGCGGCATCCCCTTCTGGCTCTCGGGTCGCGTCGCCGCGCTGCGTTCGAGCGACCCCGACTTCCTCGAGGCCGTCGACGCCTGGTACGACGAGCTGATGCCTCGGCTGGCCCCGCTGCAGGCCGCCCACGGCGGGCCGATCGTCGCGGTGCAGATCGAGAACGAGTACGGCTCCTACGGCAGCGACGCCGCATACCTGGTGCACCAGCGGGATGCGATGCGCCGTCACGGCATCGTCGAGCTCCTGACCACGGCCGACGGGATCACCGCGGACATGATCGAGCACGGCAGCGTGCCTGGTGCGATGACGACCTTCACGTTCGGGACCGGGGTTGCCGCAGCCCGCGCACTCCGGCGGGGCGATGAGGCGCTCATGTGCAGCGAGCTGTGGGGCGGATGGTTCGACCACTGGGGTGAGCGTCATCACGTGCGATCGGCGGCCGGCATGGGCGGAACGGTGCGGGAGCTGCTGGATGCCGGAGGATCGGTGAGCCTCTACATGGCGCACGGCGGCACGAACTTCGGCCTGTGGAACGGCGCCAACCACGACCGGGTTCTGCAGCCCACCGTGACGAGCTACGACTCGGACGCCCCGATCGGAGAGGACGGGACGCTCGGCGAGAAGTTCCACGAGATGCGCCGGATCCTCGAGCCCTTCCACGACAGGGAGCTCCCGCCGGTTCCCGCGCAGCCTCGGCGTCAGCGCCCGGCGTCCGCGCCGTTGCGGGCGGTCGCCGGACTCGTCGACGTGATCCGCTCCGCACCGGTGGTCGGCTCGGCATCCGCGCGCCCGCAGACGTTCGAGCATCTCGGCGCAGAAGACGGCCTCGTCGCGTACGAGGCGACCGTGTCCTTCCGCGACGGAGCCGCGCTCACGGTCGACGGGCTGCACGACCGCGCCACGGTGCTGCTCGACGGCGAGTGTCTCGGTGTGCTCGAACGCGACGGCCTGACCACCGTCACCTTGCCGGGGGCGAGGCGCGAGGCGCATCTCACCCTCCTCGTGGAGAGTCTCGGGCGGATCAACTACGGGCCCTACACGGGGGAGGGCAAGGGGATCATGCGCGGCGTGATGATCGGGCGGCGCCTGGTGCACGGGTGGACCCACAGGGTTCTCCCGCAGGACGCGCCGCGCCTCGACGAGACGGCCATGGCGGCGGTGGCGGCCACCGGTTCGGAAGGGCTGGCCACGGCATCCATCGTGGTCGAGGAGGCGCTGGACGCCTGGCTCGCGTTCCCCGGCGGCACGAAGGGCATGGTGTGGCTCAACGGCTTCCTGCTCGGCCGCTACTGGGAGATCGGACCGCAGGAGACCCTCTATGCGCCGGCGCCGCTGTGGCGGGCGGGCGAGAACGAGATCGTGGTGCTCGACACTGCAGGTCTCGGAGGGGCGGTGGAGATCCGGGAGCAGCCCTCGTTCGGGCCCCGCGAGGAGTTCATCGGCTCCTGACGCCGTGACGAAGGGCCGCCTCGCGCTGACGCGAGGCGGCCCTTCGTGTGCCCGGCGGGGGAGACCGTCGCGAGCGAAATCCGTGAATGTTTACGCTTATATCACTCAGGGTATTGCAAAATCGAGCATGATCCGCCTACGGTGATAGCGCAAACATTCGTGTCCGCGAGTGTCCAGCGCGACGCATCGAGGCGTCTCCTCGCCGTGTCGCCCCATCCGAGAGGCAAGACGTGTTGAGTACACCCCGAGCCCACCGCGCAGGGAGAGCCGTCGGCTCCCTGCTGGTGACCGCCCTCGCCGTCGGCGGAGTCGTCGCGCAGGCCGCGCCGGCCCAGGCGGCCGATCTGATCCCGGTTCCGAAGTCCGAGTACCGCCTGGCCGCGGTCTCGAGCGAATCCGACGCGTACCCCGCACCCCCGGCGCTCGACGGCACCGCGCTCGGAGCCTTCGACGGCGACTTCTCCACGCAGTGGGTCTCGCGCTACACGACGCCGGCCCCCGCCCCGCACTGGCTCTCGCTCGACCTGCAGCGGTCCATCTCGATCTCCGCGGTCGACTATTCCGGCAAGAGGGGCCAGCGCGTCTCGGCCAAGAACGTCGAGGTGTACGTCACGGACGACGCGGCCGTCGCCCTCACGGATCCGAAGAACGGCGGCTGGGGCGCGGCGGCCGCCACCGCCACTCTGCACGCCCCGACCGCGAACGACGAGAAGCAGCGCATCGCGCTCGGCGAGGCGAAGACCGGCCGCTACGTCGCCTTCGTGATCCTCGACGCACAGGACGCCGCGGGCAACGGAGGGGGAGCGGGCGAGATCGAGGTGCTCAGCGACGAGGCGCTCCCGCCCATCGTGACCGATCCCGGCGGACCCGCCGTCGGTGACACGGTGCAGATCTCGAGCGGAGGAACGACGGCGACGGTCGCCGCGGACTTCCCGCAGATCGTCGAGTACTCCGTAGGCGGCGCCACGATCGGCGGCCAGCGCGCAGCCGGTGCGACGTGGTCGGTGAACGGCACCGCGCGCACCGCGACGACCACGGCGACACCTTCCGCGGCCGGTGTCGACTACATCTCAGTGCTCGACGGGATCGACGTGACGGTGCGCAGCAGCATCCGGGTCGACGCCGAGGGGTCTGTCGTGTTCGAGGTCACGGGCGTCGAAGGCTCGACTCCCGTCACCACGCTCGGCCTGCCGGACAACGCCTTCCTCTCCGCCGGAGCATCCGACGGGTCTCCCGTGCTCGACCGCACGGTCATCAGCCCCGACAGCACCAAGAACGCCGACGAGCACATCGCGGTGAACGCCGGGACGCCCACAGGGCAGAAGGGCGCGGCCTTCGCGTTCCTCGGCACCGGCGACCTCATCGGCAGCGTGATCTCCAACTCGACCACCCAGGCGTCCGGCAGCACGGCGCCGTGGAACACACGACTGACCACCCGCATCACCGGCGTCGACGGACGCACCGCCGAGATCGGCTCGAACAGCTGGCTCATCCACCCGACGACCGCCGTGGACGACCGCGTGACGACCTACGAGCTGCCGAAGGTCACCGTGCTGCTCACCGGCGACCGCAACGGCGACGGCGCGGTGGACTGGCAGGATGCCGGAATCCGCTATCGGGAGGTGGACACGCCACGACTCGGCGCCGACCGCGTCGCGGAGCGCGTCGTGAGCCGCATCCCGTTCAACTTCGCCTCGAGTGCCACCAACTACTTCGACCTGACGCTCGACAACACCAAGCGCATCGCGAACCAGACCGACGGTCTTGGTCAGTGGGTGCTCAACAAGGGCTACGGCAGCGAGGGGCACGACTCGGCCAACACCGACTACGGCGACAACGTCAACGAGCGCGCCGGCGGTGTCGAGGCCCTCAACCACCTCGTGGACGAGGGCGCGAAGCTCAACGCCGACATGAGCGTGCACGTCAACGCGACGGAGATGTACCCGCAGGCGAATGCCTTCGACACGGCGATCATCGACGGCGCCGCCCCCTACAAGCCGGGCTGGAACTGGCTCGACCAGTCGTACTACATCAACCAGCAGGCCGACCTCGGGTCGGGACGTGTGCTCGACCGCTTCCAGCAGCTGCGCGACGAGGTGCCGGGACTCAGCGGTGTCTACATCGACGTCTACTACTCCAACGGCTGGGTCGCGGAGGAACTCGCCGACGAGCTGCACGGCATGGGGCTCGAGGTCGCGACCGAGTGGGGCGACAAGTTCGTCGACAACACCGTGTGGTCGCACTGGCCGAACGACCTCAGTTACGGAGGCGTCACGAACAAGGGCATCAACTCGACCATGGTGCGCTTCATCCAGAACGGACAGGCAGACATCTGGAACGACGACGCCCTGCTCGGCCAGCAGCGACTGGTCGACGCCGAGGGATGGGTGGGCAACCAGAACTGGGACGGCTTCATCGGCAACGTGTGGACGCAGAGCCTGCCGACCAAGTTCATCCAGCAGTTCGATCTGCTCGCCTACGAGGCGGGGAAGTCGGCGGCGCTCACCGACGACGTCGCGATCACGATGGACGGCAGCACACGCGTCATCACGATGGACGGAGCCACGGTACTGCGCGGCGACTCGTACCTGCTTCCCTGGCAGTCGCTCGCGTCGAACACGGAGGCCGGATCGCCCGTCGACGCCGACAAGATGTACTTCTACTCGGCCTCGGGCGGAGCTCAGACGTTCGGCCTCACCGACGCCTTCGGTGCGAACACGGCGTTCGAGGTCTTCGCGCTGGGCGACCAGGGCCGGCAGAAGGTCGGGACCGTGAACGCGGTCGGCGGCGAGCTGACGATCACCGGCGACAAGGGCGTGGCGTACGTCGTCGTGCCGCAGGGCGGCTCCGAGCGGGCCGCGGTCGACTACCGCGACGCCGGCCTCGACGACCCCGGATTCAATGCGGGATCGCTCGACGCGTGGCACCCGAGCGGTGATGTGGCGATCGCACGCACCGACGAAGGGACGGCGAAGGGCGACTCCCGCGGCGACAACATCGCCGTGCTCGGCGACGCCGCGTCGTCGATCGGCCAGACCGTCACCGGGCTCACTCCGGGAGAGCGGTACTCCTTCTCGGCGCAGGTGGAGATCGATCCGATCGCGACACGCGACGTCACGATGTCGGTCGACACCGGCTCGGGTGCCGTGCAGCGCACCTGGAATCTCTCGCCGACGATCAACTACGTGGCCGCGGACTCCAAGAACGGTCGGCACTCGCAGCGCGCGACCGTGTCGTTCCTCGCACCGGCGTCGGGCGAGGTGCGGGTATCGATCGCCGCGGCCGAAGGCGAGGCGACGGTGCGGATCGACAACGCGCGGATCATGTCCGACACCACGACGCCCTTCGCAGCCGGAACGGTCTATTCGAACGACTTCGAGGGCAACCAGCCCGGATGGGGGCCGTTCGTGAAGGGCGACGCGGGCGGTGTGACCGATGCGCGCACCAGCATCTCGCGACGCCACGATCCGTACGCGAGCAGCGAGTGGCGCAACACCGCCGCACCGTTCGCTCCCGGAGGCGCGCTCGCAGGTCTCGCGGTGGACTCCACCCTCACCGGCGACCACTCCCTGATGTCGCACTCCGAGAACAACGGGCTCGTCTATCGGACCGACCCGACGCTCGTGCCGTTGCAGGCGGGCCACACGTACCGCATCGGCTTCGACTACCAGGCCGGTGCGATCGGCTCCTACCGCTGGCTCACCGGCACCGACGCGGTGACCGACGGCGAGGTGTCGTCGACTGTGCTGAACCGCACCCCTGTCGAGCAGGCGCTCGAGACGACGGCGTTCTCGCAGGACGTGGTCGTCGGATGCGGCGACTACACCTGGGTGGGCCTCGAACGCGCCGGCGGACCCGACGTCGACTTCGTGCTCGACGACTTCACCGTCACCGATCTCGGGCCGACCGCGGGCGGGACGCCGTGCGCGACGGTCTCGGGAGCGAGCGCAGTGCTGAACCCCGGCGCCCAGGCGACGTTCACGACGCAGTTCACGAACAGCGAGGACATCGTCGCCGAGAACGTCGCGGTCGCGCTCGACCTGCCCGAGGGATACGACATCGAGGTGGCCGACGGATCGTCGAACCTGTTCGCCTCCGTCGACCCCGGGAAGACCGTCGAGACGACCTGGCTCGTCACCGCCCCGGCGGAGGCCGCCGGGGCGACGGTCGCCATCGGCATCGCGGCGACCTACCTCGTCGACTGCGATGTGCGCACGGTGCGCACGACGCAGCAGACGGCTGTCGCGAGCAGGGCGAGGATCCCGAACGCGCAGATCACCGCCTCCGCGAGCTCGGAGGAGACCGAGGGAGAGGACGGCGCTGCGGCGAACATGCTCGACGGAGAGGCCGGGAGCTTCTGGCACAGCCGCTGGAGCACGAGCGCGACGTCGTATCCGCACGTCGTGACGCTCGACCTCGGAGCCGCCGAGACGGTCGACGGCGTCTCGTACCTGCGTCGCGGCGCCAACCAGAACGGTCCCATCAAGGGCTACGAGGTCGCGGTCTCGACCGACGGTCAGACGTACACGCCGGTGGCTTCGGGCGACTGGCAGAACGTCGCCGGATGGCAGGACGTGGACTTCGCCGAGACCACCGCGCGCTACGTGCGGATCACGGCGACATCGTCGATCTCCGGCACGCAGTTCGCCGCGATCGCCGAGGTGGCCGTGTACGGCACGCCCGCGGCGAAGGCCGGGCATGCGCCGAAGCCCCGCCCTGACGACGCTCTCGACGGATGCGGCCAGGCGACCGATCCGGTGCTCGACCTCGATGCCGGATCGGTACGGGCGGGGGACAGCGTGGGCGTCGCGCTCACCGGCTTCGCCCCGGATTCGGCGGTGTCGTTCTGGCTCGATGGCATGAGGATCGCGGATGCCGCGGTGGACGGAAAGGGCGCCCTGTCGACGTCGCTGCTGATCCCCGCGGATGCCGTGGTCGGGGCGCACCGGTTGATCGTCAAGGACGCCGGAGGCGCGGAGCTCGCGAGCTCGGCGCTGGAAGTCACCACGGCGGCGACGCCGAAGGACGCCACGATCACCGCCTCCGTCGCCACGGCGCGCGCTGGCGCGAGCCTCAGCGTGCAGCTGCGCGGCTTCGTCGCCGGAGCGGTCGTGCAGGTGTGGCTGCACTCCGACCCGGTGCGCCTCGGCGAGGTGACGGTGGGTGCCGACGGCACCGCCGTCGCGACCGTGACGGTCCCGGCGAACACGCCCGCCGGCGCCCACGCCCTCGTCGCCACGAACGCCCAGGGCGCGGAGCTCGCGCGCACCGGACTGGCCGTCACGGCGGTGCCGGGTTCGGCGACCGGCGCGCTCGCCGTCACGGGCGGCGACGGCGCGGCATGGGCCGCGCTCGCGGCATCCGCCCTGGTGCTGCTCACGATCGGCGGTCTGATGTGGGGCAGGCGCCGCCGCGCAGACTGACGCACGGCATCCCGAGGAGGCCCGGACGATCACGTCCGGGCCTCCTCTGCGTGCGCGGGCTCTGCGTGCACGGGCGGTGGTGCTTCGCAGCTCGGTGGCCATGCCAGGATCTGGGCGGCGCTGCCCACGCGTGCGTCGCGGACGGAGAGCTCGGTCCCGGACGGCAGGCCCGGCCCCGATCTTCCGCGCCCGATGAGAAGTCCTTCCGCCCGACACGGGTGCTCGAGGGGCCCGGAGGCCATGGCGAGGGTGTCGAGGCGTCACCGCGCTAGGGCACCCCCGGACACGCGAAGAGGCCCCCGCCGTGGCAGGGGCCTCTTTCCCAGGTTCCGGATCAGCCCTTCACGGCGCCGGCCGCCAGCCCCGACCGCCAGTAGCGCTGCAGCGTGAAGAACAGGAGGATCAGCGGGATGACGCCGAGCAGTGCGCCGAGCATGACGGCGCCCTTGTCGGGCGAGAAGTAGCTCATCATGCCGTACAGACCGAGCGTCACCGGCTTGAGGTCCTGGCTCGAGATCATCATGAGCGGCAGCAGGAAGTTGTTCCAGGTCGCGACGAAGATGAAGAGGAAGATCGTCACCATGGCGGGGCCGAGGAGGCGAAGCACGATCGTGAAGAAGATGCGCGCCTCGCCGGCTCCGTCGATCCGCGCCGCCTCCAGGAGCTCGGTCGACACCGAGGATTCGGCGTAGACCATTCCGAGGAACACGCCGAACGGCGACACGGCCGAGGGGATGATGATCGCCCACACCGTGTTCGTGAGTCCGAGGGCGTGGAACTCGATGTACAGGGGCACGGTCAGCAGCGCCACCGGGAGCAGGAGTCCCGCCATGATGATCCCCACGGCGATGCGCTTGCCGGGAAAGGCGAACTTCGCGATCGCGTATCCGGCCATGACCGCGAACAGGGTCCCGATGACGCCCGCGCTCACCGAGTAGAAGAGCGAGTTGCCGACCCAGCGCCAGAACAGCCCCTGAGTCCAGCCCATCAGGCTGTCGTAGTTCGCGACGAGGTTCGGTTCCGCGAACCAGAACCCGAACGTCGAGGTGAGGTCGGTGTTGTCCTTCGTGGAGGCGACGACGAGCCAGTACACCGGCACGAGGAAGTACAGGGTCGCGACGACGAGGGCGATGATCCCGAACGCGCGGGCGACGGGTCCGGGTGCGATCGAGGGCGGCGGGGCGTCGAGGTCCGGGCGGCGCGCGCGGCGACGCCCCGGGGCGGGCACGGTGGTGGCGAGAGCGGTGGCGGTCATGCGTCCCCCTTCCGGCGCTGCAGCAGCGCGTACACGATGGCGAGGACCCCGGCGATCAGGGCCATGAGCAGGGAGTAGGCGGATGCCGGGCCGCTGCCCGACGGCGACAGTTCGCCCATCATCGAGTTGTAGGTGAGCATCATCGGGGTGAAGTCCTTGCCCATCCAGGAGTTGGCGCTCTCCATGATCACGGGCTCGTTGAACAGCTGGATGGTGCCGATGATCGACAGCAGCACGGCGAGGAGAGCTGCGCCTCGGACGAGCGGCACCTTGATGCGCATCGAGATCTGGAATCCGGATGCGCCGTCGAGACGTGCGGCTTCGTAGAGGTCGCGGGGCACCGCCTGCAGGGCCGACAGGAAGATGAGCATGTTGTAGCCCATGTACGTCCACGTCGTCATGTTCGCCATGGAGAAGAGGATGGTCTGCGGCGACATGAGGTCGGTGCCGTCCGGCAGGTAGGGGAGGAAGGGTGAGACCTCGGGCGTGTAGAGGTAGAGCCACATCATCGCCGCGATCACGCCGGGCACCGCGTACGGGAGGAAGAACGACAGGCGGAAGAGGGCGGGCCGTCTGACGATGAACGAGTCGAGCATCAGGGCGAGGGCCAGCGCGCCGACGATCATGACGGGGATCTGCAGGCATGCGAAGAGGATGACGCGTCCCATGCCGAGCCAGAACGCGCCGTTGCCCGCCGCGGCGACGAAGTTGTCGAGCCCGACGAACGTGTCGACGAGCTCGCCGCCTCCGTAGAGGCCGCCCCCGGCGGGGACCTGAGCGAAGAACGACGACCGTACCGACACGATGATCGGCACGAGGAACACGATCGCGAAGAGCGCCGCGAACGGCGCCATGAACAGCCAGCCGGTGAGTCCCTCGCGCCTCCGTCCGACTCCTGTGCGGCGGGTACGTGTCGCCGTCGAGGGGAGGCGCGGTCTCGTCGACGGCGACGTCGCCCTCGTGTCGGTCACAGTGGCCATTGTCCTGCCTCTCGGTCCATGACGGTGGCGGAGCGCACGTGATCGTGCACTCCGCCACCGGTCATCTCGTGCTCTTGCTGTGGTCGATCACTCGGCGACGGGGAGGCCGAGGTCCTTCAGCGAGGCGACGGCCGTGTCCTGTGCGGTGGTGAAGATGTCCGCGACGGTCGCCGAGCCGGATGCCGCGGCTGCGGCGGTCTCGTTCATCTTCGACAGCGTGGAGAATCCGGGCGCGTACGGGAAGTCCGGGTTGAGGTTCTCGGTCGCGGTGGCGAGCTCGGCGAGCACGTCCTGGCCGCCGAACTGCCGGAGCATCTTCTCGGGGGTCTCGACGTCGCCCTTCGCGGCGACCACGAGCCCCTGCGAGGCGAGGTCGTCGACCTGCGTGTTGAACCAGTCGTTGAACTCCATGGCCTCGGCCGGGTGCTCGCATCCCTTCATGATCGAGACTCCGGATCCGCCGTCGGGGCCGCTCTGGGCGCCGGCGCCCATGTCGGGGAGCTGTGCGACGCGCCACTGTCCTTCGGCGGGGGTGCCATCGAGGGAGTCGAGCAGGAACCCCGCCTCCCATGCCGCGCCCACGTGGCCGATCAGGCTGCCGTCGTTGAGTGCGGAGGTGAAGCCTTCGCCCCAGCGCTCCGTGGTCAGGGTCTGCTTGTTGTCGAGGAGTCCCTGCCAGAAGGCCGCGACCTTATGCGAACCGTCTCCCTCGGTGTCGACCTTCCACTCGTCGCCCTCGGCGGCGAACCAGGTGTCTCCCGCGGCCGCGGCTTGCCCTGCGAGCCAGTTCTGGGCCTCGTCGGGGGTGAAGGCGGTCACGAACTTGCCTGCAGCGGCCGCGGTCGCGGAGTCCGCGGCGAGGTCGTCGAGCGTCGCGGGGGCGTCGAGACCGAGAGCGGCGAACTCGGCCTCGTTGTAGAAGTAGACGAGGGGTCCGGTGTCCTGCGGCAGTCCGACGATCGCGTCGCCGACCTTCATACCGCTGAACGCGCCGGCGGAGTAGTGCTCCTCGTACTTCGTCGCCTCGTCGGCGACGTCCTGCAGGAGGCCCTTGACGAAGAGCTGAGGGACCTCCGAGTACCCGGTCTGCGCGAGGCACGGGCCGTTCCCGGCTTTGATGTCGGTCTCGAGCTTGAGGATCATATCGCTCGACTTGCCGTCGAACTTCGTCGCCTTCACCTGGACGTCGGGGTGATCGGCGTTCCAGCGCTTCACGATGTCGTCGACCTTGGTCATGCCGTCTCCGTCGGGCAGACGGTGGACGTACTCGATCGTGATCGGCTCTCCCGCGTCGGCGCCGCCGGAGTCGGTGGTCGAGCAGGCCGCGAGTCCGAAGGCCGAGACGGTGCCGACGGCGACGACGGCTGCGGTGCGGATGAGGCGAGGGGTGGGTGCCATGCTGTTCTCCTCTTTGAGGTCATGTTCGTGCGGGTCCGGCACCGGGGCGCCGTCGATCACATGCACATCAAATCAGAAAATGTTTGCGCTCACAAGAGCGTGAGGACAACGATTACGGCGTCAGCAGCCTTCGCTTAGGGAGCGCTGACATTGCCGGCGCCGTCGGCGGGTCGACTCGATCGCGGGACGGACGCACGGCCTCCTCGCGATGCCTCGCGGAACTCGATCGGCAGGTGTTCCCGAATGCTCTCCGGGCACGACGAAACCCCCGTGCGGTGCACGGGGGAGACGACGAACGGGAAAGCGGTCAGGCCTTCTCTAGTTCGTCCTCGTCTTCGTCGGCGTACTCGTCAGCCCACTTGTCGACGTACTCGTTCTCCGAGTCACTCGGGTGACCGAGTTCGCGCTCGAGCGCCGAGTAGTTGACAGACGGACTGAATGACTTCAGTTCGCGGGCGATTTTGGTGTGCTTCGCCTTCTGACGGCCACGGCCCATGCCTGAGACCCCCTCACGAGTTGAGCTGCGGGCTAGCTGGGGCCCGATGCATTCACGACACCGGCGCGAGGCCGGTAAGAGTAGCATTCAGAATAGCACGCGGCTACGCCGTACTGCCTGACAGCAGCACTGTGAAGGGAGCGATTCTCATGACCGACAACGCCTCCACTCCCTCCGATGAGGCCGCCCAGAACGCCACTCTGCAGAAAGCCGTGATCGTCGGCATGCAGCCGGGGCAGAGTGCGCACGTCATCCATGAAGCCGCGCGGTTCGCGCGCCTGCTGCGGGTGCCGCTCGTGGTCGTGCACGTCGACGTCACGCGGTTCGTGACGTACGAGGATCCGGACGGATACGTGCACTCGGCACCGATCGACATCAACTTCGACGCGGGCACCGCCGAGTTCGAGGCCGTGCAGTCGGAGGCCGCCGCGGCGCTCGACGGCACCGGGCTCACCTGGACGGCGCGTCAGCTCGTCGGCGACCCGGCTCTCGCGATCAAGCAGCTCGCGAACAAGCTCGACGCTCAGCTGATCGTGGTCGGCACCCGCAAGCGGGGGATCGGCGAGTCGATCCGCGAGTTCTTCACCGGATCGGTCGCCGCGCGTCTCGCTCATCGGCAGCATCGCTCCGTGCTCGTCGTGCCGCTCGAAGAGCCGGTGCCCGACACGCAGCCCGAGATCTGGACCGAGTAGCAGCTCGGAGCACGGCGTTTCGTCTCGTCGCTCCGCTCCTCGCTCAACGACCGGGTAAGACCCCTGGTCGTTGAGCGACGAGCGCAGCGAGGAGACGAAACGCGCCGCCCGATCAGCGCGACAGGGTCGACAGAGCCGCCGTGATACCCCTGGCCGCGGCATCCAATCCGTCTTCGAGCTCTGACACGACGGATGCCGGCAGGCGGCCACCCTGCGCCACATGCGTGCGCAGATCGGTGCGCACCCTGGCGCGGAACGCGTTGATCACGGCATCCGCCCGGTGCATCTCCTCGCGGCTGACGATGCGCTCGTCATCGCCGGGCGTGCGGGGACGGGCCTTGGAGGCCGCGCGGTCGTCCTTCTCGGCGGAGGCGAAGTCGGCGCGCAGGCTCTTCATCGCCTCCTTGACGCTCTGGCGCACCTCGTTGGCGATCAGACGCACCGAGTCGGTGAGTCCCGCCTCGATGCCGGCGAGGTCGCCCTCGCGAGACGTGAGCTCGGCGCGTCCGGCGTCGGTGATCGCGTAGATCGTGGTGCGACCGTCGACGGTCTTGGAGACCAGGCCCTCCTCCTCGAGCTTCGCGAGACGCGGGTAGATCGTGCCGGCACTGGGCGTATAGGTGCCTCCCGTGCGGTCGGTGAGCGCCTGGATGATGCCGTAACCGTGCTGCGGCGCCTCGGCGAGCAGCGACAGCAGGTACAGGCGCAGGTCGCCGTGGGAGAAGACTGCGGGACTCATGCGTCCTCCCACTCGGCGTCGTTCTCGATCGAGGCGGGGGTGCGGCGCAGCACCGTCACTCCGCCCGAGACGGAGTTCACGCGCAGGTCGACGAAGCGTCCGGCGAGCTCTCCGGTCGAGCCGGTGTAGTTGCTGGGGCCCGAGGAGGACCGCTCGACGCCGTCGATCAGGAGTCGGCCGCTGAGCGAGCGCAGCACGTAGTTCGCCGCGAGGGACTCGTCGAGCCGCACGGTCGTTCCGCCCGACACCGAGTTCACGGTGACGGTGTTCACGTCGCCGGCGGCGTCGACCAGGGTCGCGCCCGACACGGTGTCGACGGTCGCCTTGCGCACGGTGCCGGTCACGGCGATGTCGCCTGAGACGCTGTTGGCGCTGATCGAACCGGTGAGGCCGCGCACCTGCACGTCTCCCGAGACGGAGTTGACGGTGAGGTCGCCGATCAGCGTGTCGACGATGAGGTCGCCTGACACGGTGTTGAGGCGGGCGTCGTTGCGGATGCCGGAGACCAGCGCGCCTGCGCTCACGACGCCGAGGTTCAGCGCGATCGAGCGCGGGACCGCGACGCTGACCTCGGCCTTGGGTCCGCCGGAGCCGAAGTTGCGGAAGACCTCGAGGAAGTTGTCCCAGCCGAGCTGCGGGTGGTCGATCTCGACCTCTCCGTCGTGGGACTCGATGCGGAGGTCCTTGATGGTCACTCCGTGCACTTCGATGCGGATGCCGGGTTCGTCGTGCGCGATGACGTCGACCTGGCCGCCGACCAGGCCGATCTTCAGCCGACTGACGTTCTCGATGTCGATGACGCGTTCCTCGCCGGGGGCGATGAGCCACTTCTCGGTCATTTCTTCTCCTGTGGGTGGTGGGGCCGTGTTGAGACGGATCACGATATATCGTGTGTGAGAAGCGTAACACGATATATCTCGAAAGTGTCAAGACTGTGATCGCGCCTTCTCGTCGGTCGGCGGGATCCCGGTGATGGATCGCTCGCACCCGATCCACCGATGCCACGACCGGGCGCCCGCGATCGCGGCGCGCCCGTCCGCGAAGATCGGGACCAGGAAGAGCCCGTGCGCGAGGAACCACGCGTGCAAGAGGAGGTCCGGGCACGCGAGCAGGAGCAGGAGACCGACTGCGACGCATCCGCCCGGACCCGCGGCAGCCGCGACGAACATGTCGCGACCTCGGATGCGACCGCGCGCCGACACCGAGATCCGCCAAAGCGTGCGCTCGAGCGTGAGCGTCGTCACCCCCGGCGAGCGTCGGAGCGCGATCGCGTGACCGAGCTCATGGAGCACGAAGGAAGCGCAGAGTCCGCACGAGTAGTGGACAGCGAGCAGGATCGTGCCGACGAGAAGGGCCGGCTGCGCCGTGACGACGCCGAGCACGCCGGCCGCGGTGGCGGTGGACGCGAAGACGATGTGCAGCGGCCATCCCGCCAGCAATAACCAACGGCTCAGCGTGCGGACGTCAAAGGAGTCGATGGCCCGCGTCCACACGTCATTCCGCTTCGGCGAGGAGCTGCGCCCGGCGTTCGACCAGCATGTCGTACACGGCGAGCGTCGCGAGCAGCAGGAACGTCACGACGACGAAGGCGATCACGAGCGGTGCCGGATTCGCGAGTCCCACCTCCAGCCCTGTCGTGCCGTCCTCGCGCTGATCGACGCTCACGAACAGCGAGTCGAAGAAGCCGAGTCGTCGGCCCTCAGTCGACCCCGACGAGAACATCAGCCACACCAGCGTGACGGTCACGATCCCCGCCACGGCGACGGCGGCCGCTACGACGCATCCGAGTGCTCTGAACATCCACTTCATGACGTTCCGTCCTTTCGATCTTCTGCATTCCGAGGAGCGAGAGCCCCACTGCCGCAGCGCTGATGACGAGGAGCGAGACGACGCTCACTCCGGTGGGGAGACCGAGGAGATCGGTCCCGAGGAGAAGGGTGCCGGTGACGATGCCTGTCGTCACGATGCCGACGATGACGGAGAACGGATTGCCCTTCTCCGGCGGGAAGGCGATGCCGGCGAGGGTCAGCACGACGATGTTCGACAGTGCGAAGCCGACCACGGCGAGGATCGTGACCACGTCGATCCCGGTGAGGGCCGACATCACGCCGATCGGCACGGCGCACAGGACCAGCGCGGTCGCCTGCGGCGCGACGATGAGCAGATAGCGCACGAGCAGGCCGTGCCGCCGCGGCCCGATCGCGCGGAGCGGAGCCGTGGAGACGTGGGCGTACACCGCGGACACCGTGCAGGCCACGAGCAGGAACGGCGGCAACTCGATGTCGAGGAGCAGGAGAGCGTAGGACCCGCCCAGCACGAGGCCGTACACCGTCATGGTCTCGATCGGGCGGAGGTGCGCGGCGACGTAGGCGCCGAACTCGGAGCTCCCGAACAGGCGGGGAGCGATCGCGAATCTCCGGGTCGGCTCGAAGCTGCGCGGGTTCACGACAAGGATCAGCGCGACGAGCACGGCGACGATCGCGAGCCAGGCGACGGTCGCGACGACCGGTCCGAGCGTCTCGGCGAGATCGGCGAAGAGCAACTGGACCGCGAAGTGCTCGGGGCCGCGGTCGACCGCCGCGAACAGCACGCGCTCGGACTGGGCGGTGGTCACGACGGACAGGGCGATCAGGGAGCCCGCGAGGATCACCGGGACGAGGAATGACCGCAGCCGCGCGAGCCGCAGGCGCAGGAGTCCGCGCTCGAGCGCCAGGTAGAGAGCGCTCGCGAGGAGGTAGGAGATCACGGACGGCATGACGAGACACGTGACGATGTCGTCGAGAATCCCGATCCCGCCGATCGACAGGGCGCCGACGACGAGCGCTCCGAGGATCACGGCGGTCCCCGCGCCGACGAGCGCCGCTTCGAACAGCATGAACCCGATCGTGCGCGCGCGATTGGTCACGGGGAGGCAGTAGGTGAGTTCGACGAGGTCGTTCGACCGCAGGAACAGGACGCGGACGACCGTGAACAGCGCGAGGGTCCACATCGGCACGGCGGTGCCGGCCACGCGCAGCAGCGGGCGGAGCAGCTCGGGGTCGGTGATGATGCTCCGCAGCGTCACCACCCCGAACGTCAGCGCGCCGCCGAGGGCGATCACGACGACCGCCACGAGCAGCGCGCGGATCGCGGGCACTCGGAGAACCCCGTGCCGGAGAACCCTGCGGACCAGGAAGGTGCCGAGGAATCCGGCCAAGGTCAGCGCGGGAGTCATGACGTCGGAGAGGATGCCGGACTGCGCGTGGCCTCTGCGACGAGGGCATCGAGAGACCCATACCGAGCGAACACCTCGTCAGTGGAGAGATCGTGGCGGACGGTGCCGTCGACCAGGAGGATCACTCGGTCGCAGACGGCCTCGATGAGACGCAGGTCGTGGCTGCAGAAGACGAGTGCGCGGTCCGCGCCCAGGCGACGGGCGTCGGCGGTGAACGCGCGCACTGCATCGGCGTCGACGCCGTTGAGCGTCTCGTCGATGATCGTGAGGGGCCGCTCGACGAGAAGGCTCGCGATGACCTGCACCTTCTTGCGCATGCCGTGGGAGTAGTCCTCGATGAGGTCGCCCTCGCGGCCCGCCATGTCGTAGCGGCGGAAGAGGTCGGCTGCCTTCGCCGCGTCGGTCTCCTGACCGTAGAGGCGGTGCATCAGATCGACGTACTCCTGTCCGGTGAGGAACTGCGGGAGGGTGTCGTTGCTCGCCGAGTAGGCGAGATCCCGACGGGAGGCCCGGTCGCGGTGCGGGCGTCCCTGCATGCTGATCCGGCCGCTGCGAAGCTGCAGCAGATCGGCGAGAAGGCGGATGAGGGTCGACTTCCCGGAACCGTTCGGTCCGACGAGGCCCACACGCTCGCCTCGGTTCACGGCGAAGGACACGTCCCGCAGGACGGGCCGGGACTTCACATAGGAGAATCCGACGGACGAGACGTCCAGCAGCATCTCGGCACCTTTCTTCTGGGTGTCCCTCGGCGCACCGTCGGTGACGCCGAGGGAACGGGGTGGTGTCACACGCACTCGATCGACACGGAGACGCCCTTCTTGCTCCACTTCCAGTTGCCGGTGAACTTCCTGCCTCCGTTGGAGAAGAAGCACCAGAGCGCGAGGGCTGCGAGGAACGCCACCCCGAACACGAGGATCGCTGCGATCAGCACCAGCCACCAGGCGTCGACGCGGACGATCACGTCGTCGACGGCGTCCTGGACGCGTCGGCGCATCAGTGTGGGCTCGATCATCGACATCACGGACATGAACCCCCTTCTTTCTACTTGTTGTCGGTGGGACGATGCTCGCAGTCGGGCGACCACTTCCACAAGCGATTCAAGGCGTATATACCGTCATACGACTACATTGCGTCGACAGGTTCTCGCGAGTGAGTGAATCGTACTTGACCTTGACGTAGCGTCAACCTCTACCGTGGAGTCATCCGGTACGAACCCCGCGGAAGGAGCAGCCATGACCGGTCGGGACTGGTCGATCCAGGAGATCGCCCGCCTCGCGGGAACCACCAGCAGGACGCTGCGTCACTACGACGACATCGGCCTGCTGCCGCCGACGCGAATCGCGCACAACGGATACCGGCACTACGACCAGGCGGCGCTCGTGCAGCTGCAGCGGATCCTGCTCCTGAGAGAACTCGGACTCGGACTGCCGCAGGTGGCCGACGTGTTGCGAGCCGCTCCACAGGGCCAGGCCGAGGCCGCAGCCCTGGAGACGCACCTCGCGCTGCTGCGCGAAGAGCAGGACAGACTGGCGCGTCAGATCGCGTCGGTCCAGAGCACCATCACGGCACTGAGAGGAGGTGAAGAGCTCATGGCAGAGAACATGTTCGACGGCTTCGACCACACGCAGTACAAGGACGAGGTCGAGCAGCGCTGGGGCCGCACGGCCTACGCCGACGGCGACGGCTGGTGGCGGGGGATGACGGATGCCGAGCGCGCCGACTGGCAGCAGTGCGTGGCCGACCTCGGTCGCGACTGGATCAGGGCGGCGGAGAGCGGCATCGACCCGGCATCCGCGGACGCCCAGGACATCGCACGTCGCCACGTCGAGTGGGTGACGGGCGTGCCCGGCACCCCGGCATCCGTGCCCGGTGGCGACGTGAAGGCGTACGTGATCGGTCTCGGCGAGATGTACGTCGCCGATCCGCGCTTCGGCGCGAACTACGCGACGTCGTCCGGCGGGACCCACGGCGCCGAGTTCGTCCGTGACGCGCTCCGCGTCTATGCGGACGCGTACCTGTAGGACCTGGCGCGTTTCGTCTCGTCGCTCCGCTCGCTCAACGAGCGGGGGCTGTTCCTCGGTCGTTGAGCGAGGAGCGCAGCGACGAGACGAAACGCGTCTCCTTCCGCGCGACCCGTACCGAACACGCGCACGCGCCGCAAGAGCCGAGCCGGACGCCGCCTCCGGGCGTAGGGTCGTGCCATGACCCACCGCCGGGAGCGCACGAACGCGGCTCCGCTGTTCGCAGCGGCCGCCGTCGCCTACGGCGCGAACGCCGCGCTCGGCACCGCGGTCGCCGCGCGGCTCATCGACACCCGTGGGTTCCGCTGGGTCCATCACGCGCTCTACATCGCCACGTGCGTCACGACCGCCGCCGCGCTGAGCGCTGTGCTGTGGGCACGTCCGAAGCGGGCCAGCCGCCGCGCCGCGGCATCCCTCGCTCCGGCGATCGCACCGCTCGCGGCCATCCCGTACCTCGGTACCCACACCCGACGGCATCCGCTCGTCGCGCTCGCCGCAGCGCCCTTCGTCGTCGCGGGCCTCGTGTGCTCGCGCATCCCCTCCGACCGGAAGTGAACGCATGGAACTGCTCGATGTCATCCGCCGCCGCAAGACGACGAACGGTCCGTTCCTGCCGGACCCGGTGTCGGAAGAGCATCAGCGCATCCTGCTCGAGGCCGCCGGCCGCGCCCCCTCGCAGCTGAACAGCCAACCGTGGCGGTTCGTCGTGATCGAGGACCGCGGCACGATCGACCGCATCGCGCGCATCTCGGGCGAGAGCATGACCGAGGCGATGTCGAACGGCACGTTCTTCGAGCGCTACAAGCCGTACTTCCGCTTCAGCCAGGCCGAGATGGAGGAGAAGCGCAGCGGGATGCTGTTCGACAAGCTCCCCGCCGCGCTCCGGCCCTTCACGAGCCAGGTGTTCACGAAGCGCGGGCAGAAGCTCATGAACACGTTCGGCGTGCCCAAGACGCTCGGCGAGGAGAACCACAAGCTCGTGGCGGGGTCGCCGCTGCTGCTCGGCGTGATGCTCGATCGCAGCGAGTACCGGCCCGGTCAGCTGTCGTCGTTCTACTCGGTGTTCAGCATGGGCGCCGCGATGGAGAACGTCTGGCTGACCACGGTCGAACTCGGCATGGGCATCCAGTTCATCTCGTTCCCGATGGAGGTGCCGGGGCGATGGGAGGAGATCATCGAGCTCCTCCACGTGCCCGACGATCTCGAGCTCATGGCCGTGTACCGGCTCGGCTACCTGCCGCCCGAGCAGCGCCGCCCCGCGATCGACTGGTCGAGCCACCAGCGCAAGCTCGTCTCGCAGTACGTGTTCCGTGAAACGTGCGAGCAGCCGCAGCAGGGCTGGGACGGCCCGCCCGCCGACGCCGCGCGCTGAGCTCAACCGGCGCTCGTACGCGGCAGCGTCTTCAGGTCGCGCAGCGCCGGACCCTCGATGCGCGTGCCGTCGGGCGAGAAGCGCGAGGCGTGCAGCGGGCAGTCCCACGTGCAGTCGGCGTCGTTCCAGGCGAGCACGCCGCCGAGGTGCGGGCACACCGCGTCGACGGCTCGAGTGACGCCGTCGACCGTCGAGACGCCCACCGGCAGTCCGCCGCGGTTCGCGACGACGCCCTGGCCCTCCACGGGCCGGGGGACGGGGACGCGCCGTCTCTCGGCGTCCACCCACCCCGTGGTCGCGGCGGCGGCGACCTTCGCGCCCTCGACCGCCCCGCGAGCGAGGTCGGCGGGCACGGTGAGCCGCGTGCCGATCTTCACCATCCAGTCGGGGCGGTCGTGCCAGCTCGCGCCGAGCACCTCGGCGGTGAGGCGGAGGGCTGCGGCAGGGGCGTTCGAGAGGCCCCACTTCGCGTACCCGGTCGCGAAGCGCACGGCACCGAGACCGCGGGGCATCGCGCCGACGAACGGCAGCAGGTTGTGCGACTCGTAGTCCTGAGCGGACCAGCGGTGCGTCTCCTCGGCGCCGGGGAAGTGCTGCTGCGTCCACGCGACCAGGTCGTCGACCGCGGCGCGCTCGCCGTCGGAGCGCCCGACCGGGTGCCCGTTGCCGCCGACCACGAGGTTCGAGCCGTCCTCGGGCCCGTCGGACGGCGAGACGGGACGGATCGACCTGGTCGGCCCGTCCGCGGAGATGTAGGTGGCGACCGGGATGTCCCCGGGCACGCGGAACGAGACGCAGTACGACCGGAACGCGCGCATCTTGGCGAAGTACAGGCCGCGGTCGAGGATCGGGGCGCCGGTCGTGACGACGATGTGCTCGCCGAACAGCGGGCCGGACGCTGTCTCCACCCGCGAGTCCGGCAGGGCATGGACGGCCGTCACGCGGATGCCGGTGTGCAGCGTCCCTCCCGCGGCGAGGAACTCCTCGGCCAGGGCTCGGGCCACCCGCATCGGGTCGATCGTCACCTGCTCGCCGAGCGCGACGGCTCCTGCGACCGGGAACGTCTCGGGCACCTGCGTGCCGATCAGCATCCGCGTCGGAAGTCCCGCTTCGCGTGCGGCGGCATGCGAGGCGCGCACGCTCTCCAGTGCGTCGGGGGTCTGCGCGTAGGTGTGGTCGGTGCGGCGCTCGTACGGCACGCCCGCGTGCTCCGCGAACTCGAGCAGCCAGTCCATCCCGGCGCGGTTCGCGTCGACGTACGCGCGGAGCAGCGACGCCGAATGATGTCGACGGATCTCGGCCAGGCGCTGTCCCTGCAGGAGCGACAGCTTGCCGGTGTTGCCGCCCGTCGCGAGTTCGCCGACCGCGCCGGCTTCGACCACGGCCACGTCGAGCCCCGCACGCACGAGCATGACGGCGGTGGCGAGACCCGTGAGGCCCGCACCGACGATGACGACGTCGTGCCGCCCTCCGGACTCGAAGGGCGTGCCGACGGGCGGGGCGGAGTCGATCTTCCACAGCGGCTTCATGGCGTCAGTCTTGGCCCCTCGGGTGAGGTCGCACAGCGGGTTGACAAGCGTCCGCGGCGCTGCGAGAGCGGCGGACTAGAGTGGCCGGGTGACTCCCCGCCGCCTGCTCCTCGTGTTCCTCGGGGGCGCCGCGGGCACGGCGGCGCGGCTCGCCCTGGGCCTGTGGATCCCGGAGGTCGGCGGCTTCCCGGTCGCGACTTTCGCCGTGAACGTCGCGGGCTCGTTCCTGATCGGCGTCCTCGCGGCGCGACTTCCGCAGACCACGGATCTGCGCGTGCTGCTGGGCACTGGAGTGCTCGGGGGCTTCACCACATACAGCGCGTTCATGACCGGCACGGTGGGGGTGTGGGCGTCGGCGCCTGCTCTGGCGGTGGCGTACGCGGTCGCGAGCCTGGTGCTCGGATTCGCCGCGGCGGCGCTGGGGCTGCGTCTCGGGGGTCGGGCCGCCGGGTCGACGCCGGAGGGTGCGCCGTGAGTCCGCTGCTGTTCCTCGGTGCCGCGCTCGCCGGGGGAGTGGGGGCCACGCTGCGGTATGTGCTCGATGTCGCTGTGGGGTCGCTCGCCGGACGACGCTTCCCCTGGGGCATCCTGGCGGTGAACCTCACCGGTTCCTTCGCGCTCGGTCTCGTCACGACGGCCCTGCCCGAGCAGGCGTTCCTCCTCGGGGCGGGATTGCTGGGCGGGTACACGACCTTCAGCACCGCGATGCTCGACACGGTCGCGCTGTGGCGCGACGGCGAGCGCCCGGCATCCGTCTTCAATGTGGTGGGGATGCTGGTGCTGGGCCTGCTCGCGGCAGGCCTCGGGATGCTGCTCGGAGCGCAGCTCTGACGCCACCGGCGAATCGATGCTTGCGCGCGGCCGCCTGGCCGGGTTAGTCTCCTTGCTAATCGTTTAACTGTTAATCGTTTAACACTATCGACGCACACCTCCCGCACCCGTCAAAGGAGACACCGATGCCCCGCACCTCCCCTCGCGCCCTCGGCGCCCTCGCCGCCTCCGCGGTCGCCGTCCTGGCACTCAGCGCCTGCTCGTCCTCCACGGGCGGCGACTCCGCCTCCGGTGGCGACGTCACGCTCAGCTACGCGATCTGGGACGAGAACCAGAAGCCGGCCATGGAGGAGATCGCTGCGGCGTTCGAGAAGGAGAACCCGAACGTCTCCATCGACATCCAGGTCACGCCGTACAAGGAGTACTTCACCAAGCTGCAGACCGCGGCGACCGGAGGCTCGGCCGCCGACGTGTTCTGGATGAACGGCCCCAACTTCCAGCTCTACGCCTCGAACGGTCAGCTCGCCCCGCTCGACGACGCCGGAGTGGATGCCGCGGACTACCCCGAGGGATTGATCGACCTCTACACCTACGACGGGAAGCTGTACGGCGCCCCGAAGGACTTCGACACCGTCGCGCTCTGGTACAACAAGGAGCTGTTCGACGCGGCCGGCGTCGCCCACCCCGCCGCCGGATGGACGTGGGACGACTTCACGGCCGCCGCCGCCGCCCTCACCGACCCCGCCACGGGCCAGTTCGGCGTCGCGGCGAGCCAGTACGGTCAGGAGAACTTCTACGACTCGATCGCGCAGGCCGGCGGCGAGGTCATCTCGGAAGACGGCACGAAGACCGGGTACGACAGCCCCGAGGCGCTCGAGGGCATCGAGCTGTGGACCGATCTGATCGCTGCGGGGTCCTCGCCCACGGCGCAGCAGATGACCGACACGAACCCCGAGGACATGTTCCTCTCGGGCAAGGTCGCCATGTTCCAGAATGGCTCCTGGGCGGCGATCGCCTACGGCAGCAACTCCGATATCGCCGACAAGGTCGACGTCGCTCCCCTTCCCGCCGGACCCGAGGGCAACCAGAGCGTGATCCACGGTGTCGGCAACGTCGCCAACGCGAAGAGCGCGCACCTGGCTGAGGCGAAGGCGTTCGCGGCGTTCGCGAGCGGCGAGGAGGCCGCGAAAATCCAGGCCGAGACCGGCACCGTGATCCCCGCGTTCGACGGCACGCAGGATGCCTGGGTCGACGCGCTGCCGCAGTACGACCTCCAGGTCTACATCGACGCGCTCGCCACCGCCGTGCCCTACCCCGTGTCGAGGAACACCTCGGCGTGGACGAGCATCGAGAGCGAGGTGCTCTCGCAGGTCTGGTCGGGAGCGGTCACGCCCGAGGCCGGCCTGAAGGACCTGGCCGAGAAGATGCAGGCCGCGCTGGACGCCGAGCAGGAGTGACGCCGTCATGACCGTCGTCGCCCCCCGCGAAGCCGTGCAGGCGGAGCGGATGCCGGAGCCGCCGCGCTCCGGCATCCGCCGCCGACGGCGCAGCCCCGGCGCCTCGCCCTGGTGGGCGTTGGTCTTCCTCGGCCCCACGGCCGTCGGCATCGCCGCGTTCTACCTGTGGCCGACCGTGCGGACGCTCCTCATCTCGTTCACCAAGTCCGGGCCGTTCGGCGGCTCGGAGTGGGTCGGGATCGACAACTACGCCCGTCTGTTCCAGGATCCCGAGCTGATCGGCGCCCTGCGCAACACCGCGCTGTACACGGTGATCGCGCTCATCGGCATCCCGCTCGCGGTGGCGATCGCCGCCCTCCTCAACACCACGGGCCTCAAGGGGCGCAGCGCGTACCGCACGCTGTACTTCATCCCGGTCGTGACGATGCCCGCGGCGATCGCGCTGGTCTGGCGCATGATCTACAACGGCGACTACGGGGTGCTGAACGCCGCGCTCGGCGCAGTGGGCATCGACGGGCGCAGCTGGCTGACCGATCCGAGCACGGCGCTGATCGCGATCGCCGTCGTGGGGATCTGGGCCGGCCTCGGCACGAACATCGTGATCTTCCTCGCGGGGCTGCAGGGCATCCCCGACACGATCATGGAGGCCGCCGACCTCGACGGCGCCGGCCCCGTGCGCAAGTTCTTCTCCATCACGATCCCGCTGCTGTCGCCCTCGATCTTCTTCGTGAGCGTCATCAGCGTGATCGGCGCGCTGCAGGTCTTCGACCTCGTCTACATGATGCTGGGACGCAGCAACCCGGCCATGCCCAACACCCGCACCGTGGTCTACCTGTTCTACGAGGCCGGGTTCCTCGACAACGACCGCGGCTACGCGGCCGCCGTCGCCTTCCTGCTGCTGCTCATCATCCTGGTGCTGACGATCGTGCAGTTCCGCCTGCAGAAGAAGTGGGTGCACTATGAGTGACGTCTCGCTCGACACGCGCGCCGTCGTCGGCGCCGCCCCCGGCCGATCGGGATCCCGCCCCGGAAAGCCGCGCAACCGCGGCCTCTGGATCGTGCACCTCGTGCTCATCGTCGGCGCGGTCCTCATGGTGTTCCCGTTCGTCTGGCAGCTGCTGACCTCGTTCAAGACGCTGTCCGACTCGGTGCAGGTGCCGCCGTCGATCCTGCCGCGCGAATGGGTCTTCACGAACTTCGCCGAGGTCTTCGACTCGATGCCCTTCGCGCAGATGTTCGCCAACTCGGTCCTGCTCACGATCGGGCGCACGGTGGGTCAGGTCGTGCTGTGCACGATGGCCGGCTACGCCTTCGCGCGCATCCCGTTCCCCGGCCGCAACGCGCTGTTCGTCGTGTTCCTCTCGGTGCTCATGGTGCCCTCGCAGCTGTACCTGCTGCCGCAGTACGAGATCATCCAGGCGCTCGGGTGGCTCAACACGCTGCAGGCGCTCATCGTGCCCGGCATCTTCAGCGCCTTCGGCACCTTCCTGATGCGGCAGTTCTTCCTCTCGATGCCCGCCGAGCTCGAGGAGGCCGCGCGCATCGACGGCGCGAATCCGTGGCAGACCTTCTGGCGGATCATGGTTCCGCTCGCGAAGCCTGGCATCATCGCACTTGTGGTGTTCACTGTGCTGTGGTCCTGGAACGATCTGCTCTGGCCGTTGATCGTGACGACCGACCCGGCGCGGATGCCGCTGTCGGTGGGACTCTCGCAGCTCGTCGGCATCCACGGTACCGACTACCCGGTGCTCATGGCCGGTGCCCTGCTCGCCACGCTGCCGATGCTGGTGACGTTCATGATCCTGCAGCGGCAGTTCATCCAGGGCATCGCCTTCAGCGGATCGAAGGGATGACATGACCGAGCGCAGACAGCACGCACCCCGCCGCCCCACGCTGCGGATGGTGGCGGAGCGCGCGGGCGTGTCGACCGCGACCGTGTCGTACGTGTTCTCCGGTCGGTCGGGATCGTCGGGTGCCGGGGTCGCCGAGGCCACGGCGGCCCGCGTCCTCGCGGCGGCGGAGGCGCTGAACTACCGGCCGAACAGCGCGGCGCGCGCGATCCGGACCGGTCGCACCGGCATGATCCAGCTATCGCTGCACATGCTCAGCGACCCGTGGTCGCTCGCGGTCGCGGACGCCGTCAACGTGGAGGCGAACCGGCACGGCCTCACCACCCTGATCCTCGCCGACGGCGACTGGCACGCAGCCCTCGATCGCGTCGAGAGCGACGTCGCCTATCTCGATGGGATCGGCCTCGACGAGGACGCCGTGGGAAAGCTCGGCGACCTCGTGCAGCGGGGGCAGCGGCTCGTGGTGTTCACGGAGCAGCCGCTCGACCCTGACGGCTTCGACGTGGTGCGCTCGGATGCGATCCCCGGCTGTGAGATCGCGATGGACCATCTGCTCGAGCGGCATACGCGGATCGGCGCTCTCACGGCCGAAGGCGCGGTGCGCCTCGCCCCGACTCAGGTCACGCGGTACACCCCGTACCTCCGGCGCATGGCCGACGCCGGGATCGAGGTCGACCCCGCGTGGACGGCCACCTACGGCGACTCGCAGTCGAGCGCGTTCGAGGCGGCCGTCGGGCTGCTGTCCCGCGACGACAGGCCCGAGGCGATCTACGCGACGACCGACTTCGCGGCGATCGCGGCGATCAACGCGGCGCACATGCTCGGACTGCGGGTGCCGCACGACGTCGCGGTGATCGGCATCGGCAACACCCCGGACGCGCAGCTCGTCGCCCCGACCCTCACCACGGTCGGCCCGACCGACTTCTTCGCGCGTCAGGCACGCATCATCACCGACCGCGCTCTCGCACCCGACGGCTCAGCCCCGCAGGTGCACGAGTTCCCGTGGTCACTCTTCCCCGGAGCGTCGACGGACCTCGACGCCCCGGCCTCCCGTTCGCGGTGACGCTCGCGCACCGCATCTCTCTCTCGACTCAAGGACTCACCGTGGATCTCACCATCGGCATCATCGGCTTCGGCGCGCGCGCCACCCTCCGCGACGAGGTGCATCGCCCC
Organism: Microbacterium sp. GCS4; assembly: GCF_001262495.1. Lineage (GTDB taxonomy): Bacteria > Actinomycetota > Actinomycetes > Actinomycetales > Microbacteriaceae > Microbacterium. The sequence continues at coordinate 358,629 of NZ_LGYE01000003.1, forward strand.
GGCGAGGGCTCGCGCGTCACCGCCGTCTGCGACCCCTCCGAGCGCGCACGGGACGACGCGCGCCGCCTGTTCCCCGAGGCGCTCGTCACCGATTCGCTCGACGAGCTGCTGGCCTCGGGGGTGGATGCCGTCATGGTGCTGACCCCGGACGACACGCACGCCGCGCTGAGCATCCGGGCGCTCGAGGCGGGCGTCGCGGTGTTCTGCGAGAAGCCGCTCGCGATCGACCTCGCCGACGCCGACGACATGCTGCGGACGGCACGGCGCACCGGCAGTCGCCTCTACATCGGCCACAACATGCGCCACATGCCGGTCATCACCCTCATGCGCGGCCTGATCCAGGACGGCCGCATCGGCGACGTGAAGGCCGTGTGGGTGCGGCATTTCGTCGGACACGGTGGCGACTACTACTTCAAGGACTGGCACGCCGACCGCCGCCGCACCACCGGGCTGCTGCTGCAGAAGGGCGCGCACGACATCGACATCATCCACTGGCTCGCGGGCGCCTACACCGAGCAGGTCGCCGCGATGGGCGAGCTCAGCGTGTACGGCGCGATCACCGATCGGCGCGAGCGCCGGGGGGAGCGGATGCCGGACTGGTTCAGCGTCGACAACTGGCCGCCGACCTCGCTGACCGGACTGCATCCGGTGATCGACGTCGAGGACATCTCGATGGTCAACATGCGGCTGTCCGGCGGCATCCTCGCCTCGTACCAGCAGTGCCACTTCACGCCGGACTACTGGCGCAACTACACCGTGATCGGCACCGAGGGGCGCATCGAGAACTTCGGCGACACGGCCGGCAGCGAGGTGCGTCTGTGGAACAGGCGGCACCGCGGGGCGGCGGACGCCGACGAGACGTTCATCGTTCCCGAGGTGGTCGACGCGGGGCACGAGGGGGCGGACGCCCTGCTCGTCGCCGAGTTCCTGCGGTTCGTGCGCGACGGCGGCCTCACCGAGACCTCGCCGGTCGCGGCGCGCGAAGCCGTGGCCGCCGGCATCCTCGCGACGCAGTCGCTGCGCGGCGACGGCTCGGCGATCGAGGTCCCCGAGCTCGACGCCGACCTCGTCGCCTACTTCGAGCGCGGTCAGGTGGAGGTCTCCGCCGCCTGACCCGGCCCGTCCTGTCCGGTCGAGCCGGCACATGACCGTCTCGACCGGGTGCTCACTCGGGTGTCGCGATGCGGTCGCGCGCGGCATGGGCGACCATCGTGGGCACGATGGTCGCGATCACGTTGAGGAGGAGGAGCACGCTCAGGATGATCCCGAAGTCCCTCCATGGCGGTGCGAAGTCGGCGGCCCCCTGCGTCGCGAGCGCGGCGTCCAGAAGCGTGCTGAAGAACAGCCCGATGCCACCGCCGGTGCCGACGACGATCACGCCCTCGAACAGCGCTTGCCGACGCTGCTGGGCGGGGGTGGCGCCGGCGAGCTCGGCGAGGTGGATCTCGCGTTCCCGCTGCTGCCCCGCCATGAACACGAGCACGACGGATCCGGTGACCGATACTCCCAGGGGGAACCCGACCAGCAGGATGAAGCCCGCCAACTGAGAGGCGCTGCCGGAGTTGCTCGCGAACAGCGAGGTGAACAGGAAGACCGCTGTCGCGATCGAACCGGATGCCGCGACCGTCCTGGCCGTCGAGGCGATCAGCGTCTTGCGCGCGAGGAACCATGACGCCGAGGAATGCTCCGGTACCAGACCGGTCCAGAAGCGGACGAGACCGATGATGGTGACCGGTCCCCCCGTGTTCACCGCCGCGATGCCGAGGACTCCGCCGAGGAGCGCCAGCATCGCGGCTCCGCTCGGGTCGGCCGAGGTGAATGCGGCGGCGATCGCGCATGCCGCGAGCACGCCGAAGACGATCATGCCGGTCCAGCGTCGGCGATCCATCGGGAGTTCGCGCACGCCCTCGGAGCGGATCGCCTCGAGGGGGCTGATCGTGCGCAGTTCTCTGCCGACGCCTCGCACGGCCAGCACGCAGACCAGCGCGATAGCGGCGGCGCCGAGGGCGTAGCCGGGATACACCCCGGCTGTCGACATCGGCGGGGTGTAGAGCAGTTGCGCTGATCGCATGATGTCCAGGACGGCGGGCGTCAGAAGGATCGCGACCGGCGTCGCGACGATGAACGCGGCGACGGACAGGAGGGCGATCTGCGCGCGCAGCACGCGGAGCAGCTGGCGGTCGGTCATCCCGGCCAGTTGCCACAGAGCCATCACGCGTCGCCGTTGGTAGACGATCGAGTTCACGACGTTGCGCACGGTGAGAGAGCCGACGAACGAGATGACGATGAACGCCATCGTGGTGGCGGAGGAACCGGCTGCACCGAGCAAGGACACCAGCTGCGGATCGAGAGGGGACCCGTCGGCCGCACGGAACGGCGGCCGGGTCGCAGGCTCCATCAGGAAGAGGGGCGTGTTGGTGATGCTGACCATGAGCATGCCGGTCACGCTCATCGCGCTGATCTGCACGACGATGAGCACGACGAGGGCACCGATCCAGATGCGGAGCGAGTGCCGTAGATCGGCGATCACGAGGTGGAGCATCGTCAGAGCTCCCCGCGAAGGGCGACGAGCATCTCGGCGACGTCCTCGCTCGTCGGGGCCGTCATCTGCGACACCACGGCGCCGTCGCGCAGGAAGACGACGCGGTCGCACTGCGCGGCGACGGTCGGGTCGTGCGTGGCCATCACGACGCACTGCCCGTGCTGACGCACGGCGCGCTGCAGGAGCGCGAGGACGGCGGCCCCGGTGGCGGTGTCGAGCGCGCCGGTGGGTTCGTCGGCGAACACGATCGCCGGCTGGGACGCCATCACGCGGGCGATCGCGACGCGCTGCTGCTGTCCGCCGGAGAGCTGGCTGGGCATCCGGTTCTCGCGCCCCTCGAGCCCGACCTCGGCGATCGTGCGACGGATCTGAGCGGGGTCGACCTTGCGCTTCGCCAGGCGGGCCGGCAGTGCCACGTTCTCGAACACCGTGATCGACGGGATGAGGTTGTACTGCTGGAAGATGAAGCCGACGTGGTCGCGGCGGAACTCCGCCAGCTGGGCGCGGTTCAGTGCGGCGATATCGGTGCCGAGGAGCATCGACCGGCCGCTGGTCGGAGTGTCGAGGCCGGCGAGGTTGTACAGGAGTGTCGACTTGCCCGACCCGGATGGACCCATCAGTGCCGTGATGCTCGCCGGTGCGAAGGAGATGTCGACGCCGCGCAGCGCGTGCGTCTCCTCCCCGCCGGTGCGGAATACCTTCGTGAGCCCCTCTGCGCGGATGATGACGGGAGACGACATGGTGCCCTTCCGGATCTCGAGGAATAGGCGGCCGACTCTATTCGCGTCGCGTTCACGTGCGACGCGTTCTTAAGTGAACGGAGGTCGTCCCGGGCGAATCCTCAGGTTCGGCGGGCAAGATGTACAAACGTACATGTACGCCCGTACAGGAGGTCGGATGAGCGAGGGCACCCGGCGGCGCCGCGACCCCGAGGCGCGACGTCGCGAGATCGTGACCGCAGCCGCCGAGCTCATCGTCGAGATCGGGGTCGACGCCCTCACGCACCGCAAGGTGGCCGCCCGCGCCGGCGTCCCGCTCGGCGCGACGACACAGTACTTCGCGACGCTCGACGACCTGCGGGATGCCGCGCTCGGGGCGCTGGCCGCCGAGATCCAGATCCGCGTCGACGAGACCCGCCGCGCAGTGATCGCCGAGGGCGTGACGCCCGACGGCATCGCGCGCCTCGTGCGCCAGGCGCTCGACGACGCACGCGCCGTCCACGCCGACCGCGCGGTCGTCACCGCCGCGGTGCACGACCCCCGCGTGCGCGATTTCGCCCGCCAGTGGTCCGACGAGATCGTCGGCTTCATGTCCCCCGTGCACGGTCAGCGTCGCGCACGGGCTGCCGCCGTCTTCATCGACGGCGTACTCTGGCACGCGCAGATCCACGACGAGCCGCTCGACGAAGAGCTGATCCGCGACGCCCTCGCCGGCATCCTCACCCCGGCACAGGTGTCCGCACCCGCATCGACCGCCGCAGCATCCGCTTGACCGACAGAGAGAACCCCATGTCGAACCTCGCCGTCCTGAGCCTCAAGAACCGCGCACTGATCGCCCTGATCACGATCGTCGCGGCGATCTTCGGCGGACTCGCCCTGACGAACCTCAAGCAGGAGCTCATCCCCTCGCTGGAGCTGCCCAACCTCATGGTCATGACGACCTACCCGGGCGCATCGCCCGAGGTCGTCGAGAACGACGTGTCGACGCCCATCGAGGCGGCGATCCAGGGTGTGCCCGGGCTCGACAGCACCACCGCGACCAGCACCACGAACGCCTCGATCGTGCAGGCGACCTTCGCGTACGGCACGAACCTCGCCACGGCGGAGCAGAAGATCCAGCAGGCGATCAACCGCATCTCGGGGCAGCTGCCCGAAGACCTCAGCCCGCAGGTGCTCGCGGTCTCGATCGACGACTTCCCGGTGATCCAGGTCGCGGTGACGGGCTTCGACGACGCCGACAACGCCCAGGCGCAGCTCGAGAACGTCGCGATCCCCGAGCTCGAGGACGTCGACGGGGTCAACGCGGCGCAGATCATCGGCGGCGTCGGCCAGCGCATCACCATCACGCCGGACGTCGCCGCGCTCGCCGCCGCAGGGGAGAGCACGCAGGCGATCAGGACGGCCCTGCAGCAGAACGGAACCCTGTTCCCGGGTGGCGACATCACCGAGGACGGCCAGACGCTCACCGTGCAGACCGGCGCGAAGATCACCTCTGTCGAGGAGATCGCCGCGCTGCCGCTCGTCGGCACCGACGTCACGATCGGCGAGGTCGCGACCGTCGCGCAGGAGGACGACCCGATCTCGTCGATCTCCCGCGTCGACGGCGAGGACGCCCTCTCGATCTCGATCACGAAGCTCCCCGCCGCGAACACCGTCGAGGTCTCTCAGGGCATCATCGCCGCTCTCGACACGATCGGCGAGGCGCTGCCGGATGCCGAGTTCACGATCATCTTCGACCAGGCGCCGTTCATCGTGCAGTCGATCGAGACCCTCGCGACCGAGGGACTCCTCGGACTCGTGATGGCCGTTCTGGTCATCCTCGTGTTCCTCATGTCGGTGCGGTCGACGCTCGTCACGGCGATCTCGATCCCGACCAGCGTGCTCATCACGTTCATCGGGCTGCAGGCGTTCGGGTACTCGCTCAACATCCTGACCCTCGGGGCCCTGACGATCGCGATCGGCCGGGTCGTCGACGACTCGATCGTCGTGATCGAGAACATCAAGAGGCATTACGTCGGGGATGCTGACAAGGGCACCGCTATCCGGCTGGGGGTGCGCGAGGTCGCGATGGCGGTGACCGCGTCGACCATCACGACCGTCGCGGTGTTCCTGCCCATCGTGTTCGTCGGCGACATGGTCGGTGAGCTGTTCCGTCCGTTCGCGATGACGGTGACGATCGCGATGGTCGCGTCGCTCCTGGTCTCGCTGACGATCGTGCCGGTGCTCGCGTACTGGTTCCTTCGTCCGGGCAAGCCGCTGCTCGACGAGAACGGCGTGCCGATCGATCCCGAGCACGAGGATGCTCCGCCCACGCGTCTGCAGCGCGGCTACCGGCCGGTGCTCGCCTGGACGCTCAAGCACTCCTGGATCACAGTGATCCTCGCGGTCGTGGTGCTCGGCGGGACGATCGCGGCGGCCCCGCTCATGAAGGTGAACTTCCTCAGCGACTCCGGCCAGAACACCATGACCGTCACGCAGGACCTCGGACCGACCGCGAGCCTCGAGACGAAGTCCGAGGCGGCCGTGGCCGTGGAGGACGCGCTGAGCGGCATCGACGGCATCACGCACGTGCAGGCCTCGATCGGGTCCAGTGGCTCCGCGCTACGCGACGCCTTCTCGGGCGGAGCGGGCGTGACGTACTCGGTGCTCACCGACAGCGACGCCGACCAGGAGAAGCTCCGCACGGAGGTGCAGGATGCGATCGAGAAGCTCACGGACGTGGGCGAGGTGTCGGTCGCGGCATCCGCGGGCCTCGGATCGAGCGATATCGAGATCACGGTCTCAGCCTCGACCGCCGACGACCTCGACACCGCGACGAAGGCCGTGGTCGCCGAACTCGACGGACGGGACGGCATCGGTCAGGTGAGCGACAACCTCGCGGCCGCCCTGCCGTACCTCGCCGTGGTCGTCGACCGCGACGCCGCCGCCGCGCGCGGTCTGTCGGAGGCCGCGGTCGGAGGGATCGTCTCGGGCACCATGCGTCCGCAGCAGCTCGGGACGGTCGAGATCGACGACACCTCTCTCACGGTGTACCTCGCCACGGCCGAACCGCCCGCGACCGCGGACGCGCTGCGCGAACTGGCGATCCCGACCCCGCTCGGCGTCGTGCAACTGCAGGACATCGCGACCGTCGAGGAGCGCAACGGACCCACGTCGATCACGACCGAGCAGGGACGCCGAACCGCGACCGTGACCGTGCCCCCGGCATCCGACAACCTCGCCACCGCGACGCAGTCGGTGACCGAGGCGCTCGCCGCGGTCGACCTGCCCGACGGGGCGTCGGCCGAGGTCGGCGGCGTGGCCTCCCAGCAGGCGGACTCGTTCTCGCAGCTCGGTCTCGCGATGCTCGCGGCGATCCTCATCGTGTACGTCGTGATGGTCGCGACGTTCAAGTCGCTGCGTCAGCCGCTGCTGCTGCTCATCTCGGTGCCGTTCGCGGCGACCGGGGCGATCCTGCTGCAGATCGTGACGGGTGTGCCGCTCGGCGTCGCCTCGCTCATCGGCGTGCTGATGCTCATCGGCATCGTGGTGACGAACGCGATCGTGCTGATCGACCTCGTGAACCAGTACCGCGAGAAGGGGCTGTCGACCGCCGCGGCGGTGATGGCCGGCGGTGAGAAGCGTCTGCGGCCGATCCTCATGACGGCCCTCGCGACCATCTTGGCGCTGACCCCGATGGCGCTGGGCATCACCGGGCACGGCGGATTCATCTCGCAGCCGCTCGCGATCGTCGTGATCGGCGGTCTGCTGTCGTCGACCGTGCTCACGCTGGTCGTGCTGCCGACGCTGTACAACCTCGTCGAGGGCGCGAAGGAGCGGCGCCGGGCGCGCAAGAGCGGTGGCTCGGATGGTGCCGCGGATGCTCTGGACGACGACCCGACTGCACCGTCCGGCGAGCCGGGGGCAGCCGGGACGGCATCCGCCACGGCATCCGATCTCCCGCCGGCCCCGAAGCTGACCCGCCGCGAGCTTCGGGAGCAGGCGCACGGGCACTGAGTCGGCGCCGAGCGAGGCGCCGAGGGAGGCGATGACGCCGGGGGAGGGGGATTCCTCAAGAATCCTCCTCCCCCGGCGCTATGTCCGCCCTCCGCGACGGGTGATCCGGAGGTGGGACTCGGCTCAGTCGAGCGTGAGGCCCCAATGCAGAGTCCAGGTCTCGCCCGGCGCGAGGCGGCGGAGACCGCGACCGCTGTTCAGCGCGTCCGCGGGGGCGGTCATGGGCTCGATCGCGACGGCCAGGGGCCGTCCGGGGTACTTGTCGGTCGTGAAGACCTGCACGACGTCGAAGCCTTCGCCCTGCCACAGGGTCAGTCGACGTCCGTCCGGTGCCGTGAGCGTGTGCCGGACCAGGCCGTCGGCATCGCGGTCGAGGTCGGTGAAGCCGGTGTCGAGCGACACGTCGCCGAGGCGGACGCCCTCCCGCAGGGAGGCATCGGCCGGGTGGGTGCCGACGGGCAGCATCCGCTCGTCGGTCTCGAACCGCGTGCGCGCGGGCACGCGCAGCACGAGGTCCTGTTCCGCGACGCCGCCGATCGTGAGGAACGGATGCGTCCCGACCGCTACCGGGGCCGCGGTGTCGGAGTGGTTCGTGATGACGTGCTCGACGTCGATGCCGTCCGCGCGCAGCGTGTAGGTCACGCTCGTCTCGAGCAGGTAGGGGTATCCGGTCTGCGGCACGACCCACGCGCGCAGAGTCGCGGACGATGCGCCCTCGGTGATCTCGTAGGCGGTGAAGCGCAGCAGCCCGTGGCTCGCGTTCGAGAACTTCGGTTCGGTGATCGCCAACTGCCGTTCGACGCCCTCGTCGCTCCACCGACCGTCACGCACCCGGTTCGGCCAGGGCACGAGCACGACGCCCGAGCACGACGGCGTCGGGGCGTCGAGCGGGTACGGGGCGACGAGGTCGACGCCGCCGATCTGCAGGGAGCGGAGCGAGGCGCCGACCTGCGCGATCTGGGCCGAGACGTCGCCGAGCTGGAGATGAACCTGGGTGCCGGTGGGGGATGCGGAGGTCACACCGTCATCGTAGGGCGCGGTGGCACGGGGCGGGCTCCCAGGTGCGACGGGTACACTGGCGGAGTCGGCTTCGGGCACCCGCGTATGGACGCGGACGTTTTCGAGCAAGAAGTGTGAGCCCAGGGGCCGATGGTGAGCGTCGATCGACGTTAATCAACCATCACATGAATGGCCCCGGCCGCTGACAGTCCGGACCCGCTGCACGATCGACAGATCGGATGCCGGGTGCTCGCGCGTGTGCGCGGCGCTGTTCTCGTGCGAGAACTCAGAAGGACAGAACCATGCCCAAGAACAAGAAGCCCCGCGGCGGACGACCCGCCGCCAACTTCGAGCCGCGCTACGGCGCCAAGAAGGCCTCGTTCCACGATCGTCACGCCGGCGGTCGCGACGGGGGTCGCGATGCACGTGACGCCCGCGACACCCGTGGCGGGCGAGCGGATGCCGGTGAGCGGCGCCCCGCGGCGACCGGCTACGACCGTCGTCCGGGCAGCCGCAGCCCCGGCCACCGCGGATACCGTGCCGCCGAGGAGGGCGGTGCACCCAAGCAGCGCTGGAACGCCCAGGAGCGCGCGGGCCGCGACGAGGCTCGCAGCATCCGCAATCGCGCGGAGTCCGGCCGCCGTGAGGCGCCGCACCGCCGCGACGAGAACCCGCGCTTCGGCGACCGGAACGAGCGTCCCCGGTACGGCAACGACCGTCCCGCCGGCGCCCGCCGCTTCGACGACCGCCCGCGCCGGGACGACCGCTCCGAGCGTCCGCGCTTCGACCGTGACGACCGTGGTGGCCAGCGTTTCGATCGTGATGCGCGTCCGCAGCGCGACGACCGCGGCTACGGCGACCGTGGTCCGCGTCGTGACGACCGTGGCGAGCGTCCCCGGTACAGCGACCGTGGCGCCGAGCGTCCTCGCTTCGATCGTGATGCGCGTCCGCAGCGCGACGACCGCGGCTACGGCGACCGTGGTCCGCGTCGTGACGACCGTGGCGAGCGTCCCCGGTACAGCGACCGTGGCGCCGAGCGTCCTCGTTTCGACCGCGACGACCGTCCGCAGCGTGACGACCGGCGCGCCGAGCGCCCCGAGCGTTCCTACGATGCGGATCGCGCACGCCGCGCGTTCGATCGCGACCGCGCCCAGCGTTCGATCGAGGGTGGCCGCGACGAGCGGTCGCGTCCCTCGACCGGCGGCGCGTACCGCACCGAGCGCCCTCGTCGCGACGACCGTTCGCAGCGCGACGCGCGTCCGAGCCGGAGCGACTGGAACGCCACGCCGAAGGCCGCGTTCGAGCCGACCGAGGACGCCGTGCACGAGCGTCTCGAGGCGAAGGCCGTGCAGGCCGTCGAGGTGAACGATGTGACCTTCGCCGACCTCGGTCTCGGATCGAACATCGTCGAGACGCTCGCGAACATGGGGGCGGCGACGCCGTTCCCGATCCAGGCCGCCAGCATCCCGGCCGTGCTCGAGGGACGCGACGTGCTCGCCCGCGGGCGCACCGGCTCGGGCAAGACGATCGCGTTCGGCGCGCCGCTCGTCGAGAAGGTCCTGCAGTCCCAGGCGGGCAAGCGCCGCGAGTTCGGCCGCTCGCCGCGCGCGATCATCCTCGCTCCGACGCGCGAGCTCGCACTGCAGATCGACCGCACGATCCAGCCGATCGCCCGCAGCGTCGGACTCTTCACGACGCAGATCTACGGTGGCGTGCCGCAGGGCCGTCAGGTGGGCGCGCTCAAGAAGGGCGTCGACATCGTGATCGGCACGCCCGGTCGCATCGAGGACCTCATCAACCAGGGCAAGCTCGACCTCTCCGACTGCCGCATCGCGGTGCTCGACGAGGCCGACCACATGTGCGAGCTCGGATTCGTCGAGCCGGTCCAGCGCATCCTCCGGGCGACGGCCGACGGCAGCCAGAAGCTGCTGTTCTCCGCGACGCTCGACCGTGAGGTCGCCGCGCTCGTCGACGAGTTCCTCGTCGACCCGGCCGTGTACGAGGTCGCGGGTGAGGACCAGGAGTCCAGCACGATCGAGCACCGCGTGCTGGTGATCGAGCACCGCGACAAGGCCGAGATCCTCACGTCGCTCGTCGACCGCGAAGGCAAGACGCTCGTGTTCGCCCGCACTCGCGCGTATGCCGAGATGCTCGCCGAGCAGTTCGACGACGCCGGCATCCCCGCGGTGTCGCTGCACGGTGACCTCAACCAGAACAAGCGCACGCGCAACCTCGAGCGTCTGACCTCCGGACGCGTGAACGTGCTCGTCGCGACCGATGTCGCCGCGCGCGGCATCCACGTCGACGACATCGACCTGGTGGTGCAGGCCGACGCCCCCGACGAGTACAAGACCTACCTCCACCGCTCGGGCCGCACCGGCCGTGCGGGTCGCTCGGGCCGTGTCGTCACGCTCATCACGCGTCAGCGTCAGCGTCGTATGAACGAGCTGCTGGAGCGCGCCGAGATCGAGGCGCCGTTCGAGAACGCGCGTGTCGACGACGATCTGATCGAGGAGATCGCCGGTCGGATGCCGTCGGCGGCCGACCTCACCGCTTGATCGCTCGTGCTTCGAAGGCCTCGTCCCGCATCCGTGGGGCGAGGCCTTCTGCGTGTTCAGGACGTTTCGTCTCGCTGCGCTCGCTCAACGACCGCCAGCGGAGCGCAGCGATGTCTCCCAGTCGTTGAGCGAGGAGCGCATGGACGTTCTCCCGGTCGTTGAGCGAGGAGCGCAGCGACGTTCTCCCAGTCGTTGAGCGAGGAGCGCAGCGACATTCTCCCGGTCGTTGAGCGAGGAGCGCAGCGACGAGACGAAACGCGCCGCCGCCCGCGGGACTCAGTCGAGGGCGTGCTCGTGCACGGCCGTCGTCAGGGTCGTGCCGTTCAGCGTGAGGTAGAGGGTCTGCTCGGTGACGGTGAGCGTCACGGTGTTGCGCCGTTCGAGGAGCGGGGCGGCGGTGGCGATGAACTCGGGGTCGAAGCTGTAGACGCGCACGTCGTCGGCGCGGTGGATGCGCTTGTCGGCCCAGGGTGCCATGACCTTGGCGGGATCGCGGTGCGTGTAGACCACGACGCGGTCCGCGAGTCGCGTCGCATGGTGCAGACGCTCGGCGTCGGGCGCTCCGACCTCGATCCAGGCGGTGATCGCCCCGGTGAGGTCGCGGGCGATGACGGCGGGTTCTTCGGTCGACGACACGCTGCCCCCGAACTCGATGCCTTCGGTGTGCTCGAGCCCGTAGGCGAGGACGCGCGTGAGCATGTACGCGTCGGTCTCGGACGGATGCCGGGCGGCGCGCAGCGAGTAGTCCTCGTACACGCCCCGGTCCATGTCCGCGAGCTGCACGTCGAACGTGTGGATTGTCGAGCCGATCGCCATAGTCATCGAGCCTACGGGTCAGAACAGCATGGGTTGCGCGGGCACGGCAGGGGAGGTCCCCGTGGTGCGGAACCCGACCGACGTCCTCTCGCGTGCGCCACCCCGCGTCTCGTCCTGGTTCCAGATCGAGTCCACGTGACCCTGACCCGGACGATGTCCTCGGCGGGGGTAGTCGTTCTCATCGCGCCCGTCGAGCCCGTGCATCCGGATCAGCGGCCGAGCACGCTTGGCGAGCCACTGCCGGTACCCCTTCGGGGCTTCCGCCGAGACGCCGGGGTAGAGCCCGAGGTACGACGACACGAGGTCGGGCCGCGCGTCGCCGAGCCACTTCATGAACCAGGGCTTCACGCCGGGCCGCAGGTGCAAGGCGCCGTAGATGACGCGTCCGGCACCGGCATCCTTGATGCGCTTCAGCGCCGTGTCGATCGCCTCGACGGAATCGGTCATGTGCGGCATGATCGGCATCAGGAACACGGTCACCGGGAACCCGGCATCCGCCAGCGCCCTCACGGTGTCGAGCCGCGCCTGCGTGGTCGGGGCGCCGGGCTCGATGGCCTTCTGCAGGTCGTCGTCGTACATCGCGATCGACATCTGCACGTCGACGGGCACGCGCTGCGCGGCCTTCACGAGCAGGGGGATGTCGCGGCGGATCAAAGTCCCCTTGGTGAGGATCGAGATCGGCGTGCCCGACGCTGCCAGCGCGTCGATGATGCCCGGCATGAGCCTGTATCGACCTTCTGCACGCTGGTACGGGTCGGTGTTGGTGCCGAGCGCGACGGTCTCGTGCTGCCAGCTGCCCTTGCGCAGCTCGCGCTGCAGCACCTCGACGACGTTGGTCTTGACGACGATCTGCGAATCGAAGTCCGCGCCGCCGTCGAGGTCGAGGTACTCGTGCGTCCCGCGGGCGAAGCAGTTGTGGCTGATCACGCCGTTGGCGATGAAGTCACCGGTCCCGGTGGTGATGTCGACAAGGTCCTGTTCGCCGGGGAGTGCCTCGATGCTCACGACCCGCAAGTCGGCGACGCTCTTGACTGCGGCACCCTCGACGGAGAGCTTGCGGCTGATCGCCGGCGCAGCGACCGAGAAGAATCGCTGGCGATTCGGAAGACCTCCGACGATCCGCACGATTCGAACGCCGTTCTCGCGTGCGGGTTCCGTGACGTGAGGGATGCCGAAGACGCTCAGGGCGCGTCGGATCGAGTCGATCAGCTCGTCATCCTTGTTGGATATCCGGATGACCCCTCGCGAACAGCTCCCCTCCGCGTCGAAGATTCCGCCGAGGAAACCGGCATGCCAGTCCGGAGTCTGCTCGTGGGGCGTGAGGATCAGCGACTCGATCGTCGCGACGTCGCTGCGTCTGGCCGTATGGATGGCATCGGCGGCGCTGCGTGTCGCGGTGGCGATCGCGAACGGACGAGTGCGTGTGGATACGCCTTCCTGTTCGAGGAACGTACGGGTGCGTGACAGTGCTTCATCGTCGATCAGCGCGAGGCGGAACCTGTGGATGTCCCGCGTGCGCTTCTCGCTCGGATAGGTACTGTGGAAGATCATGCCGTCACCGCGGATCATCCCCGAGAGGTACCCCCGTCGGTACTCGGAGGACGTGGTGTCGGCATGGGCGCTGGCGATGCCTATGCCGAACCCCATGAGCCGGTTGTTCACCGTCAGGTGCGGTCGCTGACCGCTCTCCGCATCAGTGACGTGCTTCCAGCCGCGATCCGTGAGGAAGCGGTGGTCGCCGCTGGCGACGAGCTTCGTCCCGTCGGCGAGCGTGACGCGGTGAGCCTTTTTGCGAGTCGACCATTTCGCCTGGATCGTGGTGCGCACATAGCGTCGATAGACGCCTCTGCGCTCGGTTCCGATGATCTCGTCGCCGACTTCGAGATCGCGGAGAGTTCTCTGGCGCCCGTCTGCGCAGAGGATCAGCGTGTCGGGTGAGAGGCAGTAGACGCAGGCATGACTGCATCCGCGGTAGGGGTTGATGGTCCAGGCGAACGGCATGCGCGAAGCGCCGGGGACGTGGTTGAGCGCCGATTTCGACAGCACCTCGTGGAACGTCATGCCCGCGAACTCGGGTGTCGTCACCGACCGCAGCACGCTCGACCGGTCTTCGAGACCGGGGAGTGCCGCAGCATCCGTCTCTCCGAGCTTTTGTCCCTGCCACCGCATACCCTCATTCGAACATGAAGTCGAAAGGAGCGCAAGTGAGATTCGAAGAAAAAGACGAACTCTAGCCGGATGGCTCAGTGGCACGGATCAGGCCGCACTCGACGCATGACCACACCACGAGGAACCGTTCGTCGTCGAGGATCTCGAAGCTCAGTGGCCCGCCGCAGGTCGGACAGGTCCGGGGGTCCTGCGTGCGTGCGTGCATGCACTCCAGCCTACGGACGCTGTGAACCGATGCGACCAGTATTCCGGACTCTGAATGCGGCTCCCCGCCGCTCGCGGCACAATGGAGGGATGACCCTCATGCCGCAGCCTCGGCATGCGGCGCCTCGCTCCCCGATCAGCGGTCCCGCCCTGCCCGTCGGGCTCGCGGTGACCGCTGTCGGCATCCTGCTGTCGATCGCGGCGGCGCCCGTCGCGACCTCGGCGCAGAAGGAGCCGACTCTGCCCGAGCCGGTCGTCGTCGCCGAGGTGCCCGAGGTCCAGGTCGGCGCGACGACCGCCGCCGACCCCTGCTCCGAGCCCGCCGTGCTGGAGGCCATCGCGGTCGCCGATGACGCGGCCATCATCGCGGGCTTCGGCGGCGGGGCGAGTTTCCAGGCGGCGGTCGTCGCGGGAAACGCGCCCTGCATCTCCCTCGACGACCCCGCGCACGTCTGGGTCGTGGTGAACAAGGCCCGCCCGTTGAACCCCGTCGATTTCGCCCCCGCGTCGCTCGTCGACATCCCCCTGCAGATGACGACGCGATCGGGTCAGGCGCGCGCCGACGCCGCGGCGGCTGTCGGACAGATGGCGGCGGCCGCGGTCGCCGAGGGCGCGGGGGAGATCGGCGCCAACAACGGCTACCGCTCCTACGACCTCCAGGTCTCGACGCATGCCTCGCACGTCCGCAACAGCGGGCAGGCCGAAGCGGATGCCGCGTCGGCGCGAGCCGGCCACAGCGAGCATCAGACGGGGCTCGCCATGGATGTCGTCGCCTGCAGCCCCTCGTGCGGCGAGATCGGCGCCTTCGGCGCGACGCCGCAGGGGGCCTGGGTCGCGGAGAACGCCTGGGAGTACGGCTTCATCGTGCGCTACGAGGACGTGGGGTCAGGCATCACGGGATACAAGCCCGAACCGTGGCATCTGCGCTATCTGGGGCCGGAGCTGGCGGCGGCCTATCATCACGGCGGCTTCCACACGCTGGAGGAGTTCTTCGGGTTGCCCGCGGCACCCGACTACGCGCACTGAGACCAGTCGGAGGGTCGACGGGGCCGGCGCGCGGCTGTCTGGCGGCATCCGACAATCGCGGTACCCAGTCCCACGCAATGTGGGATGCATTCTCACAACGCGCTGTCGTCTGATCGGTGTACCGGCATATGATCGCCGGAGCAACGACGCACGACACGTTCGGGAGGACGTCATGGAACGCGACATCTACGAAGAGGATCACGAGGCCTTCCGCGACCTCGTCAAGGATTTCGTCAAACGGCACGTGAACAACGAGGCCATCGAGCGGTGGGATGCTGCGGGGGAGATCGACCGCGACACCATGCTCGCCGCCGGAGAGGCCGGACTCATCGGACTGTCCGTGCCCGAGGAGTTCGGCGGTGCGGGGATGCTGCAGGACTACCGCTTCCGTACGATCGTGATGGAGGAGGTCATCGCCGCCGGCGCCGGTTCGCTGGCCGGTGCGTTCGGCATCCAGGATGACCTCGCGGTGCCCTACCTCGTGCACATGGGCACGCAGGAGCAGAAGGAGAAGTGGCTGCCCCGCATGGCCACGGGCGAGGTGCTCGGGGCGCTCGCGATGACCGACCCGGGGGCGGGGTCCGACCTCCGCGGCATCAAGACCAACGCGAAGAAGGTCGACGGCGGGTACATCCTCAACGGTGCCAAGACCTTCATCTCCTCGGGAACCACGGCCGACGTCGTCGTGACGTTCGTGAAGACCGGCGAGGGCAACCGCCCCGACGCGTTCAGCCTGCTGCTCGTCGAGAAGGGGATGGAGGGCTTCGACCAGGGCAAGAAGCTCAGCAAGATGGGCTTCCACGGCTGGGACACGGCCGAGCTCAGCTTCACCGACGTCTTCATCCCCGACGAGAACCTCATCAGCGGCCAGGAGGGGCAGGGCTTCATCCAGCTCATGCTCAACCTGCCCCTCGAGCGCCTGTCGATCGGCGTCGCCGCGGCGGCCGCCGCACAGGCCGCCGTCGACTGGACCGTCGCCTACACCAAGGACCGCGAGGCGTTCGGCGAGCGGATCGCGGACTTCCAGAACACCCGCTTCCGCCTGGCCGACATGGCCGCGACGACCGACGCGATGTGGGCGTACATCGACCGCGCGCTGCGCGCCTACTCGCAGGGGAAGCTCTCGGCCGAGGACGCGGCGAAGGTCAAGTTCTGGGCCACCGAGCGCGAGTGGGAGGTGCTCGACACCGGCGTGCAGCTGCACGGCGGCTACGGCTACATCATGGAGTACCCGATCGCGCGGGCATTCACGGACGCCCGGGTGCACCGCATCTACGGCGGCACCAACGAGATCATGCGCGACCTCGTCGGTCGTCAGATCGCCGGCAAGCGCTGAGTCCCGCCGGCCGACGTCGGTCGATAGATGGGAAACGCTCCGGAAGCACTCGCTTCCGGAGCGTTTCCCATCTCTGGACCGCTGACAGTGGGGCGCGGGTGCTACCCGTGGTGCTACTGCGGTAGCATGACCGCATGTCCAGTGCGAAGGTGAGCCTCAGCCTCTCGGAGAGCGATCTCGCATTCCTCGACGCCGAATCCCTGAGCGGGCGGTACCCCTCGCGGTCCGCCGCCGTGCACGATGCGGTCCGTCTTCTGCGCGAGAGCCGCCTCGCCGACGCGTACGCCGAGGCGTATGCGGAGGGTTACGACGAGGACTGGGATGCCGCTGACACCGACGGGCTCGCGAGCGCGTGAGCCCGGCATCCGTGTCGATCCTGCGTCGCGGTCAGATCGTGCTCGTGTCCCTGGATCCCGCCGTGGGATCGGAAGCGCGCAAGACGCGGCCCGCGGTGCTCGTCAGTAACAACACGGCGAACGCGCAGGCCATGAGATCACCGCGAGCGACCGTGACGATCGTTCCGCTGACGTCGAAGACCGATCGCGTCCTTCCCTTCCAGGTGCTCCTGCCTGCCGCGGCGACCGGACTCGACCGTGATTCGAAGGCGCAGGCGGAGCAGGTGCGCACGGTCGCCGTCTCCCGTATCGTCCGCCCGGCCGGATGGATGCCGGCCGAGCTGATGGGCGCCCTCGACGAGGCGCTTCGTCTCCACCTGGCCCTCTAGGTCGGGCACGGCTTCGGATGCCGGTGCGCGGCGCGCCGGCATCCGTCCGCCTGCCCCGGCGTGTCGTGGGCCGGCTCCGAAGTTGTGCCCGGGGTCAGCGGGGGAGGCGGGCTCCGACGCCGGCCGTGCGGAGGCGGTCGGCGATGAGGATGCCGAGGGCCGTGCCGCCGAGGCAGCTCGCCAGCGTGATCGTGAAGAACGCGATCTGCACACCGAGGTCGAAGCTGCCGAGGTCGAACGACTGCCACGCGAGGATCGGGTAGAGGACGCCGACGATCGCCGCGCCGAGGTAGTGCAGCCAGGTGCCCCAGTAGCGCCACAGCACGAAGAGGAACGGCAGCTCCGTGAAGGCCGCCCACCACAGGTTCGTCGCGACGCTGCTGAAGCCGTAGCCCGAGAACGGCACGATCACGAGTCCCGCGAGGAGTCCGACGAGGAGACCGACCAGAGGGCGACGCAGCAGCCGCAGCGCGATCACGGAGGGCAGCAGCCAGAGTCCCGCGATCCCCACGCTCACGAAAGGAAGGCCGGCGTACAGCAGCGTGGACACCCAGTTGGCGGGCGCGAGCAGGATGCCCCCGGCGACGCCGAGCGCCGCGCAGGTCAGCAGGATCGCGGTCGGGAAACGGAACCGTCGGCGGTTCGTGCGGGGTCGATTCCGCACCGCTGCGGCCTCGGCGTGTTCCGTTTTCGACCCCGCAGCGGCGGCAGGGTGCGCTTCCGACCCCGCACCGGTCGACGCGCCGGTCATGCGAGGGGCTCCGCCGCGGCATCCCGCGCGGCCTTGGATGCCGGTGATGCGGCGCCGATCTTCCAGTAGCCGCAGAAGCTCACGGCGTTCTTGTCGACGCCGCGTTCGCCCACGAGATGCTTGCGCACACCCGAGGCGAGGGACTGCTCGCCCGCCGCATAGGCGTGGAACGGGGCAGCGGGAAGCTCGAGGTCGTGCAGCAGCGACAGTGCCCGGGAGCCGGGCGGGAACTCGTGCGGCCGGTCGAGCCACACGACGTCGATCCCCTCCGGATGCGGGAACTCGAGAGCATCCTCCTTCGAGGGCACCTCGATGATCGCCGTCCCCGTCGCCGTCTCGGGAAGTGACGAACAGATCGACGCGATCGCGGGCAACGCCGTCTCGTCGCCGATCAGCACGACACGATCCACACCGCGCTCCGGATTGAACGTGAGCCCCTCGTCGATGATGAGCACGTTCTCGCCCGGCTCGCAGGTCTCGGCCCAGCGCGACGCCGGTCCGGCGGTGCCGTCGGCGGCCGAGCCGTGCAGCACGAAGTCCACGTCGATCTCAGCCCCCACGGCTTCCGTCGCCGGGCGGTACGCGCGCACGCTGTAGTTGCGCATGACGGGTCGCTCGCCGTCGGGGATGCGGAGGAACTTCAGGTACCCGAACATCTTGTTGGCCTTGGCCGGCACGCGGTCGAGTCCCGCATCCCCGCCGATCGGGAGGAACAGGCGGAACCACTGGTCGAAGCCCATGGGCCGGAACCGCTCGACCTCGCCACCGCCGAGAGTCACCCTGACCCAGTGCGGTGCGAGCCGTTCGGTGCGCAGCACGGTCAGGTGCAGGAGCTCCGAGGACTCGGGCTTGACGAGTTTGCTGAATGCCATGAGGGTGCCTTTCAGGGCAGCTGCCAGGGGAAGAACGCCGTGAAGATCGCGGCGGAGACGGCGAGGCACAGGACGATGAACACGGTGTCCCGCGTGCGGAACGGGACCAGGTGCCGTTCGGTGCGGGTCGGGTGCGCACCGAAGGCGCGGGAGTCCATCGCGAGGGCCACCCGCTCGGCATGACGGATGGCGCCGGCCAGCAGCGGGACGATGTAGCCCCAGCCGCGGGCGACGCGCGCGAACGGGCCATTCCCGCCGTGATGGCCGCGGACGCGGTGGGCGGCGCGGATGACCGCGAGCTCGTGCCCGAAGCGCGGCACGAACCGGAACGCCGCGAGGGCCGTGTACCCGATGCGGTACGGCACGCGGAGCTGCTGCACGCTCGCCCGCACGAGGTCGGGGCCCGTCGTGGTGACTCCGCCGATCAGGGCGAGCGCGATGATCGTGCCCAGCCGCAGCCCCGTGGCGAAGCCGATCGCGAGCGCTCCCTGATGCAGCGTCCACGCGCCGATCTGCAGCACGGCGGGGGTGTCGGCCACGAGCGCGGCATCGACCCACAGCGAGAATCCGACGCCGATCGCGAGGATGCCGAGGGGCAGGATGCCGAACAGCAGCGCCGCGAGGCGCCCCGTGAGCCGTGCACCCACGAGGACCGTCGCGAGGGCGAGCACGAGGAACGCCGCCGGCGTCGCGAGGTCGCGCACGAAGATGAGGAGCACCATCGCCGGGGCGACGCCGGCGACCTTGGCGAGGGGGTTCAGGGCGTAGAGGAACTGCCGCGGGGAGGTCGCGACGACGGCGGCATAGGGATCGAAGACGGACGCGCTCATGGGATCGACTCCCCGGCGGCCGCGAGCACGCGCTGAAGGGGAGGCAGGCGCAGACCCGCGGCGCGGAACGTGTCCTCCCCGAGGAACAGCGCCGACGTCTCGCCCGCCGCATGCACGCGGCCGTCTCGGAGGATCAGCGTGTGCGTGGCGTGTTCGGCGACGAGCTGGAGGTCGTGGGTCACGATGAGGATCGTCGTGCCCTCGTCGCGCAGTCCGTGCAGCAGATCGAGCAGCTCCGACGCCCGGGCGCGGTCCTGGCCGAAGGTCGGTTCGTCGAGCGCGAGGATCCGCGGTCGCGTGATGAGCGCCGTCCCGACAGAGAGCCGGCGCTTCTCCCCGCCGGACAGCAGGAAAGGATGCACCTCCGCCTTGGCCTCGAGGCCGAACCGCGCGAGCATCGCACCGACGCGCTCGGCGATCTCGGCATCCGATGCGTGCCGCAGCCGCAGGCCGTGCGCGAGCTCGTCGAACACCGTGTGCGCGATGAACTGGTGCTCGGGGTTCTGGAACACGAAGCCGATCCGGCTCGCGAGGTCGCGCGGAGACGCCGCGCCCGGGTCGATCCCGTCGACGACGACCTGGCGCTTCGGCGGCGGGACCACGCCCGCGAGCGCCTGCAGCAGGGTGGTCTTGCCTGCGCCGTTCGTGCCGACGATGGCCGTGAGGGTCCCCGGTGCGACCTCGAGGTCGACCCCGTGCAGGATCTCGGTGCGCCCGCGCCGGACGGTGAGGCCGGTGGCGCGGATGATCGGCGTGGTGCGTTTCGTCTCGTCGCTGCGCTCCTCGCGGGGCGACCGGGGCCAGGCCGCCCCGCGAGCGGAGCGAGCGCCGTGCTGAGCGAGCGCAGTGAGTCCAAGTGACGAAACGCCGTGAGCCGCTCCGCGGTCGCTGGCGCGTTTCGTCTCGTCGCTGCGCTCCTCGCTCAACGACCGGGTTGTAGTCAGCGCGGTGGCGAGTTCCTCGGGCGTGAGGGGCAGCGGATCGAATCGTGCCCCGGCATCCTGCATCCGGAGCGCGGCGATCGTGGCGGCGGGCAGCCAGACGCCCATCGCGAGGAGCTCCTCGACGTGGGTGCGGATGACGTCGGCGGGCGCCCCGTCGAAGGCGACGCGGCCGGACCCGTCGAGCACGATCGTCCGGGTGACGAACGACATCGCCGCATCGAGGTTGTGCTCGACGAGGAGGATCGCCCTGTCGCCCGCGGCGATCACATCGGCGAGTGCGGCGTAGACGTCGTCGATGCCCTGGGGATCGAGGTTCGCGGTCGGCTCGTCGAGCACGATGAGCGGCGACCCCATCGCCAGCGCGCAGGCGATCGCGAGGCGCTGGCGTCCGCCGCCGGAGAGCCGGTCGGGGTTCTCGTCGCGGCGCTCCCACAGGCCGACGCGTCGCAGGGCGTCCTCAGTGCGCGCGTGCACCTCGTCGAGCGGCAGCAGGAGGTTCTCGGGGCCGAAGGCCACTTCGTCGTACACGGTGCCGGTGACGATCTGCGCGTCCGGGTCCTGGAACACCATCGCCACGCGGGTGCTGAGCGCAGCCGTGAGGGCGTCGGCGGTGTCGAGCCCGCCCGCCGTGACCGTGCCCGTCATGGTCGCGGGAACCGCATGCGGGATGAGTCCGTTCAGCGCGAGCGTCAGTGTGGACTTGCCTGAGCCGGACGGCCCGAGCAGCAGCACCACCTCGCCGGCGTGGATGTCGAACGTGACGTCTCCGGGGGAGGGGTGCGCGGCATCCGCGTGCGTGATCGAGAGGTCGCGCACGCTCAGCAGAGGCTCGGTGGAGCGCACGGCATCACCCCGGGTCGGCGGATCGGTACCCCTCTAACTTAGCCGAGCCTTACCTACCTCCGCCATGTGGCCGTGGAGCCGGACGGTGTGGGTCAGCGGCGGGCGACGCCGGCGCGGCTGAGGGCGGTGCCGACGGCCATGCCCACGGCGGTCCAGGCGATCGGACCCAGCACCGAGAGCACGAGGTAGGCGATCTGCGCCCAGAGCGGCTGCACGCCGAGGTGCGCGGCGAAGAACACCACGATCGCGACGAAGACGCCGATGACCGCGGCCGAGAGGAAGAACCGCCATGCGCCCCAGGCCCGGTAGCGGGTGAGTGCGGCGACGCCCTCCTGGATCGCTCCGAAGAGCAGGGCGGTGCCGAGGAAGCGGAGCGTCCACGCGGGGTTGAAGGCGCTCGCGATGAGCGCCGCGATCACGTGCGTCACCAGGGCGACGAGCGGACGTCGGAGCACTTCCTGCGCGATGATGCCGGGCAGCACGTGCGAGCCGAGCACCAGGCCGTACAGGAATGCCGGCCCGGCGAGGACGGGCAGTGTGACCCAGCCGGCGATGCCGCCGAGGATGCCGGTCGCGACGCCGATGGCCGCGCAGACGAGCAGCACGCGTGTCGTGAGAAGAGGGGTACGGGCCACCGTTCCAGCCTACTTGTGCGAGATCGCGCGGGCAGTGGCGGGTGGCCGTGAGAAAGGTGTTCGCCCGGGATGCCGGGAGGGGATGCCGCATATCGGTATGCCAGTTGTGTATACCGGTATGCCCGTTTTCGAGGTGCGCGCGCTCATACGATTTTCGGATGGTCAGGACGGGGTGGGGCCGCCGATTCGGCGCGGCCGGGGCGGCAGTAGCACTCGTTGCGACGGGGATCGTCGTGCTCGACGACGACTCGTCGGCGGTCGCGGCGGTGTACGCGCAGTGCCAGAACCAGGACTCCCTCGACTGGGCATCGCTGCCGGATCGCTCCTCTCCCACGACCGTCACGGGCGACGGCGTGACCTACGCCCTCACCCGCGACGATCAGGCACCCGTCACCGGGAGCCCCGCGCCACCCCAGGTCGACTACGCCACCGTCAAGACCGCCGTGCAGGGCAATCGCTCGGGGTACTACTCGCTGGCGATGGATCCCCGGAACCTCACCGATCACGAAGAACTGATCCTCACTCCCGACAACCCGGTCGCCGGGTTCGAGCTCACACTCCTCGACGTCGACATCCGCACGGACGGCGGCAACTACCGCGATGTCGCCGTCGTGAGCGCGTCGCTGCGCGGCACTGCGGTCACGGCCACACCCTCCGCGCTCGGCAGCGCCGTGCAGTACTCCACCCGAGCCGACGGCGCGGCAGTCGTCACCGGCATCGCCTCCGCCGACAACACCAGTGAGAACGCCAACGCGACGCTGGCCTTCCCGAGCCCCGTCGATCGCATCGTGATCCGCTACGAGACGGGGGCTCCTCCGCTCGGCGGCAACAACCCGACGCAGCAGCTGATCGGCATCGACGACTTCCGCTGGTGCGGGCTCTCCACCGGGGTCGCCAAGTCCGTCTCCGCGGCCACCTTCGACAGCGGTCACTACACCGTGAACTACGACTACACGCTCGAGAACAACGGCGGACCCGGCGGCTTCGATCCGCAGATCGTCGAGGACCTCGCCGCACGATTCGGCACCTACGTCTCGGGAACGCCGACCGCGAGAGGGACCTACACGGTCGGTGCGACCACGATCGTCACGAACTCCGTCATCCCCGTGTCGGCGTCGGCAGGATTCACCGGTTCAGGCACGAGCAAGGGCATCCTGACGCCCGGGGTCGGTGCCCTCGGCTCCGGCGAGAAGATCGTCGTCCGTGTGCCGGTCACCTTCGTCCCGGCGGCCCTGCCCTTCTCCGTCACCAACCAGGTCACCGGCACGCTCGACTACTTCGCCCACGACAACGGGACGGTCGAGGGCGATCAGACCGACCGGTCCACGAACGGCTCGAACCCGGATGCCGACGGCGACGGTCATGCCGACGACGATGGGGCCACCACCCCGCTGACCATCCAGGGCACACCGGTCATCGACCTCACGGTCACGGACGATGCGGGTGGCCGAGCCCGTGAGGGCGAGTCGGTCAGCTTCACCTACACCGCGGTGAACCGTGGCGACGTGCCGCTGACCGGGGTCACGATCGACGGCGCGACGCCGGCGCTCGTCTGCACCCCTGCCCAGCCGGCGGCGGTCCCGGTGGGCGGGCGTCTCGTGTGCACGGGCACCCGCGTCGTGGGGGCACCGGACGTCGCGCGAGGCGTCCTCGTCGAGTCGCCGACCGTCACCGCGCAGTCCACGGTCGGCTCAGCCCGCGACGCCGACACGGATACGGTGCCCGTGGTGCCGAACCCCGTCGCCCAGCCCGACACGGGGAACGGGGCGCAGGGTCAGCCCCAGCGCATCGACCCGCTCGCGAACGACACCCCGGGAGCCGCAGAGGTGCCGCTCGACCCGGCGACCCTCCGCCTGCTCGACGCCGACGGCCAGCCCACGGAGCGGCGGGTCGTCGCCGGGGAGGGCGCGTACGAGATCGATCGCGCGGATCCGCAGCGACCGGTCGTCGTCTTCACGCCCGAGCCCGGTTTCGCGGGCACGGCGACTCCGATCCCGTATCGCGTGGCCGATGGTGACGGCATCATCGCGAGATCGACCATCACGCCTGCGGTCACCCCTCAGGCGCCCACCGCGGCACGTGACGAGACGTCCGGTCCGCAAGGGATCGCCCAGCGGATCCGGCCCCTCGACAACGACACGGCAGGGCACCCCTCCGTGCCGATCGACCCGACGACGTTCACACTCCTCGATGCCGCCGGTTCGCCTGCCGCGTCCGTCACGGTCCCGGGGCAGGGCGTCTACACCGTGGAGTCCGGTCCGCAGGGGCCGACCGTGGTCTTCACGCCGCAGCCGGACTTCGTCGGCGCCGCCGTGCCGGTGTCGTACCGGATCGCCGACAGCCGCGGCGCGACCGCCACGAGCACGTATGCGCCGACGCTCACCGCCGTCACGCCCGTCGCGACAGCCGACACCGGCGAAGCACGCCAGGGCGCTCCCGCACGCATCCCGCTCCTCGCGAACGACCGGCCGGGCGACCCGGCCGTGCCGCTGGTCCCCGTGACCACGACCCTCCTGACTCCCGAAGGGGTGCCGGCCGACACGGTGACCGTCCCCGGTGAGGGGGTCTACACGCTGGAGAACGGACCGGACGGACCGACCGCGGTCTTCACCCCCGAGCCCCGCTTCGCGGGCACACCGACCCCCGTCGTCTACCGGGTCGCGGACGCCAACGGCACCACGGTGACGGCGACCGTCACCCCGCGGATCGTCGCGGTCACGCCGACCGCGTCACCCGACACGACGACCGGAATGCAGGGTCAGCAGCAGCGGATCGACGTCACGACCAACGACACCCCGGGTGATCCCGGCGTCCCGCTGGACCCCGCGAGCGTCACCCTGCTGCAGAACGGGGAGCCGGTGCGAGAGATCGTGACCGCCGGTGTGGGCACATACTCTCTCGGGCCGTCGGGGACCATCATCTTCACGCCCGAAGCCGCCTTCAGCGGTCCCGCGCCCGCCGTGGCGTATCGGATCGCGGACGCGAACGGTACGACGGCGGAGTCGACGTACACGCCCACAGTGACGGCTGTGGTGCCGGTCGCGAACCCCGACCAGACGACAGGGCGACAGGGAGCCGTGCAGCAGATCGATGTCTCGCTGAACGATGCCGCGGGCGATGCCTCCGCACCCCTCGTGCCGGCATCCGTCCAGCTGCTGAACGCGAACCGCGAGCCGGTTGCCGAAGTGGTCGTCGACGGAGTCGGCACGTACTCGCGCGGTGCGGGCGGAGTCATCGTGTTCACGCCGCTCCCCGCGTTCACGGGTGACGCTCCCGGAGTGCCGTATCGGATCGCGGATGCGAACGGCACGACGGCGGAGTCGACCTACACCCCGACTGTCACCCCGGTGACGCCGACGGCGAATCCCGACGCGACGACAGGCCCGCAGGGTCAGGCGCAGCAGATCGATGTGTCGACGAACGACGCCGCCGGCGATCCGGCCGTTCCGCTCGACCCGGCGTCCGTGCAGCTGCTGAACGCTGCAGGTGAGCCGGTGGCCGAGGTCGTGGTCGACGGAGCCGGGACCTACACGCGGGGCACCGGTGGAGTGATCGTGTTCACACCATTGCCGGACTTCGTCGGCACAGCCACGCCGGTGCCGTATCGGATCGCGGATGCGAACGGGACGTTCGCCCGCTCGACGTATACCCCGACCGTCACACCAGCCCCGGGCGTTCCCGTGGCGGCACCGGATGCGACGACGGGTCCGCAGAATCAGCCGCAGCGGATCGACGTCTCGCTCAACGACACCCCGGGCGATCCGGCCGTTCCGCTGAACCCGGCGTCCGTGCAGTTGCTGAACGCGGCGGGCGAGCCCGTCACCGAGGTCGTGGTCGATGGTGCGGGCACGTATACGCGCGGTGCGGGCGGGGTCATCGTGTTCACGCCACTGCCGGAGTTCACGGGGACCGCTGCCGCTGTGCCGTATCGGATCGCGGATGCGGATGGCGTGACCGCGGAGTCGACGTACACCCCGACCGTGACCCCGGTCGTCCCGACGGCGTCGCCGGATGCGACGACGGGCCCGCAGGGTCGGGCGCAGCAGATCGACGTGTCGACGAACGATGCTCCGGGTGCTCCGGACGTGCCGCTCGACCCGGCGTCAGTGCAGCTGCTGAATGCGGCGGGTGAGCCGGTCGCGCAGGTCGTCGTCGACGGTGCGGGCACGTACACGCGGGGCGCGGGCGGAGTGATCGTGTTCACCCCGTTGCCCGAGTTCACGGGCACGGCGACTGCGGTGCCGTATCGGATCGCGGACGCGAACGGGACGTTCGCCCGTTCCACGTACACTCCGACGGTGACCCCGGTCGTCCCGACGGCATCGCCGGATGAGACGTCCGGCCCGCAGGGGCAGGCGCAGCAGATCGACGTGTCGGCCAACGACACCCCGGGTGCCGAGGACGTGCCGCTCGATCCCGCAACCGTGCAGCTGTTGAACGCGGCGGGTGAGCCGGTCGCGCAGGTCGTCGTCGACGGCGCCGGCACGTACACGCGCGGTGCGGGCGGAGTCATCGTGTTCACGCCGTTGCCTGAGTTCGTCGGCACCGCGACCGCTGTGCCGTATCGGATCGCCGATGCGAACGGGACGTTCGCCCGCTCCACGTACACCCCGACGGTGACTCCGGAGCCGGGTCGGCCCGCCGCCCTCCCGGACACCTCGACGGGCCCGCAGGGTCGGGCCCAGCAGATCGACGTCTCGCTCAACGACACCCCGGGCGATCCGGCGGTGCCGCTGGATCCCGCGTCCGTCGAACTGCTGGATGCTGCCGGGAACCCCACGACGGAGGTCGTGGTCGACGGCGCGGGGACCTACACCCGGGGTGCGGGCGGAGTCATCGTGTTCACGCCGCTGCCCGCGTTCACGGGCACGGCGCCGGGTGTGCCGTATCGGATCGCAGACGCGGACGGCGTGACCGCGCAGTCCACCTACACCCCGACGGTGACCCCGGTCGTGCCGACGGCCTCGCCGGACGCGACGTCCGGCCCGCAGGGTCAGGTGCAGCAGATCGACGTGTCGGGCAACGACACCCCGGGCGCCGACGATGTGCCGCTCGATCCTGCATCCGTGCAGCTACTGAACGCAGCGGGTGAGCCGGTCGCGCAGGTCGTCGTTGACGGTGCGGGGACGTACACCCGAGGCGCGGGTGGGATCATCGTGTTCACGCCGTTGCCCGAGTTCGTCGGCACCGCGACCGCTGTGCCGTATCGGATCGCGGACGCGAACGGGACCTTCGCCCGCTCGACCTACACCCCGACGGTGACCCCGGAACCGGGTCGGCCGGCGGCGCTCCCGGACACCTCGACGGGTCTGCAGGGCGCGGCGCAACAGGTCGACCCCCTGCGCAACGACACTCCCGGTTCCCCGGACTCCCCGTTGGATCCCGCCACGACGACCCTGATCGACGACGACGGAGATCCGGTCGGCACGGTCGCAGTGCCTGGCGTGGGCGAGTACACCATCGAGCGCCCGAGCGGCGAGAGCAGGATCGTGTTCACGCCGGATCCGAGCTTCTCCGGCACGGTTCCGGCCGTCACCTACCGGGTGTCGGACTCGGAGGGAGTCACCGCGCAGTCCACGTACACGCCGACGGTGACCGCAGTGACCCCGATTGCGACCCCCGACACGACGACGGGAGTGCAGGGTGAGCCGCAGCAGGTCGACGTGTCCGCAAACGACACGGCCGGTCATCCCTCGGTTCCGCTGACGTCTTCCTCCGTCACCTTGCTGAACGCCGACGGGCAGGTGGTCCCCCAGCTCGTCGTCGACGGGATCGGCGCCTACTCGCGCGGATCAGGTGGCGCTGTCGTCTTCACCCCCGAACCGGACTTCGTGGGAGCGGCCCCGCCCATCCGCTACCGCATCGCCGACGCGAACGGCACGACCGTCGAGACGACCTACACGCCGACCGTCACGCCGACACCCCGTCCGGCTGCCTCTCCTGACACGTCGAGCGGACGCCCGGGCGAACCCCAGAGCATCGACCCGCTCTCCAACGATCGCGCCGGCAGCCCCGCTGTCCCGCTCGACCCGTCGACGCTGGTGCTCCTGCAGCAGGACGACACCCCGACCGCTCGAATGGAGGTGCCGGGGGTCGGCGTGTTCATCGCCATCGCTGAGCCCGACAGCGCCCGACTCCAGTTCCTTCCGGAGCCGGACTTCATCGGCACCACCCCCGAAGTGCGCTACCGCATCGCGGATGTCGACGGGGAGACGACCATCTCCACGTACCAGGCAGTCGTCTCGGCCGAGGATCCCACGACACCTCCCGTCACCACACCGCCAGCTCCGCCCGCACCGAAGGGAGACGTCCGCTCCGGGCCTCTGGGGGCGTTGGCGGCGACCGGTGGGGGCGCAGGCCCGATCGGACTCGGATCCGCCCTGCTGCTCGGTGGCATCCTTCTTACGCTGTGGAGTCGACGTCGCCACGTGAGCCGCGGCACCGACAGCTGACCGCACGGACGGCTGACCCGACGGACAGCCGACCGCACCGCTCGTCTAGCCGACCGCACCGCTCGTCGCCCCGTCCACACCGCTCGTCGCATGACGCCTCCCACGGCATCCCATCGACCATCGGCGATCTCTACCGTGGGGGAA
This sequence comes from Microbacterium sp. GCS4, assembly GCF_001262495.1. Lineage (GTDB taxonomy): Bacteria > Actinomycetota > Actinomycetes > Actinomycetales > Microbacteriaceae > Microbacterium. The sequence continues at coordinate 387,189 of NZ_LGYE01000003.1, forward strand.
CGCAATGACGCGCACCCTGAGGAGAACCCCATGACCGCATCCTCGCCGCACAGCCGCGGCGCCGCGAGTGTCGATGACGACCCCATCATCGCCACCGACCCGAAGCTTCCCCCGGTCGCCCTGACCGAGGCTCACCACGAGAGGTCCAGCCGCTGGACCTTGCCGAAGATCCTGCTGTGGACGGCCATCGCGCTGCTCGGCGGTGTCGCCTGGGTCATGCTCGCGATCGTCCGCGGCGAGACCGTCAACGCGATCTGGTTCGTGTTCGCCGCGGTGTGCACGTACCTGATCGGGTACCGCTTCTACTCCAAGGTCATCGAGCGCTACATCACGCGCCCCGACGACCGCAGGGCCACGCCCGCCGAGGTCAAGCAGGACGGCAAGGACTACGTCCCCACCGACCGCCGCGTGCTGTACGGCCACCACTTCGCGGCCATCGCCGGCGCCGGTCCTCTCGTCGGGCCGGTGCTCGCCGCGCAGATGGGCTACCTCCCCGGCACGATCTGGATCATCGTCGGCGTCGTGCTCGCCGGTGCCGTGCAGGACTACACGGTCCTGTTCTTCTCGATGCGCCGCGGCGGCCGCACGATCGGCCAGATGGCGCGCCAGGAGCTGGGCAAGATCGGCGGCACGGCCGCGATCATCGCCTCGCTGCTCATCATGCTCATCATCGTCGCGATCCTCGCGCTCGTCGTGGTGAACGCGCTCGGCGAGAGCCCCTGGGGCGTCTTCTCGGTCGCGATGACCATCCCCATCGCGCTCTTCATGGGCGTGTATCTGCGCTACCTGCGCCCCGGCAAGGTCACCGAGGTCTCGCTCATCGGGTTCGTGCTGCTGATGGCCGCGATCATCGGCGGCGGTTGGGTCGCCGGCACCGAGTGGGGTCAGGCGATCTTCCACCTCGACCGCACGACCATCGCGTGGGGCATCATCGTCTACGGCTTCATCGCCGCCGTGCTCCCGGTCTGGCTGCTGCTCGCCCCGCGCGACTACCTCTCGACGTTCATGAAGATCGGCGTGATCGTCATGCTCGCCGGTGCGATCGTGCTCGTCCGCCCGGAGATCACCGTCCCGGCGGTCAGCATCTTCGGCGAGAACGGCATGGGGCCGGTGTTCGCCGGTCCGCTCTTCCCCTTCCTGTTCGTGACGATCGCCTGCGGAGCCCTATCGGGCTTCCATGCCCTGATCGCCTCGGGCACGACCCCGAAGCTCGTCGAGAAGGAGCGCCAGACGCGTTTCATCGGCTACGGCGGAATGCTCATGGAGTCGTTCGTGGCGATCATGGCCCTCGTGGCGGCGATCTCGATCGACCAGGGCATCTACTTCGCGATGAACGCCCCGACGGCGGCGACAGGGGGAACCGTTGAGGGAGCCGTCGCCTTCGTGAACTCTCTGGGCTTGACGGGGGTGAACCTCACACCCGAGATGCTCACGGGGACGGCGGCGGCGGTCGGCGAGGAGTCGATCGTGTCGCGCACGGGCGGTGCCCCGACGCTCGCCCTCGGCCTCGCGCACATCATGCAGCAGGCGCTCGGCGGTCAGGCGCTCATGGCGTTCTGGTACCACTTCGCGATCATGTTCGAGGCGCTGTTCATCCTCACCGCGGTGGATGCCGGAACTCGCGTCGCGCGTTTCATGCTGCAGGACTCGATCGGCGCCTGGTTCCCGAAGTTCCGCGACGTCTCGTGGCGTCCGGGCGTGTGGATCTGCACCGCGATCATGGTGGCCGGTTGGGGAGCGATCCTCATCCTCGGCGTGACCGACCCGCTCGGCGGCATCAACACTTTCTTCCCGCTGTTCGGCATCGCGAACCAGCTGCTCGCCGCGATCGCGCTCGCCGTGGTGCTCGCGATCGTCGCGAAGCGCGGACGCAGTTATTTCAAGTGGCTGTGGATCATCGGGCTGCCGTTGGCGTTCACGGCGGTCGTCACGATCACGGCTTCGTTGTACAAGATCCTGTCGCCGGTGCCCGCGATCGGCTACTGGGCGAACCACGTCAAGTACCGGGATGCGCTGAGTTCGGGTGACACGTCGCTCGGCGAGCCGAAGGTGCTCGAGGCCGTCATCCGCAACACGGCCGTGCAGGGCACGCTGTCGATCATCTTCGTGACGCTCGCGATCGTCGTGATGATCGCCGCGGTGATCGCGACCATCAAGGCGATCCGCAACGGTGGCGGCGAGAACACCGAGGATGCGCCGGTCGCCTCCCGGCGCTACGCCCCCGCGGGCTTCCTGCCGACGGCCGAGGAGCGCGAGCTCGAGAAGCAGTGGGAGCCGATCCTCGCCGACGAGCGCAGGGCATCGTCGCACTGAGATGACCGACACCATGAATCGGACGGATGCCGTGGCCATGGCCCTGCGGACGCTCTGGTGCACCGCGGGGCGGGTGGGCCGCGGCATCCGCTGGTACATGACGACGCTGATGGGCGACACGGCCTACGCGACCTATGTCGCCCATCACCGTCGTCACCACCCCGACGAGGAGCCGGTGACCGAGCGGCAGTTCTGGCGTCAGCGCATGGACGACCAGGACCGCAACCCCGGTGCCCGCTGCTGCTGACGAGGGTGACGCCGGGTGCCGAAGCCGGATGCTTAGGCTGAGGGCATGAACGATGTCGTCCTCGCCGCGATCCTGGGCGCGCTCGGCGGCATCGTGCTCACGGTTCTCCTGGTGCTCGCGCGGCGGTTCGCCCGGGGATCGGCCGACCTCGGCAGCGACGCGGAGCGTGCGGCGCTGCAGGCGCTTCATCAGGCGAGCCTCGCGGCTCCGCACCTGCGCGCGGGGTTGACGGGGCCCGACGTGGTCAAGGCCGCCCGACATCTCCGGGTCCTGCTCGGCAGTGCGGCGGTGGCGATCGTCGGCGACGGCGACGCGCTCTCGTTCGACGGTCCGTCAGACGGTCTGGAGTCCGCGGCGCTGCGGATCGCGCGGGCGGTGCGGGAGTCGGGTCGTCGGCAGGTCTTCCCGTCGCCGGACGGGCGCACCGACGATCTGGAGGCGGTGGGCGCCCCGATCCTCGTCGATGGGCAGGTCGTCGGCGCGGTCGTGGCCTTCGCGGCCCCGGTGGGTGCGGCGCTCGTGCGGGCGGCGGAGGAGGTTGCGGACTGGTGCGCCGCGCAGGTGGAGCTCGGGAGCCTCGACGCCTCGCGCACGCAGTTGGCCGAGGCGGAGCTGCGCTCGCTCCGCGCACAGATCTCGCCGCACTTCATCTACAACGCCCTCACCGCGATCGCGTCGTTCATCCACACCGATCCGATGCGGGCCCGCGACCTCGTGCTGGAGTTCGCCGACTTCACGAGGTACTCGTTCCGGCGCCAGGGCGAGTTCACGACGGTCGCGGAGGAGCTCGGCAGCATCCACTCCTTCCTCGAGCTCGAGCGGGCACGGTTCGGGGAGCGCCTGCGGGTCACGCTGCAGATCGCTCCCGAGACGCTCGCGACGGTCATCCCGTTCCTGTCGGTGCAGCCGATCGTCGAGAACGCCGTGCGGCACGGGATCGAGCCGGGCGAGGGTGGCGGTGAGATCCGCATCGTCTCCCGCGACGACGGCACGCACACGGAGGTCACGGTCGAGGACGACGGCGTCGGCATGGATCCCGATGCGCTGCGGGCGACGCTGACCGCCGTCGACGACGGGCTGCACGTGGGGCTGCGCAACGTCGACACCCGGCTGCGGCAGCTGTACGGCGCGGACGGCGGACTCGTGGTCGAGACGAACACGGGCGCGGGTACCCTGGTGCGCATGCGGGTGCCCAAGTCGCAGCCGCAGCACGATCCCGAAGGCGACTGAACTGATGACAGAGGTGCGCACGATCGACGTCCTCGTCGCCGACGACGAGAGACCGGCGCTCGACGAGCTCGTGCATCTGCTGCGACTCGACCCGCGGATCGGCGACATCCTGACGGCGTCTTCGGGGGCGGAGGCATTGCGGATGCTGTCGCAGCGCGCCGTGCGTATCGCATTCCTCGACATCCATATGCCGGGGCTTCTCGGCACCGAGCTGGCGAGGTCACTGCTCGCGCTCGCCGCACCGCCCGCCGTGGTCTTCGTGACGGCCGACGAGGCGCGTGCGGTCGAGGCGTTCGAGCTGCGTGCCGCCGACTACCTGCTCAAGCCGGTGCGCGTCGAGAGGCTGCGCCAGGCGGTCGACCGGGTCATCGACCTCGGCGAGGTCGCGGCTCCTGTCGACGAGGAGATGCTGCCGGTGACGGTGGGATCGACCGTACGGTTCGTCCGTCGCAGCGAGGTGCGCTGGGTCCAGGCGCAGGGCGACTATTCGCGTCTGCACACCGAGGGCGGCGGGCATCTCGTGCGCATCCCGATCTCCGAGCTCGAGGCGCGATGGACGGATGCCGGTTTCCTTCGCATTCATCGCTCCACCCTCGTCCGTGCGACGGCTGTCGCGGAGGCGCGTCTGTCGGGATCCGACCCGGTCGTGGTGGTCGACGCCGCCGTGCTGCCGGTGAGCAGGCGGCTTGTACCGTCGGTGCGGGAGGCGCTTCTGCGCGCGGAGGGCGCGCCGTGACCGAGACGCCGAGACGGGTGCGGGTCACGGCCGATGCGCCCGCCCGACGGTCGACGCCGGCCACGCGGGGGATCGCCCTGCCCGGTTCTCCGGTCGACGAGGCGGATGCCGTGTTCGCGCGCGCCCTCATGCGCAGCCAGCTGCGACTCGCGCTCGGCACGGTCGCGGGGTTCGTGCTCGTGGTGATCGCGCTGACCCTGACGATCGCGCTGATCCCTGAGATCGATCAGTTCGTGGTGTGGGGTCTGCCGCTGTCGTGGCTGCTGCAGGCGTATGCGTTCTATCCGATCATCCTCGTGTTCGCGGTGCTGTACGTGCGCACGGCGGCACGCAACGAGAGGCGCTTCCGCGCGCTCCGGGACCGCGAATGAACGCGGTGCTCGACCTGGTGGGCATCGCCCTCGTCGTGGTGGCAACGCTGCTGATCGGCGTCTACGGGCTGCGGATCTCCCGCACCACGGGGGACTTCTTCGTCGCCTCGCGCACGGTGCGGCCGGTGTGGAACGCCTCGGCCATCAGCGGCGAGTACCTCTCGGCCGGCACCTTCTTGGGGCTCTCAGGGCTCGTGCTGCTCGACGGCGCCCGCGGGTTCTGGTTTCCGATCGGATACGCGGCCGGGTACCTGCTGGTGCTCGTCTTCGTGGCGGCACCTCTGCGCCGCAGCGGCGCGTACACGATCCCCGACTTCATGGAGGCGCGGCTCGAATCGACCGCGGCCCGCCGCGTGACGAGCATCGCGGTGCTCGTGATCGGCTGGCTGTACATCGTGCCGCAGCTGCACGGCGCGGGCATCACCCTGCTCGTCGTCGCCGGGGTGCCGGAGTGGGTGGGCGCTGTGCTCGTGGCGGTGCTGGTCGCGGCGGCGGTCGCCGCGGGAGGCATGCGGGCGATCACGTACGTGCAGGCGTTCCAGTACTGGCTCAAGCTCACGGCGCTGCTCGTGCCGGTGGTGTGCATCGCGTTCGCGCTCAGTGGCGGTCCGCACGATTTCGACCCGGCGCTGGTGTTCCCGGCGGAGGCGGGCCCCTCGGGTTTCGACGCGTATGAGACGGCATCCCTGCTCCTCGCGCTGCTGCTGGGGACCATGGGGCTGCCGCATGTGCTGGTGCGCTTCTATACGAGTCCGACCGGCGTGTCGGCGAGACGCACGACGGTGATCGTGATCGGCATGGTCAGCGCGTTCTATGCGGTGTCGAGCACCATGGGGCTCCTCGCCCGCATCGCGGCCCCAGACCTGGCAGTGCCCGGTGTCGCCGACACGGTCGTGCTGCTGCTGCCCTCCCGGGTCTTCCCGGGAGCCCCGGGTGAGCTGCTCACGGCGCTCATCGTCGCGGGAGCGTTCGCGGCGTTCCTCGCGACGTCCGCTGGCCTCGTGGTATCGCTTGCCGGCGTGATCAGCCAGGACGTGTTCTCGGGATCCGTGCGGTCGTTCCGGCTGTCGGCGGTGCTGTGCGCGCTCGTGCCGCTCGCGGTCGCGTTGCTCACGGCTCCCGCGGGGCTCGGGTCGAGCGTCGGGGTGGTGTTCGTGGTGGCCGCGTCGACGCTGTCGCCCGTGGTGCTGCTCGGGGTGTGGTGGCGAGGTCTCACGGCCCGGGGAGCGGTCGCGGGGATGCTGTCGGGCGGCCTCGCGGCGGGCCTCGCCCTTCTGGTGCATGCGGCCGTCGGCGGGGTGGGCGTCGCCGCGCCGTATCTCGCGCAGCCGGCCGCGTGGACCATCCCGCTCGCCACCGCCGTGACCGTGACGGTCTCGCTGCTCGACCCCCGAGGCCCGTCCCCGCGCATGGCGCGATTCCTCGCCCGGGTGCACTCTCCGGAGCGGGGCTGAGCGACCGGGCGAGGCGGTATGCCGGAATACGTTCCGACGGCGCGCCGCAAAGGTACGCGACCTCCGCACTGCAGGCGATGGCGTCGACGGTGGATCCGAATGGGTTGGCGTTGAAGACGGCGACGACGTTTGAGCAGCCGGGTGGGTCGGGGGTGGTTGCGGCGTCTCACCTGGGCGCTGCCGGGGCGACGGTGGCGGGTGCTCCGGCGTCGGCACGAAACGGACGCGGATGCGACTCCTTGAACAGTGCAAAACGTACGTTTCGCGCTATCCTGTACTCATGAGTGAGATCGCGATAACCGAGGCCCGTAGCCGTCTGGCGTCGATCATCGACGATGCGCGCACCGAGCCGGTGTATCTGACTCGCCGTAGCAGGCCGGTGGCGGCCGTCGTCGACACTTCCCTCTTGGAGCGGCTCCTGGCCGATGCTGAGGAGCTCGCAGATATCCGTGCCGTGGACGAGGCATGGGAGGAGACGGAGCGTCTGCAGGAGACGCCGATCCCGTGGGACGACGTCAAGCGAGACCTCGGACTGGTGCAGTGACCTACACGCTGTGGGTTCTTCCCGTGGCGGCTCGCGCGATACGCAAGCTCCCGCCGGAGGCGAAGCGGCGAATAGAGGGAGTCATCGAGACGCTGGCCGATCAGCCGCGACCGCCGGCCGCGACGAAGCTCACCGGACGCCCGGAATGGCGCGTTCGCACCGGCGATTACCGTGTGCTCTATCGCATCGAGGATCAGATCCTCACCGTGGTCATCGTTCACGCCGCGCATCGACGCGACGTATACCGATGATCGGCCACGGCCCCGGCTCGGGGGCCAGTCCGGCCATCTCCCCGCTGCCTGGGAGCACTCCCACCGGGAAAGAGCGACAGGAAATGACGTACTGGCCTTTCGTCTAGGTTTCGACCTCGAACCTGGCAATCCCGTGTGAGTCCGGGTTACTTTGAGCGGCGTTGCGGCAAGAGGCCGCACAACGATCATCGGAGAGTCACATGGGTCGAACACCCCTCCGGATGGCAGCGGCCACAAGCCTGGCCGTGCTGTTCGTCGCGTCGACGGCAACCGTAGGATACGCAGGCGTCGAGGAGGTGAACGCACCCACCCCGATCGAGGGCACGCCCGGACAGTACATCGTCGTACTGAAGGCCGACCCCCTCGCCAGCTACGAAGGCGGCGTCGACGGCATCCAGGCGACGAAGCCCGCCGAGGGCGAGCAGCTCGAGACCGAGTCGCAGGACTCGCTCCGCTACGTGAAGCACCTCGAGGCCGAGCAGCAGACCGTCGCGCAGGAGGCCGGCGTCACTCCCGACACGACCTACCAGGTCGTGCTCAACGGCTTCAGCGCGCAGCTCTCGGGTGAGCAGGTCGACACGCTCCGCGCCTCGAAGGACGTCTTCGGCGTGTACCCGGACTTCATCCGCCACCCCGACGCGCAGACCTCCACGAGCTTCCTCGGACTCGGCGACGACAAGAAGGGCAAGGGCGGCGTCTGGCAGCAGACCGGCGGCGTCGACAAGGCCGGCGAAGGCGTCGTGGTCGGTGTGATCGACACAGGCATCGCCCCCGAGCATCCGTCGTTCCAGGGCAAGAAGCTCAAGCAGCAGAAGAAGGACAAGAGTCGCCACAAGGGGCGCGAGCCGTACACCGACGGCACGAACGTCTACTTCGACAAGTCCGACGGCGGACGCTTCCAGGCCACCATGGTCGAAGGCCAGGGCTGGGACAAGAGCGACTACTCCAGCAAGCTCATCGGCGCGCAGTACTTCTCCTCGGGCGCCGCCGCCGCAGGCTTCGACTTCCAGTACGACTACCTCTCGCCGCGTGACGGCGACGGCCACGGCTCGCACACCGCCAGCACTGCAGCCGGCAACTTCAAGGTGAAGGCAGCGGTCGAGGGCGTCGACTTCGGCACGATCTCGGGTGTCGCGCCCGGCGCCAAGGTCTCGGCCTACAAGGCCTGCTACGTCGGCCCGGACCCCACCGTCACCACCGACGACATCTGCGCCGGCAGCGACCTCATCGCCGCGATCGACCAGGCCGTCGCCGACGGCGTCGACGTGATCAACTACTCGATCGGCGGCGGCGCGGCATCCACCGTCCTCGCCCCCGAGGACATCGCGTTCTTCAACGCGGCCGCCGCCGGCGTCTTCGTCGCCGCGAGCGCCGGCAACGACGGACCCGACTCCGTCACCGCCGACCACGCCTCGCCGTGGTACACGACCGTCGCCGCGTCGACCATCCCGACCTGGGAGGGCACCGTGCAGTTCGACGGGTTCGCGCAGGCCGGCGCCTCGGTCAGCGTGCCGTTCGGCCAGACCGTCACCGGACCGTCGGTGTACGCCGGCGACATCCCGGCATCCGGCGCCTCGGGTGCGGATGCTGCGCTCTGCCTCCCCGGAATGCTCGACGCCGCCCGGGCCGCAGGGCACATCGTGGTCTGCGACCGCGGCAACAACGCACGCGCCGAGAAGTCTCAGGTCGTGAAGGATGCCGGAGGCATCGGCATGGTCCTCGTGAACGTGCCCGGCGGAGCCGACTCGCTCGACAACGACTTCCACGCCGTGCCGACCGTGCACCTCGCCTCCGCGTACCGCGCGGCCGTGCTCGCCTACGTGCAGGGCGGCACCGATCGCCCGATCTCGCTCGTCGGCAAGAACACCACCGGTGTCACCACCCCGACGCCGCAGATCGCCGGCTTCTCCAGCCGCGGACCGATGCTCGCCGACGGCAGCGACGTCATGAAGCCCGACATCGCCGCCCCCGGCGTCGCGATCCTCGCCGCCACGAACAACGACCCGGGCGAGGCGCCGACCTTCGGCATCCTGTCGGGAACGTCGATGGCGTCGCCGCACATCGCCGGCCTCGCAGCCCTGTACCTCGGCGAGCGGCCCCTGGCCAAGCCCGCCGAGATCAAGTCCGCGATGATGACCACCGCGTACGACACGGTCAACGCCGACGGATCGCCCAACCGCGACCCGTTCTCGCAGGGTGCCGGTCAGGTCGACCCGAAGCGAATGTTCAACCCGGGCCTGCTGTACATGAACGACGTGGTCGACTGGATGGCTTTCCTCGAGGGCAAGGGGCTCGCCGACTTCCCCGGTGACCCCATCGACGGCAGCGACCTCAACGCCGCGTCGATCTCGATCGGTTCGCTCGCCAGCGCGCAGACCGTCTCCCGCACGGTCACGTCGACCGAGAAGGGCACGTTCACGGCATCCGTCGACGTCCCCGGCGTCGACGTGACGGTGTCGCCGTCGACCCTGAAGTTCGACCGCGCGGGCCAGAAGGCGACCTACACGGTCACGTTCGACAACCAGAGCGCACCCGTCGAGCAGTGGGCGACCGGCTCGCTCACCTGGACGAGCAAGAAGAACACGGTGCGCTCGCCGATCGCGGTGTTCCCCGTCACGGCGGATGCTCCCGCCGAGGTCACGGGCACGGGCGTCGACGGGTCGACCACGGTCGAGATCACCCCCGGTCTCGACGGCGATCTGCCGCTCGGGCTCTCGGGCCTCACCCCGTTCACGCTGCTCGAGGATCCTGACGGCCGCGTCGTCGGGCACTCGGGTGACGAGGCATCGGGTGACGCGAACAAGGACGTGTCGTGGATCGTCGACGTGCCCGAGGGCACGACGCTGGCACGGTTCGACCTCGATTCGTCGGACGACACCGGCAGCGACCTCGACCTGAGTGTGTACCGGGTGGTGAGCCCCGACGACCTGCGGTACTACGAGCAGTGGAAGTCGGCCACCGGATCGGCCGATGAGCAGGTCACCGTCGCCGCCCCGACCGCAGGCACCTACCTGGTCGTCGCGAACGTCTACGCCACCTCGGCGCCGATGACGTGGGACATGACCTACGCCACGGTGCAGCCGGGAGGCGACGGAGCTCTGACCGCGACCCCGAACCCGATCGCCGCCGTGCGCGGTGAGAAGACGAGCTACGACCTCAGCTGGTCCGGCCTCGCCGCCGGCACCCGGTACCTCGGGCTCGTGCAGTACGGGGAGTCGGCCGTGCGCACGATCCTGACGGTCGAGACGCCCGCCGCGGCGGACGTGCCGGACGCCGGCGCGCCGGAAACGGAGGCGCCGGAGACGGAGGTCCCGCCGACGGAAGCTCCGCCGACAGAGGCTCCGCCGACGGAGGCTCCGGAGACCGACCAGCCGGAGTAGTCGCAACCGGTCGTTGAGCGAGGAGCGCAGCGACGAGACGAAACGCGGTGAGGAGTCGTACGGACCTCACCGCGTTTCGTCTCGCTCCGCTCGCTCAACGACCGGGGTGCTCACCGCGTTTCGTCTCGCTGCGCTCGCTCAACGACCGGGGTGCTCACCGCGTTTCGTCTCGCTCCGCTCGCTCAACGACCGGGGTGCTCACCGCGTTTCGTCTCGCTGCGCTCGCTCAACGACCGGCGGCTCGACGATCGAGAGCGGCTCGCGTCAGATCTTCCGCCCGCGGGGCATGAGCCGCACGTCGGGCAGGGGCGGCGCCGGGATGCGCACGTCGTGCCCCTCGACGACGCCGAAGCGGTCGGACGCCGCCTCCCAGTCCTCCCGCGCCGACACGATCTCCTCGTGGGTCCTGCCGGCGAAGTTCCACCACATGACGATGTCGGCCTCGAACGGTTCGCCACCCACGAGGAACAGCAGGGCGCCGTTCGCGCTCGACACCTCGACCTCGTTCCGCGCATCGCCGAGGTAGAGCATGTCGTTCAGCTCCATCGGATGCTGTGACACCACGGCATCCCCCTCGACGAGCATGATCCCGTGCTCCCAGTCGCTCCGCAGCGGCAGCCGCACGGTGCTCCCCGCGGCGATCGCGATCTCGGCCCCGACGATGGGCGTGTGCACGGTCGCCGGCGACGTGATGCCGGCGAACTCCCCCAGCACGACCGTGGCCGCGGCATCCGCTCCCTCGACGGCCATCAGCCGGACGCCGGGAAGGTCGGTGTGACGCTCGAACCCGCCCGCCCCGTGACGGGCGCTCTCAGGCAGCACGACCCAGAACTGCAGCGCATCGAGCGGCACAGGTCCCTCGCCGATCGAGTACTCCGAGTGCGAGATGCCGTTGCCTGCGGTCATGAGGTTGAGCTGCCCGCGGCGCAGGTCGGCGTCGCTGCCGAGCGAGTCGCGGTGGCGGATCTCGCCGACCAGCGGCCAGGTCACGGTCTGCAGGCCGATGTGCGGGTGCGGCTCGACGCGCATGCGCGTGTCTGCGGGCCCGAACCGGTCGAGGAAGCACCATGCGCCGATGGTCGGCAGGTTGCGGTGCGGCAGCAGGCGCAGCACGTTCATACCGCGCACGCCGCCGAGCGGCACCTCGCGCGGCTCGAGGACGATGCGGCGTTCGCCGATCATCAGGAGTCCGCGGGATCGGTGCCGGCGGCAGCCGTGCCGGCGGCGTCCGTGCCGGCGATCGGGGCCGGGCGCTGCGGCCAGCGGATCTCCGCACCGGGGATCTCGTGCGTCGTCAGGTACTTCGCGATGTAGGGGCACAGCGGCACGATCGCGTCGCCCGTCGCCGCGGCATCCGTCAAGGCGTCTTTCGCGAGGACGCCCGCCACACCCTGCCCCTGGAACGCCGGGTCGACCTCGGTGTGGATGAAGCGGATCGCGCCGGGGCGCTGCTGGAACTCGGCGAAGCCGGCGAGCGTGTCGCCCGAGTGGATCTCGTAGCGGGAGGCGTCGTCGTTGCGGGTCACGGTGAAGTCGGTCATCGGATGCTCCTTCGGGCGTCTGCGTCCAACCTAACCCCGTGCGGCGTGGGGCGGGTGGAAAACGGAGGCCGTCGGCGATGTGGGCGGCGCGCCGGGGCGGGACTCGCCGGCCGGGTCTTCGCGGCTCTCGGTTTCCCGGTCGCTTCCGCGCGGGTGTGGGGGACGGGTGTCCGGTGTCGGCGGGGGTCGTTACGCTGGGGGGATGCCGCAGACTCCCCGTGACCCGTACGAGGACCTGCCGTTCGCGGACGAGCCGCCGTCCGACGGATGGGACGGCGACGGGTGGGAGCCCTCCGAGCCCCCGGAGCCGATGGACTGGGAGCCGCAGGGCGCCGGGTTCGAGCCTCCGCTGGACTGGGGCCCCGGTCCGAGCACGCGGGTCGCCGCAGCCCCGGCATCCGGTCCCGCTGCTCCTGCCGTGCGCCGCGCGACGCCGAGCCGGTTCGCGAGCGCCCGCGAGGCCCTGCACACCGTCTTCGGCTACGACGAGTTCCGCGGCGACCAGGCAGCGATCGTCGAGCAGGTCATCGGCGGCGGGGATGCCGTCGTCCTCATGCCGACCGGCGGCGGCAAGAGCATCACGTACCAGGTGCCCGCACTCGTGCGCGAAGGCACGGGGCTCGTGATCAGTCCGCTCATCGCCCTCATGCACGACCAGGTCGACGCGCTCCGCGCGAACGGCGTCAAGGCCGCGTACCTCAACTCCACGCAGTCGATCGACGAGCGCCGCGACGTCGAGCGGGCCTACGTCGCCGGCGAGCTCGACCTCCTCTATGTCGCCCCCGAGCGGCTGTCGAACCCCGCGACGACGGCACTGCTGCAGCGCGGCACCCTCAGCGTCATCGCGATCGACGAGGCGCACTGCGTGTCGCAGTGGGGCCACGACTTCCGCCCCGACTACCTCGCCCTCGGCGACCTCGGCGAGCGGTTCCCCGGCGTGCCGCGCATGGCGCTGACCGCCACGGCCACCCGCGCCACCCACCAGGAGCTCACCGAGCGCCTGCACCTCGACGGCACCGGTGGGGCAGCGGCCGCCAAGCACTTCGTCGCGAGCTTCGACCGACCGAACATCCAGTACCGCATTGTGCCGAAGGTCGATCCCCGCAAGCAGCTCGTCGCGTTCATCCGCGAGCAGCCGGAGGGGGCGGTCGGCATCGTCTACGCCCTCAGCCGCAAGTCGGTCGAGCAGACGGCCACCTACCTCGCGGCGCAGGGCTTCGACGCCCTGCCCTATCACGCGGGTCTGCCGGCCGAGGTGCGCGCGGCGAACCAGTCGCGGTTCCTGCGGGAAGACGGCGTCGTGATGGTCGCGACCATCGCGTTCGGCATGGGCATCGACAAGCCCGACGTGCGTTTCGTCGCGCACATCGACCTGCCGAAATCCGTCGAGGGGTACTACCAGGAGACGGGTCGCGCCGGTCGCGACGGCCTGCCCTCGATCGCCTGGATGGCCTACGGGCTGGGCGATGTGGTGCAGCAGCGCCGCCTGATCGACCAGAGCCCGGGCGACCGCACGTTCAAGATGCGCATGGGGCAGCACCTCGACGCCATGCTCGCGCTGTGCGAGACCGTGCAGTGCCGCCGCCAGAACCTGCTCGGCTACTTCGGTCAGGAGTCCGAGCCGTGCGGCAACTGCGACACCTGCCTCGAGAAGGCCGACACCTTCGACGGGCTCGTGCCCGCGCAGAAGCTGCTGTCGACGATCGTGCGACTCAAGCGCGAGCGCAATCAGGCGTTCGGCGCCGGGCACCTGATCGACATCCTGCGTGGGGCGTCGACCGAACGCATCCGTCAGCAGCGGCACGACGAGCTCGCGACCTACGGCATCGGCGCCGACCTGTCCGACCAGGACTGGCGCAGCGTCGTGCGGCAGCTCCTCGCCCGCGGCATCCTCGCGGCGCAGGGGGAGTACGGCACCCTCGCCCCCGGCGCCGAGGCACCCGGGGTGCTGAAAGGGGAGACCGCGGTACCGCTGCGCAAGGACACGATCGGGCGGCCGGCGTCGTCGTCGCGCGCCCGCAAGGCGAGTGCAGCGGATGCTCTGGATGCCGGTGACCGCGGACTCTTCGAGGCGTTGCGCTCCTGGCGCGCCGGCGTCGCCCGGGAGCAGGGCAAGCCCGCCTACGTCGTCTTCGGCGATGCGACCCTGCGGGCGCTCGCCGAGCACCGCCCCACGTCGTTGGCCGATCTCGAGGGAATCACCGGCATCGGCGAGAAGAAGCGCGAGGCCTACGGAGAGGACGTGCTCGCGGTCATCGCCGCGGCCTGAGACCGCCGACAGCAGTCGACTCCGGCCGTCCCAGACACGACCGTCCCAGACACGACCGTCCCAGACACGGGCGTTTTCAGCCGCGGCCGGCTCAGACGCGGGCGGGCACCACGTCGGCGAGGTGGGAGCGCAGCTGTGCGGCCACATCGACGGCCGTACGGTCGTACAGCCACTGGTACTGCAGGCCGTCCCAGAGCGCGATGAGCCAGATGGCCTCGTGCTCGGGGTCGCGATGCGCGGATACCTCGCCCTCGAGCTGGGCGATCCGGAACAGCTCGGCGAAGTAGTCGATCGCCCGTGAGAAGCGCTGTGCGAAGTATCCGTGCGCGGGGTGTCCGGCCGGGACGGCCTCGCACGACAGCACCGCGTAGACCTCGATCAGACCGGGCTCCACGTGCGCGCTCTGGAACGCCCCGACCGGCAGGTCGCGCAGGGCCGACGCCGCACTGTCGATCCCTTCGGCGTCGCCGCGGTCCTGGATGGCCCTGTCGCGCTCGGTGAGCACCGCGCTGAGCAGCAACTCCTTGGTGGGGTAGTGGTGCAGGAGGGTCGACTTCGAGACGCCGACGGCCTGAGCGATGTCGCGCAGACTCGTGTCGCCGTAGCCGTCCTGGGCGAACAAGCGCATCGCGTCGGCGACGATCTGCGTGCGTCGACGGCGCCCCACCGCGTATCCGGGTTCGTCGTCGTCGGCGACGTCGACGAGCGCGCCGGTCAGCGGGGGCAGCATGGGTGCGGTCGTGGCCGATGCCGCCGTATCCGGCTCCTGCCATCCGAACGGCAGCGCCCACAGCGACTCGCGCTCCTCGAGCATCGAGACGACGTCGACCCGGTCGGGGAGGTACTGCGAGATCAGCTGCAGCCCGTCCCAGCCGGCCATGTGGCGCACGGTCTCGTCGGCGACGTCGCGGTCCGGGTCCATGGCTCCGCTGGCACGGGCGTCGTCGAGCAGCTCGGTCGTCATCGCTCGCAGACGCTCGTAGCGGTCGCGCATCCGCTCGTGGGCGGGATGCTCGGGTGCCGATGCCTCGCCCGTGAGCGCGGCGAACAGCTCGAGGTAGCCCTCGGTGCGGGCGTTCCGAGCCGCGATGGCCGCGGAGACGAGCTCGCCGGGCTCGGCGTTCGCGGTGATGGCATCGAACGCCTTCTCGTTGTCGTCCTCGAAGCCGGCGACGACCTCGGCGAGCAGGTCGTCCTTCGACGCGAAGTGCCCGAGAAGGCCGGGATGGCTGATCGATGCCGCGGCGGCGATGTCCCGGAGGGAGACGGAGCGATAGCCATCGCGCACGAACAGCTCGCGGGCGGCGTCGACGATCCGCTGTCGCGTGGCAGCGGCACGGCCCTGCCGCGAGCCGGTCGACGTCATGGTGGTCATCGCGCCCTCCTCCTGCATCCTATCCTCGCTCATTACCAAGCGGTCGATATTCACTTACCAAACGGTCGAGATTCGTGTATCGTCGGGTCCACGCCGCGTCGATGACGAACGGCTTCCGCCCGAAAGGAACACCCATGACAGAGTTGTCACCCGCCGCGAACGCGGCCGCCGTCGGCACGACGGGCGTCAAGGTCCCCGGCACCACGCCCGCGCGCACACCCCGCGGCTACGCGCCCGGCCTCGCCGCCGTGAACTTCGGCGTCTTCCTCGCCCTCCTCACCCCGGTCATGGTCTCGATGGCCTTCAAGGTCGCCCGCATCGATCCCGTGACCACCGAGGCGAGCCTGGGTCTCGTCATGGGAGTCGGCGCGGCCTTCGCCCTGGTCGCCAACCCGCTCGTCGGGCGGCTCTCCGACCGCACCACCTCGCGCTGGGGCATGCGCCGCCCCTGGATCCTCGGCGGTGCCGTCGTGGGCCTCGGCGGATTCGTGCTGATCGGCGTCGCGACCTCGCTCTGGGTCGTGCTCCTGGCCTGGTGCCTCGTGCAGGCGGCCATGAACGCGGTGCTCGCCGCCGCCAACGCCACTCTGCCCGACCAGGTGCCCGCGGGCAGCCGCGGCAAGGTCTCGGGTCTCGTCGGCATCACGACGCCCATCGGCATCCTCGCCGGCAGCTTCATCGTGAACTTCCTCCCCGGCGACTTCGAGCGCTTCGTCGTGCCGGGCGTGATCGCGCTGATCCTCGTGATCGTGTTCGTCCTGATCCTCAAGGACCGTCGCCTGACAGAGAAGCCCGCCGAGCGCTTCACGATCGCGACGTTCTTCGGCTCCTTCGTCTTCAACCCGCGCAAGCACCCCGACTTCGGCTGGACCTGGCTGACCAAGTTCTTCGTCATGTTCGGCTACGCCGGCATCGCGACGTTCCTCCCGCTGTACCTCGTGACCAAGTTCGGCCTCGACGAGCAGGGCGCGGTCGGCACCATCCTGCTCGCCAACCTCGCCTCGATGGCCGCCATGGCCATCTCCTCGCCGCTCGGCGGATTCCTGTCGGACAAGATCGGCAAGCGCCGTCCGTTCGTCGCGATCGCCGGCCTGGTCATGGTCGTCGGCCTCGTGATCCTCGCGGTCGCCCCCTCGATCGAGATGGTCATCGTCGCGCAGGCCATCATCGGCTTGGGCGCCGGATCGTTCCTCTCGGTCGACCTCGCTCTCGCGACCGAGGTGCTGCCGAACCCCGACGATGTCGCGAAGGACCTCGGCGTGCTGAACATCGCCAACGCCCTGCCCCAGTCGATCGCCCCCGCGATCGCCCCCGCCATCATCGCGCTCGGCGCCGCCACTCCGCTCGGCGGCTACCCCACCTGGTATCTCTTCGGCGCTCTCGTCGCCCTCGCCGGAGCCGTGCTCGTCTACCGCATCAAGGGAGTCAAGTGAGCATGACCGACGCCACCACCGCCGCCGCATCGACCACCACTGTCGCCGACCGCCCCTGGCTCGACGCCTCCCTTCCCGTCGACGAGCGCGTGCAGCTGCTGCTCGACGCGATGACCGTGGAGGAGAAGGCCGGACTCTTCTTCCACACCATGATCGCGATCGGCGACCTCGACGAGGCGAACCCCGTGTTCGGCACGCCCAGTGCGCGCGAGTTCCTCGAGGTCAAGCAGATGACGCACTTCAACCTGCTCGGCGCTGCACCGACCGGGCGCGAGATCGCCGCCTGGCAGAACGCGCTGCAGCGGCTCGCGGCGACGACGCGCCTCGGCATCCCGGTGACGCTCTCGACGGATCCGCGGCACTCGTTCAGCGAGAACCCCGGTGCGTCGATCCTCGCGGGCCCGTTCTCGCAGTGGCCCGAGACACTGGGTCTCGCGGCGACCCGTGACCCCGAGCTCGTCGAGCGCTTCGCCGATATCGCCCGACAGGAATACACGGCGGTCGGCCTGCGCGTCGCCCTGCATCCGCAGGTCGACCTCGCGACCGAGCCCCGCTGGGCACGGCAGACCGCGACCTTCGGTGAGGATGCCGAGCTGGCGGGCATTCTCGGTGCGGCATACATCCGCGGGTTCCAGGGCGCCTCGTTCGGTCCCGGATCCGTCTCGACCATGACGAAGCACTTCCCGGGCGGCGGCCCCCAGAAGGACGGCGAGGACCCGCACTTCCCCTATGGCCGAGAGCAGGTCTACCCGGGCGGCGAGTTCGAGCTGCACCTGAAGCCGTTCCAGGACGCGCTTGCCGCCGGCACCCGTCAGATGATGCCGTACTACGGCATGCCGATCGGCACGGAGTACGAGGAGGTCGGCTTCGGCTTCAACCGCTCGGTCGTCACCGGGCTGCTGCGCGAGCGGTTCGGCTTCGACGGGCTCGTCTGCACGGACTGGGGGCTGATCAACGACTCGGAGATCTTCGGACAGCCGTTCCCCGCGCGTGCGTGGGGTGTGGAAGACCTCTCGCCGGCCGAGCGGATGAAGAAGGTGCTGGATGCCGGCGCGGACCAGTTCGGGGGAGAGGACTGCCCCGAGCTGCTGCTCGAGCTCGTCGCGTTCGGGTCGATCACCGAGGACCGCCTGGACGTCTCGGCGCGTCGCATCCTGCGGGAGAAGTTCGAGCTCGGTCTCTTCGAAGACCCCTTCGTCGACGAGGACGCAGCCGACCAGATCGTGGGTCAGGCGAAGTTCCGCGCCGCGGGCGAGCAGGCGCAGCGCGCATCGATCACGGTGCTCACGAACGACGGCTCGCTGCCCTTCGCCAAAGGGCTGAAGCTCTACGTCGAGGGCATCGATGAGGAGGTCGCTGCCGCGTACGGACAGATCGTCGGAACTCCCGCGGAGGCAGACCTCGCGGTGATCCGCCTGCAGGCGCCCTTCGACGAGCGCGCGACCATGTTCGAGAACTTCTTCCACGCGGGGTCGCTCGACTTCGCCGAGGAGGTCGTCGCGCATGTGCGCGAGGTCTCGTCGGCGGTGCCGACCGTGGTCGACGTGCTCGCCGACCGCCCGCCGATCCTCCAGCCGATCACGGATGCCGCGGCCGCGGTCACCGTGAACTGGGGTGCGTCGGGTGCTGCTCTGCTCGATGTGCTCAGCGGGGTCGCCCCGTCCACGGGGGCGCTGCCGTTCGACCTCCCCCGGTCGATGGCGGCCGTCGAGGCATCACGGCCCGACGTTCCCTTCGACACCTCCGATCCGCTCTTCCGCTTCGGTCACGGTCTCCGGCTCTAGCCGCCCGGCACACGAAGATCCCGCCGCCTCGCATGTTCGCCATGCGGGGCGGCCGTCGTGTGGGGGTCATGTCATGTGACCGCTCCCACGTTTTTGCAGGACCGTTCCCATGATTTTCGTGTGATCGCTCCCACGAAACAGTGTGACCGCTCCCATGAATTTTGCCAAGACCTCTGGACAAACCGTTCGGAGGGTTGGCATAGTCGCTTACCAACATCGTCCTGACCGGCAGATGCCGGCACCTGGGGAGGGCCTTGTGACGCGGAACATCTGCATCACGGGAGAGGCGAATGGCGAAATTCGGAGGGGCGGGACTGCGTAGGCGCAGGGCCGCAGGAGCAGGACTGGCGGGCGCGATCGCCGCGGCCGTCGTCCTCGCAGGAGCACTGGTTCCGACGGCGGCGACAGCCGCGCCGGGCGACCAATCGGCGTCGAGCTCGCGGTTCCTGAGCGGCAGTCTGCTGCTCGGAGGAGTGCCGCTCGACGACGTCGTGGCGCTCGGCGGATCGTCGACCAGCAACGCGGGTTCGCCGACGCCCGACACCGAGACGAGTTCGCTCGATCTCACAGCGTTGAACGCGCTGCAGCTCGGCATCCCCGGCGGCCTCAGCGTGCCGCTGTCGAACTTCGTGCAGCTCGGCGCCGTGAACCAGTACTCGCAGTCCTCCGACGCGGGCGTCTCGCGCGCCGCAGCCGGTGCCGTGAGCGATTCGGGCGTGATCGACACGACCGGCACCGGCGCCTATCCGTCCAACGCGTCGTTCAACCTCCAGGGGCTCCTCGGCTCCGCCGTGACCGGCACGGTCGCCGACCTCGACATCTCGCTCGAGGCGATCAGCTCCGAGGTCGCGATCGACTCCGCGGGAGCCGTGACGCGGGACTACAACGTGGCCGGTGGCGACGTCGCGCTGTCCTTGCCGGCGATCGCGACGCTCACGAACACGCTCACCGGTCCCGGCGGAGTCACCGCGACCGTGGACGCTGCCGTCGCGAGCCTCGCCGGTCCGAGCGGACTGCTCGCGCAGGCCCTCGCAGGCCTCAACGCCGCGCTCGCTCCCATCGTCGGCAACGACGGCGTGAACATCACGATCACGACCGACATCGCGGCCGCCATGAACACGATCCTCGACACCCCGGTGGGCGACGGGGTCGTCAGCGTGAACCTCCGCACCGGACTCGTGACCGCCGATATCGCCGCGCTGTTCTCCGACACCACCGGCCGTGGTCTGAACAACCTGAACGTGGGCGAGGAGGTGCTGTCGGCCGCCGTGCTGAACAACCTCATCACCCGCGTCGGGAACGTGCTGAACACGGTCCCGAACCTCGTGCAGACCGCGCTGACGAACACGCTCAACGCCGCCGTGCTGAACATCGGCGTCGCGGTCTGCGTCGTCGGCACGGCCCCGACCTGCACCACGCCGGTGGTCGACATCGGCACGGGTCTGCAGGTCTCGGTCCCGAACCAGACCCTCGGCAGCGTCGTCGCCGGAACAGCGACCGCGACGATCTCGCTCAAGGTCGCCGGGCTCCCGGTCGTCGTCCCCGTGGGCACCCTGCTCGGCGCCCTGACGACGCCCATCAACACGACGCTCTTCGGCCCGACGGGCGTGATCGCGACGGTCGTGCCGACCGTCACCACCGCGGTGACCGGGATCGTCACGGCGATCGCCCCCGCGGTCGGTCTCCTGAACGGCGTGGTCTCGCTGCGCGGCAACGTGCAGCCCGACAACGGCCCGATCTTCAGCGAGGAGGCTTTCGTCCTCACGGTCGGCGACATCCTCGGCACCGGGGGTGTCGGCACGATCGCCCTCGCCCGCGCGCAAGCCGGACCGAACGCTCTCGCCGACGCACCGACCGTGGATGCCGCCGCGACCGTGCAGGCGGGCGACGACCTCGCCGTCACGGGCGCCGGCTGGCCCGCGAACACCGAGGTGTCGGTGCAGCTGACCGCTCCGGGCGGTGGAGCGAACGTCGGTGGTCCTGAGACCGTCACGACCGACGGCACAGGCGGCTTCACGCTCGCGTACCCGGTCCCTGCGGGAACCCCCGCCGCGACCGGTTACACGGTCACGGCCACCGACGGCACCTCCACGGCCTTCGACACCACAGACGTCACGGCAGCCCCCGCTACCGTCGACGCGGCGCCCGCTGTGCAGGCGGGCGCCGACCTCGCTGTCACCGGCGCCGGATGGCCCGCGAACACCGAGGTATCGGTCCAGATGACCGCCCCGGGCGGCGGCGCGAACGTCGGCGGACCCGAGACGGTCACGACCGACGGCACGGGCGGTTTCACGCTCGCGTACCCGGTTCCTGCAGGCACTCCCGCCGCGACGGGGTACACGGTGACCGCGACTGCCGGGGCCGTCACGGCCACGGATACGACCGAGGTCACGGACGCCCCCGTCCCGACCGTCGACGCGGCTCCGACCGTGCAGGCGGGCACCGACCTCGCGGTCTCCGGCACCAACTGGCCCGCGAACACCGAGGTGTCGTTGCAGCTCACCGCCCCGGGCGGTGGCGCGAACGTCGGCGGCCCGGAGACGGTCACGACCGACGGCACGGGCGCCTTCACGCTCGCCTACCCGGTCCCTGCAAGCGCGGCGGCCGGCACGGGTTACACCGTGACGGCGACCGCGGGCGCGCAGACCGCTATCGACACGACCGACGTCACGGCAGCGGCCACGGTCGACGCGGACGACACCGTGCAGGCGGGCTCGGATCTCGGCATCACCGGTGCCAATTGGCCTGCGAACACCGAGGTGACGGTGCAACTCACCGCCCCAGGCGGCGGCGCGAACGTGGGCGGGCCCGAGACGGTCACGACCGACGGCACGGGCGGCTTCACGCTCGCCTACCCGGTGCCCGCCGGCACGCCGGCAGGAACGGGCTACACGGTCACGGCGACCGTCGGAGCGCAGACCGCGACCGACACGACCGCCGTCACCGCGGCACCCACGGTCGACGCGGCCGACACGGTCGAAGCCGGGTCCTCGCTCTCGGTGACGGGTTCCGACTGGCCCGCCGACACCGAGGTCACGGTGCAGCTGACCGCACCCGGCGGTGCCCCGATCGGCACGCCGCAGACCACGACGACCAGCGGACTCGGCGGCTTCACGCTCGCCTACCCCGTGCCCGCAGGGACCCCTGCCGGGACGGGCTACACGGTCACGGCGACAGCCGGTGCGGCGACCGCGGTCGACACCACCGAGGTCACGGCCGCGCCCGTCGTGCTGGATGCCGCGGCATCCGTGCCCGCGGGCACGAACCTCGCGGTGACCGGCTCGGGCTGGCCCGTGAACGCCACGGTGTCGCTGCAGCTGACCGCCCCGGGCGGCGGCGCAAACGTCGGCGGCCCCGTGAGCGCGACGACGGATGCGTTCGGCGCCTTCTCTGTCAACTACCCCGTGCCGGCAGATACGGCACCGGCCACCGGGTACACGCTGACCGGCACCTCGGGGGCGGTCACGCAGACCGACACCGTGGAGGTCACGGCGGGCGACCCGGCCGACGTCAACACCAACGCGGCGGCTTCGGCCTCGGCGTCCGCAGATGCCACGGCCGACGGCGACCCCTCGGCACAGGCGGCGGCAGAAGCGGCGGCCCTCGCGGACGCCACCTCCGCGGCCTCGGCCGCTGCCACGGCGGACGCGTCGGCGGCTGCGGTCTCGGCGGCCACGACGGACGCCTCGACCACGGCCACGACCGACGCGACGGCGGCAGCCAACGCCTCCGCGGCCGTCGCCGCACAGGCAGCGGCGCAGGCCGACGCCTCCGACGACGCGAACGCCGCAGCCTCCACGGCCGCCGACGCCAACTCGGCCGCCTCGTCCGAGAGCGCGGCGACCGCGGATTCCTCCACGAACGCCTCCTCGGAGGCCTCGACGAACGCGAATGCGGCGGCCTCGGCATCCGCGTCCGCGAACGCCGATGCCTCGACCGACGCGGTCGCCGAGGCGGCCGCGCAGGCGGCGGCCTGGGCGGATGCTACGGCGGAAGGCTCCGCTGCGGCGAACCCGGCGGCGGAGGCGGCGGCGCAGACCGCGGCGACCGCCACCTCGTCGACGGATGCCACGGCTGATGCCACGTCGGCGGCGAACGCCGGGGCCGCGGTCGCGGCACAGGCGGCAGCGCTCGCGGATGCGACGAGCACGACGGCGGCGCAGGCCTCCGCCACGTCCGACGCGAGCACGAGCGCCGCATCGAACGCCAGCGCGGCGGCCCTCGCCTCCGCCTCGACCGACGCGTCGTCCGATGCCGTCGCCTCCGCGGATGCGGACGCCGACCCCTCGGCGGAGGTCAACACCAACGCCTCGGCGTCGGCGGCGGCCTCGGCGCAAGCCGACAGCGACGCGAACGCGGTCGCCGAGGCGGCGGCGGTCGCTGCGGCCCTGGCCGATGCGACCAGCAGCGCCTCTGCGGCGGCCGACGTGACGGCGGATGCGGCGGCCTCGGCCGCGGCGACCACCGACGCATCGACGGACGCCTCCTCGACCGCCACGACCGACGCGAACGCCTCGGCGGCCGCGGCGGCGCAGGCGGCGGCGCAGACGGACGCGACGTCGACCAGTGCCGCCGACGCCTCGGCTGCGGCGACTGCGAACGCGAACGCGTCCTCGGCCGCGGCGGCGAACGCCTCGGCGTCCGCGACGGCATCCTCGTCGGCAGCGGCAGACGTCTCCGCCGACGCGACGGCAGAAGCCTCCGCGACCGCGACGTCGACGGCCTCGGCATCCGCGTCCGCCGACGGGAACGCCGCCGCGAACCCCGGAGCGCAGATCGGCATCCGGGTCGTGACGCCCGTGCTCGAGCGAGGAGATCAGCAGACCGCGATCGGCACGGGATTCCAGCCCGGCGAGACGGTCACGGGGCTCATGACCTCCGCGCCGCTCGCGCTCGGCAGCCGCATCGCCAACGCCCAGGGCGAGGTCACGTTCACGTGGACGATCCCCGCGGACACCGACCTCGGCACCCACACCGTCACGCTGACGGGGGCGACATCCGGAGCCGTGTCGACGACGTTCCAGGTCGTGGCATCGGGCCTCGCCACCACCGGTGGAGACGTGCAGACGGGATGGGTCGCGCTCGCGGCTCTCCTGCTCCTGATGGGTCTCGGCGCCGTCCGTCTCGGTCGTCGCCGAGCGCAGACCGTCGCAGCCGACCGCATGGTCGAGTAGCGACATCCTCGTCGGGGCCGCCGCGCACGGCGGCCCCGACCTCCCCCTTCGTCGGTCAGGAAGGTGCGCACAATGACCACGACGCAGATGTCATCCGACACCGACACCGACACCGACACCGACGCCTCGACTGAGGTGATCGAGACGGCTGAGGCGGCCGAGACCGCGAGGCCGCGCCCCACGTGGTGGGTCAAGCTCATCGCGTTCGCCGCATGCCTCCTCACCCTGTGGCACGTCGGCGCATCCTTCCTGTGGATCGCACCGTACTCGGCGCTCCGGGAGATCCCCACGCAGGAGGTGCTGTCGAGCTACATGCTGCCGATGTTCGGCCAGTCATGGAGCGTCTTCGCGCCGGAGCCGATCAACGGTGACTACCACTTCAACGTCCGCGCGATCATCGAGAAGGACGGCGAGGAGATCGAGACCGGGTGGGTCAGCGCAACGGACGTCGAGCTCTCCATGATCCGCTACACCCTGTTCCCGCCGCGCGCAGGCATCCAGTCGACCGAGGTCGCGAGCGGGCAGATGAACGCCTACAACAAGCTCGACGAGCAGCAGCAGGCGGTGGTCGCGCTCGACTACACCGAGGACGGCTGGGAGGAGTGGATGACCCGGTCCTTCGACGAGCTCGAGGGCGACCACCCCTCACCCGCCGCGTACCTGGCCGAGGAGCATCTCTCCACCGCGTACGCGACCCAGGTCGCCTATGCGATCTGGGGAGCGGATGCCGTCGTGCAGGTGCAGTACCGCGTGAGCCGTCAGAACGTCGTGCCCTATGCCGAGCGGAACGACCCCGGGGCGCAACGCCCGGATCCGACCTTCTCGACCACGGGCTGGCGTCTGCCGATAGAAGAGGAGGGTCAGAGCCGCGAGAACTTCGCGAACACCTTCCGCGCCCAGTTCGAGAGGATCCAGCCGTGAGCGCGCCGACGAGGACACGGGACAAGGCGGTGGAGAAGCAGAAGAGGGATGCCGCGCCCGCGGCGCTGCGCCCGGATGCGCCGCCGAAGAAAGCGCCGGAGCAGGCGCCGCAGAAGAGGCCTGCCGTCCCCGAGCCCGTACCCACGGCATCCTTGCCTGCACGGCTCCTCACCTTCGCCTCGTCGATGGTCGCGGGACTGTGGGCGATGGTCGTGTCGGCCGTCGACCGCATCTCCGCGTTCGTCGGCGACTGGCTGTTCCACGGCAAGAAAGCCCTCTACGGGCTCGCCGTGACCCGCATCCTGTTCGGCGTCACCGCGCTCGGACTGCTGGCGGCGAACTTCGGCACCCGCCTGTACACGTTCGGCTCGGGCTCGGCGTGGAACGGCGAGATGGCCCAGCCCGTGAGCGACTTCCCGACGATCTGGGTGTTCAGCGCGTTCCACGCGGCCATGGGCAACGACGTCCTCTATACCGCGCTGTACCTCGCGCTTGCGGGACTGGCGGTGCTGTTCGTGCTGGGCTGGCGCTTCCGCCTCGTGCTGCCGGTGTTCTTCTGCCTGTGGGTCGGATTCATCGAGGCGAACGACATGGTCGGCGACCAAGGCGACAACATGTTCCGCATCGCGCTGCTGCTGCTGTTCTTCGCCGACCCGGCCGCACGGTGGTCGCTCGACGCACGGCGCCGCGCGAAGGTCGGCGACTGGTTCCCGCCGAACAGCCAGCCGGCCCTGCTCGGCACCGTCTTCCACAATCTTGCGCTCGTCGCGCTCACGGCTCAGGTCTGCTTCGTGTACGCCTCCGGAGCTCTCTTCAAGGCGGGAGGCGACCCGTGGAAGGACGGCTACGCGGTCTACAACCCGCTGCAGACCGCCCGCTTCGGCACCTGGCCGGTGCTGAGCGACCTCGTCACGGCCTGGGGGCCGATGGTGACGATCGCGAGCTGGGGGTCGATCATCCTGCAGGTGGCGTTCCCCCTCATGCTGTTGACGCGCCCCACCAGACTGATCGGCCTCCTCGGCATCCTCTCCTTCCACATCGGCATCGCCGTGCTCATGGGTCTGCCCTGGTTCTCGCTCACGATGATCGCGATCGACTCGATCTTCATCCGCGATCGCACATGGGCGCGGTTGAGCTCCGGCACCGCGCGGCGATGGGCCGACGCGAAGACGGCACCGCCACCGGGCAGGACCGTCGGCACTGTCGGCTGACGACAACCCGGTCGGGGGACGTCGCGGCAGCCTATTGGAGGAACAGCACAGACGAGTTCGCCCATGGTTGTGGCAGACCTACCATGGATGCATCCCCGTCTCCCTCTGAGAGGAATGCGCATGGTCGACGCCGCCGTCCGTCCGAACACCACTTCCGCCGATGCGAACGACGCCGGAGCCCGCCTCGACGTCGACGCCGTCACGCGTCTGCTGCTCGGCACCTGGGCCGACACCCGTCTCGAAGCGCGAGAGCTGATCAAGGACCCCGCCTTCTGGCGCGACGACGAGCTCGGCAAGGACGAGCACCGCGAGCGCGTGCTGAGCCAGCTGCACCTGCTGGTCGAGAACAAGGCCGTGCACCGGGCGTTCCCGAAGCGCCTCGGCGGCGAGGAGAACAACGGCGCGAACATCGCCGGCTTCGAAGAGCTGGTCGTCGCCGATCCCAGCCTGCAGATCAAGTCGGGTGTGCAGTGGGGCCTTTTCGGATCCGCCGTGCTGCAGCTCGGCACCGCCGAGCACCACGACAAGTGGCTTCCGGGCATCATGAGCCTCGAGATCCCCGGCGCGTTCGCGATGACGGAGATCGGCCACGGGTCCGACGTCGCGGCTGTCGGCACCACCGCGACCTACGACCCCGAGACCCAGGAGTTCGTGATCCACACGCCGTTCCGCGCGGCTACCAAGGAGTACCTCGGCAACGCGGCCCTGCACGGCGTCGCGGCCACGGTCTTCGCGCAGCTGATCACGAACGGCGTCAACCACGGCGTGCACTGCTTCTACGTGCCGCTGCGCGGCGAGGACGGCGTCGACCTGCCCGGCATCGGGCGCGAGGACGACGGACTCAAGGGAGGCCTCAACGGCATCGACAACGGACGCCTCTCGTTCGACCACGTGCGCATCCCGCGCAACAACCTGCTCAACCGCTACGGAGACGTCGCGGCCGACGGCACGTACTCCAGCGCGATCGACAGCCCCGGACGCCGCTTCTTCACGATGCTCGGTACCCTCGTGCAGGGGCGCGTCTCGCTCGACGGCGCCGCGTCGTGGGCGTCGGCTCTCGGCCTCAAGATCGCGATCACCTACGCGACCCAGCGTCGCCAGTTCGACGGTGCCGACGGGCAGGAGGTCGTGCTGCTCGACTACGGCAAGCACCAGCGCCGCCTGCTGCCCCGCCTCGCCACCACCTACGCGCAGATCTTCGCGCACGACGAGTTCCTGCAGAAGTTCGACGGCGTGTTCTCGGGCCGCACCGACACCCCCGACGACCGCGAGGACCTCGAGACCCTCGCGGCGGCCCTCAAGCCGCTCTCCACCTGGCACGCGCTCGACACTCTGCAGGAGGCCCGTGAGGCCTGCGGCGGCGCCGGCTTCATGTTCGAGAACCGTCTCGTCGGGCTTCGCGCCGACCTCGACATCTACGTGACCTTCGAGGGTGACAACAACGTGCTGCTGCAGCTCGTCGGCAAGCGCCTGCTCACCGACTACGCCAAGCAGTTCACCGGCAAGGATGCTGCGGCGCTGGCCAAGTTCGCCGTGGGCCAGACCGCGGGCAAGGTGTTCCACGGCGCGGGTTTGCGTCAGTTCGGCCAGTCCGTCGCGGACTTCGGCCAGGTGGCGCGGTCGGTCGAGAACGGGCTGCGCGAGGAGCAGCAGCACCTCCTGCTCGCCGAGCGCGTGCAGCAGATGGTCGCCGACATCGCCGGTCGCCTCCGCGCCGCGGGCAAGGACAAGGTGCGCGGGGCGCAGCTGTTCAACGAGAACCAGGCCGAGCTGATCGAGGCCGCCCGCGCCCACGGCGAGCTGCTGCAGTGGGAGGCGTTCACCGACGCCGTGCACCGCGTCGAGGACGCCGACACCAAGAAGGTGCTGACCTGGCTGCGCGATCTTTTCGGCCTGCAGCTCATCGAGAAGCATCTCGCCTGGCACCTCATCAACGGCCGCCTGTCGATGCAGCGCGCCGCTGCGGTGTCGAGCTACATCGACCGCCTGTGCGCACGTCTGCGCCCGCACGCCCTCGACCTCGTCGACGCGTTCGGCTACGAGCCCGAGCACGTGCGCGCGCCCATCGCCTCCGGCGCCGAGAAGCAGCGTCAGGACGAGGCGCGCGCCTACTACGCCGACCTCGCCGCCTCGGGTGAGGCGCCGATCCAGGAGAAGGCGCTCAAGGCCAAGAAGCGGTAGTCGCGGGGCGTTTCGTCTCGTCGCTGCGCTCCTCGTTCAACGACCCTTCTCCCGGTCGTTGAGCGAGCGAAGCGAGACGAAACGCGCCGACGACCGTGAGCGGGCACAGTTCCGACCTCAGCGGCGTAGGTAGGGTCGAGGCATGACCCGCGTCCACGCCTACGCCGCCCCCAGCGAAGCCGCTCCGCTCGAGAAGACCGAGATCGATCGTCGAGAACTCGGCCCGCACGATGTCCTGATCGACATCGCGTTCGCCGGCATCTGCCACTCCGACATCCACACGGTGCGCGGAGACTGGGGCTCCCAGACCTACCCGCTCGCCCCTGGGCACGAGATCGCCGGCGTCGTCGCCGCAGTCGGCCCCGAGGTGACGCGCCACGCGGTCGGCGATCGCGTCGGCGTCGGCTGCATGGTGAACTCGTGCGGCGAATGCCGCAACTGCGAGCGCGGCGACGAGCAGTTCTGCACCCAGGGCGCCGTGTTCACCTATGGGGCGACCGACCGCGACGGCACGATCACGCAGGGCGGCTACTCGGAGCAGGTCGTCGTGACGGAGTCGTTCGTGGTCAGCATCCCCGACGCCCTTGCCCTCGACGTCGCGGCCCCGCTGCTGTGCGCGGGCATCACGACGTACTCGCCGCTGCGCCATTGGGGCGTCGGCCCGGGGAGCCGCGTGGCGGTCGTCGGTCTCGGCGGCCTCGGCCACATGGGCGTGCAGATCGCGCACGCGCTCGGCGCCGAGGTGACGGTGCTGTCGCAGACGCTGAACAAGAAGGACGACGGACTGCGGCTCGGCGCCGACCACTACTACGCGACGAGCGACCGTGAGACGTTCCGGAACCTGCGCTCGTCGTTCGACGTGATCCTCAACACTGTGAGCGCCGGCATCGACCTGCGCGCGTACCTCAGCCTGCTCGACGTGGGCGGATCGATGGTCTGCGTCGGTCTGCCGAACGAGCCCCTTCCCGTACCTGTCGGCGCGCTGATCGGCGGACGTCGCTCGCTCGCCGGGTCGAACATCGGCGGCATCCGGGAGACGCAGGAGATGCTCGACTTCTGCGCCGAGAAGGGCATCGCCGCTGAGATCGAGGTCATCCCCGCATCGCAGATCAACGAGGCCTACGAGCGCGTGCTCGCCTCGGACGTGCGCTACCGCTTCGTGATCGACGGAGCGACCTTCGCGGACTGATTCCTGGTCGGCGCCGCACGCGAAGTCAGGCGAACACACGGAGGGAGGACGATTCGCCAGAAATCGTCCTCCCTCCGTGTGTTCGCCTTCCTCGGCGCGGGCGCGGGCGCGGGCGCGGAGCTCTATGGAGTCGCGGAGCTCTATGGAGTGAGGTGCCAGCGAGTGCGATGTCGGTGCCGAGCGGTAGCGTCGGAGCATGCCCTCTCTCCTCACCGGACCCGACGGTCGCGCGCGCTGCGCGTGGGTCGGCGACGACCCCGAGTACCGCCGCTATCACGACGAGGAATGGGGCACGCCGTTGCACGGCGACCGGGCGCTGTTCGAGAAGATGGCGCTCGAGGGATTCCAGGCGGGGCTCTCGTGGATCACGATCCTGCGCAAGCGCCCGCGCTTCCGCGAGGTGTTCGCCGGGTTCGAACCCGAGAAGGTCGCCGACTTCGACGAGGGCGACGTCGAGCGGCTCATGGCGGATGCGGGGATCATCCGCAACCGCGCCAAGATCCTCGCCACGATCGGCAACGCCGGCATCGTCCGCGGCATGGCCGACGGCGAGCTCGACGAGCTCATGTGGTCTTTCGCGCCGCCACGGACCAGGCGCCGCCCCATCGAGTTCGCCGACGTGCCCGCCGTGACCGCGGAGTCGACGGCGATGAGCAAGGAGCTCCGCCGCCGCGGATTCCGCTTCGTCGGGGCCACCACGATGTACGCGCTGATGCAGTCCGCCGGCATGGTCGACGACCACATCGAGGGATGCTGGCGCGCCACCGAACTCGGCTGAATCAGCCCTGAGCATCCCCTGGGCAGTTCTCCCCATCGTGCGCGGTATTCCGGAAGGTTAGGATGTTCGGGTGTATCGTGCGCCGCCGGGCGCACGGTCGGAGAGTCTTGATCAGCGAGACCCTGGGGGGAACCGGGCATGAAGGCGTTGTCGTGGATGCGAGCGCGGCCGAAGACACTGGCGTCGGTGGCCGGCGTGACGGTGGGCGTGATCGCCCTCACCACGATGGCGATCAACTACCAGGGGTTCCCGACCACCAAGGTCGACCTCAACGACGGCGGCGTCTGGATCACCAAGACCTCGAGCCTCCTCGTCGGCCACTTCAACCACGAGTCGACCGTGCTCGACGGCGGTCTGCGCACGGCGGGTGAGAACTACGACATCCTCCAGGACGAGACGAACATCCTCGTGGTCGACGAGAGCGCCTCGACCGTCACGGCCGTCGACCCCGCCCGCGTCGCTCTCGGCGACTCGGCCCGCATCCCCTCCTCGGCCAAGGTCGTGCTCGGCAACCGCACCACCGCGATCCTCGACAAGAAGACCGGCAAGGTCTGGGTCGTCCCGGTGTCGGGCATCGCCTCGTTCAAGATCGAAGCAGCCGAGCCTGCCGTCGAGCTCGGCGCGAACGCCGATGTCGCGGTGGCCGAGGACGGCACCGTCTTCGGCGTCTCCGCCGAGCGCGGCGAGGTCGTCACCGTCCCGGTCGACAACGAGGGCGAACCGCTCGACCCCTCCGCGGCATCCGTGGGCGACATCGACGAGGAATCCGTTCCCGTCATCACCGCGGTCGGCCGCACACCGGTCGTCCTCGACCCCGCGGCGGGGATCGTCACAACCCCCGGCGGGTTCCGGACCGAGGTCGCGGATGCCGCGGACGCCGTGCTTCAGCCCGCATCCGCTCAGACCTCGGCCGTCGCGCTCGCCACCAAGTCCGCGCTCGTATCCGTGCCGCTCGACGGCGCCGAGCCCACGATCACCGACGTCGGCGGCACCGGCACCCCCGCCGCCCCCGTGTCGCTGCGCGGCTGCACCTATGCGGCCTGGGCCGGATCCGCGCGGTTCCTGCGCGAATGCCCCGGGGACTCCAACGACGTCGACGAGAGGATCGAGGGTGCCGAGCAGTCGAAGAGCCTCACGTTCCGCGTGAACCGCGACGTGATCATCCTCAACGACGCCGTCGGCGGCGCGGCATGGATGGCGAACGAATCGCTGCAGCGCGTCGACAACTGGAACGACCTCACCCCGCCCGAGGGCGAGACGCAGGACGAAGAGGACACCACCGAGGAGACCGTCGAGACGACCCTTCCCGACCGCAAGGAGGAGAACCCCCCGCCGATCGCCGAGGACGACGACTTCGGCGTGCGTCCCGGCGCGACGACCCTCCTGCCGGTGCTCGACAACGACAACGACCCCGACGGCGACGTGCTGGTCGCGACGATCGCCGAGGCGCAGCCCTCGATCGGCACGGTGCAGCCCGTGCAGAACGGCGGATCGCTGCAGATCGCGGTCGACGAGAAGGCCAGCGGCTCCACGACCTTCATCTACGAGGCCGATGACGGCCGCGGCGGCAAGGACACCGCGAACGTCACGCTCACGGTGTTCGACTGGGACCAGAACTCAGCCCCCACGCCCAAGCGCAAGACGAGCCTGACCGTCGAATCCGGCGGCACGATCTCCTACAACATCCTCCCGGACTTCATCGACCCTGAGGGCGACGACATCTACCTGAAGGGCGTCGAGCCCGCGCCCGGCGACGAGGTCGACTTCAGCACCGACGGTCAGATCACCTACAAGGCGACCGCCAGCCTGCAGGGGCGCAAGGACATCAGCGTCACGATCGCCGACGGCTTCGGCGAGACCTACGTGGGCACGATCTCGCTCGACGTGCGCCCCGAGGGGTCGACCGACCCCAAGACGAACGCCGACCATGTCGTGACCAGGGTGGGCGAGCAGGTCGCGGTCGCGCCGCTCGTGAACGACACGAGTTCGGGCCGTGAGCCACTGCGCCTCGGACGCGTCGATGAGACACCCGGCGCGACCATCCTCCCGGACTACTCGAACAAGACCTTCACCTTCTCCGCGCAGGCGCCCGGCACCTACTACGTGCAGTACCTCGCGACCGCCGGCCCGAAGAACGCACAGGGACTCGTGCGCGTCGATGTGCTCGACGCGAACGAGACCGACCTGCCGCCCGTCGCCGTGCGCGACGTCGCCCTGCTGCCCTCGGGTGGAGACGTGCTCGTCGGAGTGCTCGCGAACGACATGGACCCCGCCGGCGGCATCCTCGTGGTGCAATCCGTCTCGCTCGAGCCGAGTTCCGGCATCTCGGTCTCGGTGATCAACCACGAGACGCTGCGCATCACCGATCAGGGATCGCTCAAGGATCAGGTGCGCGTCAAGTACCGCATCTCCAACGGCTCGAAGTCGGCCGAGGGCGAGGTCGTCGTGATCCCGATCCCCGCGCCCGACCAGATCCTGCAGCCCGTGGCGAACCCGGACACCGCCTACGTCCGCGCCGGCGACGTCGTGACGATCCCCGTGCTCGACAACGACACGCATCCGAACGACGACGTCATGCACGTCGTCCCCGAGCTCGTCGAGGTCCCGGATCCTGAGGACGGCGAGGCCTTCGTCTCGCAGGACGCCGTGCGGTTCAAGGCCGGCGACGAGGCGAAGACCGTCTACCTCACCTACGAGGCCGTCGATTCGCGCGAGCAGAAGGCCGCCGGCTACGTCACGATCCAGATCATGCCGATCGACGCCGAGACCAACGCGGCGCCCCGGCCACAGGACATCGTGGCCCGTGCCCTCGCCGGCACCGAGGTCAACATCGCCGTGCCGCTCGACGGCATCGACGCCGACGGCGACTCGGTGGAGCTGATCGGCATCGCGTCGAACCCGGCCAAGGGCCGCATCAACGAGAACGGCTCGAACTACTTCACCTACGAGGCCTTCGACGGCTCCACCGGCGTCGACACGTTCAAGTACCGCGTGCGCGACCGGCTCGGCAAGGAGGGCCTCGCCACGATCCGCGTCGGCATCGCGCCGGCGGAGGACATCAACCAGGCGCCGTACGCCGTGAAGGATGCGGTCGTGGTGCGTCCCGGACGCGAGATCGCCGTCCCGGTGCTCGCGAACGACTCCGACCCCGAGGGTGACGAGATCACGCTGGTCAGCGAGAAGAACGGCGGTCTCGAGGTGCCGGAGATCGACGGCCTCTCAGCCCGCGTCTCCGGCGACCGGGTGCTCGTCCAGGCGCCGGACCGCGCACTGGAGACCTCGCTGCAGTACACGATTCGCGACTCCCGCGGCGCCACCGCCTCGGCCGTGCTCCAGATCACGGTCGACGAGGATGTGCCCCTGCAGGCGCCGATCGCCCGCGACGACCGGGTGCGCCCCGAGGACCTCAAGGACGGGACGCTGACCGCGGAGATCCCGATCCTCAAGAACGACGAGGATCCCGATGGCACGACGGATGCTCTCACCGTGACGCTCGGCGAGGGAGCGACGCAGCTCGACAACGGCTCGGTGCGCGTCACGGTGCAGGAGGAGCAGCAGCTCATCCGCTACACGCTCACCGACCGCGACGGGCTGGAGGCCTCGGCGTTCATCTTCGTCCCGGCCGAGTCCGGACTGCGGCCGACGGTCGACCTCACGAAGCCCGTGGAGGTCGTGAGCGGCGAGACGAAGAAGCTCCCGCTGTCGGAGTACGTCACGGTCGCGGGAGGCGGCACCGCCCGCATCACCGAGCACGCCAAGGTCTCGGCGGTGCACGCCGACGGCAGCGACCTCGTGCAGGACGAGACGACGCTCGTCTACACGTCCGCCGCCGGCTACTTCGGCAAGGACGCGCTCACGTTCGAGGTGACCGACGGCTCCGGTCCGGACGACCCCGAGGGACGCATCGCCACGCTGACGATCCCGATCGACGTGCTGCCGCCCGAGAACCAGCAGCCGGTCTTCGTGAACGGCCAGATGGAGGTCGCGCCCGGCGAGGACGCGACGGCGCTCGACCTCGCGGCGCTCACCACCGACCCGGACCCCGAGGACGAAGGCAAGCACACCTACAAGTTCACGGGTGGCGACGGCAAGGGCGTCAAGGCCAGGATCGACGGCTCGAACCTGATGGTCGAGGCCTCCTCCGAGGCCAAGAAGGGCACCGCCCTGACGCTCAAGGTCGAGGTGACCGACGGCGAGACCGAGCCGGTCGAGGGAACCGTGACGGTGCTCGTCGCCGCCTCCACGCGTGCGATGCCGGCCGCCAACACCGACACGGTCTCCGAAGCCGACCAGGGCAAGCCGGTCACGGTCGACGTGCTCGCGAACGATTTCAACCCGTTCCCCGAGACTCCGCTCAAGGTCGTGTCGGCCGTGGTCGAGGCGGGCATGGGTTCGGTGACGCAGAAGGGCGACCAGCTCACGGTCACCCCTGCGGCGACGTTCGTCGGCACGCTGGTGGTGCGCTACCGCATCCAGGATGCGACGAAGGATCCCGACCGCGAGGTCAACGGCCAGGTCATCGTCACGGTGCAGGGAGTGCCGGAGGCGCCGGGTGCGCCGACCGTCACGAGCGTGCAGGACCGCACGGTCGTGGTGTCGTACGGAGCCCCGTCGAACAACGGTGCCGAGATCACGAAGTACACCGTCAAGGCGGTGAGCGGCGGTTCGTACACCAAGGAGTGCCGATCGACCACGTGCACGCTCGACGGCCTCACCAACAACGTGGAGTACACGTTCCAGGTGACGGCGACCAACCGCGTCGGCGAGAGCAAGCCCTCCGGCACCTCCGCCGTCGCGCGTCCGGACGCCCGTCCCGACACACCGAACCCGCCGACGCTGAAGTTCGGCGACAAGTCGCTGGCCGTGAGTTGGACGACTCCGTCGACGCCGGGATCCCCGGTGGAGAGCTACACGCTGGAGATCTCCCCGGCACCGCCGTCCGGAGTGTCTCAGAAGCAGGTCTCCGGCAACTCCCTCACCTGGGAGGGCCTGGAGAACGGCGGCAACTACCAGGTGCGCGTCCAGGCTCACAACAAGGCGCCGGATCCGTCGAGCTGGAGCAACTGGTCGGCATCGGAGGTGCCCGCGGGGCCGCCGCTCAAGCCCGCGGCTCCGACCACGACTCAACTCGCCTCCGTCGGCAACGAGGCGCAGATGCAGGTCAACTGGAGCGCGCCGAACTCCAACGGCGACGCGATCGCCAGCTACCAGCTCGAGGTGCGCAACGGCGGCACGGTCGTCAACACCCTCACGCCGAGTGCCGGGGCGACGTCGCAGGCCGTCAAGGTGCCGACCTCGGAGACGCCGTACACCTATCGCATCCGCGCGCAGAACAAGGCCGGCTGGGGAGAATGGTCCGAGCTGTCGGCGCCCCGCCGCGGCGTGAACGCTCCTGGCGCTCCGACCGGCCTGCGCGGTCAGGCCGCCGACCGGTCGATCACGAACATCTCGTACACCCCCGGCTCCGCGAACGGCGCCAAGTCGTCGGAGATCTCGTACCAGTACACCTTCAACGGCGGTGGCAGCTGGCAGGCGCTCAACGGCAACTCGATAGGCGGGCTCTCGAACGGCACCACGTACAACCTGCAGGTGCGCGCCGTCTCCACGGTCGACGGCAGCACCTACGCGGGTGCCGCCTCGAACGTCGCCCAGGTCGTGCCGTTCGGGCAGCCGAAGGCGCCGGTCGCGAAGGCGGAGAACGCCGGGATGTCGGTGAAGCTGAGTTGGGATGCACGCAACTCCGGCAACGGACGCCCCATCGAGACGGTGCAGATCAGGATCGACGGCGGCGGCTGGCAGACCGTGGGCGCGAGCGGCTCCCAGACGGTCGGGAACGGCTACGACGAGACGCACAGCATCACGGTGCGCGCGACCGCCAGCGAGGGCGGCACCTCACCCGAGGCGTCGGACTCCGCCAAGACCAACCCGCGCCCCGCCGAGGTGCTGAAGACCGGCAAGGGCGCGTCCGGCAACTGGCCCGGCGAGTGCACGCACTCGTCCTGCGCCTACGTCACCCTCACGGTGCAGAACTTCCGCAGCCCCGGCAATTACACCCTGCGCTGCGACGACGGTGGGCAGTTCGGCAACTCGGCGCGGTACGTGCCCGAGAACGGCACGGTGCAGCTGGGCTGCTTCTACGGAAACCCTGGCCGCTCCATGCGCGTCTACATCGTCGAGCTCAACCGCTACGCCGACGCCATCAGCTGGTACTAGTGCGACCCGACGGCGCGACGCCCACGATCCCTTCACAGAACGAGGAACCGACACACTCATGACCATGACCCCCGAACAGGCCGCCTGGTTCCAGGGCACCTTCCAGCGCCTCGTCGACAACGTCGACAAGGCCGTGCAGGGCAAGCGCGAGATCGTCAGCCTGGTGCTGTCGTCGATGCTCGCCGAAGGGCACGTGCTCCTCGAGGACGCCCCCGGCACGGGCAAGACCAGCCTCGCGAAGGCACTGGCCGCCACCGTGCAGGGCACCAGCACGCGCATCCAGTTCACGCCGGATCTGCTGCCGTCCGACGTCACGGGCGTCACGATCTACGACCAGCAGTCGCACAAGTTCGAGTTCCACAAGGGCCCGATCTTCGCGTCCATCGTGCTCGCCGACGAGATCAACCGCGCCTCGCCGAAGACGCAGTCCGCGCTGCTCGAGGTCATGGAGGAGTCGCGCGTGACGGTCGACGGTGTCGCGCACGAGACCGGTCGGCCGTTCCTCGTGATCGCGACGCAGAACCCGATCGAGCAGGCCGGTACCTACAAGCTGCCCGAGGCGCAGCTCGACCGCTTCCTCATCAAGACGTCGATCGGCTACCCCGACCTCGACGTCACCGAGAGCATCCTCTCCGGCGCCTCCGACCGCAACCCCTCCGCTGGTCTCGCGGCGATCATCACGACGAGCGCGGTCGCCGACATGGCCGACCTCGGCGCCTCCGTGCACGTCGAGCCCGCGGTGCTGCGCTACGTGGCCGAGCTCGCCGCCGCGACCCGCGACGACTGGGCGATCCGCCTGGGCGTCTCGGTGCGAGGCGCGATCGCGATGATCCGCATGGCGAAGGTGTGGGCGGCCGCGCAGGGACGCCACTTCGTGCTCCCCGACGACATCAAGGCGCTCGTGCGTCCCGTCTGGCAGCACCGTCTGCTGCTCGACGCCGAGGCGGAGTTCGCCGGCACGTCCGCCGAGACGGTCCTCGTGCGCGTGCTCGACGCGGTCGCCGCACCGCAGGCCCGAGCGGCGGCCTGATGACCGCGGAGGTCCACCAGATCGCGAACGCGCCGATCGACCGCGATGCCGGATGGCGTGACATCGCGGCGGTCATCGGCGCGCGCATCCTGGTGCGCCTCCGACTGATCGCCGCCGCGATCCGTCCGCTCGCGTGGGTGCTCATGGGCCTCGCGGTCGTGTTCTGGATCGTCGGTCAGGTCGCGGGCTGGGCGGAGTTCACGGTCGCCGCGGTCGTGATCGCGATCACCGTGGCGCTGTGCGCGCTGTTCCTGATCGGCCGCACCGCGTACGACGTCTCGCTCGACCTGGCCCGCACGCGTGTCGTCGTCGGCGAGCGCGCGGTCGGCGCCCTCACCCTCGCGAACCACGGCACCAGGGCGATCCTGCCGTCGCGGATCGTGCTGCCCGTCGGCGCGGGGCGCGGCGAGTTCGGCATCCAGCGTCTCGCGCCGGGAGAGGAGGCGGAGGAGCTGTTCGCCATCCCCACCCAGAAGCGGGGCGTCGTGAAGGTCGGCCCCGTCAGCGTCGTCCGCGGAGACCCGCTCGGGCTGTTCGAGCGCGCGCATCGCCGAGACGACCCCGTCGATCTGTTCGTGCACCCGAAGACCGTGCTGTTCGACGGCCAGTCGCTCGGCTATCTGCGCGATCTGGAAGGACTCCCCGCGGCCGACCTGTCGCGCGACGACGTGTCGTTCCATGCGCTCCTCGAATACCAGCCCGGAGACGACCTGCGCCACGTGCACTGGCGATCCACCGCCCGCACCGGCACCATGATGATGCGCCAGTACGAGGAGACCCGCCGGTCGCACTTCGTGATCGGGCTGTCCCGTTCGTCCGGGGACTACGCGAGCGACGAGGACTTCGAGCTCGCGATCTCCGCGGCCGGATCGATCGGTCTGCGGGCGATCCGCGACTCCCAGCGGGTCGACGTGCGCGTGCAGGGCAGAGAGCTCCCCGCGGGTACCGGCAAGAGGCTCCTCGACTCGCTGTCCGGCGTCGAGCAGTCCAAGCCCCGCGACGGCGGCATCGACCACCTCGCCGGCGTGCTCGCCCGCACCATGCCCCTCGCGAGCGTCGTCGTCCTGGTGTGCGGCTCCAAGGTCAGCACCGACGACCTCCGCCTCGCGTGCTCGCGTCTGCCGTTCGGCGCCAAGGCCCTCGCGGTCGTCGCCGACACGACGGTCGCCTCGCCCGCGCTGCGCCGGATCGGCGATGCGGATGTCGTGACCATCGGCGCACTCGATCAGGTCCCCCTCGCGCTGCAGAAGGTGCTCGCATGACCGCTCTCTCGACCGACTTCGCCGGGATTCCTGTACGTCGCTGGATCCTGGATCTCGGCGCTTCCGCGCTGCTCGTCGCGGTCGCCGTCGTCGGGTTCTGGCCCACGTTCGCCGGCGGCTCGTATCTGCCCGCCGCCCTCGGCGCGATGCTGCTCGGTCTCGCGATCGCCGCGGTGTCGACGTGGCGTCGCTGGGGGATCCTCGTCGTCGCCGGCCTCACGGTCGCGGTGTACTTCGTGTTCGGCGGCGCTCTCGCGCTGGCGCACACGACCATCCTCGGCGTGATCCCCACACTCGAGACGTTCGAGAAGCTCGCCGTCGGCACCGTTACCGCGTGGAAGCAGCTGCTCACGACTGTGGCGCCCGTGGCCGGAGCGGACGGTCACTTCCTGGTGCCCTTCCTGCTCACGCTGGTCATCACGGTGCTCACGGCCTCGCTCGCGCTCCGACTGCCGCACGTCGGATGGGCGCTGCTGCCCGCCGGATCCATGCTGATGCTCGTGATCGCGCTCGGCACCCCCGAGCCCGCTGTCCCGGTCGCGCAGGGTCTTGCGTTCGCGGTCGTCGCCGTCGCCTGGCTCGCGCTGCGGCAGCTGTGGGCTCCGCAGAACGCGGCGGTGTCGGTCGGCGAGGTCGATCCGTCGCGGGCCGGGCACATGCGGCTGCGCAGGCTGCTGGCAGGCGTGGCCGTGCTCGCCGTCGCCGGCGGCGCGGGTATCGCGACGAGCGCGGTCGCGGCCCCCGCTCAGCCCCGACACGTCTTCCGCGACGTGATCATCCCGCCGTTCAACATCCGCGACTACCCGAGTCCGCTCCAGGCGTTCCGCAAGAACGTGCGCGACGAGGCCGGCGACACGCTCTTCACCGTGAGCGGGCTGCCGAAGGACGCGCGGATGCGGATCGCGGTCATGGACCAGTACGACGGCATGGTCTACAACGTCACCGACGGCGGCGCCGGCTCGTCGAGCGCCTTCGCGCCGATCCGCGCCAACATGTCGCCGGAGGCCGAGGGCATCCCCGTCACCCTGCAGGTGCAGATCGAGGAGTACCGCGGGGTCTGGGTGCCGGATGCCGGTCAGGTGTCGGAGATCGACTTCACGGGGGACCGTGCGGAGGACCTGCGCCGCTCCGCGTACTACAACGCCGAGACGGGGACGGCCGTGGTGACCTCGAAGCTCACGGCGGGGGACTCCTACACCGTCGACACGGTGATCCCGGGCGAGCTCGACGACGACCAGATCGCCGACGCGCCCTTCGGCACCGTTCCCCTCCCGAAGCAGAGCAACGTGCCCGAGGAGCTCACGGCGCTGGCCTCCGAGACCGTCGCGGGTGCGGAGTCGCCGATCGAGCAGGTGCGGGCGCTGGAGAGCTTCCTCGCGGAGGGCGGCTTCTTCAGCCACGGCCTCGAGGGCGAGGTGCTCTCGCGCGCCGGCCACACCTCCGAGCGGATCTCGACCCTCATCGGCGGCGACCAGATGATCGGCGACGACGAGCAGTACGCGGTCGCCATGGCTCTGCTCGCCCGCGAGGTCGGCATCCCCGCTCGCGTCGTGATGGGCTTCTACCCCGACGAGGAGCAGGCGGGCGACGCGGTGTTCACCGCCACGGGCGACAACATCCATGCCTGGGTCGAGGTGAACTTCGAGGGGCTCGGGTGGCTGACGTTCAACCCGACACCGCCCGAGGACAAGGTCCCGAACGATCAGAACACCAAGCCCAAGGTCGACCCGAAGCCGCAGGTCCTGCAGCCCCCGCCCCCGCCGCAGGAGCCGGTCGATCTGCCTCCGACGCTGCCCGACGACCGCAAGGGCGACGACGAGACCCTCAACATCCTCGGCATCATCGGCATCATCCTCGCGATCGGCGGGATCTCGCTCGGGGTGCTCGCCCTGCTGGCCTCGCCGTTCATCCTGATCGGAGCGTGGAAGGCGGCCCGGCGCCGCACCCGGCGCAACGCCACCCGCACCGCCGACCGCATCAGCGGCGGCTGGGACGAGCTCGCCGATCGCGCCGTCGACTACGGCGCGCACATCCCTCCGGGCGGCACCAGGGCTGAGGAGGCCGCTTCGGTGGCCGCCACGCTCACGGTGCCGCAGGTCACGGCCCTGGCGCAGCGCGCGGATGCCAAGGTGTTCGGGCCCTCCGAACCGACGCCGGAGGACGTCGAGGCGTTCTGGACAGAGGTCGACGCGATCGTCGGCGGACTCGGCAAGGACGCAGGTTTCTGGAAGCGGCTGAAGGCGCGACTGAACCTCCGCTCCCTGCTCGGCGGATCCGCGTTCTCGGTCGGCCTGCAGAACCTCCGCGAGGCCGCGGCCGCGCGCGTGCGCCGCGAACCTGGCACGATCGAGAGCAGCCCCCGTCCGACGACGTCCACCTCACCCGAGAGCGAGACACCATGACGCAGCCACAGTCCGGCCGGATCGCGCCGATCCCGCGGCGCGCGATCGCGTACCTGATCGATGCGCTGATCGCCGGCGGCATCGCCATCGTGCCGAGCATCGTCGTGTTCGTCGCCTTCACGGCATCCGCGTCCTCCGCGACGACCCCGGATGCGGCCCTCGGGAGTCTCGCCATCCTCGGGGTCGGTCTGCCGATCGTCGGGCTGCTGGCGCTCGGCTGGTTCGTGTTCTACACGGTCATGCAGTCGGGGCGCGGCTCGATCGGCATGCGTGCGCAGGGTCTGCGCCTGGTCGGCGAGGACGGCGCACCGCTCGGCTTCGGCCGGACACTGCTGCGCAACGTGATCTTCGGTCTCACGGCCGGCATCGTCGTCGGCTACTTCACGCCCCTGTTCGACGGCTCAGGACGCTTCCAGGGCTGGCATGACAAGCTCGCGAAGTCGCTGATGTACGACGTGCGGACGGATGCCGCGGCACCGGGCTCCGCCGCATCCGCTCCTGCCTCGGCGCCGATGGTGCCCCCCGTGCCGACGGCTCCGCCTGTGCCAGGACTCGCGGCGCCAGGGTCGGTTCCGCCCGGAGCTCCCGGTGCACCCGGAGCTCCCGGTGCGCAGAGCGATCCGGCTCCCCAGTCGCCGAGCGGGTATCCGGTCCCGCAGGGGTACGCGGTGCCGGCGCCTCCGGCGGGCGCACCCGCATCGCCGTTCGCCCGCCCGGAGGCTCCCGCTGCTGCTCCGCAGATGCCGCCCGTTCCCGCCGCACCGGCGTTCGCCGCTCCGCCCGTGCCCCCGGCCCCGGCAGCGCCCGTCCCGTCCGCGCCCGCCGTACCTTCCGCGCCCGCCATGCCCTCGTCCGGCGAGCAGTCGACGGACCGTTCCGTTCCTGAGGTCCCGATCACGACCACGCCTCCGTCGCCGGTGGACGACGGCGGCGTGATCGCGTACGTGCCGGGCATCACCCTCGACGCCCCGCCCCCGCGACCCGCCGCCGTGGAGACCCCACCGCCCGCTCCCGCGCATCCCGCGGCACCGGCGTTCTCGGCCGCGCCCCCCGCTCCTGCGTTCGCCCCTCCGGCGGAGGCCGCTGCGCCAGCCCCGGCCGCGCCCACCGCGCCCGCGCCCGCTGCTCCCGGGTCGTCCCCCGAGGCGCCGGCGTCCGCAGGTCTCGACGACGACCTCGAGGAGACGCGCATCAGCATCCCCGGGCATCGCCTGGTCTTCACCTGGGACGACGGGACGCGCGTGACCGTGTCTCGTCGCACGGTCTTCGGTCGTAACCCCGGCCCGGAGGACGGCGCGATCATCGTGCCGGTCCGCGATGAGACGCTGTCGCTGTCGAAGACGCACTTCGAGGCCGCGGCCTCCACCTCGGGCGGCTGGGTGCTCGACCGCTTCTCGACCAACGGCATCACCCTCGTGCGCGACGGTCAGCGCATCGCCTGCCCGGCCGGACAGCGCGTGCCCGTGCGCCTCGGCGACGCGCTCGAGATCGGCGACCGCATCGTGACGATCGGGGGCTACGCATGACCGTCCCCCTCGCCGTCTCGACGGGTGCGGCGACGCACACCGGTCTGCGACGCACCCTCAACGAGGACGCCTTCCTCGCCACCGCCCCCGTGTTCCTCGTCGCTGACGGCATGGGCGGCCATGAGGCGGGGGAGCGCGCGAGCGCGGCTGTGATCGCCGAGTTCGCACGGCACGTGGGCCGCGAGGCGCTCGCCCTCGACGACGTGCGCGATGCGGTCTCGGTCGCGCGCGCCGAGGTCGAGGCGCTGTCGACGAGCAGCAACGGCCGCGCGGGGACGACGCTCAGCGGTGTCGTGATCGCGAACGTCGACGGCATGGGCTACTGGCTCGTGCTCAACATCGGCGACTCCCGCGTCTACCGCCTCGAGGACGGCGACCTCGAACAGGTCAGCGTCGACCATTCGGTCGTGCAGGAGCTGATCGAGGCCGGAGAGCTGCGGCCCGAGGACGCCCAGACCGACCGCCGCCGCAACGTCATCACGCGGGCGATCGGGGCCGGGAGCGACGGCGAGGTCGACTACTGGCTGTTCCCCGCCGAACGCGGCGACCGCCTGCTCGTGTGCTCGGACGGCCTGACCTCCGAGCTCGGCGACGGGGCGATCCGCGAGATCCTCCTGGTCGAGGACGACCCGCAGCGCGCCGCCGACATCCTCGTCTCGAGCGCCGTCCACGCGGGGGGACGCGACAACGTGACGGTCGTGGTGGTGGATGCCGTCACGGTCGCCTCGCGCCCCGGCACGCTCGTCGAAACCGACGAACCGGACATCGCGGACACGCGTCCGCGCGAAGCCGCAGGAGGAGTGCGCTGATGCGTGTGAACTATCGCCCTGGTACCTGGAACGCCCTCGTGCGCGAGGGGGCCCTGCTCGTACTCCCTGGCACGACCCACCCCGCGCTCATCGCCGACGCCTGGGACGGCGTGGACGGCATCCGCGACCTCGGTCGCCTCGTCGACCTCCTCACCTCGCGGTCGGGCGGCTCCCTCTCGGCGCTGCCGGACTTCGCGGCCGTCGTGGTCGAGGCCGACGTCGTCCGGGTCGCCGTGCGCGGTCTGCCCGAGGTCGTCGTCGAGACGAGCGAGGGGCGCACGCGCGTGAGCGGCGCCGAGGTGTCGACGTGGAGCGAGCGTCTCGTGCGCGGGGCGACCTCCGTGGAGATCACGGCCGAGGATGCCGGGGGCGCCGCCGATCCGGGACTCCCGCTGCTCGGCGGCGTCGTGCGGGTGTCGTCGCTCACCGTGGACACGACGGGCGCGTCCGCCGAGGCCCGCGTGGAGGGCGCCGTCACGTCGGCATCCGTGTCCGCTCCGCCCGCATCCGCTCCGCCCGCATCCGCTCCGTCGGCATCCGCCCCGGACGACGATGTCTCCGCGGCGGGCCTGGGCGGCGTGAGCCTCGGCGCTCTGGCCGGAGCCGCGGCCGTGGCTCCCGCCGTGGTCCCGGCAGCGCCGATCGGCCACCCGGCCGACGCCCCCGCCGAGACAGCCGCCGATTCCGAGACACCCGCCGAATCCGATCCTCCCGCCGAGACCTACGCCGCGCCGGAGGACACGATCCTGCCCGAGCCCGAGCCCGAGCCCGAGCCCGAGCCCGAGCCCGAGCCCGAGCCCGAGCCCGAGCCCGAGCCGGATCTCACCGACACCCTCATGCCCGAGGACGTCGCGTCGACCGAGGATGTCGACGAGTTCGACCTGCTGTTCGGGCAGACGATCCACCGTCCCGCCGCCGACGCCCCCGAGGAGGCCGTGGTCGACCCCGCCCTCGCGGGAGACCACGACGGCGCCACGATCTCCTCCGCAGAGGCGCGGGCGCTGCGCCGCGACGCCCCGGTCTCGCCCGAGGCCCCGACCATCGCGCTGCCCGTCGTGGGCGGCACCGGCCGCATCCGGGTGTCGACCGGTCAGGTCGTGACCCTCGATCGCACGGTCATCATCGGCCGCCGTCCGCGCTCCACCCGCGCCAGCGGTGCGAGCCTGCCGCACCTCATCGCGGTCGAGAGCCCGCAGCAGGACATCTCGCGCAGCCATCTCGAGGTGCGTCCCGAGGGCGACACGGTCGTCGTGATCGACCTGCACAC
Source organism: Microbacterium sp. GCS4 (assembly GCF_001262495.1). Lineage (GTDB taxonomy): Bacteria > Actinomycetota > Actinomycetes > Actinomycetales > Microbacteriaceae > Microbacterium. Next base: position 432,080 of record NZ_LGYE01000003.1, read on the forward strand.
CACGAACGGCTCGACACTGCTTCGTTCGGGCGCCGACCCCGTGCGACTGCACCCCGGCGAGCAGACGGTGGTCGTGTCGGGTGACGTGGTCGACCTCGGCGACGGCGTGACCGTCGCCTTCGAGGATCTGCCGTGAGTCGTCGCCCCTCGCCGCCGCCCGACCTGCCCGGGTTCACGTACCTCGAGCCCCTGGGCACGGGCGGCTTCGCCGACGTCTTCCTGTACGAGCAGCAGATGCCCCGCCGGCGTGTGGCCGTCAAGGTGCTGCTCGCCGACCGCCTCGCGAGCAGCGCGGCGCAGGAGTTCGCCGACGAGGCGAACGTCATGGCCATGCTGTCGACGCATCCGGCGATCGTCACGATCTACCAGGCCGGCGTGGCCGGCGACGGCCGCCCCTACCTCGTGATGGAGTACTGCCCGCGGCCGAACCTGCAGGTGCGCGCGCGCAAGGAGTCGTTCTCGGTCGCCGAGGCCCTGCGCGTCGGCGTGCAGGTCGCGGGTGCGGTCGAGACCGCGCATCGTGCGGGTGTGCTGCACCGCGACATCAAGCCCGCGAACATCCTCGTCACCGAGTACAACAGGCCGGCGCTCACCGACTTCGGCATCGCCTCGACCACGGGCGCCACGGGCGAGGCATCCGGGATGTCGATCCCGTGGTCACCGCCCGAGTCGTTCGGCGACCCGCCGCAGAGCGGTCCTCGCACCGACGTGTGGGCGCTGGGCGCCACCCTCTACACGCTGCTCGCCGGTCGTTCGCCGTTCGAACGCGCGGGGGAGCGAAACTCGAGCGCCGACCTGATCGAGCGGATCGAGCGCGCGGCGCTGCCTCAGCTCGCGCGCCCCGACTCTCCGGAGAGCCTGCAGCGCCTCCTCGAGCGCGCGATGGCCAAGAACCCGGATGACCGGTTCCCGAGCGCTGTCGCGTTCGCCCGGGCGCTGCAGAAGGTGCAGATCGAGCTCTCGCATTCGGTCACGCCGATCGACATCGTCGACGACCACCCCCCGGCGGAGGACCTCGACGACGACGGCGACGGTCTGACCCGGGTCCGCGAGATCGTCAGCATCGACCCCGACGTCGCCGCGTTCACCCGCCCCTCGGCGGCGACGCAGCCCAAGGGCCCGGCCTTCGCCGCGCCCGACGTGCCGCGTTTCGACAGCCCCGAGCCCGTCGACGAGGCCACCCAGCTGCGCGCGCCCGCGCCTGCTCCCGTCGACGACGACGACCGCACGATCGCCCGCGGCCCGGTCGTCGTCTCGCCCCAGGCGAGCGCACCCGTGGGCACGACGCCGAGCGCACCGTCGGGCACGACACCCGGCGCCGCCGCATCCGCCCCGCACCTCGCGCCGGCGCAGACGCCGCCTCCGGGTGCGCCCGGAGCATCCGAGGCGGAGCCCGCGACGCCGCGCAGCCGCACGGGCCTGTGGATCGGCCTGATCGCCGCCGGAGTCGTCGTGGTGGTCGGCGGCATCATCGGCCTCAACCTGCTCGTCGCGAACGCGCCGACCCCCGATCCGGTCGCGACCGAGGAGGAGGTCGACCCCAAGGACGTGGTGTCCGACGTCGTGCCGCAGGTGTCCGATCTCGTCGGAACGCGCACGGGCGTCCAGGTGACGTTCACGTGGACGAACACCGACCCGCTCGAGGGCGACAGCTTCATCTGGATGCCGATCGAGCTCGACGGCTCCGGCGCGGCGTCGACCACGACCGAGACGACGGCGACGATCACGGGCGCGCCGGCCGGTCAGGTCTGCGTCGACGTGGCGCTGCGACGAAAAGACGGACGAGCGTCCGAACCGGTGCGGGGGTGCGTGCAGTGACGGACACGACGGATGTCGGGACGGTGACGGTCGAGTTCGCCGGCGAGTACTTCACGATCGCTCCGGGCAGTCGGTTCTCGCTCGGGCGCGAGGGCGACCTGGCGATCGACGACAACCTGTTCCTGCACCGCAACTTCCTCGAGATCTCCGATGTCGACGGGCTGTGGTGGCTGTCGAACATCGGCTCGCGCCTGACGGCCTCGGTGACCGACAGCTCCGGCGGCGTCCAGGCGTGGCTCTCGCCCGGTGCGCGGCTGCCGCTCGTGTTCGAGGCGACGACGGTCGTGTTCAGCGCGGGTCCCACGACGTACGAGTTCGTCGTGCACTCGACTCAGCCCGCGTTCCGCGACACGCAGCGGGAGACGACGAGCGGGGACTCCACGATCGGCGACGTGCCTCTCACCGCGAGCCAGCGCCTGCTGATCCTCGCTCTCGCCGAGCCGCAGCTGCTGCGCGACGGCACCGGCATGAGTGAGATCCCCACCTCGGCGAAGGCGGCGGCACGGCTGGGTTGGACCGTCACCCGCTTCAACCGCAAGCTCGACAACGTGTGCGACAAGCTCGACCGCATCGGTGTGCCCGGCATGCGCGGCGGTCAGCGCTCGTTCGCGACGAACCGCCGCGCGCGACTCGTCGAGTACACCATCGCGACGCGCCTCGTCACCCGCGACGACCTCGCGGAGCTCGATCGGCCCCAGGCGTCCGCGGAGGACGAGGATGCCTGAGCCGAGCCGACCGGGGAGCAGGCGCCCGTGCACGAGCTGAGCGCGCTCGGCCTCACCGAGACGCACGAGCGGGAGTGGCGCGACTACTTCGCGGGAGGGCGCGTCTTCGCGGTCCGGCTGGATCGGGCAGCCGCGCGACGCCGGCTGCGGGCCAACACCGTCGTGCTCGTTGTGGCGGCCCTCGTGCTGCTCGCTGCCGTCGTCACGTTCGTCGCGGTCCTCGTCGGGCAGCTCGGCGGCCCGGTGACCGTGCTGCTGCTCGCCCTGCTGGCGCTCGCCGCCGCGGTGCTGCTGGTGCGTTTCGCGCTGCTGCGGCGACGGCTGCGCATCGCCAGGGCATCGGGCGACGACTACCTCGTCGTGAGCGCGGAAGGCCTGCGGATCGCGGAGCACGTCGACCTGCCGTGGAGTGCGATCATCGGGGCCGTCGGCTACGACGACCGCGGCGGGTCGGTGCCGTTCCTGCGTGCCCCGGCCGCGGCCGTGGAGCGTGCAGCCGGTCGGATGCAGGCCGAGTACACGCTCGGCATCCGCGGCGTCCGCGCACTCCGCGATGCCGCACCGCGCGACCTGCACGGGATCTTCGAAGTGATCGCCGACCACGGCGGGATGCGGCTGCCGCTCGATACGATGGTCGCTCCCGAGGACGTCCGCACCGCGCTCGCGGCGATCTGCATCGCGGGTCGTGGTGCGGGAGTGGACGTCGAGGTCACGGCCGACCGGTCGACGATCTTCCGGAGGACAGTGGCCCTGCTGGGGGCCGAGACGACCGCTCCGCCTTCCGCGGGGCGAGGATGAGGGGAACATGATGGCCGATCTCCGTGCCGCCCGCTGCGAACAGCTCCTGTCTCCGGTGACCGCTCTCACGGTCGCCGTGGTGTCGTGCAACGAGCGCATCCCGCAGAGCTTCGCCGACGTCGTCAGCGCCGCCGAGGACGTGCTGGCGATCGCGGACCTCGGATCGCTCGGCGTGGACAGCGAGGACTACGTGGCCTGGGCCTCCGGCGCCCCGCAGACCCTCGCCGACATGATCGAGGCCGCACAGGCCAAGGACACCACGCGGATCTGGGAGGCGTTCTCGCACCCGCAGTTCGGACTCCACCGCCTGGGTTCGGCGTGCAGCGGGCTGCCGGGCTGGGTCATGCCCGAGGGGTCCGAGTTCGCCTGAACCGGCTCGTCTGACCCTGGTCGGCTCGCGTCCGGCGGATCAGCAGCCCGCGGGCGACCCGAGATCGGGGACGTCGATCTCGTCGCCCCAGCCCGAGAACTCCAGCTGCAGGGTGCCGGCGGCATCGGCCCGCGTGAGCGAGATCGGCAGCGCGGGCCCCTGCGTCTGCACGCGCAGAGCGCCGAGGGTGCCGTCCGCACCCATCACGAGGTCGACCGCGTCGTCGCGCGGTGCGCCGAGCGTCGACGCGTCACCCGTGTACTCGGCGAGCGTCTGAAGCGGATGCAGGAGCGACGACCACTGCGTGAGCGCCGCGTCGTCCTCGGACACGCAGCTGTAGACGCCCGCGTCGAGTCCCTCGGCCGCCGCCGTGGCCGAGGGGCGGACGTACGCCTGGCCCTCGCTCATGACGACGGAGGTCGTGGCGCCGTCGACCGTGAACTCCGCGACCGTCTGCTCGCTCGACCCGTGCACCACCATCGCGAGCGTGCGCCCGGCGCCGTTCGTGTACGTGCCGGTCATGGTCGCGGTGCCCGCGTCACGCACGGCGGCCAGCATGGTGGCGCGGGCGGAGGCGGCGTCGAGCAGCACGAGCCCGTTGCCGGACGCTTCCTCGTCCCAGGTGCCGAGGTCGAGGTGGGTCGGCGTCGGCACCGGTTCCGCGGCCGCCGTCTTCGACGTGCACCCGGTGAGCAGCAGAGCCGCGCCGAGCACGACGGCGATCAGCCGCGCGTCACCCCGCCGCGGCATCCGCGACACATCCCGAGACCGCGCCCTGCGCATCGAGCGTGGCCCGGTCGAGCTTGACCTCTGCGGTCTCGTTGCCGGCGGCCGGACGGACCACGACGCAGGAGCCGTCGTCGACGATCGCGGCGGCGCGCGGCAGCCAGGCCTCCGTGCCCGTCACAAGCTGCGAGACGTCGAGCGTCGGTCCCGAGGGCCCGTCGACCACGATGACCTGGTACGGCACGTCCGGTCCCGACCAGTCGATCCGCACGGCGTTGTCGGTGACCTCGAGCTTCAGGTCGGTCGCCGTCGACCCGCCGGACAGGCCGCCGAGGATCAGGAACACGACGAAGGCGATGAGCGCGAGCAGCGTGGTGCCCACCGAGATCAGGAAGGCCGGATGCCGCCACAGCGGGCGCTGCTTCTCGGGTGCCTCCTCCAGCTCGGGCAGCACGTCGCCGGACGTCTCGAGCGTCCGGATCGCTCCGGGGGCCAGTTGCATGCTCGGTCGGGGGGAGTCCCACCCGAGCTGGCCGTCCAGGGCCGCGGGCGCCGAGCTGCGCGTCGCGGTCCAGGGCACGGGCGCCGCTGTGATCATGGCGTCCACCGGGCGCTCGGCGGCCGGGGCAGCGTTCTGCTGACGGCGCGTGCGCGGGATGTCGCTCATAGATATTCCGGGATTCTCCGTCGTGGTCGGGCGCGTCTATCCTAGTCATGGCCTGCCGCCGACCCTGGAGTCCCATGACCTCGACGCACCGACGCCGGCGAGGAGCTCTCGCTCTCGCCGCCCTCGCGGGTGCCCTGCTGGTCGGATCGCCGCTCGCGGCTTCCTCTGCGCTCGCCGTGGCCACGCCATCCGGCGACGCGATCGAGGTGTCGTACGCCGACGTCACCGAGATCCGCCCCGGCGAAGGATGGCTCATCGACTGCTCCGGCGTCGGCACCCTCGACGGCATCACCGTCACCTGCGCCGAGGACCGCGTGACGCTCGTGTCCGCGGGGTACGACACGGCCCTCGGCACGCAGACGCTCACGGTGCCGCAGATCACGGGCTCCACCCGGATCTCCATCGACTACCGGGTGCGACTCGAGCCGCCGCCCGCGCCGGAGGTCGGCGTCGACCGCATCGACCTCCCGATCGCGGTCGGCGAGCAGGCGCTCGTGCCGATCTCGGCGCTCGCGATCACGTGCGCCGCATGCACGGCCGACGGCGGGGCGACGATCCATGTGGAGCCCCCGGCGCCCGCCGGGAAGGCGGCCGTGCCCTCGGGCGTATCGGTCGGCGTGAGCGCCACGCACATCGCGATCCGCGGCACGATCCCCGGCGACGTGGCGATCCCCGTCACGATCACCGACGACGCCGGACAGACCGTGTCCGGCGAGCTCTCGGTCACGATCGTCGACGCACCGGCCCCGACGCTCGGAGCCCTGCACGTCATGGGCGACGCCACCGCGGTCGACATGGTCGCGCAGGTGTGGGGCGGCGATGCGGTGATCGTCTGCAGCACACCGCAGTCCGTCGGCCTGCGGTGCACGGCCGAGGGCGGCGTGGAGCGCACCGGCGAGGGACCGGCGCAGCTGCTGTTCCGGGTCGTCGCCGACGACGGACGCTTCGCGTGGGGCAGCGTCACCGACGACGCGGATGCCGATGGCGTCTCACTGGTCGCCCCGTCGTGGGAGAGTGAAGCGCCGCTGTCGATCGTCGCGGCGCCTGTCGAGGAGCAGCAGGCCGACGAGGCCGTACCGCTCGCGGGCCTCGCCCGACTTCTGGAAGGGATACCCGCATCATGAGCCTTCGGCTGACCGTCGCCGATCGTCCGGGAGCACCGCAGCCCGAGTCGTGGATCGTCAAGATCGACGAGGCCACCACGATCTCCGAGATCGGCGAGTCGCTCGACGTCCCCGTCGACGAGCTCGCGCCCGGCACCGACCCCGCGTCGGCGTTCACCGCCACGGGCATCCGCAGCGGCGTGGTCGTGCCGTCCCGCCAGCAGGTGGTCCTCGAGCCCGGCGCCCTGCGCCTGGAGTTCGTCGCCGGTCCGTTCGCCGGGGAGTCCGTGCCGATGGCGCCGGGCGTCGCCACGACGATCGGCCGCGGCTCGTCGGCGGCCGTGCGCGTGGCCGATCCGCACCTGGGGGAGGAGCACGCGTCGATCACGGTGTCCGGCGGCATCGCGGCCGATGGCTCCCTCCTGCCGCTCACCGCCCACATCGAACTGCTCGACCCCGAGGCGCAGCTGGTCGTCAACGGCGCCGGCGACGAGCGCGCGGCGGACATCGTCCCCGCGGATCTCGTGCAGCTCGGCAGCAGCGTGATCCGCATCGGCGCGGCGCCCGCCTCCGACGCCGACATCACGATCGACGAGGTCGGCTCGCGGGCGTTCAACCGCCCCTCGCGCATCCGCCCCTCGCAGGTGCCCCCGGTGGTCCCGCTGCCCGGCGACAAGCCCGAGGAGCAGGATGCCTCGCCGCTGCCCTGGCTGTCGGCCATCGTGCCCGTCGTGCTCGGCATCACCCTCGCCGTGGTCTTCCAGCGCCCCATCATGCTGCTCATGGCCGCCGCGTCCCCCGTCATGGTGATCGGCTCGTTCTTCGCGAACAAGAAGCTCGCGCGGCGCAAGGGCGAGCGCAGCGAGGCCGACTGGATCGAGGAGATCGACGACGCGCGCCGCCGCATCGCGGTGCACGTGCGCCAGCAGCGTCTCACGAGCTGGTACCACCACCTCGACCCCGTGTACATCCGCGACGTCGTCACCCGCCCGCTGTCGCGCCTGTGGGAGCGTCGCCGCGGCGAGGAGGACGCGCTGCGCGCGCGGGTGGGCGTCGCCGACGTGCCGCTCGACGTGCGCTTCGAGGGCGGTCCGCAGAAGGAAAGACGCAGCGAGCGACGTGTGGGCGTCTCGCCCTCCCCGGTCGCGGTGGACCTCGCCACCGGCCCGGTGGGCGTCGCCGGCCCCGCCGACGTCGCGGGCGGCGTCACGCGCGCGATGCTCACCGCTCTCGTCGCGCTGCGCTCCCCTCGCGACCTGCAGGTGGTGGTGCTGTGCGACCGCGACCAGGAGCACGCCTGGTCGTGGACCCAGTGGCTGCCGCACGCGCAGCCGGGCGTGGGACCGGTTGCGCTGATCGGCAACACCGACCTGACGCGACGTGAGCGCATCCGCGAGATCGGGAACCTGCTCGACATCCGCATGCGGATCGGCAAGGACCGTCGCCTCGACTCCGAGTCGCAGATCGTGCTCGTCGTCGACGGGGCGCGGCGCTACCGCATGCTCCCCGGCATGGTCACGATCCTCGAGCACGGCGCCGCGTACGGCATCCACGTGATCGCGATCGACTCGGACCGCTCGCGTCTGCCCGAGGAGGCCACGACCGTGGTCGTCGCGGATCCCGGCGACCCGCTGCTCGGCCGCGTGGAGTCCGGCGACGCGTACCACTCGCCCGTGCTGTTCGATCAGGTGAGCGTCGGCTACGCCGAGGAGATCGCCCGCGCACTGTGCTCGATCGAGCACGTGCGGGGCGTCGGCGATGACGCGACCGTCCCCAGCAGCGTCCGCTACACGGAGCTCCTCGGCATCGACCTCGCCGACCCGCAGCCCATCATCGACCAGTGGCAGGTCGTGCCGCGTCAGTCGTACGTCGTGATCGGCGCCGGGGCCGAGGGCGAGTACGCGATCGACATCGCGACCGACGGCCCGCACGCGCTCGTGGCGGGCACCACCGGATCCGGGAAGTCCGAGTTCCTGCAGGCTCTCGTGATCTCGCTCGCGCTCGCCAACCGTCCGGACGCGCTGAACTTCGTGCTGATCGACTACAAGGGCGGATCGGCGTTCGCGGACTGCGCACGCCTGCCGCACACGGTCGGCATGGTCACGAACCTCGACGCCCGCGAGACCGAGCGCGCGCTCGCCTCCCTCGACGCGGAGCTCAAGCGCCGCGAGCGGGTGCTCCGCGACGACATCGGCGCCAAGGACGTCGACGCCGCCTGGGAGAAGGATGCCGAGGCGGCGGCGCGTCTGGGACTCGCGCGCCTCATGATCGTGGTCGACGAGTTCGCCGAGCTCAAGACCGAGCTGCCGGACTTCATCACGGGCCTCGTGCGCATCGCCCGCGTGGGGCGGTCGCTGGGCGTGAACCTCGTGCTCGCGACGCAGCGCCCCTCGGGCGTCATCACGCCCGAGATGCAGTCGAACATCAACCTGCGCATCGCGCTGCGCGTGACCGATCGGGCCGACTCGACCGACATCATCGGGGTGCCGGATGCCGCGCTCATCTCGGCATCCACCCCCGGTCGCGGGTACGTGCGGGCAGGTCTCGACGCGGCGCCCGCTCCGTTCCAGACCGCACGCGTCGCGGGACTCCGGATCGGCCACCAGCGCACCACCCGGGTGCTGCCGCCCGCCGCGCGTTTCGACTGGCAGACCGTGGGTCTGCCGCCGCGCTTCCCCGCGGTCGAAGCGGCGTCGCATCGACCCGATCAGGACGACACCGACCTGCGCGGCCTCGTGCAGCTCGCGAACCAGGCCGCGACCGCTCTGGGCATCGAGCGCAGCCCCTCGCCGTGGCTGCTGCCGCTGCCCGACCTGCTCCCGCTCGACCGCTTCGACGAGTCCTCGGCGCCGGAAGGCGGCCTCGTGCTCGGTCTGGTCGACGTGCCGTCCAAGCAGAAGCAGCAGCCGCTCGTGTGGAACGTGCTCACGGGATCGCACCTGCTGTTCTTCGGCGGCAGCCGGTCCGGACGCACGACGGCCGTCCGCACGCTCCTCGCCCAGGCGGTGCAGCGCTTCACACCCGCCGACCTGCACATCTACGCGGTCGACTACGGCACGGGTGCGCTGCTGCCCTTCGCGGACGCCCCGCACACCGGCGCGGTGGTGACCCCGCAGGACGCCGCGCGCCTGCCGCGGCTGCTCGACCGCCTCGGCATGGACCTGTCGCGCCGTCAGGCCACGCTCGCCCGCGCCGGGGTCGGCAGCATCGCCGAGCAGCGCCGCCAGGTCGACGCCCGCGACGCCCTGCCGTACACCATCGTGGTGATCGACGGATGGGAGCGCCTCGGCGCCTCCATGAGCGCCGACGACCTGGTGCTCGTGCGCGACCAGGTCATGCGCCTGCTGCGCGAGGGCCCGGCCGTGGGTCTGCGACTCATCCTCACCGCCGACCGGTCGATCTCTTCCGATAAGGTCTCGACCTTCATCGACACGCAGTACGCACTGCGGATGCGCGACATCAACGACTACCGCGGCGCAGGCATCATGATCCGCGACCTCGCCCCGAACATGCCGCCGGGGCGCGCGCTGTTCGGCTCCGAGGGCACGGAGGCGCAGTTCGCGGTGCTCTCCGCCGAACCGGGCGGTGAGGCGCAGACCGCGGCGGCCCGCGGGATCGTCGAGTACGTGCGTGGGCACTTCGGTCAGTTCCCGCAGCTCGCCGAGCTGCCGCAGCCGCTGCGCGTCGATCCGCTGCCCTCGCGCATCGGTCTCAGCGTCGTGCACTCGCTGCCGCTGCTGAACGCGTCTGCGGCGGAGACTCCGGTGGTCGCGGTGGGCGGCGACCAGCTCTCGCGCATCACGATCGACTGGCCGAACGTCGGCGGGTTCGTCGTCGCCGGCGACCGCCGCAGCGGCAAGACGCACACGCTCGCCGCGCTCGCGCATCAGCTGGGCTGGCACAAGACGCCCATGGTCATCGTCGCGCGGGACGGCTCGATCCTCGCCGAGGTCGCCAAGAGTCACGGCGTCACCGTGCTGTCGCCGCGCACGCCGGACGAGGAGATCGCGGCGGCGCTCGCACCGACCGATCAGCCGCTCACGGTGGTCGTGGACGACAGCGAGTCGATCAGGGACTCCGCGCTCGACCGCGCGCTGGGCGGTGCCCGTGGGCACGCCCGCTTCATCGTCGGAGTCGGTGCGGAGTCGGCCGGATCGTCGCTCACCGTGGCGCTCACCGAGGCGAAGAAGGGGCGCTCCGGCATCCTGCTCTCCCCGCCCTCGACGATCATCGGGACCCAGGTGTTCGGGGTGCAGCTCGCGCGCACGCACATCGGCCGTGCGGCACCCGGGGCCGGCGTGTTCTTCAGCGACGGCTCGTACATGCCCGTGCAGGTCCCGGACCTGACCGCCTGACGATCCGCAGCGTCTGCAACGGCGGTCTCGCGGGCTCTGCGGCGGGATAGACTGACGCGGGTGCCGTGACCTTGTCGCGGCGCGGGAGGACCACGACGGGGGAATCAGCCGATGAGCACTCAGTGCCGCTTCTGCGGCGAGGCCGTGCGCCCGGACAGCATGTTCTGTCCGTCGTGCGGGCAGCTCATCGGCATGCCGGGCGGCGTCGTCCCGCCGTTCCCTGGCGGCCCCACGGGCGCCCCCACCGCCTCGCCCGCCGAGCAGCAGCGCGCCGCGGAGCCGCTGCCGCCCGTCCCGCTCCCCGCACCGCTCGCGGCCGAGCAGCCCCCGGCATCCGCTCCGGCCGCCGCGCCGCAGCCGGCCGCGCCGCAGCAGCCCGCGCAGCCCGAGCCCGTGCAGCCCGCCGCCCCGCAGGAGACGCCGCAGCCCGCGGCATCCGCCCCTTCCCTCCCGACGACCGTGTCGCTCCCCGACGGCCAGCACCTCGGCCTCGACGCCGTGCTGGTCTTCGGACGCTCGCCCGAACGCGGCGCCGCCGCCTACCAGGGCGCCCCCGTGCGGCTCGACGACCCGGCCCGGGCCATGTCACGCGTGCACCTCGTGCTGTCGCCCGCCACCGGGGCCGTGATCGCCACGGATCCCGGCTCGGCCAACGGCACCCTCCTCGAGCGCGACGGCACCCAGTACGCGCTCGTGCCGGGCACGCCCTCGGCTCTCGTGCCCGGCGACCGGCTGCTGCTCGGCGACGCCGTCCTCGTCATCTCCTGACGACGGATGCTCATGGGGAGTTCTCCCCATCGGCCTGCGGCCCCGTGCGTGTTAGGAATGTATCCGGACCAATTCCGCGGCGTCGCCGCACTGAGCAGGGGGTAAGACATGGCTGAGATCAAGGTAACTTCGGAGTCGCTCGCGGGTGTCGCGAACCAGCTCTCCTCGGGCGCGACGTCGATCGAGTCGCAGCTCGGCAACCTGAAGTCCCTCGTGCAGGGCCTCATCGCCGGCGACTGGGGCGGCTCCGCGTCGCAGACCTTCAACGAGCTCTACGAGCAGTGGGACGCCGCCGGCATCCAGCTCAAGGAGTCCCTCAACGGCATCAGCGACCAGCTCTCGAAGGCCGCACTGGCCTACGAGGAGTCCGAGAACAACATCGGCAACAGCTTCCGTTCGTAAGTCCGTTCCGCCCGGTGCTCCGGGCCCGCTGATGTGAGGGGGGATGCCTCGTGGTGCAGTTCCACGTATCCACGCCGGCGCTGGGGTTCTCCGCGGCGTCGATGACCGGGGCGGTCGCGCAGTTCGACGCGCAGCTCGCCCAGGTCACGGCCGCGGTGAACGCGGTCGTGGGCTCGACCTGGACGGGGAGCGCGGCCGACGCGTTCCTCGAGGAGTGGACGTCGTTCCTCGCCAGTGCGGGCGTGACCCGGGAGGCTCTCATGAGCATCGCGGCACGACTGCAGAGCGGTCAGAGCACCTACGAGGGCAACGAGGCGCAGCTCACGGTCGCCGCGCGCTCCTCGAACGTCAACATCCGCATGCCCGGCACGACCGGCGGCAACTCCGGCGGAGCGCAGGCCGCGCCCGCAGCGTTCCAGGCCGAGGGCGTGCAGGCCATGCCCGCCGAGGTCACGATCGAGGCACGGGTCAGCAAGGGGGACACCGCATGAGCGGCCTGCACACCTACGAGACGGCGGACATCCGCGGACTCGAGTCGGCGCTGAAGCAGCTGCACGGCTACTGCGGTGAGCTCCAGGCGCACGCCTCCGGGGCGACCGGCGCGCTGAGCGCGCAGTGGAGCGGCATGGCGAGCAACGACTTCGTCAACTGCGTGCAGACCTGGCAGGTCGGCGCGACCATCCTCACCTCGTTCGCCGAGTACCTGGCGACGTGGGCGGGGGATGCCGCGACGCAGTACGAGACCGCGCAGTCCTCCGTCGGCGCCATGTGGGGCGGCGGCGGTTCGGGTGGCGGCGGCGGCGCCGGCGGACCCGTGGCGGTGTGACGACATGGTGAGAATCGATCCCGCGAAGTACTCCACCGCGGCTGACGCCTACGACACGGTCTCCCAGCAGGCCCTCAACTACGCCATCGAAGCGCGCGGAGCCCTCTCCGGCTTCGGCGGCATCGCCGGCACCGACCCGGGCGGCGAGTCCTTCTCGGAGTCGTACGACGCGATGGCGGGCGCCGCCCTGCAGACGCTCTACGACATCGCCGTGGCCTCGCGCGGCCTCGACCGCACGATCATGGCGTCGGGCGGCACGCACGCGCAGGCCAACGCCAACGCGGAGGGCATCGTCTACGACGCCTCCTCCGCCTTCGTGCTGCGCCCCGCGATCGCCGAGTCCTCCGTCGCCCCGCCGCCCTCCGCGTTCGGCGGGCGTCCGGACACCATGGTGCAGGGCCTCGACAGCGCGGCCGTGTGGGTGTGGGACCAGATCCTCAACTTCATCGGCACGCTGTTCCCCGACGGCGACCCCGAGAAGCTCGAAGAGGCCGGTCGCGCGTGGCGCGGCATCCTCAGCGACATCCGCAGCCTGCGCAACGACATCCGCCTCGCGGACAACTCGCTCGCCGGGATCGACAGCGGAGAGATCGCGTCGATCACGCAGAAGGTCGACGACTTCGCCGACGGCCTCACGACCTTCCTCAGCGACGACGAGGGCATCGGCCAGATCGACGACATCTGCAAGGAGTACGCGCAGACCATCCGGGAGACTCTCGAGGAGACCCGGAACATGCTCGTCCAGCTGGTGATCGAGGTCGTCGCCGGCGCCGGTCTCAGCTTCGCCCTGTCGTTCGTGACGTTCGGCGCGGCCGGCGTCGCGGGTGCCGCGGCCATCACCGCCCGTGTCATCGCCATCGGCGGACGCATCGGCGCCCTGGTCGCGAAGTGCGTCGGCGTGGCGGTGCGCCTCGCGGCACGGCTGCGCGCCATCGTCCCGGGCCTCGCCCGCGCGGCGACCAAGTTCCCCAAGCTCACGCGCGCCGGCATCGAGATCGTCTCGGGCACCGGGGCGTCCGTGATCGCCGAGACCGTGCAGGGCGGCAACGCCAACTACGGTGCCGCTGCTCTCTCGGGTCTCGCGGGCAGCTCGCTGACGGCTGCGATCGTGGCGCCGTTCGGCAAGGCCGGCGAGCGCTTCGTGGTCCAGGCACTGGCGAACGGCGCGGGCGGCGCCGGCGGCACGGTCGTGGACCTCGCCGTCCGCGGCGAGGAGATCACCGGCGCGTCCATCGCGATGGGCGCCGGTCTCGGTGTCGCGGGGTCGGCCCGCCTGCCGGGACGCCGCGGCGGGGCCTCCGCGGGCGGCAGCAACAGCGGCGGCGGCGTCCACGTGAACGACTACGACGGTCCTTCCGGGACCGGCGACGCCGCGAACGCCTCGGGTGGAGACGGCGGCGGCGGTCCGCGTACGGACTACGACGGTCCGACCGGGCAGGGCGGCGACATCGGCGGCGGCGGATCCGACGGCGGCGCGGCTCCGTCGAACCACGGCGACGCCCCCGCGGCGACCGACGTGCATGTCACCCCGGAGAGCAACGGCTCGGGAACGGGTGGATCGGATGCCGGCACGGGAACCGGCTCCGGCGACGGGGGCAGCGGCTCGACGGCCGATTCGACCTCGACTCCCGACACGTCCTCGACTCCCGACACGACGTCGACGCCGGACACGACGTCTTCGGGCGACTCGACCGGAAGCGGCTCCGACAGCACCGGCACGTCCACGCCCGAGACCTCCACGACGCCGCAGGGCACCGGCGGCGACTCGTCATCCCTCGGCGGGTCCGGCGACTCGCCGGCTGCGGGCGGTACCGCCGGCGACTCCTCCCCGTCGGGCACCGGAGCGGGCACGGCAGGAGACTCCGCCCCCACCGGCACCGGCGCGGGGAGCAGCGGCGCGGCTGGGCACGCGGGCTCGTCCCCCGATGCGGGCTCGACGCCGGACGCGGGCTCGACGCCGGACGCGGGCACCAGCCCCGACGGAGACGCGTCTGCTCCGGCCGACGTCGACGCCGACGTCGATGGCCCGCCGCCCGTCGATCCCGATGGTGACATGAACGTCGACCCCACGGCGGACGGCGACGGCGCGGGCACGGATGGTGCAGGAACGGACGGCGCGGATGCCGACGGCGTGGACTCGACGTCGGACGGAGCGGATGCCGACGATGCGGCGCCGCACACACCGGGCGATCAGGGTGCCGCCGATCAGGCCACGACAGACCAGCCGCGCCGGGAGTGGGACGGACCTGCGCCGAGTCACGACGCGCATGGTCGGCCATACCTCGAGGGCCCGGACGGGCGCCGCACCCTGGACGGCGACCCCGACAACACGTACCGCGATCGCACGGGGCGACTGCACGATGCCGACACGCACCACTTCGCCACCGACACGAACAAGCCCGAGACCGACCTGCCCGTCGAGCGCGCGGTTCGTGGCGAGAGTGAGACGATCACGCTCGACTCCGATGCCCAGGCCGAGCACCAGGCACGGGTCGACGAGCGCACGGAGCTCAAAGCGGACTCGGATGCCGCGCAGCAGCGCGTCGACGAGTTGCTGGACCGCGCCGGTATCGAACCCGGCACGCTCACCGGGAACTCCAGCGACGTCAACGCCGCACTGCGGGGGCTGGAACGTGACGGAACGCTCACCCGCCGCCAGGCGGATGCGATTCGCGAGGCGCTGAGCCTCCGGGCCGACGCGCGACACGCTCTCGGACTGTCGTCGGAATCCCTGGGCGACCAGGCGGCGGGTGCGGTGTCCGCGGCCCGCGGCGAGACCACCCTCATCGCCCCGGGAGGCGCAGGGGCGAACCAGTTCGACCACGTGACCATCTCCGGGAATCCCGATCCGACCCTGCACGTCTATGAGGCGAAGGGCGGCGGCTCGTCGCTCGGCGACCGCCTGGTGGACGGCGGCGGGCGTGCCGAGCAGGGCACGACCGCGTATCTCAACGAGATCGGCGCTCGCGACGGCCGTCTGCAGGAGCAGCTCGACGCGTACATGCAGAGCCCCGACGCCGACCCGCGTGTGGTGGAGGCGATCCGCAACGGCACCCTCGACGTGCGTTACGAGCTCGTCGAGGCGCGTCCGAACGGCGACATCCGCGTGACCGAGTTCCAGATCGACCGCAGCCAGGTGCGAGTGCCCGGTGCGGATGCGACCCCCACTGCTGCGCACGGCGGTGCGGACGGCTCCTCGTCTCCGTCGCGCGCCACCGGGATGAATGCACCGGTCCACGCCGGGAGCGCCGACGCGGCACCGACCGCGACCGACGATGCGTCGAACGGTGCGCCCGCTCACGCGGATCCGGCCCCGGCCGCAGAAGCACCTGTCGCCCCTGAGGCGGCGGATGGCGGCACGAACGGCGGCCTGGACGGCGACGTCGGCGAGGGCGGATCCGCCGTCGAGGCGAACGGCGACGGCGGCGGTCCCCTCGATCCCGCGAACGGCACCGGCCACGGCGGCGGACCGGAGCTCAGCTCCGACCAGATCATCCGCGACTTCGCAGACGCGAATGGACTGTCGAACCAGGACCTGCACGACCTGCGACACACGCCTGCCTCGCAGCTCACGCAGGATCAGCGCGCACAGCTTCTCGAGCTGCGCGGACTCATCGAGACCCCGACGCCCGACACGCATCTGGTGAAGGTGATCCCCTTCGACGATGTCGCCCGGTACCTCTCCGGCGATTACGATCCGCAGGTCCGAGGATTCGTGGCGCGCGCGACCGACCTGAATCCGTGGGGCGGCCTCGATCAGGTCGTGGCAGATGCCCGTCTGGACTACGTTCCGGACAGCGGCCGGACGAACCCGTATACGGAGCCGGGTGCTGACTCCTATGGCTTCATCGAGTTCCAGACGGACCAGACGCACCGGCTGACGACTCCGTTCTCGCCGGAGTTCGGGGGCACCGCGGAGTACGATCAGCCGTTCGCCGGGTCGGGCTTCCTCCTCAACCGCGACGATGTCTGGCGGCCCGAGTACGAAGCATCCGCACCTATGGACATGTCCGCGGGTGCGCGGATCTGGGCGGTCGGGCCCGACGGACCCCGCCTCGTCGGGATCTACGTTCCCGGGAGGGGCTTCTTCACCCCCGGCTCCGGCTCGTGACGGCGGATCGTCTCGAATCCGGGCTGCATGCTCGATTCGACGGGGTGGACTATCGACTCGAGAGTCGCGGCCGGGGATGGGTGCTGGTCTCCGAGAGCCCTGCTCCGGGCTTCGAGAAGCTCCCGTTCGACAAGAATCGTGGTTCGCTGTACGTCCGCCGGGTGCAGCCCGACGAGCGCCTCGAATGCTTCGACATCGATCACGAAGGGGAGTATCGCGGCCTTCCGGTCAGCGTGTCCTCGAGCACGCAGGGTCGGGTCATGGCCGTCACGCGGGATCCACAGGCGCAGCAGTACGGGTTCGATCCGTTCGAGCGCGATTCCTGGGTGAGACTGATCCCCCGAGACGATCGGGATCTGCGGTTCGTCGAGACGCGCACGCCGGTGCCCGCGCCGTGGTTGAGATGAATCGACCGCCGCGGCTGCGGAAGTGGAGCTCCGCGAATCGCGTCCACCCGTTTGATAGCTTTGATCGCGATCGGTGGATGCGGCAGCGTCCCGATCCGGGAGGGACAGGATGACCGAACTGATCAAGGCCGTCACGCCTGCGCGTGGTCGCGCGTGGCTGAGCCAGGGACTCGGGTGGGTCTCCGGCTACGTGGTCCGTCGCGACGACGTCCTCGCGGCGACGACGCCCTCCGCTCTCTTCGCCGAGCTCGGACTCGGGTTCCCGGAGTCGCCGTTCACGCCCGATGCGCCGCACATCGACACCCTGCGCATCCCCGCGGCCTCGTACCTGGCGCTGCAGTCACCGGGCACACGCGACGTCGTCCCGCCGTTCCGGGATCACCCCCCGACGAGTGGCACGGGCTTCGTCGAGAGCGCCTCCGCCATGGTTCCGTACTGGTGGCTCGCACCGAGCGCGCTCCCTGCCGGCACGAGTCTGTGGCGTACGTATGCCGACGGCCGCGAGGAGATCCTCGCCGGTTACGCGAACGTCGCCGAGGGGTGGGTCTCCGTGCGCCCGGACTTCGGACTCCCCGCTGTTCCCGTCCGTTCCCCGGAGCTCGTCGGCATCTGGGCGGAGGTGGCAGGCGAGCGGATGCTGGCGGACGTCCTGCCCGATGGGCAGGTGATCGTGTGCTCGCCGCAGCAGCGGGAGGACATGCAGCAGTCGGCCCGAGGCGTCTGGTGGCGCCACGCCGTGGCGGAGGAGGTCGAGCGGATCTTCGCCGTCCGCGTCGTCGGGCGCTGGCGCAACCGTCGGGTGCAGCTCGTCGGCGCCGAGCGCGGCGAGTCCGGCGATCGCGCCCACATCGTCTTCCTCGGTCACGACGCCATCGACGCCGAATCGCTCGGCCTGACGAAGTCGGATGCCGGCGTCTACGAGGGCGTCGTCGCAGCCGCCGAGGTGGCGGACCTGAACGAGGAGCAGACCGAGGTGTCCGCTCCGCGCGATGCAGCGGGTATCGGCGGATAGGGTTCTAGACATGACGTGGAAATCGATGACCCCGACCGAGGTGTGCGACCTCATGGACTTCTGGGCCGCGGCTCCATGGCCGCTCACCCGTGACGAGGTGCTGCGACTGGCCGTCGACCGGTTCGGCTGGACGATCGAGGAGGAGGACGGCACGTCCTACTTGATGAACACCGTCTCGAACTTCACCGTGCCCGACGTGTCGACGATCGGAGCGCGGACGCAACTGAACTACCTGAGTCTCGACCTCGCCGATGAGGCGACAGAGGAAGACCCGACGTCGCAGGATCTCCTCAGTGACGCGTTCGCACTCATCGTGCGCGAGGGGACGACGCGGTGGGGCGAGCCCGCCCAGCGTCAGAAGGACGGGACGCGGTTCGCGAGCTGGGAGAGGTCCGGCGGTCGTGTGACGATCAGCGCCTCCGATGTGACGCTCAGCGGCATGTTCCAGACGCCGTACGGGGTCGAGATCGATCGAGACTCGGGGAGCTGACGGATGTCTGCGTGGGATGAGTTCGAGAGCGCGCTGGCTCGCGTGTTCCGTGACATCACGGATCGTGTGTTCGTGATCATCGCAGCCGAGGCCGACCCGACGCGCTACGTGCAGTTCGCGGGGCAGCCGTCGAGGCTCGACGCCGAGGCGCCGGGGGCGGACGTCGTCTCGGATGCCGACGAGTCTGTGCTACGCGCATCCGGTTGGATGGCGCCCACCACCGAGCAGCCGAACTGGACCGCCGCGCTCGCGCTGCCGGCTCTCCACGGAGAATACGCGGATCTCGCTTCGCGCTGCGTCGCCGCTCTGCGCGATGCGTTCGGGATCGGTGCTCCGGAGGAACTCGCCTATCGTGCATGGCGGGAGGCTGAGCAGATGCCGCGTGGCGTCACGTGGTCGAAGGAGCGCATCGCCGAACTCGATCCCGGAGCGGACTTCGTCGTGCTGTCCTCGCTCGGCATCTCGGCTGACTGACGCCCCCGAGGTGCTGCGGTGAGCTGGAAAGTGATGCCTGCCGCTGAGGCCTGTGACCTCATGGACTTCTGGATCGCCGCGGCGTGGCCGCTCTCGCAGGAGGAAGTCCAGCGCTTGGGCGTCGAACGCTTCGGGTGGACGATCGAGGTCGACAACGGGAAGTCGTACCTGTTCAATCGGGTGTCTGATTTCACCATTCCCGACGTCATGACCATCGCCTACAAAGACGTCGTCAACTATGCGACGTTGCGCCTCTCCGACACGATCACACCCACGACCCCCGATTCGACCGCATTCCTCAACGATGCCTTCACACTCATGGTCCGTGAGGGCGAGTCCCGGTGGGGCAAGACGATGCTGCGCGACATCGAGGGCACGATGGCGGCGCGGTGGGACGTCGCCGGCGGCGCCCGTATCCAGTTCTCCTTCCGTCCCGCCGGGATCACCGCGAAGTTCGAGACTCCGCAGGGGGTCGCGGTCGAGCGGAAGGCGGGCGGCCGCTGATCGCCCGAGCTGATTCCGCCCGGTGAGACGTGGTCGCCCGAGCAGGTCGCCGAACTCGATCCAGGAGCCGACTCCGTCGACTTCTCGACCCTGGGGATCTCCTCGGACTGGCCGGTCCGCGAGCGCGCTCAGCGGGCGGCGGCGTCGGCGAGGTGCCGGGCGTTGTGGCTCAGGACCTTGACGATGATTCCGTGACGGCGCAGCTCCGACACCGTGCGGGCGCCCTCGTCCGCATCGCGTCCGAGGGCGCGGATGTTCGCGACGACCAGCACGTCGCCCTTGTGCAGCGTCGCGATCAGGCGGGAGAGCCGATCGTTCCAGCTCTCCAGGATGTCGGGGGCCGGGTGACGGAAGCCCTCGATCGGCACGCCGAAGCGCGTGAGGTCCTCACGCTGCTCCACCACCGAGGGCATGTCGTCGCGCGAGACCACGAGCCCGACGAGACGTGAGCCGTCCGGACGCGCGAGCCAGAAGTCGCGGTTCTGCTGCAGCTCGGTGAAGCACTTCGGGCACTCGGCCGCCGCGTGCGGCAGGTGCAGCGGGCTGGTCAGGGCCTCATCGACGGACGCCGTCGTGGTCGTGGGTTCTGTCGTCTCGCTCATCGCGCACCTCCGGCATCCATTCTGCCCTGAAAGCGGCCGGATCGGTGACGGTTCAGAGGAGCCCGAGCGCGCGGACCGCGTCGCGCTCCTCGACGAGCTCGGCGACCGAGCGGTCGATGCGCGCCCGTGCCCAGGAGCCGACATCCAGCCCCTCCACGACCTGCCAGGCGCCGTCCACGGACCGCACGGGGAAGGAGCAGACGAGACCCTCGGGCACGCCGTACTCCCCGCGGGAGACGACGCCCGCCGAGGTCCAGTCCTCGGTGCCGTGCACCCAGTCGCGCACGTGGTCGAGCGTCGCGTTCGCGGCCGAGGCGACCGAGGACGAGCCGCGCACCTCGATGATCTCGGCACCGCGCTTCGCGACCCGGGGGATGAAGGTTCCGTCGAGCCACGCGGGGACGTCGCCGACGATGGCCTCGAGGGCCTCGCCGACGGGACGGCCGGCTACGGTGGCGTGCGACACATCGGGGAACTGGGTCGCCGAGTGATTGCCCCAGATCGGCACCCGGCGCACGGTGTCGACCGGGACGGCGAGCGTCTGCGCGAGCTGAGCCCTCGCACGGTTCTCGTCGAGGCGGGTCAGGGCGGTGAACCTGGCGGCAGGAACGCCGTCCGCCGAGGCGGCGGCGATCAGGGCGTTCGTGTTCGCGGGGTTCCCGACCACGGTCACGCGCACGCCCGGCGCGGCGTGGGCAGCGATCGCGGCGCCCTGAGGTCCGAAGATGCCGCCGTTCGCGGCGAGGAGGTCACCGCGCTCCATGCCCGGCCCGCGCGGGCGCGCGCCGACCAGCAGGGCGAGGTCGCAGCCGTCGAAGCCGACGGTGGCGTCATCCGTCACCTCGACGTGCTCGAGCAGGCCGAACGCGCCGTCCTGCAGTTCGAGCGCCGCGCCCTCCGCCGCGCCGAGCCCCTGCGGGATCTCCAGCAACCGCAGCCGCACCCTCTCGTCCGGGCCGAGGAGGTCTCCGGCGGCGATGCGGAACAGCAGCGCATATCCGATCTGCCCGCCCGCGCCCGTGATGGTGATCGTGGTCGTCATGCCCCGAGCCTACGACGGGTCGCGGTGCGCGAGCACGGAGTCGGGCCGGAGTACTCTCATGGCATGACCTTCAATCCCGATGCCGACGTCTCCGGCAGCACCGCCCGCCGCAAGGGTCGGGGCGCCGTCATCGCGGGGGCCGGCGGCGTCGGCATCCTGGGCATCATCGCGCTGATCGCGGGCCCGTTGCTCGGCGTCGATCTCACCGGCCTTCTCGGGGGTGGGGGTGGAGGGAGCGGCAGCGAGCCGGCGGAGGGCAGCGTGATCGAAGGCTGCCTCACGGGCGAGGACGCGAACGAGAACGTCGACTGCCGCGTTGCGAGCGCGCAGCTCGCGCTCGACCAGTACTGGGGCGAGCACGTGGAGAACTACCGCGCACCCGGGTTCATCATCGTCGACGGCGCCACGGCGACCTCCTGCGGCACTGCGTCCAACCAGGTCGGCCCGTTCTACTGCCCGCCCGACGAGACCGTCTACATCGACCCCACGTTCTTCCAGCTCATGCAGCAGCAGTTCGGGGCGTCGGCGGGAAATCTGGCCCAGCTCTACATCGTCGGCCACGAGTGGGGTCACCACATCCAGAACATCACGGGCGTGATGACGGCATACCCGAACAACGGCACGGGGCCCGAGAGCAACGGCGTCCGCATCGAGCTGCAGGCCGACTGCTACGCGGGCGCCTGGATCGGTCAGATGACGGAGCAGGAGGATGCCGACGGCGTGCCGTACCTCGAGAAGCCGACGGAAGCGCAGCTGCAGGATGCCGTCAACGCGGCGTACACGGTCGGCGACGACCACATCCAGGAGCAGTCCGGTTTCGTGAACCCGGAGAGCTTCACGCACGGCACGAGCGAGCAGCGCAAGTACTGGTTCGCGAGCGGCTATCAGAACGGTCTCGACGTCTGCGAGCAGCCGCTCACCCTCGCCGGCGACCGCCTCTGATCAGACGCCGTCGAGGCTCGTCTTGCCGAGCGCGGCGGCGAGGTCGTGCTTCTTCGCGTCGAAGTAGCGGTCGGGGTCGACCGTGATCGGCTCGCTGTCGATCCACAGCACGTTCCCGTCGACACGCAGCACGCCGATGTACATCGCACGGTCCGCGTCGGACGACCAGATCGTGAGGAGACGCTCGTCCCCGGCATCCTTCTGCATGGCCGTCAGCGCCGCGATCACACCCTGGCTGTCGGCGCTCCCTTCGCGCAGCGCCGCGATCGCCCGGTCGACGGGGAAGCGGGCGCTGAAGCCGTGGATGACGGGGTTGAGCAGCACGCCGCCGCCCTTCACGCGCCACCGGCGGGCGCCGAGGAAGATCATGACCACGCTCACGACGATGATGATCGGCGGCAGCGCGAAGGCGCCGGCGATCGCGAGCCCCCCGCGGACGCGCCCGCCGAGGAGCTCGACCGTGCCCGTCGGGTTGAGGTACACGAGCAGGGCCACGACGGCCATGATCCCGGCGACGATCGCCCATCCGGTCGTCTTTCGCGGGGAGCGCTCGGCCGTGAACAGATCGGGGCGGGTCGCGAACCATGCGTAGAGGTTGCGCGACTTCGAACGCAGCGGCGTGAAACTCATCCGACCACGCTAGCGTGTAGACGTTGGACTGCTTTGACCCGGGGGTCGACGATGAACCTGGATGCGCTGTATCCGCCGATCGAGCCGTATGAGACCGGCGAACTGCTGGTGGGCGACGGCCACCGCGTCCACTGGGAGGTCAGCGGCGATCCCGAGGGCAAGCCGGTCGTGTTCCTGCACGGCGGACCCGGCAGCGGCACCTCCGCCTGGCAGCGGCGCTTCTTCGATCCCGAGCGCTATCGCATCGTGCTGTTCGACCAGCGAGGGTGCGGTCGCAGCACGCCGCACGCGAGTGCGCCCGACGCGGATCTGCGTCACGTGACGACGGCGCACTTGATCGCCGACATCGAACTGCTCCGGCGCAACCTCGGCATCCGGGCCTGGCAGGTCTTCGGCGGATCGTGGGGGAGCGGCCTGGCGCTCGCCTACGCGCAGGCGCACCCGGAGTCCGTCACCGAGCTCGTGCTCCGCGGCATCTTCACGCTGCGTCGCGCCGAGCTGGAGTGGTTCTACGAGGGTGGGGCCGCTGCGCTGTTCCCGGACCTGTGGGAGGACTTCCTCGCGCCGATCCCGCCGATCGAGCGCTCGCACCTCGTGCACGCGTATCACCGGCGGCTGTTCGACCCCGATCCCGCCGTGCACGAGCCCGCTGCGCTGGCGTGGTCGCGCTGGGAGGCGTCGACCGTCACGCTGCGGCCCGATGCCGAGCAGATCGCGGCGATGTCGGACCCGCGCACCGCTACCGCGTTCGCCCGCATCGAGAACCACTTCTTCGTGCACGGCGGATGGTGGCGCGAGGGGCAGCTCATCGAGGACGTCTCGCGCATCCGCCACATCCCCGCGGTGATCGTCCAGGGGCGTCACGACGTGTGCACGCCGATGATGACCGCGTGGGACCTGCACCGCGCGTGGCCCGAGGCCGAGTTCGTCGTGGTGGACGACGCCGGTCACTCGGCGGCCGAGCCCGGCATCCAGAGCGCGCTGCGCGCCGCGACCGACCGCTTCGCCGGCTGACCCCAGACCGTCTATCTCTGCCGTTCGGCACGAATAGACGGTCTGTTCGCGTCATACGGCAGAAATAGACGGTCGGGTCAGGCGCGCAGCGCCCGCGCGAGGGTCTTCACGAGCCCGAGCACGCCGCCGTTCGCGCGGAACCGGGTCAGGCCCTCGCTCACCTCGGCGCCCGTGCGCGCGGACACGAACCAGGGCGGCGTCGGGAGGATCGTGAATCGCCCGCCGCCGTTCACGATCGGAAGCGCCCGCGGGAGCGGGCGGAAGGGCCCGCGCACGATCGACCGCTCCACGCCGTCGAGCAGCAGCGCGTTGTGCACCACTCCGATGCCGCTCCCGACGTCCTGGATCGTGTTGCCGGGGAACGCGCCCCACGACAGGGTCGGCGTGAGGAAGCCGAAGGCCGTCCATCCGTTGATCGCGATCGATCCGTAGCGGAGAGCGGTGATGGCCCTCTCGAACCCGGCACCCAGCGCCTTCTCGGTCGCGGGGTCGATCAGGAGGTTGGCCCCCAGCGTGCCCTGCAGCTCGTCGTTCGCGTATGCCACGGCGGCATCGAGGAAGTCCTGGCCGGTGCCGGGCACGCTCACGACGCCCAGCACGGGCGAGAAGTACTCGGTGCTCTGCAGAGCGCTCGCGTCGTCATCGGCGTCGATCTCGACGAGCAGACGGTCACCGAGCACGAGGGCATCCGGGTACGCATCGCTCGCGAGCTCCATGCGGGACGTCGAACCCGGATACCAGATCGGCCGCTCGGGGGCGTTCGCGTACGCGCGGCGCAGTGCGGCGCGGAAGGCGTCCGCCTGATCCCAGTCCTCCGAGAGGATCACGACCTGACCCGCGATGCAGTTGTGCCCGCCGTTCTGCAGCCGCATGGTCGCGACGTGCTCGGCCTGATACGCGAGATCCGCGTCGGTCCAGCGTCCGGGGACCACGATGATCGGCGAAACCCCGCCGAGCTCCGCCGTGATGGGCTTCTTCAGCTGCGGGCGGCTCTCCCGGCGGCGTCGGGCGCCCGAGGCTCCGGTGCCCCACACGATCGCGTCGAACGTCGCGGCGGAGCCCGTGATGTGCACGTGCACGAGGTCGCGGTGCCCCGTGAGGTACGCGCCGACCGCCGGCCCGCCGCGCACGATGCGCAGGAACCCGGGGCCGATGAGCGGCGCGAGCGCGCGCTTGAAGACCGGCACCAGTGCATCCTGCGTGGGATTGACCTTCAGCAAGGCGGTGCGGTTGTGGGCGAGCAGCTCGTAGAGCACGTCGAGCACCGGGATCGCGGTCACATTGCCGGCTCCGAGCACGAGGCCGACGCCCCCGGAAGCGGTCGGTGTGCGCTGCGCGAGCCCGGCGGCGGCTCGCGCCGCGTTCGGCGTGATCCCCGGTTCGAGCCACACCTCGCCCGTGAAGCCCGAGAGCAGGAACCGGTCGATGCCGGTGAGAGGGAACGCGTGCACGCGCGTCCGCCCGCCCGGCGCACGGTCGATGCGCACCCCGTCGAGCGGGTTGCGTCCTGAGGCCAGGCGGGAGAGCGTCTCGATCGACGCGTCGAGGTAGCCGAGCACCGCATAGGGGCCGCTCAGCCATTCCTCGCCGCGCAGCGGATGGCGGGCATCGAGGCCCTTGGATGCTGCCGCCGTGACGGCCCAGTCCTCGGCGGCGGCCGCGACGTTCGTGCGCACGGCCCGCAGCAGCGTCACCCGCTGCGCGAGCGTGAGCGCGGCCCACGTCGTCGCGCCCGCCTGCAGGTCGGCGACCGCGGTGTCGAGCCGCTCGCGTTCGCCCTCGTCGACGGCGGCGGCCTTCGAGGGACTCTCGTTCGTCGGACGGGTGGTCGCAGAAGTCATCGGCGTCTCCTTCGGACGGGTCTCCAGCTTAGGCCGCGGGCGACTGTTCGATGTCGGCGCGGCGCAGCCGATAGCCGCGCAGGGTCAGCAGGCTCCCGGCCATGAGCAGAGCGGGAAGGATGCTGAAGCTCAGCACGATCCCGGTCACCGCCTCGGCGGGCTGCGAGGCGGTGACCCCCGCGACCGAGGAGACGTAACCGGTCGCGGCGAGCGTGAGCGCGACCACCGAGGCTCCCAGCGCGAAGCCGATGGTCTCGCCCGCCGTCCAGACTCCGGTGAAACTCCCGGACCGTCCGGAACCGTTCGTGCGGCGGTCGTGCGAGATGACGTCGGGGAGCATCGCCATGGGGAGGCACTGCAGCCCTGCGTAGGCGATGCCGGCGACCGCGACGGATGCGTAGATCCACGCGCCGGGCACCCAGACGGCTCCGACGATCGACGCCGCGGCGAGGAGGAACAGCACACCCGCCGCGGCGAACGCGCGCTCCTTGCCGGTGCGGCGCGCCGCGAGGGTCCACAGCGGTGTCGCGACGAGCGCCGGGCCGACCAGTGCGACGAACAGGAACGTCACGGCCCCCTCCGAGCGCAGCACCCAGGTGGCGACGTACTGCGCCGCCGCGAGCATCGTGCCCGTCGCGAGAGCCTGCAGCAGGAAGGTGCCGAGCAGGGCGCGGAACGGCTGACTGCGCCGCAGCGTGTGCACGGCATCGGCATACTGCGCGCGGATGCCTCCGGCTGCGGCTTCTGGCTGCGGGCCGCCGGAGACAATGTCGGATGCCGTCGTGGTGCGCCGCGCCGCGGCATCCGCCGTCCGTGTCGCGACGAGCATGCCGATGCCGATCGCGACCCCGGCGACGACACCCATCACGAGGTAGCCGGTGACCTGGTCCGGCCCTGCGCCCCGGAGCTCGGGGCCGCCGGCGCCGAACAGGAGGATGGCCGCGGTGAGCACGATGACCCGCCAGCCGAGCAGTCGCGTGCGTTCGTCGTAGCCGTCGGTGAGCTCGGCGGGCAGGGCGACGTACGGCACCTGGAAGAGGCTGAACGAGGTCGCGGTGGCGAGGAAGGCGAGCAGGACGCAGGTCGACCCCGCGAGCGGGCCCCAGGAGGGCGGCACCGCGAACGTGAGGGCGAAGAACACCGGCAGGGTCAGCGCCCCCAGCACCATGAAGCCGCGACGCGATCCGGTGCGCGCGAGCTGACGGTCGGAGGCGGCGCCGATCAGCGGGTCGATCACGACGTCCCAGATCTTGGCGAGCGTGACGATGAGTCCGGCGGCGAGCGCCGCGACGCCGAGGTTGTCGGTGAGGAAGTAGGTCAGCACCAGGCCCGGAAGCGTGGCATAGCCACCCGTGCCGAGCGAGCCCACCGCATAGAGCGCGATCGTGCGCGCGGGGAGGCGCAGCGACTCCCTCTCGGGTTGAGCCTCGGTGCTCATCGCGCCAGTGTAGCGGTGGCGCGATGAGACGGGGTCAGATCAGCGAGAGCTCGCGGAGCTTGGCCTCGACGTCGGCGTTCGACGGCTCGACGTGGTGCGAGGAGTCCGGGTACAGCACCACGGGGATGTTCGTGCGACCCGAGATCTCCTTGGCGACGTCGGCCGCGGACGGGTCGGCGACGAGGTCGACGTAGGTGTACTCGACGCCGAGTTCGTCGAGCTGCTTCTTGGTGCGGATGCAGTCACGGCACCAGTCGGCGCCGAACATCGTGATCGCGGATGCTGCGGGAGAGGTCATGCATCCAGCGTACGACGGTCCGAGGGGGAGGGCGCCGACGTCATCCCCAGGGGTTGTTCGGTTAGGTGAGCCTTACCTATACTGAACGGCATGAACACCGCGTGCGAGCACCTCGAGGACCCGGACTGGGAGAGCATCGAGGGGGCCGTGCTCATCGCCGGGGACGCGGCGGACGTCGGAGTGATCGCCGGAATCGCCGCACGTCTTCCCTGGGATGCCGATGGCGTGATCCTCGTGGAGGCCGCGGCCCGCATTCAGTTCCGCCACATCGACGTCCCCGAGGGTGTCTCCGTGCGGTGGCTGCTGCGCGGCGACGGCATCCGGCAGCACGCGAAGGGGGAGCGTCTGGCGAACGCGGTGCACTCCTGGTGCGTCGAGTGGACCTGCTCGGAGCCGCCCGCTCAGTGGACCGTGTGGCTCGGCGCCCACACACCGCCGCATGTCGCGCGCATGGCGCGCAGTCTGCTGGGCGTCGCGCACTGAGCTCTGAGCCGGCCCACCGGCGCACGGCCCGTTCGGGACCGTGCGGGTTTCGCTGCCCATAGCAACCCGTGGAACTATGGATGCCGCGGCGGATTTCGCTGCGTCGAAGGGGGAGCTCGTGGAGTCAGCGGTCACGGTGATCGTTCCGACGTTCAACGAACGCGACAACGTCGCGGAGCTCGTCGCCCGCACCGCGGCCGTGCTCGCCGGACGCGAAGCCGAGATCCTCTTCGTCGACGACAGCACCGACGACACCGCCGCCGAGGTCGAGCGCGTCGCCGAGACCGCCGTGCTCCCCGTACGGGTGATCCACCGCGCCGAGAACAGCGGCGGACTCGGCGGCGCCGTGGTGGTCGGTCTGGGCGCTGCCGCGCACGACCTCTGCATCGTCATGGACGGCGACCTGCAGCATCCACCCGAGCTCCTTCCCGCGCTGCTCGCACGTCACGCCGCGGGCGACGCCGACGTCGTCGCCGCCTCGCGCTACATCGGCGGCGGCGACACGAGCGGACTCGGCACCGCGGTGCGATTCGGCGTCTCCCGCGCGGCCACATGGCTCACGCGCGCGATGTTCCCCATCCGCCTCGCGCGCAGCACCGACCCGATGACCGGCTTCTTCCTCGTCGACCGCGCGCGCCTCGATCTCGCCTCGCTCAAGCCCCAGGGATTCAAGATCCTCCTCGAGATCCTCGCGCGCACCGATCTGCGGATCGCCGAGGTGCCGATGGAGTTCGGGGAGCGCCGGCACGGCACCTCGAAGGCCAGCCTGCGACAGGGAGGCACCTTCATCGCCCACCTCGCGCGTCTGCGGTTCGGCAAGATGTCGCTGTTCGCGCTGATCGGCGCGATCGGGGCGTTCGCGAACCTGGGCATCATGTGGGCGCTCACGGCTGCGGGCATGCCGTACGTGTGGGCGGCCGTCATCGGCGCCGAGGTCACGATCATCGGCAACTTCCTCCTGCAGGAGCGCTACGTCTTCGCCGACATGCGCACCGATGCCCGCGCGCTCTGGGTGCGCTTCGCGACATCGTTCGCGTTCAACAACGTCGAGGCGGCGCTGCGCATCCCCGTCATGGCGCTCATGGTCGAGACCTGGCACATCTCCAGCGTGCTGGCGACCGCGCTCTCGCTGATCGTCGCGTTCTTCGCGCGCTTCCTGTTCCACTCGCTCGTCGTCTACGCGCCGTCACGACGACGGGGAGCGGATGCCGTGGCAGAGCCGAAGCCCGACACGGCGGCGCTGCGGGTGATCCGTGCGATCGACGCCGAGGTCATGAAGCCCGGGGAGCTCTGATCGCGGAGGTCCCTCACAGTCGGCTCCAAGGGGAAAAGGCGCGTGCCACTCGAATACGAGCGTTTCCGCGGGGCGAACTATGCACCTCGAACCTGACAATTTCCCGAAAGAAATCTGGCAAGGGTTTGAGGATCCGCGGCGGCCTGTGTTTGATGGGGGCGACCGTTACCGAATCTTCATCGTCAGTGGCGGATACCTCCTCCCGATAGGTACCCGAAATGCGTCCTCCCCTTTCTCGTCATGCCCTGGTGACCCCCCTCGTCGTCGCCGCCCTCGCGCTCGCCCCGCTCTCGGCCAGCGCATCGACCGATCCGTCCGACCCCTCCGATCCCTCGATCACGGCTCCTGCGGTCGCACCCGACCCCGCCGTCGGGGGCACGCAGGTCTGGGGTGACGGCTTCGCCCGCGGCGATGGGAAGGGATGGGGCGACGGTTACGTGTCGACGCCCGCTTACGTCGCGTCCGTGCAGGACGGCTCGGGCGTGATCGCGCTGCGAGGCGGCCACCGCAGCATCCTCGCCGCGACGACGGGAGTGGCCGCCGACGGCGTCGTCGGCGCGACGCTGCAGTTCTCCAGCATCCCGAACGCCGGTTACGGCGCGACGACCATCGTGACGTCGCGCAACGGCGAGACCGGCTCCTACGGCGCGCGCTTCCGCCTCGACACGCAGTCGCGCGGCGTGCTGTCCATCGCCCGGTACGACGCCGACGACGTGCAGACCGTGCTGCGGCAGGATCTGCTCCTGATCGACGTGGTCCCAGCCGACGCCGCCGTGCGGGTCGAGATCGAGACCGTGGGCTCCGAGGACGTCACGATCCGTGCACGCGCCTGGATCGCGGGCGCGGAGGCCCCCGACTGGCAGATGTCGGTGACCGATCGGTCTGACGCTGCCATCACCTCCGCCGGCACTTCCGGCATCTCGACATACCTGTCACCCGGCAACCGCTCCCTCGCCGTGCGCGTCGACGATCTCAGCCTCGCCTCGACCGAGGTGCTCCCCGTGCCTGTCCCCGAGCCGGAGCCCTCGCCCGAACCGACGCCCGCGGTCGAGCCCACGGAACAGCCGACTCCGGTCCCTACCGATGCACCCGTCCCCGAGCCGACGGACGAACCCTCGCCGACTCCGACGCAGGAGCCCTCGCCCGAGCCCACCGTCGGACCCACGCCGGCCCCGACCGAGGAGCCCTCGCCGGAGCCGACCGCGACGCCGACTCCCCGCCCGACCCCCACGCCTGCGCCGACCGCGACACCGACGCCGGCTCCGACGCTGTCTCCGTCTCCGACGGCGTCGCCGACTTCCACGCCTACGCCGACTCCGACTCCGACTTCCACGCCGTCGCCCACGCCCGAGCCGACTACACCCCCGGTCACCACCCCGCCGCCGACGACCACGCCGCCGACCGGCACCACGCTGGCGGGCTCCATCCCCGTCGGACAGACCGCGTATCCGGTGCCTGACGGAGCGATCCACGTGATTCCCGCGGGCTCCCGGGCTTCGGGTTCCGGCAGCGCGGCGAACCCGATCGCGGGCGCTCAGGCCGCGATCGACGCGGCGCCGAGCGGCGCCACGATCGTGCTGCACGCAGGCACGTACCGGGAGAGCGTCACGGTACCGTTCTTCAAGAAGCTCACGATCCAGTCGGCGCCCGGCGAGGCCGTGTGGTTCGACGGATCGCGCCCCGTCTCCGGGTGGACGGCGTCCGGCGGCACCTGGGTCGCGCCGTGGAGCACGTTCTTCGACTCGCGCGTCTCGTTCAGCCAGGGCCGCGACGAGACCAGCTGGTGGGTCAACTCGTCGAACCCGCTCGCCGGCTTCCCCGATCAGGTCTGGATCGAGGGCACGCCGCTCACGCAGGTCGGCAGCCGCTCGGCCGTGACCGCGGGAACCTTCTACGTCGACCAGAGCGCACGCCAGCTCGTGATCGGCTCCGACCCCGGCGGACGCACGGTCTCGGCGAGTGCCCTCGCCAAGGCCATCAAGATCCAGGGTGCCGGGACGACGGTGCGCGGCATCGGCGTGCAGCGCTATGCCACGACCGTCGCTCTGCTCGGCGCCGTGAGCGCCGAGGTCGACGGGATCACCCTCGAGAACATGGTGATCCGCGACAACGCGACCGTGGGCCTGTTCGCCTGGAACGACCACAAGATGATCCGCAACGTCACCGCGACCGGCAACGGTCTGCTCGGCATCGCGGTCAACGACGTCACCGACCTCACGATCGAGAACTCTCTCATCACCGGCAACAACGCGGCGCGGTTCAACTACACCCCGGTGGCCGGCGGCGTGAAGATGTCTCGGGCCTCCGACGTCACGGTCACGCGCAGCATCATCTCCGACAACGTGGCCTCCACGGGGCTGTGGTTCGACGTCTCGAGCTCCGACCTCACGATCACCGACAACGTGTTCGAGGGCAACGGCCGCGAGGGAGTCGAGATCGAGCTGAGCCAGACCGCGATCGTCGCCGGGAACTACATCATCGGCAACGGCAACAGCGGATTGTTCGTGTTCGACTCCGGCGACGTCGACGTGTGGAACAACACGATGGTCGGCAACGGCCGGACGATCACCTACATGCAGGACGAACGGCGCCAGGAGGTCGCGAGCCTGCGCAGCCTGATCCCCTGGGTCACGAGCGATGTCGTGGTGCGCAACAACGTCCTGTCCTACGGCGGCCAGGCTTGCCCCATGCTCACGCAGGACCTCACCAACCGCTGGTACGGCAACGACTTTGGCGTCTCCCAGGATGCGAATCTGTACCACCGCACCTCGGCGTCCTCCCCGTCGAACTTCGCCTGCTGGGCCGACGGACCGAAGGGCACCCGCGGATTCACCACCATCGAGGAGTTCCGCGCGCACACCGGCGGCGACGCCCGCTCGGTGCTCGTGCAGGGTGCGCCGGTCGTCGACCCGGTGACCTGGCAGCTCACCGCCCCATCACCGGTGAGCGGGGCGTTCTCGCTCACCGGCACCGTGGCGGCTCTGCTCGGCATCGCACCGGGCACGGTCACGGTCGGTGCGCCGAAGCCGCCGGTGACCGCGCGGTGACGGGCAGTCTCCGGCGGATCCGGAATCGTGTGTTGATCATTTCCTAGTTATATGGTCTGATATACGGAGATTGCGTCGGTCCAAGGGGCTGGGGAGCACCGCCGACGTACTGGGGATCATCATGAAAAGAACACTGCTGTCTGTTGCTGCCCTCGTGGTGGCAGGTCTTGCGTTCTCGGGCTGTGCGACGGATTCGTCGCCTTCCGCCTCCGGAGAAGGATCTGGTCCGTCCACCGACGAGGTCCGGATCGGATACTTCCCGAACTTCACTCACGCGCCGGCGATGGTCGGCCTCGCGAGCGGCCGCTTCCAGGAGGCGCTCGGCGACGATGTCACGATCGCGACGCAGACCTTCGACACCGGAACGACGGAGATCGAGGCGCTGTTCGCCGGATCCATCGACATCGGTTTCATCGGTCCGAGTCCGACCGTGACCGGCTGGGCGAAGTCCGGAGGGCAGGCGCTCCACGTCATCGCCGGCGCTGCCTCCGGAGGAGCGTCCCTCGTGGTCCGCGCGGGCATCGACACGGTCGAGGACCTCGAAGGGGCCACGATCGCGACGCCGAGCCTGGGCAATACGCAGGACGTCGCTGCTCGGCACTGGCTCAGCGATCAGGGCTTCGAGACGAACCTCGAAGGGGGCGGCGACGTGCACATCACACCGATGGACAACGCGACGGCGTTGCAGACGCTGGCCACCGGCGGCATCGACGGGGCCTGGGTTCCCGAGCCCTGGGCGACTCGTATGATCGAGGAGGCCGACGCGCACGAACTGGTGGACGAGTCCGACCTCTGGCCTGGGGGGCAGTTCGTCACGACCAACGTCATCGTCTCGACTGCCTTTCTCAATGAGCACCCCGACGTCGTCGACTCCTTCCTCTCCGGGCTCGCACTCACGCTCGACGACATGGCTGCCGACCCGGATGCGGCGCAGGCCACGGTGATCCAGGCGATCACAGACCTCACAGGCTCGTCGCCGAAGGCAGACCAGCTCGCGACGGCGTGGAGTCACATCACTTTCACGATCGACCCTCTTGCTGAAACGCTCGAGACCCAGGCGCTCCAGGCCTTCGACCTCGGACTGCTCGACGCGAAGCCCGACCTGGACGGCCTCTACTCCCTCGATCCTCTGAACGCGCTGCTCGAGGAGCGCGGCGAGCAGAAGGTGAGCGGACTGTGAGCGTCGCGCAGCCGCTGGCGGTCGACGCTCTGCGCGTCGACACGGCGGTCGACATCGAGCACGTGTCGATGCGCTACGGCCGCGGTGACGCTGGCACGCTTGCTCTCGACGATGTCAGTCTGCAGGTCGGCGCGGGGGAGTTCCTCTGTCTGCTGGGCCGGTCCGGATGTGGAAAGAGCACGTTGCTGTCTCTGATCGGCGGGCTCGAACGGCCGACCGCCGGGACGATCGACGTCGGAGGGCGACGGGTCGGGACGATGTTCCAGGACTCCTCGCTCTTCCCTTGGCTCACCGTGGCCGGCAACATCGAACTCTCCCTGGCTCTCTCCGGCGTCCCACGTCGGGATCGCGCGTCCCGGGTCGAAGAACTCCTCGACATCGTGCGTCTCCCCGGTACGGAGCGCAAACGTCCGCACGAGCTCTCCGGCGGCATGCGCCAGCGCGTCGCGCTGGCACGCACTCTGGCACAGGACTGCCAAGTCCTGCTCATGGACGAACCCTTCGCCGCGCTCGATGCGATCACCCGGGATGCCATGCACGACGAGATCGAGCGGATCTGGATGGAGCGGGAACTCACCGTCGTCTTCGTGACACACAATGTTCGTGAGGCCGTGCGTCTGGGAGACCGCGTGATGCTCATGAAGCCGTCGCCGGGGCGGATGGCAAGAGAGATGGTGGTGGACGTCCCGCGTCCGCGCCGGATGGACGCTCCGGAGATCGCGCTGCGCGCAGCCGAGCTCCACGACGAGCTCGACCGGCAAGAGCGTCTCGCCACGCGGACGGCAGAGGCCGTCGCATGAGCGCGACGACGCAGATCGCTGCCGTGCCCACGACGGCGCGCACCCGCCGTATCTGGAACGCCACCTGGCCGGGGATCATGGCCATCGGCATCGTCCTGCTCGCCTGGCAGCTGCTCTGGCTCACGAATTGGAGACCGCACTGGGTGCTGCCGGACCCCGCTACGGTCGGCGCCGAACTCGGCGGCATGATGCTGGATCCCCGATTCTGGCAGGCGCTGCTCACGACGATGACGCGGGGCATCGTCGGCTTCGGTATTGCGCTCGTCGTCGGAACCGTCCTCGGGGCGCTCGTCGCGCGATCCCGCATTCTGCGATCGGCGATCGGTTCGCTGCTCACCGGCCTGCAGACCATGCCGTCGATCGCATGGTTCCCGCTCGCCATTCTCTTCTTCGGAGCGACGGAGGAGGCGATCCTGTTCGTGATAGTGCTGGGGGCTGCGCCTTCGATCGCCAACGGGCTCATCGCGGGCATCGATGACGTGCCTCCGCAACTCCAGCGCGCGGGGCACGCTCTCGGCGCGCGGGGCTTCACGCTCTTCCGCACTGTCATCCTCCCGGCTGCGCTGCCCACCTACGTCGCCGGACTCAAGCAGGGGTGGGCATTCTCCTGGCGCTCACTCATGGCGGGCGAGCTGCTGGTCGTGATCGCCGAGCGGGCGTCGCTCGGGGCGCAGCTGTCGAACGCCCGGGCTTTCGCCGACGCTCCCCTCCTGCTCGCCACGATGATCGTGATCCTCGTGCTCGGGATGCTCGTGGACGCGGCTTTCACACAGCTGGCCAACCGCATCCGAGCGCGCCGCGGACTCGGCACCGTGCGTCTCTGACTCCGACCGATCGTCACTCCCTATACTCACTAGGGGCTCGCACGAAGGACGGGAGATGGGCGATGCAGATCACGGCTCGCGTCGACTATGCGGTTCGGGCGCTCGCGGAACTCGCTTCCACAGATGGCCGTGCAGCTTCCCGCGCGGAGCTCGCCGAGAACCAGGACATCCCCGCGAAATTCCTCGAAACGATCCTCGCCGACCTCAAGCGCGCGGGCGTGGTGCGTTCTCAGCGTGGGGCGCACGGCGGCTACACCCTCGCCGCCCGCCCGGAGGACGTGTCGATCGCCGATGTGATCCGCGCGGTCGAGGGGCCCTTGACGAGCGTTCGCGGTTCGGCGCCCGAGGACATGGAGTACGCGGGATCCGCCGCCCAGCTGCGCGACGTGTGGGTGGCCGTGCGCGCCGGGATCCGTCAGGTGCTGGAGAGCACGACCCTTCAGCACCTCATCGACGGGCGCCTCCCCGACGGCGTCCAACGCCTCCTGGAGGACAGCGAGGCCTGGCGGAGGCGCTGATCGTCAGCGGGCCACAGGGATCGCGCGCAGGACGTCGCGTGTGCGGGTGATCTCGGCCGCGGCATCCGGCTGTGTGGCGATGCGACCGCTCAGGAGATCGTCGACCCATGCGTGTGCCTCGGCGGGAGCGCTGACCGGCAGGGGCGTCCCCAGCGACACGTGTGCAGTGAGTGCGCCGTAGAGCGCATCGACGCCGGGGGGTGCGTATGCCGCGTCCTCCCAGTCGATCACCTGCACGGCACCGCTGATCCGCCGACGAAGATTCCAGGGCGACAGGTCGCCGTGTGCCACCGTCCAATGCGGCGGCACATCCGCGGGCCGGTCGAGTGCGTCCGACAGGACGTCTGAGATCTCCGCGGCCACCGCCTCCCGGGTACGGCTGCGGCGGACGGCGCCGAGCGGATAGTTGGGCACCGACTCTGAAAGCATCCACCCGAGACCGTTCACGTCTTCGGCCGCGACGAGCTCGGCGACTCGGAACGTCTCGGGGCGGGCTCGGTTGAGGGCGCGGACCACCCGCGCCTCGTGGTTCACGCGCGCGACGTCGTTGCTGACTCGGACGAACCCGACGCCGCGTCCCTCGCGCAGCAGGAGGGCCGACAGGCCCACCCGACCCGTCTGCGGGCGGTGGTAGACGGCGACGGAGTCGACCCGTCCGACGTGACTCGTCCACTCCTCGAGCAGGCCGCTCCACACCTCCTCGGGCAGCGGCGGTGTCCACCGCGCGCGTTCGCCCGGAACCACCCGAGGACCGACGACTCGTGCCCCGGCGTAGAGGATTCTCTGCGCGAGGACAGCTGCTGGTCGGCAGCTCGAGTGCAGCGACAGCCCCGCGGCGACTGCACGTCGTCCCTCTGCCGGAATCAGGATGTGGCCGGACCTGGGGAACCGGATGTGCGACGAACCGGGCTCGCTCATCCCCACGGCAGTCGTCGTCCGACCATCTGCTCGAGCTCGGCGATGTCGGGTGCGAGCTCGGCGCGCAGCCGATCAGCGACATCCGGCGGCAGA
This sequence comes from Microbacterium sp. GCS4, assembly GCF_001262495.1. Classification (GTDB taxonomy): domain Bacteria; phylum Actinomycetota; class Actinomycetes; order Actinomycetales; family Microbacteriaceae; genus Microbacterium. The sequence goes on from NZ_LGYE01000003.1 coordinate 468,600, forward strand.
CTGCCTCCGGATGCGGCGTTGCGTCGCTCGCCGGCGCGGATGCCGCCGGGATCGACACCGAGGAACTCTGCGACCTGGGCGACCACGGCCGTCTGATCGGCGTAGTACTCCTCGCTGGGCACCACCAGAATGTTCTGCATGCCGTAGAGATCGGCCCAGCGTCGCAGCGCGCGCGCGTAGTGCGATTGTGCAAGGTAGGACTGCTGCTCGTGGGCGTAGCTGCGGTAACGCGGATCGGCGATGAGGCGTTCCTCCTCGCCGGCGAGGCGGTCGCTCTCCGCCGCGAGTGCGTCCTCGAAGTCCAGATGCTCGGCCTTGCTCCGTCGGCGCTCCTTCCAGTGCGAGTAGGTGCGCTGCACGGGATCGCGAAGTATGAGGATCACCTTCACGTCCGGCAGCGCCGCATACGCGCGCTCGGCCGCGAGCGGGTGGAAGAGGTAATAGGGCGACGCTTCTCCGACGATGACGGGTCTGCCGAGGCGCTTCTCCGCGCGCCGACGCGACCCCCGCGTCGGCATGTGCGACCTGTACCACCGAAGACCGCGAGCGTATTCCGAGTCGAAGAAGTGGATGCCCTTCGTGGCCGCCGCCTTGGGAAGGTAGTCGGGGGAGGGGAACAGCGGGATGATCTGCGGCACCTTGAGGAGGTCGTAGTACAACGAGGTCGTGCCGCCCCGCTTGGCGCCGATGATGAGGAAGTCGGGATCCTGCCGCTGTCCGGCCGTGAGCCGACCCCACGTCCTGAAGACCTCGCTTCCGAGGCGGAAGGCAAGGCCTATGACGCCGCGACGACGCTGCTCGCGAAGCCGGTCGGCGTCGCGCTGTCCAGTCGAAGCGCTCATCTCAGTTCTCCGTGATGAAGCCCGCGCCGACCGTGCGGTTGGTCGACTCGTCGATGATGATGAAGGATCCCGTGTGCCGGTTGCGTCGGTAGGGATCGGTCAGAAGCGGCTGTGTCGTCCGCAGACGCACGCGTCCGATGCCGTTGAGCGGAAGCTCGCCGGGAGCCACATCACGACGCAGGGTGTCGATGTCGAGGGAGTAGTTGATCTCCTTCACCATCGCTCGTACCGTGCGCGTGGTGTGCTTCACCGCGTACTTGGCGCCCGGTCGGAGCGGCGTGGAGTCCATCCAGCACACCATCGCGTCGATGTCCTGCGTGACGGTCGGCTGGTTGTTGGGACGGCAGATCATGTCGCCCCTCGAGATGTCGACCTCGTCGTCGAGCTGCACCGTGATCGACTGCGGCGGGTAGGCCTCGTCGAGCGGGCCATCGGCGGTGCGCACCTCCTTGACCCGCGAGGGGAGCCCCCCGGGCAGGGTCACGATCTCGTCGCCGGGTCGGATCACGCCACTGAGCAGCTGACCGGCGTATCCGCGGAAGTCGCCGCGGCCGTTCTGGGGCCGGATCACGTACTGCACGGGGAAGCGAACGTCGATGAGGTTGCGATCGCTCGCGATGTACGCGTGCTCGAGGTGGTGCAGCAGCGCGGAGCCCTCGTACCACGGCATGTTCGTCGAGCGTGTGACGACATTGTCGCCGGTGAGCGCGGACAGTGGGATCGAGGTGACGTCGGCGAAGTCGAGTCGAGCGGCGAAGTCCTCGAACTCGCGCGTGATCCGTGTGTACACCTCCTGCGACCAGTCGACCAGGTCCATTTTGTTGATCGCCAGGACGACGTGCGGTACGCGCAGCAGCGAGACGATCGTCGCGTGGCGGCGGCTCTGCTCGAGGAGACCCTTGCGGGCATCGACGAGGATGATCGCGAGATCGGCGGTGGAGGCGCCCGTCACCATGTTGCGGGTGTACTGGATGTGCCCGGGGGTGTCGGCGATGATGAACTTGCGCAGTGGGGTCGAGAAGTAGCGGTACGCGACGTCGATCGTGATCCCCTGCTCGCGCTCCGCGCGCAGACCGTCGGTCAGCAGGGCGAGGTCGACGTAGTCGTCGCCTCGCTGGGTGCTCGTGCGTTCGATCGCGTCGAGCTGGTCGGTGAAGATCGACTTGGAGTCGTACAGAAGCCGCCCGATGAGCGTGCTCTTGCCGTCATCCACGGACCCCGCAGTCGCGAATCGGAGCATGTCCATCATCAGAAGTACCCTTCCTTCTTGCGATCCTCCATCGCAGCCTCGCTGACACGGTCGTCGCCTCGGGTGGCGCCGCGCTCGGTGACGCGTGTGGCGGCCACCTCCTCGATGATCTGCTCGACCGTGCTCGCCTCGGACAGTACGGCAGCGGTCAGCGTCGCGTCGCCCACGGTGCGATAGCGCACGGAGCGGCGCACGACCTCTTCTCCATCGCGGGGTTGGATGAACTCGTTCACCGCGAAGTACATGCCGTTGCGTTCGACGACGTCGCGCTCGTGCGCGTAGTAGATCGAGGGGAGGTCGACGCTCTCTCGGGCGATGTAGTGCCAGACATCCAGCTCGGTCCAGTTCGAGATCGGGAAGCAGCGGATGCTCTCGCCCTGATGGATCCGGGCATTGTAGAGGGACCAGAGCTCGGGGCGCTGATCCTTGGGATCCCACTGTCCGAACTCGTCGCGGAAGGAGAAGATGCGTTCTTTCGCTCGAGCCTTCTCCTCGTCGCGGCGGGCACCGCCCATCAGAGCGCTCAAGCCATGGGTCTCGGCGGTGCGGAGGAGGACAGGCGTCTGGATGCGGTTGCGAGAGCCATCGGGTGCCTCGCGGACGAAGCCCTCGGCGATCGCATCGGGCACGGACCCGATCACCAGGCGCAGATCGAGCTCGGCGACGCGGCGGTCTCGGAACTCGAGGACCTCGGTGAAGTTCTGGCCGGTGTCGACATGGACCACCGGGAACGGGATGGGACTTGGAGCGAACGCCTTCGCTGCGAGGTGGAGCATCACCGCGGAGTCCTTACCCCCGGAGAACAGCATTCCCGGATGCTCGTTCTCGGCGACGATCTCACGGATGATGAAGATCGCCTCCGCCTCGAGCTGGTCGAGGTGCGAGACGTGGTAGCCGCTCGCGTTCGCGGTGTCGTTCATGAGCTCGGCCTCTCGGTGATCAGGTCGATTGTCTGGCGGATGCGGTCGGCGATCGTCGGATTGCAGACGATCAGGTCGGGGAGGTACGGGTCCTCGCGGTTGTAGACGAGCGGTGAGCCGTCGACGCGGGAGGTGAAGAGACCCGCGGCTCTCGCCACGGCGACCGGCGCGGCCGAGTCCCACTCGAACTGGCCCCCGGTGTGCACGTACGCGTCGACATGGCCGCGGATCACGGCGCACGCCTTGTAGCCGGCGGAGCCCATCGGCACGGTCTCGGCGTCGAGCTCCGCCGCCAGGGCCTCGACCAGCGGAGTCGCTCGGCTGCGGGACACGGCGAGACGGATGCGCGCCGGCTGCTCCCAATCGCGCGGTGTCAGATCGGTGGTGAGCACGTCGTCCAGGGCGGGCAAGGCGACGGCGGCGGCGGTCAGATCGCCGTTCTCCCAGAGCGCGACGTGGACGGCCCAGTCCTCGCGCATCTCGGAGAACTCGCGGGTCCCGTCCAAGGGATCGATGATCCAGACCCGGTCGGCATCCAACCTGGTCCGGTCGTCGACGGCTTCCTCGGAGAGCACGCTGTCGTCCGGGCGGGACTCGTGCAGACGTGCGGCGAGCAGCTCCTGGCTCGCGCGGTCTCCGCGGTCCTTCAGCGCCGGAGTGCCGACGTCGGCGGGAAGCGCCGCGCGCTGCACATCGAGCAGCTGCTGCCCGGCCTCCTTCGCCAGCGCAGCCGCCAGGCTTGCGTCGTTCGTCACGAGTCCCCCACCTCTCGAGCGCGCGAGAACGCTCGGCTCATGCGACCACACCCGCTCTGCGCGGCTCCCCAGAACCGCCCTTCGATGCACGCGAGTGTCATCTCCCCTTCTGAGTCAGGGTAGCGGATCGCGGGCCGATGAGCCACATCCCGGCGACTCAGCGTGGCGATGGGCCTTCCGGGAGCACGCCACGTGACCGCAACGCACTCATGACGACGGCCACGCACTCCTCGACGGATGCGGACGACGTGTCGATCGCGGCATCGGCATCGACGGGGTCCTCGTAGGGTGAGTCGATGCCGGTGAAGTCCGAGATCAAGCCCGCTCGGGCCTTCGCGTACAGACCCTTCCGGTCCCTGGCCTCGGCGACCTCGAGAGGCGTCGAGACGTGGATGAGGATGAACGGCGAGCGCGGCTCGACCTTGCGGCGCATCTCGGCACGTGACGCGGCGAACGGGGCGATCGGCGCGCACACGGCGATACCGCCGGCTTCGGCGACCCGTGCGCCCACCCAGGCCACGCGTTGCAGGTTGCGGTCGCGGTCCTCCGCGCTGAATCCCAGCTCTCCGGAGAGCTGCCGACGGACGTCGTCGCCGTCCAGGAGCACGGGCGTTCGGTCTGCGTGCGCGTGGAGGTGCTCGACGAGAGCACGGGCGACGGTCGATTTGCCGGAGCCGGACAAGCCGGTGAAGACGACGACCGCGCCGGTCGCCGTGGACGCACGTCGGTGCCGTAGGTCGACGATCTCCGCCGCTCCGAGTGACCGGCACACGCGGGCGAGCGCGTCGTCCGTTCGAAGCGCGGGTCCGTCGGGGACGAACCACAGGCGGCTGTCCGGGGTCATCGAGGCGACGGCGTCCAGGTCGTCGAGCGCCCGTGCGGTCGTGGCTCCGACTGAGGATCCGCAGAACACGACGTCCAGAGGGCGTCCGTCGGCGATGCGGAGAGCCGTGAGGACGTCGGGCGCACGCACCTCGCCGCCGAACAGGGCGACGACGCGTCCGTCGAGGCGGGACCCGGAGGTGAGACGCGGATGCGACGGCCCGTGCCCGAAGGGTCTCAGAGGCGTCACCCTGCCTGCCACCCAGGAATGCGCGGGGCGCTCGGCGGCTCGGGAGCCGGTGATGCGGACGGACGCGACCGGCGTGCCGTCGGGATCGAGGAGTTCGACCGTGGATCCCGGTTCCGCCGGGGGGCCCGGGATCGCGAGCGAGGTCACGTCCGAGGGAGCGGCCGCGGGCAACCCGTAGGACGGGAGGCCTGTCAGTCCGCTCAGAAGGAGCTCGAGAGCGTCGAGCTCCCCGCCGTGCAGGACGGCGCGACGGTCGTCGGTCATGGCGTTCCTCCGCCCGGTGGATCCGAGGGGTCCGGGCGCCCTGCGTTCTCCTCGGCGCGTCGCTTCTCCTCCCGGTACCGACGCATCTCGACGCTCGCGAAAGCGGGGAAGCCGTTGCGGCGGCGGAGATACGCCCACAGCAGGGGGCCGCAGACGAGCGCGACGACCAGGATGATCCCCGTCGGGAGGTCGGGGACGCCCAGCAGCTTCAGACCCGATGCGAGAAGCACGAATGCCAGGACGCGACGCACGGCCCCACCCGGAAGTCGCGAGGACAGCTGCGCGCCGATGAACGCACCGGGGACGCTGCCGATGATGAGCGGCAGCGAGACTGCGAAGTCCAGTTCGCCGAACATCGCGTGGCCGATGGCGGCGGAGACCACGAGCGGCACCGCCTGAACGAGGTCGGTGCCGACCAGGCGGCTCGCGGTCAGACCCGGGTAGAGGAGCATCAGCCCGATGATGATGAGCGACCCGGATCCGACCGAGGTCATGCCGACGATGAGACCGCCGACGACACCGAGGAGGATCGTGGGGATCGGGCGCGCGACGACGTCCGGACGCTCCTGGGAGAGCGGGGCTCCACGCCCGTCGCGCGTGCGCGCGCGTTCGGTGAGGCGCATGTACGCGCGGATCAGCAGCATCGCAGCGGAGAAGAGGATGGCTGCCCCGAGGGCGAGCTTCACCGCCGCCTGCACGTCGGCGCCGTCGCCCAGGGCGCGGAGCACGAGGACGCCGCAGAACGCGGCGGGCACCGATCCGATGGTCAGGTACAGCACGAGCCTGAGATTCACGGTGCCGCGTCGCAGGTGCACGACGGAGCCGACCGGCTTCATGACGGCGCTCGCGACCAGGTCGCTCGAGACGGCCGTGAGCGGGGATACGCCGAAGAACAGGACGAGCATGGGCGTCATCAGCGCACCGCCGCCCATGCCGGTGAGCCCGACGATGATGCCGACGGCGAACGCTCCGATGATCAGGCCTACGTCCATGCCCGGCATCCTTCCACAGCCCCGTCCGTCGCCTGCACGGGTCCTCTTCGCTTTTCACGGATGAGCATCGAGCACCTCACCCGACCAGGATCGTCCGTCGGCGCAGGCGGCCCCGCTCCGCGGCCCGCGCGAGCGAGACGGTGCGCAGGCCCCGTGCGGCGTACGCGTCGAGCACGTCGGCGATCAGCGCGGCGCGATCGAAAGGGGAGATCGGCGGGTCGTCGACGCCGTCGTGGATGCCGGCGCGCGAGTCGTGCGCCAGCACGATCGCGCCTCGCGCGATGCGGTCGGTCGCGCGTTCGATCCGCCGCTCATGGGAGGCGTCGCCGCCGTCCAGCACGCTCGTCGTCCACAGCACCGGCGTCATGCCGGCGCGACGCACCGAGCGCCAGGTGCCGACGGACAGGGCGCCGTAGGGCGGACGATACCAGCGGACAGGTCGTCCGGTCGTCGACTCCAGTTCCGCGCGCCCGTCTGAAAGGATCCGGTCGAGCTCATCGCGCGGGATGGTGCTCAGGTTCCTGTGGTCGGTGCCGTGCAGAGCCACCTCGTGCCCGGCGTCGAGGATGCGACGCACCAGCTCGGGGTGCGTGCGCGTCCGCGTGAGCAGGACGAAGAACGTCGCCGTGGCTCCGCGTGCGTCGAGGACGTCGAGGATCTTCGGGGTCCACTCCGGATCGGGACCGTCGTCGAGAGTCAGCACCACGACCGGTTCGAGGGTGCGGATCGCCGTCACGGATCGGAAGAACGGCGAGGCGCGGCGCACGGCGCCGACCACGGCGGAGACGGCAGGTCGCCGGGAGCGCGTCGCCGGTCGGGCGTACTCGGGGCGAGCGATTCCGAGCGCTCCCTGCATGAGTCCGATGCCTCGGTGGATCTGGCGCACTCCGGTCGCTCGTCGTCCGAGAGAGCCCATCGCGACGCCGACGGTCGCTCTCGCGAACCCGCGCGTGCACCACGCCGCGCTCTTGAGGGCGTTGCGGGCGCGCGCGATCGCCCTCTGGCGTCCATCGGGCGCGAGTCTGAGCTCGACCACGACCTGGGTCTGACCGTGGTGTCTGGCGCGTGCGAGGGAGAACCTCCGAGTGGCTCGTCCCGGCTCGAGTTCGTCATCGGCGATGGAGGCCGGGCACGCGACGATCGAGCCCCCGTTGGAGACGATCTGACGGGTGAACAGCGTGTCCTCGCCTCCGAAGAGGCCGAGGGTGGTGTCGAACCGTAGCCCGAATTCTCGGACCACGGCCAGGTCGAGCAGCAGGTTGCCCGCCCCCGCCGCGGGCATGCGCTCGTCCTCGGCGCGGTCGGGGCGGCGGAAGAGCCCGGAGGCGAGGACCCACGAATCGGCGTCGGCAGGGAAGACCGTGTGCACACGACCGGCGACGGCGGAGGCCCCTGTCCGCCTCCAGCACTCGACGAGCGCGGACAGCCATCGCTCCCGCGGCACTTCGTCGTCGTCGATGAAGACGAGCAGATCGCGACCGTCGGCCGCCTCGAGCGCGTGCTGGCGCGCTGCGGCGATGCCGGGAGTCGGCTCGGGCGCGTACAGGACCTCGGGTGCGGATCGAGGGGAGGTGGCGACAGCTCGGGCGCTGCCGTCAGGGTCGTTGTCGACGACGATCACGCTCACCTCGGCATCCGCGACCTCGGCGATACGGGACGGCAGGACGTCGAGCAGCCTCTCGAGACGGTCGGGGCGGCGGTACGTCGGGATCGCTATCGCGATCCGCAGCGGCGAGGCGGTCATCGGGCCGCGGCCCGCAGAGCCCGGGCGTGCCGGAAGGCGCTGGCGTGCTCGGATCCGACGGCTGACCAGTCCCGGCGGGAGAGGTCGGGAGGATCGGTCGCTGCCTCCGTCCGGATGGCCGCGAGAGCATCCTCGAGATCCTGGGCCGTCAGGTCGCCGTCGAAGAACTGGACCCAGCGCGGCCCGACCTCTTCAGCGAGTGCGCGGTTGACCTCGTTGTCGGGGACGAGGACCGGGCGACCGAGGGAGAGTGCCGCGAGCGTCGTTCCCGAGTTGTGCATGTGGCGGTAGGGGAGGACGACGAGCTCGGACTCGCTCGTCCGCGCCACGAGCTCTGCATCGTCGAGGAATCGGAACGCGAAGTCGATGCGGTCGTCGCCATCGGCGAGTGCGATCAGTTCGTCGCGGAGCTCGGGGGTGGAGGGGCGGCCGCCGATGGACAGCGTCGTGTGCTCGGCATCCCAATCACGGAACGCGGACAGGAGCTGCTCGACGCCCTTGTAGCGACGGATCAGACCGACGTAGCCGATCTTCCCTGCCACGGATGCGGGGGAGGGGTGCTGCGCGAACCATTCACGGTAGTGACCGTGCAGGATCGTGCGCCGCGCCCGGCCAGCAGGAAGAGGCGTCTGGTCGTTCAGAGTGATGACCAGGGTGGTGGCGCGGTCGACCCTGTCGAGAAGCGCGAGGTCGAACCGCGTCATCCCGCTCGGACGCTCCAGGTTGTGCAGCGTCCTGACGACGGCCACGCCCGTGATCCGGATGCGGAGGAGGAACAGGATCGTGAGCGCGCGTCGGGCGAGGCGGCCTGAGAGCCGGTGACCGCCGACCAGGAGCTCTGGCCAATGGACGTGGAACACGTCGAGCCGGCCGAACAGTGCGCGCTTCCAACTGAACAGCGACAGCTCGAGTCCCGCGGTTTGTTCGATCGCGGCGCACAACTGGATGAGATAGGGGTTGGTGGTCGGCCGAAGCACCGTCGACTCCATGACCATGAGCGGGCGGCGCCGTGACACGGCCGCCTCGTACCATTCGCCGACGAGCACCGGCAGTCGGGTGGCGCTCCAACGATCGTGCGGTGTTCCGGGCGTCGTCGAGGAGCCGCGGAGCGCCGTGGCGAGACGTCCCGGAAGGTCGGCGCCGTGCACCGGTACCACCCGGGCGTTGACGTGTGCGAGGAGCTGGGGGCCGCCGAGATCGAGGCAGACGACCGGGAGCCCCATCGCGCTCGCCTCGCCGGCGATCCAGCCGGCCTGATCGTGCATCGACGGGAAGAGCAGTGCGTCGGCTCCTGCCAGGGTGTCGAGCGTCTGCTCCCGCGATACGTGGCCGGCGAAGTCCACCCGGTCGGCGACTCCCAGCCGGGCGGCGAGCCGCACGAGTCGATCGTGCTCGTAGCCCTCGCCGAGGACGACGAGACGCCATCCCTCAGCGGCGGGCCGCGAGATCGCTTCGATCGCGAGCGCGGCGCCCTTCCATGCGAGAAGTCGCCCGGCGAAGACGGCGACGCGGCCCGAGGCGCTCCCCCGGTGCGCGGGGATCTCGCCGGTGAAGGCGGCGTTCGGTTCGACGACCACGCGCCGCGCACGTCGGAATCTGCGTGCGACGTCGTCGTTCTGAGCGACGACGATGGCCGCCTTGCGGGCCGCGTGGTCTCCCCAGATCGCACGGGGCACGGCCGTCGCGATCCGGCGCGCTACTTCGGTCACCGTCCCGCGGACGCCCAGCCAGCGGCGCAGTCGAGAGATCGGTACTGGGCTCGAACCCCCGACCGGGCCCCACACCAGAGGGATGCCGAGATCGGCGACGCCGCAGGGGAGCCAGTCGTTCGCGAACGAGACGTGGTGCACCACGTCGAACCCGTGCTCGGCGTGGAGTGCCGCCGCCGTGCGACCGGCGAGACGCTGCCAGGCGACGTAGTACCAGTAGAGGTCCCAGCTGCGGCGTTTCCACCGGAGGACCCGGGCGGACAGATCGATATGCACCACGGTGATGCGCGCGGCGAGGTCGGCGTCGGCATCGAGAGCAGCGTCGAGCGCCTCGCGGAAGCGTTCGCGCGTGATGATCCAGACGTCACCGGACGCGGCGGCGGCTTCCGCCATGGCCCACCCGGCGATCGCCTCCGGGCCGTGGTCCGGCCCGCACGCGTACGCACTGATGAGGATGCGCGATCTCCGACCGGTGATCTGTGGATCGTCGACAGTCATTGGTATACAGCCCTCCCCTGAGGCCGAGGTTCCTCCGCACGGTCCCCAGAACTCCGTGACGACACTCGGCAGGCCATACTCTATCTGAGACGATGCCCTGCCGACCGGGGTACGGGAAGGCGACGCATCACGATGCGCGAGGGCAGCGAGCAGACCACGGGTGCCTCCACGGGAGCCGATCTGGCGGTCGCGTCGATCGTCGTCGTCAATTACGGCTCCTCCTCGCTCCTCGAGCGCCATCTCGTGCCGATGGCTCGGTCGATGCCCGGGGTCGCCGTGTACGTCGTCGACAATCATTCGACGCCGGGGGAGGCGCGACGCGTCTCCGAACTGTCCGCGAGCGAGGGATGGACGCCACTGTTGAGTGCGGGCAACGACGGTTTCGGCGCAGGCGTCAACCGCGGCGTCACTGCCGCTCGCGCGGACGGCCGCACGCGGTTCCTGGTGATCAACCCCGACGCGGTCGTCGATGCCACCTCGGTGCAAGTGCTGCTCGATGCCGTCGACGGATCGGAGCCGATCGTGGCGGCGCCCGTCATCCAGGACGGCGCGGGTCGCCTCTGGTCGGCAGGTCACGTCCTCGATCTCGACGATGGAGCGACGCACGGGCGTGCCTGGGCGCAGCGGCATCCCGAGGCTCGCGTCCGCCGGTGGCTGACCGGAGCCGTCCTGATGATCAACGAGGCGGCGTGGGTCGCGACCGGTGGGTTCGACGACGACTACTTCCTCTACTGGGAGGACGTCGACTTCTCGATGCGGGTCGAGGGTGCCGGGGGCGAGCTCGTGCTCGTCGAGGCGGCGAAGGCTGTGCACGATGAGGGCGGGACGCAGGGCATCGGCGACCCCGACGTTCACGCGAAGTCGCCGCTGTACTACTACTACAACATCCGCAACCGGATGCTGCTGGCGCAGAAGCTCCTGGACGCCGAGACGGTCCGCCGATGGGATGCCTCGTCGGTGACCGCCGCCCGAGAGGTGCTGTTGCGCGGCGGCCGGCGACAGCTCCTCAAGCCGTGGCGTCCCTTCCGAGCCGCATGGCGGGGATGGCGCGACGGGCGGCGTATCGCTCGGCGCTCTCGACGGGCCTGACCGGATAGAATCGCCCCCATCCTCCGCACTCACGGTGGATCGCCGCACGGGTAGGGGACGGACATGGGTGAAGACTCGAGCACAGCCACGAGCGGTCCTCGTCGTCGGATGTGGTGGTGGGTGGCCGCGATCGCGGTCGTCGTCGTCGCCGTCATTGTGTACTACGCCGTCACGTCCTCCGGCACCGCGAAGGACTCCGACACCTCGCCGACCTCGTCACCCACGGCGACTGTCACGGATGTTCCGTCGGCCACCCCCGACCCGGCTCAGCCGACCCCGGGTCCATCCGAGCCGTCTGGCTCCATGCCGGAACTCGCTCCCGTCGCCCCCGAGGAGCCGTCGGACAACGGCTCGGGCCTCGTCGCCCGGATAGCCGCGATGAAGGCCGTGCAGGGCGAGGCCGTCCAGGCCGGTGAGATTGCCGGTCCCGCAGTGCAGTTCACGCTCGAGCTCACGAATGACACCGGTGAGGCCGTCGACCTGGGACTCATCTCCGTCAACGCGTACATCGGCGACGACCGGACTCCCGCAGGCGGTCTGGTGCGCCCCGGAGGTGCACCGTTCGAGGGAACGTTGGATGCCGGGAAGTCGGCGACGGGGGTCTACGTCTACACGATCCCCGAGAGTCAGCGCGGCGATGTCACCCTCACGGTCGACTATCGCGCGGGACAGCCCGCCTTCGTGTTCCGCGGCGCGGTCGGCTGACCGCACTCGAATGACCGTCTGGCCGAAGGTCGGACACCCCGGAGATTCCCTTCGACTTGCGTCTTGCCAATAAGACCGATATGCCGCTAGCATCAGCGCAGGGGAAAAGGTCGCCTGTGGGAGGCGGTCTTCATATAGCGCCGCTTCGGCGTGCGCAGTGCAGAACTCTGGGGAGAACGAAGTGCACATCAATCGGGGTGGCCGTATCGTTGCGGCCGAGAAGCGCGGCGTTCGCCGCACGCGCGCGGCACAGCTGTTGGGAGCTGTCGCCACCGCTCTGGCGCTGACCGTCGGCGCACTCACCGTGCCCGCGGTCGCGACCGCCGATACGGCGCCCGCCGCCGGAACACCGGAGACAGTTGCGGCCGACGCGTTGCCGACCGTCCAGATCGACGGGGTCGTGTATGCGCAGGAAGTCGTCGGCAATACCGTCTACGTGGGCGGCAGCTTCGCGCAGGCTCGTCCGGCCGGTGCCCCCGCAGGCACCAACGAGACTCCCCGCGCGAACCTCCTGGCCTACAACCTGACGACCGGTGCCTTGATCTCGTCGTGGAACCCGGGAACGAACGGGACGGTCCTCGACATCAAGAAGTCCGCCGATGGATCCCGCATCTACGTGGCGGGAATGTTCTCGCAGGCCGCGGGAGCCTGGCGTTATCGTGTTGCGGCATTCGACACCGCCACCGGTGCGCTCGTCACCAACTGGGCCCCCGAGTTCAACGCCAGAGTCGACTCTGTCGCGGTGACGGACTCCACGGTCTACATGGCGGGCGAGTTCACCACAGTCAACGGTGCTCAGCGCACGAAGGTCGCAGCGGTCTCGACCGCGACAGGTGCCGTCACAGCTTTCACCGCGGACGTCCAGGGAGGCTACGGTGCGAAGGGCATCGTCGTGTCCCCCGACCGCTCGAAAGTCGTCATCGCAGGCTCCTTCACCTCCGTGAACGGTTCCACCGATCCAGGGCGTGGCATCACTGCTCTGGACGCCAGCCAGGGCACGCTCATGCCCTGGGCGATGAACAGTGTGCTCCGCAACGGCGGCACCGCGGCCGCGATGTACTCGCTGTCCTCCGACGGCGACAGCGTCTACGGCACGGGCTTCGACTACGGCGGGACCTCGCAGGACGGGTGGGAAGGCGGGTTCCGCGCGAGCTGGAGCGACGGCAGCCTCGTCTGGATGGAAGACTGCCACGGCGACAGCTACGACATCGCCCCCACCGCCGACACCATCTACGTGGTCGGCCACCCGCACTACTGCGGCAATGTCAACGGCTTCCCGGAGACCAACCCGCGCTCCTTCAAGCACTCTCTCGCCTTCGCCAAGGCGCCCAACGGCCAGGTGATCACGAACGACACCCAGGGCTACCGCAACTTCGCGGGGCAGCCCACCAGCAACCTGCTGCAGTGGTACCCCGAGTACGTTCCCGGTACCTACACGGGCCAGTCCCAGGGGCCGTGGCAGGTGACCGCCTCCGGCGACTACCTGCTCATCGGCGGCGAGTTCCTCAAAGTCAACGGCACCGCACAGCAGGGCATCGTCCGCTTCGCGAAGAAGACGGTCGCGGCCAATAAGCAGGGCCCGCAGGTGCAGGGCGGAGCGTGGACGCTCAGCGCCACGTCCTTCCAGACCGGCGTGAACCGGCTCTCCTGGGCGGCGAACTACGACCGCGACAACCAGAGCCTGAAGTACCAGGTCTTCCGTCAGGACAAGGGAACGACCACGCCGATCTACGAGACCGACCAGCTCTCGAACTTCTGGACGCGCCCGGCGATGTCGTTCCGCGACACCACAGGTGTGCCAGGGACGACCTACAGCTACCGGGTGCGGGCGACGGATGCCTTCGGCAACACCACGCAGAGCGACTGGACGCCCGTCACGACCGCGGCCGCCGGGGTCTCGACGTCGTACGACGACGCCGTGCTCACCAGCACACCCGTCGACTACTGGCCCCTCAACGAGAGCAGCGGCGCCGCCGGCTTCGACTGGTCCGGCGGCAACGACCTCGTCGTGACCAACGGCACCCGTGGCGCGACGGGTCCGGTCGGCACCTCGAGCGCGACCACGTTCACCGGCGCCTCCGGCTCCGGCGCACGCACGAGCAACAGCACCGCCGGCCCGCAGACCTTCACGGTCGAGGCCTGGTTCAAGACCAACAGCACGCGCGGCGGCAAGATCGTCGGCTTCGGCAACGCCGCGACCGGCAACTCGGGCAGCTACGACCGTCACGTCTACCTCGACAACTCGGGGCGGGTCACCTTCGGCGTCTACCCGGGCTCGACCAGCACTATCACGAGCGGCACCGGCTTCAACAACAACCAGTGGCACCACGTGGTGGCCTCGCTGAGCCCGGCCGGTCAGGTGCTGTACGTCGACGGCGTCAAGATCGGCGAGCGTACCGACACGACCTCGGCTCAGGACTACACGGGGTACTGGCGCATCGGCGGCGACAACTACGGGTCGTGGCCGAACACCGGAACGAGTGCGTACCTCGCCGGCTCGATCTCGAACGTCGCGATCTACGACCGGGCGCTGACCCGCAAGGAGATCGACACGCACTGGGTGGCCAGCGGCCGCACCAGCACGATCCCGGCCGCACCGGCGGACTCCTACGGCAAGGCCGTGTTCGATCTCGACCCGACGCTGTACTGGCGTCTGAACGAGACCGGCACGGGCACCACCGCCGCGGACTCGGGCATCAACGCCTCGACCGGAACGTACACGGGCAACACGAGCGTGCTCGTGAAGAACCAGACCGGAGCGATCTCGGGCGTGAGCAACAAGGCCGTGCGCTGGGCGCCGACCACCAGCTCCACGACCGTGCGTCTGGCCGGCACGAAGCAGTACACCGCGCCGCAGGTGTTCTCGACCGAGGCGTGGTTCAAGACCACGACGACGGCGGGTGGCAAGATCCTCGGATTCGGTGACAGCAACAGCGGGCTGAGCAGCAGCAACGACCGCCACATCTACATGTCGCCGAACGGCCGGCTGAACTTCGGCGTGTGGAACAACGCGCAGATGACCATCAGCACCTCCGGGTCGTACAACGACGGCCAGTGGCACCACGTCGTCGGTGCGCTCTCGGGCGATGGCATGGCGTTCTACGTCGACGGCACGCTCGTCGGCACGAACCCCAACACGGTCGCTCAGGACTACAGCGGCTACTGGAGGGTCGGCAACGACTCCGGCTGGGAGGGCGCCACGACGTTCACCGGCACGATCGACGAGGTCGCGGTCTACAGCAAGCCGCTTACGACCGCGCAGGTGAGCGAGCACTACCAGCTCGGCGCCTTCGGCTCGGTGAACCAGGCCCCGACGGCCGCGTTCGGCTCGATCCCGACCGACCTGGCCGTCGCGTTCGACGCATCGACCTCGACCGACGCGGACGGCTCGATCGCCTCCTACGCCTGGGACTTCGGTGACGGCACCACGTCGACGGACGGTCCGACCGCGGCGCACACCTACACGGCGGGCGGCACCTACCAGGTGAAGCTCACGGTGAAGGACGACCGCGGCGCGACCGACAGCCTCACGCAGGCTGTCACGGTCCGGGCGGCCAACGTCCTCCCGACCGCCGCGTTCGATGCGACCTCCACCCACATGAACGTGGCCGTGGACGCCTCCACCTCGACGGATTCCGACGGCACGATCGCGACCTATTCCTGGTCGTTCGGCGACGGAGCGGTGGCCACCGGCAAGACCGCCTCGCACGCTTACACGACGCCCGGCGAGTACACGGTCACGCTGACCGTGACCGACGACCGCGGCGGCAGCGCGACGATCAGCAAGCAGGTGACCGCGGCGCTCGCGCCCAACGTCCTGCCGACCGCAGCGCTCACGGCGACGATCACGAATCTGTCGGCCGCGCTCGACGCCTCGGCGTCGACCGACTCCGACGGCCAGATCGTCTCCTACGCCTGGAACTTCGGCGACTCGACCACCGCGACCACGACGACTCCGACCACGACGCACGAGTACGCGGCCGGCGGGGCATACACGGTCACGGTCACCGTCACGGACAACCGCGGCGGCACGGCATCCGCATCCAAGGGCCTGACCGCCGTCGAGCCTCCCAAGTTCACGGTGCTCGCGAGCGACAAGTTCCAGCGCACGGTGGCAGCCGGATGGGGGACCGCCGACAAGGGCGGCGCCTGGACCACCTCGGGCGGCAACGCGGCCTTCTCGGTCGACGGCACCACGGGGCGCATCGTCTCGAACATCTACGACACGCGCAGCACGCTGCTCACGGGCGTCTCGTCCAAGAACTCCGACATCACGGCGAAGTTCGCGGTGGACCGCACCGGAGCCGGGTACTCGTGGACGCTGATCGGCCGTCAGGTTGGCGCGGACAACTACTCGGCACGCGTGCGCTTCGAGGCCGGAAACACCATGCGGGTGTACATCCTGCGCGGTGAGACCGCGATCGGCAGCTCCTACGTGCTGCCCGGAACGTACACGCCCGGCACGGAGCTGTCGGTCCGACTGCAGGTCACCGGCACCTCGCCGACGACCGTGCGGACGAAGGTCTGGCGCTCCGCGGATGCCGAGCCCACGGCCTGGCAGCTCTCGGGCACCGACACGACCGCGGCCCTGCAGGCCAACGGATCCGTCGGTCTCCTGACGTACCTCGGCGGCACCTCGGCCACGCCGAACGCCACGATGACCCTGAAGTCGCTCGAGGTGGTCGACCCGACCGCTCCGACCGCTCCGAACCAGCTCCCCACGGCGGCGTTCACGCCCACCGTGGCGGGTCTGAAGGTCACGGTCGACGGTTCGGCCTCGGCCGACTCCGACGGCACGATCGCAGGTTACGCGTGGAACTTCGGCGACGGCGGCACGGCCACCGGCGCGACGGCCTCGCACACCTACACGAGCGCCGGGACGTACAACGTGTCGCTGACCGTGACGGACGACCGCGGAGGCGTCGCGACGAAGACGACCGCCGTGACCGTGGCGCCCGCGCCGAACCAGGCTCCGGTGGCGGCGTTCACGCCGACGGCGACGGGTCTGTCGGTTGCGGTGGACGGGTCGGCGTCGGCGGATCCGGACGGCACGATCGCGTCGTACGCGTGGGACTTCGGTGACACGGGCAC
>NZ_LGYE01000004.1 GCF_001262495.1 Microbacterium sp. GCS4
AGACCGCCGGCACCGTCGGACTCATGAACACCGTCTCGGGAGCATCCACCCTCCCCGCCACCGTGTTCACCTGGGACGACCTCACCATCACCAAGCCCTGAGGCGACACCCTGAGGACGGGCGACCAGGGGACGAGCCGGGACCGGCGACGACGGGAGTGACGAGATGAACGAGATCACGATCGTCCTCGCCGCCTCCGGCGCGCTGCTGCTCGGGGCCATGAGCCCGGGACCGAGCTTCGTCCTGGTCGCCCAGACGTCTCTGGGGGCCTCGCGTCGGGAAGGCGTGGCCACTGCGGTCGGCGTCGGAGCCGGCGGGCTCGCGTTCGCCGTCCTCGCCCTGTGCGGCCTCATCGCCACTCTCATGGCGGTCGAACCGCTCTTCGTGGCCGCGAAGATCCTCGGCGCCGCCTACCTCCTCTGGACCGCCGTCAAGATCTGGCGCGGAGCGCGCATCCCTCTCCCCCAGGTGCCCGCAGGAACGCGGCGGCAAGTCGGAGGCCATCGACTGCACCGTGCATTCCTCCGCGGGTTCGCCGTTCAGCTCAGCAACCCGAAGACCGCGATCGTCTACGCGAGCGTCTTCGCCTCGCTCCTGCCCGCGGAACCGACTCTCGGGCTGGCCGTCGCACTGATCTGCGGAGTCCTCGTCGTCGAGACGGGATGGTACTCGGCCGTGGCCGCAGGACTGTCGATCGCCGTATTCAGAAGGGTCTACGAGCGGACCAAGGCCGGAGTCGACCGAGCAGCGGCCGTCCTGCTCGGGGCACTCGGGGTCAAGCTGCTCCTCTCGGCCTGGGAACGCCCCGCCTAGAGCATCCCGAGATCCGATCACGACCTCGCCCGGCGGTCACACAGCACCTCGCCCGAGCATCCGGACGACGCAGACGTCGATCCAGGCTTCTACCGCGCGCCCGCGCCTGAGACAACCCCGTCGAGCGATCGGGCCGCCGACCGTAGCCTTTCCTCCGGGGAGGTCGGCAGAGAGGACCCCGTGACGAACATCCGCTCGCGCATCCGCCCGCAGCGCCCGGCGATCGTGGCCTCCCTGCATGACGCCGTGCGTCCCGCCCGGCTCCTGCTCGTGGCGAAGACCACGCTCGCGGTCGGACTCGCCTGGGTCGTCGCCCCGCACATGCCGGGCGTTACCCAGGAGTACCCGTACTACGCGCCGCTCGGCGCACTCGTGAGCATGTACCCGACACTCATGGGCTCGATGCGCTCCAGTGTCCAGACCCTCCTGGGCCTCGCGACCGGCATCGGTCTCGCGACGATCGTCGTCATCACCGTCGGCCCGACGTGGTGGACGATCCCGGTGGTCGTCGGTGTCGGCGTCCTGCTGTCGGGGACGAACTGGTTCGGCGCCGGCAAGGAGTACGTGCCGATGGCCGCGCTGTTCGTCCTCATCATCGGAGGCCAGAACGCCGACGACTACTCCCTCGGCTACCTGACGCAGACGGCGGTCGGCGTCACGATCGGGCTGCTCGTCAACATCGTGATCGCTCCCGCACCGCTCACGCTCGCCGCCGCCGCGCGCGTGGACACCTTCCGCGACCAGCTCAGCACCCACCTGCACGACATCGGGAACGCCGTGACCGAATCCTGGCCACCCGAGCATCAGCAGTGGGCGGATGACGCCGCATCGCTCGCCGAGACCACCAGCGGGCTGCGCGCCGCCCTCGCCGACGCCGACGACAGCCGCCGCGGCAACGTCCGCGCGCGCGGCGGACGCGGCGAGACGCAGCACGTCCACGCCGAGCTGGCGTCCCTCGACCGGATCGCCCACCTCATCCGCGACATCTCCGACGCCACCGCCGACACGATCTGGGATCGCCCGGGAGCCCTGCGCCTCGACCCCGCCCTCCCCGGGCCGCTCGCCGCCGCCTGCCATGCGGTCGCCGACGTCATCGCGCAGCGCGAGCCCGATTCGGCCGAGGCGCATCGCGTGCGCGCCGATGCGGCCCGGGCCGTCCGACTGCTGCTCGAGACGGTCGACGACCGCACGATCGAGGCTCGTCGCACGATGGGCCCTGGCGTGCTCAGCGCCATGCACCTGCGACGCATCCTGATCCTCTGCGGCACCGGGAAATCTGCCGAGGACTGAACGGCGACTACAGCGCCCCGGTCAGCGCCGCGATGCCCACGAGCAGCGACAGGAGCGCGAGCACCAGGGCGATCGAGATCAGCACGATGTGCACCGTGAGGAACGCGGTCGGCTTACCCGCGGCATCCCTCGCCCTGGGGTCCTTGGCGACGCGGATGTAGAAGCGCGGCCACACGAGCGCATTGAACGCGGCGTTGAGGAACAGGACGACGGCGAGAAGAGTCACGCCTCCCACGCTAGCGGCGGTGACGACCAACGGATTTCGACGCCGTCCATGTATCAGAAAAGCCTTGCCGTGCTCCTGATGGGTGTGCTCACAATAAGACTCATGATCGACGGCGCACCCGACGGCGCCGCCCTCGATCCTGCACCGGACGACGGTGCGGCGCGCTGGCGACGCGCCGCCGACTTCTTCGAGGCATGGCAGGACGGCGACAGCCGCGCGATGGACGACCTCGTGCGGCTCATGACGCCTGTCCTCTGGCATGTCGTGCGCGCCTACGGCCTCGAGCGCACGCTCACCGAGGACGTGATCCAGACGACCTGGATGCAGCTCGTCCGCGGGCACCGGTCGATCACCGAGCCGCGCGCCGTCTCGGCCTGGCTCACGACCACGGCGCGACGCGAAGCCTGGCGCGCGGGCAAGGCCGGACGCAGGGTCGAGACGACCGAGACCGACACGCTCGACGTCCTGCTGCCGCGGCAGGAGTCGGCCGAGGATCGCGCCGCGACCGGCGAACAGAGCCGCGCGCTCTGGTCGGCCGTGCAGCGTCTCGCGGACCGCTGTCAGCGACTGCTTCGCGTGATCGCCTTCGAGGAGCGCCCCGACTATGCTCGCCTCGCCAGCGAGCTCGGGATGCCGGTCGGCAGCATCGGCCCGACCCGGCAGCGCTGTCTCGCCAAGCTGCGCGCCCTACTGGACGGATCAGCACCGGCGGGTGCGTCGTGAGCACGCCCGACCGCGAGGACGCCGAGCTGTTCGCGCAGCTGCGGTCGCTGTGGAGGGACGTCGATCCCATGCCGGCGAGCCTGATCGACCGGATGATCGCGGCCGTCGCCGCAGAGGGACTCTCCGAGGAGTACGCCCTGCTGACGCTCGTCGAACAGCCGCTCGGTGCGGTGCGCGGCGATGCCGACGCGCTTACCCTCCAGTTCAGCGACGGCACCACCAGCATCCTCCTGCACGTCACCGGTACGGCGAACGGCCGACATCGCATCGACGGCTGGGTCGACACGGCGGCCGCCGAGATCGAGCTGCGCCAGGGGGACCGCATCCGTACCACGTCGCCGAGCGAGACCGGACGCTTCGCCTTCGACGACGTGCCAGACGGGTTCACGAGCGTGCGGCTGACCACCACGGTCGGCGGCGAGGCGCGCGTTCTGGCGACTCCGCAGTTCGAGTTGTGATCGATCGCGGGTCTCCCCGCACACGGAGCGGGGATTCCCGCACACAGAGCGGGGATTCCCGCACACACACCGCGGACGACGTCCGCATGGACGCGGGGCGACCCGCAGAAGATGCGGGGACGCCCGCGGAGGGGACCGACGATGGAACAGCCGAGGGGATGGAGCTGGCAGGACAGAGCGGAGGGATCGATCCGTCGAGGGACGGCTCTGGATCCGAACGTGGAGCCGGTGGAGGGCGTCCGCGCCTTCCCCACCGCATACCTGCCCGAGCGCCTGCTGATCACGTTCGACCGGGACGACGACCACGAGGCCTACGACGGCGAAGTGAAGGCGCTGCGCGACGCCGCCGCATCCTTCGGGTGGGAACTCGACATCGAGTCCGAGGCGACGCGTCTGAACGCGGCTCCGCTGCTGCCGGGAGTGCCCGGTTTCCTGCGCGCGCGACTGCTCACACCGGATGAGGCCGTGCGCGGCGAGTCTCCCGTGGCGCCCGACGCCTGGCGGGTGCTTCAGCGTGCGCGACGGAGCACCCGTTCGACCATGCCGCGGACCAGCCTGGAGCACGTGGTGTCGATCGACCCCGTCGGGCTCAACCCGTTCAGCCGCACCAACCCCTTCAGCCGCACGAACCCGTTCAGTCGCACGAACCCGGTGCGCGGCGGAGGCTCCGGCGGGAGCGACGATTACCTCGAGCCGGGCCGCGGAGCCCGGCAGCCGGTGACCTGGGTGGGGCCGGCGCCGCAGCGCGGACCGGCGCCGAAGCGCGGCCGCAGGCCCGTCGTCGCGGTGCTCGACACCGGATGCGGCGTGCACGACTGGCTCCCCGATGACATCGTCACGCGTCAGGTCGAGCTCGACGGCGTGCCGATCGGGCTCACCGACGACGCCGATCCGGAGCGCTACCCCGACCTGTACGGGCAGCTGGACGGCGAAATCGACGCCGTCGCCGGACACGGCACGTTCATCGCGGGCATCATCCGCCAGGCGGCGCCGGACGCCGACATCCTGTCCGTGCGGATGGCCGGAGCCCTCGGGGTGATCGACGAGAGCACATTCCTCACGACGGTCGCGCAGGTCGTGGAGCTGCTGCGTCGCCACCGCGCGGACCCCTCGACCGGGCATCCGATCGACGTGCTGAACCTCTCGCTCGGCTACTACCACGAGACCCCCGAGGACGGCCTGTTCAGCACGACGCTCACCGCCCTGCTCGCGAAGGCCCGTGAGCTCGGATGCGTGGTGGTGTGCTCCGCGGGCAACGATGCGATCGACCGGCCGTCGTTCCCGGCATCCCTGTGGCCGTGGCCGGGAGCGGACAACGGCATCGTTCCCGACAAGGACGCGCCGCTGGTCTCCGTCGGCGCCCTCAACCCCTCCGCCCGCTCGGTCGCGTTGTTCTCGAACGTCGGACCGTGGGTGCGCGTCTACGCGCCGGGCGCGGCGGTCGTCAGCACGTCGCCCGGGTTCGTGGGTGGCGAGCAGGCGTCCACGCGGGCCGACGTCGACGGGCTGCACCGCGAGACGATCGACCCGGACGACTATCGGGGCGGCTTCGCGATCTGGAGCGGCACGTCGTTCGCGGCACCGTATGTCGCAGGACGGATCGCCGCACAGCTCGGGGCCGTGCCGCCCGACGGAGTCACGATGAAGGCGGCGGCGACGGCAGTCGACGCGGTCCTGAAAGGACTGCCGGCACCGCGGGACTGACTCGGCGCACTTCCGCCCGCACGCGCATACCGGCATTCTGGGAGGATGCCTCTGACCGCGCTCGAACTGCATCAGCGCGGCGTCGCGGCGGCCAACTCCCGGCGGTTCGGACAGGCGCGGCGCGCGCTCGCCACGGCATCCGCCCGCGCCTCCGATGACGACCTCCGCGCGCGCATCGACGGCACGCTGGCGTACGTCCTCGCGCAGACCGGCGAACCGGCCGAGGCCGAGCGGCTGTCGCGGGCCGCCCTCGCCAGGACGGGCCTGCGCGCCGAGACCCTCGCCGTGCTGAACGGCCAGCTCGGCACGCTGCTCATGCACGGAGGGCGACTCGACGAGGCCGAGGACTTCCTCACCCGCGCGATCGACGCCCTCGACGAGAACTCCGTCGAGCGGGCGAACCTCCTGATGAGCCGCTCCATGGTCGGGATGCAACGGCACGACCTCCCGCAGTGCGAGTCCGACCTCCGCGCCGCCATCGCTGTATACGACGCCCTCGGCGACGAGGAGCCGCTGGCCGAGGCACGCCACAACCTCGGCTACGCGGCCCTGCTCGGAGGCGACCTCGTCACGGCGCTCGGCCACATGACCGCGTCGCGCCCGACGTTCGCGGCCACGAGCGCCCTCGCCGTCGCGATCAGCGACCTCGACCGCGCCGAGGTGCTCCGCGACGCAGGACTGACCACCGAGGCCGAGGAACTGCTCGGCAAGGTCGCGACGCAGTTCGGCGCACAGCGCATGCGGCAGTCCCGGGGCGAGGCGGAGTTCCACCTGGCGCGCTCCCTCCTGCGCCACGACCCGGCAGCGGCCGAGCGCTCGGCGACCACCGCCGCACGGCGGTTCACCGCCCTCGGCAGCGAGGGCTGGGCGGCGCGAGCCGAGGCCGTGCGGCTCGAGGCGCGGCTGCGCGCTCGTCCCGGCAGCTCCATCGATCACGGTCGGTTCGCGCGCACGAGCGCGGCACTCGCTCGCGGCGGCTTCGCGACCGAGGCCACCGCGCTGACGCTGACCGCCCGACTGGCCGACGGGAAGCGGATGCCGCGGCTCGCCGCCGACGCCCCCACGCCGCTGCGACTCCGCGCCCAGGAGGTGCGCGCCGTCCGCGCCTCCGCCGCCGGACGCGACGCCGACGCGCGGCGGGCCGCGGCCGCGGGACTCGACCTGCTCACATCCTGGCAGCAGTCGTTCGGTGCGCTCGATCTGCAGGCCTCCGTCGCGATGCACGGCACCGAGCTCATGTTCGCGGGGCTCGCGGCGGCGGCGCGCTCGCGCGACCCGCGCATCCTGTTCGAATGGTCGGAGCGGGCACGGCACCTGAGCCAGCAGGTCGCGCCCGTGCGGCCGCCGCGCGATGCGGAGCTCGCGGCGGACCTCGCCGAGCTGCGGATGCTGCGCGCCGATCTCGCGGGCTCCGACTGGACCGCCGATGCGCGGGTGCGGGTGCTGCGCGATCGGGTGCGCGACCGGCAGTGGTCGACGACCCGCGCAGGCTCCAGCCGCGATCGACTCGATCTCACGGCGACGCGCGAACGCCTCTCGCCCGGCACGGCGGTGCTCGCCTACGTGTTCACCGGCGTCGACCTGCTCTGCACCGTGGTGACGGCGGGCGGCGCGACCGTCGTCGAGCTGTCGTGGCCTCGCATCCGCACCGCACTGGATGGGCTCCGGGCCGATCTCGACGTCGCCGCGCTCACGCACGGCGGCCCGATGGCCGGTATCGTCGCGCGATCGCTGGACGAGCGGATGCAGGTGCTCGACGTCGAGCTCTTGCGGCCGGTCCTCGCCGCGGCGCACGGCGCCGAGCGGCTCGCACTCACCGTGCCCGGCATCCTCGGCGGCATCCCGTGGGCGATGCTCCCCGGCACGGCGAGCGTCCCGTTCACGATCGCCACCTCGGTGTCGCGCTGGCTCGGCGACGACACCCGGGATGGCAGGCCGGCCCCGCGGGCGACGACGACAATGCGCCGGGCCGGATTCGCGGCAGGTCCGAGGGTGGTGCGTGCCGACGAGGAGGTGCACACCGCGGCGAGCGCGTGGACGGATGCCACGGTGCTCACGGGCGACGCGGCGCGGGTCTCCGACGTGATCCACCTCGCCGCCGACGCCGACGTGCTGCACATCGCCGCGCACGGCCGCCACGCGGTCGACAATCCGCTGTTCTCGGGATTCGAGCTCGTCGACGGCACGCTGTTCGGGTACGACGTCGATCTGATCCCGCGCGTTCCCGAGACCGTGGTGCTGTCGGCGTGCGAGCTGGGCCGTTCGTCCGTGCGGTGGGGGGAAGAGGCCCTGGGCATGACGCGCGTCTGGCTGCACGCGGGGACGCGGTGCGTGATCGCGGCGCCGGTGGTCGTCGCCGACGACGTCGCATGCGAACTGCTCGGCGCGGTGCACGCACGTCTCGCGGTGGGCGTCGCGCCCGCGGTCGCCCTGGCCTCGGCATCCGAGTCGACCGGGCTCCGCGCCCCGTTCCAGTGCCATGGCGACGGGCTCTGAGACTTTTCTCCACTCGATGTATCAGAACAGCCCGCCCCCGCTCCTGATCTGCAGAAGGTGCCACGCGAAGGGCTTCGGACACGGAGCACGAGGGAGGCGCGGTCGGAACTGGGGACACCTCGTGCACTGGGGAGTGCGGGGAACGACACGGCCACCATCTACTCCGGGGATGTCGCGAGGGGTCGCGACATCCCCACCAGGAGTCGCCTCGGGCGGATCCCGCGGGACGGGCCGCGGATCAGCCTGCGGCGACGACCTCGTAGCCCGCAGCGCGCAGGGCCGCGAGATCGGCGGGCGTCGCCCCGTCGTCGGTGAGGACCACGGGGAACAGCTCCGCACCGCCGACGGCGGCGAACGCCGCACGGCCAAGCTTGCTGCTGTCGGTCACGACCACGGCTCGCCCCGCGCGCGCGGCCATCATCCGATTCACGGCCGCCTCGCGCTCGTCCTGCGTGGTCGCCCCGGCGTCGGCATCCATGCCGTTCACGCCGATGAACGCGATGTCGAGACGGATGCCGCGCAGCAGCTGCTCGACGAAGGGCCCGACGAGCTCGTAGCTGCGGGAGTGGATCACCCCGCCCGTCACGACCACCTTGATGTCGGGGCGGGTCGCGAGCTGGGCCGCGATGTTCACGGCGTTCGTGACGACTGTGATGCCCGATCCCGATCCCGATCCCGACCCCGAGCCGAGGTCGTCGCGCGCCGCGAGGGCCGCGGCGATCGCGGTGGTCGTGGTGCCTCCGCTGAGCCCCACCACCATGCCGGGGTTCACGAGAGCCGCGGCGGCCTGCGCGATGCTCTCCTTCTGCTGCGTGCGCAGGTGGCTCTTGTAGCGGATCGGCAGCTCGTAGGCGACGGTCTGCGCGACCGCGCCCCCGTGCGTCCGGGTGAGCAGGCGCTGCTCGGCGAGCGAATCGAGGTCGCGCCGTGTCGTCGCGGGGGAGGCGCCGAATCGCGCCACGAGGTCGTCGACTCCGACCTCGCCGTCGGCGGCGAGCAGGTCGAGGATCGCGTTCAGACGGGCGGCGCGCTTCATGGCTCTATCCTGCCGTGACGGGTGCGAACGCGAAGAGCCGCAGGAGGCGCGCAGCCTCGTGCGCGAGCGCGTCCCTCGCCGGAGCGAGGTACTTGCGCGAGTCGACGAGCGCGGCATCCGCCTCGAGCACCCCGCGGACGGCGCGCGTGAAGTGGCCGTTGAGGTGCGTCGACACATTGATCTTCGTCATGCCCGCGCGCACGGCCCGCGCGATGACCTCGTCGGGCACGCCCGAGGACCCGTGCAGCACGAGCGGAACGTCGAGCGCCTCGTGCAGTCGAGCGATCAGGTCGAGGTCGAGGGATGCCGTGCGATCGGTCATCGCGTGCGAGGAACCCACCGCGACCGCGAGGGCGTCGACGCCGGTCGCCGCGACGAAGGCGCGTGCCTCCGCGGGATCGGTCCGCACCCCGGGGGCATGAGCCCCGTCCTTGCCTCCGACTTCGCCGAGCTCTCCCTCGACGTATACGCCGGCTGCGTGCGCCCGCTCCACGACCGCAGCCGTGAGCGCGACGTTCTCGTCGTAGGGCAGCGCACCCCCGTCGAACATGACCGAGCCGAAGCCGAGCGCGATCGCCTCGTCGACGAGCTCCGGGCGCTCGGCGTGGTCGAGATGCACCGCCACGGGCGTCGCCGCGCGCCGCGCCACCGCGAGCGTGGCCAAGGCGATCGGCTCGAGGCCTCCGTGGTAGTCGGCGCAGTTCTGCGAGATCTGGAGCACGACCGGCAGCTGCGCGGCTTCGGCGGCGCGCACGAGCCCCTCTGCGGTCTCCAGGTGGATCACGTTGAACGCGCCGATGCCGGTGCCGCGGGAGGCGGCGTCCGTCACGAGTTCGCGGGCGGACACGAGTGTCACAGTTCTTCCTCTCGGGGGATGGCGGTGACGACGAGGCGTGCTTCGAGCGCCGCCCAGTCGTCGGAGATCTCGCCGGCCAGCGGCATCGGCACGGCGGCGGCCGACCAGGCGGTGGCGCGGCGCAGCACGGTCTCGGGGTCGCG
Organism: Microbacterium sp. GCS4; assembly: GCF_001262495.1. Classification (GTDB taxonomy): domain Bacteria; phylum Actinomycetota; class Actinomycetes; order Actinomycetales; family Microbacteriaceae; genus Microbacterium. The sequence continues at coordinate 9,746 of NZ_LGYE01000004.1, forward strand.
CAGTCCTTGCGCGTACAGCACGGCGCAGGCGGCGACAGCGGCATCGCCAGCGCCCGTGGGATTTCCCGCGAGCGGGGCGTCGAGTCGGGCCTGCCGCACCGCGTCGGCAGTGACCGCGAGCATGCCCTCGGCGCCACGCGACAGCAGCACCAGCTCGGCGCCGAGAGCGATCAGGGCGCGGGCCCCGGCGACGGGGTCGTCGATGCCCGTCGCCTCGACGAGTTCGGCGGCGTTGGGCTTGAGGACGGCCGCTCCCGCCTCCGCCGCGCGGAGCAGTGCCGGGCCGGAGGTGTCGACGATCGCGGGGATGCCGGCGTCGCGTGCCGTGCCGATCAGCAGCGGCACGAAAGTGTCGGGCGCCCCGGGAGGGAGGCTGCCGGAGATCACGAGCACCCGGGCGCTCGGCAGCGCGTCGACGACTTCTCCGAACAGCGCCGCCCATTCGGCATCCGTGGGGTTCGTACCCCGCTCGTTGACGATGGTGGTGTCGCCGAGCTCCTCGTCGACGATCGCGACGGTCTGCCTGGTCGGCGCCGCGACCTGCACCAGCCGATGCGGGACGCCGCTCGCACCGAGATCGGCCGCGAGCGCGATTCCGGTGCGGCCGCCCGCCGTGGCGAGGGCGAGCACCGAAGCGTCATGCGCGTGCGCGACCCTGGCGACGTTGATGCCCTTGCCGCCGGCGCGCGCTGCTCCGGCATCCGCGCGGTGCGTGGCACCGGGGGTCAGTCGATCCACGCGCCAGGTGAGGTCGAGCGCCGGGTTCGGGGTGACGGTGAGGATCATGCGAGCTCCCTCGCGCGCAGCGCCGCCCCGAGTATCCCGGCGTTGCCGGAGAGCTCGGCGGGGACGAGGTCGGGGATGCGGTGGAAGCTCAGCCGCTCCGCGAGTCGCGCGCGCAGCTCGTCGAACAGCGCCCCGCCCGCACGCGAGAGCCCTCCGCCGATCACGATCGCCTGCGGCGCGACGACCGCGGTGAGCTGGGCGAGCGACAGGGCGAGTGCGTCGAGGGCCGAGTTCCAGATCTCCGCCGCGATGGGATCGCCCGCCGTGGCGCGCGCGATCACGTCCTTGGCTCCGTCCGGCACGTCGCCGGTGGCGTCGAGGTAGCGGCGGACGATCGCCCCGGCCGAGGCCACGGCCTCGAGGCAGCCGCGGGCGCCGCACGGGCAGACCGGCCCATCGGCGATCGGCGAGTGCCCGATCTCGCCCGCGTACCCGCCTGCCGTGTACGGCTCGCCGCCGAGGATGAGCGCGCCGGCGATCCCCGTGCCGATCACCAGCACGACCGAGTCCGAGTAGGCCCGGGCGCCACCGAGGCGGTGCTCGGCCCAGCTGGCCGCGCGCACGTCGTGGTCGAACGCGACCGGCAGCCCGAGTCTCTGCGCAGCCAGGTCGCGGATCGGCGCGTCGCGCCAGCCCAGGTTGCTCGCGAAGACGCCGAGTCCGGCATCCGCGTCCACGATGCCGGGGACCACGAGCCCGACCGCACGCGGCACGACGTCGGGGTGCCTGGACGTGAGCTCGCGGGCGAGGTCGCCGAGACGGTCGATGACCGTCGCCGTGCGATCGCCCTCGACGACCGGGGTCGGCGTGCGACGCAGGTCGAGCGCGGTCCCGTCGGGTGCGAACAGGGCCGACTTGATGTCCGTCCCGCCCACGTCGAACGCCAGGACGGCGGGCCCCTCGCCGAGAGACTGCACGCCGACGGCGCGCGCTCCCTCGCTCTCAGCTGTGCTCATCGACTTCTCCGAGAGAGGCTGGCGTCATGCATCCAGGATGACGGATCGCGTGAGGTTGCGCGGCTGGTCGGGATCGAGACCGCGCGCCAGGGCTCGGTCGAGGGCGACGCGGTGCACGCGCACGAGATCCGCCAGGGGATCGATCGGATGCTGCACGAACCGCGCTCCCGTCGCCTCGACCTGGGTCGCGAGACCCTCGGGGGCGTCCCCGAACTGCCAGGTGATGCGTCCGGGTGCAGCGATCGCGATCGGACCGTGCCGGTACTCCATCGAGGCGTACGACTCGGTCCACGACTGCGAGGACTCGCGCATCTTGAGCGCGGCCTCGTGCGCCAGGCCGACGGTCCATCCGCGGCCCAGGAACGTGTACTGCTCCGCATCCCCCAGGGCGGGATCGTCGTCCGCGGCGAGCACGGCGGAGGCGTCGTCGATGGCTCGGGTCAGATCCTCGCCGAGTGACGCACGGAACAGTGCGAGCGCTGTCGTGGCGAAGCGCGTCTGCACGACCGACTTCTCGTCGGCGAACGGGAGGAGCACGGCGTCGTCGACCATGTCGACCAGCGGCGAGGTCTCGTCGCCGATGACACCGATCACGCGGGAGCGTCCCTTGAGGCGTTCGGCGATCTCCAGCACCTCCGTCGTGGTGCCGGATCGGCTCAGCGCGATGACGGCGTCGTAGCCGCGGTCGACGAACGACTCGGAGGCGGCGAACGCGTCGGTCTCGCCGAGGCCGGCTGTCTCGCGCAGCCCGGCATACGCCTGTCCCATGAACCAGGAGGTGCCGCATCCCACCACCGCCACGCGTGCTCCGGCGACGGGGAGCAGAGCCTGCTGCTCGCGCAGATCAGCGGCCTTCGCCCAGGTCTCGGGCTGCGAGGTGAGCTCGTCACGCATGTGCGCGCCGGCAGAGGTTGCGGTCATGGCTTCGCCTTTCGTATTGCTTTCGAATCTATTGATGCACTTTTTTGATTGAAATACATCATTATCGATCATAGTATGACGTTCAATCACCGGATTCCAGAACACCGTCGAGAAACCTCTTGATTAGTTCATGGGCCTGACAAATAATCATTCTCGTTCTACGCATCGTCGCGTACAACCGTTCGCGACACCGTGCACTGCCCTCCCGATCACCATCACCAACAGTGAGGAAAGCAACACATAAAGAAGTCACTGCGGTTCGGCGCGGTCGCCCTCGCGGCCACCGCCACACTCACACTCGCCTCGTGCGGCTTCAGCGGCGGCTCGGGAGGCGACGGCGGCGACGCCGACGGCAAGACCACGCTCGACATGCTCGTCCCCAGCTACTCCGACGCGACCAAGGGTCTGTGGGAGGACGTGATCGCCGGGTTCGAGAAGGAGAACCCCGACATCGACGTCAAGCTGGAAGTGCAGTCCTGGGACAACCTCGAGAAGGTCGTCTCGACGAAGATCCAGGCCGGCGAGGCACCGGACATCTACAACGGCGGCCCCTTCGCCGGCTTCGTCGGCGACGAGCTGCTGTACCCGGCGAAGGATGTCGTGTCCGAGGACACCTACTCCGACTTCCAGGACTCGTTCATCGCGAACGCCGAGGTCGACGGCACTGCATATGCGCTTCCGCTGATCGCATCCGCCCGCGCGCTTTTCGTGAACAACGCGCTGCTCGAGCAGGCCGGTGTCACCGAGGCTCCGAAGACCTGGGACGAGCTGCTGGACGCCGCGACCAAGGTGTCGGCTCTCGGGGGCGGTGTCGCCGGTTACGGCATGCCGCTCGGCTCGGAGGAGGCCCAGGCCGAGGCGGCCGTGTGGCTGTGGGGCGGCGGCGGATCGTTCGGCGACGCGTCCGAGATCACGATCGACACCCCGGAGAACCTCGCGGGCGCGGAGCAGATCAAGAAGATGATCGACGCCGGTGCGACGCAGGCCGACCCCGGCTCGACGCAGCGCTCGCCCCTCATGGACATCTTCATCCAGGGCAAGATCGGGATGCAGGTGGGTCTGCCGCCGACGGTGGGGCAGATCGAGGAGGGCAACCCCGACCTCGACTACTCGATCGTGCCGATCCCGACGAAGGACGGCTCCGCGTTCACGCTCGGCGTCATGGACCAGCTCATGGCCTTCCAGAACGACGACGACAAGAAGGACGCCATCACCAAGTTCTTCGACTACTACTACTCGGCCGACGTCTACGTTCCGTGGGTGCAGGCTGAGGGCTTCCTGCCCGTCACCAAGTCCGGCGCCGAGAAGCTCGGCGGTGACGAGAAGCTGAAGCCGTTCCTCGACGTGCTCCCGGACGCGCAGTTCTACCCGTCGACGAACCCGAAGTGGTCGGCCGCCGACGGTGCATTCAAGTCGCTGTTCGGACAGCTGCAGTCGAAGTCGGCGCAGGACGTGCTGACCGAGATCCAGGCGCAGGTCGACGCGGGCTGAGCCGCGCACCCGCAGACACCCATCACGGAGAGGTTCGAGAATCCCATGAGCCAGACCACAGCATCCTCGAACCCCGCGGGGGCGGCCACCGGCCGTCCCCGCGCCACCGGGTCCCGAGCGAGAGGAGCCGGGTCGGACCCCGCGCCGCGCAAGCCCGGCGTCAAGGACCTGCTGCAGGCTCTGCCGTGGATCGCTCCGGCGCTCGTGCTCATCATCGGCGTGGTGCTGTTCCCCGCCGGGGTGATGTTCTTCAACTCCACCCGCGACATCTCCCTGTCGGGCCTCGACAAGGGCTCGGTCGGGTTCGACAACTTCGCGACCGTGTTCGGGTTCGCCGAGTTCTGGCCCATCCTCGGCCGCACGATCGTGTGGGTCGTGGCCGTGGTGTTCTTCACCGTCGCGATCTCCCTCGGCCTCGCGCAGATCCTCAACAAGGCGTTTCCCGGACGCCAGATCGTCCGCATGGCCGTGATCGTCCCATGGGCGTCGTCCGTGGTCATGACCACGATGGTGTTCTACTACAGCCTCGAGCCGTACTTCGGAGTGTTCAACAAGTTCCTCTACGACATCGGCCTCACAGACGACGCCGTCGGCTACGGGTGGACCAAGAACCCCGCCACCGCGTTCACCTGGTCCATCGTCATCGCGATCTTCGTGTCCCTGCCGTTCACGACCTACACGATCCTCGCCGGGCTCCAGACCGTCCCGGCCGACGCGATCGAGGCCGCGAAGATGGACGGCGCCGGTCCCGCCCGCACCTACTGGACGATCATCCTGCCTCAGCTGCGCAGCGCCCTCGCCGTCGCGATCCTCATCAACATCATCAACGTCTTCAACTCCCTCCCGATCCTCAAGGTCATGACCGGCTCCATCCCCGGCTACGACGCCGACACGATCATGACGATGATCTTCAAATACATCGAGCTGCAGAAGAAGGTCGACGTCGCCAGCGCCCTGTCCGTCGTGGCCTTCCTCATCGTGATCGTGATCGTCGCGATCTACGTCAAGGCCGTCAAGCCCATGAAGGAGGTCTGACCGTGACCCTGACCGAGACCGCCCTCGTCACCACCGCCGGCACCACCCCCGCCCCGCGTCTGCCCGGCCGCAAGCGCCGGTACACCGCCGACCAGGTCACCCTCCCCCGCGTCATCCTGCGCACCGCCGCCGGGTTCCTCGTGCTCGCGATCTTCGTGCTGCCGTACCTCATCATGTTCTTCGGGTCCGTGAAGACCAAGTCGCAGATCCGCTCCGTCGACCCCACCTACCTCCCCGTCGAATGGCACTGGGAGAACTACTTCACGATGTGGTCGACGCCCGAGACGCCGCTGCCGTACAACCTCATCTCGACCATAGTGATCGCGGTCTTCGCGACCCTGCTCGTGCTGCTCGTGTCGCTGCCGGCCGCCTACTATACGGCCCGCTTCAAGTTCCCCGGGCGCATGGTGTTCCTGTTCCTCGTGATCGTGACGCAGATGCTGCAACCCGCCGTGCTCACCTCGGGCCTGTTCCGCCAGTTCACGACCCTCGGCCTCGGTGACACGTGGGCCGCGATGATCTTCATCAACGCCGCCTTCAACCTGTCGTTCGCCGTGTGGATCATGCACTCGTTCTTCGCCGGCATCCCCAAGGAGGTCGACGAAGCCGCCCAGATCGACGGCGCCGGACGTCTCACCGTCCTCTTCAAGATCAACCTGCCGCTCGTCTGGCCCGGCATCGTCACCGCGATCGTCTTCACGTTCGTCGCGTGCTGGAACGAGTTCGCCGCGTCGCTCGTCATCCTCTCCACCGACAAGAACCAGCCCCTGTCCGTCGCGCTGACGAAGTTCGTGGGTCAGTACGAGACGAGCTGGCAGTACGTGTTCGGCGTCTCGATCGTCGCGATCCTGCCCGTCGTCATCCTCTTCATGCTCATCGAGAAGCGCCTCGTCGGCGGACTCACCGCAGGCAGCGTGAAGTAAGCGGGCGCGAAGGCGGGCGCGAGCCAGGGGTCAGCGCCCCTCGGCGGCCTCCGTGTGGTGGCGGATGACCTCGGCGACGACGAAGTTGAACCACTTCTCGGCGAACTCCGGATCGAGGTGCGCCTCTTCGGCGAGCGCGCGCAGACGCGCGACCTGCTGCTCTTCGCGGCCGGGGTCGGATGCCGGCATGTCGTGCTCGGCCTTCAGGTGGCCCACCTGTTGCGTGGCGCGGAAGCGCTCCGCGAGCATGAAGATGAGCGCGGCGTCGATGTTGTCGATGCTGGCGCGGAGGCGGAGCAGTTCAGCCCGGGGATCGTCGGCGGCGGTCATGCCCCTACTCTACGGACACCGGGGCCCCACCGACCCGCCGGATGACGCGCGACGACGGGGGACCGAGGCTGCCCGCCCGCTATCGTGAGCACATGAGCGAAGAAGAGCAGCCCGCGCCCGAGACGCCCGCGGCACCCGCATCCGCTCCCCCGACATCGGTCGCGGCGACGTCCGCGCCCGTCGATGTCGCACCGACCACCGGCGAACACCATGCCGTCGCCGCCGCCCGCACCGTGGTCGAGCCCATGACGCCGAGCCGGTCGTTCTGGACGCGCATCGACCGCCCCTTCGTGTTCGGGTTCCTCGTGACCCTCGGTGGACTCGCCGCGCTCGTGCTGGGCCTCGCGCTCACGAGCCTGTCGACCGTGCTCATCTACATCGCACTCGCCCTGTTCGCCGCCCTCGGGCTGGACCCCGCCGTCCGGTTCCTCGAGCGTCGCGGGCTCTCGCGAGCGATCTCCGTCGTGGTGGTGATCCTCGCGCTCATCGTCGTCGTGGGACTCATCCTCTGGATGATCGTGCCGATCGTGATCGAGCAGATCGCGAGCTTCGTGCGCTCCGTGCCCGGGATGATCCAGGAGTTCACGCGCAGCGACATCTACGCGACGCTCGAGGCGCAGTTCGGCGACCAGTTCGAAGACCTCGTCGCCGACGTGCAGAAGTTCCTCACCGACCCCGGCAACATCGCCGCGATCGGCGGAGGCGCGCTGCAGATCGGCGCGTCGATCGCGACGGGCATCTCCGGCGCGATCGTGGTGCTCGTGCTGACCCTGTATTTCGTCGCGACGCTGCCGGCCATCAAGACCGGACTGCTGCGCCTCGCTCCCGCGCGCGACCGGGCTCGCGCCGGCGACATCACCGACCAGATCACCGACTCGGTGGGCGGCTACGTCATGGGGATGGTGGTGCTCGCGTTCTTCAACGCGATCCTCGCCTTCCTCCTGTATCTGTTCCTGGGACTGCCGTTCCCGCCCCTCATGGCGACCGTCGCCTTCTGCATCACGCTGATCCCGCTGGTCGGGTCGGTGATGTTCTGGATCATCGGGACGGGTCTCGCCCTGTTCACGAATCCGATCGGGGCCCTCGTCTTCGCGATCGTCTACCTGGTCTACATGCAGGTCGAGGCCTACGTCATCACCCCGCGGGTCATGAACAAGGCGATCTCGATCCCCGGATCGCTGGTGGTCATCGGTGCCCTGGCCGGCGGCACGCTGCTCGGACTCCTCGGCGCCCTCGTGGCGGTCCCCGTCGCGGCATCCATCCTGATCATCATCAAGCAGGTGTGGGTTCCCCGGCAGGATGCTCGGGTCTAGCCGATCTGCCGCTCGTCGGTGCTCGCACCCTGATCCCCGAATGGATCGCTGCCGAACCGCCGGATGTAGATCTCCCGGATCTCTTGAAGCTGGGCCCGCTCACGATCGCTGATGGGTTCAGCGCGCCCGGAGTCGATCCTGCGTTGCAGTCCGCTCTTCACCTTCGTCACCACGGCATCCACCTCCTCCGCCCATTGTCCGTCGCGGTGCCCCTCGTGTCCATGGCACCTGAGCTCTGAAGGTTTGCAATCGTGCGAAGAATCATCTGCGCTTCGGTCTCCGTCGCATCCTTCACCAGCGCCGCGAGCGCGTCGTTAGCGACCTCTCTGTCGATCTGACGATTCGATGCAGCGCGACCGAGCGCCCATTCCGCACGCTTCCACCATTGCTCGCGGGCGGAGTTCTCGCGGGCGATTCGGGTGGATCGATAGGCCGGATAGAACGCGACCGTCGCCGCGACCACGGCGAGGAGTCCAGCCATGGGAGGGCCTGACCAGAACGCTCGCCAGAACGGGTCATCGAGAACGAACGGAGGAAGCGCCCCTCGAATCAGCGCACCGATCATGAGCGAGACCGCAGCGGTCGCGATGATCGGAATGAGCGAGTGCCGACGACCGTCCATCGAATCCTCCCCTCAGCGGTTGCCTTCGACGCGACGGTACCGAGTTCGGAGCCACTCCGAATGAGGGCTGTGGACAACTCTCGGATCGCTGCACGCAGAAGCGCCCGGGGCCGAGGCCCCGGGCGCTTCATGTGAGACGACGACTCAGAGGAGGTCGTTGTCGGTCAGCCACTGCTTGGCGATGTCGGCCGAAGACTTCTGGTCGACCGTGCTCTGCACGTTGAGGGCGACGAGCTCCTCACCCGTGAGCTTGGCGCTGATCGCGTTCAGCACGTCGGAGACCTCGTCGGCGATGTCGCTCGACACGATCGGCACGACGTTCGACGAGATGATGAGGTTCTCGGGGTCCTCCAGGGCCACGATGTCCTCGGTCTCGAACGCCGGGTCGGCGGTGTAGATGTCCGCGACCTGGATGGCGCCGGCGAGCAGCGACTCCAGCGTGGTCTGGCCGGTGGCCGAGAACGCCAGGTCGACACCGTAGACCTCCTTGGCACGAGCCGGGCTGTACGGACGCTGCTCGAACTCGGGCGAAGCGCCGATCGTGACCTGGGTGGTGACGTTCTTCAGGTCGCCGATCGTCTTCAGGTCGTTCTCCTCGGCGAAGCTCTTCAGCACCGTGTAGGAGTCCTGGTCGGTGGCCTCGGCGAAGTCGAGGGCCGTCAGGCCGTCGGGAAGAGCGTCGCCCAGGGCCGTGTAGACGTCCTCCGGGCTCGTGACGGTGACCTCGTCGTCGGACAGGTACTCGAGCAGGCTGCCCGTGTACTCGGGGAAGACGTTGATCGCACCGGACTCGACATCGGGCATGTATGCGTCGCGCTGACCGATGTTGAGCTTCTTCTCGACGTCGAAGCCGGCGGCCTCGAGCGCCTGCGCGTAGATCTCGGCGATGATCTCGTTGGAGTAGTACGCCTGCGAGCCGACGACGATCGTGTCGCCGTTGCCCGAGCCCTCACCGGAGTCGGTCGGCTCGTCGAGCGGGTTGCTCGATCCGCAGGCCGACAGGGCGAGGGCTGCCGCGGCCACCAGGCCGACGGCGAAGACGGAGCGCTTGCCTCGTGATGTGAACATGGGATTCCTCTTCTCTGGAACTGCTGCTGTGTGACGAAAAGTCTGGTGGTGGGATGGCCCGCTCAGGCGGTGGCGGGAGCGGATGCCGTCGTGGAGGCGTCGGCACGGGCGCGGCGACCCGCGGGCCGGCCGGCGCGGAGGCCGGCCGGGACCGCGGCGTGCTGCGCGGCGGCGAGGAGCAGGTCGACGATCAGTGCGACCACCGCGACGAGGAGCGCGCCCGCGAGCACCTGGTCGAACCGTCGCAGCGGGATGCCCTGGATGATCGGGTACCCGAGTCCGCCGAGGTTCACGTACGCCGCGATCGTCACGGTCGCGATCACCTGCAGAAGGGCGGAACGGATGCCGCCGACGAGCAGCGGCAGGCCGAGAGGGACCTCGACCTTCCAGAACACCTGCCATCCCGTCATGCCCATCGACTTCGCGGCGTCGATCACGCGGCGGTCGATGGCCTCGAGACCCGTGTAGGCGCCGGCGAGGAGCGAGGGGATCGCGAGCAGGACGAACGTGATCACGGCCGCCTCGGGGATCCGCAGCACGCCGAGGAGGAGCACCAGCAGGATCAGCAGGCCGAAGGCCGGGATCGCTCGTGCGGCACCGGAGACCGCGACCGCGATCTCGCGTCCCTTGCCGGTGTGGCCGATGAGCCACCCGACCGGCAGGGCGATCGCCGCGGCGATCAAGACGGAGATCGCGGTGAGCAGGAGGTGCTGGCCGAGGAGCTTCGGCAGGGCGTAGTTGCCCGTCCACTGCTCGGGCGCGAACATCCAGGCGAAGGCTTCGGCGAAGAGGTTCATGCGGGAGCTCCCACGGCGATGGCACGGGCTGCGGTCGACTTCTTCGCGGCTCGGGTCCACGGCATCAGCGCGCGCCCCAGCAGCAGCAGGATCAGGTCGATGATCAGTGCGATGACCACCACCGCGATCACACCCGCGACGACCTCGGCGATGATGCGGCGCTCGAGCCCGTTCGTGAACAGGTAGCCGAGATTCGTCACGCCGATCAGCGTGCCGACCGTCGCGAGAGAGATGGTGCTGACGGCGGTGACGCGAAGGCCGGCGAGGATCACCGGACCCGCGAGCGGGAACTCCACGGCCCAGAACCGCCGGAACGCGGCGAATCCCGTCGCTGTGGCGGCCTGGCGAACGTCGTCGTCGACGGAGTCGAGGCCGTCCGACACCGCACGGACGAGGATCGCGATCGCATAGATCGTGAGGGCGATCACGAGGTTCGACTCGCTGATCGCCGAGTAGCCGAGCGTCGCCGGCAGCAGGATCAGCAGCGCGAGCGAGGGGATCGTGTAGAGCAGCCCCGTCAGCACGATGATCGGCCCGCGCACGAGCCGGAACCGCCAGGCGATCCAGCCCAGTGGCAGCGACAGGACGAACCCGATCACGATGGGGATGATGCTCTGGCGCAGGTGCACCAGCGTCAGGTCGAGGATCAGCCCGAGGTTGTCGCCGACCCAGTTCACGGGTGACCGCCCTGCACGGCATCGAGTGCAGCCGTGTCCGGACCGGAGAGCGGCCCGTCGGCCTTCTCGGCCTCGGCGACGATCGCACCCTGGGTGCGCCCCTCGGAGTCGACGACCACGGTGCCGTGCGGCGTCGTCTTGAGGTGCAGCGCCCGACGGCCGCGGTCCGCGCCGATGAACGTCGCCACGAAATCGTCGGCCGGGTTCTCGATGATCTCGCTGGGGCTGCCCACCTGGACGATGCGCGCGCCCTTGTCGAGGATGACGACCTGGTCTCCCAGCAGGAACGCCTCGTCGATGTCGTGCGTCACGAACACGACCGTCTTGTCGAGCTCGTGCTGCAGCCGCAGCGTCTCCTGCTGCAGGTCGGCCCGCACGATCGGGTCGACCGCGCCGAAGGGCTCGTCCATGAGGAGGATGTTCGGGTCGGCCGCGAGGCCGCGGGCGACCCCCACGCGCTGCTGCTGCCCTCCCGAGAGCTGGCTCGGGTACCGGTCGGCGAGCGCCTGGTCGAGACCCACCGTATCGAGCAGCTCGCGGGAGCGCTGGTGCGCCTGCGCCTTCTTGACGCCGTTGAGGCGGAGCACCGTGGCGACGTTCTCGATCACCGTGAAGTGCGGCATGAGCCCGGAGTTCTGCATCACGTAGCCGATGCTGCGGCGCAGTGCGACGGGATCGCCCGCGAGGACGCTCTCTCCGTCGATCTCGACCTCTCCCGAGGTCGGCTCCACCATGCGGTTGATCATGCGGAGCAGGGTGGTCTTGCCGCATCCCGACGACCCGACGAAGACGGTCGTCTTCCGCGATGGCAGGACCAGACTGAAGTCGTTCACGGCGACGGCGCCGCCGGGGAACTTCTTCGTGACGTTGCGGAATTCGATCATGGCTGTGCTCCAGTCGGTCGATCGACGAGTCGGACATCGGCGCCGTGGCGCCGCCATACGGTGGTCATGCCTCGATCTGCACGCGGGGATCGAAGGCGACGAAGCCGGAGAAATCCTTGCCGACGCGGTCGAACGCCGAGGGATACGGGGTCGGGTACGACCAGGCGTAGTCGGTGTGCAGCGCGTCACCCGCCTGGACCGAGTAGTACTGCGCCGCACCCTTCCACGGGCACGTGTACGGGGTCGGGCTCTCGACGAGCACCCCCTCGGTGATCGACGCCGGCGGGAAGTACCAGTTCCCCTCGATGCGGGCGAGGTCGCTCTCGTCTGCTTCGGCGATGACGGTTCCTGCGAGTACAGCCTTCATGGTCCTGCCTCCTCGGATGTGGGTTCGAGCGTATAAGAGGTGTGCGACATCCGTCCCGCTCTTGCGCGAAGGGTCGTCAATGTGCGAAACAATTCCCGATCTGTTCGTCACGATGCCCGCAGTGGATTGCCTGCGAGCACAGGATGCTCAGGCCGACTGTCGTCCGTAGCCCTCCAGGAGCCGCAGCCAGATCTCGCTGACCGTCGGATACGCGGGCACGGCGTGCCACAGCCGCGCGATCGGCACCTCCCCGGCGACCGCGATCGAGGCCGCCTGCACCAGCTCGGCGACCTCGGGCCCGACGAAAGTCGCTCCCAGCACGACATCGCGCGCGCTGTCGATCACGAGTCGCGCCTGGCCCTCGAAGCCGTCCTCGTAGACGCTCGCACCCGCGACCGACCCGAGGTCGTAGTCGACCACCGCGACCTCATGCCCCGCCTCGCGCGCCTGCGCCTCTGTGAGTCCGACCGAGGCGACCTCGGGGTACGAGAAGGTCACCTGAGGAGCCGCGGAGTGGTCGGCGGTCGCGACGTGCCGCCCCCACGGGGCGTCGTCCACGGCATCCCCCTTCGCACGCGCCACGATCACGTCTCCGGCTGCGCGCGCCTGGTACTTGCCCTGGTGCGTGAGGAGCACGCGCCCGTTGACGTCGCCGACGGCGTAGAGCCACTCCGAACCGGGGACGCGAAGGGTGTCGTCGACGTCGATCCAACGGCCGGGTTCGAGCCCCGCGACCTCGAGGCCGACATCGCCGCTCCGCGGCCGGCGCCCCGTCGCCACCAGGACCTCGGACGCCGTGACGGACGACCCGTCGGACAGCTCGATCGTGACGCCGTCGTCGCCGCGCGACACCCTCGTCGTGCCGGTGCCGGTGCGCACGTCGACGCCGATCTCGGCCAGGCCCTTCGAGACGCGCTCCCCCGCGAACGGCTCGAGCGAGCCGAGCAGATCGCCGCGCGCGATCACGGTGACCGTGGACCCGAGCGAGGCGTACACGGTCGCCATCTCGACCGCGACGACGCCGCCGCCGATCACGGCGAGGGACTCGGGCAGCTCCTCGGCGCTCGTGGCCTCGCGGCTCGTCCACGGCTCGGCATCGGCCAGCCCGGGGATCGGCGGGATGACGGCATCCGACCCCGTGCTGATCGCGACCGCATGACGTGCCCTGATCACACGCGTTCCGCCGTCGGCATCCGTCACCGTCACCTCGCGCTCGCCGGTGAGCCGACCGTGGCCGCGCGCGAGATCGATGCCGGCCGAGTCGAGCCATTTCACCTGCCCGTCGTCGGACCAGTTGCTCGTGAACGAGTCGCGGCGGTCGAACACCGCTCGTACGTCGAGGGCGCCGGTCACGGCCTGTGCCGCCCCTCCCACCTTCTGCGCCGCGCGCAGCGCCTGCGCCGGTCGGAGCAGCGCCTTCGACGGCATGCACGCCCAGTAGGAGCATTCGCCGCCGACGAGTTCGCTCTCGACGATGATGGCGCTCAGCCCGCCCTGCACGGCTCGGTCGGCGATGTTCTCGCCCACCGCCCCTCCGCCCAGGACGATCAGGTCGTATTCGTCGTTCTTCTCCGCAGCCATGGGGTCACCTCTCCGTCGACGGTCGCATCCGCCGCCCAGTCTTGCTCAGAAGCAACACCGAGTCACGGGTCAGTTGTTCCGGGCGGGTCGGATCCGGCATGTCGTGGGTGTCCAGCCCCCGGAGATAAACGGTCACCGGCACCGGCCGGTGTCACTCGGGCGGCGCGACCCGAGGGGCGAGCACGGCGGCCGCGAGTGAGATCACGGCGGCGAGCGCGAACACCGCGGCGAACGGGTCGGCGACGGATGCCGAGGCGAACAGCACCCCGGTCACGGCGAGCGCGAGGGCGCTGCCGAAGGAGTCGGCGACGGTCATGGCCGAGCTGTTGAAACCGTGCGCCTCGGGCGCCGACATCTCCAGGGTGAGGGCGCTCGTGCGCGGGCTCATGAGGCCCATGCCTGCACCGGCGAGGATCCATGCAGCGACGATCACCGCGAGCGGTGCAGTGACGAGCACAGCCGCGAGCGCGCCGATCACACCTGTCGCGACGAGCGCCGTGCCGAGGCGCACGGATGCGACGCTCGGCAGCCGCGCGCCCATCCGTCCTTGCACGGTCGCCGCGGCGGACCAGGACAGTGCGCCTCCCGTGAGGGCGAGGCCCGCGACGGTCGGCGACAGGTCGTAGCGGTCGGTGAGCAGGTACGGAACGTACACCTGCGCTCCGAAGAATCCGGCGGCGCCGAGTCCGCGCACGAGGATCACGGAGGGGAGGCCGCGTCGCGCCCGCAGCGCCCCCGTCGGCAGCAGCGGACGCACCGCGACGAGCGCCACGACCACGGCCGCCGCGGCGAGGACGGGTCCCGCGCCCGGGATGTCCCCCGCGAGGCTCAGACCCAGCACGGCGGCGGCTGCGAGCACCGACCAGCCCAGACGCCCCAAGGCCCACGGCGTGGCCGGGTCCCCCGCGCCCACGAGTCCGCGGAGCGCCGGCACGACCATGAGCAGGGCCGGGATCACGAGCAGCACGACGCCGAGGAACACCCAGTGCCAGCTCCACAGCTCCGTCACCGCTCCCGCGACGGTCGGCCCGACGAGAGAGGGCACGACCCAGGCGGCCGCGAAGCCCGCGAAGATCGCCGGATGCAGTGCGGTCGGGTACACACGGGCCACGACCACGTACAGCGCGACCATGAGGCCGCCGTTCCCGAGTCCCTGGGCGAAGCGACCGGCGACGAGCATCTCCATGCTCGGGGCGAGTCCCGCGACGAGCAGTCCCACGACGAACAGGGCCACCGCGGCGAACAGCGGGGCGACGGGTCCGCGGCGGTCGGCCCAGGTGCCCGCGACGACCATGCCGATCACCCCGGTCGCGAGGGGCCCCGCGAAGGCGAGCGCGTAGAGCCGTTCGCCGTCGAGGTCGGCGCTGACGGCCGGCATCACGGTCGTGACCGCGAGCGACTCGAAAGCCCCGAGGAAGACGAGCGCGCACGCGCCGATCGTGATCCAGAGGTAGCCGCGGCTCAGGATCCCGGGAGCCCGCATGGTCGGGGTGGTCCCCGTGTCGAGAGTCATGATCTCGACCGTAGAACCTCAAGTTACCTTGAGGTCAAGCGCAGCATCCCTCCGGCCGACGGTGTGCGATATCCCCGACGCTCCGCGCTCAGCGCACCGGCAGGAAGTGCGTGGGCGTGGGCACCTGCGCCTCATGCCGGATGCCGAGCACCGCGCCCGTGCGCTCGTCGAGATCCAGCAGCGTGATCGTGTCGGAGCGCTGCCCCGCCACGAGGAGCTTGCCCTCGTGCACGAGGTGATGCCGCGGCCAGTCGACCCCGGAGTCGGCGAGCGCCACGGGTTCGAGTGTCTCGCCCGCGCCGCGCACCCGCAGCGTCGCGACCGTGTTGCTGCCGCGCAACGCCGTGTACAGGAACTGGCCGTCGCGCGTGCGCGCCAGCTCCGCAGGGAAGTCGACGCCGACCTCGGCGATCGGACTCGACAGCACCGACGACACGACACGCCAGATGCCGTCCGGGCCTGCGGCGAGCGTGAACACCTCGCACGAGTACTCCGTGACGACGTGCAGGTGGCCGCTGGGGTGCACGACCATGTGCCGCGGTCCCGTGCCCTGCGGCAGGGCCACCTCGTGGTCGAGCACGAGCCCGGACGGGGTCGCACGCCAGAACCGCACGAGGTCGAATCCCAGGTCGGTCGTCGCGATGCGCCCGTCGGGCAGGAACGCGGACGCGTGTGCGTGCGAGACGCGCTCCGCGCCCGTCGCGGTCAGCGCACCGGCGTAGGGATCGGATGCCGCAGCCGCGACTCCCGCCGGTGTCGAGGTCTCGACGGCTTCGCCGAGCAGGGCCGCCCGGAGCTCGGCGGCCTTGTTCGCGGCATCCGGCACGAGCGACCCGTCGGAGGCGATGCCGATCCGCACGACGCGTCCGTCGCCGTAGCAACTCGCCACGAGATATCCGCCGCTCGGCGCGACCGTGACGTGGCACACCGAGTCGCCCGCTTCGACCGGGTCGCCGACAGGCTGCAGCGTCGATTCGCCGGTGCGACGGAACGCCTGCACCGCGGCATCCCCCTCGAGAGCCGCGTAGACCACGTTCAGGGTCGGATGCTGCGCGAGCCACGAGGGCGAGGGGGTCTGCGTGACCGCGCCGCGGTACGAGAGCTTCGTGGGCGTCTGCTCGTCCCCCGCCAGCAGGCCGATGCCGTCGGCGGAACCCTCCATGGCGGCACCGTAGCCGCCCAGCCAGAACCGTGTCATGTCCCGCTCCCCACCCGTCTATTTCTGCCGTTTGGCACGAATGCCCGCCCGCCGATGCGCATATGACGCAAATAGACGGGCGGGTGCGTCAGTCGAGCAGGTCGGTGCGCACGACCACCTGGTCGCGCTCGGGGCCGACGCCGATGACCGAGATGCGCGTGTTGCTCATCCCCTCGAGCGCCAGCACGTAGTCCTGTGCGTTCTTCGGCAGATCGTCGAACGTGCGGGCCGTCGAGATGTCCTCGGTCCAGCCCGGGAAGTACTCGAGCACCGGCGTCGCGTGGTGGAAGTCGGTCTGGTTGACAGGCACCTCATCGAAGCGCTCGCCATCGACGTCGTACGCCACGCACACCGGGATCTGCTCGAGCCCCGTGAGGATGTCGAGCTTGGTGAGCACGAGGTCGGTGATGCCGTTGACGCGCGTCGCGTAGCGGGTGATCGGGGCGTCGTACCAGCCGACGCGGCGCGGACGACCGGTCGTGGTGCCGAACTCGAAGCCGCGCGAACGCAGCCAGTCGCCCTGCTCGTCGAACAGCTCGGTCGGGAACGGGCCGGAGCCGACGCGAGTCGTGTACGCCTTGACGATGCCGACGATGCGGTCCAGTGCGCCGGGTCCGACGCCCGAACCGGATGCCGCGCCCGCGGCCGTCGCGGTCGAGGAGGTCACGAAGGGGTAGGTGCCGTGGTCGATGTCGAGCATGGTGGCCTGGCCGCCCTCGAACACGACGACCTCGCCGCGGTCGAGCGCCTCGGCGATCAGGTAGCCCGTGTCGGCGACCATGGGTCGCAGCCGCTCGGCGTACGACAGCAGCTCCTCGACGATCTCGTCGACCGTCACCGCACGGCGGTTGAAGACCTTCACGAGCAGGTGGTTCTTCTGGTCGAGGGCGCCCTCGACCTTCTGGCGCAGGATGTTCTCGTCGAACAGATCCTGCACGCGGATGCCGACGCGGTTGATCTTGTCGGCGTACGCCGGCCCGATGCCGCGGCCGGTCGTGCCGATGTTGCGCTTGCCGAGGAAGCGCTCCGTGACCTTGTCGAGCGTGCGGTGGTAGGCCGTGATGATGTGCGCGTTCGCCGACACTTTGAGGCGCGAGACGTCGATGCCGCGGGCGCCGAGCGCCTCGAGCTCGTGGAACAGCACCTCCAGGTCGATCACGACGCCGTTGCCGATGACCGGGGTGACGCCGGGCGACAGGATGCCGGAGGGCAGCAGGTGCAGCGCGTACTTCTCGTTGCCGACGACGACCGTGTGTCCGGCGTTGTTGCCGCCGTTGAACTTCACGACCCAGTCGGTGCGCTCGCCGAGCAGGTCGGTGGCCTTCCCCTTGCCTTCATCGCCCCACTGGACGCCGACGATCACGATTCCTGGCATGGGTGTCCCCCTTGCTGACGCCGGGTTTGCACCGGCTGATGAGCTGGCCCTCTTCGGGCGATCCCATCCTACCGAAGCGTGGTTTCGGGGCCGTTTCGGAGGTGGGTGATGAGTTGCGGTCGCAGTTCGTGCCGCCCGATGACTCGTTCAGCGGCACGAACTGCGACCGGAGGTGTCAGCTGAACAGGCGCAGCGAGTCCCAGCCGTTGCCGACGCGAGTGGCAGCGCCGAAGCCGCTGGCCCCGAGCCCCGGGTACACGTACAGCCCGCCGTCCGCGGTCCGTCCGAACAGGTCGGCCTTGCCGTCGAGCCCGTAGTCCACGCCCCCGGTGATCGCCGTGATGCCTGCCCACCCCTGACCTACCTGCGGGCCGCTGGTCAGCGTCGACCCGTTGCCCGGGTAGAGGATCAGCGCACCCGCGGGAGTCGTGGCGAGGATGTCGCCCTTGCCGTCTCCGGTCCAGTCGCCGGCGAGCACGCGGTTGATCCCGCCCCAGCCGTTGCCGATCTGGATCTTCGGACCGAACGTTCCGTTCCCGATGCCCGGGTACGCGTAAAGGTTCCCATCGGATTCGCGCGCGACGAGATCGGCCTTCTTGTCGCCGTTGAAGTCCACGCCGCCGGTGATGAGCGACTTCGTGTCCCACCCGCGAGCCACCAGGGACTTGGTGGGGAACTTCAGCGCCCCGTCGCCCTGATGGAACCAGAGGGTGCCGTCGGTGTTCACCACCATCATGTCGCCCTTGCCGTCGCCGTTGTAGTCGCCGTGGATGATGACCTTGGCATCGGCCCACCCGGTGCTCACGGTGGACTGCGCGGCCCATCCGCCGTTGCCGTTGCCCTGGTAGATGTTGAGCGCGTTGGTCGAGGTGATGCCGACGATGTCGGCCTTGCCGTCGCTGTTCAGGTCGAATGACGGCTTCGACGGGGTCAGCGGCGTCCCGTGGTACTCGAAGTGGGTGTGGGTGCAGTCGTCGATCGTCTGCGCCCACCCATTCGGCACGGTCAGCGGCCCGCGGCAGCTGACCTGGCCGAGGCCGGCGGGCGCGGGGAGTGCGGTGAACATCGCGGTGATGAGCGCGCGGTCCTCGGCCGTGTCCCCGGTGGAGGCGACGCCGTTGACGACACTGATGTCGACCGCGTGACCACCGCCGTCCTTCGCGTGATAGCTCGTCGTCGACGGAGCCGCGGTCGTGCAGTTCTCGTTGAGCGACGAGATCGTGATCGAGAATCCGTCATCGACGACGACCTTCTTGAGCGCCGCGAGGATCATCGGATCGATCGTGCAGTCGCGGATCGTGCCGTCGACCAGGTTGCCGCGCTTGAAGCCCTCGGCGTAAGCCTGGAGCTGGCCGCCCGGCTCCGTGACGCGACCGGTCGCCGTGATCTGCTGGGCGAGGGCCTTGTCGGCGGCAGACACGGGAGTCGTGTTCAGCGCGCGCTGGACGGTCTGGGCGATCCAGGGGGCGATCGTGTCGACGCGGGTGGAGGTCACCGAGGCGGTGCCCGCAGGGATGCCGGAACCCAGGCATCCGGCCTGCGAGGACGTGGACGCGATCGCGGCCAGGGTCTGCGTGCCGTTCACGGTGCGGATGCCGGGGGCGCCGCCATCACCGAGACACAGGGCGGCGCCGGTCGCCGATGCCGTGGCCGTCGCCGACGCGACGTCGGTGACCGGGTAGGTGTACGTGTGCGCCGCGAGCGGCACCCACACGGAGGCCGTGCGCCCGTACCCCGTGAACACCAGGTTCTCGCCCACCGTGGGGGCAGTCGTCGCGGGTGCGATCGGGGTGATCGTGTCGATCGGGGTCTCGAGCTTCAGCATGACCGCATCCGCACCCGACCCTGCCGGCTGCACCTGGGTGACCTTCGAACCCGCACCGGTCCCGCCGGTGGTCTTGTCGTTCGCGATGTCCGCACCGAACAGCACCCGCACCGGGGCCACCGGAGCACCCGCAACCAGAGTCGCCGGGTCGGCGGCCAGGCAGCTCGCCGCCGTCAGCACCCACGACCGATCCACCAGGGTGCCCGTGCACGCACCCAGGGCGGATCGCACCTGGCCGATCGCGGTGCGCGGGAACGCCGCATCCGTGACCGGCACATCCGCCGCATCCGCCTTCACATCCAACGTCACGATCGTCGACTGACCCGTACGGTCCTCATCGACCGTGCCCGAACGCGTCGGAGCCAAATCCAACGTGTCCTCGACACCGTTGATCTCGAAGAACACCTCCAGCGGCTGCTTGCCCGCCTTCACACCGAACGAGCTATCGATCTCCAGATTCAGCACCGCGGGACGGAACACCACATCGAAACAGATCCGGTTGGTGCGACCATCGAGCACCCGCTCGACCCGCACCTGATTCGCCGTCGACGCCGTCGAACACGACGCCGCCAACCGCAACCCACCGTTGCCGTCCTTCAGCACCAGACCGTTCGCCGCACCCAGAGCCGCCGCATCAGGATGCACCCCGGACTCCACCAGAAACCCCGGCGCATCATCAGCCACCGCCGGCGCAACAGAACCACCCACCAACAGCGCGGACAACAACCCACCCACCGCAGCAGCAACACCCACACGGGAACGGAAACGAGACGAGAACATGAAGGCCTTTCTTGCCTGGATACGAGAAGTGTGTGCGGGCGTCGTGACGCCGTCGGTCAGGTGAGGAGACGGTGCATGTTCCACCCGCTGTCGGGGTTGGTCGGTGCCTGGAACCCGGATCCGGTGCCGGCGTAGAGCCAGAACTGACCCGCGGTCGTGCGGCCGAGGATGTCGGCCTTGCCGTCGCCGTTGTAGTCGACGCCACCGGTGATGACGCTCATGATGTTCCAGCCGTTGCCGACCTGAATCGCGGGGGTGAGGTTGACACCGTCTCCGCGGAACAGCCACAGGATCCCGGCGGTGTCGCGCGCGACCAGGTCACCCTTGCCGTCGCCGCTGAAGTCGCCGGCGAGGAGCGCGGTCATGTGTCCCCACCCGGCATTGAAGTGCACGCCCGCTATGAAGGTTCCCGCACCGGTGCCGGCGTAGAGGAAGATGTTCCCGTTCGTGCCGCGTCCGATCATGTCGGCCCGCCCGTCTCCGGTGAAGTCGACACCGCCGGTCAGATACGTCGTGCCCGGCCAGTTCGATCCGATGAGCGACTTCGTGAAGCCTCGGGCTCCGTCGCCTTCGTGGAACCACACCGTGCCGTCGTTCTCGACCGTGACGAAGTCGCCCTTGCCGTCGGAGTTGTAGTCGCCGTGCACGATCGTGGCGGTCGCGTCCCACCCGGTGCTTCCGAGCGTTCGCGTCAGCCATCCGCCGGTCTTCGCTCCGGAGTAGATGTTCAGCTGGTTCGTCGTCGAGATGCCCAGGACGTCGGCGTACGTGTCGCCGTCCACATCGAACGACGGCGCCGTGACCGGGGTCTGTGCGACGACCCCGCCACGGTACTCGAAGTAGTCGTGCGTGCAGGCGCTCGCGAACTGCGCCCAACCCGCCGGCGCTGCAGCTCGCGGTCGGCAGTCGAGCTGTCCGATCCCTGCGGGTGCCGGCAGAGCAGCGAACATCGCGGTGCGGAGCGCGAGGTCGTGGACCGTCGCACCGGTCGCCGCTACCCCGTTCACCATCGTGATCTTCACGGCGTGGCCGCCGCCGTTCCGCGAGTGGTAGTCAGTCGCAGTGGTCGCGGTTCCCAGGCAGTACTCGTTGAGCGACGAGATCGTGATCGAAAACCCGTCGTCGACGACGACCTTCTTGAGCGCGCCCAGCAGAGAGGAGTCGATCGTGCAGTCGCGCACCTCGCCGCTCACGATGTTGGCGCGCTTCACGCCACTCGCATACCCCTGGAGCTGCGACAGCACCGGGGCGGCGGCGGTCACACGGCCGCGGTCGATGATCTGCTGTGCGAGGGCCTTGTCGGCTGCCGAGACAGCGGTCGTGTTCAGGCCGTTCTGGATGGTGGTGGCGATCCAGGGGGCGATCGTGTCGACCCGGGTGGAGGTCACCGACGCGGTGCCGACGGGGATGCCGAAGCCGACGCATCCGGCCTGCGAGGACGTGGACGCGATCACAGCCAGCGTGGAGGTGCCGTTCACGGTGCGGATGCCGGGAGCACCGCCATCACCGAGGCAGAGGGAAGCGCCGGTGGCGGATGCCGTGAGAGAACCGCCGACAGCAGTGACCGGGTAGGTATAGCTGTGTGCGGCGAGGGGCACCCACGCGGAGGCCGTGCGGCCGTACCCGGTGAACGCGAGGTTCTCGCCCACCGTGGGCGCCGCCGTCGCGGGAGCGATCGGGGTGATCGTGTCGATTGGGGTCTCGAGCTTCAGCATCACCGCATCCGCACCCGCCGCGGCAGGCTGCACCTGGGTGACCTTCGACCCTGCACCGGTGCCGCCGGTGGTCTTGTCGTTCGCGATGTCCGCACCGAACAGCACCCGCACCGGGGCGGCCGGGGCACCCGCGGCTACCGTGGCCGGGTCGGCGGCGAGGCAGCTCGCCACCGTCAGCACCCACGACCGATCCACCAGGGTGCCCGTGCACGACCCGAGACCGGAGCGCACCTGTCCGATCGCGGTGCGCGGGAACGCCGCATCCGTGACCGGCACATCCGCCGCATCCGCCTTCACATCCAACGTCACGATCGTCGACTGACCCGTACGGTCCTCATCGACCGTGCCCGAACGCGTCGGAGCCAGATCCAACGTGTCCTCGACACCGTTGATCTCGAAGAACACCTCCAGCGGCTGCTTGCCCGCCTTCACACCGAACGAGCTATCGATCTCCAAGTTCAGCACCGCGGGACGGAACACCACATCGAAACACACCCTCGCCGGGCGCCCGTTCAACGAGTACTCGACCCGCACCTGATTCGCCGTCGACGCCGTCGAACACGACGCCGCCAACCGCAACCCACCGTTGCCGTCCTTCAACACCAGACCATTCGCCGCACCCAAAGCCGCCGCATCAGGATGCACCCCGGACTCCACCAGGAACCCCGGCGCATCATCAGCCACCGCCGGCGCAACAGAACCACCCACCAACAGCGCGGACAACAACCCACCCACCGCGGCAGCAACACCCACACGGGAACGGAAACGAGACGATGACATGAAGGCCTTTCATGACGAGCTTCTGACTGACGTCTTGAAGCGATGGAAAGCGGCGCGCGCGCCGAACCGGAATTTGCGAAGCTAGAAATCGGCCTTGCGCAACAATGCGGGGAGCAGGGGAGCAGGGGAGACAGGGGAGCGACCCTCATCGGCGATACCCGTGATCTCGTAGGGAATCCTCACCGTTTCTCCGGCGATCGTCGCGATGTCGATGGCATCGACCGGCTCTTCACTCCAGTCGTGGAGAAGATTGCCTTTTTGCTCATGCAGATTGCCTCCTCGAACGAAGGGACGCACCACGTCCGCGTACTCGGCGTTGTACCACGTAATCCAGAGCGGCGTTGCGGGAACACCACCCCATCCTCCATCGAAGATGACCGGGTACGTCGGATCGAAAAGGTCGTCACTCACCTCCGCTGAGGCGAAGAAGCACCCTGATTCGCGCGCGAACTCCTCGACGAAGTACCTAACCTTCGCGACGTCGCCATTCTGTTCAAGTTTCGAGAGCGAGAAAACGATGTGGGCCGTTTGGAGCTTACGTCCTCGGACACTCCCCCACGCGCTGATCAACCCCATCTCGAAGTTCGCACTTTCAAGCTTGAGGTCAGACGCTCGGCAGTCTTCCCCGTAGATCGCCGCGAAGCGTGCATCGTCATCGCGCGGGAAACGTCCCTGCCAGGGCTCGTGTGTTCCGAAGCGCATCGGAACGGCGGAGGGGAGGACGCGTCGGGCAACCGCGAGATAGGTCGCCGCGAAGTTCTTCGAAGCCGAGGATTCCCCAGGGAGCCGATACCACAACATATGGACCCACCGATTTTCCTCGTTCGATTGCCTCAGGGTTTCTGACACGCGATCGCTACTCGCCGACTCATGCCTCTGAAGGTCCACGGCCTTTCCGTTGATTGCTTCTGCCAACCGATTAGCGAATCGAATTGCGTAGGCGATGTTGGCGGGCTCGGCAACAGTGCCCTCCCTCACTTCGAGCTCTGAGGACGTGCGCACTGCATGGACGGAGTACATGACGGTCGCATCGACGATCTCAATCCCTTCGACGAGATCTTCAGGTCCTACCCGCAACGGCCCATCGATTGTGAGACACGTGTCGCCGGTGTCTGCGTTCACGACGGAGGTGAGCTGGCCAGAGGGCCAGTGTCTCCTCGGTTTCAGCTCTGGCAACGATGCCACCAGCTTTGCCAGCTCGCGCGAAGTCAGCGCCATGGTTCCGAAAACGTCAATGTCGTACGACATCAGCCGGAACTCCCGCCATTCTTGTTTCTCCAGGCTTCGCAGATGCCTGGCGCCATGTTGTCGCTCACTTCTCCCCCGACCGTCTCGGGGAGGAACTTGATGATGAAATTGATCGCTTGTACGCCAGGAGGAGCTTTAGTGCAGAATTCCTTCAGGAGGCCGTTCGTCAGATGCGTGTCCGGTCGCACGATGAGAACGAACTCCGTACGCTTCGTCGCCCTGACCAGATAGATGTAGTCAACGAGTTGGGGAGTCAGGTACTGCGTGTTGACGTTCTTCACTTCGATGATCGAGGTCGGCGTCCGGTCTTCGGGTATACGGTCCGATTTTAGTTCTGGGTAGTCAGTTTTCGAAAACCTCTTCTTCTCTGTGGTGATGGGAATCCCCGCGGCAATCTCACCTTTCTTGCCCTTGATATGGGCGGGATCGCTCTTGACGTAGGTCAGATCGTCAGGTTCGAAGGGAGTGCAGTCCTTCGCAGATCGACTGGTACTGCACGCGGCGGCGATGATGTCGTCGACGCGGCCATCGTTTTTGCGGAGGAGCGAGAACGCGTCCTTCACCTTGTCGGCGAAGCCCATGACCTTCGTGGCGATCTTGAAGATCAGCGGGATGGAGCCGAGCAGCTTGGCGACCTTGCCCCACGGCGCGAAGCCGATGATCGACATCACGCAGGCGCCGAAGTCGCCCTTCGTGACGCAGTTCATGATGTCCGTGACACCGAGAACATCGAGGAGGAGCTGACCGCCCTCCTTGATGATCATGTCCATGAAGGCGTTCGGCTGGGTCAGCGCGTAGGCGTCCTTGAGCTTCTGCACCTCGGCGTCGCCGCCGGCGGCGTAGGCCGCATCGATCTCCGCCTGCGTGAGCTCGCCGCGCTGATCGGCGGGCGGTGGGAAGTTGTTCGACGCATCCTCGGCGCGCTGCATCATCGCCGCGATGTTCTGCGCTTCGGTGGCCGCCTGCGCGGCGGCGGCCGCGGAGAGTCCCGCGTTCGTCGCCGACTGCGCAGCTCGCGCGGCTGCGCCCGCTGCATCCGCCGCGTATCCCTGCGCCTGCTGAGCGGAGGCTGTCGCACGGGCAGCGCTACTGTTGGCGACCTTGGCGTCGGCGATCGCCTGCGTGAGGGCTTGGTGGGCCCTCTGCTGCGACTGCTTGGCCTGGTTCTCGGAGGCCGTGGCCTGGTTCGCCGAATCCGCAGCCTGAGCGGCCCAGTTCTGCGCCTGCTGTGCGTACTGCTGCGCCTTGGCCGCGCTCGCCTGCGCCTCTGCGGCTGCGTTCCGCGCGACGGCCGCGGCCTGTGCCGCCTTCGCGGCAGCCTCACGCGACGCCGACGCCTGCGAGTCCGCGAGATGCAGCATGCTCTGCATCTGGGCGACATGCGCAGCGGTCGCATTGTCGCGCTTCTCGGCCTCGTAGCGCCCGCGCTCGAGGAAGGCCTTGAGGTCGGCGTTCGATCCTTCGAGCGCGATGTTGGCCGCGGCCTTCATCTCGGGGCCGCCCTGGTCGCTCAGGATGAACGCCTCGGCGCGCTGGTCGATCGCGAGCGCGTCGTACTGCCCGTGCTCGATGAACTCGGCGAGAACCGCGGGGTCGTCGGCGTCGAGGGCGATGTTCGCCTGTCGCTGGACCTCGACGCCGCCGTTCTGCGCCAGGATGTAGCCGGCCTGACGGTTGTCGAGATCCTTGATCTGCGGCACGTCGACGGCGAGGAACTCGGCGACGTACTCCTCGCCGTTCTCGAGGATGTCATAGGACTCGACGCGCAGCTGCTCGTTCGAGCCGTACAGGTATCCCTTGACCTCATCCCACTGGTCCTGCTGCAGCGCGACGGGGTATCCCTCGGTGAAGTACTCCACGACGGCCTCGTCGGACCCGATGACCGCCTGCTCCGCGCCCGCCGCGACCCAGGCGGTGCCGGTGGTGATCAGCGCGAGGAGCGCGGACCGCGCCTCCGGCAGAAGCTCGTCGATGTCGGCATCCGGCTGCGAGATCGCTTCGAGGAAGTCGCTGCTCTCGGCGACGGCATCCGCAGCCTTCTTCTGTTCCTTCTCCTCCTGCGCGAGCGCCTCGGCTTCGTCCTTGGCGGATTGGCGCGCGCGCTCCATCCCGTATTCCTCTTCGGCCGCGAGACGTTCGGCGTCGGCTTGCCGAGCGAGGTCGAAGATGCGCTTGGCGAGGTCGACGGCCTTCGTCGCCTCCTCCGCGGCGGTCTCGGCCTTCGCGGCCGAGGCGGTCGCCCGGGTCGCTGCGCCCTGAGAGACAGACGCCTGGTTGGCGGCCGTGTCGGCCTCGATCGCGGCCGCATTGGCGTGGTCGGCGGCGCGCGACGCAGCATCACGGGCCTCCTGCGCCACCTGCGAGGTCTGGGCCGCGAGCTGGTCGACACGCGCTGTGGCCGTGGCGGCGCGGTCCTTCGCCGCATTCGCCTTGCCTGCTGCCGCGCGTGCCTTCGCCGCTGCCGCGGAGGAGACGCCGGACGCCTGAGAGGCCTCCGTCGCCCACCCAGCCGCTTCACCCGAATAGCCGGCGGCCGCGCCGGCCGCATTCGACGCTCTCGTGGCGGCGCTCGATGCCTTGTCCGCCTCGTTCGTCGCCCGGGACGACGTGCTCGCGACCCCGGCGGCCGCGCGCGCCTGCTCCGCTGCCGTTCGCGCTGCCGCAGCGTTGCTCTCTTGACCGGCGGCCGATGCCGCAGCGCTGTTCGCGTTCGCGGCGGCTCGCTGGGCACGCGCAGCGGCGGATGCCGCGGTGCCGGCCGCACTCATCGAGGCGTTCATCGCCTGGTGCGCCGCGGCCGCCGCCTGGACGGCGGTGTCCGCAGCATCCGCGGCCTGAGAGGCGAGGGATGCCGCGCGGCCCGCGGCCGCGTTCGCCTTCTGCGCTTCACCCTGTGCCGCGTTGGCCTCGGCCGCGGCCCGCTCGGTCGCCTCCTTCGCGAGTCGCGCAGCGAGCACGGCCTGCGCCGACGCCTCGTCGGCTTTCAGGCGCTCTTCCTGGGCGATCGCATTCGCGTCGATGGCCTGCTGCGCGAGCTGCGTGATCGACGCCGTCTCGGCATCCCGGGCCGCGGCCACGAACTGGCCGTAGCGGAGGAAGTCCGTCACCGCCTGCGCGTCGTCGCTGCCATCGGGGAGCATCGCGTCGAGGGCTTCCTCGGCGGCAAGCGCCACGCTCGGCGACCCCGTGCTCGCGAGGATGTACGCGGCAGAGCGATCGTCGATGTGGCGTGCGTCGAACTGTCCGGTGCGGATGAAGTCGCTGACCGCGTTCGGGTCGTCGGAGTCCAGCGCCTTCTCGGCCTCGCGGCTGACGGTCGGCGTGCCCGTCCCGGCCAGGATGTACGCCTCGGAGCGCTCGTCGACGATCCACGCGTCCTGCCATCCGCCCGAGACGAACGCGCGGATGACGGCAGGATCCGTGGACTCGAGTGCGGTCTCGGCCTGCGCGCGCACCTCCCGCCCGCCGAACATGCTCAATCGCAATGCGACGATGCGGTAGTCCTGATCGATCGCGACGTCCTGCCCGTTCGCGATGAACTCGTCGACGGCGGCCTCACCCTGGGCGAGCGCATCGCGCGCCGCCGCCTGCACGGACGGGCCGCCCTCCGTGAAGAGGCGCACCACCCCGGCGGCGTCCGTCGCCGGTTCGTAGATGCCGAAACCCTCGGGCACCCCGGACGAGACCGGGTCCGCCGACGCCGCGATCGGCTGGAAGAGGCCGATCGTCACGGCGATGGTCGTCAGGATCGCGGCGAGCGCGAAAGGCACGCGCCTCACAGGGGCAAGGTGAAGTCGTCGAACCGATCGGGAGGTCATCGCGAGACTCTTCTCAAGGTGTCGGGGATCAGCGGCATCGTTGCCGCGGGTGCTCGACGCGCGGGTCCCGCGCGCGACGCGATCGTCATGGCGTCATCCGACGCACGCAGACCTCTCCATTCGAGCGGGACCGTCACGCGTCATCCGAGGGTCTGCGGCGGTACAGCTGGGACTTTATTCGAACGCCTGTGATGTCGTCTGTCCCCCAAACGGCCGACTTGACACTTGATAGACGAGCTGAAGATTAGTATTTGCTCTTATATGTGGACGAATAGCAATCAAACAAGAACCGATACTCTGGGGTTCTCCTGAGAAAAAGCTTGTGGAATCCTGAGGGCGCTGCCGCATCTCTCGATCGCCGTGTGCCCGAACATCCCCGAGCGGCATGGCGGGAAAGCGTCGGATGCTGTCGCTCAGTGCGATCGTGAATGTCGGTGGTCGGTGCCACGATCGGAGGATGCCGAAGTCCGAGAGCACGCGCGACGCGATCGCCGCGCCGTCGCGCCGCCAGGGGCCGATCGTGCTCCTCGCCGCGCTGGTGACTGTGGTGCTGTGGGCCTCGGCGTTCATCGGCATCCGCGGGGCAGGGCCGCACTTCGACCCGGGATCACTGGCTCTGCTGCGCATGGCCGTGGGGAGCGCGGTGCTGGCGGTCATCGCGCTGCGGCACGGAATCCGCCTTCCCGAGCGGAGGCACTGGTGGCTCATCGCGGTGTGGGGCGTGGGGTGGTTCTGCGTGTACAACCTCGCCCTCAATGCGGCGGAGCGCACGCTCGACGCCGGCACTGCCGCGATGGTGGTGAACCTCGCTCCGCTCATGGTGGTGGTCTTCAGCGGGTTGTTCCTGCGCGAGGGCTTCCCGAAGCCGCTGATCGTGGGGGCGCCCATCGCGTTCCTCGGTGTGGTGCTGATCGGCATGAACTCGTCGACGGATGCCGGCCCCGACATCACCGGGCTGCTGCTGGCTCTGCTCGCCGCGGTCATGTACGCGGGGTGCACGCTGCTGCAGAAGCGTCTGCTGAACGCAGGGACCGACGCCACCACGCTCACGTTCCTCGGCGCCGTCGCCGGCACGGTCGCTCTGCTCCCGTGGACGGGGAGCCTGATCGGCGCGGTGCAGACCGCTCCGCTCGACTCGACGCTCTGGGTGATCTACCTCGGCGTCTTCCCCACGGCCATCGCGTTCACGACCTGGGCGTACGTGCTGCAGCGCAGCACCGCGGGCCAGACCTCCGCGACGACCTACGTCGTGCCCGCGATCGCGATCCTGCTGTCCTGGGCGATCCTCGGCGAGGTGCCGACGCCGCTCATGTTCCTCGGCGGGGCGCTGTGCCTGCTCGGCGTGCTCGTCACCCGCCTGCGCTGGGGTCGCCGGTCGCGCTGAACGGCGCTCAGCGGGGACTGATCGACCCGCGCTGGCGCAGCGCTCCGCGCTGGGCCTCGACGCTCTGCAGCATCTCGCCCGCCAGTTTGCGCTTGAGCTCGAGAGACTCGCCGATCTCGGTCGCGAGACGCGGCCGCGTGCGGATCAGCTCGTCGACGGTCGCGAGCGGCAGCACGACGACGGTGAGGATCTCGCCCGCCACGGTCACCGCCTGCGTGCGTTCGCGCGTGAGCGCCGTCTGACCGATGATGTCGCCCTTCTCGGCCGCGGCGAACTCCACACGGCCGCCGTCGACCTCGAGCGCCAGCACCGCGCGCCCGGAGACGACCACGCGCACCTCGTCGGGCACGACCCCGCTCGCGAGCACGACTTCACCGACGCCGTAACGCTCGAGATGCGAGCCCTGCAGCATCGCCTCGAGGTCGTCGTCGTGCAGGTGCAGCGTTCCCGAGATCGCGGTGAGCGCCTCGACGAGCCGTGCGGGCTCGGCGATCGGATCACTGTCATCGCCGTCGAGGGCGAATCCGCGACGCCGCGCGGCATACCAGAGCCAGGACAGGTACATCGAGAGCGCGCGCCCGGCATCCGCGGGTCCGGACACGGGGATCGAGACGCCGTACGCGCCGGCTCCGGAGTAGCTCGCGCTCGTCCGCTCGCCGGAGGCGAGCATCGGCAGCCCGTCGCCGATCTGGACCAGCAGCGCGATCACCTCGTGCGGCGGATCGTCCGTCGCGAACTTCACCGACGCCTCCGCCGAATACGGCCCTTCGGGTTCGGACAGGTTCGTGAACGACGCGCCGGAAAGGCTCGAGTTCGGCACGATCTGGATGCCGGAGCCGGTGTCGATGTGCACCGCACGCCAGTTCACCTCGACCACCCGGCCGCGCACCCCGGCCGCATCGAGGAAGTCGCCGATCTTGAAGGGCTGCTCGAACAGCAGCAGGAGGCCCGAGATCACGCCGCCCACCGCGTTCTGCAGCGCGAGTCCGATCACGATGGATCCGACGCCGAGCGCCGTGAACAGGCCGCCGACATCGGCATCCCACACCCAGGAGAAGAGGAGCGCGAGGCCGAGCGCCACGAGCACGAGGCGGGCGATCTCAACGAAGATCGTCGGGATGCGCTTGCGCCAGGAGCCCTCGGCCGCGTTCGCGAACAACGCCACGTTGAACGACGACAGCAACAGGAGGATGACGAGGAAGCCGAAGATCGTCGCGACGATCCGCGTCCACACCTGATCGGCGGGCGACTGGATCGCGAAGGCCAGCAGCGCGAACAGCGCCCCGATCGGGATCACGCCGTTGCGCAGCAGACGCAGCGGACCAGCGAGCGGGTTGTTGCGACGCCGCAGCCCGTTGATCAGCTCGGTGAGGACGACGAGCAGCACGGGTACGCCGACCGCGAGGGCGATGACCCACCAGCCCCACCCGTCGCGGAACGCGTCCTCGATCATGTCAGGCCACCTTCCAGACGGTCTCGGTGCCGCCGTGCGCCTCCACCGTGCCCGCCTCGGAGTACGTGAAGATCTCGCGAGTGCGGTCGTAGACGGTCTGGCTCACGTACACGCCGGGGTCGCCCGTGACGGAACGCACCCGATACGCGAGGTTCACGGCGTCGCCCCACAGATCGTAGGCGAGCGTGGTGCGCGCGACCAGACCGCTCGTGACCGTGCCGCTGTCGACACCCGCGCGGAGTCCGATCGAGGTGCCGTTCTGCGCGTTGAACCGCTCGACGACCCCGAGCAGGTTCCTGGCGAAGTCGACGCTGCGCCGCACGTTGTCGACGCGCGGCACCACGAGACCCGAGGAGGCGAGGTACCCGCCGCGCAGGGTCCGCACCTTCTCGACGCCGGCCTTCTCGGCCGCCTCATCGAATCCGCGCATCAGGGTGTTCAGGTGGCTGATCTCCTGCTCGGGCGACAGGCCGCGCGCGTAGTCGTCGAAGCCGATGAGCTCGGCGAACACGACCGACACGTTCTCGTGCGCCTCGGAGATCGCCTCGTCGCCCTTCTTGTACTTCGCGGCGACGCTCTCGGGCATCAGCGTGTGCAGCAGCTTCTCGTTCTCGACCTGCTGCTCGTCGATGAGCTCCTGCTTGATGCGCAGGCTCGACGCCATGTCGTTGAACGCGTGGCCGAGGTCGCCGAACTCGTCGCGCGACCCCTGCGGCACCTGCACGTCGAGGTCCCCGGCGGCGACGCGGTGCACGGCGCCGACGAGCCGGTGCACGGGCCTCGTGAAGACCTGCGCGAGCAGCAGCGACAGCAGCGAGACGCCCAGCAGGATGCCGAGCAGCGACAGCAGCACGGTGCGGGTGAACTCGCTCACCGGAGCGAACGCCTCGGCGGAGTCGATCCGGGCGATGATGACCCAGTCGAGCCCTTCGACCTCGAGCGGCGCGTACGCCGTGACGCTGTCGCCGCCGAGGTAGTCGCGGCCGGTCGTCGTGCCGGACTCACCCGCTTGCGCGTCCTCGACCGCCTGGGTGTCGACGGGCTGCAGCAGCACGGTGCCGTCGACCTCGACCGCGCGTTTCACGATGCTCGGAGCGATCCCGCCGTTGACGGCGCGCTTTTCGTAGACCTCCGGGTCTTCGATGAGGATGCGCGAGCTGCTGCGCATGAGGTCGTCGCGTCCGACGAGGTAGACCTCGCCGGTGTCGCCGAGCCCCTGCTCCTTCCACCCCTCGTCGCCCGTGGTCAGGGCGTTGATGGTGTCGATCGACACCTGGAACGCCATGGCACCGGTGATGCGGCTGTCGTTGCCCACCGGCGAGATGACCCACATCGTCGGGACGTTCAGGGAGGGGATCCAGCGCTCGAAGTCGGTGAGGACGACGGTGCTGACCGAGTTCGTGGCGATCGCCTCGGCGTAGGCCGAGGCCAACGCCGTCTCGCGGTAGGGGCCGGACATGAGATTGCTACCGAGCTCGACGCCCTTGTACGCGGAGAACACGATGTCCCCGTCGAGGTTCATGAGCAGGGCGTCCTCGTAGCCGGCTTCGCGCACGAGTCGGCTGAAGTAGTCGCCGTACTGCTCGGACGCGGCCGCGTAGCTCGACCCGTCGCCCGGGTCGTTGTCGTCGAGAAGTGTGTCGTAGTCCGCGTCGAAGTCCTGGTTCTGGGTCGTGAAGTGCGCCTGGAGATGCTGGCCGGCGACGGAGTCGGGGATGAATGCCTCGTCCCCGTACGAATCGCCGGTGCGACCTTCGAGTTCGGGGATGAAGACGTCGGAGTAGTAGGTCTCGAGCGCCGCGCGATCCTCGGGCTCGGGCTCTTCCTGCTGCAGCTCGGCGAAGCCCTCGTTGATCGAGGTCGACAGCGCCTGCGCGCTGAGGTTGCGGGAATGCAGCGATGCATCGCGCTTGACGGCGTCGAGCGCCGTCGTGATCTCGGCCGCGCGCATGGAGCGGATCGTGATGAGCTGGTCGATGGCCGAGTCGTGCAGCGACTGCCGGCCGTTGAGGAAGCCGATCGTGCCGACGATGACCGAGGAGGCGAGACTCACCGCCAGCAGCATGATCAGGAGCTTCGACTGGATGCTGAGCCCGACCCTCCCGCGCCAGCGTCTGCCGCGCGCCTCGTTCGTCCGCTCTGCCGTGCCGTCGCTCATGTGGCCCCTCCGCCGCGCCGTGCCGTCGATGGCTCCGACCCTAGCGATATATCGGGATGCCGGTCTAGGTCGGAAACCGCAACAAATGGATAAAGTGTGCGCGGAGGCGAACATGCAGACGAAGACCTGGTGGCCCTACGCACGACTCGCCGCGGCGGCGCTCGGACTCGCGGCGGTCGTCGCGCAGCTCTCACTGACGCTGCAGCTCGCGGCCGTCGACCCGACACCGTGGGGCAGCCATCTGCCGACCGTGTGGTGGAACTTCCTGAGCTTCTTCACGATCGATTCGAACGTGATCGCCGCGGTGGCGTTCATCATCGCGGCCGTCTGGAGCATCCGCCATCGCCGCGACCGCGAGCAGGAGCCCTCCTGGCTCGCGATCCTGCTCGTGTGCGCGAGCACCTACATGATCGTGACGGGCATCGTCTACAACACGCTCCTCCGCGGATACGAGCTCCCCCAGGGCGTCACGGTGCCGTGGTCCAACGAGGTGCTGCACGTGGTCTTCCCGCTGATCCTCCTGATCGACGTGCTGTTCGCACCGCGGCGACGGGCACTGCCGTGGGGCACGGTGTTCATCACCGCGGCCTTCCCCCTCGCGTGGGCCGTGTACACGATGATCCGGGCGAACTTCGTGATCGCGCCCGCCACGGGTGCCGAGTACTGGTACCCGTACCCCTTCCTCAACCCGCATTTCATTCCCGGCGGCTACCTCGGCGTCGCCGCGTACATCGTCGGAATCGCGATCGCGATCATCGGCGTCGCCTGCTTCGTCGTGTGGGTGGGACGCCGGCGCGGAGCATCCCTCACCGCTCTTTAGTACTTTCAGACACTTATGTACATAAGTGGTAATCTGAAGCCATGAACACGATCAGCCGCAGTGTGCCGTCGAAGGATCTCCGCGACCGTCTCGCCGACGTCCTCGGCGGCGTCGCCTACGGCTCGGAACGCGTCGGCGTCACCCGTCATGGCAAGCTCACCGCGGTGGTCATCAGTGTCGACGATCTCGAACTGCTCGAGGAGCTCGAGGCGGCGCGTGATGCCGCCGAGTTCGCTGCGGCGCGCGAGGCCGACGACGGGGGTCGGGTATCGCTGGATGAGCTGCGCGCCGACGTCGCGTGAGCGTGTACCGCGTCCAGTTCACGACTGCGGCCGCCAAGGAGATCCGCACGCTGGATGCGCAGATCCGTCGGCGCCTCCTCGGGGGGATCTCCCAGCTCGAGCGTGAGCCAGGTCCGCCCGGCGCGCGGAAGCTCGCGGGCTTCGACAACGCCTGGCGGGTGCGGATCGGGGACTATCGCGTGCTGTACGAAGTGGTCGACGATCAGGTTCTCGTGACCGTGGTGCGCGTGGCGCACCGCCGCGACGTCTACGACTTCTGAAAGCCCGGCCCGCGTCCAGCCGGCGCATGGGGAGAAGTCCCCACCCGCCACCCGGAAGAGCGTCCGCGGATGCGGTTACGCTGGTGCGCGGGGGATCGTCGTGGTGTCCCCGTGGAACGAGGAGACCGATGAACGAGCCCTACGCGCCCGGAACCTCCGCAGGATCGACCCCGCCGCCGCCACCCGCGCCTTCCGCCGCGGCCGCGCCCCCGGCGCCTCCGGCCACGCGCGCCGACGCCGCCGCGAGCTCCGTGCCGGCCTCCCCCTCCGCATCCACGAAGTCCGAGGCACCGACCGACGCCGAGCTGCGCCGCGCGAGCGCCGTGCTGAAGACCGTCTCCGACGCGTACTCGGCCAAGATGGTCGGCCAGGAGCGTCTGCGCATGAGCCTGCTCATCGCGCTCATCGCCGGAGGGCACATCCTGCTCGAGAGCGTGCCCGGTCTCGCCAAGACCACAGCCGCGAGCACGCTCGCCGACACCGTGAAGGCGCAGTTCAAGCGCATCCAGTGCACCCCCGACCTGCTGCCCAGCGACATCACGGGAAACCAGATCTACGACGCCGCGACCGGGTCGTTCCGCACCGTGCTCGGCCCCGTGCACGCGAACTTCGTGCTGCTCGACGAGATCAACCGGTCGAGCGCCAAGACGCAGAGCGCGATGCTCGAGGCCATGCAGGAGCACCAGACCACGATCGGCGGCGAGGTGCACCACCTGCCGCAGCCGTTCCTCGTGATCGCGACGCAGAACCCCATCGAGCAGGAGGGCACCTACGAGCTGCCCGAGGCGCAGATGGACCGCTTCCTGCTCAAGGAGATCGTCGAGTACCCGAGCCCGGCCGACGAGTTCGAGATCCTCGGACGCATCGACTCGGGCGTGCTCGACCCGGACCGGCACGTCGAGAGCGCCATCACGCTCGACGACGTGCGGATGCTGCAGGACGTCGCCTCGCGCATCTACGTCGACCCGGCCATCCGCAACTACATCGTGTCGATCGCCTACGTCACCCGGAACCCCGCGCCGTACATCGGCGAGGAGCGCGCACGCTACATCAAGTACGGCGCGAGCCCGCGTGCGAGCATCGCCTTCCTGCAGGCGTCTCGCGCTCTCGCGCTGCTCAACGGCCGCGCGCACGTGCTCCCCGAGGACATCCGCGCCCTCCGCCACCTCGTGCTGCGCCACCGCGTGCTCCTGACCTTCGAGGCCGACGCCGAGGGCATCCGCAGCGAGGAGATCATCGACCAGATCTTCGGCGCGGTCCCCACTCCCTGACGACCCGACCATGTCCAGCCTGATCACGCAGGTGAAGAGCAAGCTCTTCATCCACTCGTCGCGCAAGTCGCTGCACGCGCTCGACGGCGCGTACGCGTCGCTGCTGCACGGGCGCAGCCTCGACTTCGAGGACCTGCGCAAGTACGAGTACGGCGATCAGGTGCGTGACATCGACTGGCGCGCGACGGCCCGACTCGGCACACCGCTCGTCAAGCGACACCGGGCGATGCGCATGCACACCGTGATGTTCGTGGTCGACACGGGACGGTCGATGGGTGCTCTGGCTCGCGACGAGAAGTCGAAGAAGGATCTCGCGATCCTCAGCACCGGGGTGCTCGGTGTGCTCGCCCTGCGTCACGGCGACGACTTCAGCCTCGTGTACGGGGACGCCGCCCGTGTGCGCCGACGCGCACCGGGACGCAGCGAGGGCGCTCTCGAGCATGCCCTCCGGACGATCGACCGGGCGATCGACGAGAGCACGGCGCCGAGCGACCGCGACGCCCTCCTCTCGTACGTCGCCCGCACGATCTCGCGGCGCATGATCGTCGTGGTCGTGACCGACGAGGCGCCGGTGACCGAGGAGACCGAGCGGATGCTGCGCCGGCTGCGCGTGCAGCACGACGTGCTCTGGCTCACCGTGCGCGACGCCGAGCCCGTGCTCGACCATCGCACCGCGATCTCCCGCCGCGACGTCGACAGCCTCTGGGAGGTGCCCGACTTCGTGCAGGGCGACGCCGACATCGTGCAGGAACTGACGGCGCGGACCGAGGCGGATGCCGCGCGTCTCGCGGAGCTCCTCACCCGCATGGAGATCAGCCACGGAGTACTGGCCGACCAGGACGACGCCGTCGCACAGCTGCTGCAGCTGCTGAACCGGAGGTCCCATGCCCGGCTCTGACGAGCTCTACCCGCCGGCGCAGTACGGCTGGGGCTGGATCCTGCTCGCGATCGGCATCCTGGTGCTGCTCATCGCCGCCGCGTGGCTGGTGGTCGCGCTCACCCGCCCGCGGCGGGACCTCACGCTGACCCGTGCGGGCGACATCCCGACCCTGCAGACCGTCGACGTGCTGTCGCAGCTGCGGGTCGAGTACCTCGAGGCGATCCAGCGCATCGAGGACGACTACCGCGGCCGGGCGCTCTCCGCGCGCAACGCCAACCTCGAGCTGAGCCGCGTCGTCCGCACGTTCGTGAACGAGTACAGCGGCCTGGAGGCCCCGGTACTGGCCCTCGACGACCTCGTGTCGCGCGGCGTGCACCCCGCGCTCATCGACGCCATGAGCCGCCACTACTACCCGAGCATCTTCCGGCAGGGGCCGTCGATCGATCCGCTCGCGGGTGCCGAGGCGGCCAGGACGGTGGTGCGCTCGTGGCACTAGCGAACGGATGGCTGATCCTCGTCGTCGCCGGCGTCCTCGTCGCGGCGATCGTGGTCGGCGTGCTGCTCGGACTGCGCGGCGGCGGCCGCGGAGACGTCCACGACCACGCGCGCATCGCCCGCGCCGAGCGCCTGCGCGCCCTCCCCTCCTTCCGTCGCGCCCTGAACCGACGCGTCCTCGGGCTCTCCGGCATCCTCGCGATCGGCGTGGTGGCGATGCTCGCGGCAGGCGTGGTGGCCGCCCGGCCGATGTCGTCGCAGACGATCCAGCCCGTGAACACGAGCCGCGACATCATGCTGTGCCTCGACGTCTCCGGGTCGATGAGCGAGGTCGACGTCGAGGTGCTCACCGTGTTCGAGGAGCTGCTCGACGACTTCGAGGGCGAGCGCATCGGACTGACGATCTTCAACAGCTCGCCCGTGCAGATCTTCCCGCTCACCGACGACTACGGATTCATCCGCGGGCATCTGCAGAGCATCCGTGAGAGCTTCGACTACCTCGACGAGATCCCCGAGCACTGGGTCGGCACGCTCAACGGCAACGGAGCCTCGCTCATCGGCGACGGTCTCGCGGCGTGCACCATGGCCTTCGATCACCCCGACGACGACCGGTCGCGCTCGATCATCTTCGCGACCGACAACGAGATCAACGGCGCCTCGATCGTCACCCTCGACGAGGCGTCCGCCTACGCGAAGTCGGTCGGCGTGCGCGTCTTCGCGCTCAACCCGGTGCAGGGCAAGGATGCCGAGGTGAGCGCCGAGCTCGCCCGCGCGGCCGAGGCGACGGGGGGTGCGGCTTACGGCCTGCGCGACACCACGACTGTGAGCGACATCGTCACGCAGGTGCAGGAGCAGGAGGCCACCGAGCTCCAGGGCCAGGCGCAGGTCGTGTGGACCGACACCCCCGATCTCTGGATCGTCGTGCTGCTGATCGGGATGCTGTCGTTCGTCGTGGTGCTGTGGAGGGTGAAGCTGTGATCCTCCAACCGGTCCTGAACGTGTTCCTGCTCGTGCTGCTGTGCGCGCCGATTGCGGCGATCGGCGTCCTCGCGCTCGTGAAGGCGCCCGGCCGCGGCAAGGCCCTGTGGGCGATGCGCCTCGTCATGCTGCTCGCCGTGTTCGTGATGCTGCTGCGCCCCGGGATCCCCGGCGGATCGACGCAGACGCTCGCGACCGACACCGACATCGTGCTCGTGGTCGACACCACGGCGAGCATCGTGGCGGAGGACTGGGGCGACGGTCAGCCGCGTCTCGCCGGCGTGCGCGCCGACGTGCAGTCCATCGTCGACGAGTACCCCGGCGCGCGCTTCGCGCTCATCACCTCCGCCGCCTCGGCCGATCTCCGCCTGCCGCTGACGACCGATACCACCGCGCTCATCTCGTCGCTCGACGTGCTGCGCCCCGAGGTCACGAGCCAGTCGCGGGGCAGTTCGGTCGGCATCGCGAACCAGCTGCTCGCCGACACGCTCGCGAACGCCGCGGAGACGCAGCCCGACCGATCTCGCATGGTCTTCTACTTCGGAGACGGGGAGCAGACGGTCGACTCGCCCCCCGAGCCCTTCGACGGCAGCTCGAGATACACGGATGCCGGGGCCGTGCTCGGCTACGGCACGGCCGAGGGCGGGCCCATGCGACTCACGACCGGCGCGGTCGACGGCACCCCGGGCGACTACATCCAGTACCAGGGCGCGAATGCGCTGTCGGTCATCGACGAGACGAACCTCGAGCGGATCGCCTCGCAGCTGGGCGTCGAGTACCAGCATCGGAGTGCGGAGGCCGAGCTCGTGCTGCCCGAGGCGCCGTCCACGACCACGGCCTACGCCGAGTCGGGCAGCGTCGGGAATGTGATCGAGCTGTACTGGATCGCGGCACTCGTGGTCGCGGCCCTGCTGGCGGTCGAGATGCTGCGGGCGAGCATGCTCATCGCGCGACTGCGGCACCTCCGCGCTCCCCGCACGACGCCGGCTGACGGGGGTGACGCATGACCACCGTGACCGAGACCGACGAGATGCGCGCCGAGGCGGCATCCGCTCTGCTCGCATCGAACCGGCGGCGCCGCCGCATCCGCCGCTGGATCGCGATCGGCACGCTGCCCCTGACCCTCGCCGCACTGCTGTTCGTCGGCAAGCTGCTCAGCATGTACGCGTTCGCCCACCAGTCGATCAGCGCCTACGTCGCCGACGACTTCTCGAGCTCGGAATCCGCCGCCCGCGGTCAGGAGTTCCTCAACTGGTTCGAGCCGTACAAGGCGCCCTTCAACGTCGGCACCGCCCTCGCCGGCGCTGAACGCCTGCCCGAGGCGCGCGCGAAGCTCGAGGAGTCGCTCGACCTCGCGACCGGCCTCGAGGTGTGCAGCGTACGGATCAACCTCGCACTCGTGATCGAGTGGATGGGCGATGCGGCCCGCGCCGACGGCGACGGCACCGCGGCGGCCCAGCTGTACGGCGAGGCGCTCACCGTCACGACGGAGATGCCCTCTGAGTGCAGCAGCGAGGAGGCGCAGCAGCAGTCCCCCGACCCGAACCGCGACATGCAGGAGAGCAAGGACGGCCTCGAGGATCGGCTGAAGCAGAAGCAGCAGGAGGAGCAGACCCCTCCCGAGGAGGAGGAGCAGCCGCAGGACGAGCCGCAGCCCTCGGAGGACAAGCTCGAGGATCTCAAGGACAAGCTCGAGCAGGGAACGCAGGAGCGCGACCAGCAGCAGGGCGGCGGCGAGCCCGGATCCGGGACGGACAGGCCATGGTGATGGACCACGAGAAGCAGCGCGCACGCTACGTCGCTGGCACGGAGGGCGCCCCGCCCGTGCCACCGCCCGGCGGCTATCGGGGCGCACGGCGCCCCTCCGGCGTCACCGTCGTGCAGCAGCCCGGCGTGCCGGCGGCGACCGGCAGCGCGACGTCCGAACCCGGAGAGCGGAAGCGCGCGAACGCCCTCGGCTGGATCGCGCTGATCGGCGGCATCCTGTTCGCCCTGATCCTGCTGATCACGCTCGCCGTCGGCGCCACGGATGCGCTCTACGGGATCACGATGATCGCCCTGCAGCTCGTCGTGGTCGCGACCGGGATCGGCGCGCTCGTCACGAGCCGTGGTCGCACGTTCGGGGCCATCGCCCTCGCGATCGCCCTCGTCGTGAACGTCGCGACGATCGGCGGCGTAAGCGCCCTGCGCACCTCGGCCGCCGGCACCTACGAGGGCATGAAGTCCGAGGAGCAGAAGCACGAAGAGGCCTACCCCGGCATCAAGGGCACCGATCCGGAGCAGATCCTGCGTCAGCAGTCGCTCGAGCAGGTGCAGGCCGAGGCCGAGGCGCTGTTCGCCGACATCCGCGCCCGGGTCACGGCCGAGTTCGGGTACGAGTGGGTGCAGGTCGGCGACGAGGACTTCCGTCCGGAGCGCAACGGCTACGGCGGCGAGTCGATGCTCGTCGAGTACACCTCGGTGGGTTGGGCGACCACCGCGCCGATCCAGGACTACGACGAGAAGCTCGCGGTCATGGCCCTGATCGACGACGTTGTGGCCGAGCACGGCCTCGCATACCTCTACTCGTTCAACGACGAGTACTCCAGCCTCGACCCGTCGATGAAGGCGAAGCTGTACGGGAACGAGGACCCGCGCCTGCAGCACACGTGGGAGTACTACACCGAGAACTACCCCGATCCGCTGCGGTTCTACGCGAACATCTACGACCTGTCGAACGACCCCACCGGCGACTTCCGCACCGCCCGCGAGGCGCAGAACGCCCGCACCGGCGAACCGCTGGAGGGCCTGCAGATCGCCGTGATCGCGAGCGCCGTGCTCAGCGACGCCGACCGCGCCGAGTTCGAGGAGAAGCTGAAGGAGTACCCGGGCTACTGAGGGGCGGTCCTCGGCGGCTCAGGACGCGAGGGTCAGCAGCATCCGTGCCAGCGCGTATCGCGTGTGACCGCGCGATGTGCGCGGGTCGTAGCCGAGCACGTCGACCAGCGACGTGAGCTTCTCCTGCACGCTGGAGTGGTGGCGCCCCAGACGCGCGGCGGCGCCGCGCACGCTGCGCTCCTCGGCGACCGCGTCGAGCAGCTCGAGGCTGCGCGCATCGAGCCGGCCGAGCGCTTCGGCATCGGGGTGGACGGGTCCCGACTCCGCCGCCTGCGCGACGATCAGCGCGGCCCCGAGATCCTCCGCCCGGACGACGGGCTCCAGGTCGCTCGTCAGGCGCGCGGCGATGAGCGCCCCCTCCCACGACTCCGGCAGGCCGTCACCCGAGGCGGTCGTGCCGATCCCGCAGCGCGGGGAGACGCCGCTCTCCCACACGGCCGTC
This sequence comes from Microbacterium sp. GCS4, assembly GCF_001262495.1. Classification (GTDB taxonomy): domain Bacteria; phylum Actinomycetota; class Actinomycetes; order Actinomycetales; family Microbacteriaceae; genus Microbacterium. Next base: position 51,069 of record NZ_LGYE01000004.1, read on the forward strand.
AGGTCGGCATCCGCGCCGACGATCGTGGCCCGGGTGAGGCCGTGTCGCGTCGCGACCACCGTGGACGGATGCCGGGGCGCCGGCGCCGGGTCCGGCGGCGAGGCGACGACCCGCAGCTCGTCGCTCCCGAGGCGCAGCCGCGCGAGCGCACCCGCGCGTTCGTCGGGCCTCGTGTACGAGCTGATCACGAGCTCGACCGCGCTCTCCGGGCCCACGGATCTCCGGGCGCGCAGGATGCCGAGCGCGAGCGTCAGCCTCTCGAGGATCATGGCGTCGTTCGTGTGCGGATCGCCCTCGCGTTCGATCCAGGCCACGGCGTCGGGGCCGCTCTCGCGCTGGAGGTGCGCCTCGCCGGGGGCCCGCGGTTCGCTGCGGACACCGTCCGCGCTCACGCGCATGATGTGCGCGCCGTCGCGCTGCCCGACCGTGGCGCCGCTCAGGACGGCTGCGCCACGCAGCATGCTCTCCACGCCGACCGATCGCGCGACGAGGGCGTCGAAGTACGCGACGACCTTGAGCGTCTCGCTCGCATCCGGGTCGAGGGCGGTGAGCCGCCCCAGCAGATCTTGCATGTCGGGCTCCATCGCGCGGGGCTTCCACACTAGGGGGTCGAGCTCCCGACCCCCTAGTGCGCGGAGGTTGCTATCCGAGCAGACGGTTCACCCAGTCGTCGCGGGCCGCGAGCATCGCCTGCGCCACGGCGGCATGGGGTGCGAACATGTCGAAGCCGTGGAACCCGCCCGCCCAGACGTGGAGCTCGGCCTGCACCCCGGCCTCCCACAGCCGCGAGGCGTAGGCGACGTCCTCGTCGCGGAACACCTCGGCGCTGCCGCAGTCGATGAACGCGGGAGGGAGTCCCGTCAGGTCGGTGGCCCGCGCGGGGGCGGCGTAGATCGACACCTCGTCCGTGCCCTTGCGGTCGCCGAGCAGTGCGGTCCATCCGGTGATGTTGGAGCCGCGGTCCCACACGCCGACACCGTCGATCTGGTGCGTCGAGACGCTCTCGTCGCGGTCGTCGAGCATCGGGTAGATGAGCAGCTGCCCGACGAGCGCCGGTCCGCGGCGGTCCCGGGCGAGCAGGGCGGTGCCGGCGGCCAGCCCGCCGCCCGCGCTGCCCCCGCCGATCAGCAGACGGGTCGTGTCGATGCCGAGATCGTCGGCGTGCTCGGCCGTCCAGCGCAGGGCGGCGTAGCAGTCCTCGACGGGATAGGGATCGGGGAACTCGGGTGCGAGACGGTACTCGACCGTGACGATGACGCCGTTGAAGCGCTCGGCCCAGTCGAGGAATCCGACCACGCCCAGCCAGCGGTTGCCGATGATCATGCCACCGCCGTGCGTGTGGAAGAACCCGGGCCCGGTGCCGGTGCGGCCGTCCCTGTGGATCACGGTCACGACGATCTCGTCGCCGTCATGACCGGGGATCGTCTCGTCGCGCCACACGAAGCCGCGGTCGGTGAGCACCTGACGCACCTCGTCGTCGCCGGCGATCGGCGTCTGCCGCAGCAGCGGGATCATCTCGGCGGTGAGCGTCGAGGGCAACTGGTCCCCGACGAGCGCGAGGGCCGCCTCCAGCTCGGGATCGAAGGGTGGGCGGGTGAGCGTGTCGGTCATGGGAACTCCTTCGTTCACAGTGTCCATCGTCGCGCGGGTGCGACGTCGTGCCCAGCATCCCGCCGTCCGACTCGGCCGGGAACCCGCCGGATGCGGCCGATCCCCGGCGCGCGCACCGCCGGATGTCGGGTCCGACGGGGCGGCTCAGGTCGCGAGCGCGAGGCCCGCGGCGAGCGCGAAGCCGAGCACGGTCGCGAGCCCGGTCGACTCTTTCGCCTTCGATTGCGCTTCGGGCACCATCGAGTCGACCAGCATCACGAGCAGCGCGCCCGCCGCGAAGCCGCTCGCCGCCGCGCGGAAGCTGTCGTCGGTCACGGTCGCGAGGCCGAAGCCGGCGACGGTCGCCGCCGCGCACACCACGGTCACCCCGGCCCACAGCAGCAGCACGCGCGAGCGCGCCATGCCGCCCTGCAGCAGATCGGCGGCCGAGCCGATCGACTCGGGCAGGTTGGACACCAGGATCGCTACGACGAGCGCGACGCTCACCGGCTCGCCGGATGCCAGACCGATGCCGAGCACGAGCTGCTCGGGGATGCCGTCGAGCAGCGCTCCTACCGCGAGCTGACCCCCTCCTGCCGGGCCCTTCGTCTTCGCGGCCCGGGCGTCGAGGATACGGTCGGCGACGTAATAGCTCAGCGCTCCGAGCGCGACGCCCACGACGAGCGGGATGGGACCCGCGAGCGCGAGCCCCTCCTCCCACAGCTCGAACGCGATCGACGCCATGAGCGCACCGGCGCCGAACCCGAGGACGATGCCGAGCCACCGGGGCGGCCAGGTGCGCAGGAGTGCGAGCACGGCTCCCACGAACAGCGGCGCGGCCGCGACCGCTCCCCACAGCACCGCCTGACCCATGTGCACCTCCGTCCCGCTCACTCTGCCACCGCTCGTGAGGGAAAGCCCAGAGGCTCGGTCGTCGCGTCGGCGAGTTGCGGGCGGGCACGCCATGTCGACGGCATCCGCTCCCCGTTCTCTCGTCCCCGCTATGACGTGCCAGTCGAATGGTAACGTGATGGCATGCACGCAACCATGGACAAGGCAGGACGGATCGTGATCCCCGCCAGCATCCGAGAGAGACTCGGAATGCTGCCGGGTCCGGTCGATCTGATCATCGACGGCACCGGGGTGCGCATCGAGGTCGAGGCTCCCGACAACGTCGTAGAGAAGGACGGACGCCTCGTGATCACAGGCGGTCCGGCCCTCACTCCCGACGAGATCCGCGAGCTGCGCCTTGCCGATCAGCGCTGACCTCCTGCTCGACACCAGTGCCGCTATCGCGCTGCTGCACGAGCAGAACCCGCTGCACGACAGCGTGAGCGACACGTGCCGGGGTCGCTCCCTCGGCCTCGCCGGACACGCGATGGTCGAGACGTACTCGGTGCTGACCCGACTCCCGGGTGCGGCCCGCGTCACTCCCCGAGGTGCCGAGCGTCTCATCGCCGCCGCGTTCCCGGCGTCGTCGGCACTCCCTCCTCGGGAAGCGCTGCGCGCCGTGCAGACGCTCTCCGCAGCCGGCATCGCGGGCGGAGCCGTCTACGACGGCCTCGTCGCCCTCGCCGCGAAGTCCGCGGGCATCCCGCTGCTCACGTGCGACCAGCGTGCGGCGCACACCTACGCGGCACTGCAGGTCGGCGTCGTTCTGCTCTGAGTCCTGCCCCGCACGACCCCGGTCCGCCTCACACCGAGAGACGGGCCGCGTCATAACCGGTGCGCGGCGCGGCGATGAAGAGCTCGGCGGCCTCCCGGGGCGACTCACTTCGCACGACTGCCGAGGTCACCGCCAGGCGCGACGTCACGGCGTCGGCTCCACCCGCACGACGGATACAGACGGGGGCAATGCGGCGAGCACCTCGTTCTGCTCGTCCGCGTCGGTGACGAGGGTGCTGACCACGTCGAGGCCCGCGACTCGCGACATCAGCACCCGACCGAGCTTGGAGTGATCCGCGAGCAGGAGCACCCGATCCGCGCGCTCGAGCGCCAGCCGCTTCCCTGCGCTCTCATCCGGGTCGTAATCCGTGAGCCCCCGGGTGGGATGCACGCCGCTGATCCCCATCACGTAGGTGTCGACGTTGAAGTGGCGGAGGTCGTCGGACATCGTGGACGTCGTCGTGAGCATCTCGGAGGACTTCACGCGCCCCCCGAGCATGAAGATCTCGATGTGCGGCTCCTCGGCGAGCTCTGCGGCTATCAGCAGACTGCGAGTCAGCACGGTGAGCCTGCGCCCGGAGCCGCGAAGGGCATGCGCCGCCGCGAGGGCGGTGCTGCCGCCGTCGATGAAGACGACCTCGTCGTCGGAGAGGAGGTCGGCGACGGCGCGCCCGATGTGCGACTTGGACTCGTATGCCGCGGTCGACCTCGTCGACAGGGCGGGTTCGCGGCTCTTGGCGTCGAGGAGCAGTGCCCGACCACCGACGAGCCTTCGGACGACGCCGTCCTCCTCGAGTGCGCCGAGATCACGACGGATCGTCATCTCCGAGACGCCGAAGTGCAGGGCCAGGCTCTGGATGTCGACCTCGGCGCGGTCGCCCATCAGACTCTCGATCTCCGCACGCCTGCGCTGGGGAGTCGTTGCGCTCATCCGCACCTCCTAGACGAACGATCACTGTCGGTTCGCGACCCGTCGAGACGGGAATCTATCACAGCATGTTTCCGATATGTAACAGATTCACAATCCAGAGCCGGAGTCTTGTCAATTTCCTGTGACTTCATTACATTGCCCTGATAACGGTTCACACCCCACTGTGAAACGGAATGACACCGACGTCCTGACGATCGCGGGCGAACGTCAGAAAGGAAGCATCCCGATGAACTCCGATCTCCGCGGCTCCGGAAGGCTGGTCGACACGGCATCCGTCCCGCTCGACACGGCCCTCAGCACCCGCGGCATCCGCGTCTCCTACGGCCACGTCCACGCGCTCCGCGGGGCCGACTTCGACTGCAGAGCGGGAGAGGTCACGGCCCTCATCGGCGACAACGGCGCCGGCAAGTCCACGCTCGTCAAGGTGCTGTCCGGAGCGCTGACCGCCGACGCGGGCGAGGTCTTCGTCGGCGGTGAACCGTTCCGCGCCAACGGCCCGACCGACGCCCAGGCCGCGGGCATCGAGACCGTGTGGCAGGACCTCGCGCTCGCCCCCGACATGGGCCCGGTGGCGAACATGTTCCTCGGTCGGGAGACCCGACGGAAGGGCCTGCTCGGCGCCCTCGGCTTCCTCGACAACCGATCCATGGCCGCTGTCGCGCAGCGCGAGTTCGCGCAGCTCGGTGTCACCGCCGACCCGCGCCGAGGCTCGGTCAGCGACATGTCGGGCGGGCAGCGCCAGGGCGTCGCGGTCGCACGTGCCGTGAGCTGGGCGCGCACCGTCGTGATCCTCGACGAGCCCACGGCGGCCTTGGGCGTCGTGCAGACGAAGGGCGTGCTCGACATGGTGCGCCGAGTCGCCGACCGCGGGCTCGCCGTCGTGCTCATCAGCCACAACATGTCCGACGTGCTCAGCGTCGCCGACCGCGTCGAGGTGCTGCGCCTCGGTCAGCGGGTCGCGAGCTACACCCGCCAGGAGGCGAGCCTCGAACTCCTGGTGTCCACCATGACCGGAGGGACGGCGCCGTCGACCTCCACGGACCGCACCGATATCGGAGGAGACCGATGACCTCGCTCGACACCCTGGGAGCTCCCGTCCCCACCCCCGAAGCTCCGACCTGGCGCGACCGCGTGGAGCGTGCCTGGCAGCATCCGCTGTTCGTCGTCACCTGCGCGCTGATCCTGCTGATCGTCGTCTTCGCGATCGTCAACGGCCAGCCCTTCCTCAGCGCCGCGAATGTGCGCAACATGTTCCTCGCGGGCTCGATCATGCTCGTGCTCGCCGTCGGGGTGACCTACGTCATCATCACCGCCGGCTTCGACCTGTCGGTGGGCTCCGTCCTCGTGTTCTCGGGGGTCGTGAGCATGATCGTCATGCAGCGCGTCGGCGGGGACGGATGGACAACGGCGCTCCTCGGGCTCGGCGTCGCTATCGCGAGCGGCCTGCTCCTCGGCTGGATCAACGGCCTTCTCGTCGCCTACGCCGACCTCAACCCCATCATCGTCACGCTCGGCATGTTCGGCGCCGCGCTCGGCCTCGCCCAGGTGTTCACCGGCGGACAGGACCTCAGCGGCATGCCGACGGCTATGTCGCAGTTCGGCGTCGGACGCCTGCTCGGCATCCCGTGGGTGGTGCTCGTCGCCGCGATCGTGGCGATCATCGCCGCCATCGCGCTGCAGGCGACGGCATTCGGCCGACACACCTACGCGATCGGCTCGAACAAGGAGGCCGCCGTTCGCGCCGGCATCCCGGTCAAACGGCATCTCGCCGTCATCTACGGCCTTTCGGGACTCCTCGCCGGGCTCGCCGGCTGGCTGTCGCTCTCGGTGTACGGCACGACCAACATCTCCGGCCACTCCCTCGACGCCCTCACCGCCGCGACCGCTGCGATCCTCGGCGGGGCCAGCCTTTTCGGCGGCGTCGGGACCATCGCGGGCACCGCCCTCGGCAACGCCATCCCGGTCGTGCTCGCCAGCGGGCTCGTGATCGCCGGTCTGCAGAGCTTCTGGCAGCAGGTCGTGACCGGTGCCGTGCTCGTCGGCGCCCTCTACCTCGACCGGCTCCGCCGGCTGCGCAGTCTCCGCAGATCCAGCTCGGCTTCGAGCTGACGTCCTCTCACTTCACCTCCACCCTGCACACCCTCATCCACACACAGGAGTACCCATGAACGCTCGATCCGTCCGTCCGCGTCGCCGAATCCTCCTCGCGCTCGCCGCCACCACTCTGCTGGTGGGTCCGCTCGCTGCCTGTTCCGCCGATGACGGCGGAGCAGCGGGAGGCGGAGAGGGCGATGCCGTGACCGGCGCCACGATCGCCATCGCCGGCCCGCAGTCCGGTGACCCGTATTACGTGCAGGTCGCGTGCGGCGCCCAGGCCGCGGGCACGAAGCTCGGCATGGATGTCGGCGAGCTGCAGGCTCCGCAGAACCAGAACCAGGCGCAGCTGACCACGATCGTGCAGAACGTGCTGACCAGCGCACCGGACGCGCTCATCTACACGCCCGCGGACCCGGTGGCTGGCGGCATCCCGATCCAGACCGCGCGCGAAGACGGGGTGACGGTGATCGACGTCGACGCACAGCTCGACGACGACGCGCTGTATGACTCGTTCGTCGCATCGAACCACTACGAGGGCGCGAAGGAGATCACCGCCTACCTCGCCGAGCTCATCGGAGGCGAGGGCCAGATCGCCGCGATCGGCTCTCTCGCCACCAACCCCATCACCCAGGCCCGCATCAAGGGCTTCGAGGATGCGCTGAAGGACTACCCGGACATCGAGGTGGTATCGATCTCCTACCCCGAGATCTCGGCGGACGTGATCCAGGCGAACGCCGCCTCCACGCTCGTGAAGTACCCCGATCTCAAGGCGATCTATACGACGAACTTCCTCAATTCGACGGGAGCCGCGGTGGCTCTCCGCAACGCCGGCGTGGTCGGCGACGTCAAGATGGTCAGCTGGGATGCCGGTGCCGCCAACGTCGAGCTGCTGCAGGAGGGCGTGCTGCAGGCGACGGTCGCGCAGCAGCCCTACGCCATGGGCGAGCTCGCGATCGAGCAGATCGCCAAGAAGCTGAAGGGCGAGGAGGTCGACCAGACGGTCGACGCCCCGGTCGAGATCCTCACGAGCGAGGACGTCGACAGCCCCGAGGGCCAGAAGCTCTGGTACAAGACCGAGTGCGACTGACCCCTCCCTGACCGGCCCCTTCCCGAAGGATTGCAGACATGACGCTCACCGGATACCTGAACACTCTCTCCGCCGAACCGGGGGAGGTCGTCGACCTGATGGTCAGCGCCACGGCATCCGCGGTGGAGGTCGATCTGGTGCGGCTGCGTCACGGCGACGAGAACCCTCAGGGGCCGGGCCGACGGATCCTGCCGGTGCCGTCGTTCGAAGCGCGGTCGATCTCCGGCGGCGAGCGCGATGTGCACCTCGGGTCGTGCGTCGTGGTGCCGGAGATCGGCGCGCAACCGCTCGGGGGGCTCGTCATCTCCTTGACGATGCAGCCGACGCTGCCGGATGCCGGTCGTGAGCAGGGCGTCGTGTCCCTGCTCACGACCGACGGCTCCGTCGCCGTCTCCGTCGTCGTCGATGCGAACGGGACGCTGAGCCTGCGCGGTGCCGACGGCGAGGCTGCGGAGATCACGGTGCCGTGGCGCGCGGGCAGCTGGTACCGGCTCCGCGTCGAGGTCTCCCACGACCTCCATGCGGTGCTCCGGTGCACCGAGCTCCGCGACCGCCGCGAGACCTGGACCGGGGCGACGCCCCCGGCGGTGCTCCCGGATGCTGTCGCCGCGGCGGTCGTGATCGCCGCCGCCGCCTGTCCGCGCAGTGCTGCCCAGTGGGCGCCCGACCGCGTCTTCAACGGGAAGATCGAGAACCCGCGGATCGAACGCGTGGATGCTTCGGGCGGGCGCTCGACCGTCGCCGATTGGCGGTTCGAGCGGCGGATCGACAGCGCGGAGGCCGCCGACGCCTCCGGTCAGGAACGCCACGGCATCGTGATCAACGCCCCGCTGCGGGCCGCGACGGGATCGACCTGGCGGCACCAGGAGATCGACTTCACCAAGGTGCCCGATCAGTACGGCGCGATCCACTTCCACGACGACGACCTCGACGACGCGGCGTGGCCGCCCAGCCTGAGCTTCGCGGTGCCGGACGATCTCGAGTCCGGCGTGTACGCGGTCGAGCTCCGCGCGGACGGCGTCGTCGACCACGTCCCGTTCGCGGTGCGTCCCCGCGCGGGAGGGCCGCACGCGCGCATCGCCGTGCTGCTGCCGACCTTCACCTACGTCGCCTATGCGAACGAGCGCATGGTGACGCGCCTCGACTTCGAGGGCGACCAGATGAGCGATCATCCGATCCACCCAGGGCACCGCGACCTCGAGCTCGCCGAGCATCCGGAGTGGGGCCTGAGCATGTACGACCTGCACTCCGACGGCAGCACCTGCTGCTATTCGACGCACCTGCGACCTATCCCCAACCTCCGACCCGACTACCGCGCCTGGCTGCAGGACGCACCGCGCCACCTGAGCGCCGACCTGTACCTCGTGAACTGGCTCATGGAGAAGGGACGCGCGTTCGACGTCGTCACCGATCATGACCTGCACCGGGACGGCGCGGCCTTGCTCGACGGCTACGACGTCGTCATCACGGGCAGCCACCCCGAGTACGTGAGCGCGCGGATGCTCGATGCGCTCGACGCGCACGCCGACCGGGGCGGATCGCTCATGTACCTCGGCGGCAACGGGTTCTACTGGGTCACCAGCCAGGATGCGGACCGACCCCACCTGCTCGAGATCCGCCGCGGCGCCGTGGGGACGCGGCCGTCCGAGACCCCTCCGGGGCAGGGCTTCCACAGCACCACGGGCGAACCCGGAGGGCTGTGGCGGCTGCGGGGCCGCTGGCCCAACGCCCTCACCGGCGTCGGGATGACGGCGCAGGGGTGGGATTCGAAGGCTCCGGGGTACCGGCGGTCCGCGGATCTCCCGCGCGATCTGGAGTTCGTGTTCGCGGGCGTCACGGACGAGGTGATCGGGGACTTCGGCCTCATCATGGACGGTTCGTCGGGCGACGAGATCGACCGCTTCGACCCCGACCGGGGCAGTCCGGCGGAGACCGTCGTGCTCGCTTCGTCGACGGGTCACAGCGACTTCTACCTGCTCGCCGGCGAGGACGTGATGGCCTCACGCGCGGGACTCGGCGGGTCGGAGAGCGCGGACGTCCGGTCGGACATGACCTGGCTCGAACGAGCTGGAGGCGGAGCCGTCTTCAGCGTGGGCTCGATCTGCTTCACCGGAGCGCTGTCCCACGACGGTTATCGGAACAACGTCTCGACCGTGATCGGCAACGTGCTGGACGAGATGCTCGGTCGCGGCAGCCGGGATCGCTGACGCTCAGTCGCGCACGAGCCGATGGATGCCGAGGTCGGTGCGCCCCGGCAGCAGATCCGCCCGCAGCGCACGCGTGCCCCGATAGTCGCCGTCGCGCAGGCGGCGGTACGGGCTGCTCGGGGCTTCCGTGTCGATCCCGGCGAGACGCTCGAGCAGACGTGCGCTCTCCGCTTCGATCGCCTCGGCGGAGAGCCCGTCGGCGTCGTGCACGACGTGCAGGTCGAGCGGCTCGATCCCCGTGTACCAGAGCGTGCCGTGCGTCAGCGGGAACAGCAGCGAGTCGATGTCTCCGCTGATGCCGCGGCTGCCGATCGACCGATCGTCCTCCCCTGCGGTCACGATCACGAGCGCACGGCGACCGGCGAGGAGACCCTCCCCGTAGCGCAGCGGCAGGCCGGTCTCAGGGTCCGTCGGGCCGTAGGCGAAACCGTTCGTGAGGACGCGGTCGAACCACCCCTTGAGGATCGCCGGCGGCCCGTACCACCAGAGCGGGAACTGCAGCACGAGGAGGTCGGCGGCGGCGAGTTTGCGCTGCTCCTCGACCACGTCGGCGGGGACGTCCCCTGCGGCGTACGCCTCGCCCATCAGGTCGACGAGGTTGCCTTCGCGTCCGTGCGGCTGCCCGAAGTCGGAGGGGCCGAGCACGGGATCGAAGCCCTGCGCGTACAGATCGGTGACCTCGACGTCGTGGTCCCTCGACAGCGCATCGACGCCGTCGCGGAACAGGCGCGCGTTGAACGAGCTCCCCTGAGGGTGGGCGTGGACCCAGTGGACGGTGGTGCGGGAGTGCGACATGGAGTCTCCTTGCTTCGGGGTCTCGATGCGAGCGGGGTGGGCGTGCGGGCGTCAGTGAACGGGAGGCTGACGTCAGGGGGCGTCGGCGACGGCATCCGCTGCTGAGCGGCGCCAGAGCGGCAGCAGCGCGGCGGCGACCACGGCGACCGCCGCGACGATGAGAGCCACCGCGAACCCGCCCGCGCCGACGACGGTCGCGATGGTGCCGAGAAGGGCGATGCCGAGTCCTCCACCCAGCGCGAACGACACCTCCTGGATCGCTCCGACCTGACCGGCGTCGTCTTCTGTCGTGACGTCGAACAAGGTCGTCGCCGCGAGCGTCGCAGCCACCCCGAACCCGGCTCCGACGAGCACGAGCGGGAACGCCACGAGGTCGGCGCCGAGCGCGAGCCAGGCGAGTCCGACGCCCTGCATCACGAGCGCGAGCACGGTCAGCGCGGGCGAGGTCAGCCAGCGCAGGAACAGCGGAGCGATCACGCCGCCGAGCGCGATCGCCACGGCCTGCGGCAGGATCGCGATGCCCGCCTCCGCCGGCGTGAACCCGCGCAGGTCCTGCAGGTGCAGGCTCACGAGCAGGACGGATGCCGAGGACACGCCGCTCGCCGCCACGATGCGCACGACCGCCGGGCTGAATCCCGCGACGCCGAAGAGCCGCATGTCGATGAGGGGATCGCGCAGCCGGCGCTGTCGGCGGATGAAGTACACGAGCGTCAGGACGGCGACCACTCCGGCGACCGCCGCAGGAACGGGTGCTGCCAGCACCTCGTGCAGCGCGAAGACCAGCGCTCCCAGGGCGACGATCGACGACACGATGCTGAGCACGTCCCAGGATGCCGGGCGCGAACTGCGGGAGTCGGGCACCAGCCAGATCGCGAGCACGCCGGCGAGAACCGCGAGCGGGACGCTGCCGAGGAGCAGCCACCGCCATCCCGGCCCCTCGGTGACGAGCCCGCCCAGCACGGGACCGAGCGCGCTGCCGGTGCCGAACGTCGCGGTCCAGAGGCCGTAGGCGAGCACGCGCTGACGCGCCTGATAGTGCGCGCCGATCGTCGCGACGACACCGGCCACGACGAACGCCTCGGCCACGCCGAGCAGCGCCCGCACCACGATGAGCAGCAGTCCGTCCTGCGCGAGGCCTCCGATGAGGTTGAGCGCCGCGAAGCCGGCGAGGCCGAGTAGGACGATGCGCTTGCGGCCGAACGCGTCGCCGATGCGTGCGGCGAGGATCAGGGTGGCTGCGAGCGAGAGCGCATACACGTCGACGAGCCACAGGGCCCCGCTGTCGGAGAGCGTGAGATCGCCGCGGATGGCGGGCAGCGCGGTGGACACGCTGCTGATCGCGAGAGCACCGATCAGGATGCCGAGGAGCAGCGGGACCATGGCGAGCCACGGATGCCGCGAGGGGCGTGGTCGGGCCGGAGCGACGGGCACGGGGGAGGTCACGGACTCAGTCTCGTGCGCTGAGTACCCCGCGGACAAGTACGGTCATTGTTGTTACATACTGGCATTCTGGATACTATGGGCGAGACGAGGGGTGGTTGCGATGAGGGAGAAGACGGCGCGCATCATCCGCGAGTGGGGCGATGCCTGCGATGCGGAGATCTCGATCGCGGTGATCGGCGGAGCCTGGAAGCCCAGCATCCTCAGCCTGCTCGACGATCACGAGGTGCTGCGCTTCGGAGAACTCAGCCGACTGCTCGACGAGCCCACCGCCCGCGTGCTCACCCGTCAGCTGCGGGAGCTCGAAGACGACGGACTGCTGATCCGCACGGTGTATCGACAGGTGCCACCCAAGGTCGAGTACCGGCTGAGCGACCTCGGCCGCGGCGCGATGCCTCTGGTCGAGGCTCTGACCGCGTGGGGCGGCGGCTACGCCGCGCACCAGCGTCGCACGCTGGCCACGTCGGAGGCGGAGGCGGCGGCGGTCTCGGCGCAGGAGATGACGCCGGCGTAGGAGGATGCCGGACGAAACGTCCTCCCCTCGCGTTCTCGCCTCCCTCCGCGCGACCCAGCCAGTGGTGACCCAGCCAGTGGTGACCCAGGGCGGACCGCGTCCGAAACAGGCGACACGCCGCCGATAGACTGGAAGGCATGTCCAAGGTCCTCCAGTCCCTGCCCGTCGGCGAGCGCGTCGGCATCGCCTTCTCCGGAGGACTCGACACCTCCGTCGCCGTCGCGTGGATGCGCGACAAGGGCGCCGTGCCTTTCACCTACACGGGCGACCTGGGGCAGTACGACGAGGACGACATCGAGTCGATCCCGGGCCGCGCGCTCGAGTACGGCGCCGAGGCCTCGCGTCTGATCGACTGCAAGACCGCCCTGGTCGAGGAGGGCTTCGTGGCCCTCGCGTGCGGCGCGTTCCACATCCGCTCCGGCGGCAAGACCTACTTCAACACCACTCCCCTCGGCCGCGCCGTCACCGGCACGCTGCTCGTGCGCGCCATGAAGGAGGACGGCGTCGACATCTGGGGCGACGGCTCCACCTACAAGGGCAACGACATCGAGCGGTTCTACCGCTACGGTCTGCTCGCCAACCCGCGCCTGCGCGTCTATAAGCCCTGGCTCGACGCCGACTTCGTCACCGAGCTCGGCGGTCGCAAGGAGATGAGCGAGTGGCTCGTCGCCCACGACTTCCCCTACCGCGACTCCGTCGAGAAGGCGTACTCGACCGACGCGAACATCTGGGGCGCGACGCACGAGGCGAAGACCCTCGAGCACCTCGACGTCTCGCTCGAGACCGTCGACCCGATCATGGGCGTGAAGTTCTGGGACCCGTCCGTCGCGATCGAATCCGAGGACGTCACGGTCACGTTCGAGGCCGGCCGCCCCGTCGCCATCAACGGCACCTCGTACACCGACCCCGTGGCTCTCGTCATGGAGGCGAACACGATCGGCGGACGCCACGGCCTCGGCATGAGCGACCAGATCGAGAACCGCATCATCGAGGCCAAGTCGCGCGGCATCTACGAGGCCCCCGCCATGGCGCTGCTCTTCATCGCCTACGAGCGCCTCGTCAACGGCATCCTCAACGAGGACACCCTCGCCACCTACCACGAGCAGGGTCGCCGCCTCGGCCGCCTGATGTACGAGGGGCGCTGGCTCGAGCCGCAGTCGCTCATGCTGCGCGAGTCCATCCAGCGCTGGGTCGGCTCCACGATCTCCGGTTCCGTCACGATCCGCCTTCGTCGCGGCGACGACTGGACCATCCTCGACACGACCTCGCCGAACCTGTCGTACGGTCCCGAGAAGCTGTCGATGGAGCGCGTCGGCGACGCCGCCTTCGGACCGGTCGACCGCATCGGCCAGCTCACGATGCGCAACCTCGACATCGCCGACTCGCGCGCCCGCCTCGAGCAGTACGCCGGCCTCGGTCTCGTCGGCGGCGCGACCGGCGAGCTCGTCGGCCGCGTCACGGCGGGCGAGTCCTCGGAGATCACCGGAGCGGTCGAGGACGTCGACGAGAAGTTCGCGGACGCCGTCGACACGGCTTCCGAGGGCGCGGCGTTCGATTCCGGCACGGACTGACCCGATCGCACGAAGGGGGCGGATGCTGCGGCATCCGCCCCCTTCGTCGTGCGGCGCTCGCGTTCTCGTCCGCCGACAGGAAACCGCCACCGATCGTCGATATCCTGTGAGTTGTCCGATTATCTTGCACAGCATTGTGCAGGATAGCTATCCTGAAGACATGACCACCCGTGCACCCCGCCGCGATTCGGTCGAGAACCGCGCCGGCATCCTCGACGCCGCCCGCGCGACCCTGGCCCTCGACCCCCGCGCGTCGATCGACGTCATCGCGCGCAGCGCCGGACTGTCCCGCCGCACTCTCTACGGGCACTTCGACGACCGCGACGCCCTGATCCGCGAACTCATCTCCACGGGAGCGCAGCGTTTCAACACGATCGCCGCCTCCGTCACCGACGCCGACCCGCGCGTGGCGCTCGCGCGCCTCGCCGCCCGACTCTGGCACGAGGCCGCACACGTGCAGTTCGCCGCGGCCCTCGCCCTCGACGACGCCCACGTCGCCCACACCGCCGACGCCCTCGCGCCCCTGCGCCGCACCGTCGCCGACCTCACGCGCCGCGGCCAGGAGAGCGGCGACTTCCGCACCGACATCCCCGCTCCGACCCTCGCGCGCCTGATCGAGGAGGTCGCGCGCACCGTGGTCTCCCGCACCGACGCCGGCAGCACCGGCGCGGCCGACCTCGCCGTGCGCACTCTGCTCAGCATCGCCGGCCTGTCCTGGCGCGAAGCCGACGAGCTGCTCGCCGCGCACCCCGAGATCGTCGCCTCCGAGGAGGACCCCTCATGAAGATCACCCTGCACGACGTGAGCAAGGGCCGCGGCGGCCAGGCGCTCCCCGCCACGAGCCTCGAGTTCCACACCGGCGCCGTGCGCTTCGCCCTCGCAGAGACCGAGCAGCGTCCCACGGTCCTCGGACTGATCGCGAGCGGCCGGATGCGTCCCGAGACGGGTCGGGTGACGATCGACGGCTCCGCCGACAACCGGATGCTGCGCCGCACCGTCGCGCTCGTCGACGCTCCCGACGTGAGCGACCCCCACCCGGACATCGCGCTCGCGGGCGTGGTCGGCGAGGAGCTCATGTTCGCCGGACTCGGCGCCACACCGATCCACGCCCGGCGGTGGTTGAACCAGCTCGGATTCGGCGAACTGGCCGGTGCACCGATCGGCACGGTCGACCCCGCCGCCCGCGTGCGCATCCTGTGCGAGCTCGCGGTGCTCCGCGAGGGCACGCGAGGCATCGTGCTCGTGGCACCCGACCGGCACGGTGGCAGCCCCGACGGCTGGTGGCGCATCGCGATGGAGTTCGCCGACCGCGGCTACGCCATGCTCGTGATCGTCGGCGGATCCGCCGCCGTCGCACTGGAGCGGATGCACGAGTTCGACGCCGTGAACGCCTCCGGTCCCGTGGAGCCGCTGGCGCTCGGTGACGCCGAGGACGCCACCGCTCCCCGGTCGTCGAGCGAGGACGACGACGTCGACCGAGACGACACGCGTCCCCCGGCGCACGACGCCGAAGCTCCGGTATCCGGACTCCCAGAGCACACGGCGCGTTTCGTCTCGCCTTCGGCTCGCTCAACGACCGGTCGGGAGGACGACGCCGAACCCGCGGTAGACGAGACTGAAGAGGAGGATGCACGATGAAGGTCCCCGCCATGATCGCCGCCGAACTGCGGCGTCTCACCGCGAGCCGCATGGGCGTGATCGCCCTGATCGCCCTCGTGTGTGTGCCGATCCTCTACGGCGGCCTGTACCTCTGGGCGAACCAGGACCCGTACGCGAAGTTCCCCGAGGTGCCGGTGGCGCTGGTCGTCGACGACCAGGGCGCCCCCGAGCCGACCACCGGCACGGATGCCGCAACCGGCGAGACCGTGAACTACGGCGAGGACGTCGCCGAGAACCTCATCGACGGCAACGCCTTCGACTGGCAGCGGATGACCGCCGACGAGGCCGCGGAAGCCCTCCGCACGGGCACCGTCGACTTCACGGTGACGATCCCCGCGGACTTCTCCGCGGCCCTGACCTCCGCCGCGGGCGACGATCCGCATCAGGCGCGCATCGACCTCGAGACCAACGATGCGAACAACTACCTCGCGTCGTCCATGGGAACCCAGGCCGTGGAGAAGATCCGCAGCTCGGTCGCCGAGATGGTCGGCAGCCAGGCCGCGGAACGCCTCCTCACGGGACTCAGCGACGTGCGCGACAACCTCGTCACGGCCGTGGACGGCGCGACGCAGCTCGCCGACGGCGCGACCACCGCCGCGTCGGGCAGTGCGACGCTCGCCGACGGCACCTCCCAGCTCGCAGCGGGCACCTCGCAGCTCGCCGCCGGCGCGAGCACCCTCGCCTCCGGAGCGCAGCAGGTGAGCGACGGCAATCGACAGCTCGCCGATGTCGCCGATCGCGCGGGCGCCGCCGTCCAGCAGGCGACCAACGCCCTGCCGCAGGTGCGCACCGACATCGCGACGCTGCTCGCCGACCGCGGCCTCACGCAGGACGAGATCGACCAGGTGCTCACGACGCTCGACCCGCTCGCGACCCGACTGCAGGAGGGGAACACGACCGTGCAGACGGCCGTGGGCAAGGTCGACCAGCTCGCCGACGGTGCGGCCGCCGTGGCCTCCGGAGCCGCGCAGCTGTCGAGTGGGGCTGCCACGGTCGCGACGGGCGCCGCTGCCGCGAACGACGGCGCTGCGCAGCTGCGCGACGGACTGGGCACGCTCGCGAACGGCACCGCCGAGCTGCGCGACGGCCTCGCCGATGGTGTCGCGCAGATCCCGGTATCCACCCCCGAGCTGCGCACGCAGCAGGCCGATACGATCGCCGATCCCGTGAAGGTGTCGAGCGACAAGGTCGCGTCGGCCGAGGACTACGGCGCGGGTCTCGCTCCGTTCTTCGCCGCGCTGTCGGCGTGGATCGGCATCTACGCCCTGTTCCTCATCGTCAAGCCGATCTCGCGTCGCGCGGTCACCGCGCTGCACTCCCCGATCCGCGTGACGCTCGCGGGGTGGTTGACGCCCGCGGCGCTCGGCGGAGTGCAGATGCTCGGCCTCATGGGCATTCTCGCGATCACCCTCGGCTTCACGTTCGACAACCCGATCGGCACCCTGGGCGTGCTGATCGCGGCGTCGGCGACGTTCGCGGCGATCATCCTCGCCCTGAACGTGTGGCTCGGCTCGGTCGGACAGTTCCTCGGCCTGGTGCTCATGGTGCTGCAGCTCGTCACCGCCGGGGGCACGTTCCCGTGGCAGACGCTGCCCGCGCCTCTCGCGGCCCTGCACCACGTGCTGCCGCTCGGGTACGTGGTCGACGCCATGAGGCAGCTCATGTACGGGGGCGACCTCGCCCGCGCTGGATGGGACCTCGCGGTGCTGGGCCTGTGGCTCGTCGGCGCGCTCGTGTTCGCCGCGATCGGCGTCACGCGCATGACGCATCGCCGGACGCTGCGCGACCTGCAGCCCAGCCTCATCGGCTGAGCGGGGAGGATGCGGTGGCTCAGGCCGCCGTGCGGACGGATGCCGCGGCGCGGCGCGCGATCATCCAGATGCCGACCGCCGCCGCCAGGAAGATCGCGGCGAGCATCCCCCAGCCCGCGAGCCCGTAGGTGATCGCGGTCGCGTTGACGACGATCGGCGACGCGAGCGCCCCGAGCGAGAAGCCCATGCCGAAGACGCCCTGGTATGCGCCGGCGCGCACGGGGTCGGCCAGCTCGAAGCTCAGACCCCACGCACCCGCCTGCGACAGGATCTCCGCGAAGGTGTGCGCTACCATCGCGACCACGAGCACGATGATCGCCACCCACGCCGGCAGCCCCGCGGCGAGCGCGTAGACCAGGCACGCGCCGACCATCAACCATCCGGCGATCATGGTGACCCGGCCCGCGACCCGCAGATCGTGCGTGCCCCGGGACGCCCGCACCTGGAACAGGACCACGAGCGTCGTGTTCACGATCAGCAGCGCCGATACCACCACCTCGGGGGCCTCGGTGTACTCGGTGATCCACAGCGGCACGCCGAACTCCGCCACGCCGAACTGCATGCCGAACACGGCCGAGAGCCCGCTCAACAGCAGGTACCGGGGGTCGCGCCACGGGGAGCGGCGGTTCCAGTCGCGGCGGGATGCGGATGCGGCATCCGTGTCGATCGACCCGGTCTCGGTGCGCACGTCATGGATCGACGCACGGCTGGGGGCGTCGACCGACGAGGTCAGCCGGAGGAGGGGCAGCGACCCCAGAGCGCACAGGAGACCGCCGCTCGCGATGACGATCCGGTACGCCTCGGGGGTGCCCAGCGCCAGCGCGATCGCGCCGAAACCCGACCCGGCCGCGATCGAGACGTTCGTCACGGTGCGCAGCACCGCGCGCGCATGCACCCGACGCTCGGGCACGAAGCCGCGGGCGATGATCGCCGACCGCGACGAGTGCCCCATCGAGTCGAGGAACCCGCTGAGGCTCGCGAGGACCAGCGCCGACACGAAGTCCCCCGCGAACGCGTAGGCCGCGAGCATCACACCGCCGAGCGCCTCGAACGCGAACGCGAGACGCCGCGCACTCCAGCGGTCGGACAGCCACCCGCCGAGCAGCGAGCCGAGAACACCGCACCCACTCGAGATCGCGAGCACGACAGCGGCCTGAGCGCCCGAGAGCCCGATGATCTGCGTGAAGAACAGCACCGTCACGGCGAAGAACACGCCGCGACCGATGCGCGACACCGCCGTCGCCGCAACCAGGGCGCGCAGCACAGGATCGTCGAGAGCGGCCGCGAGCCGTGCGCGCACTCCGGTTCTGGTCGGGGTGGATACGGGGTCGTGCGAGGTCACCCTCCATCCTCACATGCCGCGGCACGCTCCCTCATCACGGCCGATTGGTCGCGCACCGCGCGCTGGATTAGCGTGGTGAGGTGGCATCCTCCTACCTCGCCCCGAAGGGCACCCCGGTCACGCTCCTCGAGTTCGAGCACGCCGGGGCCACCCTGATCTCCGAGACGTTCGGCGAGGGCGCGCACACGTTCCTGCTGCTGCACGGCATCGGCATGGGGCGCAGCGTCTACCTCGACGTCGTGCAGCGGCTGCGTGGACGCGTGATCGCGGTCGACCTCCCCGGCTTCGGAGAGGCGCCCGAGCCGAAGCGCACCCTCACGATGGAACGTCACGCCGACCTCGTCGCCGCCTACCTGCGTCACGTGGGCGAGGGACCCGTCGTCGTGATCGGCCACTCCATGGGCAGCCAGATCGCCGCAGAGCTCGCCGCACGGCATCCGGCGCTCGTCGAGGGCGTGGTGCTCGCCGGGCCGACCGTGAACAAGGCGGCCCGGAACATCGCCGCTCAAGCCAGCTACCTGCTGACCGATCTCGTCGGCGAGCGCCCGCTGGTGATCTGGCGCGGAGCGCGCGAGTACCTCCGCGGCGGACCGCACCTGTTCCGGAAGATGCGTGCGACGATCGCGCACGCCCCGGAGAAGGCGTTCCGCCGCATCGACGCCCCCGTGCTCGTGCTGCGCGGGGAGAGCGATCCGCTTGCGCCGATGAGCTGGTGCCAGGAGATCATCGACGAGATCCCCGGCGCCGATCTGCAGGTGATCCCCGACCACGGCCACGGCACGCTGATCAGCGATTCCGAGCCGGCGGCCGAGCTGATCCAGAGGTTCACCGACGGCCTCTGAGCGGTCAGCCTCGGGCGGTCAGCCGGCAGCGGGCGGAGTCTGCTTCGACTCGGCCAGCTCGTCGACCACGAGGCTGCGCTCGTCGGTCGTGCCGTTGCGGTACGCCTGCCGCCCGACCATGTGCGCGGAGAGGGGAGCCGTCGCGAACTGCATCAGCACGATCGGGGCGACGAGCAGCAGCCCGACCAGGATGCCGCCGACCGTACCCATCGACACCGCGATCGCGAGACAGATCAGCACGAGTCCGAGGACCTGCGGCTTCGTCGCCGCATGCAGACGCGAGGGCACATCGCGGAAGCGCAGGATGCCGATGGCCGCCGACAGGCAGAGCAGGGCGCCGAGCAGGATGAGGACGAGCACGGTCGTGTCGACGACCGCGTCCGGCAGAGCGAGTTCGAACACGTTCATGGCGTCGTGTTGTCCCTTCTCGCGACGAAGCGGGCCACCGCGATCGAACCGAACACGCCGATCGCGGCGATGATGAGCATCACGGGGATCGTCCGCGTGTGCCCGTTGATCGCCATCTCGGCGCCGAGCACGCACAGCACCTCGGTCAGCAGCACGTCGGAGGCCACCGCGCGGTCGAGGATCGACGGACCGCGCACGATGCGGATGATCGTGAGGATCGCGGCGACCCCGAACACCACCATGATCACCAGAAGCAGGAGGTTCATCGGACACCGCCCTTCGCCGCGCGCTCGTCCGCCTTGAGGGCACGGTACTGCGACGGAGCGCCGAGCGCACGCACGATCCGCCGCTCCCAGCGCAGCACCCCCTGGCGCTGCTTCTCGACGTCCTCCATCGAGTGCACGCCGATCACGTGGAGATACAGGACCTGCCGGTCGCGGTCGGCCTCGACGATGAGCGAGCCCGGGATCAGCGACGACACGACCGAGACGTGGGTCATCATGAGATCGTCCGCGTAGCGCAGCGGCACCGCGATGATCGCCGTGCCCGGGAGACGCCGGAAGTCGTACACCTGCAGCGTGACCGCGATCGCGCCGCGCACCATCGCCCACAGGAACTGCACGACGAAGACCGCGGCGTACCAGACGTTCACGCGGCCGGAGAGCTCGACCGTCGGCAGCCGGAACACACGCGTCACGAACACCGCGACGACGAGCCCCGTGAGGAACGCCAGCACCGTGAACTGGCTCCACAGCAGCATCCACAGCACGACGAGCCACGCGAGGAACGGCAGCTGCACGCCGAGGTCGCGCCAGAGATGACGACCGGTGTCGGGGCTCATCCGTCCACCTCGCCTTCCAGCTGCACGAGGTTGACGGGTTCGAGGAGAACTTCGCCGATGCGGTCGCACAGCGCGTAGAGCGGACCCGCGAACACGGTCAGCGCGACCGTGACCCCGACCATGCCCGCCGTCGCGACGGTCATGATCCTGGGGATGCGGCGACGCTCCTGCTGCTCGTCCGCGGCCGGTGCGTTGCCGAGGTAGGAGATGCGTCCCTCGGTCTCGGTGGAGTCCTCCTCCTCACGCCAGAACGCGAGGTTCCAGGCCCGCATCAGCGCGTACAGCGTCAGCAGAGAGGTGACGATGCCGCCGACGATCAGCACGATCATGAGCGGTGTCCCCACCGAGGCCGCGGCCTCGAACAGCGCGAACTTGCCGATGAAGCCCGAGAACGGGGGGAGCCCGCCCAGGTTGATCGCGGGGATGAAGTACAGCACCGCGATCACCGGGGCCACCTTGAGCAGACCCTTCACCCGCAGTATCGACGTGCTGCCCGCCCGGCGCTCGACGAGTCCGACCGCGAGGAACAGCGTCGTCTGCACGATGATGTGGTGCACGATGTAGTACACCGTCGCGCCGATGGCCGCGGGGGTCGCGATCGCCAGGCCGAAGATCATGTACCCGACGTGGCTGACGAGAGTGAACGACAGGATGCGTTTGAGCTCGGCCTGCGCGACCGCACCCAGCACGCCGACGATCATGGTCGCGAGGGCGATGATGAGCAGCAGGGTGTCGATGCTGTTGTCCGCGAACAGTTGCGTCTCGGTGCGGATCAGCGCATACACGCCGACCTTCGTCAGCAATCCGGCGAACACCGCGGTGACCGGCGCCGGAGCCGTCGGGTAGGAGTCGGGCAGCCAGAACGACACGGGGAAGATGGCCGCCTTGATCCCGAAGGCCACCACGAGCATGAGGTGCAGCACCAGCTGCGTCTCCTGCGGCAGCTCGGTCATCCGCTCGGCGATCTGGGCCATGTTCACGGTGCCGAGGGCGCCGTAGATCATCGCGATCGACGCGAGGAAGAGGATCGACGACACGAGCGAGACGACGATGTAGACCGCGCCCGTGCGGATGCGCGACTCGGTGCTGCCGAGCGTGATGAGCACATACGACGCGACGAGCAGGATCTCGAAGCCGACGTAGAGGTTGAAGAGGTCGCCCGCGATGAAGGCGTTGAAGATGCCGGCCGCGAGGATCAGATACGAGGGATTGAAGATCGAGATCGGTGTCTCGTCGGCACCGTCGGCGACGCCCTGGCCGATCGAGAAGAGGAGGACGGCGACCAGCACGATGCTCGACACCAGCACCAGGAGCGCGGCGAGCCGGTCGACGTACAGCACGATGCCGAAGGGCACGGGCCAGCCGCCCACCGAGACCGCCAGAGGGGCCCCGGCGTCCACCACGACGAGCAGCACGGCCGCGATGACCGACACCGCCGCGAGCGTCGCAACCGTGACGAACACCTGCAGGCGCGCGTTGCGGCCGAACACGAGCGTGATGGCGGCGCCGAGCAGCGGGAGACCGACGAGCAGGGGGACGAGTGCGCTCATGAGCGGCCCTCCCCGGGGTTGTCGTCGGTGTGTTCGGGTGCGCTGTCGTCGGATGCCGTGTCGGATGCCGTGTCGCGTGCGGCGTCCGCCGCGTCGGTCTCGTGCGCGTCCGAGGCGTGGGCGTCGACATCCGTGCGGAAGTCCTCGCCGTCCGCTGCCGGGTCGTCGTCGGGTTCGTCGGGGGGCGCCGACTCGTGAGCGAGCATCGAGGCCGCGGCATCCGCATCCGTCGGCTCTGCATCGGCGCCATCGGCATCGGCCGTGTACGAGCCGTATGCGCGGTCGACCGGGGCGTCGTCGTGGATCGACGGGTGGTCGCGCATGTGCAGCACCGTGATCGGCGCCGTCTGCACGCCCACGAAGTCCGTCGTGGCCTCGTCGTCGTCGATGTCGGCCTCGTCGTCCATGAGGTCCTCGTCGGCATCCGTGCGCTCGCGCAGTGCGATGTCGGCCTCGTCGTCCTCGACCGTGTCCGCCTGTCCGAGCTGCCAGGAGCGGTAGATCAGCGCCAGCAGGAAGGCCGACACCGCGAACGTGATGACGATCGCGGTGAGCGTCAGGGCCTGAGGCAGCGGATCGCTCACATCGCCCTCCGCTCCGTAGAACGGCGCACGGCCCGGAACGCCCATCACGATCAGCAGCAGGATGTTCGTCGCGTTGCCGAGCAGCAGGAAACCGATCAGCACACGCGTGAGGCTGCGCTCGAGCATCGCGTACACGCCGCATCCGAACAGCACGGCCATGATGACGATCAGGGTCAGCGAGACATCCATCAGATGCTCACCCCCCGCTCACGCAACTCCTGCGTCTGCCGGTCGACCTCGGCTCCGAGGCTGCGGAGCACGTCGAGCACGAGGCCGATCACCACGAGGTAGACGCCGATGTCGAAGATCGTCGATGTCACGAACTCCATGTGCCCGATGCCGGGGATCTCCCACTCCCAGAAGGTGCTGGTGAGCGGCGCCATCCCGAAGAACAGCGGCACGATAGCGGTGCCGACCGCGAGGATGAGGCCGGTGCCGAGAAGTCGTCCTGCGTCGGTCGGGGCCGCGGCGCCGAGCTCCCAGCGACCGCCCGCGATGTAGCGCATCACGAGCGCCATGCCCGCGACCAGGCCGCCGGCGAAACCGCCGCCGGGCAGATTGTGGCCCGCGAAGAGCAGGAAGATCGACACGACGATGATCGTGTGGAACAGCACCCGCACGATGACCTCGAGCAGGATCGACCTGTTCTCGGGCTTCATCTTCTGACCGCCGACGAGCCAGGCGCGCGGGCTGCTCTGATTCTCGTTCGTCTGGAACCGCACGCCCTCGGTCGTCTCCACGAGCGGACGGCTGAGCGTGCGGCGACGACGGGTCTTGGGCAGCGTCTTGGTCGCCGCGAGCATGTCGGCGCGGTGCGTGACGAACACGAGGGATGCGACGCCGGTCGCTGCGAGCACCAGCACCGAGAGCTCGCCCATGGTGTCCCACCCGCGGAGGTCGACGAGCGCGACGTTCACGACGTTCTTGCCGTGGCCGATCTCGTACGCGAGCTTCGGGAACATCTCGGAGATCGGGTCCGCGACGCGCGACTGCGTCGCCACGATCGCCACGAGAGCCATCGTCAGGCCCACCCCGATGCCGAGGAGAGCCCGAGGGATGCGTCCGACGGATGCGTTGTGCTCGCCCATCCGCGCCGGCAGACGCCGCAGCACGAGCGCGAACGTCACCATCGTGACGGTCTCGACGAGGATCTGCGTGAGCGCGAGGTCGGGAGCGCCGCTCGTCGCGAACAGCACGACCATGCCGAGGCCTGTGATCGAGACGAGCACGACGCCGGTGTAGCGCTTCTGCGCGCGGACGGCCATGACGCCGGCGGCCGCCATGAGCGGAGCGACCACGATCTGCACGGGCGTGTGCCACGCGGAGAGCTGAAAACGGTCGACGTCGCTCGCGAGGAGCGCGGTGATCTCGGCGGCGACGAACACCACGAAGATCGTGCCGACGTAGACGGGCAGCGAACCGCGCTGCGTGAGCGAGGTCGAGAGCACCGAGAGGCGGTCGACGCCGCGCATCACGAGGTAGTAGACGTCGGCGGCGGTGAACGGGAGCAGCCGGGACTTGCGGTCCCAGCCCGTGCGGAGGGTCAGCAGGAAGACCGCGCCACCGAGGAGGATCGACAGGATCGAGATGCCGAGCGCCGGCTCGAGACCGTGCCACAGCGCGAGGTGACCCGGTCCCTCGACCGCGGCTCCCTCATGGTCGAGCCCCGGCGTCGCGGTGAGGGCGTACCCCTGCAGCGCCTTGTCGAGGGCGGGAGCGCCGATGCCTGCGGCGATCGTGACGCCCGCGAGGATGATCGGGGCCGACAGGAAGCCCACCGGCGGATCCGGCCAGATCGTGTCGGGGATGCGATCGCCCATCGCATCGCGCTTCGACCAGAACGCACCCCAGAGGAAGCGCAGTCCATATGCCGCAGTGAGAATAGACCCCAGGCTGACCCCGATGATCGCGACGAGACCCCACGGAGAACCGCCGATCGCGTCGTCGAGCAGCGCGGTGAGCGTGGACTCCTTCGCGACGAAGCCGATGGTCGGAGCGATCCCGGCCATCGACGCGACCGAGATGAAGGCCGCGGTCGCCATGACGGGGGCCTGGCGACCCACGCCGCTCAACTCGGTGATGTCTCGCGTCGACAGCTGACGGTCGATCACGCCGACGATGAGGAACAGCGCGGACTTGAACAGCGCGTGCCCGATCACGAGCGCCAGACCCGCGAGCGCGCTCGCCTGCGTGCCGTAGCCGACGACGATCGCGAAGAAGCCGAGCTGGCTCACCGTCCCGAACGCCAGGATGCGCTTGAGGTCGGTCTCGCGGAGCGCCTGGATGCCGCCGAGCAGCATCGTGACCACACCGAGGGAGATGATGATCGGCCGCCAGGGACCGGTGAAGGCGAAGATCGGCGCGAACCGGGCGATCAGGTAGATGCCGGCCTTCACCATGGCCGCCGCGTGCAGGTAGGCGCTCACAGGCGTCGGTGCGGCCATGGCGCCGGGGAGCCAGAAGTGGAAGGGGAAGATCGCGGACTTGCTGAGGGCGCCGATCAGGAGCATCACGACCGCGGCATCCACGATCGGTCCCGTCGGCGCGAGCTCGAGGATCTCTCGGATGCTCGTCGTCCCGGCGTCGACCACGAGGAGCACGACGCCGACGAACATCACGAGGCCGCCGAGCGTCGTGACGAGCAGGGCCTGGAGCGCCGCACGGCGGCTCGCGGCGCGACGGCGATAGTGGCCGATCAGGAGGTACGAGAGGATGCTCGTCACCTCCCAGAACATCACCAGCATCACGATGTCGTCGGTGAGGACGAGGCCGTACATGGCTCCGGCGAACGCCAGCAGCACGGCGGAGAACTGGCCGATCCCGGCCGAGTCGTCATGGAAGTACCAGCGGCAGTACAGCAGCACGAGCGCCCCGACGCCCGTGACGATGAGCGTCAGCACCCACCCCAGGACGTCCATGTGCATCGACAGGTTGAGTCCGAGTTGCGGGATCCACGAGATCGACGCGAACGGCGCCGGGCCCTCGAGCACCTGCGGTGTCATGACGAGGGCGTGGACGAATGCCGCTGCGGGAATGAGGGCGGCGATCGCGAACGCCTGCGCGCCCAGCCAGCGCACCAGCACGGGCATCAGGAGGGACCCGAGGAGGAACACGGCGAGGAGCGTCAGCATAAGCGGCTCCTCGGGGCTCGTCGGCCGGGGGATCTCGGCACAGGCGGGCGGGTGTCGAGTACCAGTTTACCTGCCGTGAGGATCCCGTTAGGCCGTACGGTCGATATCGGCCCTCTCCGTGGCCCCCGACGAAAGGCCTCATCATGCGCATCGCCCTGCATTCCGAGATCCGCGAAGGTGCGATCGACGACTACCGCACGAACCACGAGCGCATCCCGGATGCCCTCGCCGACACGTTCGCGCGCATCGGCATCCGGGACTGGACGATCTGGCGCTCCGGCCACCGGCTGTTCCACCTCGTCGAATGCGACGACTGGGATGCCGCGGTCGCCGCACTGGCCGACGATCCGGCCGATCGTGCGTGGCAGGCCGACATCGGCCGGTTCGTGGAGCTGTTCCGTGACGCCGACGGCGCCGAGGGCACGGCCCCCCTCGAACAGGTGTGGGACCTCGCCGCGCAGCGCGTCTCCTGACGCGACATCCCTCGCGCGGGCGGCGACGTCGTCGTGTGAGCGGTCGCGTGGCAGAGTGGGCCCGTGACGCGGACGTGGGTGCGGGAGCTGGCGGGATGGGTGCTGGCACTCGCGGTCGCCCTCGCCGCGGCCGGTGCCGTCGCGTCCTCGGCTCGGGCCGAGCTGCTCTTCCGCGATGGGGACTCGCTGATCGTCGCCCTGCTCTCGAGGTCGCTGCTCGCCGGCGATCCGCTCGACTTGGTTCTGTCGAGCGTGCTGTTCCTGCCGGAGGCTGCGGTGTTCACGGCGCTCGACGCGGTCCTTCCGGTGGGGGTCGACACGCTGCTCGCGGTGAGTGCCGTGCTGAACCTGCTCGCGCTGTACGGCGCGTTCCGCGTCGCGGCCGGGAGCCGACGCGAGGGACGCGCTCCCGTCGCGTGGTCTGTCGTGGCCGTCGCGGTCTTCGGCCTGCTCGCGATGACCGAGACCTCCGCGTCACGCGACGCCCTCGAGCTCGCCTCCTTGCAGCTCACGACGACGTACTACTCGGCGACGGTGGTCGCTGTCGTGCTCTCGATCGGTCTGGTCCGGCGGATGCGCGACGGCAGCGTCCACCGCATCCTGCTCCCGGTCCTGCTCGCCGGGATCGCCGCTGTATCGACGGCATCGAATCCCCTGTACGCAGCGTGGCTCGCTGCCCCGTTGCTCGCGATCCTCCTCGTCGATGCATCGCGCGCCGTCGTTCGCCGACGCTCACTCGCCCTCGTCGTCACCGTGATCGTGGGCGTGGCGGTCGGCTTCGCACTGCGTATTCCCCTGTCGGCATGGATCGCGAACACGGGTGCGGGTTACGTGCAGCCGGGGCAGTGGCCTGAATCGATCGAGTACTACGGCAGGCTCTTCGCGGACCGTCTGCAGGACCCCCTCGGGGTGATCGCACTGCTCGTGGTGGTCGCTCTTCTCGCCCTCGGCGTCGTCCGCACGGTGCGAGCCGCCGACAGCGCATCGCGACTGATCGCCGTCGCGTCGTGGGCCCTGCCGGTCGTCGTGCTGATCGGCGCGATCGCGCTGGGCACCCACGCCGCGCGCTATCTGCAGCCGCTCGCCTTCGCCCCGGTGCTCGCGCTCGTGGCGCACCCGCAGACCCTCCGCATCCCGGCTCGACTGCGGCGGCAGGCGGCAGCGGTCGCCGCGGCCGCTGTCCTCGTCGCCGGCGGGCTGAGCGTGCCTCGACTCGCGGGTGCCGCGGAGCGACCGGATGCCGATCTCGCGTGCGTGACCGACTGGGTCGACGCCTCCCCGCGCATCGGCGCCGGGCAGTTCTGGACCGTGCGGCTGCCGAAGCTCCATCTGAAGGACCCCGCGCAGCTGGTGCAGGTCGATCACCGGCTCGACGGCTACGCCTGGCTCGTGAACCGCACCGACTTCGACGCGCGCGAGGTGACGTTCCTGCTGCAGGATTCGCAGACCGTGCAGTGGGAGCTGCCGGCGGCCGCGGTGCCGGACCGCATCGTGGAGTGCGGCCGCTGGACGATCCTCGACTTCGCGTCGACTCCTCTGCCCCTCGGTCCCGCGCACTCCTAGTCGCGTCGTGGGGCGCGACTCATCGCGCAGGTGCGGCCGTCGTCGTCCCCGGCCGGAACCGGCACGTCAGGTGCAGTGTGACGCCGGCGTCCCCCCGCAGCATCCGTGCGACCTGCTCGCCCGCCGCCCGGCCCTTCTCGACGGCCGGCTGCACGCTCGTCGTGAGCACGAGATCGCCGAGGCCGTCGGCGTCGATGCCGTCGAAGCCCGCGACCGAGAGATCCTCCGGAACGCGGAGCCCGAGCTCCTCGGCGGCGCGGATCACCCCGACCGCGAGCAGGTCGCTCTGCGCGAGGACCCCCGTGGGGCGTGTCACCGGATCCTCGAGGAGCAGCCGTCCGACCGCGAGCCCCTCGTCGATCAGGCTGCCGCCCGCCGACACGGCCGGCGCATCGGGGAAGACCTCTCGCATGCCGGCGAGGCGATCGACCGTGACGTCGACCGTCGCTTTCGCGATCCGCTCGGGGGTCACCGCGCCGCGCTCACGCTCCTGGTCGAGGGGGAGCGTCACGAGGGCGACATCGCGGTGCCCGAGGTCGTACAGGTGTCGCGCGACGTCCGCCGCCGCCGCGGAGTTGTCGAGGGTGATGCGCGGGATGCCCTCCCCCGCGTCGCCCTCGATCACCACGACCGGCAGGCCACGGCCGCGGACGACGTCGAGCGACGCGCGGGTGCGACCCGAGCATCCGATCAGCACGACCGCGTCGACGGGCGCGTTCGACAGCGGCGACCCGTCGTCGCCCGGTTCGTCGCGCATGAGCAGGATGCCCGCGCTCAATTCGGCGAGCCCGTCGGTCAGGCCGTCCATCATGGCGGTGGTCACTGGGTCGAGGAAGGCGGCGCGCAAGTGCCCCTCGAGCACGACGGCGACGATCCCGCTGCGTCCGCGTCGGAGCGAGGCGGCGCGCGGGTCGGGCCCGGTGTAGCCGAGTTCGGCCGCCGCCGCGAGGACCCGCTCGCGAGTGGCTGGCGCGACGTTCGCCTTGCCGCTGAAAACCACGGAGGCCGTCGAGGTGGCCACGCCCGCCTCACGGGCGACGTCGGCGATGGTGGCCCGACGCGCGGGCTCCTGACTCGTCATACTCCGAGGATAACCCGACCTCGACCGCGAGGATCGAATCGATTCGATATGCTGGGCGGATGGACACCGCCCTCACCCGATCGCAGTACGTGCGATGGCGCACCGCGACCTTCGCGATCTTCCTCGCCAGCGGCCTGTCGGTCGCGACCTGGGCGTCCCGCGTGCCCGACCTCAAGATCGCGCTCGAGATCGACAAGGCGCAGGTCGGCATGCTGCTGCTCGGTGCCGGCATCGCCTCGATCATCGGGATCTCGTCGAGCCCCGCGATCATGGCGCGCACCGGCGCGCGCCTCGGCATGATGACGTCGATCGTCACCTTCGCCTCGGGTGTCGCGCTGATCGGGATCGGTGCGAACGTCTTCGGGTCCTACCCCGTCGTCCTGATCGGCCTCGTGCTGTTCGGGCTCGGCAACGGCTGCATCGACGTGATGATGAACGTCGAGGCGACCGCGATCGAGCAGCACGCGGGCAAGACGATCCTGCCCCTGTTCCACGCCTTCTTCAGCTTCGGAACCGTGATCGGCGCGGGAGCCGGCGCCCTCGCCGCCCAACTGCGCATCGACGTGTTCGGTCACACTCTCGCAGTCGCGGTGCTGATCCTCGCCATCGGCATCGTCAGCATCGCGAACGTGCCGCGCCGGGAGGAGGCCCTCGACCGCGGCGCGGACGAGGTCGACAAGCCCCACTGGCGAGAGCGCATGCATGTGGCGCTCTCGGCCTGGCGGGAGCCGCGCACCTACGCGATCGGAGTCGTGATGCTCGGCATGTCCTTCGCCGAGGGTGGCGCGAACGACTGGCTCGCTCTCGGCGTCGCGGAGGATCACGGCGGCGGCACCGCGCTCGGAGCCGCGGCCCTCGCCACGTTCTCGGTCGCGATGACAGCGGTCCGCGTCTTCGGCGGACCGCTCGTCGACCGCCTCGGCCGCGTGATCGTGCTGCGCGTCCTCGCGCTCACGGCGGCAGCCGGCATCCTGCTGTTCATCCTCGCGCCCACTCTCCCGCTCGTGTTCCTCGGGGCGGCGCTGTGGGGCATCGGCGCCTCGCTCGGGTTCCCACTCGGCATGTCGGCGGCGGCGGACGACCCGGCCAAGGCGGCGGCCCGCGTCAGCGCGGCCGCCACGATCGGCTACATCTCCTTCCTCGGCGGCCCCCCGGTGCTCGGCGTCATCAGCGAGCACATCGGGCTCCTGAACACGCTCTTCATCCTCGTGGTGCTCGCGGTGCTGTCCGGCCTGTTCTCGGGTGCCGCCCGCCCGCTGCGCGAGGAGGAGAAGACGCCGGTCGCCGCGGCCTGACATCGCAGACGACGGATGCCGTTAGGCTCGTCGGGTGCGTCTCGTCATCGCCCGCTGCTCCGTCGATTACTCCGGGCGGCTGAATGCCCACCTTCCTCTCGCCACGCGCCTGCTCGTCCACAAGGGCGACGGCAGCCTGCTCGTGCACTCGGACGGCGGCAGCTACAAGCCGTTGAACTGGATGAGCCCTCCCTGCTCGCTCTCTCCCGAGGAGCCCGGGGAGGAGGAGGCCAGTGCCGGCGTCACGGAGGTGTGGCGCGTCACGCACAAGAAGACCGGCGATGCGCTGCGCGTGCAGATCTACGAGATCCTCCACGACTCGAACCATGACCTCGGCGTCGACCCCGGCCTGCAGAAGGACGGCGTGGAGGCTGACCTGCAGCGGCTCCTTGCGGAGCAGGTGGAGCTCGTCGGCGAGGGGACCACGCTCGTGCGGCGCGAGTACCCGACGGCGATCGGCCCCGTGGACCTCTTGGTGCGGGATGCCGAGGGCGCGGCGATCGCGATCGAGGTCAAGCGCCGCGGCGACATCGACGGCGTCGAGCAGCTCACGCGCTACCTCGAACTGCTCGGCCGCGACCCGCACCTCGCGCCGATCACCGGAATCTTCGCCGCCCAGGAGATCAAGCCGCAGGCCCGCGTGCTCGCCGAGGACCGTGGGATCCGCTGCCTCGTCCTCGACTACGACGACATGAAGGGCATCGAGTCGGGCATCCCGCGCCTCTTCTGAGCGCGAGTTCTCTCAGACCTGGGTGAGCAACCGCCGCGGCGGACCTTCGAACCGCGCGATGGAGATCTTTACGTCCACGACCTCCCCGCGGAGGTCCGCGACCTCGGTACGCACCTCCGCGATCTCGCCGCGCACCTCCGCGAATCGGGCGTCGACCTGCCCGAATCGGGCGTCGATCCTGGCGTCCTGCTCTGCGAAACGAGCGTCCATCCGCGCGTCCTGCGCCGCGAACTTCGCGTCGATCCTGGCGTCCTGCTGCGCGAACCGATCATCCATGCGCTTCACGACCCACGCGAATCCTGCGAGCGACGCGGCGATGACCGCGAAGGCGCTGGCCAGCGTGGTGATGACCTCGATCGACACGAACATGCCCCCATCCTGCTCCGCGTCCGCGGAGATGTCACGACCGTAGCCGTGTGAGATCCGGCATCCCGGCATCCGTGGATAAGCCCGTGCGAGCGGAATCTGTGCAGGGGAAGTGCCCATAGGCTGGAGGGCATGGTGCATTCCCCCTACTCGTGCGTGCTCTGGGACGTCGACGGCACGATCGTCGACGCCTCCGTCGGGATCCTCCGACGGCTGAACGTCGCCCTCACGCACTTCGGCCGTCCGGCTCCCACCCGCGAGGAGCTGACGCACTGGATCGGGCCGCCCATGTTCGACTCGTTCCAGGCTCAGGCGGGCATGACACCCGAGCAGTCGACCGAGGCCGTCGCCTTCTATCGGGAGCTGGGCAAGGCCGACGGCTACACGACGGACATCGCGACGTACCCCGGTGTGCCCGCGATCATCCGCGACCTGCATGACGCCGGCGTGCCGCAGGCCACCGCGAGCTCCAAGCCGGAGATCCAGGTCGACGCGATCGTCGACTTCTTCGAGTTGCGCCCGTACTTCCTCACGACGGTCGGCGCCACCCCGGACGAGGCCACTCTGGCCTCCAAGACCGACATCGTCGCCGAGGCGCTGCGGCGTCTGGCCGAGCGCGGAGCGGACGTCTCACGTCCGGTGCTGATCGGCGACCGTCACCACGACGTCGAGGGCGGTGCCGCGAATGGCGTGCCCGTCGTGTTCGTGGACTGGGGCTTCAGCGACGCGCACGAGGGCGACGACGCGGCGTTCCGTGTGAGCACGCCGGACGAGCTGCGCACGCTGCTGCTCGGCTGAGCGATCCGCGGTCGCCGCCGAGCCTCGCCGTCCCGGCGACCGCGTGGCACGACCATGCCCCGACCCGGGTCACTCCCCGCGAAAAGCACAGAACTCCCCGCCGGATGCCGCGATCGCTGCGGCCCCGGTCGGGGAGTTCTCGAGTCGACCGGTCTCAGACCGGGCGGATGTTCTCGGCCTGCAGGCCCTTGGGGCCCTGCGCCACGTCGAACTCGACTCGCTGGTTTTCCTCCAGCGAGCGGTAGCCGGAAGACTGGATGGCGGAGTAGTGCGCGAAAACGTCAGCGCCGCCGTCGTCGGGGGAGATGAAGCCGAAGCCCTTCTCCGAGTTGAACCACTTGACCGTGCCCTGAGTAGCCATTTACTGCCTGTTCTGCTGAAAAAGAAGCCGACGCAGGATGCCCCGACGTGCTCCACGCTAGTGGAGCACGCGCTGAGCGGAAGTCCTGGTTTCAGCCCGTAACCCAAATGTTGCACGAGCGTCATCCGCTGATCGTCGGCGCGGAGCCCGGAAAATGGTGTGGCCCTCACCGCGGGGGGAGCGATGAGGGCCGAAGACGACCGGAGGGTGCGTCAGGATCCACCCTAACCCCTCCGAGGGCGTTCTGTCCCCCATTTGGGGGACAAACGCGAAAAAAGGTCGAAAATCTCCGAGAAGATAGCGGCCCCCTCGAGTGGCGCATTGGGGACTGAGCGACTCGAGGGGGCCCAATCGCATGCACGGATCGCCTTTGCCTCTGGGGAAGGCAGTCCGTCGTCTGGGGTGGACGGAGACGATCAATCCCCTGTGCACGCACTCTCACCATAGGGGAGGAGCGGTGCTGCCGCCATAGGGGGTTGACGCCCGCGCGCGTCGTATGAGACCGCTCCCACGTCTGGCGGCGACGGCGATCCGGATACGTGACGCGGTCTACCCTGGTTCGGTGACCATGCTGAACAAGGACATGACCCTGTGCATCTCGCTGTCCGCGCGGCCGAGCAACAACGGCACGCGCTTCCACAACTTCCTCTATGAGGAGCTCGGACTGAACTGGATCTACAAGGCGTTCGCGCCCACGGACCTCGCCCAGGCGATCGCCGGGGTACGCGGCCTCGGCATCCGCGGGTGCGCGATCTCCATGCCGTTCAAGGAGGACGTGATCGCCCTCGTCGATCGCATGGACCCCTCGGCGACCGCGATCGACTCGGTGAACACGATCGTCAACGACGATGGCGTGCTGACGGCCTACAACACGGACTACAGCGCGATCGCCCAGCTCATCGAACGGAACTCCCTCGACCCGGCATCCACGGTCCTTCTTCGCGGCTCGGGCGGGATGGCGAAGGCGACGGCCGCAGCCTTCCGTGACGCCGGCTTCCGCCGCGTCACGATCGTCGCGCGCAACGAGGAGCGCGGGCGCGCGCTCGCGGACCTGTACGGCTTCTCCTGGGTCGCGGATGCCGCGGATGCCACCGCCGACGTCATCGTCAACATCACCCCCATCGGCATGGCCGGCGGCGCGGACGAGCATGGGCTCTCGTTCGCCGAGGAGCAGATCACCGCGGCTTCGGTGGTGTTCGACGTCGTCGCGCTTCCGGCCGAGACCCCGCTGGTCCGTGCGGGGCGCGCAGCCGGCAAGGTCGTCATCACGGGAGCCGAGGTCGCGACCCTTCAGGCCCTCGAGCAGTTCGTGCTCTACACGGGCATCCGCCCCTCTGCCGCCCAGGTGCAGGCGGCCGAGGAGTACATGCGCGCGCAGTAGCCCTCAGACGACGACCGTGCGCAGCGAGCCGGATGCCGTCGAGAGGGGCCGTCGCGCGGTCACGACCGCGATCACCATGACGACGAGAGCGGATGCCGTGATCACGGCGCCGATCCAGATCGGCGAGGTGTAGCCGAGACCGGCCGAGATCCCGAGGCCTCCGGCCCAGGCGCCGAGGGCGTTGCCCACGTTGAAGGCGCCGATGTTCGCGCCGGAGGCGAGCGTGGGGGCGCCGCCGGCGTAGTGCATGATGCGGGTCTGGAGTCCCGGCACGGTGCCGAAGCCGAATGCGCCCATGACGACGAGGATCGCGATGGTCGCTGGCTGCGACCAGGCGAGCAGCCCGAAGAGCACCAAGACGACCAGCAGCGCCCCGATGAAGAGGAGGAGCGTGCGGTCGAGTGCGCCGTCGGCCAGGCGTCCGCCGACCCAGTTGCCGATCACGAGACCGGCGCCGAACAGCACGAGGAGCCAGGGCACGGCCGCGGCGTCGAAGCCCGAGACGCCGGTGAGCGTGTAGGCGATGTAGGTGAAGGCGCCGAACATGCCGCCGAACGCGAGCGCCGTGACGATCAGCGAGAGCCAGACCTGGCCGGAGCGGAAGGCGCTCAGCTCTCCGCGGAGGCTCACGTGCGCCGCGGAGCCGCGTGGTGCCGAAACGAGCACCGCGATGCCGGCGAACGCGAGCACGCCGATGCCGGAGATGACCCAGAACGTCGCCCGCCACCCGTACTGCTGGCCGATGAAGGTGCCGAAGGGGACGCCGAGGACGTTCGCGGCGGTGAGGCCCGTGAACATGATGGCGATGGCGCGAGCCTTCTTCGCGGGGGCGACGAGCTCTGCCGCGACGACGGAGCCGATGCCGAAGAAGGCTCCATGGCAGAGGGCGGCGACGATGCGCCCGGCCATGGCGGCCGAGTAGTCGGGAGCGATGGCCGTCAGCGCGTTGCCGAGGACGAAGAGGATGAGCAGTCCGAGCAGTACGGGCTTGCGGGGCAGTCGCGTGGTGGCGGCCGTGAGTCCGAGTGCGCCCACCACGACGCTCAGCGCGTAGCCCGAGATGAGCCAGCCTGCCGTGGCTTCGGCGACCCCGAAGTCGTGGGCGACCTCGGGCAGGAGGCCCATGATGACGAACTCCGTGAGTCCGATCCCGAAGGCCCCGATGGCGAGTGCGATGAGTCCGAGTGGCATGGGTGCGTTCCGTGGTCCTCTGCTAAAGTAGTTGCAGACGCGGGATATTGCGTCCGACGCATAATCATTGCACACGCAACTATGCCGCGCAAGCAACTACCCGCGTTCGCACGCGATCGGAGGACACCATGGGCATCTCGGACGACGCCGTCGAGATCCGCGCACGCGGCTGGCGCACCCTCGCCGCACTGCACGGCATCATCGACGCCGAACTCGAACGCGCACTCGGGGCTTCGGTTGGCCTGTCGGTGGTCGAGTACACCGTGCTCGACGCCCTCAGCCGCCAGGACGGCTGGCACATGCGGATGCAGCAGCTCGCCCGCGCAGCCGCTCTCAGCCCGAGTGCGACGACGCGACTCGTGACACGCCTCGAGGACCGGGGCCTGCTCACCCGCATCCTGTGCGCCGACGATCGCCGAGGCATCTACACGGAGTTGACCCCCGCCGGTCGCGCACTGTACGACCGGGCGCACCCGATCCACGACGAGACGCTCGAACGGACTCTCGGCGACGCCGTCACGCAGCCCGAGCTCGCGCCGGTCGTGCACGCCCTGCAGGGGTCGTCCGTCGACGCCTGACCACCGGGTACTCTGGGCGCATGAGCGCGCCTCGCACCGCACGACGCACACCCGCACGACGCACGCCCGCGGCTCTCGCCCTCGCGGCGACGGTGGCGCTGGTGCTCACGGCCTGCACGGCCGGAGGGGAAGACGGCGGCTCAGAGGGCGGCGGCGGGCAGGCATTCCCCGACGACGGCTGCACGCACATCACGGTCGCGACCTCGTCCGAGAAGGTCAACATGCTCGACGAGCTCGCGAAGGCCTTCAAGGACTCCCCCGAGCACGACGACCTCGACACGTGCGCGACCGTGCGTCCCACCAACGTCTCCTCCGGCAACGCGACGCGCTTCCTCACCTCGGGCGAGGACTGGCCGAGCGACGACCGCGCCTTGTGGCCCACGCTGTGGTCGCCCGCCTCCACGGTCTGGACCGACCGCGTCGCCGCAGCGGCCTCCGCGAACCTCGTCGGAGAGCCCGTGTCCTTCACCCGCACGCCCGTCGTCTTCGGGATGCCGGAGCCCATGGCGACCGCGCTCGGCTGGCCGGAGACCCCGATCAGCATCACCGATCTCGAGAACCTCTGCCAGGACCCCGCCGGCTGGGGCAGCGTCGGCAAGGACATCTGGGGCGCGTTCAAGATCTCGAAGACCAACCCGAACACGTCGACGACCGGACTGTCGACCATCCTCATGCAGTCGTACGAGGCCACGGGCAAGAGCGAGGGCCTCACCGCGGCCGACGTCGATGCGTCGGCCGACTTCTCCCGCGTGTTCGAGGAGTGCGTGATCCACTACGGCGACACGACCGGCAACGTGCTCTCGACGCTCTACGACGAGACGCAGAACGGCTCGAACGGGTCGGCGTACGTCTCGGCCGTCGCGCTCGAGGAGACCTCGTTGCTCAACTACAACCAGGGCAACCCCGACTCGCACACCGTGCAGCCCGGGGAGACCCTGACCCCGCCGAAGACGAAGCTGGTGGCGGTGTACCCCGCGGGCGGCTCGATGTGGTCGGACAACCCGGTCACGGTGCTCGGCGCCGACTGGGTGACGCCCGAGCAGCGCACGGCCGGCGAGGCGTTCGCGGCGTTCCTGCAGACCACCGCCGCCCAGAAGATCCTCCCCGACTACGGCTTCCGCCCGCTCGACGAGTCGGTGCCGCTCGGCGACCTCTTCACGGCGAAGTTCGGCGTGGATCCGGCGCTTCCCGCCGTGACCCTGCCGAAGCCGGACGTCGACGTGATCTCCACGGCGATCGACCAGTGGACGCAGGTGCGCAAGCCCTCGTCGGTGCTCGAGCTCATCGACATCTCCGGATCGATGGACGATCCGATCGGTGACGGCCGCTCGCGTCTCGACGGCGCGATCGAGGGCGCGCAGACGACCCTGGACCACTTCCGGTCCACGGACGAGATCGGCGTGTGGGCCTTCACCACGGGGATCTCCTCGGATGCCGGAGAAGGCATAGAGGTGCTGCGCGATGTGACCGCCCTCGGCTCCGACGGTGAGAAGCTCGACTCCTCGCTGGACGATCTGCGCTATGCGCAGCGCAACGGCACCCCACTGTACGACTCGATCCTGCTCGCCTACGAGGCCATGAGCGAGCGAGCCGAGCCCGGGCGCATCAACGCGATCGTCGTGCTCTCCGACGGGGAGGACACCGATTCGGGCATGTCCCTCGACTCGCTGATCGCGAAGATCGGCAAGAGCACGAAGGAGGGCGGCGACGATGCTCCCGTGCGCATATTCCCTATCGCGTATGGAGAGGGCGCCGACACGTCCGCGCTGCAGCGCATCGCCGACGCGACCGGCGGGCAGATGTTCGACGCGTCCGACGCCGAGCGGATCGACCTGGTGTTCGCGTCCGTGATCAACAACTTCTGAGGACGCGATGCCCTCCGTCACCGCATCCGGCAACCCCTGGCTCGACGACGCCCTGGAACAGATCGCGACCCAGAGCGTGTACGTCGACTCCGAGGTCGCAGGCCACACGGCACTCCAGGATCAGCTCGCGAGCGTGGTCCCGTCCGACGGGTCGATCGCGGTCGTCGTGCTGCCCGAGGCAGCCGGGCGGAATCTCCCGTATCAGACCTACATCCTCGAGCGCCTCACGTCCGCGGGCGATCACGACACCGTGATCCTCGCCGTGGGCTCGGATCTGCAGGCGGACTCCTCGGCGATCGACGGAGAGGTGGCGCTGCGCATCGCGAACGAGAACGAGGCGTCGGCCGGCTCCCTCCCCGACGCACTGGTCGAGACCGTGCAGGAGATCTCCGCCGAGACGCCGACCTCCCCGGGAGGGGGCAGCGGCACGGGAGGCGCCGATCTGCTCGTACCGGGTCTGATCGGCGGCGTCGTGCTCCTCGCGGCTGCGTGCGCTGCGATCGGTCTCATCATCCGTCGCCGCCGAAGCCGAGCGACTCCCGCTGCCTCCACAGACCCCATCCCCGCCGGCATCCGTCTGCGCATCGACCGTCTCCGTGAACTGCGCCCGGCCTACGCATCGGTCTCCGGCAACGCGATCGCGGGCGAGACCGCCGCCGGAATCGACACCCTCGCCTCGCACGTCGAGCAGCTGTTCCTCCGCCTCGACGCCAGGGCGGGCGAGGACCAGAGCGTGCTGGCCGAGGCCGAGTACTCCGACAAACTCGCCCGTCTGGTCGCGGCGCTCGAACCCGACTACCTCCTCGACCTGCTCACCCGTCCTGACCTGTGGGATGCGCCGGACGAGCGGATCGGGGAGGTGCGCGAAGCCCTCGCAGCGGTCACGACGCAGATCGTCGACAACATCAAGCAGGTCAACGGCCGCAAGGGCCTGCTGTTCCAGGTGTCGCTGGACTCGCTCATCGGGCGCAGCGAACTGCGCGACTGGGAGCGTCAGTTCGGCGAGAGCACGGCGCAGGATGGGAACACGGGGGACCGCGCATGAAGACGATCGGCGTGCTCGGCGGGATGAGCTGGGAGTCGTCGCTCGAGTGGTACCGCCTCGCGAACGAGCGTGTGCAGGAGAGGCTCGGCGGATACCACTCCGCGCGCATCGTGCTCGACTCAGTCGACTTCGCGGAGATCGAGGCGATGCAGATGCGCGGCGACTGGGCCGCCGCAGGAGACCTCCTCGCGGCACGGGCGCGAGCGCTGGAGGCGGCCGGTGCGGAGATCCTCGTGCTGTGCACCAACACCATGCACCTGGTCGCCGAGCAGATCCAGGATGCCGTCGACATACCGTTCCTGCACATCGGCGACGTGGCCGCGGAGGCCGTCGCGGCGGCGGGCGTGACGAGGGTCGGCCTTCTCGGCACCGCGTTCACGATGGAGCAGCCGTTCTACCGCGAGCGTCTCTCGGCGCACGGACTGTCGGTCGTGGTGCCGGACGCCGACGACCGGGCGCTCGTGCACGCCGTGATCTACGACGAGCTCGTGCACGGCGAGATCCGGGAGGAGTCGCGGCAGCGCTACGCCGAAGTGATCGAGCGTCTCGTGGCGCAGGGCGCGGAGGGGATCATCCTCGGCTGCACCGAGATCGAGCTGCTCGTCTCGGCCGCGGACTCTCCGGTGCCGGTGTTCCCGACCACGGCCCTGCACGTCGAGGTCGCGGTCGATCGCGCGCTCGCCGACGCCTGATCCGCTCCCGCCCGTCTATTTCTGCCGTATGGCAGGAATGCGCCGTCTGTTTCTGCCGTATGGCAGAAACAGACGGTCCTTCCGTCGGCTGGTCAGGCGGCGGGTGCGGCGGTCGAAGCGCGCACGATCAGCTGCGAGGCGAGCGGCGGCACATCGTCGATGGTCTCGCCGGCGATCCGCTGCAGCAGCAGGTCGACGGCGACGGTTCCGCTGCGGTCGATCGGCATCCGCACGGTCGTGAGGGCGGGCGTGACGGCGCCCGCGAGATCGATGTCGTCGATCCCGACGATGCTGATGTCGGCGGGGCAGCGGCGGCCGAGCTCCAGCATCCCGGCCTCGAGTCCCAGCGCGACGAGGTCGTTGTAGGCGACCACAGCAGTCGCCCCGCTGGCTGCGGCAGGGGCGGCCGCCGCGCGTCCGCCCTGGATCGACGCGGCCTGGTGGCTGAGTCGGGTGAGGCGGATGCCGTGGCGCTCGCAGGCCCTGGCGACGGTGTCGGCGCGGCGGACGTCGGCCCAGGAGCCCCGCGGACCCGAGGCGTAGGCGATGTGCGTGTGGCCGAGCGCGGCGAGGTGCTCGATGGCCTGCGCAGGGCCGTGCTCGGTGTCCATGACCACGCACGACGCACCGTCGATGAGCCGGTTGACGACGACGCAGGGGGTGTCGCCGACCAGTTCGAGCACGTCGGCGTCGGGGAGGCGCGGCGAGCAGAGGAGAATGCCGTCGAGCTTGCGCGCCTGCTCGATCTGCTCGCGCTCCCGGCGGAGGTCCTCATCGGCGTCGAACACGACGATGCGGTGCCGACCGTGCCAGGCCTGCCCCTGGATGGCCTTGAGCAGCGTTCCGTACACGGGGTTCGCGACGTCGGGCAGGATCACGCCGAAGGTGCGCGTCGCCGTCGAGGCGCTCTGAGGTGTGGCGTAGCCGAGCTCGGTCGCGGCTTCCAGGACTCGGTCGAGCGTCGCGGGCGCAAGGCGGTCGGGCTCACCGAACGCACGCGACGCGGTCGCGATGGACACGCCCGCGTGTCGTGCCACGTCCGTCAGTGTCGCTGCCACGTCCGCCCCTCCGTCTTTCGTGCAATCCTATGGTCCTGCGCCTCGATGTAAGACCGCTTGACAACTTTGTACAACGCATACACACTGCTTTACATGAGGATCATCGCCGATCACCCCCGGCCGCAGCGCGCATGCATCCTGCACCTCGGTCTCGGGAGCTTCCACCGCGCGCACCAGGCGGTGTACACATACGCCGCACTGCAGGCCGACGGCGGGGACTGGGGCATCGTCGGCGTCGCCTCCCGCTCGCGCACCGTCGTCGACGCGATGCACGCGCAAGGACTCCTCTACACGGTCGCCACGATCTCGCCCGACACCACCTCCCTGTCGGTCCCCGGGGTCCACACCGACGCCTATGTCGCGGCCGACGGCCCCGAGCGCGTCGTGGCGCAGATCGCCGACCCCGGCATCCGCATCGTCACCCTCACGGTGACCGAGAACGGCTACAGCTACTCCCCCGCCACGCAGCGTCTCGACCTCGACGACGAGACCGTGCGGGCGGACCTCCGCGGCGGCGCGCCCCGCTCGACCATCGGGCAGCTCGCCCGCGGCCTCCAGGCCCGTGCGGCGGACGGCGCGCCGATCTCGATCCTCAGCTGCGACAACCTCGCCGCGAACGGCAAGCACACCGAGAAGCTGGTGCGCGAGTTCCTGCAGGAGCTTCCCGGCACCGAGGGCGCCGAGACGCTCGCCTTCCTCGACCGCTCCGTGACGTTCCCCTCGAGCATGGTCGACCGCATCGTCCCGGCGACCACCCCCGAGCTCCGCACGCGTGTGGCGTCGCTCCTCGGCGCGCGCGACGACATCCCCGTTCCGGCCGAGCCGTTCACGATGTGGGCGATCGAGGACTCCTTCGCCGCCGGTCGTCCGGCCTGGGAAGCCGGCGGCGCCGTGTTCACCGACGAGGTCGGCCGCTACGAGCAGATGAAGGTGCGGATGCTCAACGGCACCCACTCGCTCATCGCCTACCTCGGCGCGCTGAGCGGTGCGGCCACGATCCCCGCGGCCGTCGGCATCGACCGCATCCATCGCGCAGCCCGCGGGATCATGCGCGACGAGTACGAGCCGTCGATCGAGCTCCCCTCGGGCGTCGACGTCCGCGCCTACGAGGACGAGCTGTTCGAGCGCTTCGCGAATACGGCGCTCGGTCACCGCACGAGCCAGGTCGGCACCGACGGATCCGTCAAGCTGCGCCAGCGCATCCCCGAGCCGGCCCTCCTGGCGCTGTCGCACGGCGAGATGCCGCACCTCATCGCGCTGACGGTCGCGGGCTACCTGTCGTGCATCGCTCCGCTGCCCGGCTTCGACCCCGGTCTGCACGCCGCCGCGATGACGGATGCCGCGCGCGAGCGCCTCGCCGCTCTCGCCTCCACCGCACGCGACGGCCGCGAACTGGCCCGCCGCGTGATGGGCGAGCTGCACCTGTTCGGCACCGAGCTGGCAGAGCAGGATGCTTTCATCGACCGTGTCGGCGCGCTGACCGACACCATCCGGCGGCAGGGTGTGGATGCCGCGATCGACGACGCGCTGACCGCGGTCGGCTCGCCCCTGACCCCCACGAAGGAGATGCAGCCATGAAGGCTCTCGCCATCCACGGCAAGGAGGACATCCGCTGGGAGGACCGCGAGGTCCCGACCCCCGGCGACGGAGAGGTCCGCCTCCGGGTGAATTACGTCGGCATCTGCGGATCCGACCTGCACTACTACTTCCACGGCGCGAACGGCGAGTACACGATCCAGGAGCCGCTGACCCCCGGTCATGAGCTCTCCGGCGTCGTCGACCTCGACCCGTCGGGTCGTCTGGCCCCCGGCACGCCGGTCACGGTGCACCCCGCGCGCTACGGCCCCTCCGTCCCCGGCCTCGAGGACCGTCCGCATCTGCGCCCCGGCGGCGACTACTTCGGCAGCGCGGCCGCGCATCCGCACCGTCAGGGCGGAGCATCCGAGTTCCTCCTGGTCGAGGAGCACATGATCCGCGTGCTCCCGGCGTCCCTGCCGCTCGAGCGCGCGGCGCTCGCCGAACCGCTGGCCGTCGCGATCCACGCCGTGGGCCTCGCCGGCGACCTCACGGGGAAGCGTGCGCTCGTGATCGGCGCGGGCCCGATCGGACTTCTCGTCGTCGCGGCAGCCGTGCACGCCGGAGCATCCGTCGTCGGGGCGAGCGATGTCCGCGAGGAGCCGCTGGCCCGCGCGCAGTCGCTCGGCGCGACCGAGGTCTCCCTCGTCGGCCGCGACACGATCGACGACGAGTCCTACGACGTCGTGTTCGAGTGCTCGGGGGTGGGCGTCGCCCTCACCCAGGCCGTCCGGGCCGCGCGACGCGCGGGCACGGTCGTGCAGGTCGGGATGCTCGCGAACGCCGAGATCGGCGTGAACCTCGCGCCGATGCTGGCGAAGGAGCTCACGATCCGCGGGGCGTTCCGCTTCTCCACCGAGATCGACGACGCGATCAGGCTGCTGGCCGAGTCCGACGCCCTCGACTCCGTGATCTCCCACGTCCTCCCCGCATCCGACGCCGTCCCGGCCTTCGAGCTCGCCCGCGACTCCTCGGCCTCGGCCAAGGTCCTGCTGTCCCTCTAGTCACACCCGAACGCGCGCCCGACGCGCACATCACCCGTTCCTGGTCCGAAGGAGTACCTCCCATGTCAGAACAGCAGACGACGGCCACGGCCGCCGACCCCACCGCGAAGAGGTCGGTGAAGGACCTCGTCCGTGCCGCGAT
This sequence comes from Microbacterium sp. GCS4, assembly GCF_001262495.1. Classification (GTDB taxonomy): domain Bacteria; phylum Actinomycetota; class Actinomycetes; order Actinomycetales; family Microbacteriaceae; genus Microbacterium. The sequence goes on from NZ_LGYE01000004.1 coordinate 94,332, forward strand.
CTCCGGCTGGCTCGGCACCGCGCTCGAGTTCATGGACTACCAGCTCTACTCGCTGGCAGCCGCACTCGTGTTCGCCGACCTCTTCTTCTCGTCCGAGAACCCCGCCGTGGCCGTGGTCGCGGCGATGGCCACCTACGGCGTCGGCTACGTGGCCCGCCCGGTCGGTGCCTTCTTCTTCGCCCGCATGGGCGACAAGACCGGACGCACGAAGGTCCTGTTCTACACGATCCTTCTGATGGGGCTCGCGACCACGCTGATCGGCGTGCTGCCGACCTACTCGCAGGTGGGTGTCCTCGCACCGATCCTGCTCGTCGTGCTGCGCATCGCGCAGGGCTTCGGCGCGGGTGCGGAGATCTCCGGCGCGGGCGTCATGCTCGCCGAGTACGCCCCGGCCAAGCGCCGCGGCATCATCGCCTCGCTCGTCGCCCTCGGCACCAACTGCGGCACGCTGCTCGCCTCGGGCATCTGGGCGATCCTCCTCGTCGCGTACAGCGAGGACCAGGTCATCGAGTGGGCGTGGCGCATCCCGTTCCTCGCCAGCGCGGTCATCATGCTGTTCGCGATCTGGGTGCGCTTCAACCTCAAGGAGACCCCGGTCTTCGAGGAGCGCGAGGACGTCGTCGACGGCAAGGCCCTGTCGCGCGAGGAGACCATCCAGCTCGCGACCGAGACCAACGACATCCGCACCCTCGAGGCGATGCAGCGCAAGCCCATCAAGGCGTTCGTCATCGCGCTGCTGCTGCGCTTCGGCCAGGCCGGCAACTCGGGCATGATCCAGACCTACCTGATCAGCTACATCACGGTCGTGCTGCTGCTCGACAAGAGCATCGGCGTCAACGCGGTCATCGTGTCCTCGCTCGTCGCGTTCATCACGGTCCCGCTGTCGGGCTGGCTCGGCGACCGCTTCGGCCGCAAGCGCATGTACATGGTGTGGGCGGTCATCGCCCTGATCGTTATCGTCCCGACCATGCTCATGATCAGCAGCAAGGACACGCTGCAGGTGTTCGTCGGCTACGTCGTGCTGCACAACCTCGCGGTCATGAGCTTCGCCTCGCTCGAGAACCTCACGCTCCCCGAGATCTTCGGCGCCCGCAACCGCTACACGTACACGGCTATGGCCCGCGAGATCGCCGCGATCGTCGCGACCGGTGCCGGTCCGGTCATCGCCGCCGCCTGGGTGTCGGCCGCCACCGGCTCGTTCATCCCGATCATCATCATGCTCGGCTTCTTCACGCTCTGCGCGCTCGTGGCGTCGATCATCATGCCCGAGGTGGCCGGTCGCGACCTGACCGACCCGCGCGACGCGGTCTGACCGAGACCGCCCATCCCGACCGGGGCGCGGCCGACCCGAACGGCCGCGCCCCCACCACCTCCGCCCTCATCACCTCCAGGAGAAGACCATGACCATCGAGCTCGTCGACGTCATCATCACCAGCCCGGGACGCAACTTCGTCACGCTCAAGATCACGACCTCGGACGGCATCGTCGGCTGGGGAGACGCGACCCTCAACGGCCGTGAGCTCGCTGTCGCCTCCTATCTGGAGGACCACGTCGCGTCGATGCTCGTCGGCCGCGACGAGGATCGCATCGAGGACACCTGGCAGTACCTCTACCGCGGACCCTACTGGCGTCGCGGCCCCGTGACCATGGCCGCGATCGCCGCGGTGGACATGGCGCTGTGGGATATCAAGGCCAAGAAGGCCGGGATGCCGTTGTACCAGCTGCTCGGAGGCGCGAGCCGCGAGGGCGTCCGCGTCTACGCGCACGCCTCGGGCACCGACTACGCGGCGCTCAAGAACGCGATCGCCGGCTATCAGGAGCTCGGCTACACGGCCGTGCGCGTGCAGACCGGCGTCCCCGGCCTCGGGCAGATCTACGGGGTCTCGAACGCCGGTCCCGGCGTGCGCTACGACTATGAGCCCGCCAAGCGCTCGGGCGCGCGCCCCAGCGAGGAGACCTGGGACACCCGCAACTACCTGAACCACATGCCCGGGATCTTCGCGCAGATCCGCGAGGACTTCGGCACCGACCTCCGCATCCTGCACGACGGCCACCACCGCATGTCGCCCATCGAGGCCGCGCGCTTCGCGAAGGAGATCGAGCCCTACGACCTGTTCTGGCTGGAGGACTGCACCCCCGGCGAGGACCAGACGGCTCTGCGCCTGGTGCGTCAGCACTCCACCACGCCGCTCGCGATCGGCGAGGTCTTCAACTCGGTGTTCGACTACCAGACGCTCATCACCGAGCGCCTGATCGACTACGTGCGCTCGGCCGTCACTCACACGGGCGGCATCACGGCCATGAAGAAGCTCCTCGACTTCGCCGCGGTGTATGGCATCAAGTCCGGCATCCACGGTCCGACCGACATCTCGCCGGTCGGCATGGCCGCGGCGCTGCACCTCGATCTGGCGATCCACAACTTCGGCATCCAGGAGTACATGCCGCACAACGAGCAGACGCTCGAGGTGTTCCAGACGTCCTTCACGTTCGACCAGGGCTTCCTGCACCCGGGCGAGACGCCGGGCCTGGGAGTCGAGCTCGACGAGACGGCCGCGGCCGGCCACGAGTACACGAAGGCGTACCTGCCGGTGAACCGTCTGCTCGACGGGACCGTGCATGACTGGTGAGGCCGGCCGCGAGGCTCTTCCCGCGCGCACGCTCGAGTCGCGGCTCGTCGTCGTCGCCCGCGCACAGCGCGCCGCGGACTACGACGCCGTGCTCGAGGTGCTCGTGGATGCCGGCATCCGCAGCGTCGAGCTCACGCTGACGACGCCCGACACCCTCGCGCACCTGCCGCGCCTGATCGAGCGCTTCGGCGACGTCGTCGACCTCGGCGTGGGGACCGTCACCGACACCGAGGAGCTGAGCGGGGCGATCGCCGCGGGAGCCGCGTACATCGTCACGCCCATCACCGACCGCTCGTTCGTGACGCAGGCTCGGGATGCCGGTGTGCCGATCGTCCCTGGGGGGCTCACGCCCACGGAGCTGTCCGCCTCGTGGTCTGCCGGCGCCTCGGCGGTCAAGGTGTTCCCCGCGGGCCAGGTGGGCCCCGGATACCTCAAGGACCTCCGCGGGCCCTTCCCCGACATCCAGGTCGTCCCGTCCGGCGGCGTCGACCTCGCGGGCGCCGAGGCCTGGCTCGCGGCCGGCGCTGCGGCCGTGAGCGTCGGCGGTCCGCTGCTCGGCGACGCGTTCTCGGGCGGCGACCTCGGCGCCCTGCGCGACCGCGCCGCCGCCTTCGTCGAGGTCTGCGCCCGGTGAGCGGCTCGCCTCTCGCCGCGGTGGTGACCCTGGGCGAGACCATGGCGCTCGTCCGCTCGACCGAGATCGGTTCGCTGAAGCACGCGAACACGCTCGCGCTCGGCATCGGGGGTGCGGAGAGCAACGTCGCGATCGGCCTCTCACGCCTGGGCCACGCCTCGTCGTGGCTGGGTCGCGTCGGCGACGACTCCCTCGGCGAGCGCGTCCTCCGCGAGATCCGCGGGGAGGCCGTCGACGTGCGCGCCGTGGTCGACCCCGCAGCCTCGACCGGACTCATGGTCAAGGAGCGCCCCTCCGCGACATCCACCGCCGTGCACTACTACCGTGCAGGGTCAGCCGGGTCGCGACTGCACCCCGACGACCTGCCCGAGGACTGGGTCGAATCGGCCGAGCTGATGCACGTCACGGGCATCACCCCGCTGCTCTCGGCATCGGCGACGGACGCCGTGCATGCCGCGATCGACCGGGCGCGTGACGCCGGCGTCCGCGTGACCTTCGACGTGAACTACCGTTCCAAGCTCGCCGCGCCCGAGGCCGCCGGCCCGATCCTGCGCGCGATCGCGGAACGCGCCGACATCGTGTTCGGCGGCGAGGAGGAGTTCGCGATCCTCTACCCCGGCACGAGCACCGCCGAGTCCGCGGCCCGGTTGCGGGATGCCGGATGCGCCACGACCGTCGTGAAGCTCGGCCCTGCGGGTGCCGCGGTCGTCACGGCCGACGCCGTGGTCGAAGCGCCCGGTTTCCGCATCGAACCCCTGGACACGGTCGGAGCCGGAGACGCGTTCGTCGCGGGGTACCTCAGCGGTCTGCTCGACGGACTCGACACGGCCGAGACGCTGCGACGCGCGAACGCCTGCGGCGCCCTGGCCTGCCTCGTGCCCGGCGACTGGGAGGCCGCGCCCACGCGTCGCGACCTCGACCGCTTCCTCGCGGGCGGCGCGGGCGATCCCGTGCGACGCTGACCGGCGCGGGACGTGCTCTGGTCAGAGAGGCTGCCGTCCGCAAGGGGTCCGCACAGAGCGCACGGACCGACGCGAAGGCGCGTAGCCTCGAAGCATGTCGAAAGCCGTCGCCACTCCACCCACGGCCATCGATATCCCAGCATCCCGCGAACGCCCGGACCTGTTCTCCGGAGCGGCGGTGAATCTGCGCCCGCTCGCGCTCGCCTACCGGATCGTCGCGCTCGTCGTCATCCTCACCGGCGTCGTGCGCAACGCCGACCTCCTCACCGGCGATCCGTCGTGGACGAGCTTCCTCTACTTCACGATGGTCAGCGACCTGATCTGTCTCGTGTGGATGCTGCTGCTCGTCCTCCGCACGGCGCGCGATCTGAGGAGCTCCGGCCCTCGAGGCACCTCGACCCCGAGCGCACGCTGGGGCGGTGCCGTCATGATGGCGATCACCGTGACGATGCTCATCTACGTGGTCGTGCTCGTGCCGACGCGGATCGACGCGGGTGACACCGACATCTACTCGCTCACCGACACGCTCATCCACATCGTGACGCCGGCCCTGCTGATCGCGGACTGGCTGCTGTTCGTCCCCAAGGGCGCGTTCCGCTGGGTCGACCCGCTGCTGTGGACGCTGATCCCGTTCGCGTACCTCGCCTGGTCTGTGGTCTACGGCGCGCTCGGCGGCGAGTTCGTCGGCGGCGACCGGTACCCGTATCCGTTCCTCGACGTCGACTCCCTCGGGATCGGCGGCGTGCTCACATGGATCGCCGCGCTCACGGTCGCACTCGTCGCGGTCGGATTCGTGTACGTCGTGGTCGATCGGGTTCTCGGCGTCCTCGCCCGCCGCGCCCGCTGACGCGTTTCGTCTCGTCGCTGCGCTCCTCGCTCAACGACCTCTGCCCCGGTCGTTGAGCGAGCGCAGCGAGACGAAACGCGTCAGTTGATGATCTCGGCGCGCGGGTCGGAGTGCAGGGCGGCGAGCTTCTCGCGCCAGTCGGCGAGCGCCTCGGGCGACAATCGGGTCCAGTCGAGAACCTCGCGGACGACCCGCAGCGGCTCGGCGCTGCGGTACGACCGGGTCGGGTTGCCGGGGAACTTCTTGTCGGTCACGTTCGGATCGTTCTCGAAGTCGCCGATCGGCTCGACCTCGTAGACACGGGGCTCCCGATCGCCGGGAGCGAGCTCGGCCGCGAGGCCGGCCCCGTCACGGAGCGCCGTGAAGTAGATGTGGTTCATGACGATCTCCGGTCGGTAGTTCGACCGGAAGCCCGCGGTCAGAAGCTCGCCGGGCTGCAGATCAGCCTTGGTGCCGTGGAAGAAGGGGCCGTCGTCCAGTGCGTCTGTCACCGGGTCATCCTACGTCCGGAGTGGAGTAGCGTTCCCTCATGCTCCCGATCGAGAACCTGCTGGCCTTCGCCGTCGCCTCGGTGCTGCTCATCGTCATCCCAGGCCCCAGCGTTCTCTTCGTGATCGGCCGATCGATCACTCTCGGCCGTCGGGCGGGACTCCTCAGCGTTCTCGGCAACACCCTCGGCACGGTGCCGGCGGTTCTCGCTGTCGCGTTCGGTGTCGGCGCGATCGTCGCGTCGTCGGTCGTGGCGTTCACGATCATCAAGATCGCGGGCGCGATCTACCTGGTCTACCTCGGGATCCAGGCGATCCGCCACCGCAACGATCACACCCGGGGTACTCCCGTCGCCCGCGCATCGGCGTGGACACTGCTCCGGCAGGGATTCATCGTGGGGGTGTCGAACCCGAAAACCATCGCGTTCTTCGTCGCCGTGCTCCCCCAGTTCGCCGCCCCGCACGCGGGTGCCGTCTGGGCACAGCTCTTGATCCTGGGGTTCACGTTCCAGGTCCTCGCCCTGGCGTGCGACAGCGCATGGGCGTTCGCGGCGGGCACGGCGCGCGGATGGTTCGGGCGTTCCCCCCGACGCGTCTCGACGATGTCCGGTGTCGGCGGCGTCATGATGATCGGACTCGGCGGAACACTCGCGCTCACAGGCTCCAAGGCCTGACCGCGTCCACACAGCCTCAGGAACGACGGGTTCCGATCCCCGGTTCGTCGTTGTGCACCGACTCGTCCTTCACCTCGGACTCGGATGCCGGGTCGACGCGCACCGCGCTGCCGCCGCCGGAGTCTGCGCCGGCACCACCCGCGGGCACGTCGCCGAGCGCATCGGCATCGTCGCCGCCCCGCTCCGCGAGATGCGCGGCGATGCTCTCCTCAGCATCCGGCTCGTCCCCGGGGACGCAGTCGGCCCGAGTCATTCCGTGCCGTCCCGGAGATCCGCCGGGGCTTCGCCGCTGTGCTGTGCACCCTCGTCCTCGGGAGCGAGATCGCCTTGGCCGTCGTCGCCGAGTTCGGCGTCCAGCGGCTCGTCGCCCTGCGTCTCGGGCTGCGCGGTGTCGGTGGGGAACGTCTCGTCGGGCTCGTCCACGCGCGGGACGCCCTGCATCTCCGGCTCGAAGCTGTTCGCGAATGCATCGATGTTCGACATGGTGTCCTCCTCGATCGGTTCGAGGCTCCATCGTCCCGCGACTCCGCGACGAGCGCAGGGCGGTTGACAGCCGCCCTGCGCCCCGGTAGCCCGCTACTTGATCGATCCCCGGGTGACGCCGGAGATCACCCAGCGCTGCGAGAAGATGTACACGATCAGCAGCGGCGCCATCGCCATGAGGTACGACGCGAACGCGACCGTGTAGTCGGTGTTGTACTGACCCTGCAGCACGTACTGCGCGAGGGGCAGGGTGCGCGCCCCGGGGTCGGTCAGCACCACGAGCGGCAGGATGAAGTCGTTCCACGCCCACACGCAGGTGAGGATTCCGACCGTGGCGTTCATCGGGGTGAGGAGCGGGAAGATCACCTGCCAGAACACCCGCCAGGTCGAGGCGCCGTCCATGCGCGCCGCCTCCTCGAGCTCGATCGGGATCGAGCGGATGTACGCCGAGTAGATGAAGACGTTCAGCGACAGCCCATAGATCGTGTACAGGATGATCACGCCGACCTGGTTGTCGAGTCCGAGCAGGGCTGTCTGCTTGACGAGCGGCAGCATGATGATCGGGAACGGGATGAACAGGGCGGCGAGCAGATAGTAGAACACCCCCTTGAAGAAGGGGCGGTGCATGTTGCGGGCCAGGGCGTACGCGGCGATCGAGCTCGTGAACATCGTGAACACGACCGACCCGACCGTGATGAGGGCCGTGTTCATGAGGGCCTGCGGGAACTGCGTGCGCTCCCAGGCCTCGGCGAAGTTCTCCCAGCGCACGGGGTTCGGCCATTCGAAGCCGGTACCGCCGACGAGCTGGTCGGGGCTCTTCAGCGCGACGACGACGGCGAGGTAGAGCGGGATCAGCACGGTCAGCGCGCACACGGCGATGACCGCGGTGGCCCACCAGTTGGTGCGGCGGGTGTCTCCGTCGTCGACGGCCGAGCGGCGGCGGCGACGGGAGGGGACGACGATCGCGGCCGTCGACGGGGCGATCTGCGGTGTGGTCGTGGTGGACATCAGGCATCCGCCTCTCGGCGCTGGAGGACTCGGAACTGCAGGAGGGAGACGACCGTGATCACGATGAAGAAGATCACCGCGTTGGCCGTCTGGTAGGCGAACTCGCCGCCCGCGTAGCCGCCCTTGAAGATGAGCATCGTGACCGATTCGGTCGACGTGCCGGGGCCGCCGTTGGTGAGGGCCACGATCGGGTCGAAGACCTGCAGGTAGCCCTTGAGGCTCAGCACGACGTTGATCGTGAAGAACGCGCTGATCAGCGGGAAGGTGATCGACCAGAACTGCCGCCAGGTCGAGGCGCCGTCCAGCGAGGCGGCTTCGTACAGCTCCGACGGGATCGTCTGGAGACCCGACAGGTAGATGATGATCGTGAACGCGCATCCCTGCCACACGGCGAGCGCGACGATCGCGGTCCACGCCCAGTCGGGATTCGACAGGATGTTGTCGGCCAGGAGCGGGATGCCGGGGAACAGCTTCGGCAGCGAGTTCGTGAAGAGGTACTGGAACACGTAGCCGATCACGAGCATCGCGAGCACGTACGGCACGAAGTAGACGCCGCGGAAGAAGTTGCGAGCCTTGATCTTGGCGTTCAGCCCCATCGCGATCGCGAGGGAGATGGCGTTCGTGAGAACGGTGGCCGCGATCGCGAACAGGAACGAGAACCCGTAGGCCCCCCACACCCGGTCGTCCTTGAACAGATTGAGGTAGTTGGAGATGCCGACGAAGTTCCAGTCGCCGTACCCCGCGTAGTTCGTGAAGCTGAAGAACACGCCCACGAGCATCGGGACGGTGTGGAACGCCGCGAACGCGATCACGCACGGCCAGATCATCCAGTAGTACGCCGACAGGGCGCGGCGCGAGGTGGTGCGCGTGCGCACCGCGCGGGGCCGACGTCCGCCGCCCGAGGTCGATGAGCGGACCGCTTCGGTGAGAGTGCTCATGTCAGTCCTCCGTCACGGGGATCGTGCGAGCGGCGATCTTGCGCCACTCGTTGTCGAGGGTGGCGAGCGTCGCGTCCGCATCGCCGGTGAAGATCGACTCCTGCACGAATTCGGCGAGCGGGATGCCGGGTGGGATCTGGTGGTCGAGGAAGCCGGTGATCCGTCCGTCGTCGAAGAACGGCTTGACCGACTGCAACGAGAGGTCGTCGCTGAGCTGAGCGCCTTCGACCGAGGGGATCATGTTCTGCGAGGCGGCGAACTCCTCGATGATGTCGGGGCGAAACAGGAAGTCGATGAAGCGCAGCGCCTCCTCGCGGTGCGGGGTGTCGCGCCCCATCGTGACCGTGACGTCGACACCCGACACGATCAGGCGGTCCTCAGCCGAGTCTGTCGGGTACGGGAAGATCGCCGCGTTGATGTCGGGGTTCACCTGCTTGATGCCGTTGACGGCCCAGATGCCCTGCAGCAGCATCGCGGCCTCACCGCGCGCGAACGCCCCGTTGCCGTCGTCGTAGGTCGCACCGCGGTAGCCGTCCTGCGCGTAGGAGTACAGCTGCAGCTCGCGGTCGAGCGGCTGCTGGAAGTCCTGCTCGAACGACACGGGCGAGTCGGGACCGACGTCCTCTCCCTCGGAGCGCATCTCGTCGAAGAACCCGTCCTGCACCGCGTAGGCGCCGAGCCCGTTGAACGAGGGCACCGAGGTCCAGGAGTCGGCGAGCGTGGCGTAGATCGGCTGGATGCCGGCATCCTGCAGTTGCTCGCAGGCGGCGATGAGCTCGACCCAGGTCTCGGGCACCTCGATGCCCTGCTCGGCGAAGATGTCGGCGTTGTAGATGATGCCGTTCGCGTTGTTGACGTAGCCGAGGCTGTTGACCTCGCCCTGCTTGTTGCCGAGGTCGGCGAGGATGTCCTGCACCGCGGGGTTGATCGTGTCGAGCACGGGTTCGTCGGAGAAGTCGTAGAAGACGCCGGCCTGCGCGAGCCGCCCGAAGTTGCCGCTGCCGTTCAGGGTGATGACGTCGGGGGCCTTGTCCTTCACGAGCAGGGTGCGGATGATCGTGTCGGCGTCGGCCACCTGGTTCTGCACGACGCGGATGTCGGGGTTCTCGGCCTCGAACTTCTCGATGATCGCGTCGAAGTCCTCGCGGGCCTCACCTTTGAACTGGAAGAAGTTCAGCGTGGTGACGCCGGAGTCGGCGGTCGCGGAACAGCCTCCCAGCGTCCCGACGAGTGCGGCGACGGCGACGACCGCCACGGCACCGCGGACCGGATGGATGGATCTCATGTGCGCCTCCTTGCGCGAGTGGGCGGACGGGCCGCCCCGGTGGGAGTCCTGAGAGTTCAGGACTCCTCGGTGAGTTCGAGAAGGGTGAGCCGCCCCGGGTGCTGCACGGGCGGACGGATGCCGGTCACGGCGAGCTGCCGGCCGGTGAGCACGATGCCGTCGCCCTGCGCCCACAGGAGCGGGGACTGACCGGCGTCGGAGACACCGCCCGCGGGTGCGCTCACGCGCAGCCGGTAGCGGCGGTCGGCGTCGAGTCCGGGGAGGCGCACGCGCCCCGCCGGGTAGGCGACGGACGTGGCCGCCTGCGTCACGGTGAACACGGCGTTCGTCGCATCGGTGGCGACCACGCCGCGCACGTCGATCCCGGCATCCGCGCCGTCGACGTGCACGACGCGTCCCGTGGCGACGAGCGGCCGTACCCGCTTGACGAACGCCACCCACGCGCGGATACGCTCGCGGTCGGCATCCGTCTCGGTGCTGATGTCTCGTTCGATGCCGAAGTGCGAGAGCGCGGCGATCCCCGCGCTGAGGTCCAGGTCGGCGGTGCGGCCGGTGGAGTGCACGACGTCGCTGGTGATGTGGGCGCCCATGAGTTCCGGCGGCACCAGCAGACCGGTGTAGCGCTGGATGTCGAGACGTTCGAGCGGGTCGATGCAGTCGCTGGTCCAGATGCGATCGGTGCGGTCGAGTATCCCGAGGTCGACGCGCGCTCCTCCCGAGGCGCAGCTCTCGATCTCGAGACCGGGATGCTGGGCCTTGAGCTCGTCGATGAGCCGGTACACCGCGAGGGTGTGCGCGTGCACGTGCGAGCCCGCGCCGGGACCGCCGCCGGCGTCGACGAGATCGCGGTTGTGGTCCCACTTCAGGTAGGCGATCGGGTACTCGTCGAGCAGGGCGTGCAGGCGGGCGACGATGTAGGCGTAGGCGTCGGGGTGCGAGAGGTCGAGCACCTGCTGCTGCCGGGCGACCGCCGGGAGGTCGACCCGGGAACGGAGGATCCAGTCCGGGTTCTCGCGGGCGATATCGCTGTCAGGGTTCACCATCTCGGGCTCGACCCACAGCCCGAACTCCATGCCGAGCCCGCGTACGTGGTCGACGAGCGGGTGCAGGCCCCGAGGCCACACGGAGGTGTCGACGTGCCAGTCGCCGAGCCCCGCGGTGTCGTCGCGGCGGCCGAGGAACCAGCCGTCGTCGAGCACGAAGCGCTCCACGCCCACCTCGGCGGCGGCGTCGGCGAGAGCCGTCAGGCGGTCGAGGTCGTGGTCGAAGTACACGGCCTCCCAGGTGTTGAGTGTGACGGGCCGGGGGCGGCGAGGATGCTGCGGACGGGAGCGCAGCTCGTCGTGGAAGCGCCAGGACAGTTCGTTGAGCCCGTCGCCCCACGAGCCGACGACCCACGGGGTCGTCACGGCCTCACCGGGGGCGAGCACGATCTCGCCCGGACCGTAGAGCTCCCCTCCTGCGAGGAAGGCCTCTCCGGTGGGGACGCGCTCGGCGAGCATGGTGTGGCTGCCGCTCCACGCGACGTGGATGCCGTGGACCCGGCCCCGCTCGAACCCGAATGCGGGTCGTCCGGCGGTGAGGAGCAGCGAGGCGTCGGCGCCGGGACGACCTCGGCGTGATTCGCGCACGTAGGTGCCGAAGGTGGCGTCGTGCCGCTGCGGCGAGCGCTCGCGCAGGTGCCTCCCGGTGGTGTCGAGGATCTCGGCGGCGTCCCACGGCAGCGGGAACGCCGCGGTGAGTCGCTGCACCGTGTAGTCGCTGGAGCCGCTGTTGCGGAGCGTGAGGCGCTGGCGGAAGAGACCGGATACGCCGACCGACAGCTCGACGGTGGCGGCGAGCCGACTCTCGTCGTCGACGAGGGAGATGCGGGCGGTGTCTCCCGTCGCATCGACGGCGGCGAGCTGCCAGCGTGCGGAGACTCCGGTGCCCGACCGGTGTCCTTCGAGGCCCGGCGTGCCGAGCCAGCCGTGACCGGGGGTCGGCAGGAGTGAGAGCACGGGGGTGACGTCGAGACCCCCGGAGACGCGCTGCGGCGTGGCGGCGAGCGCGAGGGCGTCGAGTGTCGCGGAGGAGGCGTCGCCGAGGTCCTCCCCCCAGTGCACGATCACGGGCGGTGAGGCCAGGTCGATCACGACGCTGGTGCCGCCGCGGCGCAGGTGCAGGACCTCGCGGGTCCGGTCGCCGTCGGCGCGGGTGGCCGCTGTGCTCACATCGTTGGAATGCATGAATTAGTTTTAGCACGGAAATAAAAGAAGGGTCAAGGGGGCCTTTCCGGCGACGGTGACCCTGGATATCTGCCAGGATGGAACCAATAGGGAGGGATATGAACACCGGCACCGACGCCGCCGTGGCGCGCACTGTCCTGACTCACGGACCGATCTCCCGGTCGGCACTCGCCGTGCGACTGGGCCTCTCGCCCGCGAGCCTCACCCGCCTCACCAAGCCCTATGTCGACCGCGGGATCCTCATCGAGCTCGACGACGTCGTCGACGGCGTGGGTCGCCCCTCGCGACCCCTCGACGTGTCGCCCTCGCTCGGCTCCTTCCTCGGTGTGAAGCTGACCGCCGACGACGCGCACGTCGTGCTCACCGATGTGCGCGCCCGACTGCTCGACGAGATCGTCGTGCCCCTCTCCTCGCATGAGCCGTCGGCGATCGTCGCGGCGATCGTCGCCGGTCGAGAAAGGCTCGCGACCTCCGTCGCCCCGCTCGTCGGGATCGGGATCAGCATCGGCGGCCAGACCGACGGCGGCATCGCGACGTACGCCCCGTTCCTCGATTGGGAGTCCGTGCCGATCGGCGACCTCGTCGCGGACGCGACCGGCCTGCCGGTGCGGTTGGAGAACGACATCCTCGCCCTCGCGGAGGCGGAGCGCTGGTTCGGCGTCGGGCGCGGGCTGGACGGCTTCGCCGTGATCACGATCGGCGCGGGCGTCGGCTACGGACTCATCGCGCACGGCGAGGTGGTCCGCACTATGGACGCCGGCATCGGCCTCGGCGGGCACATCCCGCTCGAACCTCACGGACCGCTGTGTCAGGAGGGGCATCGCGGATGCTCTCAGGCGATGCTGACCTCGGGTTCCATCGCTGCCCAGGCGACGACCGCACTGCAACGACCCGTCGACTACGACGAGGTGCTCGATCTCGCCGCCGCCGGAGACCCCGCGGCCTCCGCCATCGTCGGCGCGAGCGCTCGCGCTCTCGGCCGGCTGATCGCACTCGCAGCCAACCTCACGCTGCACGCCGACATCGTGCTCGCCGGGGAGGGCATGCGGCTGTTCACGGTCGCCGAAGACGAGGTGCGCTCCGCCATCACCGAAGGTCGCGATCCGCGCGCCTCCGCGGTTCGCCTCCACGTCGACGAGGGAGGCTTCACGGCCTGGGCGCGCGGCGCGGCGGCGGTCGCCATCCAGGACGCTTTCGACCGTCTCTGAGGAAGCCGATCCGCACCCTCGCCACCGTGCATGAGAGCATCGAACGGACACCGCTACGGGAGGATGACGGATGCTCGAGGCAGATGACAGCGTGAGGCTCGGCCGTTCCGGCCTGAAGATCTCGAAGATCGTGCTCGGATGCATGAGCTTCGGCGCCCCCGACCGCGGCACGCACCCGTGGTCGCTCGACGAGGAGACGAGCCGGCCGCTGATCCGGCAGGCGCTCGAGGCCGGGATCACGACCTTCGACACGGCGGACGTCTACTCCGACGGCACGAGCGAGGAGATCGTCGGCCGCGCGCTGAACGACTTCGCGAACCGTGACGAGATCGTCATAGCGACGAAGGTGCACGGGCGCATGGGTGCCGGCGCCAACCAGGCGGGTCTCAGCCGCGCGCACATCCTGTCGGGCATCGACGCGAGCCTGCGACGCCTCGGCACCGATCACGTCGACCTCTACCAGATCCACCGCTGGGACCCCGAGACGCCCATCGAGGAGACCATGGAGGCGCTGCACGACGTCGTGCGCTCGGGCAAGGCGCGCTACATCGGCGCGTCGTCGATGTGGACGTGGCAGTTCGCCACCGCACAGCACGTCGCCGTGCAGAACGGCTGGACCCCGTTCGTGTCGATGCAGGACCAGTACAACCTCCTGCAGCGCGAGGAGGAGCGGGAGATGCACCCGTACTGCCTCGACTCCGGCGTCGGAGTGCTGCCCTGGTCGCCGCTCGCGCGAGGCAAGCTCACGCGCGACTGGGACCAGACCACCGACCGCACCAAGACGGACGCCTTCGGCTCGACGCTCTATCAGCGCGAGGAGGAGTCCAACCGCGCGATCGTCGACGCCGTCGCCCGGGTCGCGCATGGACGCGGAGTCTCCCGGGCGCAGATCGCCCTGGCGTGGGTCGCGCAGCAGTCCGCGGTGACCGCTCCGATCGTGGGGGCCACGCGCGCGGGTCACATCGAGGATGCGGTGGCCGCGGCCGGCATCCGCTTGGAGGAGCGCGAGCTCGCCGAGCTGGAGGGCGCCTACACGCCGCGCGAGCCCGAGGGGTTCTGAGCGCACCCTCCTGACATCAGCCGCCCAGGGTCTCGGTGCAAGGGAGAGGTCTCGACGGCCCCGAGTCGATGGGGGCGTCGGGATCAGGAGCGTTGCGCGTCCGCGAGGGCGCGGAGCGCGTCGGCCACGAGGGTGTGATCCTCGGACGAGGGCAGACCGGACACCGTCGCCACCGCCACGACGCCGACGCCGCGCACGCGCACCGGCACGGATCCGCCGGCGACCGCGTAGATCGCGGAATCCAGCCATCCTGGTTCCCTCGGATCGCGTCCCCCCGCGGCGACGCGGGCCTCGAGCAGCGCCGTGCTGGTCTCGAAGCGCAGCGCGGTCGCCGACTTCTTGTCGACCCAGGAGTCGTTGTCGGCCGTGGCGCCGGGCAACGACGCGTGGAAGAAGATCCCCGATCCCGTGCGGATGTCGACGGCGATCGGCGCCGACTCGGCCAGCCCCCTCTCGGCGATGGCGCGACCGAGCGCCCACGCGTCGGCCCTGTCGAATCGGTCGAGCGTCAGATGCGAGTGCTCCTCCTCGAGGCGGGCGAGCCATGCGTCGTCGGTCATCGTCGTCGATCCTTCCGGTCCGTGGGCGCTCCCCACATTCTGCCGCCCCGCCGGCGGGCGTAGAGTCCGAGTGTGCCCGAACCGCGCCCCGCCCTCGTCATGCCGCCGCTCATCGACGAGCGGACTCGGCTCCTGTTCGTCGGCATCAACCCCGGACTGCGGTCGGCAGAGGTGGCGGCACCCTTCGCTCATCGCAGCAATCGGTTCTGGAAGGCGCTGCATGCCGCCGGCATCCTCGACCGCGTCGTCGACGCGTACGACGGGGTCACTCCCGCCGATCGCGAGCACATCCTGACGCGCGGCGTCGGTGTGAGCACGCTCGTGCAGCGGGCGACCCGCGCCGCCGACGAACTCGCGCCGGAGGAGCTGGTGGCGGGCGTCGACGACCTGCGCGCGCTCGTCGCAGAGCACGACCTCGCCGTGGTCGCGGTGCTCGGCATCGGCGCATACCGCACCGGTTTCGGGCGTCGGAAGGCGCAGCAGGGCGTGCAGGACGAGACTCTGGGCGGCGCCGAACTGCGGGTGCTGCCGAATCCCAGCGGGCTGAACGCCGGATCGACGCTCGCCGACCTCGCGAGCGCGTTCCGGGACGCGGCCGTCGCCGCCGGGATCGTCGACCGCGGAACGGGGGAGCGATGAGAGACACGGATGCCGAGCTGCGGGCCCTCCAGTCCCGCGCCTACGGACGGCAGGCCGACATCGACGCGGATCCTGCCGCGCAGCAGCGCCTCGCCGACCTGGAGTCCCGACGACAGCCGGCACCGGCCACCGAGGCCGTTCCCCCCGCTCCCGTCGACGCGCCGCTCATCGATCGCGTCCCCCCCCGCCACCGCAGACGACTCCGTGCCGACTCCCACGCAGGCCGAGCCCCTGCCTCCTGCGGAGGTCCACGACGAGTCCAGCGTCGCCCCGCCGCGCACCCTGCGCGACCGTTTCTCTCCGCGTCCCCGCGTCGCCTGGTTCGTCGCCGCGGCCGCGGCGCTCCTGCTGACCGTCGGCGTCACCACCGCAGCGACCTCGTTCGCACGCCCAGTCGAACCGGGAGTCGTCGCGACAGTACCCGTCGACCCCGACGCGAAGTGGAGCGACATACTCGGCGAGCGCGCGCAGGGCTCCGTGATCTTCGAGGATTACTACGGCCTCACGTTCGTGCGCAGCACGGCCTTCATCGGCCCTGCGGGCCCGGAAGACGGCTGCCTCCTCGCCGTGTCGACCAAGGGCCTCAGATCCGCCACGATCGACACCGGGTTCGGCGGCTTCTCGATGGGCTGCCCCGCGGGCGGCTTCCCCGCCACGGTCCAGTTCGTCATCGACGACGGCTACCCGGATGCGCTGCGCGAGCGCTTCCCGACCGGCACGGCCATGAAGCTCACGATGCGGGGCAACATCGTCGAGGTGCGGGTCGACGACTGATCCTGGTCATTCCGAGCCCCTGCATCCGCGGCACTCCTAGGCTGGAGACATGACTGTTCCCACCATCGCCCTGAACTCCGGTCACCTCATCCCCCAGCTGGGTTTCGGCGTCTTCCTCGTGCCCGCCGATGAGGCGGAGAAGGCCGTCTCCGAGGCGCTCGAGGTCGGCTACCGGCACATCGACACCGCCGCTATCTACAAGAACGAGGAGGGTGTCGGCGCCGCGATCGCGAAGAGCGGCATCCCCCGCGACGAGCTCTTCATCACCACGAAGCTCTGGAACGACCGCCAGTCCGGCGAGCAGCCGCACGACGCGATCCGCGAGAGCCTCGACAAGCTCGGCCTCGAGTTCGTCGACCTGTACCTCACGCACTGGCCCACGCCGGAGAAGGACACCTACGTCAACGCGTGGACCAAGCTCATCGAGATCTGCGACGCGGGCCTCTCGCGCTCGATCGGCGTCTCGAACCACCTGCCCGAGCACCTCGACCGACTCGTCGCCGAGACCGGCGTCGTGCCCGCCGTCGATCAGATCGAGCTGCACCCGGCGTACCAGCAGCGCGACGTGCTCGCCTGGGCCGAGAAGAACGGCACGAGGATCGAGTCGTGGGGCCCGCTCGGCCAGGGCAAGTACCCGCTGTTCGAGAACTCCGCCGTCGTGGCGGCCGCCGAGGCGCACGGTGTGACGCCGGCGCAGGCCGTCATCCGCTGGCACCTGCAGAAGGGGATCATCGTGTTCCCGAAGTCCACGCGCAAGGAGCGCATGGAGCAGAACTTCGACGTGTTCGGCTTCGAGCTGAGCGACGCCGAGATCGCCGGGATCGACGGCATCGACCCGCTCGACGGCTCCGGCCGCGTGGGCACGCACCCGCTCGAGTTCAACTGAGCGACCCGTCGACCGAGGGTGGCGCGAGTTCAGCGTCGCGCCACCCTCGCGCGCGCACCGAGGGCGCGGGTGGGCCACACTGTCCTCATGACGGAACGTCGCCTCCTCCGCCCGGAACCCTGGTTCGCCGCGCTCGCACTGATCGGACTCGTCGGCTTCGGCCTGCAGTTCTTCCTCCTGTTCACCGGTGGAGCGGACGCCAACTCCGGCGAGGCGGGGGACGCCGCACCCCTGGGCATCCGCTTCGTGCGCCTGTTCAGCTTCTTCACGATCCAGAGCAACCTCTTCGTGCTGGCGGCGTCGCTGCTGCTGGCTCTCGGCGGCCCCCGCCGCCTCGTCGGGCGCGTCGTGGTGCAGGATGCCGTGCTCAGCATCGCCGTGACCGGCATCGCCTTCAGCTTCATCCTCGATCCGTCGATCGAACTGCGCGGACTCGCGTCCGTCGTCACGACGATCTTCCACAACGTCATCCCGATCGCCTTCCTCGCACTGTGGCTCGTGCTCGGCCCGCGGCGCCTGTGGAATGCGCGGACCACCGCGTGGACGTTCCTCTGGCCGGTGGCGTGGATCGCCGGCACGTTCATCGCGGGCGCCCTCACGGGGTGGTATCCCTACCCGTTCCTCGACGTCCCCCGCGTCGGCTTCTGGGCGGCGGCGGGCGGCGCGGCCATCGTGATGCTGCTCGCTCTCGTGCTCACCGCACTCATGCTCCTCGTCGACCGACGGGTGCCGTCGTTCGGCCGCCCGCCGCGGCACCGGTCCGAAGGCGCGCCGTCCGCCGCAGCGACGTCCACAGGTGAGCATGGTGTCGTAGGACGGTGAGACGACCCGACTCCCTCCCGCACGACGACCGCCCGACCCCCGAGACGTCCGCGATACCCGCGGCATCCCGGCGCCGCCGTCGCCGCCGCACCGTCGCGCTGGTCGCCGGGGGACTCGTGGCGGCGCTGATCGCGACGGGGGCGATCGCGTACGCACAGCTGCAGGGCAACGTGACGACGGCGCCGCTCGCCGACTCGGGGTCGAACGACGACGAGGCGTTGCCGACCGGCGAGCTCAACGTGCTGCTGCTGGGGTCCGACGCGCGAGCGCTGTCGACGACGGACTTCGGCGAGGACGACGGCAGCGAACGCAGTGACGCGATGGTGCTCGCGCACATCTCGAGCGACAGCACGCGCATCGACGCGGTGCAGTTGCCCCGTGACACGCTCGTCGACCTCCCGGCGTGCGACGACACCGGGCGCGGCGCATACGGGGGCGGCCGCGGCATGCTGAACTCGGCCCTGCAGTACGGGCCGGCCTGTTCTGTCGCGGCGGTCGAGCAGCTCTCGGGCGTGCGCATCGACCACTTCATCGCGATGGACTTCGAGGGCTTCATCGGAGTGGTCGACGCACTGGGCGGCATCGACGTGTGCCTGCCCGAGGCTCTGCAGGACGGCCATGCCCGCCTCGACCTTCCGGCCGGACCGCAGTCGATCGACGGTGCGCAGGCGCTCGCTCTGGCGCGCACGCGTCACGCGCTCGCGGAGGAGAGCGACATCGCCCGGCTCGGACACCAGCAGATGGTGCTGTCGGCCGTCGTGCAGAAGGCGACGAAATCGAACGTGCTCGTGCGCCCGGACCGGCTGTTCGCGTTCCTCGACGCGATCACGTCGTCGATGACCGTCGACCCGGGGCTCGGATCGCTCACCGACCTCGGCGCTCTCGCGGCGCGCGTCGCGAACGTGCCGACGAGCGCCGTGACCTTCGTCACCATGCCGACGACCGAGGCGCCGGGCGACCGCAACCGCGTCGTGCCGACGCCCGACGCCGACGTCGTGTTCCGCGCGCTGCGCGACGATGTGCCGCTCGTGTTCACCGCAGACGCCGACGGCACGGATGCCGAGCAGCCGGACACGACGATCCGCACCACCCCGGTGCAGATCGTGAACGGCGCCGATGTCGCGGGACTCGCCGGGCAGGTGTCTGAGGAGGCGCAGGCCTTCGGATATGTCGTCTCGGGTCTCGCGAACGCGCAGACCGCCGCGACGCAGACCGTGATCGCCGCCGCCGACACCCCCGACGCGCAGGAGACCGCGCGCAGCCTGGCCCGCGAGCTCGGCATCGCGGTCGAGGTGCAGGTCGGCGACGTCGACGGCGTGCAGCTGCTGCTCGGCGCCGACTACCGGTCGCTGAGGATGCAGGCGCAGGAGTCTCCAGCGCCGTCGCGTCCCGTCGACGCGGTCAGCCGCAGCGCCGACACCGACCTCTGCGCGCCCTGACCTCGGCGCCCTGAGGTCGGCCGACGGCCGCGAGCCCCGGCCGGCCCTGGGTCAGTCCTGCGCGGAGAACGCTGCGTCGAAGGACGCTGTCGGAGCGTCCCAGAGCAGCGCACGGACGAAGGCGAGCGCATCGGGGGCGCCGCGCAGGCGATCCATCCCGCTGTCCTCCCACTCGATCGAGATCGGGCCGTCGTAGCCGATCGCCCGCAGTGTGCGGAAGCAGTCCTCCCACGGCACGTCGCCGTGTCCTGTGGAGACGAAGTCCCATCCTCGCTGTGGATCACCCCAGGGAAGATGCGATCCCAGCACCCCGTAGCGCCCGTTCGGCGTCCGCACGCGGGTGTCCTTGCAGTCGACGTGGTAGATGCGGTCGGCGAAGTCGGTGAGGAACGAGACCGGGTCGATGTTCTGCCACATCATGTGGCTCGGGTCCCAGTTGAGACCGAACGCGTCGCGGTGGTCGATGGCCTCGAGCGCCCGCAGCGTCGTGTGGTGATCGTAGGCGATCTCGGACGGGTGGACCTCGTGCGCGAACCGCACGCCTTCGGCGTCGAACACGTCGAGGATGGGGTTCCACCGATCGGCGAAGTCCTCATATCCCGCATCGATGACGGCCTCGGGTACGGGCGGGAACATCGCAAGGTACGGCCAGATGCTCGATCCCGTGAAGCCGACCACGGTGTCGACGCCGAGCCTCCGGGCCGCCCGCGCCGTCATCTTCAGTTCCTCGGCCGCTCGCCGTCGCACGCCTTCGGCCTCGCCGTCGCCCCACACGCGCGAGGAGAGGATCGCGCGATGGCGGAAGTCGATCGGATCGTCGCACACCGCTTGGCCCGCGAGATGGTGGGAGATCGCCCACACGCCGAGCCCGTGGCGGTCGAGCAGGTCACGACGCTCGCGCAGGTACGCGTCGTCGTGCACGAGTCGCACGACGTCGAGGTGCTCGCCCGAGCAGGCGATCTCGAGGCCGTCGTAGCCCCAGCGGGCCGCGTGCCCTGCGACCTCGTCGAGGGGCAGGTCGGCCCACTGCCCGGTGAACAGGGTGACGGGAGTGCTCATCGCACGTCTCCTTCGATGTCGGTCCAGCTGCGGGATGCCGCCGAACGGGCGACGGCGTCGACGATGCGCGTCGCGCGCAGACCGTCCGCGAAGCTCGGAAGCCCCTCGGGGGTGCCTCCGCGGACGGCGGAGAAGGTGTCGCGGACGAAGGCCGTGAAGCAGTCCTGATACCCCTGCGCGTGGCCCGGGGGGAGGTAGGCGAGGCGCGCGTGCTCGGACGACATCGGCGCCGTGGCACGCGAGATCACGCGAGCGCCGTCCTGCAGGCCGAGCCAGGCGACCTCCGGCTGCTCCTGATCGAACACCGCCGAAGCGTGCGCGCCGTCGAGCTCGAACCACAGGCGATTACGACGGCCCGCGGCCACCTGCGAGACGACGACGTTCGCGGGCGTCCCCGACTCGGTGACGAACGTCGCCATGGCGACGTCCTCGGTGGTCACGGGACGCCGGTCACCGACGGCTGCGCCGCCGAACGCCGCCGTCGACCCGGTCGGACGCTCCCGCACGGCGATCGAGAAGAGCGCGCTCGCCGACCGGAGACGCTCGCCGCTGACGTACTCGACGAGGTCGCACCAGTGCGAGCCGATGTCGGCGAACGCGCGGGACGCACCCCCTGCGGCGCCGTCCACGCGCCAGTTGGCGGCATCCGGTGACAGCATCCAGTCCTGCGTGTACGAGCCGTGCAGAGCATTCCACTCTCCGAAGTCCCCGGTCATCCGCCGGGCGCGCAGTTCACGCACGATCGGGTGGTAGCGGTAGACGAACGGGACGGTGGCCACGAGTCCGGTGTCCGCGGCGAGCGCCGCCAGTCTCTCCGCGTCGGCGAGCGTGGTGGCGAGCGGTTTCTCGCAGACGACGTGCAGACCCGCCCGCAGCGCAGCCTCGGCGTAGTCGACGTGCGTGCTGTTGGGCGAGCACACGTGGACGACATCGACGCCCGATCGCAGGAGCGCGTCGAGGTCGGGGAACTCGACGGCGTCCCACTCGTCGGCGAGCGCGGCGGCGCGCCCTCGGCGTGATCCGAGAAAGCCGACCACGCGACCTCCGGCGCCGTGCACGGCCCTCGCGTGCACCGCCGCGATCATCCCTGTGCCGATGATCGCGGCGCGGACGGGTGCTTCCATGGGTGCTCTCCTCGGTGGCGGGTGAGGCGCCGGCATCCGACGCCCCACCTGTCTCTTGTCGTCGCGCTCAGCGGGCGCCGGCCGGCTCTCCCGCGAACTCCTCGGCGAGCGACTCGGCGAGCGCGGTCGCCGCACGCCAGGCGAGGGCGACGGTCGTGAGCGTGGGATTGGCAGCGGTGGCCGTGGGGATGACCCCGTTGCCCCCGACGTACAGGTTGTCGACGCCCCACACGCGAAGCCGCTCGTCGCAGACGGACAACCCGTCGTCCGTCTCGCCCATCCGCACCGTGCCCTGATAGTGCAGCGAGGAGCCGCCGGCCGCGAGCGTCGGCTCTTCCGTGAGCGTGCCGATCAGGCCCGCCGAACGGATCGAGTTCGCGCGCATCTCCTCGATCGTCTCCAGGTCCCGCTCCGTGCGGGAGTACCGGATCGACATCCGGGGCATCCCGTAGTGGTCGGTCTCGGTGTCGCTGAACTCCACCGCGTCGTCGAAGCGGACATCTTTCGCGGCGTACCACGCGAGGATCCCCAGGCGCTGCGACGCGGCGTCGTCGCCGATCCCGAGGGCGTAGGGCGAGTCCGCCAGCGCCATGACGCCGCCCTGCATCGGACGCTCATCCGAGAAGGGGATCAGCACGTACCCGAGCGACTTCGGGTCGCGCTCGAACCGCGAGGGATCGAAGTCGTCGGAGAGCATCACGAAAGAGGCCATCTGATAGTGCTCGTTGAGATGATGCCCCAGGGCCCGAGGACGGATGCCGGAGGCGAAGAGGACCTGTGGTGTGCGCAGCCCGTCCGCGCACACCACGACGCGCGCGGCGCTGACCGTGTACACCTCGCCGGTCCTGCGGTCCTCCAACTCCACGCCCACCGCCACGCCGCCTTCGACGACGACACGACGGGCGAGGGTCTCAGAGCGCAGCTCGAACCCGGGGACCGAGCTCTCGATGTCGCCCAGGATGACGCCGGTGCCGGAGAACACGAGTCGGTCCCCCTCCCAGTGCGTCGCGCTGGGCATGAACCCGACGGGCGTGAGCCCCGGGCCGTCGAACTCGCGGGCCATCGTGTGGTAGATCTCGGCGGCGAGTCCGGTGCCCGGGGGGTTCTGCACGGTGACCCCGAGCACATCCTCGGCGTGGGCGAGCGCGGCATCCATCTCGTCGTCGGGGATGAACCCGATGCGCTCCGACTGATGCGGGCGCGGGGTGGACGTCCCCCAATGGACGCCCATCCCGCCGACGCCCGTGGACATGCTCGCTGCCGGCAATCCCACCTCACCGGTGCGCAGCGTCGGGCGCGGGTCGACGAAGTGCAGTCCGGGCAGGATCGTCTGACGGAATTCGAGGCTCGGGTCGAGTCCCTCCGCGATGTCCTGCAGCGCTGCGGCACGCTCGACACCCGCGTCGGGCCCCTGCGTGAGCAGCTGCACCGCTGCGCGTTCCTCGTCGGTCAGGTTCTGCGTATGGTTGCCGCGCACCCCGGGGAGGTCGGGGCCGAGCTCGACCATGAGGATCCGCGCATTCGGCACCTTCTCGCCGATCGTGCGGGCGTACATCGACCCCGCGGGGCCGCTCCCGATGATGAGGACGTCGACGGCGTCGCGTGCGGCGGTCACGCGTGCACCTCCGCCGCGTCCCGGGCCACGGCGAGGACGCGGGCGCTCTTCGCCCACGGATCTCCGCCCGTGCCCTCGTACTCGACCGTGAGCGGCCCGTCGTATCCGTGCGAACGGAGGATGCCGATGGCCCGGTCGAGATCGATCGGGTGCACGGCGCCGGTGTCGTCGACGTGGTGCGCCTTGACGTGCACGAGTTCTGCGCGCGGCGCGAGCTTCTCGATGCCCGCGTACACGGGAGCGAGATCGACGTTCTCCAGCAGAGCGACGGGGTCGACCTCCGCGGATCCCGCGGGCGCGAACATGAGTGCCATCACCGGCTGCATCAGGGCGTCGAAGTTGCCGAGGTCGAGGAGCAGACCGAGGCGATCGGCCCCGACGGCGTCGAGCAGGCTCAGCATCCAGGTCGGATCACTGCTCGGTCCCCCGTGGTTCTCGACGAGGAGACGCGAGCCCTGCTGAGCTGCGAAGTCGCCGAGGCGGGCCAGCGCCTCCACGAGGTGAGCGGGCGGCTGCTCGCCGTGGTGGGGGCTGAACGGCGACCCCGGGTTGACGCGGACGAAGCGCGACCCGAGGGCGGCGAACCGCGCGATCCAGCGCTCGAGCTCCTCGACATCGGCTGCGCGCTTCGCGTCGTCCGTCTCGAGGAGGTCTCCTGCATCGATCGCGACGTTCAGGAGTCGCACCCCCGATGCGGCGAGTCCCTCGGCGAACGCGTCGATCTCCGGATCCTCGATACCGCCGCGGAACTGGAACGCGACGGTCTCGATCTCCTCGACGCCGAACGCGTCCTTCGCCCTGGCCGGGAAGTCGCCGAGCGTGGTGAGGCTCTGGAAAGGGAACGAGAAGCTCTGGGTCGCCCCCTCCGGGTCTGTGAAGCTGAACTCGATGGGTCCCAGGTGCTCGCGCACGCTGTACGACGACATAGCGAGAGTGGTCATGAGGATCTCCTCTTCGGGTGGTGGGTGGTCAGGAGGGCTGTGAGGCGGCGGCGGTGTCCCGGGTGATCAGCGCCCATCGCGGGTCGCCTTCACGGCCGATCTCGGGCAGACGCAGCACGAGGAGGGCGCCGACGATGCCGATGACGGCGAGCGTGACGTACAGGGCGCTGAAGCCGCCGAGACCGAGCAGCAGCGGCGCGACGAACGGGACGAACGACTGCGGGAGGGTGTTCGCCATATTGATGATCGCGAAGTCCTTGCCCGCGTTCTCCGCGCTCGGCAGCATGCGTACGCACATGGCGCTGTCGATCGAGAAGAACAGGCCGGTGGCGAACCCGAGGATCGCGACGGCCAGGTACACGACCTCGATGGTGGGCGCGAACCCCTGCAGCACGAGGGCGGCGGCGGCGAGGATGCCGGCGGCGATCACGAACGGCTTCTGCCGGCGCACGCGGTCGGAGATCGGTCCGGCGACGACGCTCGTGACGGCCAGCAGTCCCACCGAGATCAGCGACAGGACGAGGACGTTCCCTCCGACGGCTTCGGGTGAGATGCCGAATCGGTCCATGAGGAAGAAGGCGTTGTACGTACCGCTCGCGTACGCGCAGGTGAGGAGGAACCGCACGAGCCACGCCCAGCCGAACGCCGGGTGCTTCCGAGGGTTCAGCCAGAAGGACAGCAGGAGTTGCTTGAGGTTCAGCCCCGCCTGGTCGGCCGCGGGAGTGTGCTGTGGATCCTTCAGGAGGAAGACGGCGACGATTCCGAGCACGATGGAGATCGCGGCGACCGTTCCCCACTGCGCGATCGGATCGGTGAGTGAGCTGACCGCGGCGATCCCTGCGAGTGGACCCACCGCGCCCGCCAGACCCACGAAGCCCGAGACCGTGCCTCGGCGGTGCGTGGGGACCTGGTCGGCCAGCAGCGCGTTGGTCGCGGCCTGCTGGAAGTTGAAGAGGGTCTGCGTGAGGCACCAGATCAGCGCGACCTGCCAGATCTCCGTGGTGAAGGCGAACGCGAAGACCGCGAGCGAGCCTCCGATCGCGCCGGTGAGGATCCAGGTGCGGCGCCGACCGAATCGGGCCGCGGTGCGGTCGCTGATGCGACCTGCGAGCGGGTTGGCGATGAGCGCGAAGAGGGCGCCGATCCCCGTGATGAAGCCGAATGCCGCTGCCGCGTCGGCTCCGGCGATGCGGGTGGTCTGCAGGGTGAGCAGCAGTTGCAGAGGTGTCAGAAGGGCGATGAGGGCGCCGACGTTCGAGGAGAACATCGCCGCGATCAGACGGGGAAGTCGGGTGGCCGGCCGGGGAGTCGTGGCGTCGACTGCGGTGTCGAGGGGGGTGGTCATGGCACTCCAATGTGCGTGAGAGAGACTCCAAAGTGGAAGTGACTACCAATATGGATGAACACCTATCTGATGTCAAGGATCAGCGCGCGCCGATCTAGACTCGGGCTGTGGGACTCCGGGAGATGAAGGCCGCGCGTACACGTCGACAGATCGCAGAGGTCGCCGTGTCGGCATTCATCGAGCACGGCTACGACGAGACGACGATGGAGCAGATCGCAGAGGCGGCCGAGATCGGCACCTCGACTCTGTACCGCTATTTCCCGAGCAAAGAGCTCCTGATCCTCGAGCCGTTCTCCGAGGTGCTCGACTTCGGTCACTACCTGCGGGCTCGCCCGGATGAGGATACCCCGGCCGAAGCGCTCACCGGCGCTCTCCTCGACCTCGCCGACCAGTTCTCCGACCCGTCCCGCAGAATTCCGGACATGCGGCGCATCATCGACGCGTCCGCAGTGCCGCGTGCGCGTCTCTGGGACATCTTCCTCGACAGTCGCGCGGACTTCGAGGCCGCGCTCGCCGAACGCATGGGCCTACCCCCGCACGACGCCGCCGTGCAGATCTCCGCGGGAATCGCGCTCGACATCTTCTACCGCGTCGACGAGCAGTGGAAGGGGGACCACGACAAGGACTACCGTGTGCTCTTCCGCGATGCGCTGGAGACGCTCGCGACATCGCCGATCGTGCTGCCGACCGTCCCCTCGCGACAGCCGCCGACAGGGGACCCCGCGCGCTGACGCCCGCTCAGCCGCTGAGCGACCCGAGGCTCCCGAAGACGAGCCGCGGCGGCTCCCCCGAGCGCAGCACCGTGAACAGGGTGCGCGTGCACGTGCGGCAGCGCACGATCGCGGCGCTGTCGTCGATCTCCACGACGGCTTCGGCCAGGCTCGCGTCCCCGCCGCATCCGTCGCAGGCGCCGCGGAGCGCGGTGACGTCGATGCCGAGGATGTCGAGCACCTGACCGGCGATCGCATTGCCGTCCACCGTGGTGGCGGGGTGGTCTGCACTCATCAGCTGCCTCCGAACCTCTCGGTGCGCACGCGCTCGGGATCATGGCCGAGCTGCACGAGGATGCTCGACACGTGCTCGACGAACCCTGTCGGTCCGCAGACGAAGACGAGCGGACGGCGTTCCGCCGGCCAGACGGCTTCGGCGACGGCATCCGCGTCGAGCCTGCCCGCCCGGCCGTTCCAGCCGGCCGGAGCCGATCGGGTATACGCCCAGCGCACGTCGACCCCCGCGTCGTCGGCGGCCAGTTCCGCGCCGAACATCGCATCGTCCGCACTGCGCACGGAGTACAGCAGGCGCATAGACGACGCGACGCCCGCGGCGGTCGCCGCACGGACCATCGCGACGAGCGGGACGATGCCGGATCCTCCGGCGATCAACTGCACCGGCCCTTCCTGATCGGTGCGCCAGACGAAGTACTGACCGAGTGGTCCCTTGACCTCGAGCTCGTCGCCGACGGCCATGTCGCGCACCAGATACGGCGATACCTCGCCGGTGGGGATCTCGTCGACGCCGAGCTCGATGACCGTCGCATCGCCCGACGATGCGAGCGAGTACGAGCGGACGGCCTGGTAGCCGTCCTCGGCGGTCAGCCGCACGTCGACGTGCTGCCCCGGATCGTTTCCCGGCCAATCGGTGACGTCCAGAAGAATGCTGCGCGCCGACGCCGTCTGCTCCGTGACGCCGATCACGCGCGCCGGGCGCCATCCGGCGACGATCACCAATAGCGCTCCTCGGTCCAGGGGTCGCCGTGCACGTTGTAGCCGTTCTGCTCCCAGAATCCGGGGGCGTCCTCGTCCATGAGGGTGAGGCCCCTGACCCACTTGGCGCTCTTCCAGAAGTAGAGGTGCGGCACGATGAGCCTCGCCGGTCCCCCGTGCTCGGGGTCGAGCGACTCGCCCTCGAACTCCGAGACGATCCACGCCTGTCCGCCCAGCAGGTCTTCGAGCGGGATGTTCGTGGTGTACCCGCCGTAGGAGTGGGCCATCGCAGACGACGCACTCGTGTCGATGTCGGCCAGCAGGGTGTCGAGCGACACCCCGCGCCAGTTCGTGCCGAGCTTCGACCAGCGGGTGACGCAGTGGATGTCGGTGTGCACTTCCTCGAGAGGCAGCGCGTGCAGCTCATCCCAGGTCCACGAGGTCAGCGCGCCGCCCTCGTCGCGGATGCTGAAGCTCCACTCGGATGTCGCTATCCGCGGGGTGGGCCCGGCGGAGAGCACAGGGAAATCGGCGGTGAGGTACTGCCCCGGGGGCAGCGCAGGATCACTCTCGCGCCGTCGCCCTCCGAATCCTCGAGAGATCACAGCCATCCGTCGTCCTCTCCCGTGCGCATGGCGCCAGCATGGGGCATTTGCACGTGCCGCGCAAGAGCGGTCCCAGCCGCGAGCACGAGGACACCTCGGCAGTCGACGAAGACGTGTGTCAGGAATGCGCTCCAGCTGCAAAGAGGCGACGGGCGCACACGCTGACGAGGGACGGATACTGGGATGCCGGGGGGTGGCTCGTGCGCTTCGGGGGGAGCGCACGAGCATCACCGTCCGCGACCCGCCGGTGCTCCTGGGTAGCCTGGAGACGGCGGTGGAGGGAGTGGTGGGAATGCGAGGTTGGCGTGACGTCTTCGCCACCGTGCGCATCGCCTTCGCCGTCGACGGACGCTCATCCTTTCCGGAGCACGTCTCGGTGTCGCCGGTCGTGCACCGCTCCCCCGCCGAGCACAAGGCGGTCGTCTACCGGCGGGTGTTCGACGAGAACTGGCCGCGTGTGCGACGGCACCTGGCCTGCTTCCTCGACGACGCCGATGAGGTCGACGAGCTGACCGCCGAGGTGTTCGTGATCGCGTGGAAGAAGCTCGACCCCGCGCGCCCCATGGGTCTCACGTGGTTCCTGCGCACAGCCGCCAACAAGGTCAGGGATGCGAATCGCCGCGCCCGCTCCAAGGACCGGGCGCTCGATGCGCTGACGCGCGGACTGCAGCATCCATCCGCGGGGGTGGATCCTCTCGAGTCGCTCGCTCTCCGTGACGCCCTCGGGTCGCTGAACGCGCGCGAACGTCACGTGGTCGTGCTCACCTACTGGGACGACCTGACCGCGGGCGAGGTCGCCGAGGTGCTGCGCTGCAGCCAGGCGTCCGTCTGGACGACGCTGACCAGGGCTCGGGCCAAGCTGCGGCGGCACCTCGATGCGACGGGAGGGGAGTCGTGATCCCTGACGACGAGCTGGATCGCCTGCTCCGCTCCGTGAACCCCGCGCCTCGCGAGCAGTTCGCCGACCTGCGGGCGGAAGACCTCGCCGTGCGCGAGCGGATCGTGCGCGGGGTCCCCGTCTCCGCCGGCGTCCCCGAGGCGGGTCGCCGCCGGGCGTGGGCCGGGTTCACGGTCGCCGTCGCGTCGATCGTCGCCGTGGTGGTGGCATCGGTGCTCGTGCTCGCTCCGACGCAGCAGGCCATCGCCCTCACTCCCCCGCCTCTGATCTACGGCAATCCTCAGCCGCTCGCAGATGTCGTCGCGGACGCCCAGGCGGCTCTCGCCGACGACGACGGTCCCGAGCAGGAGCGCCGGGTGCGCACGCTCGGCTGGGGGTGGAACATCGACATGGGCTCGGAGAAGATCGAGATCGTGCCGCAGGAGACGACCCTCGAGTGGGCCGCCGACGGCAGCGGCGCGGTCACGATCGTCGCCGGGGAGTCGCTCTGGAGCGACGACGATCGCCCCGACGGCGTCGCCGAGAGCCCGTATGCACCCGGTGAGGTGATCGCCTCCTTCCTGCAGACGCCCGAGCAGTTCAACGCGCCGGCCGCGCTGCTGACGCTCTCGGGTTCGACGCCCGACGACCTCTGGCCGGTGCTGCGCGCCTTCGGCGCCGACGAGTCGTCGCCCTCGGGTGAGCTGCTCACCGCGATCAGCAGGGTGCTCGATGCCTGGACCCTCACCGATGCGCAGCAGGCGACGCTGATCGACCTGCTCGCCGAGGCGGACGGCATCCGGGTGCTCGGCGAGACCCGCGACCGCCTCGGCAGAGACGTCGTGGGGCTGCGGGTCGAGGATCCGCAGAGACCGGATCACGCCGAGACCGTGCTCATCTCGACCGACACGGGTCGCATCGTCGGGATCGAGACGGAGCTCCTGCATCCCCTCGACTTCATCCCGGCCGGGGTCATGGGCTACCGCCTCTGGGACATCGACTAGATGTCCCAGAGCTCGCATCGGTCCGAGGCTACGCTCGCTGACGTGAGCGCGCCGAGGAGACCCTGGATCGTCAGCGCCACCGTCGGCGGACTGTGGCTCCTGGTCGTG
The DNA here is from genome assembly GCF_001262495.1 of Microbacterium sp. GCS4. Classification (GTDB taxonomy): domain Bacteria; phylum Actinomycetota; class Actinomycetes; order Actinomycetales; family Microbacteriaceae; genus Microbacterium. The sequence goes on from NZ_LGYE01000004.1 coordinate 124,275, forward strand.
CTGATCGCGGCTATCGGATCCCTCACGCCTCTCGCGCGGGTCGAGCAGGCGGTCCTGCCCACGCCGACGCCGTTCCTCTGGTCATGGGCGGCGCCGTGGCCCGTCGTGGTGCCGGTCGCCGGAGCTGTGGCCGTGGCCGTCGTGCATGCGGCGATCCTGCGCCTCGGGCGCTCGCGCTCGTCGTTCTTCTTCGCCTGGATCGCGGCCGTGGCCGCCGGGGCAGCGGTGGGACTCACGATCGACGTCGTGCTCGTCTTCGGCAACCTGTTCACCTCCGGCTGGGCCTCGTGGGCGCTCGATCTCGGCTCCCGTGCGGCGACAGGCGCGTACTGGGGCCTCCTCTACGGATGGATCGCCGGTCTGGTCGCCTGGCGCCTCGACCGCACGGCCCCCGATGCCGCGACCCCTGCTCCCCGCCCTGCCGGCGCAGCGATCACCGTCGTCGCGGCGATCGCGTCACTCGCCCTGCTCGGCGCGGTCTACGTCGCCGGCGACGCCGCGACCCAGGCGCAGGTCCGCGCCGAGGCCGCAGCAGCCGAACCACCACCCGCCGACGGCTCCGCCCCGATCGACCCTCAGGCCGCCGGTGAACCCGTGCCCGAGCGCGTCGACGGTTCCGGGGTCACGGGGATCGACGGCTGCACACCGGATCGGGCGATGGCCCTCATCGGCGACCCCGACGGCGCGACAGGGCACCGGGGCCTCCGTCTCGAGCTGATGAACTTCTCGGAGGAGCCGTGCGTGATCGAGGGCTACCCGGACGTCGCCTTCGGCGACCAGAACGGTCATCTGCTCGACGTCGATGTCACGCCGGGGTCGTCGTTCATGGCCGTCGATCCCGGACCCGTCCGCATCGAGATCCCCGCCGGCTCGTCCGCCGTCGCATGGATCGGCTGGGACGCGAACTCCACACAGGGCGCCCTCGTCGCGAAGACGATCTGGAACGCGGTGCTCCCCGGGGAGACCCGCGGCTCCAAGCCGATCGAGACCGACATCGTCGCCGGGTCGTCGGTCACGGTGACGGCCTGGGCGCTGCCCGAGACCGCCGGCACTGCGCCCTGACGCCGCTACTCGATCTGGCCGATCGGCTCGCGCTTCTCCGCCTGGAACTGGTCCTCGGCGCGGCCGCGCGCCCAGTAGGCGGAGATCGACAGCGATTCGCGGGGCACCTCACGCTGCTTGAGCAGGGCACGCACCTCCTTGATCGTGCCGCGCTCACCGTGCGCGAAGACCGCGGGGTGGCCATCGGCCCAGTGCAGGCCCGCGAGCACCGAAAGCAGCTCCTCATCGGTGTCGGTCCAGCGCAGACGCACGCCGTCGGGGAGGTCGGGGAGGATGCGGTCGGCAGGGTCGGCGACCGTGACGAGCACATGACCCACGGCATCCGGGGGCATGGCCTCGATCGCCGAGGAAATCGCCGGCACGGCCGTGTGGTCACCGACGAGCAGATGCCACGGGGCCGCAGGATCCGGCGCATACCCGCCGCCCGCGCCGCTCAGCACGAGCACGTCGCCCGGCTGGGCGCGACGAGCCCACGGTCCCGCGACGCCCTCGTCACCGTGCACGACGAAGTCGATCACGAGACGCCGGCGCGCGGCATCCGACGACCGGATCGTGTAGGTGCGGCGGGTCGGGAGCTTCTCGGGGCTCTCCTCCCGCAGCCGGGCGAGGTCGAACGGCGGGGTGAGCCCGTGCTCGGGGTCGGCGAACAGGATCTTGACGTACTTGTCGGTGAACACGTTGTCGCGGAAGTCGTCGTAGCCGTCACCGCCCGCCGTGATGCGGATCAGCTCGGGGCTCACCTGCTCGACGTCTTCAACCGTGAGGACGGCCTGGGCGGGTGCGGGGCGGGGCTGGTCGGTCATTCCGTCTCCTGAGATCGCGGGGCACGTCCTCCCAGTCTGCCTCGGACGGGGGGGATGCGGGGCGGATGCGGCGAGCATCCGGGTCGTTCGACCGCACCCGGTGTCAGGCGCGCACCGATTCGAGCTCGGCGAGATCGGGGAGGTCCGCCCCCGCTCTGCCGACAGTGATGCCTGCGGCCGCAGCACATCGCGCCCCGAGGCGGCTCAGGGCATCGCCGGAGAGGTCCCAGTCCGCCGTCTCCGACAGCCCGGACACGAGCGTCGCCATGAACGAGTCTCCCGCACCCACCGTGTCGACGACGTGCGTGACGACCGCCGGCACCTCGACCCGTGCCGTTTGAGAGGCGAGCACGGCGCCTTCGGCGCCCCTAGTGACAACAGCGACGGCGACCCCGAGAGCGAGAAGCTCGTCGAGAACAGCTCCCACCGCAAGCCCCGGGTAGATCAGGGCCGCGTCCTCGTCGCTGAGCTTCACCGCGGACGCGAGACCCGCGATCCGCTCGACCCGCTCCCGCATCCGCGATCCGTCGATGAGAGCGGGGCGGATGTTCGGATCGAAGGTGACGCGGCCGACCCGAGCGGCCACGCTCTCGACCATCTCACGCACTCGCGAGGCGCCGGGCTCGAGGAAGCATGCGATCGACCCGACGTGCATCAGGTCGCAGTCGGGGGCCGGCCCATCGGGCACGCGCCACTCGATGTCGAACTCGTAGACCGCGCCTCCGCCGTCGCCGAGGGTCGCCGTCGCCGTCGACGTGCGGTCCAGCAGGAATGACTGCGGAAGAACGAGTGCTCCAGCCGCATCAAGGTGTGCTGCGATACGGCTGCCCCGCTCATCATCCGCCAGAGCGGTGAGCACGCGCACGTCTGCCCCGAGGCGTCCCAGGCCCAGCGCGACGTTCGCGGGCGATCCTCCGACGTGCTCGACGCCGTCCACGATGTCGATGAGCGCCTCGCCGACGACGAGGATCCTCGGTGCCGTCATGCGAGTCCGAACACCGACAGGTCGCCAGCCGTGGCGCGTACACGCATATCCGGTCCCGCCGGAGCCACGCCCGTCGAGAACGCCCCTCCCACCGATGACACCTCGACGATCGGGCCGTCCACGACGATCCTCATCGCGCCGATCGCCGGGAACACTGAGCGCGACGCCGGCGTCTCAGCGACGACCTCGTCTCCTGTGCGGGTGAAGGTGATCGTCGGAGCCGACCCCGACGCGATCGTGAGGACTCCGTCCGCGGCGGACCACTCGATGTCCGCGGCGAGGCCGTCCACCACTCCGTCGCCCCACGACGGGACACGATGGTCGAGTACGTCGGGGTGCGGCTCGACCACGAGGCGGCCGTCGACGAGCGTCGGGCGGTACGGGATGCTGTGCGCCCCGGTCCAGTCCGCGCCGCCCACTCCTCGCAGCCAGAACGTCAGCGCGTGGCGGCCGTCCGCGTCGGTGAACAGGGACGGCGCGTACAGACTCGGGCCCCAGGTGAGGCGACCCCAGCTCTCCGCGGCGAAGCGTCCGCCGTCGAGGGAGCCGAGCGCGAAGCCCGCGTAGTGCAGCACGTCGGCGTCCCACACCGACGAGATCATCACCGAGTGACCGTCGAGGTCGAACATCTGCGGGCATTCCCACAGCGCGCCCATCCACACCGGGTCGAGTTCTGCGGTGTTCCGCTCCAGCGCGACACCCTCGTAGTCCCACGCATCGAGATCGCCCGAGGTGTACGAGAGGGCCATGGCCGTACCGTCACGACCGGCAGCGCCCACGAACATGCGCCAGAGGTCTCCGTCGCGGCGGACGAAAGGATCGCGGTATGCGATCAGGTCGAGATCGGCGGGCGCCTCGACCACGACGTCGCCCTTCGACCAGGTCGACCAGTCGTCCTCGGCGTAGGCCACCCGGATCCGCCCGATACCGAAGTCGGGCACGGTGGTCGCGGTGTAGAACGCCCGTGCGGCGTCGCCGTCGCGCACGATCGCCCCGGTCCAGATGCCGTCGTCGCCGTCGCCCGGAGCGATCGCCACGGGCAGCTCACGCAACGACAGCAGGTCGGGCCCGCTCGCGTGACCCCAATGGCAGTTCGGCGCCCACGTCGTCTCACCGGGGACGTACTGGTAGAAGACGTCGTATCCGTCGTCCCTGGCCGTGATGCCGTGCGGGTCGTTGATCCAGCCGCTGCGCGGCGTGAAGTGGAGGGCGGGGCGCATGGTTCTCTCTTTCTGCGCGAGAAGGAGCGAGGAGCTCGCCGCGAGTCTGCGGAACGGACGAGCCCCCCGCGGTCAGGGGGTCCGGGGAGGAGGCGCGACCGAGCCGCGGTGTACCACCGGTCCGCGGAGGAGGACACTCGGCGTCTCGGCCGCCGCCCCGTCGATGTCGGCGAACAGCCTTTCGGCCGCCCATACACCCATGTCGTAGTGAGGGAGCTCGATCGTGGTGAGTCCGGGATATATGCCGTCGGCGACATACTCCTGGTTGTCGAAGCCCATGATGGACACGTCGTCGGGCACGCGCAGGCCGAGCTCGGCGGCCGCGCGGTACGCGCCCATGGCGAGTCGGTCGTTGAAGCAGAACACCGCGGTCGGCCGCTGCGGGCTCGACAGCAGGGGCAGAGTGGCCGCGTATCCGCCGGCGGGATCCGTCTCAGCGGTCGTGACCAGCAGATCGTCGGGATCCAGGCCCGCCTGCGCCATCTCCGACCGGAAGCCCGCCAACCGTCCGGAGGAAGCGGGGATGTCATCGATGTTGTTGACGAATGCCAGCCGACGGTGCCCTGCGTCGATGAGGGTTCGGGCCGCATCCCTCCCGCCGGCGACCTCGTCGGGGGCGACCCAGGGCACGCGCGAATCCGTCGACTCGGCGTTCAGCAGCACCGTCGGCACCGAGGACAGCTGCTGCGGCAGGGCGAGCTCTCGGTGGAACATCGACGCGTACAGGATGCCGTCGACTTGTCGTCGGAGCAGCTCCTCGATCTCGCGGTCCTCGACGGCGCGCTCATACCCGGTGGAGACCACGAACAGCACGGCATTCCGCGCGAGTGCGACCTCCTGGGCGCCCAGGATCAGTTTCCCGGCGAACGGTGTGGTCACGATCTCGTCGCCGATGAGTCCGATCGTGTTCGACCGCTGGGTGCGCAGCGACTGGGCGAGCCCGTTGGGCACGTAGCCGAGCCGTGCCGCCACCTCCTCGATACGTTGTCGCGTCACCGGGTTCACCCGCAGACCGGGGACGTCGTTCAGCACGTGGGAGACCGTGGTGATCGAGACGCCCGCTTCGGCGGCGACCTGCCTGATGGTGACTCGCTTGCTCTTCACTTCTCTGCTCTCCTCGTCGATTGCCCCGGGCCGGGCGTCGGCACCGCCGGGGTCGCGCGGAACGCGTTCCGCGTCCTGTCGAGCACGACCTCATCGTCCGTCCCGGAATCGAGGACGGTGTTGGCGACCGCGTCGGCGTCGACCAGCACCGTCACGACCTCCAGCCTGCCCTCTTCGGGGGTGCCGAGGAGTGCACCGACCTGCGCCTCGAAGCAGTCGTCGCTCGACGAGGATCGCACGTCCTTCGCCACCACATGGTTGTTCGCGATGTGATTGCCGCTCCCACCGGCCACCCGGATGATGACGGGAACGGCACCGGCGGGCCGCACTTCTCGGGTGTCGACGATCTCCGAGAAGTGGTTCCCGGAGACTGTGTTGTCATTCCCCTCGATGAGGAGCAGGCCCTGCAGGTCGTCCAGATCGTTGTGGACGCCCTGGAACGGAGCCCACGGCTCGTGGTCGCGGAGGATGTGATTCGCGCCGACGAGGTTCTCCGAGCTGCCGCCCGTGAGCCGCACGGCCCCCGGGTAGAACGTGTGCAGGCGGTTGCTCGTGACGCTCGACCGCGTCACCCCGTCGAGGTGCACGCTGCTCGCGCCCCGGGGGAAGACGTTGTTCGCGGTGACCAGCAAACCACCGTGACGCTCGGCGTAGATCGAGTGCCCCCAGGGTCCGGCGCCGACGAGGTTGTCAGTGACCTTCGACGCCTGCCCCCAGTCCCGCAGCTCGATCGCGTTGCCGCACTCGGCGATGAAGTTGCCGTGCACGGAGAGTGCATCGGCCCGGCGGATCGTGAGACCGTGCTCGAGGTAGACGAGGCCCATCCCGATGACCCGGAACGAGTCGTTCGCATCGTCCACGAGGATGCCCGTCCTGCCGTTCCGGTACGAGTTCTCCGGGTTCCCGTCGGGGCCCTCCCCCGTGAAGTGCAGCCCGTCGATGCAGAAGTCGACGAACTCGACCGAGCTGATCCGCGGGCTCCCGGTGCGGGCCACTCGGAATGCGGCGCCCTCGCCCTCGGCGGCGCCGTGGGCCACCGGGAGGTCGTGGAGGATACGACTCCCTCCCGGCCAGAGCTCGTGGAGGTCGGGGACCTCGGTGGAGGGGACGTTGAAGCGGATGCTCGACGAGGTGAATCCGTGGCCTGCCCCCTCGATGCGCAGGAAGCTCACGTCGATCACGACCTGGGTGCGCAGGCGGTAGTCACCGGGAGGGATGCGGATGACGGCGCCCGGTCGGCCCCCGTCGGTCAGGTCGTCGCGCGACTGCCGCGCGCGCACGTCGGCGACGATGTCGTTGATGACCGCGCCGATGTCGTCGACGGGATCGCCGTGGGGCCACGTCGTGACGTCGTAGGCGTTGCTGCTCGACATGCTGTCTCCTTCCCCCTCAGCCCTTGACAGCGCCGAGGGTGAGTCCGGCCACGATGTGACGCTGGAGGAAGAGGGTGAGGATGATGACCGGCACGGAGTACACGGCGGCAAGCGCCGTCATCCCGCCCCAGTCGAGACCGAACTGACTCTGGAAGTTCGCGATCACCACGGGGGTCGTCTGCGCACGCACCGATGTCAGCAGGAGCGAGAACAGGAACTCGTTCCAGGACGCGAGGAACGCGAAGATCGCGGTGACCGCCAGTCCTCCAGAGACCACCGGCAGCACGACACGGGTCATCGCCTGGAGCCGGTTGCATCCGTCGACCTGCGCCGCCTCGCTCAGCTCGTCCGGAACAGCCTCGAAGAAGCTCGCCATGAGCCAGATCGACAGTGGCAGCGAGATCGTGGTGTGGGCGATCGCCAGACCGAACGACGTGTCGGTGAGTCCGAGACCGCGCATCACCTCGATCAGAGGTGCACCCACGGCGATGGTCGGGACCATCCGGGTCACCAGCGCGGCGAGGATGAACACCCGCCCGGACGGGGTGCGGAATCGGGTGATCGCGTACGCGGCCGGGACCGCCAGGACGAGACTGAGCGCCGTCGACAGGAGCGCGGTCACGACGCTGTTCACGAGCGCGGCGTCGACGCCCTGACGGGTCAGTGCCGAGATGTAGTTGTCGAGCGTCCACACCGACGGGAAGACCTCGGGCGGTACGGCGATGGCCTCGAGCGGTGTCTTGAACGACGTGAGCAGGAGGTAGAGGAACGGGAAGCCGTAGAGGACGAGGGTGACGGCGAGCAGCACCCACAGCAGGATGCGGCTGCGCCCGCGGGTCTCGAGAGGGTTCATCGTGCACCCGCCCCCGGTCGCCAGATCAGCAGGATCGCCACGATCGACACGGCGAGCATCGCCAGGAGATAGATCGTGCCCATGGCGCTCGCAAGCCCGGGATCCCCGAACCGCGTCATGGTCCGGTACACGAGGAGGCTGAGCGTCGTCGTGCTCCCCTGCGGCCCGCCGTCGGTCTGGATGAGGATGACGTCGAACGCGCGAGCGGCATCGATCCCGCGCACGATGAGCGCGACGGCGATGACGGGTCGCAGCAGCGGGATGATGATGCTGAACAGCATCCGCGGATATCGCGCCCCGTCGAGCCGCGCCGCCTCGATCACGTCACCGGGGATGTTCTGGAGGCCGGCGAAGAGCACGAGCGTGATGAACGACGTCGTGAGCCAGATGTCGGGGACGGCGACGGAGAACAGCGCCAGATTCGGATCGCTGAGCCACTGGATCTGATCCGGGCTCGAGAGGATCCCCCATCGGGTCAGCAGCTCGTTGACGATTCCGAAGTTGTCGATGAGGAGGAAGCGCCACAGCAGACCCGCGACGACGGGGGCGATCATGAGCGGGTACATGAACACCGTGCGGAAGACCGTCGAGCGCTGGCCGAGTGCGGTGAAGAGCAACGCGACCGCCAGGCCGAGGACGAGCTCCATGGCCACGACGAAAACCGTGTACAGGATCGTGCGCACCGACGCGGAGGCGAAAGCGTCGGAGGCGAAGGCCGCGACGTAGTTGTCGAATCCGACGAACGTGCGTCCGGCGCCGGCGAACGGGGAGATGTCGAAGAAGCTGTCGACGACGAAGCTGATCAGCGGCCAGAGCACGAAGGCCGCGAGGAACAGCGCCGCGGGCAGCATGAGCAGCAACGCGAACCGTCTGTCGCCGCGTTCCCGTCGACCGAGCCGACGGGGCGGGGTGGACTGCGCTGGGGCGGCCGAAGCCACCCCAGCGGCAGTGCGGAGGGATGTCGAGTGCACGGAGCCGGGGTCCTACTCGATGATCGATTCGATCTGCGATCGCGCGTCGGACAGCAGCGCGGCCGTGTCGGCGTTCGGCTCCACCGCCTTCTGCAGGGTCGGGATGAGCACGGAGTCGACGATCTCCTGCCACTTCTCGGTCTTCGGTCGCGGGAGGCTCTGCGGTGCCTCGAGTGTGCTCACCAGCGCCGGGTAGTTCTCGAATCCGGCCACGCCGTCCTTGCTCTCGAACGCGCTCTTGCGTGCGACGAGTCCGAGCGAGGTATCGGCGGCGAGGTCGTTGTGCTCGTAGGCGAACGCGATGAACTCCATCGCGGCATCCTGCTTCGTGCCGCTCGCGGGCACCGAGAGGTACCAGGCGCCCGGCACTCCGGCGACTCCGCCGGGGCCGCCGATCATCAGCGCGACGCCGATCGCGTCCTTGACGGGAGAGTCGTCGGGGGTCTGGCGATACGCGTGACCCCAGAACCGCATCATGGCGAGGTTGCCCTGGTAGAAGAGGTTCTGTGCGCCGGCCCAGTCGAGCTGCGCCGCTCCCGGCGGGGCGAACGGCAGCAGGCTCACGTAGAAGTCGAGCGCCTCCTGGTGCGCGGCATTGTCGATCGTGACCTCCCCGGACTCGGGGTCGAGCACCATCTGCTCCTCGCCCGCCTGCGACACCGTGGCGAGCCATTCCGTCTCGACGGCGCCCTTCACATCGGTGCCGTACAGATCGACCTTCCCGTCGCCGTCGGTGTCCTGTGTGAAGAACTCCGCGGCGTCGCGGTACTGTTCCCAGGTCGTCGGCGGTGTGAGCGGGTATCCGTAGGCCGCTTCGAACTCGGCCTTGTTCGTGGGGTCCTCGAAGAGGTCGGTCCGGTAGAAGAGCACTTCCGAGTTCGTCCAGACGGGCATCCCGACGAACTTCCCGTCGACGGTCGCCTCGCTCACGAGCCCGTCGAAGAGATCGGCTTTGACCTCGTCGCCGGCGATGTCGTCCAGTGGCGCGAGCCCTGGCCCGAACGAGGTGAGCCAGATGGCGTCGAGCGCGGCGATGTCGAACGATGGGGTTCCGGACTTGAGTTCCGAGGAGATCCGGTCGTAGAGCCCCGCGTATGGCAGCTCGACCAGGGTGATCTCAGTGCCGGTCTCCTCGGTGTAGAGGTCGGCGATGGGCTGCAGTTCCGCCTTGCCCCCGCCCTCGACGACTATGGTCAGTCCATCGGCGCCCGCGGTGGTTGCAGCGCCGCCAGCACCGCAACCGCTGAGGGCGACTGCCGCCGCGGAGAGCGCGGCCAGCGCGACGCCGACGTGCCGAGCACGCCCCGTCGCTCGTGTGCGAAGCTTCTTCACTTCGACTCCATTCGCTTGTGGATGAGAATGCAGACCCTCAGTGCCAAGACGTTTTGCCAAAACGTCTTGGCACCAAGATACGGGTGGGCGTCCGATTCGTCAAGAAATCTCGCTCGAGGATCCTCTTCGGCCGTTCGTTACTCTCGGACCATGCGTCTGGTGGGTGGTGTCGTCCTGTGGCTCATCGCGACCGTGTGCGGAGTCCTCGGCGCCGGGTGGCTGAGCCTCGCCGGAGTGGGATGGGACGGCGGCTTCATCGCCCGCAGCTACTGGGACGACTCCGAGAGCGGCATCGGCGTCGGCTTCGCCGTGATCCTGCTGATCGCCTGGCTGGGCCTGCTCGGCGGTTCGTTCGCGGTCATGCGGGGTGGTGAGTACGAACCCTCGCGAGCGATCCGAGCGGCCTCCATTGTCCTCGCGGTCGTGAGCATCGTGGGCGTCCTCGCTCTCTGCATCCTCGCGGTGGGATGGCCGGAGCCACCGAGCGAGTACCCCTCGCCGCCGTGGAACCGCGCCTGAGGGCGGGGTGGATAGGCCCGTCAGTCGACCCGCATCGCGGTCGGCACCGCGGATGCCGTCGGCCACAGCGCCCGGAGCACGTCGACGACATCGTCGGCGGACGAGCCCGCTGCCGTCGCCTCGTCCACGAGATCGCGCACGCGCCTCAGGACCGGCAGCGGGAGGACCGCCGCCGATGCAGCGACTCGGGTCCCCGCCGCGGTGCGGCTCACGACGAGTCCCTCCTGCTCGAGCATCTTGTACGCCTTCGCCGCCGTGCCGGGAGCGACGCCGAGATCCGTCGCCGTCTGCCGGACCGTGGGAAGCCGCTCGTTCGCGCCGAGCCGACCCGAGACGATCAGACCACGGAACAGTGCGTAGATATCGCGGGCGCTGACACCCTCCTCCGGCATCTCCCCGGTCGTCACCGGTGTCATCGCCTCGCCCCGACCGCGTCGGAGCGATCAGTCGTCCGCGCGGACAAGGGCAGTCTCCGCGGCATGCCGATGACCACGACGAGCAGCGTCGCGTAGGCGACGATCTCCATCACCGGCGCGGCCCACCCCGCCGCTGCGGCGAGCTCGGCATACCGCCACGCGGATTCGTAGGGGTGCCCGTCGTTCTGTCCCGTGATGACGAGGCCCGTGACGGATCCGGTCGAGGCGATGAGTCGCCAGGCCCCGGCGAGCGCGAGGGCGAGAGACGCCGCGGCGACGCGTGCAGTCGTCGACGCGATGCTCCGACGAGCGAGGCGTTCGGCCGCGACCGTCTCCGGGGACAGGAACGGCCGGGCTGCGTTGACGCGCAGGAGCGCCGCGAGGGACATGAGCAGCGCGGCGAGCGCGATCAGCACGGGCACTCCGTACGTCCACCCGTAGAAGTGGAGTCGGAGCGGGTCGACGGCATCGACGTTCGGCACGGGGACGACGAGCCAGATGTGCTGCCCCTGCGGGTCCGTCGACGAGGCCAGTCCTGCGGCGACGGTCGTGGCGGCGAGCACGGTGGCGGCGAGGGCGGCGGCGACGAGATCTCTTCGACGGCTGAAGGTCAGCCAGGTCCGCCGCACGGAGGGAGTCACCGGCACGACGGACGCCGCGGATCCTCTCGCGACCACGAGCGCAGCGAGACCGGCCAGCCCCACGGATGCGACGATCACGGGGAGCGCGAAGCGCAGCGATGCGGTCGACCCCGACATGTTCAGCACGTAAGAGCGCAGCACGAAGTCGAGCAGGTGGGTGCACACGACGGCCGCGGCGATGACGACGACGACGATGAGTTCTGGACGATGGCGCACGCCGACCACGCCGGTGCGGTCGATCGTCGCGGGCGCGGCACTGCGGTCGCCCGCTCCCCCGCGGGGACGCGACCGCCAGGCTTCGAGGACCAGCGCGACGAAGATCGCGACGACGAACGATGTGAGCGGGATCGAGAAGGCCGCGCCCACGATCTCACTCGGCGTCCACATCACTGCTGATGACACGATGGCCTCCCTGAGTTGTGTCATCTGTCTATCACAACTTGTGCCACCAGTGAAGAACAAGCGCGCGATGCGCCTCTCAGCCCCCCGGACACCAGGAGGGTGGTCCGACCATGCGGGGTGACCGGGTTCGCAGCGCCCGAGTCGACGAAGCCGAGCTTCTCGAGGACGCGCAGCGACGGGGTGTTCCAGTCCCAGACCGTCGCCCAGAGCCGCGGGTGTCCGGCGCGTCGTGCCTCGGCGAGCACGGCGGCCGCCGCTTCCGTCGCATAACCGCGACCGTGGACCGCGCGCAGCAGTTCGAAGGCGATCTCCGGTTCGTCCGGCTCACCGCTCCCGTGGAAGACGATCCCGCAGTAGCCGACCACCTCGCCCGAGCCCGTCGCCACGACCGTGAGCAGCCCCGGCTCCGCGCCTGCCCGGATGCTCTCGGCGATCTCCTCGACGGTGGGATGCCCGTCCGACGTGAGCTGCCGATGCCGCGGCACCCGCGGATCCCGCTCGGTCCATAAGCGGCGGAACACTCCGGCATCCTCGTCGCGCTGGGGCCGCAGCGAGAGCCGAACCGTGTCGCCGCCGTTGAGTCGCCGCGAGGACGGCGGCATCCTCGCGCGCTCGTGGTCCATGCGTCCAGTCTCTCGGACGCGTCTCGCTCCTCCCGCTCGACGTCCCGCACACGCGAGAGAGCGCCACCGTCTCGACTGCAGAGTTTGAGTCAGCCCCACCGCGCACGATCCGCGTGACGACGCGGATCTGCGGCGTGCGGCATCTCCCGGACAGGAACCCCCGGATCGGGCGTGGACATACCGAAGCGAATCCCACCCCTATCGGAGGAGCTTCTCTTGTTCACACGATTCCTGTCGACGTCTGCGGCCCTCGTCGCCGTCCTCGCCCTCGCCACTCCCACGACCTCGTCCGCCTCCGTGGAACCCGATCCGCCGGCGGCATGCACGATCGGCGGTGTGCCCGTCGCCGACGGCCAGCCCGTCCCGGATGACATCCCCACGGTCGTGTCCTGCTTCGACTCGGTCGAGGAGGCCGAGCAGTTCATCGAGGACGGAGCGCCCGGCGACTACGAGCAGCTCTACCCGGACAACGCCTCCGCACGTACCGACGCGCGTGCCGCGGCCGCATCGACCGTCACCGTGGGCAAGATCTGGACGGGGACGTCCCGGACCGGGTCCGTCCGCCTCCACTGGGGCGCCGGCAGCGGATGCTACGGCGTGACGTTCGGGTTCCCGAGCCTCAGCGCCGGGTGGGACAACAACGTGCGGTCCGCGGAGGGTTTCAACAACTGCTGGTCCTCGCAGTACGACGGCACCAGCTACACCGGAACCGTGCTGACCTGCGCCCCGTACTGCTCGTCGCTCGGGTCGATGGCCGCACGCACGTCATCCATCGTCTACCGTCCCGCGGGAACCTTCGGGTGAGCCGGCTCCGGCCTCACTCCTGGAACGGGTGAAGTCGAAGGGTCGAGCATTCGATCCTGCCCGGGACGACGGCCGCCTCGCCCTGATCCGTGACGCACATCGTGAATTCGGACGGGGCGGTCCCCGGGGCAGAGGTCGCCGAGGTCGGATCGGTCTCGGCGAACGCGCCGGACTCCCACATCTGGATGCACACGGCCTCGGCGTCCTCGATCGGCAGGACGCCATCGGGGGTGGCGATGCTCACTCCGGCGCCCGACAGCGATCCGTCCGGGTTTCGGTAGGGGCCTTCGAGGCACTGCACGACGCTGGTGTCGCTCACCGGACGCTGATCGAGCAGCACGACACCCGCGACGCCGGCACCCGCGACGACGAGAACGCCGCCCGCAATGGTCAATCGGCCCCACAGGGTCTTCCACCACGGCGGGCGCGAGAGGTCCCGGCGCATCTGCTCGATGAGGAGGTCCTGCACCTCTCGACGATGCGGCATGCCGCCGGACTGCTCCGTCATGCGTGTGCCTCCTCTGCGGTGGGAGCGTACTCCTGCAGCTCGCTGCGCAGCTTCGTCTTCACCCGCGACAGTCGCGACTTCACGGTCCCGACGGGAATGCCGAGGACCACCGCCGCCTCGGTCGCCGGCAGCTCGTGGATGACGCAGAGGACCACGACGCCGGCATCGCGAGGGTTCAGCTGCAGAAGCGCCTCGCGCACCCCCTCCGTGATCTTCATCGAATCCATCGCCCGGGCGACCTCGTCCGCGTGATCGGGCACGTCTCTCTCATGCGGGATCCGGCTGAGGAGCCGTTGATACCGGCGGCGGGAACGCAGGCTGTTCTTCGCGGCGAACGACGTGGTCGCCAGGAGCCACGGAAGAACCGAGCCGTCGACGAGACGGACCTTGTCGCGCTTGCGCCACAGCTCGAAGAACGCGGTCGCGGCGACTTCCTCCGCATCCCACGAGGTACGCATCAGCACCAGAGACAGACGGAACACGGGCGCCTGATGACGGTCGTGAAGAAGCCGATAGGCGGGTTCGTCGCCGCGCGACAGCCGGAAGAGGAGCTCACCGTCGCCCGGCGTCCTCGATTCTCGGTCCTCAGCCACTGCCTCACCTCGCGCGACACGGTCCCCTCGACCGTCCACCTCCAGTGTAAGCGGGCCGGTAGCCGCCCCGGAGCGGGCGACGAGGCCCGCTCAGGCAGCCGTGGCGAGGGTGCGCCGAACGAGACCACGGTCACGCGCCGCTCGCGGACTGCACCGCAGGTACCGGTGACAGTGGGCGCGGAAAGTCTCGTACGTGCCGTACCCGCAGCGCATCGCGATCTCCGACATCGGGATGGCGGGGTTGTGCGCAGCGATGAGCACGACCTGCCGGAGGCGACGCCGCGCCAGCATCTCCGCGACGCTCGGGTGGCCCGCGAACGCCCTGTCCAGCTGCCGCCGGGAGATGAACAGCTCGCGTGCCAGCCACGTCGGCCCGACTCGACCGTCACGATAGTGAAGGTCGATGAGCACGAGGCACCGCTCTCTCGTCGCATCGAAGTCAATGGTCCTCACATCACGTAATGTCCGCATGGGGGCGATCGGTTCCCTCGAGCCGCGACTCCAGAGAACGAGACGGATCCGGTGGCCGCACGAGGCGCCGCGGTGGCCGCGCAGACCGCTCGGGCACAGGGATGCGGCGCATCGGGCCTGAGGCATCGACGGGCATCCCGCACCTGGATCGCATCGGCCGGCCACGTCTACCGTGGTCGCGGACAGCCGGATTCCGGGGTGGCTGCGAACCACCGGGACGGATAGGGGCCGGCTGTTCGGGCACCAGCGCGAGCTCCCGAGATCGGTTACCCCAGGACCTCTCGGGAGCTTGCGTTCCGCTGTTCTGCAGGGCACCACCTCACGAGCGCCTTGAAGCAGCGGGTGCTTGACGAGGTGAGTGCTCGACGCTGTCGAGTCCGTTGTTCACAATGAAGGAGCAGTAAATGAAGTATCAGAAGGTCTCTCGTGCCGCGGTTGTGGTCGCCATCTCGGCTGCGATGTTGCTCGGAAGCGCCGGCGGAGCGATGGCTTCGACGGACGCCACTGCAGACGAGGAGTTCTCCGAGTTCACTGCGTCGCTGGGTGTCGACCCCGCAGTCAAGGATGAACTTCAGCTCAAGTTCGACGCACTGTCCCCGAGCGAGCAGGAGTCGTTCCTTTCCAGGTCGAATCAGAGCCGGGGTCGGTGCTGAACTTCGAGAGCTCCACGACCGTCCGGGAGCTGGAGGCTGCTCCTCAGGTCCAGGCTCGAGCGTCCGCGGCGGCACTCAAGACCTATCAGGCGAAGGACACGGTGACTGCGAGCGTCCTCAACGTGAACGTCGGGTCGTTCACGACCGATTTCAAGTATGAAGCCAACGCCACGAAGGTCACCCGTGTACTCACGTGCAAGGGAGCCTGGTCTGGCTTCGGACTCACTGGTTCATCGTCCGCCTCGAACTACATCACGGCTGGAGGCGTCGGTGCGTGCGAGGTGATCTTCAACATGAGCGTCGTGATCAAGGGCTCGCCGATCTCCTTCGCGAAGCAGCATGTCATCAAGACGCATAGCGGCAACCCTGGTCGGTACACAGCTACGTTGGGGAACTTCTGAAAGACTTCCTGACATGACGAATCGCGTAGACACGGCCGCCGCCAAGACCGCGACCCAATGGTGGCTCCTCGCTCTCGCGGTGGCCCTCGTTGTCTTGTCGCTGGCGTTCCCGTGGATCGTGGTCGCGCAGATCGCGCTCCTCGTCGTTGTGGTCGTCAAACTGTTCCGTCGCCCGGGTCGACCTAACGTGTTCATCCTGGCCGCAGCAGCCGTCGTGCTGTGCCTGTCACTGGCAACGTATGCAGTCAGCGCAGTCGTCGTCTACAACCTGGACTCCACACGGGACGGGACGTCGGTCGTCGTCGACTGAAACAAGCGAGCCTCGTCTTGCCGTGACCGAAATCACGGCAAGACGAGGCTCACGTGTTTGACAGCCCTGAGAAGCCTGCAGCGGATTCGCGAAGCACCGACTGCCGTCACTTCTGGTGGTTTTGCGACCTAGGCTCCGAGCCACTGGCATCGAGCGCGAACCATGGTGATGACATCCGACTCGACCTCCCAGGCCCTCACGTCACCTTCGAGTGGCAGGCGGGCCGGTCCCGAGAGCAGGCCACGAGCGAGGACATACACCTGGTGCAACGCCGCGTCCCCGTTCTGATTGCCGAGTCTCCGACGAACACGCTCTTCATACGGCCCGAATCCGAGTAGGTCTCCTCGCACGACCGCCGGCAACGCCCGCGGAGCGTGACAGTACGATCCCCACATGTACTCCTTCCGCGTGCCTGTGACCATTGGAGGCGCTCGACCTGACACCGACGACGACACGCTCGTGCTCGTCGAGTCACCTGAGGAACGCGTCTGGATCCAAGCGTCCGGACCCCTCAAGAACGCGACGCGAGCGACTTTCCAGGCTCTGGCTACGCGACGTACTTTGCCGCAGAGGCACGGGCCACAGAGCTGTGCGCCGTGCTCCGCCTCGCGTCACTGCGCGCGGGCTTGTCGGTCGATTTCATGGAACGTCAGTCGTTCAGCGCTCTGAGCGAGCATGCCTTGGTCGCCGTGAACGACACCGTCCCCCAGAACGTCCGCGTCATCAACGAGCGCGCCGGTGTCCAGGTCCACCTGTCTGGAGAAGAACTCGTCACCTTCACAATCAGCGCCGAAATGGATGTGCTCAGCCCGCCGACGAACATCGTGGACCGCTTCGCCGATGCCCTCCGCGACGCCGTGCCGTCGCACCATGCACACCTGGCATTCGACCTGCTCAATCAGACGAGCCGTGCTCAGGGATCAGATTCGCTGCTGCTCACACTGGTGTCAGCCATCGAAGCGCTGGTGGTCCCCACCAAGGTCTCTGACAGTGAGCGAGAACTCATCGCGCTCCTTACTCAACAAGTGGAGAAGTCGGAGGTCGTGCGAGATCCTGAGCGACGAGCAGCGCTCGCGAGCCGCGTGCGAGGACTCCGAAACGACTCGATCCGAGCGGGCGCGAAGCGGTTGATCCAACGACTAGAACCCCGCGAGTACGGAGGGACCACGGCCACCAAGTTCTTCGACCGCGTATACGACTTGCGGAGCCGGCTCTCACACGGCGACGGTCCATCTTGGCGGGATGTGGAAGACATCGTCAGCGAGCTCAGGCGATTTACATTGGATCTCATCGAGCTCGATTTCACGTCACCTACCTGGACCGACGGGACCTGAAACGAGCCCAAGCGCGCCACGGAACGCGGCCTTCGCCGGCAGGGCTGGAATCACCCACGAGCTGAGTCAACGAAAGCCCCGGTCAGAAGTTGCTCTGACCGGGGCTTCCAATTTGCTAACAGATTGGCCTGTATTTCCTAACACGGCCCGCTGTGCGCGAGGGGGGACTTGAACCCCCACGTCCATAAGGACACTGGCACCTGAAGCCAGCGCGTCTACCATTCCGCCACTCGCGCGAGTCGTCTCGTTCCGAAGAACTCAACTTCCCAAGGCTATCACGCGTTCGAGCCACCCGAAAACCGCGGCGACGGCGGCCCGACCGGCCCCGGATCCGCACGGAAATAAGCCGACGAAGAGCCTCGGGCGGGCGATCACCCAGGTCACCTGGCTACGATGTACCCACCAGTTGGCATGCCAGAGGAGCCCAGTGGGACTACTTGACAGCTTTGAGAAGGGTCTCGAGCGCGCTGTGAACAGCGCCTTCGCGAAGACCTTCCGCAGCGGCATCCAGCCTGTGGAGATCGCTTCGGCGCTCCGACGTGAAGCCGACACGAAGGCGGCCGTCGTGAGCCGCGACCGCATCATCGCGCCCAACAACTACGTCGTGCGCCTCAGCGCCGACGACTACGAGCGGATGCAGGGACTCGGCGGTGCGCTGACCGACGAGCTGCACGCGCTCCTCACGAAGCACGCGAAGTCGCAGGGGTACAGCTTCGCCGGCCCGCTGGCGATCGCGCTGGAAGCCGACGACATCGCGACCGGGACCGTGCGCGTGAGCTCGGGCACGGTCGAGGGCCGTGTGAACTGGCAGGCCGTGATCGACGTCGACGGTCGCCGCCACCCGCTCACGCGTGCGCGCACCGTGATCGGCCGCGGCACGGACGCCGACATCACGATCGCGGATGCCGGATCGAGCCGCAAGCACGTCGAGATCCTCTGGGACGGCGAGCGCGCCATGATGCGCGACCTGGGCTCCACGAACGGGACGAAGGTCAACGGCGCGAAGGTGCGCGAGGCCGGCCTCCCCACCGACACCACCCTCACGATCGGCCGCACCGATCTGATCTTCCGCATCGTCCCCGTCGCCACGCCCTCGCGCCCCCCGCGTCCGCGCGACGACGACGCGACCCGCGCGTTCGGAGCGATCTGATGACGACCCCCAGTGAGCTCGTCCTCCTCCTCATGCGCATCGGCTTCCTGGTGCTGCTGTGGTTCTTCGTGTTCGGCGTCGTGTACTCGCTGCGCGCCGACCTGTTCGGCATGAAGGTGCGCAAGCTCCCCGCCGAAGGCGACGCCGCTGCCGCATCCCCCACCACTCCCCCGGCCCCCGCGAAGCGCCCCGCATCGTCGAAGGCGAGCACGGGACCGGCGACGATCGCGACCGCCAAGCGCCTCGTGATCACCTCGGGGCCGAAGGCCGGACTCGAACTGCCCCTCGGCACCGACATCCTCACGATCGGCCGCTCCAGCGAGTCGGCCCTGGTGATCCGCGACGACTACACGTCCAGCCACCATGCGCGCCTGCTGCTGCGCGGCGACGCCTGGGCGATCCAGGACCTCGACTCGACCAACGGCACGTTCGTCGCCGGCAACCGCGTCACGGGCGGTCCCGTCGCCCTCGGACTCGGCGTTCCCATCAAGGTGGGCGCCACGACCTTCGAGCTGCGAGCCTGACCCGGGCATGGTCTTCGAAGGCTCGAGCGTCGCGATCTCCCACACCGGGAAGGTCCGCTCCAACAACCAGGACTCCGGGTACTCCGGGGCCAACCTGTTCGTCGTCGCCGACGGCATGGGCGGCCACGCGGGCGGCGACGTCGCCTCGAGCATCGCGATCTCACGCATGCAGCCGCTCGATCAGCCCTACACGTCGACCGAGGACGCACAGGCCTCGCTGCAGGCCGCCGCGACCACGGCCGCAGGCGACCTGATCCGCGCCGCGAAGGACCGCCCGGAGCTCGCGGGACTCGGCACCACGCTGAGCGCGATCATCATGGTCGACGACTTCGCGGTGATCGGGCACATCGGCGACTCGCGCATCTACCTCTATCGCGACGACGCGCTCACCCAGATCACGGCCGACCACACCTTCGTGCAGCGTCTGGTCGACTCGGGACGCATCACCCCCGAAGAGGCGCGGTACCACCCGCGGCGCTCCGTGCTGATGCGCGTGCTCAGCGACATGGACTCCGACCCCGAGCTCGACATGTTCGTGATGCACACGCAGCCCGGCGACCGCTGGCTGCTGTGCTCCGACGGGCTCTCCGGCGTCGTCGACGAGGACCACATCCTCAAGGCGATGCGCCTCGGTCTCGCGCCGGGCCGCACGGCCGACAACCTCCTCAAGCAGGCCCTCGACGGCGGCGCGCCCGACAACGTCACGATCGTGCTGGTCGACGTGGGCGGTCAGCACGCCATGCACTCCGGCACCGCGACGATCGTCGGCTCGGCGTCGAACCCCGCGAACATCACGGTCCCTCCCGTGCGAGCCCCGCGCAGCAGCTGGCTGCACCCGGTGCGCCAGGCCGCGAACGACCCCAGCCACTTCGAGCCCTCCTCGGAATACCTCGAGGAGCTCATCGAGGAGGACCGCCGTCGCGCCAAGCGCCGCCGTCTCGGCTGGATCGCCGGGATGCTGGTGGTGCTCGCGATGCTCGCCTTCGCGGCGTTCGCCGCCTACAGCTGGACGCAGACGCGCTACTTCGTCGGAGCCGATGAGGACAGCGTGGTGATCTACCAGGGCGTGCAGCAGAACATCGGGCCGATCACACTGTCGACTCCCATCGAGGACACCGACATCCTGCTCGCGAACCTCCCGCCGTATCAGCGCGACTCCGTCGAGCGCACGATCACCGCGCGGTCGCTCTCCGACGCGCAGGCCATCGTCGCGCGCCTGCAGGCGGGCGCCGACCGCGTCACCGGCGAGACGCCGCTGCCCACCCCCGTGCCGACCCCGACCGAGACGGAGGGTGCAGGATGAGCAGCGACGTCCAGGCCGACACCACCGTCATCAAGGCGCTGCGGACGCTGCGTCTGCCGCAGACCCAGCGCAACCGCGAGTTCTGGCTGCTGCTGTTCGCGGTCGTGATCAGCGGCTCGGCCCTGGCGCTGACCCAGCTCGGCGCCCTCGGCCTGATCGACCCCATGATCCTCGCGATCGGCGGCGGCCTCGCCGTGCTGGCGTTCGCCCTGCACTTCGTGCTGCGGATCGTCGCCTCGAACGCCGACCCGTTCGTGCTGCCGATCGCCACCCTGCTCACGGGTCTCGGCATCTCGATGATCTACCGCATCGACATCGCCAAGGCCCTCACCGGCTGGGACGCCTACTCGACCAAGCAGCTGGCGTGGACGGCCATCTCCCTCGCCGGCGCGATCACCATGGTGATCATGCTGCGCAACTACCGCGTGCTGTTCCGGTACACGTACATCTTCGGCCTCTCCGGCATCCTGCTCCTGCTTCTGCCGTTCGTCCCGGGCCTGCGCATCCCCGACGCGAACGCCCAGGTGTGGGTCTCCCTCGGCGGCATGTTCGCCTTCCAGCCCGGTGAGCTCGCCAAGATCTGCCTCGCGATCTTCTTCGCCGGGTACCTGGTGCGCACGCGCGAGAGCCTGACGTCCGTCGGCACGCGGTTCCTCGGCATCACCTGGCCGCGCATGCGCGAGCTGGGCCCCGTCCTCGTGGTGTGGGCGATCTCGCTCGGCATCATCGTGATCCAGCGCGACCTCGGCACCGGAACCCTCATCTTCGGCATGTTCGTCGCGATGCTGTACGTCGCGACGGGCAAGACCAGCTGGGTGCTGATCGGCCTCGCGCTCGTCGCGGCCGGGGTCGCGGTGGCGACGCAGATCCTCAGCTACGTGCAGGGTCGCTTCACGAACTGGCTGTTCCTGTTCGACCCCGACAAGGTCGACCCCGCCGGCGCCGGCTTCCAGCCGATGCAGGGCCTGTTCGGTCTCGCGCACGGCGGCCTGCTCGGCACCGGATGGGGACAGGGGCGCCCCGACGTGACGCCGCTCGCGCACAGCGACTACATCATCACGAGCCTCGGCGAGGAGATCGGCCTGATCGGCCTGTTCGCCGTGCTCTGCCTGTACATGGTGTTCATCAGCCGCGGCATCCGCATCGGCCTCGCCGGTCAGGACGACTTCGGCAAGCTGCTCGCGACGGGGCTCGCGTTCACGATCGCCCTGCAGGTGTTCATCATGGTCGGCGGCGTGACGCGGATCATCCCCCTGACCGGTCTCACGACCCCGTTCCTCGCCGCCGGAGGCTCCTCGCTCGTGGCCAACTGGCTCATCGTCGCGATCCTGCTGCGCATCTCCGACGGCGTCCGCAGCCAGCCGAGGGCGGTGATCGGCTGATGTCCGTGATGTCGACGCGTTTCGGCTCGCTTCGCTCGCTCAACGACCGGGTGGACGTTCACGCGCGCAACGATGGGAGGGGCGTCGCATGACCAAAGAGCTCCGCCGTCTCAGCATCGTGATGCTGTTCATGTTCATCTCGCTGTTCGCCGCGACCAGCTGGATCCAGGTCGTCGAGGCCGACAGCCTCGCGCAGAACCAGAACAACCGCCGCACGCTGTACGACAGCTACGAGATCCAGCGCGGGTCGATCATCGTCGACGGCGTCCCGATCGTGTCGTCCACACCGTCGTCCGACCGGTATCAGTTCCAGCGCGTCTACACCGACGGCGCGATGTGGGAGCCCGTGACCGGGTACTTCAACCCCGCCCTGCAGTCGGCAACCGGCATCGAGCGCGCCCTCAACGCCGACCTCTCGGGCACGGGCTCCACAGCGTTCTTCGCCGAGATCGAGCGCATCCTCTCCGGCCAGCCGCAGACCGGCTTCGGCGTCGAGCTCTCGCTCGACACGGCGGCGCAGCAGGCGGCCTACGACGCGCTCCAGGGCCTCCAGGGCGCGGTCGTCGCGATCGAGCCGAGCACCGGCCGCATCCTCGCGATGGTGTCCACGCCCGGGTTCGACACGAACACCCTGGCCACCCACGACGCGGATGCCGCGAACGCGGCCTACGACCAGCTCGTCGCCGACCCCCTGAAGCCCCTGTCGAACCGCGCGATCGCGGGAGACCTGAACCCTCCCGGCTCGACGTTCAAGCTCATCGTCGCGGCGGCCGCCTACGAGTCCGGCGACTACACGCCCGACTCGACGCTGCCCAACCCGGCGCGCTATCAGCTGCCGCAATCCGACAACACCGTGGCGAACGCCTGGGGCGGCACGTGCGGGCCCGGCGACACGGTCACGATCGCCGAGGCGATCCGCCTCAGCTGCAACATCCCGATGGCGGAGCTCGCGGTGCAGCTCGGCGACGACGCGATCCGCGAGATGGCCGAGAAGTTCGGGTTCAACCAGAGTTTCTCGACACCCCTCGAGTCGACTCCGTCGAGCTACCCCCGGGGGCTGAACGACCCGCAGACCGCGCTCAGCGGATTCGGCCAGGGCCAGGTCACGGCCACTCCCCTGCAGATCGCGATGCTGTCGGCCGGGATCGCGAACGACGGCGTCGTGATGAACCCGCGGCTCGTCGACACGGTGATCGGCAACGACCTGTCGGTGATCCGCTCATACGACGACACCGAGTTCGGTCGCGCGCTCGACGCGACGGTCGCCGATCAGGTGACGGCATCCATGGTCGCGAGCGTCTCAACGGGCGCTGCTCAGGGTGCAAGAATAGACGGGGTCGATGTGGCGGGAAAGACCGGCACCACGGAGAACGGCAGCAAGCCGTACACGCTGTGGTTCACCGGTTTCGCACCCGCGGACGACCCGCAGGTCGCAGTAGCGGTCCTCGTCGAAGACGGCGGAGGAAAAGGGCAATCGGGATCCGGCGACACCATCGCCGCTCCGATTGCGAAGAAGGTCATAGAGGCGGTGCTGGGCAGATGAGACCGACGCAGGGTGTGTCGTTCGGTGGTCGCTACGAGCTGCAGTCGCGAATCGCGATCGGCGGCATGGGCGAGGTGTGGGAGGCGACGGATCACGTCATCGGACGCACCGTCGCGATCAAGATCCTCAAGGACGAGTACATGGGGGACCCCGGGTTCCTCGAGCGTTTCCGTGCGGAGGCACGGCACGCGGCGCTCGTGAACCACGAGGGCATCGCCAGCGTGTTCGACTACGGCGAGGAGAACGGCAGCGCCTACCTCGTCATGGAGCTCGTGCCCGGCGAGGCGCTCTCGACGATCCTCGAGCGCGACGGCTCACTGAGCGCCGACAAGACGCTCGACATCGTGGCCCAGACGGCTTCGGCGCTCCAGGCCGCGCACGCCGCCGGTCTGGTGCATCGCGACATCAAGCCGGGCAACCTGCTGATCACTCCCGACGGCCGCGTCAAGATCACCGACTTCGGCATCGCGCGCATCGCCGACCAGGTTCCTCTGACCGCCACCGGTCAGGTCATGGGCACGGTGCAGTACCTGTCGCCCGAGCAGGCCTCCGGTCACCCGGCGTCCCCCGCGACCGACACGTACTCGCTCGGGATCGTCGCCTACGAGTGCCTTGCAGGCAAGCGTCCCTTCACGGGCGAGTCGCAGGTCGCGATCGCGATGGCTCAGATCAACGAGCAGCCCCCGCCGCTGCCGCCGACCGTGCCGATCCCGGTGCAGAACCTCGTGATGGCGATGATCGCCAAGAAGCCGGCCGATCGACCGTCGTCCGCGGCGACCGTCGCCCGCGCGGCGCAGGCGCTGCGCCGCGGCGACCTGAACTCCGCCGCGATCGCCGTTCCCGCCATCGCGAACGGCGGGGTGGCCGGCGACGACGCGACGCGTCTGCTCACGGCCTCCGGCGACGACGGCGCCACGCGCGTGCTGCCGACCACGGCGCAGCTCGCGACCGAGGAAGCCGCCGAGGACGCGACCGAGAAGAAGAAGCGCAGCCGTTGGACGTGGCCGCTCATCGCGCTGATCGCGCTGCTGGTGATCGTGCTGGTCGGCACCATCTGGGCTCTCACGAACCCGGGCGGCGACGCTGATCCGACGCCCAAGCCGACCACGACCAGCGCGTCCCCCACTCCGACCCCCACCCCCACCCCGACCCCGACCGCCGAGATGGTCGACGTCGACGGGCTCGGGCTCGTGGGGATGCAGTGCGAGGCCGCCCGCAGCGCCGCGACCAACGCCGGCCTCCAGGCCGAGTGCGTCGTCGGGAACACGGTGGCGCCGAACGCCGACCAGGTCGGGACCGTCGAGTCGGTCCAGCCCGGCGGCAACGTGCCCGAGGGCACCTCGATCGTCCTCACCACCTACAAGGAGAGGGCGCAGGTCGGGAAGCCCACCGGTACTCCGACGATCGCCGGCACGGCGACCACGGGCGTGGCGGTCACGCTGAACTGGCCGAGCTTCGAATGCCCCTCGGGGACGGGCGCTCGCTCGTCGTTCGAGGTCACCCTCACGAACGCGACGTTCTCGGGCGGCAACGCCGGCGAGTCGATCCGCAGCTTCGGACCGAGCGTCCTTTCGACGCAGATCATCCCGGGCACGGCCGGCCAGTCGATCACCGCCACGTACCGCGTGTTCTGCGGCAGCGACATGCCCTCGCAGCAGTCGGACGCCATGGCGCCGGTGCTGATCCTCCCCGCGGCCGGTGACGGCGGCGGCGAGGACACAGGCGATTAGGGGTTCCACGCCGTAGGCTGAGGTTCTCATCAGGTCAGGTCGTTCCAGGGGGTCAGTACGTGTCGACAGAGCCACGCGTTCTCGCAGGTCGCTACCGCGTCGGCGAGCTCATCGGGCACGGCGGCATGGCGAAGGTGTACCGCGGCTACGACCTGACTCTGGGCCGTGACGTCGCGATCAAGATCCTCGACCCCGAGCTCGCCCGCGACACCGCGTTCCGCACCCGCTTCCGCCTCGAGGCGCAGTCGGCGTCGCGCATGTCCCACCCGTCGATCGTGCGCGTCTACGACGCCGGCGACCCCTCGGCTCCGGGCGACGACTCGAACGACCCGCCGTACATCGTGATGGAGCTCATCGGCGGCACGCTGCTGAAGGACATCATCGCGCGCGGCCCGGTCCCGGTCGAGGACGCGGTCCGCTACGTCGACGGCATCCTCGAAGCCCTGGACTACTCGCACCGTGCGGGTGTCGTGCACCGCGACATCAAGCCGGGCAACGTCATGGTGACCGACAAGGGCCAGGTGAAGGTCATGGACTTCGGCATCGCGCGCGCGGTGTCGGACTCCTCGTCGACGGTGGCCGAGACGACCCAGATCATCGGCACCGCCGCGTACTTCTCCCCCGAGCAGGCCAAGGGCGAGCCCGTCGACGCACGCGCCGACCTGTACTCGACCGGCGTGGTGCTCTACGAGCTGCTCACCGGGCGTCAGCCGTTCCGCGGCGAATCTCCCGTGGCCGTCGCCTACCAGCACGTGAGCGAGACCCCCGTGCCTCCCACCGAGGTCAACGAGGACGCCCCTCCCGCGCTCGACCCCATCGTGCTGCGCGCGCTCGCGAAGGACCCGTACCAGCGATTCCCGGATGCCGCGCACTTCCGCGCGGCGCTCGACTCGGCGGTCACCGGCGCGACCCCGACCCGCAAGGAGATCGGCGCCCTGACGAGCGAGCTGTACGGTCCGAGCCCGCGTCAGGCGCAGGAGACGGCCCGCTCACTCCGTCAGCTCAGCACCGACACGACCATGGCCCGCACGCAGTCGGGTCCCCCTGTCGCATGGATCTGGGCCGGCGTCGCGCTGCTGGCGGTGCTGCTCGCGTCGGTGCTGTTCTGGGTCTGGACGATCAGCATGCGCCCGGACGAGGTGCCGGCGGACTCCCGTACCGTCCCCGATCTCGTGAACGTGTCGGCCGAGAGGGCGCAGGACGACCTGGGCGAACTCGATCTCGCGTCGAAGCTCGTGCTCGAGTCGAGCAGCGACATCGCCGAAGGCAACGTGATCCGTACGGATCCCGAGGCCGGCACCGCGGTCACCGAGGGTGACACCATCACGGTCTACGTCTCGTCGGGCAAGGAGACCGTCGTGGTCCCCACGCTCGAGGGGCTGTCGCTGGATGCCGCGAAGGAGGCTCTCGCGCAGGCGGGACTGCAGCTCGGCACGGTGATCCAACGCAACGACAAGGGGCTCGCCGCCGACACGGTGATGGAGGCCAGCGAGGCCGCAGAGGCCGAGGTCGCCCCGAAGACCGCGGTCAACCTGGTCGTCGCGAGCGGACGCATGACCCTCACCGACGTCACGGGGTGGACGCTCACCGCGGCGACCGCGGAGCTCGAGCGCATCGGGCTCGTGGCGACGCCGGTCGAGCTCACGGACTGCACCCCGAACAACCCGCCCACGGTCGCGGCGATGTCGATCGCTCCGGGCGATGTGCCGATCGGCTCGACTGTCGAGCTGCGGTACTGCGCGGCCGCGGGCTGATCCGCCGCACGCGAAACGTCGCAGGCACGGGTTCAGCCGCGCGACAGGGGATGCAGACGCTCGGCGCGCGGCACGGCGTCGCGATCGCCGCACAGCGAGAGCCAGTTCGCGAGCAGCCGGTATCCGCCGTCGGTGAGCACGCTCTCCGGGTGGAACTGCACGCCGAGGATCGACAGCTCTGCGTGAGCGAGCGCCATCACGGTGCCGGTCGCGGTCCGCGCGGTCACGATGAGCTCCTCGGGAAGCTGCTGCTCGTCGAGGGCCAGAGAGTGGTAGCGACCGACCGCGAACGGTGAGGGGATGCCGTCGAACAGCGCCGAGCCGTCGTGTGCGACCTCCGACACCATGCCGTGCATGAGTTCCGGAGCCTCGGTGACGGGAGCGCCGAAGGCCGCGCCGATGGCCTGATGTCCGAGGCAGACGCCGAGCAGCGGCATCCCCAGCCGGGCCGCGAGTCCCACCGCCGCGATCGAGGCTCCGGCGTCGGCGGGAGCGCCCGGTCCCGGGGAGACGAGAAGGGCGTCGAACTGCGGCAGCATCCCCTCCAGGATCGCCGCGTCGACGGCATCCGCCTCGATCATCGCGACGTCTGCGCCGAGCTCGCGCAGATAGCCGACGAGTGTGTGCACGAAGCTGTCGTGGTTGTCCACGACGAGCACGCGGGTCATTCGAGGTCGACCTCGCCCGGGGCGATGATCGGACTCAGCCACGGGAACACGTACCAGAACAGCCCGTAGAGCACGGCCGAGACGACCACGAGCAGGATGAACAGCTTGAGCCACCAGGGGCCGGGCAGGATGCGCCAGAGTGCGGCGTACATGGTTCCTTCTCGTTCCCTTCGGTCAGATCGACGGCGCGGCCGGCGGCGGCGGTGGGTCGGTGAGTGCCGGGGGCGGACCCTCGGCGCGAGGCTGGAAGCTCTCGAAGACGCCGTATGCGACGATGCGCTCGGCGAGCGAGTACAGCGGCGAGCAGGCCGTGAGCGTGATGTAGCGCTCACCGGTCTCGACCCCGGGCATCTGCGGCACGTCGAGCAGCACGTCGGTCTGTGTCGGCTTGACGTACTCGAGCGTGCGGAAGCGGTAGGTGAACCAGCCGTCGGCCGTCTCGACAACGATCGCGTCGCCGAGCTGCAGCTTGTCGAGCTGGTTGAACGGCTTGCCCCAGGTGGTGCGGTGCCCGGCCATCGCGAAGTTGCCGACCTCGCCCGGCATCTTCGAGTTCGTGTAGACGCCGATGCCGAGCTTGTCGAGTGTGCGGGCGCGGCTCGTGCCGCCGTAGATCCCGACGTTGTACTCGGAGCCGAAGCGGGGGATGTGCATCTGGGCGAGCCACTGCGCATCGGCGGGCGGCGCGGGGATCACCGGCTCGTACACGGTGGTGCCGTCGTCGGTCTCCACGACCGGCGGGAGCTCGGGCACAGGAGCCTCCGCGAGCTCCTGCGACATCTGCGCGCCCTCGTCGTTCTTCTGCGCGCTGATGATGATGTCGCCGATCCACATCTGCCAGGCGACGAACAGCAGCACCAGGACGCCGGCGGTCAGCAGGAGCTCACCGAGGACGCTGGTGACGGTGGCGCGCGATCGAGGGCGGCGGCCTCGGCCACGTCGCTCCCCCGAGACGACGGATGCGGTCATGGCGCGATCCTATCCCGCGGGCCTGTGCACCGGCCCCGGATCGACGCCTGCTTTCCGTCGCATATACCTCTCATGGGTACAATGTCGGAATGGCACGAGAGCGCAAGACCGAAGAGCCCGACGCACGGCGCACCGAGGGCGAATCCGCACCCAACGCGGTGTGGTTCAAGCCGGTGATGATCGGCTTCATGCTGCTGGGTCTCGCATGGATCCTCGTGTTCTACATCTCCGGGATGCAGTTCCCGATCCCCGGTCTCGACAACTGGAACCTCGCGATCGGTCTGGGCATCGCCCTCATCGGGTTCCTGATGACCACCCGCTGGCGCTAGACGCCGCCCCCTCTGCCTCGAAGGCCCCTCGCATCGCGAGGGGCCTTCTGCTGTCTCCCGGGATGTTTCCCACAGTCGTCCACAAGGTCACCACAGAGTTATCCACAGGGTTGTGCACACCTGGGGAGAATTACACGGATGTTATTCACACCTGTTAACGAACCTGTTAACAACCGCTGATCAGGCGTAGACCGAGGTGATCAGCAGGGGAGGGACGACCGCGACGACGGCGATGAGCAACAGCGTGAGTCCCACGAGCATCGCGATCTGCGCCGCGCGCTGCTCACGTCTCCGCGTGCGCGTGAGGATCAGTGCCGCGACTGCGCCCACGACGGCTCCACCCAGGTGCGCCTGCCAGGCGATGCCGGGAACGAAGAACCCGAAGACGAAGTTGATGCCGAGGATCACGAGGATGCCGGTGACGTTCGCCCCGATGTGCCGCCCGATGATGAGCAGAGCGGCCATGAGCCCGAAGATCGCCCCGGAGGCGCCGACCGTCGCCGTCCCCGGATCGAGGAGGGCGACGGCCACCGAACCGCCGAGACCGCTGATGAGGTAAAGCGACAGGAAACGGACGCGACCGAGCATCGGCTCGAGACTCTGCCCCAGCATCCACAGGGCGAGCATGTTCAGACCGAGATGGATGAAGCCGCCGTGCGCGAAGACCGCGGTGAGCATGCGCCACGGCTCGAATGGCAGGAGGAAGAGGTCGGGATACAGGTAGCGGGGCGCGAACAGCAACTGTGCGGTGATGGCGTCGCCGAGGCCAGGCACCATCTGCAGCAGGCCGATGATCGAGGTCACCAGCAGCAGCGCGTAGGTGACGACGGGCTTGCCGCTGCGTGCGGTGCCCATGGCCGGGCGCGTGCCCCAGCGACGCGCGGCCCTCTTCTGGGCGGGGGTGCGGTTCTTGCGCTCCGCGGCCATGCATTCGGGGCAGATGACCCCGACCGCGGCCTGGGTCTGACACTCGGGGCAGATGGTGCGCAGGCACCGCTGGCAGAGCACGAAGCTCTGCCGATCCGGATGCCGGTAGCAGAAGTTGTCGCGGTTGTCCGCGAACTCAGGCGTGGTCATCCGGATCGGCCAGCCTCAGGCTCAGGCGGCGACGATGTCGATCGACTGCAGGACGACCGGCTCGATGGGACGGTCGCCCGCGGCGGTCGGCACCGCGGCGATCGCGTCGACGACGGCCTTGGACGCGTCGTCGGCGACCTCGCCGAAGATCGTGTGCTTGCCCTGCAGCCACGGGGTCGGGTCGGTCGTGATGAAGAACTGCGAACCGTTGGTGCCCTCGACCTGACCCGTGATCGCGTTGCGACGCAGACCGGCGTTCGCCATGGCGAGGATGTACGGGTCGTTGAAGTTCAGGTCTCCGTGGATCTCGTCGTTGAAGTTGTAGCCGGGACCGCCGACGCCCTGACCGAGCGGGTCGCCGCCCTGGATCATGAAGTTGGGGATGATGCGGTGGAAGATGACGTCCTTGTAGAGCGGTCCCTCGCCGGGCTTGCCGGTGGCGGGGTCGGTCCACTCCTGGGTGCCGTCGGCCAGGCCGACGAAGTTCTTGACCGTCTTCGGGGCGTGGTCGCCGAAGAGGTTGATGACGATGTCACCGTGGTTGGTGTGCAGGGTTGCGACGTGAGAAGCATGAGCCATGCCCTCATTCTCTCAGAGCTTCGTGTGGATCGGCCGGGATCTAGCGTCGATCCGCCCTCAGCGCAAGGGCTCGGCGATTCCCTCGCCCCTTCCAGGGTGGCGTGGCAAGATGGTGAACCCGTACTCCAATCGACAGGAGAGCATCGTGAGCATCAGCCGCAAGCGGAAGAAGGAACTGCGTCGGCTCCAGTCCGACGCCAACCAGCTGTGGGAGAACCAGCAGATCCTCGTCGGCCACGCCGCCGATGTCGCTCGTGAGGCGGGCCGTCAGCTCGGCCACTTCGGACGTGAGCAGGTCGCGCCCGTCGTGCAGGACACGTACAACCGCCGCGTCGCTCCCGTGCTCGACCAGGGTGCTCGCCTCGGCCGTCACGTGGTCGACGACAAGGTCGTCCCGATCGTCGGCGGCGTCGTCGGCAGCGCGCTCACCGCGTGGGACGTCGCGAACGCCAAGCGCCACGGCTTCGAGAAGAACGTGAACAAGGCCACGAAAAAGGTCCGCAAGGCCGTGCAGCCCGAGAAGAAGGGTCCCGGCGCCGGCGCCGTCATCGCCGTGATCCTCGGTGTCGCCGCTGCCGTCGGCGTGCTGTACACCGCCTGGCAGGCGCTTCGCGCCGACGACGAGCTGTGGGTCGCCGACGACCCGCTGTCCGCTCCCGACGCGTGACCGCGCCCCACGATCCGTCGGCCTCCGGGTCGGCGGATCCGCACGCGCGCGTGAAGGACGCCGCGGCCGCACGTGATCTCGCTATCGAGATCCGCGAGCGTCCCGCGGCGAACAGCCTGGTCGAAGCGGCCGAGATCCTCGGCATGCCGCCGTCCGGCATCGTCAAGACGCTCGTCGTCAAGCGATCCGACGACACCTACCTGTTCGCGCTGGTACCCGGCGGGCGTTCGATCTCCTGGGCCAAGCTGCGGGCGGTCGTCGGCGTGAACAAGCTCCGTCTGCCCGAGGCCGAGCTGGCCCTCGCCGCCACGGGCTACGAGCGGGGGACGATCGTGCCCATCGGCAGCACGACCGACTGGCCCGTCTTCGCGGACGAGACCATCGTCGGTCAGCGGATCGCGATGGGGGCCGGTGCGCACGGGTACAGCCTGTTCGTCGACGCCGACGACCTGATCGCCGCATACGGGGCGACCGTGGCCGACATCTCGGTGCCCGAGGAGCCCCGGGGCTGACGCCAGCCTTCGCTTCCTGTGCCGAGCGCGTTCAGAGCAGCCCGGCCATGCGCAGCGAGATGTCGACGAGCTTCACGCGCTGCAGCTCGGCCACGGACTTCAGCGGGTACCACGCCGCCATGTCGGTCGATCCATCGGTCTCGTACTGCAGACGACCGCCCGTGACGCTCGCGCGGTACACGATGCGGAGCGTGTGCAGCGG
This sequence comes from Microbacterium sp. GCS4, assembly GCF_001262495.1. Lineage (GTDB taxonomy): Bacteria > Actinomycetota > Actinomycetes > Actinomycetales > Microbacteriaceae > Microbacterium. The sequence continues at coordinate 156,042 of NZ_LGYE01000004.1, forward strand.
CTGATCGGAGTCGTTGACTCGCTGGGATGCCGGGATCACGCGCGAGTGGATCCCGAGGAGCTCGCCGACCTTGACGGTGTACCCGGTCTCCTCGCGCAGCTCGCGGCGCACCGCCGCCTGCGGATCCTCGCCCGGTTCGAGTCCGCCGCCGGGCATGGTCCACGCGACCCGGCGTCCCTCGATCCAGCGCGCCAGCAGCAGCCGCCCGTCGTCATCGGTGACGACTGCGTATGCCGCGACACGCATGTCCATCTCCCCACCCTAACCGGACGGGCATGGATCGCGGGCCGGTATGTCCCCGGGTCGCCTCGGCCCCGCTCCGTTCCGCGTCGTGGGAATCGATCACGAATCGAGAAGCGCCGACCGCGGCGGCATCCCTAGGGTGAGGTCATCACCGAGAACCCCAGGAGAGGAGCCAGAGATGGCCGACAAGGAGACCGGCTTCAGCGCCGAAGAGCGCGAGGCCATGAAGGCCGCAGCCGACGACAAGAAGAAGGCGCGCTCGCGCGCCAAGAAGACCCCGGAGGAGGTGCGTGCAGAGGGCGAGGCCGACCTCAAGGCGTCGCTCGAGAAGCTGTCCGACACCGACCGCGAGATCGCGGAGGGGCTGAACGCCCTCGTGTCGGAGGTCGCGCCCGAGCTCATGCCGCGCACGTACTACGGCATGCCCGCGTGGGCGAAGGACGGCAAGGTGCTGTGCTTCTTCCAGCCCGCGAGCAAGTTCAAGACCCGCTACGGCACGTTCGGCTTCGAGCAGCCGGCGAACCTCGACGACGGCACACTCTGGCCGACCGCGTACGCGGTGCTCGCGCTCGACGCGGCGAACCGGAAGTTCCTCGCGGAACGCCTGCGCCTGGCGGTGAGCTGAGCCGTCTCATCGCGCGGCGGACGGCGGGTCAGGAACGTATGCCGGGATACCACGAGTTCCCGGCATACGAGCCGATATCACTGGAGGTATGACACCTCGCAGACGACTCGGAGCGACCACGCTCGCCGTGGCCGCGATCACCGCCACCGGACTCCTCACCGCCCCCGCATCCGCCTTCGGCCACGGCTACGTGGGAGGGTCGTCCTCGACCCTGATCTCCCGCGCCGCCTGGTCGGCGAACGCGGATCGCGGAACCGTGCAGTTCGAGCCGCAGAGCCTCGAGGCACCGAAAGGATTCCCCGCGGGCGGCCCCGCCGACGGACGACTCGCCTCGGCCGGCGGGCTCTTCGGTGGCACGCTCGACGAGCAGACCGCGACGCGGTGGCAGAAGAACGTCGTCGAGGCGGGACCCGTGCAGGTGGCGTGGTCGCTGACGGCTGCCCACCGCACCGCCCAGTGGCGGTACTTCATCACGAAGCCCGGATGGGATCCGAACGACGAGCTGGAGCGTGCGGACCTCGAGCCGCTCGCGACCTTCGACGGACGCGGGGACATCCCGGCGGTCCCCACCGTGCACACCCTCACGATCCCGTCGACCCACACCGGCTACCACGTCATCTACGCGGTGTGGGACATCGCCGACACCACCAACGCGTTCTACAACACGATCGACATCGACGTCCGCGGCGGGGGAGCGGGCACGACCCCACCGGTGACGACGCCTCCCGTCACCGTGCCTCCCGTCACCGTCCCGCCGGTGACCGTGCCGCCGGTGACCGCGCCGCCGGTCATCGCCCCTCCCACGACCGCACCGCCGGTCACGACGCCCCCGACGGCGACCGCGCCCGGCACGCCGAGCGGGGTGCACTCCATGGGTCGCACCGCGTCGAGCGTCGACCTGATGTGGAAGGGCCCGGCGGGTGCGACCTCGTACCGCATCGAGCGCTCCACCGACGGGATCGCCTACTCCGCGGTCGGAACCTCGGTCACGGCGCGTTACCTGGACTCGGGCCTCGCCGCGGGCACGACGTACCGCTACCGGATCGTCGCCGTGTCGGCGGCGGGCGAGGCGGCGAGCGCCGTGTTCACCGTCTCGACGACCGCTGCCGCGCCGACACCGCCCGCACCCGTGACACCGTCCGTCACCACGCCCGCCGCCGAGATCCCGGCCTGGACGGCCGTCGGCACGTACACCCGGGGTGACCTGCGCCGCCATGAGGGCGTCGTGTACCGGGCCGTGCAGTCGCACCGTGCCTGGGGCGACCCCTCCTGGATCACCGCCCTCGCTCTGTGGGAGCCGGTGGGCACCCGCTGATCAGCTCCGACATCGTGCCCTCCCGACCTTCCGGGAGGGCACGATCGGTTCCGGGGGCGCAGGACCGTGTCGCCGACGGCCCCGTCGCAGTAGCGTGGATGCCGTGAGCACACCGCCGTTCCCCGCTTCCGTGTACGCCGCCCGCCTCGACCGCGCGAGCGCGCTGGCGGCCGCGGCGGGACTCGACGCGATCGTCGTCGGACCCGGACCCGACCTGCAGTACCTCGTGGGCGTCGAGGGAGACACGATCGAGCGTCTCACCGCCCTCGTGCTCGGCCCCAGCGTCCCGCCGACCGTGGTCGTCCCGCGCATGGAGCTCGCCAAGGTGCGCAGCACCGCGGTCGGCGAGCTCGGCCTCGCGGTGTCCGACTGGGTGGACGGGGAGGACCCGTACGCGCTGGTCGCCGGGGCTCTCGGCTCGCCCGCGCGCGTCGGCGTCTCCGATGCACTGCCGGCCCTGCACGTCGTGCCGTTGGGGGAACGCCTGGGCGTGCGGATCGAGCTCGCGACCCCGGTGCTCCGCGAGGGGCGCATGATCAAGGACGCCGCGGAGATCGCCGAGCTCCGGAGGGCGGGAGCGGCCATCGACGCCGTGCACCGCCGCGTGCCGGAGTGGTTGCGCGCCGGACGCACCGAGCGCGAGGTCGCCGCCGACATCGCCGCCGCGATCGTCGAGGAAGGGCACCGCACGGTCGAGTTCGTGATCGTCGGATCCGGCCCGAACGGAGCCGACCCGCACCACGAGGTCTCGGACCGCGTGATCGAGGACGGCGACGTGGTGGTCGTCGACATCGGCGGCGCGGTCCCGAGCGGATACAACTCCGACAGCACGCGCACCTATGTCGTCGGAACTCCTGACCCACAGGCCGCCGAACGCATCGCCGTGCTCGTGCGCGCACAGCAGGCGGCGGTGGATGCTGCGCGACCCGGCGTCACCGCGCACGACGTCGATGCTGCGGCCCGCAGCGTGCTCGAGCAGGCCGGACTCGGCGACGCGTTCCTGCATCGCACGGGCCACGGCATCGGGGTGTCAGTGCACGAGGAGCCCTACATCGCGCCCGGCAACGACCTCGTGCTGCGCGAGGGGATGGCGTTCAGCATCGAGCCGGGGATCTACTTCGCGGGGGAGTGGGGCGCGCGCATCGAGGACATCGTCGTGCTCACGGCCGACGGATGCGAGCGACTGAACGTCGCCCCGCACGGCCTGACCTCGGTCTGAGGCCGCGTCCCGCATCCGGCATCCGGCATCCCGAACCGCCCCTCCCGGTGGCCGGAAGGGGCGGATCAGGATGCCGCGGCTCAGGCCTCCGTGCGGATCGTCCGGCGGCGCCGGACGAGCAGCACACCACCCGCCGCGAGCAGGCCCAGCATCAGCACGATCAGCCCGATCGGCGCGGCGCCACCCGTCCCGGCCAGCCCGTCACCGGTCGCCGCCGCGGCGGTGACCGTGAGAGCTCCCTGGGCGCTGAGCCCGGATGTCGTGCCCTCGACCACCAGCGTGTGCTGACCGACCGGGGCGTTCGCGGGGATCGTGACGACCGTGCGGAACGCTCCGCTGCCGTCGGCCTTGACCTCACCCAGGCGGATCGGATCGGAGAACAGCGTGATGGTGATGAGCTCACCGGCCGCGAAGCCGCGACCCGAGATCTCGATCGATCCGCCCTGCACGACCACCGACACTCCGAGCACTAGCTCGGCCTGCAGCACCGGCGTGCTGCGCACGTCGATCGTCAGCGGGGCCGACGTCGACGGACGGAACGCGTCCGGATCCGAGGGCACGAACCGCGCCGTGTAGGTGTGCGCGCCCGAGGTCGGGATCGTGACGTCTGCCGTCGCGATCCCGGCGGAGACGTTCGCCGAGCCGACGACGACCTCGCCCTCGAGGAACTCCACCTGTCCGGCAGCGCCCGCGGGCTTGACCGTCGCGATCAGGGCGATCGCCTCTCCTGCCACGGGGTCGTCCGATCCGGCCGAGAGAGTGACCGAGGTGTTCTTCGGTGCCGTCGGGTCGCCGACGATCAGGAGCGAGGCGCGGGCCTCGACCTTCGAGACGACGCCGAGTGCCACGATCGGGTGATCGCCGTCCACGGCGCCCGCGGGGACCGTGACGTCTCCGCTGATCGTGCCGTCGTCCTCCGCGGTCACGACCACCGGCTGCTCGGCGTCGATGCGGATCGCGACGCTCTCGCCCGGGGCGAAGCCCTCACCCGTGATCGTCACCGTCTCACCGGGGGCCGCCTGCGCGGGTGCCTGGATCGTCGGCTCGTACACCGGCACCGGGTCGGCGACCGCGATGGTCAGCTGCGTCGCGGCCGACTTCACACCGTCATCCGCCGTGACCGTCACGGTGTACGCGCCGGCCTTCGCGTACGTGTGGGTGCCGGCGACGGCGCCGTCCTCCACGTCGACCGCGGAGACGGGTGATCCGTCGCCCCAGTTGACGACCGCGGTGGTCTCGCCCATCCCGCCGACGACCGTCGCGAGGGTGGCGTCGAACTCCTCGCCGGTGACCTGTTCGCCGACCGCGCCGGGGGTGAGGGCCAGATCCACGGCCGCCGCCCGATCGCCGTCCGAGGCGATAGCGAAGACGTGCACGCGTCCGTCGTTCAGCGAACCGGACTCCTTCGGCATCGTGAGCGACTCGACGACCTTCGGCTTCCCCTCGCCGTCCAGCGCGAGGGTGATCGGAGCCGTGGCGTAGATCGCCGTGTTCTTGACGCTCGACTCCGCTCCGGTGCCGGAGAGTCGGCCCTCCGAGATCGTGAGCACCGTGTTGCCCTTGTAGGGAGTGCCGGATGCTCCGACCCAGTCGCCGAAGCTGATCGTCACGGTCTGGGTGCTGCCGTCGGTGAAGTGCAGCACGGCATCCGAGTCTCGGTTGCTCTCGGTGGCCGTGCCGATGAACGACAACTGCGTCGCGCCGGCGCCCAGCGACACCTTGACGGTCTGTCCCTCGCCCGTGATGTTGTCGGGCGCGCCGGCCGGGATGGCAGGCAGGTCATAGGTCAGCGTCGTGCCGGGCACGGTCAGGGTCTGCCCCTGCACGAAACCGTCGGCGTTGACCTTGTCGCGGAAGTAGCCGTGCCCCTGCGAGTCGCAGTTCGCCGCGGTCACCCCGAGATCGCCGATGCAGACGTTGTTGAACGAACCGATCAGGGTCTCGTCGCGGAACACCTCGATCGTGGCGGCGGCCTGAGCCGCCGCACCGCTCGAGTCCCGCACCGTGACGACCGCCGAGTACGTGCCGGGAGCCGTGAAGGTGTGCGGGGCGCTCACCTTCCAGCCGCCCAGCTCGTCGCGGGTGAGGGCGACGTCCGCCGCCTCGCCGCCGTCGCCGTAGTCGACCGTGACCTCGTAGCCCGCGGCCTCCGTCTCGGTGCCGACGATCGTGGCGAGAGAGCCCGTGAACTCCGTGCCGACGGCCACGCGCTGCGGCGCACCGGCGGCGATCGAGAGTCCGTCGGCCGCCGAGGCCGAGGCGAACAGCTCCACCTCGGACAGCGCGAGCGGGGCACCGGCGCTCTTCAGGCTGAGCTTGACGCTCGTGTAACCGCCCGCTCCCTGCGCCGTGAACGGCCGGGTCTGCGAGTCCCACGTGAACGTCTCGCCCTCACGGCTGTCGAACTCGGTCCAGGTCGTGCCGTCCATCGATCCGGACAGCGTCCAGCTCGACGGAGCCGCGGCTTTCGACGCGCTCGTGAGCGTGTACTGCCCGATCGACACCGGGCCGGACTGCGAGGTCCAGACCAGCTCGGCCGAGTCGCCGGCGAACGTGACGGTCGAGTTCATGTTGTCGTCCACGAGCGAGCCGACGGGGGTGCCGCCGGCGGCGGCGAGCGCGCCACGACCGGGCTTGGTCGCGTCCACGAGTGTGGTCGGGACCTCGAGCTCCTCACCCAGGTCCTTCGCTCCCCACGTCGAGGGCGTCTCGCTCATCGTGAAGTCGATCGTTCCGCCGGCGCGCACCAGGTCGCCGTCGAAGGTCGTCTCGTCGACCGCGGTGCCGTTGATGCTGACGCCGGCGACGTAGTCGCGACCCTCCGACGCTCCGGGGGCGTTGATGACGAGGTCGGTGTCGCCGATCGACAGCGTCGCACTGTCGAACAGCGGCGTGCCGATCGTGTAGTCGCCCGAACCCACCTCGAGCGGGTAGAAGCCGAGGGCCGAGAAGACGTACCAGGCCGAGAACTCGCCGTTGTCCTCGTCGCCCGGGTAGCCCTGGCCGATGTCGGAGCCCACGAAGAGGCGGTCCTGGATGTCGCGGATCAGCGCCTGCGCTCCCGAGGGGTCGCCGGCCTCGGCCAGCACGTACGGGATGTGGTGCGCGATCTGGTTCGACATGCCCAGCATCCCGAGCCGCACGTCCCGAGCCTCCCGAGCCTCGTGGATGCCGGAGTAGTCGGCCTTCTCCCGGACGGTGAGGAAGTCGTGCATGACGTCGAGCAGCTCCTGGCGCCCGCCGTAGAGGGCCGCGAGGCCGTCGACGTCGTGCGGAGCGTGGAACCCGAAGGTCCAGGCGCTCGCCTCAGTGAAGGCACCGCCCCACGCCTTCTTGTCGAACTCGGCGCCCGACGTCCAGGAGCCGTCGGCGTTGCGCGAGGTGAAGGTGCCGGCTGCGGGGTTGAACATCTCGACGTAGTGCTCGGCACGCGCCTCGAAGTAGGTCGCCTCCTCCTTCAGCTGCTCGACGCGGTCGGCCGGGGTGTTCGGGTCCTCGGAGAGCTTCTTCGCCATCTCGGCGATGCCGAAGTCGTTGATGTAGCCCTCGAGCCCCCAGGAGGCGCTCTCGTGCGTCGTGGCTTCGGTGTACCCGAGGAAGATCGACTGGGCGAGGCCCTTACGACCGACGGCGTTGGATGCCGGGAGCACGGTCGCGTTCTTGACGGCCGCGTCATACGCCTCGAGCGCGGTGTCGGTGTCGAGCGCCCCGGCGAGGTACGCGTCGGCGAAGGCGACGTCGGAGCTGGTGCCGGTCATGAGGTCGGCGTACCCGGGGGAGGACCACCGGGCGACCCATCCGCCGTCGCGGTACTGCTGCACGAAGCCGTCGACGAGCTCTTCGGTCACGTCCGGGTAGAGCAGGGAGTACAGCGGCCACGCCGTGCGGTAGGTGTCCCAGAACCCGTTGTTCACGTAGACCTTGCCGTCGACGATCTTCGCGTTCGTGCGGGTGTCGCTCGCGGCGCCGGTGGTCGCGGAGACGGGGCTCGCGTACTGGTAGACGGGGTTGTCCTCAGAGCCCGTGTTCTCGAACTGCGAGTTCGGGTAGAGGTTCAGCCGGTACAGGCTCGAGTAGAGCGTGACGAGCTGCGTGTCGGTCGCGCCCTTGACGTCGTGGACGACGCCGAGCCGCTCGTTCCAGGCCTCGCGGACCGCGGCGTGCGCATCCTCGAACGAGACGCCCTGCAGCTCGAAGTCGTGGTTCTTCTTCGCCTGGTCCTGCGAGATGAACGACGACGACAGTCGCAGCTCGACGGTCTTGTCGCCGCTCGTGTCGAAGGCCGCGTAGCGCGCGGTGCCGTTGCGGTCGCCCTGCGTGGTCGCGCCCGCGGTGAGGGGGGCCTGGTCGAACGTGCCGTAGACGAACATGCGCGTGCGTCCCGGCCAGCCGGAGCCGCCGTCGACCCAGCCCGAAACCGTCTCGCCGCTGATCTGCAGCTTGGAGGAGTTCACGAGCTGGTCGACGAGGATCGAGCTCGTGTCGCCTGTGAACTCGAAGCGGTAGATCGCGCCGTGGTCGGTGGCGGTCACCGACGTCTGGATGCCGTTGTCGAACTCGACGCTGTAGATGTCGGGCCGCGCGGTCTCGTTCTCGTGGTGGAACGCGAGCTTGCGGTCGTTGAGCGACGAGGTGGGGTTGCCGTTCGCGGCCGGGAGCACGGCGATCTGGTTGCGGTCGCCCATCCAGATGCTCGGCTGGTGCGAGAATCCGATGCCGTTCAGCGCGGGGAGGTTCTGCGCGTTGTTGGCCCGCTGGTACTGGTAGATCGTGCCGACGTTGTCGGCGTTCGTCATCGGGGTGATGAAGTTGAAGCCGTTCGGCCAGGCGGTCGCCGGCAGGTTGTTGCCGCGCGAGAATCCGCCGGTGGAGTTCGTGCCGCGGCGCGTGTCGACGTACGACACGAGGCCGTCGGTGGTGTCGAGCTGCGCAGCTGCGCCGATCTCGACGTCGTCGAGCCAGCCGCTGAAGGCTGTGGCTGCGGTGGGCGTCTCGATGCCCTTCACATCGGATCCGGGGTGGTCGTAGGTGAAGAGGATGTCGCTCACGGTACGGCCGGCGAAGGCACCGAGGTCGACGGTGACCTTGTTCCACTGGTTCGGCCAGAGGACGTTGGCCTGGCCCTGCTGGCGGGCGTTCGCGCCGTAGCCGTAGGAGTCGACCGCGCCGCTCGTGGAAAGTCGCGTGCCGTCGTCGAAGGTGAGGTCGACCGCGACGAAGGTGGCCGCGTACGTCTGCTCGCCGTCGAGCACGGGGAAGACGAGGTACGAGAGCTCGCTGTCGTCAGCGACGTCGACCGCGACGTCGTCGTACAGCACCGTGGTCGAGGAGGCGGGGCCTGCGTCGAGGTGGCGGCCGACATACTGCAGGGCCTTGGTGCCGGTGAAGCCGACCCCGGTCTTCGCCGTGTCCGAGCTGGTCGGACCGCTGCCGATCTGCAGCATGAGGTCGGCGGGCTCGGGCGTCGCGCCCTCGACGGCGATGGGCTCCCATCCGGCGAGCTGCACGATGTTCTTGCTGGGGGTGCGCGTGGCGAGCACCTCCAGGCGGTAGTAGAGGTACTCGGCGCTGGGGTCTGCGAGCGTGAACGACCGCGTCTGCCCCCGGCCGGTGAAGAGCTCGCCGCTGCGCTCGTCGACGGTCACCCAGTCCGTGCCGTCGTTCGAACCCTGGATGCGGAAGTCCTTGGGGTCGCGATCGGGCTCGTCGTTGCCGGAGGTGAGTGTGTAGCTGCTCATGGGCTGCGCCTCGGCGAGCTGGTACTGCAGCCAGCCCGTGTTCGCGAAGGCGAGCCACTTGGTCGCGGCGTTGCCGTCGGCCGCGAAGGCGGCGGCCTCGCCGGGGGTGTTCTGGGCGGATGCCGTCACGGCCGTCACTCCTCCGAGCACGCTTCCCGGTGCGAAGCGGCTGCCCGTGACGTTGATCGCATCTCCGGTGCCGGTGAGCACGGGGGCGGCGTCGGCGGTCTCGAAGGACGAGGCGAAGGCGGTGACGCCGGCGGCGGTCGCCGACATCGGCGTCAGCATGGCCAGGCCCACGGTCACCGCGACCCCGGCGGCTGCCCAGGATCGTCGGGTGGATCGTGCGTTCCTCGGGGTGGGGACCCTCATGGTCGTTCCTCTCACTCCACTGCGTCGTGGTGGTCTGGGTTATGACATCGCTGTCATATGCTGAGGACGCTACCACAGGGGTGTCGCCGCGGGGAAGGACGGATCACGAAGACGCACCCGTCATAATGGGCTATCCGCCCGCGAGGGCCACGAAGGGGATCCATGTCTCGACCAGAAGTCGGCGCCACCACAGCGCGCCCCACGCTCGCCCAGGTCGCCGCCCGCGCCGGCGTGAGCCTCAAGACGGCGTCGCGGGCTCTCGGTGGAGAGTCCTATGTGAGCGAGAAGACCCTCGCGAGCGTTCTCGAGGCCGCGGCCGCGCTCGACTACCAGCGCAACGCCGCGGCGAGCCTGCTCGCGAGCGGACGCCTCGCCGACTCGATCGGCCTCATCACGGGCGACGTCACCAACCCCTTCTACTCCGCCCTCGCACAGGCCATCGAGGACGAGATCCGCCCCCGGGGCATGCACCTCTCCGTCGCGAACTCCCGAGAGTCCGCGGAGCACGAGCAGCTCGTCGCCCGCGATCTCGCGGATCGACAGACCACCGCCGTCATCACGGTGTCGGCCATGACGGACCACAGCGGCTACGCACAGCTCCAGGCCCGCGGCATCCCCGTCGTGTTCGTCGACCGTCCGGCCGAGAACCTCGCCGCCGATTCGGCGGTCTTCGACAACCTCGAGGGCGGACGCCTCGCCGCGCGGCATCTGATCGACGCCGGGCACCGCCGCATCGCGTTCATCGGCGACTACGCCTGGCTGCCCACCTACCGACAGCGCCTCGCCGGCATGGGGGAGGTGCTCGACGAGGTCGACTCCGACTGGCGCGACCTGCTGCGCACGGACGCGCACGACGTGGCCTCCTCGCGGACCTGCATGCGGGGTCTGCTCGCCCTCGACGCACCGCCCACGGCCGTGGTGGCCGGGAACAACCGCATCCTGCTCGGCGTGATGGAAGAGGTCGCGGGAAAAGCGCATGCTCCCGCCGTGATCGGCTTCGACGACCCGGAATGGGCGCGGGTGCTGGGCGTCAGCGTCGTCTCGGGCGACGTCGAGGCCCTCGGTCGCCAGGCCGCGCGCCTCGCGGTCGCGCGCCTCGGCGATCGCACCCGCCCCGTCGAGACGGTCACGGTGCCCATGCGCCTGATCGCCCGTCGATCGACGACCGGCTGATCCCAGACCCTCCGCGCCGTCGACGCCGCCCAGGGCTGCGACGGCCTCCTCGGGCGAAACAAGATCCGCCATCGAGACGGCATGGACCGACGAGATCGCGACCCGCGAGACCACACGCTCCGCGGCGAGCGCCGTCAGGCGCCCGGTCGCCTCCGACTGGCCGCAACCCGCCGCGACGCGCTGCCGCCCCGTGCTCCGATCACGCGCGACGTGAGCTGACCCGCACGAGCTGGTTCTCCCGCGCGGCTCCCCGTCGGTGCACCGCGCGCAGGAGCCCGGTCAGCTGCGCCCGCGCGACGGCCGGGTGCTCGGGATGCCATTGCACCCCGAGGAACGGCAGCGACTCGTGGGCGATGGCCTCGATCACCCCATCGTCGGAGTGCAGCACGGCGTGCAGCCCACGCCCCAGCTCGTCGACCGCCTGATGGTGCATGCACAGCGCAGGGGGCTGCAGTCCGGGAGCGAGCGTCGCGACGCCGGGGACCGCCGTCGCGACGAAGGGGTCAGCCCCGCCACCCCGATGCCCCGACACGTGCTGGCGCAGCGTCCCACCCAGCGCGACGTTCAGCAGCTGATGCCCGCGGCAGATGCCCAGCAGAGGACGGCGCTGGCTCACCGCATCCATGATCACGGCGATCTGCATGCGGTCGGCGCGACGCTCGTAGGGCGTGCGGGTGGGTCGGTGATCGCCCTGTCCGTAGAGGGACGGGTCGATGTCGTCCCCGTCCAACAGCACCACCATATCGGCCTCGCGAGACGCCCGACGCAGGGAGTGCTCGGGGTCGGATGCGGCCGCGTGCAGCGACGCGGTCCATCCCATGTCCTGAACAGCCGAGACCGCTGAGGCGTTGAGCGCATCGAGGAGGCGCTGGTACTCCGCACCCGCGCGGGATCGTCGGGTGCGGACGTGGAACAGCGCGGCGTGCATGAGACCAGACAACCCGCGCGACAACCCCTGGTCAAATACGTTTTTCGCCGCGAATTGATAGCGTTTCGCTCGCAATGCGCCCGTAACGCCGCGGTAATACCGGGCACGTATCGTGCCGTCATGGAACTCCGTCAGCTGCGCTACTTCATGGCGGTCGCCGACGAGCTCCACTTCGGCCGCGCGGCGCAGCGCCTGCACATGTCGCAGCCCCCGCTGAGCGTGCAGGTCGGGCGTTTGGAACGCGAGGTCGGCCTCCCCCTGTTCGAGCGCAGCACCCGCCGGGTGTCACTCACCCCGGCCGGACGTCATCTGCAGGCCCGCGCCCGTCGGATACTCGACGAGGTGGATGCCGTGCGCGCCGAGATGCGCGACTACGTCGACGGTCTCGCCGGACAGCTCACAGCGGGATTCGTGAGCTCGGCGAACTACACCGTGCTCCCCGAGGTCGTGCGTCTGTTCCGGGCCCGCCGCGATCGCGTGAACCTGACTCTTCTACCGCTCACCTCGGGTGAGCAGCTCGACCGGCTGCGCGACGGGTCGATCGACGTCGGGATCGTGCGCGACGAATTCCCGGATGCCGGCTCGTCGCCGTCGCGCCTGCTCACGGAGGTCGTGTTCGAGGAGCGCCTGGTGCTCTGCCTCCCCGTCGGCCACCCGCTCGCCCGACGCGCCGAGGTCTCTGTGTCGGAAGCCGCGTCGGTGCCGATGATCGCCTACCCGCGCGCACTCATGCCCGGATTCGTCGACCGGGTGCGCGAGGTGCTCGGACAGGACGGCGGCGGGGTCCAGATCGTCGAGGAGGTCGCGCATCAGGAGACCGCACTCGGTTTCGTCGCGGCCGGCGTGGGCGGCAGCATCCTGCCCGAGTCCGTGCGCCAGCTCGCGCCGCCCTCGATCGCCGTGGTGCCGCTGGCGGGTTCGCCGACGACGCGGCTGGTGGCGGCACGGCGGATGCGGCCCGACGACGACGCGCTCACCGCGGCCTTCGTCGCCTGTCTGCACGACGCGGCATCCTCCCTCGCACCGCTCTGACATCCGGGGCGCACGAGTTGTTCACACGAGGTCGTAGTACCCCCCGTAGGGGAACTCGAGGTCGCCGGTGTCGCGGGAGTCGTACGCCACGGTCGCGACGCTGATCGTGACGTGCGTGCGCGGCGTGACGAGCACGCTCACCGATCGGTTGCCCACCACGGTCATGTCGACGAACGTGCCGGCCGTCTCCACGGCGTTCTCGATCCGACGGCGCAGGTCCCCCACGTCCTGGTCCTGAGAGAGGAGGAAGCTGGCTCCGTCGATGGTCACCTCAGTTCTGATCATCGTCTTCGCTTCGCTCATGCCCGGCACGGTACGCCGGACGCACCGGGATCGAGAGGGGGTTGCATCCTCGGGGGTCGGATGGCAGGACACGCCCGGCCTCACTTCCTACGAAGCACCTATGGAAGCGCATCCACGAGTCTGGGAATTGCCTGAATCCCTGGTCAGAGTTGTTAACAGATTCATCCACAGGTGTGGATGACTGTATGACCGTTCAGGGATCAGGCCGACGTCGACCTCAGGGGAACCGGCGCGCTCTCAGACCAGGGCGGATGCCGCGCGCAGCTCCTGCTCGCGGAGTGCGCGCTCGACCGCCTCGACATCGCGGACCGCACCGCGGTCTGCCGAGGTCGCCATGGTCGCGTACGAGCGCAGCGCGAGCGACACCGGTCGCTGACGGTCCTTCGGGCGAAAGCCGCCGTTCTCGAGCAGCGCGACACGGCGGCGCTCGAGCTCGGCCTCGTCGACCTGCAGCGTGAGGTCGCGCGTCGGGATGTCGATCGAGATGATGTCGCCGTCCTCGACGAGCGCGATCACGCCGCCGGACGCCGCCTCCGGCGAGACATGCCCGATCGACAGCCCGGAGGTCCCGCCCGAGAAGCGGCCGTCCGTGATGAGGGCGCACACCTTGCCGAGGCCGCGACCCTTGAGGAACGAGGTGGGGTGGAGCATCTCCTGCATACCCGGCCCACCCTTCGGGCCTTCGTAGCGGATCACGACGACGTCACCCGGCTGCACCTTCTTGCCGAGGATCTTCGCGACGGCCTCCTCCTGCGACTCGCACACCACCGCTGGGCCGGAGAACACGAGGATCGACGGGTCTACGCCCGCCGTCTTCACGACCGCGCCGTCGACGGCGATGTTGCCGCGGAGCACCGCGAGCCCGCCGTCGGCCGAGTAGGCGTGCGCGGCGTCGCGGATGCATCCGTTCTCGGCATCCGTGTCGAGCTCGAGCCAGCGCTCGGACTGCGAGAACGCGCTCGACGAGCGCACGCCGCCCGGGGCCGCGTACCAGAGGTCCTCCGCCTCCTCCGAGACGGAGCCGCCGCGGATGTCCCAGGCGTCGAGCCACGAGGCGAGCGACGGGGAGTGGATCGACGAGACGTCGTCGTTGAGGGCGCCGGCGCGGCGCAGCTCGCCGAGGATCGCGGGGATGCCGCCCGCGCGATGCACGTCCTCCATGTAGTACATGCGGCCGTAGGCCGGGTTCGGCGCGATCTTCGCGAGGCAGGGAACGCGACGCGACACGGCGTCGATCTCGTCGAGACCGAACGCGACGCCGGCCTCGTGCGCCGCGGCGAGCAGGTGCAGGATCGTGTTGGTCGATCCGCCCATCGCGATGTCGAGCGCCATGGCGTTCTCGAAGGCGTTGTAGCTCGCGACGGCGCGCGGCAGCACCGAGGCGTCGTCCTCGTCGTAGAAACGCTTGGTGATCTCGACCGCCACCTCGCCCGCCCGCTCGTACAGCGCGCGGCGCGCGGTGTGCGTCGCGAGCACCGAGCCGTTGCCGGGGAGCGCGAGGCCGAGCGCCTCGACCAGGCAGTTCATGGAGTTCGCGGTGAACATGCCCGAGCACGACCCGCACGTCGGACACGCGTTCTCCTCGATGCGCTGGATGTCGGCGTCCGACACCGTGTCGTTCGCGGCCTCGGAGATCGCGTCGACGAGATCGAGGGTGCGGACGCTTCCATCGACGAGCGTCGCCCGCCCGGACTCCATGGGACCACCCGACACGAACACGGTCGGGATGTTGAGACGCAGCGCGGCCATGAGCATGCCGGGCGTGATCTTGTCGCAGTTCGAGATGCACACGAGCGCGTCCGCCTGATGCGCGTTCACCATGTACTCGACCGAGTCCGCGATGAGGTCGCGCGAGGGGAGGGAGTACAGCATCCCGCCGTGGCCCATCGCGATGCCGTCGTCGACCGCGATGGTGTTGAACTCGCGGGGGATGCCGCCGGCCGCGCTGATCGCGTCGGACACGATGCGGCCGACGGGCTGCAGGTGCGTGTGACCGGGGACGAACTCGGTGAAGCTGTTCGCGACCGCGACCATCGGCTTGCCGAAGTCGGCGGCGTTGACGCCCGCGGCGCGGAAGAGGGCGCGGGCGCCGGCGGCGTTGCGGCCGTGGGTCACGGTACGGGAGCGGAGAGGAGTCGGCATCGTTCCACTGTGGCCTCGCGCGCGCGGTGGGGGAAGACGCCGCTGACACTAGTAGTGGGAGTACTAGGTTTGTGTGGTGACCTCGGATGAGCAGAAACGCGCGGAGCTGGGCGCATTCCTGCGTGCGCGTCGCGAGCAGCTCGACCGCGTCACCTACGGCCTCCCGCCGGCCGGGCGCGGCCGCACGGTCGGCCTCCGGCGCGAAGAGGTCTCGTTCCTCTCCGGCGTGAGCGTCACCTGGTACACCTGGCTCGAGCAGGGGCGCGACATCAATCCGTCGCGACAGGTGCTGGATGCCGTCGCCACGGCGCTGCACCTCACGGTGGCCGAGCACGACTACGCGCTCACACTCGCGGGCTTCGCCCCGCAGCGCCCCGGGGGAGGGGAGCCGGTCGAGACCGCGCCCCCGCACGTGCAGCGGTTCCTCGACGCCCTCGACGAGCATCCCGCCTACGCGCTCGCGCCCGACTGGGGCATCGCGGGCTGGAACCGAGCGTACGAACGGCTGTACCCCAACGTCGCCACGACCCCGCCCGAGCAGCGCAACCTGCTGCGCCTGATCTTCACCGACCCCGCGGTGCGCTCACTGCTCGACGACTGGGACGACACCAGCCGCCGGTTCCTCGCCGAGTTCCGCGCCGAGGCCGGACCGCGGCTCGGCGACCCTCGCTACCGCGACCTGATCGGGCGACTGCGCGAGGAGAGCCCGGAGTTCCGTGAGCGCTGGGAGAGCCACGGCGTCGGGGGCTTCGAGTCCCGCGAGCGCGTGTTCCAGCATCCGACCCTCGGGCGTCTCGTGTTCGAGCACCACCAGATGCGGCCGTCGGACCAGACAGACATCCAGCTCGTCGTCTACACCGCGGATGCCGAGACGCGTGAGCGCTTCGCGGCGGGCTACTGAGCCGTTTCGCCGACGCCCCATCTGGTAGCCGACGCCCCTACTGAACGACGTCGCTCAGCCGGGGCGTGGACGCCCAGCAGGGGCGTCGGCATGTGGAGAGGTCAAGCCCCTCGTCGACCCCGCCCACGTGACGCAGACTGCTCGCATGTCTGCTGAGCAGCCCACGCCCACCGACGACGGCCATCATGTCGTGATCGACGGTCGGAAGTGGCGCGCGACCGACCCGTCGATCCCCGAGTCCTTCCGACAGGAGCTCGTCGACGAGCTGATGGCCGCGCGCCGAGCGGTGAAAGCCGGGGAGTCGGATGCCCGCGCACGCGTGAACGATGCGAAGACCGCTCTCGGCGAGCGCGGTCACCCCTGGTGGGAGGAAGCGGTCGGCTCGGGCTTCGACGACCGCATCGCCGCCGCGATCCGCGCCCTCACCCGCAAGCGTGCGGAGTCGTCGATCTGCCCGAGCGACGTGGCGCGCACGATCGGCGGCGACTCATGGCGGGCGCGCATGGACGACGTGCGCCGCGTCACGGGGGAGCTGGCCGATCGGGGCGACGTCGTGGTCACGCAGAAGGGCGAACCCGTGCGTCTCGCGGACGTGAAGGGCCCCGTGCGCATCCGGCGCGCACCGCAGTGAGACCTCGACCGGGGGAGAAACGAGAAGGCCCCGCACAGGGCGGGGCCTTCTCGAACTGTCTCAACACAGTGTGGAGCCTAGGAGATTCGAACTCCTGACATCCTGCTTGCAAAGCAGGGCTACCGCCTCCACCAAGGGCCCGGATTCCCGCAGATTCATGCGGAGCCGGGCCCTCGTTCGTACAACCAGACACAACCCAGATATGGCACGAACAACCCCGTAATGGCACGAATCTGGCACGAACGAGAGGCCCCACGAGCGACCTGCCGTGAGTGGATGCGTCGCCGCGGAGACGCCCGTCAACGGGCCGCGCGGTCAGCCGTGATCGAGCAGGGCGCGCACGTCCTCGGGCGTGATCCACTGGCCCCGATGGCACATGCGATGGCAGTTGGCGCAGAGGAGCGCGAGGTCATCGAGACGGGTCACCGTCGCCCCAGTCACGTGGAGCGGGCGCACGTGGTGAACCTCGACGTAGCCCTCCCCACGCTCCCCATAGGTGAGGCCGAAGTCGAAGCCGCAGACCTCGCATGCGGTGGTGCCGCCAGCGTCCAGCACGGCGCGAATCTTCCGGGTGCGGAGGCCACGGTCACGCTCACGGCGGCGGGCGATGTGCTCCAAGATGCCGCCCTCGCGGGCCTCCGGCTCGTCCTCATCGTCGGTCGCAGGCAGAGTCTCGCCCGCGTCGAGAGCGGCGCGGATCGCCGCCGCGCGCGCCTGCATCTCTGCGGTGGCCGCACGGAATGCGGCAATGACGGGAGCGTCCAGACGCCCGCCCCGCGTGGGCCTGCCCTCGTAGTGCTCGTCAGCGGTGGATAGGTCGTAGGTCTTTCGCTGGATGCTCGACGGGCTCCGGAAGTTCGCGGGGAGTTCTTCCCCGTCGTGGAGTTGGCCGCGTCGTAGGAGCGTGGAGAGGGCCTGGGCCTCGGGTGAGGCGGCGCGCACACCGGTCCACCCGTTCCGGCTCACGAGGTCGGCGGCGAGCACCAACTCGTCATAGACCCAATCGACCATCAGGTGGCGAGGTCGAGGGGGAGGTCAGCGATGTCCTTCAGGCGGTTGCCGCTCACCATCGTGTCGAGCATGGAGATAGCCTCGTCGTTGTCCTCCGCGTGGACGGCCTCGATGAGTTCAGGCAGGGCGAAATGGTACAGGGTGTCGATGTCCCCGGTGCCGAGCGCGAGAGATGCCAGCCGCGATGGTGACGGCTCGGCGGTGACGACGGCGATGTGAGGGAGCCGCCCCTTCCGGTTCCGGATGAGGTTGAGGGACTCCGAGCGCGCATTCTGCGCACGATCCGAGCGAAGGGTCCACTTGCAACTGATGACCGCGTGGAGGATGCCGCGAGGCTGGTTCACTCGGCGGATCGAGGCCAGGCGGGCGACCGACTCATCCACGATGAACTCCTCGGCGTTGATGAGTTCATCCTCCACGGGATGGCGCACGACCACGATGTCCGGGGCGATGACGTAGGCGTTGCCGAGCACCGCGCGGAGTTCCGGGTTCGCACGCACCGCCACGTCGAGGTCCATGAGATGCGCGTACTGGTCGTAGGCCGCGATGTACTCGATGCTCCGACGCCCAGCCACCTTCGTGACCGTCCAGTCTCCCGGCCGGAGCATCCCCAGGCGCGTGAACGTGGCCCGCACGAAGTCGGCGCACGCCGTCTCGAACTCCCCGCCCGATGTCTGCCCGGCGAGGCGCTCCCCGATGGTTTCCACCAGGAGGTCCTGTGCGATCCGGCCCGCGTAGGCGATGCTCGACCGCTGGCTACTGTCCGCGTTGCTCGCCACCCCGCGGTCGTTGACCGTGAGCACCCCACTCGCGAGAAGTGAGGCGTGGAAGTCGCGGCGCGCCTGGGCGAGAAGGGCCTGGCTCTGATCGTCCGCCGTCATGCGGCGACCGACGCGCTCGTGGCGGCTTCGAGCACGCTGGCGATCTGCTCCCCCACAGCCTTCGCGACGGGAGGAGGGAAAGCGTTCCCGACCTGACGGTAGGCGGCAGTCTTGCGGCCGGTGATGTGCCACTCGTCGGGGAACCCCTGGACGCGCGCCGCCATCTGAACGGTGAGGCGCGGCATCCCCTCGAACCCCGGCTCCGGTGCGGTGTCTGCGATGGAGGAGCCGTTCACCCCGAGATTCGCCCACGCCTTGCGGGCTCGCGTCGGGCCGAGGTCGGGTCCGCCGTGCTTCTTCGATCCGCCCACGAGCGTCGGGGCGATCTGGGCGGCACCCTGAGCCCATGCGTCCGCGCCCTCCCAGCCGTTCGAGGCCATGAGGTCGTGGAGGAGACGCCCGACCGTGGGCGCGTCCTCGGGGCGGGGGGTGGGGTAGTCGAACGCGGGGGCGCGGAGGTCCGTGCGCACAGCGACGGCGATCACGCGGGGACGGAGTTGAGCGACGCCGTAGTCCGCGGCCTGGAGGAGCCTCCACTGTGCGGCGTAGCCCATGGAGCGGAGACGGCGGGTGACCTTCGCGCGGTAGTCATCGAACACGGGGTCGAGGAGCCCGCGGACGTTCTCGATCATCACGGCCTTGGGGCGCGTGATCTTCACGAGGTCGAGCATCGCGGGGAACAGGTCGCGTTCATCCGCGGCTCCGAGTTGCTTCCCGGCCTTGGAGAACGGGGGGCATGGGACGCCGCCTGCCACGAGGTCCACGCCCTCGTACTCGTGCGCGTGGTCCTTGATCCACCGGACCACATCACCCTCGACCACGTTCCACTCGGGGCGGTTGGCCCGGAGGGTGTTGCAGGCGTTCGGGTCAATCTCGACGGCGGCGAGATGCTCGAATCCTGCCTGCTCCAGCCCCAGGGCTTGACCGCCAGCGCCCGCGCAAATCTCTACCGACGTGAACGCCATGGCCACCTGCCCTTTCCTCTCTCACGAGATTACCGGGCCCCCTCCGACAGTCGCCTGATCGACATGGTGGGCGAGTCCGAACATCGGTCCGTGGTTCCTGCCTCTTGCAACATCGGCCGGTTTCCCCGTTGGGGGCACATCACGCGGAGATAACGCCTCTTGCATCATGGCCGGGCCACGGCGTGGCGTCGCCGCCGGGTCCGTAGAGTGCCGCGCCACGGCTGGCGCGGACGCGCGCCGCCGACCTGACCTGAGAGAGGCGGCACCCCCGCATGGCTATGGACATCGGCACACTCGTCGGATACCTGGAACTCGACACGAGCAAGTTCGAGGAGAGCGCGAAGGGCGCGGGCGCGAAGATGCCCGGCTGGATGGCGGCGGCGGGTGCGCTCGCGGCCACAGCGGCGGCGGCGGCATTCGGGGCGGCGTTCGTGAATGCGGTGAACGTGGAGGCGGGCAACCAGAAGGTCGCGGCGCAACTCGGCCTGACCGAGGAGGAGTCCCGGCGTGCTGGTGATGCGGCGGCGGCCGCGTACAAGGCCGGGTTCGGTGAGTCGATGGCCGGGGTGCAGGAGACGACCGCGGGCGTCATCTCCTCGATCCGTGGGATGCGTGAGGCGTCCGTGGATGAACTCGAAGGGATCGTGTCCGGGGTGCAGATGCTCTCCGACTCGTTCGGCATCGAGGCTGACCGCATCTCGCAGGTGGTGGGGCAGATGCTCTCCACCGGGCTCGCGTCGTCGGCGGAGGAGGGCCTGGACCTCCTCACCGCGTCCCTCCAGCGGGTGCCCGCGGCTGTGCGTGAGGACGTGATGGACGCCGTGGATGAGTACGGGCCGTTCTTCGCGCAGATCGGGCTCTCCGGCGAGGAGGCGATGAGCGCTCTCGTCACCGCCAGCGAGAAGGGCATGTACGGGATCGACAAGACCGGTGATGCCGTGAAGGAGTTCGGGCTCCAGATGCAGGACATGGCGAAGAACGGGCCCGTGCTGGAGGGGCTCGGGCTGAACGCCGAGGAGATGGCGGCGAAGTTCCTCGCGGGTGGGGACTCCTCCCGTGAGGCGTTCCAGCAGATTGTGGACGGGCTCCTGGGGATGCAGGACCCGGTGGCGCAGTCGGCGGCGGCGGTGTCGCTGTTCGGGACCCCGCTAGAGGACCTGAACACGGGTGAGATTCCCGCGTTCCTCCAGGGCCTCTCCGACATGGAGGGCGGGCTCGGTGACGTGTCGGGCTCGATGCAGGCGATGTCGGACACGGCCGGGGACTCGGTGGCGGCGAAGTGGGATCAGGTCACGCGCTCGTTCGAGGGCGTCGTGACCACGGTGGCGGGGCAACTCCTCCCGGCGCTCGTGCCCCTCCTCGACTGGGCGGCGGAGAACCCGGCCCTGCTCGGCGCGGTGGCGGCGGCGGTCGGTGCGATGGCGGTCGCGTGGGGTGTCTACACGGTGGCGCAGTGGGCGGCGAACGCGGCCATCCTCGCCAACCCCATCACGTGGATCGTGCTCGCCATCGGCGCGGTGATCGCCGCCCTCGTGCTCCTCGTCGCGAACTGGGATGCCGTGGTCGCGTGGATCAGCGAAGTGTGGGGCGGGTTCGTGTCGTGGCTCACGGAGGTCACGGAGGGCATCGCGGCCTGGTGGAACGAACTCTGGGCCGGGTTCGGTGCGTGGGTGACGAGCGTGTGGGAGGGCTTCGTCGGCTTCATCTCCGACACGTGGTCGAACTTCGTGCTCGGGCTCCAGATCATCGGTGACGCTCTCGCGGCCTGGTGGAACGGGCTCTGGTCCGGGGTCGGGCAGTTCATCTCGGACGTGTGGAACGGGTTCATCGGGTTCGTGCAGGGCATCTTCCAGGGCTACGTGGCCTGGGTAATGTCGGTCGCCTCCGGGTTCGTGAACGGCTGGAACGCCGTCTGGAGCCGGGTGGGTCAGATCATCTCGGACGTGTGGACGAACGTCGTCTCGTTCTTCCAGGGCATCCCCGGTGCCATCGGTGGGCTCCTCTCCGGTGCGGGAACGTGGCTCTACAACATCGGACGGGACATCATCCAGGGCCTGTGGAACGGTCTGAAGTCGATCTGGTCGAGCGTCTCGGCATGGTTCGAGGACACGTTCGGCGGGATCATCGACACGGTGGCGGGCATCTTCGGGATCGCATCCCCCTCGAAGGTCATGCGGCAGATGGGCGTCTGGGTCGGTGAGGGCTTCGTGCAGGGCCTCGACCAGATGACGCCCAGCGTGGAGACGGCGATGACGGACATGGCGCACGTGCCCGACACGGCGGCGGAGTTCATCGCGCGCTACCCGGTGAGCGAGGGGGCCGGAGACACGTTCCACTACCACGCGGCCGAGAACCAGTCCCTGTCCTCCGAGGAGGCCCTGTTCGAGGCTCTCGGCTCTCCGCGTTCGCCATTCGGAGGTAAGTAGGACACTCAGACCCTCCAGGACGCCGTGAGGCTCGCACAGAGCGACGAACGGGCGTGGGGTGGGGTGAGAGGGCCTGAAGGCCCTCAGAGGCGCTCAGACGAGCGGAGAGCGCCGCACACAGAGTTCGAGGGGTGGGCTTTCTCTCAGGTCAGCCCGCCCCTCGGCGTTCGCGGGGGTGCTCCAGCGCCCGCTCGCCTGCTTCATAAGCAGACAGTCCGCGCCCGCCGCTGACAACCCGCGGGCCTGCCGCATCCTCAGTCGTGGACGGCACGAGGCCCGTCGTCGGGCCATGACAAGCGACCGTGAGCGCGCGCGTTCGTGCCAGCCTCGTGCCAGTAGCCCGGTGCGGAGCGGACCTCAGGGCGGCTCTCTCGGTGCACGAGTGAGGGGCGGGCCAGCGTGTGTGCGCCAGCCCGCCCCTCCGTGGTTGCGGTGTGCATGGGTCAGGCGGGGACGCTCTCCAGCGACTCCACCAGGCGGGGGATCGAGCCCGACTCCGGGGCGGGAGCGGCGAGCGCGTCGCCATCCATGAGGAGGTCGAACGCGGCGGCGTCGGCCTCACGGAGGAGCACGAGCCCGTCGAACGGAATCTCACCCGTGGCGGCGAGGCCCTCCAGGATCGTGCGCCACGCGATGGCGGGCCGGTTCGTGCGCTCGATGGCGGCGATGCGCTCGGCGGCGGGGTCCACCTGCACGAGACGCTCCCACACCGCGCCGCGGATGAAGTCCACGACCTCCTCGGGGCGGGAGTCCTCCAGGACCTCGGGCATCGTCTCCAGCGCGTCGAGGATGGCGGCGAGCCGCACGCGGTCGGCGTCCGCGATGATGCTCGGGAGGTCACGCCCGGCGTCGAGGAGCGCGCGGACCTTCGCCCACTGGTGAGCCTGGAGCGCGATGTCGTCGGCACCCTTCGGCGCGAGCGCGTCGAGGATGGGCTGACGGTCGGGCGTGGTGGGCTCGGCGGGCATGGCGGCGGTGAGGCGTGCCCGGATCGCGTCCAGTTCCCGGCGCTGGCGAGCACGGAGGCCCTCCGGCGTCAGGTGCTGGTCCTGGAGGAGTGCCGTCGCGAGGAGGTCGCGGCGCGCGGTGGTGACGAGAGTGATGTTGCTGGCCGTGTCGGTCACGACTGGCCTCCGTTCTGTTCGGTGATGGTGCCCGGTGTGGGCGTGGACCCCGCCAGGCGGCGGGACTTCTGTCGTGCGTTGTACTCGCGGCTCCACTCGCGGCGGCATCCGCGGCAGTGTCCGCCGTTCGTGGTGCCCCACACGAGGCGGACGTGGCCGCGGGGGCAGGAGTGCCAGTCGCCGCCGTGGTCACGCTGGGCGTTGTGAGATGCGCAGAGGGGGGCGTAGGCGTCGAGGTCCGTGGAGTATCCGAGCGCCGAGCCAGCCTTCGCGCTGAAGGAGGTCGGTCGTGTCGTGAGTCCCCACCCGTTGGCGGGACGACCACAGCCGGGGGCCGCGCAGGGCTTGCCTACCGCGGAGCCCCGCTCCCGGCGAAGTGCTTCGTGAACACTGCCGTAGGTGCGTGCGGTCATCGCGCTCTCCCTTCGTCACGGGCCTGCACGCGCCGGGCGGCGGCTTCCGCCATGAGCGCGGAGACGTAGGCCTCGATGGGCTCACGCTGGGCGGTGGGGAGCGTGCGCACGGTCGCGTGGTAGGCGTCGTGGGCCGCATTGCGCCGGGCGAGAATGTCGGCGAGGCCACGGGGCCGCGGGGGTGAATAGACCATCGGTCAGCCCTCGGTTCCGAACACGAGGCGGTCGAGGAGGGTCCCCACCTGGTCCAGGCCCGCAGTGTGCGCGGCGTCGAGGTTGAGGAGGCGTGCGCGGCGCTCCATGATCTTCAGGCACGTCTCCGCGGAGCGAACGTCACCGTTCACGGCGGCGGCGAAGTGGCCGCGGAAGATCGCATCGAGCCGGTCGAGTTCGAGGAGGCGCAGTTCGTCGGCCTCCTCACGCGGGATCGCGGCGATGGCATCCTTCAGCCAGGCGTAGACCGTCGAGGGATGCACCTTCAGGTGTGCGGCGATGGCCTCCACAGCGATCCCGGCGCGGCGCATCGTGAGCGCCTTCTGCTTCCGGGTGGCCGTGGCGATCCGTCGCGGTGCGCCCTTCGGTGCGGGACGCTCACCGAGGAGGTACTCGGCGGCGAGGTCGGCGGTGTCAGTGGTGTTGGCGCTCATCGCGCCTCCTCTCGGGTCATGCGAGTGCCGCAAATGCAGTAGCCGCGGGGGTTGAACAGGTGGGTGTGCTGGGACCATGCGCGGAGCATCCACGCGGCCCACTCGGCGGGCCAGTCGGCGGATGCCTCGGGGCCGTCGAAGTAGTAGGCGACGAACCGTGCCGTCTGCTCCTCCAGCCAGCGGGACCGGGGATGCATCCCACGGGCGCGAGCCCAGAGGCGCATCGGGATCGTGACCGCGAAGTCGGTGGGGAAGGTGGTCCGGGCGCTCATGCGCTCTCCTCTCGGGTGATGGTCCAGGCTTCGGGGGTGCCGGGTAGGCGCGTCGGCCACGTCGGCATTCCGGCATCTCGTGCCGCATCCCACACGTAGCCGTGTGCGAACAGCAGGTCGTGGAGCCGGTCATCCTCCACGAGGTCATCCCCGGCCTCGGTCAGGGCCCGCGACCGGAGGCCGCTCCATGCGCGGATGCGCTCCCGGCGCTCCTCTGCGGAGAGGGCGTCGAGGTACGCGAGTTCGACCTCTCCGAAGCCGTTCACGTCGATGGAGTCGCATCGAGCATCGACAGCACGGAGTGCATCGAGCACGTTCCGACGCTGAGCATCCGTCAGCCTCCAGCGCGTCGAAGCGCTGTTACGAGATGGGTCTACTTCTTGGTTCTTCTTCCCTGGGTCTACTTCGTAGGCACCTGGTGCCTCAATCGGGAGGCACGTCGTGCCGGAATCGGAGGCACGAGATGCCTCAATCTCCTCGGCCCCCTCATGCATTGCGGCATCTCGTGCCGGAATAGGGAGGAGGGGACGCGCGCCCACCCGGTAGCGGTTCCCCTGCCGGGTCCCACGTGAGAGGACCTGCACGAGCCCGACCTCGATGAGGCGCTTCAGCGCGAGGCGCACGGCACGCGGTGATTGGCCCGACTCACGCGCGATGAGGTCCTGCCCTGGGAACGTCACGCCGTCCTCATCGGCACGGTCACGGAGCACGGTGTACACCGCGATCTGTGGCGGGGTGAGCCCCAGCGCGGGCACGGCCTCCCGTGTGAACCAGTGGTGTGCGCGCACCCATCCGGCCGTCATGCGGCGACCTCCTCACGCGCGGCCTCCTGGAACTCGGCCAGGTGGGCGTCGAAGCGGTCGAGCGCGGCGAGCATCGAGGCGAACGGCCCCGGCGTCGGCTCTGCGTGCTGTGTGTCGGTCATGGTTCTACCCGCCCGAGTCAGAGCCCGAGGGCGTAGTCGATGCCACGCTCCCCGATGGCCGGGGCGTAGGCCGAATGCACCGCGGCCTCGTTGAGCATCTCGCCGTTGAGCCCGTTGGGCGGGGTGAGCGAGAAGCCCATCTGCTCCAGGCAGGGGGCCACGAGCACGGACACCTTGCGGCCGTCCTTCTGAACCGCGACCTCGCCGCTGTTGATGAGCGCGTAGGCGGTGGGGAGCGAGACGCCGCGGAGGAGCGCGAACTGTCGCACGCTGATCGTCGGCACGGGGAATGTGCGGAGTGCCGCGAGAAGCGATGCCCGCTGGGCGGTCTTGTCGAGTTCCGGTGTTGCCATGAGGACCCTCCCTGGGTCGCGTTGTGAATGCGGTCCCAAGGTCCTTCCCTGGCGTTCGGGGTGAGGGTGGCTCTCGCCTGTCTCATCCCTCCCGGTTGCATGAGACTCTACACGATTCGCGTGCCACTAGGCGGTATTGTGGGAGAACGGATTCAACGTCTGACCTGCGAAAAGGTGACACACTGTCACCCTGACTCTGGTGATACATTGACACCACAACCACGAAGGAGTCGCAGATGAGCGAGCGAAAACAGAAGACAAATAGGCAGGCGTTCGGGAGCGTCAGGAAGTTGCCGAGCGGACGATGGCAGGCGAGATATCCCGACCCCGCTGGGCGCGCCATGACCGCCCCCACGACGTTCGCGACGAAGCGCGAGGCGCAGGACCACATCGCCGGAGTCCGCGCCGACCGGATGCGTGGCACCTACAGGGATCACCGCGCCGGGCTCACCCCGTTCGGTGACTACGCCCGTGAGTGGATCGCGAACGGTGGGACGCGGGGACAGTTCGCCCCCAAGACCAAGGCGAATAACGAGGACCTCCTGGCCGGGCTCCTCCTCCCCTTCCATGACCGGGCGCTCTCCGCCATCTCCCCCTCCGACGTGCGCACCTGGTACACCCGGAGCCGGAAGGAGTTGGCCGACGCCGGGCGGAAGCGCGCCGCGGCATCCCACGCCCGTGCCATCGCCGCCGCGAAGAAGCGGGGCCTACCGGCCCCGCCCGCACCCGTCGCGCAGACCGGCGAATCCCGGCTCCGCCAGGGCTATACCCTCCTCCGCTCCATCCTCGCCACGGCAGTGAAGGATGGGCTGATCGGCTCGAACCCGTGCCAGATCGGCGGGGCAGGATCGGTGAAGCACCCGGAGCGACCTCTCCTCACGCCCGACATGCTCGGCGTGATCGTGGAGGAGATGCCGGAGCAGTGGGCGCTCCCCATCCGCGTGATGTTCGGCGCTCACCTGCGCCTCGGTGAACTCGTGGCGCTCCAGCGTGGCGACTACGCGGACGGCGTGCTGAAGGTGGAGCGGCAGACGACGCTCGTGAACGGCAAGCCGGTGACCACCAAGACCAAGACGGGGAACGTGCGCCGGGTGAAGTTGCCGCCGCGCATCGCCGCTGAGGTCGAGGCCCACCTGGCCGCGTCGAAGGGCTTCGCGCGTGCGCCCATGTTCCTGCGCTCCGATGGAGAGCCGATCACGAACCACGCGCTCGGGCAGGCGTGGAGGAGGGCGGCGCGGAGAGTCGGGCTCGGACAGTTCCACCCTCACGACGTGCGCCACGCGGGCCTCACGATGGCGGCGCAGAACGGAGCGACGACGCGCGAACTCATGGCACGCGCCGGACACTCCACAGCACGGGCGGCGCTCATCTACCAGCACGCGGCAGAGGAGCGCGACGCGGCGCTGGCGGAGGGCCTCGACGTGCTCGGAGGGAGCCCAACTCGGAGCGTTACTGGCACGGGGATGGCACGAGCGGCCATCCTGGCAACGGAAAAGTCCCCTGATCTGATGGCGGAAAATGCCGTCTGACCAGGGGACTTGTGAAGTGTGGAGCCTAGGAGATTCGAACTCCTGACATCCTGCTTGCAAAGCAGGCGCTCTACCAACTGAGCTAAGGCCCCGTAAGGGTACTTCTTGAGTTACAGGGTGGGGCTACCAGGACTTGAACCTGGGACCTCTTCATTATCAGTGAAGCGCTCTAACCGCCTGAGCTATAGCCCCGTCAACCTCCAAGACTTTACCGGAGAATCTCGGAAATACCCAATCGAGGGTGGGACCCCGGAGGAGTCCCACCCTCGACGATGATCACCGGCCGGGTCTGATGCTGACGCTGCCCGCCGAGAGCGTGACCTCGATGGTCCGCGAGCTGGTCGACGACTCGTCGATGCGCGCGTCGAGCGACCCTGCGCTCACCTCCTGGGTGATGGCGTACGAGGTGTCGGGGACGGTGAGATCGACCGATCCGGCGCTGACCTCGACCGCGGTGCGGCCGGGCGCCGTACCCGTCAGCTCGACGTTCATGTCTCCGGCCGAAACGCCCAGGTCCGCATCGTCCACCCCGTCGAGCACGACGTCGGCGCGACCGGCGCTCATGTCGATCGCGAGACTCGTGGCCGCGCCCTCGACATCCAGCGCACCGGCGTTGACGGTCACGTCGAGCGCCCCGAAGTCGCCGACCACGTCGAGGCTCCCCGCATCGAGGGTGAGCGTCGCGTCCAGCGCCTCCTCTCGCAACCCCTCGGGGAGCGTGAGCACAGCGGACTCCTCATCGCCGAACCATCCGCCGAACCACCAGCCCCAGCGGAACTCGGGGCTGCGGACCACGACCTCGTCCCCCTGTCGTTCGAGCGTCCACCCGGGACTGCGCCCGTTCGTCACTGAGAGCTCCGCCTCATCGACGTCGCCGAACTCGATGCGCATGTTCCCGGCATCCACGTCGAGATCGATGCCCGTGAGTCCCTCGGCATCGACGGTCTGCACCGAGTCGCTCCGCTCGTCCGATGCCGCCAGGAGCGTGCCGGTCGCGGCGAATGCAGCGGTGCCGCCGGATCCCAGCAGCGCGAGCCCGCCGATCACGGCCGTACTCACGAGCACCGCCGTGACGCCCGGTCCGCGCTTCTCTGTACGATCACCCGTGGGCGGGAGTTCGGCGGGGGCGGGATCCGCGGGCGGAGTCTGCGAGGACGCCGAGACCGGTGCCGACGCCGGAGGCGGGGTGAGCGGGGTATGCCCGCTGTCGTTCGTGGCGCCCTGGTCCGGGGTGCTGTTCTGTTCGGTGCTCATCGTGCGGCTCCTGTCTGGCCGGTGGGCGGAGTGGGTCCGCCGGTGTTCTCGATGTGGGCGAGGGCGGCGAGCACGCGTCGGTTGCCCGACTCGTCGGGCTCGAACCCGAGTTTCTGGAAGATGGCGGTGATGTGCTTCTCGACACTCGCCTCGGAGAGGAAGAGCAGGCCGGCGATCGCCTGGTTGGACTTGCCCTCCGCGATCAGGGAGAGCACGGTGCGCTCCCGTTCGGTGAGGCGCATCATGCGGTCGTCGCGGTTGCGGCGGGTCAGCAGCTGAGCCACGACCTCGGGGTCGAGCACTGTGGCTCCCTCGGAAATGCGCTGCACCGAGGCGAGGAACTCCGCGACGTCGGCGACCCGGTCCTTGAGCAGATATCCGAGCGGACCTCCCTGCGCAGCGATGAGATCCGAGGCGTAGCGTTCCTCGACATACTGCGAGAGCACGAGCAGCGGGAGTGCCGGATCCGTGGCACGCAGCTCGAGCGCCGCGCGGATCCCCTCGTCCGTGAAGGTCGGAGGTAGTCGGACATCGAGGATGCAGAGCTCCGGGGCATCGTTCCGCACGGCCTCGGCGAGTCCGTGGGTGTCGGGGAGAGCGGCGACCACGGTGTGGCCGGCGTCTCCGAGCAGACGCACGAGCCCTTCGCGGAGGAGGACGGAGTCCTCGCAGATCAGGATGCGCATGGCAGAACTCCCTCAGTGTCGACGGTGCGGTTCTGGTCGAGAAGCGGGCAGATCAGGATGCGCATGGCACGTTCACCTCCAGGCTGGTGGGACCGCCGATCGGGCTGTCGAGCCGGAACGTCCCGCCCGCGGCGAGGATCCGGTTCGCGATGCCGTCGAGACCGCCGCCGGGCTGCACCTGCGCACCGCCCATGCCGTTGTCCTCGACCCTCGCCCACAGCACGCCGCCCTCGCGGAGTCGCACAGTCACCCGTGTCTCGCTGGCCCGCGAGTGCTTGGCCGCGTTCGTCAGCGACTCCGCGATCGAGAAGTACACGGCGGCCTCCGCCTCACGGCTGCAGCGTCCGTCCATGCGGACGTCGAGGCTCACGGGGATGTGCGAACGCCCTGCGAGCGCCGACAGCGCGGCGTCGAGCCCGCGGTCGTCGAGCACCGAGGCGTGGATGCCGCGGGCCAGCTGCCGCAGTTCGGTGATGGCCGCCTTGGTCGACGTGTGGGCCTCGGCGATCAGCTCCTTCGCGGCATCCGGGTCGTTGTCGATCTTCTGCTGCGCGAGCCCCAGGGTCATGCCGACCGAGACGAGTCGCGGCTGGACGCCGTCATGCAGGTCGCGCTCGATGCGTGTGCGCTCGACGTCCGCAGCGCGGACCGCCCCTTCGCGCTGGGCGGTGCTGGTGCGCACGCGCTCGGTGAGCTCCGCCTCCTTCGAGCGGATCACGATCGACAGCGACAGCACCCGGTGCAGCGCGGCGAGTCCGATCATGCCGACGATGCAGGCGGCGATACCGAGGATCCCGACGAGCGGCGCCCAGGGAGCGGTGATACCGCCGCCGCCGAACGGGCCCATCACGGCCTCGGAACCGACGATCGGCGCGAAGCAGATCGCGATCGACCAGACGAGTCCCCAGGCCAGTCGCAGCACGACCCAGCCGAGCACGGCGGAGATCGCGAAGTTGGCAATCGCCCGCCACATGCGTCCGTCGATCGCCTGACGCCCGAGAGCGCGCACCCAGCCCGAGAAGCCCGGACGGTCGCGGGGACGCCACCGCAGCGGAGCGATCGGAGTGCGGTACAGGCCGCTCACCCGGGCGACCTCGAACCAGCCGACGCCGAACAGCGCGTAGATCAGGCCGATGAGGAGGACGATCCCGACTCCGGCGGCGAACAGGAGGCCGAGGCCTGTTCCGAGCAGTCCGGTCAGCGCTCCGAAGATGACGCCGCCGATCACGCCGACACCCGCGAGATGCAGGATGGTGAGGAAGAGGCGCAGCGGCGGCTTGGTCGGCTTCGCCCGCTGCGGCACGGCAGTCTGTGTGGTCATGGTTCCAAGGTACGGGCGGCCCGATGACGCCGACACCGAGGCATCCCGAGACCCCGCTTCGGGTTTTCCCTACCCCGAGAACGCTGTACTTCGGAATGCCGCATGACGTCCGCGGAATGCCCTCGACAATGGAGCGATGCCTGCCCTCGAACGCATGATCTACGTCGATGATTCCGGACGCCCTCAATCGGGCTTGGTGGTCTTCGGGTGGGTCGAGTTCAGCCCCGATCACTGGTCGATCGTGCTGCGAACGTGGCTGGAGTCGCGTAAGCGTCTGTGGCGCACCCTCGGAGTCCCCGTGTCCCAGGAGTTGCACACGACGGACTATGTGAACGGACGCGGTCGTATCTCAAGTCGGTTCCCCTCTTCGCACAGACGTGAAGGAGTGGAGCTCTGGAAGGACCTCGGTCGTGAGGTCGCCGGCGACTGCCTCGAGGCGATCCGCAGTAGCGAGGGTCTCCGGGTCGGTTCGGTCTTTCGCCAGGGCGCTCCCGAGGATCTCGCCGACACGCGCAGTTCCGTGTACGCGGAACTCGTCGCCCGCTTCGAAGTCGAACTCGACGCACAGGATGCCTTGGGGATCATCTTCATGGACGGCGACGGTTCCGATCCGACTTACCGACGGGCGCATCGGGAACTTCGATTGGATCACCGACGCGTACTCGAAGACGCTATCCACATCGACTCACGAAAGTCGCAGTTCGCGCAGATGGCCGATCTCGTCGCCTGGAGTGCGTATGCCTCGATCGAACGGCATCCGGGCAACGAATTCGCATGGCGGTGGTACGAGTCGGTACTTAGCGAAAGAGATCCCGATCGCCTACCGCAAGAGATCTGACGAGAGACACAGCGAGACCCCCTTGATCCGCGTAGACGGAGGGGGTCTGCACTGGTGACTCTACTGGATCACGCCCACGAACGCGAGAGCGTCAGTTCGACATGAAGCCGACGAGCAGTCCACCCGTCACCTTGACGGCGACGTTGTAGATGCCCGCGACCACGGCGCCGAGCACCGTGAAGACGATCAGGTTCAGGATCGACACGACGGCCGCGAACGCCATGACCTGCGGGAGTCCCGCGATCTCGGAGATCTGCACCGCGTTGTCGGTGACCGTGCCGATGAAGTCGTCGGCCTGCGCCAGGATGCCGGTCGCCTGCAGCACGAGGTAGATGAGGAAGAACGACACCATGGTCACGATCGCCAGCGCGACGGCGCCGAGGAACGAGAGCTTCACGGCCGACCAGAAGTCCACGTAGACCAGGCGCAGGCGGACCTGCTTGCCACCGGTCTTACGCGTCGACTTCTTCGCCAGCTTGTCGGCTACTGTGCTCATGCGTCTGTGTCCTCAGGGTTCTCTGTCGTCTCGGGGGAGATGGTGGGGGAGTCCACCTCCGCCTCGGCCGATTCGTCGTCCTCGGCAAGGCCCCGCTCACCGTTGCGGGCGATGGCGAGGATGCGGTCGGCTTCCGTCGTCCGCGCGAACACCACTCCCATCGTGTCGCGGCCCTTGGCGGGCACCTCGGCCACGGCAGAGCGTACCACCTTGCCGCTGGACAGAACCACCAAGACCTCGTCGTCCTCCGAGACCATGAGACCACCCGCGAGAGTGCCCCGATCGTCGTTGAGTTTCGCGACCTTGATGCCGAATCCGCCGCGTCCCTGGACTCGGTACTCCTCGATCGCGGTGCGCTTGGCGTAGCCTCCGTCGGTGACCACGAACACGTACTGACCGAGAGCTGCGACCGAGGCCGAGAGCAGGCTGTCGCCCTCGCGGAACTTCATGCCCTTCACGCCCGCGGTCGCGCGGCCCATCGGCCGCAGCGCCTCGTCGGTGGCGCTGAACCGCACCGACATGCCCTTGCGGCTGATGAGGAGGATGTCGTCCTCCGCATCGACCATGAGCGCGGAGACCAGCTCGTCCTCGTCGTTCAGACGGATGGCGATCACGCCGCCCTGACGGTTCGTGTCATAGCTCGACAGCGCGGTCTTCTTGACGAGTCCGTCACGGGTCGCGAGCACGAGGTAGTCGGCCACCTCGTAGTCGCGGATGTCGAGGATCTGCGCGATCTTCTCGTCCGGCTGCAGCGCGAGCAGGTTCGCGACGTGCGTGCCCTTCGCATCCCGGCCGGCCTCGGGGACCTCGTAGGTCTTCGAGCGGTAGACCCGGCCCTTGTCGGTGAAGAACAGCAGCCAGTGGTGGGTGGTCGTGACGAAGAAGTGCTCGACGATGTCGTCGGCGCGGAGCTGCGCGCCCTTCACACCCTTGCCTCCGCGGTGCTGCGAGCGGTAGTTGTCACTGCGCGTGCGCTTGATGTAGCCCTCTCGCGTGACGGTGACGACCATCTCCTCTTCGGCGATGAGGTCTTCCATCGACACGTCGCCGTCGAAGCCGTGCAGGATGTGCGTCCGGCGCTCGTCGCCGAAGCGGTCGACGATGCCCGTGAGCTCCTCGCGGATGATGTCGCGCTGCAGGCCCTCGTCGGCGATGATCGCCTTGAACTCCTCGATCTTGCCGCGGAGCTCCTCGGCCTCCTCGAGGATCTTCTGCCGCTCGAGCGCCGCGAGGCGACGCAGCTGGAGGGCGAGGATCTCGTCGGCCTGGTCGGCGTCGACGTCGAGGAGCTTGATGAGACCCTCGCGTGCATCGTCGACCGTGGGCGAACGACGGATGAGCGCGATGACCTCGTCGAGCGCGTCGAGCGCCTTCAGGTACCCCTCGAGGGTGTGCATGCGACGCTCGGCCTTCGCGAGGCGGAAGCGCGTGCGGCGGACGATGACCTCGAGCTGGTGGGTGATCCAGTTCGTGATGAACCCGTCGATGCCGAGCGTGCGGGGCACGCCGTCGACGATCGCGAGCATGTTCGCGCCGAAGTTCTCCTGCAGCTGCGTGTGCTTGTACAGGTTGTTGAGCACGACCTTCGCGACGGCATCCCGCTTGAGGACGACGACGAGACGCTGACCCGTGCGGTCCGAGGACTCGTCGCGGATGTCCGCGATGCCCGTGATCTTGCCGTCGCGCGCGAGGTCGCCGATCTTCACCGCGACGTTGTCGGGGTTGACCTGGTACGGGAGCTCAGTGATCACGAGGCACGTGCGGCCCTGGATCTCCTCGACGTTGACGACCGCGCGCATCGTGATGGACCCGCGACCCGTGCGGTACGCCTCGTGCACGCCCTTGGTGCCCAGGATCTGCGCGCCGGTCGGGAAGTCCGGACCCGGGATGCGCTGGATCAGCCCCTCGAGCAGCTCCTCGCGGGAGAGACCCGGGTTGTCGAGCGCCCAGAGCGCCGCAGCCGAGACCTCGCGGAGGTTGTGCGGCGGGATGTTCGTCGCCATGCCGACCGCGATGCCGACCGAGCCGTTGACGAGCAGGTTCGGGAAACGAGCAGGGAGGACGGTCGGCTCCTGCGTCTGACCGTCGTAGTTGTCGGTGAAGTCGACCGTGTCCTCTTCGATGTCCCGCACCATCTCGAGCGCGAGCGGGGCCATCTTGGTCTCGGTGTACCGCGGGGCCGCGGCACCCATGTTGCCGGGCGAGCCGAAGTTGCCCTGACCGAGGGCGAGGGGATAGCGCAGCGACCACGGCTGCACCAGGCGGACGAGGGCGTCGTAGATCGCCGAGTCGCCGTGCGGGTGGTACTGGCCCATGACCTCGCCGACCACGCGCGCACACTTGGAGAACGACTTGTCGGGACGGAACCCGCCGTCGTACATGCCGTAGATGACGCGGCGGTGCACGGGCTTGAGCCCATCGCGGACATCGGGGAGCGCGCGGCCCACGATCACGGCCATGGCGTAGTCGAGGTAGCTGCGCTGCATCTCCGACTGCAGGTCGACCTGGTCGATCTTGCCGTGGTCGTGGCCCTCGTTGAGGTCGGGGCGTTCTTCGTCAGTCATGTGTTCTCTTCAGTTTCCGGTCGTTGAGCGAGCGAAGCGAGTCGAAACGCGCTCAGATGTCGAGGAAGCGGACGTCCTTGGCGTTGCGCTGGATGAAGCTGCGGCGCGACTCCACGTCCTCGCCCATCAGCACGCTGAAGATCTCGTCGGCGGCCGCGGCGTCCTCGATCGTCACCTGACGCAGCGTGCGCGTCGTGTGATCCATCGTGGTCTCCCACAGCTCCTTGGCGTTCATCTCGCCGAGACCCTTGTAGCGCTGGATTCCGGCATCCTTCGGGATGCGCTTGCCGTTCTCGAGGCCGTGCTTGAGCAGCGCGTCGCGCTCGGCATCGCTGAACACGTACTCGTGCGGCTGGTTGGTCCACTTGAGGCGGTACAGCGGTGGCATCGCGAGATACACGAAGCCGGCCTCGATGAGTCCGCGCATGTAGCGGAACAGCATCGTCAGCAGCAGCGTCGTGATGTGCTGACCGTCGACGTCGGCATCCGCCATCAGCACGATCTTGTGATAGCGCGCCTTCTCGATGTCGAAGTCCTCGCCGATGCCGGTGCCGAAGGCCTGGATCATCGCCTGGACTTCCTTGTTGCCGAGCGCCTTGTCGAGGCGAGCGCGCTCCACGTTGAGGATCTTGCCGCGGAGCGCCAGGATCGCCTGCGTGTGCGGATCGCGACCCTGGACCGCCGAGCCGCCGGCCGAGTCACCCTCGACGAGGAAGATCTCGCTGATCGAGGGGTCCTTGCTCGTGCAGTCCTTGAGCTTGTCGGGCATCGCCGCCGACTCGAACACGCTCTTGCGGCGGGCGGTCTCCCGCGCCTTGCGCGCGGCCATGCGCGCCGTCGCAGCGTCGATCGCCTTGCGGATCACGTTCTTCGCCTGGGCGGGATTGCGCTCGAACCAGTCGCCGAGCTGATCTCCGACGACCTTCTGCACGAACGCCTTGGCCTCGGTGTTGCCGAGCTTGGTCTTGGTCTGGCCCTCGAACTGCGGCTCTCCGAGCTTGATCGAGATGACCGCCGTGAGACCCTCGCGCACATCGTCGCCGGAGAGGTTGTCGTCCTTCTCCTTGAGGAGGTTGTTGGCGCGGGCGTAGCGGTTTACCAGCGTGGTCAGCGCCGCGCGGAAGCCCTCCTCGTGCGTGCCGCCCTCGTGCGTGTTGATCGTGTTCGCGTACGTGAACACGTTCTCGGTGTAGGAGGTGGTCCACTGCATCGCGACCTCGAGGGAGATCTTGCGCTGGGTGTCCTCGGACTCGAACGCGATGATCTCCTCGTTCACGACCTCGGCATGCCGCACCTTGTTGAGGTACTCGACGTAGTCCACGAGACCGCGCTCGTAGAAGAACACGTCACCGGGCTGCTTCGTGACGGTCTGACCGTCGACCTCGACCTCGTAGGCGGAGGTGGAGCGCTCGTCCGCCAGTTCGATGCGCAGCCCCTTGTTCAGGAAGGCCATCTGCTGGAACCGCGTGCGGAGCGTGTCGTAGTCGAACTCGACGGTCTCCTGGAAGATCTCCGCGTCGGGCCAGAACGTGATCGCCGTGCCGGTGGTGTCGGCGGCCTCGCCTTTCTCGAGCTTCTGCTGCGGGACTCCGCCGTTCGCGAAGCTGTGCCGCCAGACGAAGCCCTTCTGCTTGACCTCGACCTCGAAGCGCGTGGAGAGCGCGTTCACGACCGAAGAGCCGACGCCGTGCAGACCACCGGAGACGGCGTAGGCACCGCCGCCGAACTTGCCGCCGGCGTGCAGGATCGTGAGCACGACCTCGACGGTCGACTTGGACGGATCTGAGGAGTGCGGGTCGACGGGGATGCCGCGGCCGTTGTCGATCACGCGCACGCCGCCGTCGGCGAGGAGCGTGACGAGGATGGTGTCGGCATATCCGGCGAGAGCCTCGTCGACCGAGTTGTCGACGATCTCGTACACCAGGTGGTGCAGACCTCGAGGTCCCGTGGAGCCGATGTACATGCCGGGGCGTTTGCGGACGGCTTCGAGACCCTCGAGGATCTGGATCGAGTCGGCGCCGTACTCGCCGGGCTGCTGAGCCTGGGGGGCGGTGGGCTCCCCGTTCTCGGGGGTGCCTCCGGTGTTCGATTCCGGCTCGTCAGCGGGGGATTCAGGCGTCATCAGAGAGGTTTCTCCACATCGATATCACGAACTCCCAGTCTAGCGGGGTTTCGAGTCGATATGCGGCTCAAAGGCCGTCTGCGGCCCTCTGAGCGTGTCGGACCCCTTGCGTGGTGTCCTACCCGTAGGTATCGCGTGGGCCCCGCCCTGAGACGACTCTGGGACCCCATTTCCAGGAGGGTACGTCCGGTCCGATGAAGCGGAGGTTCTCGACACCCGCATCCGGATAGCGTCGCCCGATCTCGGTCATGATGGTCGCCCGCATGTACTGGAGGTTCTTCGCCCATGCGGTCGAATCGCACTTCACGGTCAGCAGGCCGCGCTCGAGCGACACCGGCTCCGAGTGCTTCGCGGTGTCGGCACCTGCGAGGTCGGCCCACTGCCGGACGAGGTCCTCGCGGGCCAAGGTCGTCTGCCATCCGGCATCCTTGCTCAGCTTGTCGAGCACGGCACCCAGAGATCCCGGATCGCGGCCCGGCGTGAAAGGGGCGTTGTCGTCGTCGGTGACGAGACGACGCTTGCGCTTCCAGTTCTTCGAGCTGGGCTGGAGACCGCGCAGACGCAGATACGTCGCAACGGTCTCCGGAGTCTCGGGGGACGGGGCGGCGGTGCTCGCGACGTCAGTCATCCGCCGCCTCCCGTTCGTCACTGATGGTCCCCGCCGAGATCCGCACCACGTGAGCGTGCAGCACCTCGGGGATATCCTCCTCCACCGCAGCGGTGACCACCACCTGCTCGTATCCCGCGGTGAGCGTCGCGAGTCGCTGACGACGGTCGGCATCGAGCTCGGCGAACACGTCGTCGAGGATCAGCACCGGATCGCCGGCCGGGGATTCGCTGCGCAGCAGTTCCGCGGACGCGAGACGCAGAGCGAGCGCGACGGACCACGACTCGCCGTGCGAGGCGTAGCCCTTGACGGGAAGACCGCGGACACGGAGGACCAGATCATCGCGGTGCGGACCGGTGAGGGTGAGTCCGCGTTCGAGCTCCTGCGTGCGCTTCGCGAGGAGGGATGCCCGGAACATCTCGGCGATGTCGCCCGTAGAGTCGGCCGTCGCGGCCTCGCCCTCTTCCGGGTCACCGCCGCGCACGGACAGGGCCCACTCGAGCTGCGGCTGATGGTCGGCGCCGGCGATCGCGGCGTAGGCGTCCGCGACCGGCTGCTGCAGGTCGGCGGCCAGGCGCTGACGCGCGGCGATGATCTCCGACCCGAGAGCTACGAGCTTGTCGTCCCACACATCGAGCGTGCTCAGCCCCTCGCCGCGGATGCCGCGCGCCCTAGCCGACTTGAGCAGGGCGGTGCGCTGCTTGAGGACGCGATCGTAGTCGGCGAGCACGGCCGAGAGACGCGGGGTGCGCTGGATCAGCAGCTGGTCCGCGAAACGGCGCCGCGACGACGGATCCCCCCGCACGATCTGGAGATCCTCGGGTGCGAAGAGCACGACGTGCGCATAGCGCGGCAGCTCGCTGGTCTTCGACGGCGATCCGTTGATCCGGGCCTTGTTCGATCCCTGCCGATTGAGCTGCACCTCGATGAGGACTTTGCGTTCTCCGTGGGACAGGCGAGCACGGATGATCGCGAACTCCTGACCGTCGCGCACCATCGGCGCATCCGAGGACACCCGGTGCGAGCCGAGCGTCGCGAGGAAGACGACGGCCTCCGCGAGGTTGGTCTTGCCCTGTCCGTTGCGTCCCACCAGGACGTTCGGACCGCGGTGGAGCGCGAGCTCGGCGGTCGCGTAATTGCGGAAATCAACCAGGCTCAGGTGTTCCACGATCACGGGATCAGCCTACCTTCGGGGTCCGACAGCGCTCGAGGCGAGCGTCGGGCCGTCGAGGGATGCGCGTCAGCGCAGCAGCAGGTTGGGCTGCAGCAGGTACTTGAACGAGTCCAGACCGGCCTGGTCGACCGAGGTCTGACTCGTTATGAGGACGGGGCTGAGCTTGTTGGCGTTGTCGCTCGAGGTGAACGTCACGCGCACGAACTCGCTCTTCACCGCGCCGAGAGCCTCGATGAGGTACTGCGGGTTCAAGCCGAGCGTGACCTCGTCGCCGCCCGAGAGGATCGCGTCGACCGACTCGGAGGCGCGGGCGTGCTCGCTGCCGGATGCGTCCATGGTGACGCCGTCGGACGAGAACGTGAACCGCAGCGGTGCGGCGCGATCGAGCACCAGGGCCACACGCCGCACGGCCTCGACGAGATCCGCCGTGTTGACGACCGCATAGTGGTCGGTCTGCTCCGGGAACAGGCGGCGGACCGGGGGGAAGTTGCCCTTGATCAGCAGCGACGTCACGGTCTTGTTGCCCGCGGTGAAAGCGATGATCTCGCGGTCGCCGGCACCGGAGAACGCGATCTGGATCGTGCCGGCGTGACCGAAGGTCTTGCCGACCTCGAGCAGGGTGCGTGCGGGAACGAGCGCTGTGGTCTCGACGGCTTCGCCGTCCCACGGCACGTCGCGGAGCGAGACCCGGTAGCGGTCGGTGGCGACGAGGCTCAGGCTCTGACCCGTGACCTCCAGCTGCACACCGGTGAGCACGGGGGTCACGTCATCGCGGGATGCCGCGAAGCCGACCTGCGAGATCGCGGTGCCGAACTCGTCGGCGGGGACCACGCCCGACGAACCGGAGACCTCGGGGATCGACGGATATTCCTCGACCGGCATGGCCGCGAGCGTGAACCGTGCGGACCCGCAGGTGACCGCGATGCCGCCGTCCTCCTCGACGGCGATCTCGATCGGAGCGTTCGGGAGACGGCTCGCGATATCCGACAGCAGACGACCGTGCACCAGGATCGTGCCCGGCGTCTCCACCGTCGCCTCGATCGTCGTGCGAGCGGATGCCTCGTAGTCGAAGGCGGAGAGCGTGAGCCCCGATCCGTCGGCCTCGATCAGGACGCCTGCGAGGATCGGCTGCGGATTGCGCTGCGGAAGCAGCTTGACGACGAAGGACACAGCCTCGCTGAAGACATCGCGGTTGACCTGAAACCTCACGGGTGCTCCCTTGTCGTCGTTCTGTGACGCGTCGTGATCGGTCCTGCCAGTGCAGGGCTTCCCATGCTAGCCCCACAGTCGCTCTGATCCCTACGCCCGGTCCATTCCACCGCGTCGGTCGACTTTCCCCACCGTCTGGTGATCGGATCGCCCCTGATCTGACTTAACTCCTTAACGGTGTTAACACCTGTGGATACTGTGGATAAGTCGGTGGAAAGCAGTCGCGAGTAGGGAACTACACGATTGTCAGTTGTGGAATCCCTGAGGAATCCGCGGGTGTACGGCATCCCTCGCGTGAATCGTCCATTCACGGTTATCCACAGGTCGAGCCGTTTCCCCCACATCCGTCCCGATGTGGAGGTCGATCATCCACAAGTTATCCACATGTGCAAAGAGGCATCGATCGGATGCCGCGAACGGCACGCACACGCGACAGAAAGGGGGTGCAGGGTCCTGTCGGACGCCGCACCCCCTTTTTCCGGAGTGAAGACGCTGCTCAGCGGCGACCGAGCTGCGTGGTGATCTCCGTCACCTGGTTGTAGATCGATCGACGCTCCTTCATGAGCTCGCTGATCTTCTTGTAGGCGTACATGACGGTGGTGTGGTCGCGGTTGCCGAACAGCTGACCGATCTTGGGCAGCGACAGGTTCGTGCGCTCGCGGCACAGGTACATCGCGATCTGCCGGGCGGTCGCGATCTGCTGCGAGCGTGACGACCCGTACAGGTCGTCGACCGTCAGCTTGAAGTACTGTGCGGTCGCCGTGATGATGTCGGTCGGCGAGATGATGTTGTCCTCGGCCGTGTCGACGATGTCCCGCAGCACCGTCTGCGCCAGGGAGATGTCGAGCGGCGACCGGTTGAGGCTCGCGAACGCCGACACGCGGATCAGCGCGCCCTCGAGCTCGCGGATGTTCGACGAGACGACGGTCGCGATGTACTCGAGCACCTCGTCGGGGATGTGCAGCGACTCGCTCTGAGCCTTCTTGCGGAGGATCGCGATGCGGGTCTCGAGGTCGGGCGCCTGCACGTCGGTGATGAGACCCCACTCGAAACGGCTGCGCATGCGGTCCTCGAAGCCGGTGAGCAGCTTCGGAGCGACATCGCTCGTGATCACGACCTGCTTGTTGTGGTCGTGCAGCGTGTTGAACGTGTGGAAGAAGGCCTCCTGCGTCTCCGCACGTCCCTGCAGGAACTGGATGTCGTCGATCAGAAGGATGTCGACCTCGCGGTAGCGAGCCTGGAAGGCAGCGCCGCGGTTGTTCGCGATCGAGTTGATGAAGTCGTTCGTGAACTCCTCGCTCGAGACGTACCGGACCTTGACGCCGGCGTAGAGGGACTGCGCATAGTCGCCGATCGCGTGCAGGAGGTGCGTCTTCCCGAGACCGGAGTCCCCGTAGATGAAGAGAGGGTTGTACGCCTTGGCCGGCGCCTCGGCCACCGCGACCGCCGCGGCGTGCGCGAAGCGGTTGGACTGCCCGATCACGAAGTTGTCGAAGGTGTACTTCGGGTTGAGACGCGACTCGTGGCGCATCGGCGCGGGAGCCTGCTCCATGGGGGACTCGATCCGCACCTGCTCCTGGCGGCCGAAGTCGGCTACGGCGATCGGAGCCGTCGGCTGGTCGGCGAGCTCGTGGTTGACCACCACCCGGTAGGAGGTCACCTCCTCGCCGATATGAGAGAGCGCCTCCATGATCGGAAGTCGCAGCCGCTTGTTGATCTGCGCTGCAGTGAGATCGTTCGGCACTTCGAGATAAAGAGTCGCCGCCATCACGCCCGCGGGCACGGCCAGACTGAGGAAGCCCTGCAGTTGAGGTGTCACGCGATCGTCGGCCTCCAGCAGCTCCTGCACCGTGGTCCAGATCGGGACGTCGGGCTGGGCTGGTGAGGACATGACGCTCCGGGAGGGGATCGCGGGGGGCGTCGTCGGATGCGGCCTCCCTGTGGATAACTTCGGATGCCACGGTAGTCATCGCCGCCGGGAACGGCAACCTGGCCTTGGAATACCGCGCGCGTGTTGCGCCCGCGCACGAGGACGGGGTTGTGGATAATGGCTGTGCGGATCTCCGCGGGCGAGCACCGGATCAGCGCGCAGATTTGCTCTGTGCGCCGTCGCGACGTACCCTTAGTCGGTTGACTTATGCCTGTACGGCAGTTCCCTCTGTCTCCGGACGCACAGATCCCGGTGACACCATTCCCGGAGTGATTCCATGAGCAAGCGCACCTTCCAGCCCAACAACCGTCGTCGCGCCAAGAAGCACGGCTTCCGCGCCCGCATGCGTACCCGCGCCGGCCGCGCCATCCTCTCGGCCCGCCGCGCGAAGGGCCGCACCGAGCTCTCCGCGTAAACCGCTGTGCTCGCCCGCCCGTTCCGGCTGACCCGCGGGAGCGACTATCGACTGGTCGTTCGACGCGGATCGCGGTGTGGCGGAGCCCGGGTTGTCACGTCCATGCTGACGACGGGTGAGAGCAGAGCCGCGAGGTTCGGATTCATCATCAGCAAGCAGGTGGGCACCGCGGTGGTGCGCAACACCGTGCGTCGGCGGCTCAAAGCCGTCTGCGCGGAGGCGCTCTCGCGGGTGCCTGAGGGCACGGATGTCGTCATCCGTGCCCTTCCTGCGTCCGCGACCGCGAGCTATTCCGAGCTCAGCGCCGACGTCAACCGCTGCCTCGGTCGTCTCGCGCAGGTGCGAGCATGACCGCCCTGCCGGCCTCGTCGATCGGGACGGCGCATCTCGACTCGAGGGACGTGCTCCGCAGCATCCCCCTCGTACCGCGCAATCTCGTTCTCGGGTTCCTGGCCGGCTACCGGCGGGTGATCTCTCCGATGTACGGAGACGTGTGCGCCTACTACCCGTCCTGTTCGGCTTACGCTGTAGGGGCGGTGCAACAGCACGGCGCCGTGAAAGGGGCAGCCCTTTCGGCCTGGCGCATCCTCCGTTGCAATCCCTGGAGCCACGGCGGCGTCGATGACGTCCGTCCGCACGAACACTTCCGCTACGACCTGACCGCTCACGGTTTCGTCGTCCCCTCCCGAAAGGACTGACCGGTGGGTCTAGATCTCCTGCTCGCCAGCACCACCCCGTCGCCGGAGCCGGCGTCCGGCGGGTTCGACCTGCTCGGGACCATCCTGTGGCCGCTCAAGTGGCTCGTCGAGATGGTGCTCGTCGCGTGGCACTGGCTGCTGACCGCCGTCGGTCTGCCCGCGGCATCCGGCCTCACCTGGGTGCTCTCGATCGTCGGCCTCGTGGTCGTGGTGCGCGCTGCGCTGATCCCGCTCTTCGTGAAGCAGATCAAAAGCCAGCGGAAGATGATGGAAATTGCTCCTGAACTGCGAAAAGTTCAGGAGAAGTACAAGGGCAAGAAGGATCAGCTCAGCCGTGAGGCGATGAGTCGCGAGACCATGGCCCTGTACAAGAAGCACGGCACGACGCCGATGTCGAGCTGCCTCCCGCTCCTCGTGCAGATGCCGATCTTCTTCGCGCTGTTCAGCGTGCTCAACGATGTCAGCAAGCACGCCAAGCTCGAGATCGGCGGCGTCGGGCTCCTCACTCCGGAGCTCACCAAGGAGTTCTACGACGCGCAGCTGTTCGGTGTCGCGTCCCTGCACGAGAACCTCGGCAACGCGTTCGACGCGGGGAACACCGTTGCGATCGTGATCCTCGTGGTCCTGGTCGTCCTCATGATCGCCTCGCAGTTCTTCACGCAGCTGCAGATCATCTCCAAGAACCTGTCGCCCGAGGCCAAGACCGGCCAGGCGTACCAGATGCAGAAGATCATGCTCTACGTGCTGCCGCTGGGCTTCATCTTCTCCGGTGTGTTCTTCCCGCTCGGCGTCGTCATCTACTGGTTCATCTCGAACCTGTGGACGATGGGTCAGCAGTTCCTCGTCATCCGTGAGATGCCGACCCCCGGTTCCGAGGCGGCGAAGGCTCGTGAAGAGCGACTCGCACGCAAGGGCAAGGCAATCGACTCCTCCGGC
The DNA here is from genome assembly GCF_001262495.1 of Microbacterium sp. GCS4. Lineage (GTDB taxonomy): Bacteria > Actinomycetota > Actinomycetes > Actinomycetales > Microbacteriaceae > Microbacterium. The sequence continues at coordinate 199,460 of NZ_LGYE01000004.1, forward strand.
AAGGTCGTCTCGATGGCGGTCTATGAGGCGGAGCAGCAGCGGATGCTGGACGAGGTCGAGAAGGCCAAGGCCGCAGCACCGAAGCGTCAGCAGCCCGTAGGCAAGAAGCGTGCCAAGAAGAAGGGGAGCGGCGCATGACCGACAACCTGACCGAGACCGTCGAGCCGTCGGTGGCCGACCTCGAGAACGAGGGCGACGTCGCCGCGGACTACCTGGAAGAGCTGCTCGACATCGCCGACATCGACGGCGATCTGAACCTGGATGTCCGGCAGGGACGGGCGTATGTGTCGGTGGAGGCCGAGGGCGACGGTCTGTCCCTGCTCTCAGCGCCCGATACGGTCCAGGCACTGCAGGAGCTCACCCGTCTTGCCGTGCAGAACAAGACCGGCTCGTTCTCTCGCCTCATCCTCGACATCGGTGGCTCGCGCGATGCCCGGCGCCGCCAGCTCGAGACGCTGGTGAGCGCGGCGGCGACGAAGCTCGACGACGGTGCATCGCAGGCCTCGCTCCCCGCGATGTCCAGCTACGAGCGGAAGCTCGTCCACGACATCGCCGCCGAGCACGGTCTCGTCTCCGAGTCCTACGGTGAGGGCGCCGACCGCCACACCGTGCTGCGCCGTCACTGACGTTTCACGTGAAACATCGCGCTGAGAAGTCTGCATGACGATCGTCGAGACCGAGCCCGCCACCGCGGTGCAGCTGTTCGGCGACCGCATCGAACTCGCGCGCGCCTTCACGGCCGCACTAGCAGACCAGGGTGAGGAGCGCGGGCTGATCGGCCCCCTGGAGCTTCCGCGCCTCTGGACCAGACATATTCTCAACAGCGTGCTCGCCGCACCGCTGTTCCATGGAACGGTCGCTGACATCGGGTCCGGGGCAGGGCTGCCGGGGATCGTGCTGGGAATCGCCCGCCCAGACGTGCATTTCACGCTCATCGAGCCCATGGAGCGACGCGTCACCTGGCTCACGGAACAGGTCGAGGCTCTCGGACTCGACAACGTCGACGTCCTGCGCGCCCGCGCGGAGGAGGTGCACCGGCCGCAAGGCTTCGATGTGGTCACCGCTCGAGCCGTGAGTGCGCTCCGGACATTGCTGCCCTGGACCGCGCCGCTCGCGCGCGACGGAGGAGAGCTGGTACTCCTGAAGGGCATCAACGCCGCCAAGGAAATCGACGCGGCGCAGAAGCAGATCAAGAAGTTCCGGCTGTCCGATGTCCGCGTCGAGGTGCTCGGTGAGGGAGTTCTTCCCGACGCCGAGGTCACACGAGTGGTTCGGGCTTTCGTTCGGTCCTGAGCTTGTCGGCAGTGTCGGGCTGAGTTCTGCCGGTGCTGGTGCGGTTTCCTGTGTGCGGTGCTCGCGCTGGTTTCTGTGTGTGTCGGGTTGCGGGGTGCTCCTCGGGAAAGAGCAGAGCGGGGACCCTCCCGCTTCGCGGGCCCCTCCCGATGCTCCTTCCCGAGGACACCCCTCCACCCGACCGTTCCTGTGATCCCGAAGATCCCGGTGCGGAACGATGCATCGATCGATTGCTGCGGATGACGAGGGGTAGCGTGATCGCTTCGCTCGACGACTGCGGGTGACCGTGGGGTAGGGCATCGACGTGCGGTTGGACGCTGGGGGTGGATGTTTCACGTGAAACGTTGCGGGGAGATGCTGCGCATGTTTCACGTGAAACATGGGTAGCGTGAGGGGATGGGACGGGTACTCATCACCGGGATGTCCGGGGTCGGCAAGTCGACGGTGGTCGAGGGGATCGCTCAGCGGGGGATCGTCGCGGTGGACACGGACTACGGCGACTGGAAGAGCGCGGACGGGACCTGGGACCTGGAAGCGGTTGGCAGACTGCTGCGTGAGAACGACGACATCGTGGTGGCGGGAACCGTCGAGAATCAGGGGATGCTGTACGACATGTTCGATCACGTCGTGCTGCTCACCGCGCCCCCGTCGGTGTTGATCGAGCGCGTCACGTCTCGCCGGACGAACCCGTATGGATCATCGGCGGCCGAGCGAGAGGAGATTCTGGAGTACACCCACACCGTGGAACCCCTGCTTCGAGCGACGGCAACGGAGGTGATCGAGACTACTCAGCCTCTCGAGACCACCGTGGACGAGATCGTCGATCTCCTCGCGGTTCCCCGCCGTTTCACGTGAAACATCTCGCACCAAGGGGTTCTGGGTCGTGCCGGGCTGGAGTGTGGTCCGTGTCGGCGAGCATCTAACTCCGGTGAAAGTATCTCGTCACCGTGAACGCCACCTGCCGGGTACTAGACCGCTGGAATCAAACTGGGTCCAGGCACACAGTTCTCTCCGTGGCTCACTGTGTTTCACGTGAAACACCTCACACCAATAGATTCGGCGCGATCCAGATCCGGAACGCAGTCCTCATCGGCGGGTACGCAGTTTCGGCGGAGAAGCTCGACACTGCGACGCCAGCCAGCCGGCTAAGCCACCACCCGAATCGAACTGGGTTCAGGCGAACAGATGTTGGCATGGGGGTCGGTGTGTTTCACGTGAAACATCGCACATCGCTAGTTCGGCGCGATGCCGATCCGGAGGGCCAGTCCACACTGGCGGGCATGCAACTGCGGCGGAGGCCCCTCGTCTTTCCGAGCGCCCCGCTGCTGGCGACGCCACCACCCAGATCGAGCTGGGTCGAGAAAGGCAGATGTGCCGCGGGTTCACTGTGTTTCACGTGAAACATCTCCGGTCAATAGGCTCGGCGGGATGCCGATACGGAGTTCACGTGCACATCGGCGGGCATGAACTTCCAGCCGAAGCTCTTCGTCTCCGCGAATGCCCCACGGCAGGCGACGAGACCACCCAGATCGAGCTGGGTCGAGGCGGACGGATGTGCCGCGGGTTCAGAGTGTTTCACCTGGAACACATCGCGCCAGTAGGTTCGGCGCGATGCCGATCGGGCGTGTCAGAGCACATTGGCGGGCGTGCAGTTCCGGCGGAGGCACCTCGTCGCCGCGGACGCCACCCTGCCGGCTACGTCAGCATCTGTATCGAACTGGGTCCAGGAGGATATATACAGCCGCGGTGCGGTGCGTTTCACGTGAAACACATCGCGCCAATGAGTTCGGAGCCATGCCGATCCGGAGTGCCAGTCCCCGTCGGCAGGCATGCAGTTCCGGCGAGATTCACCGTCACTGCAAACGCCGCCCGGCCGCTCCACCACTCGAAGCGAGCGGAGCATAGGGCAACAGGTGTCACCATGGGTTCGCGCGTTTCACGTAAAACATCGTCAACGCAGAGAAACGCGCGACTGCGAGGCCCTGATGCGCGTCACACTCGAGGGTGCCCGTGAGCGCGGTGGTGTCGTGAGGGGCTTCCCCTTGAATCGACGCTGCCGAGACATTAGGGGGCGTCGTCAGCGCGAGAGCAGGCGCACCGGAAGCCTGATGGGTCAGGGTCAACCCTGAGATTCTCCGGGAGGGATGAATATGGGTCGGGGCACTCGTGTGACGAGTTCAGCAGGGACCGCCATCGAAGAGCGAGCCGCGAGAACGGCTCGCTTGCGTGACCGCGATGGTCGCCCGACGCTGCGACGAGACTGCGCCGAGGTTGTAACGCGACTGCGACGAGACCACGGGTAGGCAACCTCCCTCTTCGCATGTCGCCATCGGTGGCCGGTCCCGGAGCAGGACTCCTCACCACGGCACGCGGGTGAAGCGGGTGTCGAGATGCGGTCCGACAGAGGTGCCCACCGGGGGAGGAGCTTGTCGCCGCTGTCCCGCCCGGAGCCCAGCCGGTGGAACGCGAGTGCTTCGCCGGTCACACGGGTGGAATCGATGACGCACGCCGCCACCTCCCACCCACCGACCGGGTCGCCGTCGCCGACGATGCACCGAGACTCTGACACGTCGGGGATAGCGATTAGAGTGGAAGACGGTCCCGAAAGGAGTGGATGTTTCACGTGAAACAGTCCGAACAGGCATCACCGAAGGACGCTTTCGGGATGGATACGCCGCTCGCGCGGGAACTCGCCGACCTCTCCGCTCGCCGCCGCGCACTCGAAGGCGTACGCATGGAGTTCACGGGGGAGACCAGGATCCTGACGGTGTCGAACCAGAAGGGCGGTGTCGGCAAGACGACGAGCGCCGTCAACGTCGCCTCAGCTCTCGCAGGACTCGGGGCCAAGGTCCTCGTGATCGATCTCGACCCTCAGGGCAACGCTTCGACAGCTCTGGGAGTGCCGCACAACGCCGATACTCCGAGCGTGTACGACGTCCTCATCGAGGAGTTCCCCCTCGCAGAGATCGTGCAGCCGAGCCCCGAGAACGAGAACCTCTTCTGCGCACCGAGCACGATCCACCTCGCCGGGGCTGAGATCGAACTCGTCGCACAGGTGGCGCGTGAACACCGCCTCCGTCGCGCACTCCTCGACTACCTCGAGGACCACCCGATGGACTTCGTCATCATCGACTGCCCGCCGTCGCTGGGCCTGCTGACGATCAACGCCTTCACCGCAGCATCCGAGGTGTTCATCCCGATCCAGTGCGAGTACTACGCCCTCGAGGGTCTGAGTCAGCTGCTCGGCAGCATCCAGATGATCCAGAAGCACCTCAACCCAGGTCTGCACCTGTCGACGATCCTGTTGACGATGTACGACGGACGCACACGGCTCGCCCAGCAGGTGGCCGACGAGGTGCGCAGTCACTTCCCGACGCAGGTGCTGGAGACCGTGATACCTCGGTCGGTCCGCGTGTCGGAGGCCCCGAGCTTCGGACAGACCGTGATCGCCTACGATGGGCAGTCTGCCGGTGCGATCGCGTATCGCGAAGCCGCTGTCGAGATCGCGTCGCGTGCTGCGTCGCAGAGCAAGGAGAAATGATGGCCAAGCGCACCGGATTGGGCCGCGGCATCGGCGCACTCATCCCCACCGCCGATCAGGCAGAGCGTCCTGTCGACGTGTTCTTCCCCGGCACGAGCATCCGTCCTACGGAGCAGCCCGCACCAGAGGTCGTCGACGCACCGGACCTCGAGACGGTCCCCGGCATCCATCTGATCCAGGTCGATCCGCAGAAGATCGTGCCGAATCCGCGTCAGCCTCGCACGCACTTCAACCCGGAGGATCTCGCTGAACTCGTGCACAGCGTCCGCGAGTTCGGCGTGCTGCAGCCGGTCGTCGTCCGCAAGAACGGCGAGGGCGACTACGAGCTCATCATGGGGGAGCGGCGCACCCGTGCGGCCCGCGAGGCCGGCCTCGACGCGATCCCGGCGATCGTCCGCGACACCGCGGACGAAGACCTGCTGCGTGACGCCCTGCTCGAGAACCTCCACCGCTCGGAGCTGAACCCGCTCGAGGAGGCATCCGCCTATCAGCAGCTGCTCGAGGACTTCGGGATCACTCAGGAAGAGCTCGCGACCAGAATCGGCCGATCGCGTCCGCAGATCAGCAACACGATCCGCCTCCTGAAGCTGCCGGTACCCGTGCAGCAGAGGGTGGCGGCCGGAGTGCTGACCGCGGGTCACGCCCGAGCGATCCTCAGTCTCGATTCCCCCGAGGCCATGCAGCGTCTCGCTGACAAGGTCGTGAACGAGGACCTCTCGGTCCGCGCCACGGAGGAGGCCGCGAAGAGCACTCCCTCGGCTCCCGGACGCAGCGCCAAGCCGACCCCCGGTGCTCGTCGCGCCTACCTCGACGAGGTCGCCGGCAATCTCGGGGATCGCCTCAACACCCGCGTGAAGATCTCGCTGGGCGCTCGCAAAGGCCAGGTCACCATCGATTTCGCGTCCATCCAGGATCTCAATCGCATTCTCGAGGAACTGGGGGAGTCGAGCTACGGCTCGGCGTGAATGACCGCCCGCTGAGGGCACTCGTCCCCTAGACTCGCTCCATCGTGACGAGGGGGTCGACAATGTCCACAGCACAGAATGCCGAAGGCATCCGGCGCAAGGTGATCGCCGTGAGCATCGCGGCCGCGCTGGGAGGATTCCTCTTCGGCTTCGACACCGCGGTCATCAACGGGGCGGTGGATGCTCTCGCGGGCACCGTGTCGGGCTTCGATCTGGGCGTCGGGCTCAAGGGCTTCGCGGTCTCCTCGGCGCTGATCGGCTGCGCCGTCGGAGCCTGGTTCGCCGGCCCGATCGCGAACAGACGCGGACGAATCCCCGTCATGGTGGTGGCCGCGGCGATGTTCTTCATCTCCGCGATCGGCTCCGGACTCGCGTTCAGCGTCGTCGATCTCATCATCTGGCGCGTGATCGGCGGGCTCGGCGTGGGTGCGGCGTCGGTGATTGCACCGGCCTACATCGCGGAGGTCTCACCGGCAGCGATCCGCGGCAGACTCGGATCGCTGCAGCAGCTCGCGATCGTGACGGGTATCTTCGCGGCCCTCCTGTCGGACGCGCTGCTGGCCGGTATCGCCGGCGAGGCGGATCAGCCCCTGTGGGGCCTCACTGCCTGGCGCTGGATGTTCATGGTCGCGGCGATCCCGGCTCTGGTCTACGGGCTCGTGTCGCTGCGGCTGCCCGAGTCGCCGAGGTATCTGGTGAGGAAGGGCGACATCGAGAAGGCCTCCGAGGTGCTGCAGACCGTCACCGGCACGGTCGACGTCAAGGCGAAGATCACGGAGATCACCGGAACGATCGACACGGAGAAGAGCGAGTCCCTGCGCGACCTCCGCGGCAGCAGGCTCGGCCTCAAACCGATCGTGTGGGTCGGGATCCTGCTCTCGGTGTTCCAGCAATTCGTGGGCATCAACGTGATCTTCTACTACTCGACGACTCTGTGGCAGTCGGTGGGCTTCGACGAGTCGAGCGCACTGCTGACCTCCGTGATCACGTCCGTGACGAACATCGTCGTGACGATCATCGCGATTCTGCTGGTCGACAAGGTCGGTCGGCGCATCATGCTGCTGGTCGGTTCGGTGGGCATGACGGTCACGCTCGGACTCATGGCGCTCGCGTTCTCCTTCGGCACTCTCAACGCCGAGGGGACCGCCACGCTGCCCGACCCCTGGGCGACCGTGGCCCTGATCTGTGCGAACGGCTTCGTGGTGTTCTTCGGTGCGACCTGGGGTCCGCTGGTGTGGGTGCTGCTGGGCGAGATCTTCCCGAACTCGATCCGCGCCGGAGCACTGGCGGTCGCGGCCGCGGCGCAGTGGGCGGCGAATTTCTTCATCTCGACGACGTTCCCCGTCTTCGCCGAGATCGGACTCACCTTCGCCTACGGTTTCTACGCGTTCTTCGCGCTGCTGTCGTTCTTCTTCGTGTACTTCAAGGTGCCGGAGACCAAGGGCAAGGAGTTGGAGGAGATGTCCGACGAACTCACCGTGCAGCGCCGGGGACGCCCGAAGCCGACGTAGGCTGGAAGCATGACCGAGTCCGTTCCCCGCCGTGCCAGCCTCGAAGTGCTGCGCGCCGAGGCGTCGGACGAGCTCGCGGTGCTGATCCAGGAGCGCCTGCTGGGCGGCGAGGATCCGTGGGACTTCATGGAGGAGCTCCCGAGCGTCGACGAGCTGGTCGTCTACCTGCTCCGTGCCGACAACATCACCGCGAACGACGGTGTGCGTCCGAATGAGGCCCGGCACTACCGCGTGCTGCGCCAGATCGCGCTGGAGTATCCGGAGCTCACACCGGCGGTGTGGGGTCTGCTCGACGAGAAGCAGCGTCATCGCCGCTGGGATCCGACGATCGCCGACGCCTCCTGACGCATGCCGCGGATGCTGGTGGCCTACGACTCGGCGTGGCCTGAGCGTTTCGCGGAGCTGGCCGACGGCATCCGTGCGGTGGCGGATCCGGAGTGGGTCATCGAGCACATCGGGTCGACCGCGGTGCCCGGTCTGCGGGCCAAGCCGATCATCGACCTCGCGGTCCGCGTCTCCGATCACGGCGAGTTCGAGACGCATCGGCCCGCGCTCGAGCGCGCCGGGTGGGCTGTCGGCAGTGGTGTGCGCACGCACCCTGTGATGGTGCGGGAGAGCGACGGCATCCGCACGGCGATCGCGCACTTCTTCGAGGCGGAGCACTGGGATGCCGTGAACCAGCGGCTCCTGCGCGACTGGCTGCGGACGCATCCTGAGGATGCTGCGCGCTACGCGCATGCGAAGTGCGATGCGGTGGCGGCCGCTGCGCGCGGAACCGCGTCGTACAACGACGCCAAGACCCCGATCGTCCAGGAACTCGTCGACCAGGCTCGCGCAGCGCGCGGGCTGTCCTCCGTCCCCGTCTCGGACAAGCGCGAATGACGAAGGGCCGTCACCCGTGGGGGTGACGGCCCTTCGTGCGATCTGGGGGATCAGCCGATGTAGGCGGCGAGATCCTGCTCGAGGGCGTGCTTCGGCTTGGCGCCGATGATGGTCGTCTTGACCTCTCCGCCCTGGAACACCTTCATCGCGGGAATCGAGGTGATCTGGTACTGCATCGCGAGCTGCGGGTTCTCGTCCACGTTCAGCTTGACGATGGTGATCTTGTCGGGGTTGTCGGCCTGGATCTGGTCGAGCACCGGGGCGACCATACGACACGGGCCGCACCACTCGGCCCAGAAGTCCACCAGCACGGGACCCTCGGCCTGAAGGACGTCCTGCTCCCAGGTCGCCTGGCTCGTAGTCTTTGCACTCATCAGTAGTTCTCCTTGATTCGAGGTTCGCCTGCTACAACAGCGGGCGAGGTGAAACTGTTCCCCGCCGCTCAGGCGGTGATGATCTCCGCGGCCTCGGCGGCCGGGACCTCGACCGAGGCGTCATCGAAATCCGCGAGGAAGTGCTCGGCATCCAGAGCCGCGACCGTACCGGAGCCGGCAGCCGTGATGGCCTGACGGTAGGTGGGGTCGATCACGTCGCCGGCCGCGAAGACACCGGGCACCGAGGTCTTCGACGAGCGGCCGTCGACCCAGATCGTGCCCTCGGCCGTGAGGTCGAGCTTGTCGTGCACGAGGTGCGTGCGCGGGTCGTTGCCGATCGCGATGAACAGGCCGTCGAGGGCGAGGTCACGCTGCGAACCGTCGACCGTGGACGTGAGCTTCACGCCCGTCACGGTGTCGCCGCCGAGGACTTCGGCGACCTCACTGTTCCACACGAACTCGATCTTCTCGTTCGCGAACGCGCGCTCCTGCATGATCTTCGACGCGCGCAGGGTGTCCTTGCGGTGGATCACATAGACCTTGTCGGCGAAGCGCGTGAGGAACGTCGCCTCTTCCATCGCCGAGTCGCCGCCGCCGACGACCGCGATGGTCTTCTCGCGGAAGAAGAAGCCGTCGCAGGTGGCGCACCAGGAGACGCCGTAGCCCGAGAGGCGCTCTTCGCCCTCGATGCCGAGCTTGCGGTAGGCGGAGCCGGTCGCGTAGATGAGCGACTGCGCCTCGTGCACGGTGCCGCTGCCGAGGGTGACCCTCTTGACGGGGCCGGCGACGTCGAGCTCGGTGACGTCGTCGTAGACGACCTCCGTGCCGAACTTCTCGGCCTGCTCCTGGAACTTCGCCATGAGCTCGGGGCCCTGGATGCCCTCGGGGAAGCCGGGGTAGTTCTCGACCTCGGTGGTGTTCATCAGCTCGCCGCCGACCTCGACCGAGCTCGCGATGAGCAGCGGCTTGAGGTTCGCGCGCGCCGCGTAGATGGCGGCGGTGAATCCGGCGGGGCCGGAGCCGATGATGATGACCTGACGCATGTGCTCTCCGTGATCGAAGCGTTGCTGAGACGTCGGAAGACGCTCGACTGGTTCAACCCATGGTAACCGCGCGGCATTCCCGCGCGAGAGGGCTCAGCGTCCCGGCAGGAACCGGCGCAGCAGGGACCCGGCGACCTTGAGCTCGGGGGAGCGCAGCAGGGCGAGGATCAGCAGGTAGACGACGACCACGGCCGCGCCGATGATGCAGGTGCCGATCGCTCCCTGCAGCTTGTCGGCGGTGGTCCAACCCTCCGTACCGCCGAGGAGCAGGAACACGCCCCAGCCGGCGAATCCGGCGGGAATGCCGGCGATCGCGAAGCGCGCCACGGCCGAGAGCCAGGACCGGATCTGCAGTCCGCCGATCTTGCGGTGCAGCAGCCACGTCGCCACCACGACCTGGATGGTGCTCGCGATCGACTGGCCGAGCGCGATCGTGGCCGCGAGAGAGGTGATCCCGATCACATCGGCGGCGAGCATCCACTGCGCGGCGAGGGCGCTCACCACCACGAGCACGCTCTGGAACAAGGTGAACCAGAAGGGCGTGCGCGTGTCGCCGTAGGCGTAGAACGTGCGCTGCACGATGAACAGCACGGTGAGCGGGATCAGGCAGACGAGGAAGCACACGAGCACGAGCGCCGCGTCCTCGGCATCCGAGGCGGCGTTCGTGAAGATGCGGGAGGCCGGGATGGCGGCGGCGACGACGGCCGCGACCGCCGCGACGATGAAGAACAGGAGGGTGCGGATGCTGCGCGCGATGTCGGCCCGCACTTCGTCGTCCCGCCCGGCGGCCGCGTGCTCGCTGATCTGCGTGAAGTACGGGGTCCCGATCGACAGCACGATGATCGAGTACGGGAGCATGAAGATGAGCCAGGCGTACTGGAAGGTTGCGACGGAGGCTGCCAGGTCCGATGCTTCGGTGAGGATGCGTGTCTGCACGAGCCCGGCGACGAGGCTTGCGACCGCCATGAGGAAGGTCCAGCCGGCGAGCTTTCCGACGTTACCCAGGCCGACTCCCCGCCAGCGGAAGTCCGGGCGCAGGGCGAGACCCGTGCGCCGCCAGAAGACCAGCAGGACGACGGCCTGCACGACGATGCCGAGCGTGGCGGTGCCGCCGAGCGCGGCGATCATGCCCGGTGTCCATTGCTCGATCCGCATGAGCGGTGCGCCGAAGAGCGCCCCGATGATGAGGAACCCGATGATCGAGACGATGTTGTTGACGACCGGGGCCCACGTGAACGGCCCGAAGATGCGGCGGGCGTTGAGCGCCTCGCCCAGCAGCGCGTAGAGGCCGTAGAAGAGGATCTGCGGCATGCACCAGTAGGCGAAGGCGGTCGCGAGGGCGAGGAACTCCGGCGTCGCCTTCTCACTCGAGAACAGCTGCACGAGCCAGGGCGAGGCGATCGTGGCGACCGCGGCGACGGCGACCAGTACGACGGTGCCGAGCGTGAACAGCTTGGAGATGAAGGCGTTGCCACCGTCGGCATCCGCTGTGGCCTTGACGATCTGCGGGATGATGACCGCCGTCAGGACTCCCACAGAGATCAGAGAGAAGACGCTGTTGGGGAGCTGGTTCGCGATCGCGAACGAGTCCGCGGCACCGGCGGCGACCGAGCCGATCACGCCGACGAGGACGATGGTGCGGACGAGACCGGTCACCCGCGAGATCAGGGTCCCCGCGCCGATGATGGCGCTCGCGCGCCCCAGACCGCTCACGAGTGCTCCTCCGCGGCGGGCGACGAGTCCACGGCATCCTGATCCGTTGCCTCGGAGGTCTCGCGCTCGCGACGTCGCCGCACGACCGTGCGGATCGTCCCGAGTCCGAGGAGCAGCACGATGAGACCGCCGAACACCACGAGGCCGATCGTCTCCCACTCGGCGCGGACGGACACCCGGACGCTCTCGACCTGGCCGATCGTGACCCCGGTCGGGCTGGAGAGCTGCAGGCGCAGGTTCACCTCGCCGCTGCCGACGCGGGCCGAGACGGGAACCTTGATGCGTTGCGTCGTGCCGGCCTGCACGGTGGCCTCCTGCGGGGACTCGACCTCGAGCCGGGGGTCGCTCGGCGACACCGAGAGTCGCACGTTCACGGGCCAGGGGAGGTCGTTGCGCACCGCGAACGGCAGGTCGGCATTCGCCGAGAGGAGCTGGATGGTGCTGCCGGGTGGGATGTCGACGGCGTTCAGCGTCGAGGCCGTGGCGTCCTCCACGGCCTCGACGGCCTCGTCATGGGCGGTGTCGCCCAGGCCGACGCCCGAGGCGCGCATGATCTGGATGCGCTTCGGGCTCAGGAGCAGCTGCGGGTCGTCGAGGAGTGTCGCGAAGTCTCCGAGCACGGGCTCACCGGCGAGCATCCGCTGCAGGTCGGCTGCGCGCTCGGTGTCGGCCTCTGAGGTCAGAGTCGTCACGGCGGGCTGCGCCGAGAGGATGCCGGTGAGCCCGAAGCCCAGGGTGTCGACCGCGCTGATCGTCTCCTTCAGGGCGTCCGACGAGCGCGTCTCATCGCGGGACAGACCCACCAGGACGGGAGCCTCGGTGCTCGCTCGCCCCGAGAGCGACAGATGCGCGCTCGCCTCCGCCAGGAGCGCCTGACGCGCGGCGGAGTCGTTCTCGCTCGCGGCGCGGGACAGGGCGCCGGAGGCGGCGGCATCCGTCACGAGGACGTCGTGCCCGTCGATCGTCGAATGTCCGCCGATGGATCCGCTGGTGGACGAGGACGAGAGGATCGTGACCGTCGAGTCGCCGAAATAGCTCGCGAAGGTCGCGAGATCGGCGTCCGTGAGGGAGCTGCGCGGCCAGATGACGCCGGCGGTGGCACCGTCGACGGTCGTCAACGCGTCGTCATCGGGCAGCACTGGGCCGTCCGTCGGAGCGGGGGTCGGCGCCGGCGCGCCGGAGGCGTCGGGTGTGGGCGTCGCCGGTGTCGCGGTGAAGCGGCTCGGGTCGAGGAACGGCGCGAGGGTCGTCGGACTCAGCGGGGCCGGGAGTCCGGCCTGCGACTGCGCCGTGAGGTCGGCGTCACCGAACTGCAGGGCGAAACGCTCATTGGGGAGGGCGTCCAATCGACGAAGCCATGCGGTCGCGGGTTCGGGGGCCGCGGACCCGAGCACGCGGATCGCTGCGGGGATCGCGGGGTCGATCGCGAGCACAGCCGAGGTGCCCGAGACACCGTCGAGCGCTGCGGTGAGCGCACCGTCGGCCGCGGTGAGCGTCGTGAGCTCCTCTGCGGACAGCAGTGCGCCGTCCGCGGGCGTCGCGGTGATCGGGACCACGATCGCGATGGGGCCCGCCGCGGGTTCGGACACGACGAGCACAGAGGTCGAGACGACGGGATCCTCGTCCGCGTCGTCGGTCACTCCCGAGAGGGTCGCGCGCAGGGGGTACACACCCGGCGTGAGGCCCGCGAGAGCTTCGGCGGGGATCAGCAGGGTCGAGGCGACGGTGGCGTCGGGCTCGACCGGGGAGGTGGTGTCCGTGCCGATCTGCGCGAAGGTGTCGGCGGTACCGGCGGTGTCGGCGTCGTCCAGCCAGGCCGACAGTGCGGCCTCGTCGCCCAGGGGAGTGCCGCCGAGCTCGACCGTGATCCGTCCGGACGACAGAGGTACGTCAGAGCCGTTCTGCACGGTCAGGGAGGCTGTGGTGGCACTGCCGGGTGCGACGGTGCCGCGTGTCCCGGCGGAGACGGTGAGTTCGACGGAGGGATCGTCCGCGTCGGTCGCCGCCGTGGCGGTCGTGGCTCCTGCGGCGCCCGCGGCGCAGAGTCCGAGCACCGTGGCGACGACGACGGAGCGGCGCGCCAGGCGGAGAAGGCGCGCGCGCAGGCCGTTCTCGGGGATGCTCGCGGTCATGGAGGTCTTCCTCGGGCGCCGGGAGTCCGGGCCGCCCGTGAGTGGTGACCTTGCGATTCTAGGCGTCCACGCGAAGGAGAACCCTGAAGGCGCGTAGAGTGACGGCCGTGTCCGACACCCCCGCGCCCGTACCCGATCAGACCCTGAGCACGGCTCTCGCCGCCGATCTCGACGCCGCGGACCTCCGCTCCGAGCCGCTCCGACGCCTGTGGGGCGAGGAGGCCGACGACGCGCTTGCTCGCGGTATGCGCGAGCCGATCCTCCGCGCGACGCGTGGGGACGACGGCATCCTGGCGACCCTCGGTCGCCTGCTGGTGCTGGGGATGCGGCAGCCGACGGATGCCGTGGCTCGGGCGCTCCCGCGAGTGGGAGCCGACGGTCTCGTTCGCCTCGGTCTCGCACGTGCCGAAGGGGACGACGTCGTACCGACCGCCCTGGTGCGCCCGCAGTCCTTCGTCGACGCCGACGGCATGGGCGAGTGGTGGATCGCGAGCGACCTCGACGAGGTGGCGCTCGACGGCGCTCTTCCCGCCGACCACGTGCTGGGGGTGGGAGGGGCTTCGCGCACTCTCGCGGAGATCATCATGCCCGTTGAGGTCGAGCGCGCTCTGGATCTGGGCACGGGATGCGGCATCCAGGCGCTGCTCGTCGCGCGCCACGCGGGATCCGTCGTCGCGACGGACATCTCGGCCCGCGCCCTCGCCTACGCCGAGCTGAACGCGCAGCTGAACGGCGTCGGGAACATCGAGTTCCGCCGGGGGAGCATGTTCGAGCCGGTGGCGGGTGAGGCGTTCGACCTGATCGTGTCGAATCCGCCGTTCGTCATCACGCCCCGCGTCGAGGGGGTGCCCGAGTACGAGTACCGCGACGGCGGCCTCATCGGGGATGCCCTGGTCGAGCAGTTCGTGACGACGGTGCCTTCCTTCCTCACGGTCGGCGGCGTGGCACAGCTGCTGGGCAACTGGGAGTCGCGCGGGGGTCAGGCGGAGCTCGCGCTACGGGCGGGTCTCGATCGGCTGGCGTCGTGGGTGCCGGCCGATCTCGACCTCTGGGTCGTGCAGCGCGAGGAGCTCACCCCTCTCGGCTACGCGGAGCTGTGGATCCGCGACGGCGGCACGACTCCGCGCGACGCGGCGTTCACTCCGTTGCTCACGGCCTGGCTCGACGATTTCGCCGACCGTGGCGTGACGGCCATCGGGTTCGGGTACATCCTCATCCGGCGCCCGATCGGTGCGGCATCGTTGCGGCGCCTGGAATCGGTGACCCAGCCGGTGTCGAACGTCGGCGGGGCGCTGCGCGCCGGCCTCGCGTCGCACGACCTCCTCGCGGACGGGCTCCCGATCTCGCTCGTGACGTCCGCCGACGTGACCGAGGCGCGGCATCTGCTTCCCGGAAACGACGACCCCAGCATCATCGAGCTGCGTCAGGGAGGCGGATTCGCTCGCACGGTCTCGGTGGACTCCGCGCTCGCCGCGTTCGTGGGCGCGTGCGACGGGGAGCTCACGGTGATGCAGATCGCGGCGGCGCTCGCCGACCTGTTCGAGGTGCCGTTCGCCGACCTCTGGGCAGACCTGGAGCCGCGGATCCGAGCGCTCGTCGTGGACGGGTTCCTCCTGCCGGCGGAATAGCCGACGGCATCCATGCGTTCGCATACATCATGAAGGCTTTCGGATTCCTCTCCTTCGGGCACTACGCAGACGTGCCCGGCTCGGCGACCCGCACCGCGGGCGACATGCTGAAGCAGACCATCGAGATCGCCGAAGGTGCAGACGAGCTCGGCGTGAACGGCGCCTCCGTGCGGGTGCACCACTGGGCGCGCCAGGCGGCGTCGCCGATGCCGCTGCTGTCGGCCATGGCCGCACGCACCGAGCGCATCGAGGTCGGCACCGGCGTGATCGACATGCGCTACGAGAACCCGTTCCAGTTCGCCGAAGAGGCCGCGGCGCTCGACCTCATCGCCGACGGTCGCATCGCTCTGGGCGTGAGCCGTGGTTCACCCGAGACGGCTCTGCGCGGCTACGAGACCTTCGGCTTCCGCGACGAGGAGGACCCGGAGCGGGGCAGCGTGCTCGCCCGCGAGAAGTTCGACCTGTTCCTGCGTGCGATCGACGGCGAGGGGCTCGCCCCCGGAGACCCCCGCATGGTCGGTGCGGGACGCTACCTGCAGATCGAGCCGCAGTCGCCGACCCTGCGCGACCACATCTGGTGGGGATCGGGGTCGCGTGCGACGGCCGAGGAGACCGGGCGCAAGGGGCTCAACATGATGAGCTCGACGCTCGTCACCGAGGCGACGGGTCAGCCGTTCCACGAGCTGCAGCGCGAGCAGATCGAGCTGTTCCGCTCGGCATACAAGGAGGCCGGTCACACCGGCCGCCCGCGCGTCTCGGTCAGCCGCAGCGTCTTCCCGCTCGTGTCCGACATGGACCGCGCCTACTTCGGGCTGCGCAGCGAGGAGAACGCCGACCAGGTCGGCGTGATCGACGGATTCCGTTCGACGTTCGGCAAGACCTACGCGGCCGAGCCCGACGTGCTGATCCAGCAGCTGCGCGCCGACGAGGCCGTCATGGCCGCCGACACGCTGCTGCTCACGATCCCGAACCAGCTCGGCCCGGAGTACAACCTTCACGTGCTGGAGGCCTTCGCCGAGCACGTCGCGCCGGCTCTCGGCTGGAAGCCCAACACCGAGGGGCCCGTGCAGGGCGACCCGGTCTAGCGGACGGACAGAAGGGGCGGATGCCGCGGCATCCGCCCCTTCGTCGTCTCCGGTGAACCCCGGGTCAGGGGGTCGCGCGTGCGGGGAACGGCACGTCGAACACGGCGTCGACCGTCCGGGCGAGGGTTGCGGCCTCGTCCTCCAGGTGCGTGCTACGTCGGGGCAGAGCCCGTGCGATCGAGAGACCGTCGACGACGGTGAGCAGCAGGTGCGTGCGGCGATCCGTGTCGCCCGGCGCGAGCACCCCCTCGTCCTCGAGGATCGCGAGCCACGCGCCGACGCGGCGGGCCGCCTGCGCCTCGAGCACCTCGTAGCCGGCGCGAGCCTCGGGGGTGGCGTCGGGGCCGGCGAACGCCTCGAAGATGCTGAGCCAGACGTCGCGCGCGGCGTCGGGACCACCGAAGGGCTCGAGCAGACGCTGCAGGCATTCACGCAGGCGCTCGCGCGGCGGCACCGAGGTGTCTCGGATCCGCTCGTCGGGCATCGCCTCGTCGTAGGTCGCGGTCAGGGAGGCGTTCAGCAGGTCGCGTTGCGTGGGGAAGTAGTGGCGCAGCGTGCTCGCGCCGATCCCCGCGCGGGCCGCGACCGCACGCACGCTCAATCGTTCGGCTCCCTCGCGGATCATCTCCGTCGTCGCCTCGAGGATGCGCTCGCGTGTGCCCATGTCCGACCTCCCGGAACGAGTCTAGAGGCTCGGCACAGCGTACTGGTACACCGTGCCCGCACACTGTGCTAGTACAGTGTGCTAACGTGTACGACATGACCACCGACGACACCCGCGCACAGCGCACACCCGGACGGCGCGTACACCAACCTGTACATCTCGAACGATCAGGCCGCGGCGATCATTGCGGACCCCCGCGTCCAGGGCGTCTCCCTCACGGGATCCGAGCGTGCCGGCGCGAGCGTGGCCGAGGTGGCCGGCCGCCATCTCAAGAAGGTGGTGCTCGAGCTCGGCGGGTCCGACCCGTTCATCCTGCTCTCGACGACCGACCTCGACGCGACCGTGCAGTCCGCAGTCGACGCGCGACTCGACAACAGCGGTCAGTCCTGCAACGGCGCTAAGCGTTTCATCGTCGCCGCGGACCTGTACGACGAGTTCCTCGAGAAGTTCGTCGCGGGGATGGCCGCGCACCCGGCCGTCGACCCGAGGTCGGAGGATGCCGTGCTCGGGCCGCTGTCGTCGGTCGAGGCGGCCGAGGCGCTCGAACGTCAGGTCGTCGCGGCGAAGGAGCAGGGGGCGCAGGTGGTGCTCGGCGGCGGTCGTGACGGCGCGTTCTTCGCCCCCACCGTCCTGACCGGGGTGACCGAGGGCATGGCGGCGTGGAGCGAGGAGTTCTTCGGTCCCGTCGCTGTCGTGCATCGCGCGGTGGACGAGGAGGATGCGATCCGCATCGCCAACGGCACCCCGTTCGGTCTCGGCTCCTACCTCTTCACGACCGACCCGGAGCAGGCGGCACGCGTGGCCGATCGGATCGACGCGGGCATGGTCTACGTCAACCTGGTGCTCGCGGACAGCCCCGAGCTGCCGTTCGGCGGTGTGAAGCGCAGCGGGATCGGCCGTGAGCTCGGCTTCCTCGGAGCCGACGAGTTCGTCAACAAGAAGCTCATCCGCACGGCGTGACGGGGCGCATCATGGACGCCGCGACGACGGAGCCGGACGCCGGTGCACCGCGGACGCGAAACTACCGACCGGAGGATCTGGACCGCATCGTCCAGCTCTGGAACGAGTGGACCGCTCCGCACCAGGACACGGTGCATCGGCTCGCCGACGTGGTCGCGGCGTGCGAGTCCGGGCTCGGTGTCGTGGCGGTGGCGTCGGGCCGGGTGATCGGCGCCGTGGTCGCTCGCGTGGAACGCGATACAGCGGAGGTGCTGCTCTTCGCCCAGGACAAGGATCACCGTCACCGTGGAGTGGGCAGCGCTCTACTGGCGGCCCTCGAGAAGCGCGCGCTCGAACGCGGGGCCACCACGATCACGGTGCTCGTCCCTGCGACAGAGGATCGGTTGCTGGCGTTCCACAACAGCGGGTTCACGAACGCGACCGAGATGGTGCATCTCGAACGGCACCTCACGGTCAATCCGCACGAGCTCGACATCCTCAACAGGCTCGGCGGGCAGATGCTCGATCACGGCCTCTGGGACGCGCTCGCGGGGATGCACCGGGAGAAAGAGCTGATCGATACGCGGCTGGTGCTGCCCCTCGCGCAGGCTGGCCTCGCCTCGGAGTTCGGGGTGGTCGCACCGCGTGCGGCGGTTCTCTTCGGTCCGCCGGGCACGGGCAAGACGACCTTCGCGCGCGCGATCGCCTCGCAACTGGGGTGGCCGTTCATCGAGCTCCGGCCCTCCCGACTCGCAGCCGAGCCCGCGGGACTCGCGGCGTCTCTGCGGCAGGCGTTCGTCGACATCGGAGAGATGGCGCATGCGGTGGTCTTCATCGACGAGGTCGAGGAGATCGCCTCGCACCGCAGTGGCGATCCGCCCTCACCGAACCAGGCGGTGACCAACGAGCTCCTGAAATGCATCCCGGCGTTCAAGCAGCGTGACGGCCGGCTGCTGCTCTGCGCCACCAACTTCATCCGTTCGCTCGATCGCGCTTTCCTCCGCCATGGCCGATTCGACTACATCATCCCCATCGGACTGCCCGACGCCGATGCGCGATGCGCGATCTGGGCGCGCTATCTCCCGCCTGGTGTACCCGTCGATGCGAGGGAGCTCGCCGACATGTCGGAGGGCTTCTCACCCGCCGACATCGAGTTCGCCGCGCGCCGTGCATCGCAGGCGGCATTCGAGACGGCGGTGCGATCGCGCGATGGTCGGCGAGCGCCCGAGGTGCTCGATCGGGATCTCTACCGCCACGCGATCGCTGAGACGACTCCGTCCACGTCGAGCGCGATGATCGCGGAGTTCGGCGCGGACATCACGGCTCTCGCTCGCACCTGACACGAGCAGCGCGGACGACGTCGGCTCCGCCCACCCCTCCCCACTCAACCGGTATGCCGGTACTCTGGCTGCATGCGTGCGTCGAGGACAGCAGCACCGAAGACACGAGCAACAGCGACAGGATCGAGAACGCGCGGGATCCTGGCGGGAGCCGTCGCCCTCGGGCTGGTGCTCGTCGGGGCGATCCCGGCGGCCGCAGCCACGACCACGACGTGGGCCACATGGCAGCCGCTCGTCGGCACGGGCGGCGCCTACACGTCGTCGGTGCGGACCGCCTCGACGCCCGACCTCACCGCCTCCGTGACCAGCGACTCCCGTGCCGGCCAGGTCGGCGTGATCTCGGGCGCATCGGTGTGGCTGGCCGAGGGAACGCCCGTCGGCGCGAAGTACGGGTCGAGCGTCGGGCAGTCGTACCTCAACCTCCGACCACGAGCCGACAACGCGACGAGTCCCTCGACCACGACCTACTCCTTCGCCACGGCAACGCCGAGCGCCGGGTGGGCCTTCGTGCTCGGCGACATCGACGCCGACTCCGTGCGCATCCAGGCGGTCGGGCCGAACGGCCAGGCGCTCACCGCCGCGGAGCTCGGGTTCCAGGGCGGCTTCAACTACTGCGCGCCCGGGGTGACCGGAAAGCCCTCGTGCACGGGAGACGCGGCCGACGTCCCCGCCTGGGATCCCGCGACCCTGACCCTCACCGGCAACGCGGCGGCGGCCGACACGAACGGGTCCTCGGCCTGGTTCGAGCCGAACGCATCGATCAGCTCACTGTCGTTCGTCTTCACGCGTCGTGCGGGATTCCCCGTCTACCAGACCTGGTTCGCCTCGATCGCGCGCGACGTCACGGGCATCGTGACCGACCCCGGCGCGGTGCCGCAGGCGGGCGTGACGGTCACCCTCACCGACGCGAACGGCGCGGTCGTCGCGACCACGACGACCCTCCCCGACGGGACGTATACGTTCCCCGGCGTCGTCGCCGCACCCGGCTACACGGCCCGCGTGACGCCACCGGACGGCACGATCGCGGTCGGATCGCCGACGCAGGAGGTCGACCTCACGACCGATGACGCGGTTGCCGACTTCCAGGTGCGGCCGATCGTGCCCGTCGCGGTGTCGGGACAGGTGGTCGACGGCGACGGGAACCCGATCGCGGGTGTCACGGTCTCCGTCGACGGGACGCAGACCACGACGACCGACGCGAACGGCTTCTACATCTTCGACACCGTCGCGGTCGGTCCGCACAGCGTCGTCGTCACGCCTCCGCCGGGGTACTCGACCACGAGCCCGCTCCAGCCTGTCGTCGTGCCTCCGGGCAGCGAGGATCCGATCGAAGACGTCGGCTTCACGCTCGTCGAGAACCCGACCCTGAGCGGAACGGTGCTCGCGAACGGCGGCGGCGTGTCCGGGGTCACCGTCACGGCGACCGCCCCGGGTGAGCCCGCTCTCACGGCCGTCACCGACGCGAACGGCGACTACTCGTTCCCGCGGCTGCCGTCGGGGGCCTACGAGATCACCATGAGCATCCCGGCCGGCTACTCCGCCGTGGATGCGACCACGCGCAGCGAGACCGTCTCGACGGTCGATGTGGCCGATGTCGACTTCGAACTCGCGCGTTTCGGCGCGTTCTCCGGCACCGTCCTCACCGACGACGGCGACCCCGTCAGCGGGGCGGTCATCACGGTCGATACGGGCGCGGGCACTCAGCAGCTCACGACGGATGCCGGTGGGGGTTACAGTCTCGGCGACCTGGCACCCGGCACGTACACGCTCACGATCACGCCTCCCGCGGGGACGACGATCGTGGGCTCGGCCACCCGCACGGTCGTGATCACGGCCGCGGGCGAGGTCGTCGTTGAACAGGACTTCACCCTCGCGGTCGACGAGGTCCCGCCGGTCGATCCGGGCACGCCGGGCACTCCCGGGACTCCCGGAACCGGCGGCGGGTCGGGAACCGGCGGCGCGAACGGCGGACGGCTCCCGGCGACGGGTCTCAGCCCCGACACGTTCGTGTGGGCCGGCGCCGGTGCGGGTGTGCTCGTGCTCGGCGCGATCCTCTTCGCGGTGTCGCGACGCCGCGCTCGCCGCGAGGACGACTGACTCAGCTCACTGCATCTCGCTCTGGCATCCGCGAGCACAACTTCGGAGCACGCGCCCGACACGCCGCGACGAACGGATGCTGGGCGGCGTGTCGCCCCCGCCATCCGAAATCGTGCCCGGGCGTCGTCAGGAGCCCTTCGGAGGACCGAACAGCTCCTCCCCGTGCTCGTGCAGCAGACGGTAGGCGTCGGCGAACGTCTGCGGCTCGGGCTCGTCGGGTCGTCCGTACTTCGCGATCAGCAGGCCGAGGAGCCCGCGGGCGGGCGGCGTGAGCGGCTTCATCTGCGCCTCGACGCCGTCCTGCGGCTTCTGCTCCTCGGGGTTCGGGGGAGTGTAGGCCGGGGTCGTGACAGGCCAGTCGGCCGGATGCCGGGGCTTGTCGAGGTTCACGACGTTGTCGAGCGTGTTCGCGGACTGGTCCCGGTCGTTCAGCGGCTGCAGACCGTGCAGTCGGGAGAGCGTCGCGATGACCGAGCCGTGGTGCATCTCGTCGTGGATGATCGTGTTGCGCCGCGTGTAGGCCGATACCGCGATGGCCGGCACGCGGCATCCGAGCCGGTCGAATGTGAAGTCCATCTCGCCCGGACCCGTGTCCTTGGTGGGCTTGGTCGCGGCGGGTGGGGGCACGTGGTCGTAGGTGCCGCCGTGCTCGTCGAACGTGATGAGCAGCAGCGTATTGACCGCGTTCGATCCCTTCGGCGAGGCGCTCGTGCGCACCGCCTCGTACACGTCGTGGATCAGCCGGTCGCCCGCGCGGACGTCGGAGATCGCACTGTCGAACACCTCGCGACCGTCGACCTCGCCCTCCCGCGGCGACCCGAACGGCGGGTGGAAGTCGTTGTGGTCGTAGACCATCCGCGGCTCGATGAACGCGTAGGCGGGCAGGGTGCCGGCCTTCGCCTCGGCGTAGAAGTCCTCCATGAAGCCGAAGTGCTCGGTGCGCCAGTACTTCTCCAGCACGGCTGTGTGCAGCATCCCGGTGTAGGACACGAGCTGGAGCTTGTCGATGTAGATCTTCCAACTGACCTTCTTGTCTTCGAGCCGGTTGAACACCGTCGGCGCGGCGGGGGCCGAGAGCCACTTGCCGAAGCCGGCACCCCCCTGGTTGGTCACGAAGCCGTGCGAGGTCGAGGCGTGGAAGAACGAACGGTTGCAGAAGGTCTGGGAGGGGACGCCGGCGAACCAGTGGTCGAACACCGCGAACTCCGAGGCGAGGGTCGACAGCACGGGCAGCATCTCGGGCGAGAAGGAGCCCATGATGTGCGCGGCTTCCGCGGCGGCCGGCGGCTCGCCTTTGCGCAGCCGGCGGAAGTTGATGATGTAGTCCTCGAGGAACCCCGACATCGTCGCCTTCTCACCGTGCGTCGGCGCGTTGAACGGCGCGGTCATCTGCTCGGCGAACAGGTCGGCGTTGCCCTTCGGGTCGACCGTCCCGAAGATCTGCGTGTTGACGTGCGGGTACTCCTCACCCGGGTCGGGGTCGGGGTAGCTCATGATGCGGTCGGTGTCGCCCGTGTACACGTGCGCGTCGACCACGGTGCCGTCGGACGCCGTGTTGCTGTGGGCCCCGAACGCCAGACCTTCGAAGGTCTCGCCTTTGGGCAGCGTCTCCGGCGTGTAGAGGTAGCCGAGCAGGTTGTCGAATGACCGGTTCTCGCCCATCACGACGACGAGATGGTCGAAGCCGGGTTCGCTGCGCGGAGTGAGTGCCGAGAACGGATCGGGCTCGGCGGCGAACCCGTCCCGCTGGTTCCCGGCGACCGAGGCGCCGATCGCCGCGCCGCCTGCCCCGCCCACGACGGCGCCCGCGAGCGCAGCGCCGCCCATCTTCAGGAAGCCGCGCCGTGAGGTGTCGCGGGGGGCCTTCTCGTCGTCTGCCGTCACGTGCCCGATCCTAGGACGGTCGTGCCGTGGTCGCACCCCTGTGGGGCGGCCACTGACGGGCATAGCTTCGGAGGTCGCACCCGACACGCGGGGCGGGGAGATGGATGCCGCGGCGCGCCGCCCCCGGCATCCGAAACTGTGCCCGGAGATCGGAAGCGAACACGCCCCCGGGTACGCTGGAACCCATGCTCAACATGGCCGACGGCCTCGCCCGACTCGGCGCGCTCGCCGAGAATCCGGTCGTCCGCACCCTCGCCGACGCCTTCCAGGCCGCGGGGTTCGACCTCGCCGTCGTCGGCGGTCCCGTGCGCGACGCCCTGCTCGGCCGCGCCACGAACGACCTCGACTTCACCACGAACGCGCTGCCCGACGACATCCTGCGCATCGTGAAGCCGGTGTCGACTGCGCAGTGGGACATCGGCCGCGCGTTCGGCACGATCGGCGCGCGGGTGCAGGGCGAGCAGGTCGAGATCACGACCTACCGGGCCGACAGCTACGACGGTGTGACGCGCAAGCCCACGGTCGAGTTCGGCGACACGATCGACGCCGACCTCGTGCGCCGCGACTTCCGGGTGAACGCGATGGCGCTGCAGGTGCCCGCGGTGAAGCTCATCGACCCGACCGGCGGCGTGGAGGACCTCGTCGCGGGCGTGCTGCAGACCCCGGCCGATCCTGCGGTGTCATTCGGCGACGATCCGCTGCGGATGCTGCGCGCCGCGCGCTTCAGCGCGCAGCTCGGGTTCCGCATCGAGGACGCCACGACCGACGCGATCGCACAGCTGCGGGAGACCCTCGGGATCGTGAGTCCGGAGCGCGTGCAGTCCGAGCTGGTGCGGCTCCTGCAGACCGACGACCCGGTGCGCGGCATCCGTGTGCTGGTCGACACCGGCCTGATCGACGAGTTCCTGCCCGAGGTCAGCGCGTTGCGCCTCGAGGTCGACGAGCACCACCATCACAAAGACGTCTACGAGCACTCGCTGACCGTGCTGCGCCAGGCCATCGAGCTCGAGCGGTCGCGGCATCCCGGCGAGAAGCCCGACGTCGCCCTGCGCCTGGCCGCGCTGCTGCACGACATCGGCAAGCCGCGCACCCGCAAGCTCGAGGACGGCGGGGCCGTCACTTTCCACCATCACGACGTGGTCGGCTGCCGCATGGCTCGCAAGCGGATGCAGGCGCTGCGCTTCGACACCGCCACGACGGATGCGGTCGCGACGCTGATCGAGCTGCATCTGCGGTTCTTCGGCTACAGCGAGGGCGCGTGGACCGATTCGGCGGTGCGCCGTTATGTGCGGGATGCCGGAGACGAGCTCGAGCGGCTGCACATCCTCACCCGCGCCGACGTGACCACGCGCAACAAGCGCAAGGCGCAGCGGTTGGCCGCCGCCTACGACGACATCGAGTCGCGCATCACCGCCCTGCGCGAGAAGGAGGAACTCGACTCGATCCGCCCGGAGCTCGACGGCAACCGCATCCAGCAGGTGCTCGGCATCGCCCCCGGCCGCGAGGTCGGCGAGGCATACCGCTTCCTGCTCGACCTGCGCCTCGACGAGGGCGTCATCGGCACGGATGCCGCCGAGCAGCGCCTCCGCGACTGGTGGGCCGCGCGCGCCTGAGTCGCCGACATCCGCTCGCAGCGCCTATCGCGAACGGTATCCGGCTCCTACACTGGGGACACGCTCCACCAACGACGATCGGAGACGCCGTGGTCGCGTCGTGGCAGGTGTCGCGCGAGGGTCCTGAAGCCTCCCGACTCCTCATCGAGCGCGCGCACGAGGAGCTCCTCGCCGGCAATCTCGACGACAAGCGGCTGCAGTCCGTGCGACCGCTCGTGCGCGAGTCGTGGGTGCGGTCCTGGCGGGGACGGGTCGGCCCCGAGGGCGCGCCGCCGATCGACCTCATGAGCGAGGAGCTCGAGGAGTACCGCCGCACGCATCCGCTCGCCTCGGCGATGGACATGATCCGGGCGCTCCTGCTGCCCGGGTCGCCGGAGGAATCCGGAGTCGTCATCGCGGTCGGCGACCAGGCCGGACGGCTGCTGTGGATCGAGGGCGACCGCCAGCTCCAGTCCCTCACCGAGGGGATGGGCTTCATCGCGGGGGCGAACTGGGCCGAGGATGCCGTCGGTACGAGCGCTCCCGGCACCGCGCTGACCCTCGGGCAGTCGGTGCAGATCCGCGGCGCGGAGCACTACAACCGGCTCGTGCATCCCTGGTCGTGCACCGCCGCCCCGGTGCGGGATCCCGAGACCCAGCGCGTCGTCGGAGTGATCGACATCACCGGCGGCGAGGAGGTCGTCACGACGCAGGCCCGGCTCCTGGTCGACGCCACCGCGCGGGCCGTCGAGTCGGAGATGCTGGTGGCGCGACTCCGCCAGAGGTCGGAGGCGCCGCGGGCGACCACGATGGCCTCCCGTCCGAAGCCCACGACGCGGGCGACGTTGCACGTGCTGGGTCGCGACCGCGCCCGACTCGAGACCGAGACCGAGCTGGAGGAGTCGGTCATCGAGCTGAGCGCCCGCCACGCGGCGATCCTCCTCATGCTCGCGCTGCACCGGCAAGGCCTGTCCGCGGAGCGGCTGAGCGAGCTCGTCTACGGCGCGGACGCATCGCCGGACACTCTCCGCCCCGAGATGGTGCGTCTGCGCAAGGTGCTCGAGAAGCACGCGCCGAGTCTCGTGCCGGAGTCCCGTCCGTACCGACTCGCCGTCCCGCTCGAGACCGACGCGCACGACGTGCTCTCTCTCCTCGACCGGGGAGCGCACCGCGTGGCCCTGACCGCCTACCGCGGCCCCGTGCTGCCGGAGTCGACCTCGCCGGGGGTGGAGGAGTTCCGCGAGACGGTGCGCGCGGCTCTCCGGGAGGTCATGCTGTCGGAGGCGAGCCTCGACGTGCTGCTCGCCTACGCCGAGATCCCCGAGGGTCAGGCGGATGCCGAGGCGCTGCGCCTCGCGCTCGAGATGCTGCCCGCACGATCGCCCAGGCGTGCCGGACTCGTCACGCGCATCGAACGCCTCGAACGCGGCTGACCTCCGTTTCTCCGCCCGCGATCGGCCTCGCAACCCGTCGCAACGTTGCGCACGGCGGCGCAACGTTCGCCGACCTACCGTCGGAGCATCAGCCGCAGAGCACCGGAGCCGCGGCCCGTCGAAGGAGTCACCGATGACCATCGTCGAAGAAGACGTCGCAGCCGCACCCGCCTCCGCCGTGTACGCGGCGCCCGGCCAGCAGGGATCGATCGCCGACTACCGGCCGCGCTACGGCCACTACATCGGCGGCGAGTTCGTCGAGCCGGTGAAGGGCCAGTACTTCGAGAACGTGAGCCCGGTCAACGGCAAGCCGTTCACCGAGGTCGGCCGAGGCACGGTCGAGGACGTCGACCGTGCGGTGGACGTCGCGTGGAAGGCGTTCCAGACCTGGGGCAAGACCAGCCCGGCCGAGCGCTCGGTCATCCTGAACCGGATCGCCGACCGCATCGAGCAGAACCTCGAACGCATCGCGGTCGCCGAGACCTGGGAGAACGGCAAGCCGGTGCGCGAGACGCTCGCCGCCGACATCCCGCTCGCGATCGATCACTTCCGCTACTTCGCCGGAGTGCTGCGTGCGCAGGAGGGCGGCATCAGCCAGCTCGACGAGAACACCGTGGCGTACCACTTCCACGAGCCTCTCGGGGTGGTGGGCCAGATCATCCCGTGGAACTTCCCGATCCTCATGGCGGTCTGGAAGCTCGCGCCGGCGCTCGCCGCAGGAAACTGCATCGTCATCAAGCCGGCTGAGCAGACCCCGGCATCCATCCTGTTCCTGTTCGAGATCATCGGCGACCTGCTGCCGGCCGGCGTCGTGAACATCGTCAACGGCTTCGGCATCGAGGCCGGGGCGCCGCTCGCGCAGCACAAGCGCATCCGCAAGGTCGCCTTCACGGGCGAGACCACGACGGGTCGCCTGATCATGCAGTACGCCTCGCAGAACCTCATCCCGGTCACGCTCGAGCTCGGAGGCAAGAGCCCCAACGTGTTCTTCGAGGACGTCGCGCGCTCGACGAACGATCCGTTCTACGACAAGGCGCTCGAGGGCTTCACGATGTTCGCGCTCAACCAGGGCGAGGTCTGCACGTGCCCCTCGCGGGCGCTGATCCAGAAGTCGATCTACGACGGCTTCCTCGCCGACGGCCTGGCACGGGTCGGGAAGGTCGTACAGGGGAATCCGCTGGATCCTGCCACCATGATCGGCGCGCAGGCGTCGAACGACCAGCTGGAGAAGATCCTCAGCTACATCGACATCGGGAAGCAGGGCGGCGCCCGGCTGCTGACGGGAGGGGAGCGCGTCGACCTCGGCGGCGACCTGACCGAGGGGTACTACGTCGCGCCCACCGTGTTCGAGGGCACGAACGACATGCGGATCTTCCAGGAGGAGATCTTCGGGCCCGTGCTCTCGGTCACCTCGTTCGACGACTACGACGACGCGATCTCGATCGCGAACGACACGCTCTACGGGCTCGGCGCCGGGGTCTGGAGCCGCAGCGGCGACACGGCCTACCGTGCCGGTCGGGCGATCGAGGCGGGACGCGTCTGGACCAACACGTATCACCAGTACCCCGCGCACGCCGCGTTCGGCGGGTACAAGCAGTCGGGCGTGGGCCGTGAGAACCACAAGATGATGCTCGACCACTACCAGCAGACCAAGAACCTGCTGGTCTCGTACGCCGACGGGCCCATGGGCTTCTTCTGATCCAGAGGAGCGGAACGCGTTTCGTCTCGTCGCTCCGCTCCTCGCTCAACGACCGAGGCATCATCGCCCCGGTCGTTGAGCGAGCGGAGCGAGACGAAACGCCCGATGAGAGGAGAACGTGATGGTCAGCATCGGCCGGTACCAGCGCGTGGATGTGACGGATGCCGCGGCATCCCTGATCCGCGACCTCACGGCGCAGCACGGGCCGCTCATGTTCCACCAGTCCGGCGGATGCTGCGACGGCTCCTCGCCCATGTGCTACCCGATCGGGATGTTCCTGACCGGCCCGAGCGACGTGCTGCTGGGCGACTTGGACGTCGGACTCGACGCGCCCGTCGAGGTGTACATGTCGGAGTCGCAGTTCGAATACTGGAAGTACACGCATCTGACCATCGACGTCGTGCCGGGGCGAGGAGCGGGGTTCTCGGTCGAGGGGCCGACGGGGATGAGGTTCCTGATCCGCTCCCGGATGCTCAACGAGGCGGAACTGGACTACTTCGCGCTCACGCGTTGACGTACGGCGATCTGCCGTACACTCAAGTCATGACTCCTTCCTCATCGCTCAAGAACGCTCGCCTGGAGTTCCGTGTCACGGCCGAGCAGAAGGAGGCGATCGAGGAGGCGGCTGCGATCGAGGGGCGATCCGTGACCGACTTCTCCTCGTCCGCGCTCGTCGAGCGGGCGCAGGAGGTGATCCAGCGCGAGCGTCGGCTGCGGGTGGACGCGGTGCGGTTCGACGCCTTCCTCGAGGTGATGGATCGTCCGGCGCGGTCGGTAGACGGCCTGCGTGAGCTGATGAACCGCGGATCCGTCTTCGTTGACTGAGTTCCTGACCCCGCGTCCGCTCGCGACCGGCGACGTGCTCTCGGAGTTCCGCTGCGGGGTGGAGAGCCTCGACCTCTGGCTCCGCGGTCGCGCGTGCCGCAACGAGCGGAGCGGCGCCTCCCGCACCATGGCGTCGGTGACCCGGGAGGGGCGCGTCGCAGGCTATTACTGTCTCTCCTCCAGCGCGATCGATCGCGGGGATGGGGCGGCACCACTCTCCGCCGGCATGCCCTCGTCCATCCCGGTGGTGCTGCTGGGCCGCCTCGCGGTCGACGAGGAGTTCGCCGGGTGCGGTCTCGGCGCGTCCCTCCTGCAGCATGCGACGCTTCGCGCGCTCGAGGCCGCCGAGACCATCGGTATCCACGCCGTGATCGTGCACGCCATCACCGACGACGTCGTGCCGTTCTACGAGCGGTTCGGCTTCACCCGCTTCCCCGATGCGCAGCGCACGCTGTACCTGCGGACTGCCGACGCACGCGTCGCGCTCATGCGCTGACTCCGGCCTCGTCGGAGCAGTGCCGTGGTCCGAGCAGATTCTCCGCATATGCACGAATCTGAGCGTGAAATCGGTTGCGCGGATGCGGGATTCGAACCGGTTAATCGAACGCAAGAACGAGATCGGTTGGCGCAATTCCGTGCAACGTTCGCAGGCATAGCATTGCCCCATACGCGTTGATTCGTCAGTCCCCAGCTGACCACGCGTGGTGGACGGTTCGACCGTCCTGCGGAGGGAGAGTCAGATCTTCTTCTGATCCCGAGGGGGGATGGGGTGGGCAGCTGATCCCCAACAGCACCCACCCCCACACCTCGGATGCATCGCGTCACCGCAGATAGGCGTCCACCAGGAGGTCGCCGCGGACGTCGCGGAAGACGTCGAGCAGTCGCGTGACTCCCGTCGCGCCGACAGACGACATCTGCAGGTCGTGCGGGCCGAGGCGCTCGAGCCTTCCGGTGCGGATGCGCACGACCTCCCACCCGGCGGCGCGCAGCGCCCGGTCCTTTCGCAGATCCGCATCCTGCCGCTTTCCCACGTGCTCGAGGCCGTGACGGCCGACCGTGTCGTACTCGACCGCGATCCGCAGCTCGGGCAGCACGATGTCGGGCCACACCTCGGTGTGCCGGAAGAACGGACGGGCGACCTTCACGGCATTCGCGCCGGTGTCGAAGAGCAGGCGGGAGACGAGCTCCGCTCGCAGGCGCCCCTCGGCGGCCGACGCCGGCTTCGGTGCGCACGCGCTCGCGAACGCCGTGCCCGTCGGGACATCGGGGGTCTTGGTGCAGAGCGCGGGCTCTCGTCGTCGCGGTGCCCTGGGTATCGCCCGCGCCTCCCCGAGCACGACGGGCTGTGGTCGGGCGAGCGCCGAGCACTCCGGGCACCACGCCGATCGTCGCCGCACCCGACCGGGACGTTCGCGCTGCTCGGAGGGCGTGGCCGCGAAGCGG
Source organism: Microbacterium sp. GCS4 (assembly GCF_001262495.1). Classification (GTDB taxonomy): domain Bacteria; phylum Actinomycetota; class Actinomycetes; order Actinomycetales; family Microbacteriaceae; genus Microbacterium. The sequence continues at coordinate 229,543 of NZ_LGYE01000004.1, forward strand.
TGCCCGAGGGCGCACTCCCAGCAGAGCAGCACATCGGCGGCGAGCGGGATCTGCGACAGGACGACGCCGTGGTTGAGCTCGGGGTGGTACTGCCGGATCAGCTCAGGGTAGGCGGCCCAGCCGACGCGGAACGTCCCCACTTCGTAGGGCACGTCGAGCCCGCGCGAGAACTGCCTTCTCGCCCACCACTGCTGCACCGGCTCCGCCATGCGGCGACAGTAGCGCCGGGCACCGACACGGCGGGCGTCACGAGCGTCAGCGGTTGACGTCGTCGGCGTCCCAGCCGAGCTCCGCGCCCTCGCGCAGCGGCAGAGCCTCGAGCGCCGGGTCGGCGCACAGCGCCTCGACCAGCTCGGCCGATCCGGCGACGACGGTCGAGTCGAAGTCGATCTCGCTCACCATCACCCAGGCGCGGTCCTCGGGCCAGAGGATGTTAGGGCTCTGCGCGCTCGGCGGGAAGCCGTGCTCCTCGCCGGGGAGGTCGCGCCAGGGCGCGTCGAGCACCCAGTCCGGCGACGAGAACTCGCGGGCGGACGCCTCGAACAGCACGTACGCCCGGTCGAGGAACTCGAGCCGTGGCCCCTCCGAGACCTCTCGCGACAGGATGCCCTCCTGCCAGGTGGGCTTCCGGAAGGCGTTGTTGAGCGGATCATGGATGCTGCGGTCGAGCATCGCCTGGTGGTGCGGGTCCTCGGTGCTCGTGTCGTCGAACGTGAGGAACGCCCGCGAGGGGGTGTGCCCGAGGTGGCCGAGAAGTCCGCCGAAACCCTCCCAGAGCGCCGCGGCCCCGGCGTCCGGCGTGGTGGTGTGCGCGACGAGATGACGGGCGACGGCAGCGACGACCTCGGGGGCGAGCTCGCCCTCCATGGGTGCCGTGAACTCGCGTCCGTCAGGGGCGATGCGGGTGCGCCAGTCGCCGTCCACGGGAGTGCGCACGAGACGCTGCCACTGCGCGAGTGGATGCACCTCGGTGCCGAAGGCGGCGGCCGTCGAGGCCCACGTCGCAGGTTCGTCGTGGAACAGGGCGATCAGCCGGTTCTGCTCGGCGAGCGGGAGTCGCACCCAGTCCTCCGGCGAGGGCACCGCCTGGTCGGGGAGTGAGCGCACCGCTCCGGGATGCAGGATGCGTGCGTACGCGGGGTACCCGTGCGGCACGACGCTGTGCATCGACGCGTTCCACGGATCGTCGAGCAGCCCGCGCAGCCACTCGCCGGTCGAGATGTCGGAGGTCCACTGCATGCGGACCACGCTACCCGCGCATCCCTCCGGTGGTGCGGCCGGGTCCGCGGAGCGCTACTGTGCCAGAGGAAAGTCCGGAGCCCGGGGGAGAGTGCGCATGGTCGATGGGGTCTCGGTGGTGTCGAGCGGGCGCGTGTTCCGACGTCATCCTGCGCGTGCGGTCGTGAGCGCGGTGGTGCTGACGGTGGTGCTGTCGGCTGCGACGCTGTTCATCCTGCCGCGGTTCCTTCCCCGGCAGATGGACGTCGAGACGCGCGGGATCATCGTGCTCGTCGTGGCCGTCGCCCTGACGGCAGCCGTCTGGCTCGGCATCTTCTGGTTCCGCAACGTGCGCATCGCCGTGCATCCGTCCCACGTGGAAGTCGGTCGCGGCGGCAACCGCGAGATCTTCGAGCGTGCGACGACGGCGTTCCGCTCGAAGATCACCGAGCACCGCACGAACGGGCTGCGCAGCGGCGTGACCCGTGCCCTCCTCGTGTACAGCGGCGGGCGGGAGATCACCGTCGAGCTCCCCGGTTTCACCCGCACCGACTTCAACGAGCTCATGGCTGTGCTGAATCCGATCGACGAGCCGCCGGCCGCCGATCCGATCGAGGCGGCGCGGGCGCGCGCGCACCTGCCGACGTCCTTCGCGGTCGACACCTCGAAGGAGCGCGGCTTCGCGACCGGGCTGACCGTCGGCGCGGTGATCGCGCTCGCCGCCGCGCTGGCCGCGCTCGCGTTCGCCTTCACCCCCGGCTTCCTCGACAGCGAGCTCTCGGCGCTCGTGATGATCGTGCCGTTCGCCGGGGTGGCCGGCATCGGACTCCTGATCGGTGCGCTGCAGCGTCGACGCGTGCTCGCGAGCATCCCCGCGCGGATCGGCGTGAGTCCGCAGGGCCTGCGGCTGGACGACGATGACGTGCCCTTCGTGCAGCTCACCCGCATCTGGCTCACGCCCACGGGCTACCCGGTCCGGCGCATGAAGCTGGAGCGTGCGAGCGGACGCTCCCGCACGATGGTGCTCGGATCCTCGCGCGTGCAGATGACGCCGGACTACGCCGACTTCCTGCTCGCGGTGCGCGGCCAGACCGCGCACCTCCCTGGTCTGCTGCGCCTCGATCTCGAATGACGGATGGACGAAAGCACTTCCGGAATGCCGGGATGACGCGTTTCGTCTCGACGGACCTCGCACCCGCACGAGTGCGCGAGACCCCTGACGATGGGCGCCCGAGGCCGTGTGGGGCGTCCCTCATAATCGGAGGGTGACCTCGACAGCATCCATCCCCTCGCTCGACGGCCGCCGGTTCCGCATGGTGTCGTCCACGACATCCGCGGTCGATCCCGAGGGGCCCAGCGAGTTCGTGTATCGGGAGAAGGACGGCGCGATCTGGGGCGACTACTCGGGTGACACCGTGACGTTCGGACGCTTCGTCGGCACCCGCACGGCCGACACCATCTGGGTCTCGTTCGTCCACGTGCTCGTCGCCGACGGAACGGTCGTGACCGGTGACGGCGAGAGCGAGCTCGAGCTCACCGACGACGGGCTGATCCGTCTCGTGGAGCACTACGAGATGCACGGCCTCCCGCAGCTCAGCGTGTGCGAAGAGGTCCCCACCGCCTGACGCTCAGCGCGCGATATTCCGATATGGAATGAATATCGGACTGTCGCTCCGCCCCGCGCGAAGGACGTCACGGAGGTGCTGCTGCGCATCGCGCTCGGCTGGGCATGGAACGAGCAGCCCCACCACCACCTCCCGGATCTCGAGGCGGCCGTCGCTGAGGGGCTTCCGACGCCGACGGCCGACGACTCCGAGCGGATGCGCGCTCTGCTCGGCCTGATCGCGGCGCTGCCGTCCGGTACGCGCCCGAGTGACCTCGAGAAGGCCGTGGCACGTGCTCGGATCCTTCCCGGCACGGACAGGTACCAGCGCTACGGCATCCTCATCGGCCTGTCGGAGTTCGGAGCGCTCCCGGGGAGCGTCGCTCCCGGCTGGGATCGCTTCGTGTCGCGCCGGGAGATCGCGGATGCCTGGACGGGAGGCCCACGCTCCGACATCCCACCCCCGCTGTCCGGCTGGCGCGGGGGGATCGACGACCGCAAGGCGGCACGGCTGCGCGCGATCTGACCCCGGTGCTCAGCGCGGCGGGAGCGCGTCCCGCCCGGGGGAGGCCGGTGTCCAGCGCGTCATCCCGAGCGGCACGGTCATGTCACGCTCGGGCAGGTCCGTCGGCAGCAGGAACGCGCGCCGGACGACCTCGTCGAGCACGACCACGCTCACGACCGTGCGAACCTCGGGCAGCTGCGCGATCACGCCGGTGGAGAACTCGTGCACGCCGCTCACGTCGACGGCGCGGATGAGGAGCATGGCGTCGTGCTCGCCGGTGGTGATCGCGCACCACTCGACGTCGGGCATCTCGATCACGCGCTCGCGGAAGGACGCCCAGGCCTGCGGGTGCACGGTGACGAACACGAGGGCGCCGATCGAGAGTCCGGCCTTGGCCTGGTCGACCGTGGCGCTGAAACCCGTGATGACCCCCTCCTGCATGAGCGACTCCACCCGGGTGTAGGCGTTCGCGCGGGAGATCCCGACCTTCTCGGCCAGCGCCGCGATCGAGATCCGACCGTTATCGCGCAGCGTGTCGAGGATTCTGTAGGCGATGTCGTCCAGAGGAGTGGCACTTCGTCCAGAATGCTGCGACCCGGTGGCGCCCTTACTGGACATATGTCTCCTCCTCGGCGAGATACTGGACAGACCTTGATGACCATCGCATCCTCGCTGGACACATAGTCCCATATGATGCGAATCTGATCACCGGTCGTCCACTTCTCGGACGTCCGCACCCGATGAACCCTCGCCCTGGGAGGCCCCCATGTCGTCACGTCGCAGCACGTCCGTCATCGCGATCGGAGCGGTCGCGCTCCTCGCGCTCGCCGGTTGCTCGGGAGGCAACTCCGCGAACACCAGCGATGGCGGCTCCTCGTCCGGATCGCTCGTGATCGACACGGCGTTCTCGATCGAGACCGCCGACCCCGGTCACAGCTACGACCCCACCGGCAACATGATCGCGAAGGCGTTGTACGAGACCCTCGTCGATTTCGAGGGCTCGGACGTCTCGACCCCGGTCCCCGGCCTCGCCTCGTGGGTGCAGAACGACGCCGCGACCGAGTTCACCTTCACGCTCGAGGGCGACCGCGTCTTCTCCGACGGCTCGCCGATCGAGGCGAAGGACGTCGTCTTCTCGCTGCAGCGCATCCAGGGCATGGAGGATGCGAAGCCGAACTTCCTCCTCACGGGCCTGACGATCACCGAGGTCGACGACAAGACGATCTCGATCACGTCCGAGACCCCGCTGCTGCAGCTGCCCGCGATCCTCGCGAACCCGGCCCTCGGCATCCTCAACTCCGACGTCGTGATCGAGAACGGCGGCGCGACCGACGGTACCGACACGGCCCAGAAGTTCCTCGACGGCGAGTCCGCGGGCTCGGGTCCGTTCGTGCTCGACACGCTCGACCTCTCCTCGCAGGTCGTGCTCACCAAGAGCGACGAGTACGACGGAGACGAGGAGGCCGGCTACGACCGCGTCGTCGTTCGTAACGTCTCGGAGAGCGCCACGCAGCTCGCCAACCTCAAGGGCGGCGACTCGATGGTCGCGATGGACCTCAATGGCGACCAGGTCGCGGGTCTCGGCGACGGCCTCCAGGTGGAGTCGGTCCCCTCGGGCCAGACGATCTTCCTGCTCCTGAACCAGTCCTCAGCCGTGGCCGGAGACCTCGCGAACGTCAAGATCGCCGAGGCGATCCGTTACGCGCTCGACTACGACGCGCTGCTCGAACTCGCGGGCGCCGGTGCGGTGCAGGCCACCGGCGTCATCCCTCCCGGTTTCGAGGGCGCCCTCGACAGCGGCGTGGAGCAGGACCTCGAGAAGTCGAAGGCCGCGCTCGCCGAGGCCGGCTACACGGGCCAGACGCTGAAGCTGCAGTTCCCGAACGACTACCCGGTCGGCGGCGTCGAGTTCACCCCGCTCGCCGAGCGCGTCCAGGCGCAGCTCGAGGACGCCGGCATCACGGTCGAGCTCGCCCCCGCTCCGTTCGCGACCGAGCTCGACGCGTACGTCAACGGCACCGAGGGCTTCGGTCTGTGGTTCTGGGGCCCGGACTACGCCGACTCGGCGAACTTCCTGCCCTTCGCCCCCGGACTGAAGGTCGGCCTGCGCGCCGGTTGGGCCGCCGAGGCGAACCCGGAGATCGCGGGCATCGCGGCCGGAGCTGCAGCCGCGACCGACGAGACGCAGCGCAGCGAGGCCTTCACGGCGTTCGCCGAGGCCATGCAGGCCGAGGGCCCGTTCGTGCCGCTGATCGTGCCCGGTCGCAACATCGCCACGGCGGATGCCGTCACCGGCGCCGTGTACAACTCGGTGTGGGAGATGGACATCGCCGAGATCCAGCCCGCCGGCTGAGAGGGCTCTGACGCATGACGACGGTGGCCGTGCAACGCCAGGCGCAGCGCCGCAGGTCGCCGCTCGTCGGCTACCTGCTGCGCCGGGCCGGGACCTCCCTGCTCCTTCTGGTGGGCGTGACGATCGTCACGTTCCTGCTCACCAACCTGGTGCCGGGAGACCCGGTCTCGGCGGCGCTCGGTGAGGGCGCGTCGCAGAACCCCGCGACGCGCGAGGCCTTCATCAAGGCCAACGGACTCGACCAGCCGTTGTTCGTGCAGTACGTCATCTACATGGGGAACCTGCTCCGCGGGGACCTCGGCACGTCGCTGGTGACCGGACGCCCGGTCACCAGCGACCTCGCCACCGCGGTGCCCGCGACGATCGAGATCGCGATCGCCTCGATCATCCTGAGCCTCGCGGTCAGCGTCGTGCTCGGCACGCTCGCCGCCTACCGGCGCGGGCTCGTCACCGACCAGGTCATCCGCGTCGTGACGCTCGTCGGCCTCAGCGTCCCCACGTTCTGGCTCGCGCTCGTCAGCTTCTACGTGTTCTTCCTCGAGCTGCGGATCGCCCCGGGCTCCGGGCGGATCTCCCCGTCGATCACTCCGCCTCCGCGAGTGACAGGCCTCTACACGGTCGACTACCTCCTGAACGGCGACGGCGTCGGATTCTTCGACGCCCTCGCGCACCTCGCGCTGCCGGTCATCGTCCTGTCGCTCGTGACGATCGGCCTGCTGACCCGATTCATCCGCACCTCCGTGCTCGAGGTGCTGGGCAGCGACTACGTGCGCGCGGCCCGGGCCAAGGGGCTTCCCGCGATGCGCGTCATCGTCGGCTACGTGCTGCGCGGGGCATCCCTCCCGATCCTCACGGTCGTGGGAGTCGCCTTCGGCTCGCTGCTGTCGGGCACCGTGCTCGTCGAGTCGGTGTTCGCCTGGCCGGGGCTCGGCACGTACGCGTACAACTCCGCCGCGAACCTCGACCTCCCGGGCATCATGGGCGTCGGTCTCGTGGTCGGCGTCATCTACCTCCTCATCAACTTCGTCGTCGACCTGCTCTACGGCGTCCTGGACCCGAGAGTGAGGATCGCATGAGCCGCATCGACTCGGCATCCGGGCCCTGGCGGTTCCGGTTCCGCTGGCCCCGCGCCTGGCGCACCCCGCTCGGCGTGATCGGCTCCGTGATCGCCGTCGCCTGGGTGATCGTGGCGTTCACGGCGCAGTGGTGGGTGCCCTACGGCCCCAACGCCCAGGTGCTGCCGCGCCTGCAGGAGCCGGGCGTCGACACCCTCCTCGGCACCGACGGCAACGGCCGCGACATCTTCTCGCGCCTCATGACCGGCGCGACCGTGAGCCTGCCGCTCGCGCTGATGCTCGTGATCGCGGCGATGGTGATCGGCACCGTGATCGGCGCGGTCGCCGGCTACTTCGGCCGCGCGGTCGACGAGACGCTCATGCGCATCACCGACCTGTTCATGGCGTTCCCGACCGTGATCCTCGCGATGGTCGTCGCGGCGTCTCTCGGTCCCTCGCTGTTCAACGCGGTGATCGCGGCCATCGTCGTCTCCTGGCCGCAGTACGCGCGTGTGACCCGCAGCATCGTGATCGGTCTCCGCGGCCAGAACTACGTGATCGCCGGCCGCCTCCTCGGGCACTCGCCGCTGCGGACCCTGTTCGTCGACATCCTGCCCAACATCGCCGGGCCCATGCTCGTGCTCGCGACGCTCGACATCGGCGCCGCGATCCTGCTGCTGTCGGGACTGTCGTTCCTGGGCCTCGGCGCGCAGCCGCCCACCGCGGAATGGGGCTCGATGATCTCGGCGGCCATGCAGAACTTCGACGCGTGGTGGCTGGGCGTGTTCCCCGGTCTCGCGATCCTCACGGTCGTGCTCGCCTTCAACTTCCTCGGCGACGCGATGCGCGACGTGCTCGACCCGACGGCCGAGGTCACGCACGAGAAGCAGGCCGACCACGCGGCCTCTGCGAAGGGAGCATCGGCATGAACGCCACCGCTCCCGCTCTGCGCATCAGCGACCTCACCATCGCGATCGGCCGCCCGCTCGTGCACGGCATCTCGCTCGACCTGCACGCCGGACGCATCCACGGCCTCGCGGGGGAGTCGGGATCGGGCAAGACCCTGACCTCGCTCGCGGTGCTGGGCCTGCTCCCGCGCACCGCCCGCACCGGCGGCTCGATCACGCTCGCGGGGGAGGAGCTGCTCGGATTGCGGCGTCGCTCGCTCAACCGCATCCGTGGAAAACGCGTCGCGATGGTCTTCCAGGATCCCTCCGCGTCGCTGCACCCGCAGCTGCCGGTGGGGCGGCAGCTCACCGACCACATGCGCGTGCACCTCGGTCTCCGGGGAGCCGCGGCCAAGGCCAGGGCGATCGAGCTGCTCGAGACCGTGCAGGTGCCGAACCCGGAGGGGGCGCTGTCGCGCTACCCGCACCAGTTCTCGGGGGGACAGCGTCAGCGCATAGCGATCGCCTGCGCCCTCGCCTGCGATCCCGAGGTGCTGCTGGCGGACGAGCCCACCACGGCCCTCGACGTCACGGTGCAGGCCGGCATCCTGCGGCTGCTGCGCGATCTCGCGACCGAGCGCAACCTCGCGGTGCTGCTGGTCACGCACGACCTCGGCGTCATGAGCGCGATCGCCGACGAGGTCGCCGTCATGAAGAACGGCGAGATCGTCGAGCGCGCGGATCGCGAGACGCTGTTCCGCGACCCGCAGCACGAGTACACCCGCATACTGCTCGCGGCGCTCCCCGGCTCTCGGATCGAAGCGGTGCCGGATGCTGCGGTGGGCGACCCGGTGGCTCCCGCTGAGGAGACCGAGGAGAAGGAGGATGCCGATGAGTGAGGTCGCCGTCCTCGACGCCCGCGACGTGTCGGTGCGCTACCCCGGAAATCCGCCCGTCGTCGCCGTCGACCAGGTGTCGCTGCAGGTCGCCCCCGGCGAGACCGTCGCGCTGGTGGGGGAGTCCGGCAGCGGCAAGTCGAGCCTGGCCCGCGCGGTCGTCGGCATCGAGAAGCTCGCGGGCGGCGCCGTGCTGTTCCGCGACGCTCCCGTCACCCCGCTCGGCATCCGTCGCCGCGCGCTCGCGCTGACCGGCATCCAGATGGTCTTCCAGGACCCGTCGACCTCGCTCAACCCCCGCCGCCGAGTGGGCGACCAGATTTCCGACGGCATCGCGACGGCTCGTGCCCGCGGCGAGGCCGGGTCGACCGTCGCGGAGTGGCTCGAGCGGGTCGGTCTGCCCTCGAACGTCGCGACGCGGTTCCCGCACCAGTTCTCCGGTGGTCAGAAGCAGCGCATCGCGATCGCGCGGGCGCTCGCCGCGCGACCCTCGCTGCTCGTCGCGGACGAGCCGATCTCGGCGCTCGACGCCTCGACCCAGACGAGCGTCGCCGGTCTCATGCGCGACCTGGTCGCCGAGTCGGGTGCGGGGATGCTGTTCATCTCGCACGACCTGGCGGTCGTGCGGCGCATCGCCGACCGCACGTTCGTCATGTTCGCGGGGCGTGTGCTGGAATCGGGGCCGACCGATCGCGTGTGGGCTGCGCCGCAGCATCCGTACACCCGCGCCCTCCTCGCGGCGATTCCCGAGCCCGATGGTGCCGGCCGCATCCCTGAGGCTCCCTCGGCGGAGGAGCGCCTCGCCTGGTCGGAGATCCCACCCGTCCTCGGCTGAATCAGCGGGCGATGAGGCGGTGGGGCACCTCGTGGTGCGACCCCGGCACCGCCCGCGGGTCCTGCAGGATGTCGAGGATCGCGGATGCCGCCTGCTCGACGCCGTGGTCGACGGTCGAGAACGCGGGGATGTGGAAGCGTCCCTCCTCGATGTCGTCGAAGCCCATGACCTGCACCCGGTCGGGCACCGGGATGCCGTGGGTGCCGAGCGTGTACAGGGCGCCGAGGGCCAGGCTGTCGCTGAAGCAGAACAGCGCATCGAAGTCGGTGCCGCTGGCGATCAGCCGTTCGACTGCCATCGACCCCTCGGCGCGGTTGAACTGCTCGACCGTGGCGTACAGCGCGGGATCGTCGGCGATCCCGGCGTCGGCGAGGGCCTGCCGGTACCCGTCGAACCGCAGACGCGAGGTCGCGGTGGGCCCGGACTCCTGCACTCCGACCGCGGCGATGCGCCGGCGGCCCTGCGCGATGAGGTGCGCGGTCGCCGCGGCGGCGGCCGACACGTTGTCGATCCCGACGTGATGCACGGTGGGCGTCAGCAGCGATTCGGCCTGCTCACCGATCAGCACGAGGGGCGGTGAGGCAGGTCGCTCGTCGAGGTCGCCCGGGCGGAGCGCGAGCGGGCTCATGACGATGCCGTCGAGCGCGGGAAAGCCCTCGCCGGCCATCATGGCGAGTTCTGCCGTGCGGTCGGCGCCGGTCTGGGCGATCAGCACCGTGAGCGCACGCGCCTGCGCCGTGGTGACGAACTGCGCGGCGAACTCGGCGAAGTACGGCTCGCGCAGGTCGGGCAGCACGAGGGCGATCAGCCCGCTGCGGCCGTTGCGCAGCTGGCGCGCGGCGAGGTTGGGGCGGTAGCCGAGCTCGTCGATCGCGGTGAGGATGCGCTGCCGCACCTCGTCGCCGACCCAGCCCGTGCCGTTCACGACGTTCGACACCGATTTGGCGCTCACGCCGACGCGGGCGGCGACGTCGGCGAGGGTCACTCGGGGCATGCTGTCTTCTCCCTGCTGGACGGAGGTCCGTCCTGGAGCGACCGACACCCGGTCGTCGCTTCACAGTTGACTATAGTTCAACGTGGAACTATCGTGTCCTTCAACGTTGAACGGGAAACGTTTTCCCATTCCATCTCCGACGACGGAGAACGCATTCGATGACGAAGACCGGCGCCGAGCGCCGGAAGAGGGAGCCGCACCCGTGGTGAAGCACGACACCGACCGAGCGATCGAGACCGTCCGCGCGAGCAGTCTGGAGACGGCGCGTCCGCGTCCGCAGCTCGTCCGCGACTCGTACCTCGAGATCGACGGGGAGTGGGGCTTCGCGCACGACGACACCGACCTCGGCCTCCGTGAGCGCTGGTACGACGGACGGCAGCTGCCCGACCGCATCCGCGTGCCCTTCCCGCCCGAGTCGCCCGCCTCCGGCATCGGCGCGACCGGCTTCCACCCCGTCGTCTGGTACCGCCGCGACCTCACGGACGCCGAGCTCGAGTCGATCGGCCACCGCGACGGCGCCCGCGCGATCCTGCACTTCGGCGCCGTCGACTACCGGTCCACGGTGTGGGTCGACGGACGCACGGTCGGCGCGCACGAGGGCGGCCACACCCCCTTCGCCGTCGACATCACGGATGCGCTCGATCCGGCATCCGCATCGCACGTGATCGTCGTGCGCGCAGAGGACGACCCGCACGACCTCGCCCAGCCCCGCGGCAAGCAGGACTGGGAGGAGCACCCGCACACGATCTGGTACCACCGCACGACCGGCATCTGGCAGACCGTGTGGCTGGAATCGGTGGCCCCGCAGCACGTCACCGGCGTGAACTGGACGAGCGACCTGTCGGCCGGCACCGTCACGGTCGACGTCGCGCTGAAGAGCGCCGGGGACAGCGTCGTGCACGTGCGCATCGCCCACGAGGGGCGCGAGCTCGCCGCCGCGAGCGTGCGCGTGACCGGCGACACGACCGCGCTCACGCTGCCGCTCACGGGGCAGACCAACGGGCAGGGCTACGAGCAGCTGCTGTGGCGTCCGGGTCAGCCGACCCTGCTCGACGCCTGGGTGAGCGTGGAGCAGGACGGCGTCGTGACGGATGCCGTCGCGAGCTACCTCGGGCTCCGCAGCGTCGCGTGGGCCGACGGCGCACTGCTGCTCAACGACCGTCCGGTCACGCTGCGCTCCGTGCTGAGCCAGGGGTACTGGCCCGAATCGCACCTCACGGCGCCCTCGCCCGAGGCGCTGCGCCGCGAGGCGGAGCTGATCGCCGAGCTGGGCTTCAACTCCGTGCGCGTGCACCAGAAGATCGAGGACGAGCGGTTCCTGTACTGGGCCGACCGACTGGGACTCCTGGTCTGGGGCGAGATGGCGGCGACCTATACCTTCACGCCACGCGCGGTGCAGCGCACGACGGCGGAGTGGACCGAGGCCGTGATGCGCGACCGAGCCCACCCCAGCATCGTCACCTGGGTGCCGCTCAACGAGAGCTGGGGCGTGCAGCACATCGCCTCGCGCGCCGACCAGCGCGCCTTCGCCGAGGGGCTCTACCAGCTCACCAAGGCGCTCGACCCGACCAGGCCCGTCATCTCCAACGACGGCTGGGAGCTGGGCACCTCCGACCTGTGGACCCTGCACGACTACGAGGCCGACGGACGCGTGCTCGCCGACCGCTACGACGTGGACGAGCAGGCTCTGCGCGCCTACATCTCCGGCATCGGCCCCGCGGGGCGGCAGATCCGACTGCCGGGCACGACCGACGAGGGCCAGCCCGTGCTGCTCACCGAGTTCGGGGGCGTGAAGTGGGCGGTCGACGCGAGCCCCGACGACGCCTGGGGGTACTCGGAGGCCGCAGGCGCGGAGGACTACACGCGCATGATCGCCGACATCCTCGGCGCCGTGCAGTCCGGCACGCGCGGCCACCGCGGCCGGGCGCGCGGTCTGTCGGGCTGGTGCTGGACCCAGCTCACCGACACCATGCAGGAGCGCAACGGCCTGCTCACCGAGACGCGGGAGCCCAAGCTCCCCATCGAGACGCTCCGCTCCCTGATCCAGGGAACGCCGAGCGCCTGACCCCCTACCCGAACGCACAGCCACTCAATGAGGAGAATCCACATGACCAAGAAGAGACTGCCCGCCCTGGTCGCCCTCGCGGGCGCCGTCACGCTCGTGCTCGCCGGATGCGGCGGGGGAGGGGGCTCGAACGCCGCCCCCGAGGACATCACGTTCGACGAGGACACCACCGCCGAGATCAGCTTCTCGTGGTGGGGCAACGAGGACCGCGCCGATCGCTTCGAGCAGGTCGTCGCGCTGTTCAACGAGCAGTACCCGAACGTCGAGGTCGTGCGGAACTTCAACGCCTGGGGCGACTACTGGACCGCCCGCAACACGGAGGCCGCGGGCAAATCGCTCCCGGACGTCGTGATGATGGATGCCGGCTACCTCGGCGAGTACGCGAGCAAGGGCCTCCTGGCCGACCTCTCGCCCTACCGCGACTCGCTGCTGCCGCTCGACGGCATCACCGACCAGGTGCTGGGTTCCGGCACGGTCGACGACCAGCTCGTCGGCGTCCCCCTCGGTACGAACGCCTGGTCGATGATGTACAACAAGGACCTCCTCGACCAGTACGGCATCGACTACCCGACCGACGACATGACGTGGGATGAGCTCGACGACTTCATCCTCGAGGTCAACGCCGCGGGCGCGGCATCCGATCCGAAGATCTACGGCGCCGAGGACTACACGGGCGGACTGCCGAACTTCATCTACCACTTGATGCAGTCGGGCAATGCCGTGTTCGAGGAGGACGGTACGCCCGCGTTCGACGAGGACGACGTGGTCGACTACCTCGACAGCGCATCGTCGCTGCGTGAGGACGGGGAGTTCTACCCGGTCGAGCGCAGCGTCGCGCTGTCGCCGAGCGGCGGGTTCCTGGCCGGCGAGGCCGCGATCTGGTTCAACTTCTCGACCACGGTCCTGCAGGGCATGACGGATGCCGGCACCGAGAACATCGGCATGGTGCAGCCGCCGCTCGAGAAGGGCGAGAAGGAGCACGTGCTCGCGCCCAAGCCGAGCATGCTGCTCAGCGTCGCGAAGAACTCCGACCAGCAGCAGGCCGCCGCGGCGTTCGTGAACTTCCTCACCACCTCGCCCGAGGTCGCGAAGGTCTTCGGCACCTCGCTCGGCACGCCTCCCACCGAGGAGGGTCGCGCGGCGATCGACCAGACCCCGGCCGACACCGTGAACCTCGACTACCTCGCCTCGGTCGACGACGAGCTCACCGCCAGCTACCCGATCCTGCCCGCGGGCTACGGCACGATCGAGGCCAAGTGGGGCGAGCTGCACGAGCAGCTGCGTTACGGCGACCTGACGACGAAGCAGTTCGCGCAGGAGCTGTTCTCCGAGATCTCGCTGGTCCTCGGCTGACCCTCACGCACGACCTGCCGCACGGGCGCGCCCGGCTGCAGGAGGAAGGATGACACCCTCATGACTGCTCCTGCAGCCACCGCCGCCCCGGTCCGGGCGCGCACGAAGAACGTGCGCGCCCGGCGGGAGACGCGCGCGGGCTACATGTTCCTCAGCCCCTGGCTGATCGGCTTCTTCGCGCTGACCGCCGGCCCGATGGTCGCGTCGCTCGCGCTGTCGTTCACGGACTACAACCTCTTCAACGATCCCGAGTTCGTCGGCCTCGACAACTACACGCGGATGCTGACCGACCCGAACTTTCTCCAGGCGGTCAAGGTCACCGGCATCTACGTGCTCGTCGGCACCCCGCTCAAGCTCGTCGCCGCTCTTGGGGTCGCGATGCTGCTGAACGCGCCGCGTCGCGGTCAGGGCTTTTACCGGTCGGCGTTCTACCTGCCGTCGCTCATCGGCGGCAGCGTGTCGATCGCGATCGTCTGGAAGGCGATGTTCATCGACAACGGGATCGTGGCCCAGATCGGTTCGTTCTTCGGCGGACCGCCCGCGTCGGAGGGAGGCTGGGTCGGCGATCCCGCTCGCACGCTGCCGCTGCTCATCCTGCTGACGGTGTGGCAGTTCGGCGCGCCGATGGTGATCTTCCTCGCCGGGCTCAAGCAGGTGCCGGCGGAGCTCTACGAAGCGGCATCCGTCGACGGCGCAGGCCCCGTGCGGCGCTTCTTCTCGATCACGATCCCGATGCTGTCGCCCGTGCTGTTCTTCAACCTGCTGCTCGAGACGATCCACGCCTTCCAGGTGTTCAACTCGGCGTACATCATCTCCAACGGCAGCGGAGGGCCAGCGGGGTCGACGCTCTTCTACACGCTGTACCTGTACCTGCGCGGCTTCCGCGACTTCCAGATGGGGTACGCCTCGGCCATGGCCTGGGTGCTCGTGATCGCCGTCGGCATCGTCACGATCATCCTGTTCCGCAGCTCGAAGGCCTGGGTCCACTACGCGGGAGACGAGAGATGACCACGACCGTCACGCACACCGAGCTCATCACGACCGATCCGGCCCAGGGCGGGCGACGCCGCCCGGGTGTCGGCCACCGTCGGCGGAGCGCTCTCCGCTCGACCGTCTTCCATGTCCTGACGATCGCCGTGCTGGTGGTGATCCTGTACCCGGCCGTGTGGATGGTGATGTCGTCGTTCAAGCCGGGCAACGAGATCATCGGCTCGGTGAGCCTCATTCCCGAGAGCTTCTCTTTCGACAACTACGCCAAGGCGCTGTCGGGCATCGGCGGGGTCTCGTTCTGGACCTTCGTGGTGAACTCGCTGATCCTCGCGGTGGCCTCGGTGCTCGGCGTGGTGCTGTCGTGCTCGATCACGGCGTACGCGTTCGCGCGGATCCGGTTCCGCGGCAGCAAGCTCTTCTTCCTCTGCATGATCGCGACCATGCTGCTGCCGTTCCACGTCGTGATCATCCCGCAGTACATCGTGTTCAACCAGCTCGACATGATCAACACCTACTGGCCGCTGCTGCTGGGCAAGTTCCTCGCGGCCGACGCGTTCTTCGTGTTCCTGATGATCCAGTTCATCCGCGGGTTGCCGCGCGAACTCGACGAGGCGGCCCGCATCGACGGCGCCGGTCACGTGCGCACGTTCGCGTACGTGATCCTGCCGCTCATGAAGCCCGCCCTCGTGACGAGTTCGATCTTCGCGTTCATCTGGTCGTGGAACGACTTCTTCGGACCGCTGCTCTACCTCAAGGATCCGGGCATGTACACGATGCCGCTCGCGCTGCGCCTGTACGTCGACCAGACCTCCACGAGCGACTACGGTGCGCAGATGGCCATGGCGATCCTCGCGCTGCTGCCCGTCGTGCTGTTCTTCCTCGCGTTCCAGCGCTACCTGGTGTCGGGCGTCGCGACCGAGGGGCTCAAGGGATGAGCGGGGTGCGGTCACGCGCTCGGCGCGAGTCCGCGGCGTTCGGCGGGGCGCGGCTCGGCGCGTTCGGGGAGATGCTCGTCGTGGGCCTCGGCGTCGCGGCGCTGTCGCTGCCGCTGGTCACGATCGTCCCGGCGGTCGCGGCCGGGGCGCGGCACCTCGACGCGCACCTCGAGCACGAGACCGATTCCGTGCGGCGTCTGCTGACGCTCGGTTGGCAGGCGATCCGCTCGGGATGGTGGTTCGGTGCGGCATCCGTCGTCGTGGTGGGGATGCTGCTGCTCAACGCTCTCGCGGGAATGCAGGGGCTGCTGCCCGGCGGTACCGCACTCGGGATTGTGAGCGGAGTGCTGGCGGCGGTCGTCGCGCTCGCCGCGCTGCGTACAGCGGCGCTGTGGGAGCCGGGTGCTCGGTGGGGCGCGCTGTGGAAGGCCGGTCGCGACCTCCTGCTCGACGATCCGATCGGCGACGTGCTCGTGCTCCTCGGACTGGGCGTGAGCGTGGTGGTGGTGTGGATGCTGCCGCCGCTGATCGTGATCGCGCCGGGTCTCGTCGTCGTGGCGCTCGTGGCCGCGGAGCGGCGACGCCGGGGTGTGGTCGCCACCTGACTCGGGGTGCCGCCTGAGCCGGGCAGAGACGCGGATGGCGCGCGCAGACGCGTGGTGGATAAGCTTAGGCAACCCTTATCTCGACTGACAGGTTCCGCCATGCCCCGCATCCGTACCCGGGCCTTCGCCGCCCTCCTCGCCGCCGTCGCGACCGCGGCCGCCCTCACCGCCTGCAGCCCTGCGACCGACGGCGCCGACGCCGACCTGCCCGAGGTCGCCGCCGACGCCTTCCCCGTCACGGTCGAGCACGCCTACGGCGAGACGACGATCTCCGAGCAGCCGAAGCGCGTCGTCTCGGTCGGCTACACCGAGCAGGACACCCTGTGGGCGCTCGGCGTGAAGCCGGTCGGCGTGACCGACTGGTACGGCGACTACGACTTCGCCTCCTGGCCGTGGGCGGACGATGCCCGCGGAGACTCCGAGCCCGAGGTCCTCACCACGAGCGACGGACTCGACTTCGAGGCGATCGCGCTGCTCGAGCCCGACCTCATCATCGGCACGAACGCCGGCATGACCGAGGAGGACTTCGACCGGCTCTCCGAGATCGCGCCGACCGTCGCCCACTCGGGCGACTACTCCATGTACTTCGAGCCGTGGGACGTGCAGACCCTGCAGATCGGCAAGGCCGTCGGCCTCGAGGACGAAGCGCAGGAGCTGGTCGACGGCATCGAGGAGCAGTTCGCGGATGCCGCGGCCGCGCACCCCGAGTTCTCCGGCACGCCGGCCGTGTTCCTGCAGAACGCGATCTACGACGGTTCGGCCATCGCCTACCAGGACGGCCTCAGCACCGACTTCCTCACCGACCTCGGCTTCACGATCCCCGCCGACATCGACGCGTACGCGCCTGAGGACGAGTCCGGCGGCCAGGCCTACATCCCGGTCGAGAACCTCGACGTGCTGAACGCCGCGGATGTGCTCATCTGGGGCACCGAGAAGGAAGAGGACGTCACCGCGCTCGAGGGCGAGGCCTTCGTGACCGCGCTCCGCGCCATGCAGAGCGGGTCCGTCGTGTACACCGACGGCGTGACCGCCGGGGCGATCTACTTCACCTCGCCGCTGAGCCTGCCCTACGTGCTCGACGCACTCGTGCCCGCCCTGAGCGACGCGGTCGCCGGCAACGGACCGGCGCGCACCGCCGAGTGACGACGGCCGCACGCACGACACGCGATCCGCGCCGGCACTCCGCCGCGCGGATCGCGCTCGTCGTCGTGCTCGCGTTCCTCGCGCTCGCCGCCGCTGCCGTGGTCGGGCTCGCCGTCGGCACCAAGATGATCGGTCTCGGCACGGTCGTCGACGCCGTCACGCGCTTCGACGGCAGCGACCTGCAGCTCGTCGTGCGTGAATCGCGGATCCCCCGGACCGTTCTCGGCATCGTGGTCGGTCTCGCGCTCGGCGCCGCCGGGGCCGTGATGCAGGCGCTCACCCGGAACGCGCTCGCCGACCCCGGCATCCTGGGGGTCAACGCCGGAGCCTCGGTCGCCGTGGCCCTCGCCGTCGCAGCGCTCGGGGTGAGCGACTTCCCGCACCTCATGCTGTTCGCGCTGCTCGGGGCCCTCATCGCGACGATCGGCGTCGTGCTTCTCGGCGCCGCGGGCGGCGGAAGCCCGGTGACGCTCGTGCTCTCAGGCGTCGCGCTCGCCGCGGTGCTCGGCGGCATCACGACGGCCCTGGTGCTGCTCAACCCGACCGCGTTCCTGCAGATGCGCAGCTGGGAGTCCGGAGCCCTCGCCGGACGCGACCTCTCGCTGCTCGCCTTCGCGGGGCCTGCGATCGCGCTCGGGCTCGTGATCGCCCTGCTCATGACGCGCAGCCTCGACGTGCTCGCCCTGGGCGACGACACCGCCGCCGCGCTCGGTGTGAAGATCGGCCCCCTGCGCACCGCCGCGGTCGTGGCGATCACGCTGCTGGCAGGCACCGCCACCGCGCTGGCCGGTCCCGTCGCGTTCCTCGGTCTCGCGGCCCCGCACATCGCGCGCGGCTTCGCAGGCTCCTCGCAGAAGGTCGTCGTGCCGCTGGCCGCTGTGATCGGGGCGATCGTGGTCGTGCTCGGCGATGTCGTCGGACGCGTGATCATCGCGCCGCAGGAGGTGCCCGTCGGCATCGTCATGGCCTTCGTGGCCGCACCCTTCCTGATCGTGATCGGCCGCAGGAAGAAGCCGGTGCAGCTGTGACCGTCTCCGGCCGCACCGCCGCGGATGCCCGCAGCGTCATCCGCCGAGCCCGCCGCCCGCTGGACCGCCGGGGTCGCATCGCGATGGCCGCGCTGGTCGCCGCACTGGTCGTGTCGTTCCTCGCGAGCCTCTCGATCGGCGACACCGTGCTCTCGCCGATCCGGGTGGTGCAGGCGCTGTTCGAGACGCACGGCGGCGTGCGGATGGTCGTGGTCGACTGGCGGCTCCCGCGCGCGCTCGCCGCCGTGGTGTTCGGCGCCGCGCTCGCCCTGTCGGGCACGATCTTCCAGACCATCACACGCAACCCGCTCGGCAGCCCGGATGTGATCGGCCTCACGACCGGTGCCTACACCGGCGCGCTGCTCGTCATCACGACGGGTGGGGCCTCGCAGTTCAGCGTGGCCATCGGTGCGATCCTCGGCGGATTCGCGACCGCCGGGCTCGTCGCCCTGCTCGTCGCCGGCCGCGGTGCTCTCGGCTACCGCATCGTGATCGTCGGTATCGGGGTCAGCGCGGTGCTCGCCGCCCTCAACGCCTGGATGCTGCTGCGCGCTCGACTGGAGGTCGCGATCTCCGCCGCGATCTGGGGTGCCGGATCGCTCAATGGCGTCGGGTGGACGCAGGCGGCACTGCCGATCCTCGTGGTCCTCGGGCTTCTCGTGCTGCTCGCGTGCGCGCGCCGCGGGCTGTGGCTCGTCGAGCTCGGCGACGACCTCGGCTCCGCACTCGGTGGTCGGATGCCGCTGACGAAGGCGGCGCTCGTGGCGATCGCGGTCGGCCTCACCGGCGTCGTGACGGCCGTGGCGGGGCCGATCGCGTTCATCGCGCTCGCCGCCCCGCACCTGGCGCGGCTCGTCGTGCGGAACGGAACGGCGCACCTGGTGGCCACCGCGCTCATGGGTGCGACGCTGCTGTCGCTCGCCGACATCATCGGGCAGAACGCGGTGCCGAAGCACGCGCTCCCCGTCGGCGTCGTGACCCTCGTGCTGGGCGGCGTGTACCTCATCTACCTCGTGATCCGCACCGCCCGGCGGCGCCCGTAGCCCGGCACTCATAGACGCAGAGAGGGCCGAGGCACATCGTGCCCCGGCCCTCCTCGTCGCGCTCCGATCAGATCGGGGCGACGATGTCCTGCTTGGCGTCCCACTCGGTGATCTCGAGCGAGGTCTCGATGGACTGACCGGCGGCCTCGGTGGCGCCGGTGGTCGCGAGCACGACGTAATCGGGGGTGACCTCGTAGGTCATGTCGACCGAGACACCGTCCTGCTCCATCGTGCCGGTGAGGATGTACACGTCCTGACCCAGGCGCGAGCCCGTGCCGGTCACCGTGAACTCGCCGGAGAGGCCGGCGGCCGCGACCGCCGGGTCTGCCTCGTTCGCGGTCGCCGCGGCCTGGCTGAGGCCGGCGACGATCGGGTCGGACGAGTTCGCGTCCGCGACCTGCCACTCGCTCGTCGACGACTTGACCCAGGCGTCGTCGCCGATCACGACGACGGAGCCCATCGGCGTCGACCACGCGACGGCCTCGGTCGCCGGGTCGTACTGAGCAGTGGTCTCCATGCCGAGCACCGTCATCTTGGCCGCATAGCCCTCGGTGTCGGTCATCGCCTCAGTGATGCAGGTGCCGAGCTCGGTCCCGTCGACGGTCGCGCCCTCGGTGAGCTCGGGGCAGTCGGACGAGGGTGCCGTGGTCTCCTCGGTGGTGCTGGTGGACGTGTCGTCCTTGGGCTCCTCGGCGGCCGGAGCCGAACAGCCGGTGAGCATGATGGCGGCGGCCAGGACGATCCCGGCGCCGATCTTGGTGACGCGCATGCGCATTTCCCCCTTCGGTCGTGTGCACGTGGTCTCGACGCGCACCACACCAGCATGCCAGGCGGCGGGGACACGCCCGACAGCAGTGCAGAGGAAAGTCCGCTAGACTGAGCAGGTTGTCTGCCCTCCGGCATCCATCGGATACCCGGGCGGATGACGTGCACACACCCTCCTGCTCCCGGGAAAGTCCCGGGAGCCGTTCTAGTCCGAAGGAGGTGGGTAAGTGACGCACCAGTACGAACTCATGGTCATTCTGACCCCCGAGGTCGACGAGCGCCAGGTCGCTCCTACGCTCGACAAGTTCCTCAAGGTCATCACCAACGATGGCGGTTCGATCGACAAGGTCGACATCTGGGGCAAGCGCCGTCTGGCGTACGAGATCCAGAAGAAGAACGAGGGCATCTACGCCGTCGTCAACTTCACCGCGACGAGCGAGGCCACGCAGGAGCTCGACCGACAGCTCAAGCTGAACGAGCAGATCATGCGCACCAAGGTCCTCCGCTCGGAGGAGGCTCAGGCGATGATCGCGTCCGAGGCCAAGCGCTCCGAAGAGAAGGCTGCCCGCAAGGCCGCCAAGGCTGCGAAGGCCTGAGTCCGATGGCCGGCGAAACAGTCATCACCGTGGTGGGAAACCTCACGGCCGACCCCGAGCTGCGGTACACGCAGAACGGACTGCCGGTGGCGAACTTCACCATCGCTTCGACGCCTCGGAACTTCGACCGCGCCGCCAACGAGTGGAAGGACGGCGAAGCGCTGTTCCTCCGCGCGTCGGTGTGGCGTGAGTTCGCCGAGCACGTGGCGGGCTCGCTGACCAAGGGCATGCGCGTCATCGCGCAGGGCCGTCTGCGTCAGCGCTCCTACCAGGACCGCGAGGGCAACCAGCGCACCGCGATCGAGCTGGAGGTCGACGAGATCGGCCCCTCGCTCCGGTACGCGACCGCGCAGGTCACCCGTGCGGCGTCGAACGGCGGCGGCGGAGGCGGGCAGTCCCGTCCCGCGCAGCAGCAGCAGGTGTCGGAGGAGCCGTGGTCCACGCCCGGCTCGTCGACCAGCGCGGACGCCTGGAGCACTCCGGGCAGCTTCGGCGACGACACCCCCTTCTGAATCAGGATCTCCGGATGCTCCGGCATCCGTCTCATAACTAAGGAAAAACAATGGCTGGAAAGTCGAGCGGCGACCGCCGCAAGCCGCGGAAGGGCGCGAAGAACGCCGCTCCCGCGAAGTCGATCCGGGTCGGAGTCATCGACTACAAGGATGTCGCCACCCTCCGCAAGTTCGTCTCGGAGCGCGGCAAGATCCGCGCCCGTCGTATCACCGGTGTCTCGGTGCAGGAGCAGCGTCTGATCGCCACCGCGATCAAGAACGCACGCGAGATGGCGCTCCTGCCCTACGCTGGCGCAGGCCGGTAAGGGGTAGCGACATGGCAAAGCTGATTCTCACGAACGAGGTCGCCGGGCTCGGTAGCGCCGGTGACGTGGTCGAGGTCAAGAACGGGTACGCCCGCAACTACCTCATCCCCCAGGGCTTCGCTACGGCGTGGACCCGCGGTGGCGAAAAGCAGGTCGCTTCGATCCAGGCTGCTCGTCAGGCGCGCGCGATCCACGACCGCGACGAGGCTGTGACGCTGAAGAACTCGATCGAGGCCGCCAAGGTGCGCCTCGCGGTCAAGGCCGGCAAGGAAGGTCGTCTGTTCGGCTCGGTGAAGACCGCCGACGTCGCCGACGCCGTCGCTGCCGCGGGCCTCGGCTCGATCGACAAGCGCAAGGTGCACATCACGTCGGCGATCAAGTCGACCGGTGAGCACGAGGCCACGGTCCGTCTGCACGACGACGTGACCGCTGTCATCACCCTGCAGGTCGTCGCCGCCAAGTAAGCGCGACGTCCCGTCGAACGCCCTCTGTCCTCCGGGACAGGGGGCGTTCTGTGTGTCCCCCCGTTCCCGTTCCCGTTCTCGTCTTGCCGACGCCCCGTCTGGTTGCCGACGCCCCGTCTGGTTCACGTGAGTGAACCGGGGCGTCGGCACCCAGCAGGGGCGTCGGCACGGGGGTGAGGAGAGGAAGAGGGATGCCGGAGGGCATGGCGGATGCCCCGTGCTGGGGACACGGGGCATCCGCAGACTGCGCGGCGCCGCAGCGGCCGGCGAGGGCTGGGGACCCTGTCGGACCGGCGGGCTGGAGCCCGCGCACCGGCGACACAGCATCTCCTCCCCCGAGGATGCCCTGTGCCGCCGGGGCCTTGCGGTTATGCGGTCAGACGGCGACGCAGCAGCATCCCACCTCCGAGGAGGAGGAGCAGCAGCGCCATGGCGGTGAGCGCCGTCGACGACGCGTCACCGGTCATCGCGAGACCCTGCGCGGAACCCGCGGCGGTCACGAACCCTCCGCCGGTGGATGCGCCTCCGACGGTTGTGCCGTCATCGGTGCCCGGGTCGGTGCCCGGGTCGGTGCCCGGGTCGGTGCCCGGGTCGGTGCCCGGGTCGGTGCCGGGGTCCGTTCCCGGGTCGGTGCCGGGGTCCGTTCCCGGGTCGGTGCCGGGGTCGGTGCCCGGATCGGTGACCGTGCTGTCGCCGACCACGGAGATGGCGTTGCCGCCGAGAGTGATCGGCAGGGTGATCGGAGCGGTGATCTGGCTGCCGCCGAGGATGCCGTCGTCACCGGTGGTGATGCCACCGGTGGTCGGGCCCTCCGTCGCCGGCGTGCCGACGCCCGAACCGCCGACGACCGCGCTGTCTCCGAGGACGGAGACGGCGTTGTTGGTGGCGGTCACGGGAGCCGTGACCGGAGCGGTGACCTGAGTGCCGGAGGCGACGCCGTCGTCACCCGAGGTGGTGCCGCCGGTCGTCGCACCGTCGGTGCCGGGGCCGGTCGCAGCGCCGCCGCCGTCGACCGCGCTGTCGCCCAGGAGGGAGATCGCGTTGCCGGTGGCGGTCACGGGAGCGGTGACCGGTGCGGTGATCTGGGTGCCGCTGGCGACGCCGTCCTCACCATCGGTCATGGCGCCCGTGGCGGGTGCGGACGATCCGCTCGGTGCGGCCGGAGCCGTGCCGCCGTCGGTCCAGCTGTCGCCGAGCAGCGACACGGCGTTGCCGGTCGCGGTCACGGGAGCCGTGACCGGGGCGGTGACCTGCGTGCCACCGAGGACCCCGTCATCGCCGGAGGTGGAAGCCTCGGTCGTCGGCATCCAGGAACCCGAGGGCGCGGCCGGAGCCGTGCCGCCGTCGACCGCGCTGTCGCCGAGGAGCGAGATCGCGTTGCCGCCGAGGTTCACCGGAGCCGTGATCGGTGCGGTGACCTGGGTGCCGGAGGCGATGCCGTCGTCACCCGCGGTCGTGCCGCCAGCCATGGGCGCGGTGCCCGATGCCGGAGCGGCCGGAACCGATCCGCCCGAGGTCGCGCTGTCGCCGAGGAGCGAGATCGCGTTTCCGCCGACCGTCACCGGTGCGGTGATCGGTGCGGTGACCTGGGAGCCGCTCGCGACACCGTCCTCACCGCCGGTCGTGGCGTCCGTGCCGGTCGCGGTCGATCCGGTCGGTGTCGCCGGCACACTGCTGCCGCCGCTCCAGCTGTCGCCGAGGAGCGAGATCGCGTTGCCGCCGGCCGTCACCGGTGCGGTGATCGGTGCGGTGACCTGGGTGCCGGAGGCGATGCCGTCGTCACCCGTGGTGGTCGGTGCGGACGACTCCGTCGTGGTGGGGGCGGATGCCGGTGCCGCAGCATCCTGTCCCTCAAGGGAGCTGTCGCCGAGCAGCGAGACCGAGTTGCCGGTGACCGTGATGGGCACGTCGACGTCGATCAGCGCCTGGGTGCCCGAGAGCAGTCCGTCGACGCCGTTCGTCGTGATCTCCGCGGACGGTGCCGCCGCCGCGGGATCCGGCGCTGCGGCAGGTGCCGCGGCCTCGCTCGACGAGTCGCCGAGCAGGCTGATCGCGTTGCCGCTCACCGTCACGGGGAGCGTCACGTCGACCACCGCCTGCGTGCCCGATGCGGTACCGGACTCCCCGCTCGTCGCGGGTGCGGGTGCGGGTGCGGGTGCGGGTGCAGGTGCCGGAGCAGGGGCGGGTGCCGGAGCCGGGGCCGGGGCCGGTGCGGGTGCAGGGGCCGGTGCCGGCTGCGCGGAGGAGTCTCCGAGCAGTGAGATCGCGTTGTCCACGATCGTGACGGGGACGGAGATCGGAGCCTCCGCCTGGGTCCCCGAGAGCAGTCCGTCGTCTCCCGAGGTCTCCGCCGCATTGGCGGCGGTCGCGCCGAACAGGGTGACCCCGCCGGCGATGAGCGTGCCCCAGAGGAGCCGCTTGATGACAGTACGCATGATGACCTTCTCCTGACTTTCAGTGGTGTGCGTCTGGATGGGTGCGTGCGAGTGGATATGTGTGCGCGCGCAGCACGGCATCTGCCGTTCCGGAGAACGGCGCGACGGACGTCAGTCAGGAGAGACGTCGGTGTCGGCGACCAGCGACGTCGGCAGGACGTCGTCGGATGCGCCGGGGGTCCGCTCCACGGCACGGAGCGGTGAGAAGCCCACGTCGCTCGTGCGAGCGTGGGAGAGAACGGATGCTCCGCCGGAGCCGACCGAGGAGACCGGCGCGGCCGGCGAGCCGCCGGAGGCCGGGAGAGTCGGACCCTCGCCGGCGGAGGGCGCACTCATAGCCGGGGATGCGGCGGGCGAGGCCGGCCGCACGGTGGGCGCAGCGGTCCCCTGAGCGGATGCGGGCGGAGTCGTGGCCGTCATCACGGAGGACGGCGCGGCGATAGCGGCGACATCGTCCTCCACGGCACCAGGCCGGGACGGCGCGAGCGCCTCGAGGACCGGCGGGACCGTGCCTTCCACGACGCCGCCGACGAGGGCGGTCGTGTCGTCGAGCACGCCGACGACGCTCGTCAGCAGGGTGTTCACGCCGAGCCGGTCGATCAGCGTCCCCACGAGGGGGAGGGCCGCGACGGCATCCTGCACGGGGGTGACGATCTGCGAGACCGGAGCCTCCTGCAGCAGATCCGTCACCGGATCCACGACCCCCTGCGCGGTGTCCGCGACGGCCTCGACGACGGGGGCCGCCGCCGGTCCCACGACGGGGACCTCGGCGACGGTGTCGGAGACGGTCTCGACGACAGCGGGGGCCGCCTGCTGCACGGGAGCCACCACCTGGGTGACCACCGGGGCGACGACTTCGGTCACGACGGGAGCGACGACCTCGGTGACGACGGGTTGGGTCACCGCGGTGACGGTGTCGCCGACCGCCGTGACGGTCTCGCTGACGAGGGAGCTGACGCCTCCCAGCAGGGAGGGATCGGACTGCTCGTCGGCCTGAGCCGAGGAGCCTCCTGTGAGTGCCGTGATCGCGGCCCATGCGAGCGCTCCCAAGCCACCCCAGAGGACGACGGCTGGTACGCCGCGTCGGGTTGCTTGAGCGTTCACGATGGCTTCCCTCCCCGAAAGCTTCTCGTTGCATGCATCCTGCGTCGATGTGTCGGCGACGATACTCCCGACATCTCGCGATGTAAACCCCTACTTGCCGCAGGATCGATGACATCTCGCGCAATAAATCCATCGACTGGACACAGGACGCGCCCGGCGGAATCCCCACTTGACTTTCCCCAGGTTCTGCACATCTGTTTCCCACGGTGTCGAACCTTCAAGGTGCAGTTGAAGCACTTTCCCATCCACAGGGTGGGGAAACCGAAAACCCCAGGTCTCAGCAAAAAAGAAAGTTCTGTCAGCCGACAGTCCACGGGGTTATCCACATGCGTTCTGCACAGACACTCCGGACTTCTCCGCACGCTCTCCACATGGTTATCCACAGGCTGTGTTGCGACCGGAAACCGGCGCTCGTAGCGTGGTCCAGCGACCCGATGTCGGAAGTTCCTGGTTTGCTGCGCAGACGGTCCTTCCCGGCCGGAATCACAGCGGGACGAGGTCGCGTCCCGCACCGGGGGAACGTCGTAGCGAAGGGAGAAGCGTGTCGATCGCCGACATCTCAGAGGAGCGCCTCGGAGGGCAGCGGAAGCCCGAACGCACCCCGCCGCACGACCTGCTCGCCGAGCAGAGCGCACTGGGCGGAATGCTCCTGTCGAAGGACGCCGTCGCCGACGTGATCGAGACGCTCAAAGGCGCCGACTTCTACATCCCCAAGCACGAGCTCATCTATGAGGCAATCCTCTCGCTGTACTCGCACGGCGAGCCGACGGACGTCGTCGCGGTCACCGACGAGCTCATCAAGACGGGCGAGCTCAGCCGCGCGGGCGGCGCCGACTACCTGCACACGCTCACCTCGATCGTCCCCACCGCGGCGAACGCCGGCTACTACGCGGGCATCGTGTCGGAGCGGGCGATCCTGCGTCGTCTCGTCGACGCCGGGACGCGAATCGTCCAGCTCGGCTACGACGGGCAGGGTGATGCGACCGACATCGTCAACAACGCGCAGGCCGAGATCTACTCGGTCACCGGGTCGGAGACGGCCGAGGACTACGTTCCGCTCACCACCGCCGTCGATGCGGCGATAGAGGAGATCGAGGCCGCCAACGGACGCGACGGCTCGATGACGGGCATCCCGACCGGGTTCAGGGAGCTCGACGAGCTGACGAACGGCCTCCACGGCGGGCAGATGATCGTCGTCGCGGCGCGACCCGCCATGGGTAAGTCGACGCTGGCGCTGGACTTCGCGCGCGCGGCATCCATCGGCCACGACTACCCCTCGATCTTCTTCTCGCTCGAGATGGGCAAGAGCGAGATCGCGATGCGACTCCTCAGCGCCGAGGGCGCCATCCCGCTGCAGAACATGCGCAAGGGAACGCTCGACCCTCGCGACTGGACCACCGTCGCCTCCACCCGCGGACGCATCAACGACGCCCCGCTGTACATCGACGACAGCCCCAACATGACGCTCGTCGAGATCCGGGCAAAGTGCCGTCGGCTCAAGCAGCGCGCCGGCCTCAAGATGGTCATCATCGACTATCTGCAGCTCATGACCTCGGGCAAGCGCGTCGAGTCGCGCCAGCAGGAGGTCTCGGAGTTCTCGCGAAGCCTCAAGCTGATCGCGAAGGAGCTCCAGGTGCCGGTCATCGCGCTCTCGCAACTGAACCGCGGTCCCGAGCAGCGCCAGGACAAGAAGCCCGCGATCAGCGACCTGCGCGAGTCCGGATCGATCGAGCAGGATGCCGACATGGTGATCCTGCTGCACCGCGACTCCGTCTACGACAAGGACGTGCGCCCGGGGGAGGCCGACCTCATCGTCGCCAAGCACCGTAACGGTCCGACCGCGACCATCACGGTGGCGTTCCAGGGTCACTACTCGCGCTTCGCCGACATGGCGCCCGGCGGCGACTTCAACTGAGCCGCCTGTAACTCTTCGGTGCCGCGGTCAGGCAGGCTTCGCCGGAGTGGCGCGGTCAGAGTCGCCTGATCGCCGCCGCGAGCCGTTCGATCGCTGTCTGGATGATGGAAGGGTTGGTTGCGTAGTTCAGTCGAACGAAACCGTGGCCGCTGCCTCCGAAACCGGTTCCGTCGTTGAGGGCGACGCGCGCCTCCCGGATGAAGAAGGCACCGGGCGTCTCGCCCTGAAGTCTCGCGAGCAATGAACTGCAGTCGAGCCAGGCGAGGAAGGTCGCTTCGGGGTCGCGGTAGGAGATCTCGGAGAGCTGCTCGCTGATGAGCTCCCGCAGCAGGTGTCGGTTCTGATCGAGCCCGGTGAGGAGCGCGTCGAGCCATTCGCTGCCGTGGCGGAAGGCCGCCGCGTGGGCGATGTTGCCGAGATGGCTGGCGCCGAGGCGCGTTTCCTGGGGGAGGCGGGTGAGGTCGTCGATGGCGGTGGTGCCTGCGACGGCGAGAGCGGCTTTGATTCCTGAGAGGTTCCAGCCCTTCGAGGCGGAGACCAGCGAGAAGCCGGTCTGCCCGCCGGGGACGGTGAGGTACGGAGTGAAGGTGGCGCCCGGGAGGACGAGTGGGGCATGGATCTCATCGCTGATGACCCGCACGCTGTACTGGTTCGCGAGGCCCGCGACGGCGGTGAGCTCGGCGGCGGTGTGGACGGTGCCGGTGGGATTGTGGGGATTGCTCAGCAGCAGCGCCGCACGTCGACCGTCTCGGGTCTCGTTCTGGAAGGCGATCTCGAGACTGGTGAGGTTGACACGACCATCCGGGTGGAGTGGTGCTTCGACGACGCGGCGTCCGGCGTTGCGAGCGAACGCGAAGAACGGCGGGTAGACGGGTGTGGTGATCACGAGCGCATCGCCGGGGGCGGTGACGAGGCCGAGGAGGGCGGTCATGCCGCGCATGACGTCGGGCATGGACGCGGTGGCGGCGAGGTCGACATCCCATCCCCAGGTCCGTTTCGCGAAGCCGCGGTAGGCATCGGCGTAGTCTTCGCCGGCGGGATATCCGGTGTCGCCCTGGGCGAGCGCTGCAGTCAGGGCATCGACGATCGGTGGCGCGAGATCGACGTCCATCTCCGCGATCCACAACGGGAGCACGTCGGAAGAGTAGGTGCGCCACTTCCTGCTGGTGCGAGTGCGCAGCTGCTCGAGTGTGAGTTCGGTGAGCGGGTTGCCGGTCATGAGACGACCCCAAGGCCGGCAAGGGCGGTCCGCACCGCTTCGCGGTCGGCGTCGCGCAACGGCTGAACCGGGTGGTGGACGGCCTCGGGCACCACCAGGCCGCGTTCTGCGGCGATCGCGGCCGCAACGCGATAGCTCCCGTGGCGGTCGAAAAGCGCCCACACGGGGGCCAGACCCTCGGACAGCCGCATGGCGGTGGGGACATCGCCGGACTGCGCGGCGCGCGTGATGGCAAGGCAGGTGTCGGGAAGGATGCCGGCGAGCACGCTGTACCAGGCCTCGCAGCCGGCGATCAGGCCGCGGGCGCCCGCCGCATCGCCGGAGATTCCGATCGTCACCCCGGGAACGAGTTCGTGCAGCTGCCGTACCCGGTCTTCCGCCGAGGGCTCGTCGTCGGGAAGAGCAGGGATCTTGATCGAAGCGACGTGCGGGAGACGGGCGATGCTCGCGTAGAGGTCATCGGTGAATCTGACGCCCGTCGTGGCGGGGTTGTCGTAGACCACGATCGGGATGTCCGCGTCCGCCGAGGCCCGCTCGTACAAGCCGTATACCTCTCCGTCGGTAAGGGGTTGGTACGTCACCGGCGCGAGGAGGAGGCCGGCAGCACCGGCGCGCTGAGCGGAGTCGACATGTGTGAGCACGTCGCGGGTGCTCACAGCGCCAACCCCGACGATGACGGGAACATCCCCGGCTGCTGCCACCGCGACGCGGGCGGCTTCGGCGCGCTCAGCAGCAGTCAGATAGGCGTAGCTTCCGGTGGAACCGAGAGCGCCGATCGAATCCACGCCCGCGCGGGCGATCCATTCGACGAGGTCGCCGAAGGCGGCAGCGTCGAGCCGGTCGTCTCGGAACGGGGTGAGGGGGAACGCGCTGAGACCTGTGAACATGAGGGCACCTTTCTTTCGTTTCGGATCACATCGACTGACTGAGGCGGGAGCGCACGGCCAGCCCCGCGCAGGCGATCACCGCCACCCCGCCGAGAAGGGTCGCCCACCCGATCCGCTCGTGCAGCAGGAGAGCTGCCCACAGGATGCTCAACACGGGCTGCACGAGCTGGACCTGGCTGACCTGCGCCATCGGGCCGATCGCGAGCCCTCGGTACCAGGCGAAGAACGCGAGGAACATGCTCACCACCGCGAGATACGCGAACGCGAGCCACTCCACCGGAGTCGCAGAAGGCGGCTGCTGTGCGACCGAGATGATCGTCAACACGATCATCAGCGGGGCCGCGACAAGCAGAGCCCATGACACCGTCTGCCAGGAGCCGAGCTCCCGAGCGAGCAGACCACCCTCGGCATACCCGACCGCCGCCGCGACCACCGCGCCGAACAAGAGGAGGTCAGACTGGTGCAGTTCACCGAGGCCCCCGTTCTGCAAGGCCGCGAATGTGACTGCGGCACCCGTGCCGAGCCCGGCGAACACCCAGAACGAACGACCCGGCCGCTCCTTGCCTCGGATCGCTACCATCACCGCCGTGGCGGCCGGAAGCAGCCCGATCACCACTGCCCCGTGACTGGCGGGCGCGGTCGTCAGGGCGAAGGTCGTGAGCAGAGGGAATCCGACGACGACTCCGCCCGACACGACGGCGAGCCGCACCCAGTGCGCGACCGATGGCCAGCGCTGCCGGGTGGCGCTCAACGCGATCACGGCGAGAGTGGCGGCGACGACCGAGCGGCCCGACCCGATGAGGAGAGGAGAGAGTCCTCCGACCGCCACTCGCGTGAGCGGGACAGTGAACGAGAAGGCGAAGGTCCCGAGCAGCCCCCACCACAACCCCGGATGACCGGGTAGCACTTTCGCACGCGGGTGAGTAACGCTACTCTGTTCTGACATGACCCAGGATAGCAGTGATCGAATCGTCGCCGGACTGCGGTCGTGGATCGCAGCAGCATCCCCGGGCACGCGAGTCCCGTCCAACCGTGCACTCATGACGGAGTACGGCGCGAGCCCCGTCACGGTGCAGAAGGCCATGCGCCGACTCATCGGTCTCGGCCTCGTCGAGTCCCGGCCAGGCGTGGGAACGTTCGTGCGCGGCACCCGAGCGGTCCGGCCGGCGGACTACGGCTGGCAGACCGCGCCGCTCGGCACCCCGCAGTCTCGCGGCCACGCACTCTCGTCGACACAGCGCTCCGGAGCCCCCGACGCGATCGGGCTCCACTCGGGATACCCCGCACGAGAGCTGCTTCCCGAGCGCCTCGTGCGTACCGCGCTGACTCGAGTCGCGAAGACCGAGGCCGCCATGATGCGATCCCCCGCCGCCGGCGCGCCTGACCTGCAAGCCTGGTTCGCGGCTGAGCTCGCCTCCACCGCACCCGCGGGAGTCGCGTCAGCGAACCCCCGGGACGCGCTGATCATCTCAGGGAGCCAGAGCGGACTGAGTTCCATCTTCCGCGCAGTCGTCGGCGCCGGTCGGCCGCTGCTCATCGAATCACCGACCTACTGGGGCGCGATCCTCGCAGCCCACCAAGCCGGCGTCACCCTCGTGCCCATACCCGCGGGCGCGCACGGACCAGACCCTGTCGAGGTCGACCGCGCTTTTGCACGGACCGGCGCCCGAGCGTTCTACGCACAACCCACCTTCGCCAACCCCACGGGCGTGTCCTGGGCACCATCCACCGGCCGGGCGGTCCTCGAGACGGTGCGCCAGCATGGTGCGTTCCTCATCGAGGATGACTGGGCGCACGACCTCGGCATCGATGCCGACCCTCACCCTGTCGCCGCCTACGACGACGACGGCCACGTCATCTATCTCCGTTCGCTCACCAAGAGCGTCTCACCGGCGATCCGCGTCGCGGCAGTCATCGCCCGCGGACCCGCACGCGACCGCATCCTCGCGGATCGCGCCGCCGAGTCCATGTATGTCAGCGGGCTCCTCCAAGCCGCTGCACTCGACGTCGTCACCCAACCCGCCTGGCGCACCCACCTACGAAGTTTCCGCGATCACCTCCGAGACCGGCGAGACCTCCTCGCGTCCAGCCTCCGCGAGCACACACCATCCGTGCATCTCGACACCGTGCCCGTCGGAGGCCTCAACCTGTGGGTGCGCCTCCCCGATGGCAGGAGCCCCGCCGCGATCGCGAGCGCCTGCGAGACCCGCGGGTTGATCGTCGCCCCGGGCGCCGAATGGTTCCCGGCCGAATCCCCTGGTCCTTACCTCCGACTCAATTACTCCGGAGAGAACCCCTCCCGATTCCCCGAAGCAGCCCGGATCCTCGAAGAAGTGCTCTCGATCTCCTGACGCATTGCCGCGTCCGCCGCGGGCAGCATGAGCCCCCCGGAAAGATCGACTCGCTGGGATCGTTCCCCCTTGCAGCCACCGGACGTATGTCCGGAACTTCTCCCGTTCTCTGCGCGTTCCCTTTTCAGACTCCGTCCAAAAACTTACGGTGGCCCCGATGCCAAGGCATCGTCCGAGGCCGCAGAGTCGCGACCTCGGACTGGCGAAAGCTCATATCTGAGGAGGAAGTGTGCATCTTTCGTGGAGAGGGAACAGCAGGACGGCGCGATCGAGGGGCTGCGTGGCATCCGCTGCGATCGTGCTGGCGCTCGGGGCGACGGCGTTCGTCGGCGCTCCGGCGTTCGCAGAGGAGGTGTCGACGCAGTCCGCACCGCTCGACGACTCCGGCTACGAGGAGTTCGTCGATGAGGTGATCGCGACGGATGACGCGATCAACAGCATCGCGCAGGACGGAGCCGGCAACGTCGTGGTCCGCGCCGATCTCGCTCAGCTCGACGCCGCCGCGCAGGCGGAGCTCGACGCGTACGAGAACCTGGTCGTGATCGACGACCAGCCGATCCAGGCGCTCGCGGCGAACGACATCGTCGGGGGCGCGGGCTACGCGATCGACGGTGCGAGCGTGTGCTCCTTCGGGTTCAGCGCCTGGTCGCCGTCGGGCACGCCGGCCATCATCACCGCGGGGCACTGCGGTACGGCCGGTCAGCGGGTCGACCGCACCCAGCCGCAGCGCGACGATGCCGCGTACTACCCGAACTCCAGTCCGGGCGCCGCGTTCTGGTCTGATGCCGCGGGACGCAGCGTCGGCACGTTCGCCTTCTCGCAGTGGGGCGGACCCGGCGGCACGGCCGGCGCGAACGGCGACGTGACCAGCGTCGACGTGGCCGCGATCAACGTCACCAACTCGGCGCTCCGCCTGCGGCCCGCCGTGACCGACTGGACCACCGAGGCCAGCGGCGACCTCTCCGCGTCGACGATCCCGGTCACGGCGGTCGGCGAGGCCCGCGTGGGCGACTCCATCGTGCGCTCCGGTCGCACGTCCGGCATGCACAGCGGCACGGTGCTCGAGGTCAAATCCTGGACCAAGGTGTGCGAGCAGGTCACCCCGGTGCCGACCGGATGCCACTGGGTCTACGGCTTCCGCACCGACGCGGTCTCGCTCCCCGGGGACTCGGGCGGACCCTTCATGCGCGGCACGACCGCCCTGGGCGTCCTGTCGGGCGGCGGTGGCGGCACCTCGTTCGCCGCGGATCTGAAGGCGGGTCTCGCCGTCACCGGCGGGTACACGCTGCAGCTCGCCGTGGCCGCCCCGGCCGTGACATCGACCTCGGCGCAGGCCGCAGAGGCCGATCAGGTCTCCGGAACGGGCGAGCCGGGAGCGACGCTCATCGTCGACCAGGCCGGCGTCATCACGGAGATCCCGATCGCCGCGGACGGCACCTGGTCGTTCCCGGCACCGGATGCCGGAACGGCCGCCTACACGCTGAGCGTGGAGCGAGGGTTCGACGTCTCCGACGCGGTCGTCTTCCAGTAGCCGATCACCTCGACACGGTTCCGCCCCCGGGTGCGCCCTGCGCCCGGGGGCGGAACTGTCGAAAGCGTGCGGCAGGCGGGACGCCCCCACCACGGGGGAGGCGGCGGAAAGGGCGCCCCGCCTGGCGTCGTCATAGGGACGACGCCGCAGGCATCCGCATCGCAGCGCGAATGACCGCTCCGCAAGCGTGACACCACGCGGTGCGCGGCGCAAGTCCCGGGTCCTCCGATGTCAGGCCCGGTGCCGCCCGGACGTCTTGCCGACCGGGACCGGACAATCGGCCTACCGACCCGATCTCCGCCGATGGGAACCTGCTGTCGTTCGAGCACATGGGCTCGAACGACAGCCCTCGGGCCCAACAGGAAGAAGAGATCATGCAGAGTTCACTTGCAGAGTCGCGGACGTCGCGCGGCACCGTCGCCGTCGCCGCGATCGTCGCGGCGGCCGGAATCGTCCTCGCGGGGCTCAGCGCCGCGTACATCGCCGGCATGTTCGGGCTCTCGTCCGCCGTGGCCACCCAGATCGTGAACGCGATCTCGGTCGGCGGCGCTGTGCTCGCGATCGCCCTGGCGCTCGTCTCGGGCGGCATCGCGGGCGCGGTCGTCGCAACGGCGCGCTGGGCGATCACCAAGTGGGGCGAGAAGGCTGCGATTGCCTGACGACTCCGTCATGAGCGGACGGGGGCGACTCGATGTGCGCAGCCTCGGCATCGCCTTCGCGGTCGTCCTCGTCCTCTTCGTCGCCGCCGTGCTGATCTCGTACTCGACGCTGTCGGGCCGGGTCGCCGGCGGCGGCGGGTCGCTCGCGGCTCCGCTCGGCGATCCGGACACGCCGCTGTTCCTCGCGATCCTGCTGCGCAACGCCGCTGTGGCGCTCGGCCTGTTCGCGGGGGTCCTGACGGCGGGTCTCGGCTCGCTCATCGGGATCGCCTTCCTCGGTTTCCTCGTGGGGGCCAGCACGGCGGCAGCGGCCACGGAGATCGGACTCGCCGCCGCCCTCGCCTCCGTGATCGGGTACGCGATCATCGAGCTCCCCGCGCTGCTCCTCGCGGCGGCGGCGGGGCTGGTCCCCGCATCCGCCCTGCTCTTCCCGTCGCGGCGCCTCGGTGAGCTGCGACCGCTCGCCCGCTACCTGGCACCCCTGCCCGGCTCCCTTCTCCTCCTCGCGATCGCCCTCGTCCTCATCGTCGTCGGGGCGGGCGTCGAGACCGCCATCATCAGCTCACGAAGGATCTGACATGAGCGCACCGCTCTCCACCGCTCCACGGACGGATGCCGTCGCCGCGGCCCCCCGCAGGACCGATCGGC
This sequence comes from Microbacterium sp. GCS4, assembly GCF_001262495.1. GTDB lineage: Bacteria > Actinomycetota > Actinomycetes > Actinomycetales > Microbacteriaceae > Microbacterium. The sequence continues at coordinate 264,442 of NZ_LGYE01000004.1, forward strand.
TCATCCTCTGGGCGGCGGTGCTCGCGACCGTCGTCGTGATGGTCGTCCGTCTCAGCGGCCAGCTGCTCGAACGCATCACGGCCGACGACCAGGTGCGCGACCTCGCCGCCGGTCTGGACGACCCCGCGCTCGCTGAGCTCGCGGTGCGCATGGGGGTGATGCTCGCCGTGGTGATCTCGGCGGTGTTCCAGATCATCTACCTGTTCCTGTGCGCGACGGTCGACGAGAAGCTCCTCGCCGGCGTCATGGTCCCGACCGGCCGCCGCGCCGACCGCAAGGGGCGGCGCCCCGCGCTCGGCCCCGCCGTGATGGTGGGGATCGCCGCGACGCTGCCGGTGCAGCTCACGGCCCTCGCCTTCGGGCTCACCGCGCCCAAGGACTCGCCGTTCCTCGTCGTCTGGCTCGTGGTGCTGGTCGCGGTCGTGTCGGTGTGGGCGTGCACGCGCCCCGCTCTCCGCGACCGCGGACTGCGCGGTCGCATCCTCCTGGTGGCGGTGCTCGTCGTCGTCGCCGCCATCTCGTTCCTCCTCTGACCCGCCCCTCTGACCCGCCCCTCTCACCCGACCACAGGAGCCCCCATGCAGACCCTCTACGCTTCGTCGCGACGCATCGTCGCGTCCCTCCTGATCGCGGTGCTCGCGGTCTACGCGCTTCTCACCGTCCTGCGCGACCTCGATACGTCCGGCGCGCTCGACACGGGGGCGATCGTGGTGATCGCGACCGCGGTGCTCGCCGCAGCGCTTCTCGCCGTCGTGGCCGCACAGTCCGCTCCGCGGTTCGGCTTCGACATGGTCGCCTTCCTGCTGGCGGCGATCGCCGTAGCGGTGAGCTGGGGTGCCGCGGCGCTCGAGCCCGGATTCCTGATCTACCTGCCCGCGGTGATCGTCGCGATCGCCTTCGCGACCATGGCCCTGATGCTCCGCACAGAGGCGGGCGCGGCGGTGACGAAGGACCGCCTGTGAGCGCGACCGCCGCAGGGGTGGCTCGGAGCATCCAGGACGCCACCACACTGGACGGCCTCGGATGGCGGCTCACGCTCCCGGGGTTCCGCGTCGCGAAGGCGTTCGGCGCGGTGCTGCTCCTGTGCGGGTCGGGAGTGGCGTCGGCGATCGCCGTGGATGCCGTGAGCGCTGCGCTTCCCGCAACCGGGCCGAGCGTCGTCGTGATCGGCGCGCTCGCGATCGGCGCCTACGTCGTCATCCTCCATGCGGTGCGCGAGTCCCTCACGGCCCGCCGCCTGCAGCTCGTGGACCATCCGCTGGCCGGGTTCTTCGTCGCGATGGACATCCCGCGCCGGGCCGTCGTCCTCGCGGAGTGCCGTGATCGCCTCCTGACGACGGGGGCACTCGTGTGCGGAATCGCGAGCGGGGTCGCGGCGCGGGTGATCGTGGCCGGGGCGTCGACCGCCGAGGTCATCGCACTCGCGGCGATGCCGGCGGCGGTGCTCGGAGGGGTGCTCGCGATCACGGCCTCCACCGCCGCCTGGGCGAATCCGCATGCGCGGCCGCGCACGCTCGTCGCAGTCCCGGCCGGAGTCGTCGCGGGGCTCGTGATCGTGGCGGCGGTGCGGCTCGCGGCCGCGACGGCGATCGCCCCGACGGATGCCGTCGCGCCGGCATCCTGGACCGCTGTGGCGTCGGTCGTCGTGGCGTGCGCCGTGGTCTCGGCCGTCGTCGCCGCTGCTGCGCTCCGCGCGGTCGGCCGCTCCGACTTCGTCGCGGTGCGGTCGGAGGAGGCGCGCGTGACGCGGTCGCGCCTCCTGCGGGGCTCGGCAGCGGGGGTGTGGATCGGGGTCGTGCTGAGCGACCTCTCCCCGCTCCCGCGGGCGACGGCGCTCTCCCGTCTCGCGTTCGTCGTCTGGGCGGGTGGCACCGCCGCGGCCGAGGTTCAGCTGACCACGATCGCCGCGGCGGGATGGCAGCTGCCGGAGGTGGCGATCGATCGGTTGTCGGGCGTCCTCTCTTTCGTGCTCGGCCTCACGGTCGCCGAGATGCTGAGCCGGTGGATCGGCCCCGCGGCACTCGCACCCCGCTGGCGGGCGAGCTGGGAGGCCGGAGCATCCTCCTGGACGCTGGCCGCCGCCCCCGTGCTCGTCGCCGTCGTCATCGGCCTGGGACTCACGGCGCCGCTCGCGATCGCCGCGGCCGCGTTCGGCGGAAGCCCGACCGTGCCGGTGGGCGTGATGCTCTCGGCGCTCGCGGCCGCCTGGGTCGCTGCCGCGATCGTCCCCGCGGAGCCGCCGCGCGCCGACGGCTCGAGTCCCTCGTCGCTCTCGGCCGGGGTCTTCTGCGTCATCACGTCCGCGGCGCTCGCGGTCGTCGTCCTCGCGGCATCCGCCGCCGGTGTCGCCGCACTCGGCGTCGCCTCATCCGTTCTCTCCCTGGGAGGTGCCGCATGGGTGACGAGACGTCGCGTTCTCGCCCTTCCCTCGAGGCCGCTGGTCTGACGGTCGGGTACGCGCCCGACCGTCCGGTGGTCAGCGATCTCACGTTCTCGCTCGCCGGACCGGGCATCGTCCGGCTCGACGCCCCGAACGGATCGGGCAAGTCGACGCTGATCGAAGCCGCATCCGGCTATCTGCGACCGTTCGCCGGCAGCATCCGCGTCGACGGGCAGGAGGCCCACCACCCGGCGGTGCGCGCGCAGCGGCGCGTCTGCCGCGCGGCCCCGGCGCTGCATCCGCACCTCAGCGTGCTCGACCATCTCGCGCTCGCGGCCGACCTCGCCGGCGTCACCCGCGACGAGCCCCTGGAGCGGGCACGGGCCTACGGCATCGACCGCTGGTTCGGCACCCGCACCTCGGCGCTCTCGACTGGCACGGCGCGGCGACTGTGGTACCTCATGTGCACGACGGGACGCTTCGCGGTCGGACTCCTCGACGAGCCCTTCAACGGTGTGGACGCGGAGTCGGCGGAGCGGATGGTGGGGGAGATGAACGGCTGGGCCGAGGAGGCCCTCCTCGTCGTCGTCTCGCACGCCGTGCCTCCCGGGCTGCGGATCGACGAGACGCTGTCGCTCGACGCGGGCGTGGAGAGGGTCCGATGAGCATCGAGCTCCGTGGCGCCGACTACCGCTTCCCCGGTGGGGGCGGTGTCGCCGACGTGTCCTTCGCCGTGCGCTCCGGCGAGATCGTGTGCCTGCTCGGACCCAACGGGTCGGGCAAGTCGACCACCCTGCGACTGCTGCTCGGTCTGATCCGCGGGGGCGGCGACGTGCTGGTCGACGATCGCCCCGCGCCCCGGCAGCCGTTGGGGGAGACTCTCGGCAGCATCGTCGACGACGGCGGCCTGGATCGGGCGTGGACCGTTCGCCGGTACCTGCAGCTCATCCGGGTGGCGCGCCGCGCACCGCGCTCCGCGGTCGACGAGACGATCGCAGAACACGGTCTCGGCGACATCGCTGCGCGGAGGATCGGCGCGCTGTCGCTCGGCCAGACGCAGCGCGTGGCGTTCGCGGGCGCGCTGCTCGGCGGCCCGCGCACCCTCGTGCTCGACGAGCCCCTCAACGGCGTCGACGCGCATGCGGTGCCCGTCATGCTCGACCGGATCCGCCGGTTCGCGGACGGCGGCGGGTCCGTCCTCATCACCTCGCACCACCTCGCGCACCTGCAGCGCCTGGTCGACAGGGTCGTGGTGCTGGATGCCGGACGACTCGTCGCCGACGCCCCGATCGAGGAGTTCCTCGCGACGTCCGTCATGAGCCATGTGCTCGTGGAGTGCGACGAGCCCGTGACGCTCGCGGAGGAGCTGCGGCGCGCGGGCGCCGTCGAGGTGACGATACGCACGGCGACCGAGCTCGTCGTGCGCGGCGTCGGCAGGCGCGTGATCGGCGAGGCGGCGTGCCGACGTCGGCTCGTCGTCACCCGGCTCGAGGAGATGACCCCCACGCTCGAGGAGGTCTACCTCGACCTCACCGCGCCCGCGAACGGAGGCAGGCCATGACCGAGGTCCGATTCGAGGCGCTGCGTGTGAGCGCCATGCGCATCCTGTGGGTGCTCGTCGGCATCGCGCTCGTCACCGGCGCGGGGATGGCCGCCGCGGTCGTCGCCATGACACGGGATTCGACCTCCCCGGAGGCGTTCCTGCAGTCCGTGACCTCGTCCGTGACGGTCGCCATGACACGGGGGCCGTTCGCGGTCTCGGTGTCGGTGCTGCTCGGCATCCTCCTCGCCTCCCGCGACCTGCGTCGTGGGGCATCGGGCACGACGATGGTGCTCTTCCCGCGTCGCGGTCGTCTGTTCGGCGCTCGGATCGCGGTGATCGGGGTCGTCGCGGCGGGCACGGCTGCGGCGACCGCGCTGCTGTCGCTGGGGGCGGCGTCTCTCGTGCTGCCGACCGGCGCCGAGGTCGACGGTCAGGTCCTGTGGCGGGTCGCGGGCATGTTCGTGATCGCGCAGACGTGCTTCGCGATCATCGGAGCCGCGCTGGCCATCCTGACGAGGTCGGCCGGAGCGGCGGCGGCGATCGCCTTCGGCTGGATCCTGATCGTCGAGCCCGCGGCGAGGTTCGCGGTCCTCGCGACGGGGCGTCTGGCGGAGGTCGCCGAGTACCTCCCGGTCGCGGCCGCCAATGCCATGGTGCACTCGCTCTCGGCAGGGTCGGCGGCCAACGAGCCGGATCTGCTCAGCGCGACCCCGGTGACGGCGTCGATCGCGCTCCTCGGACTCACGGTCGTGCTGACCGCGTGGGCCTGGGCGGGATTCCGCAACCGGCCGCTCCTCTGAGCGTGTTCAGAGGGCGAAGCTGATCAACCCGGCCCGCGCGGCCAGGACCAGCACCTGCACGCGATCCCGAGCATCCCACTTCGCCATGATGGAGCTGAGATAGCCCTTGATCGTGCCCGGGGAGAGGTGCAGGGCCGCGGCGATCTCGATGTTCGACCTGCCGTGGGCGAGCTCCGTCAGCACCTCGCTCTCGCGGTCGCTCAGCTCGGGGAGCGTGATCGCCGCCGCCCCCGCGCCCACGCCCTCGCGGATCGAGGAGAGCAGACGTTCCGTGACGCGCGGCGACAGCACGCCGCCGCCCGCGTGGATCTCGCGGATCGCGGAGATGATGTCCTCGGGGTCGGTGTCCTTGAGGAGGTATCCGGATGCACCCGCGTTCAGCGCGGCGAGCACGGGCTCCATGGTGCCGAAGGTGGTGAGGGCGATCACGCGGGCACCCGGCAGATCGGCGGTGATGCGGCGGATCGCCTCGATACCGCCCATGCGGGGCATCTGCAGGTCCATCAGCACGACGTCGGGGTGGATCTCCGCGGCCATCGCGACCGCCTCTGCGCCGTCCGCCGCGACGGCGACGACGGTCATCCCCGCCTCGCCCTCGATGAACACGGAGAGCGCGCGGCGCACGAGGGTCTCGTCGTCGGCGATCAGCACGCGAACCGTCTCCATATCACCAGCCTACGCATCGTGCGGAAACACGCAGGCCGACCGGACGAACGGCCGGTCCGATTCCGGACAATCGGCGGTGTCCACGCGCGACGGCCTGCACGGACAATCTTTCCTGCGCCCGAAAGTCGGGCGCAGGAGGGATGGGGGACATGGGAATTCGACTGGGACTGCTGGCGGGACCGTTCACCGAGCTGTGCAAGCTGCTCCGCATCTGTCAGGGGTAACCTGGACGCTCGGCGAGAGCGTCAGGAGACGTACGGCACATGAGCACCCCGGGACGGCGGCTGACCGCACCCCGCGTCGGTGACCTGTTCGTCGGATCCTCGCCGCTGTCGAGGGTCGAGCGCGGGGTGCTCGGCGCCCTGATCGTGATCGGTCTGATCGTCGACGTGCTCCTGCCGTCGGCCGCGCCGAACCTCGGCAGCGACGCCTTCGAGATGGTGCTCATCGCGGCGTTCGCGCTGTTCCTGTGGACGCCGCGGATCGGCGCGATCGTGCTGCCGATCGCCGTGGGGCTGTCGTTCCCGCTGGACGTCGTTCCGCAGGCCCTGCTCGCGGGTGCGCTGGCCGCGGGGCTCGTCGCGCGCAGCTGCACGCGGGCGATCGTCGCCGGCTACGCCGCGGTCTACATGGTCCTGCTGCTGGTGGCCGCGTCCACGCAGCGCGACCTGGGTCTCGGTGGCACGATCGTGATCGTGATCATCGCGGGCGTCGCGATCGGCGTGGGCGCTCTGCAGCGCTGGGCGATCACGTCCGAGAAGCGCACGGCCCGGGAGCTCGCCGAGCGTGCGGAGCAGGAGGAGGCGGCGGCGCACGCGGAACGGCAGCGGATCGCCGACGAGCTGCACGACATCCTCGCGCACGACCTCACGATCATCGCGATGCACGCGAGCGTGCTCGAGCGCTCTACCGAGCCCGACGCGCAGCGGCAGTCGCAGGAGGCGATCTCGGCCGCCGCGCGCAAGGCGCTCGCCGATCTGCGATGGATGCTGGGGCAGATGGACGTGCTCCCCGGGGACGAGAACGTCGTGATCGGCGATCTGGGATCCGCGGTGTCCGAGGCGGTGGACGAGCTCACCGCTGCGGGGTGGGTGGTCGCGCTGCGGGGCGCCGATCTGACGGCGGAGGAGCTTCCGCGTCCGGTCACGACGGCGCTCGCGCGCATCGTCCGGGAGGCCGGGACCAACGCGCTGAAGCATGCGAGCCCCGGCCGTGCCGAGCTCAGCTTCACGAGCGAGCGGGATTTCGTGGGACTGCGGATGGTCAACGACCTGGGCGAGGGCGACCGCCATCGGCTCCCTCCCGGCGGCTACGGCATGGTGCGCATGGCGGAGCGGGTGCGGAGCCTCGGCGGTGAGCTCGAGGTCGGCGACCGGAGCGGACGCTGGAGCCTGGAGGTGCGCGTGCCGCGACGGATCGCCGTGCCGACCCTGCCGGCGGAGTGACCCCGCTCGGGCGGTGTCAGAGAACGATGTCGCCGGTGGTCGTGAGCGGCACCCGTGCCACGGGCCGGACCGTGGTGCGCCGCGGGAGCACATCGGCGCCTTCGAGCACGCCGAGGTCGATGCGGGCGAGCTCTCCCACCTCGGCCACCGGGACCTGGAAGGTGCGGAATCCGCCCAGCGGCGGTGCGGCGCGCAGACCGTCGGCGAGGTCGATCAGGTCCGACTGGTCGAGCAGGAAGGCGGCGGAGGCCAGACCGTCCGGGCCCTCCCAGGCCGCGACCTTCCAGAACCGGAGCGGGACGCGGATGCCGCGATATGGCGGATCCTCGTCGCCGAGAACGGGCGCGGTGAAGACCGATACCCGCTGATCCGTCGACTCGGCGTACGCGATCACATGATCCTCGAGCCCGAGCCACAGCTCCTTCGACTGATTGAAGCCGGCTGCCTGGGGCGCGGCGTTCGGGTAGTAGAACGTCGCCTCCGTGGCGGCGCGGGCCTCAGCCGCATCGCCCCATCCGGGGTCGCGGCGTCGCACGAGGTGCCCTCGGTCGAGGTCGTTGCGGGCGTACACGGCGGCGCCGGCCTGCTGGTCCTCGTCGACGCGGGGGTCGAGCCGCCAGTCGCCCGTGCGGGGCACCTCGCGCAGCATCCCGCCGTCGATGTTGACGCCGGTGACGGCCGCGAGTCGACGTGCGGGATCGAGCAGCACGGTGAAGCGCGGATAGGTCAGCTCCCGCACCGCCTGCGACGGCAGGGGGAGCGGCACGGGGGTGGGCAGGAAGTCGAGGTCGTATCCGTCGGCGGCCATGGCCCCATCCTGCCGCGTCCCGCCGACATGCATCCGCGACACTGATGCCGACGCCCCCGCTGGACGACGACGCCCCTGCTCGTTCACGTGAACGAGCAGGGGCGTCGCAACTCAGCCGGGGCGTCGAGAGCCGGCGACGACTCAGGGAGTCGGCATGCCGCCGTTGACGTTGAGCGTCTCGCCCGCGACGTAGCTCGACTCCGCGGATGCCAGGAACACGTAGGCGGGGGCGAGCTCGGCGGGCTGTCCCATGCGGCCCAGCGGCGTCTCCTCGCCGAACTGGTCGATCTTCTCCTGAGGCTGTCCGTCGCTCGGCTGCAGCGGGGTCCAGATCGGTCCTGGAGCGACCGCGTTCACGCGGATCCCCTTCGGAGCGAGCTGGTCGGCCAGTCCCTTCGTGAAGGCGTTGATCGTCGCCTTCGTCGACGCGTAGTCGACCAGGATGCCGGACGGCGAGTACGCCTGGATCGACGTCGTGTTGATGATGGTCGACCCGGGGGCCAGGTGCGGCAGCGCGGCCTTCGTGATCCAGAACATCGCGTACACGTTGGTCTTGAACGTGTCGTCGAACTGCTCGTCGGTGATGTCGGTCAGCGACTCCTGGTAGATCTGCTTGCCGCCGTTGTTCACCAGGATGTCGAGTCCGCCGAGAGCGCCCACCGCCTCCGCCACCAGCGTGCGGCAGTACTCGGCGTCGCGCAGGTCTCCGGGGATCTGCGCGACGGTCACGCCCGCCTCCCTGGCGATGCCCGCGATCCGGTCGGCGTCCTTCTGCTCCTCGGGAAGGTACGACAGGGCGACGTGAGCGCCCTCGCGGGCGAACGCGATCGCGGTGGCGGCGCCGATGCCGGAGTCGCCGCCGGTGATGAGGGCCTTGCGGCCGGCGAGGCGGCCGGAGCCGCGGTAGCTGTCCTCGCCGAGGTCCGCCTTCGGCGTGAGGTCGGCGTCGAGGCCCGGCTCGGGCATGTGCTGCTTCTCGGGCTGGATGTCGGCGTAGAGCTCGGCGGGGTTCACGAAGGTGTACTGGTCACGAGACATGGTGTGTCCTCTCCTTGTTTTCCGGTCTGTGGGTGGTCAGTGGTCGGTCTGTGGGTGCTCAGCTGTCGGGCAGCAGGTCGTCGGGCATGACCTCGCGCATGGTCATCGCGGCGGTCAGGAACGCCAGATGGCTGAGCGCCTGCGGAGTGTTGCCCCAGGCGGAGCCGTCGTCGGCGTCGATCATCTCGGCGTAGATCCCGACGTCGTTCGCGAGCGTGAGCAGCTTCTCCATGCGCTCGATCGCCTCGTCGTGGCGACCCACGCACGCGAGGGCCTCGACCCGCCAGAACGCGCAGGCGACGAACGTCTTCTCCTCGGCCGACACCCCGCTGTAGCGGTAGAGCAGCGAGCCGACGCCGAGTTCGACGCTCAGCGCGTCGATCGTCGACGACATGCGCTCGCCGCGATCGAAGCCGCTCGGCGCGTGCAGCAGCACGGATGCGTCGAGCTCGTCGCTTCCCGAGTAGAAGACGTAGGCTCCGCGCGCCTCCGACCAGCAGTGTTCGTCGATCCAGGAGCGGATGCGCTCGCGCTCCGCGCGCCAGCGCTCGGCATTGCCCGGGATCGCGTCCGCCTCGGCGAGGGCGATCGCGTCCTCCAGCGCCTTCCAGCACCCCATCTTCGACGAGGTGTAGTGACGCTCCTCGGGCAGCTCCCACATGCCCGAGTCGGGGTTGCGCCACACGTCGCACGTGCGGTCGGCGATGCGCGACAGCATCCGCCCGGTCTCGACGTCGAGCACGTTGCCGGCGTCGACGTACGTGCGGCAGATCGCCAGCAGATCGCCGTAGACGCCCAGCTGCAGCTGCTCGCCGGCGGGGTTGCCCGTCACGACCGGGCCGATGCCCTGCCAGCCCGAGACGTCGTACTCGGTGGGCTCGGGGACGAGTCCGCCGTCGAGCGTGTACATGACGTGCAGGTCCGAGCCGTGGGCGCGGATCGTGCGCAGCAGCCACGACAGGGCGGCGTGCGTCTCCTCGCGCAGACCGAACCGCACGAGCGCGTGCGCGGTGTACGCCAGGTCGCGCACCCAGGCGTGCCGGTAGTCCCAGTTCTTGCCGCCCGCGGGGTTCTCGGGGAGCGATGTGGTCGCCGCGGCGGCGATCGCGCCGGAGGGGCTGTGGATGAGCAGCTTCAGGGCGAGGGCGCTGCGCTGCACCATGTCGCGCCACGGTCCGTCGTACGAGAACACGCGCGACCAGTGCTGCCAGTTCGCGATCGTGCGATCGATGCCGTCGTCGACGTTGTGCGGGTCGGGGAGGTGCAGCGGCTCGTCGTGCGTGGCCGCGAGGGCGATCAGGTGCCGGGAACCCGGCGAGGTCGTGAACGAGCCGTCGAGCACCGGCCCCGAGTGGCCCTCTCCGTCGGCCTTCGCGGGGCCGTGCTCGAAGCCGACCACAGCGAGCGCGGTCTCGCCGCTGCGGATGATCTCGCCGTGCTCCGTGCGCTCGAGCCAGGGGGATGCGGTCTGCAGGGAGGATCCGGGCTGCACGTGCCACCGCATCCGCACGCGGCCCTCGAGTCCGTCGATGCGCCGCGCGAGCTCGGCCCAGGGCAGCCGCCCGGCGACGCCGGACACGAGCGCGTCGGTCACGCGCACGGAGCCGTCGTCGGTCGTGAACGTCGTCTCGAGGACGTTCGTGTCCGGCACATAGCGCCGGGTGCTGCGGAAGTCCCCGTCGGGCCGCAGCTCCAGGCATCCGCCGGTCGTGTCGTCGAGCAGCCGCGCGAACACCGGCAGATCGGTGAGGCCCGGCAGCGGCAACCAGTCGATGCGCCCGTCGTCGGCGATCAGCGCGACCGTGCGTCCGTCGCCGATCGGCGCGTACGACTCGATCGGGCGGGCGGCGTGGACGGCGGGCATGCGTCCATGGTCGATCTGCCGCCGTGAGCCCGCAAACGCCTTGCGCGCAGGGCGGGGCGTGGGTTACACGCGTGCGTGCCGAAGAGGGGGTTCTGCGCGGTCAGGGCCGGACGCGGACCGTGCGGCCCTCGAATGACACGAGGTCGCCGTCGTGCAGCTGGCGTCCTCGCCGTCGATCGACCTCGCCGTTGACCTTCACGAATCCGTCGATCACGACCTCCTTGGCGTCGCCGCCGGAGTCGAGCAGCCCGGAGTACTTCAGGAACTGTCCGAGGCGGATCATCTCGCCGCCGATGGACACGTCGGTCGGTTCGGGGGTGGCCATGAGTGCCAGCGTAGTCGCGGGCGACGGCGCCGCGCACGACCGTGCCGCCGACCTCGGGTGGTCGGCGGCACGGTTCCCCGGGGGGAGGGGACGGATGCCCGGCGGTGCGCCGCGGCATCCGGTCAGTCGTCGGTGTCGGTCCCGACGACGGCGAAGTCGGCGCTGAAGTCGATCTCGATCGAGCGCCGGTCGTCGGTCACGACGCGGACGTCGTAGGGGCTGGAGGTGTCGTCGTCGGCGTCGAGGTCGGTGAGGAGCCCGTCGGCCTCGTCGAGCGCGGCTGCGACGAGGGCGCGGATGGCCGCCTCGTCGAGCACGTGGGTCGGGGCGGTGTCGTCGTCGTCCTCGTCGTCGGAGGACACCACGGTCGCGGTGCCGTCGGCCGTGACGCGGACCTCGGTCTCGCCTCCGGTCGATCCGGTGAGCTGGACCTCCCAGGATCCGTCGCGCTTGGCGTCGATCGAGGTGACCTCGCCGTCGGCTGCGCCTCGCGCGGCGTTCGCGATCTCGACGATCTCGTCGGCGGAGTCGGAGCCGATGCCGGTGACGGGCCCGCCGGCGCCGGGCCCGCCAGGGCCGTCGTCGCGAGGACCGTCCCCTGGTCGGTCATCCTGGCCCTGACCGCGGTCGCCGCGGTCCTGGTCGTCGTCGCGCGGGCCGTCCGAGAACGGCGCGCGGTCGTCGTCGTGCTCGTCCGCGATCGCGGCGCCGACGGCGATGCCGCCGCCGACGAGGATCACGGCGGCCGCGATGCCTCCGCCGATGAGCAGGCCACGGGTGAGGCCCGTCTTCTTCGGAGCGGCGGCCGGAGCGGGCGTCGCATCGGCAGCGGGCTGCTCGGCAGCGGGCTGCTCGGCAGCGGGCTGCTCGGCGATCGGCGTCTGCGGCTGGGTCGGGAGGTCGGATGCCGGGGCGACGGGAACCGTCGGCGCATCCGGGGTCGAGGACTCGTCCGGGGTGGGGTTCTTGTCGTTCATGTCTCCGATGGTGCCCGGGGAGCGCTGAAGCGTTCCTGAAACGACCTGAAGGCGTCTTCAGGATGCGGAGCGCGCGTTTCCTCTCGTCGCTGCGCTCCTCGCTCAACGACCGGGGAGGCGGGCCTGGTCGTTGAGCGAGCGGAGCGAGACGAAACGCGCGGGGCCGCGTCAGGCCGACGGGAGGCGGACGACGAACCGCGCCCCGCCCCAGCGCGAGTCGTCGATCGTCACGGATCCGCCGCTCGCGCCGGCGATGCCGCGGGCGATCGCGAGCCCGAGGCCGCTGCCCCCGGCATCCCTGCTGCGTGCCTCGTCGAGACGGACGAACCGCTCGAAGATCCGCTCGCGCTCCGCAGGGGGAACGCCGTGTCCGTCGTCCTCGACCGTGACGGACACGGTCCCTGCGGACTCCGTCACCCCGATCGCGATGCGCCCGACGCTGTGCCGGGCGGCGTTGTCGGCGAGGTTGCGCAGCAGCTGTCCCATCAACCGCGGATCCGCGTGCACCCGCGCCGCCTGGATCCCCGAGCCGTCGACGTCGAGACCGCGCGCGCGGAGCCGCCGCACCTCGCTCAGGGCGACGTCGTCGAGGTCGACCGATTCCGTGAGGCTCGTCGCTCCTTCGTCGAGGCGGGCGAGCAGCAGCAGCGACTCCACGATTCCCTGCAGCCGAAGGCCCTCGTCCGACACGACCTCGGCCAGCTCGCCGATGCTCGTGGTCGCGGGGTGCGCCTGGGCGAGTTCGGCGTGCTGACGGATCGTCGCCAGCGGGGAGCGCAGCTCGTGCGAGGCATCCGAGACGAACCGCCTCTGGGCGGTCGCTGCGGCGTCGAGCCGATCGAGCATGCCGTTCATGGTGGTGGCGAGCGCGGCGATCTCGTCGGCAGACGCCGGCACCTCGACCCGTCGGTGGAGGCGCTCTGCGGTGATGCCGTCGACCTCCTCGCGGATGCGGGTCACCGGTCTGAGCGCCCGGCCGACCACGAGCCAGGTCGTGATCGCCACGAGGACGAGCAGCAACGGCACCGCGACCGCGAGCAGCAGCGCGACGGTCTGCAACGCGTCATCGTCGTCGTCGAGCGGCACCGCGAGCACGAGGGTCTCGTCGCCCTTGAGATCCTCCGACACGACGAGCATCGGCTTGTCGTCGATCGTCACGGTGCGGGGGTCGTCGCCGAACGGCAGGGGCGAGGTTCCCCTCTCATCCTGCGCCTCCTCGCTTGCGGCCCGCACGGCTCCGCTGCGATCGATCACCTGCACGATCTCGTCGTCCAGCATGCCGATCTCGCGACCTCCGGGTCCGTCGAGGCGATCGGCGAGTTCTTCCGCGCGCTGCTCGGCGGCGCGCTCCGCGTTGGAACGGAGGCTGGCGCCCAGGATGCCGTAGAACGTGAACGCCCCGACCAGCAGCGCCACCGCGACGACGGCGGTCGCGCCGAGAGTCGTCCTGCCGCGGACGGAGCGCCAGCCGCGACTACCCACCGTCGGCCGCCAGCCGGTAACCCGCGCCGCGGATGGTCTCGATCGCCTCGCGGCCGAACGGCTTGTCGAGCTTGCGCCGCAGATGGCCCACGTAGACCTCGACGATGTTGGGGTCGCCGTCGAAGTCGTCGTCCCACACGCCGTCGATGAGCGCCCGCTTCGACAGCACCTGGCCGCGATGGCGCATCAGGTGCTCGAGCACCGCGAACTCGCGGGCGGTCAGCGGGATGAGGGTGTCGCCGCGCCACACGCGGTGGGCAGCGGGATCGAGGCGGAGGTCGCCCGCCTCGAGGATCGTCGGACGAGCGACGGCTCCGTGCCGCACGAGGGCACGCAGTCGGGCGACGAGGATCGCGAACGAGAACGGCTTGGTGACGTAGTCGTCCGCGCCGGTCTCGAGTGCCTCGACCTGGTCCCACTCGCCGTCCTTCGCGGTGAGCATGAGCACGGGGGTCCAGTTCTCCTCGGCGCGCAGCGCCTCGCAGACCTTCCAGCCGCTCATGCCGGGCATCATGAGGTCGAGCACGATCGCGTCGTAGCGGTTCTCTCGCGCGCGCCACAGGCCGTCGACGCCGTCGTGGGCGACGTCGACCGCGAAGCCCTCGGCTTCGAGGCCTCGGCGCACGGCATCCGCCAGACGCACCTCGTCGTCCACCACCAGGATCCGCATGCCTCCAGTGTGGCGTGCGCACGCTGAATCAGGGCTGAAGCCGCGGCGTCTGCGACAATCGGGGCATCGGCGGGGGACACGCCGTGTCTCTGACGCGAAGGGGATCGCGAAGTGGATGCTGTCGAGGAGCCGCCCTCCGGTCATGGGCCGCAGGAGTTCGCCGATGCCCTGCGAGACGCCGTACGGCGACGGGGTGTCTCGTTGCGCAGCCTGCAGCAGCGTCTGCGGCATCGGGGCCATGAGGTCAGCGTCGCGACGCTGTCGCTCTGGCAGTCGGGGGCCCGGCGGCCGGGGACGGACGCGTCGGCGGACGTGGTGCGCGAGCTGGAGGAGCTGCTGGGTCTGAAGGAGGCGGCGCTGGCCGGGCTGCTGACCCGACGTCGACGGGTGCCGGAGGACCGCAACGTGCCGTTCGCGAGCTTCGTCGGCCTCGGCCACAATGAGGTCACCGACGAGGGAGCCTCGCGTGAGCTGTCCGAGCGGTCGGCGATGATGATCTCGTACATCGACGCGAGCGGTCAGCTGACGCGCAATGTCCTTCGCAACGCCTGGCAGGCGCGGATCGACGGCGCCCAGGAGGTCGCGGCGTTCACCACCATCGAGCCGGCGGAGGTGGCGGCCCCTGTGCTCCGCGGGCTGATCGGATGCGAGCTGGTCGACATCGTCGTCGACTGGCAGCAGCGGCTCGTGCGGCCCACCGTGCGGTTGCATTCTCCCCTGCAGCGGGGTGAGATCGCGATGACGGAATGGGAGACGACGGATCATCGATACGAGCCCGGAGCGACCAGTACGGTGCAGGGTCTGGTCGCGGTGCGCCCCGAGGTCGAGGTCGGCGTGTTCATCTACTTCGATCCGGAGTTCCTCCCCCGACGCTGCGTCGTGACCGTGCAGGAGGACGGACCGGAGCGCAGCTTCACCGTGCCGCTCGTCGGGAACAGCGCGTCGCATGTCGAGTTCGATTTCGGCCCGGGCAGCATCGTGCTCGAGTGGGAGTGGTGAGCGTTCGGTCCTCAGGGTCGCAGCCGTGCCTGGATCGCGCGGACGGCATCGCCGCGGACTCCTCGCGCCAGCAGTCCCGGGCCGAGGGGCCCCGCCACGTCGTCGCCGAGGAGGGGGAGTCGACCGAGAGCCGTCGCCGACGCGTGGTCGAGCAGACGCAGCTGCGCATCGATCTCGTCGGGGGCCTGCTCCGGCGCGCTGAGACTCACGGCCTCGATCGCGTAGGCCGCCGCGCCGAGGGCGTGCGCGCCCATGTGAGCGACACCGGCCGCTTGGGCGGCGGATCGCGCTGCGGCGACTCCCGCCGGGGTCGTCGCGCTCGCCGCAGCACGTCCCGCCTCGAGTCGGCGGCGGATCTGGCCCGCGGTGTCGAGTTCTCCGCGGCCGTACGCCCGGGCTCGGGCGATCGCGTCGCGCGGTCGGTCGTCGTCGGGTGCGTCCCGCTCGAACAGCCAGAGCACCCGCTCCGCGCAGGCGGCTGCCCACAGGGCGAGCAGGCGTCGTTCGGATTCGGGCAGAGTCTGCGGAGACAGCCGCTTCGCGGAGCCGGTCACCGGGAGCGCCGTTCCGAGCGCGCGCGAGCGGCGTCGTGCGCCTCGCTCAACAGGACGAGGACCGTCGACGATGTGCGCGCGCCCGGCGCGACGACGCTCACCCAGCCGGCGTCGCCGTAGAGCGGATGCCGCACGATGACGTCTCCGTCGGACGGGTCAGACGCGGGGTCGGCGAGATCGTGCACGCGGTCGCGCCCGACGCGGATGTTGACGCGGAACCGTCCTGAGACGTCGAGGGAGGATGACGTGTCGTCGGGGTAGTCCTTCGTGATGATCGTGGCGTACGGCTGGGTGCGCTCCGGCATCCGTCCGTCGGGTGCGTGGTAGAAGAACGCATCGCCCACGGCGAGCGGGGGGAACGCGCCGCCCGGTTCGGGGACGATCACGAGTGAGCCGTCGAGCCCGCGGATGTGTCGGATGATCGTCTGCATGTCCATTCCTCAATGATGAAGTTGACGTGCTTATGTGGACTCCGAGTCCGGAAAGACGGGAGCTGAGCATGGAAGACCCTCAAGTCGTCCACACGACCGCGCAGCTGGCTCGGCTCGTCGGCTACTCGACGCAGCAGGTGCGCGACCTCGAACGGCTGGGCGTGCTGCCGCGAGCCGACCGCGGTGCGAACGGCTACCGCCGCTACGGCGACCGTCATGCCGTCGCGCTGCGCGCCTACCGCGATCTCGCCGCGGCGATCGGCCCGGTGCCCGCGCGGATCCTCATGCCCGAGCTGATCGCGGCCACGCTCGACGGCGCGGCTGAGCGCATCGATGCGCTGCACGCGGAGCTCGCCGAGGAGCGCCGGCGGGTCCGGGAGGCGCTGCGCGGGCTGGACGCGGCGGTGGCCGACGTCGACGACGTGTTCGAGGATGCCGACGCGATGACGATCACCGAGCTCTCCGTCGCGCTCGGCGTGCGCGCATCGGCGCTGCGGCACTGGGAGCGCGAAGGCCTGGTGCGACCGGACCGGGCCTCGGTCGTGCGCTCATACGGATCCGCGGCGATCACCGAGGCGCGCATCGTGGCCGCACTGCGCGCGGGAGGCTACGGGATCCCACTCATCGCGGGCGTGCTCGACCAGGTGCGCGAGCACGGTTTCACGGCCGATGCGGAGCGGGTGTTGACCGAACGCCTCGCGGCGCTCTCGCAGCGCAGCGTGAAGCTCCTCGCCGCGGCGGGAGCGCTGCATGATCTCCTCCTCGACCTCTGATCCCGGGGTCTCGCGGCACAGGGGCGCACGCAACGAAGGAGATCTCCCGTTCGGAAGGAGCGGATGCGGGGATTCGTCCTTCCGAACGCGAGATCTCCGCCCGACCGGGTGCGGCGAGAGACGCCGATGATGACCTCACACGTCGGTGCGGAACCCCGCGGCCTTGTGCGTGCCGTCGCAGAACGGCTTGATCGTCGACAGCCCGCAGCGGCACAGCGCGACGGTGCGGCGTCGCTGCTCGACCGGCGTGCCGTCGTCCCCGAGAAGGTCGACGCGACCCCGCACGAGCAACGGGCCGTCGGGGTAGGCCGTGATGGTCACCTCGTCCTCGTGGCTCATCGTCCCGCCCCGGTCCGCAGCGCGGACTCCCCGCGCTGCCAGGAGTCGAGCATGTGGCCGGCCGCCCATCCGTCGACGGCCAGGCACGCGGCGGCGCCGAACATGATGTCGGGCAGCAGCTCGGGCTGGTCCTCCGCGAGGGCCCCGGCGAGGTCGCGGGCGGCGATCTGCTCGTGCACGGCATCCGCTTCGACGTGCTCGTCAAAGTAGTCCGTCACGTCGTCGCCATACCCGAGACGCCGGAGCCCCTCGGCGTAGAGGCGGTTCGGGATCGACGAGGTCATCTCGAACGCGGCGAGGTGGCCGACGATCGAGCCGACGAGCCTCCGGTTCAGGCCGAACAGCGACATGGTGTTGTGCGAGGCGAGCGTGATCGCGGGGGCATCGTCGACGTAGGTGCCGTAGGCGTCGTCGAGACCCGCACCGCGCATGGCGCGCGCGAAGATCTCGGCGTGCACGCGGTCCGGTCGACCGCCGCCGTACTCGTCGGACTGGATCTCCACCAGCGCCGCCTTCGCCCGGCCGTGCAGACGGGGAATGGCCCAGGAGTGGGGATCGGCTTCGCGGAGCGTGTAGATGGATCGCAGCATGAAGAACTCGGTGGACTGGTCCCGCGTGGCCTTCTTCGCGAGGTAGCGCGAGAGGCTCGGTCCCGTGTCGGCCTCGGCCAGCGCGAACAGGGCGCGCCCGACGGCATCCACCGACGGCTCGGGCAGGTCGGGCATCGGGACGGATGCGCGCAGCGCGGCCTCGAACGCGGCCTCCAGCGTGAGACGCGTCGCGATCAGCTCGGCATCCCATTCGCGTGCCGGGTCCAGACCGGTCAGCGATCCGTAGGACGAGGCGTAGAGGAGGAAGAGCGCGAGTTGCACGTCGTCGTCGCGGACGATGTCGGCCGTCGTCGTGAGCGCGTCGGTCGCGACCTCGGAGGGCGGGATGTCGGCACGTCCCTGCAGCTGCGCCAGCACGGCCTCGCTGATCGGGCCACGGGTGGCGATGCTGTCGAGCGCGGAGTGCGCGAGCACGGTCATCGGAAGCTCCCATCGATCGGATCTCCGCAGTCTCGTCGTCGCACCGGATTCGCAGAAGGGTCTTGACGCCGCGGTCGATGGGGCACACGGATGCTCGCCCGCACCGCCGACCTGTGGTTGCATGACGACATGAGTGTGACGCGAGGGGACCGGCAGGGGTGGATGCGGGTGCCGAGTGCGGTCGCCCTGATGACGGCGACGGCACTGCTGATCTCCGGATGCGCGGTGGCCGCGCCGTCGGGCGCCGGCGCGAGTGCGAGCCCGACGCCCACCGCGGCCTGCCCGCAGGTCGAGGGGATCGACCTGCCGCCCGAGTGCGTGCCCTACGATCCCGACCACAGCATGGCGCAGAACGATCGCTACCGAGACCGCATGGACATGCCCGAGGGCGCGCAGGCCGCCGCCGACGACGCCGCCGCCCTGCTGAGCACGTCTCTCGAGAGCATCCGCTCGTCGGGGGCGATCTCGGCCGAGGCCGTGGAGGACGCCGCACGCGATGCGGGACTGTCCGACATCACCGCGCGCGGCGATTCGGGCGCGGTGGAGTTCGGTGCTGCGGCGCCCGACGGCGGCTGCGTGTTCGGCGGGGTCAACGCGGATGCGGTCAGGGTCGAGGTCGGCGGGTACATCCTCGACGGCGGCTGCCTGCCCGCGCAGTGATCCCGGCGCCGCCGGAGCGCGGCGCCCTACGGGTGCACCAGGTAGTGGCTCGAGATCGCGATGCGGTTCCAGCTGTTGATCACGACGGCGAGCCAGGTCACGGCCGCGATCTGCTTCTCGGAGAGGATGCCGTCGACATCGACCCCGCGGTCGACGAGACGCCCGTGGTCGCCGATCATCGTCACGCGTTCGGCGATCTGCATCGCGGCCTGCTCCTCGGGGCTGAAGTACTGCGACTCCCACCAGCCGGCGACCACGGCGAGCCGATCCGCGGTCTCGCCCGCAGCGATCGCGTCGGCGCAGTGCATCCGCAGACAGAACGCACAGCCGTTGAGCTGCGACGCCCGCACCTTGACCAGCTCGACGAGCAGCGGCGACAGCCCGGCGTCCTTCCCCGCGGCCACGGCCTGGTCGTTGAAGTCGAGCATGGCCTTGTACGGGCCCGAGTAGGTCTTGCCGATGTTCACGTGCGACACGTCTTCTCCTTCGTCGATGGGGGCGCGGAGCGCGCCTCCCCTCTGATGACGACGCGGGATGCCGGGTTGTGAGGTCGTTCGTAGATGGAAAACGCCTCCGAAGCGACGGCTTCGGAGGCGTTTTCCATCTCTCACCCCTTCCGACGGGGGAGGGGGCGTGGCGGGGGTCAGGACGAGACGGTGACGGAGGCGTCGGCGATGAGCCCGTCCATGAGGGCGCGGGCGTTGCCGTAGCCCTCCGAGATCGCGGCGTGCTGCATGGTCAGCAGCACGTAGTCGGCGTTCTCCTTGATCGCGAACTCCTTCTCGACGGTCGTCCAGGCGGGGAGCACCCAGGGCTTGTCGTTCGCGCGAGCGGCGGCGATCACGCGGCGGAAGTCGTCGAAGTCCGCCTCGGTCTGCCGGTACGCGCCGCGACCGCTCATGGCGGCGAGGTCGCCGGGGCCGATGAAGATGCCGTCGACGGTCGGCAGGGCCGCGATCCCCTCGACGTCCTGCAGGGCCCGGGGGTCCTCGACCATCGGGAAGACCTTGATGTCGCGGTCCTGCGCGGCGATCCACTCGTCCGAGTAGCCGCGGTAGCCCATGGTGCGGCCGCCCGCGAGGCTGCGGGAGCCGAGCGGCGGGAACTTCGCGAAGTCCGTGATGCGCTTCGCGTGCTCGAGCCCCTCGATGTGCGGGATGATGACGCCGTCGGAGCCGAAGTCCAGCGCCTGCTGGATCGCGCCGCGCTCGGGCACGAGCACCTTCGAGAGCACTTCGAGGCCCAGGCCCTTGAGCAGCGGGATGAAGCGCTCGAGGATCGCGAGGTCGAACGAGCCGTGCTCGATGTCCAGCACGACGAAGTCGTAGCCGAGGCCCGCGACGATCTCGCCGATCGCGCTGCTGCCGTCCGAGAGCCAGGCCCCCTGCTTGAGTGTGTGAGTCATGATGTTCCTTTCGGTGTTGCGGGGTGGCGGCGTCAGACGGATGCGACGACGGTGAAGCGGCGGTTGGCGAGCGAGGGGTTCACGGCGCGCACCTGCGCGACGCGGGCCGGTGTCGCGTCGGCGACCGCGATGCCGCTCGATTCGCCGATCTCGCCGAGCGTGATCCCCATCGGGTCGACGATGATGCTGCCGCCCGTGCCGACGCCCGGTCCCTGCGAGACAGCGGCGACGTACAGGGTGTTCTCGATCGCGCGGGCGCGGGCGAGCGTGTTCCAGTGGTCCTCCTTGCGGGCCCCGGGCATCCATGCGGCGGGATACAGCAGCAGGTCCACGCCGGCGTCGGCGTGCTCGCGTGCGACCTCGGGGAAGCGGAGGTCGTAGCAGGTCAGCATCCCCACCTTCACGTCGTCGATCGTGAAGGTCACGGGGCCGTCGATGTCTCCGGGGCGGATGTGGTCGGACTCGAGGAACCCGAACGCGTCGTACAGGTGGAGCTTGTGGTAGACCCGCGACAGGCCCTCGTCCGGGGTGACGAGCACGAGGGTGTTGAAGCCGCGCGGTTCGTCGTCGATGCGCTCGAGCATGCCCGCGACGATCGCGACGCCCGTTCGTCGCGACAGCTCGGCGAGACCGGTCACGAACGGGCCGTCGAGAGCCTCGCCCTGCTCGACGAACGCCGAGTCGAGGTTCGGCACGTCGTACATCGCGAACTCGGGGAACACGACGAGACGTGCGCCGTTGGCCGCCGCCTCCTCCGTGAGCCGGGTGATCTCCGCGAGGTTCGCGGCCTTGTCGTCGCCCGAGACCATCTGGCCGATCGCGAACTTCATGATGCTCCTTCTTTCGAGATGAGGCTCTCCGGGATGGAGAGCTCGGTGATGCAGTGCTGCACGAACGCCCGGCCGACCGCGTCGAGGCGACGGTCGAACCAGGAGATCGAGGTCGTGAGTCCCACCGAGGGGTTCACGAGGGTGCGGTAGACGACGTTGTGCTGGGGGATGTCCGACAGGGACTTCGGGATGAAGCACACGCCCATCCCGGCCGACACCATCGCGGCCTGGTCGAGGTACGAGCCCATGACCTCGAGCGATCGCGGGGAGAACCCGGCGCGCATGCAGGCCGTGACGACCGCGTCGTACCCGGTGGGGTTCGCGGTGCGCGGCCCCTGCAGGATGCGCTCGTTGCGGAGCATCGCGAAGTCCACCTCGTCGACGTCGGCGAGGGGGTGGTCGTCGGGCAGCGCGACCAGGTACTCCTCGCCGAACAGGGCGGTCGAGGACAGGTCCTTCAGATCCGGCTCGGTCAGCAGGATCGCCACGTCGATCGACCCCTGCTCCAGCTCGTCGACCAGCAGCGAGGTGGGGATGCTGCGCACCTGCACGGTCGCGGTCGGATGCGCGCGGATGAACTGGCGCACGGCCCGCGCCGGCGAGCTGAACATCATCGCCGGCACGATGCCCACGCGGACGCGGCCGAACTCGTGACTGCGCTGGTCGTCGAGCAGCTGGGTGATGTGCTGCATGGCCTCCAGCACCCGACGGCAGCGGTAGTAGAACTCGCGGCCGGCCTCGGTCGGCGTGATCGGTCGCGTCGTGCGGTCGATCAGCGCGACGCCCACATCCTTCTCCAGCCGCGAGATCTGCTGCGACAGGGCCGGCGCCGTGATGAAGAGGCTGTCGGCGGCCTGCTTGAAGCCCCCGGCATCCACGAGCGTGACGAAGAGCTCGAGCCGTCTGGTCTCCATGGCTAGCCCCTCCTCAGGGCGAGGCGCTCTGCGCGTCGCACCCGTTGGATCTCGGGATCGGGTACGGGGGCGGCCGCGATCAGCCGCTTCGTGTACTTGTCCGTCGGGTGGTGCAGCACCTCCTCGGTCGGCCCCTCCTCGACCACGTCGCCGTGCCGCAGCACCACCACGCGGTTCGACAGCGTCTCGACGACCGAGAGGTCGTGGCTGATGAACAGGCACGAGAAGCCGAGCTCCCGTTGCAGGGCCAGGAACAGGTCGAGCACCTGCGCCTGCACCGACACGTCGAGCGCCGAGGTCGGCTCGTCGGCGATCATCAGCACCGGATCGGTCGCGATCGCGCGGGCGATGCCGATGCGCTGACGCTGCCCGCCGGAGAGCTCGTGCGGGTAGCGGTCCGACCAGTCGGGGTTGAGCTGCACGCGCTCGAGCAGCTCCTTCGCGCGCGCTCGCCGCGCCCGGGGATCGCGCACGAGCCCCTGCCACAGCAGCGGGTCCGAGATCGCCTGGCCGATCGTGCGGCGGGGATTGAGCGAGGATGCCGGGTCCTGGAACACCATCGTGACGTGGCGCCGCAGCTGCCGCAGTGCACGACCCGGTCGGCCGGTGATGCGCTCGCCGCGGACCTCGAGCGTGCCCTCGGTCACCGGCAGCAGACCGATCGCGGCCTTGCCGATCGTCGACTTGCCCGATCCGGACTCGCCGACCAGGCCGACGATCTCGCCCCGCTGCACCTCGAGGTCGATGCCGTTGATGGCCTGGAAACCGGGGCGCCGCCAGCGTCCGGGGTAGCGGATCACGGCATCCTGCAGTCGCAGCACCGTCTCGGGCAGGGGCGTCGTGGCCGTGACGCCGTCGATGCGGAGCTTGTTGTTCGCGGCCGACAGGAAATCGTCGGCCTTGCCCAGGTGCGGGACCGCGGCGAGCAGCGCCTGCGTGTACGGCTCCTTCGGGGTCTTGAACAGCTCGGCCGACGGGGCCTCCTCCACGACGCGACCGTCCTTCATCACGACGACCTCGTCGGCGACGTCGGCGACCACGCCCATGTCGTGCGTGATGATGAGCACGGCCATGCCCATCCGCTCCTGGATCTCGGCGATCAGGTCGAGGATCTCGGCCTGCACCGTGACGTCGAGCGCCGTGGTGGGCTCGTCCGCAATGAGCAGGTCGGGCTCAGACGAGATCGCCATCGCGATCATGGCGCGCTGGCGCTGACCGCCCGAGAGCTGGTGGGGGTAGTGGTCGACCTTCTCCTCGGGGGCCGGCATGTGCACGTCGCGCAGCAGCTGCACCGCGCGCTCGCGCGCCACCTTGTGATCGAGGTCGTGGTGGCTCGTGAGCGCCTCGATCAGCTGGTGGCCGATCGTGTACACGGGGTTCAGCGCGGTCATCGGCTCCTGGAAGATCGTCGCGATGCGGGATCCTCTCAGCGGCCGCAGCCCCTTGTCGCGCATCGGCACGAGGTCGACGCCGTCGAACAGGATGCGGCCGGTGCGGCGCGCGTTCGGCGGCAGGAGATCGAGGATCGACATCGCGGTGACCGACTTGCCCGACCCGGACTCGCCGACGAGCGCGAGAGTCTTGCGCCGATCGACGCTGAACGACACGTCGTAGGTGACCTGACGCCAGCCGTCCGGGGTGGCGAACTCGACGGACAGGCCGTCGACCTGCAGCAGCGGTTCGTTCATGAGCGCTTCTTCGCTTTCGGGTCGAGGAGGTCGCGGAGGGCGTCGCCGAGGATGCCGAACGCGAGGATCGTCAGCACGATGACCGCGCCGGGAACGAGCAGCACGTGCGGATCGGTCGTCAGGTACCGCTGGCCTGCCGCGACCATCGAGCCCCAGGACGGAGTGGGCGGGACGACGCCGAGGCCCAGGTAGCTGAGCCCGGATTCCATGAGGATCGCGGCCGCCATCGTGAGCGAGAACTGCACGATGATCGGCGCGGAGACGTTCGCGAGGACCGTGCGGAACAGGATCACGACGGTCGGGGCGCCGAAGGTGCGCGCCGCATCGACGTACTCCTCGCGCTTGGTCGACAGCACCTGCCCGTAGGTGATGCGGGCGAAGATCGGCGCGAACAGCACACCCATCGCGATGATGAGGGTGACCGGCCCCGGACCGTACAGCGTGACCGCGAGGAGCGCGAGCACGATGGGCGGGAACGCGAGGATCACGTCGACGATCAGACGCATCGTGACGACCTCGGTGAGGCCGTTGAAGTACGCGCCGAGCAGGCCGAGGAGCGTGCCGAGAACCGTGGCGAGCACCGTGGCGCCGAGGGCGATGAACAGCTCGACCTGCGCGCCGAACATGATGCGCGAGAGGATGTCGCGGCCGAGCTCGTCGGTACCCAGCAGGTGCCCGGGGCTGAACATCGGCTGCAGGCGGATCGCCACGTTCTGCGAGATCGGGTCGTAGGGTGCGAGCAGAGGTGCGAACGCCATGAGCACGAGGATCACGACGAGGTACACCACCATGACGGTGCGCAGCGGGGTGATCGCCTGACGGAGGCGGGGGCTGAGTTTCATGCTCGCCTCACTCGGGGGTCGAGGATTCCGTAGGTGATGTCGACGACGATGTTGATCGCGATGAAGAGCATCGCGATCACGATCACGACGCCCTGCACGACCGGGTAGTCGCGGGTCGTGACGCCGTCGACGAGGAGGCTCGAGAGACCCGGGTAGTTGAACACCCGCTCCACGAGCACCGTCGATCCGAGCAGGGTGCCGAAGCCGATGCCGACGACCGTGACGACCGGGGTCAGGGAGTTTCGCAGCACATGGCGGCGGAACACCGTCATCGGGGCCAGGCCGATGGACTTGGCGGTGCGCACCCAGTCCTGCGTCTGCACCTCGAGCACGGCCGACCTGGTCATGCGGGCGATCTGCGCCGCGAAGCCGACCGCGAGCGAGATCGCCGGAAGCGTGAGGCTCTTGATCGCCCCGAGGAAGTCCTTCGAGGGATCCACGTAGCCGCCGGCCGGGAAGAGGCCGAGCGTGATCGAGAACACCAGGATCAGCACGGCGCCGAACACGAACACGGGCAGGGCCACGCCGATCGAGCTGAGCGCGGTCACGAGAGTGTCGACCCAGCCGCCGCGTCGGGCCGCGAGGGCTCCCATGGCGACGCCGATGACGATCGAGAGGATCGTCGCGTAGGCCACGAGGAGGAGCGTGCGGGGGAGTCGGGCGCCGATCGCCTCGAGCACGGGCTGCGAGGTGCGGAACGACTCGCCCAGGTCGCCGGTGAAGACGCCGCCGAGGAACGAGAAGTACTGGGTGAGCAGCGGCTGGTTGAGCCCCAGCTGCTCACGGAGCGCGGCGACGGCCTCCGGGCTGGGCGCCCCGCCGTCGCCCGTGCTGAGCAGCAGCACGGCGGGGTCGCCCGGAACGAGTTGCAGTGCGGAGAAGATGAGGGTGAGGACCAGCAGGACCAGTCCCACCCCCATCGCCAGCCGCTTCGCGATGAAGAGGATCACGGCAGGGTCACTCCACGGAGGCGTGCGCGAGGTTCAGCGAGCTGTAGAACACGAGGAACCCGGGGAGGGTCTCGAAACCCTTAACCTTGTCGCTGTAGGCGTAGGCCTGCTCGCGGGTGTTGATGGAGGCGAACGGCACGTCCTCGGCCCAGATGTCGGCGATCTCCTCGTAGATCGCCTTCTTGCCGGCGTCGTCGTCGGCGGCGCGGAGTCCCTCTTCGATGAGTCCGCGCAGCGTGTCGTTGGAGTAGCCCCAGCCGACGTTGAAGTTGCGGCTGTCGACCACCCAGTTCAGCAGGTAGGACGGGTCGGTGATGACGCCCGCGTCACCCGAGACGGCGAGGTCGTACTCGCCCGCGTTGCCCTTGCTGACGCGCGTCGACCAGTCGGGGGCGTCGAGCGTGACGTCGATGCCGACCGCGCGGAGGTCCTCCTGCACCGACAGCGCGTTGTCCTGCAGGAAGGTGTACTGCGAGGTCGACAGCAGCGTGGCGGAGAAGCCGTCCGGGTAGCCGGCATCCGCGAGCAGCTCCTTGGCCTTCTCGGGGTCGTAGCTCCACAGCTCCCCGGCCTTCGGGTCGTACGCGGGGTCGTCCTCGGGGATGACGATCCCGTCGAGCGGGGCGCCGTTGCTCTGGAACGCCGCGGTCACCGCGTTCTCGCGGTTGAGCGCGTAGGCCACGGCCTGGCGCACCTTCGGGTCGGCGAACGGCCCGTCCGTCACGTTGAACTGCACGTACTGGAACGGTCCCTGCTGCGCGTCGACCGTGAGCCCGGCATCCGCGACCCGCTGGAAGTTCTCCCACGGCACGTACTCGATCATGTCGACGTCGCCGCTGAGCAGCGCGTTCGTGCGGGCTTCGCCGTCGGGGTAGAACTTCACCTCGATGCTGTCGAGGGAGACTTCGTCGGCGTCGTAGTAGGCGTCGTTCTTCTCGACCGTGAGCCCGATGCCCTGGTCGAGGTTGGTCATCTCGAAGGGTCCGGCGCCGACCCAGTTGGGGGTGTCGGGGTTGAGCGAGGCGTCGGGCACGATCGCCGCGAACGGCAGCGCGAGGTACTGCAGGAACGCGGTGTTCGGCTGGGCGAGCGTGATCGTCACGGTGTCGCCGTCGGCGGTGATGTCGGTGATGTCCTTGAGGCCGGCGGCGAGCTGCGAGCCGTTCGCCGGGTCGCGGTAGTAGTCGAGGGAGTTCTTGACGTTCTCGGAGGTGAGTGGGGAGTCGTCGCTGAAGGTCAGGTCGGGACGCAGCGTGAACACGTAGCTCGTGGGATCGCTCGTGTCGACCGACTCGGCCACACCCGGCACGACCGCCCCGGTCTCGTCGTAGGTCATGAGGCCGCGGTGCACCATCGTGAGCAGCTGGTTGACCGCGCCGCCCTGCTGCATGCCGGTGATGGGGGTCGCGGGATCCGCGGAGAGGCCGAAGGTCAGGGTCTGCGCGCCGCCCTCGCCGCCGGAGTCGCCGGAATCCCCCGAGCCGCTGCAGCCGGCGAGGACGAGGACGGATGCTGCGCCGAAGGCGACGGCGCCGATCCAGCGGGCGGAGGTGCCTGTGGGACGACGGAAGTGCGGAGATGCGGGCATGACGAAGTCCTTCCATGGCGCGCACGGGCGCCATCGCTCGAGGTGTCACGAATCACGGAGCGTCGTCATCGACGGCTCCGTTGCTCGTCGGGGGTGAAGGTCGGGTGGTGGGTGTGACCCTTCGTGATCGATTATGTCGACCGGTCACATAAGTCGAAAGTTCGACTTCGCATAACGAGATAACGAAATGCTTAACCTGCTGCGCCCACCGGGCCTTTTCCCGTCACGAACGGTGTCGAGAGATGGAAAACGCCTCCGAACCCCGCTTCTCCGAGGCGTTCTCCATCTCTCGTAGCGGTGCCGCTGGCGTCAGGCGAGGGACTCGAGCGGGTTGTCGCGAAGCTTTCGCACGACCCCGCCGTCGACGAGGCGGCAGGCGGCGGATGACGGCTTGCGCTCGGCCTGGTCGACGACGGCAGTGCCGAACTCCTGCGCGAGCTGGAGGCGCGGGTAGGCGTCGAGGACCTCGCGGCGGAAGTCCTCGGGCAGGGCGTCGGGCCGAGCGCCCGAGATGTCGAGGCCCGTCGCGATCTCGAGCAGGTACCCCTCGGCATCCTCCGCCGGGTCGACACTCGGCAGGTTGTGCGCGACGATCACGTCGAGCACACGGCGTCGCCGCGCAGCATCCCACCCGGCCCCCGCGGTCAGCGCGATGCCGACATGCCCGCCCACGTGCTCATAGGCGAGGGTGTGGTTGTCGAACTCGGGGGCGAGGCCGATGTCGTGCAGGAGCGCAGACACGTAGAGCAGCTCGTGGTCGACATCACGGCGGCCCTCGACCTCCGCGAACGCCTCCGCCCACAGCCACGACCGCGTGACGTGGTTGAGGATCGAGGGCGAGTGGTACTCCTGAGCGAGGGTGAACGCTCCGCGTGCGGCGGCGGTGTCGGGCACGGGGAAGTCGGCGATGCGCATCGGCTCAGTCTCGTCCGCCGAGCTCCCGGCCACGAGCGCCCCGACCGCCAGCATCCCTTCGATTCCGGACATTCGGAGGCTCGGCACATCGCCGGGCACGACTTCGGAGCCCGGTCCCGACACGCCGCGCGCACCGACTCCTGCACGGCGTGTCGCGGCATCCGCTCCGAAGCTGTGCCCGGGGCCTCGATCCTCAGGCTGCGGGGGCCTGTGCACCCGTCGGGAGCGGAAGCAGCTTGAAGATCAGTATGCCGAGATACTTATCCATCCAGGCCTGCTTATGGGGGTAGCGTTCCCCGTCGGCCTCGGAGAGCTGCGGCTCGAGCGTCGTCTCGACCCAGAGGCCTGCGGCGCTGAACGTGTTGAGCAGGTCGGACATCGTGTACGGGCGTTTGGTGAGAGTGATCTCCTCGTTCCACCCGTTGCGATGCGCATGGGGATCGCGAGCGAAGTAGCCTTCGCCCAGAGAGGTGCCGTTCGCCTCTGCGCGTTCGATCGCGTACCTGATCGGCTGGGTCCTCGTGAGGAGGATGTATCCGTCTGGGGAGAGCAGGGATCGTGCGGTTCTCAGCGTCCGTACCGGATCGACCGCGTAGCCGAACGACTGCAGGAACATGATGCGATCGAACGTGCGGCCCTCGATCTCCGGCACCGACGCGAGATGCGACAGGTCGGCCTGGACGAGTTCGAGATCGGCTCGACCGTGGCGGATGAAGTTACCGCTGATGTCGATGCCCACCGACGCCGCCGCCCCGTCTTCGACGAGTTCGAGCAGCTTTCCGCCGTTCCCGCAGCCGAGGTCGAGGAAGGAGACACCGCTGACATCGCCGAGCAGAGCCCGCTGCGCCGGCCATTCCACCAGTCGATCGAGGGAGTCCTCGCGAGAACGAGCCCGCTCGTAGTCGGGTGCAAGTCTGCTCCAGGGCTCACTCACGGATTCCATGCCGCCACCCTAGCTTCCGGTCTGCGGCGGCACGTGGGCGCCGGATCGACTTCTCTCAGGCGACCGGCGTCTGCGCCCCTACCCGGTACCGGGCAGCGCGGTGCGAGTCCTGCACGCGGTCGCCCTTGCCGTGGAGCTTGTGCCGCAGCGTGCCGGGTGTGTACTCCTCGGGGTAGGCGCCGCGCTCGCGCAGCACGGGGATGACGTGCTCGATGACGTCCTGCCAGGTGCCCGGCGTGACGGCGTAGGCGAGGTTGAAGCCGTCGATGTCGGTCTCCTCGACCCAGGACTGCAGCTCGTCGGCGATCTCCTCGCCGGAGCCGACGATCGTGGGGCCGAGGCCGCCGATCGCGTTGTGGCGGCCGAAGTCGCCGACGGTCCACTCGCGGCCGAGGTCCGCCTCCTCCTTGAGATGCTGCAGAACCGACTGGATCGCGTTCGACTCGACGTTCCCGACCGGCTCGTCCTCCTCGTACTGCGACAGGTCGACACCCATCCAGCCCGACATGAAGGTGAGCGCGCCCTCGGGACTCGCGTACGACAGGTACTCGGCGTGCTTCGCCGCGGCATCCTCGCTCGTCGCCCCGGTGATCACCGTGAGCAGCGTGTAGATGCGAGCGTCGTAACGGTCGCGGCCGGCGGCCTCGAGGGCGTCGCGGATGCGCTTCACGGTCCCCGCGA
This sequence comes from Microbacterium sp. GCS4, assembly GCF_001262495.1. Taxonomy (GTDB): domain Bacteria; phylum Actinomycetota; class Actinomycetes; order Actinomycetales; family Microbacteriaceae; genus Microbacterium. The sequence goes on from NZ_LGYE01000004.1 coordinate 293,983, forward strand.
GCACCTCCTTCGAGGGGGCGGCGACGAAGATCGCCTCGGCGTTCTCCGCCGCGAACTTCACCCCGCGAGGGCTCGCGCCCGCCTGGTAGATCACCGGCGTGCGCTGCGGCGAGGGCTCGGAGATGTGGATGCCGGGGACGCTGAAGTGCTTCCCCTCGTGGCCGATCGGATGCACCTTCGACGGGTCGGTGAAGATGCCGCGTTCGCGGTCCTCGACCACGGCGTCGTCCTCCCACGACCCCTCCCACAGCTTGTACAGCACCTCGACGTACTCGTCGGCGTGGTCATAGCGGTCGTCGTGAGCGAGCTGATCGGTCTGACCCATGTTGCGCGCGGCGCTGGGCAGGTAGCCGGTCACGACGTTCCAGCCGACGCGGCCCTGCGTGAGGTGGTCGAGCGTGCTCAGGCGACGCGCGAACGGATAGGGATGCTCGAACGCGGTGCCCGCCGTGACCCCGAAGCCGAGGTGCTCGGTCACGGCCGCCATGGCGCTCACGAGCAGGATCGGGTCGTTCACAGGCACCTGGGCGCCGTTGCGGATCGCGGCCTCGTTCGTGCCGCCGTACACGTCGTACGTGCCGAGCACGTCGGCGATGAAGATGCCGTCGAACGTCGCGCTCTCGAGGAGCTTCGCGAGGTCGGTCCAGTACGAGATCGTGTTGTACTGGCGCGAGCGGTCGTCGGGGTGCCGCCACAGGCCGGACGACTGGTGGGCGACGCAGTTCATGTCGAAGGCGTTGAAGCGGATCTGACGGGTCATGCCGTCTAGAAGACCCTGTCGACCCGCGTTCCGGCCAGTGCCCGCGACACACGACGACACATTCCGGGTTCCAGGATGGGGGCCGACACGCCAGATGCCGGGCCCTTTCGCCGGATCGGTCCGACATCTGGCGTGTCGGCCCGCGGGCGCGGGACTCAGCGGCGGCGTCGACCGGTGCGGATCGGCCGCGTGACCGGACGAGGATCGGGCATGAGCGTGTCGATCTGGGGCTTCGCGTTCGCCTGTGCGCGGCACCAGACCACGAATCCCACGGCCGTGAAGACGCCGTAGAACACGTACATGAACCCGGTCGCGTAGAAGCCGGCGGCGAAGAGCAGCGGAACCCCGACGACGTCGACCGCGATCCAGATCAGCCAGAACTCGGTCCAGCCCTTCGCCATGCCGTAGGTCGCGAGCAGCGAGCCCACGAAAGTCCAGGCATCCGCCCACACGGGTTCGTACGAACCGAGCGCCCGGAACAGCGGCGTGAGGGCGACCGTGCCGATCACCAGGACGAGCACGAGACCGATGCGGGCGCTCGTCGGCGCCCACCGCGGGGTGACGCGGCCGTCGTCGCTCGACGCCTGCTTCCACCGGATCCACCCGTAGATCGCGACCGCGATGAACATGATCTGTCGCCCGGCCTGGCCGAGCAGGTGCGGCAGCTCGTGATCGGGGTTCAGGATCGTGCCGAGGAACACGGTGAGCAGCAGAACGTTGCCGACGATACCCACCGGCCACGCCCACACCTTGCGGCGCATGCCGCCCAGGGCGCTGGCCAGACCGAAGGCGTTGCCGACGACCTCGCGCACCAGCAGCGTCTGGCCCCCGGGCAGCTGCCATTGCGAGTTGAACGCGTCGACGAGCCAGAGGAGGAGGTTCACCGGGCGTCCTCCGCGGGAGCGCGCAGCTCGGGCGGGAACGGCCGGTCGTCGAGCACCAGCTGCAGGAACGTGAGGTCGAGCCAACGGCCGAACTTGGCGCCGACCTGCGGCATCCGTCCCACCTGCAGGAAGTCGAGGCGTTTGTGCAGCACGATCGACGGGAGGTTGCCACTCTCGACCGCGCCGACCATGACGTGGATGCCGAGATCCTTGGCACGTCGGATGAGCTCGACCATGAGCAGACGTCCGATCCCGCGGCCGCGCTGGTCGCCCCGCACGTACACGGAATGCTCCACTGTGTGCCGGTACCCGCTGTGCGGGCGCCAGTCGCCGAACGACGCATACCCGACCACGCCCGTCTCATCGGTCGCGACGATCACCGGGAAGCCGCGTTCGCGCCGAGCCGCCAGCCAGGCAGACCGGTCGGCGACGTCGACCGCTTCCTCGTTCCAGATCGCGGTGGTATGCACGACGGCGTCGTTGTGGATCGCCGTGATCTGCTCGAGGTCGGTCTCCTCGGCATCCCGGATCTGGGGGTCGCTCATCGGGTCTCCTGCGTCCGCGCTCGGGTGCGCAGGGACGACGCTAGCAGGATGCCGGGGTGCCGGCGCTCACGGCATCATGCCTATCGCGCGGAGCCGAGGACGTCGCGCACGACGATCGCCCGTCGCATGTCGGCCATGATCGGGTCGAAGAACCGCTCGCGGTAGCGGGCCTCGCTCACGGCGGAGAACACGAAGGGCAGCGTGGCGATGAGCGACAGCAGGGTGGTCGCCTTCAGCAGGTTCACGGTGATCGGCAGGGTCGTGTCGCCGATGCGCCACGGTTCGACGGCGAGCGGCTGAGTCGCGTTGCCGGTGCCGACCCAGAGCTCGACGATCCCGATCGGGACCGCGATGCTGCCGATCACGACGAGCAGCGCGCACAGCAGCGCGGCGAAGAACAGCGCCTGGACGAGCTGCGCGAACGTCATCGCGAGCAGGATGTTCAGCCGCTGCGGCGCGCGCAGGCGACGGCGTGGGGCGGAGGCCGCGTCGCGATGCTCGGCGGGGGTGTCGACGATGAGGGAGGCGCGCTGCTCGGGAGTGGGCGCCTGCGATCCGTCGTCGATCTCGGAGGCGCTGACGCGCAGCACGACGATGGTCGCGAGAGCCGCGACCACGAGTCCGACGAGCGCGATCGACCCCCACGACAGCGCCGAGGCCATCTGCCACACCTCGGAGGAGAAGAACGCGAACACCACGAGCATGAGGATCACCGGCAGGGCGATCGACGCCATGTGGCCGATCGCCGCGGCGTTCTGCACCGCGAGGCGCGATGCCCAGGAGATGAGCGCGCCGCCGCCCATGCCCGTCACGAGCACGCACAGCGCCAGGATTCCGAGCGTCTCGATGATCGGACCGACCGTCGCGCCGGGGCTGAACTCGTAGCCGTCGACGACCATCCACACCGCGCACACGACGATCATGACGGTCGCGACGATCGTGCCGACGAGTGCAGTCAGTCGTCTCAGCACGAACCGGGCGAGCAGGTATCCGCCCCAGGCGACGACGATGCCGATGAGTGACATCGCGAGGACCACGATCGCGATGATCAGGTCGTCGTCATCGCCATCGGCCACCGCGAGGACGGCATCGAGGGCCACCACGAACACCTCGAGCACGAAGCCGACGACGGCGACCCACACGACCAGCGGGGCGACGCGCCGGGGAAGGTCGGTGAACCAGCGTCGCAGCGGAACGAACGTCGGCAGGCCCTGCTCGCGGAACCAGCGATCGGCATCGCGCTTCGCGCTCCGAAGCTGGCGGGATGCGGTGGACATGGTGCGAGGATACGACACGACTCTGCTGTCGCCGGGCTCTCAGTCCGCGGATGCCGGTGCCGCCGCCCACTGCGTGAGCTTGGCGGGGTTCAGCACGATCCACAGGCGCGTGATGCGGCCGCCCTCGACGCGGAAGTCCATGACCGACTGCACCCGCGCGCCGTCGCGGAAGACGAGCCCGACACCGTCTCCGCGCTCCTGCTCGGACATCGTGAGCTCGGGATGCTTCGACGCGACGCCGAGCAGGAACCGGGCGACGTTGTCGGCTCCGGACACGACGTTGCGTGCTGCGCTGACGACCCCGCCGCCGTCGCTGCGCAGTTCGACGTCGGGGGCGAGGAAGCGGACGAGGCTCGCGACCTCGCCCGTGCGCGTCGCCTCCTGGAATGCGCGGACGACGCGATCGTGCTCGGCGCGGGGCACGGCTGTCGCCCGGTTCTCGCGCACATGGCGTCGGGCGGACGAGGCGAGCTGACGCACCGCGGCGGACGAGCGCCCCACGGCGTCCGCGATCTCGTCGAACGGCACGTCGAACACGTCGTGCAGCACGAACGCCACACGCTCGGCCGGTGTCATCGCCTCGAGCACCACGAGCAGGGCGGTCGAGACGTCGTCATCGAGCGTGATGCGGTCGAGAGGATCGGCATCCGAGTCGGAAGCGGTGCGGCGGGGGAGGGCGCCGTGGAAGACGCCGGCGGGCAGCGGTTCGGGCAGCCATTCGCCGACGTACTGCTCGCGGCGGCGGCGGGCCGATCCGAGCAGGTCCAGGGCGACGCGGCCGGCCACGGTGGTCAGCCATCCCGCCGGGTTCGCGATCGCCTCGCGCTCCGCGTCGTCGAGGCGGTACCACCGCAGATTGGTCTCCTGCACGATGTCCTCGGCATCCGCCATGGTCCCGGTCATGCGGTAGCCGAGAGCGAGCAGACGTCGCCGTTCGCGGAACACGTCGCTCAACTCGTCGTCCACGTCGTTCCTCTCGATCTGCGCCCGGCGCTCCGCGTGCACGCCTCTGCAGGATACGACGATGCACCGGGATGCGGTGTGAGGGCCGGCCTCACACCGCGCGGCCCTGCGTCGTCATCCTCGTGAGGGGCCCGTGTGCGGCCCGCCGAGGAAAGGGAATCGGATGAGGATCGCTGTCGCAGGGGGCACGGGAGTCGTCGGCCGTCATGTCGTGGGCGCGGCCGAGCGGGCCGGGCACGACGTCGTGGTGCTGGCACGGTCGACAGGAGTGGACCTGCTCACCGGGCAGGGACTCGCGGGGGCGCTGCGCGGCGCGGATGCTGTGATCGACGCCGCGAACAGCGGCACGACCCTGTCGGCGGCGAAGGCCACCGCGTTCTTCGAGACCGCGACGCGCAACCTTCTCACGGCCGAGCCGGAGGCGGGTGTCGGGCATCACGTCGCGCTGTCGATCGTCGGGATCGACGACATCGATGCGTCGTACTACGCGGGCAAGCTCGCGCAGGAGCGGATGGTCGCGGCAGGGCCGGTGCCGTTCACGATCGCGCGCGCGGGGCAGTTCCACGAGTTCGCGGGGCAGCTGCTGTCGGGCATGGGCGGTCCGGTCGCGCTGCTGCCGAAGATCCTCATGCGGCCGGTCGCGGCGCGCGAGGTCGGAGAGCATCTCGTGCGGGTGGCCGAGGGTGGTGCGGTGGGGCGTGCGGCGGATCTCGTCGGACCGCGCGATGAGGTGCTGGCCGACGTGGCGCGGCGGCAGCTGGCGTTCGACGGGGCGCGACGGCCGGTGATCGAGGTACGGCTGCCGGGAGTGTACGGGCGCGGGTTGGCGTCGGGTTCGCTGCGCGGAGGTGCGGATGCCGTGCGGGGGCGGATCACGTTCGACGAGTGGTTGCGGAGTGAGGATCACGGGCGCGGATGAGGGGGCGCCCTGTACCGGCATTCCGTTCGAGATTCGAAGATTTGTTCTAGACTGGGGGCATGTCGAATCCGCATCTTCTCCCCCTTCTGGAGGCCGTTCAGCGCCTCGAGGGTGCGTGGGGTGATGCGGCGAACGGCACCGAGCTCTCGCGGTCACAACTCCTGGCCGCGCACGCTGCCGTAGGTGTGCTGCAGCGTCGGTTGGATGGTCTGCATGCGGAGGTCGCGGCGGGGATCGCGCGGGAGTCTCGGCCCGAGCTGGGGTCGGGCGGGCTGGCGAAGGAGCGGGGTTTCCGGTCGCCGGCGGCGTTGATCGCGGCGACGACCGGGGGCTCGACCGGTGATGCCGCGCGGTTGGTGACGGTGGGGGAGGCGACCGCGCCGCGGGCGAATCTGCTCGGCGAGGCGCTGCCGCCGCGGTACCGGGT
>NZ_LGYE01000005.1 GCF_001262495.1 Microbacterium sp. GCS4
GAAGCTAAGCCTCACAGCGCCGATGGTACTGCAGGGGGGACCCTGTGGGAGAGTAGGACACCGCCGGACTCCTTTTAAGCAAATGGCCACCCATCGTTGGGTGGCCATTTTGCGTTAACACACACATCAACAGAGGAGCATCATGCCGGAAGACGAACAGCGCCGCCCGCGTCGTAACGACGATCAGGGACCGCGCCGCGAACGCCCTTCCGGAGATCGCTCCTCGCAGCCCCGTCGTGACGGTGGTGCCCCGCGTCGTGAGGGTGGGTACAACCGCGTTGGTGGCGCTCCGCGTCGCGACGGCGGGTACTCCCGTGATGGTGGTGCTCCGCGCCGCGACGGCGGGTACTCCCGTGATGGTGGTCAGCGCCGTGAGGGTGGCTATTCCCGCGACGGTGGTGCCCCTCGTCGTGAAGGCGGCTATTCCCGCGAAGGCGGTCAGCATCGCGAAGGCGGGTACTCCCGTGATGGTGGTGCTCCTCGTCGCGAGGGTGGGTACTCCCGTGATGGTGGCGCTCCGCGCCGCGAAGGCGGGTACTCCCGTGACGGCGGCTCCCAGCGTCGCGAAGGCGGGTACTCCCGCGATGGCGGTCAGCGCCGCGAAGGCGGGTACAACCGCGAGGGTGGCGCTCCGCGTCGTGAAGGGGGCTACTCCCGTGATGGTGGTCAGCGTCGTGAGGGTGGGTATAACCGTGATGGTGGTGCTCCTCGTCGTGAAGGGGGCTACTCCCGTGATGGTGGTCAGCGTCGTGAGGGTGGGTACTCCCGTGATGGTGGTGCTCCTCGTCGCGAGAGTGGGTACTCCCGTGATGGTGGCGCTCCGCGCCGCGAAGGCGGGTACTCCCGTGACGGCGGCTCCCAGCGTCGCGAAGGCGGGTACTCCCGCGATGGCGGTCAGCGCCGCGAAGGCGGGTACAACCGCGAGGGTGGCGCTCCGCGCCGCGAAGGCGGGTACTCCCGTGACGGCGCCTCCCCTCGTCGAGAAGGCGGGTACTCCCGTGACGGCGGCTCCCCGCGTCGCGAAGGCGCGTACTCCCGTGACGGTGGCGGTGCCCCGCGTCGTGACCGCGACGACCGCAGCCGGTCATTCCCGCAGCGCGGTGGAGCGGGCCGCGAGCGTCCGGTCCAGGCATCCGATGAGCGTCCGCGCCACAACGACCCGATCGTCCCGGACGAGGTCACCGCGCGCGACCTGCACCCGTCTGCCCGCAATGAACTCAAGACGCTGAGCAAGGAGAACGCAGAGCACGTCGCGCGCCACCTCGCCATGGCATCCCGCCTGATCGACGAGGATCCGGAGCTCGCCCACAAGCACGCTCTCGCCGCATCCCGTCGCGCCGGCCGCATCGCCATCGTCCGTGAGACGCTCGGAATCACCGCCTATGCGACCGAGGACTTCGCTCTCGCCCTCCGCGAGCTGCGCACGTACCGTCGCATCTCCGGGAAGGACGACCAGATCGCGCTCATGGTCGACAGCGAGCGTGGCATCGGACGGCCCGACCGCGCACTCGAGACAGGTCGTGCCGTCGACCGGACGACTCTCGACACACCTGTACGCGTCGCGCTCGCGATCGCGATGTCCGGCGCACGTCTTGACCAGGGCGACCTGGAGTTCGCCCTCGGTGAGCTCGAGATCCCCGAGCTCGACCCCGATCGCGCTTTCGAGTGGAGCCCGGCGCTCTTCTCCGCACGCGCGGCGGTTCTCGAAGACCTCGGCCGCGCCGAGGAGGCCGAGTTCTGGGCCCGTCGGGCCGAGGTTGCGGCAGAGGCGCTCGGAGTCGATGAGGCCGGCGACGAGGAGATGTTCGTCGAGGACGGCCTGATCGAGGACTGGGTCGACGACTACGACGAGGACGAGCTCGCCAGCGGTGATCTCGACGCAGTCGACGGGGCCGCGGCGGTCGACGAGCCCGACACCGACGACGCATCGGTTGACGCCGACGCATCTGTTGACGCCGACGCAGACGCAGCTGAGCCGTCGATCGAGGACGAGGTCCGCGAGCTCCTCGGCGAGGACGGCGCATCCACCACGCCGGACGCATCCGAGCCCTCCGACAAGGACGCGTGAATGGGCTTCTTCTCCAAGAAGGCTGCAGGCCGCACCCCGCTCGACGGAGTGGATGCGGTTCTCGCCGACCTCGACGGCGTGGTGTACGCCGGGCCCGGCGCGCTCCCTCATGCCGTGGAGAGCCTCAACCGGGCGGCCACGACCGTCCGTCTGGGCTACATCACGAACAACGCCTCGCGGACCGACGCGTCGGTCGCCGCGCATCTGAGCAGCCTGGGCCTGACCGTCGCTCCCGCTGATGTCATCACGAGCCCCCAGGCGGCGATGCGTCTGCTGGCGGGCCTCGTGCCTCCGCCGGCGACACTGCTGATCATCGGAGGCGATGGGCTGGTCGACGAGGCGGAGAAGGCCGGCTATACGGTCACGCGCTCGGCGGAGGACTCGCCCGCGGCGGTCGTGCAGGGCTTCGCGCCCGAGGTCGCGTGGACGGATCTCGCCGAGGCGGCGTTCGCGCTCAAGGTGCCGGAGGACGAGGGCGGCATTCCGTGGATCGCCACGAACACCGACTGGACGATCCCACGCGAACGCGGCGTCGCACCGGGCAACGGAACGCTCGTCTCCGCGGTGCACACCGCGATCGGCCGCCTCGCGACGGTCGCCGGCAAGCCGGAGGTGCCCATCTTCGAGGAGGCGATGGCGCGCTTCGGGGCGGCGAAGCCCCTCTTCATCGGGGACCGGCTGGACACCGACATCCTCGGAGCCGTGCGCGCCGGCATCGACTCCGCGCTCGTGCTCACCGGCATCGACCGTCCGAAGCACGTGCTCGCCGCCCCCGACGGGTCGCGGCCGACGTACATCCTCAGCGATCTGCGGGAGTTGCACGAACCGTACCCCGAGGTGCACGTGAAGGACGGTGTGCACACCGTGAACGACGCGTCGGTCCGTGTGAGCGGAGCCGACGTCGAGATCATCGCGGAGGGGACGCGGCAGGTCGATCTGCTGCGCGCCGGTGCCGCCGCGATCTGGGCGTCCGGGACCCCGGTCTTCGTGCTGCGGGTTCCCGAACGGCTGTACGACGACCCGTTCCATCGTCCCTGACTTCTCACGTCCCTGACCTCTCACGTCCCGGCTTCGGCTTCGCGCGGAGGGTGTGACGGGCGCGTTCGCGCCGTGGCTCGGCAGCACTGTCGGCCGCGCCGCGTACAGTAGAGGACGTGAGCGAAGAGACGACGAACGCGCCGACCGACGGTCTGTGGAGTCGCCTGCGTCTGATCGAAGGGCAGCCTCTCGCTGCCAGGGCAGACGCGTACTCCGGCCTGCACGACGAGCTCTCGCGCCGACTCGACAGTGGCGCGAAGCTCGATCAGCGCGACGCGCCGGGCACCCGATGACCCGACTCGACGCCGCTCTCGCCGCTCGGGGACTCGCTCGTTCCCGCACGCACGCCGCCACGCTGATCAGCGACGGGCTCGTGAGCGTCGACGGCCGCCCGATCGTCAAGGCCTCGACGCCGGTCGCCGACGACTCGGACATCAGCGTGGCAGGCGCCGACCACTACGTCGGACGCGCCGCGCACAAGCTGATTGCCGCGCTCGACGGATTCTCTGTTCCGGTCGAAGGGCGGCTCGCGCTCGACATGGGTGCATCGACGGGCGGGTTCACCCAGGTGCTGCGCGAGCGCGGCGCCCGCAGGGTCCTTGCGGTCGACGTGGGGCACGACCAGCTCGCGCCGTCCATCGCCGCGGACCCCGGCGTCGTCCTCGTCGAGGGGTACAACGTCCGGCACATGACGCCCGGAAACCTCTCCGAGGCGACGGGCGAGCCGGAAGCGCCCGACCTCCTGGTCGGCGATCTCTCGTTCATCTCGCTCGAGCTCGTGCTTCCCGCGATCGCCGAGGTCGCCGCGCCAGCCGCCGACATCGTGCTCCTGGTGAAGCCTCAGTTCGAGGTCGGTCGCACCGCCGTGCGCGGTGGACTGGTGACGGATCCGGTCACGCGAGCGGATGCCGTCGCGCGCACGGTGTGGAGCGCATGGGACGTCGGTCTCGGGATGCTCGGCATCCTCTCCTCCCCGATTCTCGGAACGCACGGCAACACCGAGTATCTGGTGCATCTCGCGCCGGGGCGGGGGACGGATCCGTCAGAATGGTCGGACCGCATCAACGAACTGGCAGGGGGACGATGAAAGAGCGCAGCATCCTGGTCGTCGCCCACGCGCGCCGCGACGACACCGTCGCCGCGGCGCGACGCGTGATCGAGGCCCTTCGCGACGCCGGGGCACGGCCCGTGCTGGCCCCCGACGAGAGCCTCGACCTGAGCGCGGTCGATCCGAGTTTCGCGGATGTCGACGTGCTGGGCGTGACGGTCGGTCAGGAGGAGCTCGAGCTCGCGATCGTGCTCGGCGGCGATGGCACGATCCTGCGCGCGGCCGAGCTCGTGCGCGGCTGCTCGGCGCCTGTGCTCGGCATCAACATGGGTCACGTCGGATTCCTTGCCGAGATCGATCGCGACGACATGGACGATGCGGTCCGCCGGGTGATCGCGCGGGACTACGAGGTGGAGGAGCGTCTCGCGCTCTCCGTCCGGGTCAAGGACGCGGACGGAGCAGTCGTCTACGAGACGTTCGCGCTCAACGAGGCCACTGTCGAGAAGGCCAGTCGCGAGCGCATGATCGAGGTCGTGCTCGAGATCGACGGGCTCCCGCTGTCGAGCTTCGGCTGCGACGGGATGGTGGTCTCCACCCCGACCGGTTCGACCGCGTACAACTTCTCGGCGGGCGGTCCCGTCATCTGGCCGAGTGTCGAGGCGATCGCCGTGATCCCGCTCTCGGCGCATGCGCTGTTCGCCAAGCCGCTCGTCGTGAGCCCGGACGCCGCCGTCGCGATCGAGATGCTCGAGAGCGCGTCAGGCTCCGGCATCCTGTGGTGCGACGGCCGACGCTCGCACGACCTCCCGCCCGGTGCCCGTGTGGTCGTGCGCCGCTCGTCACGACCCGTGCGCCTGGCTCGACTGCATCCGGCAGAGTTCACCAACCGGCTGGTGCGCAAGTTCCAGCTGCCGGTCGCCGGCTGGCGCGGACAGGGGGGCGGCGCATGATCGAGGAGATGCGGATGCAGGGCCTCGGCGTGATCGCCGACGCCGTGCTGCCCCTCGGTACGGGCTTCACCGCGATCACCGGCGAGACCGGTGCGGGCAAGACCATGGTCGTGACGGGTCTCGGACTGCTGCTCGGACAGCGCGCGGACTCGGGTGCCGTGCGGGCGGGCTCCGGCCAGGCATCCGTCGCGGGTGTCTGGATCGTTCCGGAGCAGGGTGAGGTCGCCGACATCGTCGCGGATGCCGGGGGAGACCTGGAGCCGGCCGGAGCCGGTGCTGCAGAGCTCTACGTCTCCCGCACCCTCAGCGCCGAGGGTCGCAGCCGTGCGAGTGTGGGCGGACGTGCGGCTCCCGCCGGTGTGCTCTCGGCCCTCGCGGAAGAGCTCGTCGTCGTGCACGGACAGTCCGAGCAGCTGCGCCTGCGGTCGGCGGCAGCGCAGCGCGATGCGCTCGATCGCTTCGGCGGCGCGCCCATCGCGACCGCACTCGAGGCGTATGCGTCGGCTTTCGCACGCTGGCGCGAGCTGGATGCCGAGATCGCCGACATCACGGAGAATCGCGATCGTCGTGCGGAAGAGGCTGCTCGGCTGCGGGAGGCGCTCGCGCTCATCGAGGCGACCGCCCCCGAACCGGGAGAGGATGCCGAGCTGACGGCGCGCTCGGAGCGCCTGACCAACGCCGAAGAGCTGCGCGTCGCCGCGGCTCTCGCGCACGGCACGCTGTCGAACGAAGACGGAGAGCCGGACGTCACGGCCCTGGTCGCCGAGGCTCGTCGCGCACTCGAACGCGCCTCCGATCCGACGCTGACCGAGATCGCCGACGGTCTCGCCGACATCGGCTATCGGGTGTCCGACCTCGCCGGACAGCTGTCGGCCTATCTCGCCGACCTCGACGAGTCCGGTCCGCACGAGCTCGCAGCAGTCGAGGAGAGGCGGGCCGCCCTCGGCACGCTGATCCGGGCTCACGGCTCCCTCGAAGAGGCTCTTGCGCTCTGGCAGACCGGATCCGCGCGCCTGGCGGAGCTCGACGACGACGGCGACCGCATCGAACGCCTCGAGGCCGAGCGCGATGCCGCGCGCACGACGCTCGACGAGCACGCGGACGCCCTGACCGCCGAGCGCGCTGCCGCCGCCGCACGCCTGGGCGCCGCCGTGACGGAGGAGCTGCACGCCCTCGCGATGCCGGATGCGCGCCTCGAGGTCGCGGTCACCCGCGGCGCCGAGAGCACGCACGGACGCGACGATGTCGGCATCCTCCTCGCCCCGCACCCCGGCGCCGAACCGCGCTCGGTGGCGAAGGGAGCGTCCGGGGGCGAGCTGTCGCGGGTGATGCTCGCGATCGAGGTCGTGATCGCCGGGACCGACCCCGTCCCCACGTTCGTGTTCGACGAGGTCGACGCCGGGATCGGCGGTGCCGCCGCGATCGAGGTCGGGCGGCGACTCGCCCGACTCGCCGAGAAGTCGCAGGTCATCGCGGTCACGCATCTGGCCCAGGTCGCGGCCTTCGCGAACAACCATCTCTCCGTCGTGAAGTCGAACGACGGAGCCGTCACGGCGTCGAGCGTCCGTCGGCTCGATGGGGAGGAGCGCGAGGCCGAGATGGCTCGCCTGCTCTCCGGGCTGACGGATTCGGATGCCGCACTCACCCACGCCCGAGAGCTTCTCAGCCTCGGAGCCCCCACCTCCTGATAGGATCGAAGCCCGTGATGAACTCTTCTTCTGCGGGGCCCAAGAACGACACGACCAAGCACATCTTCGTGACTGGTGGTGTCGTTTCGTCTTTGGGCAAGGGCCTCACCGCGGCCAGCCTGGGCAACCTCCTGACCGCCCGCGGACTCCGCGTCGTGATGCAGAAGCTCGACCCGTACCTGAACGTCGATCCGGGGACGATGAACCCGTTCCAGCACGGCGAGGTCTTCGTGACCGACGACGGGGCCGAGACCGACCTCGACATCGGCCACTACGAGCGGTTCCTCGACATCAACCTGTCCGAGGCCGCGAACGTCACGACCGGCCAGATCTACTCGCAGGTCATCGCGCGCGAGCGGCGCGGTGAGTACCTCGGCGACACCGTGCAGGTGATCCCGCACATCACCGACGAGATCAAGCGCCGCATGCGTCTCCAGGCCAGCGAGGACCCGCGTCCCGACGTCATCATCACCGAGGTCGGCGGCACGGTCGGTGACATCGAGTCGCAGCCCTTCCTCGAGTCGGCGCGCCAGCTCCGTCACGAGCTCGGACGCGACAGCGTGTTCTTCGTGCACGTGTCGCTCGTTCCTTTCATGGGCGCCTCGGGCGAGCAGAAGACCAAGCCCACCCAGCACTCCGTCGCGGCCCTGCGCCAGGTCGGCATCCAGCCCGACGCGCTCGTGCTCCGCAGCGACCGTCCGGTGAGCGAGAGCAACCGCAACAAGATCGCCCTCATGTGCGACGTGGATGCCGAGGGCGTCATCAACACGGTCGACCTGCCGAGCATCTACGACATCCCCTCGACGCTCAACGAGCAGGGCCTCGACTCCTACATCGTGCGCCGGCTGGGTCTCGACACGAAGGCCGCCGACGTCGACTGGACCCGCTGGAACAAGGTCCTGCACGCCGTGCACAACCCCAAGCACGAGGTCACGATCGGTCTGGTCGGCAAGTACATCGACCTGCCCGACGCCTACCTCTCCGTGACCGAGGCGCTCAAGGCCGGCGGGTTCGCCCAGGAGACCAAGGTCAACATCCGCTGGATCCCCTCGGACCTGTGCGAGACCCCGGAGGGCGCCAAGGAGCATCTCGGATCGCTCGACGGCATCTGCGTGCCCGGCGGCTTCGGCATCCGCGGCATCGAGGGCAAGCTCGGCGCACTGAAGTTCGCCCGCGAGCAGGGCATCCCCACTCTCGGCCTGTGCCTCGGCCTGCAGTGCATGGTCATCGAGTACGCGAGGGACGTCGCCGGCATCGTCGGCGCCTCGTCGAGCGAGTTCGACCCCGAGACGACCGAGCCCGTGATCGCGACGATGGCCGAGCAGATCGAGATCCTCGACGGCGGCGACCTCGGCGGCACCATGCGGCTCGGCCTGTACCAGGCCGCGCTCGCGGAGGGATCCCTGGCGCATGAGCTGTACGGTTCGCCGGAGGCGTCCGAGCGTCACCGCCATCGCTACGAGGTCAACAACGCGTACCGCGCGCGCCTCGCCGACGCCGGTCTCGTGTTCTCGGGGCTGAACCCCGATCTCGACCTCGTCGAGTTCGTGGAGCTGCCGCGCGACGTGCACCCGTACTACATCGCGACCCAGGCGCACCCCGAGCTGCGCTCGCGCCCCACCGACCCGCACCCGCTGTTCCGTGGGCTCGTGGGGGCGGCGATCGACCGCCACCGGGCGAGCGAGCTGTTCGATGTCGAAGCAGATGCCTGAGTCGGAGTCCCGTGCCGCGACGTCCGAGCTTCGCGACGAGCCGTCCGAGCCCGAGGTGCTGAGCAGCGTCCTCGCGTTCGAGGGCGCGGTGTGGGACGTCCGTGACGACCGAGTGCGGTACGGCGACGGCGAGATCCGCCGCCAGTACGTCGCTCACACCGGTGCCGTCGCGATCCTCGCGCTCGACGACGACGGCCGGGTGCTGCTGATCCAGCAGTACCGGCATCCGATCCGTCACCGTGACTGGGAGCTCCCCGCGGGTCTGCTCGATGTCGCCGGCGAGGATCCGCTCGAGGCAGCCCGCCGGGAGCTCGCGGAGGAGGCCGATCTCGTCGCCGCGCACTGGGAGCCGCTCGTCTCGTCGTGGACGACGCCCGGCGGCAACGACGAGATGATCCACATCTTCCTCGCCACCGGGCTCTCGTCTGCGCCGTCGGCGCATGCGCGCGAGGACGAGGAAGCGGACATCCGAGTCGAGTGGGTGCCGTTGCAGGATGCCGTGGACGCGGTGCTGAACGGGCGGATGCGCAACGGCATCCTCGGCATCGGCGTGCTCGCGGCCGCGCAGAGGCCGGGCTTCCGGGGCTGAGCATGCAGCTCGATCGCGCCGCGGACTCGTACCTGCGCCACGTCACGATCGAGCGCGGACTGAGCGAGCACACGATCGCGGCCTACCGTCGCGACCTCGACGGCTACCTGACGTGGCTGGCAGGAGAGGGCATCGCCGACACGGCGGAGATCACGCCGACCGTGATCGGGCGGTTCGTCGCGGATCGCGCAGCCGCCGATCCTCCGCCTGCCGCGACGAGCCTCGCCCGACTGCAGTCGTCGGTACGGGGCTGGCACCGCTTTCTCGCGCGCGAGGGTATCGAGGAGGACGATCCGAGCGGGCGCCTGCGACCGCCGAAGGCTCCGCGGCGCCTGCCCAAGGCTCTCACGATCGATCAGGTCGAGCGGCTGCTCTCCGCGCCGTCCGCGGAGGAGCCTCTCGGCATCCGCGATCGTGCGCTGCTCGAGCTGCTGTACGCGACGGGTGCACGAGTGTCCGAGGCGGTGGGGCTCGACGTCGACGACCTCTCGCACGGCGATGTGCTGCGACTGCGCGGCAAGGGGTCGAACGAGCGCATCGTCCCGGTCGGCTCGTTCGCGCGCGCCGCGGTCGACGCCTATCTCACGCGGGTGCGCCCGGCTCTCGCGTCGAAGGGACGCGCGTCGGCGCGTCTTTTCCTGGGGGCCCGCGGAGCGCCCCTGTCGCGGCAGAGCGCCTGGCTCGTGATCCGCTCCGCTGCCGAGCGCGCACAGATCACGAGCGAGGTCTCGCCGCACACGCTGCGGCACTCCTTCGCGACACACCTCCTGCAGGGCGGGGCCGACGTGCGGGTCGTGCAGGAGCTGCTGGGGCACGCCTCGGTCGCGACGACGCAGATCTACACGCACGTGTCGGTGGACACGCTTCGGGACGTCTACGCGACCTCGCATCCGCGGGCGCGCTAGTCGATCGCGATCGCCGGTGTCGTCATCCTGGAGGATTATCCACACCGGCCATTTGGGGGACGCGAAGGATGTCGCCGCTTCCCTATGCTTGCTCGAGACCTCCGACTGCGGTCGGCCTACGAAGGAGCAAGACATGCGTACCACTGGACCTCTCGCGGGCATCGCCGCGGCCGCTCTGGCGCTCACATTGACCGGGTGCGGGGGCGCCGCGGGAGGCGAGCTGACGTATGAGGACTCCCCGCTCGGCCAGTACCTCTCCGCGGCCTACGGCGGCGATCTCTCGCCGGAGGAGCAGCAGAAGCAGTTCGAGGAGCAGCAGCGCAAGCAGGAAGAGCTGATGGCCGAGTGCATGGCCGAGCAGGGCTTCGAGTACGAGCCCAATGTGCAGGACGGTTCGTTCATCGTCTCGGGCGACGACGTCGAATGGGAGCCCGAGAAGAAGGACTGGGTCGAGAAGTACGGCTACGGGATCGTGAACAACCCGTACAACGAGATGGGCGAGGAGTCGACGGCCGAGGAGTACGTCGACCCGAACCAGGAGTACGTGGAGTCGCTGTCGGAGTCGGAGCAGACCGCATACTACGAGACCGCCTACGGTGTTCCTCCCGAGGAGGACGAGCTGGGTGAGGACGGCAGCTTCGAGTACAACTGGGAGGATGCCGGCTGCCAGGGCTGGGCCCAGAACGAGCTCCAAGGGGAGGACCCGTGGCAGTCCGACGAGTTCGCCGATCTGCGCACGAAGATGGAAGAGCTCTGGACATCGTCGGCGGATGCACCCGAGCTCAAGGAGCTCAACGCCGCCTGGGCGTCGTGCATGGATGACGGCGGCGAGCCCGGCTTCACACTGCAGGGCGATGCTCAGCAGTCGATCTCCGACGAGCAGAGCGCGCTCTACGAGGACGCGTCCGGGGGAGCCTCGGGCGAACTGGATCCCGAGGCCGACCCCGACGCCATGGATCCGTCGAAGAGCCCCGAGATGAAGGCGCTCGGCGAGCGGGAGATCGAGCTGGCGCTGGTCGACCTCGAGTGCCGCACGAAGACCTCCTACATGGAGGAGTCCCTCAAGATCCAGTTCGCGCTGGAGGAGAAGTTCATCGCCGAGAACAAGGCCGACCTCGAGGCGTTCAAGGCCGCCGCCGAGCAGAACAGCTGACATGAAGGGCGACGAGACCCCGACGACAGAACTTCCCGCAGACCTGCTCCCTGTCGACGCCGAGGCGGACGGCCCGGAGGGCAGCGACCCCGACGAGAGCGTCGACACGTCGCGCGTCAGCGGCTGGAGGCGCATCCTGCGGGGCAACCGCACGCTGTGGATCGTCGCGCTGTGCGCGGTGGTGAGCCTGGTGGCCGGACTGCTGGTGGGACGGTTCCTGATCTCTCCGGCGCAGGCGAGTGATACCCCGGACCCTGGCCTCGTGACGGTTCCCGTCGAGTTCGGCTCGCTGAGCAACGACGTGACGCTGCGTGCGGACGTGGGCTATGCGGATGCCGTCGAGGTGACGATCGACACGACGGGCGGCGGCAACGTCGTGACGGGTTCGGTGCCCGAGATCGGCGCCACGTTGACGCCGCTGTCGATCGCACTCGAGATCGAGGGTCGGCCGGTGATCACGCTGCCGGGCGAGCTCCCCGCCTACCGCACCCTGCGGATCGGCGTGTCCGGCCCGGACGTGCTCCAGCTCAAGCAGGCACTCGTGAGTCTCGGCATCGATGCGGGTGACGTCTCGTCGAACCTGTTCGACCAGGCAACTGCGAACGGGGTCGGTCAGCTCTACGCGCAGGCGGGATATCCGCTGCCCACCCCCGAGGAGGGTGCCGACGAGGCCGTGCGTTCCGCGGAGGAGGCCGTGCAGTCGGCCAAGAGCGGTGTGGCGCAGGCGCAGCAGGCGCTCACGGCCGCCGGTGCCGGGCCGTCGAAGGTCGAGAGCTTTCAGGCGGATGTCGCGGTGGCCAAGGCAGAGCAGGCTCTCGCAGACGCGCGCAACGGCGTCGAGGGTGCGCCGACACCGCAGCAGGCGGAGTGGGATCTCCAGACAGCCCGCCTCGAGCGGGACCAGCTGTGGGCCGCCAAGAACACCGGCGCCGAGAAGGCCGCTCTCGACGCGGCGCGCGCGCAGGTGGACTCGGCCAACCAGGCGCTCGAGATCGCGCGGCAGAACGTGCTCCCGTTCCTCCCCGCCAGCGAGGTGCTGTTCCTCACCGAACTCCCGCGACGCGTCGACGCCGTGAACGTCAAGCGCGGTTCGACCATCTCCGGAGCTGTCATGACGGTGTCGGGCGCGACCGTGCGCCTGACGGGCGCCGCCGCGGAGGCGGACGCGCGGCTGCTCGAGGCGGGTGCCGCTGGGGTGTTCGAGCTCCCCGACGGGACGGAGCACCGAGCGGTGATCTCCGAGCTGAAGCCCGGCAAGGACGCGAAGGCGCGCTGGGAGGTGCTGTTCCAACCGGATCCGCTGACCGCCGAGCAGATCACCCAGCTGCAGGGCAGCAACGTCCGGGTGCGGATCGCGGTCGGCGCGACCGAGGGCGATGTGCTGTCGGTTCCCCTCGCAGCCCTCACGGCAGGGCCCGGAGGGGAGTCACGGGTCGAGGTCGTCGAGTCCGACCCCCGGGAGGGCAAGGATGCGAAGACCCGCCTCGTGCTCGTGGAGACCGGGCTCGCCGCGAAGGGGGCCGTGGAGGTGACCCCGGTCGACGGCGATCTCGAGGAGGGCGACCTCGTGGTGGTGGGCGAGTGAGCACGCTGGACGCGGAGATCGACCGGGACCCGGCGGCGCTGGTCGCTGGAGCCGAGGATGGGGTGGTCGCACCGCTGGTCGAGCTGCGTGACGTGACGCGATCCTTTCCCGGCCCGCCGGAGGTACAGGCGCTGAAAGGCGCGACGCTGTCGATCGCTCCGGGCGACTACCTCTCGATCGTGGGACCCAGCGGGTCCGGCAAGTCGACCATGCTCAACATCCTGGGCCTGCTCGATCGACCGAGCGTGGGGGAGTACCGCCTGGCGGGGTCGCTCACGGGCGACCTCTCGGATGACGAGCGCGCGGCCGTGCGCGCCCGCTTCATCGGGTTCGTGTTCCAGTCGTTCCATCTGCTGCCGCGCCGCAGCGTACTCGACAACGTGCTCATGCCGATGCTCTACAGCGGCGTCCCTCGCCGGGAGCGCGAGTCCCGCGCCCGCGAGTCCCTGCAGAGGGTCGGTCTCGGGCACCGTATGGACTTCTTCCCGAGTTCGCTCTCCGGAGGAGAACGGCAACGCGTCGCCGTGGCGCGTGCCGTCGTGAGCGGACCCCGGCTCCTTCTCGCTGACGAGCCGACCGGAAACCTCGATCAGCGCACCTCCGGAGAGGTGATGTCGTTGTTCGAGGAGCTCAACGAGGACGGTCTGACCCTCGTGGTGATCACGCACGACGACGCGGTGGCTCGTCGTGCACGACGCTGCATCCGCATCGCCGACGGTCGATTGAGCGAACTGTGATCCGGCTGCCCTGGCGCAGGCGTCGCGCGCCGAAGGAGGGCGTGGAGGTGGGGAATGTCGGCGCGTCGGCAGCCGCACCGGCTGGTGAGGCGCCCGGTGGTGCCGCGCCCCTCGTCCCCGCGATCGCGCATGCCGATCGCTTCACCTTCCAGGATCTCGTCGCCGAGGCGACCGCGGACATCGGGTCGCGGCCGGCGCGTCTGATCATGACGATCCTCGGCACCGTGCTCGGCATCGCGTCCCTGGTCGCGACGATCGGATTCGCGCAGACCGCGGCGGCGCAGATCGCCAGCCAGTTCGATGGCGCGGCGGCGACGCGGGTCGTCGTGTCGGCGGCGCAGGCGCAGTCCGGGTCTCAGAACAAGAGCGTCGCGGCCGGTCGCCTGCCCTGGGACTCGCCCGAGCGGGTCGAGCTCCTCGCCGGCGTGGAGAGTGCGACGCTCCTCGGCGAGGTCGAGCTCGCCGAGGGGGAGACGATCACGGCGGTGCCGGTCAACGATCCGGCGGCGGCTGCTGTCGCCTCGCCCCGTCTGTTCTCGGCGTCGCCGGAGCTGCTCGACACCGCGGAGGGAGCGCTCGTCACCGGGCGGTTCTTCGACCGCGGGCACGATGCGCGCGCGGACCGCGTCGCGGTGCTGGGCGCACGCATCGCCGAGCGGATGGGCATCAACCGCGTGGATTCGCAGCCGTCGGTGTTCATCGGCGGTGTGGCGTACGCGGTCGTCGGGATCGTGGACGGGATGGATCGTCGCAGCGAGCTGCTGGACGCCGTGATCATCCCCACCGGGTCGGCACGCGCGGACTTCGGTCTGGAGGCTCCGTCGGAGCTCGACATCCGGATCGCGGTCGGAGCAGGACCCCAGGTCGCGAAGCAGGCGGTGATCGCTCTCCAGCCGGACGATCCCGAGAGCCTCGAGGCGCGGGCCCCGTCGGGATCATCCGATCTCAGCGAAAGTGTGCAGTCCGATGTGAACGTCGTGTTCCTGATCCTCGGCGTCATCGCGCTCCTGGCCGGTGGACTCGGCATCGCGAACGTGACCTTGTTGTCGGTCATGGAGCGGATCGGCGAGATCGGTCTGCGGCGTGCGCTTGGAGCGACCCGGCGACAGATCGGCGCACAGTTCATGGTCGAGTCGATCGTGATCGGCTTCATCGGCGGACTGATCGGCTCGGCGCTCGGTGTCGTGGCGGTCATCGTGGTGGCCGCGGTCCAGGGGTGGACGCCCATGACGGATCCGCTCGTCGCGGCGGCCGGCGCCGTACTCGGTGCCGTGGTGGGGTGGGGTTCGGGATGGTACCCGGCTCGCCGCGCCGCACGTATCGAACCCGTGGCGGCGCTGCGCGGCGGCTGACTCGGGCGCGGCGGCTGACTCGGATGCTGCGCGGCGGCTGACTCGGGCGCGCGTCGCGGCGGTGGCTCAGGCGCTCGCTGACGGCCGTGTGCCGGTCATCGGACCACGGAGAGTCCCCGGTGCCGCGCGCCGGGGACTCTCCGCCGCGCCCCGCCCGCTACAATCGACCAAGAACGAGGGAGCAGGAGAAGCGGTGGCGGAGAAAGCGGCGAAGTCCAGGGCGAAGGCACGGAAGGCCGACGAGACACCCCTCGGACCGACCGGACGGCCGTACCACGGGTTCCCGACCCCCGAGCCGCTCGCGTCCCACGGACCTGCGCGCATCATCGCCCTGTGCAACCAGAAGGGCGGGGTCGGCAAGACGACGACCTCCATCAACCTCGCCGCGGCACTCGCCGAGTACGGGCGCAAGGTGCTCGCGGTCGACTTCGACCCTCAGGGCGCCCTCTCCGCGGGGCTGGGCATCCAGACGCACGACGTCCCCACCATTTACGACCTCCTGCTCGACACCAAGCGCGACGCGCACGACGCGATCGTGCACTCGGGTGTCGAGGGCCTCGACGTCATGCCCGCGAACATCGACCTGTCCGCGGCCGAGGTGCACCTCGTGAACGAGGTCGCGCGTGAGACCATCCTCGCCCGGGTACTGCGTCAGGTCGCGGGGGAGTACGACGTCATCCTCATCGACTGCCAGCCGTCGCTGGGGCTCCTCACCGTGAACGCGCTGACCGCCGCGCACGGCGTCATCATCCCGCTCGAGTGCGAGTTCTTCGCGCTGCGCGGCGTCGCCCTGCTGATCGAGACCATCGACAAGGTCCGTGATCGACTGAACCCGTCGATCACGATGGACGGTCTCCTCGCGACCATGTACGACCCCCGCACGCTGCACTCGCGCGAGGTGCTCGAACGCGTGGTCGAGGCTTTCGGCGACGACGTTCTCGAGACCGTGATCGGCCGCACCGTGAAGTTCCCCGATGCGTCGGTCTCGGGCGTGCCCATCACCGAGTTCGCTCCGGAGCACGCCGCCGCCCAGGCCTACCTGCGGCTGGCGCGGGAGCTGGTCGCCCGTGGCGCCGTCGCCTGACGAGATCTCCGAGAACACCGACACGGTCGCGCCCGCCGTCGCGGTCGAGGAGTCGGATGCGGTCGGTTCGACGTCCGTGTCGTCGACCGTCGTGTCGGCCGATGCGCCGCCGGAGTCCGACGAGCCCGCCGACCCGACCGAGCCCGCCGAGCACTCCGAGCCTGCCGAGGCCGGCTTCCGGGTGTCGCTCTCCAACTTCGACGGCCCTTTCGATCTGCTCCTGAACCTCATCTCGAAGCACGAGATGGACATCACGGAGGTGTCGCTCAGCGCGGTCACGAACGAGTTCATCGCCTATCTGGGCGACCTCGAAGACGAGCAGGAACTCGATCAGGCATCCGAGTTCCTGGTGGTGGCCGCGACGCTGCTGGACATGAAGGTGGCCGGGCTCCTGCCTCAGGGAGAGCTCGTGGATGCCGAGGCCGTGGCGCTCCTCGAGGCACGCGACCTCCTGTTCGCCCGCCTGCTGCAGTACCGGGCCTTCAAAGAGGTGTCCGCCTGGTTCTCGCGCTGCCTGCAGCGTGAAGATCGGCGCCATGTGCGCGCGGTACGCCTCGACGAGAAGCACCGGGCGCAGACCCCGGAGCTCGTCTGGACGCTCAGCGTCGACGACTTCGCCGCGATCGCGCTGCTCGCGTTCGCGCCGAAGGAGATCCCGCACGTCGGGCTCGACCACCTGCACGCGCCGCTCGTCAGCATCCGCGAACAGGCCGCGATCGTCGTGACTCTGCTGCGCGGCGCGGAATCGCTGAACTTCCGTGAGCTGGTCGCCGGCATCCGGGAGCCAGGTATCGTCGTCGCGCGCTTCATCTCGGTGCTCGAGCTGTATCGGCATGCGGCACTGTCCTTCGAACAACTGGAACCGCTCGGCGAGCTCACGCTGCGCTGGGCAGCCGACTCCTGGTCGGATGAGATGCTGGCGACGCTGGGAGCCGACTATGACCGATGATCTGTCCGTCGAGAACGACACCGCTGAGGCCTCGTCTCTCGAGTCGCCGCTGGCCGAGCGGGTCGAGGCCATCCTGCTCGTGATCGACGAGCCGATCGGGCTCGTCGCCCTCGCCGCGGCGGTCGGTTCGCCGGTGCCTGCGGTGCGTCAGACGATCGAGTCGCTCGTGGAGGACTACGACGGACGAGGCACCGGACCGCGGCGCGGCTTCGAGCTGCGCGAGGTCGGCGGAGGGTGGCGACTCTACGTGCGAGAGGACCACGATGCGCTCGTGGCGGAGTTCGTCGGGGGACAGGCGCCCGCGCGGCTGTCGCAGGCGGCACTCGAGACCCTCGCGGTGATCGCCTACAAGCAGCCAGTCACCCGCAGCCAGGTCGCGTCGATCCGTGCGGTCAACGTCGACTCGGTGGTGCGCACGCTTCTCGCCCGCGGTCTCATCACCGAACTGTTCGCCGACTCGGAGACCGGGGCGATCAATTACGGCACGACCGATGCCCTCCTGCAGCACCTCGGCATCAACGCGCTCGACGAGCTGCCGCCGATCTCTCCGCTGCTCGACGACGGCGCCGACGGTTTCGATGAAGGAGTGGTCCGATGACCGAGCGCCGACTGGTTGAGGATGTGCGCGGTGGTCATCGGGTCGGTTTCGATGAAGGAGTGGTCCGATGACCGGTTTCCCCGCTGAGGGTGCGCCCGAGGGCGTCCGCCTGCAGAAGGTGCTCGCCGCGGCCGGAGTTGCCTCCCGTCGCGTCGTCGAGCAGTACATCGTCGAGGGGCGCATCCGCGTGAACGGGCAGACCGTCACCGAGCTCGGCACCCGCATCGATCCGGAGACCGACCTCGTCGACGTCGACGGTACCGCCGTGCAACTCGACGTCTCGAAGCGGTACGTCATGCTCAACAAGCCCACGGGGGTGGTCAGCAGCATGCGCGACGAGAGCGGTCGCCCCGACCTGCGCCGTTTCACGAAGGACTTCGAGGAGCGCCTCTACAACGTGGGGCGACTCGACGCCGAGACCAGCGGGCTGCTCGTCCTCACGAACGACGGCGAGCTCGCACACGTGCTCGCGCACCCCTCGTTCGGGGTGACCAAGGTGTACATCGCCAAGGTCGAGGGCGCTGTCACGGCGCAGACGATCGCGAAGCTCACGAAGGGCATCGAGCTCGAGGACGGCCCGATCGCCGCGGACAAGGCGCGCCTCCTCGACACGTCACGCGGGTCGAGTCTCGTCGAGCTGACGCTGCACTCCGGTCGCAACCGCATCGTCCGCCGCATGATGGCCGCGGTGGGGCATCCCGTGACGGAACTCGTACGCCGCCAGTTCGGCCCGCTGCACCTGGGAACCCTCCCGGCTGGGCGCACCCGGGAACTGACTAAAATCGAACTCGGTGCGCTCTTGACTCTGGCGCGCCGTGATTCCGGTGTCGCCGAGGCGCCAGGCGAGCAGGAGACCCAGTGACCGATACGACGAGTGCGCCCAGCGCAGCACCCGCCGGCTCCGTCGCGCCCGTCCGCGTGGCCACGCGCCTGTCCGGCACCGTCCGCGTGGTCGGCGCGGGGCTGCTCGGCGCCAGCATCGGCCATGCTCTGCGGGCGAAGGGCGTCGACGTCGTGCTCGACGACACCTCACCGGCCCAGCTCCGACTCGCGATCGATTACGGCGCCGGCCGCGCCTCCGCCGACGGGGACTCGCCGTCGCTCGTCGTGGTCGCGGTGCCGCCGGATGTGACGGCCGACGTGATCGAGGCCGAGCTCGCCCGATTCCCGGATGCCGTCGTGACCGATGTCGCGAGCGTGAAGCTCGAGCCGTTCCGCGAGTTGCGCAGCCGCGGCGTCGACCTCAGCCGCTACATCGGCTCGCACCCCCTCGCCGGCCGTGAGCGCGGCGGGGCGATCTCCGCACGGGCGGACCTTTTCATCGGACGGCCCTGGGTCGTGTGCCGCGACGGTGAGACCAGTGCGGCCGACCTCGCCCTCGTCGAGGCCCTCGCGCTCGACGTGGGCGCCATGCCGCTCGAGATGACTCCGGAGGAGCACGACCGCTCGGTCGCGCTCACCTCGCACGTGCCCCAGGTCGTCGCGAGCCTCCTGGCGGCGCGACTCGCGGTGGCCGATGAGGGCGCCTTGCGCCTGTCGGGCCAGGGTGTGCGCGACACGACCCGCATCGCGGCATCCGCACCTGAGCTCTGGGTGCAGATCCTCGGGGCGAACGCCGAGCCTGTGGTCGAGATCCTCGACGCGTTGGCCGCCGATCTCCGCGAGGTGTCGGAGGCGCTGCGCGCACCCGAGGCCCCGGGCGCGCGTCGCGTGGTCGCCGAGACGATCAAGCACGGCAACGACGGCGTCGAGCGGCTGCCGGGCAAGCACGGACAGAACCGGCGTTTCGAGACGCTTGTGGTGATGGTGGACGACACCCCCGGCCAGTTGGGTCGGCTCTTCGGCGAGCTCGGAGAGCTGTCGGTCAACGTCGAGGACCTTCGTCTCGAGCATTCGCCGGGCGCGCAGTTCGGACTTGCGGAGATCAGCGTCGACCCGGCTGCGCTGCACGGCGCGATCACCGGACTCCAGGACCGCGGCTGGCGGATCGCAGGGAACACGAATGACTGACACGATTACCTCCTCCGACGCGTCGCGCGTCGACTTCATCGCGATCGACGGGCCGGCAGGGTCGGGCAAGTCCAGTGTGTCCAAGGCCGTGGCCCGCACTCTCGGCTTCGGCTACCTCGACACCGGATCGGCCTACCGGGCGCTCGCCTGGCACGTGCTGGATCGCGGAGCGGACACCTCCGAGCCGGATGCCGTGCTCGCCGCAGCATCCGATTTCCCCGTGCAGTTGGGACTCGACCCCGACGACCGCACCGTGCGCGTGGGTGACGTCGATGTGACCGAGGCGATCCGCGAGCCTCGAGTCTCCGGCGCCGTGAGCGGCGTCGCGCGTGTTCCCGCCGTACGCGAGCAGGTCAATCGTCTGTTCCGCACGCTCGTGGCGGAGGCGCCGTACCCCGCTGTCGTCGTCGAGGGGCGTGACATCACGACGGTCGTCGCCCCTGACGCCCCCGTCCGCATCCTCCTCACCGCCGCCGCCGAGGTGCGCGCCGCTCGCCGCGCGGGCGAGCTCGCGGGTGAGAACGCCCAGGCGGTCGCGGAGGCGCTGCACAAGCGCGACGCCTCCGACAGCGCGGTCGTCGACTTCCTGAACGCCGCGGACGGCGTCGAGGTCGTCGACTCGACCGCGCTCGATTTCCCCCAGACCATCGACGCCGTCCTCACGGTGATCGAACGACTCCGAGGAGCACAGCATGGCTGACGACGAATACGAAGGCGGCCCCGATCAGCTCGCCGAGAAGATGGACGCGCTCGACGAGCAGCTCGCCGAGGCGCGGGCGGAGACGCTGCGTCAGGGTCTCGCAGACTACGAGCTCGACGATGAGGACGCTGCCCTCCTCGCCGGTATCACGATGGGCGAGGACGGCATCCAGTTCCTTCCTGCCCTGCCCGTGGTCGCGATCGTCGGACGACCGAACGTCGGCAAGTCCGCGCTCGTGAACCGCATCCTCGGCCGTCGTGAGGCCGTCGTGGAGGACACCCCCGGTGTCACCCGCGACCGCGTCACGTACAAGGCGGAGTGGAGCGACCGCCGCTTCACCCTCGTCGACACCGGTGGCTGGGAGCCCGACGCCCGCGGCATCGACCGCTCGGTCGCCGCGCAGGCGGAGGTCGCGATCGACCTCTCCGACGTCGTGCTGTTCGTGGTGGACGCCATGGTCGGTGCGACGTCGACCGACGAGCACGTCGTGCGTCTGCTGCGCAAGAGCGGCAAGCCCGTGTTCCTCGTCGCGAATAAGATCGACGATGCCCGTCAGGAGCCCGAGGCGGCAGCGTTGTGGAACCTCGGTCTCGGGGAGCCGCACCCGGTATCCGCGATCCACGGTCGCGGCGTGGCCGACCTGCTCGACGAGGTGCTGAAGAAGCTCCCCGACGTGTCGGCCGTGGCGAAGGCGGAGATCGGCGGACCTCGTCGGGTCGCGATCCTCGGTCGCCCGAACGTGGGCAAGTCGTCGCTGCTGAACAAGGCAGCGGGCGAGGAGCGCGTGGTCGTGAACGACCTCGCCGGCACGACCCGCGACCCCGTGGACGAGATCGTCGAGCTGGGCGGCAAGCTGTGGACCCTGGTCGACACCGCCGGCATCCGTCGTCGCGTGCACATGGCGCAGGGTGCCGACTTCTATGCGTCGCTGCGTACCTCGGCCGCGCTCGAGAAGGCCGAGGTCGCGGTCGTCGTCCTCGACGTCTCGGAGACGATCAGCGAGCAGGACGTGCGGATCATCGACCTCGTTCTCGAGTCGGGTCGCGCGCTCGTGCTCGCGTTCAACAAGTGGGACCGTCTGAATGATGACGACCTCGAGAACGCCGATCGTCGGCGATACCTGGAGCGCGAGATCGAGCAAGATCTGGCGCATGTCGCGTGGGCTCCGCGCGTGAACATCTCGGCGAAGACCGGACGTCACCTCGACAAGCTCGTGCCCGCTCTGGAGACGGCGCTGGAGAACTGGGATCGCCGCATCCCGACCGGCAAGTTCAACGCCTTCCTCGCGGAGCTCGTGGCGGAGCACCCGCACCCGCTCCGCGGAGGCAAGCAGCCGCGCATCCTGTTCGGCACGCAGGCGTCGACGCGTCCGCCGACGTTCGTCCTCTTCACGACCGGCTTCCTGGACCCCGGCTACCGCCGCTTCATCCAGCGTCGTCTGCGTGAGCTGTACGACTTCGAGGGAACGCCGATCGTGGTCAACATGCGCGTGCGTGAGAAGCGTCAGCGCTGATATCTGCGCGGCCGTCTGCGGTGACACGCTGTTCCCGCGTGTGACCGTGGACGGTGCCGATTCCCGGATGCTGTGAAAGGCTGAAGGGGTGACTGTCGTACCCCCTGCTGCCGGTGAGCCCCGTCGTCCCGACGGGCCGCGAAATCCCGGCGATGCGTGGGTCGTCGCGCCGTCGGGGGAGAAGTACTGGGGGCGCTTCGGCGCCGCAGGGCTTCTGGCGGTGGATGCCGAACGCGGCGTGCTTCTGCAGCACCGCGTCGCGTGGAGCCACTTCGGCGGCACGTGGGGTCTGCCCGGTGGAGCACTGCACGAGGGCGAGGGGGCGATCGTCGGCGCGGTGCGCGAGGCGCAGGAGGAGGCCGGTGTTCCGGACGGATCGGTGCGGCCCCGGTTCACGAGCGTCCTGGACCTCGGCATCTGGTCGTACACGACCGTGATCGCCGATGTGGTCGAGCCCTTCGAACCCGTGATCAGTGACCCCGAGAGCGTCGCCCTGGAGTGGGTGCCCTTCGACGAGGTCGATGAGCGGCCGTTGCACCCGGGCTTCGCGCGGGCGTGGCCCGCGCTGCGCGAGTTGGTGCGTGCGCGGCCGGTCGTGGTGGTGGATGCCGCGAACGTCGTGGGATCGGTGCCCGACGGATGGTGGAAGGACCGGGCGGGGGCTGCACGTCGCCTCGCCGGTCGGCTCACGGGACTGTCGGTGTCCGGGGCGGAGCTCGGGCTCGGCGGCGACGCATGGTTCCCGTCGATCGCGCTCGTGGTGGAGGGTGCGGCGCGTGGGATCGACGCTCCGGAGGCCGACATCGAGGATTTCGCGGATCTGCGTCTCGGCGGCGATGTCGCGGTCGTCGATGCGGAGGGTTCTGGTGATGATGCGATCGTCGCGGAGGTCGCGCGACAGGTCGAGGCCGGTCGATACGTCGTGGTGGTGACGAGCGATCGGGAGCTGCAGGAGCGCGTGGCCTCGGCGGGCGCCGCACAGGTCCACTCGTCGGGGTGGCTGCTCGGACTGCTCGACGGCGAGAGGCGATGACGGTTCGTCCGCGATCACGCGCCACCGACCGGATCGGTGACGTGTTCGGTGTGGGCGCGGCCGCGGTCGGCACGATTGCTCTGCACCTGTTCCTGTTCGGGGGCGATCGATACTTCTCGTTGCGTTTCCTGTTATCACCGGTCGAAAATCCGATCTCCTTCGCGGCGTTCGTGCTGACGCTCGTGCTGCTCGCGGTAGCTCTCGTCCGGGCGTCGCGGGCCGGTGCCTGGAGCGTGCTCGCGCGGACGACCGCGGAAGCGCACACGGATGTGGCGGATTCCAGCTCTGCCGGCGCATCGGGTGCGACGGGTATGCCGGATGCTGCGGTGGCGGAGGGCGCGGCGGGTGCGGACGGCCGGGAGGGCACCGAGTTCGTGGCGCAGCCGGGGGAGAAGCCGCTCCCCGCATTCGTCGTCCCCGGGGCCGTCACAAGTCGCGCGTTGCGCACTGCCGCGATGGTCGCTGTGCTCAACGCTCTTTTCATGATCGTGTTCCCTATAGCCGTCATCCCGATGTTTGCGGTCATCTTCCTGATCGCCGCCGCTCTCATCGCCGCCGTCCACATCGTGCTCCGTGCCGTGAGCGTCGGCGAGAGCGGCTCCTGAACGGTCCGGTCTGCTCGTTCTCCCACAGGCGGGCGACGCGCTTCGCGAGTTCGCCCTGCGTGCCTTGAGGCGCGACGGGGACTGGCGACCACGCCGTCTCAGCCGCGGCCGGTGCGTGTGTCAGGTGAACATGACGCGTCGTCGTGGTGGGTCGGTGTAGGTGCGTCCGAGGGGGCTGGTCCAGGTGAGGTCGCCTCCGGGGTGCTGGTGTGCGGTCCATCGGTAGGGGTCGTCGATGTCGGGGTGTTTGAGGGTGTGGTGTGTGCGGCAGAGGTGGCTGAGGTTGTCGGTGCGTGTTCGTCCGCCGCGGGCGTGGTCGTGGGTGTGGTCGATGTCGCAGCGGTGGGTCGGCATTCGGCATCCGGGGAAGCGGCAGTGTTGGTCGCGGGCGCGGAGGAACCTGCGCATGGGTGCGGTGGGGGTGTAGGTGTCGGTCTCGGTGACGAGTCCGGTGGGATCGAGGAAGAGGCGGGACCATCCGGTGTTGCGTCCGGCGAGGCCCCGTGCGATGTCGGGGTGGAGGGGGCCGTGGCCGTCGAGTTCGGCGGGCCGGTCGTCGGTGCCGGTGAGGGTGGTCGCGGCGACGGTGACCTGGATGCGGGCCTGGACGGCGTCGAGGCCGGTGCCGAGCGTCTCGGAGGGGGCTGAGGCGAGGAGCAGGTCGGTGAGGAGGTCGGCACGGATCTGGTCGAGGGTGCGCTCATCGGCGATGGCGTGCTCGATGTCGGGGCTGGACGGATCCGTGAGCGGGTCGACGAGTCCGGCGAGCGGGTCGGTCGTGTACGTTCCGTCTTCGCCGTGGATGATGTTCTGCCCCTGGTCGGCGTCGAGGCGGGGATCGCCGGGCAGGAGGTCGCGCGCGAACTCGTCGTCGGGGGCGGAGGGTTCGAGCGGCGGGAGGACGGGTTCGCGGTCGTTGCGGCTGCGGACGATCTCGCGGGCCATGCGGGTGAGGCGGTCGGCGATCGCGACGGCGAGCCATTCGGGGAGCACGGCGGTGAGCAGGGCGAGGCCGTCGTCGACGGAGCGGACGCTCACGCATCGTTCGTCGGTGGCGCGGCGGTGGCGTTCGACGACGGTCTGCTTCGCGAGAGCGGCGGCGACTTTGCGGGCGTGTGCTCGGGTGCGGGCTGCGGTGTCCTGTTCGGCGACGACGAGCACCGACTGCTCGTACAGGCCCAGCGTCTCGGCATCCACGACGTTGTTGAGCACCGCCTCGGAGACGACCATGCTCGCCTGGACGATCTCGCGGACGTGTCCGACCGTGATCGTCCCAGCCTGGAACGCGGCCCGCACCGCGGGCAGGTCGCGGGAGAGGGTGCGGGCGTCGGTGAACGCGTGCTCCACCGTCGCACGCGGTATGTGTCCGGCGGCGGCGTACTCGGCGATCATCGACCGGTAGATCGCGTCCCGGTGGAACGGGCTCTCCGCCACATCCGCGTCGTGCACCGCGATCCTGCCGATCAGCAGATCCGACGCGTGTGCTTCGAGTGCCGCGATCTGTCGCCGGGTGTCGACCCAGTCATCGAGCAGGCGGCACCGTTCCTCCATGTCGAGGTCGAGATCGGTGCGCCGGGTCATACCCCCAGCCTAGAACAAATGTTCGAAACTACCGAGGGTCAGTCACGGAACATACCAGCATCCTCCTCACCGCGTCCGCGCAGCCGGTCGATGTCCCGACGCTCGCGTTTCGTGGGCCGACCGGCACCTCGGTCGCGCACGCCGATCATGGCCTGCGGCTCACGCGGTGGCGTCCTGTCCTCGAAGGCGAGCGCCGCGAGCGGAGCGCCGACGCGCTTGACCAGGATCTGCCGCACCACCATGATCCGATCGAATCCCGCGATCCGCACACGAAGCTCATCACCGACCCGCACCTGCTGCGCGGCCTTCACCTTGTCGCCGTTCCGGCGTACATGCCCCGCACGGCATGCGGTCGTCGCCGCCGACCGGGTCTTGTAGACGCGCACGGCCCAGAGCCAGCTGTCGATCCGCGCAGCATCCACCATCATGCATCCTTCCGTGATGTGGCGAGAGCAGGAAGGCGGGTGCGCAGAGAGAGCAGTGCTCCGGCGACGATCAGCCCCTGCCCGAGCGTATACGTGAGCATGACCGCGGGGCTGCTCCAGGCGGGAAGGGAATCCGGCAGGAACAGGCGCAGCGCGAGGATCGTGTCACTCGCCAGGAAGAACGCCCCGCCGACAGCCACGAGCGGATGGCACCGCGTCGAGAACGCCGCCGTGGACCCGAGCACCAGCCCATAGATCGCGACCGCGACGAGCAGCCCGCCGACATGCGGACCGAGTCCGACCATCATCGCGATCCACCATGCCGCGTAGACGAGCGCCCACCACGGCATCCGTCGCAGGCTCAGATGACGCGCGAACAGTGCGATGTATGCCAGATGCGCGATGCCGAAGAACAGGAGCATGAGCGGCAGTTCCGGAGCAGCGGGGAACAACGCGCCGGCGCCGTCGCCCAACCAGGAGAACAGCAGAGCGGTGAGCAACAGCACGAGCGCGCCACGGCTGTCGATGCGGCCGATCGACACCAGGACCGGCAGGGCCAGCAAGGGGAGGAGCATGAGCTTCGTGGGTCCCGCGGCGGGACTGTCGAGCGCGAGCAGCAGCACATGCGCGATCGAGATCGCGGCGAAGGGGAGGAACGCCCACGCCAGCGTCGGGAGGACGGAGCGGCGCTGCATCCCTCCATCGTATGGTCGGATGCCGGGATGCTGCGGCTCAGGACTCGACGGTGACCTGAGCGATCTGCCCCTCCGCGCCGAGGTGGACTGCGGGCCAGTAGCCCTCGGGGAAGTGCTCGCCGCAGGTATCGATCAGATGCAGCACGATCGTGCCGTCGGCGGAGGCCTCGATCGTCTCGAGCGCGAGATCGGATGCTGCGGTGTCGAGTTCTGTGGGCTCGGGCGTTCCCTGACTGAAGGCCGTGACGACGGCATCCGATGCGAGGCGGCGCAGCCCGCCGAGGGCGGCGATCGTCTCGCGGACTCGAGGGATCAGGGAGCGTGCCTCGTCAGCAGTCGTGCCCTCGAGCATCAGCTCGAGCTCCGAGTCGTCGACCGTGACCGTGCCGGCGTACCAGTCGTGGGTGAGGACGGTACCGTCGCTGAGCTCCGTCGTCGCGCGGACGAGGATGCCGAGGTCGGGGTCGTCGATGATCGGATGCTGGTCGGTCATGGCTCTACGCTAGCGCCGGCTCAGGGGGCGAGGGATCGTCCTTCGGGTTCCAGATGCTCGCGCAGGATGCGGACTGCCTTCGGGCCGACGCCGTGGATCGCGAGGAGGTCGCGTACGGATGCTCCGTCGAACTGGTCCAGCCGTGTGAGACCGTGCAGCGCGAGCTCTCGTCGTGCCACCGTGCCCATCGCGGCGGGCAGCTGCGAATCCCCGGTCATGCGTCGAGTTCGAGCGTCACGAGCGGGCGCCCGGGTTTGAGTTGGCCGTGCTCGGAGAAGCCGCTCGCGAGGAACGTGCTGAGCGTGCCGTGAAACAGCTCGTTGCTGTGCTGCTTCGCGCCGCGGGTGTCGACCGGATACCCCTCGATGATCCGTGCGCCCGAGTCGCGGGCGAAGTCGACCGCCGCGGCAAGGAGCTCCCGGTTGAGTCCCGCTCCGCGATGCTCCCGACGCACCACGAAGCACGTCACCGCCCACACGCTCTCGTCGTCGAAGGGCTCGCTCGTCGCGGCGGCGATCGCCCGCGTGTACGCGAGGCGAGCCTGCCGTGGGCGTGGGCCGATGCGAATCCACCCCGCGGCCTCGCCGTCGGAGTACGCGATGATGCCCGGCGCTGGACCCGCAGCGATCTCCTCGCGCAACATCTCGGTGCGCTGCGGAGTCGAGGTCTCGTTCCAGTCCTTGTTGCGCAGCATGGGCCAGATGCACTGACAGCTGGCGCCATCGCCGCCGCCCGTGAGCGCATGCTGGACGTCGTCCCATCGGGCGGTCGTCGCCACCTCTGTCGTGATCGTCGCCATGCCCGCGACGCTACGCCTGGCCACCGACACCGTGCAACGCCCGGCGGACCGTCGGTTCGCGGACGTGCCGCGAGTCAGGCTAAGATGGGTGAGTTGCCTGCGCGAGAGTGCAGAACAACGGGCTGTGGCGCAGCTTGGTAGCGCACTTGACTGGGGGTCAAGGGGTCGCAGGTTCAAATCCTGTCAGCCCGACCGAAGAAAGGCCCGGAACTCGCAAGAGTCTCCGGGCCTTCTGCATGTCCGGGGGACACTCCGGCCAAGGCGGATCGCGGGCGATGTCGCAGCGACCCGCCAAGATAGGCATCACGCCCATCGAAAGGATCCCCATGGGACTGTTCAACCGCCGCAAGAAGTCGCCGGAGCCCACACCGCCCGCCGCAGAGCCGCAGCCGTGGAAGGAGGAGATCCCGTGGGGCACGCAGTACGGCGGACGAGAGCTCGGGCTCCCCGCGCCGCTCGCGGTCGAGTCCGCCCCCGTGATCGCCGAGTGGTTCGTCGGCATCTTCGCGGAGGACTCCGACGTGGATCTCGACTTTTCGCTCCGGAGTCTCGCCGACGTCGACAGCATCCTCACCCATTTCGAGGAGCGCGGCAGTGAGCGCACGGCCGAGGTCACGGCAGCCTCCGGGTTCTACGCCGGCGAGGTTCTCGTGCGCACGCTAGGGCTCCACTGGGTGCTTGCGAACGACTTCCCCGAGCTCAACGTGCCCGAGGTCCTCAACTACGCGGTCGTCAGCCCCCATGGCTCGGGGACGTACAACATTGTGAACAAGGCCTTCAAGCGCGTCGAGAACGGCGACGAGGACAGCATCGCGTTCTTCGCGCGGGCCATCGTCGCGCAGGAGAACGCCGCACGCGGCTGATCGCCATGACGGAGACGACGGACGCCCCACTCCCGACGCGACGCTCCGCCCGCACGGCGCCGTGGCTCCGTCTCTCTCTCTCTCTCTCTCTCTCTCGCGTCGGTGTTCGCCATCGGGACGGTCGCGCTCATCTGGCTCGCGGCCGTCCCGTTCGGCCCGCTCGTCTGCCCCGCGGTGTACCCGGCCCCGCCGAACTGTTTCGAAGGCAATCGCGAGGGCAGCGCGCTGATCATGACCCTCGTCGTCGGCGTCGTCTACGCCGTGACGCTTCTCGCCGCCGTGCTCCCCGGGACACGACGAGTCGCGATGACCGCCGGTGTCGTCCTCCTCGCTGTCGCGCCGTTCGTCGCCTACGCGGTGGTCGCCTGGTCACCCGGCTTCCCGCTCTGACAACGGCCCATAAGCAGCACCAAGCGACGACACGCCCGGCATCCCGCGTTTCACCTCCCCGAAACCTTAAGAACCGCCCGAACCCCGCCCGCGTGATTCCGCTTCAGGCTCCCCGAAACCCTCCGAATCCCTTCTCCTGGCTTGGATCGCGCACCGGCATCCCGGAAGACTGGTGGGAACGAAGGGGAGTAGCTCCGGGCCGTCCGCCCGAGGGTGCATCGACATACTGACGTTCACGGAGATCGTCCGGTGCCCCGTTCCGATCCGGGATGAGCGAGACCTTCGGCCCCTCTGTGTGGCCGGAGCTCCGCTGTGTCGTCTCTTCGGTCGCGCCCAGACCGAAAGGAGAGCGCGATGCCTCGCGCCCTCATCAGCCGCATCGTGCTGTGTCTCACGATCGCCGCTCCGGCCGTCGTCTTCCGGATCCTCGGATTCCACCCGCACCCCGTCATCGACCTGCTCGTGTTCGGCGCCGCGGTCGTCGCGGCGAGCTTCCTACTCGCCTGGGCGGCCGAGGCGGCGCAGAAGGACATCTCCGGCGCCCTCGCGATCGCGATCCTGGCGCTGATCGCCGTGCTCCCCGAGTACGCGGTCGACCTGTACTACGCGTTCCGCTCGGGCTCCGACCCCGAGTACGCCCAGTACGCCGCCGCGAACATGACCGGCTCCAACCGGCTGCTGCTCGGCTTCGGCTGGCCGCTCGTCGTGATCGTCGCGCTGGTCGTCGCCAATCGCGGACTCGCTCGCGGCGACACGCGGCGCGTCTCGAGCCTCGGCCTTCCCGTCACCGCCCGTCTCGACGTGGGCTTTCTCGCGATCCTCGCCGTGCTGGCCTTCGCGATCCCGCTGCTCGGCACCATCCCGATCTGGTTCGGCCTCGTGCTGATCGCCGCCTTCGTACTGTACCTTTGGCGCGCGAGCCGGGTCGAGGACCACGGCGAGGAGGAGTTCGTCGGCGCCGCCGCCGACATCGCCGGGATGCCGACGCGCACCCGCCGCATCACGGTCGTCACGATGTTCGTCGTCTCGGCCGCGATCATCCTCGCCTGCGCCGAGCCGTTCGCCACGGCCCTTGTCGACTCGGGCACCTCGCTCGGGATCGACAGCTACTTCCTCGTGCAGTGGCTCGCCCCGCTCGCGTCCGAAGCGCCCGAGTTCATCATCGCGGTGCTCTTCGCGCTGCGCGGCATGGGCGCCGCCGCGATCGGCACCCTGATCGCTTCCAAGGTCAATCAGTGGAGCCTGCTCGTCGGGTCGCTGCCTGTCGCGCACTTCTTCGGCGGCGGCGGGGGCGATCTGCCGCTCGACGCCCGGCAGATCGAGGAGTTCGTGCTCACCGGCACGCAGACCGTCATGGGGGTCGCGATCATCATGGCGCTGCGTTTCCACTGGCGGTCCGCCGTCGCTCTCGCCGCGATCTTCGCGGTGCAGTTCTTCGTGACCGACACGACGGGGCGCTACGTGCTGTCGATCATCCAGGTCGCGATCGCCGTGGGGCTGCTGATCCTGCACCGCAAGGACGTCCTGCCGACGCTCGCGGCGCCGTTCCGTCGTACCCTGCCGGCGGCGCACAGGCAGGCGGCGATGACAGGGAGGGGCTCGACGGCGGACACCGGCACGATTCCCGTCTCCCGCTGACCGTCAGCCGCGGCCGCAGGAGAGGAACCTCAGCCGCCGGCCTCCGACAGGAACCTCAGCCCGCGGGCCGCAGGAGAAAGGCGAGCTCGACCGTCCACGCGGTCTTGCGCTTCTCGACGCGCGGATCCGTGCGGAGGATCTCGAACCTCCCGGCCCAGACGCCGGACTCGGGATCGCTGTCGAACGTCCGTCCCTGTTCCGGCGCCCACGCGAGCAGTCTCTTGTTCGCGGTCATCGAGCTTCCGCGGTACGCGAGCAGGGCGTAGTCGCCGGCGGAGGCCGTCCCGGAACGCACGCGCTCGTCCCCGGCATCCGCAGCGGACGTGTCGAGGACGCCCACCTCGATGTCCATGTCGCCGGCCATGTCGACCCGGTGCAGTCTGAGGAAGAAGGGCCCACCGGGCTCGATCTCCCGATCGGCGAGCCAGAGGGTGAGCTCGGCGATCAGGTCGTCGCGCACCGCCAGCATCCCTCGAAAAGGGGTGACGAGACGGATGCCGACCGTCGGCCGCTCGGCCCGTGCCTCGATGCGCGGACCGTCCTCGATGTCGACTCCCATGTGCCCATGATCCCGGCGCACCGCCCGGAAGCAAAGCCCCGTCAGACCTCGAAGACCGTGCGGCCTCCGATCACCGTCCGAACCACCCGCGTCGACAGCAGCGTCTCCTCGCCGTGCACGAAGGGGTCATCGGCGAGCACCACGAAGTCCGCCGCCTGCCCGGGGGCGATGCGCCCGCGCCAGTCGCCATCGCCGACCGAGGCGGCGGCGTCTCTCGTCGCGTGGGCGATCGCCCGGTCGAGCGGCAGAGCGAACTGCGGATGCACGGCCGCGACGTCCCGGTCGAGAGCCGACGCCCTGGTCGCCGCGACGAACATGTTCGCGAGCGCCTCATGCGGGGCGGTCGGGGCGTCCGTCGAGAAGGCGAGCAGCGCACCCGCATCCTCGTACTCCGGCCATGCGAACGCACGCTCGACGCGCTCGTCGCCCAGCTGCGCCGCCCAGTTGGCGAAGATCGCGGGATCCGCGTGCACGGGCTGCATCGACGCCGTCACGCCGAGCCGCGCCATGCGTTCCGCCGTCCCCGGCGCCGCGTACTCCAGATGTTCGATGCGATGGCGTCGGGGCAGGTCTCCGTTCACCGTGATCGCGTGCTCGAGCGCATCCAGGGCGAGAGTGCTCGCGGCGTCGCCGATCGCGTGCAACGCCACCTGCAGACCGGCCGCGTCGGCAGCGGCGACGACCGGCAGCAGACGCTCGGCGGGCCAGATCGGCCCCGCGTTCGTACCGTTCGCGTAGGGATCGCGCATCGCGGCGGTGCAGGCGTCGATCGTGCCGTCGAGCACGAGCTTGATGCCGACGACCCGCACGCCCGCCGTCTCCTGCGCAGCCCGCGATGCGGCTTCGGCGACCTGGGCGAGGTTCGCCTCGTCGTCTCCCGTGTTCGCGACGAACCAGTGCGCCGCGATGCGGAGGGGCTGCGCGCCTCGCGCGGCGGCCCTCTCGAGAGCGGCGAGACCGAGCCCATCGAACGCCATGTCGACGGCTCCGACGACCCCGGCCGTGAGGTACGCCTCCACCACGCGATCGACGGCGGCGTCGCGCTGCGCATCAGTCGTCGTCGCGTCACGATGCGCCCACGCGTACTGCTGCGCCGCGGTCTCGTACAGCATCCCTGTCGCCTCGCCGTCGGCGTCGCGCTCGATGCGGCCGCCGATCGGGTCGGGGGTGTCGCGGTCGATCCCCAGCTCGGCGAGGGCCGCGGAGTTCACCCAGCAGGAGTGGTAGTCGTTCGCGTCGAGGTAGACCGGCACGTCCGCCACGACGGCGTCGATCATGGCGGCGGTCGGGGCCCCGCCGGGGACAGCGTCGAAAAGCCACCCCCGACCGCGCAGCACGCCGTCCGCCGAGGCCCGCGCCGCCCGCAGCCGCTCCTGGATCTCCTCCAGCGAGCGTGCGTCGGTGAGGCCGACCTGCCCGAGCGCCTCGCCCATCATCAGCAGGTGGGTGTGCGCGTCGGTGAATCCGGGCAGCACGAGCCGTCCGTCCAGGTCGACCTCGTGATCGGCGTCCGGTGCGTCCGCGTCGGCCCCGGCGAACACGAATCGGTCGTCGTCGACGACCATGGCGTCGACCCATCCGGGTGCGTCGGCGGTGAGGATGCGGGCGTTGCGGTACAGGGTGCGGGTCATGACAGAGCCTCCGGGGTGACGGCGCGCTCGAGGCGCGTGGACAGCAGAGCGATCGCCCCGGCGGGCACGGCCAGCACGAAGCTCGCCACGCCGAGGGCGATCGCGAACCCCTGGAAGCCGAGCACACCCACGAGGGCGGCGCCGATCACCGGGGTGAGGGCCGAGCCGACGAGGTAGACGGCGAGGAGCGGGCCGGACCATCGGCCATCCGCATCCAGGGCAGCCGAGGTCGAGACGAAGTACATGAAGGCGATCGCGTACACGGTGTTCCAGGCGATGAAGACGACGATGAAGGCGGTCGCATCGGTCGTGAAGCCCTCCACGATCTTGAGGATGCCGCCGGCGGCGAGGAGGATCACGAGCGGCAGCGCCCGGCCGAGACGGGAGCCGACGATCATGAGCAGCAGTGAACCGAGGAGTCCTCCGGCGGTCGCTCCGCTCAGCGCGATGCCCAGGCCCTCGGGGCTCAGGCCCGCCTGTTCGGCGCCCATCACTCCGGCCATGGCCCACAGCGAGTCCTCGCTCGCGGCCCACAGGGCGAACACCACGAGCAGCCCGAAGCCCGCGATCGTGACCGTGCGGGATCGTGCCGGCGCCGTCCGCACCGTGCCGGTCGGGGGGATCTCGATCGGCATGGCGTCACCGACCGCGGCCGCCGCCTGCGGATCGACGACGGGGGCGGCAGGGAGCCAGGCGGAGACGGCGAGACCGAGCACGCCGAACAGGGCGAGAGCGCCGAACACGTCGATCGGGGCGAGGCCGATGAGCGGGATCACGGCGAGCACGATCGTGATGATGCCGCGATTCGCGAGTCCGTTGAACCCGGCGACGCGGTCGGGGTTGCGGAAGGCCGCCAGGGCGGCGCCCGACGCGGCGACCGCGCCTCCGGCCCCTGCGCCGCCCAGCAGCAGACCGGGCAGGAGCAGCGCCGGAACCAGGGCGGCGGTCGCGAAGCCCAGTGCGGCGAGACCGAGGCCGGCGCGGGCCACGGTGCGACGATGCGCTCCTGCGCACAGGGGAGCGATCGCGAGTCCCGTGACGGCGGTGAGCAGGAGCGTCGCGGTGACGAGCCAGCTCGCACCGAGGACGTCGATGCCGAGGCCGGTCTGCGCGGCCGTGATCATGTACGGCGAGAGGTTGACGCCGAGGTAGCCGGCGATGCCGATCGCGAACGTGGCGGACGCGGTCGGGAACCGGAGGGGGACGCGGGTGCTGAGGTCGACGGCGGTCATGGAGCTCCAGGGGGAGAGGGCACGTCACTGTGCGGAGGGCGGGTCGGGAGGCGCGGGGTGAGCGTCGTCCATTAAAACGAATAGTGTTCGTCGACGAATGGTGTTCACTATTATGCACAGGAGGGATGCCGGAGGGAAGCGTGGCTTTCGCGGCATCCGCGTGAACGGAAGCGAGAGATCCATGCCCCGCCCATCGGCCCCCCTGCTGTCGCCCGACATCATCGGCGCCGCCGGGCTCGCGCTGGTGCGCGACGGTCAGCCGTTCGGCGTCAACGCGATCGCCCGTCGGCTGGGCGTCCGTCCGTCCTCGCTGTACAACCACGTCGAGGGCATGGACGGGATCGTCGAGCTGATGCGCGGGCGCCTCGTGGAGGACTACCGGGTCGTTCCCGATGGGGGCAGCTGGGACCGCTTCGTGGTGGACCTGCTCCGGGCGCAGCGACGCATGTACGCCGACCACCCTCAGCTCGTGCCGCTCCTGATCGGCAAGACGATCACGCATCCGGCCGTGATCGCGGCCTACGACGATCTCGCGACCGTGCTCGTCGACGGCGGTTTCGCCGAGTCGCAGGTGCTCACGGTCATCGCGATCATCGACGCGTTCGCGATCGGCTTCGGACTCGACCTGGCCTCACCCGACGATGTGTGGGATCCGGGCGAGAGCACGCGCACGCTCGGGCGCATCCTGGAGGATTCCGAGCGGGGCGACGCGCGAGCCGACCGGACGTTCGACCTGGGAGTCGAGCTGCTGATCGACTCGCTGCGTGCCCTGCTGGGTGTCCGTCCCGCATCCTCCCCCTGAGGATGCGGGCCGGTAGCCCTCTCGAGTCATCCACCCCAGATGGATCTCTCGAGAGGGCGCACCGTCCTTCCCGGACGGTAGGGGAGGCGGCGAAGATCTCGCTGCTTCCATCGGCTGTCTCTCCCCAGATGACTGCCGGTAGCCCCCGCTACTCGTAGCAGAATATCGCTATTCCCGCTTGTCCGCCATTTGGGGGACAAAGAAATCTACGAATGTTTCTACCGAGTTTTTCGCGGCTTCTGAGAGTTCGCATTCACCCTTGCCCTCCGGGCACGCGCTCCTAGAGTGGATCCATGGACAGAAGGCTCGCGCTGCACTCCCCGCTCGCCATCCCGAGCGGCCATCGTCTCGACGTGACGGAGCAGATCGACGAGACGACCGGAGAGGCGTCGGTGCTGTCGATCGTCGACCTCGACACCGGCATCCGCTACCGCCGCGTCGAGGAACTCCACGGCGAGATCGTGCGCTGGACCGGTCGGGTCCTCGACTGCACCGTCACGTTCGGAGGTCCGGGAGCGCACACCGTTCTGCGCGTGGACGCCGACGTCGAAGCCGGCGCTTCCGGCGCGACCGGAGCGCGCACAGCGCTGCACGGTGCCGATGCCGCGGTCGACGCCGCGAAAGCCGAAGCCGACCGGTGGGGCGGCGGCGACCGCCTCCCCGAACCGGAACCCGAACGCTTCTGGTGACCGGGCGCCTCTGGTGACCCGGCGTTCCCCGTGGCGCTGACCCGTCACCGGAAGTCGCGCGATCGATGCGCGACCCCGGTGCGGAGATCCTCGAACGCATCGGCGAGGATGTTGATGACGCCCTCGGGGGAGCGCTCCAGGATGCCGCGGATGATCAGCGCCGGAGAATCTCGCGCCACCCGGCGATAGCGCCCCCATACGCCGGTCGAGCAGATCACGTTGACCAGTCCGCTCTCGTCCTCGAGGTTGAGGAACGTCACGCCCGCCGCCGTGGCCGGGCGCTGCCGATGCGTCACGAGCCCGGCGACCTCGACCCGCCGGCCTGTCTCGTGCCCCTGCAGGTCACGGGACGAGAGCACGCCCCGGTCGCTCAGCGCCGCGCGGAAGTGCGTCATCGGATGGTCGTCGGTCGAGACGCCCGTGGCCCAGAGATCGGCGGAGAGGCGCTCGTAGCTGGACTGGTCGGCGAACAGGGGCGGCTGCACCGCGACCGTCGTGCCCGGCAGGTACCGGGAGCGGTCGTCGGCCGCAGCCCCCGCGAGCCACATCGCCTCCCGCCGCTGCAGCCCGAGGCACTCGAAGGCGCCGGCCGTGGCGAGGGACTCCAGCTGTGCGGCCGTGGCGTCCGTGCGCCGCACCAGGTCGTGCAGGTCGCGATACGGCCCGTGCTCCTCGCGCTCGGCGACGATCCGCCGTGCCAGGGGGAGGCCGATGCCGCGCACACCGCTGAGACCCAGACGCACCGCGTATCCGCCGTCGCGACGGTGCGCGGCCGACTCATCCGGGAGGGACCGGTCGAAGCGCGGCACCTCCGGCTGATCGTGCTCAGCGCACGAGGCCACACCCGTCGGCATCCGCTCGGTCGAACCGTCGAGCGGCTCGAGCAGGTCGGTGGCGCCCGAGGCGTGCAGGTCGGGACGCCGCACCTCCACCCCGTGTCGGCGCGCGTCCGAGGTGAGAGTGGAGGGCGAGTAGAACCCCATGG
The DNA here is from genome assembly GCF_001262495.1 of Microbacterium sp. GCS4. Classification (GTDB taxonomy): domain Bacteria; phylum Actinomycetota; class Actinomycetes; order Actinomycetales; family Microbacteriaceae; genus Microbacterium. Next base: position 36,100 of record NZ_LGYE01000005.1, read on the forward strand.
GCTGCGACCGTAGGAGCCCGGCGAGAAAGGCCGCGGGATAGTGCAGCTTGAGCCAGGAGCTCGCGTAGACGAGGAGCGCGAACGACAGCGAGTGCGACTCCGCGAACCCGAAGTTCGAGAACGCCTGGATCTGCGCGTAGATGCGGTCGGACTGATCCTTCGAGAGGCCGCGCCGGGTCATCCCCGCGTAGAGCTTGTCGCGCACCTTCTCGATCTTCTCCAGCCCGCGCTTGGAGCCCATCGCCCGCCGCAGCAGATCGGCCTCGTCGGCCGTGCAGTCGCCGATCGCCGTCGCCATCTGGATCAGCTGCTCCTGGAAGATCGGGATGCCGAGCGTGCGCTCCAGGATCGGCTGCAGGTCGCTGTGCGGATAGGGGATGTCGAGCCGCACCGGCTCCTCGCCGCGTGCCGCCCTGGCGCGGTTCTCCTCGTCGAGGGCATCCTTCGCCATCTTGCGGCGGACGAAGGGATGCACGGCCCCGCCCTGGATGGGCCCGGGGCGGATGAGGGCGATCTGGATCGCGAGGTCGTAGAAGCACCGGGGCTGCAACCGGGGGAGCAGACCGATCTGTGCGCGGGACTCCACCTGGAACACACCGATCGAGTCGGCACGGCACAGCATGTCGTAGACGCCGGGCTCCTCCTTCGGGAGGGTCTCCAGCGTCCACTCCTCACCGGTCGCCTCGCGGATCAGGTCGAAGCAGTGCTGCAGCGCGGCGAGCATCCCCAGGCCCAGCAGGTCGAACTTCACGAGTCCCATCCAGGCCGCGTCGTCCTTGTCCCACTGGATGACCGTGCGGTTCTCCATGCGGGCGTGCTCGACCGGCACGACCTCGCCGACGGGACGGGCCGTGAGCACCATGCCCCCGGAATGGATGCCGAGGTGCCGTGGCGCCTTCAGCAGCTCTCCTGCGTACTCGATCACGGTCGCCGGGATGTCGTGCCCCTCGGCCATCTCCAGGCCGTGGCTCCACCCGTCGACCTGCCGCGACCACGCGTCCTGCTGTCCGGGCGAATGCCCCAGCGCCCTGGCCATGTCGCGGATGGCGTTCTTGGGACGGTACTGGATCACGTTCGCGACCTGCGCCGCCCGCTCCCGCCCGTACTCCCGGTACACCCACTGGATGATCTCCTCGCGGCGGTCGGAGTCGAAGTCCACGTCGATGTCCGGCTCCTCCGAGCGCGTGGTCGCGAGGAAGCGCTCGAACGGGAGCCGGTAGAGGATCGGATCGACCGCGGTGATGCCCAGCAGGTAGCACACCGCGCTCGCCGCAGCGGATCCGCGACCCTGGCACAGGATGCCGAGGCGTCGCGCCTCCGACACGATGCCGTGCACGATGAGGAAGTAGCCGGGGAAGTCCTTCTCCTCGATCACGTCGAGCTCGCGGTGGATGCGGCGGCGGCCATCGTCGTCCAGTCGCGGGTACTTGGACGGCACGGCCTCCCACACCAGATGCCGCAGCCACGTCATGGGCGTGTGGCCTTCCGGCACCTCCTGACGGGGCAGAGCCGGGCGTGCGCGGCGCAGCGGGAAGGCGGAGGCCCCGGCCAGCTCCAGTCCGTACGAGATCGCCCCGGGGTACCGCCGGAACCGCGCCGCCATCTCGGCGCCGCTGCGCAGATGCGCCCCGCCGTGCGCGGGGAGCCAGCCGTCGAGATCGTCCATGCTCCGCACCGCGCGCACCGCCGCGACCGCCTCGGCCAGGGCGGCGCGATCGGGGGTCGCGTAGTGCACGTTGTTGGTCGCCACCACCGGCAGACGCTGCCGGCGGGCGAGGTCGGCGAGGGCGTCGTTCCGCCGGGTGTCCAGGGGGTCGCCGTGGTCGAACAGCTCGACCGCGACGCGGTCCCGCCCGAACAGGTCGACCAGGCGGCGCAGGGGGGTCGCGGCGTCGCCGGTCTCGAGCCCGCGGCGGACACCGCCCTTGCGGCATCCGGTGAGGATCGTCCAGTGCCCCTCGGCGGTGGCCGCGAGCTCCTCGAGGTCGTAGACCGGGCGGCCCTTCTCTCCGCCGCGCAGATGGGCGGACGTCATCGCGGCGGAGAGCCGGTGGTAGCCCTCGAGGCCGTCGGCGAGCACGAGCAGGTGGTCTCCCATCGGGTCGGCGGCTCCCCGCTGCGGCGCGTCGAGGCCGATCGACAGCTCGGCTCCGTACACGGTCTGCACGTGCACGTCCATGAGCTCGGCGACCTCGGCGAAGCGTGCGGCGCCGTAGAAGCCGTCGTGATCCGTGAGGGCCAGTGCGGAGAGGCCGAGGCGTTCCGCCTCGGCCAGCAGATCCTCGGGCGACGACGCCCCGTCGAGGAAGGAGTACGAGGAGTGCGCGTGCAGCTCGGCGTAGGGAACGGCATCCTCGGGCCGGGTGACCGTCGTCGGTGGGGTGCGCTTCTTCCGTGTGCTCACCGGCCCCGGGTCCGGGCGGTCGAGCCAGGGCTCGGGGCCGCCGATCGGATACGGCGACTCCTCACCGCTCAGCGTGCGCTCGAGTTCGCGCCAGGTCTGCGGAGGGTTGTGCCAGCCCATCAGCGGTACCGTCCCTCGGCCCACCACCGGTCGCCGGCCGAGAACACCAGCCAGGCCCGGTCGTGGCCGTCGACGATCTGCAGGCGATGCCCCCGCTTGCCGCCCGTGCTCTCCCAGCGGCGCTCGTGGATCGGCCAGGGGCCTGCCCAGGCGCGCACCTCGTCGCCGTCGATCCGTGCGGGGACGGCCGACAGTGCGCCCCGCTCGTCGACGGCCACGGCCTCGCCGCTCGCCGTCTGCACGCCGATCGGCCGCGGGGGACGGAACACCTCGGCCGGCAGCGGGTCGGGCAGGCTGCCGGGCCAGGGGCGGTCGGGGTCGCGCGGCGCGACGCTCCGCTCACCCCAGGGTGTGAGCACCTGACGGTCGGCGAGCCAGCGCCCGCCCGAGAGCGCCGCGGTCACGACGCCCTGATGTCCCAGCATGGTCTGCACTCGGGAGACGGCGTGGTGCAGGCGCTCGTCGGTGCCGGAACCGAACAGGCCTGGTTGGTGATGGGCGGCGTCGTCGACGGCCACGGGCACGACGCGCACCATCGCGATGCCGCCGAAGGCCCGTGCTTCGTCGACGGGTTCCTTCGCGGATTCGGCGGCGAGGGCCTCGAGCTGCCAGCGCACGCGGTCGACGAGGTCGGCGGCGTCGAAGCAGGTCGGGTGCAGCCAGGTGCGCGAATGCACCCGCCCGTCGTCGTCGGTCAGGTCGATGCGCACCTCGGTGCAGACGACCGAGGCGTCGGCGAGAGCGAGGAGCACCGCATCCGCCGTCTGCCGAACCGCGAACGCCACCTGGTCGGCTCCGGCGAGCGGGGAGTCGAACTCGATCGCACGCACGAGCTCCGGGTCGGGAGGGCGTGCGACGACCGCCCGGGAGTCGGCGCCGGCCGCGAGCGCGTGCAGCCGGGCGCCGCGCTCGCCGAAGCGATCCCGCACCTCGATCTCGTCGAGGGCCGCGAAGTCGCCGAGGGTGCGCACCCCGAGGCGCACGAGCAGGCCGGTGAGCTGCTCGTCGCGCAGCACCCGCACGGGGAGCGGATGCAGGAACTCCTCGGCGCGCCCGGCCGGGATCACCGTGCAGGGCGCGGGCCCGCGAGCGGCGAGCTCGGCCGTGAACGGGCCGTCGGCGACTCCCACGCGCACCTCGGGGTAGCCGGCCTCGGCGAGGACGCGGATCAGAGCCGCCCCCGCCTCGGCCTCGCCCTCGTGGTAGCGGGCGATGCCGCGGGCGCGGAGCGCGGCGAGTCCTGGGCGCAGCAGCGCGACGCCGGGGGCGTGCCGCTCGATGAGCTGCAGCACGGGGAGGAACGCCCTCTCGTCCGTGGCGGGGTCGTGCGGGAGCACCCGCAGCGACGAGATGCAGCCCTGCGCCTCACGGCGGCGCTGCCCCGCCCGCACGCCGTGCTCGCGCGCCGAGGCCGTGCAGGCGATGACGGTGTTCGCGTGCACGAGAGCGGTCGGCGGATGCGGGGGAGCACCCCTCAGCGCCGCCCGCAGCGGCCAGTCGGGGAACCACAGCACGAGGACCCGGTGAGGAGCGTTCATCCGGCCACCGCCAGTCATCCGGCCACCGCCAGGGAGGGGTACTCCGCCGGGGCGGCATCCGCGACCCGCAGACCGGGCAGCGTGACCAGCTCGGTGGGGCTCTGCTCCGGCACGGCTTCGACGGCTCCGGTGCTGCCGGGCAGGCGCACGTGCACGCTCGACGCCAGCGGGCTGTTCCGCGTCCGCGCGGTCACGGTCGCGGTGGACCCCTCGATCAGGCCCCAGCCCTCGCCGATGCCCTGCCACTGCTGGTCGTGCAGGCGGATCGAGCCCTCGCTCTGCGGCCAGGGGCCCGCGGCCTCGGACTCGGCGACGAGCAGGGTGGCGCCGCGATCGCGGAGCCGGGCGCTCAGTCGCGACGCCTCGGCATCGCGGACCCTCCCTCCTGGCTGCAGGGCGATCAGGGGGACGACCTCGGCGAGGGCGGAGGTCACGGCGAGCCAGCGGTCGCCCGGATCGGGGACGAGGATCAAGCGGGGCAGCGCGATGCCGAACGCGGCCGCCGCTTCGACGCCGAGGGTCGGCATCCCGACCACCGCGCACCAGAGCCCTTTGCCCGAGGCGGCGCTGAGGAGCGCGAGGATCAGGCTGGGCGAGGAGGAGACGGTATAGGCGGTGCCGGTCTGCAGGCCCTGTTCGGGCAGCAGGGAGGAGAGCGCCGGGTCGAGGGGGAGCAGCGGATGCTCGCTGCGCCGCCGTTGCATACGGCTGATCTCGCGGCGCAGTCGCAGCACCTCTCCGGCGCGGGAGTCGCCCGCCGGAGAGATCGCCGCCATCGCATCCATCGCCATGCCTCCATCCTCGAACGTATATTCTAATAATTCAACTGGAGGAACAACGATAGTTCGAACCTCCGACATCCGCATCGGCACAGCGATGTCGGATGCCGTCGGTACGCTGAGCGCATGAGGATCGAGTTCGAGAGCGTCGTCACCCGGTGGGAGAAGCGCGTCGACGACTGGTTCTTCGCCACGATGCCCGGGGAGATCTCCGTCGAGCTGCGCGAACTGCCGGCGCCTCCGCGCGGCTTCGGCTCGCTGCGGGTGCAGGCGCGGATCGGAGCCTCGATCTGGAACACCTCGATCTTCTTCGACGGCGCGGCCTTCGTGCTCCCGCTCAAGAAGGCCATCCGCACCGCGCAGGACATCTCCGAGGGCGACATCGTGCTCGTCGACCTCGACGTGCTCGACCTCTGATCGTCCCACCCGGCCCGAGGTTATCCACACCGCTCGATCGACGGTGGCGCAGACCTCCTAGCCTTCCCGCATGGAACCGCGCACCGCGCTCATCGTCCTCGTGCACCTCGCGCTGCTCGTCGTGGCCGCACGTCTCGTCGTGATCGACGTGCGCACGCACCGTCTACCCGACCGGATCGTCCTGCCGACCCTGGCCGCGCTCCTCGCCCTGATCGCGATCGACGCCCTCGCGACGCACGACACGGCCCCGCTCCTCCGCGCGGGCGGTGGACTCGTGATGCTCGGCGGGTTCTACGCTGTGCTGCGTCTGCTCAGCCGGAACGGCATGGGCGGGGGAGACGTCAAGCTCGCGGCGGTCATCGGCCTGCTCCTCGGATGGCACGGCTGGCAGGCGCTCGCGATCGGCGCTGCGGCGGCCTTCGTGCTCGGGGCCGTGCACGCGGGCGTCCTCCTGCTGCTCCGACGGGCGGATCGGCGTACGCGCATCGCCTTCGGGCCGTGGATGATCGCCGGCGCCGTGCTCGGCATCCTCGTGGCGTGACGAGGATCGATCGAGACCGGGCTATGGTGAGGGGATGGCACTCGCACGACTCCACGGAGGCCCGCTGGACGGGCAGATCATCCCCCTCGACGCCGACGCAGACGACAAGCTGATCGTCCCGTACAGCGAGACGCAGATCGTCTACAACCGTCGCGGCGACGCTCAGAACACGGGCGACTCCGACGGCCCCACCGAGGTGGACTACTGGTACGACGAGTCCCTCGAGGACATCAATCCGGCGGATGACTGAGTCGCACGACGCGGCACGGTCCTCGGTGGAGCCCTCGCGGGTCGTCGAAGTCGAGCGCAAGTACGACGTCGATGCCGACACTCCGCTGCCTGACTGGACCGGCCTGCCCGGGGTCGACGAGGTCTCGGCAGGAGCGCTGCGCGAGCTCGACGCGCGCTACCTCGACACGGGCGACGCCGAGCTCTCCCGCGCCGGGGTCGCTCTGCGGCGACGCACCGGCGGACCGGATGAGGGCTGGCACATCAAGGGGCCGCGCGAGGGGGACGGCCGACTCGAGATCGGCTGGCCGCTGGGCGACGCCGACGTCGTGCCCTCCGCGGTCACCGAGACTCTCGCTCGGTGGACGACGGGGGAGCTGCTGCCCCTCGCCCGCATCGAGAACAGCCGCACCGCATTCCAGCTCACGGGTCCGGGCGGTGTGATCGCCGAGTTCGTCGACGACCACGTCCGCGCCACGGATCTCCGCGCCGACGTCGTGCGCGAGTGGCGGGAGTGGGAGTTCGAGCTCGGACCGGCCGCACCCGCGGATGCTGCGGGTCGCGAGACCCTGTTCGCCGCCGTCGAGCGGGCCGTGTCCGCCGCAGGAGGGCGCGAGGCGGCATTCGGCTCGAAGCTCGCCAGAGCGCTGGGATTCTGAGCGGGGCGCAAGCCCCTTCCTCGGCTCTCCCCGGCATGCTTGAGTGACACCATGAGCCGTTCCGTCCTCCTCCGCTCCCTCGAGACGGTGGTCCCCGAGACCGTGATCGCGCAGGACGAGGTGCGAGACATCTTCGCCTCGCAGCCCGGGATCGGTCGACTCGCGCAGCGTCTGATCGGCGCATCCTTCAACGAGTCGGGCATCGCCACGCGGCATACCGTGGTCGACGAGCTCGCGTCGTCCGCGCAGGTCGACGAGCCGATGTTCTACGATCGGGCGTCGGGTCTGCTGCTCGCACCCGGAACCAAGGCGCGCAACGACCTCTACACGCGGGAGTCCACCCGGCTCGTCGTCGAGGCCGCACGGCGGACGATCGCGGCGGACCCCGACCTCGACGTGTCCGACATCACGCACGTCATCACGGCATCGTGCACCGGATTCCACGCACCAGGACCCGACTACGAGATCGTGCGCGCCCTGGGCCTCCCGGACTCCGTGCAGCGCTACCACCTGGGGTTCATGGGCTGCTACGCCGCGATGCCCGCGCTGCGCGCCGCCCGCCAGTTCTGCCTCGCCGATCCCGACGCCGTGGTGCTCGTCGCCAGTGTCGAACTGTGCACCCTGCACCTGCGCTCGTCGGACGATCCGGATGTGATCGTCGCCTCTTCGCTGTTCGCCGACGGGGCAGCCGCCGGCATCGTCACCGCGCGCGACCTGAGCACCCGGGTCCAAGCGGTCGCTCTCGACCGCTTCCACACCGCCATCGCCCCGGAGGGGAAGAAGGACATGGCCTGGACGATCGGCGACACGGGTTTCGAGATGGTCCTGTCGACGGCCGTCCCGCACATCATCGGCGAGACGATCCTCGACGCGATCCGCCCGCTGTTCGACGCCGACGAGGAACTGCTCGGCGCGTTCGACGGCGGACGGATCGGCGACGAGGTCGCGCACTGGGCCGTGCACCCAGGCGGACGCGGCATCCTCGACCGCGTGCAGGACCGGCTGCACCTGAGCGATGGTCAGCTCGCTCCCGCGCGGACGGTGCTGCGCGAGTACGGGAACATGTCGAGTGCGACCGTGCTGTTCGTGATCCGCGACATCCTCGCGAGCGGGGCCGCGGACGGCTCGCGCGTGGCGGCCATGGCCTTCGGCCCCGGCCTCACGGCCGAGAGCGCTCTCCTGACGGTCGTGGCGGGCGGATGAAAATCGACCTGTCGGCGCGGGCGCCCGAGCTCGTCGAGCTCATGGACGACCCCGACGCCGATCTCGCGATGCTCGAGCGCACGTACGACCGATTCCGGCTCGTGAACGCCGCGGTCGCGCGGCCCGGACTGCTGCTTCGGCGCGACATCCTGTCGCGCGCCCGGCGCGGCCCCGTCCGCATCCTGGACGTCGGAGCGGGCGGCGGCGACGTGAGCCGGATGATCGCACGCAGGCTCCGCCGGGACGGACTCGCGGCCGAGGTCACGGCGCTGGATGCCGACGAGAGGGCTGTCCACTGGGCCGAGGCGAACGACGGGGGAGCGGGAGTGCGCTATCGCCGTGCGCTGGCCGCGGACCTCGTCGCCGACGGGGAGCGGTACGACGTGGTGTTCTCCAACCACGTGCTGCATCACCTCACGGATGCCGAGCGCCAGGAGGTGCTCGAAGACACGCGCCGTCTCGTGAATCCGGGCGGCGTCGTCGTGCACCGCGACATCGCGCGGAGCACCGCCGCGTACGCGCTGTTCGACCTCGGCACGAGAGCGCTCGCGTCGAGCTTCCTGCGCGGCTCGTTCATCCGGGTCGACGGTCTGCTCAGCATCCGCCGCTCGTACACGCCGCGCGAGCTCCGTGCCGTCGCACCGCCGGGTTGGACGGTGCGTGGAGCCCTGCCCGCACGCCTGGAGTTGCGCTGGGAGGAACCCGCGGGCTGATCGCCGGTGCAGGACGGGGACGACGAAGGGCTCGGATGCCGACGCATCCGAGCCCTTCGTACCGCATCAGAAGTTGATCATGTGCCCCGCGAGGCCGTGGAAGCCCTCCTGCAGGGCCTCCGACAGCGTCGGGTGCGTGTGCACATTGCGCGCGAGCTCGAGCGCGGTGAGGTCCCACTTCTGCGCGAGCGTGAGCTCGGGAAGGAGCTCCGACACGTCCGGGCCGATCATGTGCGCGCCGATGAGCTCGAGGTGCTCGGCGTCGGCGATGAGCTTCACGAAGCCGACGGGCTCGCCGAGTCCGTGCGCCTTGCCGTTCGCCATGAACGGGAACGTCGCGACCTTGATCTCGCGCCCCTCGTCCTTGGCCTGCTGCTCGGTGAGGCCGAACGACGCGACCTGCGGCGAGCAGAACGTCGCGCGCGGCATCATGCGGTAGTCGCCGAGGGTCTGCGTCTCGGCCTTGCCGATGGTCTCGGCGGCGACGACGGCCTGCGCCTCGGCCACGTGCGCGAGCTGCAGCTTCATGGTCACGTCGCCGATCGCGTAGATGCCCTCGACGTTCGTGCGCATGTGGTCGTCGATGTCGATCGCGCCGCGCTCGGTGAGCTTCACGCCGGTCTTGTCGAGACCGAAGCCCTCGACGTTCGGCGCGAAGCCGACCGACATGAGCACCTTGTCGGCCTCGATGGACGACTGCTGCCCGTCCTTGCCGGTGTAGGAGACGGTGACCGACGAGCCGTTGTCGACGACGCTCTCGACCTTGGTCGAGGTGAGGATGTCGACGCCGTAGTTCTTGTACTGCTTGGTGATCTCCTTCGACACGTCGGCGTCCTCGTTGGGGAGGGCGCGGTCGAGGAACTCGATGATCGTGACCTTCACGCCGTAGTTCGTCATGACGTAGGCGAACTCCATGCCGATGGCGCCGGCGCCGACGATCACGATCGACTTCGGCAGCTCACGGCTCATGATCTGCTCTTCGTACGTCACGACGTTGTCGCTGAGCTGCACCCCGGGGAGCAGGCGGACCTTCGAGCCGGTCGCGATGATCGCGTTGTCGAAGGTGACCTCTTCGGTCGTGCCGTCGGACTTGGCGACCGAGATGGCCTTGGGGCCCGTGAAGGTGCCGCGGCCGTCGTACTCGGTCACCTTGTTCTTCTTCATCAGGAAGTGGATGCCCTTGACGCGGCCGTCGGCGACGACGCGGCTGCGGTCGAACGCCTTGCCGTAGTCGATCGTGAACTCACCCGAGATGCCGAAGAAGTCGGCCTTGTGGTTCAGCGTGTGCGCGATCTCCGCGTTCTTCAGGAGCGCCTTGGAGGGGATGCAGCCGACGTTGAGGCACACACCGCCCCAGTACTTCTCCTCGATGATCGCGGTGGACAGGCCGAGCTGCGCGCTGCGAACCGCAGCGACGTATCCGCCAGGACCTGCACCAAGGATGACGACGTCGTAGTGTGGCATGCCTTAAGCCTAGCGCTCCGTCGGGGCGTCGGAATCAGAGTCCGGGCCCCCGTCCGCGGCGTCCTCCGTGCCGGTGCGACGCCCGCGAAGGGCGAACGCGATGACCACGGCGACCACGATCACCAGGATGCCGAGGATCGCGAGCAGCCAGATCCAGTTCGACGCCGACGACCCCTCGTCCGGCGTGGCGACCGGGGAGGGCGTGGGCGTCTCCGCGGTGGGGGAGACCGTCTGCGCGGCGCTCGGGGTCGTCGCCGGGGTCTCGACGGGCGGCTCGGTGACGGAGCTGTTCGCGACCGTGAAGGAGAATTCGCCCGAGGTGGGGTGACCGTCGCTCGAGACGATCTTCCAGACCACGCGGTACGCGCCGGCCGCGGCCTCGGCGACGAGCGGCTGCGTCACGATCGCGCCGTCCACGGTGGCGGGACCGTCGGTCACGGAGGCGCCGGAGGCATCCGTCACGACGACCTCGGTCGCGCCCTCGCCGTCGATCAGCTTGGCGCTGAACGTGAGCGTGAGGGCGGAGGGCAGCGTGTCGACCGTCCCGTCGGCCTCGGGAGAGGAGGCCAGGAGGGAGTCGTGCGCGGATGCCGAGAGGGGTGCGACCAGGATCAGGCACGCCGCGAGAAGGGCTGCGGCGAGGGCGACCGGGGCTGTGGAACGGCGACGGGCTGTGGTTTTCACGTGCCCAGCCTATGGAGTTCCGGTATGCAGCACCTGAGTGCGATCCGGCCTCCCGCCCGGGCCTCCGCATCCGTTAGTCTGGGTTGTCAGGAGGGCACAGTGACAGACAGCGAGAGCCGACCGGCGGAAGACGCCGCGATCCACCGTTCCGGCGAGCAGAGGCACGACGTGACCCAGACGTTCGGGCACGATTCGGATCTTTCCTTCGTGCCGTTCGGCGTGGAGCTCACGGACGTCGAGCAGAGCGCGATCGCCGCACTGCCCGCCGGTTCCGCCCTGCTGCTGGTGCGCTCCGGCGCGCTGGCGGGGGCCCGGTACCTCCTCGACACCGACGTGACGACCGTGGGCCGCCACCCCGAGGCCGACATCTTCTTCGACGACGTGACCGTGTCGCGTCGTCACGCCGAGATCACCCGCACGGGATCGTCGTTCGAGATCATCGACCAGCGTTCGCTCAACGGCACGTACGTGAACGGCGAGCGCGTGGACCGCAGCGTTCTGGTCGACGGCTCCGAGCTCCGCGTGGGCAAGTTCCGTCTGAACTTCTTCGTATCCCCGGTCGATCGAGTCTCGGCGAACGGCTGATGGCGGCCGCACCCGCCCGTGAACGCTCAGCGTCCGCGGGCCTTCTGAGCATCGGCCAGGTGCTCGCGAGGCTCACGCCCGAGTTCCCCGATCTCACCTCCAGCAAGCTGCGCTTCCTCGAGGTCCAGGGCATCGTGACTCCCTCACGCACCGAATCCGGGTACCGCAAGTTCTCGGGCTCCGACATCGAGCGACTCCGTCTCGGACTCACCCTGCAGCGGGACCACTACCTGCCGCTCAGCGTGATCAGGGAGCAGCTCGACGAGGCTGAGGCAAGCGGCGAGTCCGCCGCCATCGTGCCGCCGCCCTCGATCACGCCGACCCCTCGCCGCTACCGCCGCGACGAGTTGCTGTCGGCGGCCGGCGCCGGACCGCAGCTCCTCAACGACGCCATCAGCACCGGGGTCATCACGGCCCAGGAGTCGTACGCCGAGGGCACGGTCACGTTGCTGCGCGGTCTGGTCGCCCTCGACCGCCACGGCATCGAGCCGCGACACCTCCGCTCGCTGCGTCAGGGCGCCGATCGCGAGGTCGCGCTCATCGAGTCGGCCATGTCGGCGCTGCTGCGCCGCACGGACGCAGCCTCCCGCGCCAAGGCGAACGAGATGGCGCCCACGCTGGCGGCGAAGATCGACGAAGTGCGTGCGCTGTTCGTCAAGGACGCGCTGAACAGACTGCTTTCGTAACGAACTGATTGCGACACACCTTCACGCTCGCACGGATGTCATTGCCGCTGCCGAGGGCCTGCTCTAGCGTGGAGGTAACAGCCCCGAGGAGGATTCAGATGGATGCGGATGAGCGCGCAGGCGACCCGCGGTTCGTGACCGAACTCCTCTTCACCGACGGCTTGCCGGCGATGGACGACGAGGTCGGCTACCGCGGTGCGGTCGCCGCACGAGCGGCCGGCATCACCTACCGTCAGCTCGACTACTGGGCGCGCACCGAACTCGTGGAGCCGACCGTGCGCGGCGCGAGCGGCTCCGGGTCGCAGCGCCTCTACGGCTTCCGCGACATCCTCGTGCTCAAGCTCGTGAAGAGCCTCCTCGACACCGGTATCTCGCTGCAGCAGATCCGCACCGCTGTCGAAGAGCTGCGTCGCGCCGGCATCCGCGATCTGGCCGGCACCACGCTCATGAGCGACGGTGCCTCCGTGTACCTCTGCACGTCGAACGACGAGGTCATCGACCTCGTGAGTCGAGGCCAGGGCGTCTTCGGCATCGCGGTCGGCAAGGTGCTGCGCGAGGTCGAGTCGACCCTCGTCGAGTTCGACCCGACCGCTCCCGATCCCGTCGACGAGCTCAGCGCCCGACGCGCCAAGCGCTCCGCCTGACGGCATCCGCGCCGCTCGGCGGACAACGAGAAACGGCCACCCTCGCGAGAGGATGGCCGTTCTGCTGTGTGTCGACGGTCCGGGTGATCAGGCCTGCGGGCCGGTCTCCGGAACCTGGATGCGTCCGGTGCGGATGATCCGGTCGAGCAGCTGGTCGAAGTCCGCGGCGAGCTCCTGCGCGGAGTCGCCGGGCCAGATGTGCAGAGGCTTCGCCGCGCCCTGCGCCTGCTGCAGCGAGGTGCGCTCCGGCAGCTGCGGCGAGAGCACCAGCGGGCCGAACATGTCGCGGAGCTCCTTGATGCGGAACTGGTGCTCGATCGACTGGGGGCGCACGCGGTTCACGACGATGCCGAGCGGCTGCAGACGCGGCGAGAGACCACGGCGGATCTCTTCGATCGCACGCAGCGCGCGGTCGGCCGCGGCGACGGAGAACAGTCCGGGTTCGGTGACGACCATGACGCGGTCGCTCGCGGCCCATGCGGTGCGGGTGAGAGCGTTGAGGGACGGTGCGCAGTCGATCAGCACGAGGTCGTAGTCGGCCTCGACGGAGGCGAGGGCCTCCTCGAGCTTCCACACGTCGCGGACGCTCGGGTGCGGGCCGTCGAAGTTGATGGCCGACGGGCTGCCGATGAGGACGTCGATCGTTCCCGGGTGGACCTTGGCCCATCCGCTGGAGGTGATCGCCTGACGGACGACCTTCTCCTTCGGGTTCGCCAGGACATCGGCGATGTTGAGCCGTCCGGCTACCTGGATGTCCATTCCGGTGGACACATCCGACTGCGGGTCGAGGTCGACGACGAGCGTGCGAACACCACGGGCGAAGGCCGCGGAGGCCAGTCCGAGAGTCACGGTCGTCTTGCCGACGCCACCCTTGAGAGAGCTGACGCTGAGTACGTGCACGGACACCACGTTACCTTCCCCTAGGCTGGGTGCACACTCAGCCCCGCCCCATGCGTGCCGAAAACGTCGCGCATCGAGCTTTCAGAGGTGTGCATGTTCCAGAAGATCCTGGTGGCCAACCGCGGCGAGATCGCGATCCGAGCCTTCCGTGCGGCATTCGAGGTGGGAGCGAGGACCGTGGCGGTCTTCCCCCACGAGGATAGGGGCTCGGTCCACCGTCTCAAGGCCGACGAGGCCTACGAGATCGGGGAGCGCGGGCATCCCGTGCGTGCGTACCTCGACGTCGACGAGATCATCCGCGTGGCCAAGGAAGCCGGCGCCGATGCGATCTACCCGGGCTACGGCTTCCTCTCCGAGAACCCCGAGCTCGCCGAGAAGGCGGCCGCCAACGGCATCGTCTTCATCGGGCCGCCCGCGAAGGTGCTCGAGATGGCGGGGAACAAGGTCGAGGCCAAGCGGCACGCGATCGAGGCCGGGGTCCCGGTGCTCCGATCGACCGAGGCATCCGACGACGTGGACGCGCTCGTCGCGCAGGCCGAGGAGATCGGCTTCCCGCTCTTCGCGAAGGCCGTCGCGGGCGGCGGCGGACGAGGGATGCGGCGCGTCGAGACCGCCGCCGAGCTCGCTCCCGCCCTCGCCGAGGCCATGCGCGAGGCGGCCAGCGCCTTCGGCGACCCGCGCATGTTCCTCGAGCAGGCGGTCGTACGGCCGCGGCACATCGAAGTGCAGATCCTCGCCGACAAGTCGGGCGAGACCGTGCACCTGTTCGAGCGCGACTGCTCGGTGCAGCGCCGCCATCAGAAGGTCGTGGAGATCGCCCCGGCGCCGAACCTCGACGACGACATCCGCACGGCGCTGCACGGCTACGCGGTCGCCTTCGCGCGGTCGATCGGCTACGAGAACGCCGGGACGGTGGAGTTCCTGCTCGAGACCGCGGGGGAGCGCACCGGCGAGGTCGTGTTCATCGAGATGAACCCGCGCATTCAGGTCGAGCACACCGTGACCGAGGAGGTCACGGACGTCGACCTCGTGCAGAGCCAGATGCGCATCGCCTCCGGACAGACCCTCGCCGAGCTCGGGCTGCAGCAGGAGAACCTGCACGTACGCGGAGCGGCGCTGCAGTGCCGCATCACGACCGAAGACCCGACCCAGGGGTTCCGGCCCGACACCGGCAAGATCACGACGTACCGGTCGCCCGGCGGCGCCGGCATCCGACTCGACGGCGGGACCGTGCACCAGGGCGCGCAGATCAGCCCTCACTTCGACTCCATGCTCGCGAAGCTGACGTGCCGCGGGCGTGACTTCCCCGCCGCCGTGGCCCGAGCCCGACGCGCCCTCGCCGAGTTCCGCATCCGCGGGGTCTCGACCAACATCCCGTTCCTGCAGGCGCTGCTCGAGGACGACGCCTTCATCGCGGGCGACGTGAGCACCTCCTTCATCGACGAGCGTCCCGATCTGCTGCGCGGTCGTGCGTCCAAGGACCGCGGCACGAAGATCCTCAACTGGCTGGTCGACGTGACGGTCAACAAGCCGCACGGCGCGCATACCGGTGTGGTGGATCCGCGCAGCAAGCTCCCGGAAATCGACCTGACGACCGAGCCCGTGGCGGGTTCGCGTCAGCGGCTGCTCGAGCTCGGTCCCGAGGGATTCGCGCGGAGCCTGCGCGAGCAGAGCGCCCTGGCGATCACCGACACGACGTTCCGCGACGCGCACCAGTCGCTGCTCGCGACACGCGTGCGCACACGCGACCTCGCGGCGGCGGCGCCCTACATCGCCCGTCTCACCCCCGGACTGCTCTCGGTCGAGGCCTGGGGCGGGGCCACGTACGACGTCGCCCTCCGCTTCCTCGGCGAGGACCCGTGGGAGCGTCTCGACAAGCTCCGCGCGGCCCTCCCGAACGTCGCGATCCAGATGCTCCTCCGCGGGCGCAACACGGTCGGATACACGCCGTACCCGACCGAGGTGACCGAGGCCTTCGTCCAAGAGGCCGCGGCGAGCGGGGTCGACATCTTCCGCATCTTCGACGCCCTGAACGACGTCGAGCAGATGCGACCCGCCATCGAGGCGGTCCGGGCGACCGGAACCGCCGTCGCCGAGGTGGCGCTGTGCTACACGGGTGATCTGCTCAATACGGTCGAGGACCTCTACACGCTCGACTACTACCTCGACCTCGCCGAGCGGATCGTCGAGGCGGGCGCCCACATCATCGCGATCAAGGACATGGCGGGTCTGCTGCGTCCCGCGGCCGCGGCGAGGCTCGTCACGGCGCTGCGCGAGCGCTTCGACCTGCCCGTGCACCTGCACACCCACGACACCCCCGGCGGCCAGCTCGCGACGCTGCTCGCGGCCAGCGCCGCAGGCGTGGATGCGGTGGATGCGGCATCCGCACCGCTCTCCGGCACGACGAGCCAGCCGTCGCTGTCGTCGCTCGTGGCGGCGCTCGCGCACACCGAGCGCGACAGCGGCATCGACCTCGCCGGGGTCTCCGACCTTGAGCCTTACTGGGAGGCCGTGCGGCGCATGTACGCGCCGTTCGAGTCGGGACTGCCCGGGCCCACGGGACGCGTGTACCACCATGAGATTCCGGGCGGTCAGCTCTCGAACCTGCGCCAGCAGGCGAAGGCGCTCGGCCTCGCCGAGGACTTCGAACTCATCGAGGACATGTACGCGGCCGCGGACCGCATCCTCGGGCGAGTGCCCAAGGTGACGCCCTCGTCGAAGGTCGTCGGCGACCTCGCCCTGCACCTCGCCGCCGTCAAGGCCGACCCGGCCGATTTCGAGGCGAACCCCGAGAAGTACGACGTGCCGGACTCGGTCGTCGGCTTCATGGCCGGTGAGCTCGGCGATCTCCCCGGAGGATGGCCCGAGCCGTTCCGGTCGAAGGTCCTCGCGGGCCGCTCGGTGCGCACGGGCCTCACCGAGATCTCGGCCGAGGACCAGGCAGCCCTCGCCGCGGGCGGCGCGGAGCGTCGTGCGCGCCTCAACACGCTGCTGTTCCCGGCTCCGACGCGCGAGTTCGCGCAGGTCCGTGAACAGTTCGGCGACCTCTCCGTGCTCGACACGAACGACTACCTGTACGGGCTCGTGCAGGGTCAGGAGCACCTGGTCGAGATCGATCGCGGGGTGCAGCTCTACGTCGGCCTGGAGGCGGTGGGCGATGCGGACGAGCGCGGCATGCGCACCGTCATGACCACGCTCAACGGCCAGCTGAGGCCCGTGTTCGTGCGTGATCGGTCGATCGCGGTCGATGCCCACGAGGTCGAGAAGGCCGACACCTCGGTGCCCGGTCAGGTCGCCGCGCCGTTCTCGGGTGTCGTGACGCTCAAGGTCGAAGTCGGCGCGTCCGTGAGCGCCGGAGAGCCGGTCGCGTCGATCGAGGCCATGAAGATGGAGGCGGCGATCACGGCGCCGGTCGCGGGCGTCGTCGAGCGCCTTGCGATCGGGGCGACGCAGCAGGTCGACGCGGGCGACCTTTTGGTCGTGATCCGTCCGGCGCACTAATCTTGTGCGGCAGGGCCGCGCTCGACGCAGCGCACCCGAGGCCCGCATGAGCTTGGAGTGACGACGTGACCCCGAAGAACGTGGCTGAGCCGCCGGACGACGAGTCCCGCGGCGTACTCGACGACACCGCGTCGATCGACACGACGGGAATCGGCATCCTCGGGAACACCGCCCAGGTCGACGTCGAGATCCCTCAGGACGAGGATGACGCGCTCGAAGACGACGGCGTCGTCGATGGTGAGGTCGTCGCGGACCTCATCATCGACGAGCCCGTCGCCGCGGCCAAGGCCGCGGCGGAGATCTCGGATGCGGTTCTCGGGGCGCCGATGGTGATCGAGCTGCCTCCGGAACCGCGGCGTGCGGTCGAGGCGGATGCGATCGTGGAGCCTGAGCCTGAGCCTGAGCCTGAGCCTGAGCCTGAGCCTGAGCCTGAGCCTGAGCCTGAGCCTGAGCCTGAGCCGGAGCCGGAGCCGGAGCCGAAGCCTGAGCCGGAACCCGAGGCGGCGCCGGAGCCGGAGCCTGAGCCGGAGCCGGAGCCGGAGCCGGAACCCGAGGCGGCGCCCGCTGCCCGGCCGATCTCGACGACCGCCGCTCTCGCGGAGACCCCGGCCGCAGCCGTCACCCCCGCGTCCGCCGCGGCTGCCGAGGCGGACGCTGCCGCCGCATTCATCGCGCAGGCGAAGGCCGACCTGGAGACCCGCTCCCGCACCCGGACGAACCTCGAACGACAGCCGCGCGTCGAGAAGGAGAGAGCGGCCGTGGACACCCCGAAGAGCGCTCCGGCGGCCGCACCGGCACGACGCGCATCGCGCGCGGATGCGCAGCTGACCTCCAAGCGCCTCGACCAGCTCGGCGACTCGTCCCGGGAGAGCAGCGATCTGCTCACCGCCGACCGCCTGCTCGACCCCCACCGCGTGGCCAAGCCCGAACCCGAGGGTGCGTGGAGCCACTTCCTGTACGCGATCTCCGGTCGGCGCATCAACATCGGCGACGGGCGCCGCGCCCGCGAGCGCAAGGCGCTGACCGCGCGCATCGCCGCCCCGATCTCCGGCGGCGCTCGCTTCATCCCCGTGCTGTCTCGCAAGGGCGGCGTGGGCAAGACGACGATCACCAGTCTGCTCGGGATGGCCCTGGCGGATGCCCGCGAGGACCGCGTGATCGCGGTCGACGCGAACCCCGACCGCGGCACTCTCGCCGACCGTGTGGTCCGCCCGAACCACAGCCGCTCTGTGCGCGATCTCGTGCGCATCCACGACGAGGTCAAGGGCTACCACGACATCTCCGCGATCGTGAGCCGGGACGCCACCCGTCTCGACGTGCTGGCCTCCGACTCGGACCCGCGCATCGCGGAGGCGTTCAGCGACAGCGACTACCGCGACGTGGCCGAGGTCGCCGCTCACTACTACTCGCTCGTGCTCACCGACACCGGCACGGGGATCGTGCATTCGGTGATGTCGGCGACTCTGGACCTCGCCGACCAGTTGGTGATCGTGTCGGGCCTCAGCGTCGACGAGGCGCGCCTCGCCTCCGAGACGCTCACGTGGCTCGAGACGAACGGCTACGCCGAGCAGGCGCGGGATGCCGTCGTGGTGCTCAATCAGTCGACACCCGGAGCGCCTCTCGTGCGTCTGACCGAGCTCGAGACGCACTTCCGCACGCGAGCACGGCACGTCGTCCGGATGCCGTACGACCCCCAGATCGCGGGAGGTGGCGCGATCGTCTTCGCCAACCTCCAGCCCGAGACCAGGGTCGCGGCGCGCCAGCTCGCCGCTCTGCTCGTCGAGGGCCTCCGGACGAAGGGCTCCTGATGGCAGTGCGTGAGATCCGCGTGTTCGGCGACCCGGTACTGCGCACGATGTGCTCGCCGATCGACGAGCTCGACGACGGCGTGCGTGCGCTCGTGACAGACCTGATCGACACCGTGGAGCTGCCCGGCCGCGCGGGCGTAGCCGCGCCGCAGATCGGGGTGGCGCTGCGCGCCTTCAGCTACAACATCGACGGCGACATCGGCTACGTCATCAACCCCGTCCTCGCCGAGGTGCGCGGCGAACCCGTGCCGACGGGGGAGGGATGCCTGTCGGTTCCCGGTCTGTGGCACGATGCGCTCCGCTACCCGTGGGCGCGGGTCGAGGGCATCGACCTCGACGGCGAGCCGGTCGTGCTGGAAGGCGAGGGGTTGCTCGCCCAGGCACTGCAGCATGAGACCGACCATCTCGACGGCAAGCTGTATCTCTCGCGCCTCGACGCCGAGACCCGCAAGCGGGCGATGCGCGAGGTGCGCGAGAGCGCCTGGTTCTGACGTCCTCGACGAGGAAGGCCCCCGCCGGTCGGCGGGGGCCTTCGTCATGATCCGCGGGGGTCAGCCGCCGATCGCGACGTTCGTCGTCGAGACGGGCTCGTCGTAGATCGCGGAGATATCGTCGGCGAAGTCGCTCATGATGACGTTGCGCTTGATGGACATCTTCGGCGTCAGGTGGCCCGAGCCCTCGGTCCACTCGCTGTCGAGGATCGTGAACTTGCGGATCGACTCGGCCCGGGAGACACGGGTGTTCGCAGCATCCACCGCCTTCTGCACCTCGGCGCGGACCGCCTCGTTCTTCGAGGCGTCGGCGAGCGACATGTCCTTGTCGAGGCCGTTGTTCGCCAGCCAGGTGGGGAGCATCTCCGGGTCGAGGGTCACGAGCGCCGAGATGAACGGCTTCTGGTCGCCGACGACCACGACCTGACCGATGATCGGGTTCGCACGGATCGGGTCCTCGAGTGCAGCGGGGGCGACGTTCTTGCCGCCCGCCGTGACGATGATCTCCTTCTTGCGGCCCGTGATCGTGAGGAAGCCTTCGGGGTCGAAGCTGCCGATGTCGCCCGTGCGGAACCAGCCGCCCTCGCTGAACGCCTCGGCCGTGGCCTCCGGGTTGTTCCAGTACTCGCGGAACACGTTGATGCCGCGCACCTCGATCTCGCCGTCCTCCGCCAGACGGACGCCGACGCCCGGGAGCGCCGGTCCGACCGTGCCGATCTTCGACTTGTCGGCGAGGTTCACGGTCGCAGGCGCCGTGGTCTCGGTGAGCCCGTAGCCCTCGAGGATCACGACGCCGAGGCTGTGGAAGAAGTGTCCGAGACGGGAGCCGAGAGGCGCGGATCCGGAGACGGCGTACACGACGCGGCCGCCCATGGCGTCGCGCAGCTTGCCGTAGACGAGCTTGTTGAAGAGCGCGAACTTCAGGCGCATGCCGAACGGGATGCTCTTGCCCTCTTCGAGGAGCTTGGAGTGCTCGATCGCGACGTCGGCGGCTGCACGGAAGATCTTGCCCTTGCCGCCGGCCTCGGCCTTCTGCTCGGCGGAGTTGTACACCTTCTCGAACACGCGGGGCACGGCGAGAAGGAACGTCGGCTTGAAGGAGCCGAGCGCGGGAAGGAGCTGACGCGTGTCGGGCTGGTGGCCCGTGCGGACGCCCGCGTGCACGTTGAGGATCGAGATGAAGCGCGCGAACACGTGCGCGGTCGTGATGAACAGGAGGGTGGAGGATCCCGGCGTCTGCACGACCTCGTCGAGCGCCTTGGCCGAGTTGCGGGCGAGCTCCACGAAGTTGCTGTGCGTCAGAACGCAGCCCTTGGGGCGTCCGGTGGATCCGGACGTGTAGATCAGCGTCGCGATGTCGGAGCCGACCGCGATGCTGCGCAGTCGCTCGATCTCGGCGTCCGTCACCGATGCGCCCTTCGCCGTGAGCGTGTCGATCGCACCGAGGTGCATCTGCCAGACCTCGCGGAGGAGGGGGAGGTCTCCGCGCACCTCGTCGACGCGGGCGAAGTGCTCGGGCGATTCGACGATCAGCGCGATCGCGCCCGAGTCCTCGAGGATCCACTGGATCTGCGCGGGGGAGCTCGTCTCGTAGATCGGGACCATCACGGCGCCGGCGTAGAAGAGCGCGAAGTCGACGAGCGACCACTCGTAGGTCGTGCGTGCGAGGAATCCGACCTTCTCGCCGGGCTGGATGCCGGAGGCGACGAAGCCCTTCGCGAGCGCGATGACCGCGGTCTGGAAGTCGGCGGAGGAGATGTCGCGCCAGTTCTCGCCGTCGGGGACGGCGAACAGGGGGCGATCCGGAGTGGCCTCGACGCGCTTCACCAGCAGGTCGGTGATGTTCGCGTCGGGGTCGGCGGGGACGACGGCGGGGACTTCAAACTGGACCACGGCAGCTCCTTCGGTACCGGTCGGGCACGGTGTCCCTCCCGAGTCTAGGGCATGGGACCGGGTCGCAAGAAGGATGGAACTGGGTCGCCTCACCGGCGGTGCGGGTGCAGGAGTTCGCGCGAACGCTGGCGCGGAGCGAGGGCGGCGCTAGACTTCACATCGATGTTCTACTGGCTGATGAAGTACGTCGCTATCGGCCCCGTGGTCAAGGCGGTCTTCCGCCCCTGGATCGTGGGGCGCGCGAACCTGCCCCGCAACGGTGCGGCGATCCTCGCCAGCAACCATCTGTCCTTCGCGGACTCGATCTTCCTGCCCCTCATGATCGACCGCCCGATGTCCTTCCTCGCGAAGAGCGATTACTTCACGGGTCGCGGCATCAAGGGCTGGGCCACCAAGTTCTTCATGAAGGCCACAGGCCAGATCCCGATCGACCGCTCCGGCGGCAAGGCATCGGAGGCTTCCCTCAACACCGGTCTCCAGGTGCTCGGGCGGGGGGACCTGCTCGGCATCTACCCCGAGGGGACGCGCAGCCCTGACGGCAAGCTCTACCGTGGCCGCACGGGACTCGCGCGCATGGCGCTGGAGGCTCGGGTCCCCGTCATCCCCGTGATCATGGTCGACACCGACACCGCGATGCCGATCGGGCAGAAGGTGCCGCGCATCGTGCGGGTCGGCATCGTGATCGGCGAGCCTCTCGATTTCTCCCGCTACCAGGGCATGGAGAACGATCGCTACATCCTCCGGTCCGTCACGGACGAGATCATGGTGGCGCTCCAGCGCCTGGGGGAGCAGGAGTACGACGACGTCTACGCGTCCACCGTGAAGGACCGGCTCCCGGTGCGCGTCACACGGCGCTCCTGAGGCGTCTGCGACTCGCCGCGCGCACTAGGCTGGAGAGCATGCTCCAGCACCACATCGACGCGCTTGACGCGTGGCGCGCGCTCCCGATCAAGCAGCAGCCTCAGTGGGGCGACGCCGAGCGCGTCGCCGAGGTCTCCGCGCAGATCGCAGCGCTCCCGCCCCTGGTGTTCGCCGGCGAGGTCGACAACCTCCGTGACCGACTCGCGCGCGCCGCGTCCGGGCAGGCCTTCCTGCTCCAGGGCGGCGACTGCGCCGAGACGTTCGCCGGCGCCACCGCCGATCAGATCCGCAACCGGATCAAGACCGTCCTGCAGATGGCCGTGGTGCTGACCTATGGCGCCTCGATGCCCATCGTGAAGATGGGGCGCATGGCCGGGCAGTTCGCCAAGCCGCGCTCCAGCGACACGGAGACCCGCGGAGACGTCACGCTGCCCGCCTACCGCGGCGACATCGTCAACGGCTACGACTTCACCGAGGGCTCCCGTCAGGCCGACCCCGGTCGTCTGCTCCAGGGCTACCACACGGCGGCGTCGACGCTGAACCTCATCCGCGCCTTCACGCAGGGCGGTTTCGCGGACCTCCGCGAGGTGCACTCCTGGAACAAGGGCTTCGCTCAGAACCCGGCCAACCAGCGCTACGAGCGCATGGCTGCGGAGATCGACCGTGCCATCAAGTTCATGGAGGCGGCCGGCGCCGACTTCGACGAGCTCAAGCGCGTCGAGTTCTTCACGGGACACGAAGGTCTGCTCATGGACTACGAGCGCCCGATGACCCGCATCGACTCCCGCACGGACACGCCGTTCAACACCTCGGCGCACTTCCTGTGGATCGGGGAGCGCACGCGCGAGCTCGACGGCGCGCACGTCGACTACTTCTCGAAGATCCGCAACCCGATCGGTGTGAAGCTCGGTCCGACGACGACGCCCGAGACGGCGCTCGCGCTGATCGACAAGCTCGACCCGAACCGCGAGCCTGGCCGTCTCACGTTCATCACGCGCATGGGCGCCGGCAAGATCCGCGACGCTCTGCCGCCGCTGCTCGAGGCCGTCCGCGACTCGGGTGCGCAGCCGCTGTGGGTCACCGACCCGATGCACGGCAACGGCATCACCACGCCGACCGGGTACAAGACGCGTCGCTTCGACGACGTGGTCGACGAGGTCCGCGGCTTCTTCGAGGCGCACCGTGCCGTGGGCACGTTCCCCGGCGGCATCCACGTGGAGCTCACGGGTGACGACGTCACCGAGTGCCTGGGCGGTTCCGAGCGGATCGACGAGGCCGCTCTCGCGACGCGCTACGAGAGCCTGTGCGACCCGCGTCTGAACCACATGCAGTCGCTCGAGCTGGCGTTCCTCGTGGCAGAGGAGCTCGAGAAGCGCTGACCCGTCGACACGACGGAGGAAGGCCCTCCCCGCCGAGCGGGGAGGGCCTTCATCGTGACAGTCGCGGCGGATGCCGCGCGGGCTCAGCCGCTGAGCTGGATCGACAGCTTGACCGTGCCGCCGCGCGGCAGCGTCTTGTCGGCTCCCGGATCCTGCGACGTCACGCGCGCCATCTCGGCGAAGCCGGGAAGATCGCCCCACGCCGCGTACGTCGCCGTGAAGCCGGCATCCTCGATGATCTTCTTCGCTTCGACCAGCGTCTTGTCGGTCACGTCCGGCACGGGGAACAGCTCGGGTCCCTTCGACACGATGAGCTGCACCGTGTCCCCGGGGCGCCAGTTGCCTTCCTCGGCGCGGTCGGCGATGCCGATCACGAGATCCTTCGCCAGGTTCTCGCTGAAGGCATACGCGATCTCCGGGTTGACCAGCAGCTGCTTGTCCGTCAGCGTCGTGGTGGCCTGATCGATCGACATCCCCGAGACGTCGGGGAACGCGCCGGCCGAGACGTAGAGCTCGACCGTGTCGTCCTCGAGGATCTCGCAGCCGTCGCCGCAGGCATAGACCTCGCCGCCGTCGCGCGGAGTGACGTAGGCGTTGATGACCTGGCCTTCGGCGGCGTCCGAGAACAGCACGAGCGGCTGCTCGGTCACACGGACCTTGATGTCGGCGAGGTAGTCCCGCGCCTCCTGCTCGGCCTTGCCGTTGAGCGCCTCGACGGTGTGGCCGGCGGGGCCGATCGAGATGTAGACGGTCACCGTGGCGCCCTTGTCGAGGCGCTGCCCCTCATCCGGATCCGTCCGGATGGTGAGATCGGGGGCGACGTCTATCGAGTTCTCCTCACCGCGCACCGGCGCGAAGCCCTCGGCGGTCAGCTGCGCGGCCGCATCCTCGTAGGAGAGACCCGCGACGCTCGGCACGGCCACGAGAGACCCGGGGCCGGAGCCGAACCACCAGCCCACGCCCCCTGCGACCGTCGCCAGCAGGAGCACGAGGGTGAGCAGGAGGGCTCCACGCGCCCGACGGCGTGACGAGCGTCGTCGGAGCAGCGTCGCATTGTCCACGGCCGTCGGCGTCGGGGCTGTCGGGTTCGGGAGCACCATGGTGCTCGGCATGACCTTCGTGAGATCGGCCGAATCGGCCTGAGCGCGCTGCGGAGTCGTGGCGGCCGCGACCGCAGGGGCGATGCCCAGGTCCCGCTCGATCTCCCGAAGACGGTCGAGCATCTGCTGCGCGTCGTCGGGTCGCTCGTCGGGCGACTTCTCGGTGGCCCACAGGACGAGTTCGTCGAGCGGCTCCGGGACGCCGGGGTTGCGCGCGCTCGGGCGCGGCACGGACTCCGTGGCGTGCTGGAAGGCGATCTGCATGGGCTGCTCGCCCTTGTACGGCTGCTCGCCGACGAGCATCTCGTACAGCATGATGCCGAGCGCGTAGATGTCGCTGCGGGCGTCGGCGGTCCCTCGGGTCACGAGCTCGGGAGCCAGGTACGCGATCGTCCCGAGGAGCTGCTGTCCCGTGGCCGTGTTCGCGGTCGTCGCGCGAGCCAGTCCGAAGTCGCCGATCTTGATGCGCCCGTCCTCGGCCAGCAGGACGTTCTCGGGCTTGACGTCGCGATGCACGATGCCGGCGCGGTGCGCGGCAGAGAGACCCGCGAGCACGGCATCCATGATCGTGATCGTCTGCGGCACCGTCAGACGCTTCTGCTCGCGGAGGAGCTCGCGCAGAGTGATGCCGGGAAGATACTCCATGACCAGGTAGGCGAGTTCGCCGTCCTGCCCCTGGTCGAACACGTTCACGACGTGCGGGTCGGCCAGACGGGCGGCCGAACGGGCCTCCTGGATGAATCGGCTCTGGAACGCGGAGTCGTCGCTCAGATGCGCGTGCATCACCTTGAGGGCGATGCGTCGTTCGAGCCTGAGGTCGGTCGCGACGTAGACCGTGGCCATTCCGCCTCGGGCGATGCGGGCCCTGACCCGGTACCGGCCGTCGACAAGCCGCCCGATGAGGGGGTCGGCCTGCTGATTGGTCGTCACGTCAAGATTCTATTGAGGACTCCCTGAAAGCCTCGGGAGCGGCTCGCCCCTCGAGCCTGCAGGTTTGCCCGGAACACGGTCATCCGTACTGTGCGAGCCACTGGTACGCCTGTGTCTCCCATAGGCCGTAGCGCTCGGGGTAGGCGGAGATCTGCACGGCCTGAGCCGCGTCCGTGAACCGCATCGACTCCCACCCGGGGATATCGAGCAGTCCCCGTGTGGCCTGACCGTTGGGGTCCGCGGAGCCGCCGAAGAACACGCGGGTGCTCCGGTCGGCGTCCAGGATCTGCTCGGGCAGACCCCAGCCGGTGCTGGGACGCTGCTGGAAGAGGCCGAGGGAATCACGATCCCCCCACGCGAGGTTTCGCATGCTCGACTCGACCATCGCGGTCGCGAGCGCAAGGGCGATCGCGCGGTCCGAGACGCCGAGCTGACGGCCGACGCCGATGATCAGAGCCGCGTTGCCCGCCTGCTCGGCATCGAGCGCGGCGAACGACTGCGCGGGAGCGGCCGGCGCCGCGGCGGGCGCGGGGGCGGGTGCGGGCGCGCCGGTGACGGCGATGCTCTGACCCGGGTAGATGATCGCGCCGGCGGAGAGCCCGTTGAGCGCGAGCAGCGTGGCGGTCGTGGTGCCGTACTTCTGCGCGATCCCGAAGAGCGTGTCGCCTGCGACGACGGTGTGCGTCTGCGCGCCCGAGGCGACCGGCGCCGGAGCGGCCGGCGCCGCGGGAGCGGTCGCGCTCAGCGCGATCGTCTGGCCGGGGTAGATGACCGAGGCCCGGGTCAGGCCGTTCGCGGCGAGGACCGCGTCGACCGTGAGACCGTACTTCTTCGCGATCCCGAACACGGTGTCGCCGGCGACGACGACGTGGGAGGCCGTGGGGACCGGTGCCGGAGCAGCAGCCGGAGCGGCCGCGGAGGCGGCCCCGGTCAGCGCGAGCGTTTGGCCCGGGTAGATGACCGATCTCCAGCTGAGGCCGTTCCAGGTGAGCACGTCGACCGTGCGGAGTCCGAAGCCGGACGCGATCGACGACACCGTGTCTCCGGGTTGGACGACGTACGTGGGCGGCGTGGTCTGGAGCGGCACGACCCGTGCGGCCGCGTGCGCCCGCTCGATCGGAGCGACCGGGGAGTCGGCGTGGGCCGGGCCACGGCGAGGGGGCCCGTGAGGGTCCCGAGCACGGCGGCGGGCACCCCCAGCTGCAGGTATGTCGTCCGTCGCGCGGCGGCGCGGGATCGCGAGTCGGGCTGTCGCACAGCGTGCTGTCTCAAGGCTTCCCCCTTGTTCGGCGTCTGCTCACGCTGACACGTATGTATACGGAAGTCAACAGGAGTGATGCATGTGACGCATGTGACATATCGGTCGTGGAAATGCGCCCGGACCGCGGAGATGAGATAGTGGCAACGTGTCTGAGCAGTCTGAGAACAGCAATCCCGAGAACGCCGGGGCCACTCCCACCGACTGGCTGGCCATGCCGGACCTCGTCGAGGTGCTGGGCGAGCCGCTCGGCCGCGTCCGCCGCCTGATCGACGAGCACTACCTCGTCGGGTCGCGCCGGACCGGCGTATTCGCGGTGCCCTCCGTCTTCATCGTCGACGGGCACCCGCTGCCGTCGCTGCGCGGCACGGTGATCGCTCTGCAGGATGCCGGCTTCAGCGACGACGAGGTGGTCGACTGGCTTCTCGCCGACGAGGACACCCTGGGCCGTTCGCCGATCGCCGCGCTGCTCGCCGGACACAAGAGCGAGGTGCGCCGCATCGCACGGACTCTCGCCTGAGAGTTCTGCCCGGTCCGTGTGCGGGCGCGGGGATCAGGCCGAGCGCACCGTCGCCGCTCGGGCGAGGTCGCGCAGCTCCCCGACGGCCGTGTTGTCGAGTCGCGCGCCGGAGAGCGCACGGTCCGCGTCCTTCGCGTAGCCCGCGATCATCTCCTCGACGGACTCGAGCGCGCCCGACCCGGCGATGGTCGCCTGCAGGAAGGACACCTGCTCCGCGGTGAGGTCGGGGTCGCCCAGGAGCTCGTCGAACAGCGTGCGCGCTGAGGAGTCGAGCGACTGCCTCGTGAGCGCCACGAGCACGGTGCGCTTGCCTTCGCGCAGGTCGTCGCCCGCAGGCTTGCCCGTCACGGCGGCGTCGCCGAAGACGCCCAGGATGTCGTCCCGGAGCTGGAAGGCCATCCCCACGGGATGTCCGAACCGGCGCAGCGCCCGCAACTGCTCCTCGTCGGCCTCGGCCAGGGAGGCGCCGAGCACGAGTGGCTGCTCGATGCTGTACCTGGCCGACTTGAGGGAGACCACGCGCAGGGCGCGCTCGACGTGCGAGTCCGTCGCGTTCACGCTCCAGGCGGATTCCTCCGCGATGTCGAGGAACTGTCCGACCGTGACGTCGCGACGCATCCGTGCGTACTCGCGTCGCACTCGGCGCGCGTGGGGGAGAGAGCTGACGGCGTCCTCGAGCAGGTCGTCGCTCCAGGCGACGAGGAGGTCGCCGAGGAGGATCGCGGACGAGCGGCCGAACGACTCGGCGTCGCCCGTCCAGCCGGCGCGACGATGCGACGCCTCGAGCGCGCGGTGCGCGGCCGGGCGTCCTCGACGGGTGTCGGAGTTGTCGATCAGGTCGTCGTGGACGAGGGCGGCTGATTGGAAGATCTCCAGCGCGGCGCACACGTCCCACAGGCTCTCCGTCTCCGCTGCGGCGCGATCGCGCTGACGGGCGACCGCGCGCCAGCCCGCGTGGCAGAAACGGGCGCGGAGGCGCTTGCCTCCGACGAGCGTGTCTGCCGCGGATTCCTGGAGTGCAGCGGCATCCGGACCGTACTCGCGCGACTCGGTGCGCATCCGGTCGAGGAAGAGGTCCAGGCGGGCGGCGACGGCGTCGGGGACGAGGGAGGGGGACGGCACGACTCCCAGCATACGTAAAGGGAACTGGGGCCGAACGGCTAGCCCGGAGGCTCATACCGCGCGTAGAATGGACAGACCATACCCGAGGGGGACGAAATGCCACTCTCCGAACAGGAGCAGCGTCTGCTCGATGAGATGGAGCGCCATCTCCTGCACAATGACGCCGATGTCGTGAGTGCGCCGTCAGGCGACCGAGCACTCAGCTACCGCAACCTGGTGTACGGGGCGCTCCTGCTCCTCGCAGGAGTGGGCGGGCTGATCGTCGGTGTGATCCTCGGGGACGTCTGGGGCGTCGTCGTCGGCGTGATCGGATTCGCAGCGATGCTCGGCGGCGTCATGCTCGCCGTCACCCCCGTGCGCCGACCGCTCTCCGCCGCACCCCGCGAACGCGGTCCGAAGAAGCAGCCGCAGGGGTCCGCCTCGTTCATGGACCGCATGAACGACCGATGGGACCGGCGACAGGACGGTCACTGACCCACCACGATCTTCCACGAAGGCCCGGATGCGCTCAGCATCCGGGCCTTCGTCGTGTGAGGAGGTGATCCGCGCGCCTCTCCTGGGGTGGACCTCCACTGCTCCTCCACCGTCCTCCACCTCCGATTCACCTCCAAGACCCGCGTAATCACGCGGGTCTTTCTCGTGCGCCTTCTCGATGGATCGGGAATACTGCCAATTGCTCATATGTTTGTGGAGGAAAGTGGAGTAAAGTGGGGCGCACCTCGAGTTTGGCCGGACGCAGAGGGGGTGATGGCCGATGCTGCTGGGGACGCACTCTCCGAAGCTGGACGACAAAGGGCGGGTCATCCTGCCCGCGAAGTTCCGCGAAGACCTCGGTGGCGGCATCGTCGTCACGCGCGGCCAGGAGCGCTGCCTCTACGTCTTCAGCACGGCCGAGTTCGAGGCGATGCACGAGCGGATCCGCCAGGCCCCGCTCGCGAACAAGCAGGCGCGTGACTTCATGCGCCTCTTCCTCTCCGGTGCCAGTGCGGAGATGCCCGACAGCCAGAACCGCATCACCATCCCCGCGCACCTCCGTCAGTACGCGGGCCTGCAGAAGGAGCTCATCGTCACCGGAGTCGGCGCCCACGCCGAGATCTGGGATGCCGAGAGCTGGAACACCTACCTCGCCGCCGGCGAGGAGTCCTACGCCGACCTGGAGCAGGAGGTGATCCCGGGACTGTTCTGACCACGGCTGTGATGCCCCGCCGCTCCCGCCCCGACACACTTCCCCGGTGCCGGGTCGCGAAGCGGAGGGGGATCAGGGCCCTGGTCACTCACACACAGAGGTCACCCGAGAAAGATCATGAACCTCCGCGACATCCACACCCCCGTCCTGCTCGAGCGCTGCATCGAGCTGCTCGCCCCTGCCCTCCAGGCCGACGGGGCCGTCCTCGTCGACGCCACGCTCGGCATGGGCGGTCACTCCGAGGCCCTGCTCGAGCGCTTCCCGAACATCCGCCTCGTCGGACTCGACCGCGACACCGACGCCCTGCGCATCGCGGGGGAGAGGCTCGCACGCTTCCGCGACCGCATCACGCTCGTGCACACGGTCTACGACGAGATCGGCCTGCACGCACAGGGAGCCTCGGGCATCCTGTTCGACCTCGGAGTCTCCTCCCTCCAGCTCGACGAGGCCGAGCGCGGCTTCGCCTACTCGAAGGACGCGCCGCTGGACATGCGGATGGACCAGACCAAGGGCGTCACCGCCGCCGAGGTCATCGCGACGTACAGCGAAGGCAACCTGCGACGCATCTTCGAACGCTACGGCGAGGAGAAGCTCGCGGGACGCTACGCGCGTTTCATCGTCGAGGCCCGGCAGACGCAGCCGATCCTCCGCTCGGGGGAGCTGGTCGACATCCTCGTGGCCGCGACACCGGCCGCCGCACAGCGTGCAGGACACCCCGCGAAGCGCGTGTTCCAGGCGCTTCGCATCGAGGTCAACACCGAGCTCAGCGTCCTCGCGGATGCGATTCCCGCCGCGATGGACTCGCTCCGAGTGGGGGGACGCATCGTCGTGATGTCCTACCAGTCCCTGGAAGACCGCTTGGTCAAGCAGGCCTTCGCGGCAGGCGCCGCGTCGACCGCGCCCCGGGGACTCCCGGTCGAGCTGCCCGAGCATGCCCCGCGCTTCCGCGTGGTCACGCGCGGCGCCGAGCTCGCGAGCGACGAGGAGCGCGCCCGCAACCCCCGAGCGATCCCGGTCCGTCTGCGGGCGGCGGAGAAGGTGCGTGAATCATGAGCATGTCCGCGATCGCCCGGAAGCCCCGCTCCCTCGAGACCGAGGCTCCCACCCGCGCACCGCGCCGGCGACTCGAACCCGTCACCGGCACCCCGGCACGCCGCAAGCCCAAGCTCGCCTACGCGATCATCGCGCTGGCCGGCGCCATGGCGATCGGGGCCGCGCAGATCGGTCTGTCGCTCGCGATCACGCAGGACTCGTTCCTGCTCGCGAGCCTCACGTCCCAGCAGCATGATCTCGATCTGCGGACCGACGCCCTGCAGGACGATCTCACCGGGCTCAGCTCACCGCAGGCGCTCGCGAGCAGCGCGGCCTCGCTCGGCATGGTCGTCGCCGGCTCGCCCGCCTACATCCGACTCAGCGACGGAGCGGTGTTCGGACAGGGCACCGGAGCGGCGGGGACGTCCACGATCGACCCGAACGGCGCCGGAGCCGTGGCGAACTCGCTGCTGCAGGCACCGCCTGCCGCGACGGACGAGGCCGCCGACGAGACGACAGCAGGGCAGACGCAGCAGGAGCTGCCCCCCGCGATCACCGACGGACTCCCGAGTCCCACGACCCGATAGCCGACACGAGACCCGCATCACGATCTGACGGAGACAGTCCATGACGACACGAGCCACCCGGACGCCACGGCGACGCACGGTCGTCGCGCTGGCCGTCATCCTGTCGGTCCTCGCCGCGTTCATCGTGCGCCTCGTCGACATCCAGATCGTGCGCGCCGACGAGCACGTCACGCAGTCCCTCGAGTACATCTCCCGGGGTACGCCCATCTACGGCGACCGCGGCTCGATCGTGGACTCGACCGGCAGCGTGCTCGCCGAGAGCGTCACGGTGTACGACGCCCAGCTCAGCCCGCAGGTCATCCGTCTCCTCGAGGAGGACGACAAGAACCCGCCGAAGACGCCGTGGGCCGAGGCATCCACTCGGATCGCCGAGATCCTGGGCCTCGACGCCGACAAGCTGCGCGCCGACGTGGCGGCTGCGCTCGAGGCGGACCCCGACTCGCAGTACCTCCCGTTGATGAAAGGCGTCACCGCCGAGCAGTACATCGAGCTGCGCGACTTGAAGGTCTCGTCCTATCTGTCGCTGAAGGCGCGCGAGGTGCGGGTCTACCCCAACGGCGCGGTTGCGGGCAACGTGGTCGGATTCCTCGACGGCACCGGCACGGCGCAGGCCGGCATCGAGAAGATGGACGACCGCTGCCTCGCGCCCACGAACGGCGAGGAGAGCTACCGCACCGGCAAGGACGGGGTGGTCATCCCCGGCAGCGAGAGCCGGACGGATGCCGTCGACGGCGGCACCGTGCAGCTCACGATCAACGCGGATCTGCAGTGGTACATGCAGCAGATGATCGCGGAGGAGGCTCAGGCGCAGGGCGCCCAGGGCGGCACCGTCACGGTCGTCGAGGTCGCGACCGGCAAGATCCGCGCGGCCGCCGAGTGGCCCACCATGGACCCGAACGACCTGAACGCCGCCTCGCAGAACGGCACGCTCGTCAGCAAGCTGTTCTCCTACCCGTTCGAGCCCGGCTCCACGTTCAAGGCCGTGACCGCGGCGGCGGTGATGGAGAACGCGGGCGTCACGATGACGAGCCCGACCGTGTCGGCGTCCTCGAAGGAGAAGTTCGACAACGGGGCCGTGATCAACGACGCGTTCGTGCACCCCACGTACCAGTACACGCTCGCCGGGGCCCTGATCGACTCGTCCAACGTCGCCCTGTCGAAGTTCGGCACGATGGTCAGCCCCGACGTCCGCTACGACTACCTGCAGCGCTTCGGTGTCGGCGAGTCGACGATCGGCTTCCCCAGCGAGGCGAGCGGCATGCTGCATCCGACCAGCGACTGGGACAACCAGTCGCTCTACACGACGACCTTCGGCCAGTACTTCACGGTCACCGCTCCCCAGCTCGCCGGCGCCTACCAGGCGATCGCGAACGGCGGCGAGAAGATCGGGCTGTCCCTCATCGAGTCGTGCACCGCGACCGACGGCACCGTGATCACGCCGGACGCGCCGACCACCGAGCAGATCATCCAGCCGCAGACGGCGGCCGATCTCACCCGGATGCTGGAGAACGTCGCGGTGCAGGGCGGCAACGCCGAGCGCATCCAGGTGCCGGGCTACCGCGTGACCAGCAAGACCGGTACTGCGCAGATCGAAGACGGCAACGGCGGCTACAAGCAGGGCGTCTACTACACGAGCATGGTGGGCTTCGCTCCGGTGGACGATCCCCAGTACGTCGTCGTGGTCACGCTCGACCAGCCGACTAGAATCACATCATCCGCGGCGACCGCGTCGGCCTTCCAGAAGGCGATGACCCAGACGATGAAGACGTACCGCGTGATGCCGTCCTCCTCCCCGATGGACGCACTGCTTCCCAAGTTCGAATGAATCGGCGCCTGCTGCGCCTGGAGATGTCATGATCGCCCTGTCGCTTGCCGAGATCGCCGCCGTCCTCGGGGGTGATCTGCGGCTCGCCGGTACCGCCACGCCCGAGACGACCGTCGAGGGGGTGGTCGACACCGACTCGCGGAACATGGGCCCGGGAGCGATCTTCGTCGCCAAGCCGGGTGCGGAGACCGACGGCCACCGTTTCGTCGGCGCCGCCCTGGCGGCCGGCGCCGTGCTCGCGATCGTCGAGCGTCCCGTGGACGACGAGATCACGCAGATCGTCGTGCCCGACGCGGTGCTCGCCCTCGCCGATCTCGCCCGCGAGGTCGTGGCGCGCGTCCGTGCCGGTGGCGGCCTGAAGATCGTCGGCATCACCGGCTCCAACGGCAAGACCACCACCAAGAACTTCCTCGCGCGGATCCTGTCGGATGAGGGCGAGACGATCGCCCCGATCAACTCCTACAACAACGAGGTCGGCGCCCCGGTCACGATGCTGCGCGTCACGCATGGCACACGGTTCCTCGTGAGCGAGTTCGGCGCCGACGCACCCGGCAGCATCGCGAGGCTCGCAGGACTCGTCGAGCCCGACGTCGCGGTCGTCCTCATGGTCGGTCTCGCGCATGCGGGCGGGTTCGGCGGCATCGAGGCCACCGCGCGCGCCAAGTCCGAGCTCGTGGCGGCCGCTGCGGTCGGCGGCACGGCCGTGCTCAACGTCGACGACCCGCGTGTCGCCGGGATGCGGGACCTGGCCGACTCCCGGGGGCTGACGGTCGTCGGGTTCGGCCAGAGCAGCGCCGCCGACGTCCGCGCGCACGATCTCGAGGTCACGGCCTCCGGGACGACGTGCGTGATCGAATCCGCGGGGGAGCGCATCCCGCTGCACCTCCGCGTCCTCGGCGCCCACCACGTCAACAACGCCCTCGCTGCGATCGCAGCGGCCGGTGTGCTCGGCGTCGCGGCCGCGGACGCGATCGCTCGCCTCGAGACCGTCGAGATCGCCGAGCGCTGGCGGATGCAGCCCCTCGGCAGCGATCGGGTGCGGATCATCAACGACGCGTACAACGCGAGCCCCGACTCGATGGCGGCGGCGCTGCGCACGCTCGCGCAGATCACCGGCCCCGGGGAGCGCACCGTCGCGGTGCTCGGTGCCATGAGCGAGCTGGGCGAGACCGCGGGGGAGGAGCACGACCGCATCGGGCTGCTCGCGGTGCGCCTCAACATCCAGCGCATCGTCGTGGTCGGCCAGGAGGCGAGGCGGCTGTACATCTCCGCGATCGGCGAGGGCTCCTGGGACAGCGAGGCCGTGTTCTTCGCGGATCAGGACTCCGCGTTCGAGTACCTCCTCACCGAGCTGCGCGACGGCGACCGCGTGCTCGTCAAGTCATCCAACTCCGTGGGCCTCCGGCATCTCGGCGATCGTCTGGGAGAATCGTTCTCGTGAGGTCACTCATCATGGCGGCGGCCATCTCGCTCGCCTTCACACTCTTCCTGACTCCCGTCTTCCTCCGGCTTTTCCGCAAATGGGGATGGGGTCAGGTCATCCGCACCCCCGAAGCGATCGAGAATCCGAGCCACGAGGCCAAGCGCGGCACGCCCACGATGGGCGGGGTGATCTTCATCCTCGGCACCATGGTCGGCTACTTCACCGGCGTGTACGTCGGCGGCGGCACCCCCGCGCTCTCCGCGCTGCTGGTGATCTGGCTCATGATCGGCTTCGGCGCCGTCGGATTCATCGACGACTACATGAAGGTGCGCAGCCAGCGCAGCCTCGGGCTCTCCGGTTGGCGCAAGATCATCGGGCAGCTGCTGGTGATCATCCCCTTCGGCATCGTGGCCCTGAACTTCCCCAACAAGTTCGACCAGACCCCGGCATCCGGGTCGATCTCCCTGTTCCGTGACATCCCCTGGCTCAACCTGTTCGCGTTCACGGTCGTCCTCGGGTGGGCGCTGTACCTGCTCTGGATCTCGGTGATCGGCGTCGCGACCTCCAACAGCGTGAACCTCACGGACGGCCTGGACGGACTCGCTGCGGGAGCGGGCGTGATCGTGGTGGGCGCCTACAGCCTCATCGCCTTCTGGCAGTTCAAGCAGTCCTGCGTCGGCGAAGGTGTCGAGAAGGCCGCGATCGGCGGATGCTACGAGGTACGCGACCCGTTCAGCCTGGCCATCATCGCCGCATCCTTCGCCGCGAGCCTCATCGGGTTCCTGTGGTGGAACGCACCCAAGGCCAAGGTGTTCATGGGCGACGTGGGCTCCATGGCGATCGGCGGCGTCATCACGGCGATGGCGATCCTGACCCGCACCGAGCTGCTGCTGCTCGTGATCGCCGGCGTGTTCGTCATGGCCTCCGGCTCGGTCATCCTGCAGCGCGCCTACTTCAAGGTCACGCGCGGCAAACGGCTCTTCCTCATGAGCCCGTTCCACCATCACCTCGAGATGCGGGGCTGGTCCGAGGTCACGATCGTGGTGCGCATGTGGATCATCGCGGGTCTTCTCGCGGTCTCGGCGGTCGGTCTGTTCTACGTCGAGTGGCTGACCCGTGTCGGCTGAGGCGCGACTCGCGACGCTCACGAGCTGGAGCGCCGACTGGTCGGGCCTGCGCGTCGCGGTGCTCGGTCTGTCGATGACCGGGTTCTCTGTCGCGGACACGCTCGCCGAGCTCGGGGCGGATGTGCTCGTGCTCAGCGAGTCCGCCGACGAGGAATACGCGAGGCTCGTGCCCGTGGTCGGCGCCCGGCTCGAGATCGGGGCGCTGTCGGACGTGCCGCAGGCTCTCGTCGACTTCGACCCCGAAGTCGTGATCGCCTCGCCCGGCTTCTCTCCGTCGCATCCTGTGATCCGCTGGGTGCAGGAGTCGGGGATCGCGCTCTGGGGCGACATCGAACTCGCCTGGCGGGTGCGCGACAAGGTGACGAGGCCGGACGGTACTCCCGCCGACTGGGTGCTGATCACCGGCACGAACGGCAAGACCACGACGACGCAGCTCACCGCGACGCTGCTCGTCGAGGGCGGTCTGCGTGCGGCGCCGTGCGGCAACATCGGCGTACCCGTGCTCGACGCGGTGCGCGACCCCGCCGGGTTCGACGTGCTCGTGGTCGAGCTGTCCAGCCACCAGCTCTGGTATCTCGGACTCTCGGCACCGGAGGGGCAGCCGGTCCCGCACTCCGCCGTCTGCCTCAACCTCGCGGACGACCATCTCGTGTGGCACGGCACCGCTCAGGCGTACCGGGACGCCAAGGCGCTCGTCTACCGCAACACCCGAGTCGCGTGCGTGTACAACAAGGCCGATGAAGCGACCCGGATCATGGTCGAGGAGGCCGAGGTCGTCGAGGGCGCGCGCGCCATAGGCTTCGACCTCGGCGTGCCGGGGCCGAGCGATCTCGGAGTCGTCGAGGGCCTGCTGGTAGACCGGGCGTTCCTGGAGGATCGCGCCCGCAGCGCACTCGAACTCACGACGCTCGCCGACCTGGAGGACGCGGGCCTCGCCGCGCCCCATATCGTGCAGAACATCCTCGCCGCGAGCGCACTCGCCCGCTCGCTCGGCACCGAGCCCGAGGCGATCCACGCGGCGCTGCAGGCCTTCCGCCTCGACGCCCACCGCATCCAGGTCGTCGCCCGCCACGCCGGCATCACCTGGGTCGACGACTCCAAGGCCACGAACCCGCACGCCGCCGCGTCCTCGCTGCGCGCCTACCCCGGCGCGGTCTGGGTCGTCGGCGGGGACCTGAAGGGCGTCGACATCGCCGAGCTGGTGGCCACGGCCGGCACGACCGCGCGTGCCGCGGTCGTGATCGGGGTAGAGCGGGCCGGGGTGATCGCGGCATTCGAGCGACACGCGCCCGCGGTGCCGGTCTTCGAGGTGGATGCTGGCGAGACTGGACACGTCATGAACCGCGTCGTGGAGATCGCTGCGGGGATCGTCGACGGCGAGGGAACGGTGCTGCTGGCCCCCGCCGCCGCATCCTTCGATCAGTTCACGAGCTACGCGGATCGCGGACACCGCTTCGCCGAGGCGGTGCGGGACTGGATAGACCGGGGGAGCGATGACACAGGTCGAACGCCCCCCGCGCTCTGACGCCGGACGCGGCGCAGGGCTCGCGGCCCGCGTCTCGCTCGGACGCCGATTCACGCCTCTGTCGACCGAGTTCCTCATGATCGCCTCGGCGGCGCTGCTCCTCACGATCTTCGGGATCGTCATGGTGCTGTCGGCGACGAGCGCGACGGCGGTGGCGAGCGGCCAGAACCCCATGGGCGGCGCGCTGCGCCAGGGAGTGTTCGCCCTGCTCGGGATCCCGCTCATGTTCCTGCTCTCGCGCATGCCCATGAAGTTCCTCAAGCGGATGGCCTGGCCCGCGCTGTTCGGCGCGATCGCCCTGCAGCTGCTCGTCTTCACGCCCCTCGGCATCGAGGACGGCGGAAACCGGAACTGGATCAACATCGCGGGCTTCACGCTGCAGCCGTCCGAGTTCCTCAAGCTGTCGCTCGCTGTCTGGATCGGCTACGTGCTGATGCGCAAGCACACGATGCTCGGCACGTGGCACCAGGTCTTCATCCCTGTCGTCCCCGTGGGCGCCCTGGCCATCGGCACGGTGCTCGCGGGAAAGGACCTCGGCACCGCGATGGTGATGGTGCTCGTGCTGCTCGGGTGCCTGTTCTTCTCCGGCGTCAAACTCCGGCTGTTCATCCTCCCGGTGATCCTCGGCGTGATCTCGGTCATCGCGCTGGCGATCACGAGCCCCGACCGGATGCGTCGGATCACCGCGACGTGCTCCGACATGTCGGCGTACACCGGCGACTGCTACCAGTCGATCCATGGCATCTGGGGCATGGCGTCCGGCGGCATCTTCGGCGTCGGCCTGGGGAACTCGCAGGAGAAGTACGGCTGGCTTCCCGCCGCGGGCAACGACTTCATCTTCGCGATCGTGGGCGAGGAGCTCGGACTCATCGGCTGCATCGTCGTGCTCGCGCTCTTCACGATCTTCACGGTCGGTGCGTTCCACGTGATCCGCAAGACCGACGACCCCTTCATCCGCGTGGCGGCGGGCGGCATCACGGTGTGGATCACGGGTCAGGCCGTGCTCAACATCGGCGTCGTGATCGGGGTCTTCCCCGTGATGGGCGTGCCGTTGCCGTTCATGTCGCAGGGTGGCACCGCCCTGCTCGCCGTGCTCATCGCGTGCGGCGTGCTGCTCTCCTTCGCGCGCACGCTTCCGGGGGCCGAGGAGAAGGCGGCCGCACGATCGGCCGCCGTCGCGCGCGGCGCGGGACGCACGGCGGGTCGGGGTAGGGTCGCACGGTGACCACGTACCTTCTCGCCGGCGGAGGCACCGCCGGCCATGTGAACCCCCTGCTCGCCGTCGCCGACGGTCTCCGTGCCCGCGACACGGCGGCGGAGATCCTCGTGCTCGGTACGGCCGAAGGGCTGGAGTCGCGCCTTGTGCCGGCGCGCGGCTACGAGCTGCTGATCGTCGACAAGGTTCCGTTCCCGCGGCGCCCGAACGCGCAGGCCGTGCGCTTCCCCTCACGCTTCCGCCGGGCCGTCGCCCAGGTCCGCGACCACATCCGCGCGCACGCGGTCGACGTCGTCGTCGGATTCGGC
Source organism: Microbacterium sp. GCS4 (assembly GCF_001262495.1). GTDB lineage: Bacteria > Actinomycetota > Actinomycetes > Actinomycetales > Microbacteriaceae > Microbacterium. The sequence goes on from NZ_LGYE01000005.1 coordinate 74,757, forward strand.
GGCTACGCCTCCGCACCCGCCTACGTCGCCGCCCGCCGCGAGGGCGTGCCCTTCGTGGTGCACGAGGCCAACGCCAAACCGGGGCTCGCCAACGTCCTGGGCGCCCGCGGTGCCGCGGCCACCGGCGTCGCCTTCGACGGCACCCCTCTGCGGGGCGGCGAGGTCGTGGGGATGCCGTTGCGTCGCGAGGTCATCGAGCTCGATCGCGCCGCGGCACGTGCCGAGGCCGCCGAGCACTTCGGCCTCGACGCCGACCGCCCGGTGCTTCTCGTGTTCGGCGGATCCCTCGGCGCCCAGCGTCTCAACGAGGCACTCGCGGACTCCTGGGGCGACGTGCTCGCCGCCGGATGGCAGCTCCTGCACGTCACGGGGGAGCGCAGCGAGCTCACCGACCCCGAGGTGCCCGGCTACTCGCTGCAGCGCTATGTCGACCGCATGGACCTCGCGTTCGCGCTCGCCGACCTGGTCGTGTCGCGCTCGGGCGCGGCCACGGTCAGCGAGATCAGCGCCCTCGGCATCCCCGCCCTCTACGTGCCGTACTCGGTCGGCAACGGCGAGCAGCGCCTGAACGCGGCGTCCGCGGTCGCCGCCGGGGCAGCCCGACTCCTCGACGATGCCACATTCGACGGCGACGCCGTGCGCCGCATCGTGATCCCCGTGCTGAACGATCCGGCGCGACTGACCGCGATGGCCGAGGCCGCCGGTCGTGTCGGCACGCGCAGCGGCACCGAGAACGTGATCGCCCTCGTGGACCGGGCGCTCGGCGTCGCCTGACCCGCGATCGCCCGCCGCGGCCCACCCGAGTACGCCCGACCGAAAAGTAGACTGAACACGACATGATCAGACCCGACCTCTCGCTCCCGATCCCCGAATCGATCTCCTCCGCGCACTTCATCGGCATCGGCGGTTCCGGCATGAGCGGCCTCGCCCGCATGTTCCTCGACGCCGGCATCCGGGTGTCCGGCAGCGACCGTGCCGACAGCGACAACCTGCGCGCCCTCGCGGCCGCCGGCGCGACCGTGCACGTGGGGCATGACGCCGCGCACCTCGGCGATGCCGACACAGTCGTGCACACCGGGGCGATCTGGCCCGAGAACCCCGAGTTCGTGACGGCCAAGGAGCGCGGTCTGCACGTGATCCACCGTTCGCAGGCTCTGCACTGGCTGATCGGGTCGCGACGGTTGGTCTCGGTTGCCGGCGCGCACGGCAAGACCACGTCGACGGGCATGATCGTCACGGCGCTGCAGGCGCTCGGCGCCGATCCGCACTTCGTCAACGGAGGCGTGATCGAGCAGCTCGGCGTCTCGAGCGCGACCGGCTCGGGCGATCTGTTCGTGATCGAGGCCGATGAGTCCGACGGCACGTTCCTGCTGTACGACACGGCTGTCGCGCTGATCACGAACGTCGACCCCGATCATCTCGACCACTACGGCTCCGAGGAGGCGTTCCACGATGCCTTCGTGCGCTTCGCCGACGCCGCGACCGAGGCCGTCGTGATCTCCAGCGACGATCCGGGAGCCCTCCGGGTCGGGGCCGGGCTCTCGCATCCCCGGGTGATCACCTTCGGGCAGGCCGAGGACGCGGACGTCCGCCTCACCGACATCGTCGCCTCGGGTCCCGTGTCGGCGACTGTCACGTTCGGAGGCGAGAGCGTCCGCCTTCAGCTCGCGGTGCCCGGTGTGCACAATGCGGTCAACGCGACCGGCGCCGTCGCGGTACTGCTGTCGCTCGGTTTCGGGCTCGGGGAGTCTGTCACGGCCGTCGAGGGCTTCGCCGGCACCGTGCGTCGTCTCGAGCAGCACGGGATCGAGCGCGGCGTGACCGTCTACGACGACTACTCGCATCATCCGACCGAGGTGCGCGCGGCGCTCGAGGCCATGCGCTCGATCGCCGGCTCCGGACGGATCATCGCGATCCAGCAGCCGCACACCTATTCGCGCACGCAGCACATGTACCGCGAGTTCGCCGAGGTGCTCGAGACGTACGCGGATCACACGGTCATGCTCGACGTGTACGGCGCGCGAGAGGATCCCGTGCCCGGGGTCACGGGCGAGCTCGTGAGCGGTGCCTTCGACGATCAGTCCCACGTGCACTTCGTGGCGGACTGGCAGCAGGCCGCCGACTACACCGCCTCCGTCGCCCGCGACGGCGACTTCGTCGTGACGCTCGGCTGCGGCAACGTGTACCAGATCATCCCGCAGGTGCTCGAGTCGCTGCGGTCGACCGGGGCGTAGTCGATGCGCCGGCCGCCCCCGCTCCCGACGTCGCCCGGCGGTGCGACGGACGACGCGACGACGCGACGTCCGCGGGGCGGGGCGCGCGCGAGCGCGACGGATGCCGGACGCGCGGCCGATTCGGCGACAGCGTACGACGGGTCTGCGGAGGCGCCCCGCGCGGGGCACGATGACCCGGGCCCCATGTCGGCTCGGGACGTGTGGCGGGCGGCGCGTGCACGTCGGAAGGCGCTGCGCGCGGAGATCCGTCGCTTCACGCAGCGGTCGCGCCGTCGCCGCATCGTCTGGCTCAGCGCCGTGGGCGCGTCGGTGCTCCTGATCGGCGGGAGCATCGCCGCGGCCTACAGCCCGCTGTTCGCTGTCGAGCGCATCACGGTGGTCGGGGCCTCGACGCTCGATGCGTCGACCGTCGAGTCGGCGCTGTCGGACCAGTTGGGGACCCCGCTCGCGCTGGTCGATGCGAGCGAGGTCAAGGCCGCGCTGCTCGCGTTCCCGCTCATCGAGACCTATGCGCTGGAGGCCAGGCCCCCGCACGATCTCACGGTGCGGATCGTGGAGCGCACGCCGGTCGGCGTGATCCGCTCCGATGCCGGGTACACCCTCGTGGATGCCGCGGGCGTCGCGCTCTCGACCACCTCCGACCAGCCCGCCGGGCAGCCGCTGCTCGACGTCGCGGGCGGCACCGGCTCGGCGGCGTTCGAGAGCGCGGGACTCGTCGTGCGCTCGGTGCCCGCGGACGTGCGGGCCGCATTGACGAACGTGAGCGCGTCGACGCAGGACGACGTGACGCTGACGTTGAACTCCGGTCTGACGATCGTGTGGGGGAGCGCGGACGAGTCGCCGTTGAAGAGCGAGGTCCTCACGAAGACGCTCCTCTCGAGCCCCGGGGCGTCGACGATCGACGTGACCTCGCCGCGTGCGGTCGTGGTCGGCTGAGGCCTCCGGGCGCGAGTCGGGACGAGGTTCCGACGGCAAACGGGCGACACGCCCGTGTCGCTGCGTCCGCGCGTGCGTGCGGCGCTTACCTTCGAACAAGAGAAACCGATACCGGGAAATACTTTACACCTCTAGTTGAGGTTTAAGGTTTGACCCGGCCGGTGGACACCACAAGACAGGCTCGAATCTTTCGGAGGCCGGCCATGAGCCAGAACCAGAACTACCTCGCCGTGATCAAGGTCGTCGGCGTCGGCGGTGGCGGCGTCAACGCCGTCAACCGCATGATCGAGCTCGGCCTCCGCGGAGTCGAGTTCATCGCCGTCAACACCGACGCGCAGGCGCTCCTCATGAGCGACGCCGACGTCAAGCTCGACGTGGGCCGTGAGCTCACCCGCGGACTCGGAGCAGGCGCCGACCCCGAGGTCGGACGCCGCGCCGCCGAGGACCACGCGGAGGAGATCGAGCAGGCCCTGACCGGCGCCGACATGGTCTTCGTCACGGCCGGCGAGGGTGGCGGCACCGGAACCGGCGGCGCCCCCGTGGTCGCTCGGATCGCGAAGTCGATCGGAGCGCTCACCATCGGTGTCGTCACGAAGCCGTTCTCGTTCGAGGGCCGTCGCCGACAGAGCCAGGCCGAGGCAGGCGTCTCCAAGCTCAAGGAAGAGGTCGACACCCTCATCGTCGTCCCGAACGACCGGCTCCTCGAGATCAGCGACCGTGGCATCTCGATGATCGAGGCGTTCGCCACGGCGGACCAGGTGCTCTTGGCCGGTGTTCAGGGCATCACGGACCTCATCACGACGCCGGGTCTCATCAACCTCGACTTCGCCGACGTGAAGTCGGTCATGCAGGGGGCAGGCTCCGCGCTCATGGGCATCGGCTCGGCACGCGGCGCTGACCGAGCGATCAAGGCCGCCGAGCTCGCGGTCGAATCGCCGCTCCTCGAAGCGTCGATCGAAGGCGCACACGGCGTGCTCCTCTCGATCCAGGGTGGATCGAACCTCGGGATCTTCGAGATCCACGACGCCGCCGACCTCGTCAAAGAGGCCGCGCACCCGGAGGCGAACATCATCTTCGGAACGGTCATCGACGACACCCTCGGCGACGAGGTGCGCGTCACGGTGATCGCCGCGGGCTTCGACGGCGGCGAGCCGTCGCTGCGCCTCGACCCGATGGTCGTCACCCGCCCTGCCGCGGCGAGCACGCTGCCGGAGGTGTCGCTCCCCAGCGACGAGGACGCCGCTCCCTCGGCATCCGAGTCCGCCGCCGAGAAGCCCGAGCAGACGCCGCAGCGCGTGACCGCGACGAGCATCGAGCCGGCCTTCGCCGACGACGACATCGACATCCCCGAATTCCTCAAGTGACCGAGCTGGCCGCGCGGCTGTCGGCGATCGATGATCGCATCGCCGACGCCGCGCGTCTCGCTGGACGCGATCCCGCGGAGATCACCCGCATCGTCGTCACCAAGTTCCACCCCGCCTCGCTCGTGCGCGAGCTCGCAGAGCTGGGCGTTCGCGACGTGGGGGAGAACCGGCAGCAGGAGCTCTCCGGCAAGACCGCCGAGCTCGGCGACGTGGATGTGCGCTGGCACTTCATCGGCCAGGCCCAGACCAACAAGGCCGCCGCGATCCGACGGAGCGCGGATGCCGTGCACTCGGTCGATCGTGACCGGTTGGCCGACGCGTTGCACCGCGCCGCCGAGGGAGACGACGTCCTCGATGTGACCGTGCAGGTCAATCTGACCGACGACCCGGGTCGTGGGGGCGTCGCTCCCGCCGACGTGCGATCGCTCGCGGAGCACATCCTCACGCTGCCGTCGCTCCGCCTGCGGGGCGTGATGGCCGTCGCCCCGCTCGATCAGGACCCGGCTCCGGCGTTCGCCCGTCTGCGCGACCTCTCCGAGCAGGTCAGAGAGGTCGCGCCCGACGCCGACTGGATCTCGGCGGGTATGACCGGCGACTTCGTCGAGGCGATCGCGGCCGGCGCGACACACCTTCGGATCGGCTCCGCAATCACGGGACCCCGCCCCGACCGGGGTTAACCTCTAACCAGACCAGCCCGACACGTTCGAACCGGAGGACACGATGGGTAACCCGCTGAAGAAGACCATGGTGTATCTCGGCCTCGCCGACGAGGAAGAGGTCTACGAGGAGGAGCAGCAGGCTCCGGCCCGCGCCCACCGCGAGCGTGATCGCGACCGTGACCGTGACCGTGAAGAGCCGGCCCCCGCGCCGATCACCCCGCTGCGTCGTCCCGTCGCCGTGCGTCAGCCCGCAGGAGGGGCCGTGAACGAGATCCTCACCGTGCACCCCAAGCAGTACCGCGATGCCCAGCTCATCGCCGAGAGCTTCCGCGAGGGCGTGCCGGTCATCATCAACCTCTCGCAGATGAGCGACGCGGATGCGCGCCGTCTGATCGATTTCGCCTCCGGCCTCTCACTGGGCCTGTACGGCCGCATCGAGCGCGTGACCTCGAAGGTGTTCCTCCTCTCGCCGGAGAACATCAACGTCTCCGGTCACGGGGGCATCGCGCACGCGGACGCCGAGTCCGCGGGCTTCGACCAGTCGTAACCCGTGGGGCTCGTCTCCGTCCTCGCGAGCATCGTCCACACGGCGCTGCTGCTGTACCTGCTCGTCCTCTTCGCGCGGCTGATCCTCGACTACATCCCGCTGTTCAACCGCGAGTGGCGCCCCAAGGGCGCCGGTCTCGTGGCCGCCGAAGTCGTCTACACCATCACCGATCCGCCGGTCCGGTTCTTCCGGCGGCTCATACCGCCGTTGCGGATCGGATCGCTGTCGCTCGACTTCGGGTTCTCCCTCACGATCCTGATCGTGCTGATCCTCATGAACATCGTGGGGATCTTCCGCTGACACGCCGCGAGTTCCGGGTGACCGGGTGTCGCGGCATCGCGACGACCAGGCTCGGGGACTATGCTTGGCTCCCAGGTGCGCGCCCCGGGTTCGCGCCACATCACGACCACGCCATTCTCGAAACTGGCAACCGAACTCATCGAAGGAGCCACCATGGCACTTACCCCGGATGACGTCGTCACCAAGCAGTTCCAGCACGTCCGCTTCAAGGACGGATTCGACCCGGACGAGGTCGACGACTTCCTCGACGAGATCGTCATCGAGTGGCGCAAGGCCCTCGAGGAGAACGTCGAGCTCAAGGCCAAGCTGGCCGCTTTCGAGTCCGGCGAGGCCGCCGCTCCGGCTGCTCCCGTCGCCGAGGCACCCGCGCCCGTCGTCGAAGCTCCCGCTGCCGAGCCCGCCCCGTCGGGTTCCGCGACCGCCACCGCCGGCATCATCGAGCTCGCGCAGCGTCTGCACGACGAGCACGTCGCCGAGGGTGAGGCCAAGCGCGCCCAGCTCATCGCGGACGCAGAGGGCGAGGTCACGCGCATCCGCACCGAGGCCGAGGCCAAGCAGCGCGAGGAGTCGGCACGTCTGGAGCGCGAGCGCAACACGCTCGAGGCCCGCATCACCGAGCTCCGTAACTTCGAGCGCGACTACCGCTCGCAGCTGCGCGGTTACATCGAGGGCCAGCTCCGCGACCTCGACGAGAAGTCGGCGTCGACGGACTCGACCCCGGTCTCCGCGATCGGTCTGTAGGTCGTCCTTTTGCCAGGACGCCCTCCTCTTCGTCGGTCGGCGGCCGGCGCGATCGTTGCGATCATCGCAGCGCTCGTGCTGGCCGCCGATCAGTGTGTGAAGTACCTCACGATCACGTACCTGCCCCTGCAGGAGCCGGTGCCGGTTCTCGGCGAGTTCCTCCAGTGGTACTACGTCCGGAATCCCGGCGCGGCGTTCTCGCTCGGCTCCGACGTGACGTGGATCTTCACGATCGCGCTCGCGGTCGTGGCGGTCGTGATCGTGTGGAAGGCCACGGGGCTGCGCTCGCGGCTCTGGGCCGTCGTGCTGGGCGGTCTGCTCGGAGGCGTGCTCGGAAACCTCGGCGATCGTCTGTTCCGTGAGCCGGGCTTCGGCGTGGGGCATGTCGTCGACATGATCTCGATGCCGTGGATGCTCCCGGCGATCTTCAACGTCGCCGACGTGTTCATCGTCACGGGCATGATCTCCGTCGCTCTCCTGGTCGTGTTCGGCCTGCGCTTCGACGGAACGCGCGAGCGCGACCACGAGCATGCGGTCGTCGAGAACGACGAGGATGCCGAGGCTGCGGCGGCGGCCGCGGATCACGAGGCCGATGTCGCGAACGACGACTATTCCGCGGGCCGTCCGGACACGCCGGAGGCCTCCGCCGGAGCACCGACCGCGGACGGTCGCTGATCGTGGAGTTCCGATCTCTTCCCGTCCCGGACGGGCTGGACGGCGTGCGCGTCGATGCGGCGCTCGCGAAGATGCTGGGCTTCTCCCGGACGTTCGCGGCAGACGTCGCCGCCGCCGGTGGCGTCCGCGTCGACGGGACCGTGCTCGACAAGTCCGACCGTCTGCGCGGCGGGGGCTGGCTCGAGGTCGAATGGCAGCCGAAGGAGGAACCGCGGATCATCCCGATCGCGGTTCCGGAACTCGGCATCGTGTACGACGACGATGACATCGTGGTGGTCGACAAGCCCACGGGCGTCGCCGCGCATCCCTCCCTCGGGTGGGACGGCCCGACGGTGGTCGGCGCGTTGGCCGCGGCGGGGTTCCGCATCGCGACCAGCGGTGCTCCCGAGCGGCAAGGCGTCGTGCATCGCCTCGACGTCGGCACGAGCGGGCTCATGGTCGTCGCCAAGACCGAGTCGGCCTACACCGCCCTCAAGCACGCCTTCAAGGAGCGCACGGTCGAGAAGATCTACCACGCGGTCGTCCAGGGGCATCCCGACCCGCTCGCGGGAACGATCGACGCTCCGATCGGTCGGCATCCCGGGCACTCGTGGAAGTTCGCGGTCGTCCCCGACGGCAAGCCCTCTGTCACGCACTACGAGACGCTCGAGGCGTTCCCCGGGGCATCGCTGCTCGAGATCCACCTCGAGACCGGCCGCACGCACCAGATCCGCGTGCACATGGCCGCGCACCGGCATCCGTGCGTGGGCGATCCCCTCTACGGGGCGGACCCGACGCTGTCGGCACGTCTCGGACTGACCCGGCAGTGGCTGCATGCCCATCGGCTCGCGTTCACGCACCCCGCGACGGGGGAGTGGGTGCAGTTCGAGTCGCCGTATCCCGCCGATTTCCAGCATGCGCTCGAGGTGCTGCGCGGGGAGTGACTCAGAAGCGTGCGTCCCGCGCCGCGGCGACGACGCCGTCGAGCGTCCTCTCGAGGAAGTCGACGACAGCATCATCGCCGACTCGCCGATCCACGACCAGTTCGAGAAGCGCCTCCTCGGTGAACGACACCCAGGCGCGCAGCGCCACGCGCAGCGCCACGTCGTCGCGCACACCCAGCTCGACGAAGGCCTCTCGGAGGCGCAGCGCGTTGAGTTCGCGGGACTCGTCGACGATCGCGCGCACGGCCGGGTCGCCGCTCGCGACGCCGCGGACGAGGGAGGAGAAGGTGCCGCTGTGGTCCCGCACGAACCCGGAGATCCGCAGCAGGGTGTCTCTGATCCGTTCGCGCGGGGGGAGGTCGAGGCGCGGCTCGGTCGCGAGGAGGAGGCTGTCCTTGGCGGTCGTGACGATCGCCCGCTCGAGCCCCTGGCGACTTTCGAAGTAGTGGAAGACCAGGGCTTTCGATACGCCGGCGCGGAGCGCGAGCTCCTCGATCGTGAGGTCGTCGAGCGGATGCTCTGTCAGGAAGTGCACCCCGATCGCGATCAGCTGGGCGCGGCGCTCGTCGGGGCTGAGGCGAGAACGGCGCTCCGACGACATGCCTGAAGCCTAACGAGTACAGGTATTGACTCTGAATCAATAAGGCATAGGATCGGACCATCGCGCTGACGGAGCCGTCCGCGCGAAGGAGGAGGATCGATGAAGTTCCCGAAGCCGTCCAGAGTCCTGTCCGCCGCGACCTCGTCGCACGCCGGACGCATCACTCTCGCCGCCGTCCCGGCGGGGATCGTCGCCGCAGTCCTGCTCGGAGGAGTGGCGCAGGGCTCCGTGCCCGTATCGTTCGCCGTCTCGGGCAGTCAGTTCCAGATCGGCGCGAGCCAGCTCGAGGGCACAGGGTTCTCGCAGTACGCGGGCGTCGCGACCGACACCGAGGGCGGAGAGCACACCGTCGCGATCGCCAACATCAAGAGCGCGACGCTCAGCGACCTCTGCCAGTCGGTCATCACCGAGACGCCGCTCGGCACCGTCGGGGTTCTCATCAAGGCCGGCGGGGGCGGGGAACCGGCGACCGCGAGCGACCTGCAGATCGGGATGACCGGTCTCAAGGGCGACGCGACGTTCGGCGGGATCCGCATCGGCGTCGACGCCTCGACCGTGAACACCGACGCCAAGGGCACACCGGGCGACTTCGCCCAGGACTCCGACACGATCTCGATCACGAACCTCCAGCAGACCGCATGGAGCACCCAGGCGTCCGTGTTCACGCTGAAGGGGATGTCGCTCGAGCTCACGGACGGTTCGCAGGGATGCTTCTGAACGGGACGGATGCCGTGACCGACAACTCGCCGGAGACCGCCGTCGCCGTGCCCGGGCGCTTCCGCGCGTGGTGTCGCCAGCGTCCCTTCATCGGCGGCATCCTCGTCGCGCTCGGCGGCATCGAGATGTTCTTCTCGGGGCAGCTCGACATCGGACACCTGCATGTGCAGCTCGGCATCGAAGGACTCCAGGCGACGATCATCCCCGTCGTGCTGCTGCTCCTCGGCATCCTGGCGATCACCATGCCCGCGCACCATGTGTTCTACGGAGTGATCGCGCTCGCGGTCGCCCTGTACTCGCTGATCGGCGTCAATCTGGGCGGGTTCCTCATCGGCATGCTCCTGTCCGTCGTCGGGGGCGTCCTCGTCGTGGCGTGGATGGCCCCGCGTGAGACGATCTCCGTCGAGGCGCCGGACGTCGGGGCGACAGCGACGTGATCCGTCGCCCCGCCCTCGCCGCCGCTGCGCTCCTCGTCGCCGCCGCGGTGACGCCGATGACGCTCGGAGCGGCCGCCCCGCACCCTCAGGCGGGCTTCTGCATCCCGCTGATCTACTGTCCGGATCCGGAGACCGATCCCGTGACGCCGTCCGAGAGCCCGTCCCCGACCGATCCCGCGGATCCGTCGCTGCCCGCGGTTCCTCTGCCGACGGTCCCGGCTCCGCCCGTGCAGCCCGCACCGGTCGACCCCGTGCCCGCACCCGTCGACGATGCCGCGCCTGTCTTCACCGGTACGCCGGCGGCTCTAGGGTCGAAGTCGTTGTCCTTCACGGGACTCTCCGGGATCTCGATCGTCACCGTGCCGACCGTGGACGGTGGCGGAGTGCGAGTGCTCAAGATCAGCGCCGACTCGATCACGATCGACGGATTCTCGCTCACGGTCCGTCCGCCCGACGGCCCGGGGCTCGTCACCACCGCCGACACGATGTCCTTGCAGGGGCATGTGAGCGTCTACCTCGGATCGGTGAGCGCCTCCGCGCTGGGCGGGGAGCCGCTCACGATCGGACTCGACACGCCGCCGCCGCTCACCGACATCGAGCCGGGTCTGCTGGACGTGACCATGGGTCTCGTCGGCAGCACGGCGGACTCGATCACGTACTCGAACACGGATCAGCGGATCGTCGAGCTCGACTAGGTGCGCATGTCGGAGCCGTGGTCCAGACTGGGCCCATGAGCACCGGGAGCGAGCGGATCGAGGTGAGGCCGGCCACCGCGTTCGATGACGTCGCGACCCTCGTCGGTCCGAAGAAGCCGACGTCGAACGTGTGCTTCTGCCTGAGCTACCGGATCGGCAGCAAGGAGAATCAGGCGTTGAAGGGGCACGCCCGCGCCGAGCGGGTGCGCGAGCTCTGCCGACACGATCCGCCTCCGGGGGTGATCGCCTATCTCGAAGACGAGCCCGTGGGGTGGGCGGCACTGCACCCGCGCAGCGATACGAGCTTCGCGACGAACCGCCTCATCCCGCACATCGACGACCTCGACGTATGGTCGCTGTGGTGCCTGCGAGTGCGACCCGGCCATCGCAAGCAGGGCATCACGCACGCCCTGGTCGACGGCGCCGTCGCCTATGCGCGAGAGCGCGGGGCGCCCATGGTCGAGGCGTATCCCGTCGACAACAAGGGTCAGAAGGTCGACCTGACCATGGCCTACGTCGGCACGCGCAAGATCTTCGAGGATGCGGGCTTCGTCAAGGCCGCCGACACCGGGTCGGTCCTGAACGGCTTCCCCCGGGTGCTGATGCGGCTCGATCTGCGGTGACCACGAGAGACCTCGCATCGCGGAACGGCCAGCGCTCCGCGGCCGCGATGTCGGACGCCGAAAGTAGACTCGGACCATGGCATCCGACTCCTTCGTCCACCTGCACGTGCACAGCGAGTACTCCATGCTCGACGGTGCGGCGAAGATCGCGTCGATGACCCAGGCCGCCGCCGATTACGACATGCCGGCGATCGCGGTGACCGACCACGGCAACACGTTCGCGGCCTTCGAGTTCTACAAGGCGGCGAACGCCGCAGGCGTGAAGCCGATCATCGGTCTCGAGGCGTACGTGACGCCCGGCACCCACCGCAGCGACAAGACGCGAGTGCAGTGGGGCTCGCCCGACCAGAAGAGCGACGACGTCTCGGGGTCCGGTGCCTACACCCACATGACCATGTGGAGCGAGAACACGCAGGGCATGCACAATCTGTTCCGCCTCAGCTCCCTGTCGAGCATGGAGGGGTACTACTTCAAGCCCCGTATGGACCGGGAGCTCCTGCAGACCTACGGCAAGGGGCTGATCGCCACGACCGGCTGCCCCTCGGGCGAGATCCAGACCCGACTGCGCCTCGGGCAGTACGACGCGGCGCGTGCGGCCGCGGCGGAGTTCCAGGACCTCTTCGGCAAGGAGAACTACTTCGCCGAGATCATGGACCACGGTCTCTCGATCGAGCGGCGCGTGATGTCGGACCTCATCCGGCTCGCGAAGGACCTGAACATCCCGCTCGTCGGCACCAACGACTCGCACTACACCCACCAGCACGAGGCCGACGCGCACGAGGCGCTGCTGTGCGTGCAGTCCGGCTCGACGCTCGACGACCCGAACCGGTTCAAGTTCGACGGCGACGGCTACTACATCAAGACCGCCGCCGAGATGCGCCAGCTCTTCCGCGATCACCCGGAGGCGTGCGACAACACGCTCCTGATCGCTGAGCGCTGCGAGGTGGAGTTCAACACCGCCGCAAACTACATGCCGCGCTTCCCCGTTCCGGACGGCGAGACCGAGGACAGCTGGCTCATCAAGGAGGTGGAGGCCGGCCTCCACTACCGGTACCCGAACGGCATCCCCGACAAGGTCCGCAAGCAGGCGGAGTACGAGACCGGCATCATCCTGCAGATGGGCTTCCCCGGGTACTTCCTCGTCGTCGCCGACTTCATCAACTGGGCCAAGGACAACGGCATCCGCGTCGGACCGGGCCGCGGCTCGGGCGCCGGCTCCATGGTCGCCTACGCCATGAAGATCACCGACCTCGATCCTCTCGAGCACGGACTGATCTTCGAGCGGTTCCTCAACCCCGACCGCGTCTCGATGCCCGACTTCGACGTCGATTTCGACGACCGTCGCCGCGGCGAGGTCATCGAGTACGTGACGAAGAAGTACGGCTCCGAGCGCGTCGCGCAGATCGTGACCTACGGAACCATCAAGTCCAAGCAGGCCCTCAAGGATGCCGGCCGCGTGCTCGGCTTCCCGTTCAGCATGGGCGAGCGCCTCACGAAGGCCATGCCGCCGCCCGTCATGGGCAAGGACATGGAGCTCGGCGGCATGTTCGACTCCGCTCACAAGCGGTACAAGGAGGCGAGCGAGTTCCGCGCGCTGATCGAGACCGATCCCGAGGCGAAGACGGTGTTCGATCGCGCACTCGGTCTCGAGGGGCTCAAGCGCCAGTGGGGCGTGCACGCCGCCGGTGTGATCATGTCGTCCGAGCCGCTGCTCGACATCATCCCGATCATGCGCCGTGAGCAGGACGGCCAGATCGTCACGCAGTTCGACTACCCGTCGTGCGAGTCCCTCGGACTCATCAAGATGGACTTCCTGGGGCTCCGCAACCTCACCATCATCTCCGACGCTCTCGACAACATCCGCATGAACAGGGGAGAGGAGCTCGACCTCGAGCACCTCGCGCTCGATGACCGCGGCGCGTACGACCTCCTCGCGCGCGGTGACTCGCTCGGCGTCTTCCAGCTCGACGGCGGGCCGATGCGCTCGCTCATGCGCCTGATGAAGCCCGACAACTTCGGCGACATCTCGGCCCTCATCGCGCTGTACCGTCCCGGCCCCATGGGAGCCAACTCGCACACCAACTACGCGCTGCGCAAGAACGGCGCGCAGCCGATCACACCGATCCACCCCGAGTTCACCGAGTCGCTCGCCGACATCCTCGAGGAGTCCTACGGTCTGATCATCTATCAGGAGCAGGTCATGGCCATCGCTCAGCGCGTGGCCGGGTTCTCCCTCGGACAGGCCGACATCCTCCGGCGCGCGATGGGCAAGAAGAAGAAGTCCGAACTCGACAAGCAGTTCGAGGGCTTCCAGGCGGGCATGCACGCCAACGGCTACTCCGACGCCGCGGTCAACGCGCTGTGGGAGATCCTGCTGCCCTTCTCCGACTACGCGTTCAACAAAGCCCACTCCGCCGCCTACGGCGTGGTGTCCTACTGGACCGCCTACCTCAAGGCGCACTACCCGGCCGAGTACATGGCCGCGCTGCTCACCAGCGTCGGCGACTCCAAGGACAAGATGGCGCTCTACCTCAACGAGTGCCGCCGCATGGGGATCAAGGTCCTCCCGCCCGACGTCTCCGAGTCGATCAACTACTTCGCGGCCGTCGGCGACGACATCCGCTTCGGCCTCGGCGCCGTGCGCAACGTCGGCAGCAACGTGGTCGACGGCATCGTCACCTCGCGCAAGGACGAACGGTTCACGTCGTTCCATCACTTCCTCGACACCGTGCCGCTGCACGTCTCGAACAAGCGCACGGTCGAGTCGCTGATCAAGGCCGGAGCCTTCGACTCCATGGGCGATACCCGCCGCGCGCTCATGGAGATCCACGAGGATGCGGTCGAAGCGGCCGTGGACCGCAAGCGCAACGAGGCCCAGGGCGCGATCGGCTTCGACTTCGACAGCCTCTACGACGGGATGGAGGAGACGGCACCGGCCAAAGTCCCCGCCCGCCCGGAATGGATCAAGAAGGACAAGCTCGCGTTCGAGAGGGAGATGCTCGGGCTCTACGTGTCCGACCATCCGCTCGCCGGACTCGAGGTCCCCCTCGCGAAACATGCGTCGATCTCGATCCACGACCTCAACAACTCGGAAGACCTCCAGGACGGCGACCAGGTGACCGTCGCCGGGCTCGTCACGAGTGTGCAGCACCGCGTCGCGAAAGCCAGCGGAAACCCGTACGGCATGATCACGGTCGAGGACTTCAACGGCGAGGTCACCGTCATGTTCATGGGAAAGACCTACACGGAGTTCCAGCACACCCTGCAGCAGGACTCGATCCTCGCGGTGCGCGGACGGGTCTCGCGACGCGACGACGGCCTCAATCTCCACGCACAGTCGGCGTTCGCCCCCGACGTCGGGTCGTTCGACGCCGCCGGTCCACTAGCGCTCGTGCTCGCGGAGCAGCGTGCGACCGAACGGGTCATGCTGGATCTCGCGGATATCCTGCGGCGACACAGCGGCGAGACCGAGGTCATGCTGCGTGTTCATCGCGGCGGCATGGCCAAGGTGTTCGAGGTGCCGATGCCCGTCAAGGTCTCGGCGGATCTGTTCGGCGACCTGAAGTCGCTGCTCGGCCCCTCCTGCCTCGGCTGAATCCGCCTCCGACGTCATCGAGCCCCGTCTCCACCGTCATCCGAGGTCGCGCGGGGCGACCTGCCGGGTGCACTCTCCGGAGCACCCGGTAGGATCTTGACCCGTTGGGTACGAGGCGTCCGAACCCGTACCGTGACGAAAGGACCACCCATGAGCACGGAATCCCCCTTCCTGAACAGTGATCCCGCGGATGCCGACACGACGGCCTCCGTGTCCGCCGTCTCCGCCGCCGACGAGACCTTCTCCGACGACGACGGCGTCCTCTACGACGACGAGGTGACGCCGGAGTACGGCATCCTCGGTCTCACCCTGCGCGAACTCGTGATCGTGGGTGCATGGCTCGTCCTCTTCGTCCTGTCGTTCGTGCCCCTCGGCTGGTCGCCGTCGCTGTGGGCCCAGGGGATCTCCTGGGTGCTGCCGATCGGCGTTCCTACCGTCGCCGTGTTCCTGCTCGTCCTCCGCCGGTTCTCACCCGAGGGCATCCGTCGCGTCGGCTCACTGGGAATCGACCAGTTCGCGTCCGTGGCCTTCTCTGTCGCGGCCGTCTGGTGGGCTCAGCTCCTGTGGGAGTACGTGTCCGTCGTGATCGCGACGGGCGTCTCCGCGGTCGTCTGGGTGCCCTGGGTGCAGTTCGCCGTCGCCCTCGCCCTCGTCGCTGTCACCGTCTTCGCGCCTCTCATCCCCGGCCTCCGCGAGGACTTCCACGGTCGCCTCGTCACGCTCGCGCACCGCAACGCCAACCCGGCGCGCCCCGTGATCGCGCGTCCGCGCCCCGAGCGCCCTGAGCCGACTGTCGCCGACCCCGCCGCCGAGGGCGCCGGGTTCCCGGAAGGCCAGCAGAACCCGACGCTCGCACCCGACAGCTACGTGACGCTCTCCGCCGACGGCCTCGACGTCGAGCTCTCGGGTCAGCAGGCGACCGACGAGGTCGCCCGCCTCGATCTCGCGTCACAGGTGCCGCTGTCCTCCCACGCCTCCGGTGGCGGGACGGGGACCGAGCAGGCGACCTCCGATGAGGAGTACACGCCGGCCTACTCGCGTCGCACTTGGAACGAGGAACCGGACATCGTCTCCGACACCGGCAGTATCGAGTCGATCCTGGGTGCTCCCGCACAGGAGGTCGGCGCACCCCGGACCGAGGCTTTCGCAGCCGTGGGAGACGTCGACCTCGATGCCACGAATCCGCGTGAATCCGCACCAGCGCCCCAACCGTTCTGGATCCTCGCGCCCACCGAGCGCGACGTCCACGACGAGCGCGGCGACGCGATCTTCCGGATCGGGCCGACCGCCTGGGCGCTCGTGATCGAGGATCGCGGCGGCGCCTACGTGGTGCGTCATGACGACGGCCGCATCGGCTATCTGCACGACATCGCGGACATCACGAAGGGCTGATCTGTGCGCACGATCGATCTGCGAGGGCGAGAGCTCTCGCCCGCCGACATGCTCGCGGCCGTGCCGCGCGCCACTCAGGCCAGGGCCGAGGCCCTCGACACCGCGGCGCGCATCGTCGACGACGTCCGCGACCGCGGCGAGGTCGCTCTGCGCGAGCAGGCCGAGCGGTTCGACCAGGTGACGGGACACGACATACGCGTGCCCGCCGCGCACATCCAGGAGGCGCTGGACGCCCTGGACCCCGCGGTGCGCGATGCACTGGAGGAAGCGATCCGCCGCGTGCGTCTCGCCTCCACTGCGCAGGTGCCCGCACCGCAGGTCACGCAGATCGGCGACGGCGCCACGATCACCCAGCGCTGGCAGCCGGTGCAGCGCGTCGGCGTCTACATCCCCGGCGGCAAGGCCGTGTACCCGTCGAGCGTCATCATGAACGTCGTACCGGCGCAGGTCGCAGGCGTGACGCAGATCGCTCTGGCCTCGCCGCCTCAGGCCGACCAGGGCGGCCGCATCCACCCGACGATCCTCGCCGCTGCGGGTCTGCTCGGCATCACGGAGGTGTACGCCATGGGGGGAGCCGGCGCGATCGGCGCGTTCGCCCACGGTGTCGCGTCAGTCGGCCTCGACCCGGTCGATGTCGTGTCGGGCCCTGGCAACAACTACGTCGCCTCCGCCAAGCGTGCCGTCGCGGGAGTGGTGGGCACAGATTCGGAGGCGGGCGCGACGGAGATCCTCGTGGTCGCCGACTCCGCCGCGGATGCGCGACTCGTCGCCGCCGATCTCGTGAGTCAGGCCGAGCACGACGAGGAGGCGTCCGTCGTGCTCGTGACGGATTCCGTCGAACTTGCGGAGCAAGTCGCAGCGGAGGTGTCACGCCAGGCCGAGCGGACCCGCCACGCCGCGCGCGTCGCGGTCGCACTCGACGGCCCCCAGTCGGCGATCGTCCTCGTGGACGGCCGCGGCATGGCCACCGCTTTCAGCAACGCCTACGCCCCCGAGCACCTCGAGCTGCACCTCGCGGATGCCGAGGAAGCCGCCGCGTCCTTCACCAGCGCGGGAGCCGTCTTCGTCGGGGACCAGACGCCCGTGAGCCTCGGGGACTACATGGCCGGAAGCAACCACGTGCTGCCGACCGGCGGGCAGGCGCGATACGCACCCGGGCTCGGTGCCTACACGTTCCTGCGCCCGCAGCAGGTCATCCGGTACGACCACGCCGCCCTCTCCGCGGTGCGCGCAGGCGTCGTGGCGCTCGCGAACACCGAGATCCTGCCCGCTCACGGCGAGGCCGTCGAGGCGCGCTTCACCGCGTAGGATCGGTCAGATGCACTGCCCGTTCTGCCGTCACCCGGACTCCCGCGTCATCGACTCGCGCACCAGCGACGACGGCCTCTCGATCCGCCGACGTCGCCAGTGTCCCGAATGCGGCGGTCGCTTCACGACGACCGAGACCGCGAGCCTCAACGTGATCAAGCGCTCCGGCGTCATGGAGCCGTTCAGCCGGGAGAAGGTGATCTCGGGCGTGCGCAAGGCCTGCCAGGGGCGTCCCGTCACGGAGGCCGACCTCGCGATCCTCGCCCAGCGGGTGGAGGAGGCCGTGCGCCAGACGGGCGTCTCGCAGCTCGACACGAACGAGATCGGCCTGGCCATCCTCGGTCCGCTCCGTGATCTCGACGAGGTCGCCTACCTGCGTTTCGCGAGCGTCTACCAGGCGTTCGACTCCCTCGAGGACTTCGAGAGCGCGATCACCGACCTCCGGGCCGATCACGCCGAGCGCGAGCCCGCCGACCGGTAACCTGGCAGGGATGTATCCGCTGCTCTTCCGCGCCGTCCTGGCGCGCTTCGACCCCGAGTTCGCCCATCACGCCGGCATGGCGGTGATCAGGGTGCTCGGCGCGCCGCCGTTCGCCGGTGCGACCCGCGCGCTGACGAAGCCCGACCCGTCTCTGCGCGTCGACGCGCTGGGGCTCACGTTCCCCTCGCCGTTCGGTATCGCGGCAGGGTTCGACAAGAACGCCGTCGGCGTGAAGGGGCTCGCCGCGCTCGGGTTCGGACATGTCGAGGTCGGTACGCTCACGGCGATCCCGCAGGACGGCAACCCGAAGCCCCGACTGTTCCGACTCCTCGCCGACCGTGCGGTCATCAACCGCATGGGGTTCAACAACCAGGGAGCGGATGCCGCGGCTCGGCGCCTCGCGAAGCTCCGCCGTGGCGCGCCCGACACGGTGATCGGCGTCAACATCGGCAAGAGCCGCGTGGTCGAAGTGGAGGACGCGACCGCGGACTACGTCGCCTCCGCGACGCGTCTCGCCCCGCTCGCGGACTACCTCGCGGTCAACGTCTCCTCGCCGAACACGCCGGGATTGCGCGGGCTGCAGGCCGTCGAGACGCTCGCGCCGCTGCTGCGCGCCGTGAAGGCGGCGTCCGGCGACACACCGCTTCTCGTCAAGATCGCTCCTGACCTCCCCGACGAGGAGATCACCGCGATCGCGCAGCTCGCCGTCGCGGAGGGTCTCGCGGGAATCATCGCGCACAACACGACGATCAGTCGCGACGGTCTCCTGACCGACGACGCGACCGTGGAGGCCGCGGGGGCCGGAGGTCTGTCCGGAGCCCCGCTCAAGGAGCGTTCCCTGCAGGTGCTGCGCCTGGTGCGCGGGGCCGTCCCCGAGGACTTCTGCGTGATCGCGGTCGGCGGCGTCGAGACGCCCGCCGACGTGCAGGAGCGTCTGGATGCCGGTGCGACGCTCGTGCAGGGCTACACGGCCTTCCTCTATCGCGGTCCGCTCTGGGGCCGGGAGATCAACCGGGGTCTCCTCCGGCTCCGCCGTCGCTGACGTGAGCGGCAGCGAAAAGGCGCCTCCGGCTCGCACAGAGCGGGAGGCGCCTTTCACATACGTGGGTCAGGCCGGGTACTGGCCGCGCTTGACCTGAGCCTTCGGGAGACGCATGAACCGCATCTGCAGCGACCGCATGGCGGCGTACCAGCCCAGGCCGCGCTCCATCCGCTCCTTGCCGAACTTCGCCGCGATCTTCCTCTTCACGCGGTAGCCGAGCAGGATCATTCCGCCGATCGCGATCACGAGGTAGGCCATCATCACGAGGTACGCCCAGCCGGCGACCGCGAAGCCGCCGATCGCGAGGTTCGGCGGGAGCAGCGAGATGAGGATCACGAGCACCATGACGCCCATCACGAACTCGGCGGGGTGCCATCCGGCATCCACATAGTCTCGGACCCATCGGCGCTGCGGACCCTTGTCACGGGCAGGCAGGTACTTCTCCTCACCCGCTGCGAGGCCCGCCTGGGCGCGCGAGCGGCGCTCGTTGAGCTCGGCGCGCGCGGCGGCCTTGGCCTCCTTGGTGTTCGCGACGAGCGGGCGTCGGCGAGCCGCCTCCTGTTCTGCACGGGTCGGCGTGGCGCGCCCCTTGCCCACGGCGTTCGTCTCGGGGGCGTCGTCGTTCGTCGGCGGAGATGCGGGGGAAGTGGCCACGAGGTTCCTCGGTTCGATGAGAGCGGATCACCTTAAGATTACTCGCATGACTTCTCCTGTTCAGCCCGGCGACCAGATTCCGACCAGCGACCGCGAACCCGCCGTCCTGGAGTCGGCCGCAACCGGGATGCCGGCTGCTCTCAGCGACCTGGGGCGCCTCGTGCGCATCCCCGGGATGGCCTGGCCCGCGTTCGACCAGACGCAGCTCGAGCGCAGCTCCGAGGCCGTTGCGGCGCTGGCCGAGGACACGGGCGTGTTCGACAGCGTCCGGATCCTTCGTGCGGCGATCCCGGGCAACGACGAGGTGGGGCAGCCGGCCGTGCTCGCGACGCGCGCGGCGAAGAACGGCAAGCCGACCATCCTGCTCTACGCGCACCACGACGTGCAGCCTCCGGGTGACGACGCGCTGTGGGAGACCCCGCCCTTCGAACCGACGGTGCGCGACGGGCGCCTCTACGGACGCGGAGCCGCCGACGACAAGGCTGGGATCATGGCGCACATCGCCTCGATCCGCGCCGTCGCCGAGGTGCTCGGTGACGACCTCGAACTCGGCATCGCGATGTTCATCGAGGGGGAGGAGGAGTACGGCTCCCGCTCGTTCGCGCAGTTCCTGTCCGACAACAAGGAGGCGCTGCGCGCGGATGCGATCGTCGTCGCCGACTCCGGCAACTGGGACTCGGAGACCCCGGGCCTCACGGTCTCGCTGCGGGGCAACGCGCGCTTCACGGTGCGCGTGCGCACGCTCGATCACGCCTCGCACTCCGGCATGTTCGGGGGAGCGGTGCCCGACGCCATGATGGCGACGGTCACCATGCTGTCCACGCTGTGGAACGCCGACGGCTCGGTCGCCGTCGAGGGCATGACCGAGCGCGACGCACCCACGCCCGACTACACCGAGGAGACCCTCCGTGACGAGGCGGGTCTGCTGCCCGGGACCACGCCGATCGGTGACGGCACGATCCTCAGCCGTATCTGGAACAAGCCCTCGGTGACGATCATCGGCATCGACGCCACGAGTGTCGCCGCGGCATCCAACACCCTCCTGCCGGAGGTCTCGGTCGTGATCAGCGCCCGCGTCGCACCGGGGCAGTCCGGGGAGGAGGCGTACGCGGCACTCGAGGCCCATCTGCGCGCCCACGCACCGTTCGGCGCCGAGCTGACGTTCTCCGACGTCGACCTCGGCAACGGCTTCCTCGTGGACACGAGCGGCTGGGCCGTGTCCCTCACGCGCTCGGCGATGCACGACGGCTACGGCGTCGCCCCGATCGACCTCGGAGTCGGCGGCTCGATCCCGTTCATCGCGGACCTCGTCCGCGAGTTCCCCGAGGCGCAGATCCTCGTCACCGGCGTGGAGGATCCTCATTCGCGTGCGCACAGCCCGAACGAATCCCTGCACCTCGACACGTTCCGGCATGCCGTCGCGACCGAGGCGCTGCTGCTGGCGCGCATGAACGACGTCGTGATCTGACCCCGCCCCGCAGGGCGAAGGGTAAAATCGAGCTACCAGCCGTGTGCGAGCACGGCCGATCACAAGGAGCGACATGAGCGACACCACACTCACCCCGGCAGAGACCACCCAGGCGCACGGCGTGAAGCTGACCGACGCGGCCGCCACCAAGGTCAAGAACCTGCTCGAGCAGGAGGGCCGCGACGACCTGCGCCTGCGCGTCGCCGTGCAGCCCGGCGGATGCTCGGGACTCATCTACCAGCTCTACTTCGACGAGCGCTTCCTCGAGGGCGACGAGACGGTCGACTTCGACGGCGTCGAGGTCATCGTCGACAACATGAGCGTCCCGTACCTGGACGGCGCATCGATCGACTTCAAGGACACGATCTCCGAGCAGGGCTTCACGATCGACAACCCGAATGCTGCGGGCAGCTGCGCCTGCGGCGACAGCTTCCACTGATCCGGATCGCCTCCGCCAACCTGCGTGGTTGGCATGAATCGGGTGTGAGGTTGCCCTAGACTTGGGTGTGCCCTGTCCGCAATCTGAAAGGTGCATCGTGCCCTCGAAACGCCGCCTTCGTTGGGTCGCTCTTCCCCTGGGAGTAGTGACCGCCGTGGCCCTGGCTGGATGTACCACCACCGAGCTGAACGGGTACCTCCCGGGCTTCGTGGACGACGGACCAGCAGCCACGAACCAGACCGAGCGGGTGTCCTCGCTCTGGGTCAACTCGTGGATCGTCCTCCTCGCCGTCGGCGTGATCACCTGGGGCCTGATGGCCTGGGCTGCGATCGCCTACCGTCGCCGCAAGGGACAGACCGGTCTGCCGGTGCAGATGCGCTACAACATGCCGATCGAGATCTTCTACACGATCGTGCCGCTCATCCTCGTGCTGGGCATGTTCTTCTTCACGGCCCGCGACCAGGCCGCGATCGAGGCGAAGTGGGACGACCCCGACGTCGAGATCACCGCGATCGCCAAGCAGTGGGCGTGGGACTTCCAGTACGACGGCGATGAGGACGACAACTCCGACGCCGTGTGGACCATGGGCATCCAGGCCCAGCCGGACGCCGAGGGCAACATCGACCAGGAGCAGCTCCCCACGCTGGTGCTGCCGGTCGACAAGAAGGTCACGATCGACCTGCAGTCCCGCGACGTCATCCACTCCTTCTGGATCATCGACTTCCTCTACAAGAAGGACATGTACATCGGGAAGGACAACTCCTGGTCGTTCATCCCCACCCGCGTCGGGGAGTACGCCGGCAAGTGCGCCGAGCTCTGCGGCGAGTACCACTCGATGATGCTCTTCAACGTCAAGGTCGTTGAGCAGGACGAATACGACGCCTACCTCGAGTCGCTGAAGGAGGAGGGGAACACGGGAGACATCACGGACGCTTACGACCGTCTGGGCAACTACCCGGGTACCACCGCCCCCGCCGGCACCGAGGAAGGGGAGGAGTAAGCCATGTCGACCACTGAAGCCCCCCGCACCGACGAGGCGCCCCGTTCGCGCCCCACGACCCTCCCGGCACGCCAGGCCGCTCTCATGAGCTCCTCGCGCGTCGAGCAGAAGGGCAACATCGTCGTCAAGTGGATCACCTCCACCGACCACAAGACGATCGGGTACATGTACCTCATCGCCTCGGTGCTGTTCTTCCTCCTCGGCGGCGTGATGGCCCTCGTCATCCGCGCCGAGCTCTTCGCCCCGGGCATGCAGATCATCCCGACGAAGGAGCAGTACAACCAGCTGTTCACGATGCACGGCACGATCATGCTGCTGATGTTCGCGACGCCGCTCTTCGCGGGCTTCGCGAACGCGATCCTGCCCCTGCAGATCGGTGCGCCGGACGTCGCCTTCCCGCGTCTGAACGCCTTCGCCTTCTGGCTCTTCCTGTTCGGATCGACCATCGCGGTCGCCGGCTTCCTCACCCCGCAGGGTGCGGCCTCGTTCGGCTGGTTCGCCTATCAGCCCCTCGCGAGCGCCTCGTTCTCGCCGGGCGCGGGTGGAAACCTCTGGATGCTGGGACTCGGCATCTCCGGTTTCGGAACCATCCTCGGTGCCGTGAACTTCATCACGACCATCATCACGATGCGCGCGCCGGGAATGACGATGTGGCGCATGCCGATCTTCTCCTGGAACACGCTCATCACGAGCCTCCTGATCCTGATGGCGTTCCCCGTGCTCGCCGCCGCGATCTTCGCCGCCGGCGCCGACCGCGTGCTCGGTGCCCACATCTACGACCCGGCCAACGGCGGCGTGCTCCTGTGGCAGCACCTGTTCTGGTTCTTCGGCCACCCCGAGGTGTACATCATCGCGCTGCCGTTCTTCGGCATCGTGTCGGAGGTCTTCCCGGTCTTCAGCCGCAAGCCGATCTTCGGGTACAAGACGCTCGTCTACGCGACCATCGCCATCGCGGCGCTCTCGGTCGCGGTGTGGGCGCACCACATGTACGTCACAGGTTCTGTGCTGCTGCCGTTCTTCGCCCTCATGACGATGCTCATCGCGGTGCCGACAGGCGTGAAGATCTTCAACTGGATCGGAACCCTCTGGCGAGGCTCCGTGACGTTCGAGACCCCGATGGTCTTCGCCCTCGGCTTCCTCGTGTCCTTCGTCTTCGGCGGTCTGACCGGTGTCATCCTCGCGGCCCCGCCGCTGGACTTCGCCCTGTCCGACTCGTACTTCGTCGTCGCCCACTTCCACTACGTGGTGTTTGGAACCGTCGTGTTCGCGATGTTCTCCGGCTTCTACTTCTGGTGGCCCAAGTGGACCGGCCGCATGCTGAACGAGCGCCTCGGCTACGTGCACTTCTGGATGCTGTTCATCGGCTTCCACATGACGTTCCTCATCCAGCACTGGCTGGGCGTCGACGGCATGGTGCGTCGCTACGCGGACTACTCGGCGGCGGACGGCTGGACGTGGCAGAACCAGGTCTCGACGATCGGTGCGATCATCCTCGGAGCCTCGATGCTGCCGTTCTTCCTGAACGTGTGGATCACGGCCCGCAAGGCTCCGAAGGTCACGGTCAACGACCCGTGGGGCTACGGCGCCTCGCTCGAGTGGGCGACATCGTGCCCGCCGCCGCGTCACAACTTCACCTCGATCCCGCGCATCCGCAGCGAGCGTCCGGCATTCGATCTGAACCACCCGGAGGCCGCGGAGTTCGCTACCACGGCACCCGGCGAGCGAGAGGGCCACTGACCCATGCGCGACAACGTCATCCTCTGGTGGATCCTGACCGCGTTCTTCGCGCTGGTCGGCGTCGTCTACACCGGCTGGCACATCCTGGCCACCCCGAACGACAACTTCGCGATGCGGATCGAGTGGGTCGGCACTGTGGCGCTGTTCTTCGCCGCCTTCATGGGCGCGATGATCGCGTTCTACCTCGACCGGACCCACAAGGCTCAGCAGGGTGAGCTCCCCGAGGACATCCTGACCAGCGACATCGACGACGGCGACCCCGAGCTCGGCGAGTTCAGCCCGTGGTCCTGGTGGCCGCTCGTGCTCGCGGGTTCTGCGGCGGTGTTCGTGGTGGGACTGGCCGTCGGCCACTTCCTGCTCCCGATCGGTCTCGCGATCTTCGTGGTCGCGATCGTCGGCTGGGTCTACGAGTACTACCGGGGCAACTTCGCCCGCTGATCGACATGCAGAAGGCCCCTGGGACGCGTCCCAGGGGCCTTCTCCGCATCCACGATGTCTATGCGTGCGTACGGATGCGGGCAATGCCGGTGAGGGGATCCACGGGGCGGCGGTGCACGCCGTCGGCATCCTCCACGGGATAGCCTTCTCGCACCCAGTACTCGAAGCCGCCGATCATCTCTCTGACGTCGTATCCGAGTCTCGCGAACTCGAGTGCGCCCTTGGCTCCGGCGTTGCATCCGGGACTCCAGCAGTACACGACGACCGAGGCGTCCTGAGGGATCTCCGCTGCGGCGCGGGCGGCTATCTCGCTGTAGTGCATGTGGACGGAGCCGGCGACGCGTCCCTGGGCCCAGGCTTCGTCGGAGCGCACGTCGACGATCACGAGAGGCTCTCCAGCCTTCTGTGCGGCATAGGCGTCGCTCGCGTCCGTCTCGGCGGCGAGCTTGGTGGCGTAGTAATCGGCGCGATCCATCATGCTCTCAGCGTAGGGAGTGGCACCGGCAGCGCGCCGCCCTGATCCAGTCGACGAGGCGCCGGATCCCGCCAACCTCGTGGTCGAGGAGTCAGAGCTCGACGGTCATCTGGATGCGCCGTCCGTAGCGGTCGATGCCGAGGGAGGCCTCGGTCTCGACGAGGGCGAGCTGAAACCCCGACTCCGGGATGCTCTCCAGGAACCCGCAGGAGGCATAGAACGGGGCGTTCCACGGCACCTCCGCGTATGTGCGGAGTGTCACGCGTGAGTAGCCCCGCTCACGCGCCTCCACGAGTGCTGCGTCGACAAGACGGCGTCCGTGTCCCCGACGGCCCGATTCAGGTAGGACCGAGAGCTGTTCGAGATGTGCGTGGCCGTCGATGTCGAGCACGTGCACGAAGCCGAGCGGTGAGGCGTCGGCTGACTCCTCGAGCACGAGAACGAACCCCGGTTGTCCCAGGCGCTGGACCGGGTCGCCTGGCGGGGGCCACTCCGGCGCGCCGAGCACACCGATGAGGAGCGCGTCGGCCGAGGCCTCGATCGCCTGGATCACCTCGGCGTCCTCGGCTGCGGCCTCGCGGATGGTCGTGCTCATGATGCCGCCCCTTCCACTGCGGCGACCGCTTCGATCTCGACGAGCTGGTCGTCGTAGCCGAGCACCGTGACTCCCAGGAGAGTACTGGGGACGTCGTGGTCGCCGAACGCGGCGTGGATGACGTCCCAGGCCGTCACGAGATCCTGCTGACGGCTGGACGCCACGAGGACGCGGGTGCTGATCACGTCGCCGAGCGCGGCTCCACTGGCCTCGAGGGCCGTCGTCAGGGTCTGCACGCAGCGTGCGGCCTGTGCCGCGTAGTCACCCGGCGCGGTGGTCGACCCGTCGTCCTCGAGAGGACACGCACCGGCGAGGAAGATCAGGCGCGCACCCGCCGGAGCGGTGGCGGCGTGCGCGTAGGGGGCCGCGGCGAGGGAGTCGGATCGGAGGAGTTGGACGACGGAGGCCATGCTCCGATCCTTTCATGCCGACATGAAAGGGCCCTGTCCGCGAACGGACAGGGCCCTGAGTGGGGGAGCGGGAGTTCTACTCGCCGTCCTCCGACTTCTTCTTCCGAGGCTTCGCTTCGTCTCGCTCCGCTCGCTCAGTGCGACGCTTCACCGGCTCGGTCGCGATGACCGTGCTGGGGGTGTTCGGCGTCTCGTCGACGTGGGTCTCGTCCACGGCGATGGGGGCGTCGGGGAAGCCGGCGCGCTCGTGAGCGCCCTGGATCTCCGCGACCTCGGCCTCGTCGTTGTGAGCCGTGACATGGTGCTGGTGGGCGTCTGCCTCGTCGATCTCGGCCTGCGTGAGCGGGGCGAGACGGTCCTCGAAGAACCACCGCGAGATCGACGACCGCAGGTTCTCGCTCCACGGGATGCGGCCCTTGTCGTTCGGGCGCACCACGAGGGGCTCGTAGCCGTCGACATCGATGAGCTTCCAGCGGTCGTACTTGTCGACCGGCTCGTGCACCTCGATGAACTCGCCGCCGGGGAGGCGGACGATGCGGCCGGACTCGAAGCCGTGCAGGACGATCTCGCGATCCTTCTTCTGCAGTGCCAGCGCGATGCGCTTCGTGACGAAGTAGCCGAGGATCGGACCCAGGAACAGCAGGGCCTGGAGCGTGTGGATCACGCCCTCCATCGTGAGCATGAAGTGCGTCGCGATGAGGTCGGACGATGCCGCCGCCCACAGGACCGCGTAGAAGATGACGCCGGCCGCGCCGATCGCGGTGCGGGTCGCCGCGTTGCGCGGACGCTGAGCGATGTGGTGCTCGCGCTTGTCGCCCGTGACCCACGCCTCGATGAAGGGGTAGAACATGACGATCACGATGAAGACACCGAGCACCGCGACAGGCGCGAGGATGCCGAACGACCACGTGTGGTTCAGGAACACGACGTCCCAGTTCGAGGGAGCGAGACGCAGAGCACCGTCCGCGAAGCCGATGTACCAGTCGGGCTGAGTACCGGCGGACACGGGGGAGGGGTCGTACGGCCCGTAGTTCCAGATCGGGTTGATCTGGAAGAACGTCGCGATCAGCACGATCGTGCCGAAGACGATGAACAGGTAGCCGCCCATCTTCGACATGTAGACCGGCATCATCGGGTAGCCCACGACGTTGTCGTTCGTGCGGCCCGGGCCGGCGAACTGCGTGTGCTTGTTGACGATCATCAGCATCAGGTGCACGACGATCAGCGCGATCACGAGCATCGGCAGCAGCAGGATGTGCAGCGTGTACAGGCGACCGACGATGTCGGTGCCGGGGAACTCGCCGCCGAACAGCAGGAACGAGATCCAGGTGCCGACGAGCGGGAAGCCCTTGATCATGCCGTCGATGATGCGGAGGCCGTTGCCCGAGAGCAGGTCGTCGGGAAGCGAGTAGCCCGTGAAGCCCTCTGCCATGGCGAGGATGAACAGCACGAAGCCGATCACCCAGTTGAGCTCGCGGGGCTTGCGGAACGCACCGGTGAAGAAGACGCGCAGCATGTGCACGCCGATGCCGGCGACGAAGACCAGAGCGGCCCAGTGGTGGATCTGGCGGACCAGGAGACCACCGCGCAGGTCGAACGAGATGTGCAGCGACGACTCGAGGGCCGCCGACATCTCGATGCCGCGCATCGGGGCGTAGGCGCCCGTGTAGTGCGTCTCGACCATGGAGGCCTGGAAGAAGAACGTCAGGAAGGTTCCGGAGAGGAACACGACGACGAAGCTCCACAGCGCGATCTCGCCGAGCATGAACGACCAGTGGTCGGGGAAGATCTTGCGGCCGAGCTCCTTGACGAAGCCGGAGAGGCTGGTGCGCTCATCGATGTAGTTCGACGCGGCGCCGACGAAGCGGCCGCCGAGAGGCGCCTTGGTGTCCTTGTCCTCTTTGGACAGCGTTGCGGTGCTCAATGGCGCTCCCAGAAGCTCGGGCCGACGGGCTCGGTGAAGTCACTGCGTGCGACGAGGTAGCCCTCGTCGTCGACGGTGATGGGCAGCTGAGGCAGCGGACGGGCGGCCGGGCCGAAGATGACCTTGGCGTGGTCCGTGACGTCGAACTGCGACTGGTGGCAGGGGCAGAGGAGGTGGTGCGTCTGCTGCTCGTACAGGGCGACGGGGCAGCCGACGTGCGTGCAGACCTTGGAGTACGCGACGATGCCGTCGTACGACCAGTCCTTGCGCTCCTCCGACTCGATCAGCTGCTCGGGACGCAGGCGCATCATCAGCACGATGGCCTTGGCCTTCTCCTCGAGGTAGCCGTCGTGGTGGCTGAGGGTCGCGAGCTCTTCCGGGATCACGTGGAAGGCGGATCCGAGGGTCACGTCCGCAGCGCGGATCGGGGTGCCGTCGGGGTCCCGGACGAGACGAGCGCCCTCTTCCCACATGGTGTGCTTGAGCAGCGCGACCGGGTCGCCCGCGGTGGGGTCCTCGGGGGTGCTGTGCGGCGCCAGGCCGCGGAACAGCGTGACACCGGGGATGATCGACGCGACGATCGCCGCGAACAGCGAGTTGCGGATCATGGTGCGACGGCCGAAGCCGGACTCCTCGTTCGCGGCGGCGAAAGCGGCGACCGCGGCCTCACGCGTCGAGTCCTTGCCCCGGGTGGGGTGACGGTGCTCGATGTGCTCCTTGTCGCTCATCAGCGCCTTGGACCAGTGGATCGCGCCGATGCCGATCGCGAGCAGCGCGAGGGCGATGCCGAGACCGATGAAGAGGTTGTTCTGGCGGATGTCGATGAGCGCGCCGCTCTCGATCGGGAACAGCATGTAGGCGGCGACCGCCCAGATGCTGCCCGCGAGCGAGAGGTAGAACAGGGTGTAGACCGTGCGCTCCGCCGTCTTCTCGGCGCGCGGGTCCTTGTCGGTCATCCGCTCACGGTGCGGCGGCAGCCCCGGGTTCTGCACGGGGTCGCTGACTGCGACACCCAGCCCCGGAGAGGGCTGGTAGGCCCTTTCGAGAGCCTGCGAGTCGTCGTCGTGTGCCATGGTGCTCCTCGTACGTTCCTCTTCGATGAATAAGCGTCAGTTGGACTTCGCCGTGATCCACACGGTGATGGCGACCAGGGCGCCGATTCCGAAGATCCAGACGAACAGGCCCTCGGACACGGGTCCGAGCGAGCCGAGCGAGAAGCCGCCGATCTGCACCGACTGCTGCTGGAACAGCAGAGCCGAGATGATGTCGCGCTTGTCCTCGTCGGACAGGTTCATGTCACCGAAGACGGGCATGTTCTGGGGGCCGGTGACCATGGCCGCGTAGATGTGCAGCGCGCTGGTCTCGGTCAGGGCGGGGGCGTACTTGCCCTCGGTGAGCGCGCCACCGGCGGCGGCCACGTTGTGGCACATCGCGCAGTTGACGCGGAAGAGCTCGGCGCCGTGGGCGACGTCTCCCTTGCCGTCGAGCGTCTCGTCCGACGGGAAGGTCGGGCCGGGCGCCACGGACTGCACGTACGACGAGACCGCGAGGATCTGGTCCTCGGTGAACTGCGGGTGCTTCTGCGGGGCCTGGGGGCCCTGCATCTGCAGCGGCATGCGTCCGGTCGACATCTGGAACTCGACGGCCAGCTCGCCGACGCCGTAGAGGCTCGGGCCGTTCGCGGTGCCCTGCATGTCCAGACCGTGACACGTCGCGCAGTTCGCCTGGAACAGCTTCTCGCCGTCCTCGACCGTGAGCGTGCTCGACGCCGCGGTCTGCGTGTCCGTCGCGGCGAACGCGGCAGACGCTCCGGCGTACACGGCGCCGGTGATCATGAGGCCTGCGCCGATGAGGGCGGCCGCAGCCAGGGGACTGCGACGACCGTTCGAACGGCGCTTCTTCTCTCGTGCCATCTCGGGGATCAGCTCCGCTCTTATTTCAGGAAGTAGATAACGACGAACAGCACGATCCAGACGACGTCGACGAAGTGCCAGTAGTAGGACACCACGATCGAGGAGGTCGCCTCCTTGTGCCGGAAGTTCTTCACGGCGTACGCGCGGCCGATCACCAGGAGGAACGCGACGAGGCCTCCGGTGACGTGCAGGGCGTGGAAGCCGGTGGTCAGGTAGAACGCCGAGGCGTACGAGTCGGCGCTGATCGGCATGCCCTCAGCGACCAGCGTGGCGTACTCCCACACCTGACCGGAGACGAAGATCGCGCCGAGGGCGAAGGTGAGGAAGAACCACTCGACCATGCCCCAGCCGAACAGGCGACGACGTCCGGCGCCGTTCTTCTGGCCCTTGGCGATGCGGTAGGGCTGCAGGTCCTCGGCGGCGAAGACGCCCATCTGGCAGGTGAACGAGGAGAGCACCAGGATCGCCGTGTTGACGAACGCGAAGGGCACGTTCAGGAGCTCGGTGCGGTCGGCCCAGAGCTCGGGAGAGGTGCTGCGGAGGGTGAAGTAGATCGCGAAGAGTCCCGCGAAGAACATCACCTCGCTGCCGAGCCACACAATGGTGCCGACAGCTACCGGGTTGGGCCGCTTGATGGTTCTCGCCGCCGGGGCATACGTCGCTGAGGTCGTCACCCCTCCATTATGGCCGATCCTCGGGGGTGATTCTTGCACTCGGGGCACCCGATTCGCCCGCATTCGACTTAGGGGACCCTAAGAAAACACTGCGAATCCACGGTGAATCCGCGGGAAACGGGGGATGCTCGCCAGACGACCGTCCGTCACGAAGAATCTGGCCCGAGGTGTCGCGCCGATAGGATCGCACACATGGCTGAATCGCTGACCTGGTCCGACGTCCTCACCACTCTCCTGGAGCGTCGCGACCTCAGCGTCTGGGAGTCCACCTGGGCCATGCGCCAGATCATGCGCGGAGACGTCACCGAGGCGCAGCTCGCCGGGTTCCTGATCGCGCTCCGAGCCAAGGGCGAGACGATCGACGAGATCGTGGGCTTCCGGGACGCGATCCTCGAGGCCGC
Organism: Microbacterium sp. GCS4; assembly: GCF_001262495.1. Taxonomy (GTDB): domain Bacteria; phylum Actinomycetota; class Actinomycetes; order Actinomycetales; family Microbacteriaceae; genus Microbacterium. The sequence goes on from NZ_LGYE01000005.1 coordinate 106,155, forward strand.
GGTTCCGCTCCCGGTCTCGCCGAACGTGCTCGACATCGTCGGCACCGGCGGCGATCGCGTCGGCACTGTGAACGTCTCGACCACCGCCGCCATCATCATCGGCGCCTCGGGCATCCCCGTCGTCAAGCACGGGAACCGGGCCGCGAGCTCGGCATCCGGCTCCTCCGACGTCCTGAGCGCGCTGGGCCTGGAGCTCACGCTCGACCCCGCCGCCGTGTCGTCGATCCTCGACCGCACGGGCATCACCTTCGCGTGGGCGGGCGCTTTCCATCCGGGCTTCAAGCACGCGGGCGCCGTGCGAGCCGAACTCGGGGTCCCCACCGTCTTCAACATGCTCGGACCTCTGTGCAACCCGGCGCGCGCCGAGGCCAACGCCGTGGGCGTCGCCCAGATCGAGCGCGTGCCGCTCATCACCGGCGTGTTCCGCACACGGGGGGCGACCGCGCTGGTCTTCCGCGGCGACGACGGCCTCGACGAGCTCACGACCACGGGGCACAGCCGCATCTGGGAGGTCACCCGCGGCGACATCCACGAGCACGATCTCGACCCCCGCGACCTGGGCATCCCGATCGCCGACCTCGCCGACCTCATCGGCGGCTCTCCCGAGCACAACGCCGGAGTGCTGCGTCGCACGCTCGAGGGCGAGAAGGGCGCGGTGCGCGACATCGTGCTGCTCAACGCGGCGGCAGGCATCGTCGCCTTCGAGCTCTCGCAGGATGCCGCGCAGGCGCAGCGGCCGATCGTCGAGCGGCTGCGGGAGGGATACGCCCGCGCGGCCGAGGCGGTCGACGACGGACGGGCCGCGGCCAAGCTCGAGCAGTGGATCGGCGTGAGCCGGGAACTGGCCTCGGCCTAGGAGACGTCATGGACCCGGTCGCTGCGCTGCTCGAGATCGCCTCGCTGCTGGAGCGCGAGCGGGCGTCGCGCTACCGGGCGAAGGCGTTCCGTCAGGCGGCGGCGACCCTGCAGCAGCTTCCGGCGGACGTCCGGGAGGACCCCACGCGGCTGCGTGCCGCGAAGGGCATCGGAGAGTCGACCTTCGGGGTGATCCGCCAGGCCCAGGCGGGTGAGGTGCCCGACTATCTCGTCGAACTCCGCGGCGAGGTCGAGCCGGAGATCGCATCAGAGCTCCGCGGGAAGCTCCGCGGCGACCTGCACGCGCACACGGACTGGTCGGACGGGACGACGCCGATCGCGGTCATGGCGGCCGCCGCCCGAGCATTGGGCCACGAGTATCAAGCCGTCACCGACCACTCGCCGCGCCTGCGCGTGGCACGCGGGCTCTCGGCGGAGCGGCTCCGCGAGCAGATCCCGCTTGTGCGAGCCGAGTCCGGCGACGGCTTCACTCTGCTCGCCGGAATCGAGGTCGACATCCTCGAAGACGGCGCCCTCGATCAGGACGACGACCTCCTGGGCGAACTCGACATCGTCGTGGCCTCGGTGCACTCGAAGCTCCGTATGGAGTCGCGGCCCATGACGGCGCGGATGCTGGCGGCCATCGCGCATCCCCGGGTGAACGTGCTCGGTCATTGCACGGGCCGTCTCGTGCAGGGGGAGCGCGGCACGCGACCGGAGTCGCAGTTCGACGCGCGAACGGTGTTCGCCGCGTGTGCCGAGCACGGGGTCGCTGTCGAGATCAACTCCCGGCCCGAACGTCAGGATCCCCCAGACGAGCTCATCGCGATCGCCCTCGAGGAAGGATGCCTGTTCTCGATCGACTCCGACGCGCACGCTCCCGGACAGCTGTCGCTGCTCGATCACGGAGCGCAGCGTGCGGAGAGGGCCGGTGTCCCGGCATCCCGCATCGTCACGACCTGGGGACTCGAGCGGCTGCTCGCGTGGGCGGGCTGACGACCGCCGTTCAGTCGGCGGTCGTGCCCACCGCCGCGATCGCACGGGCCATCGAACCCCCGAGGTTCCACTTCTCGGCCAGCGCCAGGGCGGCATCGACCCGCTCGGGCCCGAGCGGGAGGAGGGGCTCGGCCGGGACGGTGACATCGAGGCTCTTCGCGACCTCCACCACGGTGGGCGCCACGTCGAGGTAGACGGTCGACGCCAGGATCTTGGCGCGCACGCCGGCGCTCATGCCCTCGCCCGCCTCGGCCGCCGCGCGGATGCCGGCGAGATCGCCGTGCTCCTTGAGGAGCGTCGCCGCGGTCTTCTCTCCCACCCCGGCCACGCCGGGCAGGCCGTCGGAGGCATCGCCGCGCATCGTCGCGAAGTCCGCGTACTGAGAAGGGAGCACGCCGTACTTGGCCACGACCACGGCATCCGTCACGATTTCGAGGTTGCTCATGCCCTTCGCCGTATAGACGACGCGGACGCCGCGCTCGTCGTCGACCAACTGGAAGAGGTCGCGGTCGCCGGTCACGATGTCGACCGGCATCGTCGCGACGGTCGCGAGCGTCCCGATCACATCGTCCGCCTCGTGCTCGGCGACGCCGATGATCGGGATGCCGAGGACTCCGAGCGTCTGCCGGATCAGCGGGATCTGCGCTTCGAGCGGATCGGGGACCTCCTCGACGTCCGGCCCGGCAGGCACGACCTCGACCACGCGGTGCGCCTTGTAGCTCGGGATCAGATCGACCCGCCACTGCGGGCGCCAGTCATCGTCCCAGCAGGCCACGACATGCGTGGGCTCGTACAGCGTCACGAGCTTCGCGACGATATCGAGCAGCCCCCGGGCGGCGTTGATGGGGGAGCCGTCCGGCGCCGTCACCTTGTCTGGCACCCCGTAGAACGCGCGGAAGTACAGACTTGCGGTGTCGAGCAGGAGAAGCTTCTCGGGGCGGGGCATGAGCACAGTCTGTCAGCGCGCGTGCTCCGCGTCAGCATCCGCATCGTCAGAGACGCCTCCGATCTGATAGCCTGAAGTGTCACTCGTGGCGTGCCTATGCATGCCCGCGTGACGGAACATCACAATCCCACCGCTGAGAGGCATCCACTCGACCGTGCGCGGTCGACGCCGTCCCAGCCCGAGTATCCATTCACAAGGACAACCCACTACATGACTACCGCAACGACCGCCCCGGCCACCAAGCAGGTCGCCATCAACGACATCGGATCTGCTGAGGACTTCCTGGCCGCGGTCGAGAAGACCCTGAAGTTCTTCAACGACGGCGACATCATCGAGGGCACGATCGTCAAGATCGACCGCGATGAGGTTCTGCTCGACGTCGGCTACAAGACCGAGGGCGTCATCCCCTCGCGCGAGCTCTCCATCAAGCACGACGTCGACCCCAACGAGGTCGTCAAGGTCGGCGACGAGGTCGAGGCCCTCGTCCTCCAGAAGGAGGACAAAGAAGGCCGCCTGATCCTCTCCAAGAAGCGTGCGCAGTACGAGCGCGCCTGGGGAGACGTCGAGAAGATCAAGGAGAACGACGGCGTCGTCACCGGTACGGTCATCGAGGTCGTCAAGGGTGGACTCATCGTCGACATCGGCCTCCGCGGCTTCCTGCCGGCCTCGCTCATCGAGCTGCGCCGCGTCCGCGACCTCACGCCGTACCTCGGCCAGGAGATCGAGGCCAAGATCCTCGAGCTCGACAAGAACCGCAACAACGTGGTCCTCTCGCGCCGCGCCCTGCTCGAGCAGACGCAGTCCGAGTCGCGCACCACGTTCCTCAACAACCTGCACAAGGGCCAGGTCCGCAAGGGCGTCGTCTCGTCGATCGTCAACTTCGGTGCGTTCGTCGACCTCGGCGGCGTGGACGGCCTCGTGCACGTCTCCGAGCTGTCCTGGAAGCACATCGAGCACGCCTCCGAGGTCGTCGAGGTGGGCCAGGAGGTCACCGTCGAGATCCTCGAGGTCGACCTCGACCGCGAGCGCGTCTCCCTGTCGCTGAAGGCGACGCAGGAGGACCCGTGGCAGGTCTTCGCCCGTACCCACGCGATCGGTCAGGTCACGCCGGGTAAGGTCACGAAGCTCGTCCCGTTCGGTGCGTTCGTGCGCGTCGCAGACGGCATCGAGGGCCTCGTCCACATCTCCGAGCTCTCCAGCAAGCACGTCGAGCTGGCCGAGCAGGTCGTCTCCGTCGGCGAAGAGGTCTTCGTCAAGGTCATCGACATCGACCTCGAGCGTCGCCGCATCTCGCTGTCGCTCAAGCAGGCCAACGAGTCCGTCGACCCCAACGGCACCGAGTTCGACCCGGCCCTGTACGGCATGGTCGCGGAGTACGACGAGAACGGCGAGTACAAGTACCCGGAGGGCTTCGACGCCGAGACCGGTGCGTGGAAGGAAGGCTTCGACGCCCAGCGCGAGGCATGGGAGCAGGAGTACGCTGCGGCCCAGGCTCGCTGGGAGGCGCACAAGGCTCAGGTCACCAAGGCGGCCGAGGCAGAGGCTGCGGCCGGCGACGACTTCGGCGGCCAGTCCTTCACGAGCGAGGCCGCCGGTGCGGGCACGCTCGCTGACGACGAGGCTCTCGCGGCTCTGCGCGAGAAGCTCTCGGGTGGCAACTCCTAAGCAGCTCAGCACGTCTGAGACGCTCTGACAGAACGGGCCGTCACCCCTCGGGGTGGCGGCCCGTTCCGTGTCTCCGGGCACCGGGATGCGCGGGCCTCGGAGCTTCGTGACCGAACATTACGAGGCGGTTCGTCACATTCGGCCGCACTCGGACACCATGGGGACATGACCTCCCTGCTCAGCGCGCCCTCGGGCACCGACGCCTTCGGAGCGCCCGGCGCCGCGGTCCCGGTGCGTCTGGACGCGGTGGAGCGCTCCTTCCCCCTCGGACGGGGAACACGCGCGGTGCTGCGTGGCGTCGACGTCGAGATCGCGGCCGGCGAGATCGTCGCGGTCGTCGGGCCCTCGGGCTGCGGCAAGTCCACGCTGCTGCGACTGGTCGGCGGACTCGATTCGCCGAGCGGAGGTCGTATCGCGCTCGCAGGCGACCCCGTCGCGGACGCCGACGAGCGGACCGCCGTCGCTTTCCAGGAGCCGCGTCTGCTGCCCTGGCGCACCATCGCGCAGAATGTCGAACTCGGCCTGCCTCGGCGGACTCCCCGCCGTGAGGGTCGCGAGCGCGTCGCCGAGCTGCTGCGACTGGTCGGCCTCGAGCATGCCGCGGGGCAGCGCCCCCGCGAGGTCTCCGGGGGAATGGCGCAGCGCGCGTCGCTGGCGCGAGCGCTCGCGCGAAACCCCGGTGTGCTGCTGCTCGACGAGCCCTTCGGGGCACTCGACGCGCTCACGCGCCTCCGCATGCACGACCTGCTTCTCGAGATCCACGCCGCAGAGCCCACGACGATCCTTCTCGTGACGCACGACGTCGAGGAGGCCCTGTACCTGGCCGACCGCGTGCTGCTGCTCCGCACGCTGGCCGGTGAGGCCGCCGAGCCGTCCATCGCACGCACGATCACCGTCCCGGGCACCCGGCCCCGCGACAGGGCGGACCGCGCCCTCGCCGACCTCCGCGCCGAGCTCCTCGAAGGCCTCGGCGTCGACACCCACCACCGCATCCCCACCGAGGAGACCCGATGAGCACCATCACCCGCCGAATCGTCCCTGCGATCGCGATCGCCGGCACGACGATGCTCCTCGCGACCGGTTGCGTCGCAGGCGAGGACGCTCCGGCCGCCGACGCCGCGAAGGACGACGCCGCGGCGTCGGGCGAATGGTCGGCCGACACGTTGTCGATCGACTTCGCGACGTACAACCCGCTGAGCCTCGTCGTCAAGGACCAGGGTCTGCTCGAGGACATCCTCGGCGACGACGTCACCGTCGAGTGGGTGCAGTCCGCCGGCTCGAACAAGGCCAACGAGCTGCTGCGCTCGGGATCGATCGACGTCGGCTCGACCGCAGGGTCGGCGGCGCTGCTCGCTCGGGCGAACGGTTCGCCCATCCAGGTCATCGACATCTACTCGCAGCCCGAGTGGTCGGCGATCGTCGTCGGCCCCGACAGCGACATCACCTCGGTCGAGGACCTCGCGGGCAAGTCGGTTGCCGCGACCAAGGGCACCGATCCCTACTTCTTCCTGCTCCAGGCCCTCGAAGAGGCCGGTCTCTCGGTCGACGACGTCGAGGTGCAGAACCTCCAGCACGCGGATGGCCGTGCAGCGCTCGACGGCGGCTCGGTCGACGCCTGGTCGGGTCTGGACCCGATCATGGCCGCCGCCGAGGTGGAGTCCGGCGACAAGCTCGTCTATCGCAACGTCGACTTCAACTCCTACGGATTCCTCAACGCCACCGAGGACTTCATCGACAACCACGCCGACCTGGCGCAGGCCGTGGTCGACGCCTATGAGCAGGCACGCGAGTGGGCGCTCGAGAACCCGGAGGAGACCGCGGCGCTGCTCGCCGAGGTCGCCGGCATCGACCCCGCCGTCGCCACGACGGTGATCGAGGAGCGCTCGAACCTCGACGTGAGCGGCGTCCCCGGAGACGACCAGATCGCCGTGCTCGAGAAGATCGCCCCGGTGCTCGTCGACTCGGGTGACGTGCAGGGCGGCAAGGAGTCGGTCGACAAGGCCCTGGACTCGATCGTGAACGACACGTTCGCCAAGAGGGCGGTCGGAGGAGAGTGACGGGCCCGGACCAGCGCGTGGTCGTCCTCGCGGACGCGCGCGACGCGCTCGACGCCGCGAAGGGCACGTATCGTCCCGCGGATGCACGTTCGCGCCGCGGCTGGGACCGTCCTGCGGTGCGGATCGTGGGAGGATTCGTCCTTCCCGTGCTCATCATCGCCGCCTGGCAGATCACGACCACCACCGGGATGGTGGAGGCATACCGCCTCCCGAGTCCGGCGTCCGTGTGGGCCGCGGGCGTCGAGCTCGCCGAGCGCGGTGCCCTGTGGACGCACATCGCGATCTCGGTGCAGCGCGTGCTGCTCGGCTTCGCGATCGGCTCGATCATCGGTCTCGCCGCCGCGGGCATCGTCGGCCTCTCCCGGCTCGGAGACATCCTGCTGAGCCCGACGCTCGCCGCGATCCGCGCCGTCCCCTCGCTCGCGTGGGTCCCGCTGCTGATCCTGTGGATGCAGATCGGCGAGTCCTCCAAGGTCACGCTCATCGCGATCGGCGCGTTCTTCCCGGTGTACACCACCGTCGCGACGGCATTGCGCCACGTCGACCCGCACCTCGTGGAGGCGGGCCGTTCGTTCAGCCTGCGCGGGTGGTCGCTGTTCCGCACCGTCCAGCTCCCCGCCGTGGTGCCGTCGGTCGTCGCGGGCCTCCGACTGGCGCTCGCGCAGGCCTGGCTGTTCCTCGTCGCCGCCGAGCTCATCGCGTCGTCCATGGGTCTGGGATTCCTGCTGACCGATTCGCAGAGCAGCGGACGCGTCGACCGCATCATCCTGTCTATCGTTCTCCTCGCGCTACTCGGCACGATCACGAACGGCGTCCTGGCGCTCGTGGAGAAGTACCTGCTGCGGCGGTGGACGTGAGCGGATCGGAAGCGCGACTGCACGAGTCGCGCCGCTACCCGCCGCCCGCCGACCTCGCCGCCAGCGCGAACGTGCAGGCCGAGGCCTACGCACGGGCCGCCGCCGACCCGATCGCGTTCTGGGAGGATGCCGGCAGGCGACTGGATTGGGCGGAGTCCTGGCACACCGCGCACGAGTGGGAGCCGCCTGTCGAGGGCGCCGTACCCGCGGCGCGATGGTTCCTCGGCGGACGACTCAACGTCGCGTACAACTGCGTCGACCGGCACGTCGAGGCCGGTCGTGGAGACAAGGTCGCCCTGCACTTCGAGGGAGAACCCGGCGACCGCACGACGGTCACGTACGCCGATCTGCAGCGTCGGGTGTCCCAGGCGGCGAACGGACTGCTGGCCCTCGGCATCCACCCCGGCGATCGCGTCGTGATCTACCTCCCCGTGCTCGTCGAGACCGTGGTGATCACGCTCGCCTGCGCCCGCATCGGCGCCGTGCACTCGCTCGTCTTCGGCGGTTTCTCGGCCGAAGCGCTGCGCTTCCGCCTCGCCGACACCGGAGCGAAGCTCCTCGTCACCACCGACGGTCAGTTCCGTCGCGGCACCGCCACCGAGGTGAAGTCGACCGCCGACACCGCCGCCGCGGGTCTGCCCGACCTCGAACACGTGCTCGTGCTCCGCCGCACCGGCCAGGACGTTCCGTGGACCGGCGGTCGCGACGTGTGGTGGCACGACGTCGTCGACACCGCATCGCCGGTGCACGCACCCCAGCCGTTCGACGCGGAGCATCCGCTCTTCATCATCTACACGTCCGGCACGACCGGGAAGCCCAAGGGCCTCGTGCATACCTCCGGCGGCTATCTCGCGCACGCGAGCTGGGCGCACTGGGCGCACTTCGACGCCAAGCCCGACGATGTGCACTGGTGCACCGCGGACCTGGCCTGGGTCACCGCGCACACCTACGAGATCTACGGCCCGCTGTCGAACGGTCTGACTCAGGTCATCTACGAGGGAACGCCCGACACCCCCTCGCGGGAACGGCACCTCGAGATCATCGAGCGCTACGGGGTGACGGTCTACTACACCGCCCCCACGCTCATCCGGACTTTCATGACCTGGTTCGGAGCCGACCTCCCGGCGGGTCACGACCTGTCCACGCTGCGTCTTCTCGGCACCGTGGGCGAGGCGATCAACCCCGAGGCGTGGGTGTGGTTCCGCAGGAACTTCGGGCGCGACGAGATCCCCGTCATCGACACCTGGTGGCAGTCCGAGACGGGCGCGGCGATGATCGCGCCCCTCCCTGGCGTCACCACGATCACTCCCGGCTCCGCTTCCGTGCCGCTTCCCGGCATCGACGCCGCCGTGGTCGACGAGAACGGCGAGGAGGTCGCCCCCGGACGCTCGGGCACCCTCGTGGTCCGGCGACCCTGGCCCGGCATGGCTCGCACGGTGTGGGGCGATCCGCAGCGCTACCGCGACGCCTACTGGGCGACCTACGCCGGACACGGCGAGTGGGGCGGCTACTACGTCGCGGGCGACGGCGCGACGCGCGACGCCGACGGCAGCATCCGCATCCTCGGCCGGCTCGACGACGTCGTGAACGTGTCGGGTCACCGCCTCTCGACCATCGAGATCGAGTCGGCGCTGGTGGCGCACGACACCGTGGGCGAGGCGGGGACCGCGGGCGTCGCGGATCCCGTGACCGGTCAGGCGGTCGTCGCCTTCGTCACCGGTTCCGGTCGCGCCGAGATCTCGACGGCCGCACTCCGCGACGAGGTGGCCCGCGCGATCGGCCCCGTGGCCAAGCCGCGTCATATCGTGGTGGTGGAGGACCTGCCCAAGACCCGATCGGGCAAGATCATGCGCCGGCTGCTCGCGCAGCTGTGGGAGGCCGAGCACGACCGTCGCGCCGGTCGGCCGGTCGCACCGTTGGGGGACACCACCTCCCTGCAGAACCCGTGGGCCGTCGACGACATCGCCGCCGTGCTCGAGAACGTCGAACTGAGGACACCATGACGGAAGAACACCGCTTCGGATTCCGCACCCGAGCGCTCCACGCAGGCGGCACGCCGGATGCCGCGACGGGCGCGCGAGCCATGCCGATCTACCAGACGACGTCGTTCGTGTTCGACGACGCGGCGGACGCCGGCAACCTCTTCGCGCTGCAGAAGTACGGCAACATCTACTCGCGCATCGGCAACCCGACCGTCGCGGCCCTCGAGGAGCGCCTCGCCTCGCTCGAGGGTGGGATCGGCGCCGTGGCGACCGCGTCCGGCATGAGCGCGGAGTTCATCACGTTCGCAGCCCTCGTCGGCGCGGGTGACCATGTCGTGGCCGCCGCCCAGCTGTACGGGGGAACGGTGACGCAGCTCGACGTGACCCTGCGTCGCTTCGGTGTGGAGACGACGTTCGTCTCCTCCACCGACCCGGCTGACTTCGCCGCCGCGATCCGCCCCGAGACCAAGGTCGTCTACGTCGAGATGATCGGCAACCCCTCGGGCGAGATCGCCGACATCGAGGGGCTCGCCGAGGTCGCGCACGCGGCCGGCGTGCCGCTCGTGGTGGATGCCACGCTCGCGACGCCGTACCTCGCGCGACCCCTGGAGCACGGCGCCGACATCGTCATCCACTCGGTCACCAAGTTCCTCGGCGGACACGGCACGACGCTCGGCGGCGTGGTGATCGAGAAGGGCACGTTCGACTGGGGCAACGGACGCTTCCCGCAGATGACCGAGCCGGTCGCCTCCTACGGCGGGATCAAGTGGTGGGACAACTTCGGCGAGTACGGGTTCCTCACCAAGCTCCGCACCGAGCAGCTGCGCGACATCGGTCCCGCACTCAGCCCGCAGTCCGCGTTCAACCTCCTGCAGGGCATCGAGACCCTGCCGCAGCGGATCGACGCGCACGTCGCGAACGCGCGCGTGGTCGCCGACTGGCTCGCCTCTGACCCGCGAGTCGAGTACGTGACGTGGGCGGGGCTCGAAGGGCACCCGCACCATGAGCGCGCTGCGAAGTACCTGCCCCTGGGGCCGGGCTCCGTCTTCGCGTTCGGCGTCAAGGCAGAGGACGGACGTGCGGCGGGGGAGAAGCTCATCGAGAGCCTGCAACTCGCGTCGCACCTCGCGAACATCGGCGACGCGCGCACGCTCGTGATCCACCCCGCGTCCACGACGCACCGTCAGCTCACCGAGGAGCAGCTCGTCGCGGCGGGTGTGCGCCCCGATCTGATCCGCATCTCGGTGGGCCTGGAAGACGCCGCCGATATCATCTGGGACCTCGACCAGGCCCTGACCCTCGCGACGGGAGCGAACCGATGAGCGACACCGTGAACGCCGGCGACGCCTGCACCATCCCCACCCCGGATGCCGTCGCCTGCGCGCTGCCCGGCGCGGCGCCGACCGTGGAGGGGCGCACGTGGGTCGGCCCGGGTGCACAGGGGCGCTTCGAGATCCTGCGTCGCACGAAGAGCGTCGCGATCGTCGGCGCCTCGAACAACCCGGCGCGGGCCTCGTACTTCGTGACCACCTACCTTCTATCGAGCAGCGGCTACGACGTGTACCTGGTGAACCCGCGCGAGACCGAGATCCTCGGACAGCCCGTGTACGCCTCGCTTGCCGACCTCCCGGTCGTGCCGGACGTGGTCGACGTGTTCCGTCGCCACGACGACCTCCCGGGCGTCGCGCAGGAGGCGATCGATGCGGGCGCGAGCACGCTGTGGCTGCAGCTCGGCTCGTGGAACGAGGATGCCGCAGCTCTCGCCGAGTCCGCGGGGCTCTCGGTCGTCATGGACCGATGCATCAAGATCGAGCACGCCCGCTTCCACGGTGGGCTGCACCTCGCAGGATTCGACACCGGTGTGCTGAGCTCGCGACGGCAGCTGCTCGCACGCTGACGCGCCGGGCATCGAGCCTAGACTGACGTCATGCCTCTCATCGCTCTCACCGGCGGCATCGCGTCGGGGAAGTCGACCATCGCCCGGCGGCTCGCGGAGCACGGCGCGATCATCGTGGACGCCGACCGGATCGTCCGCGACGTGCAGGCTCCTGGGACGCCCGTCCTCGCAGCGATCGCCGAGACCTTCGGCGAGGGGGTGATCGCGGCGGACGGATCGCTCGATCGCGCGGCTCTCGGAGCCATCGTGTTCGGCGACCAGGAGCGGCTGCAGCGGCTCAACGCGATCGTGCACCCCGCCGTTCGGGCCGAGTCGCAGCGTCGATTCGAGGAGGCTGCCGCCGGGGCTCCCGACGCGGTCGTGGTGTACGACGTGCCCCTGCTCGTCGAGGCGCGGGTGGACGACCCCTGGGATCTCGTCGTCGTCGCGCACGCACCGGCCGAGGTGCGCCTTCGACGCCTCGTCGAGCTTCGCGGCATGGACGCAGCGTCTGCGCAGGGGCGCATCGACGCGCAGGTGTCCGACGAACGGCGCCTCGCGATCGCGGACGAGATGATCGACACGTCGGGCACGCTCGACCAGACGCTCGCTCAGACCGACGCGCTCTGGCAGCGCCTCCGCGCGCGGTGACCTTCTCCGGGCACGCGCCGGGGTCGACTGCGTACCGCCGTCTGATCGCCGGCCTCTTCTTCGCGGGCATCGCGACCTTCGCGCAGTTGTATTCGCCGCAGGCGGTCCTGCCTCGGCTGTCGGCCGATCTCGGGGTCGCGCCGGCGACGGCGGCGCTCACGGTGTCGGCCGCGACGCTCGGACTCGCCGCAGCCGTGATCCCGTGGTCGCTCGTAGCGGATCGTATCGGGCGCATCCCGGCGATGGGCATCGGGGTGCTCGCCGCGACCGTGCTCGGGCTCCTGGCGCCGTTGAGCACGACTCTGGAGATGCTGCTCCTGCTCCGTCTGGTGGAGGGTGTGGCGCTCGGCGCGGTCCCGGCCGTCGCGCTCGCGTATCTGAGCGAGGAGGTCCGGGCGCGCAGCGCCGCGGCGGCAGCCGGCAGCTACATCGCCGGGACGACCGTCGGAGGCCTGCTCGGCCGCATCCTCTCGGGGATCGTCGGGGAGCCCGCCGGATGGCGGGTCGGGATGTGGACGGTCGCCGCGATCTGCGCGGTCGCTGCGGTGCTCTTCCTGTGGCTCGTGCCGCGGGCGGAGGGGTTCGTGCCGGGACGCCTGCGTCCTCCGGGCGACGCCGTCGGGGCGCTCGCACGGCTCGTCACGCCCCTGAGGTCGGCATCTCAGCTCGCCCTCTACGCGCAGGGGTTCCTGTTGATGGGCGCGTTCGTCGCGGTCTACAACTATCTCGGGTTCCATCTCGCCGCCGAACCGTTCGCATTGCCGAGCTGGCTCGTCACGCTGCTGTTCCTCGCCTACCTCTCGGGCACGTTCTCCTCGCCGTGGGCGGGCTCGCTCGCGTCGCGGTTCGGTCGATACCCCGTCCTGCTCGGAGCGATCGCCGTCATGGTCGCAGGCGCACTGCTGCTGCTCGCGGGCGTCACGGCGTTGGTGCTGCTCGGACTCGTGCTGTTCACCGCGGGGTTCTTCGGAGCCCATGCCGTCGCCTCGGGATGGGCCCCGGTCGCCGCCGACCCCTCGACCCGCGCGCAGGCGTCGTCGCTGTACTACTTCGGGTATTACGCGGGGTCGAGTCTCTTCGGCTGGGCGCTGGGCATCGTGTTCGGAGGCGTCGACTGGACCTGGTTCGTCGTCGCGGTCGTCGTGATGTGCGGGGTCGCGGCGGCGCTGGCGGGCGGTGCGCTGCATCGGGCATCCGGCTCGCACGCACTCGACGACGGCGGGTCCTGAGCTCTCAGGCTTCGGCGGAGACGTCAGGGCGCGGTGGGCTCACGGCACCGGGACGGATGCGCGCTCGCGACGTCGCCGCGCGCGCCGTCGCAGCAGCACGATCACGAGCACGATCAGGGCCAGCAGGAGAACGGCGGCGAGGATCGGGACCAGGATGGCCGCGGCAGCGAGGGCGAACGAGGCGCCGTCCTCGGCAGTGCTGAGAACGGGGGCCGCCAACCCGCCGGTCGTCGCGTTCGCGGCCAGCCGCGCCGTCGCCTTGATGACGTGCACGGCGAGCGCGATCACGATGCCGACGGCGACGGGCACCCACGTGCTGTCGGCGAAGAAGGAGGCGGGGTCGTCGACGGCGACCGTCTGCGCACCGGCCCCTGCACCGAAGGCGATTCCGCCCGACGCCGGACGGAGGATGCTCTGGATCACGTCGTTGATCGAGTCGAGCGCGGGGATCTTGTCGGCGACGATCTCGAGCACGAGGAGTGCGCCGACGATCCACAGCGCGAGATCGCTCGACAGCCACGCCCAGGCAGAGGGCAGCTCGACCGGCGGGAGGAGCCGGTCGGCGAGTCCCAACAGGAAGAGCGGCATCCAGGCGTTGAGGCCTGCGGATGCCGCGAGGCTGGTGCCGATCACGAACTCGATCACGGCCCCACTCTAGGCGCAGCGACGGACACGGCCCGGATGTCGGTGGTCCCGCCTACGCTGGAGGTATGCAGACCACCCGCAGCGTCCGTCCCTTCGAGGTCGTCAGCGAATACGCTCCCGCCGGCGACCAGCCTCAGGCGATCGCCGACCTCGCCGCCCGCATCAACGCGGGCGAGACCGACATCGTGCTGCTCGGCGCGACCGGAACGGGAAAGTCGGCGACGACGGCCTGGCTCATCGAGCAGGTGCAGCGTCCGACCCTCGTGCTCGCCCACAACAAGACCCTGGCGGCTCAGCTCGCGAACGAGTTCCGCGAGCTCATGCCGAACAACGCGGTCGAGTACTTCGTGTCGTACTACGACTACTACCAGCCCGAGGCGTACGTGCCGCAGACCGATACGTTCATCGAGAAGGACTCCTCGATCAACGCCGAGGTCGAGCGGCTGCGGCACTCCACGACGAACTCGCTGCTCAGCCGCCGCGACGTCGTCGTGGTGTCGACCGTGTCGTGCATCTACGGCCTCGGCGCGCCCGAGGAGTACCTGCGGGCAATGGTCGCGCTGCAGGTGGGGGAGCGGTACGACCGCGACGCCCTCATCAGGCAGTTCATCGCGATGCAGTACAACCGCAACGACGTCGACTTCTCGCGCGGCAACTTCCGGGTACGCGGCGACACGATCGAGATCATCCCGGTGTATGAGGAGCACGCGATCCGCATCGAGCTGTTCGGCGACGAGATCGAGGCGCTCTACTCGCTGCACCCGCTCACGGGCGAGGTCATCGAGAAGCTCGACTCCGTGCCGATCTTCCCGGCTTCGCACTACGTGGCCGGCACCGACGTGATCCAGCGCTCGATCGGGACGATCGAGCACGAGCTGGAGGAGCGCCTCGCCGAGTTCGAGCGTCAGGGCAAGCTGCTCGAGGCCCAGCGTCTGCGCATGCGCACGACGTTCGACCTCGAGATGCTGCAGCAGCTCGGCTTCTGCTCCGGCATCGAGAACTACTCGCGACACATGGACGGCCGACAGGCGGGGGAGCCGCCGCACACGCTGCTGGACTTCTTCCCGGACGACTTCCTGCTCGTGATCGACGAGTCGCACGTCACGGTCCCGCAGATCGGCGCGATGTACGAGGGCGACGCCTCGCGCAAGCGCACCCTGGTCGACCACGGCTTCCGGCTGCCGAGCGCGATGGACAACCGTCCTCTCCGCTGGGACGAGTTCAAGAACCGCATCGGCCAGACCGTGTACCTCTCGGCGACGCCGGGCAAGTATGAGATGGGCATCGCGGACGGCGTGGTCGAGCAGATCATCCGTCCGACCGGACTCGTCGACCCGCACATCATCGTGAAGCCGTCGAAGGGGCAGATCGACGACCTGCTCGAGGAGATCCGCCTGCGTGTCGAGCGCGACGAGCGCGTCCTGGTCACCACCCTCACCAAGAAGATGGCGGAGGAGCTCACGGACTTCCTCGGCGAGCACGGCGTGCGAGTCCGTTACCTGCACTCCGACGTCGACACGCTGCGCCGCGTCGAGCTGCTGAGCGAGCTCCGTGCCGGCGTCTATGACGTGCTCGTGGGCATCAACCTGCTCCGAGAGGGACTCGACCTCCCCGAGGTGTCGCTGGTGGCGATCCTCGACGCCGACAAGGAGGGCTTCCTCCGCTCCGGCACCTCACTCATCCAGACGATCGGCCGCGCCGCGCGAAACGTCTCGGGCGAGGTGCACATGTACGCCGATAATATGACCGACTCGATGGCCAAGGCCATCGAGGAGACCGACCGCCGCCGCGACAAGCAGATCGCGTACAACAAGGAGAACGGCATCGATCCGCAACCGCTGCGCAAGCGGATCGCCGACATCACCGAGGTCCTCGCGCGCGAGGGGCAGGACACCGCCGACATGATGGCGGGTCGCGGCCGGGCCACCGGCAAGGGCAAGTCGCCGACGCCGAACCTGCGTCGCACGGGCATCGCGGCGGAGGGGGCGCAGCAGCTCGAGGCGACGATCCAGGATCTGTCGGACCAGATGCTCGCCGCCGCCTCCGAGCTGAAGTTCGAGCTCGCTGGACGACTGCGTGACGAGGTGCAGGATCTCAAGAAGGAGCTGCGCGCCATGGAGCGCGCCGGGCACGCCTGATCGAAGGGACCGCGATGGATGCCGCCGGAGAGGAACTCGCCGATCGGGTGCGCGCGCTGCTGACGTTCGGGGGTGACGTCGAGGAGAAGCGGATGTTCGGCACCCGCGCCTTCCTCGTCGACGGGCACATCCTCGTCGGCGCTCGCTCAGGAGGCGTGCTGCTCGTGCGAGTGCAGGAGGAGAACGGCGCGGCGCTGGTCACACGACCCGGCGTGGCGACCGCGGTCATGGGACCGCGGACCATGGGCACGGGGTGGCTCGACGTCTCGCCGAGCGCGACCGCCGACGACGAGGCGCTCGCCTTCTGGCTCGACGTCGCTCGAGAGGACGCCTCAGGTCTGCACTGACCCGCCGCTGACCCCCGTGCTCAGGGGCAGTGCACCAACGGCTTGGGCCCCGAGCGGTCGATCTCGTGCTGCGTCATAGGGGCTCCGCACAGCGGGCATCCTCGTTCCGCGCGCTCCGCGGCGCTCGGCGGAGGCGTCTTCTCGTACGGTCCGACCGACGCCGGGCCGGCGAAGCGGATGAGGTTCGTGTTGATCCACGAGTACAGCCCGCCGGCCTCGCGGATCCTGTCGCGGAGGGGAGGGCGCTCATCGGGGCTCGTCATGTTGCTTAGTGTACTAACTATTAGGGGGCATGTATAGTCGATCGCATGTCGACCCGAGACGACCTGCTGAAGCTGGACAATCAACTGTGCTTCGCCGTGGTCACGGCGGCACGCAACGTCGTGGCGATCTACCGGCCGATCCTCGAGCCGCTCGGGCTCACGCATCCGCAATACCTGGTCATGCTGGCGCTGTGGGAGAAGGCGCCGCGCCCGTTGAACGACCTCGCGGCCGACCTCGCGCTCGACCCGGCCACCGCTTCTCCGCTCGTGAAGCGTCTCGAGTCCGACGGACTCGTGACCCGGCAGCGCAGCGCGCAGGACGAGCGCCGGCTCGACATCGCGCTCACGGACGCCGGACGGGCGTTGCGCGAGCGGGCACTCGACGTGCCCCATCAGGTCATGGCGGCCGTGGGCATGGACATCGACCAGATATCCGCGCTGCGCGACGGGCTGTCGAGGTTCGCGGGGCGACGACAGGACGCCTGACCGCTCCGCCGACACCGTCCACAGGGTCCGAGCTGTCGCCGAGCATCCACCTAGGGTGGAGGCATGTCGCGCACCGTCCCGCCCGAGAACCCGCGGACAACCGATGTCGCGCGACGAACGGGCCTCGCGCTTCCGCTTCTCGCCGTCGCCGGCTTCTTCGCGGTCCTCATGCTCGCTGCCGCGGTCCAAGGACATCCGATCTTCCGTACGGCAGACGACGCCGAGCCGCTCCCGACCACGACTCCGGTGCCCGAGCCTGCTCCGACGACATCGGGGCTGCCCGAGTTCGAACCTCCGCAGGATTCGATCGTCCTGACGATCCTCACGGCCGTCGTGGCCATTGTCATCGGCGCGGTGATCCTCCTCGTCCTGTTCTTCGGACTCCGCCTCCTGGTACGCACCCTGATGAGCCTGTGGCACGGGCGCCGTCTGCGTCGTCGCGGCGGCGCGGACGTCGCCGTGGGTGCCGTCGCCGCAGAGCCCGCGCCGACGGATGCTCCGGATGCGGTCGAGATCCGTCGGGGGATCGCCGAAGCGCGCGTCGCGATCGAGCGGGACGACATCCCCGCGGACGCGATCGTCGCCGCCTGGATCGGTCTCGAGGAATCCGCCGCGGATGCCGGGGTCATCCGTGGCGCGTCGGAGACGGCAGCGGAGTTCACGGTGCGCATCCTCGCGCGACGCGCGTCGATCACCCGCGAGGTCGCACGACTGCTGCGGCTGTACGAGGACGTGCGCTTCGGGGGACTCGTCACGACGGAGCACGATCGTGAGGTGGCCGCGCAGTGTCTGCGATCGATCGAGGAGGGATGGCGATGAGGCGGAGGATCCTCGTACTCGTGGTCGGCGCCGTTCTCGTCGTCGCCGTACCTCTGCTGCTGACCGCCGTCGGCGCGCCCTACGACTTCGCCCTTTCTTGGGCGCTGCTGGCGGTCGCGCTCATGCTCCTCACCCGCCCGACGCTCGTCGACGAGAGCGGGGCCTGGCCTCCGCCCGCGCCATCGAGCTCCGCGCAGGGCTCGGACGTGTCCCGGCTCGCCTGGTCGATCAACAGCCGCACGGGCATCGCAGGCCACGCGGTGATCCGTCGGGTCGACCGCGTGCTGCGACGTCGGCTCGCCCGCCACGGACTCGACCCCGAGGACCCCGCGGATCGGCTGCGCATCGATGAGCTCCTCGGTACCGGCGTCCTCGACCTGATCCGCGCGAGAGAGGTGCGCGGCGCGGATGTCGAGAGAGTCCTCGACGCGCTCGACCGCCTCCCCGAACAGGGCTCGCCACCCGGCGATGCCCGCACACTGACCGACCCCACCGCCCAGGAGAGAACGCATGACCGCTGAGACCGTCGACATCGCCGCCGCCGGACGCCGCATCCTGGAGGGGGTGCGCACCGCCGTCGTGGGCATGGACGAACCCCTGACGCTCGCGCTCGCGAGCATCCTCGCCGGTGGTCACGTGCTGTTCGAGGACGTTCCCGGACTCGGCAAGACGCTCGCCGCCCGAAGCCTCGCCGCAGCGCTCGGGCTCGACTTCCGGCGTCTGCAGTGCACGCCTGACATGCTTCCGGGCGACGTCACAGGCTCGTCGGTGTACGTCCCCGCCACGGGATCGTTCGAGTTCCGACCGGGGCCCATCTTCACGGGACTACTGCTCGCGGACGAGATCAACCGCACGACGCCCAAGACCCAATCAGCGATGCTCGAGGCGATGGCGGAGCGTCAGGTCACCGTCGACGGCGTCCGACACGCGCTCGCCGATCCCTTCCACGTGATCGCCACGTCCAACCCGATCGAGTACGAAGGGACGTACGCGCTGCCCGAGGCGCAGTTGGACCGCTTCATGGTCAGGCTGTCGGTCGGCTACCCCACGACCGACGACGAGTCGCGGATCGTCTCGGAGCGGATCAGGAGGCGCAGTGCCGATGCGCCCGTGGAGCCCGTCGTCGACAGCGCGCAGCTCCGCGGCATCCAGGATGCCGTCGAGCGCATCCACGTCGATGCGGATGTGATCGCGTACTGCGTCGATCTGGCTCGCGCGACCCGGACGGCCGCGACGGTCTCGGTGGGAGCTTCGCCCCGCGGTTCGCAGGCGCTCGTGCTGCTCGGTCGTGCGCTGGCGGCTCTCGACGGACGTGACTACGTGCGCCCCGACGACGTCAAGCGCATCGCGGTCCCGGTGCTCGCACATCGGCTGACGCTCACTCCGCAGGCCTGGGCGCAGGGCACGGATCCCGCCTCGGTCGTCGAGGCCGCGCTCGCGCAGACACCCGTCCCACCCACCGCATCCGTCGCACGATGACGGAGGAGGTCCGGTCCGAGTCGCGGATGCCGGTGCGATGGCACCGGAGTCCGGTGGTGGCCGTCGGCATCATCGGCTCGGCGCTGGTCGCCGTCGTCGGTCTTGCGATGTCCCGAGCCGACCTGGTCGCGATC
Source organism: Microbacterium sp. GCS4 (assembly GCF_001262495.1). Taxonomy (GTDB): domain Bacteria; phylum Actinomycetota; class Actinomycetes; order Actinomycetales; family Microbacteriaceae; genus Microbacterium. The sequence goes on from NZ_LGYE01000005.1 coordinate 125,580, forward strand.
GGACTCCCGCTCGCCCTCGCATCGACGTGGGCGCTGCTGCGGCGCCCGACGAGCGCCTCCGTGAGCGTCGCGTTGCGGGCGCGCACCGCCGACGGGGAGACGGGAGCCGAGGTGTGCGGTGCGGTCGACGTGCAGGCTCCCGCCGACCTCGACTGGATCCAGCTCGCGGTGGACCAGGGTGGACGCCGGGCGGGCCTCGTCGACGTGCCGCCCGGGCGCGGCGTCGTCACCACCTCGACCCGCCCGCTGCACTCGGGACCGGTCGAGCTGCTCGCGGTGACCGGGCGCTCGATCTCCGTCGACGGTGCCTGGGCCTCCGGGGTCGGGGAGCGGGTCTCGCTCGACTGGCGCGTCCCGCCGAGACGACACGACGTGGGGCGGCTGCCGCTCGCCCCTCGCCTCCTGGGCCTCCACGGAGGGCATCCCGGCGCGCGTTCGGGGGAGGGAGGCGACTTCCGCGACATCCGCGCCTTCGCGCCCGGTGACGAGCTTCGTCGCATCGACTGGCGGGCGACCGCCCGCGCCGCGCGTCGCCCGGGAGATCTGCTCGTGCGCCGCACGGACGCGCTGAGCGACTCCTCGGTCGTCGTGGCGCTCGACACCGTCGACGACCTCGGTTCCTCGGTCGCCGCATGGGGCTCCGGCGACCCCGAGCGCAGCGGCGTCACCTCGCTCGACCTCGGACGCGAGGCCGCGCTGTCGATCGCCGCGACTGCGATCGCCGCCGGGGACCGGGTCGCCTATCACGCGCTCGCGAGCGGAGGGCAGGGACTCCGGTCGGGCAGCGGTCCCCGGCATCTTGCCCGACTGAGCGGAGCGATCTCGGCGACCGGCACCGGTGCGGACGGCACCCGCTACCGTCGCTCTCCGGTCGTCCCCGTGGGATCGATCGTGTTCGTGCTGTCGACGTTCTTCGACGGCATCGCGGCGCAGCTGGCGTCGCGCTGGCGGGCGTCCGGCCACGCCGTGGTCGCCGTGGACACCCTCCCGGAACTCGATGCCGTGCGCCTGACCCCGGAGCAGACGGTGGCGATGCGCACGCTGCTCGCTGAACGGACCGAGGTCCTCGCCGAACTGCAGCACGCGGGGATCGAGGTCGTGCGATGGGCGACGGACCGGGACACCGGGATGCGCCTCGCGGCTCTCCGGCAGCAGCGGGCGCGGGCGGGGCGCCGATGAAGGCGCGAGCACAGTCGTTCCGCGTCCCTGCGGCGATCCCCGGCATCGTGCCGCGGCTCCTCGTGGTCGCCTTCGTCGCGGTCGGTGCTCTCGTGCTCATGCCGTTCCCGCTCTGGCAGGGCATCGCGATCGTCCTCGCTGTCGCGTCCGTCCTCCTGCCTGTCTCGATGGCGGCGTGGGGAGCGGCGGCCTGTCTGCCTTTCGGGGTTCTTCTCGGGGAACCGAGCATCGCCCGCACCGCCCTGGCCGTGCTGCTCGTGCACGCGATCCACGTGTGCGCGGGCCTCTCCCTCGTGATCCCGGTCCGATCGCGACTGTCGCTGCGCGTGCTCGGCGCGTCGCTCCGCCGCCTCGCCGTGATCCAGCTGATCTCCCAGCCTCTCGCGCTGGGCATCGCCCTCCTGTCCGGGCGCGGTCTCCCGACCGGCGTCGGATGGGTCGCGCCGATCGCGGCGGCTGCCCTCGTGCTCGGGATCGCATTCGCGCTGCGCAGTCTGCGACGGGCGGACATCGCCCGAGACGAGCGGATCTCGGAGGTGGCTCCCAGCCCCGGCGGAGCCAATGTCCGTGGCCCCTCGTAGACTTGTCCGGTGCCTATCGTCCCGGTTGCAACCCCAGGAAAACTCAGCGTTCGCGGTGCCCGCGTCCACAATCTGAAGAACGTCGACATCGACATCCCGCGTGACTCGCTCGTCGTGTTCACCGGCCTGTCGGGGTCGGGAAAGTCGAGCCTCGCGTTCGACACGATCTTCGCGGAAGGACAGCGCCGCTACGTCGAGTCGCTGAGCGCGTACGCGCGTCAGTTCCTCGGTCAGGTCGACCGACCCGACGTCGACTTCATCGAGGGTCTGAGCCCGGCGGTGTCGATCGACCAGAAGTCGACCAACCGCAACCCGCGATCGACCGTGGGCACGATCACCGAGATCTACGACTACATGCGACTCCTCTGGGCGCGCATCGGCATCCCGCACTGCCCGGAGTGCGGTGAGCGCATCCAGCGCCAGACGGTGCAGCAGATCGCCGACCAGCTCATGGGCCTGCCCGAGCGGACCCGCTATCAGATCGTCGCGCCGATCGTCTCGCAGAAGAAGGGCGAGTTCGTCGACCTCTTCCGCGAGCTCGGCGCCAAGGGGTACTCGCGCGCGATCGTCGACGGCGACCTCATCCAGCTCGCCGAGCCGCCCACGCTCAAGAAGAGCTACAAGCACGACATCGCCGTCGTCGTCGACCGCCTCGTGGCCTCCGACGACATCCTCGGCCGCGTCACGGACTCCGTGGAGACCGCGCTGGGGCTCGCCGGCGGCGTGGTGCAGGTCAACTACGTCGACGAGGAGGGGGATGCCGCGTGGCAGTCGTTCTCCGAGAAGCTCGCGTGCCCGAACGGGCATCCCTTGAGCCTCACCGAGATCGAGCCGCGCACCTTCTCGTTCAACGCTCCCTTCGGCGCATGCCCGGCCTGCTCGGGTCTGGGTACGCGCATGTCGGTCGACGTCGACCTCATGCTCGGCGACGAGGAGCTCTCGATCCGCGAGGGCGCCATCATCCCGTGGACCACGCAGGGCAAGGGGCTCTTCCAGTACTACGAGCGTCTGCTCGAGGGACTGGCCGCCGACCTGAACTTCTCGCTCGACACCCCTTGGCAGGACCTCCGGGTGGACGTGCAGGACGCGATCCTGCGCGGCGACAACTACAAGGTGACCGTCAAGTGGAAGAACCGCTACGGTCGCGAGATGCGCTACGCCTCGGGTTTCGAGGGCGTCGTGCCCTACATCGAGCGCCAGTACGCGCAGGCCGAGTCCGACACGCAGCGTGCCCGGTGGGGGGAGTACCTCCGCGAGGTCCCGTGCCCCGTGTGCGACGGCAACCGCCTCAAGCCCGAGGTGCTCGCGGTGCAGGTGCACGGCCACTCGATCGCCGAGGTCTCGCACCTGAGCCTCGCCGACGCACGCGACTTCATGGAGACCCTGACTCTGAGCGAGCGCGAGGCGAAGATCGCGGCGCAGGTGCTCCGCGAGATCCGCCTCCGCCTCGACTTCCTGCTGCAGGTCGGCCTGTCGTACCTGAATCTCAGCCGCTCCGCCGGATCGCTCTCGGGCGGCGAGGCGCAGCGCATCCGTCTCGCCACGCAGATCGGCTCCGGGCTCACCGGTGTCCTCTATGTGCTCGACGAGCCGTCGATCGGCCTGCACCAGCGCGACAACCGTCGACTCATCAACACGCTCATCAAACTTCGCGACCTCGGGAACACGCTCATCGTCGTCGAGCACGACGAGGAGACGATCGAGGCGGCCGACTGGGTCGTCGACATCGGCCCCGGTGCGGGGGTCAACGGCGGCGAGGTCGTGCACTCCGGGCCGTACTCGGCGCTTCTCGGTGACTCCGCGTCGATGACGGGGGAGTACCTGTCGGGCGCACGAGAGATCCCGACCCCGAGCAAGCGACGCAAGCTCGACAAGAAGCGCAAGGTGAGCGTCGTGGGCGCGAGGGAGAACAACCTCAAGAACGTGAGCGTGGACTTCCCGCTCGGCGTCCTCACCGCCGTCACCGGCGTGAGCGGTTCGGGCAAATCCTCGCTCGTGAACGACATCCTCTATCAGGTGCTCGCCTCGCGGCTGAACGGCGCGCGCACGGTGCCGGGTAAGCACACGCGCGTGTCGGGGCTCGACAACCTCGACAAGGTCGTGCACGTCGATCAAGCGCCGATCGGACGCACCCCGCGATCGAACCCGGCGACCTACACGGGCGTGTTCGACCGCATCCGCACGCTGTTCAGCGAGACCCCCGAGGCGAAGGTGCGCGGCTACCAGCCCGGGCGCTTCAGCTTCAACGTCAAGGGCGGGCGCTGCGAGGCGTGCTCGGGCGACGGCACGATCAAGATCGAGATGAACTTCCTTCCCGACGTGTACGTCGACTGCGAAGTGTGCCACGGCAAGCGCTACAACCGCGACACCCTGGCCGTGCACTACAAGGGCAAGAACATCGCTGAGGTGCTCGAGATGCCGATCGCCGAGGCGGCGGAGTTCTTCGAGCCCATTCAGGCGATTCACCGCTACATGAAGACGCTCGTCGACGTAGGTCTCGGCTACGTGCGCCTCGGACAGTCCGCGACGACCCTGTCCGGTGGCGAGGCGCAGCGCGTGAAGCTCGCGACCGAACTCCAGCGCCGCAGCAACGGACGCAGCATCTACGTACTGGACGAACCCACGACGGGTCTGCACTTCGAAGACGTCCGCAAACTACTCGAGGTGCTGAACGGACTCGTCGACAAGGGCAACACCGTGATCGTGATCGAGCACAACCTCGACGTCATCAAGTCGGCCGACTGGGTGATCGACCTCGGACCCGAGGGCGGCTCCGGCGGTGGAGAGATCCTCGCGACCGGGACCCCCGAGCAGATCGCCCGAGTCGAGGAGAGCCACACGGGTCAGTTCCTCGCGGAGATCCTGGGTGAGGGGCGCTCCGCGCGGAAGGCCAGCTGATGGCCGACGTGCTGCCGTACAGGCCGAGGGCGGGCGAGATCCCGACCGACCCCGGCGTGTACAGGTTCCGTGACGCGGCAGGACGAGTGCTCTACGTCGGCAAGGCGAAGAACCTGCGTCAGCGCCTGTCGAACTACTTCGCGCCTCTGCGGACCCTGCACGAGCGCACGCGACGCATGGTCACGACTGCGGCATCGGTGGAATGGACGGTCGTCCCGACCGACGTCGATTCCCTGCAATTGGAGTACATGTGGATCAAGGAGTTCGATCCGCCGTTCAACGTCCGCTACAAAGACGACAAGTCGTATCCGTTCATGGCGGTCACGCTCGGCGATGAAGCACCGAGGGTGATCGTCACCCGGAACAGGAAGATCCCCGGCGCACGCTACTTCGGCCCGTACCCCAAGGTGTGGGCCGTGCACGAGACGATCGACCTCATGGTCAAGGCGTTTCCGATCCGCACGTGCAGCGACGCCAGCTACAAGAGGGCGATGCAGACCGGCCGGCCGTGTTTCCCCGGCCAGATCGGCAAGTGCGGCGGACCCTGCTCCATGACCGTCACGATCGAAGAGCACCGTGCCATGGTCGACGACTTCGTCGCGTTCATGGCCGGCGGTGACGAGCGATTCACGCGCGACCTGAGAAAGCGGATGCTGGCCGCCTCGGCCGCCATGGACTACGAGGCCGCCGCGAAGTACCGCGACAAGCTCTCGGCGATCGAAGCAGTGCTCGGCAAGAGCGCGCTCGTGCTCGCGGCCGACGAGGACGCCGACCTGTTCGGCATCGCCGAGGACGAGCTGGCCGCCGCCGTGCAGCACTTCACCATCCGCGGCGGGCGCGTGCGCGGCGTACGGGCCATGACGATCGAGAAAGAGATCGACATCTCCTCCGCCGACCTCGTCGACCAGGTGCTGCAGCGGGCGTACGGCGACGCACAGGACGTGCCGCGGCGCATCCTCGTGCCCACGCTTCCCGACGACGCGGCGGAGCTCGAGGAGTGGCTGCGCGAGCGCCGCGGGCGCAAGGTCGAGATCGCCGTCGCGCAGCGAGGACAACGCGCCGACCTCATGCGCACCGCGACGATCAACGCCCAGCAGGCGCTCATCCGGCACAAGACCAGGCGCACCAGTGACTACGTCGCGCGCACCCAGGCGCTCACCGACCTGCAGGAGGCGCTCGGCATGAGCGAGGCCCCGCTGCGCATCGAGTGCTTCGACATCTCGCACCTCGGTGGCACGAACGTGGTCGCCTCGATGGTCGTCTTCGAAGACGGTCTTCCCCGCAAAGACCAGTACCGCTCGTTCAACATCGCGGAGACGACCGACGACACCGACTCGATGTACCAGGTGCTGCGCCGACGCCTCGCCTACCTCGACCGCCCGGAGGAGATCGAGGTCATCGACCCCACGACCGACGAGATCGTCGGCGAAGACGTCGGGGAGGCGACCGTCAAGCGCAAGCCGCGGTTCGCCTATCCGCCGCAGCTGCTGCTCGTCGATGGTGGCCGACCGCAGGTCGAAGCCGCCGCCCGCGCGCTTCGCGACGCGGGCCACATCGAGATCGCGGTGTGCGGCATCGCGAAGCGACTCGAGGAGATCTGGCTGCCCGGCGACGACTTCCCCGTGATCCTCCCGCGCACCAGCGAGGCGCTCTACCTGTTGCAGCGGCTGCGCGACGAAGCCCACCGCTTCGCGATCACCCACCAGCGCAAGAGGCGGCGGAACGACATCACGAGCGTGCTCGCCGAGGTCCCCGGTCTCGGAGCATCGCGCATCAAGGTCCTGCTCAAGCACTTCGGGTCGGTCACGGCACTGCGGGCGGCCGAGCCCGGGCAGATCGAGGAGGTCCAGGGCATCGGGCCCGTCCTCGCGCAGAACATCCACTCCCATCTCGCCACCCGGCAGGCCGCTACTCGCTAGGCTGGTCGCGGCGGGGGGAGAAGGAGTAACGATGACTGACGGGGACAAGGGCGAGTTCCTCATCGTCACGGGCATGTCGGGCGCCGGGCGCACGACCGTGGCCAATGCGCTGGAGGACCTTGGCTGGTACGTGGTCGACAATCTGCCCCCGCAGATCCTGCGCCCCCTGCTCGACCTCACCGACATGGGCGGCACAGCGCTCCCCAAGGTCGCCGCGGTGGTCGACGTCCGGGGACGCAACCTCTTCGACGACTTCCCCGGAGTGGCCCGCGCGCTCCGATCACGCGGTTCCGTGCGGGTGCTCTTCCTCGATGCGTCCGACGATGTGCTCGTCCGCCGCTTCGAATCGGTGCGACGCCCGCACCCGCTCCAGGGGGACGGGACCCTGCTCGACGGCATCCGCAGTGAGCGCTCTCGCCTCGCGCCGATCCGCGAGGCCGCCGACATCGTGATCGACACCTCGGCGCTCAACATCCACCAGCTCGCGACGCAGGTGTCGGAGCTGTTCGCCGAGGAGGGGGCACCGCGTCACCGCGTCACGCTCCTGAGCTTCGGCTTCAAGTACGGACTCCCCACCGACGTCGACCTCGTCGCCGACATGAGGTTCCTCCCCAACCCGTTCTGGAACGAGGAGCTCCGTGGGCTCACCGGCCAGGATGAGGAGGTCAAGGAGTACGTCCTGTCGCGCCAGGGAGCTTCCGAGTTCCTCGACGCGTACACCGCCGCCCTCACCCCCGTGCTCGAGGGCTATCAGCGCGAGAACAAGAGCCACTCCACGGTCGCCATCGGCTGCACGGGAGGCAAACACCGTTCCGTCGCGATGGTCGAGGAACTCGCACGCCGTCTCGCATCGGTCCCCGGCGTCGCCGTGAACGTGCGGCACCGCGACCTCGGCAGGGAATAGCAGGGGTCCTCGGCCGACTAGGCTGGAGGTTTGCGTCGCGACCCGACGCGTCATCGTGAAGGAGTCCCGTGGCACTAACCACCGACGTCAAGGCTGAGCTCGTCAGCATCCGCAACGCACCCCCGACGGTGCGCGTCGCGGAGGTCACCTCGATCCTGCGATTCGCCGGCGGGCTGCATTCCATCGCCGGCCGTGTCGCCGTCGAAGCGGAGGTGGACGCGGAGGTGCTCGCCCAACGCGTGGCCCGCGACCTCGCCGAGATCTACGGGGTCCGCCCGGAGATCGCCCAGGTGCAGTCGAGCGCCTCCAGCGACGGCGCCCGCTGGGCCGTTCGGGTGATCGCCGCGGGGGAGACCCTGGCGCGTCAGACCGGTCTGCTCGACCAGCGACGCCGCCCCGTCCGGGGACTCCCGAACCGCCTGACGACCGGCTCCCGCGCCGAGGTCGCAGGTCTGTGGCGCGGTGCCTTCCTCGCCGCGGGAACGCTCAGCGAGCCCGGCCGCTCCGCCATGCTCGAAGTGGCCTGTCCGACGTCGGAGGCCGCCATGGCGCTCGTCGGCGCCGCCCACCGCCTGGGTGTGGCCGCCAAGGCGCGGGAGGTGCGCGGCATGCCGCGCGTCGTCGTGCGCGAAGGCGAGGCGATCCGCACGATCCTCGCCGAGATGGGCGCTCAGAAGACCGCCGTCGCCTGGGAGGAGATGCGCCAGCGCCGCGAGGTGCGCGCGGGCGTCAACCGGCTCGTGAACTTCGACGACGCGAACCTGCGCCGCTCGGCGCAGGCCGCTGTCGCCGCATGCGCGCGCGTCGAGCGCGCTCTCGAGATCCTCGCCGACGAGGTGCCCGACCATCTCAAGGTCGCAGGAGAGCTCCGGCTCGCTCATCGTGACGCGAGCCTCGACGAGCTCGGCCACCACGCCGACCCTCCCATGACCAAGGATGCCGTCGCCGGCCGCATCCGTCGTCTGCTCGCCATGGCCGACAAGCGCGCCCAGCAGGAGGGCATTCCCGGGACCGAAGCCGCAGTGCCGGCAGGCCTCGACGTCTGACGCGACGCGATACGCAAGAGAGGTGGCCCCTGTCAAGGGTCCGCCTCTCTTCGTCATACGGCGGAAGGATCGAGGACGGCGACGTGTTGTCGTCACTAGGATGTGTTACGTCCGCTCCGCACCGCACTTCGGCGTCGCGGAGGACCGACAAGCGCCGCGGCGCGGCGCGGATTGGATGAAAAGCGACATGGCGACCTACACGCTCCCCGACCTTCCCTACGACTTCGCAGCCCTCGAGCCGCACATCAGCGGCAAGATCATGGAGCTGCACCACGACAAGCACCACGCCACGTACGTCGCCGGCGCGAACACCGCACTCGAGCAGCTTGCCGAGGCCCGTGAGAGCGGCAATCTCGCGAACGTCAACAAGCTCGAGAAGGACCTCGCATTCAACCTGGGCGGCCACGTCAACCACTCGATCTTCTGGACGAACCTCTCGCCGAACGGCGGCGGTCAGCCCGAAGGCGAACTCAAGGCCGCGATCGACGAGTACTTCGGATCCTTCGACAAGTTCCAGGCCCACTTCACCGCCGCCGCCACCGGCATCCAGGGCTCCGGCTGGGCCGTGCTGAGCTGGGACTCGATCGGTCAGCGCCTCATCATCCAGCAGCTGTTCGACCAGCAGGCGAACACCGCGCAGGGGACGATTCCTCTGTTCCAGCTCGACATGTGGGAGCACGCCTTCTACCTCGACTACCTCAACGTGAAGGCCGACTACGTGAAGGCAGCCTGGAACATCGCGAACTGGGAGAACGTCGCCCAGCGCCTCGAGGTCGCCCGCGAGAAGACGAACGGCCTGCTGGTACTGTCGTAATCGGGTCGCGTCCCGACGGGCCTGGTCTCGTCGGGACGCCATCTCAGCCAAAAACCCCCGCGCATCGCGCTGCACGATTGCTGCGCACCGCGCACGAGAAACAGGGAGACCTGAGTGTCTGTCAAGATCGGTATCAACGGCTTCGGCCGCATCGGACGCAACTACTTCCGCGCGGCTCTCGCGCAGGGCGCTGACCTCGAGATCGTCGCGGTCAACGACCTCACCGACAACAAGACCCTGGCGCACCTGCTGAAGTACGACTCGGTCGGCGGCGTGCTCGACGCCGAGATCAGCTACGACGACGACAGCATCACGGTCAACGGCAAGGCCATCAAGGCGTTCGCCGAGCGCGACCCCGCGAACCTCCCCTGGGGTGAGCTGGGCGTCGACATCGTGATCGAGTCCACCGGCTTCTTCACGAAGGCGGAGCTGGCCAAGAAGCACATCGAGGCCGGCGCGAAGAAGGTCCTCATCTCGGCTCCCGGCACGGGCGTCGACGCGACCTTCGTGATGGGCGTGAACGAGGACACCTACGACCCCGCCGCGCACAACATCATCTCGAACGCCTCGTGCACCACGAACTGCCTCGCGCCGCTCGCCAAGGTCTTCAACGACGAGTTCGGCATCGACCGCGGTTTCATGATGACCGCGCACGCGTACACGGCCGACCAGAACCTGCAGGACGGTCCGCACAGCGACCTGCGTCGTGCGCGCGCCGCCGCGATCAACATCACCCCGGCCTCCACGGGTGCAGCCAAGGCGATCGGCGAGGTCCTCCCGGAGCTCAACGGCAAGCTCAGCGGCTCGTCGTACCGCGTCCCGGTCCCCACCGGCTCGATCGTCGACCTCACGCTCGTCACCGACCGCGAGAACCTCACGGTCGAGGAGGTCAACGAGGCGTACAAGAAGGCAGCGGCCGACGGTCGTCTCGCGGGCTACCTCCAGTACAACGCCGACCAGATCGTGTCGAGCGACATCGTGCACAACCCGCACTCGTCGATCTTCGACTCGACCCTCACCAACGTGAGCGGCAACCTGGTCAAGGTCTCCAGCTGGTACGACAACGAGTGGGGCTACTCCAACCGTCTCGTCGACCTGACCGAGTACGTGGCAGAGCGTCTCTGAGACACGCCTCATGACTCTGCGCACCCTGGATTCGCTGGGTTCGCTCGAGGGCAAGCGCGTCATCGTCCGTTGTGATCTCAACGTCCCGCTCCGGGACGGGATCATCACGGACGATGGCCGTGTCCGCGCCTCGCTGCCGACCCTGAACGCCCTGATCAACGCGGGAGCCCGCGTCGTCGTCTGCTCGCACCTCGGTCGCCCCGATGGGGCGCCCGACCCGCAGTACAGCCTCGCGCCGGTCGCCCAGCGACTGTCCGAGCTGCTCGGCAAGCCCGTCGCGTTCGCGCGCGACACGGTGGGCGAGTCGGCTCACGAGGCCGTGGACTCGCTCGAGGACGGCGGCGTCGTCGTCATCGAGAACCTGCGGTTCAACCCGGGGGAGACCTCGAAGGACGACGCCGAGCGCGGCGCCTTCGCGGCTCAGCTCGCGGAGCTGGGAGACGTGCTCGTCTCCGACGGGTTCGGTGTGGTGCACCGCAAGCAGGCGAGCGTCTACGACCTCGCAGAGCTGGTGCCGTCCGCCGCCGGCCTGCTGATCGCGACCGAGCTCGACGTGCTCGACCGTCTGACCGAGAACCCGGAGCGGCCGTACGCGGTCGTCCTCGGCGGTTCGAAGGTCAGCGACAAGCTCGGTGTGATCTCGCACCTCCTGCCGCGCGTGGATCGCATCCTCGTGGGCGGAGGGATGCTGTTCACGTTCCTCAAGGCGCAGGGTCATGCGGTCGCGTCGAGCCTCCTCGAAGAGGACCAGCTCGACACCGTCCGCGGCTACATCGCCGAGGCGAAGGAGCGCGGCGTGGAGCTCGTGCTCCCGACCGATGTCGTCGTGGCGTCCTCGTTCTCGGCCGACGCCGAGCATGAGGTCGCGGCCGCGGACGCGATCGAGGACACCGCGTTCGGCGCCTCCGGAATCGGACTCGACATCGGCCCCGAGACCGCTGCGCGGTTCGCGGAGGTCATCCGCAGTTCGAAGACCGTGTTCTGGAACGGCCCCATGGGCGTGTTCGAGTTCCCGGCCTTCGCGAGCGGTACGAAGACCGTCGCCCAGGCGCTCACCGAGGTCGACGGCCTCAGCGTCGTCGGCGGCGGCGACTCTGCGGCGGCCGTGCGTCAGCTCGGCTTCGCGGACGAGCGCTTCGGTCACATCTCGACCGGCGGCGGCGCGAGCCTCGAGTTCCTCGAGGGCAAGAAACTACCCGGCCTGGAGGTCCTCGGATGGCAGTGAACACCCGCACCCCGCTGATTGCGGGCAACTGGAAGATGAACCTCGACCACCTGCAGGCGGTCGCGTTCGTGCAGAAGCTCCACTGGACGCTCAAGGACGCCAAGCACGAGGACGGGTCGGTCGAGGTCGCGGTGTTCCCGCCCTTCACCGACATCCGCAGCGTGCAGACGCTGATCGACGCCGACAAGATCCCCTTCGCCCTGGGCGCTCAGGACGTCTCGGCGCACGACTCGGGCGCCTACACCGGCGAGGTGTCCGGCGCGTTCCTCGCGAAGCTCGACGCGAAGTACGTCATCATCGGTCACTCGGAGCGCCGCGAATACCACGCGGAGAGCGACGAGGTCGTGGCGGCGAAGACGAAGGCCGCGATCAAGCACGGTCTGACTCCGGTGATCTGCGTCGGCGAGACGCTGGCTCAGCGCGAGGAATCCGGGCCCACAGCGGTCTCGGTCGCTCAGCTCGAGATCGCGCTCGGCGCGGTCTCCGCCTCGGATGACATCGTGGTGGCGTACGAGCCGGTCTGGGCGATCGGAACCGGTCAGGTCGCCTCGCCGGACCAGGCGCAGGAAGTGTGCTCCGCTCTTCGCGCCGTCATCGCGGCGAAGCTCGGTGACGAGGCTGCAGCGCGCACGCGCATCCTCTACGGAGGATCGGTGAAGGCCGCGAACATCGCGAGCTTCATGCGCGAGCCCGACGTCGACGGTGCTCTCGTCGGCGGTGCGAGCCTCGTGGTCGACGAGTTCGCGGCGATCATCCGCTTCGAGAAGCACGTCGGGGTGTGAGCGAGTGCGGCGGGGCTCCGGCCCCGTCGCACCGTATACTTGACCGTTACGGGGGCAGTCGTGCCCCAGCGAAAGGCTCTTCCTCGTGGAAATTCTCGAGTTCGTCCTGCAGGTCGTGCTGGGTATCACCAGCGTCCTGCTGACCCTCCTCATCCTGCTCCACAAGGGGCGCGGCGGCGGGCTGTCCGACATGTTCGGCGGCGGCATGTCGACGGCGGTCGGATCCTCCGGCCTCGCAGAGCGCAACCTCAACCGCTTCACGGTGATCCTCGCCCTGGCGTGGTTCGTGGCGATCGTCGCGCTCGGTCTCATCACGAAGTTCGAGGTGATCTGATGGCTACCGGTGGAAACGCGATCCGCGGGACCCGCGTCGGTTCCGGCCCCATGGGCGAGCAGGACCACGGCTATCACGCCGACCGCATCGCCGTGTCGTACTGGGACGGCCTCGGCAACGAGACCGTCCGCTACTTCGCCGCCGGCCTCCCCGAAGAGGAGATCCCGGAGACGATCGATCACCCGCAGAGCGGGCTCCCGGCCGGCCGCGACAAGGCGAATCCGCCGGCGCTCGCGAAGACCGAGCCCTACAAGACGCACCTCGCCTACGTGAAGGAGCGTCGCACCGACGAGGAGGCCGTCCAGCTCCTCGAGGACGCGCTGACGCAGTTGCGGGAGCGCCGGGGTCAGTGACCTCGCCGAGGTCAGTGACCTCGATCCGACATCACGGGAGAGGCCGTCGCGATCCGATCGCGACGGCCTCTTCTCGTCTCGAGGATGCGGGTGATCAGCGGCAGCCGTAGGCCGCGTCGATGTATGACTGCGGGGGATAGCCGTAGGCCCAGACCCCGTTGGCGTCGTCCGTGAAGCCCATGCTGATGGCCCAGGCGGTCGCCCACTTCTCGATGCTGTCCTGCGTCGACGAGTCGTACATGTCCTCGCACTTGACGCTGATCGCATGACCGACCTCGTGGGCCACCAGTGCCCTGCTGCGCTCGGCGGGCCACTGCTCCGCCACGGAGTTCGACAGCTCGATCACGGCGCGGTCGGGTTCATCCCACCACCAGGTGGTGAGACCGCCCATGCTGCCGTTGAATCCCGCGTTGTTGACGATGGGGTTCCAGTCGAACTCCAGCAGCACGCCAGGGGCGAGCGAGCGCGCGAACGCCTCCACCTCCAGACGGGCGTTCAGCAGCGGTCCGCCCTTCTCCGCGAGCTCGGCCTGCTCGGAGGCGACGACCTGGTTCGCTGCGTCCTGGAGCGCGAGGAAGGAGTCGATGCTGGTGGTGTCGAGTGTCGTGGACAGCGACAGCGTGCCGGCGGCCTCGCGCAGGGCGATCACATCGTCGTTGCGTGCCGACAGATGAGCCGCCTCGAAGGCGGATGCCGCGGTCGCCGCGGTGCCGAGGTAGGCCATTCCGGCGCCGTCGATCGCGGCATCCGCATCGCCCACGGCGGGGGACTCGGCGTCCGCGTCCTCGGCGAGGCCCTCGAGGTGTGCGGTCTGCGCGTGCAGCTGCTCGGTCGCGCCGAAGAGGTCCCAGAAGAAGGCCGGCTTCTCGCCGGCATCCGGCAGTTCGGCGGCGAGGAGCCCGTGCGCCGTGGACTGCGTCTCTCCGGCGGCGGCGACCGCCGCGTTCAGCGTCTCCTTCGCGGTGGGGTCGGTGAGGGTCCCCGCGTCCGCCGCGACGAGCTGGTTCGCGACCTCGGTGGTCTCCGCCAGCTGCGCGGTCGCACCGTCGAGCGCGGAGAAGGAGCTCTGCGTCGACTCGTACGCGTCGTCGAACCCGGATGCCGCGTCGTCGTAGCCGAGGTTCGCCGTGACCTGGACGGCGCCGAGCGCCCCTGCGATCACCACAGCCCCCGCGACGCCGAGCACGATCCCTCGGCGCGGCCGTCGGCGCGAGCGCGCAGCGGGGGAGCCGCCGGCGGACGCGCCGACGATGTGCGCGGGGAGCGCATGGCCGCCGCGCGGCGGGGCGGTGATGTCTGCGGGCACGGACATACGGGAACCTCCGATGAGAACCTGCTCAAGACGACTCTGCCAGAAGAACGTCCATCGACCGCAGAAAACATCGAAGGCCCCCGCAGGAGCTGCGGGGGCCTTCGTGACGTGGAGGGGGTGACGGGAATCGAACCCGCGCAATCAGTTTGGAAGACTGAGACTCTACCATTGAGCTACACCCCCGGAGCGGCGACTCCGAGGAGCATCGCACCGACTGTTCGATCATAGCGGACAGACGAGGGTGCTCTCGTCCGTTAGACTCGCTGGGGCTGAATCTGCGCGCGGATTCCCCGGGGCGTAGCTCAGCTTGGTAGAGCGCCCGCTTTGGGAGCGGGAGGTCGCAGGTTCAACTCCTGTCGCCCCGACACGGCTCGACAAAGCCTGACAGCCGCGATTCAGCGCGGAAACCACAAGGAGAACACACCAGCATGGCGAACAGCACCGTCGAGAAGCTGACCCCGACCCGGGTCAAGCTCACCATCACGGTCACCCCGGACGACCTCAAGCCCAGCATCGCGCACGCGTATGAGCACATCGCGCAGGACGTCCAGATCCCCGGCTTCCGCAAGGGCAAGGTCCCGGCGCCGATCATCGACCAGCGCATCGGCCGCGGCGCCGTCATCGAGCACGCCGTCAACGAGGGCCTCGACAAGTTCTTCCGCGAGGCGACCACGGAGCACAAGCTCCGCGTGGTCGGCCGTCCCTCGGCCGACATCACGCAGTGGCCGAACGAGAAGGACTTCTCGGGCGACCTGCTCGTGGACGTCGAGGTCGACGTGCGTCCCGACATCGAGCTGCCCGACTACGAGGGCATCACTCTGACCGTCGATGCCGTCGAGGCCGACGATGCGGCTCTCGACGCCGAACTCGACAACATGCGCGCCCGCTTCGGCACGCTCGTCCCCGTCGACCGCCCCGCGGCCAAGGGTGACTTCGTCGAACTCGACCTCGTCGCCACGATCGACGGCGCCGAGATCGACCGCGCCGAGGGCGTGTCCTACGAGGTCGGCTCGGGCGAGCTGCTCGAGGGCATCGACGACGCGATCGAGTCGCTGACCGCCGGCGAGGACACGACGTTCCGCTCCTCCCTCGTGGGTGGCGACCACGCCGGCTCCGAGGCCGAGGTGTCCGTCACGGTCAAGGCCGTCAAGGAGCGCGAGCTCCCCGAGGCCGACGACGACTTCGCGCAGATCGCGAGCGAGTTCGACACGATCGGCGAGCTCCGCGCGAGCCTCGCCGAGCGCGTCGCGCAGCAGGGCGTCTTCACGCAGGGGTCCGCCGCACGCGACAAGCTCGTCGAGACGCTGCTCGAGAAGATCGAGATCCCCGTCCCGCCGCAGCTCATCGAGGACGAGGTCCACAACCACCTCGAGGGCGAGGGTCGCCTGGAGGACGAGGTGCACCGCGCCGAGGTCACCGAGGCGAGCGAGAAGCAGTTCCGCACGCAGGTGCTGCTCGACACGATCGCCGAGCAGGCCGACGTGCAGGTCTCGCAGGAGGAGCTCTCGCAGTACCTCATCCAGTCCGCCGCGCAGTACGGCATGGCCCCGCAGGAGTTCGTCGAGGCGCTGCAGTCCTCGAACCAGCTCCCCGCCCTGGTCGGCGAGGTCGCCCGCAACAAGGCGCTCGCGATCGCTCTCGGCAAGGTCAAGGTCGTCGACAGCAACGGCAAGGCCGTCGATCTCTCGGACTTCGTCGTGACCGATGACGACGCCGCCGACGAGGTCACCGAGGCTCCGGCCGAGGAGAAGCCCGCCAAGAAGGCTCCCGCGAAGAAGGCAGCAGCCAAGAAGGTCGACGCTGCCGAGGGCGACGAGAAGCCTGCCGCCAAGAAGCCCGCCGCCAAGAAGGCTCCGGCCAAGAAGGCGGCCGACAAGGCCGAGTGATCGGATCCGATCACGTGCGAAGGGGCGGATGCTGCGGCATCCGCCCCTTTCTCATGGCAGTCGACCTCGTGAGGAGAAGACATGAAGAGCTGGGATGAGCGGATCGACGAGGTCTGGGCCGATGCCTCGGGCGAGGAGGTCGGCGATGTCACGATCGGACGGATCGACGCTTTGGCGGCGGAGCGGGGAAATGACGATGCCCGCGCGGAGTTCGAGCGTGCGGGCGCCAGGGATTCCGCCGGACGCCCGGCCGAGGCGGTCGAGCTCTACCGTCGCGCGCTCGCGCTCGGGCTCGACGAGGAGCACCGCCCCCAGTGCGTGATCCAGCTCGCGAGCTCCCTGCGCAACCTCGGCGCCTACGATGAGGCGCTCGCGGTCATCGTGGAGGAGGAGCGGCTCTCCGCCGACGGCCCCTATCGCGACGCGGTCGCGACCGTGCACGCCCTGATCCTCGCGAGCGCGGGGCGTCCGGCGACCGGGCTGTCGGTGGCATTGCTCGCCCTCGTCCCGCACCTGCCGAGATACCACCGTTCGATGACGGCGTACGCGCACGAGATCGCGGGACTCGACACCTGATATGCCGACGGCGAACACGGCCTGGGGGCTGCGTTGTCGCCGGTAGATTCGAATCACTGAAACACGGAATCAGGAGCTGACATGGCTGCAGAACCCCTCCTCGCGACGAGCGTCTTCGACAGGCTGTTGAAGGACCGCATCATCTGGCTGGGATCAGAGGTGCGTGACGAGAACGCCAACGAGATCTGCGCGAAGATCCTTCTTCTCGCCGCAGAGGACTCGGAGAAGGACATCTACCTGTACATCAACTCGCCCGGCGGGTCGATCACGGCCGGCATGGCGATCTACGACACGATGCAGTTCGTGCCGAACGACATCGTGACGGTCGGCATCGGCATGGCCGCGTCGATGGGTCAGCTCCTGCTGACCGCGGGCACGAAGGGCAAGCGCTACATCACGCCGAACGCCCGCGTGCTGCTGCACCAGCCGCACGGCGGCTTCGGAGGCACCTCCAGCGACATCCAGACCCAGGCTCAGCTGATCGTCTCGATGAAGAACCGTCTCGCCGAGATCACCGCGGCGCAGACCGGCAAGCCCGTCGAGCAGATCAACGAGGACGGCGACCGCGACCGCTGGTTCACCGCCGAAGAGGCCCTCGAGTACGGCTTCGTCGACCACATCCGCGAGTCCGCCACCGACGTCATCGGCGGCGGCGGCACGGACGCCAACTGAGAGCGAGAGGACCCTTCATGTACACACCCACCTTCCGCTCCGCCGGTGACCTGCCCTCCAGCCGCTACGTGCTCCCGCAGTTCGAGGAGCGCACGGCTTACGGCTTCAAGCGTCAGGACCCGTACAACAAGCTGTTCGAGGACCGCGTGATCTTCCTCGGCGTGCAGGTCGACGACGCGTCGGCCGACGACGTGATGGCGCAGCTTCTCGTGCTGGAGAGCCAGGACTCCGAGCGCGACATCACGATGTACATCAACTCGCCTGGCGGATCGTTCACAGCGATGACGGCGATCTACGACACGATGCAGTACGTCGCGCCGCAGATCCAGACCGTCGTGCTGGGACAGGCCGCGTCCGCGGCATCCGTCCTGCTGGCCGCCGGTCACCCCGGCAAGCGCCTGGCGCTGCCCAACGCCCGCGTGCTCATGCACCAGCCGGCGATGGGTGAGGCCGGTCACGGTCAGGCGTCGGACATCGAGATCCAGGCGGCGGAGATCCTCCGCATGCGCACCTGGCTCGAGGAGACCATGGCCCGCCACACCGGCAAGTCGGTGGAGCAGGTCAACCGCGACATCGACCGCGACAAGATCCTCTCGGCGTCCGAGGCGCACGAGTACGGAATCGTCGACCAGGTGCTGAGCTCGCGCAAGCGCGCCTGACCTCGTCGCTGCAGAAGAGGACGTCGGCCTTCGGGTCGGCGTCCTCTTCTGCGTCCTGGCGCACCCTCCGTCGGATGTGCGACGCCACGGCACCTGACTGCTCATATGAGCAGATGGGTGCGCGAACGGTGATTCCGTCGTACCCTTGATGAGGAAGGAGGATGCCGTGGAAGACGAACTCACGATGGTCCGCGTCGCCGAGCTCTACTACGACGAGGACAAGACGCAGGACGAGATCGGCGCCCTCCTCAAGCTCTCCCGCTGGAAGGTCGGCCGCCTGCTGACCCAGGCCCGCGAGCGCGGCATCGTCCGCATCGAGATCATCCACCCCCGCGCGCGACGGCTCGGACTCGAGCGCGATCTGGTGGAACGCCACGGCCTCACCGCCGCCGTGGTCGTCCCCTCGCCGGATGGCGACGACGGCACGCTCGAACGCGTCGCCCAGGCGGCCGCCGACTACCTGAGCGCCATGCGCCCCGTGCCCCGCACTCTCGGCGTCAGCTGGGGCCGCACGCTCCGCGCCGTCGCCGAAGCCCTGCCCGACGGCTGGGCGACCGGAGTCACGGTCGTGCAGCTCAACGGGGGAGTGAGCCTGAACCGTCGTTCCGGCGGGGCCGCGGGTCTCGCCGTCACGATCGCGCAGCGCGCCTCCGGGCACGTGTCACTGTTGCCCAGCCCGGCGATCCTCGAGCGCGTCGAGACCAAGCAGGCCATCGAATCCGACCGCACCGTCGCGGCCGTGCTCGAAGAGGCTGCGCAGGCACAGGCCTTCCTGTTCACGGCCGGTCCGTGCGACGCCAGCTCCGCGCACGTCGAGAACGGCTACCTGTCGGCATCCGACGTCGAGGAGCTCGCGCGCCGCGGTGCGGTCGGCGACGTGCTCGGCCGGTACATCGACGCCGACGGCAACATCGTCGACCCGCAGCTGGACTCGCGCACGGTCGGCGTCGACCTCGCGCGCCTGCGCTCGGCGGAGCGGGCGATCTTCGTGACCGCGGGCGACGCCAAGCACGACATCGCCCGCACGGTCGTGACGAGCGGCCTGTGCAGCGTCCTGGTGACCGATGAGACCACAGCACGAGCATTGTTGGAGGAACGATGACGACCCAAGAACTCAGTCGCAGGACGGCGGTGGACGTCCTCGGCGGTGAGCCGGACGACGCCACACTGCGCCGCTTCCTGCACGGCCTGCCCGGCGTCGACGCCGTGGGGCTGGAGCAGCGCGCGGCCGGCCTCGGCACGCGCTCGATCAAGACCACCTCGAAGGCCTGGGCCCTCGACACGATCATCCGTCTGATCGACCTCACGACGCTCGAAGGAGCCGACACGCCCGGCAAGGTGCGCTCGCTCGTCGCCAAGGCCAAGAACCCGGATGCCGCCGACCCGACGACCCCCAAGGTCGCGGCCGTCTGCGTGTACGGCGACATGGTCCCGTTCGCGACCGAGGCGCTCGGTGCGATGCGCGGCGACCCCGACGACGGACTGATCTCCGTCGCCGCGGTCGCGACGGCCTTCCCCAGCGGCCGCTCCTCGCTCGCGATCAAGCTCGCCGACACGGCCGAGGCGGTCGCAGCAGGCGCCGACGAGATCGACATGGTGATCGATCGCGGGGCGTTCCTGTCCGGGCGCTACGGCCTCGTCTTCGACCAGATCGCTCAGGTCAAGGAGGCCTGCCGCCGCGAGGACGGCACGTACGCCTCGCTCAAGGTGATCCTCGAGACCGGCGAGCTCAACACCTACGACAACATCAAGCGCGCCTCCTGGCTCGGAATCCTGGCCGGTGGCGACTTCATCAAGACCTCGACGGGCAAGGTGCAGCCGGCGGCCACGCTGCCGACCACGCTGCTCATGCTCGAGACGGTCCGCGACTGGTATCGCGGCACCGGGCAGCGCATCGGTGTGAAGCCCGCAGGCGGCATCCGCGCATCCAAGGACGCCGTCAAGTACCTCGTCACGGTCGCTGAGACCGTGGGTGAGGAGTGGCTGCAGCCGCACCTCTTCCGCTTCGGCGCGTCGAGCCTGCTCAACGATGTGCTCCTGCAGCGCCAGAAGCTCACCACCGGCCATTACTCCGGCCCCGACTACGTCACGATCGACTAGGAGCCCGCACATGTCATTCCTGGAATACGCTCCGGCCCCGGAGTCCAAAGCGGTCCTGCACCTCAAGGACAGCTACGGCCTGTTCATCGACGGGGAGTTCGTCGACGGCTCGGGCTCGAGCTTCGTCACCATCTCGCCCGCGGACGAGAGCCGCATCGCCGAGATCGCCTCGGCGAGCGACGAGGACGTCGACCGCGCCGTCGCCGCCGCACGCCGCGCCTACGACAAGACCTGGTCGAAGATGAGCGGCCGCGACCGCGGCAAGTACCTCTTCCGCATCGCTCGTCTCGTGCAGGAGCGCGCTCGCGAGCTCGCCGTGGCCGAGAGCCTCGACAACGGCAAGCCGATCAAGGAGAGCCGCGACGTCGACGTGCCGCTCGTCGCCTCCTGGTTCTTCTACTACGCGGGCTGGGCCGACAAGCTCGACTACGCGGGACTCGGCGCGAACCCCCGTGCGCTCGGCGTGGCCGGGCAGGTCATCCCGTGGAACTTTCCGCTGCTCATGCTCGCGTGGAAGCTCGCCCCGGCCCTTGCCGCGGGCAACACGGTCGTGCTCAAGCCCGCCGAGACCACGCCTCTCACGGCGCTGATCTTCGCGGAGATCCTGCAGCAGGCAGACCTCCCCGCCGGCGTCGTCAACATCGTCACCGGCGCGGGGCCGACGGGCGCGGCGCTCGTGCGCCACCCCGACGTCGACAAGGTCGCGTTCACCGGCTCGACCGGCGTGGGCCGCGACATCGCCCGTGCGGTCGCCGGAACGAACAAGAAGCTCACGCTGGAGCTCGGCGGCAAGGCCGCGAACATCGTGTTCGACGACGCGCCCATCGACCAGGCCGTCGAGGGCATCGTGAACGGCATCTTCTTCAACCAGGGGCACGTGTGCTGCGCCGGCAGCCGCCTGCTCGTGCAGGAGTCGATCCACGACGAGGTCATCGACCGGCTCAAGAACCGCCTCTCGACACTGCGCCTGGGCGACCCGCTCGACAAGAACACCGACATCGGCGCGATCAACTCGGCCGCCCAGCTCGCCCGCATCCGCGAGCTCAGCGACATCGGCGAGGCCGAGGGCGCGGAGCGCTGGACGGCGGACTGCGCGATCCCCGAGAAGGGCTTCTGGTTCGCTCCGACGATCTTCACCGGCGTCGAGGCCTCGCACCGGATCGCCCGCGACGAGGTGTTCGGCCCCGTGCTGTCGGTGCTCACGTTCCGCACACCGGCCGAGGCGATCGCCAAGGCCAACAACACCCCGTACGGCCTGTCGGCCGGCATCTGGTCGGACAAGGGGTCGCGCATCCTCGCGGTCGCCGACCGGCTGCGCGCGGGAGTGGTGTGGGCGAACACGTTCAACCGTTTCGACCCGTCGAGCCCGTTCGGCGGCTACAAGGAGTCCGGATACGGCCGCGAGGGCGGACGTCAGGGTCTCACCGCGTACCTGAAGGGAGCCGCAGCATGAGCAAGCGACTCAGCGTTCCGAAGACGTACAAGCTCGCGATCGGCGGCGCCTTCCCGCGCAGCGAGTCCGGGCGCACCTACGAGGTGCTGTCGGCGAAGGGAGCGTTCCTCGCGAACGCGGCCCAGGGGTCGCGCAAGGACGCGAGGGATGCCGTCGTCGCGGCACGCTCCGCCGTCAAGGGCTGGTCGGGGGCGACCGCGTACAACCGCGGCCAGGTGCTGTACCGCGTCGCCGAGGTGCTCGAGGGGCGCCGCGCGCAGTTCATCGACGAGATCTCGGCGCAGGAGGGCGTGTCGGCATCTGCCGCCGCCGCACAGGTCGACGATGCGATCGACCTGTGGGTCTGGTACGCCGGATGGTGCGACAAGTACGCGCAGGTCGCGGGCAACGCGAACCCGGTGTCGGGTCCGTACTTCAACATCTCGGTGCCCGAGCCCACCGGAGTCGTCGCGATCGTCGCGCCGCAGGACTCCGCGCTGCTCGGCCTCGTGTCGGTCGTCGCGCCCGCGCTCGTCGCGGGCAACACGGTCGTGGTGGTCGCCAGCGAGCGGCATCCGCTCTCCGCCATCAGCCTCGCCGAGGTCCTCGCGACGAGCGACGTGCCCGGGGGAGTCGTGAACGTGCTGACCGGCTCGCCCGCGGAGATCGCCCCGTGGCTGGCCTCCCACCAGGACGTCAACGCACTCGACCTCGCAGGTGCCGGTGACCTGGAGTGGATCGACATGCAGATCGCCGCGGCCGAGACGCTGAAGCGCGTGCTCGCGCCCGGCGCGGTCGTGGCCTCGCCCGAGCGCATCGCGGCCTTCACGGAGGTCAAGACCGTCTGGCACACGAAGAGCATGGTCTGACCCCGGCTCACGCCGCCGACGCCCCTGCCGGGCTACGAAGCCCCTGCTCATCCACGTGACTGAGCAGGGGCTTCGTCGATCGGCAGGGGCGTCGCGGGGCGGATGCTGGTGGGAGCGAGTCCAGGACGCTTCCGCGCCAATGCGCCCTGCTGTCCGACGCACCGGTTAGGCTCAGTAGACGATCTCTGGATCCCTCGAGGAGGACGCGCATGGCCCGTATCGGTGAAAGCGCTGACCTGTTCAAGTGCTCGTTCTGCGGAAAGAGCCAGAAGCAGGTGCAGCAGCTCATCGCTGGCCCCGGTGTGTACATCTGCGACGAGTGCGTCGAGCTGTGCAACGAGATCATCGAAGAGCGCATGGCGGAATCGTCCGCTGAGGGCACCGCGGACTTCGAGCTGCCCAAGCCCCGCGAGATCTTCACGTTCCTCGAGGAGTACGTCGTCGGACAGGAGCCCGCCAAGCGCGCGCTGGCCGTCGCGGTCTACAACCACTACAAGCGCATCCGCGCGCACGGCACCCTGCAGCCCGCAGAGCAGAAGGCCGAGAGCGTCGAGATCGCCAAGAGCAACATCCTGCTGATCGGTCCCACCGGCTGCGGCAAGACCTACCTGGCGCAGACACTCGCCAAGCGACTCAACGTGCCGTTCGCGGTCGCCGATGCCACAGCGCTCACCGAGGCCGGCTATGTCGGCGAGGATGTCGAGAACATCCTCCTCAAGCTCATCCAGGCGGCGGACTACGACGTCAAGCGTGCGGAGCAGGGCATCATCTACATCGACGAGGTCGACAAGATCGCCCGCAAGGCCGAGAACCCCTCGATCACGCGCGACGTGTCGGGCGAAGGCGTGCAGCAGGCCCTGCTGAAGATCATCGAGGGCACGGTCGCCTCCGTGCCGCCGCAGGGCGGACGCAAGCACCCGCACCAGGAGTTCCTGCAGATCGACACCTCGAACGTCCTGTTCATCGTCGCCGGCGCCTTCGCCGGTCTCGAAGACATCGTGTCGGCCCGCGTCGGCAAACACGGCATCGGCTTCGGCGCGCCCTTGCACGACAAGGGCAAGGACCTCGACCTCTTCAGCGAGGTGCTGCCGGAGGACCTGCACAAGTTCGGCCTGATCCCCGAGTTTATCGGCCGTCTCCCCGTCGTCACGAACGTCTCGCCGCTCGACCAGGACGCACTGATCGACATCCTCACCGGTCCGCGCAACGCGCTCGTGAAGCAGTATCAGCGGATGTTCGAGCTCGACGGTGTGGAGCTCGAGTTCGAAGACGAGGCGCTCCGATCCATCGCCGACCTCGCCGTCGAGCGCAAGACCGGTGCCCGCGGTCTCCGCGCGATCCTCGAGGACGTGCTCGGACCGATCATGTTCGAGATCCCCTCCGCCGAGGACGTCGCGAAGGTCATCGTGACCCGTGCGGCCGTCGACGAGGGCGCGCCGCCGACCATCGTGATGGAGCGCAAGCGCAAGAGCGCCTGATCATGCGACCCGAGCCGTGGGAGGTCGTCTCCCGGCGGATCCTCGTGGACGATCGCTGGTTGCGGCTCCGTGCCGACGACTGCCGCACGATCGACGGCCGGTCGATCGCCCCGTACTACGTGCTCGAGTACGGCGACTGGGTGTCGGTGCTTGCTCTCGATACCGACGGCCGCGCGATCCTCGTCGACGAGTACCGGCATGGAGCCGGCGTCATCGCGCTCGGGACTATCGGCGGCGGTGTCGCCGCAGGGGAGGACCCGCACGACGCCGCTGCGCGAGAGCTGCGCGAGGAGACCGGCTACGCCGCCGAGGAGCTCATCGACCTCGGTGCGACCTGGGCGAACTTCGGCTCGCACACCAATCGCGTGCATCACTTCCTCGCGCGGGGATGCCGTCGCGTCGGTGACCCGTCACCCGACGAGAACGAGACGGTCGCCGTGCAGATCCTGCCCTTCGAGTCGCTCGGGGAGCAGCTGCGCCAGAGCTACCACCAGCTCACCTGGTACAAGGCCAGGGAATGGCGCGATCGCGAGACGACGGAAGATCACGCTCCATGACGAACACGGAATCCGCGGCTCGAGAAACGATCGTCGCCCTCGGCGGCGGTGGATTCTCGATGTCCGACGGGGGCGCTCCGCGATCGACGATCACATCGTCGATTTCGCCGCGTTGGTCTTCCGCGACGGCGCGCTCGTCGATGCGGTGGGGCGAGCGGCAGGCGCGCAGCGCGATTCGGGTGCGGAGAGCCGGTCAGGACGTGATCGAGGAGGCCCTCGAGGTACGCCGGGTCGCGTGACGACAGTGCAGACTCAGCCCGCCATGAGGCGGAACTGCGCGATCAGCACCGTGTCGACACCGTCTGTCCACTCCCAGAAGGTGTCGAGCGCGAAACCCTGCGCCGCGAACGTGGTCGCGATCGCTCCCGGAGACGCGTACGGCGCGTGATCGCGGGGGTATGGATGGGACGTGCGTTCTACGCCGGTCAGGTGCGCCGAGCTGAAGCTGGCCGTCACCAGGAGTCCGGCGGGGCGGAGCACCCTCGCCCACTCCCGGAGCGCCGCCGGGACATCGGGAAGGATGTGCAGCGCAGTCACGCAGGTGATGAGATCCACCGAGTCGTCGTCGAGGTCGAGTGCGGTCGCATCGGCCTCCCACCAGTCCGCGGAGGGGAGCGCGCTCTGGGCCACCCGCAGCATCTCGCGGGAGATGTCCACCCCGATGAGGCGACGGACTCCGGGGTCGCGACGAGCCACGGCTCGCAGCACCAGCCCGGTCCCGGTGGCGACATCCAGCATCGTCGTGACACCATCGAGGTCAAGGCGTTCGGCGACCGTCGCGGCCAGGTCACGATGCATCTCGCTCTCGTCGTAGTCCGCGGCGCGGGCGTCGAACGCCTGACGGATCCGCGCCAGACGGTCGTCAGGCATCGAGTCCTCGCCGTTTCAGGAGCGGCTCGATCTCGGCATCCCGGCCGCGGAAGTCGCGGTAGGCCTCGAGCGGATCCTTCGAGCCGCCCACGCCCAGCAGCCTCTCGCGGAAGCGGTCGCCGTTCTCACGGGTGAGCCCGCCGTTCTCACGGAACCACTCGACCGTGTCGGCGTCGAGCACCTCGCTCCAGATGTACGAGTAGTAGCCCGCGCTGTAGCCGCCCGAGAACACGTGGGCGAAGTACGCCGAGGAGTATCGGGTCGGCACGGCCGGCTCGTCGAGGCCGATGTCGGAGAGCGCGGCAGCCTCGAACGCTGCCACGTCGCCGGGTTCCGCATCGACGCCGACCCGGTGCCAGGCCTGGTCGAGCCACGCGGCGGCGAGGTACTCGCTCGTCGCGTGTCCCTGGTCGAAGGTCTCGGTGGCGCGGAGTCTCTCGACGATCGCGGGGTCGAGCGGCTCGCCCGTCACGTGGTGTCGCGCGTAGTCGTCGAGCACCTCGGGCCACAGGATCCACATCTCATTGACCTGGCTCGGGAACTCCACGAAGTCGCGGAACACGTTCGTGCCCGAGAAGTGCGGGTAGGTCACGACGGCGAACAGGCCGTGCAGAGCGTGCCCGAACTCGTGGAACAGCGTCGTCACCTCGTCGAGGGTGAGCAGGGTCGGCTCCCCGTCGCCGGGCTGTGCCACGTTGAGGTTGTTCACGACCACGGGCGCTGTGCCGCGGAGCCTCGACTGGCTGACGATCGGGTTCATCCACGCGCCGCCGCGCTTGGAGTCGCGCGTGTAGAGGTCGAGCACGTAGAGTCCGAGCGCCGAGCCGTCAGCGTTGCTCACCTCGAACACCCGCGCGCCCGGATGATAGGCGACGAGGTCGTGGCGTTCGGAGAACGTGATGCCGTACAGCCGCGTGGCCGCCGAGAAGACGCCGTCCTGCAGCACCCGCTCCGCCTCGAACCAGGGGCGGAGGGCCGCGGTGTCGATGTCATAGCGCGCCGCGCGGACCTTCTCGGTGTAGAACGCCCAGTCGTGGGCCTCGACCGTGAACGGCTCCGCCTCGACTTCGTCGACGATCTCCTGCAGGGCTGCCTTCTCCACCGCCGCGTTCCGGGCGGCCGGCGCGGCCAGTCGGCGCAGCATCCGCTCCACCGCTTCGGGAGTTCCCGCCGTCTCGTCGGCCGTCACGTACGCGGCGTGCGAGGGGTAGCCGAGCAGCGCGGCGCGCTCGGCGCGGAGCCGAACGATGTCGGCGAGGACGGCGCGGTTGTCGTTCGCGTTTCCGCGGGAGGCGCGGCTGCGCGATGCCTGCATGATGCGTCGCCGTGATTCGCGGTCGCTCAACTGCGCGAGGTACGGGTGTCCCGTGAACAGCGGGAGGGTGACGAGGTAGCGCCCGTCGAGTCCGCGCTCCTGCGCGGCGCGGGCGGCGGCCGAGAGCTCTCCCGTGCCGAGACCGGCGAGCTCTTCGGGCGAGTCGAACACGACGGCGAGGTCGTTCGTGTCGTTCAGCAGGTTCCGTTCGAACGTCGTGCTCAGCGTGGACAGCTGCTGGTTCAGGAGCGTGAGGTGGGCCTTCGCCTCGTCGTCGAGGGCCGCTCCCGCATGGGTCATCTCGCGGTGGTGCCGTTCGACGAGGTAGCGCTGCTCGGCATCCAGGTCGAGATCGGCGAGCTGAGCGTGCACCTGCTGCACCCGCCAGTACAGCGCGCCGTCGAGCGTCACGGCATCCTGATGGGCGGCCATGAGCGGTGCCAGCTCTTCGTCGATCGCCTGGATCTCAGGTGTCGCGTCGGCCGAGCTCACGGTGTAGAACGCGTGGGAGACCCGGTCGAGCAGCGCGCCGGAGCGCTCGAGCGCCTCGATCGTGTTCTCGAACGTCGGCATCGACCGCACCATCGTGATACGCGAGATCTCCGAGCGGTGCTCCTCGAACGCGGTCCGGAACGCGGGCAGATAGTGCTCGGGGCGGATGCGGGAGTAGTCGGGGAGTCCGTAGGGGAGCGTCGACGGCTGGAGCAGCGGATTGGTGTCGTCGGTCATCCCCTGAGCCTAGCCATCACGCGTCCGAGAGCGTCGATGACGAGGCGCACGGAGCGGCGGCGCAGGTTCTCGGGTCGGGCGAGCACGTCGATGAGGCGGTGAGTCGAGACTCCGCGCAGCGGCAGCCGCACGATCTCGTCGTCGTCGACCGTGCGCGAGGTGTAGCGCGGCAGCATCCCGATGACGTCCCCGCCGGCCACGATCGCGGCGACCGCGCCGTAGTCGTTGATGCGGTGCCGGATCTCCACCGGTCGCCCGGCGACCGCCGCGACCGCGCCGAGCACGTCGTCGGGGGAGTATCCGGTCCGGCTCGTGACCCACGGCCCGTTGACGACGTCGGCCGGGGTCACCCGCGACCTCGACGCGAGCGGATGCGTGCGGGCGACGGCGACGTCGAGCGGTTCCTTCGCGAGCGTGAGGCTGCGCACTCCTTGCGTCGGCCAGGGCGTCGAGTGCTCCATGCGATGCGCCAGCACGAGGTCGTACCGCGCGGTGAGGCCGGGGAACTCGCTCTGGGCGACATCTTCGTCGGTGAGCTGGACGGTCGGGGCCTCCTCCGAGACGGACAGCTCGCGGATCAGCTCGCCGAACAGCGCCTGGCCGACGCTGTGGAAGCCGCTGATGGTGACCACGGCCGATGCGGTTCCCTCGAAGTCGTCGATCGCGCTCCGCGCGGCGGCGACCGCGTCGATCGCCTCGGCGCCGGCGGCGGCGAGCACTTCGCCGGCGGCGGTGAGAGCGAGGCGGCGACCGTCCTTGCGGGTGAGCGGGGTGCGGAACCCGCGCTGCAGTGCGGACAGTTGCTGCGATACGGCCGAAGGGGTCACGCCGAGGGTGTCAGCGACGGCAGCCACGCTGCCCAGCGCGCCGAGTTCGCGCAGGATCTGCAACTGATGGATCTCCATTCCCACACATTAGCCTTGTCTACATCATCTGTGCAGAAGGGTGGCCTTGTTCTACATGGTCATGTGCGGTGGGATCGAGGCATGAGGGCACTGTTCAAAGCCGAACGCGCATCCGGACTCGAAATGGTCGAGCGGCCGGATCCGGTCGCCGCCGCCGGCGAGGTCGTGATCCGCGTGCTCCGCACCGGCATCTGCGGCACCGACCTGCACATCCGCCGGTGGGACGAGTGGGCCGCGTCCGCGATCGACGCGCCCCTGATCCCCGGCCACGAGTTCTACGGCGAGGTCGTCGAGGTCGGCCCCCTCGTGCACGACATCTCCGTGGGTGACAGGGTCTCGGGTGAGGGTCACATCGTGTGCGGGACCTGTCGAAACTGCCGGGCCGGCCGACGGCAGATGTGCATCCGCACGATCGGACTCGGGCTGCAGCGTGACGGCGCGTTCGCCGAGTTCCTCGCCCTGCCGGCGACGAACGTCTGGGTGCACCATGCCGACGTCAGTCCCGAGCTCGGTGCGATCTTCGACCCCCTCGGCAACGCCGTGCACACCGCGCTCACGTACCCGCTCGTGGGGGAGGACGTGCTCGTGACGGGTTGCGGTCCGATCGGCCTCATGGCGATCGCGGTGGCCCGTCACGCCGGGGCGCGGTTCATCACGGCGACGGACGTCAGTGCGCCGCGGCTCGAGATGGCGACGCTCATGGGTGCCGACCAGGTCGTGGACGTGTCGCAGCGGGAAGTGCGCGAGGCGCAGCGGGTGCTCGGGATGCGGGAGGGCTTCGACATCGGCTTCGAGATGAGCGGCGCTCCGTCGGCGCTCCCCGCCATGATCGACAACATGAATCACGGCGGACGCATCGCGATGCTCGGACTCCCGACGTCGGGGTTCGAGATCGACTGGGGCAAACTCGTGACGCACATGCTGACCATCAAGGGGATCTACGGGCGCGAGATGTTCGAGACCTGGAATGCGATGGGCGCGATGCTGCAGACGAGCGCGACGCTGCGCGCGTCGATCGGCCGCGTGATCGCGGGGGTGCTCCCGGCGAGGGAGTGGGAGCGCGGATTCGCGGCGGCGGAGTCCGCCGGCACGGGAAAGATCATCCTCGATTGGACGGAGCTGTGATGTACGGGACTTTTCAGACGCATGTGGCCGCGGAGCTCGCCGGGATCGAGGAGGCCGGACTGACGAAACGCGAGCGCGGCATCCGCGGACCGCAGAGTGCCGAGATCACGGCCGACGGCGCCGAGGTTCTGAACTTCTGCGCCAACAACTACCTCGGCCTCGCGGACGACGTGCGCATCAGGGACTCCGCGAAGAGCGCGCTGGACGAGTGGGGCTACGGTCTCGCGAGCGTGCGGTTCATCTGCGGCACCCAGGAGCAGCACCTCGAGCTGGAGCGTCGGCTCGCCGGCTTCCTCGGCACGGATGACGCGATCCTCTACTCCTCGTGCTTCGATGCCAACGGCGGGGTCTTCGAGACGCTTTTCGGCGCGGAGGACGCGATCATATCGGACGAGCTGAACCACGCGTCGATCATCGACGGCATCCGGCTCTCCAAGGCGCGGCGGCTGCGGTACCGCAACCGTGACATGGCCGACCTGGAGGAGCAGCTGAAGGCGGCTTCCGATGCGCGCTTCCGCGTGGTGGTGACGGACGGTGTCTTCTCGATGGACGGCTACATCGCGCCACTCACGGAGATCTGCGATCTGGCGGAGCGCTACGACGCCCTGGTGTTCGTCGACGACTCGCACGCCGTGGGCTTCGTGGGGGAGCACGGACGGGGGACGCCCGAGCTGTGCGGGGTCGCCGACCGCGTGGACATCTACACGGGGACGTTCGGGAAGGCCCTCGGCGGGGCGTCCGGCGGATACGTGGCCTCGCACGCCGACATCGTCGCGCTGCTGCGACAGCGTTCGCGCCCGTACCTGTTCTCCAACACGCTGGCCCCCTCGATCGTCGCGGGGACGCTCACTGCTCTCGATCTCGTGGAGGGTTCGGCCGACCTGCGGGCGCGGCTGCGTGAGAACGCGGCGCTGTTCCGCGAGCGCATGACGGCCGAGGGCTTCGAGCTGCTTCCGGGAGAGCATCCGATCGTGCCGGTGATGTTCGGCGACGCCGCGGTGACGGCCAGGATCGCGAGCGAGATGCAGAAGCACGGCGTCTATGTCACGGCGTTCAGCTTCCCCGTCGTGCCGCGCGGGCTCGCGCGCATCCGGGTGCAACTCTCGGCGGCGCATACGCCCGAGCAGGTCGAGCGGTGCGTGGCGGCGTTCGTGGCCGCGCGCGCTGCTGTCTCCTGAAGACCCCGGGAGTACAGAGAAGTCTTTGCAAAGAAAAACTTGCAAAGAAACGTTTGCAAGAGTATCTTTGCATGCATGACGAACACACGCGAGTCCCGCAGCCTGGATGCCGGAGCGCTCAAGGCGCTCGCGCACCCGCTGCGCGTGCGCATCTTCGACCTGCTCAGCGAGCGAGGCCCGCAGACCGCGAGCACGCTCGCTGCACTGGTCGGCGAGACCTCCGGGTCGATGAGCTACCACCTGCGCGCCCTCGCGGCGCACGACCTCATCCGCGAGGTCGAGGGGCGGGGGACGGCGCGCGAGCGCTGGTGGGAGCGCCCCAAGGGGCGGATCGACCTGCCCGGACCCGACGACAGCATGACGCCCTCGAACAGGGCGTCGGCGCAGATCGTCACCGCCGAGTTCTTCCGTCTGCGGCACGAGACCCTGATGGCCTACCTCAATCGCGCCGAGTCGGAGATCCCGGAGGAATGGCGCGACGCGGGCATCGTCATGACGACCTACCTCGACCTCACGGTCGAGCAGATGGCCGAGCTCAAGGCCGAACTCACCGAGGTCGTGGACCGCGTGGTCGAGCGGTACCAGGGACAGTCCGGTCCCGATGTGCGGCGTGTGTCCCTGCGCGCCGAGCTCTTCGATCTGCCCACCGACGCACGTACGGAGGAATCATGACCAGTGCAGCGCTCCACCTCGCGGCCCCGACCCTCGTCGAGCGCCGACTGCTGAACGTCGCGACGCATCTGACGGCCTTCGTGGAGCGCCGGATCGCGGCTCGCGCCGAGCGGCGCGAGATCGCCAACGATCTGCTCCGCGAGCAGCAGGCGCGCAGGCAGGACCCGCGTGCCGTCGAGCACCTGCTCGCGCAGATGGGCGTTCCGCGCCGCTAGTCCTCGAAGGGGCGGGCGACGACCTCGCCGGAGGCCGTCTGCACGACCTCCCAGCCGGCGTCGAGCTCGGCGATCGCCCGGCCTTCGAGCCAGGTCAGCGTCCAATGGCCGACCAATCCCCGGCCCTCGACCTCGGCGATCGCCGGTCGCAGCGCCGCCGGGACGGATGCCGGTGCGGCCGAACCCGTCGCCCAGCGCGTACCCAGCTGCATCATGCCTCCTCGACCGGAGCGAGCACGATCTCCGTCACGGCGAAGTCCTCCGCCTCGACGAACTCGAGTTCGGCGATCCGTCCCACGGCACGCAGGTCGTCGGCTGCGGCGCGCAGCGCGTCGAGCTTTCCGGCGGGTGCGGCGATCGTGGCGTGCGAGACCGGCGTCTTCTGGGAGGCCTTGGCCTCGGTCTTGGCGCGACGGATGCCGATCAGGGCCTCGCTGGCCACGGCGAGGACCGCGGTGTCTCCCTCGATCGACAGCGGCTCGGGCCACGACGCGGTGTGCACGGAGCCCTCCTCGAACCACGACCACACCTCTTCGGTCGCGAACGAGATCACCGGGGCGAGCAGACGCAGCAACGTCGACAGCGCCAGGCGCAGGGCGAGTGCGGCCGAGGCCTGGCCCACGTTCGTCTGGTCGTAGGCGCGCTCCTTGACGAGTTCGAGGTAGTCGTCGCAGAACGTCCAGAAGAACGCCTCGGTGACCTCGAGCGCCTTGGCCTGGTCGTAGCTCTCGAACGCCTTCGTCGCCTCCACCACGACGGCGTCGAGGGCGGTGAGCATCGACGCGTCGAGCGCGTGCGTGACCTGCGCGCCCTCGGGCACGGGGAACGACAGCACGAACTTCGCCGCGTTCAGGACCTTGATGGCCAGACGGCGGCCGATCTTCACCTGCGTGGGGTTCTGCGGGTCGAAGGCCGCATCCATGCCGAGACGGCTCGAGGCCGCCCAGTAGCGCACGGCATCCGATCCGTGGGCGTCGAGGATATCGGCCGGAGTCACGACGTTGCCCTTGGACTTCGACATCTTCTTGCGGTCGGGGTCGACGATGAAGCCGGAGATCGCGGCGTTGCGCCACGGAGTCCGGCCGTCTTCCAGCGTCGAGCGCAGCATGGTCGAGAACAGCCAGGTGCGGATGATGTCCTGGCCCTGCGGGCGCAGGTCGAACGGGGCGGTGAGGGACCACAGCTCCTCGTCGCGCTGCCATCCGCCCGCGAGCTGCGGGGTGAGCGACGACGTCGCCCAGGTGTCGAGGATGTCGGCCTCGGCGTCGAACCCGCCGGGCACACCGCGCTGGTCCTCGGTGTACCCCGCGGGCACGTCGGTCGTGGGGTCGATCGGCAGGGCGGCGTGGTCGGGCGCGAGCACGCGGTCGTAGTCGCGCTCGCCGTTCTCGTCGAGGCCGTACCAGAGGGGGATCGGCACGCCGAAGAAGCGCTGGCGGGACACCAGCCAGTCACCGGTCAGGCCACCCACCCAGTTCTCGTACCGCACGCGCATGAAGTCGGGGTGCCACGACAGCTCGGAGCCGTGCGCGAGCAGCTGGTCGCGCAGCTCGCTGTCGCGGGCGCCGTTGCGGATGTACCACTGACGCGTCGACACGATCTCGAGCGGGCGGTCGCCCTTCTCGAAGAACTTCACGGCGTGGTTGAAGGGCTTGCCGACGGCCGTCATGTCGCCGGTCTCCTGCAGCTTCTCGACGATGGCCTTGCGCGCCGAGAACACGGTCTTGCCGGCGAGCTCGGTCTGGTACCAGCCGATCGCCGCAGGGTCCGTCACGATCGACGGCGCGGTCGGCAGGAAGCGACCGTCGAGGCCGATGGTCGTCATGTTGGGCAGGTCGCGGCCGTCGGCCGTGCGCAGCTCGCGCCACCAGATGATGTCGGTCACGTCGCCGAAGGTGCAGACCATGGCGGCTCCCGTGCCCTTGTCGGGCTGGGCGAGGTGGTGGCCGTGGATCTCGATCTCGGCGCCGAAGAAGGGCGTCTTCACCTTCGTGCCGATCAGGTGCTTGTGCGGGCCCTCGGGGTGCGTCACGATCGCGATGCACGCGGGGAGCAGCTCCGGGCGGGTGGTCTCGATCGTGATCGCGCCCGACCCGTCCGCGAACGGGAAGTCGATCGTGTGGTACGCGGCCTGCTGGTCGCGATCCTCGAGCTCCGCCTGGGCGATCGCCGAACGGAAGTCGATGTCCCACAGGGTGGGTGCGAGTGACTGGTAGGCCTCCCCGCGCTCGAGATTGCGGAGGAAGGCGAGCTGGCTCTGGCGGATCGTGTCGTCGGAGATCGTGCGGTAGGTCTGCGTCCAGTCGACCGAGAGGCCCAGCTGGCGGAACAGCGCCTCGAACTGCTTCTCGTCCTCGACGGTCAGTCGCTCGCACAGTTCGATGAAGTTGCGGCGGCTGATGGGCTTCTGGTCCGCAGCACGGCTCGACTTGTTGTCACCGCCCTCGAACGGGGGAGTGAAGTCCGCCTCATAGGGGAGCGACGGGTCGCAGCGCACGCCGTAGTAGTTCTGCACGCGACGCTCGGTCGGCAGGCCGTTGTCGTCCCAGCCCATCGGGTAGAAAACGGTCTTGCCGCGCATGCGCTCGTAGCGCGCCTTGACATCGGTGTGGGTGTAGGAGAACACGTGGCCGATGTGCAGGCTGCCGGATGCCGTGGGCGGAGGCGTGTCGATCGAGTAGACGCCGTCGCGGCCGGACTGCGCGGCGCGGATGCGGTCGAACAGGTACGTGCCCCGCTCGGACCAGGACTCGCCCCACTTCGCTTCGAGGCCTTCCAACGCGGGCTTGTCAGGGATCTGAGAGTGTGCGGACGCGGCCATGAGGTCTCCTCGAGCGATGTATGCGGCACTGTGTGAGCGTGCCTGAGTGTGGGTTGTGCCTCCAGTGTACCGAGAGCCGCGCGGCGGACGCCCGGGGACCGATCCCGTCGCAGATCGACCCGGTCCAAGAATCCGCTCTAGACTGGCCTCATCCCGACCCGTTCTTCCGAGGAATAGTCATGCCCGCACACCCCGCACGCCGCATCCTCCCGCTCGTGGCGCTCGCCGCCGTCTCGGCGCTCGCGCTCAGCGCCTGCACCGCATCCTCCTCCGACGCCGAGGGCGGAGAGCTGGTGTGGTCGATCGAGGGAGCGAATCTCGCGGCCGGGCACATGGACCCCCAGGTGAGCCAGCTCGATGTGTCGGGAATGGTGCAGCGGGCAGTGCTCGACTCCCTCGTGTTCCAGGAGGAGGACGGCTCCTTCACGCCGTGGCTCGCGACCGACTGGGAGGTGTCGCCCGACAGCACGGAGTACACCTTCACACTGCGGGACGACGTGACGTTCACGGACGGGGAGCCCTTCGACGCCGCCGCCGTGAAGGCGAACTTCGACCGCATCGTCGACCCCGAGACCGAATCGGCGCAGGCCGCGAGCATGCTCGGCGCGGACTTCTACGAGGGCACCGAGGTCATCGACGACCACACCGTGAAGGTGTCGTTCACGCAGCCGTACGCCCCGTTCCTGCAGGCGGCCAGCACCCCGCAGCTCGGCTTCTACTCGCCGGCGGTGCTCGCCGAGTCGGCGGATCAGCTGAAGGCCGGCGGCCCCGGCATCACGGTCGGCACCGGGCCCTACGAGCTCACCGTGTACACGCCCGACCAGGAGATCGTGTACACGCGCAACGACGACTACGCGTGGGGCCCGCACGGCGAGACGGCGCCGAAGGTCGAGACTCTCCGCGTCGAGATCCAGCCCGAGGCGTCCGTGCGCGCCGGAGTGGTCCAGAGCGGCGAGGCCGACATCGCCAGCAACATCCCGCCGAACCTCGCGGGCGACCTGGGCGACGACGTGACGGTCGACTCCGTCGAATACCCCGGCCTCCCGTACTCGCTCTACCTGAACGAGAAGTTCGGCGTGTTCGCCGACGAGAAGGTGCGACAGGCGTTCGCGCGCGGCATCGACGTCGACGCCGCGGTGGAGGAGATCTTCTTCGACCAGTTCCCGCGCGCGTGGTCCATCCTCGGCCCGACCACGCCCGGCTATGATGCCACGCTCGAGGACAGCTGGCCGTTCGATCCGGCGGCCGCCAACGCCCTGCTGGACGAGGCCGGGTGGACCGAGCGCGACGCGGACGGCATCCGCATGAAGGACGGCCAGCCGCTGTCCGTGCGGTGGATCGCCTATACGCCTGTCCCCGACGACCGTGCGGCTCTCGCCAACGCGATTCAATCCGACCTCAAGGCGATCGGCTTCGACGTCGTGCGCGAGGTCCTCGAGCCCGGCGCCTACAACGAGCAGTACGGTCCCAAGACGTTCGACCTGACCGACTGGGGCTTCTCGGGCGTCGACCCCGACCTGCTGCGCAACCACCTGCACACCGACGGCTTCCAGAACGCCTCCCAAGTGTCGGACCCCGCCGTCGACACGCTGCTCGAGCAGGCCGTGGCGACCAGCGACCAGGCCCAGCGCGACGAGCTGTACACGCAGCTGCAGGAATGGAACGCGACGCATCAGGCGATCGTGCCGCTGTACGTGCCCTCCGCGATCACCGCGGTCGGCGACCGGGTCAGCGACCTGGAGTACGACCTGTACGGCCGGCCCCTGTTCTACGATGTGAGCATCGACTGATCAGGATCGGTCGTTGAGCGAGCGGAGCGCGACGTGAAGGCTGCGCTCATCCGCATCGCCGGTCTCGCGGCATCCGTCGTGGTGGTGCTCTGGGGAGCGGCGACTCTGGCGTTCCTCGCGTTCCGTGTGATCCCGGGCGATCCGGTGTCGGTCATGCTCGGCCCGCAGGCCCAGGTCAGCGAGGCTGTGAAGGACGGCATCCGCGCCGATCTCGGGCTCGACCGGCCGCCGCTCGAGCAGTACCTGACGTTCATCGGGCAGCTCGCGCGCGGCGACCTGGGCGAGTCGTACCAGCTGCGGATGCCGGTGACGGAGGTCATCGGACGCCAGCTGGGCCCCACGCTGCAGCTCGCCGCGCTCGCGCTGCTGCTCGCGGTGGTGCTCGCCCTCGCGGTGGCGCTGCTCGTGCGCAGTCAGGCCGCGCGCACGGTCGCGGCGGGCATCGAGCTCGTGATCCTGTCGTCGCCGGTGTTCTGGATCGGGCTGATCCTCCTGAGCGTGTTCGCGTTCGGTCTCGGATGGTTCCCCGTGTCAGGGGCCCGCAACCCGGCGACGATCGTGCTCCCCGCGATCACGCTCGCGCTCCCGGTCGCCGCCCTGCTCAGCCAGGTGCTCCGCGACGGACTGGCCCAGGCGGAGCGGATGCCGTTCGCCGAGACGGTCCGCGCCCGCGGCGCGAGTCCGTCGTGGTTCACGCTGCGCCATGGTCTCCGTCACGGCGCTTCCGGCGCGCTCACCCTCGCCGCCTACCTCACGGGGTCCGTGCTCGGTGGTGCCGTGCTCGTGGAGACCGTCTTCGCGCGGGCAGGCCTCGGCCGCGTGACGCTCGCGGCCATCAGCAACCGCGACCTCCCGGTCATCACGGGCATCATCCTGCTCAGCGCGGTCGTGTTCGTGATCGTGAACCTGGTCGTCGAGCTCGTGCATCCGCTACTGGACCCGCGCCTGCGCGGTACGCGCGGAGGTGTCCGGTGAGGCGCGGGCAGAGCGTGCTGCTGTGGATCGCCGTGGGGGTGCTCGCGGTCCTCGCCGTGGTCGCCGTGTTCCCCGGGATGCTCGCGACGCACGACCCGCTGCAGACCGACGTGCGCTCGGCGCTGCTGCCGCCCAGCGGGGAGCACCTGTTCGGCACGGATCAGAGCGGCCGGGACGTGTACTCGCGAGTCGTGTTCGGCGCGGGGAGGTCGATCGGCATCGGCCTGCTCGCGACCGGGATCGCGCTCATCGCCGGTCTGATCGTCGGTGCACTGGCCGGGCTCGCACCGCGTCCGGTCGACACCGCCCTCATGCGGGTGAACGACGTGCTCATGGCGTTCCCCGAGTTCCTCGTCGCGCTCGTCGTCGTCGCCGTGCTCGGCCCTGGCCCCGTGAACATCGCGATCGCCGTCACTCTCGCCGCCGCGCCCGTGTACGTGCGGCTCGCCCGGGTGCAGACCCGCACGCTGCGCGTCGCCGAGCACGTCGAGGCCGCCCGCATCCTCGGTGTCCCGCCCGCGCAGGCGTTCGTCCGACACGTGGTGCCCGGCGTGCTCGGATCTCTCAGCGTGCTCGCGACGATCGGCGTCGGCTCCAGCATCCTCGCGGCCGCAGGGCTGAGCTTCCTCGGTCTCGGTCCCTCGGAGCCCACTCCCGAGTGGGGGCTGATGCTCGCGGGCGGGCGCAACGTGCTCGGTCAGGCGTGGTGGATCGCCGTCTTCCCCGGCATCGCGATCACCGTGACGGTCATCGCCGCGACGATCGTCGGGCGCGTGCTGCGCGCTCGTGCGGAAGGACGGCGCGCATGACCGCCGCGCTCGAGCTCGACGACCTCCGCATCGACTTCGGAGGCGAACCGGTCGTCGACGGCGTCTCGCTGCACGTCGACCGTGGAGAGTGCGTCGCGATCGTGGGGGAGTCGGGCGCAGGCAAGACCCTCACCGCACGTGCGCTCCTGGGACTCACACCGTCGGATGCGCGCGTGCGGCTCGCGCGCCTCCTCGTCGACGGCGCTGACGCCCGAGGGCTCAGCGAGCGAAAATGGCGTGCGCTGCGGGGTCGTCGGATCGCCCTGGTGGAGCAGGACGCGCTCGTCTCCCTCGACCCGCTGCAGCGCGTGGGGGCGGCTGTCGCCGAGCCGTTGCACCTGCACGGCACCGTGACCGGTCGGCCTGCCGTGCAGGAACGGGTGCGCGAACTGCTGCGGCGGGTGTGGATGCCCGACGCCGATCGTCGCGAGCGGCAGTACCCGCACGAGCTGTCCGGCGGGCTCCGCCAGCGGGCCCTCATCGCCTCGGCGCTCGCCGGCGAACCCGCGGTGCTCGTGGCCGATGAGCCGACGACCGCGCTCGACGCCACGGTGCAGGCGCGCATCCTCGCACTGCTGCGGGACATCGCGGACGCCGGCACGGCTGTCGTCTTCATCAGCCATGACTTCGCCGCGGTGCGTCGCATCGCCGACCGCGTGATCGTGATGCGCGACGGAGTCGTCGTCGAGTCCGGGCCGGTCGAGGACGTGCTCGAGGCACCTCAGCACGACTACACGCGCCAGCTGATCGCCGCCACGATCCACGAGCCGCGCGAGCCGCAGACGGCCGCTGCGGAGCCGGTGCTCGTCGTCGCGGGAGCGACCCGACGCTACGGAGATCTCGTCGCGGTGTCGGACGCGTCGTTCACCGTGCCACAGGGCAGGACCCTGGGAGTGGTGGGGGAGTCCGGATCGGGGAAGACCACCCTCGCGCGCATGATCGTCGGGGTGGAGGCGCCCGACGAGGGTGCTCTGCGCTGGACGGGCGGGCGGCGGCGGGTGCAGCTCGTGCACCAGAACCCGCTCGGAGCCTTCGACCCGCGCTGGACCGTCGGACGCTCTCTGCGCGAGGCCCTCGCGGCGGGAGGAGTGCCGCGTGCGCAGCGCGCCGCACGCATCGCGGAGCTGCTGCGGGAGGTCGACCTCGACCCCGCGCTCGCCGCACGCCGACCGATCGCGCTCTCCGGCGGTCAGCGTCAGCGCGCGGCGATCGCCCGGGCCCTCGCCGCCGAACCCGAGATCCTCGTGCTCGACGAGCCCGTGTCGGCGCTCGATCCCTCGGTGCGCGAGAGGGTACTCCGACTGCTTCTCCGCCTGCAGCGCGAGCGCCGCCTCACGATGGTGTTCGTGTCGCACGACCTCGACGTGGTCGGCGCGGTCGCCGACGAGGTCATCGTGATGCAGGACGGCGCGATCGTCGAGAAGGGCGCGGTGGACTCGGTGTTCGCCGCACCGCAGCATCCGTTCACCCGCGAGCTCCTGGAGGCGAGCGGCCCCACGGCGCGCTGAGTGCGCGTTCTCAGTCGAGCACGTGGATGCCGATGCCTGCGGCGAGCACGGGCGCCAGCAGCTGAACCTGGAACGAGGAGAGCGTGGTGCCGCGCAGGCTGTTCGCGTCCAGGAACGCGCCGGCGTCGAGTCCGCGCAGATCGACGTGCGCGGCTCGCAGCCCACGCGGATCGACCTCGTCTGTGCGGGTGTCCGCGAATCGCACCCGGGTCAACTCGGCCTGGGGCATGTCCAGCGTGCGGATGGCGCAGTCGGCGATCTCGACATCCGTCGCCTTCGCGCCGCCGAGGTTCAGGTAGTCGATGCGCACGCCCCGCAGCTCGAGTTCGTCGATGCGCGCTCCGCTGAGGTCGAGAGTGCCGAGCCGGCCTCCCGTGACGCGGACGCGGCGGAGGTTCGCGTCGCGCACCCGCAGCGAGGCGATCCGCGCATCCACGAGCTCGACGTCGATCAGCGTCGCCCCGACGAGGTCGACCGCGTCGGCATCCGCCGCGATCGCGCACTGCTCGAGAGAGGCGTGCGCCAGATCGGCCGTGCCGTGGAGGTCGAGCTCCGCCGCCAGCAGGTCGGCGCCGCGGGATGGACGTGCGTGCTCGAGCCGCGGCGGCAGATCGGGAGGGGAGACGCGGGGAGCGACGAGAGAGTCGGATGCACGAGCCATGACTCGAGCGTAGGGCTGGGGTCCGACGCCGCGGCGCGGGTTCGTACCCGTGCCGCCGTCGCGCAGACGTCGGGACCCGCGCGCCAGGGGTGGCACCCGATGCGTACAATGGAGGCACGAGCACCGATCCGGCCATCACCGGGGAGCTCTCGGAAGAACGCTCCAGCAGGCCCAGTGCAGGCGGGAGCAAGTAGAACCGAGCGGGGCAGGCCCGTCACAGCCGCAGTGAGAGTGGCCCCGCCGTGAGGCGCGGCACGCGAGGTGGTACCGCGGTCCCCGGAACGACAAGCCGGACGGATCGTCCTCGCAGCAGCATCCGCCACGACTCCTGCGAGACGACATGACCTACCCGCGTTCCTCTTTCGGCCCCGCCGCCGACCAGGCTGCTTCCGTCGCCCCGAGCCCGCGCTTCCCCGAGATCGAGCAGGACGTGCTCGAGTTCTGGAAGCAGGACGACACGTTCCGCGCCTCGATCGCGCAGCGCGACGGTGCGGACGAGTGGGTGTTCTACGACGGCCCCCCGTTCGCCAACGGACTCCCGCACTACGGGCATCTGCTGACCGGCTACGCCAAGGACGTGTTCCCGCGGTTCCAGACCATGATCGGCAAGAAGGTCGACCGCGTGTTCGGCTGGGACACGCACGGTCTCCCCGCCGAGCTCGAGGCCATGAAGCAGCTCGGCATCACCGAGAAGAGCGAGATCGAGTCGATGGGCATCGACGTCTTCAACGAGAAGGCGCGCTCCTCGGTGCTGAAGTACACGCATGAGTGGCAGGACTACGTCACCCGCCAGGCCCGCTGGGTCGACTTCGAGCGCGGCTACAAGACGCTCGATCTGGGCTACATGGAGAGCGTGCTCTGGGCGTTCAAGACGCTGTACGACAAGGGTCTCGCCTACGAGGGCTACCGCGTGCTGCCGTACTGCTGGCGAGACGAGACCCCGCTGTCCGCGCACGAGCTGCGCATGGACGACGACGTGTACCAGAACCGTCAGGACCCGTCAGTGACGGTGACGTTCCCGCTCACCGGGGCGAAGGCCGAGGCGCTGGGGCTCACCGCCGTGCGGGCCCTCGCGTGGACGACCACGCCTTGGACGCTCCCGACCAACCTCGCGCTCGCCGTCGGCCCCGACATCGAGTACGTCGTCCTGCCCGCGGGTCCGAACGGCGCCGCCGACGTGCACGCCGCCGCCGGCACCACGGATGCCGTGGTCGAGGCCTCGGCGCACCGCTACCTCCTCGCCCGCGAGCTTCTCGCCGGCTACGCCAAGGATCTCGGCTACGAGAGCCCCGAGGACGCGCTCGCCGCCGTCGATCAGACCGTGCGGGGTGCAGAGCTGCAGGACGTCACCTACGACCGACTGTTCGACTACTACGCGGATGCCGACATCTACGGCACGGAGAACGCCTGGCGCATCCTCGTCGACGACTACGTCACGGTCAGCGACGGCACCGGCATCGTGCACCAGGCGCCCGCCTACGGTGAGGACGACCAGCGCGTCGCGGGTGCGGCGGGCGTCCCGACGATCCTGTCGCTCGACGACGGAGGGAAGTTCCTCCCGAACGTCACCGACGTCGCGGGCATGCTGTGGATGGATGCGAACACGCCGCTCATCCGCCTGCTGCGAGGCGAGGGCCGGCTGCTGCGCGAGCAGAGCTACGTGCACTCCTACCCGCACTGCTGGCGGTGCCGGAACCCCCTGATCTACAAGGCCGTGTCGAGCTGGTTCATCCGCGTGACCGACATCAAGGACGGCATGCTCGCGAACAACGAGCAGATCACCTGGGTGCCCGAGAACGTGAAGTACGGCCAGTTCGGCAAGTGGCTCGAGGGTGCGCGCGACTGGTCGATCAGCCGCAACCGCTACTGGGGGTCGCCGATCCCGGTCTGGAAGAGCGACGACCCCGAGTATCCCCGCGTCGACACCTACGGCTCGCTGGAGGAGCTCGAGCGCGACTTCGGCGCGCTGCCGCGCAACCCGGAGGGCGAGGTCGACCTGCACCGTCCGTACATCGACGACCTCACGCGTCCGAACCCGGACGACCCCACCGGGAAGAGCACGATGCGACGCATCGAGGACGTGTTCGACGTGTGGTTCGACTCCGGCTCGATGCCGTACGCGCAGGTGCACTACCCGTTCGAGAACCAGGAGTGGTTCGACTCGCACGCACCGGCCGACTTCATCGTGGAGTACATCGGGCAGACCCGTGGCTGGTTCTACGTCATGCACGTGCTGTCGACCGCGCTGTTCGACCGCCCGGCGTTCACGGGCGTGAGCTGCCACGGCATCGTGCTGGGCAGCGACGGCTACAAGATGTCGAAGTCGCTGCGCAACTACCCCGACGTCTCCGAGGTGCTCGACCGCGACGGCTCCGACGCGATGCGCTGGTTCCTCATGTCGAGCTCGGTGCTGCGCGGCGGCAACCTCGCCGTGACCGAGGAGGGCATCCGCTCCGGCGTGCGCGAGTTCCTGCTGCCGCTGTGGAACTCCTGGTACTTCTTCGCGACGTACGCGAACGCCGCGAACCCGGAAGTCCAGCGGTCGTTGAGCGAGCGGAGCGAGACGAAACGCGGCACGGACTCCACCGACGTTCTCGACCGCTACATCCTCGCGAGGCTCGGCGACCTCGTGCGCGAGGTGCGCGCCGACCTCGAGGGTCTCGATTCCACGACGGCCTCGTCGCGTCTGCGCGACTTCGCCGAGGTGCTCACGAACTGGTACATCCGCCGTTCGCGTGACCGCTTCTGGGAGGGCTCGTCGACCGAGGCGTTCGACACCCTCTACACCGTGCTCGAGACCCTGTGCCGCGTGGCTGCCCCGCTCGTGCCGCTCGTGAGCGAGCGCGTATGGCAGGGGCTCACCGGCGGACGCAGCGTGCACCTGCAGGACTGGCCGGATGCGGACGCCTTCCCCGCAGCGGACGACATCCGCGATGCGATGGATGCCGTGCGCGAACTGTCGAGCGTCGGCAACGCTCTGCGCAAGAAGGAGAAGCTGCGGGTCCGGCTGCCCCTGGCGCGCCTCACGGTCGTATCGCCGCTCGCCGACACGCTCGGCCAGTTCGAGGACATCCTCCGCGAGGAGCTCAACGTCAAGGCCGTGGAGCTCGTCGCACAGTCGGAGACGACCGCGGTCGACTA
Organism: Microbacterium sp. GCS4; assembly: GCF_001262495.1. Taxonomy (GTDB): domain Bacteria; phylum Actinomycetota; class Actinomycetes; order Actinomycetales; family Microbacteriaceae; genus Microbacterium. The sequence goes on from NZ_LGYE01000005.1 coordinate 168,995, forward strand.
CGGCATCAGCCACCGCCTGAGCGTCAACGCCCGTGCGGCAGGACCGCGCCTGGGCAAGAACGTCCAGACCGTGATCAAGGCCGCGAAGGCGGGGGACTGGTCCGAGACCGACGGCGTCGTGACGGCGGGCGGCATCGCCCTGGAGCCGTCCGAGTACGAACTGGCGTTGGAGACCTCCGGCCGTCCCGAGGGTGAGGCGCTCGCTCTCGTGCCCGGCGGCGGCTTCATCCTGCTCGACACGGCGACCACGCCGGAGCTCGAGGCGGAAGGGCTCGCGCGCGACGTGATCCGCGCCGTCCAGGAGACCCGCAAGAACGCCGGCTTCGACGTGAGCGACCGGATCCGTCTGGATCTCGTCTTCGCGGGCGGCGCAGACGCGGATGCCGTCGAAGCGGCGTTCCACATCGCGGACATCGCGGGGGAGACCCTGGCTGTCGAGCACGGTCTGCACCGCTCCGACGTCGCTCTCGATGCGGAGTTCACGGCCGTGATCGACAAGGGCACGTACGCCAACGCCGACGACTTCACGATCGGCGTCAGCAGGATCGGAGCTTCCGCATGAGCGCGCGCGACAGGGCGGATGCCGTCTACGAGACCCTCCTGGGACGGGCCGGCGAGCGCTGGGTGCAGCCGCGGAAGGAGCGCACGGCGCGCATCCTCGAGCTGCTCGACGACCCGCAGCGCACGTACCGCGTCGTGCACATCACCGGGACGAACGGCAAGACGTCGACCGCGCGCATGATCGAGAGCCTGCTAGGGTCGCACGGCCTGCGGACCGGACTGTTCACCAGCCCGCATCTCGAGCGTTTCACCGAGCGGATCATGGTCGACGGCGAGCCGATCGACGACGACGCGGTGGCGGATGCCTGGGACGAGATCGAGCCCTTCGTCGGCATCGTCGACGCCGAGCTCGAATCGAAGGGCGAGGAGCCGCTGACGTTCTTCGAGCTGCTCACGGTGCTCGCGTTCGTCGCGGTGGCCGATGCGCCGGTCGACGTCCTGGTGCTCGAGGTCGGAATGGGCGGCGAGTGGGACTCGACGAACACGGCCGACGGCGACGTCGCGGTGTTCGCGCCGATCGACATCGACCACGCCGACCGTCTCGGGAACACGATCGCGGAGATCGCCCAGGTCAAGGCAGGCATCATCAAGGACGGTGCCGCCGTCGTCTCGGCGCAGCAGCCCGAGGCCGCCGCCGAGGTGCTGCGTCGCGTCGCTGCCGAGCGGAACGCGACCATCGCGTTCGAGGGCACGGACTTCGGTCTCGCCGACCAGAAGCTCGCGGTGGGAGGACAGCTGCTCACGGTCCGCGGGCTCGCGGGGGAGTACGTCGAGGAGTACCTGCCGCAGTACGGCGCCCACCAGGGACACAACGCGGCTCTCGCGATCGCGGCCGTGGAGTCGCTGATCGGAGGCGCGCAGCAGCGCATCGCCGACGACATCGTGTCGGAGGGCCTGCAGGGCGCGACCTCTCCGGGGCGTCTGCAGCTGCTCGGCGTCGCACCGACGGTCATCGTGGATGCCGCGCACAACCCGCACGGCGCTGCCGCACTCGTGCAGGCCATGGACGACAGCTTCGATTTCGACGAGTGGGGTGTGGTCCTCGGAATCCTCGCTGACAAGGATGCCGCGGGCATCGTCGCCCGTCTCGCGCCGGCCGCCGCACACGTGTTCGCGACGGCGCCGGACTCCGACCGGGCGAGCGACGCGGACGCGATCGCTGACCTCGTCGAGGCGACCGGCAACCGTGCGACCGTGCATCCGACCCTGGCGGAGGCCGCGGACGCCGCCCGCGAGTGGGCCGCGTCGTCCGACCGTCGCGCCGTGGTCATCGCGGGCTCGGTCGTGCTCGCGGGCGAGGCCATCACGCTCTCCGAGGAGGAGGACTGGAAGTCGGGGTGGCGCGCATGAGCGCCGACCCCACGCCCGCACGCCGCCCCCGGCCGCCGAGGACCCTCGTGCAGAAGCTCGCGCCCATCGTGCTGGGCTTCGAATCGATCGTGGTGTTCCTCGCCGGGCTCACGATCTTCGGCCTGAAGACGCTGCCCGCCGGCATCCCGCAGTGGTGGGGCATCGTCGCCGGCGGCGTCGTCGGCCTCGCGTGCATCGCCGTCGCGGGCATGATCACGAAGCCCTGGGCGATCACGGCGGGCTGGGTGATCCAGGTGGTCATCGCGCTGTCGGCGATCCTCGTCCCGGCGATCCTCCTCGTGGTCGTGATTTTCGGGGGCATGTGGGCGTATGCGACGATCATGGGGGCTCGTCTGGACGCACGACGTCCGGATGCGCCCGTGACCGAGGCTCAGACAGAGACCACGACTCAGACAGAGAGTGAATGACATGGCCACCGAAGAAACCCTCGTCCTCGTCAAGCCCGACGGCGTCGCGCGCGGCCTCACCGGCGCGATCCTCGCCCGGATCGAGGCGAAGGGCTACGCCCTCGTCGACATCCGCCTCGTCGAGCCCGATCGCGACCGCCTCGCCGCCCACTACGCCGAGCACGAGGGCAAGCCGTTCTACGAGCCGCTGCTCGAGTTCATGCTCTCCGGCCCGTCCGTGGCGATCCGCCTCGCGGGCAACCGCGTGATCGAGGGCTTCCGCTCGCTCGCCGGCACGACCGACCCGACGACCGCCGCGCCCGGCACGATCCGCGGCGACTTCGGCCGCGACTGGGGCCTCAAGGTGCAGCAGAACCTCGTGCACGGCTCCGACAGCCCCGAGTCCGCCGCCCGGGAGCTCGGTATCTGGTTCGACTGATCGGTTTCACGACGAAGCCCGCCGCACGTGCTGTGCGGCGGGCTTCGTCGTGTCCGCGGCTTGGTGTCGGTGGCGGCTCAGCGCGGATCAGAAGATGATGCGGGCCATCTCGCCGAGGAAGTCGAGGCCCTGCAGCTGGGCCATCATGATGATGACGGCGTAGGCGAGGACCGTCGCGAGCGGCACCCAGACCATGAGGCTGTTCGCACGCTCCTGGACCTTCTCGCTTCTCGTGAACGTGCCGTTGCGTGTGAGATGCAGCATGGTGGCGAAGAACGTCGGGATCGTCACGGCCCAGGTGATCATGCACCAGGGGCACAGCACGAACAGGTCGTAGAGGCTCTGGCCGATCAGCCAGCACACGAAGCCGAACGCGAACGTGATGCCGGCGCCGAAGACGGCCCAGAACCACCGCGGGAAGCGCGCACCGGCGAGGATCGCGACGCCGACGATGAGCGGCGCCATCCAGCCCATGAGACCGAGCAGCGGGTTCGGGAATCCGAAGACCTCGCCCTGGGGTGAGTTCAGGTTCTTGCTGCACTGGATGAACGGGCTGATGTCGCATGACAGAGCATCCTGCGGGTTCTGCAGCAACACGAACTTCTCGACGGTGAGCGCGAAGGCCGCGATCAGGCCGACGACCCCCGCGACGATCAACCAGACGGCGTAGACGGTGGGGCGGGTGCGCTGCTCGCTCATATGTGGATTATCACAGCGATCACTATGGATCGGGCGTGAGGCGAGCCGTGTATATCGGCTCCGCGGCTCGCGAGAGGCAGCGGATGCCGCGAACTCGTGCACTTGGTGCGATAATGGCCTGTGATGCACAGCTCGACCCCGTCGCAGCACGCATCGACGAAGACTTCGGGGCCGTATGCCCCTCGCGACCAGAGCCGTGGGCCGGTCGCACGCCGAATGAGTTCGCGGCACCTTCGGGAGCTGCATGAGAATTCGCGGAGCACCAGGTGCACCGCGCGAGGAGTACGCCAGAGATGGCCGATGAGAACAATGACTACGACGCCCCTACCCTCGACATCCCCGCGGACGCGGACGCCCCGGCGCCCGTGATCGCGGAGGCTCCCGAGGAGCCTGCCGCCGAGGAGACCCCCGCCGAGGACACCGTGGTCGCGATCGACGCGGGCCCGAGCGAGGAGCCTTCTGCCTCCGCTGACGCCGAAGCGACCGTGGAGGCACCCGCTGAGGCTGAGGCTGAGGCATCTGCCGATGCTGAGTCTGAGGCACCTGCCGATGCTGGGGCAGCCGCCGAGCAGGCAGAGCCCTCCGAGCAGGCGGATCCCTCCGAGCAGGCGGAGCCCTCCGAGCCGGCGGAGCCCGCGGAGACGAAGCCCGAGGCACCCGAGGGGGAGACGAAGGCCGACGCGCCGGCGAAGCCCGAGCCCGTGACCGCGGTGTCGCTCGGCCTGCTGCCCGAGGTCTTCGTCTCGCAGGTGTCGACCCGTCTCGCGTTCTACGCGCCCGAGATCGTGCCGATCCCGGCCCGCCCCGGTCGTGACCGTCGCGACGAGCGCGACCTCGACCGCGACTCCGACGAGCCGAGCAGCGGTCGCCGCGGGCGTCGTCGTCGTGGCGGATCCGACGACGGCGATCAGCGCGACGAGCCGCGCCAGCCGCGTCAGCGCGTCGTCGAGTACATCACCGAGCCCAAGGCGATCAAGGGGTCGACCCGCCTCGAGGCCAAGAAGCAGCGTCGTCGCGACGGACGGGATGCGGGGCGTCGTCGTCCCGTCGTGACCGAGGCCGAGTTCCTCGCGCGCCGCGAGTCCGTGGACCGCAAGATGGTCGTGCGCGCGAAGAACGGCCGCACGCAGATCGGCGTGCTCGAGGACGGCGTGCTGGTCGAGCACTACGTCGCCCGCAACCAGGACGCGTCGCTCATCGGCAACGTCTACCTCGGCCGGGTGCAGAACGTGCTCCCGAGCATGGAGGCCGCGTTCGTCGACATCGGCCGTGGGCGAAACGCCGTGCTGTACTCCGGCGAGGTCGACTGGGACGGCGTCGAGATCGGCAACCAGCCGCGTCGCATCGAACTGGCGCTCAAGGCCGGCGACCGTGTGCTCGTGCAGGTCACCAAGGACCCGGTCGGTCACAAGGGCGCACGTCTGACCAGTCAGATCTCGCTCCCCGGCCGCTACCTCGTGTACGTGCCCGGCGGTTCCATGAACGGCATCAGCCGGAAGCTGCCCGACAACGAGCGCGCCCGTCTCAAGCGCATCCTCAAGGAGGTCCTGCCCGAGTCCTCCGGTGTGATCGTCCGCACCGCGGCCGAGGGCGCGACCGAGGAGCAGCTCACCCGCGACGTGCAGCGTCTCACCTCGCAGTGGGAGCACATCCGCAAGACGGTGGAGAACCAGCAGGCGCCCGCGCTCCTGCACGCCGAGCCCGACCTGCTGGTGAAGATCGTCCGTGATGTCTTCAACGAGGACTTCACGAAGATGCTCATCCAGGGCGAGGACGCGCAGCGCAAGATCCGCGCCTACCTCGAGAGCGTCGCCCCCGATCTGCTCGAGCGCGTCGAGTCCTACGAGGACGAGGTCGACCCCTTCGACGCGTTCCGCATCACGGAGCAGATCGAGAAGGCCCTCGACCGCAAGGTGTGGCTGCCGTCCGGAGGGTCCCTCGTGATCGACCGGACCGAGGCCATGACGGTCGTCGACGTCAACACCGGGAAGTTCGTCGGATCCGGCGGGAACCTCGAGGAGACCGTCACCAAGAACAACCTCGAAGCCGCTGAGGAGATCGTCCGTCAGCTGCGCCTGCGTGACATCGGCGGCATCATCGTCGTCGACTTCATCGACATGGTGCTCGAGTCGAACCGCGACCTCGTGCTGCGGCGCCTCATCGAGTGCCTGAGCCGCGATCGCACGAAGCACCAGGTCGCCGAGGTCACCTCCCTCGGTCTCGTGCAGATGACCCGCAAGAAGCTCGGTCTCGGCCTGCTCGAGACGTTCAGCGAGGCGTGCGAGGTGTGCGCGGGTCGCGGCGTCATCGTGCATCACGACCCCGTGGTCAAGCACCGCTCGAACGGCGGCGGTAACGGCAACGGCAACGGCGGCTCGTCCTCGAACCGTCGTCAGCGCGGCGGCAACGGAAACGGTCAGAACCAGAACGCGGCGCCCGCCACCGGCACGACGCACAGCATCCCCGAGGGGGCCAAGTCGGCTCTCGCGCAGATCGCGGCGTCCTCGCGGCCGTCAGCGGCGGCGCAGGGAACTGCGGATGCCGCGGCGACGGCCGTCGACGAGTCCGAGGCTCCGGCCGCCCAGGAGCGCGCGAAGAAGCCGCGCAAGAAGCGCGGATCCGACCGCAAGGGTCCGAAGTCCCCGGCCGAGCAGCTGCTCGACTCGGTGCTCGACGCTCTTCCCGAGCCGAAGGCGCCGGGGCAGGGGCGAGGACGTCGTCGCGTGACGACTGCGGCGCTCACCGGTACCCCGGTGTCCGTGAACTCGGACGGTCCGTCAGCGGCGCCGGTCGCGGCCGCGGACGCGGAGTCCTGAGGCGATCAGCCTCCGCACCAGCTCCTTGCCCTCGACGTGCAGTGCGCCGGCGGCGATGAGCCGCGGTACGGCGTCCTCCGGGACGTCGTAGTGGTCGAGATCGAAAGCGCGCGCCGGCAGGTCCTGTGCGCGTGCGAAGGCGTGCAGCTCGTCCAGGCTCTCGTCGCTGACCAGGTGTGCCCACAGCCGTCCGTGCGCGGGCCAGAGGGGGTCGTCGACGAGAACGGTCATCCCGTCAGCCTACGACCGGACACACCCCTTGAGGCGTTTTGCGACACCGCTCGGCATCCGGTAAAGTAGTCCCTTGGTGCGCATGCCGCGTCGTCCCTGACGGTCGGTGCGGAGAGTCTTGCGTTCGCACCCGTCGCCCCGCGACGCATGCAAGCAACAGTCTTCCCGTGAGATTCTCGGAGCTCCGCGCTCCCCAACGAAACAGGTATGAAGTGGTTTACGCAGTAGTGCGCGCCGGTGGGCGGCAGGAGAAGGTCGAGGTCGGCACGATCGTTCAGCTCGACCGTGTTCAGGCTGCTCAGGGCGAGAAGATCGAGCTGGCCGCGGTGCTGCTCGTCGACGGCGCCACGGTGACCACCGACGCTGACAAGCTCGCGAAGGTCAAGGTCACGGCAGAGGTGCTCGGCAACCTCCGCGGCCCGAAGATCGTCATCCAGAAGTACAAGAACAAGACCGGCTACAAGAAGCGCCAGGGCCACCGTCAGGAGCTCACGCGCGTCAAGATCACCGGCATCAAGTAAGACCGAGGAGACCAGGACATGGCACACAAAAAGGGCGCAAGCTCCACCCGCAACGGTCGTGACTCCAACGCACAGAGACTGGGCGTCAAGCGCTTCGGCGGTCAGCAGGTCCTCGCCGGCGAGATCATCGTCCGTCAGCGCGGCACGCACTTCCACCCCGGCGTGAACGTCGGCCGCGGTGGCGACGACACGCTTTTCGCTCTGGCCGCCGGTGCGGTCGAGTTCGGCGCGAAGGGCGGCCGCAAGGTCGTCAACATCGTCGCCGCTGCCGAGTGATCACAGCGCGACGCTAGACATCCGAATCGGGGCGGGCTTCGGCCCGCCCCGATTCTCTTTTGCAAGGAGAGAGACATGGTCACCTTCGTCGACACCGTGACGCTGCATCTGCGGGCGGGCAAGGGCGGCAACGGCTGTGTCTCGGTCCACCGCGAGAAGTTCAAGCCCCTCGGCGGTCCTGACGGCGGCAACGGCGGCGACGGCGGCGACATCGTTCTGGTCGCCGACTCCCAGACCGGCACGCTCCTGTCGTACCACCACTCGCCCCACCGCAGCTCCGGCAACGGCGGACCGGGCATGGGCGACCACCGCGCCGGTTTCATGGGCGAGGACCTCGTGCTGCCCGTCCCCGTCGGCACCGTGGTGAAGAACCCCGCGGGCGAGGTGCTGATCGACATGATCGAGCCCGGTGAGCGCTTCGTCGTCGCTCAGGGCGGTCAGGGCGGTCTCGGCAACGCCGCGCTCGCGACGCCGAAGCGCAAGGCCCCCGGCTTCGCCCTTCTCGGCACGCCCGGCGCCGAGGGCGACGTCGTGCTCGAGCTCAAGACGGTCGCCGACGTCGCACTCGTCGGGTACCCATCCGCCGGGAAGTCGAGCCTGATCGGTGCGATCTCGGCCGCTCGGCCCAAGATCGCCGACTACCCGTTCACGACGCTGCACCCCAACCTCGGGGTCGTGCAGCAGGGTGACTTCCGCTACACCGTCGCTGACGTTCCCGGCCTCATCGAGGGTGCGAGCGAGGGTCGGGGGCTCGGACTCGAGTTCCTTCGCCACGTCGAGCGCTGCTCCGCACTGCTGCACGTGCTCGACTGCGCGACGCTCGAACCGGGACGGGACCCGATCTCCGACCTCGATGTGATCCTCGCGGAGCTCGCCGCCTACGAGGTGCCCGAGGGGCAGACACCGCTCCTGGAGCGTCCGCAGCTCGTCGCGCTCAACAAGGTCGACGTGCCGGAGGCACGCGACCTCGCAGATCTCGTGCGGCCCGATCTGGAAGCCCGCGGATTCCGCGTCTTCGACATCTCCACGGTGTCGCACGAGGGCCTCCGTCCGCTGACCTTCGCGCTCGGCGAGATCGTCGAGAAGCACCGTGCGGAGCAGGCCGCGGCCGAGCCCGTGCGTGAGCGCGTCGTCATCCGTCCGAAGGGATCGAAGAAGGACTTCACGATCCGCGTCGAGGGCGGCACCTACGGCAACGTCTACCGCATCATCGGCGAGAAGCCGGTGCGGTGGGTGCAGCAGACCGACTTCCAGAACGAGGAGGCCGTCGGGTTCCTGGCCGACCGCCTCGAGAAGCTCGGCGTCGAGGACGAGCTCTTCCGCCTCGGCGCGGTGCAGGGATCGACCGTCGTGATCGGCGAGGGCGACAGCATCGTCTTCGACTGGGAGCCGACCATGTCGTCGGCCGCCGAGCTCATGACCGCGCCGCGCGGCACCGACCCGCGCCTCGCCCCGAACTCGCGCCGCACCACCTCGGAGCGTCGCGAGCAGTACTACGAGCGCATGGACGCCAAGGCCGAGGCGCGCGCCGCAGCCGAGGAGCGCCGCCTGGCCACCCGCGGCGAGGACGGGGAGTGACCGCCCGCACGCGCGCGGACCTCGCGACCGCCTCGCGCATCGTCGTCAAGGTGGGGTCGTCGTCGATCAGCGGAGAGTCCTCGTGGCGGATCCCGATGATCGTGCACGCCCTCGCGACGGCTCACGGCCGTGGCACCGAGGTGATCCTGGTGTCCTCCGGGGCGATCGCGACGGGCATCCCGTTCCTTCAGCTCGACGCGCGCCCCACGGATCTCGCGACGCAGCAGGCGGCGGCGGCCGTCGGCCAGAACATCCTCGTCTTCCGCTACCAGGAGGCGCTCCGCCCGTTCGGGATCGTGGCGGGTCAGGTACTGCTCACGACCGGGGACCTGGAGAACCCGACGTCACGCAGCAACGCGCGGCGCGCCATGGAGCGCCTGCTCGGTCTGCGCGTGCTGCCCATCGTCAACGAGAACGACACGGTCGCCACGCAGGAGATCCGGTTCGGCGACAACGACCGACTCGGCGCGTTCGTCGCGCAGCTCACGAACGCGGATGCCCTGGTGCTGCTCAGCGACATCGAGTCGCTCTACACGCGGCCTCCGTCCGACCCCGCCGCCGAGCCCCTCGACGTGATCGAGCCCGACGCCGATCTCTCCGGGCTCGAGTTCGGCTCGACCGTCGTGAACAGCGTCGGCACCGGGGGAGCGGCCACCAAGGTCTCGGCCGCGCGTCTCGCCGCCGCATCCGGGATCGGCGTGCTCGTCACGAGCGCCGACCTCGTCGGTCGGGCCCTCGCGGGCGAGGAAATAGGGACCTGGTTCGCTCCCGCGCACTCCTAGACTGGGCGGATGACCGACCAGACCCCGCAGGTGCGCCTGGAGCGCGCCAAGGAGGCCTCCCGTGCCACCGCCGCGCTCACCAGCGACGACAAGGAACGCGCGCTCGAGGCCATCGCCACGGCCCTCGAGCAGAGTGCAGCCCGGATCATCGAGGCGAACGCCCGCGACATCGAGCGCGGACGCGCCGAGGGGATCGGCGACTCGCTCATCGACCGTCTGCGCCTCGACGAGAAGCGCGTCGCCGCTCTGGCCGCCGCGGTGCGCGAGGTCGCGGAGCTGCCCGACCCGGTGGGTCGCGTGGTCGGCGGGCATCGGATGCCGAACGGCGTCGCTCTCGAGCAGGTGCGTGTCCCGTTCGGGGTGGTCGGCGCGATCTACGAGGCCCGTCCGAACGTCACGGTCGACATCGCGGCTCTGGCCCTGCGGTCCGGCAACGCCGTCGTTCTGCGCGGCGGGAGTGCGGCGCGCGACTCGAACACCGTGCTCGTGGAAGTCATGCGCGACGCCCTCGCCGGAGCCGGCATCACGCCCGAGGCGATCCAGACGGTCGACGACTTCGGACGCGACGGCGCCAAGGCGCTCATGCACGGACGCGGTCTGATCGACGTGCTCGTGCCGCGCGGCAGCGCCGGACTGATCGAGACGGTCGTGACGGAATCGACCGTGCCCGTCATCGAGACCGGCGCCGGCAACGTGCACATCGTGCTCGACGAGAGCGCGCCCGACGACTGGGCTCGCGACATCGTCGTGAACGCGAAGGTGCAGCGCCCCAGCGTCTGCAACGCGGTCGAGACCGTGCTCGTGCTGCGCCAGGCGGCACCGCGCCTCATCCCGTCGGTCGCCAGCGCGCTGCAGAGCGAGGGCGTGGCGATCCACGGCGACGACATCACCGCCGGGCTGGTCTCGAACGTGATCCCCGCCACCGAGGAGGACTGGGCCACCGAGTACCTGAGCCTCGACATCGCCATGAAGGTCGTCGACACGCTCGACGACGCCCTCGACCACATCCGTCGCTACAGCACGGGACACACCGAGTCGATCGTGACGACCGATTCCCGCAACGCGGAGCGGTTCCTGGCCGAGGTCGACTCCGCCGTCGTCATGGCGAACGCGTCGACGCGGTTCACCGACGGCGGCGAGTTCGGCTTCGGTGCGGAGGTCGGCATCTCGACCCAGAAGCTCCACACCCGGGGCCCGATGGGGCTTTCCGAGCTGACCAGCACGAAGTGGCTCGCGCGTGGAGCGGGGCAGACCCGCGGCTGAGGGCTAGACTAGGGGGCGCTGAGGCGCCCGAGCGCCACGCCCGCCAGCCACGAAACGGAGCAAGGATGAATCTCGTCGCACAGATCGCGATGGCCGCCGCAGAGACCGAGCACCACGGCAACGTCCAGCTCGAGACGCTGATCTTCGGTGCCGTCGCCGCGATCGTGTTCGCCTTCCTCGCGCTCGTGACCCTGTCGTACAAGAACGTCGCGAACCGTCACTCGGCCAAGGCCGAGGCCTGGGCCGAGAAGCACGGCAAGCACGGACACGAGGCGGGACACGGCCACTAGGCCCGTATGAACGACACGACCTCGCGCCCCGCGCGCATCGGTGTGATGGGCGGCACGTTCGACCCCATCCACCACGGCCACCTGGTCGCCGCGAGCGAGGTCGCGCACTCCTTCGATCTCGACGAGGTCGTCTTCGTCCCCACCGGACACCCGTGGCAGAAGTCCGACGTCACCCCCAGCGAGCACCGCTACCTCATGACGGTGATCGCCACGGCATCCAACCCCCAGTTCACGGTCAGCCGGGTCGACATCGATCGTGAAGGCCCGACCTACACGATCGACACGCTCCGCGATCTGAAGCGAGCTCGGCCCGACGCGGAGCTCTTCTTCATCACGGGTGCCGATGCCGTGGCGCAAATTCTCAGTTGGAGGGACCATGATGAGTTGTGGGAGTTGGCCCACTTCGTCGCGGTCTCACGTCCAGGACACGTCCTGAGCACTGACGGCCTCCCGAGTGACGACGTCAGTCAGCTGGAGGTGCCTGCGCTGTCGATCTCGTCGACGGCCTGCCGTGAGCGGGTTCACGAAGATCAACCGGTGTGGTACCTCGTCCCCGACGGAGTCGTTCAATACATCGCGAAGCATCATCTGTATCGGAGCAAGGCATGAGTACATCGGATCAGAACGAGCAGGGTCCGCTGACACGCAAGCAGCTGCGGGAGATCCGGCTGACCGGATCGACGCCGGTCATCACACCCGACGAGGCCGCCGAGGCCGCAGCCGCCGCTGCGACCACACCCGCCCCGCCCGCACCGCGTCCTGCCGCGCCCGCGGACGTCCCTCCCGCTCCCGTCGAGGAGAACTCCGCTGACGGGCGACTCACGCGTCGACAGATGCGTGAGCGTGAACGTGCCGCCACGGCATCCGTCCCTGTCGTCGGGGAGGACGCGTCCGCTGAGGACCAGGCCCCCGCGGAGACGTCCGGGCCGGTGCCCACCGAGGAGCAGGCTCCCGCCCAGGGCTCGGCGCTCGTCACCGGCATCCCGGCGTTCGCGCCCCCGGTCTCGCAGCCGGCGCCCGCAGAGGACAGCGCTCCCGATGCCCCTGTCGTCGACGCGCAGGAGCCTGCGGCGGACGACGACTCCGAGGCGGACCAGGAGATCGTGCTCGCCCCGGTCAGTGCAGCGTCGAGCGTCGACTCGGTCGGCGAGGTGCCGATCGCACCGTTCGTGGACGAATCCCGCGAAGCTCAGGAACCCGACGAGGCTCCGGCGGACCAGGCTCAGGCGGACGACGACGAGGATCCGGTCGCGGCGGTCGCGGCTCTGGGCATCGAGGTCGAGACTCCGGCCGACCCGGAACCCGACGACGCGGACGACGTGCTCGCCGACGTCGCGGACGCCGAGGACGTCGACCTCGACGAGGGCGAGCGCCCGACCGTGAACTCCGCCTTCGGACAGGGCGTGCTCGCGGATGCCGCACCGGAGCCCCAGAAGCCCTTCGCCCCGTCCTTCGACGAGCTGCTCACCGTCGGCGACTCGACGGGCTCGCACCGTGCGGGCAACACCCTGATCTTCACGCCGGGTCCCGGCGAGGGATCCCTGTCGGGCCCCGTGGCCTCGACCGGCGAGATCCTCGTCACGGGCTCGTACGAACTGCCGAAGGGGCTGGGCTCGCGCGGCCACGCCGACGGCACGACCGACGGCAAGGAGGTGGACGCCGTGCTCATCGACGGCGAACTGCCCCCGGCATCGTCTCCCACGCCGATCGCCGCCAGCTCGGCGATCAGCACCATCAAGCCCGCCGGCGAGGTCATCCGTCCTCCCGCCCCTGAGAAGGGCAACCGGCTCATGATCATCCTCGCGATCGTGGCGGGTGGTCTCGCCCTCGCGGTCGGGGTCGCCGTCGTGATCGCCATCACCACGAATGTCTTCTGATGCAATCACCTGAAACCGCCGTCCAGATGCTGCAGCTCGCAGCCGACGCCGCCGTCTCGAAGGGCGGCGAGGATCTCGTCGCCCTGAACGTCTCCGAGCCGCTGCCGCTCGTCGACATCTTCCTCCTCGTCACCGGGAACAGCGAGCGCAACGTCGCCGCGATCGCCGACGAGGTCGAGGACAGGCTGATCGAGGCCGGACACAAGCGCGTGCGCCGCGAGGGCCGCGCGGAGGCGCGCTGGGTGCTCCTGGACTTCGGCGACCTGATCGTGCACGTGTTCCACCAGGAGGAGCGGGTCTACTACGGCCTGGAGCGCCTCTGGAAGGACTGCCCTGTGGTCCCGTTCGAGGTCGCCGAGCCCACCGCCGACCGCGCCTGATATGCGCACGCATCTGATCACGGGCGCAGGCTCCGGGATCGGCGCCGTCGTCGCACGCCGTCTGCAGGAGCGCGGCGACAGCGTCGTGCTGCTCGCGCGCGACGCGGGGCGGGCTCGGGAGATCGCGGCCCAGCATCCCGGCGCGACGACCCTGGTGGGCGACCTCGCCCAGCCCGGTCGCCTGTCGTGGGCGCTGTCGAAGCAGGCTCTCCCTGAGCGCATCGACTCGATCGTGCACGCGGCCGGTGTCGTCGACCTCGGGGCCGTCGCGGACCTGCCTGCGACCCTCTGGGAGCAGCAGCTCGCGGTCAACCTCGTCGGTCCCGCCGAGCTGACCCGACTCCTGCTGCCGCTGCTGCGCGTCGCTCGCGGCCGCATCGTGTTCGTGAACTCGGGCGCCGGCCTGCACGCGCACGCCGGCTGGTCGGCCTACGCGGCATCGAAGCACGGGCTGCGCGCCCTGGCCGACTCGCTGCGGGCCGAGGAGGCGGAGTACGGCGTGCGCGTCACCTCGGTGTACCCGGGACGCACCGCGACCCCCATGCAGGAGCGCGTGCACCAACAGGAGGGACGCGACTACGACCCGTCCCGCTTCATCGCGCCGGAGTCCGTCGCGACCACGGTCCTCACCGCGCTCGACCTTCCGGACGACGCCGCGCTGACCGATCTCACGATCCGTCCCGCGCGCTGAGTCGAGGCCGCACAGGCCGACCGCAGTGTCAAGGGGCTGTGCCGACGCCCGCGATCCCGAGATGATCTCTCCCAGGGGAGAAAGTCTTGGAGGACCGTCACATGCCCGGAGATCCGGAGCCACGATACGTACTCAACCGCATCACTCCGACCGAGTGGGTGATCAACGACCAGCGGTACCCCGAGAACGACCCACGGCATCTCGTCGCGTGCGTGTACGAGTATGCGGAGACCGAGGTCGAGGTGGTGTGGCTGCGGGACCTCCCGCTCGCCATCCGCTACTCCGACGCGTACCAGGTGCTGGAGGACGTCGCGCGCATGCAGGACTCGAGTCGGGCGACGCGTCCGATCGCGATCCCGCACCTTCCGCCGCTGCTCGCGACCTGAGCGCGCCCTCGCTCAGGCGCTGAGACGCGTGCGCCGAGCCAGCATGCCCCGGTCAGCGCGCGTCTGCGGAGGGATCGCCGACAGCAGCGACTTGGTGTACGGATGCTCGGGCGTGCGGTACACGGCCTCGGTGTCGCCGACCTCGACCATGTCGCCGAGGTACATGACCGCCACGCGGTCCGCGATGTGCCGGACGAGCGACAGATCGTGCGCGATGAACACGATGGACATGCCGAGCCGCTCGCGCAGATCGCACAGCAGGTCGATGATCTGTGCACGGATCGACACGTCGAGCGCCGAGACCGGCTCGTCGCACACCAGGACGTCAGGGTCGAGCGCGAGGGCGCGGGCGATTCCGATGCGCTGCCGCTGACCCCCGGAGAACTGGTGGGGGAACCGGGAGGCCATGTCGGGGGAGAGCCCGACGAGTTCCAGCAGCTCGGCGACGCGATCGCGTCGGCTCGACGGCGATCCGGAACGCGTCGCGGCGAGCGGCTCCGAGATGATCTGCTGGACGGTCATGCGCGGGTTGAGTGACATGTAGGGGTCTTGGAAGACCATCTGCACTCCGCGACGCAGGACCTTGCGGTCTGCGAGGCGTCCGCGTGTCACGTCCTGGTCGCGATACGTGAGCGTTCCGGCGTCGGGGGAGTCCAGCCCCACCAGCATCCGCGCGAGAGTCGACTTGCCGCTGCCGGATTCTCCGACGATCGCGAGGATCTCGCCCGGGCGGAGGCTGAGGTCGACGCCGGCCACCGCGGCCACGCGATGCGCACGACGTCCGCTGCCGGAGCGGAACGTGCGCTCGACGTCCGCTGCCTGCAGAATCGGCGCGGCACTGTCGTCGGCGACGGCCGCGCTCACGTCCTTCGGCATGGAGTGCAGGAGCTGCTGCGTGTACGGATGCTGCGGCGCGGTCAGCACCTCGTCGGCGCTGCCGGACTCCACGATCCGCCCCGTGCGCATCACGGCGACGCGGTCGGCGACCTCCATCACGACGCCGAGGTCGTGGGTGATGAGGAGGATACCCATCCCCAGCCGGTCGCGGAGGGAGAGCAGCAGGTCGAGGATCTGCGCCTGCACGGTGACGTCGAGCGCCGTGGTGGGCTCGTCGGCGATGATGAGGTCGGGGTCGAGCGCGATCGCCATGGCGATGAGGATGCGCTGCCGCTGGCCGCCCGAGAACTGATGCGGATAGTCGTGCACGCGCTTCTCGGGAGACGGGATGCCCACGAGCGTCAGCAGCTCCACGGCGCGAGCCCGCGCATCGCGCCGGGCGATGCGGCGATGTGCGCGCAGGAGGTCGATGATCTGGTCGCCGATGCTGAGCACGGGGTTGAGCGCCGAGAGCGCATCCTGCATGACGAGGCTCACGGTGACTCCCCGCAGCCGTCGGTGCTGTTCGGGGGTGAGGGAGAGGAGATCGGCGTCGCCGAGGCGGAGCGTCGTCGCCGCGACCTCTCCGTCCTCGATGAGGCCCATGATCGCCCGCGCGGTCATGGACTTGCCCGAGCCCGACTCGCCGAGCAGCGCGAAGACCTCGCCGCGGCGCACCGAGAGGTCGATGTCGTCGACCACGCGCGTCGAGCCGGCGTCGCCGTTCAGGGTGACGGTGAGGCCGCGGACGTCGAGGACGGGGCCGCTTTCTGATCCGTTCGTGTTCTCCATGGAGCCATCATGCCAGCACTTTCGCTCTGAAATGTTTCGAACAGGAAACATCTCTGCCGAATTTTCGCAAAGTAGTTGACATGAGCGCCGAAATCGTCGAGATTCGAGAAATCTCCCCGGGATGGATGGGAGAGGCACCCGCACACCGAACCGAAGGAGCGCATCCGTGCTCGAACCAGCAGACCGCTATACCGGCTACACCGCCTACGACTACCTCGAAGCGGGCAAGGACTACCGGGAGTTCCGCTACGCGGCGCAGATCGGCCGCGTCCCCGCCTACGAAGGGCTCGACCTCAGCGACACGCAGAAGGAGCGCACCGAACGCCTGCTGCGCGAGGAGACCGTGATCTCCCTGCACGAGCACGTCCAGGTCTTCCCCGAGGACATGGGCGAGCTGCGCGACCACATCCGCCAGGGCCGCGAACCCACCGGCTACCAGGGCCTCGCGCGCTCGGGCCTCACCGCCGTGTTCGACAACGGCATGGACGGCACCTGCTGCATCTCGAGCGACGCGGGCTGGAAGTATCAGGATGTGCTCTTCGACCTCGGCGTCCGCATGGCCGACCTCGCCCACCAGGACTTCGTGATCAAGGCGGAGTCCATCAAGGACATCCGTCACGCCGCCGAGACGGGCCGCGTCGCCCACATCTTCGCACTCGAGGCGTCGACCATGATCGAGAACGAGGTCGACCGGCTCGACGTGCTCTACGGGTTCGGCGTCCGCCAGATGGGCATCGCCTACTCCGAGGCCAACATGCTCGGCGGCGGACTCAAGGAGCGGGGCGATGGCGGCCTCACCTACTTCGGCGAGCGCGCGGTCGAGCGCATGAACAAGCTGGGCATCGCGATCGACATCTCGCACTCCGGCGACCAGACATGCCTCGACGTCATCGCGCACTCGAAGGTGCCCGTGTTCATCACGCACGCCGGCGCTCGGGGCCTGTGGCCCACGAACCGCATGAAGACGGACGAGACGATCATCCAGTGCGCGAAGCGCGGCGGCGTCATCGGCATCGAGGCTGCCCCGCACACGACCATCTCGCCCCAGCATCCGAAGCACTCGCTGGAATCGGTCATGGACCACTTCCAGTACTGCGTCGACCTCGTCGGACTCGAGCACGTCAGCTTCGGCCCGGACACCCTGTTCGGCGACCACGTGGGCCTGCACGACGCGTTCTCGTCGAACCTGTCGCTCGGGCAGGCGCACGCCAACGTCGAGTACGAGAAGCAGCCGTACGTCGACGGGATCGAGAACCCCGCCGAGGCGTTCTACAACATCATCGGCTGGCTCGTGAAGCACGACTACTCCGACGACGAGATCCGCGCGGTCGTCGGCGGCAACACCATGCGCGTCCTCGAGGAGGTTTGGGTCTGATGAAGCACAGCAAGTTCCTCGCGCTCGGCGCGGCCGCGGCTCTCGCCGTCGGTCTCGCCGCGTGCGCACCGACGGCGCCGGAACCGGGAGAGTCCTCCGGGACGACCGGCCCGAGCGACGAGACTCTCAGCATCGGCACGACGACCGACGTCGTGAACTTCAACCCGGTGCTCGGCAACAGCCGCACCGACTCCTGGATCACGAACCTCATGTACCCGCACCTGCTGAGCATCAGCGACGACGGGACCAAGGAGGAGCACGTCGCCACCGACTGGGGCTACGTTGACGACACCACGGGGTTCTACGAGATCCGCGACGACCTGACCTGGAGCGACGGCGAGCCGCTCACCGCCGAGGACGTGGCCTGGACGCTCAACGCGGTCAAGCGCGACCAGGCGCCCGGCACCTTCTACGGGCAGCTCGGCAACCTCGACACCGCGACAGCGGTCTCGGACACCCGCGTCGAGCTCACGCTGACGCAGCCGGACTCGTCGATCATCGACGAGATCGGCTTCTGGGGAGTCGTGGTCCCGCAGCACGTCTTCGAGCCGCAGGGCTCCATCGCCGAGTTCGCGAACGACGGCAGCGCGGGCGGATGGGTCGGGATGGGCCCGTTCATCCTCGAGGACTTCCAGGTCGGGCAGCACTACACGCTGAAGCGCGTGGAGGACTACCCGCTCGTCGAGGGAGGCGTCCCCGGTCCCGCCGAGGTCGTCTACCGCGTGTACCCCGACGTGAACACCGAGATCCTCGCGCTGCAGAGCGGCGAGATCGACGTGATCGCGAACGCCCTGCCGCCCGCGCAGGTCGACCAGCTCAGCAACGCCTCCGGCCTGCAGGTCATCGAGGCCGCCGGGCTCGGCTACGCGCACCTCGTCTATAACATGGAGAAGCCCGACCTCGCGAAGACCGAGGTGCGGCAGGCGCTCGCCCACGCGGTCGACTATGAGGCGATCCGCACGGTCGTGCTGCAGGGACAGGCCGTCTCGACCGGTTCGAGCGCTCTCATGCCGGTGCTGGCCAAATATTACGACGACTCGGTCACGGAGTACGAGTTCGACACCGACAAGGCGCGCGAGCTCATGGAGGAAGCCGGGTACACGGCAGGCGCCGACGGGATGTTCCCGATCTCCTTCCGACTGATCTACTCGCTGCAGGACAGCGTGACCAGCCAATGGGCGCAGCTCGTCAAGGACAGCGCCGCCGAGGCGGGCATCACGATCGAGCTGCAGGGCACCGAGCGCAACACGTACCTGTCGATGACCAACGCGGGCGACTACGACATCTACGCCGGCAACTTCGCGATCATGGACGACCCCGTGACGAACTTCGCCCTGTCGTACCTGCCCGGGGGAGCGATCAACTACACCCACGTCGACGACCCCGAGCTGAACGCCCTGATCGAGGAGGGCATGGTCACGTTCGACGAGGACGACAAGATCTCGATCATGCGCGAGGCGAACAAGATCGTGCACGAGCAGGTCTACGACAACATCATGTACACGCAGAACCTGTTCTTCGCCGCCAGCGATGAATGGGCCGGCTTCATCTCGAAGCCGAGCGAGCTGCTCTCGATCGTGAACCCGCTCTCGCTCGCGAGCGCGCACCCGGTCGAGTAAACCCGCCGTAGGAAATCTCGAGGAAGGTCGCCCGGGTGTCCCGAGCATCGTTCATTCTCCGTCGCGCAGGGCGAGGCCTGCTCACGATCTGGTTCGCCGTGACCGTGACGTTCCTGCTCCTCCGCCTGCTCCCCGGAGACCCCGCTCTCGCGTTGGCGAGTCCGAACATGACCGACGCCATCCGGGCGACCATCCTCGAACAGTACGGGCTGGATCAGCCCCTGATCGTCCAGTACGGGCTGTACATGTGGCAGCTCGTGCAGGGCAACCTCGGCATCTCGTTCACGCAGTCGATCCCCGTGATGGACGTGCTGCTGCAGCGCCTCCCGTGGACGCTGCTGCTCACGGTCACCGCGCTCGTGCTGACGGTCCTGATCGGCATCCCCCTCGGTGTGGCCGCGGCCTCGCACAAGGGACGGTTCATCGACCGCGCCGTGCAGATCCTCGGCGTCACCGGTCAATCGCTGTTCGTGCCGAGCGTCGCGATCCTGCTGCTGTTCGTGTTCGGCCTCAACCTGGGCTGGTTCCCGATCGGCGGGGCGTACACGAACAACACCTACGGCATGGAGTGGTACCTCAGCGTCGCCCAGCATCTCGTGCTGCCGGCCGTGTCGCTCATGCTCATCCAGGTGGGCTCGTACGTGCTCACGATGCGCTCGACCCTCATCGAGACCCTCAGCGAGGACTACATCCTGCTCGCCAAGGCCAACGGGCTCCGCGGCCGGCGCATCCTCTGGAAGCACGCGCTGCGCAACGCCCTCCTTCCCACCACGACCCTGATCGGCCTGCAGCTGGGCTTCCTGGTCGGCGGCGCGGTGCTCACCGAGACCGTGTTCGCCTATCCCGGAATCGGACGCGGCATCTACGAAGCCGTGACGCAGCTCGACTTCCCCGTCCTGCAGGGCGCGTTCCTGATGCTCGCCCTCACGGTCGTGGTCGCGAACACCCTCACTGACATCGTCTACGGCTACCTCGACCCGAGAGTGAAGACGTCATGACCGCACCTCTCCTGCCCTCCGCCGAGGGAGCACCCCTCACAGAACCCGCCGCCGTCGGCAGCGAGCGCGCGAGCGCGCACACCTGGCGGGCATTCCGCCGCGACCCGCTCGGCATGATCTCCCTGGGTCTGCTCATCCTGCTCGTGGTGATCGCGCTCGCGGCGCCGCTCATCGCCCCGTACCCCGCGAGCTACGGCCCTGACGTCCTGCGTCCGCCCGGGGGTGAGCACTGGTTCGGCACCGACGCACTCGGCCGCGACGTGTTCTCGGAGGTGATCTGGGGCACGCAGCAGAGCGTGCTGGTCGCCGTCGCGGCATCCGTCATCGCCATCGTGTTCGGCACGATCATCGCGGTGATCGGCGCCTACTTCCGCCGGCTCGACAGCATCATCAGCGTGATCGTCGATATGACGCTGTCGCTGCCCGTGCTGCCGCTCATGATCCTCATCGCGGCGCTCGTGGGGCCGAGCACGAGCACCATCATCTTCGTGGTCGCGGCGTTCTCGTGGCCCGAGGTCACCAGGCTCGTGCGGTCGCAGGCTCTCACCGTGGTCGGCCTGCCGTACGTCGACGCCTCGCGGCTCATGACGACCTCGCCGTTCTGGATCATCACGCGTCATGTGCTGCCCGCGGTCACGCCGGTCGTGGTGGTCTCGGTCGTGGTCACAGCCTCCCGCGCGGTGCTGTCGGCCGCCGGCCTCGCGTTCCTCGGACTCGGTGACCCGACCACCTGGTCGTGGGGCCGCATCCTGTACGAGGCCCAGCAGGCGGGGGCGATGGTGAGCGCCTGGTGGCTCACACTCTTCCCGTCGATCGCGATCCTCATCCTCGTGCTGTCGGCCACACTGCTCTCGATCGCCTACAACGATGCCCGCAACCCGCGGCACCTCAAGCGATGAAGGGAACCACCGAAATGGAACCGTTCGACCAGCGACTGGCACCGGAGTTCTTCGACCGTGCCCAGGAGCGGGTTCGCGCGATGATGGCGGAGGAGGGGTTCGCCGCGATCCTCACCGAGCACCCCGAGGACATCGCGTACCTCACGGGCTTCTTCCACCACCCCTCTGAGCGTCCGGTCGCGGTGTGGCTCGAGGCGTCCGGCCGCGTCGTGATGCTGCTGCCGGAGCTCGAACGGGAGTACGCGCAGTCGCAGTCGGCGCGCGCCGAACTCGTGGCGTTCTTCGAGTTCCCCGGGATCGTCGCACCGTTCTCGGTGCTCGCGGATGCCGTGCGACCGCGCGGCCGGATCGGCTTCGCCTCGACCATGCCGTACGCCCGGCTCGCCTCGGCGCGGTCTGCGATGCCCGAGGCCGAGTTGGTCGGCACCGATCTGCTCGCCCGCGCCCGCCATGTGAAGCTCCCCGAGGAGGTCGCGCTGCACCGCGAGGCGGCCAGGATCACCGATCGGATGCTGGAGGCCGGAGTCCGCCTGGTGACCGACGCCGTGGCCGCCGGCGGAGACCTGCCCACGGAAGCCGAGCTCGAGCGCCACGTCACGGCCACGGGTGCCGGCATCATGTACGGCGAGCACCGCAACGTGGTGGTGGCGTCGCTGCTGGCCGGGGGCCTGGTGTACTCGGGGGCGAACTCCGCCTTCCCCCACGGCCTGCCATCGGTGAACAGACTGCGCGCCGGCGACACGTTCATGCTGTCGCTGGGTTGCGCGGTCGGCGGACGCTTCATCGAGGGGGAGAGGACCTTCGTGCTCGGTGAGCCCACGGCCGAGCAGCGTCGCTACCACGACACGATCCACGCCGCTCAGCAGCTCGGACGTGAGACGATCCGAGAAGGGCTGGAATGCCGTGAGGCCAATCGGCTGTGCCTCGACGTGATCCGCGAGGCGGGGCTGGGCGAGTTCATCCGCCACCGGCAGGGGCACGGCATCGGCCTGGGGATGCACGAGGCGCCGTGGCTCGAGGACGGCGACGACACGCTTCTCGTCGCCGGCATGGTCGTGTCGAACGAGCCGGGAATCTACGTGCCCGGCCACGCCGGCTACCGCATCAGCGACAGCATGCTCGTGACGGCGGACGGCGCGGAGGCGCTCACGACGTTCCCGCGGGCGCTCGACGACTGCATCATCCCGCTCTGAGCGCGGGCACACCACAGAGATCTGGACAGGAAGAGGAAGAAGATGAGCAGCACACCGGAGGTCTCCCCGGAGTTCGCCGCGGCGACCAGCGATCACCAGTGGGTCGAGATCAACGGCAACCATCTCGCGGTCGAGGTGCTCGGACCGGAGGGCGCACCCGTCATCATCACGCACCACGGCGCGCCCGGACTGGGGTCGAGAGCCGAGCCGCGCGCGAGCTTCGGCCGCCTGGCCGACGAGTACCGCGTGGTCGTGTTCGATGCGCGCGGCAGCGGGCAGAGCGAGGGCGAGGGCACCTACAGCCACGAGCAGTGGGCGGCCGACATCGACGGCCTGCGGGAGTGGGTCGGCGCCGAGCGCATCGTCATGGCCGGCGGCTCCTACGGCGGATTCATGGCGATGGAGTATGCGCTGCGGTACCCCGACCGCGTGTCCGCGATCGTGCTCCGAGACACGTCGCCCGACAACTCGAACGCGCACCTCGCCAGGGAGAACGCCCTCGCCTCCGACCGCGTCACGATCGACATGGAGAAGTTCGACCGCATCGACGTCGGTCAGGTGCGCGACGACGAGGACCTCAAGGACTGCTGGCGCGAGATCCTGCCGCTGTACGACTTCGTGTACGACCCGGAAGCCGTCGAGCGCAAGGTCGAGGCGACGCCGTACCGCTACCGCGCCCACAACTACGCGTTCTCGGTGAACCTCCCGAACTACGACCTCAAGCCGCGGCTGCACGAGATCGCGGTGCCGACACTCATCACGGTGGGGCGGACCGACTGGATCACGCCAGTATCGTGTAGCCAGACGATCGCCGATCTCATCCCGGACTCCGAGATGGTGGTGTTCGAGAAGTCGGGGCACTCCCCGCAGATCGAGGAGGCAGAGGCGTGGACCGAGACCGTGCGCACGTTCCTGCACCGGGTGCAGCCGCCGACGGCATGAGCTCCGTACCACTGGTGAGGGACGTCAGCGACCTCGACCGACGCATCGTCGTCGCCCTGCAGCAGGACGGCCGAGCGAGCTGGACCTCGATCGCCGAGTTCGCCGGAGCGTCGGTGTCGACCGTGACGCGACGGGGACAGCAGCTCCTCACGGAGGGCATCGTGCGCGTCGGCATCGTCCCGACCCTCGGCAGCGAGGGGCACGTCGAGACGTTCTTCGTGCGCATCAACTGCACGCCCGGCTCGCAGCTGACCGTGGCGGAAGCGCTGATCGGCTCACCGTACGTGCGGTTCGTGACGCTCGTGACCGGCAAGTTCGACGTGTTCGCCGAGGTCGTGATCCCCGGTGACTCGGCGAACTATGCGCACGTGCTCACAGACCTGCAGGCGATCCCCGGCGTCGAGCGGTGGCGCAGCGACCTCGTGGTGCACACCTACAAGGTGAGTTTCGACTGGGGGCGGCAGCTGTACGACTCGCATGCCGAGGCGGCGAGCGACCCGACGTCGTACATGCCGGCACCCAACACCTGCGACCCCTCGCACTTCGACGACGCGGATCGCGCGATCGTCCGCGAACTCAGCGACAACGGGCGTGCCTCGTTCCTGTCGATCGCGGCGAAGCTCGACATGAACGAGAGCAGTGTGCGACGGCGATACGAGCGGATGCGGTCGGCGGGATGCCTCACGACCGTGACGATGGTGCCGGCATCCGCTCTCGGCATGAGCGCGGAGACCCTTCTCATGCTGCGCGTCGAGCCCTCGCGGCTCGCGTCGGTAGCCCAGACGCTGTCGCAGCATGTGTCGGTGCGGTTCCTCGCGGCGGCGCTGGAGGAGAACTCGCTCTACTGCGAGATCATCCTGCCGAGCACCGAGACCCTGCACGACTTCCTCACCGGGACGATCGCCCAGCTCAAGGGTGTCAAGGGATGGAACGCTGCCATGGAGCTCGTGTTCATGAAGCGCGGCTTCATCGAGACGCCGTGGTGGCGCGCGCAGGTCGCGTCCGCGGGCGGGAGCTGATCAGTCGCCCTCGGCCGCCAGACGGTCCGCCTCGGCGCTGTCGATGCTCTCCGGGTTCGCGTCAGGGTCGAGCTCGCGCTCTCCGTCGACCTCGCGGGTCGCCGACTCGACGTCCTCGTCGTCTCCGTCCAGCGGCGGGACCGGAGGGATCAGGGGATTGCTCATGTCGTGCTCCTCTCGTGATGGTCCGATCACGCTAGGTCATGAGCGGGGCGCCGAGGAGTCCGTTGACGCGCTCGCGGTCGGGGAGTAGTGCTCAGACCGTCTCCTGGCGCTTCTTGCGGAAGGGCCGGGCGGGGGTGTGCGGTCCGTCCCAGACGGTGATGATGCCCCAGGCGACCGCGGCGAGCGGCACCGACAGCACCGCTCCGACGATGCCGCCGAGGATCGTGCCCGCGGTCAGGGCGAGCAGGATGACGAGCGCGTGCAGCTTGAGCGAGCGCGCCATCACGACCGGCTGCAGGAAGTTGCCCTCCAGCTGGTTGACGAGCACCACGATGCCCACGACGATCAGCGCCGCGATCGGCCCGTGCGTCACGAGCGCGACGAGAGCCGCGAGGATGCCGGCGGCTGTGGCCCCGACGAGCGGGATGAACGCCGTGAGGAAGACGATCACGGCGAGAGGCACGGCCAGCGGGATCTGCAGGATAGCGAGACCGATGCCGATGCCGATGGCGTCGACCGCCGCGACGATCGACGTGCCGCGGATGTAGCCGCCGAAGACGTCGACCGTCTTGTCGCCGATGCGGCGAGCGCGCTCATAGCTCGCACCGGTGAAGGGGCGGAGCAGGAACTCCCAGATGCGCGGGCCGTCCTTGAGGAAGAAGAACAGCACCACGATCATGAGCGCGAGGCCCGTGAAGAAGCTCGCCGTCGCGGACACTCCGGCGAGCGCGCCCTGGCCGAAGGAGGCGCTCGTGAGGAAGTCGCCCGCGCTCGCCCACACGTCGTCGAGGTCGATCGAGGCGAAGTCGAACGGCAGGGTGTCGAGCCAGGCGGTGACCTGGGAGATGCCGTCGGTCGCGGAATCGACGAGGTCGTCCCATTGGGAGCGGACCGTGAGCACGATGACCCACACGATGCCGCCGAGCACCGCGAGGATGCCGATGAGGGCGATCCACGTGGCGAGGATCGAGGGCACTCCCTTGCGGCGCATCAGTGCGACGAGCGGGTGGATGGCGCACGCGAGGATCAGCGCGATCGTGACGGGGATGAACACCAGCGACAGCTGCGTGATGACGAGGACGCCCACGGCGACCAGCGCGAGGACCGCGAGGGTCTGAAGGCTGCGGGTGGCGGCGAGCCCCCATCCGCGGGACCACAGGCGGCCGGTCTCGCCCGTCACGCGTGCGGCCGCCTCGTCGCTCATCGGCTCGGGTCGTCGGAACAGTCCCATCACGTGTGCCTCCCGCCAGGCGCCGATCGGCGCGTCCTTGCGTCTATCAGACCATCACCGGACGGCAAGACCCTGGTGATCCGCCGCGCGCCGCGGGCTCGGACCGTTAGCGGCGTCAGACCTGCGCGTCGGCGACGGCGCGCCAGCGCGCGGAGAACTCCTCGGCCCGGTCGTCGGACCACTGCGGTTCGTAGGTATGCACCGGCGTCCAGGGGATGATCGCGTCCTCGAGTGCGAGCCCGGGTGTCACGGCGCAGCGGGCGAGGGCCGCAGCGCCGAGTGGAGTGGCGTGCGACGAGGGGTACACGTCGACGGGGATGCGCATGAGGTCGGCGACCGCCTGCATGAGCACGCGGCTCTGCGTGAGACCACCGTCCACCCGCAGGCGCTGCAACGGTCGCTCGAGATCCGCGTTCATGGCCGTGGCGAGCTCGGCCACCTGAGCGGCGATGCCTTCGAGCACGGCGCGCACGAGGTGCTCGCTCCCGGTCGACAGGGTCATGCCGGTGAAGGTGGCCGTCGCGTCGGGGCGCCACCAGGGAGCTGCGAGACCCGCGAGCGCGGGGACGCAGAGCACTCCGCCGGCGTCGTCGGCCGCGACCCTGTCGAGGTCGGCGGCCGTATCGATGAACGTGAGCCGTTCGAGCCACTGCACGGCGGAGGCGGCCGTGTACACCTGGCCGTCCAGGCAGTAGGTCGTGCTCCCGCCCTGCTGCCAGGCGACCGACGAGGAGAGCCCGGCGGAGGAGCGCACGGCCTCGTGGCCGGTGTTCGCGAGCAGGAACGCCCCGGTGCCGAACGTGCACTTCGCCTCGCCCGGCTGCAGGCACGCCTGTGCGACGAGCGCGGCCTGCTGGTCGACCACGAGCCCGCCGACCACGGCTGACCCTCCGAAGGCGGAAGTGGACCCGGCGACCTCGTCGCACGCGAGGATGCTGGGCATCTGCTCGTCGGCGAGTCCGAACAGGTCGAGGAGGTCGGGGGCCCAGGCGACGTCGTCGAGGTCGACCACGAGCGAACGGCTCGCAGTCGAGGCATCCGTCACGAACTCCCCGGTGAGCCGGTGCAGCAACCAGCTGTCGGAGGTCGTCACGACACCCTCCGTGGTGACCTCGCGGCGCACCCAGGCCTGCTTCGGGGCGGAGAAGTAGGGGTCGAGCACGAGGCCGGTGCGCGCGGCGATGTCGTCCGCATGCTCGCGCAGCTCGGCGCAGATCGACTCGGAACGACGGTCCTGCCACACGATCATGTTCGAGAGCGGACGACCGGAGTCCGGGTCCCAGGCGAGCACGGTCTCGCCCTGGTTGGCGAGCGTCACGACGTCGACGTCGACGTTCGCCGTGTTCACGGCGACCCGCCCGGCGCGGAGCACCGAGTCGAGCACCGCCTCGGGGTCGTGCTCGACGCCGCCGCCGGGAAGATAGGTCGGACGCACCGTGACCTCGCTGAGGGCGAGGATCTCGCCGTCGCCGCCGACCACGACGGCTTTGGTGCCCGAGGTGCCCTGGTCGATCGCGAGGACGGTGGTCACGACGCCTCGATCCCGCGGTGGGCGGCGGTGCGGCGCCACCAGGGGCCGTCAGCGCTACGTGGCACGACCCGGGTGGGCGGACGCAGCTCGCCGACCGGGATGCCGAGGGCAGGCAGCATCCCGATGACGTGGTCTGCGATGCCCAGTGAGGCGGTGAGCCCGGTCGAGCGGATCGCCGCGACGTTGATCAGACGATCGTCGCTCGCGGACGGACCGATCACGTAGTTGCTGTCGCGCCCGGCCGGGCGCAGGCCCGCATAGCGGAAGACGGGGGTGAGGCCCTCCAGGGCGGGGAACTGTGCGATCGCTTTCGCGAGGATCTCCTCCTCGGCCTCCGGTCGCACGCTCCAGTCGTCCTTGTCATCGAGATCGATCGCGGTGGGGCCGGCCACGACCCGGCCGTCGAGGGTCGGGAAGACCAGAACGCCTTTGGTGCGCTTCGTCGGCACCGGGAGGATGATCCGGTCGAGTGTCTGGCCGTCGGGGAGCTCGAACACGAAGAACTCGCCCTTGCGGGGGTAGATCTCGAACGAGTCGTCGCCGATCAGGCGGGCGACCTCGTCGGCCCGCAGGCCGGCCGCGTTGATCGCCGCGGCGACCACATGGCGGCCGCCGCCCGTCGTGTCGAGCACGAGGCCCCCGGCGGTGGGGGTGATCGCCGTGACCCGGGCGTCCGTCTGCACCCGCGCGCCTGCGGCGACCGCGGAAGCCGCGAGCGCCTGGGTGAACGCGACGGGATCGGTCACGGACTCGCCGGGGACGAGCAGTGCGCCGTCGGAGGCGCGGATGCTCACGTCGACGCCGTTCGCTGCGGCGTTCGCGGCGAGGGCTCGAACCGTCTCGTGGTCCTCGTCGCTGCGGGGGACCAGCTCTGCCCCGGACGAGAGCACGGGGATGTCGAGCGCGGCGAGGATCGTGGGGCGGAGCTGCGCGGCCCGCAGGATCAGCGCGGTCTCGAGCTGCCCCGGGGTCGAGTCGAATCCGGTGTGCAGGACTCCGGAGTTCGTGCCGCTCGCGGCGAGCGCGAGGTCGCTCTCGGCTTCCAGGAGCACGGTGTCGACGCCGCGGTGGGCGAGGGTGTGGAGGATGGCCGATCCGACGACGCCTCCGCCGATGACGGCGACGACGGGGGGAGGGGTGGAGACGTTCACGGGTGGATCTTCCTTCGGGAGAACGAGCGGTCGGGAGTCAGGAGGCAGGGACGGCGTCGTCGTCGAACGTGCGGTCGACGTCGGCCATGTCGGGCATCGTGAGGCCCTGGCGTCCGCGGGTGACGAGGAGGTACACGAGGTACACGATTCCGATCACGAGCATGATGCCGACGTACAGCCGCGGCTGCTCGAACGAGGCGTCGCGGAAGATGAGCAGCTCGTACACGAGCCACACGCTCGCCAGCACCAGCACCGGCACCTCCCAGCGTCCGAGGGAGAACCCGGTGCTGGCCGGGAGCGACTTCCGCTTCACGATGTACAGGAGCACTGTCCCCGCGTAGATGATGGCCGGCAGCAGCGTGGCTGCCGAGAACAGGATGAACAGAGCATCGCTGGTGCCGCTGAAGATCGCAAGGATCGCCTGCGTGATGACGAGGTAGCCGACGGTCGCGGCGACCGGCGTGTGGCGCGTGCGGCTCACACGACGCAGGACCTGCCAGGCCGGGAACCGCTCGTCGCGCGACATGGCCCACATGAGACGGGTCCCGCTGAGGGTGATGACCAGCCCGCACGAGAAGATCGAGATCACGACGAGCACCAGGAGGATCTTGCCGATCACGGGACCGAGGACCGAGGTGATCACGGTGGCGACGGGTGTCGCGGACTGCGCGAGAGCTGCGGTGTCTCCGGCGAGAGCGGTGACGGCGATGAGGAACAGCATCCCGAGCGCGCCGAGTGCGAGCACGGCCTGCACCATCGCCCGGGGGATGACCCGCTCGGGGTTCTTGGTCTCCTCGGCGAGGTTGGCCGCCGACTCGAAGCCGACGATCGTGAACGCGCCGAGCAGGAAGGCGAGAGGGAACGGGCCGGCGTCGGTCAGGCCGCCGAAGTCCCAGTAGCCGGCCTCGGCGACCGGGGCGGTGGCGAAGAGCGTGGCGACGTCAAGACGGCCGAG
Source organism: Microbacterium sp. GCS4 (assembly GCF_001262495.1). Lineage (GTDB taxonomy): Bacteria > Actinomycetota > Actinomycetes > Actinomycetales > Microbacteriaceae > Microbacterium. The sequence goes on from NZ_LGYE01000005.1 coordinate 198,288, forward strand.
AGCGGCGCCGACCACGAAGAGCAGCAGGGTGATGCCGATCATGCCGATGATCTGTACCGTGACGGCGACCTCGTTCACGCGGTTCGTGAGCTTGGTGCTCAGGGCCACGAGGACGGCCTGCAGCAGCATCACGACGGCGGTGATGACCCAGCAGTTCGCGGGGGTGGGGGCGTAGCCGAACAGTTCGGGGAGGATCGTCGCGGCGATCGTGTAGTCGACGGCGACCACCACGATCACGAGGAAGGCGAACGACACCCAACCCGTGAGCCACCCGAGGACGGGGTTGGCGAGGCGCGACACCCACTGGTAGGCATAGCCGCTGATGGGGATGCGGGCGGCGAGAGCCCCGAAGATCAGGGCGACCATCGTCTGACCGACCACCGCGATGGGCCAGGCCCAGATGCCGCGGGGACCGCTGCTGTTCAACACGGCCCCGTAGGTCGTGAAGATCCCGGTGGCGATCGACACGAAGCCGAAGGCGACCGCGAAGGAGGCGTACAGGCCGAGCTCGCGCTTCATGCGCACGCCGGCGAGGGCGGAGGATGCCGGGGAGGCGGGTGTGATGTCCATGGCTCGACTTCCATCGTCGGGTGTTGGTATAGACCAGCCTTGGTCTATACCAATGTACGATAGGGACGTGACCGGTAGCGTGTCAAGGGTGAGCATCGAAGCGCCCGAGGAGAACCCCTCAGTCACTGAGGGGGAACCTGCCTACCTCCGCATCGCCGGGGCGCTGCGCACCCGCATCCGAGATGGCGCGCTCGGCGCCGGAGACCCGCTCCCACCCGAGCGTGAGCTGTGCGTGGAGTTCGGCGTGAGCCGGATGACCGTGCGCCGCGCTCTCGGGGTGCTCGAACGCGAGGGGAGGGTCCACCGCGAGGCGACCCGTGGGACCTTCGTCTCCGAACCTCGTGTGGAACTCCGTCTGGGGTCGTTCTCGCAGGAGGTCTCGCGGGCCGGCCGGCATCCCGGTGCGGAGCTGTTCTGGGCCGAGGAGCGCGCTGCGGACGACCCGGTCGCCGACGGGCTCGGTGTACCGGTCGGGACGCTCGTCTACGCCCTCCAGCGCCTTCGCCGCTCCGACGAGGAGCCGCTCGCTCTCGAGACCACCTACTACCGCGCCGACCTGGTTCCGGGTCTCCTCGACGGCGATCTCTCGGGATCGCTGTGGGAGGAGGTGCGGCGACGCTTCGGTCTGACGCTGGCGCGCACGACCGCGGCCCTGGAGGTCGTGGTCCTCGACGGGGAGGCCGGCACCCACCTCGGGGGACGCCCGGAGTCGGGAGGTCTGCAGCTCACTCGGAGGACCTACCTCGCGACGGGGGAGTGCCTCGAGTTCGCGGTCGACGTGTACCGCGCGGATCGGGTGTCGCTGATCATCGAGCGAGCGGTCGACGACGAGTGATCTCCGTCTACGACCTCGACGGCGTTCTCAGCCGCTCGGACACCATGGCCGCCCTCGTCTTCGCGCGTCTGCGGCGCCGACCCTGGCTCGCGGGATCCGTGGCTCTCCTCGCGCTCGCCGCAGCCCTTGCCGGCCCGAACGGGCGGCTGCGCCCGCGGTGCAACCGTGCCATCGTGCACCTCGCGCTCGCCGGGGTGACGGAGGAGGAGTACCTGCAGCTCGCGGATGCTGTCGCCCGGCGTCTCGCCGCACGCGACGACAACGCGCCCGAGGGGGTTCTCGCGGCGCTGAGGCGGTCGGCGAGCGAGGGCGTCGTCGTGGTGAGCACCGCGACCGAGCGCTGGCTCGCGCAGCGCTATCTCGCCGAGATCGGCGTCACGGGAGTTCAGGTCCATGCCTCGCAGCTCCGGTTCCTCGCGGACGGCGCACGGTTCGCGGCTCACAACGTCGGCGAGAACAAGGCCGCCGCGTTTCGGGCGGCGTTCCCCGGCGAGGAGATCGCCGTGCTGCACACCGATTCCGCGAGCGATCTGCCACTCGCGCGGACGAGTGCGGAGACAGTGCTGGTGCACCCGTCGCCCCGCACGCTGCGTGCGTTCGCACGCGCGGGTGTCGCGTTCCGCATCGTGGACGCCTGAGCCTCTCCTCGCGCGTCAGGCGCGCGACTCGATAGACGGAAAACGCCGCCGGAGAGCATCCGTAAGCGGCGATTTCCATCTATCGGCGACTCGCGTTTCAGCCCTGGCGGCCCTTGAAGCGCAGGTTGAGCTTGTTGATGACGAAGACGCGGCCACGACGGCGCACGACCTGCGCACCGGGCTGGTTCTTGAGCGACTTGAGCGAAGCGCGGACCTTCATGCGTGACACTTTAATGAGAATGGTTATCATCTACAGAGTAGAGCATCACCATGATCGAAACGGAACACCGTGAACACAGAGGCCGTCATCGTCTGCGGACACCGCCCAGGACCCCGAGCGCATATTGCACGACGGCTGGCCGTCGAACGCGGCTGCGTCGTCTCGCACGCGCTCCGGACGGACGCCGCGCACGACTTCTCGTCCGACGCGCTGCACGTCGTGCGTCACGGAAGGCCCGAGCGCCTCGTCGCGGAGATCCCGGCCGAGGCGTCGCTCCTTGAGACCCTGGGCTCGTTCCTCGACGACGACGACACCACGGTGCGCGAGGTCGTCTGCGTGGTCGACGCCGCGCGATTCTTCGACGACCTCCTCGACGACGAGTACTACACCGTGCCCGGTACCCGACCGCGCCGCTACGTCGCGCGGGCCTTGCGCATGGTGCAGCAGATCGAGCTCGCGAGCGCGCTGATCGTGACGGGGTGGGAGGACGTGCCCACGCGAGACCTCGCCGTGCTGCTCGCGCTCCTCAGTCACCTCGCGCCCGCCGCGCAGATCGGTCTCACGCGCGCGGAGCGGGTCGGGCCGCAGTCCCGGTTCGACGATCACGTGCACCAGCCCGGGTGGGTGCACGTGCTCAACGACGAGCACGACCCGTTCATGCGCGACCTCCGTGTGCAGACCTTCCGCTACCAGCAGCTGCGCCCCTTCCACCCTGACCGCCTCCACCGCGTGCTCGACGAGCAGATCGGCTCTGGAGCGTTCGGCGCGGTGCTGCGCTCGGCGGGGATGTGCCGTATCGCCACCCGACCAGGGCTCTCCGGCTCCTGGGAGCACGTGGGGCAGATGATCTCGCTCGACCCGCTCGACCCGCTCGCCCTCGACGGACACGACGAGGAGCCCCTCGCGCTCGGGCAGGACATCGCGTTCACGGGCATCGACATGGATGCCGTGGCGCTGAGTCGCGCGCTGGACGCCGCGGCGCTCACCGACGAGGAGCTGCTCGCGGGCCCCGCGGCGTGGCTGACGTACGCGGATCCGTTCCCGTCGTGGGAGAGCGCGGTGCACTGAGGTCCAGCGGTGGGGAGAGGGGATGCCGAGAAACAAGAAATCCCGCGATCTCTCGCGGGATTTCATCGGTGGACCTGAGGGGACTCGAACCCCTGACCCCCTGCATGCCATGCAGGTGCGCTACCAGCTGCGCCACAGGCCCAGAATTGCTTCCGATCGCTCGGAGCAACTCGAACAGCGTACTACACGGATCGCGCGCAGCACCAATCCGGGCCTGCCCGCCGGGCGCGTCGTGCGCGCCGGAACAACGCGCACACGAGCGACGTTGAGAACAGCGTGAGCATCCTCGACAGCGTCGTGATCGGCGCGGGGCAGGCCGGTCTGTCGGCCTCGTACCATCTGAGTCGTCTCGGCATCCGACACGTCGTGCTCGATGCCGATGCGGCACCGGGCGGCGCGTGGCAGCATCGCTGGGATGCGCTGACGATGCGCGACGTGCACGGCGTGGCCGAGCTGCCCGACGACGCCCCACCACCGCGCGATGACGAGCGGGCGAACATCGCGGTGCCGCGCACCTTCGCCGCCTACGAGGCCGCGCACGGCCTCCCGGTGATCCGGCCGGTGCACGTCGACCGCGTCGACGACGAGGACGGCATCCTCGTGGTCCGCGCCGGTGACCGGGAGTGGCGCACGCGCACTCTCGTCAACGCGACGGGCACCTGGACGCATCCCTTCCTGCCGCACTATCCGGGCATGGAGACCTTCCTCGGCGAGCAGTTCCACACGGTCGAGTACCCCGGGCCGGAACACTTCCGTGGCATGCGCGTGCTCGTGGTGGGTGGCGGGGCGTCTGCGGTGCAGTTCCTCGGTGCTCTCGCCCCGATCACCGACACGCTGTGGGTCACGCGCGCTGAACCCGTGTGGCGCACCGACGACTTCACGCCGGAGGCCGGGGCCGCGGCGGTCGCGCTCGTCGAGCAGCGGGTCGCCCGCGGGCTGCCTCCACAGAGCGTCGTGAGCGTGACGGGACTCATGCTGCGCGAGCAGGAGCGGGAGGCCGAACGCATCGGCGCCTACGCCGATCGGCGCCCGATGTTCGCGCGCATCGAACCCGACGGCGTGCGCTGGGCCGACGGCTCTTTCGAACGCGTCGACGCGATCCTCTGGGCCACGGGCTTCCGCCCGGCGATCAGCCACCTGGCCCCGCTGCACCTGCGCAGCGCCGCGGGTGGCATCCAGCTGGACCGGAACGGACGCGGCACGACGGCCGTGGCCGATCCCCGCATCCAGCTCGTCGGCTACGGTCCCTCGGCCAGCACGATCGGCGCGAATCGGGCCGGCCGCTCCGCCGCGACCGGGGTGCGACGCGCGCTCTCAACGGCGAACGTCCCCGGCGCCTGAGCCTTCTCTCGGGCTCGTCCTCCTCCCGGGCTGTTCGATCTCGCTACGCTGAGCGCATGGTCCGTATCGTGCTCTGGGTGATCTGGCTGCTTCTCTCGGCCTGGCTCGTGATCTGGACGGGGGAAGGGCTCTTCGGAGTCGACCAGCGCACGTCGATCCTCCCGTTCTCGGGAGAGGACACCCTCCTCGCCCCGATCCTCATCGGCGTCGCCTGGGGCGTGATCCTCACGTTCGGCATGACGTTCACCGGACTCGGCGTGCGCGGGAGGAAGCTGCGGGGTGAGACGCAGATCGGCGTGGGGCGGATTGTCGAGCTCGCGCCCACCGGCTTGTCCGTCAACGACGTCCCGCAGTACGACCTGTTCATCCGTGTGACCCCCCGCGCCGGCGGCGACTTCGTCGGACAGCTGCGCAGACTCATCCCGCCGACCGATCTCGCGATGGTGCAGGTCGGCAGTCCGGTCCCCGTGCGTTACAGTCCCGCCGACCCGGACACGGTCGAACTCGCCGACATCGCACAGCCCGAGGTGCGCGAGGCCATGCTGCAGTGGCGCATCGAGAAAGGACTGATCGATCCTCGACTCGTGCGCGCACGCACGACCGGCATCCAGGTCCCGGCATCGGTGCTCGAGGTCCGGCCGACGGGCCGCCGACGGGAGGGGCAGAGCGAGCTGACGCTCAAGGTGCTCATGGCGCCGGAGGGCGAGGCGACCTGGGAGGCCGATACCACGGTGTTCGCGTATCCCGATGCGATCTCGCGCTTCCAGGTCGGATCGCCGATCTGGGCGTTCTACCGGCGGGAGGATCCGCAGACCGTGGCCGTGACGATCGAGAAGGAGCCGGGCCGATGAACCCCCTCGACACGGTCTTCTGGCTGCTCAACTTCCCGGCGGCGCACGGCTACGCGATGGTGTTCATCGCGGGCTTCTCGATCCTCGGCCTCTTCGCGATGTCGACGGCCGGGGGCGTGGTGCGCAGGACGGCGTCGCTGCGGAGCGTCCGTGAACGCGAGGGCCTCGCCGTCGCGGAGGCACGGCCGCGCGGGGAGGTCGGAGGGCGCATCCTCCGCATCGTGTTCCGGGTGCTGGCGTTCCTCATGCTCGCGAACCTCGTGATCGGCATCCTCAGCCTGACCGGCGTGCCGCTCACCCGCGCGTACATCTACGAGAACGGCGTGCCGACGACGGGCACGAAGGACGGGGACTGGGTCACGTTCACGACCTCGAGCGGCGTGGAGTACACGATCGAGAGCAACTTCTTCACTCCGGCGGTCTACCCCGACCGCGACGCGTACCTCTCGGGGGAGCAGGTCGTCGTGCGCTACCTGCCCGGACACCCGCAGGCGTTCGTGATCGATAGCACGCAGGGGCCGCGCTGACCACCCCGGGGCGCCTGTCGGTGGACGCGCGTAGGGTGAAGGATATGTCGCGCATCATCGTCTTCGGCGGCCACGGCCGCATCGCCCTGCTGCTCGCCCCGCTGCTCGTCGCCCGCGGCGACGAGGTCACGGCGGTCATCCGCAATCCCGATCACGTCACCGACGTCGAGCAGACCGGCGCCCGCGCGCTGGTCGCCGACATCGAGCAGCTCGACACCGCGGGCCTGGCGGAGATCATCTCCGGTCACGACGCGGTCGTGTGGACCGCCGGTGCCGGCGGGGGCTCGCCCGAACGGACGTACGCGGTCGATCGCGATGCGGCGATCCGCAGCATGGATGCCGCTGTGGATGCCGGGGTGCGCCGCTACGTCATGGTGTCGTGGATCGGGTCGACCGCCGACCACGGAGTCCCCGAGGGCGACTCGTTCTTCCCTTACGCCGACGCGAAGTGGGCTGCCGACGAGCATCTGCGCGGGGTCGACCTCGACGGCACGATCCTCGGCCCGGGCACTCTCACTTTCGACGACCCCACCGGACGCATCCTCATCGACCCCGAGGGTCGCGGCGAGGTGGCGCGGGCGGATGTCGCAACGGTGATCGCCGAGACCGTCGGCAACCCGTCGACGTTCGGGCGCACCATCCGCTTCGGGAACGGCACTGTCGAGACGTCCACGCCGATCGCGGACGCACTCGACGCCTGAGGCCATGCGCGGACATCGGGTCGGCGCGCTCCTCGCCGCGGCTGTGCTCGGTGTGTGCATGCTGGCATCCGGGTCGGCGACCGCCGACTCCGGAGCCGCCGCGGAGAACGCGCTCAGTGCGGAGGCCGCTCCTGCGCACGATGCCCTGCGCGCCCACGCCGCGGATCTCGTCGCCGATATGACGACGCAGGAGCAGGCCGCCTCCGTGGTCATGGGACACATCCCGACGACGGACGCCGCGGCTCTCAGTGCCTACATGCAGCAGGGTCTCGGGGGCTTCCTGCTCATGGGGGCCAACATCCCCGACGACGAGTCCGGCCTCACGGCGCTCACGACCGCGCTGACGGTCGACTCCGCGCTGCCGCCCCTCATCGCGATAGACCAGGAAGGTGGGATCGTGTCGCGTCTCCCGAGCGACGGGTATCCGGCATCCACCACTCTGAAGTCCCTGCCGGTCGAGGCGACCTCCGCAGCGTTCTCGGCGCGGGCAGCGCTCGTCGTGCGCTCCGGGATCGACGTGAACTTCGGCACGGTGGCCGACATGACCGCCGACGCGTCGTCGTTCATCTACGGCCGAGCGCTCGGCACCGATCCCTCCGCTGCGGCTGAGAGGGTCGCCGCGGCGACGACGGCGCAGGAGCCGGTCCTCGCGTCCACTCTGAAGCACTTCCCGGGGCACGGTGCGGCGCCGGGCGACTCACACCACGCGATCCCCACGACCGCCGAGACGCTCGACCAGTGGCGCGTGAGCGATGCGGTGCCGTTCGCCGCCGGTATCGACGCCGGGGCCTCACTGCTCATGTTCGGGCACCTCGCCTACACCGCGGTCGACGCCGCGCCCGCCTCGATCTCGCCGGCGTGGCACGCGATCGCGCGCGATGAGCTCGGTTTCGACGGCGTGATCGTGACCGACGATCTCGGGATGCTCCAGTCCTCCGGCATCCCGGAGTACGCCGATCCCGTGGCGAACGCCGTGAGTGCACTGGCGGCCGGCAGCGACCTGCTGCTGATGGTCGCCGGCTCGACCGCCGACACCGCGGGCGACATGGTCGACGGGATCACCGCAGCGGTCGACGCGGGCACGATTCCCGCCGACCGGCTCGCCGATGCCGCGACCCGTGTCCTGGCCCTGCGGCTGCAGCAGGCCGCGGCCCCCGCGCAGTGGACGCTGTGCGCGGAGTGCGAACCCGCGACCTGACTCCGGGTCAGCTCACGGGTGCCGTGGCCCCGAGCCAGGAGTCGAGCAGACGCCACCGCAGTGCCGCACCTCGATCGGCGAAAGCGCGCTGACGCCGCACGTACTCGGCTTTGCCCTCGACCGACTCGATCGCGACGGGCTCGACGCCCCAGGCAGCGAGATCGTAGGGCGCGGCCTGCATGTCGAGCAGGCGGATGTCGCGCGCGAACTCGAAAGCATCGAGCAGGAGTTCCCCGGGCACGAGCGGACCGAGTTTGAGCGCCCACTTGTACAGGTCCATGCCGGCGTGCAGACACCCGGGCTGCTCGAGGAGCGGCTGGTCGTCGCGGCTCAGCGCCCTGCGATTGCGGGGCACCGCCTCGGGTGTGAAGAAACGGAACGCGTCGAAATGCGTGCACCGGAGCTCGTGACTCTCCACCACGCGATCCGTGCCGTCCTGCCCGAGACGCAGGGGGACGGGATGCCGGAGCTCGTCGGCTCGGTACACCATGGCCCACTCGTGCAGGCCGAAGCAGCCGAACTGTCCGGGGCGGGAGGCGGTGCGTCGCAGCATCCGCTCGACGAGGGCCGCGAGCTCGGGCTTCTCATCGGCGAACACCTGGGCGTCGGGGACCGCGCCGCCGTCGGTCGTTCCGGGGGAGTACCAGCGCCAGGCGCGCCGCTCGACCGCATCCTCCAGCTCGATGCCGGCACCGGGGTGCCACCGCCGCAACCGGGACGGCTTGTAGGAGTAGTAGGTGAAGAGGAAGTCCCACACGGGGTGCTTCTCGCCGCGGCGCGCGCGGTCGCGGTGCGCAGCGGTGAGGGAGTCAGCGCGCTCCTGATGCGCCTGCTCTCGCTCCCGCCACTCGGACCGCGTGAGGGACATGTCAGTCGAGGATGCCGGCTTCGCCGAGCAGATCGCGGAGGCCCGCCCCGTCCTCGGCGCTCACCCAGGGGGCGACGTCGACGGAGTGCGGCTCGCGTCCGGCGCGGCCGCCGGCGAGCACGGCTTCGGCGGGGAGCAGTCGGCGGATCGCGACCCCGGCGACCGAATCCGGATGCTCCTCCATGAACTCCGAGTAGATCGCCTCGTCGTGCTGGCCGTCGTCACCGATCAGCAGCCACTTGACGTGCGGGAACTCGGTGGCCAGTCGGCGCAGATTGGTGAGCTTGTGCTCACGACCGCTGCGGAACCAGCGGTCGTGCGTGGGACCCCAGTCGGTGAGCAGCATGGATCCGGCGGGGAACAGGTGCCGACCGAGGAAGCGTCGCAGAGTGGGGGCCACGTTCCACGCGCCGGTGGAGAGATAGATCATCGGCGCGCCGGGGTGCTGGCGCAGGAGCTGATCGAGCAGGACCGCCATGCCGGGTACGGGCAGGCGAGCGTGCTCGTCGACCACGAACGAGTTCCAGGCCGCGATGAACGGGCGGGGGAGCGCCGTGACCATGACGGTGTCGTCCACGTCGGACAGCACGCCGAAGCGCGTGGACTCGGAGACGACGAACGCGGTCGCCTCGACCGGCTCCTGTCCTTCGACGGAGAACCTGAAGGTCTGCCAGCCGGATTCGAGGTCGGTGTGGATCACGGCATCCACGACGCCGCCGCGATCGGCGACCACGTGATGCACCGAGTCCCCGATCTGCACCGTGACCTTCGCGAAGCTGACGGGGATGCCGACGAAGCTCCGCCAGCCGCGCACGCTCGCGGGCTCGCCGTCCTTCGTACTCCGCTGCGGAGGGACGATCAGGACGCGTCCGAGGACCCGCACCCAGCCGGGCCCGCCGTATCCGGGGAAGGGCAGGATCGTGGCGACGCGTCCGCGACGGCGCGCGCGGCCCTCCCGCCACACGTGGAAGCGGTGCTCGAGGCGCGCGAACCAGTGGATCCGGGGCGCCAGGGGTGCAGAAGCCATTGCTTCAGTCTTTCACGTCCGCACCGCTCTGCGCGTCGGCCTCGGGGGCATCGATATGCCGGGACTCCAGTCGCGTGAGGAGTTTCTTGCCGAGGAAGACGAGCAGCAGGAAGAGCGCGATCACGCCGACGAAGATGTACCCCGCGTAGTGCACGCGGTCGACGAGTTCGCGGAAGCTCCCGGCTGCGAGCGAGGTGATGCTCACGTACGCGGTCGCCCAGAGCAGGCAGGCCGGGGCTGTCCAGGCGAGGAAGCGGCGATACGAGTAGTGGCTCATTCCGACCGTGAGCGGCACGAGCGAGTGGAGCACCGGAAGGAAGCGCGACAGGAAGATAGCGATGCCGCCGCGCCTGGCGAGGTAGTTCTCCGCGCGCACCCAGTTGGTCTCGCCGACGCGGCGACCCACCCAGGAGCGGCGGATGCGCGGGCCGAGCCATCGACCGAGCCAGAAACCGATGCTCTCGCCGATCAGGGCACCCACCACGACGGCGACCACCATCGCGATGCCCTCGATCGGATTCGCGACCCCCATGGACGCGATGATCACGACGGTGTCCCCGGGGACGATCAGACCGATCAGGACGCTGGTCTCGAGCATGACCGCGACGCCCGCGATGAGCGTGCGCGTGACCGGGTCGATCGACTGGATCACGTCGAACAGCCACAGCAGGAGGTCGTCCACTCTCCGAGACTACGGGAGTGCCCGCCGCCTAGGCTGAGAACGTGCCAGAGCGTCTCCGCAGCCGCCGCCTCCCGGTCGGTGTCGATCCCGAAGCGGTGTTCCTCGCCCTCGAACGGGTCGCGCCGGACGTCTTCTGGCTGGATGCCGGAGCACGGCCCGTCGACGGATGGAGCTACGTGGGCACGGGGGAGCGCGCGGCGTTCCCCGCAGATACCCGGCTGGACTCGGCGGGCACGGATGCGCCCGTGGAAACGACCCCGCCGTTCCGCGGGGGATGGGTCGGGTGGCAGGACTACGAGAGCGGGGCGCGTGCGGCAGGCGCTCCCGTGTCGACGACTCATGAACCGCCGGACTCGCCCGGCGGAGCGTGGCTGCGGGTCACGCGTCTGCTCGCGGTGGAGCATGCGACTGGAGCAGCGTGGGTGCTCGCGTCCGCGGACGACCTCGCCGCCTGGGGAGCTATCGTGGTCGACGCGCGGACGCCGGGGACACCGCCACGCGTTCCCGAGGCGGTGGTCGCGGAGGCCCGGCACACGCCGTCGGAGTACCGGGACCTCATCGAGCGCTGTCGCGAGCTGATCCGCGCGGGCATCGCGTACCAGCTCTGCCTCACGACGCGCTTCACGGTTCCGGGCGAGCACGACGCGGTCACGGTCTACCGGCGACTCCGCACTGCCACGCCCGCTCATCACGGCGGCTTCGTGCGCATCGGCGGCCGCTCGCTGCTCAGCGCCAGCCCCGAGCAGTTCCTGCACGCCGAGGGCGGGATCATCCGCACGCGCCCCATCAAGGGCACACGCCCGCGCGGCGGAGACCCCGCTCAGGATGCCGCGCTCGCGTCCGAGCTGGCGAGCGACGAGAAGGAGCGCGCCGAGAACGTCATGATCGTCGATCTGATGCGCAACGACCTCTCCCGCGTGTGCGAACCCGGGTCGATCCGCGTCGAGGCGCTCTGGGCGGTCGAGACGTACCCCGCTGTGCACCAGCTGGTCAGCACGGTCAGCGGCGAACTGTCGGCGGGGGCGGACGTCGGAGCGGTGTTCGCGGCGACATTCCCCGCCGGCAGCATGACCGGCGCTCCCAAGCTCTCGGCCATGACCCGTCTGCACGAGCTCGAAGGCGGTCCTCGAGGTGTCTACGCGGGATGCTTCGGGTTCATCGGCGACCAGGGCCAACTCGACCTCGCGATGGTCATCCGCAGCATCCTCGTCGACGACGCACGGGCCGTGGTCGGTGCCGGGGGCGGGATCACCTGGCGCTCGGTCGCGGCATCCGAGGTCGCGGAAGTCGCCACCAAGGCCCGTGCACCCCTCGCCGCCCTGGGCGCGGACACGCCTGTGGCCTGGGCTTCCGATATCCTGAACTGATCCCCTTTTCCCTCCAGATTGGTCGTGCGTTCGTTGTCTGAGAACCTGTCCACCTCTCCCGTCGACGAGGAGACCTCCTCGACGCACGCCATCCAGGCCAAGTGGCAGAAGTACTGGGCGGAGAACGGCACGTTCCTCACGGGCGGCGACGAGGACAAGCGGCCGCGGCGCTACGTGCTCGCGATGTTCCCGTATCCCTCCGGCGATCTGCACATGGGGCACGCGGAGAACTACCTGTACTCCGACATCGTGGCGCGCTTCTGGCGGCACCGCGGTCACAACGTCCTCAACCCCATCGGGTGGGACTCGTTCGGACTGCCCGCCGAGAACGCGGCGATCCGCCAGGGTGCCGACCCGCGCGAGTGGACCTATCAGAACATCGCGCAGCAGAAGGTCGGCTTCGAGCAGTACGGCGTCTCCTTCGACTGGAGCCGCGTGTTGCACACGTCCGACCCCGAGTACTACCACTGGAACCAGTGGCTGTTCCTCAAGCTGTACGAGCGCGGCCTGGCCTACCGCAAGAAGAGCCCGGTCAACTGGTGCCCCAACGACCAGACCGTGCTCGCGAACGAGCAGGTCGTCGACGGGCGCTGCGACCGCTGCGGCGCCGAGGTCGTGAAGAAGAAGCTGACTCAGTGGTACTTCCGCATCACGGACTACGCAGACCGCCTGCTCGACGACCTGAACCAGCTCGAGGGCCGCTGGCCGCACAAGGTGCTGCAGATGCAGCGCAACTGGATCGGCCGCTCGGTCGGCGCCGACGTGGACTTCCGCATCGAGGGCCGGGACGAGCCCGTGACCGTGTTCTCCACGCGTCCTGACACTTTGCACGGAGCCACGTTCTTCGTCGTCGCGCCGGACGGCGACCTCGCCGCCGAGATCGCCGCCGACGCTCCGGATGCCGTGCGCGAGCGCTTCGCCGCGTATCTGGCCGATGTGCAGAAGACCACCGACATCGATCGCCAGTCGACCGACCGTCCGAAGACGGGCGTGTTCCTGGAGCGCTACGCGATCAACCCGGTCAACGGCGAGAAGCTGCCGATCTGGGCCGCCGACTACGTGCTCGCCGACTACGGTCACGGCGCGGTCATGGCCGTGCCCGCGCATGACCAGCGCGACCTCGACTTCGCCCGGGCCTTTGACCTGCCGGTCAAGGTCGTCGTGGACACGACCGCGCCGATCACCGGCGCGATGCCCGTGATCGAGGTCGATGAGGACGGCGTGCCGATCGACATCGAGGCCGCGCTCGACGAGCAGAACCCGGCATCCACCGGCATCGCCCTCACGGGAGACGGGCGCATGATCAACTCGGGTCCGCTGAACGGACTGTCCAAGCGCAACGCGATCGCCCGTGCGATCGAGCAGCTGCAGGCGTCCGGCACGGGTCGCGCCGCGAAGAACTACCGCCTGCGCGACTGGCTGATCTCCCGCCAGCGGTTCTGGGGCACGCCGATCCCGATGCTGCACGCCGAGGACGGATCGATCATTCCCGTCACCGAGGACAAGCTGCCGGTGAGGCTGCCGAGCGTCGAAGGCCTCGACCTCAAGCCCAAGGGCACGTCGCCGCTGGGCGGTGCCGAGAGCTGGGTGCGCACCGTCGACCCCGGCTCCGGAGAGCCCGTGCTGCGCGATCCCGACACGATGGACACCTTCGTCGACAGCTCGTGGTACTTCCTGCGCTTCCTGACGCCGAACAGCGACACCATGGCGTTCGATCCGGCCGAGGCCGCTCGCTGGGCGCCGGTGGACTCGTACATCGGCGGCGTCGAGCATGCGATCCTGCACCTGCTGTACGCGCGGTTCATCACCAAAGTCCTGTTCGACATGGGGCTGATCGACTTCACCGAGCCGTTCTCGAACCTCATCAACCAGGGCATGGTCCTGCTCGACGGACAGAAGATGTCGAAGAGCAAGGGCAATCTGGTGCTGTTCCAGGAGGAGCTCGACGCGCACGGCGCCGACGCGCTGCGCGTGGGGCTGGCGTTCGCCGGTCCGGTCGAGGACGACAAGGACTGGGCGGACGTGTCGACCACCGGTGCCCAGAAGTTCCTGTCGCGTGCTCTGCGCATCGCGCACGAGGTCACGAGCGATGTCGACGTGGTGTTCGACGGAGGAGACGCGGCACTGCGCCGCGCCACGCACAAGCTGCTGGCGGAGGCGCCCGGGCTGGTCGAGCAGACGAAGTTCAACGTGCTGGTCGCGCGCCTGATGGAGCTCGTCAACGTGACCCGCAAGACGATCGACGGAGCCGGCGGGACGGGCGACCCCGCGGTTCGTGAGGCCATCGAGACGGTCGCCGTCATGCTCGACCTGATCGCTCCGCACACCGCGGAGGAGATGTGGGAGGTGCTCGGTCACGAGCCCTCGGTCGGACTCGTGACCTGGCGTTCGGCCGACCCGGTGCTGCTCGTCGAGGACTCCGTCACCGCGGTCGTGCAGGTGGGCGGCAAGGTGCGGGCGCAGCTCGAGGTGCCGGCGCGCATCGGCGAAGCGGAGCTCGAGGCCCTGGCCCGCGCCGATGAGCGCGTCATCCGATCGATCGGCGACCGCGAGATCGTCAAGGTCGTCGTGCGCGCGCCGAAGATCGTCAGCATCGTCGTCAAGTAGTCGAGACGTGCAGGGGCGGTCGCGCGACTGCCCCTGCACAGTCGCCCCGGAGTCGCGGGTTCTGCACCGCTCATGGCGGCTGGGGGAGCGCGGCGCGGGTGTCGTCCGGAGACCCTCCTAACGTGGCGGGATGCCGGATGACGACGCCTCTCCACCCGTACCCGCGCACGCACCCGCCCACGCACCGCGCCGCCTGCGGCTGAGCATCGGCGCCGCCGTCGTGGTGGCGCTGATCGTGCTGTCCTGTGCGGTCGGCCTCGGTCTTCTGCGCGGGCAGGCGGCACCGGTCGAGTCGATCCCGCTGTCGACCCAAGGGGCAACGGTCGAGGGCTCCGGGCAGCTCTACGTGCACGTCCTCGGGGCGGTCGAGAGTCCCGGGCTGTACGTCCTCACGCCCGACGCCCGTCTCGTGGACGCCGTCGGGGCGGCGGGTGGCACGCGCGACGACGCCGATCTCGCGGCCGTGAACCTCGCCCGGGTCCTGACCGACGGCGAGCAGGTGGTCGTGCCGGTGATCGGCGCGGCGGGTGCCGCGACAGAAGGTGCGGCGACGGTGGACGACGGACTCGTCGACCTCAACACGGCTGACCAGGCCGCCCTCGAGGCGCTTCCGCGCATCGGTCCTGCGCTCGCTCAGCGCATTCTCGACTGGCGGGAGGAGAACGGTGGCTTCCGCGCCGTCGACGATCTCCTCGGGGTGCCGGGGATCGGAGAGAAGCTGCTGGCCGGCATCCGCGACGGGGTCCGCGTGTGACGCGGGACCTGCGGCTGCTGCCGATCGCTGGAGGCGCGTGGGTGGCCGCGCTGATCTGCGTCTTCGCTCCGGGGGTGGCGTGGGGATGCGTCGGCGGGGGGATCGTGGGGGCGGGCATCTGCGGATGGGCGCTCACGCGCCGACCCTCGAGCGCTGCGGTGTGGGGCGTGCTGCTCGTGCTCTGCGCGGCCGGCGCCGCAGTGTCGGTCAGCGCGGCTTTCGCGGGTCCGGGACGCGAGGACGCCGCGTCCTGGAGTGGGCGGGTCGTCGAGGCGACCGCCGAGATCACCTCGTCGGCATCGATCGGTCAGGACGGTCGGCTCTGGGTGGAGGTGGCCCTGACGGCGATCGGCCCACCAGGAGAGGTGCGTGCGGCGTCCGCGCCGGCGCGGATCGGCATCGAGCCCGGAGAGGGGTTCGATCTCGGGGCGTCGATGCGCGTCACAGGGGAGGCTGAGGCGACGAACGCGGGAGAGCGGTCGGCGCTGATCGTGTTCGCGAGTGCGGCCTCGGTCGAGCGTCCCGCCTCCGGGGTGTTCTCGGTCGCGGCGGGCCTGCGCCTCGCGTTCGTCGAGCGTTCGCTCCGTCTGCCCTCGCCGGGGTCGGCGCTGCTGCCCGGGCTCGCCGTGGGCGACACCCGCGCCGTACCGACGGAACTGAACGATGCGATGCGCACCAGTGGTCTCAGCCACCTCACCGCGGTGAGCGGGGCGAACTGCGCGATCGTCGTCGGCGCCGTGTTCTGGCTCGCCGCGCTGTGAGGGGCGAGCCGATGGATTCGAGTCGTGCTCGCCGCGCTGGCTCTCGGGGGCTTCGTCGTACTCGTCACGCCCGAGCCGAGCGTGATCCGTGCGGGAGTGATGGCAGGGGTCGCGATGCTCACGATCCTTCTCGGCCGTCCCAGCGCGGGTGCGGGGATGCTCGCGCTCAGCGCGACCGGCATCCTCATCGCGGACCCGTGGCTGGCCGCGACACCGGGCTTCGCCCTCTCGGTCGTGGCCTCGGGCGCTCTCATCCTCCTCGCGCCGCTGCTCGCACGAGGACTGGCTCGATGGATGCCGCAACCTCTGGCCCTCGCTCTGGCCGTGCCGGTCGCGGCGCAGTCGGCCTGCGGGCCGATCCTCGCTCTCTTCGCCGAGCAGCAGTCCCTCGTGGGCGTGGCCGCCAACCTGCTCGCGGCGCCTGCCGCCCCGATCGCGACCGTGATCGGTCTCCTCGCGTGTCTCGCCGCACCCGTGCCGCCGCTCGCCGATCTTCTGGCGGCATCCGCCTGGCTCCCCGCGGCCTGGATCGCTACGACGGCCGAGGTGGCGGCGAGCCTTCCCTTCGCCGAGGTGCTCGTGCCGCCCGGTCTGCTGACGGCCGCCGTCGTCGCCGTGGTGAGCGCGGCGGTCGCGGTCGTCCTCGCCGGGGGCCTGCGGCGGTTTCCGATCGTCCGTGCGGCCGCGGCGTCCGTGCTGTCCGTGACGCTCGCTCTCGGGGCGGCGCACCTCGTGCTCTCGGGGCCGCTGTCGACCATGACGACGCCGTCCGGATGGGCGATCGCGATGTGCGACATCGGGCAGGGGGATGCCGTGGTGGTGCGCTCGACACAGCGCATCGCGTTGATCGACACCGGACCGGACCCCGCGCCGCTCGACTCGTGCCTGAGAGCCTTGGGCGTCGACCGTATCGACCTGCTCGTGCTCACCCATTTCGACCTCGATCACGTGGGCGGGGTCGACGCGGTGCAGGGCCGAGTCGACGTCGTCCTGCATGGGCCGCCGGGAGAGTCGGCCGATCAGGAGATCCTCGCGCGGTTGGCGGACGGTGGGGCGAAGATCGAGGAGGGCGCGGTGGGCGTACGCGGGACACTCGGCGAGGCCGAGTGGCGAGTGCTGTGGCCGGCGCGGGACGAGCGCGCCTTCGCGCCGGGAAACGACCTCAGCGTGGTCGTCGAGTTCGAGAGCGGCGGGGTTCCCCGCTCGCTGTTCCTCGGAGACCTGTCGGCGGAGCCTCAGGCCGTGCTGCTGCGGTCGGGGCGGGTCGATGGTGCGTACCCGGTCGTCAAGGTCTCGCATCACGGCAGTGGCGATCAGGATCCGGAGCTGTACGCCCGAATCACGGCGGCGGTGGGTCTCATCGGGGTCGGCGCGGACAACGACTACGGACACCCTCGGGCGGATGCGCTGGCCATGCTCGCTGCAGCCGGGACGGCAGCGTTGCGTACCGATCAGCAAGGTCGGGTGCTCGTCGGAGAGAGGGAGGGGAAGTTGGAGGTCTGGACCGAGCGTGCATCGCCCTGATATCGGACGCTGCTCTGTGCTGGCATTCCGTTCGAGTTTCGAAGATTTGTTCTAGACTGGGGGCATGTCGAATCCGCATCTTCTCCCCCTTCTGGAGGCCGTTCAGCGCCTCGA
>NZ_LGYE01000006.1 GCF_001262495.1 Microbacterium sp. GCS4
TTGAGTTCTCAAGGATCGGACGCTCCCCCGACCCAACCATCACAGTCAGGCCCGAAGGGCAACTTCTCAATCTTACCTGCGCCGTTCCGGCTGTCAAATCGACACGCCGTGAGGTTCAGGCCCAGATCCGTGGCCGGGCGCTTACCGCGCCGAGGCAACTTCACTAGCTTATCCGTTCCGGTCAGGCTGTCAAATCGACCGCCGTCCCGTTCGGGAAGCTCCCACGTCGGACAGAAGTGTGTCCGCGATCTGCTCCGAGGAGCTGATCTGAGGGAGTGGTTCTCCGCTTGAGGGGGGTAAGGCTCTCGGCCTCTCCGCTTCCCTGTGGGGCGAACAGGTAATAACTTACGTGGATCCGGGGACTCGGGCAAATCGCTGCGATCCGCCGGGCGTGTCGCCCGCGAACCGGGTGACACGTCTTACCCGCGGCCGCTCCCCGGGTGCCACAGCACCACCTCTGTCGACCGGCGCAGTCGGCGCCCGCTCGGCATCGGCACGACACCAGCCGAACCGGCCGCGAACACCCGGACGCCCGGTCGGTTCTCGCGCTCGGCACGGAGCGCGGCATCCAGATCGGCCACGCGTCGGCGCAGCATCCGGTTCTCGTCCTCGAGGTCGAGGAGACGGGCGATCGCGGGAAGGCTCATTCCTTCCGAGGAGAGCTGCGCGACCTCGCGGAGCTGCTCGATGTTGCGGGTCGAATAGCGGCGAGACCCTCCGCTGGTGCGGCCGGGGACCACGAGCCCGATCCGGTCGTACTGTCGCAGCGTCTGCGGGTGCATGCCCGCGAGCTCGGCCGCCATGGCGATCGCGAACACCGGAGTGTCGGCATCCATCTGCATGTCAGCCATGAAGGGGCACCTCTCTTCCGGCGTTCGCTGTCGTCATCGGCGCGCCTTCGCCATCAGGTCGGCGCGCGGGTTCTCGGCGGGCTCGAGCGCCTGGAACTTCTCCAGCGCCTCCTTCGCCGCCTCATCGAGGTGCGAGGGCACCGCGATCTGCAGCTCGGCGAGCAGGTCGCCCGTGCCCTTGCTGGTCGTGACCCCGCGTCCCTTGACGCGGAGCACCCGCCCCGACGGTGTCCCCGGTGCGACGCGGAGCTTGACCGTATCGCCCCCGAGGGTGGGAACCTCGATGGTCGCGCCGAGCGCGGCCTCCGTGAAGGTCACCGGCACCACGACACGGAGGTTGAGGCCGTCGCGCGTGAAGACCGGATGCGGTCGCACCGTGATCTGCACCACGATGTCGCCGCTCTCCCCGCCGTCCGGCGAGGGCCGGCCGCGACCGCGCAGGCGGATCTTCTGCCCGTCGGCGACCCCGGCGGGGATCTTCACCTTGAACGGCTTGCCGTCCTCGCCCTGCAGGCTGATCGTCTCGCCCTGCACGGCCGTCGCGAAGTCCAGCGTGGTGCGAGCTGTGACGTCGGCACCGCGCTGCGGGCCACCGAAACCGCGGAATCCGCCGGACGTCTGGCCGAATCGCCCGGAGCCGAACGAGCCGCCGCCCTGCCCCTGGTTGAACATCGCGAAGATGTCCTCGAAGTCGGCAGACTGCCCGCGGCCCTGCTGGCCGAACCGGCTGAAGACGTCTTCGAAGCCGCCGCCGCCCTGACCGCCCGCTGTGAAGCGCGCGCCCGAGCCCATCGCACGGATCTCGTCGTACTCTTTGCGCTGCTCGGCGTCGGAGAGCACCGAGTAGGCCTCGCTGATCTCCTTGAACTTCGCCTCCGCCTTCTCGTCCCCCTGGTTGGAGTCCGGGTGGTACTTCCGGGCGAGCTTGCGGTACGTCTTCTTGAGATCGGCGTCGCTGACGTCCTTCGAGACCCCGAGGGTCTTGTAGAAGTCCTTGTCGAACCAGTCCTGGCTAGCCATCGATCACCTACTCGGCAGGGACGGCGACCACGACCTTGGCGGGTCGCAGCTCGACGTCGCCGAGGCGGTAGCCCACCTCGACCACCTCGAGGATCGTCGTCGTGGTGGCGCCCGGCGTGGGCTGCTGGAAGATCGCCTCGTGGCGCTGCGGGTCGAACTCCTCGCCGGCCGCCCCGTACGAGACGACGCCGAGACGGTCGACCACGGTGCGCACCTTGTCGGCGATCACGGCGAAGGGCGTGCCCTCGACCAGATCGCCGTGCTGGGCGGCGCGGGCGAGGTCGTCGAGCACCGGGATGAGGCCCTTGGCGGCCTCGCCCTTCGCGCGCTCGATCTCGACCTGACGCTGCTCCTCGGTGCGGCGGCGGTAGTTCGCGTACTCGGCCTGCAGGCGCTTGAGGTCGTTCAGGAGCGTCGACTCCAGGTCGGCGAGCACGGCGTCCTCCGCCGCGGCTTCACCGGTCTGCGTGGCACCGAGGATGTCGTCGACCGTGAGGTCGTCGGGGGCGCCGTCGACCGGGGTCTCGT
Organism: Microbacterium sp. GCS4; assembly: GCF_001262495.1. Classification (GTDB taxonomy): domain Bacteria; phylum Actinomycetota; class Actinomycetes; order Actinomycetales; family Microbacteriaceae; genus Microbacterium. The sequence continues at coordinate 2,400 of NZ_LGYE01000006.1, forward strand.
CCGAGCCCTCGGCGGCCATCGCCTCGGTGGAGTCCTGGTTCTGCGGCTCGGGGCCGGATGCCTGAGCATCCGACCCCTCGCTGCGACCTCCGGCGGACTCAGGATTCTGGTTCTCGTCGAAGTTCTTGTCCGTCATGATTACTTCTTCTCGTCCTCGTCGTCCACGACCTCGGCGTCGATGACGTCCTCGTCGGAGGAGGTGTCGTCACCGGCCGGGGCGTCGCCCTCGGCCGAGGCACCGGCAGCGGCATCCGCCTGCGAGGACGCGTACAGCGCCTCGCCGATCCGGCCCTGCGACTGGTTGAGCTTGTCGAACGCGGTCTTGACCGCGTCCTCGTCCTCGCCCGCGAGCGCCGTCTTGAGGGCGTCGACGTCGGCCTTGACCTCGGTCTTCACATCCTCCGGCAGCTTGTCGTCGTTCTCGGTCAGCAGCTTGTCGATCGAGTACGCGAGCGTCTCGGCCTGGTTGCGGACCTCGGCGGCCTCACGGCGCTGCTTGTCCTCGGCGGCGTGCTCCTCAGCCTCGCGCACCATGCGCTCGATGTCCTCCTTCGACAGCGACGAGCCGCCGGAGATGACGATCGACTTCTCGGTACCGGTGCCCTTGTCCTTGGCGGACACGTGCACGATGCCGTTCGCGTCGATGTCGAACGTGACCTCGATCTGCGGGATGCCGCGGGGCGCCGGCGCGATGCCGGTCAGCTCGAACGTGCCGAGCGGCTTGTTGTCGCGCGTGAAGTCGCGCTCGCCCTGGAACACCTGGATCGCGACGGACGGCTGGTTGTCGTCTGCCGTGGTGAAGGTCTCGCTGCGCTTGGTCGGGATGGCCGTGTTGCGCTCGATGAGCTTGGTCATCATGCCGCCCTTGGTCTCGATGCCGAGGCTCAGGGGGGTGACGTCGATCAGCAGGACGTCCTTGCGCTCGCCCTTGAGGACACCGGCCTGCAGGGCTGCGCCCACGGCCACGACCTCGTCGGGGTTGACGCCCTTGTTGGCCTCCTTGCCGGTCTCGCGCTTGACGAGCTCGGCGACGGCGGGCATACGGGTCGATCCGCCGACCAGCACGATGTGGTCGATGTCGGCGACCTTGATGTTCGCCTCGCGGATGACGTCCTCGAAGGGCTTCTTGGTGCGGTCGAGGAGGTCCTTGGTGAGGTCCTCGAACTTCGCACGCGTGATGGTCTCGCTCAGCGACACCGGGCCGGACTCCGTCAGCGACAGGTACGGCAGGTTGATGCTGGTCGAGGTCGAGGAGGAGAGCTCCTTCTTCGCCTGCTCCGCGGCCTCCTTGAGGCGCTGCAGCGCGATCTTGTCGCCCGAGACGTCGACGCCCGTGGTCTCCTTGAACTGCTTGATCAGGTAGTCGACGAGGCGCTGGTCCCAGTCGTCTCCGCCGAGGCGGTTGTCACCCGCGGTCGCGCGGACCTGGATCGTCGAGAAGTCGTCGTCCTTGCCCACCTCGAGCAGGGAGACATCGAACGTGCCGCCACCGAGGTCGAAGACGAGGATGAGCTCGTCCTCCTTGCCCTTGTCGAGGCCGTAGGCCAGGGCGGCCGCGGTCGGCTCGTTGATGATGCGCAGGACGTTGAGGCCCGAGATCTCGCCGGCCTCCTTGGTGGCCTGACGCTCGGCGTCGTTGAAGTACGCGGGGACGGTGATGACGGCATCCGTCACCGTGTCGCCCAGGTACGACTCGGCGTCGCGCTTGAGCTTCTGGAGGATGCGCGCGGAGATCTCCTGCGGCGTCCACTTCTTGCCGTCGACGTCGAAGGACCAGTCGGTGCCGACGTGGCGCTTGACGGAGGCGATGGTGCGGTCGACGTTCGTGACGGCCTGGCGCTTGGCGGTCTCGCCGACGAGCACCTCGCCGTCCTTCGTGAAGGCGACCACCGAGGGGGTGGTGCGGAAGCCCTCGGCGTTGGCGATGACCTTCGGCTCGCCGCCCTCGAGGACGCTGACGACGGAGTTCGTCGTTCCGAGGTCGATACCCACAGCACGTGCCATGTTGTTCTCCTTTGTGTCGCGTGAGTTGATGTGGTCGGAAAATCCGGGGCGATCAGGGAAACCTGAGTCGCGATGGCTCAACTGTACTCCGGCCTTCGGACGCTGTCAAACAAACTTGATATGAGTTCGCTCAAGTTTTGATCCGAAGCCGCCGAGTAAGGCCACCCTAAGCAGACGATGGCAGGATGGAGGGCGGAGGTGCACAGTGGACGACTCGACGCCCTACGACGCCCTGATCGTGGGGGGCGGGCCGGCAGGCCTCTCGGCCGCGCTCAATCTCGGCCGAGCGCTCATGCGCGTGCTGCTGGTCGACGCGGACCGCCCCCGCAACGCCGCGACCCTGAACTCGCACGGCTTCCTCACGCGTGACGGCGTGCCGCCCCACGAGCTGCGCCGCCTCGCCCGCGCCGAACTCGAGGCCTACCCCGGGGTCGAAGTGCGCTCCCGCGTGCGCGTGCACTCGCTGCGGATGTCGGATGCCGGATTCGATGCGGGAATCGGCCGACGCGCACCCGACGAGACCGTCGCGACCCGCGCCGTGCTGCTCGCGACGGGTCTGCGGGAGACGCTCCCCGACGTGCCCAACCTCCGCGGCTTCTACGGCATGAGCCTGTTCAGCTGCACGGCGTGCGACGCGTGGGAGCTGCAGGGCCGTCGCCTGGCGCTGATCGGCGAGACGTCGGATCTCGCCGCTCGCGCGCGTCTGATCGCCCGCTGGACCGCGGCCCTCACGGTCTTCACGAACGGATCGGATGCCGTGACCGCGGCCGAGGAGGCAGAGCTGACCGCCGCGGGCGTGACGGTGCGACGAGCCCGCATCGCCGAGCTCGTCGGAGACCGAGGGATCATCGAGGCCGTGCGGCTCGACGACGGGGAGGCCGTCTCGATCGAGGGCGGCTTCGTGCGGCCGGAGTGGTCGAGCGACCTGTCGTTCCTGCACGGGACGGCGCCGTCGGTCGACGGCCACGGGCTCATCCGCGTCGACCACGGCGGGCGGACCGACATCGCAGGGCTCTACGCCGCCGGCGACGCGACGGTGCCGGGACCGCAGCAGCTCATCGTGGCAGCCGGAGCAGGAGCCCAGGCCGCCAGGAGCATCGTGCGGGACTCGGTGGGCGTCGCCTTCGCGCACTGAGCGCGTGGCACGGCGTCCTGGTCACTTGCCGCCAGGAGGGCCCACGAGCAGCAGGATCACGTACAGCGCGACGATGCCGACCACCAGCAGGATGGCGAGCACCCACGGCCGACGCAGGAACCAGCGCATGAGCCGGTCGTACCAGCGCGCATCGCGCGGGTCCTCTCCCTGCTCAAGCCGCCAGTCGCCGGTCAGGCGTCCGGTGCGCTGCAGCCAGATCTCGGTCGGGATCGTGGCGTACGGGATCACAGCGCTCGCCACGGCGACGACCGCGACGCCGACGTGCCAGCGCTGGTTGAGGGCGACGAGCAGAGCCGTGGCCGCATAGGCGAGGAACACGAAGCCGTGGATGCCGCCGCCGATCGTCACGACGACGCCCGGCGCACCGAGGGCGCGCGCGACAATCGCCGAGATGAGGATCGTCCAGGTGATCGCCTCCGCGATCGCCAGGACACGGAAAAGACGGCCGGGTGCACGGAACACGGGACTCCTCGGATGGTTTCGTGTCAGCGTAACCGGCGTTCCTATGAGCTCCCGGCCGGAATATCGCCGCGGGTGCAGGCGTTGCCTGAGGCATGGTGATCGCCGACTCCTCCGCGCTCGCACGCGTGCTCGACTCCGTCGACCTGACGGTCGGCATCGCACGTCGCGCACCGCTCGCGCCCGGCGGGCTGCTGGCGCTTCCGACCGGACGCGCGACGCTCGTGTACGTCGCCTCCGGCGCCGTGCACGGCCATCCCCCGCTGAACGCCGGATGCCGGCTGGACGTCGACCGGGCCTCGAGCTCGATCGCCGTGGAGGAGCATCCGCGCAACGAGCCTCTGTCGGCGGGCGACGCCTTCCTCACCCTGGGCAACACCTCCTTCGCGCTCGAGGCCCACGGCCTCGCGGAACTGGTGGTGTTCGACCTCGAGTTCTCCGAGAGCGCCCGCCTGCTCGCCGGCGCGCTACCGGACCCGGTGACCGTCACCTCGTTCGACGCTCTCGAACCCGCAGCGGCCGCTCTCGCCGCGAGCATGGGTCCGACCGACCCTCCGGGCTCGCCCGCACGTCAGGGCGACCCCCTCATCTGCCGCATGATGGCGAAGACCGTGCTGCTGTCGGTCATCCGCGCCTGGGCGGCGAACGGATGCGCTCCGGCGGGCTGGCCCGCGGCATCCGACCCCTTCCTCGATCGCGTCGTCGAGGCGATCCACGAGCGTCCGGGCGAGGAATGGACGGTCGAGAGCCTCGCGAGCGTCGGCGCGATGTCGCGGTCGGTGTTCGCGGAGCGGTTCCGCATCGCGATCGGCCGCTCCCCCGCCGACTACGTCACCGAGGTGCGGATCGATGAGGCGAAGCGGATGCTGGAGGCGGGCCGTTCCGTCTCGGAGACCTCCCGCACCCTGGGCTACTCCTCGGACGAGGGCTTCAGCCGCGCGTTCCGCCGCCGCACGGGCATGACCCCGTCGTCATGGCGCGCGTCGCACGCGATCGTCCCGGCCTGACCTCTACCCCCGCGCCCGGGAACTCACCCGGTTCGAGGCCCCGAAGAGCACGGCGCCGAGCAGCAGCACGACCGCGCCGATCACGTAGACGAGCTGGATGCTCAGCGTGTCGACCAGCAGGCCGCCGACTCCTGCTGCGAGCGTGATCGCGCCCTGGAACCCGACGACCACGAGGCTGCCCCCGGCCTCCAGCCGATCGGGCATCCGGTGCCCGACCCAGGTGTTGGCGACGAGCAGCCACGACGAGAAGAAGAATCCCCACACCAGCACGATCGCGCCGACGCCGATCACCGTGCCCGCGAACAGGATCATCGACAGCACCGCCACCGCGATCACGAGCGGCGCGAACACCGAGAAGAACGCGAACCGCCGGTCGATGATCAGGCCGATCGACAGGTTGCCCGCAAGTCCGCCGACGCCGAACAGCGCCAGCAGGACCACGATGGTCGACGCATCCACACCCGGGATGCTCTCGAGCGCGAGCCGCACGTACGTGTAGGCGAGGAAGTGCCCGAGCACCACGAGCACGTGGCCGAGCATCCCGAGTCCTATGCCGGGGCGACGCAGCGTGTCGACCAGGAGGCGGAGGCTGGACGCCTGCTCAGCCGGCACCGGAGGCAGCACGAAACGCAGCGCGACGGCCAGCAGCACCATCAGCACGCCGGCGATCGCGAACACCGCCTGCCAGTTCACGAACTCGCTCAGCAGCACGCCGAGCGGGACTCCGGCGACGGTGGCGAGCGACACGCCCGCCGAGGTGAACATGACCCCGCGGCCCAGGTGCTCGGGCCCGGCGAGGCGCACGGCGACCGTGATGGACATGGCCCAGAACGCGCTGATCGCCGCGCCCAGCAGGAACCGCGCGAGGAGCACGATCACCAGGTTCGGCGCGATCGCGACGATGAGGTTCGACGCGGCGGCGGCGAGCGCCATCCACACGAGCAGCGACCGTCGGTCGAGGCGCGGGAAGACGAGTCCGACCGTGGGGGCGACGACGAGTCCGACGAGCGCCGTGACCGTGACCGTCTGCCCGGCCTGCCCGGGGGTCACCCCGAGGGCGTCGGCCATCTCGGTGAGCACGCCGTTGGGGAGGAACTCGGCCGTGACGAGCAGGAAGCCCATCAGCATCAGCACGATGAGTCCGCCGTAGCGGACGCTCGGGGGGCGCGTGGTCGTCACGGGAACGGGGGCGGTCGTGGTCATGCTTACAGGTTTCCACCACCCGACGGCCCACGCCCGACGGGCCGTCCGCCGCATCCGACCGATCGTCCGGACACGCCGAGGGCGGATGCCGGGGACCGATCCCCGGCATCCGCCCCTGATCTGCGGTGCGGTCGCGCCGACTACTTCACGGTCGCGGTGTACGCGCCCGAGCCGGAGTCGGACACCACGACGACGCGGTACGTCCCGGCGGTCGCGCTGTACGAGAACTTCTCGTCCGGAGCGGTGGTGATGCCGCGGGCGACCGTCGTCCACGTCCCCGACGAGGAGCGCTTCTGCAGGTACGCGTCGAAGTCCGCGCCGGTCGGACCGTCGAGGCAGACCTCGATCGTGCCGGCCGCGGTGCGGCTGAACGTCGCGGAGATCGCCTGTGCGCCGGACGCGAGCGTGCCCGAGCTCACGGAGGTTCCGGTGCAGGTGCTCGGCGGCGTGGTCGAGGCGTTCACCTTCCACGAGAACGTGACCGAGTCCTGCGTCGCAGGGCTGGCGGCGTCACGCACCGTGACCGTGACGGACGACGTCGCGGCCGTCGTGGGCGTTCCCGTGATGCGTCCGGTCGTCGCGGAGATAGACAGACCCGCGGGAAGACCCGAGGCCGAGTACGTGTACGGCGCCGTGCCTCCGGTCGCGGTGACCGCGAGGTCGACCGCCGTGCCGACGGTCGAGGTCTGGTCGGGGATAGCGGCGAGGTCGACAGCGGTCGGCGTCGTCGTGGTCGGGTTCAGGAACCCGGTGTACAGCAGACGGCTCGGCGAAGCCCCGTCGAGGCCGCTGAGGACCCCGGTCGTGGCGTTGCCGACGAGCGCCTGCGTGATCTGGGCAGGCGTCACGGACGGCGTCTCGCCGAGCATCAGGGCGGCGGATCCAGCGACGTGCGGGGAAGCCATGGACGTACCGCTCAGGGACTTCGTCGCCGTGTCGCTCGTGTGGAACGAGGAGATGATGTCCGTGCCCGGGGCCCAGAGGTCGAGGCACGATCCGTAGCTGCTGGTCGAGTTCTTGACGTCCTGCCGGGTCGAATTGCCGACGGTGACGGCCTCGGGGACGCGCTGCGGGCTGTACAGGCACGCGTTGTCGTTGGAGTTGCCCGCCGCCTGCACCCAGGAGATGCCCGAGGCGATGAGGTTCTTCACCGCCTCATCGAGCGCGGGATACGAGCACGCGGTCAGGCACCCGATGCTGTAGTTCACGACGGCCGGTCGCTGCGCGTTCTCCATGATCCACTCGATCGCGGCGAGCGATGCGTCGGACGGGCCCTTCCCGTTGCATCCGAGGATGCGCACCGAGTGGACGGTCGCCTTCTTCGCGACACCGTAGGTCGTTCCGGCCGCGGTGCCCGCGACGTGCGTGCCGTGGCCGTTGCAGTCCTGGTAGGGCTGGCCCGCGCCGGTGGCGTCGAAGCCGTTGCCGAGGCGCCCCGCGAACTCGGAGTGGGTGCCGCGGATGCCGGAGTCGATGACGTACACGTGCACGCCTGCTCCCGCGGAGTCGGGGTAGACGAATCGTCCGTCGAGCGGGAATGCGCGCTGGTCGATGCGGTCGTCGCCCCAGTTCGGCGGAGAGACCTGCTCGGCGAGGGCCACCATCGTCTGCACCGGCTCGACCGACTGGACCCGCGGGTCCGCGGCCACGGCGCTCGCCTCCGCGGCGGTGAGGGTGGCGGAGTAGCCGTCGATGGCGGTGTCGAAGACCTCGGTCACCTCGCCGCCGGCGGCGTCGCTGATGGAGTCCGCGACGCCCTCGTTGGCGGCGGCCGCAGCTTCTGGCTTCAGCACGACGACGTACTCGCCGTCGACCCCGGTGCCGGTCTGCGCGCCGACGACGGCCGGAGCGCTCGCCGGAGTGCCGACCGGGCTCGTGGTGGCGTTCGCGATCGATGGCGCGAACAGCAGGCCGCCGAGGGTGACGAGGGCCGCCGAGACGGCTACCCCTCGAGGCATCTTCGCGCCTCGTGAACGTCGAATGGACATGGTGCTCCTCTCATCTGCGAAGGGCACCTTGTGAGCGTCCCTCCTCGTGTGACTGAAAGGTAGCGAGGGCCGTCGGGTTTCTGCATCCGATCCAGAAATCGCATTCCGGAATGCTGGCTGATAGCCGTCGAGCGACGGCAGGCCGACGGCTCTGGACAGCACCCTCGCCGCACCCTAGGCTCGACCACGCACCGGGCAGCGCCCGGAAGGCCGCACGAGAGGAGCCGATGACATGAACGCCGTCTTCGTCGCGCCCCTCGCCGACATCCTTCCCGAGGCCACCCGCTCCTGACCCGCGCGTGGCCTCCTTCTCCCCGGAGCCACACCGTGTCTGATCACTCCGCTTCTTCCGAAGCATCGTCCCTCTTCGACGCCTCGCCCTTCGAGGCCGTACCCGTGTTCGCCGACGTCGAACCCGGCGCGAACCAGCGCTGGACGACCTGGCCGTCCGTCACCCCCTCGGAACGCGGACCCGAGCCGCGGCCCGACTGGGTCGTGACGAGCGCCGGCGCCCTCGACACCGAGCTCGGCATCCTCAAGACCGGCAAGGAGGCCGACGTCTTCCTGATCGAACGGGCCGTTCCCGGCGATCCTCAGCAGCGCACGCTGCTCGCCGCGAAGCGGTACCGCGACAGCGACCGCAGCGGCTTCCACCGCTCGGCGGTCTACACCGAGGGCCGCGCCACGCGGAACACCCGTGACACCCGCGCTCTGGCGAAGAAGTCCGCCCACGGTCGCGAGGTCGCCGCCGCGCAGTGGTCGTTCGCCGAGTTCACGGCGCTGAGCCGGATGCACGAGCTGGGCGCCCCTGTGCCCTACCCGGTGCAGGTGAGCGGCACCGAGGTGCTGATGGAGTTCCTCGGCGACGCCGACGGCACCGCCGCTCCGCGCCTCGCCCAGATCCGGGCCGACCGCGTCGAGCTCGCCGGGCACTTCGCGCAGGTCGTCGACCTCATGCGGGTGTTTGCCGCCGCGGGATTCGCGCACGGCGACCTCTCGGCGTACAACCTCCTCGTGCACGACGGCCGCGTGAGAGTGATCGACCTGCCGCAGATCGTCGACGTGATCGCGAACCCGCAGGGCCTCGACCTGCTGCACCGGGACTGCGTCAACGTGTGCGACTGGTTCGCCCGGCGCCGCGTCGACTGCGATGCCGAGGAGCTGTTCGCCGACCTCGTCGCGGCGTCGTTCGGATAGCGCCGCTCACCGGCTGCCGGTCAGGCTCCGGGTCCGGCTCCGGTTGCGGGACGGGTCAGTCCCGGGCGAGGCGCGCAGCGAGCAGCGTCACGAGCTCGTACACGACGTGGCTCGCGGCGATGCCGGTGATCTGGGCGTGGTCGTACGCGGGCGAGACCTCGACCACGTCGGCGCCCACGATGTCGCGATCGCCGAGCGCCCGCAGGATGCGCAGCAGCTCGCGGCTCGTGAGGCCGCCCGCCTCGGGCGTCCCGGTGCCGGGGGCGTGCGCGGGGTCGAGCACGTCGATGTCGATCGACACGTACAGCGGCTTGTCGCCGATCCGCTGCAGGATGCGTTCGATACCGGCCTCGACGCCGTGCTCCTCGATGTACTCGCTCGAGACGATCGAGAAGCCGAGGCGGGCGTCGTCCTCGAGGTCCTGCTTCGAGTACAGGGGTCCGCGCGTGCCGACGTGGCAGCTCGCGGTGAGGTCGATCAGCCCCTCCTCGCTCGCCCGACGGAACGGCGTGCCGTGCGTGATGGGCGCTCCGAAGTACGTGTCCCAAGTGTCGAGGTGGGCGTCGAAGTGCAGCACCGCGACGGGTCCGTGCTTCGCGGCGACCGCTCGCAGCAGCGGCAGCGCGACCGTGTGGTCGCCGCCGATCGTGACGATGCGCTGCACCTGCTCGCCGAGCGCACGGGCCGCGGTCTCGACCTCGGCCACGGCCTCGGTGAGGTCGAAGGGGTTGACCGGGATGTCACCGGCATCCACCACCTGGGCGACCTGGAACGGCGACACGTCCTGCGCGGGGTTGTACGGCCGCAGCAGGCGCGAGGACTCTCGCACGTGCGAGGGCCCGAACCGCGTGCCCGGGCGGTAGCTGACCCCCGAGTCGAAGGGGATGCCGACCACGGCGATGTCCGCGCGTTCGACGTCCTCGATGCGCGGCAGGCGTGCGAAGGTCGCGATCCCCGAGTAGCGGGGGTTCTTCGAGGCGTCGATGGGGCCCACGTTCTCGGTCATCGGTCGTTCCTGTTCTCTCTCGGAAGCGTGTGGGGATCAGACGAGCGCGCTCTGCGGGAGGTGCACGAGCTGCACTCCCCCGTCGGCGATCGCCTCGCGAATGGCGGGGATGATGTCGGCGCGCGCGTCGACGCGACGTCCGTGCGCGCCGAAGGCGGTGGCGAGCGCCGCCCAGTCCGGCTGCACGAGGTCGACGCCGATCGGAGCCATTCCGCGGTCGACCTCGTTCTGGCGGATCTCGGCGTAGCCGCCGTTGTCGACGCACACGATCGTGACGTCGAGGCGCTGCTCGACCGCGGTCACGATCTCGTTCACGCAGAACATGAGCGCCCCGTCGCCGATCACCGTCACCACGGGACGCTCCGTCTGCGCGACGCGAGCGCCGATGGCCGCGGGCAGGCCGTAGCCGAGCGTCGCGTAGGTGGGCGTGTAGAGCAGCGAGTGCGGATGCTCGGACGCGAGCACGCTGCCGAGCGCCATGTACACGATCTGCGAGGAGTCACCGGCGACGATCGCGTCGTCGGGCAGGGCCTCGGCGATGATCTCGGCGAGCGCGACGGTCTCGGGCAGCAGCTCGTGCATCTCGCGCGCGATGGCGGCACGCTCGGTGGTCAGGTCACGGGGCGGGCGCTGCTCGGCCGGGAGGAGCTCGAGCAGTGCGCCCGTGACGGCGGCCGCGTCGCCCGCGAGCCCGACGGTCGCCGCGAGGTTCTTGTCGAGCTGGGCCGGCGAGATGTCGACGCGCACGACCGCGCCGCGAGCCTCGAGCCGTGGGACCCACAACTCGGCCTCGCCGAGCTTCGAGCCGACGACGAGCAGCACGTCGGCGTCCTCCGCGACCGTGCGGGCCGCCGCGAGGCGCAGGTTCGATCCCAGTGAGAGCGGATGCTGTTCGTCGACCACGCCCTTGCCGTTGAGGGTCGTCAGCACGGCCGCGCCGAGGCGCTCCGCGATCGCGGTGAGCTCGTGCACGGCATCCGTCGATCCGCCGCCCGCGACGATCACGGGACGCTCCGCATCCGACAGCCGTCGGGCCGCCGCGGCGAGCGCCTCCGGGTCGCCGGAGACGCGCGCCGACACCGGTCGCGGCCGACGAGCCTCGGCGGGGACCTCGGCCGGGGCTTCAAGCACGTCGAGCGGGATCTCGATGTGCACGGGACGCGGACGGCCGGTGCGGAACAGCGCGAACGCGTCGTGCACGGCCTCCACCGCCTCGGCCGCCGTCGTCACGCGCCGCGACCACTCGGCGATCGCGCCGACCATGGCGGTCGCGTCCTTGGTCTCGTGCAGCGTGCCCACATCGGCGAACTCGGCTCCGAGCGCGACGCCGGGCGACAGCACGATCAGCGGGCGCGACTCGCAGAACGCCGTGCCGATCGCGCTCATCGCGTTCTGCAGCCCCGGCCCCGAGGTCGTGATGACCACGCCGGGCAGACCGGTCTGCTGCGCCCAGCCGTCGGCGCCGTAGCCCGCCCCCTGCTCATGTCGGTTCGTCACGGCGCGGATGCCGAGGTCGGCGAGCGGACGGTACAGCTCGAGGTTGTGGGTGCCGGGGATGCCGAACACGGCGTCGACCCCATAGGCGCGGATCGTCTCGAGCACGGCGCGACCGGCCGTGTCGGAGTAGTCGGGCGCGGTCTCGGGTTCGGGTGTCACGTCAGGCACGGTATCGCCGCTCTCCGTCGACCCAGGTCTCGCGCACCGTGATCGCCGAGATGTCCTCCGACGCGACCGCGAGCGGGTCGTCGGAGAGCACGGCGAAGTCGGCGTACTTGCCGACCTCGAGCGAGCCCAGGTCGTCTTCGCGGCCGATCGACACCGCGCCCTCGTAGGTGTGGGCGCGGAGCGCCGCGGCGGCGCTGATGCGCAGGTCGGCCGGGCCCAGCGAGTGACCACGACGTGTGACCCGCGTCACCGCCGTCTGGATCGCCTCGAGCGGGATCGGCTCCGCCACCGGAGCATCCGAGGAGATCGTCATGGGCACCCCCGCCCGCTCGAACTCGCCGAGCGGGTTGAAGCGCTCGCCGGGGGTGCCGATCGCCTCCTCGACGCCCTCGCCCCAGTTGAAGTAGTGCTGCGTCTGGTTCACCGGACGGATGCCGGCCGCCGCCATGCGGGCGATCTGCTCGGGGGTCGGCAGGCCGCAGTGCTCGATGCGATGGCGCGCGTCGGCATCGGGGTTCTCGGCGAGCGCCGCCTCGATCGCCGAGACGACCATCTCGATCGCGGTGGGCGACTGCGCGTGCGTCGCCGTCTGCAGTCCCGCGGCGTGCGCCTTCGCGATGAGCGCCGCGTAGTCGGCGGGCTCGTGGTAGAGCTGGCCCGTGCGGCAGGGGTCGCCCACGTAGCCGTCGGGGAAGTACGCCGTCCAGCCGCCGAGCGTCCCGTCGGCGTAGAACTTGATGCCGGCGAAGCTCAGGTGGGCGTTGCCGAACTGGCCGACCATGCCCATCTCGAGCGCCTCGTCGAGCAGGTGGGACAGCAGGTACATCGACACGCGCAGCTCGAGACGCCCGGCCTCGGCGAGGCGCAGGTACATGTCGAACTCGCGGCGGGTGACCTGGCAGTCGCCGATCGAGGTGACACCGCCGGCGAGGAAGCGCTGCGTCGCGGCATCCAGCTGTCGCAGGTGCTCCTCGGGCTCGTCGGCGAGGTGGAAGTTCGGTCCGTGGTGCGCGATCTTCACGCCGTGCACTCCCGTGAGGATGTTGCACGCGGCATCCGACAGCTCCCCGGTCAGCTCGCCGTCGGCATCGCGGAAGAACTCGCCGCCGTCGGGGTCGGGGGTGTCGCGGTCGACCCCGGCCGCCTCGAGCGTGCGGGAGTTCACGACCCCGCCGTGCCCCGAGGCGTTCATGAGGTACACGTCGCGGTCGGTCGCCACCTCGTCGAGCTCGAAGCGGGTGGGATGCCGCTTCTCGGCGAGGTTGCGCTGCTCGTAGCCGTAGCCGCGCACCGGCCGTCCCTCCGGCGCCTCGGCCGCCGCCGCCCGCAGCAGCGCGACGATCTCGGGGATGCTGCCGGCCTTCTCGGGCCCGCAGTCCACCCAGGTCATCATCTGACCGAACATGAGCGGGTGCGCATGGGCGTCGACGAAGCCGGGGACCACGACGGCGTCGCCCAGGTCGACGCGCTCGGGGTCGAGTCCCCGTCGCTCCGCCTCCCGCTCGCATTCCGCGAGCGTGCCGATCGCGGCGATCCGGCCGCGGTCGGTGAGCAGCGCGGTGGCGGTCGTGTCCTCGGCATCCACGGTGTGGATCGCGCGAGCCGTGAGCAGTCGCGGCGTCGTCTGGGCGGAGCGGTCGAAGGGGGTGAGCTTTCTCATGGGCCTGTTCGCTGTCGGGGCGGGCGGGGAAGGGCGGGCGCGGCTGCGGTCAGGGGAGCCGGTTCGCCGTCGTGTCGGTGCGCGCGGTGAAGGATGCCGTGACCGGCGCCTCGTCGGAATGCTGCGGTGCGAGCCGCGTGCAGACGCCGGCGATGATCGCCATGCCGATGAACATCGCGATGACAGACCACACGCTGCCCGTCCACGCGATCAGCTGCGTCGCGAACCACGGCGAGAACCCGGCCCACACGGCGGCTCCCACGCCGTACGACAGCGCGATCGACGTGTAGCGCGCCTGCGGGCGGAACATCTGCGCCAGGATCGCGGCGATCGGGGCGTAGGTCGCGCTCATCGCGATGCGCACGAGCGAGGCGAGCAGGAAGATCAGCGGCTCGACGCGTCCGGGCATGATCAGCAGGAACGGCGCGAACGTGAGCACCGAGGTGATGAGGCCGATGTACATGACGTTCTTGCGACCCCACTTGTCGCCCAGCCACGCGACCGGCAGGGTCACGACGAACTCGACGAACGAGGCGATCGTCATGGCGTCGAGGATGACCTGCTCGCTGATCGCGATGGGCTCGCCCGTGGCGTACGCGGTCGCGAAGGTCGTCGCGAGGTAGTAGCCGCCGGTCGAGATCGGGAGGATGCCGATGCCGAGGAGGATCGGCTTCCAGTTGGCGCGGAGCGCGAAGGCGAGCGGCATGGACTGCTTGCGGCCCTCGATCTTCTGCTCGAAGACCGGGGACTCCTCGACGCGGTACCGCACCCAGAGTCCGACGCCCACCAGCACGATCGAGAGGAGGAACGGGATGCGCCAGCCGCCGTCGATGATGAACGTGTCACCGCCGCGCGACATGATCGCGAAGATCCCCGAGGCGAGCAGAGCTCCGGCGGGGTTGCCGAGCTGCGTGAAGCCGCCATAGAAGGTCTTGGACTTCTCGGGGGCGTGCTCGACGCTCATGAGCACCGCACCGCCCCACTCGCCGCCGACCGCGAGACCCTGGATCGCGCGGAGCAGGATCAGGAGGATCGGGGCCAGGATGCCGATGTTCTCGTAGGTCGGGAGGCAGCCGACCAGCACGGTCGCGACGCCCATGAGGAGCAGTGTGATCACGAGCGAGACGCGGCGGCCGAGCTTGTCGCCGATGTGCCCGAAGACGATGCCGCCGAGCGGTCGGACGAGGAACGCGACGGCGAAGGTCGCGAACGCGGCGGCCGTCTCGGCGAGGCGGTCGCCGCTCGGGAAGAACAGCGGGCCGAAGACGAGCGCTGCGGCGGTCGCGTAGACGTAGAAGTCGTACCACTCGATCGTGGTGCCGACGAAGGCGGCGATGCCTGCGCGACGCGCTTTGCTGTGGGTGGAGGCCATGGAGCCCGCTCCTTTGCGGAAGATGTTCGGATAGCGAAGGATGCTACGGACACGGGGACGTCACGACAAGGTCATAACTCCAGCGTGATACGCGATTCACTGGAGTTATGATCGCGGGAGTGCACACCTTGCGGCTTCTCGCACGCCGATTCGGCTCCTAGACTGCACTTGTGGTCGCGTGTCCGCGCGTTCGCGGGAAACTGGGGAATGTGAGCCGACGATGGATTTCGACGCAGAACTGATCCGGGCGCTGCAGGAGGACGGCCGCGCCAGCATCCGCTCCCTCGCCCTTCGACTCGGCCAGTCGCGCGCCGCCGTCGCCGCGCGCCTCCGCGCCATGCTCGACGACCGCACGGTGCGGGTCGTGGCTGCCGTGGACCCCGTGTTCCTCGGACAGCACGTGCTCGCGCACGTCTCGATCCGCACCGACGGCGCGGTCGAGATCGTCGCAGGGCACCTGCGCGACATGAGCGAGACCGTGCTGGTGTCGGCCGTCGGGGGTGCGCACGACCTCGTGACCGAGGTGCGTCTGGGCAGCATGGCGGATCTGCACGACCTGCTCGCGCAGATCCGCGCGATCGACGGCGTGCTCGACATCAACACGATCATCTACTCGACCGTCGTGAAGGGGTTCTTCGTCTCGGAGTACCACGGCGATGTCACGCTCGACACGATCGACGAGGACCTCATCGAACACCTGCAGTCGGACGGGAGGATGAGCTTCCGCGCGCTGGGCGACGCCGTGCGTCTGTCGCCCTCGGCCGTCGCGACCCGCGTGCAGCGCCTAATCGACGGCGGCGTCATCAAGATCAGCGCGGTCGAGGCGCGCGGCCTCGCGCATCGGCAGCTGTCGATGGGCGTGGGGCTCAACCTCAACCACGACGACGAGGCGGTGATCGAGGAGCTCCGCACCGGACGCGGCATCGACTTCGCCGCCCGCACCCTCGGACGCTTCGACGCGGTCGCGACCCTCGTCGAGCCCTCGGCCGGGGCCCTGTATGCGAGCCTGGAGCGGTTGCGGTCCCTCGCGGGCGTCACGCGCATCGAGGCCTGGCTGCACCTCGCGGTCCTCAAGGAGGACTATGCCCGGACGTTGCACGCACCAGCGCTCACCGCCCGCGTGCGCTGACCGGCGCGCCGTCACCGTCCGTTCACCGCGCGCCGCCAGACTGCGAGCATGAACGATTCCTCCCAGAGCGGCGAGGCACCCGAGCCCGCCGCGACGGCGAACAGCGGCGCTGTCGGCGTCATCGGCCTCGATCTGCGCGGCGATGAGCCGGCGCCCAAGAAGCAGGTCTTCTCGTGGGCGCTCTGGGATTGGGCCACGCAGCCTTTCAACACCGTGATCCTCACGTTCATCTTCACGGCGCTGTACCTGACGACCGAGGCGTTCCTGCCTGCCGACATCGCGGCGCTCGGTGAGGACGACCCGATCCGCAAGGCCGCCGAAGCCGATCTCGCGTCGGGGCTCGGGCTCGGATCGACCATCGCCGGCATCGCCATCCTGCTCATCGCCCCGGTGCTGGGTCAGCGAGCGGATGCCGCGGGGCGTCAGAAGCTCTGGCTCGGGATCGGCACAGGCGCACTGATCGCGTGCATGTTCGGCCTGTGGTTCGTGGAGCCGACGCCGGCCCTGTTCTGGCTCGGTGTCGCCCTGATCTCGGCGGGATCGGTGTTCGGCGAGATCGCGGCGGTGAACTCGAACGCCATGCTGATCGGCATCGCCACCCCGAAGACCGTGGGTCGCATCTCGGGGCTCGGCTGGGGTTTCGGCTACATCGGCGGCATCCTCGCCCTCGTGCTCGTGGTCGTGTTCTACATGCTCGACTGGTTCGGTCTGCCGGACGACGGCGGGCTGCCGTTCCGGATCATCGCGGTGGGCTGCGCGATCTGGGCGATCGTCTTCTCGATCCCGATCTTCCTCAACGTCCCCGAGCCGTCGATGGGCCGCCCCGAACGCAAGGTCGGCTTCTTCGCCTCGTACGCGCTGCTCGTGAAGGACGTCATCGGGCTGTACCGCGACCCCGAGACGCGCAACACGTTCTGGTTCCTGCTGTCGAGCGCGGTGTTCCGCGACGGGCTGGGCGGCGTCTTCGCGTTCGGTGCGATCATCGCCGGGCAGGTGTTCGGGTTCGAGTTCCTGGAGCTCGTGATCTTCGGCATCGCCGCGAACCTCATCGCGGGCGTCTCGACCATCATCGCGGGGCGGTTCGACGACAGGTACGGCCCCAAGCGCATCATCCTCGTCTCGCTCGCGTCGATGGTGATCGCCGGGCTGGCGGTGTTCTTCCTCGTGGATGCCGGGACGGTGGTGTTCTGGATCGGCGGCCTGATCCTCTGCGCGTTCGTCGGTCCGGCGCAGGCGGCTGCACGGTCGTTCCTCGCCCGGGTGACCCCGGCGGGCCGCGAGGGTGAGATCTTCGGCCTGTACGCCACGACGGGGCGGGCGGCGAGCTGGATGTCGTCGGGCGCGTGGACGCTGCTGATCGTGCTGACCGGGGCGACCGCGTTCGGCATCGTCGGCATCGTGATCGTGCTCGTCGCCGGGTTCCTCCTGCTGCTGCCCGTCAAGGCGACTGCACGCTGAGGCGCGCCGCCCCGCCGCGGACGGGAGTAGCCTGACCGCGTGACTGTCATCATCGCGTTCCTCGCCAACGTCCTCGTGGCGATCGCGAAGACGGTCGCGGCCGTGCTGACGTCGTCGGCGTCGATGGTCGCGGAGGCCGCGCACTCCTGGGCGGATGCGGGCAACGAGATCTTCCTGCTGATCGCCGACCGCCGTGGCGCGAAGGCCAAGGACGACCGGCATCCGCTCGGCTATGGTCGCGCGGCGTTCGTGTGGTCGCTGATCGCCGCGTTCGGGATCTTCACGGCGGGTTCGATCGTGTCGATCATGCACGGCGTGCAGGAGCTCGCCGAGACCGGGCCGGTGGAGAGCCCGGGCATCGCCTACACGGTGCTCGGCATCGCGTTCGTGCTGGAGGGCGCGTCGTTCACTCAGGCGCTCGTGCGCTCCCGGCGGCTGGCGCGCGAGCGCGGGTCGTCGACCTGGGACTACGTGCTCGGCACGAGCGACACGACCCTGCGGGCGGTGTTCTTCGAGGACATGGCCGCGCTGATCGGGCTCGTGCTCGCCGGCGGCGCGATCGTCCTGCATCAGATCACGGGCGTCGCGGCCTGGGATGCCGTGGGGTCGATCCTCGTCGGCATCCTGCTCGGGGTCGTCGCGGTCATCCTGATCGGACGCAACATCGCTTTCCTGGTCGGAACGAACGCGACGCCCGAGCTGCGGAACCGCGTGGGCCGCGCACTGCTCACGTCTCCGCAGGTGCAGCGCGTCACGTACCTGCACATCGAGTATGTCGGGCCCAACCGCCTGTTCCTCGTGGCGGAGGTGGATCTGACCGGCGACGCGCGGGAGCACGATGTCGCGAGCCGGCTGCGGGAGATCGAACGGCAGATCGAGGCGCATCCGGTCGTCGAGACGGTCGTGCTGTCGCTGTCGGTCGACGACGAGGCATCGCTCGATTTCGGCGAGGATGCGACTGCCGCGACGGTGTGAGTCGCAGGGATGACACGTCATCCGACGCCGATGCTCGGTGCTCGGTCGATGACCAGCTCGTGCTCGCGCTCGCGCCTCGCGGCGGGACCGGCGAGTGCGTACTCGATGTCGCGCGAAGGCTTCGGCCGTCCCCCGCGTTGCGGGCGTGGTCGATGCCGGACAGGCGCTGTTCGGCCGGTCGTCCTCGCGTCTCGGTCGCTGAGCCGCGGTGTTCTCCAGAGCTGCTCGGGATCCCACCAGGCCGGCCCTCGCACCTGCGGCACGCCGGAGTCCATGCGGATCTCCCACCCCGATCCGTCGAGCGAGCGGTGATGCCACCAGCACAGGGGCACCCCGTTGTCGGTGTCGGTCGGCCCGCCTCGCGAGTGTTCGGTGACGTGATGGATCTCGCACCACCCGGCCGGCACGTGGCATCCCGGGATGAGGCACTCCTTGTCCCGGGCCACGATCGCTCGACGCTGGTGCACGGTGAACACGCGGCCCATGCTGCTGATCCCGACGATGCGCCCTCCGTCGAACACGACGCGTTGGATCGTGCCGGAGCAGCCTGTCTGCGCCGCGACCCGTGCGGGCACCTGTGCATGCGAGTGTCCGTGCGCCCCCGGGAGTGATGCCGCTCCGGATCCGCGCTCGAGATCCGCGACGTCCATCGTGACGACGAGGGTCGGCGCCGCGCCACCGAGCGTCGGCATGTCCTTGTGGCGTGCGGCGATGGCAAGGGCCGCCGCGAACGCGTCGTGCCGCTTCTGCAGCGGCGTGCGGCCGTCGATCACGTTACGCGGATCGGTATTGAACGGGTCTGCGGCCCCACCAGGATCTGCGCCCTCACCAGCGCCCGCGCCAGGATCAGCGTCAGCGTCAGCGCCCGCGCCAGCGCCAGCGCCCGCGCCAGCGCCCGCGCCAGGATCAGCGTCAGCGTCAGCGTCAGCGTCAGCGTCAAGGAACGCCACCCGTGGCTTCGCCGGCCCCTCGCCCGCCGGGTTGTTGATCGCGTCGAGGACGGTCTCGAGCTGCGCCGCCACTTCGGGCGACAGCCACCCGCGGATCGGCCGCAGTCCGTCGCGCAGACGACCGATCGTGAGCCCGCGCCGGTGCTGTGCGTTCGCATCGTCGGGCTCTGCGCCGTCGGGATCGAGCACCGCGACGAGCGCATGCGCGAGGATTCCCAGGTCGTCGGTCGTCGGGATCGGCGCATCAGCCCCACTGTCACGATCCGCGTCGACGCCCTTTCCGGCATCCGCGCTTCCATACCCACCGCGTGCGGCGTCGGCGAGGCACTGATCGGCGCTCGCTCGCTCATCGGGGGTCAGGCGGTCTCGGCATCTCTCGACCGGAGTCGTCGCCGCGAGCATGCCGGCGACGCTCACTCTGCCGTCGAGCATAGCTTCGCGGAGTTCGGGCCAACGCGCGGGAAGCCGCTCACCGGAGAGCAGGTTGACGTCGCGGCGCACGAGATCGACGACTTTGCCGATCCGGGCGGCACCTGCAGCATCCGTCGACAGCGTGCGTTGCAGCAGCTCGCTCGTGGACCGACACCCGGCACCGTGCGAGAGGTCGACGGCGTCGCCCGTCGCGACGGTCTCGACGATCATGGCCTCGAGGCGCCGCAGCGCGGCACCCGCCGTCGCCAGGATCTCCAGCCGTTCGTCCGATGACACCCCGGCCAGGGTGTCGTCGCCCAGCATCGCGTCGAGATCGTGGACGACCTGAGCGAGACGAGAGCAGGAACCGGTGGGCATGCCCCCATCCCAGCAGGAGCCACCGACATTCGCACCGGCTTGAGCGCCGATTTTTCCCAGCTCAGAGAGATATTCCGGAACAGCACGCTCCCGATCGAACTCTCGCCGCTCAGGACTCCCAGTTGTCGGCGAGCTTGCCGAGAAGGCGGGCGAGTTCGACCCGCTCCTCGTCGGTGAACGCGGCGAGCGCCTTGCCCAGCGCCTCGCGTCGCTCGCCACGCACACCGCGCACCAGCGATCGCCCCTCGTCGGTCAGCGCGATCCGGGTGCGGCGCGCGTCGTCGGGATCGGCCTCTCGGCGCAGCCATCCGTGCGCGACCCCCTGCTGGACCAGGCGCGAGGCACGGGGCTGGTCCACGCCGATCGCGGAGCCGAGATCGCTCACGCTGAGCGGGACGGATGCCGCGGCGAGCGCCTCGAGCATCCGCATCCGAGCCGGTCCCCCGAAGCGCCCCGAGGGGTCACCCATCCACGGCGGCATGCCGGGATGACCGGGCCGACCAGGGTGGGCGTGCTCGAAGTGGTCGGGGTGGGGTCCGCCGTGCCAGCCGTGCGGTCCGCCACGTCCACCAGGGCCGCGTCCTCGATCGCCGGCTCGACGGCCCCGCAGGCGCGCGAGAGCGCGGGCGATGGCTTCGGCGGGGTCGTTCTCGGAGTCGCTCACGCCTCGATTTTACATGCGACTTGACATGCATTCGTGACGCATGTCACACTACATGTACATGCACTGTGACAAGCACATGCTCACTGACATCAAAAGGACACCACTTATGAACACCTCAGACACTCAGAACCCCGAGAACACTCCGAACCACGACCGTCCGTTCGGATACTGGCTCAAGGCGGTCGACCGCCTCATGGCCGCCGAGTTCGCCACCGCCTTCGACGGCGAGCACGCGAGCCGCCGCGATTGGCGCCTCCTGAACGCCGTTGAGGGCACGAACGCGCCGCGCCGCCCGCTCTCCGCACACAAGCTGCGCGGACTCGTCGAGCGCGGATGGATCGTCGCCGACGGCGAGGGCTGGACCCTGACCGACGAGGGGCGTGCCGCCAAGGACCGCCTCGGCGGCATCGTCGACGGCATCCGCGCGAAGGTCGCAGACGCCGTCTCACCGGACGACCTCGCCACCACCGTGGCGTCGCTCGAGCAGATCGCGCGCGCCTTCGGCTGGGACGAGGAGACCCCTCTCCCCCACAAGCGCACGCACGGTCGCGGCTTCGGACGCCGTCACGGCTTCGGCCCGCGTCATGGCTTCGGAGGCCGCGGGTTCGAAGGCCATGGCCGCCCGTTCGGCCCCGGATTCGGTCACGACGCTGGACCGGATGCCGAGCACGGCGACTGCGGACACCGCGGCCACCCCGGTCACGACCGCTTCCGCCGCGGACGCGGCGAGCACCGGTTCGCCGCGCACGAGTCCACCGGCCACGCGCACGGCTCACATCACGAGCACGGCTCAGACCACGCGCACGGCGACATCCCCGGCGAGCACCGACACGGCGGACGCGGTTTCGGCGGACGCGGCTTCGGCGCACACGGACACCCGGGACACCCTGGGGCCCGCATGGCGCAGCACGCCTTCGAGCGCGGCTTCGACGCCGGCTACTCCCGCGGGCGCGACGCCTGACGGTGCCCATCCGGACGACCCCGCCCCACGGCATCCATCCGGAACGACCCGCCTCACGGCATCCATCCAGAACGCCCCCTCTCCGGAGGGGGCGTTCGGCATCCATGACCGGCGCCGGGCGGCACCGGCGACCCCGGCATCCGCCCTATCGCAACGCGGGGAGGATGACCTGGTCGACGAGCTCCGCGACGGCCTCGGGTTCGAGGGCGCGGCGACGCAGGCTCACGCTGCCGAAGGCGGCGGTCGGCACTATCCCCGCGATGACCGCGATGGGAGCATCGGCCCGGACCTCCCCGCGATCGCGCCACCGTTCGATCACACGCGTGAGCACGGCGACCGGAGGCCCTCCGATGACGCGGTAGGCGACCTCACGGAGCTCCTCGTCGCGTCCGATCTCACTGAGGATGCTGGCGAGCACGTTCGCAGTGCGCTCGTCCGCCTGGGCGAAATGCAGCGCAGCCGCGAGCAGATCGCCCCGCAGCGTGCCGGTGTCCGGTGCGTCCGTCGTGACCTGGAGCGCGCGGACCGCCGCGACCACGAGCTCGGCCTTGTTCTCCCAGCGGCGGTAGATGGCGGATCGTCCGCATCGCGCACGCTGGGCGACCGCCGCGATCGTCGTGCCGGCATAGCCGTTCTCGATCAGCAGCTCGTGCACGGCGGCGAGGATCGCGGCCTCGACGCCGGGATCGCGCGGACGACCGGCCGTCCTGCTCGCCTGAACCGCTTCCATGAGTCCCCATTGTATATTCCGGGAACGAAGAGTACCGTTACATATCGGTACCGGTCGGTACCGTATTGGATCCGTCGATCAAGGAGCTGTCATGGTCACCACCGTCCCCGCCGAGCAGGCCGCGACGCGGTCCCGCACGCGCACCATCCTCACCCTCGTCACGGCGGCCGTCATCGCGGTCGCCGCCAACACCGTCGTCGCGGCCGTCGCCGTCGCGACCGGAGCCCCGGCGACCTACGGTCCGCTCACCTTCCCTGCCTACGGCCTTTTCACCGTGATCGGCGTCGCGCTCGGATGGTTCGGGTGGTCACTCGTGCAGCGCAAGGCCCGCGACCCGCGGCGCACTCTCACGATCCTGGTGCCCGCCGTCACGGTCGCGTCGTTCCTGCCGGACGTGCTGCTGCTCGTGCTCGGATTCATCCCCGGCACGACCACCGGCGCGGTGATCGCACTGATGGTGATGCACCTCGTCGTCGTCGCGGTCGCCGTGCCCGCATACGCCTTCGCCTCCCGCATCCGCTGAGCCGGGGCCGGCAGCTGAGGAGGTGCGCCGGTGTCGGCCGGCGCGGGCGCAGGAGAAGACGCCGGCGCAGGACATTTCCGGGGGATGCCCCCTACCTCCGCGTCATCCCCTACCCCGGCGCGAGGGTGCCGGCCGGCGCGGGCGCAGGAGAAGACGCCGGCGCAGGACATTTCCGGGGGATGCCCCCTACCTCCGCGTCATCCCCTACCCCGGCGCGAGGGTGCCGGCCGGCGCGGGCGCAGGAGAAGACGCCGGCGCAGGACATTTCCGGGGGATGCCCCCTACCTCCGCGTCATCCCCTACCCCGGCGTCATCCCCTACCCCGGCGCGAGGAGGGCGGATGCCGTCGCCAGCACCGACCCGGCACCACCGCTCGACCAGGGGAAGGAGGTCGTCGTCGCGAGGAACACTCCGACGGCGACGGCGCCGAGCAGCAGCAGGATCAGCACCGCGAAGATCACGCCGGACAGCACCCGGTAGCCGCCCGAGGTGGGGACCTCGGGTGCGATAGACGGCTGAGCCCAGTCGTCCGCGGCGGCCGCCGGACGGTCGCCGGACGGCTGGGCCGCAATGGAGGTCGGACGGCGGGAGGACCGCAGCTGCGCCTCGGGCGGAGGCGGCGGGATCACGTCATCCGCGGGCAGGATGTCGGGCGGCGGGGGCACCGCCGCCTCCGAGGCCTCCGGCACCGACGGGGCCTCCGGGATGAGGCCGTCGGGGATCGGCGTCTCGGGCGGGGGCGGCGGCACGACCGCATCCGTCGTCGGATCCTGCGGGTTCGTGCCGTCGCTCATGTCAGCCTCCCAGCGCTCCCACGTCGGTCACTCCCACGTCGGTGCGGTGGAAGTTCTGGAACGAGCGGGATGCCGTCGGCCCGCGCTGTCCCTGGTAGCGATTGCCGTACGGGCCGGAGCCGTACGGGTTCTCGGCCGGCGACGTCAGACGGAAGAAGCAGAGCTGACCGATCTTCATGCCGGGCCACAGCTTGATCGGCAGGGTCGCGACGTTCGCGAGCTCCAGCGTGACGTGCCCCGTGAAGCCGGGGTCGATGAATCCGGCGGTCGAGTGCGTGATCAGGCCGAGGCGCCCGAGCGAGGACTTGCCCTCCAGGCGCGCCGCCACGTCGTCGGGCAGCGTGACCTGCTCGAAGGTCGCGCCCAGCGCGAACTCGCCGGGATGCAGGATGAACGGCTCGTCCGGGTCGACCTCGATCAGCCGTGTGAGCTCGGGCTGGTCGACCGAGGGGTCGATGAACGGGTACTTGTGATTGTCGAAGAGGCGGAAGTACCGGTCCAGCCGGACGTCGATGCTCGACGGCTGGATCATCTCCGGCTCGTGCGGTGCCAGGCCGATGCGGCCCGTGGCGAGTTCGGCCCTGATATCGCGATCGCTGAGAAGCACGGCACCAGCCTAGTTGCCACGCCGTGACCGCGCTTTGGCCATGACGTGTCGGCCGGGTAGGCTTGCGATCACCCGCTCCTCGGATGCGGGTGCGGGGCTGTAGTTCAATGGTAGAACTTCTGCTTCCCAAGCAGACAGCGCGGGTTCGATTCCCGTCAGCCCCTCCGCATGTGATTTCCAAAGCTATCCCGGATAGTCTGGAGTCACTCCAGACTGGAGTTCTCAAGGACTTCGAGCCTTCTTTCCACGCCGCGAACGAGAGAATCGCGAATCCGGTCCAGGCACTGCCGTGACGACGCGGGTCAGCTGACCGCGTTGCACTCGAGAGTGCTAGCGCAGAACTCGGAGAGCGGGCTGATGCGCGGTGTCCACGATGACGTTCTTGCCGTCTTCGAAGGGGGCTTCGTCATCACTGACGAAGAGCACGGGGACGGTGTGCTTGTACAGCTCTGCCGCGACCAGGGCGCCGGTGACGATGATGGCGTCACGTGACCCCAGAATGATGGCGGCTGGCCCGGCACCCGACCGGATGAGTTCCGCGAGAACGCTCGATGACGAACTCGACCCGCGGCCGGTCATGACCAGGATGGAGTTAGAGAGGTTCCGGCCACGGTCAGGGTGATGGAGATCCACGACCGTGCCGCTCTCGTCCACTCCACCCCAGAACGACAACGGGGCGCGCAGTCGAAGCAGCGGTCCAATGGCGACTCCGTCGAGGAGGACGTCAATCATGCGTCCTCGTCTGCGAGAACAACGCGCCCAGCGCGTGCGGAGGCGACGCACTCGGCCATCGACCCGAGAACAACCTCCACGCCGATGTTCGCGGGCGCGTAGTGTGCCCACTTCCCGGAGTTGGTCATCACTCGCCTGCTGGTCGGGGACAGCATGGCGGTGACGTATGTGCACGTGTCGACCACGATCCGGACACCCGCATGTCGAAGGATCTCCGCGGCACCGGACTCTTCGGCAAGCGCCAGTTGACGGCGACTGGTCGATACGAATACGTCCACATTCTCTTCCGGCGGCGGACCATCGGCGAACAGTGCGGCAAGTCGCGTGATCTCGTCGAACGATGCATGGGGCGTCCCGATGCTCACAGCGTCGATGGGACCATCTTCGAACGTGGAGAGCTTTCGCCGAGCTCGGCGTATCGTCTCCGCGTTCACCTTGACCCCCTTCTCCGGGGGGTTGCCGTGCAGCGCTGCCGTGAGGGTGGGGGCTTCAGGCGTGCGACCGACGACATGGAACATCCCCACGCCACCTGCGGACGCCGCGGCCGCACCGAGAGCCTTGAGCTGATCTTCGGACGCGTCGGCAGGAAGCCCGACGAACACCGGGTTCTTCGACCCGCTGATGGTTCCCGCGATATACCCGAGAGTCGGCCACAACGTCTCCTCAGCCAGGTCTTTGTCTGAAAGCTCCGTGCAGTCGAAAATGACCTGCCCACGGCGCGCGGGGGTTGCCTGCAACCCAGATAATGGGGCACGCCCGGTGATGGCGGCAGCGATGTCGAGGAAGTCGCCGTAGCGGTCCGTACGCGCGCCGAGCACGCTGTTCGCGAAGACAATCGCGTTCGATTCGGCCCACGCGATGTGTTCGCCGAATCGTGGGCGGTCGGGAAGCTGGTAGGGCGCGCACGTCCAGCTCGCTGTGCAGCCCATGGCGAGGTACGCGGACATGAGCTCCCGCCCGCCTTCGGCTACAGTCTTCTGCTCCTCCGTATCTGTCCTCACGTACTGAGGATGGAGCAGGTCCATGGATCCGACGTTGAGTGTCGTGGGGATGCGCACCTTCGCCCCAAGTTCGACCAGGCGGTTCGCGAAATCCAGACTCGCCTGCCCGTGGAACAGCGCGGAATCGATGTGCGCTGAGGACACCCGGACCAGACGAGGCGCTTGCAAGGTCTTCGCGAGTCGCACGATGATCCGCATCGCCAGAGCGACCGCTTCGCCATCTCGGCCGGCGAGCATCGACTCCTCATCGTCGGTGAGAAGGAGAGCGACTGCGCCTGTCATGCGGCGCTGTCGAAGTCGGTGGCAGCGACGAGACGCTGGGTGTAC
This sequence comes from Microbacterium sp. GCS4, assembly GCF_001262495.1. Classification (GTDB taxonomy): domain Bacteria; phylum Actinomycetota; class Actinomycetes; order Actinomycetales; family Microbacteriaceae; genus Microbacterium. The sequence continues at coordinate 28,757 of NZ_LGYE01000006.1, forward strand.
TCGTGGCGCGGATCATCGAGCACGGATGCGGTGGACCCGCGTTCGACGATCTCGCCACGCAACATCACCACGACCTGGTCGGTGACTTGCCGGACCACACCCAGGTCGTGAGTTATGAACAACAACGACGTCCCCAGCTCCTCGTTGGCTGAGCGCAGGACGGAGAGGATCTGTGCCTGCACGCTGACATCCAGCGACGCGACGGGTTCATCGCACACGATGAGGTCAGGGCTGACCGCCAGGGCGCGAGCGATGGCGACACGCTGGCGCTCACCACCTGAGAGCGCGCTCGGCCGCCTGCGCGCGTAGGACGCCGGCAGCCGAACGAGTTCGAGCAGGTCGGACACCGTCAACGACCTGGACGATTCCGCTTTCGACAGTGCCTCTCGCAGTGCGGAGCCGACGCGATGGGATGGGTTCAGAGACGTATACGGGTCCTGGAAGACGCATTGCACAGCGCGGCGGACCGCATGCCGATCCGTCCGAGACATCGCGTCGTACGAGGTCGCGTCTCGACCACCGACGATGATGCGCCCGGACGTGGGCTTTTCGAGTCCGAGAACGCAGCGTGCGAGAGTCGTCTTCCCCGATCCGGACTCGCCGATGATGCCGACGCTCCCTCCCCGTTCTACGGTCAACGACACGTCGGCGACGGCGCGGTGACCGGGGTGTCGTTTGGTGCCGAAGGTCTTCTCCAACGACTCGATGACGAGTGCCGGCTCGTCGTTCATCGTCGACACGAGCGAGGCGATGGGTTGCACGTCGACGTGCTCGCCCGCCTTCGAGTCCGCCAGGACCTCATCGCGGATCTCCTCGATCCGCACGCATGCGGTCTCATGTCCGTCACCGATGCTCCGAAGCCGCGGTGACCCGGCGATGCATTCTTCCGTGACCCACGCGCACCGGTTCGAGAACGCACAGTGATCGACCGTCTCGTGTGCGGGCACGATGGACCCGGGGATACTGTCCAGGATCACCGCCCGCGTTTTGCTGCTCGGGATCGACCGCAGGAGCCCTTCGGTGTACGGGTGAGCTGCTCCCGCACGCAGAGCGTCGCCGTCCGCGCGTTCCAGGATGTTCCCGGCGTACATCACCATGACCCTGTCGCTGTAGGTGAAGCCGAGCTGGAGGTCATGTGTGACGAGGATCACCGACATCCCCCGGTCCCTTTGGATCTGTCGAATGAGGTCGAGGATCGCCCGCTGAGTGGTCGCGTCGAGCGCCGTGGTCGGCTCGTCAGCGATAAGGATCTCGGGGTCTTTCGCCATCGCCGCGGCCAGAGCCACACGTTGACGCATACCACCGGAGAGTTGGAACGGGTAACGGCCGAGAACACTCTGGTCCGTGATCTGAACCTCAGCGAGCATGCGGCGAACGGTCGCATCGACGTCGGCCTTACGACGGTCGGCAGGAAGGGATTCGACGAGGTGGGTACGGATCGTCTGCAGCGGGTTGAGGATCGTGAAAGGGTCCTGCATCAGGATGGAGACGGCTTTGCCACGCACTTTTGCGAGATCCCGTTCCGCCGCCCCGATGAGCTCTTGCCCGTTCACTTTCACTGACCCGCGCGCCTGAACTCCGGCAGGCAGGAGCCCCGCGATTGTGCGCACGGTTATCGACTTGCCGCTGCCGGATTCCCCGACCAGGCAGAGCGTCTCTCCTCGGTAGAGGTCCAGGTCGGTGTCGAACGTCAACGGGACAGCGTTCCCGTCTCGTTCAGCAGATAGCGAGAGACCGCTCAGCTGTGCCACGATCTCTGTCGTGTCGGTCGCTTTCATCGGGAGCTACCTTCCTTCGAGACCTTGCTGTACCAACGATCCGCTGCGAGCGTCGCGGCGAGGCCGACGATGATGAGTGCGATGGAGGGCGCGAGCGACCCCCAGATGTTGGTTTCGAGGATGGACCGATTCTCGTTAATCATCAGCCCCCAGTCCGGCACCCCGGGGGGCACACCGAGGCCGAGGAACGACAATCCCGACAGGCCGACGAGCGCGCCGACGAAACCGAGCAGAAGGTTCGCCACCACAGTGGGGGCGACGTTGGGCAGCACGTGTCGGAACACAATCACGGGCTCGCTCACATCGAGAGTGCGCGCGGCCTCTACGTACGGCAGTGTTCGTTGGACGAGAGTGACGCTCCGCACCAACCGGGCTTCGATGGGCCATCCGAAGATCGTGAACATGGCGACGGCGACCCAGTAGCCTCCGTCGAAGACACCGACGACGACGAGGGTTGTCAGCAACATCGGGAACGCCCACACCAGGTCAGTGACGCGCATGAGGAAACTGTCCAGCGCACCGCCTCGGAAACCGGCGACGAGACCGACGACGGTGCCCACAAGCGTGGCCCCGATGGCGACGACGACAGCACCTAGGATCGCTGTCTGCGCGCCAGCGATGAGACGGGAGAACACGTCCCTGCCCAGGTCATCGGTCCCAAGCAGGTGTTCGCCGCTGGGTGCGGTCGCGCCGAGCACGATGTCCTGTGTGTTCGGGTTCAGTGGAGTGATGAAAGGACCCGCCACCGCGCACACTCCGGCGACGGTGAGGACGAGGACACAGAGAACGGTGAGGAGGGTGACCTTCGGGCGACGCGCGCGCTCTTTCGCCATCTGCGTGACGATGCGTTGAGTGGTCATCGCGGGCCCCCTGTCATCCGGATGCGCGGATCTACGACGGCATAGAGAATGTCGACGATGAAGTTGAAGGCGAACACGATGGTCGCGAGAAGGATTGCGATGGCTTGGACGACGGGCATGTCTTTCGAGCGAATGGACTCGACGAGGAGGGATCCGAGGCCGGGGATGGAGAAGATGTTCTCGATGAACACCACTCCACCGAGGCTTCCGGCCAAGAGTAGGCCGGTCACGGTGAGCACGGGCAGCATGCTGTTACGGAAGGTGTACGCCCCGAGAATCCGCGAGTTCGTGAGTCCTCGCGCTCTTGCGAACGTCACGTAGTCGGCGCTCTCGACCCCCAGAACGCTGGCCCGCATCTGTCGGGCGACGACAGCGAACTGCGCGATAGCGAGTGTGATGGCCGGCAGGAGCAGATGCCAGAGCCGGTCCACGAAGCCGTTGCCTGCGCCGAACACGGGAAAGATGCCCAGGGCGATCCCGAAGATGTAGAGCAGGATCGTCGCGGTCGCGTAGACCGGAGCGGCGAGGAACACCACGGACATGCCGCTAATCAGCACGTCGGCGATCTTCCCTTGGCGGAGGCCCGCAATCATCCCGAGCGGGATCGCCGTGAGAAGGACGAGCACGATGGCCATCACCGCGAGCGTGGCGGAGATCTCCAGGCGGCCACCGATGACGGTGGTCACCGGCTGACGTTCGACGATGGAGGACCCGAAGTCGCCGGTGACGGCTCCGGTCACCCACCGCCAGTACTGGGCGAGGAATGGGTCGTCGAGGTGGAACTGCTCTCGGATCGCGGCTAGCGTCTCCGGTGTTGCAGGTTGACCTTGGAGGAGTGTGCGTTCGACTGATCCGGGCGCGAGGTACAGAAGCGCGTAGACCAGGATCGACACCACGAAGAGCAACGCGACGGTCTGCCCGAACTTCCTCAGGAGATAAAGGGCCACGAGAGATGCTTTCTTCCTCGAAAACGACGGTGGAGGGAGCGGGCGGGTACGTGCGCACCCGCCCACTCACTGAGATCACTGTGCGGCAGTGACTCGGTGAATCCAGTCCGCGCCTCGGGGCGCGAAGTCCTCGTAGCCCCACTCGTTGCTGAGGACCAACAGCTTGTCCTCGGTGTAGAGCGGGACGTACGGGACATTCTCGGCGAGATCCTGCGAGATCGCGACGATTGCGGCCTTACGTTCGGCTTCATCGAGGGAGGACGCGAGGGTCGCGAGGTTCTCGTCGACCACGCTGCTCGTGTAGCCGCTCGTGTTCGAGCCACCCAGAAGGTTGCGCAGCGCTTCCCACGGGTCGGAGGATCCGTAACCGGTGTAGATGGGACGCATCCCCTGCGGCTGGTCGATCTGACCGATCTCGTCGTAGAACTGCTCCGCCGACACCGGCTTGCCGTTCAAGGTGATGCCGATCTCCGCGAGGTCGGCCTGCAGGACCTGGAAGACGACCGAGTCGTACTCTGCGAACGTCACGTCTGCGGTGAACCCGTCGGGGTATGCCGACTGCGAGAGTTCGTCCTGCGCCGCCGACAGATCGTTGCCGTAGACGGTGATCTGGTCGGTGAGCTCGCTGCCGTCCTCCCCGAACATGGCCTCGAGCTGCAGTATGGTCATCAAGGAGTCGGCCGGCGCACCGTTGCCTTTCAGCTGTGCGGTGACGAGATCGTCTTTAGACACTGCGTAGGCAATTGCCTTGCGCACATGGACGTCGTCGAACGGTGCCTCCCGCACGTCCAAGGACAGGTACTCCATGGCGAGGCCCGGTGCGAGCGTCGTAGTGACCGCATCGCTCGACTCGTACCGCTCCACGTCCGCGAGGCTGGCTTCGAACGTGCCGTCGACCTGCCCCTGGGTCAGGGCGATGCGCATGGTTTCCGCGTCAGTGATGGTCGTGAAGGTGACGCTGTCCGGAGCCGGCGCCTCACCCCAGTAGCCGTCATAACGCGACAGCACGGTGTCACCGGTCTTCGAGAACGACTCGTACTGGTAGGGCCCGGTCCCCATCGTCAGAGCTTCCGGATCGCCGAGCGCGTCGCCGGACTCTTCGACGTATGCCTTCTGGACGATGAACCCGTTGGTCGCGAGACCGACGGGCAGGAACAGGGGGTCGACTTCGGACAGCGTAATCGTGACCTCGTCGTCGCCGGTCACGGTGGCGCTATCCAGCGCGGTGAAGTTGTAACTGATGAGCGAGGAGTCCTCAGCCACCCTGTTGATGGAGAACGCGACGTCGTCTGCCGTCATCGGATCCCCGTTCCAGAACGTTACGTCGTCACGCAGCGTGAAGACGTACGTCTTGTCGTCGGGGCTGGTCCACGACTCGGCGAGCCACGGTTCGATCTCTCCTGCATCGGACACGTGGACGAGTGTCTCCAGCGCCGCTGCTTGCACGGTGTAGGAGACCGCCGAGATGGCTTTGGTGTTGTCGAGACTCTGCGGGGCGGAGACCAGCGCCCAGGTGAGTTCGGTGGCGGCCGCATCCGGTGTGGATGCACCGGAGCAGCTGGACAGAGCGAGGGCGGCGACGATGCCGACCGCGGCTACAGCGGAGACCCTTCGGGCGGGCATTGAGGATGTCATGCCGTGACGGTAGCACGATTGGGTGTAATACCTCACTCTTTTTTTTCGCGTGCTTTGAAGTGAAACCAGATCGCAACTTCCCGTAACCTCGGTGAAATCTTCGCGACTCCGACCAGGGAGCTATGGAACGTGATACCGTTCGAGGCGTAAGGCCTCACTAGAATCTTGGAGGACAAGGTGACCTTGACACTCGATTGGTCGGACGAGACTGTCGGCACCGCAGTGCAGCAGCAGAGCTACCGAGCACAGGCGGCAGCCATCCTCCGATCCCAGATCGTCTCCGGACGACTGGAAGCGGGCACGCTGCTCTCCATCGGTTCTGTGGCGGAGCGCTTGAAGGTGTCCATCACGCCGGTGCGGGAGGCGCTTCACGACCTGGCGAAAGACGGACTCGTCGAGATGCGCAGGAACCGCGGGTTCATCGTGCGGCGGCCGACACCGGACGAGCTCGACCAGATCAATGAAGTGCGTGCACTGTTGGAGATCCCGGCTATCCGCACCATCACCCAGCGAGGCCTCATCGATGACTACGCCCCGCATCGTGAGCTGTGTGTGCGAACCCGCGGATACGCGATGGCACGGGACTGGTCGTCGTTCGTCGCCACCGACCGGGAGTTCCACCTGGGCCTGCTCCGAGGACTCGGTAACGACGAGCTCGTCACCATGGTCGGCACGCTCCGTGACAGAAGCCGCCTGCTGGGCCTTGACCAGATCGGCGACAGCGTGACTTTCGATCGGTCCCTGCAAGAGCACGACGACCTTCTCGAAGCAATGGCGGCGGGGGACGCTGACCGTGCAGCCGAGATCATGGCGACGCATCTCCGACACGTCCGCGGACTCTGGGCGGGCTTGGACGAGAGCGATGCCGGACATGAGCACTGAGGATCGCCTCGCCGGCGCAATCGCGCTGGAGCCGGTGATTGATGCGGTGCGCGACGCGTTCGTGAGCTTCCACAACGACGAGTTCGACCTGCCCGTCCGCACCTCGTTCGGCAACGGTCGAATTCTCACCATGCCCGTTCATCATCGGCCGAGCAGCACCGCGGCCGTGAAGGTGCTGCGCATCGATCCTGCGCGCGACCCTGCCATCTCCGGAGCTATCGTGTGGACAGCGCCCGACGGGGAACTCGTCTTCGACGCGGCGGACATCACCGCAGTCCGCACCGGCGCAGTCAGCGGCGTTGCGACTGACCTGCTCGCACGCGCGGATTCCGCGACCCTCACGATTATCGGCGCCGGAGCTCAGGCGTTCCACCAGGTCGCGGCAGTGGTCGCGGTACGAGCGATCCAGGAAGTCCGGGTGGTGTCCCGCACTCCGGCACGGACGACCCGGCTCGTGGACAGGCTACGAGCGCAGTATCCCGACGTGCGGATCACCGTTCCCACCGATCTCGGTCAGGCCCTCGCCACCACGGATGTCCTCACGTGCGCGACATCGGCACTGCATCCTGTGTTCAGCGCCGACGATCTCCCGAACCACATCCACATCAACGCCGTGGGTTCCTACCGCCTGGACATGAGGGAAGTGCCGGCAGACGCGTTCACCGACGCCGACATCGTCGTCGATGACTGGGAAGCCGCGTGTGAAGAAGCCGGCGACCTCATGGCCGCGCTGCGGAGCGGACAAGCGAATGAGGAGGGTGTCACCGAACTGGGCGCCCGCCTGTCAGCGCAGCAAGGCGCGCGCTCGGATCGCACCATCTTCAAATCCGTGGGCCTCGCCATCCAGGACTGGGCGGCCGCGTCCGCCATCGCCCGAAACCGCACTCATCACGTCAAGGACAACAATGACTCTGCCTCACACCCTCCCCGCGCTGTCTGAGGTCAAACGATGGCTCAGTGCGATGAGCGTCGAAGATCGGTTCCTTCAGGTCGACGAGATCGACAACGGCTTCGCGCTGCTCGTGGCGGAGGCGCCTGACGTCGCCTCGACCCGGAGGATCGGTACCTCTCGACTCGGTGAACCTCTGCTGTTGACCACCGTCGGCTCTGGTCACCGCGATGCGGTTGTCGTGTCCGGGGTGCACCCGAACGAGGTCGCATGCTTTCAGACGGCGGCACAGCTCGCGCGCCTCGCAACGTTCGACGCCGAGTTCCGAGCGGCTTACGACTACACCTGGCATTTCGTGCACAACCTCGACCCGGACGGCAGCCGTCTGAACGAGAGGTGGTTCGACCGTCCTGGCGATTTCGACGCGTACACGAAGGACTTCTTCCGACCAGCCCCGGACGCGCAACCTGAATGGACGTTCCCGACGGCATACCGGGACGCGTACTTCGACCGGATGCTTCCAGAGACGCAGGCGTTGGCTCGGGTGATTGATGAGCTTCGCCCCGAGCTCTACGTCAGCCTCCACGGCTCTGAGGCAGGGGGTGCGTACTGGTATGTGTCCCAGTGGGACCCCGAACTCATGCACGACCTTCATGACGTCGCACGGTTCGCGGGTGTCGACGTCGACCAGGGCGAGGCGGAGTCGGCGCACATGACCCAGCTCGCCGATGGCGTGTACCTGGCCTCTCGTTTCGCGGCTGAGTACGACGCGGCCGTGGCGGCGGAAGAAGACCCCACGCTGGGGTTCCTCGGATCGTCGTCCACGGAGTATGCCGCCGCTCACGGTGCTGCGACGCTGATCCCCGAGGTGCCCTACTGGACGCACGCGGTCACCCCCACGGGTAAGACCTCAGAGTCTCATGCCTCCATGCTGTCTCGCACCGCCCAAGCGCTCGGGGATGTGGCCTCGAGTCTGAACGCGCAGATGGCTCTCGTCCGGGCGGACATGACCATCCCCTCACCTTTCTGGTCCGCGTCCGAAGCGTTCATTCCCCTGATTGCCGAAGATGCTGCGTCCGACCTTCGCCGTGTGGCGGTCTCGACGGAGGACCGTCCGGCAACCGCGGCGGAGACAGCCAGCCGTGAAACCCGAGTGCGCGGGTTCGTGCTGCGATATGGCGGGATGTTCCGCCGTGCGCTCAAGGTGCAGGTCGACGCCGGGCTCGCCAGCCCGGCCGTGCGCACAGCCCTCGCTACTGTGTCCGCGCTCGTCGACGAGTGGCTGAGACGGGGCGAACCCGTACCGCTGAAACCACTGAGCGTGAACGCGATGGTCATGCTGCAGGCCGGGTCCGTGCTCGTCTTCGCGAACGAAATCGCGCGCCGCCGGAGCACCGCTGCGCTCGCACACAGTTGATGGATGCCACCACCGCGGCCCGGTACGCGACAACGTGTGCCCGCGCGCTCCGCACGACGTACCCCTACGAGGCCGGACATCGGTCACTGAGCGACGCGGACTGCGATGTGACACCTGAACGCCTCCATCCCGCGTTCCACGGGTCTTTCGATTGGCACTCGAGCGTGCACATGCAGTGGTCACTGGTCACGCTGATGGGGACGCATCCTGACAGCGCCCCCGAGGGCGCACAGCAGCTCCTGGACGACCGACTTCGCCCCGGCGCTATCAGGGCAGAAATCGCGTACCTGCGACGCAGGAAGACGTGGGAGCGTCCCTACGGATGGGCCTGGGCATTGACCTTAGCCACGCAGATCCTGGCGAGCACGACCCCTGCAGCAGCACAGTGGACCCCTGCTGCTCGCCTGCTGGCGGATGCCGTCGTCGAATTAGCCGGAGAGTGGCTTCAGTCCGCCCCTCGCGTGATCCGTCATGGTCTCCATCAGAACAGTGCGTTCAGCCTTGCGCTCCTGCACGACGCGGCCGATGCCGGCGGGTACACCCACCTGCTGAGCGCCATCCGCGACACAGCGTCCGGGTGGTACAGCACCGACACAGACCTGGACGTTCGATTCGAACCGTCAGGTTCCGACATCTTCTCGCCGGCGCTGAGTGAGGCGGCTCTCCTGGCACGACTTCTCGACACTTCCGCCTACCGGGAGTGGTTCGAGCGACTTCTGCCGGGATTCGGTCGGTCACCGCATCCGCTTCTCACTCCGCCCGTCGTCGAAGACACCGACGACGGGTCAGCGACCCATTGGTCAGGGCTGGCCCTGTCTCGCGCCGCGCAGCTGGATATCATCGCGTCCCGGCTGGATGACGAGCGCACCGAACGTCTGCGAGCATCCGCTTCACATCACCGAGCGGCAGCTGCCGGGGTCATCAACGACGGCGACTTCATGTCGACGCACTGGCTCGTATCGTTCGCGCTGCTTGCAGATCATGCGTCCGGCCTGGAACTTAGGAGCTGACATCAACGATTTCACGGGCGTCCGGGTCGCGGTGTTCGGCGGGACCGGCGGTATCGGCGCCGCGACCGTCACGACACTCCTGGAGCGAGGAGCGTCAGTACTGTCCGTGGGGCGCTCCCCAGGCGACACCACAGTGGTCGGTGATGTCGCCGATGACCAGAGCATCGCGCACGCTCTGAACGAGATCGAGCGGCGTCTCGGCGGCCTCGATGTGCTCATCAACGCTGCCGGGCGCGGGTCCTCGGCCTCGTTCGTCGACATGTCCCGTTCTGAGTGGGCCGAGCTGCTCGACGTGAATGTCATCGGCATGGCGAGGACTACCGCGCTGGCGCTTCCCTTCCTTCGACGCTCCGAGTGTCCAAGTATCGTGAACGTCTCCTCCATCCTCGCCGCTGTGGGTGTCGCCGACCGCGCCGCGTACTCCGCCAGCAAAGCCGCCGTCGCCTCCCTCACCAGGTCTCTCGCGGCCGAGCTGGTGCCCGACGGGATCCGGGTGAATGCTGTTCTGCCGTCCACCACGGAGACGGCCTGGGTGCAGCGGCTCGTCTCCTCAGCACCGGAACCCGAGGACGCGTGGAACGCACTCGTCGCTCGTCAGCCTTCCGGAAAGCTGGTGCAACCCGCAGAGGTCGCCGAAGCCATCGCGTACCTCGCGAACCCGGGTGCAGTGTCGACGACCGGCGTCCTCCTCCCCGTGGACGGCGGGGTGGCCAGCATCCGTCGATAGGGTTACGGCTGCGCTGATGCGGCGACGTCCTCGGCCAAGGCGATGAGCGTTCGGCTACCGACTCCCGTCGACCCCAGTGGGGTGAACCCGTATGGCTTCGCTCGGTTGATGGCCGGGCCGCAGATGTCCAGGTGTCCCCACCGGGGAACGGCGTCTGCGCGGGAGACGAAGTGCTGCAAGAACAACGCCGCGGTGAGCATGCCCCCGGGCCTCTCAGCTTTGTTCGCGATGTCAGCGACCCGCGAGCGGAGACCGTAGCCGAGATCGACGGGCAGCGGCATCCGCCACACGCGTTCGTCCGCAGCGGTGGCAAGACGGGAGAGGTCACCTGCGAGGTCGTCGTCGTTGGCCATCATTCCGCTGACGCGGTCGCCGAGCGCGATCTGCTGCGCTCCGGTGAGAGTCGCGATGTCGACGACGATGTCAGGACCCTCGGCCGTGGCTTCGATGATGGCGTCCGCGAGGACCAGGCGTCCTTCTGCGTCTGTATCCCGCACTTCGACGGTCGTCCCGTCGCGAAGAGTGATGACGTCGCTCGGTCGTTGCGACGTCCCCGACGGGACATTCTCTGCGAGCGCGAGCCAGGCCGTGACACGGACAGGCACCTGCAGACGTGCGCAGGCGAGGACGGCGGTCAACACAGCTGCTGCGCCGGACATGTCGAAGTTCATGTAGTCGAGTTCCGACAGTTTCAGGTTGATGCCACCGGAGTCGTAAGTGATCCCTTTACCGACGAACGCGAGGTGGCTTCGGGCCGACCCCTGCGGGGTGTAGTCGACGCGGACGAGCGCCGGACCGTGCTCGCTTCCCTGGCCGACCCCCACCAGGCCACCGAAACCTCCCCCACGCAGGGCCGCCTCGTCCCACACCTTGACATCCAGGCCGTCACGATCCGCGAGTTCGCCTGCCAGCTTCGCGAACGATGCCGGGTAGAGCAGGTTTGGCGGCAGATCCACGAGAGTGCGGGTCATCCGCGTCGCGCGTGCCGCCTCCACCGCGGACGTCACCTCTGCGGGGTCGAGGGTCATGCCTCCTGCCAGCACGTCGATCTCAACGGTTCCGCCATCACCGCCCTCGGCCTCGCGGTGAAGTCCCGGGTAGACGAAGCCTCCGAGCAGGGATCCTTCGATGATGGCGCGCACGTCCGCGGCATCGCTCACCGGGAGGGCGAACGTCACTGCGGCGATTCGAGCGGATGCGCGGGCCGCGGCCCCCGCTGCTCGACGCAATCTGACGGCACTGGTCGCGGACGGGTCATCGTCGTCCAGTCCGACGAGGACGATGTAGTCATAGGGGCTGCTCCCGGGTGCGTTGACCACCGAGGCCGTATCCGCCCACGTTGCTGCCAGGACGCCGGCGGAGCGGGTGAGAGAGTCCCGGGTGCGCGCGTCGAGCTGGTTGCGCGGGTCCAGCGCTTCCGCCTGCCCGTCTGCGACGGTGATGCCGATGACGACCCCTGAGCCTTCCGCGGAAGGCGCGGGACCGTCGACGGTGACAGTCGGGAGCTCGCCGGCCCGCAAGACGAGATCGATGGGTGAAGACATCGTGGTAGGTCCTTTCAATGACTCTTATGGATCACGGCGTCGGCGCCGACCATCCCAGGGAATTCGAGCTGATCTGTCGTGTCCAGGCCGTCCTTCTTGGCGGGTCGTTGGGCGATGTACGCCCCAGCGATGACCAGCACCCCGCCGAGGATCTGTGCCGCTCCCAGACCTTCACCGAGCAGCAACCAGGCGATGACGGCCGCGAAGACGACCTCTACGTACGCGATGGCACCCCCGATGACCGCGGACAACCGTCGCACCGCTGCCCCTTCGAGGAGATACGCGAAGATCGCGCAGATGAGCACGAGCCAGAAGAACGGAATCCAACCGGACACGTCGTTACCCGCGAGCACCACATCTCCGGTGAGGACGTGCCAGGGGAACGTCCAGGGAAGGGTCGTCACGCTCAACAGCACGGCAGCGACGGCTGTACCGGACGCTGTCATCACCAGGACGTCGGATGAGTCTTTGAGATCTTCGATGAGCAGGAAGTATGCGGCCTGGCAGACGGCGGATCCGATTCCCGCGAGCACACCCCACACGTCGAACGCCAAGCCCGTCCACACTTCGACGACGACCACGAGGCCGAGCAGCGAGATGGTGACGCCGATGACCGCGGAGCGCGGAACATGCGTGCGTCGAACGAACTTCGTCCAGCCGATGATGAGAAGCGGGCCGGAGAACTGCAGCAGGATCGCGACCCCGACCGGCAGCAGCGACGTCGCGTAGAAGAAGAGGGTCTGCGACGCGGCCATGCCGACCGCCCCGTATGCGATGAGCAGTCGCCAGGAGGATCGCCAGGTTGCCGCCAGCGCCTTCCCTCGCAGGATGATGACGACGGGAAGCAGAATCAGTGCGGCACCGGTGAGCCGCATCCACGACGCCTGCTGAGGCTCGAGGCCTGCTTCCATGAGTGACTTGGCGACCGGACCGGAGGTCGCGAATGCCGCACAGGCGACGACAGCGAGGATCAGCCCAACGTTTCGTGTCCGGCTCATGCCGTCGCCGTCGACAGCAGCGCCCGACCACGCTCGAGAAGCGGATGCATCCATTCTTCGATCTCCGCGATGGTGCGTGGGAGACCGGCGCTGAGGTTGACGGGCCCGTCCTCCGTCGCCACGATGTCGTCCTCGATGCGGACGCCGATACCGCGGAACTCGGCAGGAACAGACAGATCATCCGCTTGGAAGTACAGTCCCGGTTCGACGGTGAACACCATGTTCGGCCGGATCGTTGCGCCCCGATAGTTCTCGGGGCGAGACCCAGCGCAGTCATGCACGTCCAGGCCGAGGTGGTGACTCGTCGCGTGCGGCATCCACCGGCGGTGCTGCTGTCCGTCGTCGGAGAGCGACTCTGCTGCTGTGACCGGCAGGATGCCCCACTCTTCCAGTCGTTCGGCGAGGACGGTGACCGCAGCATCATGCGGGTCCTGGAAGGGCCTGCCGACGACGGCCGCGGCGATGGCCGCATCGGCGGCGTCGAGCACGGCCTGGTAGACGAGGCGCTGCACGTCGCTGAAGCGTCCTGAGACCGGCATCGTCCGCGTGATGTCGGCCGTGTAAAGCGTCTCCAGCTCCGCTCCTGCGTCCAGAAGCACCAGGTCGTTCGCGCGGACGAGGCCGTCGCAGGCGTCCCAGTGCAAAGTGGTGGCGTTCTCCCCGGCGGCGGCCGTTGACCCGTAGCCGATGTCGTTCGCTTCGATACGCGCGCGCCCCAGGAACGCCCACTCCACCACGCGTTCACCCCGAGAAACGCTCACCGCTTTCGGCAGCGCCTGGACTACATCCGCGAACCCTCGGATGGAGACGTCCACGGCTTTCTGCATCTCTCCTACCTCCCAGAGCGTCTTCGTCAGGCGCATCTCGTCAAGGGCAGTAGCGAGCGCGTCGCTTCCCGCCTCATCCACGTTGACTGCGCCTGCGGCGAGAAGACGATCCACTGCTGGAGCGACATTCGGCACGACCTGTACGGAGCGCCCGACACCGGTGAGGTATTCGACCAGTCCCTCAATCGGACGTACGGGCACGTTGAGGGCTGTCTGCAGTTCCGCCATCGACGGGCGCCGCCCCGTCCAGTACTCCCCGGCTCCATCGAGGTAGAACGCTTCGGTCCCCGGCCCCATCGGCTCCCGCTGGAACAGCACAGCCTCGCCACCGGCGAGTACGAGTGCCGAGTCCGGGTCGCTACGGACGCCGAGCCCGGTGAGGTGAGCGAATCCGGTGTGCGGTCGAAACACATAGGTGACGTCGTTGGAGCGGACCTTCGCTGAGCCGCTCGGGATGATCAGGACCGTGTCTGGGAACTGCGCTGCGAGTTCTCGACGACGCACCGCTGCAAGTTCGATGGCATCGCGATTGAACCCCCAGTCGGGTTGCGTCGCGGCCCAGTCCTCGGTCATCAAGGCCGATAGGGCGTCGGTCCGGCGAGGATGCGTGCGGGTCCGTGAGGCGCTTGTCGCGAGGTTCTCGTCCGTCATTGCGCATCCTCCTTGAGTGAACGGTAGCCAATCGAGAGTAAGGTATCACACCTTGAATTCTTCGAGTACTCGCAACTAAGGTACTTTCGGGGCCGCCGTTGGCGTGCGCGTCGACCCGTTTCGGCAATACCTTACTTTGAGCAGAGGACGTTCATGGCTATCAGTGCGCTGGACCTGTATTCGATTGGCATCGGGCCGTCCTCGTCGCACACGGTGGGCCCGATGCGAGCGACCCGCCAGTTCGTGGACGAGCTGCGCGAGACGCGCGTTCTCTCGCGCGTGGCACGCGTGAGAGTTGACCTTTTCGGCTCCCTCGCCGCCACGGGGCGCGGTCACGGCACGGACACGGCGGTGGTGCTGGGCCTTGTCGGCGAAGACCCGGCAACCATCGATCCTCACGGCGCAGCTGCGCGCATCGACGCATTCTGGGCGTCAGGTCGAATCGAACTGGGCGGCACACACTCCATCCTCTTCACCCGTTCCGATGTCGTGCTTCATCTCGGACGGTCGCTGGAGGGGCATCCCAACGCCCTGACAGTGACGGCGCTCGGCGTCGAGGGCGAGACGATCCGCGAGTCGACGTTCTTCTCCATCGGCGGGGGATTCATCGTCGAAGATGGTGTGCCTGATGCTCCGGACGACGTGGTCGCGGTCGGGCATCCTTTCACCACGGCCGCGGACCTCCTGGACGTCTGCGACCGCAGCGGTCTCGCAATCAGCGAAGTGATGCGCATCAACGAGCGGGCATGGCGCAGCGATGACGAGACATCGCTCGGCCTCCGGGAGATTTGGGATGTGATGGCCGCCTGCGTTCACGCCGGCAGTCATACCGACGGCGTCCTGCCCGGCGGTCTCAACGTTCCCCGGCGCGCATCCCTCCTCCGCCAGCGTCTGGAATCGGATGGCGAGGCTGCCCATCACCTCCACTACATGGACTGGGTGAGCGTCTACGCGATGGCGGTCAACGAGGAGAACGCCGCCGGCGGTCGCGTCGTCACGGCGCCGACCAATGGCGCTGCGGGGATCATCCCCGCAGTGCTCCAGTACTACGTGAACTTCTTCCCTGACGTGGATGCCGAGAGCATCGAACGATTCCTGCTCACCGCGGCCGCCATCGGCATCGTCATCAAGTCCACGGCGTCCATCTCTGGAGCGGAAGTCGGCTGCCAGGGCGAGGTGGGATCCGCCTGCGCGATGGCCGCGGGGGCTCTGTGCGAGGCGTTCGGAGGCACTCCGGCTCAGGTCGAGAATGCCGCCGAGATCGGCCTTGAGCACAACCTCGGACTCACCTGCGACCCGGTCGGCGGCCTCGTACAGATCCCGTGCATCGAACGCAACGGTATCGCTGCGGTGAAAGCCATTCAGGCCGCAAGACTCGCGATGCACGGGGACGGAGTGCACCGGGTGAGCTTGGATCAGGCCATCCGCACCATGCGGGACACCGGACGCGACATGCTCACCAAGTACAAGGAGACCTCCCTCGGCGGGTTGGCAGTCAACGTCGTCGAATGCTAGGCGATCTATCTGCATCCGACGACATCATCACAACCCACCGGGTGCTTGTCGCAATGGGACTGTACGAGAAGACCCGCGACGAGGCGGAACGCGCGGCGACCGAGGGTTGACGGTGGTGCGCGCGGCGCCTGGGCACCGTGTATGGCGCCCATCAAGCACGCCGTTGTTCTTTTCACCCGTTTCCCCTTACGCCACTCGCCGGATACCGCAATCGATAGACATTTTGACTCCTGGCCTGGGTTTACCCGGGCGCTTTTGTCTGGAGTAGCTGTGGAATAGACCAGTTCGAGAGACCAGGAGAACGGCGGAAACTTCAGTCCGGACTGCGGACCCTGGACAGGTCTCCAGTCCGGGATAGCTTTGGAAGTGACACCGCATGTGACGTCGCTCGAGACCCCGGAGCCTCTTGAGGTGGTTGCGGAGCTGAGCCCTCGTGAAGGGTGCCAGCCGCAGGAACCACCGGTAGAGGATCGGCGCGCGGTCCGGCAGAGGGTTGAATGGAGCGCATGACGACTCCGGACACCTGGCTCATCACCGGCGCGAGCGGCGGACTCGGCCTCGCGCTCACAGAGCGCGCCCTGGCTGCTGGGCATCGCGTGATCGCCGCCACCCGCCGCGGTGCACTCCCCTTCACGCACCCGCGGCTGACCGTCGCGCACCTCGACCCGGTCGACAGAGACGCCTGCCGCCGGGTCGTCGAGGACGCGCACGGCACGACCGGCCGCCTCGACGTCGTGGTGAACAACGCGGGCTACGGCCTGGTCGGCGCCGTCGAAGAGGTCGAGGAAGCCGAGGCTCGAGCGATCCTCGACGTCGATCTGCTCGGCCCGCTGTGGATCACTCAGGCGGCTTTGCCGTTCCTCCGCGACCAGGGCCACGGGCACATCGTCCAGATCTCGTCGACCGGCGGAGTCGGAGCCGCGCCGATGCTCGGCCTCTACAACGCCGCCAAATGGGGCCTCGAGGGCATGACGGAGGCTCTGGCAGCCGAGGTGCGGGCGATGGGGATCAGGGTCACCCTGGTCGAGGTGAGCGCGATGGACACCGGATGGGCGACCTCGGGCATGCGGTTCAGCACCCCGCACGCCGCCTACGACGGGGTTCGTGAGCAGCTCTTCGGCACCAGTGCGGTCCCCTGGCCGAGCGAGCCGGGCGCGACAGGTGGCGGAACCCCTCCCGTCGACATCGCGGACGGCATCCTCGCGCATGTGGCGGCAGACGACGGCCCGCTGCGTCTCGTGCTCGGCGACGGCGCCGCCGAGCAGATCCGCGTGGTGCTCGCCCGTCGACAGCAGGACTATTCCGGGCAGCCGGGATTCCGCAGCGGCGCGGGCGGCTGAACCGTCGGGACCTGGACCCTCCACTGTTCTGCTGTTATGGTGTCTATATACAGATGGAGGACAGATGAAGGTCGTGATCTCGACGAGCGCCCGCGTGCCGATCTACGAACAGATCAAGACACAGGTGCGCTCCGCGATCCTGTCGGGGGACGAGCCCACCGGCAGCACCCTGCCGTCACTGCGGCAGCTGGCGGCCGACCTGCGCGTGAGCGTGATCACCGTGACTCGCGCGTACAACGACCTCGTGGCCGAGGGGCTCATCCGCAACGAGCACGGCCGGGGGTTCGTGGTGCGCGAGGTCGACCCCGCGGTCGCATCGGGTGGCCTCGCCCAGCGCATCGACGCCGCGTTGACCGAGCTGCTCGTCTCGGCGCGGCACGCGCGGCTGGACATCGACGACCTGCACCGACGCCTCGATGAGGCATGGAGGAATGATGACTGACGACATGGTGCGGATCTCCGATCTGCGCATCACCCGACCCGACTTCGAGGTCCACGACATCTCGCTCACGATCCCCCGCGGTTCGGTCGTAGGTCTCGTGGGGCCCAACGGCGCCGGGAAGACCACAGTGATCCGGGCGCTACTGGGGCTTCGCGCACCGGATGCCGGAACGATCGAGGTTCTCGGACAGCCCGCCGGGTCGCCCGTGGCCCTCGCGAAGACGGGAGTCGTGCTCGACAGGCCGACCGCCGCCGGCGACTGGAAGGTCGCAACGGTGGGACAGCGGATCTCGCCGTTCTACCCCGACTGGGACGAGTCCCTGTTCGCCGAGCTCCTCGACCGGCTTCAGGTGCCCCGCACGCAGCGGGTGGACGAGCTGTCGCGCGGTCAGGGCGTCAAGCTCTCGCTCGCCTGCGCGCTCGCGCAGCGCCCGGAACTGCTGATCCTCGACGAGCCGTCGAGCGGCCTCGACCCGGCATCCCGCCGTGAGATCGGCGACGTGATCCGGCAGTTCATGATCGACCCGCAGCACTCCGTGCTGTTCTCGACGCACATCACGGCCGACCTCGACGACCTCGCAGACGAGCTCGTGGTGTTCGTCGGCGGGCGGGTCGCCCATCACGGGGTGCTCCCCGATGCGAAGGAGGATTTCGCCGTCGCACGCGGATCCGGTCAGGCGCCGGCCGGCGTCCTCGGAGCGCAGCACGCCGGTGGGCAATGGGCCGCGCTCATCCGCATCGACGACACCGCGATGTTCGGCTCGGACATCGTGATCGACGAGGCGACCATCGACGACATCATCATCCACCTGGGTGCCGAGCATGAGGAGGCCGCAGCATGACGTTCGCATTCACCCGACTCGACCTGATGTCGTGGCTCCCCCGCAGGCAGTCACTGCTGCCGCTCGCGTTCATCGTCGTCGTCGGCATCCTGCTGCCGGTGCCGGGGATGGCGATCGTCGCCTCGGCGTTCGTCACCTCGCTCATGCTCTCCGCGCCCTTCCTCGGCGACGAGCGTGATCACCTCGACACCCTGTACGGCGTGCTGCCGATCTCCCGCCGCGCGGTGGTCACGGGTCGCGCGCTCTCGATCGTCCTGTACGGGATCATCGCCATGGCCGTCGCGACCGTCACGACGCTGGTCGTCGCCGCGGCGCGCGGCACCACGGTGGCCCCCGAGGTGCTGGGGCTCGGCTTCGCGGCGGCGTTCGCCGTCGTCGGCGTCGCGGTCGGCGTGCAGCTGCCCGTCCTCTTCCGCGTCGGCTACTCCCGCGGTCGGCTCATGGTCTACGCACCTGCCCTGCTGCTCGCCGCCGGGGCGTGGATCTCGCAGACCTTCGGCCTCGTCGACGGCGACGTGATCGGCGCGATCCCTCCGGCACTCGGACTCGGCGTGTGCGTCGCGGTGGGCGTCGTCGGGCTCGTCGTCGGCGTCGCGGTCGCCGTGCGGCTGTACTCGACACGAGAGCTGCGCTGACGACACGCCCTCCTCACGTACAGCGTCCGCTGCCCTCGACATTCTCGGCGGCAGCGAACGCTGTGCGTGAGGCGCGTCAGGCGAGCGCCCTCCGGCGCCGGACGACGAGTACTCCGCCGAGGCCCAGCAGCAGCACGGCCGCCAGGATGAACGGGAGCGGGTCGGCGCCCGTCGACGCGAGCCCGCCGGCCCGCACGACGAACGAGGCGCTCACCGAGCCCGCCGCCGCACCGGTCAGCGTCACGGTATGCGTGCCGGCCGCAGTGTCGGACGGGATGGTCCACATGAAGCGCACGGTCCCGTCCGCGTCCGCGGTCTGCGCACCGAGGTCGAGCGGCTCGGAGCGCATCACTCCCGTGACACGCTCGCCGGGTGCGAAGCCCGTTCCCGTGACGGTCTGCACCTGACCGGGCGCGCGCTCGGCATGGCCGAACGTGACCGCGACCTGTGCCGGTGCGTCCGTGCCCGGGTCTGCACCGGGATCGGTACCGGGGTCCGTGCCCGGGTCTGTGCCGGGGTCGGTACCGGGATCCGTGCCCGGATCCGTTCCCGGATCGACGCAGGCCGCATACGCCTCGGGCGTCGGCGAGAAACGGAACCAGTCGAACGTCGCCGGAAGCTCCGCCGCCGCCGTGGAACCCCGGAACGCGAACGGTCCGACGTGCGTGTACCGTGCGACACCCGGTGAGGCCTCGAGCCGCACCCGATTCCCGAACGCTTCGAACGCCACCCCGTCGTACGACACCGACGCCTCGATCTCGCGGCCGTCGCTGGTCAACCGCAGCCATACGGTGTCGACCTCGGTGCGCTGCTGGCTGGTGAAGACCGGCCCTCCCGCGCCCACGAGTTCCACCACGCGCCCCGGCGTGGCCTTGCCGAGGTCGAACTTCAGGTAGGTCGTGTCGTTCGCGTAGAGCAGCAATCCGGCCTGCTGGAAGTTCTGCGTCGGGGTCAGACCGACCTTCGTCGTCACCTGCCAGGACCCCTCGGGAAGCTCCTGCTGCAGCAGCGGGGCCGCCGAGACCCCTCCCGTGTACGTCGGCACGATCAACGCTCCGTCCGAGACGGTGTGGCGTGCGGCATCCGCTCGCACCGTGCGGTCCCACCGGTCACTCAGCGCGCCCGCGAACTCGTCCGATCCCGGAGCCGCACACGTGTCGAAGACCGGGTTCGCCGCATCCTCGGCGAACCCGCCGAACGGGGGCTCGATGACCGTCTCGGCGCCGGCCTTCGCCCACGCGATCGTCCCGCCCAGGCGGTCGCCCGATTCGTAGAACAGGTACGTCTCGCCGCCGTCCGTGACGATCTCCGGCGAGGCGACCCGGCCCGTGTCGGTGCCGAGCCCGCTCGACTGGTGCAGCACGATCGGCACCTCCCCGACGTCCCGGAGGGTCGGATCGATCGTGCGGGCGTAGGACTTGCCGCTCGACGCGTGGTACAGCACGTAGAGCTGACCGTCGTGCTCCCAGAGGTTCGGGCCCGAGACGTTCGCGCCCTCCTCCTCACCCGGCGCGACGACGGGCACCGGGTCGACGACCCAGGTGCGGCCGTCGACGGACTCCGCGAGCCGGATGCGACGGATGCCGGTCAGCCCGCCGCCGACCGGGGTGTCGTCGTTGGCCATGTAGAACATGGCGAAGTTGTAGGGCGAGTCGGGGTCCGGGTGATCGAAGACCCGGGCGTAGGACGTCTCGGTGATGCGCCGAGTGCCCGGCACGTCGCCCATGGCGTTCGTGACCGCGACGTCGCCGTAGGTGAAGGTGATCCCGTCGTCGCTCGTCGCGAAGCGCGTCACCGAGTTGTTGCCGTGGAAGTAGAGGAACATCGTGCCCTCGACGGCGTTCCAGACCGCGTCGGGGCTCGACACGTGCGGCACGGGTCCGTAGTGCGGCGGCCAGTCGTTCGTGATCACGGGACCTGCGGCGTACTCGGTCCACGGACCCTCGAGGCTGTCGGCGTACATCAGCACGATCCCGCCGGGGTCATCGTGCGGCGCCAGGTAGAGGTACCACTCGCCGAGCGGGTTCGCGAAGTGCTCCCCGGCGTGGAAGACGCTGGGGAAGATGTACTCGTCGGTGGGGTTGTAGATCATGTCGAACTTGTCGGTGATGATCCCCTGGTAGCCGAAGACCGGCCAGTCGGCGGGCGGTGGCGCCACTTCCGCGGCGACGCCGGGCCCCGATCCGACGGGGGCCGCCTGGGCGGGGAGGGCGCCTCCCGCCGCCATGACCGCGGCGACGGCGACGGCGGCGAGTGAGAGTGCGCGTCGCTGCGCACGTCGGGCTGTCGTTCTCATTGCTTCTCCTTCGTTGGATGCGTCGATGGATCTTTCGATGGATGCGCTGGCGAGGGCGCGACGAACAGCGCTCGGTCGGAACCGGGCGAGATGCGGGTGAGGGCGCTCCGGGTCAGCCCTTCAGTCCGGTGTGGGCGAGTCCCTGCACGAACTGCTTCTGCGCGAAGAGGAACACGACCAGCACCGGCACCACCGTGAGGGTCGTGGCGGCGAGCTGCACGTTCCACATCGGCCCGCCGTAGGCGTCGACGTACTGCGTCAGCGCCTGCGGCAGCGTGAACATGTCCTTGCTCGACAGGTACACGATCGGTTCGAGGTACAGGTTCCAGGACTTCAGGAACGTGAAGATCGCGACGGCGGCGAGCGCGGGCCGGGCCAACGGGAAGGCGATGCGCCAGAAGATGCCCCAGCGGCCGAGCCCGTCCATGCGTCCGGCTTCCTCCAGCTCGGTCGGCAGCCCGAGGAAGAACTGGCGCATGATGAACACCGCGAGCACCGCCGGCGCTCCGAGCACCGGGATGACGATCAGCGGCCAGTGGGTGTTGATCAGCCCCAGGGAGTTCACGAAGCGGAACAGCGGGACGATCGTCACCTCGCTCGGCACGAGCAGCCCCACCAGCACCACGAGGAAGAGCGCGTTCGCGCCGGGGAAGCGGATGCGCGCGAACGCGTATCCGGCCATGGCGGCGACGAGCATCGTGCCCACGGTGACGAGCGCCGCGATGTAGAGGCTGTTCCAGTACTGCTGCGCGAACGGCTGCAGGCGGAACACCTCCCCGTAGGCGTCCGCGGACGGGTTCGCCGGCCACAGCGTCGGGACCTTCTGCAGGATCTCGCTCATCGGCTTGAAGCTGCTCGTGATCATCCACAGTGTCGGGAAGACGAAGGGGATGCTGAGCACGGCCATCAGCGCGATGAGGCCTCCCGCGAACCAGCGGCGCCGGCGGGTGGCCGCGCCAGGTCGCTCTCGGCGCTCCGCGGACCCGGTCGTGACGGCACGGGTGCTGAGGGACTCCGGCCGGTCGATGACGTCAGTTCTCATTGAAGACCCACCTCTTCCTGGTCTGCCATTGCACGAGCGTCAGCACGAGCACGATGAGGAACATCAGCACCGCGATGGCGCTCGCGTAGCCGAAGTCGTTGAAGCGGAACGCCTGCTGGTACAGGTAGTAGACGAGGACGGTCGTCGAGTTGCCCGGTCCGCCGCCGGTGAGCACCGCTATCTGCGCGAACACCTCGAGCGAGCCGACGATCGTGAGGATCATCACGAGCAGGATGGTCGGGCTGATCATCGGCAGCGTGATCGAGCGGAAGCGCCGCCAGGCGCCGGCGCCGTCGATGCGGGCCGCCTCGCCGATCTCCTCGGGCACGCCCTGGAGCGCGGCGAGGAAAAGGATCATGTTGAGCCCGACGTTCTTGAACACCTGCACCACGATCACGGCGAGCATCGCCGTGACGTCGTTGCGGAGCCAGTTCGGACCCTGGATGCCGACGGTGGCGAGGAAGCCGTTGATGCCGCCGTCCGCCTGCAGCAGGAAGCTCCAGACGATGGTCCAGGCGACGAGCGACACGACGACGGGCGAGAAGAAGAACGTGCGGAACGTGGTCGTGCCGGGGAGCTTCTGGTTGAGCAGCACGGCGAGGAAGAGCGCGAGCGTGACGTTGAGCACGACCAGCCCGATCGAGAACCACAGGCTCGCGAGCAGCGAGTCGCGGAGTCCGGGGTCGGCCAGCATCCGCTCGTAGTTGTCGGCGCCCGCGAACACGAAGGTGTTGGCGAGCACGTTCCATTCGTGCAGCGAGAACCACAGCACGGCGACGAGCGGCACGAGGACGAAGGCGATCGAGCCGAGCACCACGGGGGCGACCATCGTGTAGCCGACGATCCAGTCCTGCCGCGTCGCCGCGGAGCGGCGGGGGCGCACGGGACGCCCCTTCCGCTCCGCGGTGTCGGCCGCCGCGAGGACGGCGGAGGATGTCATGCGGTCAGCCCTCCAGGAGCGGAGCGATCGTCTCGCAGGTGCTCCCGAGCACGGACTCCACGTCGGCGTCCGCGGTCCACAGGGCGTCGAGCTGCGCACGCACCGTGTCCTGGATCTTGGCGAAGTTCGGGTGCGCGGGCTTCGTGACGGCATCCTGGATCCCGTCGACGACGACGGCCTGCAGCTGCTCCTCGCTGAGGCGCGGGTTGCCCGCGGCGAGGGTCTCCGCGTTGAGCAGGGATTCCCGGGGCGGCGGGAAGTACGCCGCGAGCTTCTCGGCGTTCTCGGGTGCCGTGAAGTAGGCGAGGAAGTCGGCCGCGACGCTCGGGTTCTCCGCGTTCGCGAACACCCCGATGCCGGCCTGTCCGATCACGTTCTGGCGTCCCTCCGGGCCGTCGGGCAGCGGCACGACGTCCCAGCCGAAGGAGTCGTCGAGCGCGGATGCACGACTGATCTGCGTGATCGTCATCGCGGCGTCGCCGGCGAAGAAGTCGGCGGTGACTCCGGGCTCGGGCATCGCACCGTCGACGAAGATCGCGTCGTGGATCCACGTCATCGCGTCGACCATCTCGGGGTCGGTCAGCGTGCAGCTGGCACCGTCCTCGCTCCACGGCGAGGCGCCGAACGACGACCAGATGGTGGCGAGGTTCTCCCACACCTTGTAGTCGAAGTCGCGCACGACGAGCCCCTGCTTGCCCGAAGTCGCGGCGGAGGCGGCGGAGATGTCGCGGGCCGCGTCGAACGTCCAGTCGCCCGAGGCCACGAGGTCGGCCGGGTTCGGCTGTCCGGCGGCGGCGATCTGGTCGGTGTTCACGAACACGGCGAACGGGCTGTTCGAGAACGGGTACGCGAAGAGCTTGTCGTCCTGCTGCCACAGCGCGAGCGAGGAGTCGAGAAGGTCGTCGTACTCGTACCCCTCGTGATCCTGCAGCGTGCCGGTGATGTCGTAGAGGGCACCCGAGGAGACGAACTCCGGGGCGTAGCTCTCGAGGATCCAGCCGAGGTCGGGGGCGTTGCCTCCCGCGAGCTGGGTGGTGAGCGTCGTCGTGTAGTCGTCGAACGGGATCGGCTCGAACGTGACCTTCGAGACCAGGTCCGGGTTCTCGGCCACGTACTCGTCGGCGATCTCCTGGAAGAGGCCGAGCTGTGTCTCGTCGGCGGTCCAGACCGTCATGCGGAGCTCGACGGGCTCGTCGGGAGTGGCGGTGCCCTCGGGGCTCCCGCTGCATCCGGCGAGCACGAGGGCGACGGCGGCGATGCCGGCCCCGGCCGTCAGCGGCAGACGCCGACGACGCGATGCGGATGTGCTCATGGTGGTCTTCTCCTTGCTGTGCTGTGTTTCGGGTGGGCTGTGCGGTGATTCGGGTGGGTAGTCGGTGATCGTGTCAGTAGGCATGCACGCGCCCCTCGGGCCAGTGCAGCTCGACGCCCGTGGCCTCCAGCTCGCGCTGGTAGTCGGATCGGATGCCGGCGTCGGCGTGCACCTCGTGCGGGGTCGCACCGGTCGCTGCGCAGTAGGCGGCGAGGTGGCCGGCGGCTTCGCCGACGTTCCACTCCACGGGGTGCAACCGGTAGCAGCCGTTGGTGATGTGCGTCGTGCCGATGTTCTTGTTCGCGGCGAGCAGGTTGGCGGTGCGCTGCGGGATGAGCGCGCCGAGCGGGATCTCGAACGGCGTGGAGGCCACGTCGATGTAGGTGTCGCCGCCCGTGGAGGGGTGCAGGTCGATGCGGTACATGCCGACGCCGACCGACTCCTCGTACCTGGTCGCACCCGCCTCGCCGCGCACGTCGTAGGAGACGTCGTTCTCGGTGACGGTGGTGAGCGCCCGGATGCGCCGGGACTCGCGGTGGTACGGGGCCTGCGCGAGCCCGTCGTCCGAGCCCATCACGTCGGGGCGCAACCGCAGCCCGGGGTATCCGGTGCCGCCGTCGGCGCGCGGCGCCTCGGTCTGCATCCAGTACATCATCGACAGCGACAGCTGCCGCGCTCGCCGGTAGTGCTCCAGCTCCTCGTCGCGCGGGATGTCGAGCACCGGGGCGAGGAAGTAGTCGATGCTGGGCCAGTTCACGAGGCAGATGTCGCTCTCGTAGAAGCCCCGCTCGAACTGGTCTCGCGCGGCGATGCGCCGGAACGTCCACAGGTTCGCGTCGCCGGCGTTGCGGGACTGGTCGGCGTCGACCTCGGCGACGTCGTCGCCCGGATTCGGGTCGAAGGCGCGCGTGCCCATCTCGAGCGTACGCGGGTTCGGCGCCTCCCACGACAGCATCCGGCTGCCCTGCCACGCCTCCGGCAGGTAGTCGCGCCAGAACCCGTAGTCGGTCGGGCGCTCGATCGTGTGGTCGCCGTCGACGTGCTCGATCGCGAAGCACACGCTCAGGGCCTGCACGTTCTCGGGCTGCGCCTCGTCCGGCGCGCTGGGCTCGCCGGTCTCGGCCCGCGACTCGAAGCCCGTGACGTACTCGGTGCCTGTCAGCGGCAGCAGCTCGCCGGTCTCGGTGGCGTCGAGCACGTAGCCCGCGCTGACCGCGACGGTCTCCCCGTCGACCTCGGACTGCAGGGTGACGCGGGTGATGCGGTCGCCGTCGACGTCGGCCGCGATCGGACGCATACGCTCCAGGAGGCGGATGCGGCCCGTCGACCGGTGCGGTGCGAGCATCTCCTCCAGCACGCCGACCGCGATGCGCGGCTCGTGGCACAGCTTCGACACCCAGCCCGCGCCGGGGTTGAGGTCGGCGCGGCTGCTCGCAGCATCCGTCAGCGGGTAGCGGCGGCGGTAGACCTCGCGGATGCCGTCGCGCAGCCGCCGGTAGCGGGCGGTGATGCCGAACTCCTCCACCCAGGGGTGCTCGTCGGGCGGCACCGCCTGCGAGGTGAGCTGGCCGCCGATCCACGGGTACTCCTCGGTGAGGATCACGTGGGCACCCCGGTCGGCGGCGGCCAGGGCGGCGGCCACGCCGCCGAGTCCGGCGCCCACCACGAGGATGTCGGTGGTCAGTTCTCGCGTTGTCACGAAGGGTTCCTTTCGAAGGGGCGGGTGAGGGCCGGTGCGAGGGCGAGCGTGTCGCCGTCGACGTCCGGGCAGTCGATGAGCTGGTGGTAGTCGGCGTCGGTCAGCTGCAACGCCGTCGACGATCGGGCGGAGGATCGACGTGCGGGCTCGGCATCCTGGTGCACGATGCGTGAGAGCAGGACGAGCGCGCGGGCGCCCATCTCCTCGCGCGGCACGGAGAATCCCGACCAGCGGCGGCCCCGGCGCAGCGGCAGGTGCGGCTGACCCAGCAGCACGATGGAGATGTCCCGGGGCACGGCGAGCCCCCGGGCCTCGATCGCGTCCGCGATCTCGTCGGGGTCGTTCTCCGGAGCGAGGAGGAGGGCGGTGATGCCGCGCTCGACGACCTCGCCGACGCCGCGTGCGGGCTCGCGCAGGTCGAGGAAGCGCGGCGCGAGTCCCTTGGCCGTCATCGCGTCGCGATAGCCGTCGACGCGATCGCGCGTGGACTGGTCGTCGCCGCGCAGGCCCGCGTAGGCGATCTGGGTGTGGCCGAGAGCGACCAGCCGGTCGATCTGACGAGCGGTTGCCGTGACGTAGTCGGCGCCGACGTATGGCAGCAGGTGCTTGTCGGTCTCGCGTTTGCCGATGAACACGAAGGGGTAGTTCGTGTCGAGCAGATGCTGCAGCTCCTCGCGGTCCTCCTGCTGACCGAGCAGCAGGCATCCGTCGGCGATGCCGAGCCGCTGCCATCCGTCGCCCGCCAGCCGGCGCCGGCCGTCGACCACCCGCGCCGAGGTGAACAGCAGCATGTCGACGCCGAGCTGCTCGGCCGCTTCCTCGATGCCGTTCAGGAAGGCGCCGTAGAAGTCGCGGCCTCCGCGGGGGAAGGTCTTCTCGTAGGTGAAGACGCCGAGCAGCTGGTTCTTACCGCCGGCGAGACGCTGAGCCACCGGATTGGCCGAGTACCCGGTGATGCGGAGCGCCTCCTGCACGCGGTTGCGCGTGGCCTCCGAGATGCGGACGCCCTTCGGCGTGTGCCCGCTCAGGACGATGCTGACGGTCGCCTGGCTGACGCCGGCGAGAGCGGCGACGTCGGCCTGCGTCGAGCGGTGATGAGGCATCGATCCTCCTTGATCGCCTGCGGGGTGCTCCCCTCACTCTGGCGACCGAGGACCGTGATGGTCAACGTGATAATACGCATTATTAGCGCGTCGACCGCCGGCGCGCCCTACCACTCCGCCGAGGACCGGCGCAAGAGCGCGATTCGGCGCGATGCTCCGTGGGACCATCGGGTCATGACCACCCTCGCACCCTCGCCCCGGACGGGAGAGGACGACCCCTGGGCGGGAGCGTCCGCGCTCCTACCCAGGGTGGCGCGCGGTGACCAGCTCGCGTTCGCGGAGCTGTACGACCTGACCGCGGGCGGGATGTTCGGTCTGCTGCGAGGGATGGTCGACGATCCCCTCCGCGCCGAGAAGCTGCTCGAAGACGTCTTCCTGGATGTCTGGACGCGGGCGGCGAGCTTTCCCGGGCGGCACGGTTCGGTCGCCTCGTGGCTGTACGGCATCGCTCGACGCGCGGCCGCGCGCGTCGAGCCCACCGGATCCCTCGAAGACGGATCAGCTGTCGCGTGACCACCGGGCGCCCGCTCGCGCCCGACCTGCGCGGTCGTGGGGACGCGGGGCGTCTCACTTCTCGTAGCTGATGTTGCCCACGAAGGCCTGTGACGACGAGCTCCACCAGCATCCGTAGTAGTACGTGACCCTGTACCCCTGACCTCGCACAGATGCGGCGAAGTCCCGCATCTTGCGGTCGCACGAGATCGGATCGGACGAGGTGATCCTCTTGCCGTAAGACGTAGCGGCGGCCGGTGCGGGAGCGGCCACCGACCCTCCGACGATCAAGCCGAGGGCCAGCACGGCGACCGCGCCGACGCGGGCTGCTGCATTCTTCATGAGCTTCTCCTCCTCCAGCGCGGGCGTCCGTCGCCGCGATTGACCTCGACGATATCCAGAGATGGCGGCGCAGCCGATGGGGAGAAATCCCCGGTCCGTCACCGCAGGCAGCGGACCAGGAAGGCGAGTGCGCGCCCGAGGCGGCGAGCCCAGCTCTCGTGGCTGTCGGCGCGCAGGTCGGGATCGATGTGCCGGGCCGGGTCGTCCGCGCCGTCGGCCGCGGTGATCATGACGCGACGTCCGAGTCCACGGCGATCCGCTCGCGCGCGATCGTGCGGCCGACCTCGCGCAGCAGCGGCACGGCGTTCGCCATGCTGCGCTCCTTCTCGGGCTCGAGCGCGCTCAGCGCGTACACCGCCGAGAAGCCCGCGCCCGCCGCCTCGTCGGCGGAGAGCGCCGAGTGCCCGCACACGGCGATCACCGGGATGCCGGTCTCCCCCGCGAGCGTCGCGACTCCCACCGGCGTCTTGCCCCCGAGGCTCTGACCGTCGAGGCTGCCCTCGCCCGTGATCACGAGGTCGGCCCCGGCGATCCGCGCGGCCAGTCCCGTGAGCCGCAGCACGACCTCGACGCCGCGCTCCCGCCGCGCACGCAAGACCGCGAGTGCCGCGTAACCGACTCCCCCGGCGGCGCCCGCCCCCGGCACCTCGATCGACGAGGTGACGCCGGCCGAGCGCTCCAGCAGATCGGCGAAGCGCGTGAGCCCCTGCTCGAGCACGATCACGTCGTCGTCGGACGCGCCCTTCTGCGGCGCGAACACGGCGGCGGCGCCGCGCTCCCCCAGCAGCGGGTTGTCGACGTCGCTCGCCAACACGAACGAGGTCTCCTCGAGTCGCGGGTCGAGCCCTGCGAGATCGACCGAGGCGAGACCGGCGAGGGCGGCACCCCCCGAAGTCGCCTCGCCGGTCTCCGTCTGCAGGGAGGCACCGAGTGCGTGCAGCATCCCGGCCCCTCCGTCGGTGCAGGCGCTGCCGCCGACGCCGAGCACGATGTCCCGGCATCCGCGATCCAGCGCCGCGAGGATCAGCTCACCCGTGCCGCGGCTCGTCGCCGTAAGCGCGGCCTTCTCGCCGCGCGGCAGCACATCGAGTCCGCTCGCGGCGGCCATCTCGACGATCGCCTCGGCACCGCGCACCGCGAACCGCGCGACCACCGGCTCACCCGTCGGTCCGGTGACCGTCGCGTCGACGGGAGAGAAACCGGCGGCGAGGGCAGCATCGATGGTGCCCTCACCGCCATCCGCCACCGGCACGGCCTCGACGACCGCATCCGGGAGGACGTCGTGGATGCCGTCGGCGAGCGCCGCGGCCACCTCCGGCCCCGTGGCGGAGCCCTTGAACTTGTCGGAGGCGATCACGATGCGCACGGCCGGACTCAATCCAGCAGCGCGTACACGGCCTCGGGGGCGTCGGCGGGCGACGTCGCGAGGTCCTCGAACTCGTTCATGGTGTCGAGGTCGGCGCCCATCGCGATGTTCGTGACCCGCTCGAGGATCACCTCGACGACGACCGGCACCTGGAACTCGGCCTTCAGGCGCTCCGCCTCCGCGAAGCCCGCGGCGAGGTCCTCCGGACGCTCGACCCGGATCGCCTTGCAGCCGAGACCCTCGGCGACCTTGACGTGGTCGACGCCGTAGCCGGTCGCCACGCTCGAGGAGTCCTCCGGGGTGTTCACGTTGTCGAACGCGAGCGACACCTCGAAATCCATCTCGAACGCCCGCTGCGACTGGCGGATGAGGCCGAGGTAGCTGTTGTTGACGACGACGTGGATGTACGGCAGCTTGTGCTGCGCACCGACCGCGAGCTCCTCGATCATGAACTGGAAGTCGTAGTCGCCGCTGAGCGCCACGACCTGCTCGTCGGGCTTGCCGCGCACCACACCGAGAGCTGCCGGGAGGGTCCAGCCGAGGGGGCCGGCCTGGCCCGCGTTGATCCACTGGCGGGGTCCGTACACGTGCAGCAGCTGCGCACCGGCGATCTGCGAGAGGCCGATCGTGGTGACGTAGGTGGTGTCGTGGCCGAAGGCCGACAGCATCTCCTGGTACACGCGGTGCGGCTTCATCGGCACCTGGTCGAAGTTCGTCTTGCGGTGCAGGCGCGCCTTGCGGTCGCGGCACTCCTGCGCCCAGCCGTTGTAGTCGGGCAGCTCGGCGACGCGGTCGCGGGCGGCGTCGAGCAGGGCGTCGATGAACGCCCCGGCATCCGACACCACGCCGTAGTCGGGCGCGAACACGCGGCCGATCTGCGTGGGCTCGATGTCGACGTGCACGAACGTGCGCCCCTTGCGGTAGGTGTCGAGACCGCCGGTGTGGCGGTTCGCCCACCGGTTGCCGATGCCGAGCACGAAGTCGCTCTCGAGGAAGCTCGCGTTGCCGTAGCGCTGCGAGGTCTGGATGCCGACGAGTCCGGCCGCGAGCGGGTGGTCGTCGCCGATCGCGCCCCAGCCCATCAGGGTCGGGAACACGGGCACGCCGAGCGTCTCGGCGAGCTCGACGAGCTTCGCGGATGCTCCGGAGTTCACGATCCCGCCGCCGGCGATGATCGCCGGGTGAGCTGCGGCCGTGAGCATGTCGAGCACCTTCTCGGCCTGCGCGCGGGTCGCTGCGGGCTTCGCGACGGGCAGCGGCTCGTACGTGTCGATGTCGAACTCGATCTCGGTGACCTGCACGTCGAACGGCAGGTCGATGAGGGCCGGTCCGGGGCGACCGGAGCGCATGATCTGGAACGCGGTCTGGAAGGCGCCGGGGATCTGACCGGCCTCCAGCACGGTCTTGGCGAACTTCGCGACCGGCTTCGCGA
The DNA here is from genome assembly GCF_001262495.1 of Microbacterium sp. GCS4. Lineage (GTDB taxonomy): Bacteria > Actinomycetota > Actinomycetes > Actinomycetales > Microbacteriaceae > Microbacterium. The sequence goes on from NZ_LGYE01000006.1 coordinate 59,719, forward strand.
TCGACGCGATGTCGACGGCCTGGAAGTCCTCCTTGTCGAGCTTGGCGACCGGCGCCTGCCCGGTGATGCAGAGCATCGGGATGCTGTCGGCGATCGCCGCGTACAGCCCGGTGATCATGTCGGTGCCGGCGGGGCCGGACGTGCCGATGCAGATGCCGATGCGGCCGTCGCCGGTGCGGCTGTAGCCGTCGGCCATGTGCGAGGCGCCTTCGACGTGGCGGGCGAGGGTGTGGCGGATGCCGCCGTGCTGGCGCATCGCGGAGTACAGCGGGTTGATGGCGGCCCCGGGAAGGCCGAACGCCTCGGTGGCGCCCTCCTTCTCCAGGATCAGGACGATGGCGTCCACTGCGCGCATGCGTGTCATGGGAGTGTCCTTAGGTCTGTGAGTCGGTGTGTGAAGCGGTGTGAGCCGCGTTTCGTCTCGTCGCTCCGCTCCTCGCTCAACGACCGGGAGAAGGTCGTTGAGCGAGCGGAGCGAGACGAAACGCGGTGCCGACCGGGATCAGCGGCCGGAGAGTTCGGTGGTGAGCGTGAAGAGGCCCGAGTGGTCGAGGCCGCCGTCGCCGCGGGCGACGAGGGCGTTCACGAGCTGGGCGACGGCCGCGCCGAGGGGGACGGTGACCCCCACGGATCGCGCGGCCGCGGTGACGATGCCCAGGTCCTTGTTGTGGAGGGCGAGACGGAATCCGGGCGCGAAGTCGCGGTCGAGCATCTTCTGCCCCTTCTGGTCGAGCACCTTGGAGCCGGCGAGACCGCCGCCGAGAACCTTCAGCGCCGCGTCGGTGTCGACGCCGAAGGCCTCGAGGAACGTGACGGCCTCGGCCAGCGCCTGGATGTTGACGGCGACGATGAGCTGGTTCGCGGCCTTGACGGTCTGGCCGGCACCCGCGGGGCCGACGTGCACGATGGTCTTGCCGATTGCGTTCAGCACAGGCTCGGCGGCGGCGAAGTGCTCCTCGGAGCCGCCGACCATGATCGACAGCACGCCGTCGATCGCCCCCTGCTCGCCGCCCGAGACCGGGGCGTCGACCGCGCCGAGGCCGGCCGCGACGGCCTCCTCCGCGAGCGACTTCGCGACGTCCGGACGGATGGACGAGTTGTCGATCCAGAGCGCGCCCTTCTTCGCGTTCGCGAAGACACCGCCCTCGCCGCGCACGACGTCTTCGACGTCCGGGGAGTCGGGCACCATCGTGAGGATGACGTCTGCATCCTTCACGGCGTCGGCGATGCTCTCGGCTCCGGTGCCGCCCGCTGCGACGAGCTTCTCGATCGGCTCGGGGCTGCGGTTGAACCCGGTGACCTCGTACCCCGCCGAGACGAGGTTGGTGGCCATGGGGAGGCCCATGATGCCGAGTCCGATGATGGCGATGCTGGTCATGTCATGCTCCTTCGCGGAAATGCTGTGCAGTGTCGGGGGTGCCGGGCGGCTCAGCGGCCGAGCCAGGCGAACGCCTCGGCCTGGGGCGTCTTGTACTCGAGGCCGACGGGCCCGGCGTAGCCGCCGGTGCGGGCCGCGTCGATCCAGGACGTGAGCGGCAGCTCGCCGCTGCCCGGCTCTCCGCGCCCGGGGGCGTCGGCGATCTGCACGTGCCCGAACTCGGCGGCGTGCTCGGCGATCACCGCGGCGACGTCGTCGCCGTTGACGGCCAGGTGGTAGAAGTCGGCGAGCAGGCGCACGTTGTCCACGCCGTGCTCGTCACGGACCCGGCGGATGATCGCGAGCGCGTCCTCCGCGGTCTTCAGCGGATAGGCGTCCATGCCCGAGACCGGCTCGAGCAGCACGATGCCGCCGATCTTCGCGACGGCCGCACCGGCGTACGCGAGGTTCTGCACGGCGAGGTCGTCCTGCACCTGCGGGTCGACGCCGTCGATGCGGTTGCCGTACAGGGCGTTGAAGGCCTTCGTGCCCAGGCGCTCGCCGATCGAGACGACGACGTCGACGTTGGCGCGGAACTCGTCCTCGCGGCCCACCCAGGAGACGAGGCCGCGGTCGCCGGCGGGCATGTCGCCCGCGAAGAAGTTGAGGCCGGTGAGCTGCACGCCGGCGTCCTGGATCGCGGCGACGAAGGCATCGACGTCCTCCGTCGCGGGCACGGCCTCGGAGAAGGGCCACCAGAACTCGACGCCGTCGAAGCCGGCATCCGCGACGGCCGCCGGGCGCTCCAGCAGGGGCAGCTCGGTGAGAAGGATCGAGGCGTTGACGGTGTAGCTCATGAGATCATCCTTGATTTCGAATCGTGGAAGAAGAATTCCTTGTAATGAAAAGAATAGGAGCGGGCTGACGACCTGTCAAGGACGCAGAATGGACTCATGGAGTGGTGGACGATCGTCATCGCCGTGGTCGGCGGCGTGCTGCTGCTGTGGATCGCCCTCGTGGTCGCGCTCCTGTTCGCCGCCCGGCGGACCGGCGACCGGACTCGCCTCGTCGACCTGCTGCGTCTCCTCCCCGACGTCGTGCGCCTTCTCCGGAGGCTCGTCTCCGACCGGTCCGTGCCGCGGAGCGTGCGCGTCACGCTCGTCGTCCTCCTGGCCTACCTTCTGCTGCCGATCGATCTCGTCCCGGACTTCATCCCGGTGCTGGGCTACCTCGACGATGCGATCGTCGTCGCGATCGCCCTCCGATTCGTGACCGGACGCGCCGGCGCCGATGCGCTCGATCGCCACTGGCCCGGTACGCCCGAAGGATTGCGCGCCCTCCGTTCGATCGTCGGCGTCCCCCGCACGTAGCGCACGCCGACAGACGCTCCCATCGAACGCGAAGAGGCGCCACCCACCGGGGGTGACGCCTCCTCGACCGGTCGGGACCGCTCAGGTGAGACGGATCTGCCGGTTCATGTCCTTGTACAGCAGATAGCGGAAGGGCTCGGGACCGCCGGCGTAGCAGGCCTGCGGGCAGAACGCGCGCAGCAGCATGTAGTCGCCCGCCTCGACCTCGACCCAGTCGTCGTTCAGGCGGTACACGCCCTTGCCCTGCAGCACGAACAGGCCGTGCTCCATGACGTGCGTCTCAGCGAACGGGATCGACCCGCCGGGCTGGAACGTGACGATGTTGACCTGCATGTCGTGCGCCAGGTCGCTCGCGTCCGAGAAGCGCGTGGTCGCCCACACGTCGTCGGTGTCGGGCATCGAGACGGGCTCCACCTCCTGGTCGCTCGTCACGAAGGAGGCCGGGGCGTCGACGCCCTCGAGCCACTCGTACGCCTTGCGGATCCAGTGGAAGCTCGTGACCTCGTCGCCCTCGTTCGCGAGAGACCAGACGGCGCCCGGCGCGAGGAACGCGTAGCCGCCTTCCTCCAGCACGTGCGTCTCACCCTCCAGCGTGAGGGTGAGGCGCCCGGTCGTGACGAAGACCACGCCCTCCACTCCGGCCTCCACCTCCGGCCGTGCCGCACCGCCGCCGGGGGCGATCTCGACGATCAGCTGCGAGAACGTCGTCGCCGAGCTCGGCGTCGGCCGGGCGATGATCCACGCGCGGGTGTCGGTGAACCCGGGCAGGCTGCTCGTGACGATGTCGCGCAGCACCCCCTTCGGGATGAACGTGTACGCGAGCTTCACGACCGCGCGGTCGGTCAGCAGGTCGGTCTGCGGGGGCAGTCCGCCTCTCGGGGTGTAGTACGACATCAGGCCTCCTGGGTCTGGAGTTTCGGGTGGGCGAGGCGCAGGAGGTCGCGGGGCGTCGCGCCGACGGCATCCGTCACCTCCGCCTCGGTGAGGGCGCCGCATTCGAGTCCGCGCACGACGAACCGGGCGAGCGCCCTGGCGGTCGCGGGCTCGTCCATGATCGCGGCATCCGCGCCGTGCAGATAGGCGTCCAGCCGGCGCGCGGCGGCGGCGAAGCCCTCGCGGTAGAACGCGTACGTCGCCAGGTACCGGGTCGGCAGCTGCGACGCGTGCAGATCCCAGCCCTGGTAGTAGCCCCGCTCGAGCGAACGACGCACGAGCCGGGCATGCAGCCGCCAGGCGTCGAGGGAGTGAGCGGGATCGCCGACCGGGATGACGTTGGTCGAGCCGTCGGACAGGCGCACGCCCGTCTCGGCGACCGCGACCTGCATGACCTGCTTGGCATGATCGGCCGCGGGATGCTCCATCGACTGGTACGCGGCGGAGATCTGCAGCGAGGCGCTGTAGTCGTAGGTGCCGTAGTGCAGCGCCGAGATCCGACCGGGTGCACGGTGCAGCAGCGTCGCGACGGGCACCGAGCCGTCGGCGGCGACGATCAGCTGCGGCGTCTCCATCTGCACCTCGAACCGCAGTCGGCCGGGAGCCAGCCCGAGGCGCTGCTCGAAGGTCTCGCACAGCGCCACCATGGCGTCGACCTGCGCGACCGTCGTCACCTTGGGCAGCGTCAGCACGAGCCCGTCCGGCAGCTCGCCGTGCGCCGCGAGCGTGGTCAGGAACAGGTCCAGGGTGCGGATGCCGCGACGCCGGGTCGGCGCCTCGAAGCACTTGAACCGGATGCCGATGAACGGAGGCGCCGTGCCGGTGGCGACGGCTTCGGCGACGCGCTGCGCCGCGAGCACGGCATCCGCATCCTCCTCCTCGTCGGGCCGTGCGCCGTAGCCGTCCTCGAAGTCGAGGCGCAGATCCTCGACCGGCTCAGCCGCGAGCTTCGCCTCGACGAGGGGTGCGAGGTCGGCGGCGAGATCCCCGAGCCCGACCGCCTCGGCGAGCGCGGCGACGCCACCGGCGCCGGCCGCGGCAGCCGCGGCGTCCGCACCCAGCCGGGCGGCGAGATCCGGGGTGAACCGGTCGGCCGGCACGTACAGCGTGTGCACCGGCTGGCGGCTGCCGTCGTCGCCCGGGTACGCGGTCGCGAGCAGTTCGTCGGTCGCGGCCAGGCGCTCGTCGATGTCGGCGAGGTCGCTCTCGTTCAGCGTGTTCTCGGCCGGCATCAGTCGACCAGCTCGTACGCGGGCGTGGTGAGGAAGTCGACGTACTCGTCGTCCAGGCACAGGTCGCGCACCAGGCGCGCCGCGGGCTCGTAGAACTTCGCGAACGATCCGGGGGCGACCTCGCCGCGGAGGCGTTCGACCTCCTCGGCGAGCACCGACTCGACGAGTTCCGGCGTCACCGTGCGGCCGGTGTCCGACAGCACGGTGCGGTTGCGCACCTGCTGCCACACCTGCGAGCGCGAGATCTCGGCCGTCGCGGCATCCTCCATGAGGTTGTGGATCGCCACAGCGCCGTTGCCGGACAGCCAGACCGCGGTGTACGCGATCGCGACGTAGAGGTTGGTGCGGAGCCCCGCCTCGGTCGCCGACCCCTCGGCGGAGAGGATGTCGAGCAGCTGGTCGGCCGTGACCGAGACGTCGTCGCGCAGCCGGTCGAGCTGGTTCGGCTTGTCGCCGAGGACTGCGTCGAAGACCTCCTGGCACACCGGCACGAGGTCGGGGTGCGCGACCCACGAGCCGTCGAAGCCGTCGTCGGCCTCGCGGGTCTTGTCGGCGCGCACCTTGGCGATCGCGGCCTCCGTGACCTCGGGGTCGTTGCGGTTCGGGATGAAGGCGGCCATGCCGCCCATCGCGAACGCTCCGCGCCGGTGACACGTGCTCACGAGCAGCTCGGTGTACGCGCGCATGAACGGCGCGGTCATGGCGACGCTCGCACGGTCGGGAAGGACGAAGTCCTCCCCCGCGTCGCGGAAGTACTTGATGATGCTGAACAGGTAGTCCCAGCGACCGGCGTTGAGACCGGAGGCGTGGTCGCGCAGCTCGTAGAGCATCTCGTCCATCTCGAAGGCCGCGGGGATCGTCTCGATGAGCATGGTCGCGCGGACGGTGCCGTGCGGGATGCCGAGCTCCTGCTGCGCGAACGTGAACACATCGTTCCACAGGCGGGCCTCGAGGTGGCTCTCCATCTTGGGCAGGTAGTAGAACGGGCCCTGTCCGGACTCCGCGAGCACGGCCGCGTTGTGGAAGAAGTGGAGGCCGAAGTCGACGAGCGCGCCGATCGCCGGCGCCCCGTCGATCTCGATGTGCCGCTCGGCCATGTGCCATCCGCGCGGACGCACCACGACGACCGCGAGCGGGGCGTCGTCGCGCAGACGGTACTCCTTGCCGCCGGAGGCGCTGAACGACAGCGTGCCGCGCGCCGCTCCGAACAGGTTTACCTGGGCGTCGATGACGTTGAACCAGTTCGGGGCCGCGGCGTCTTCGAGGTCGGCGAGCCAGACCTTCGCGCCGGAGTTGAGCGCGTTGATCGCCATCTTCGCCGGGGTGGCAGGACCGGTGATCTCGACGCGGCGGTCGCGAAGGGCCTCGGGCGCCTCGGCGACCTTCCAGTCGCCCGCGCGCACCTCGGCCGTGTCGGCACGGAAGTCGAGACGACCGGCAGCGGATGCCGCGGCGCGGTGCTCGACGCGGGCGGAGAGCAGCTCGTCGCGGGTGGAGCGGAAGCGCTCGTGCAGCTTCGCGAGGAAGTCGAGCGCCTCGGGCGTCAGGATATCCACGGCACGGGAGACGGTGGAGGGGGTGGTGACGATGGCGGACACGGTGGTCACTCCTTGCTGCTGGCGGTGGTCTCTGCGACGCGGACGATCGCCTCGGCGACCGCGCCGGCCACCAGAGGATCGAACACGCTGGGGATGATGAAGCTCGCGTTGAGCTCGTCCTCGCTCACCCGCGACGCGATGGCCTCGGCAGCTGCGACCAGCATAGGCGCGGTGATGTCGGAGACGCCCGCGTCGAGCAGTCCGCGGAACACACCGGGGAACGCGAGGACGTTGTTGATCTGGTTGGGGAAGTCGCTGCGCCCGGTCGCGACCACGGCCGCGTGCTGCGCCGCGACGATCGGGTCGACCTCGGGGGTCGGGTTCGCCATCGCGAAGACGATCGCCTGATCGGCCATGTTCGCGATGTCGCCGCCGTCGAGGATGTTCGGGGCGCTCACGCCGATGAAGACGTCGGCGCCGACCAGCACCTCCTTGAGCGTGCCGGTCACGCCGCGCGGGTTCGTGGTGGCGGCGAGCTCGCGGCGGTGGGCGTCGGTGTACTCGGCATCCGCGTGGATCGCGCCGTCGCGACCGCAGGCCACGATGTCGCGCGCACCCTCGGCGAGCAGGAGCTGCACGATCGCATTGCCCGCGGCGCCGACGCCCGAGACGACGATGCGGACGTCCTCGATGGTCTTGCCCACCACGCGCAGGGCGTTGTGGAGCGCGGCGAGCGTCACGATCGCGGTGCCGTGCTGGTCGTCGTGGAACACGGGGATGTCGAGCTCCTCGCGCAGCCGCGCCTCGATCTCGAAGCAGCGGGGCGCCGCGATGTCCTCGAGGTTGACGCCGCCGTAGACCGGGGCGATGGCCTTGACGATCGAGACGATCTCGTCGGTGTCGGTGGTGTCGAGGCACACGGGCCAGGCGTCGACGTCGGCGAACTGCTTGAACAGCGCGGCCTTGCCCTCCATGACCGGCAGCGCGGCCTCGGGGCCGATGTCGCCGAGGCCGAGCACGGCGGTGCCGTCGGTCACCACTGCGATCGTGTTGCGCTTGACGGTGAGCTTGCGCGCCTTGCTCTTGTCCTCGGCGATCGCGAGACACACGCGGGCCACTCCGGGGGTGTACGCGCGGGAGAGGTCGTCGCGGTTGCGGAGAGGCACGCGCGGCACGACCTCGAGCTTGCCGCCGAGATGCATCAGGAAGGTGCGGTCGCTCAGGGCGCGGACCTCGACGCCGTCCAGTGAGTCCACCGCGTCGCGGACGACGTCGGCGTGCTCGGCATCCGCGGTGTTGCAGGTGAGGTCGACGACGATCGAGGCCGGGTGCGACTCCACCACATCGAGCGCCGTGACCGCGGCGCCGGCGGCGGCGGCCGCAGCGGCCAGCTCGCTCGTGACGCGGTGGTTCGAGGGGGCGTCGATCCGCAGGGTGATCGAGTTGCCGGGTCCGGGGTTCGCCATTGTTCCTCCGTTATTTCGTATCGTGGAGTCTATTATCTACTTTATGGAAAGATAGCGCAAGCGTGCCGGACACGACGTCGCAGATTATCGACAGCGACCTCTCGCATGATGGAATGATCGCGACCGAGGAGGGTTCCCCATGGCCGAGAGCAAGACCCCGAAGAGCAGCGCCGGCGGCGTGCAGTCCGTGGAGCGGGTGTTCGAGCTCCTCGAACTCGTGACCGACGCGGGCGGCGATGTCACGCTGAGCGAGCTGGCCGCGTCGACCGACCTCCCGCTTCCCACGATCCACCGCCTGCTGCGCACTCTCGTCGCCCTCGGCTACGCGCGACAGCTGCCCAACCGCCGCTACGCCCTCGGTCCGCGGCTCATCCGCATCGGCGAAGGCGCGTCCCGGCAGTTCGGCGCCCTGGCGCGCCCCCAGCTCAAGCGCCTGGTCGACGAACTCGGCGAGAGCGCCAACATGGCCGTGCTCGACGGCGACATGGTCGTCTACGTCGCCCAGGTGCCCTCGCTGCACTCCATGCGGATGTTCACCGAGGTCGGCCGCCGCGCGCACCTTCACGACACCGGCGTCGGCAAGGCGATCCTCGCCCAGCTGCCCGACGAGACCGTGCGCGGCATCGTCAGCCGGGCAGGCATGCCGACGCCGACCGAGCACAGCATCGGCGACGTCGACGCCCTGCTCGCCGAGCTCGACGTGATCCGCGAGCGCGGCTACGCTATCGACGACCAGGAGCAGGAGATCGGCGTCCGCTGCTTCTCGATGGCGGTCCCCGGAGCCCCGACCCCGACCGCGGTGTCGGTCTCCGGTCCGGTGTCGCGTGTCGACGAGGCCTTCGGCACCCGCGCGGTGCCACTGCTGCGCACCGCGGCCGCGGCCATCCGCGACGAGCTCGACGCGTAGCCGCGGCCGCGCCGCGGCGGCATCCGTCGCCCCTCCGGCATCCCTGCTCTCTCTTGTTCTGAAGGAGATCTCACGTTCTGCAGGAGAAATCCTGAAGAACCCTCCTGCAGATCGTGAGATCTCCTGCAGACCGGATGCAGCAGATCGGATGCCGCTACTCGGCGTCCGACCCGCTCGCCCCGGCGTTCACGTCGTCGAGCCGATACTTCTCGGCGGCCTGGGCCGGGACGGACGCGTCGACCTCACCCCGCGCGGCCAGGAGCTGCAGCGCCCGAACCGTGATCGACGGTCCGTCGATCTTGAAGAAGCGCCGCGCAGCCGCACGCGTGTCCGAGAAGCCGAAGCCGTCGGCCCCGAGCGTCGCCCAGTCGTTCGGCACGAACTGCCGGATCTGATCGGGCAGGTCCTTGGCGTAGTCGCTCACCGCGACGATCGGCCCCGCGGCGTCCGCGAGCTGCGAGACCAGGAACGGCGTGCGCGTCCCGCGCCCGAGGAACTCGTCCTCCTCCGCGGCAACCGCGTCACGGCGCAACTCGGTCCAGGACGTGACCGACCACACGTCGGCGATCACACCCCAGTCGTCCCGCAGCAGCGCCTGCGCCTCCAGCGCCCACATGACCCCGATGCCCGAGGCGAGCAGATGGGTCTGCGGGGAGTCGACCGCGGCGATGCGGTGGATGCCGCCGAGGATGCCGTCGACGTCGACGCCCTCGGGCTCGGCGGGCTGCACGATCGGCTCGTTGTAGACCATGAGGTTGTAGATGTGGTCGCGGTCGGTGGAGTCCGGGCCGTACATCCGCTCGATGCCGGCGCGCACGATGTGCCCGATCTCGTAGCCGAATGCCGGGTCGTACGTCACGACCGCGGGGTTGGTCGCGGCGAGCAGGGGCGAGTGCCCGTCGGCGTGCTGCAGCCCCTCGCCCGTGAGCGTCGTGCGCCCCGCCGTGGCGGAGATGAGGAACCCGCGGGTCATCTGATCGGCCGCCGCCCAGAGGGAGTCGCCCGTGCGCTGGAAGCCGAACATCGAATAGAAGACGTACACCGGCACGAGCGGCACGCCGTGCGTGGCGTACGCGGTGCCCGCCGCCGTGAAGGCTGCGATGGACCCGGCCTCGTTGATGCCGACGTGCAGGATCTGCCCCGACTCGCTCTCCTTGTACGACAGCACGATGTCGCGGTCGACGGCCAGGTAGTTCTGCCCGTTCGGGTTGTAGATCTTCGCCGTGGGGAAGAACGCGTCCATGCCGAAGGTGCGTGCCTCGTCGGGGATGATCGGCACGATCCGCTTGCCGAACGCGGGATCGCGCATGAGGTCCTTGAGCACGCGCACGAACGCCATGGTCGTCGCCGCCTGCTGGGTGCCCGAGCCGCGCGCCGCGACCTCATAGGCCTTCGCGGCCGGCAGCTCGATCGCCTCGTGCGCGGGACGCCGCTCGGGCAGATAGCCGCCCAACGCCCGCCGGCGCTCCTGCAGGTAGCGGATCTCCTCCGAGTCCGCCCCCGGGTGGTAGTACGGCGGCAGGTACGGATCGGCCTCGAGCTGCTCGTCCGTCACGGGCACGCCGAGGTGATCGCGGAAGTCCTTGAGGTCCTGCAGCGTGAGCTTCTTCATCTGGTGGGTCGCGTTGCGCGCCTCGAAGCGCTGCCCGAGACCGTAGCCCTTGACCGTCTTCACGAGGATCACGGTGGGCTTGCCGTTGCGCGCGAGCGACTGCTGATACGCCGCGAACACCTTGCGGTAGTCGTGGCCGCCGCGCTTGAGGCCCCAGATCTCGTCGTCGGCGAGCCCGTCGACGAGCGCGCGCGTGCGCGGATCGCGGCCGAAGAAGTTCTCCCGGATGAACCCGCCGGACTCGGCCTTGTACGTCTGGAAGTCGCCGTCGACGGTCGTGTTCATGATGTCGACCAGCGCGCCGTCCTGATCCCGCTCGAGCAGGTCGTCCCACTCGCGCCCCCAGATCACCTTGATGACGTTCCATCCTGCTCCGCGGAAGAAGCCCTCGAGCTCCTGGATGATCTTGCCGTTGCCGCGCACCGGGCCGTCGAGGCGCTGCAGGTTGCAGTTGACGACGAAGGTGAGGTTGTCGAGGCCGTCGTTCGCCGCGAGCTGCAGCAGGCCGCGCGACTCGGGCTCGTCCATCTCGCCGTCGCCGAGGAAGGCCCACACGTGCTGGTCGGAGGTGTCCTTGAGCCCGCGGTCGTGCAGGTAGCGGTTGGACTGCGCCTGGTAGATCGCGTTCATGGGGCCGATGCCCATCGACACGGTCGGGAACTCCCAGAACTCCGGCATGAGACGCGGATGCGGGTACGACGACAGCGCGTGGCCCTCGCGCGACTTCTCCTGGCGGAACCCGTCGAGGTCCTCCTCGGACAGCCGCCCCTCGAGGAACGCCCGCGCGTACATGCCGGGTGAGGCGTGCCCCTGGAAGTAGATCTGGTCGCCGCCGCCCGGGTGGTCCTTGCCGCGGAAGAAGTGGTTGAAGCCGACCTCGTAGAGCGTCGCCGCTCCCGCGTACGTCGAGATGTGCCCGCCGACACCGATGCTCGGGCGCTGCGCACGGTGCACCATGACGGCCGCGTTCCACCGCATCCATGCGCGGTAGCGTCGCTCGAGCTTCTCGTCGCCCGGGTAGTCCGGTTCGTCGGCCGCGGCGATCGTGTTGACGTAGTCGGTGGTCGCGAGGGGCTCCTGACGGATGCCGGCGCGGTCGACCAGGGTGCGGACGATGTGCTCGCCGCGCTCGGACCCTCGATGCCCGATGAGGGCGTCGAGGGACTCCAGCCACTCGGACGTCTCCTCGGGGTCGAGGTCGACGGGCTGGTCGGCGAGCGAGGCTGTGGTCGCCGCGGTGGCGGCTGCACGATTGTCGATCACGGTTGTCTCTTTCTTGTTAGATGGAGGGCATCGCCGCCGACATTCGGGCGGCGACGACGAAGGGGCGGGAATGGGCGACGCGCGGATCGCTGTGGTGACGGGAGCAGGATCGGGAATCGGCCGGGCGGTGACGCGGGCACTGCTCGACGACGGATTCCTCGTCGCGCTGGCGGGGCGTCGCGAGGATGCGCTGCGGGAGGCCGCGTCCGAGCATCCGCACGCGCTCGTGGTGCCGACCGATGTGACCGTGCCCGCCGAGGTCGATGCGCTGTTCGACCGAGTCGTGGAGACGTGGGGTCGCGTGGACGTGCTGTTCAACAACGCGGGGGCCTTCGGCCCTGCGGCCTCTGCCGCGGACATCGACGTCGCGGACTGGGAGCGCACGATGGCGGTCAACGTCACGGGCGCGATGCTGTGCGCCGGCGCCGCGATGCGCGCGATGATCGCGCAGCGGCCGAGCGGCGGGCGGATCATCAACAACGGATCGATCTCGGCGCAGGTACCCCGCCCGAGCTCGGTCGCCTACGCCGTGAGCAAGCACGCCGTGACGGGCCTGACGCGCGCGATCGACCTCGACGGACGTCCCTACGGGATCACGTGCGGGCAGATCGACATCGGCAACGCCCGCACCGAGATCATGACCGACATCGGCGTCGGCTCGGGCGCACTGCAGGCGGACGGCACGCGACGGGTGGAGCCCACGTTCGACGTCGCGGATGCGGCTCAGGCCGTGCTGCTGATGGCGCGGCTGCCGGCGGAGGCGAACATCGCGAACCTCACGGTCACGGCATCGGGGATGCCGTACGGAGGGCGCGGCTGAGGGGGCGAGTCCACCGGGCATCGCAGACCTCCTCGTGACGGGCGCAGCATCGGGTGCACAGGGTTCGGGGCGGGCTCGGTGCGTCAGTGGACGAGCCCGCCCCACGGAACGGCAGGCTTCCGGGCCACCGCACCTTTAGTTCCGCATAACGGAAGAATACTTTCACTAGACGTAACCAGTCTGCGGAGCGGCGTGAGGCTTTGTCAAGCCTCACGCCGCATGCGCTACGCCTTCGTCGCCGGTTCGTCGACCACCGCGACGGCGTGCCCGTCGGCATCCACCAGTCGGCCCTGCTCGTAGCGGTCGCCCTCGCGGAGCACGCGGATCACATCCGTGCGCACGGCCCGAACCGGACTCGCCGCGAACACCGAGGGGTTCTCGGGCGTGCCCTTGCTGAAGTGGTTGAACACGAGGTTCAGGGTGATCGCCATGATCGCCGCTGAGCTGATGCCCGAGCCGAAGATGACCTGGAACCAGGTCGGGAAGGCCGAGTAGATGTCGTGGTTCACCTCGGGCAGCACACCGAACGACAGGGATGCCGCGACGATGATGAGGTTCATGTTGCCCTCGTACTTCACCTTGGCGAGAGTGCGGATGCCGGAGGCGGTCACCGTGCCGAACAGCACGAGTCCCGCACCGCCGAGCACCGCGGTCGGCACCGCCGCCACGACGCGTCCCAGCACCGGCAGCAGGCCGAGGATGATGAGGATGACGCCGCCCGCGGCCACCGCGTAGCGGCTCTTGATCTTCGTGACCGCCACCAGGCCGACGTTCTGCGCGAAGGCGCTCTGCGTGAAGGAGTTGAAGATCGGCGAGATCGCGCTCGAGACCATGTCGGCGCGCAGCCCGGCGGCGATCCGCTTGCGGTCGACCTTCGACCCCGTGATCTCGGCGACCGCGATGATGTCGGCCGTGGTCTCGGTGAGGATCACCAGCACGACGATCGTCATGGAGATGATGGCCGCGACGTCGAACACGGGCGGGCCGAAGGCGAACGGCGCGGGGAACGCGAACACCGGCCCCTCGAAGACCCGGGAGAAGTCCGCCCGGCCGATCAGGGCCGCGAACACCGTGCCGACCACCATCGCGATGAGGATCGAGAGGCGCGAGATCGTCGAGTTGCCGAGCTTGCTCAGCAGCATGATCACCAGGAGCGTGAAGCCCGCGATGCCGACGAACACCGGGTCGGCGTAGTCGGGCGCCTCCGGGTTGGACCCCGTGATCCAGCGCGCCGCCACCGGCACGAGCGAGAGTCCGATCATCGTGATCACGGTGCCGGTGACCACAGGGGGGAAGAACCGCACGATCTGCGCGAAGAACGGCGCGATCACCAGGCCGATGAGCGAGGCGACGATCACCGCGCCGAACACCGCGGGGAGGCCGCTGCCCTGATTGACGATCGCGAGCATGGTCGCGACGCCGGCGAAGGACACGCCCTGCACGAGCGGCAGCTGCGAGCCGAAGAACGGGATGCCGAGCGTCTGGAGGAGCGTCGCGAGTCCGCCCATGAACAGGCAGGCGGCGACGAGCACCCCCACCTCGGTCGGGGTGAGGCCGGCGGCTGCGCCGATGATGAGCGGCGGGGCGATGATGCCGCCGTACATCGTCAGGACGTGCTGGAGGCCGAACGTGAAGGCGGTGCCGAGGCCGAGACGTTCGTCCTCGGGCCTGGTCGACGCGGCCGTGCTCCGGGCCTTGCGGGTGGTCTTGGTGCGTGCAGCGGACATCTGGTGGACCTCCTCGTCCGGGGTCGCCGACGGCGGTCGCCGACGACGCAGTGCTGTGCGTGCAGAGATGTTGGGAGGGATGGGGAAGGTGCGGGGCGGGCACGATGGGGGCCGAGCCCGCCCCGCGGTCTGGGGCCGGTCAGCAGAAGCCGGCGATGCCGTTCCACGCCGGGTTCTCGGCATCCGCTCCCTCGCGGAGGAACGACGCCTCGATCAGCCCGTACGGCCGGTCGGCGGCGTAGAACACCTCGTTCGGGTTCTCCAGTCCGAACGGCGACAGGTCGACGACGAAGTGGTGCTTGTTCGGCGTCGAGAAGCGGATCTCATCGATCTCGGGATGCGCATCGAGCACGGCCTGCGCCATGTCGTGCAGCGTGTTCTGCAGCGCGTGCGAGTAGTTCGCGGTGAACGCCTCCAGCAGGAGGCGGCGGACGTCGGCGAACACGGCGGTGAAGTCGATGTCGGTGCGGTTGTACAGCCAGCGCGCCGTGACCGAGGTCGCGAGGATGCGGTCGGTGGTCTCGGCGAGCGTCGTGTACTTGTCCTTCGGGTAGCCGACGAAGCCGCTCTCGGTGGACTTCAGCACCACGAGGTCCTGCAGCCCCGCGATCACGGTGGTGGCGTCGCCGTCGATCGTGACGACCGCCGTGCGCGTCTCCGTGCCTCCGCGCACGAAGGAGTGGTCGTGTCCTCGGCCGTCGGCTGCGATGCGCTCCCAGCTGTACTGCTCGGCCTCCCAGCGTCCGCCGGTGACCCAGTCGAACTCGGACGTGAAGTGCGCTCCCAGTCGCAGCAGGAACTCCTCGGGGCTTCCGATGCCGTCCTTCGCGAACGCGAACACGGTGTTCTTCTGGGTGTCGGTCGCGACGACGTTGCCGTTGTCGCCCTCGACGTGCGCGGCGGTGAAGTCGCCGGTGAGCTGCGAGGTGACGTTGAGGTCCTCGATCTCGTGTCGGGCCGTGTCGCGGGTGACGCGCACCACGCGGACCTCGGCCTTGCCGTACTGGTTCTTTCCCAGGACGATGTTGCTCATTTCAGTACTCAGCTTCCTCGGTAAGTGGAATAGGCGAACGGACTGAGCAGGAGGGGCACGTGGTAGTGCTCCTGCCCGGCGTCGACCAGGAAGGTCAGCACCACCTCCGGGAAGAAGGAGTCCGTGTCGATGCCGGCGAAGTAGGCCGCCGTGTCGAACCGGAGGCGGTACGCACCGCTCTCCAGCCGCACGGGGCCGAGCTCTTTCACCCGCCCGTCAGCATCGGTGAGGCCCGAACCGATCCCGACCCATCCGTCGCCGACTCGGGCCTCGAGTTCGACGGCGACGCCGGGCGCCGGGCGCCCGATCGATGTGTCCAGGATGTGGGTGGTCACGTGGGAGACGCTCATGCGCGTGCTCCTTCCTTGTCTTCGTGCTCGATGGCGCCCTCGAGGCGCAGCGCGGCGATCTCGCGCAGCTGCTGGTCGACGACCGCGAGCTCCTCGTCGAGGTCGTTGCCGAGGCGCTGGTGCAGCAGGGCGAGGATGGCGTCGGCCGTGCGACCGGCGGCACGCACGAGGAAGACGCGGTCGAACCGGCGCTCATAGGCGCGGTTTCCCTCGGCGAGGGCGTCGGCGGCCGAGGCGTCGACGCCGGACTGCTCCCGACGGGCGAGCGCGGCTGACGCGTCGTCGCCCGTCGGGCGTTCGCCGATGCGCGGATGATGCGCGAGAGCGGCGTCGATCTCGGCCTCGGTCAGCGGCTGCGCGGCTGAGAGCACGGCTGCGCGCAGCGCGTCCACCGAGGGATAGGGTCTGGCGTCGACGATCTCATCGGACCAGCGGGGGACATCCAGTGCAGTTCTCACGACGTCGACAGCGACCTCGCGAGTGCAGGAGTTGAACTCCTCGAGCAACATCTTCGATCCTTGAAGACATGCTGGCATCCGGCGCGTAAGGCTATACGGATCCTCGCACTGCGAGGCACTGACTTCCGTATGCCGGAACTGTTATTTCAGCATGCGTAAGAAGTCTGCGCGATGCGTCCGGTGGTTGTCAAGCGTAATTCACCGATCGATTCCGAGCGACTCCCGAAGACGGGCGACGTGGCCCTGTGGGACGACGTCGTACTCGGCGTCGCGGACGCGTCCCTCGCCGTCGATCACGAACGTCGAGCGACGCACGCCCTCGATCCGCACACCGCCGACATCTTTGAGGCCCCACGCGCCGTACGCACGGGCGACCTCGCCGTCGGCATCCGACAGCAGAGGGAAGGTGAGCCCCTCCGCCTCAGCGAACGCCTGCAGCGCCTCCACGGGGTCGGGTGAGACACCCAGCACGTCGAAGCCGGCGCCCGCGAGCGACGACAGGCTGTCGCGGAAGTCGCAGGCCTCGGTCGTGCAGCCGGGAGTGGACGCTCGCGGGTAGAAGTACACGACGACCCCGCGGCCGCGGCGATCGGCGAGGGAGACGCGGCGCCCGGCGGCGTCGGGGAGGTCGATGGCGGGCGCGAGGTCGCCCGGGGTCAGATGTGCGTTCACGGAGTTCTCCTGTAGGTCGGTCATGCGGAAGGGATTCGGGTCAGCGGGCCGTGACCGCGACCTGGAAGGCCTCGGCGAGGTGCATGATCTTGCGGGCGCGACCGAGGCGCGGCAGGTCGCTGCCGTCGCGCACGATGCGGCCGCGGGCGTCGAAGTCGGCGAGGAAGGAGTGCGCCCAATCGACATCCGTTCGCGTCGGGCTGATCACCTCGTTGACGACGGGAGCCTGATCGGCCGACAAGCACAGCTTGCCCGTCATGCCCATCGACACCGTGATCGCGGACTGCTCCCGCAGCACCGGATGGCTCGTGCCCACGGTCGGTCCGTCGATCGGGCCAGGCAGGTCGCCGCATCGACTGGAGACGACCAGGCGCGCGCGGGGATACGCCATCGCCTCGCGGTCGGCCGACATCCCGGTGTCCCGTCGGAAGTCCCCGCTTCCGAAGGCGAGGCGGAAGGCTCCTTCCGCGCGCGCGATCTCGGTCGCGCTCTCGATGCCGACCGCGGACTCGACCAGGGCGACCACGGGAACGCGTCCGCCCAGGCGGTGGAACGTGTCGGTGACCTGCGCGCCCGCCTCCGTCTTGGCGAGCATGACCCCGCGCAGACCGGGCGCTGCGCGCAGCACCTCGAGGTCGGCGCTCCAGTGCTCGCTCGTGACGTCGTTCACGCGCACCCAGGACTCTCCTCCGGAGTGCAGCCAGCGTGCGACGTCCTCACGCGCCTCGTCCTTGCGGCTCGCGTCCACCGCGTCCTCGATGTCGAGCACGACGGCATCGGCCGAGGAGGATGCCGCCTCGTCGAAGGTGTCGGGGCGGGTGGCCGCGACCAGGAGCCAGGAGCGGGCCAGGTCGGGCGACACGGAGCGGACCGCGCTGAGCGTTGATGAAGTCATATGTTTTCCATTCTATGGAAGTCAGATTCTGTAGTTCGAAAAGTCTAAACCTGCGGCGCGAAAGCCCGCTACGGCGGAGAATCAGACCGGGCGCACCGAGATTCCGGTTGACACGCAATCTCCGACGTGCTGTGATCTCTACAGGTGAAATCCATATTTCACATCATGAAATCTTTTTGAGATGCTTCCCGACGGCGTCGTCGGGGAATGGGGTTCAGATGTCCACCGAAGAATTCGTCCATGTTCCGAGCCGCGCATCCGAGGGCCTCGAGGGCCCTGCACCCTCCGGGGTGTTCGCCGTGCAGAAGGGGCTGAGTCCGCGTCTGTACAACAGCGACCTCGCCCCCACGACGAGAGAGGGCCGGCACTGGAGCGCGTACAGCATCTTCGCCCTCTGGGCGAACGACGTGCACAGCCTCGGCAACTACGTCTGGGCGATCGGTCTCTTCTCGCTCGGCATGAGCGGCGGCGCCATCCTCGGCTCCCTCGCCTTCGGCGCCCTCTTCCTGTTCCTCCTGCTCACGCTCTCGGGCTTCATGGGCGAGAAGACGGGCGTGCCGTTCCCCGTCATGAGCCGCATCACCTTCGGCATCCACGGCGCCCAGATCCCCGCCCTGCTGCGTGGCGGCGTCGCGATCGCGTGGTTCGGCATCCAGACCTACCTCGCCTCGCAGGTGCTGCAGGTCGTCATCATCGCCCTCGCCCCCGGCGCGACCGCGCTGCAGCAGGGATCGTTCCTGGGCCTCTCGGCTCTCGGCTGGATCACCTTCCTCGCCCTGTGGGTCGTGCAGTCGGTCATCGTCAGCTACGGCATGGAGATGATTCGCAAGTACGAGGCGTTCGCCGGCCCGGTGATCCTCGCCACCTTCGTCTCCCTCGCCGTGTGGGTGCTCGTGCAGGCCGACTTCCAGATCTCCTGGACCAATGACACCCCGCTCGAGGGCGGCGAGCTGTGGCTGCACATGCTCGGAGGCGCCTCCGCCTGGGTCGCGATCTACGGCACCTTCGTGCTGAACTTCTGCGACTTCACCCGCGGTGCACGCTCGAAGAAGTCGATCGTGAAGGGCAACTTCTGGGGCATCCCGATCAACATGCTCTTCTTCGGCCTGGTCGTGGTCGTGCTCGCCGGCGGGTCCTTCACGATCAACGGCGTCGCGATCGGCTCGCCCGCCGACGTGGTCGCCGCCATCCCGAACACCCTCCTGCTCGTGCTCGCCTCCCTCGCACTCATCGTGCTCACGATCGCGGTGAACCTCATGGCGAACTTCGTCGCGCCGACCTACGCGCTCACCAACCTGTTCCCGAAGCACCTGAACTTCCGCAGGGCCGCGCTGATCTCGGCGGTGATCGGGCTCGTCATCCTGCCGTGGAACATGTACAACTCCCCCATCGTGATCGGCATCTTCCTGAACGGCCTCGGCGCACTGCTCGGTCCGCTGTTCGGCATCATCATGGTCGACTACTGGCTCGTGAAGAAGCAGCGCATCAACGTCCCCGATCTCTACTCCGAGCACCACAACGGCGAGTACCACTACACCCGCGGCTTCAACCCACGGGCCATCTTCGCCCTCGTCATCGCCGGAGCGATCGCCCTGCTGCTGACGTTCGTCCCCGCGTTCCAGGTGGTGAGCCAGTTCTCCTGGTTCCTCGCCGCGGGACTCGGAGCCCTGACGTACAGCCTGCTCGCCGACCGCAGCGGCCCCTTCCACGATGTCGACGGCGCAGAGATCGCCGTCACCCCCAGCCACTGATCGGAGGACAGGGATGCGCATCCTCGTCGCCAACGTCAACACCACCGAGAGCATGACCGAGGGGATCGCCGCGGCCGCACGTGCCGTCGCCTCCCCCGGCACCGAGATCGTCGGCATCACGCCCGCGTTCGGAGCCGAGTCGTGCGAGGGCAACTTCGAGAGCTACCTCGCCGCGATCGCCGTCATGGACGCGATCACCCGCTACGAGGGCGAGTACGACGCCGTGATCCAGGCGGGCTACGGCGAGCACGGGCGCGAAGGTCTTCAGGAGCTGCTCGACGTGCCCGTGGTCGACATCACCGAGGCCGCGGCCTCGACCGCGATGTACCTCGGGCGCTCGTATTCGGTCGTCACGACGCTCGACCGCACCGTGCCCCTCATCGAGGATCGGCTGATGCTCGGCGGGCTGCACGACCGGTGCGCCTCCGTCCGCTCCTCGGGGCTCGGCGTGCTCGAGCTCGAGTCCGACCCCGAGCGCGCGATCGAGGCGATCGTCGCCGAGGCGCAGATCGCCGTCGAGCAGGACCGGGCCGAGGTCGTCGTGCTCGGATGCGGCGGCATGGCCGAACTCAAGGACAGAGTGGTCGAGCGCTGCGGCGTCCCCGTGGTCGACGGCGTGCAGGCGGCCGTCGCGGTCGCCGAAGGCCTCGTGAACCTCGGACTGACCACGTCGAAAGTCCGCACCTACGCGCCGCCGCGCCCGAAACGCGTCACCGGCTTCCCCTCGCTCGCCCGCTGAGCGCAGAATCCATACAGAGAAAGACCGCCGGCTCCCGACCGGCAGAAGGGAGTGCGCCATGTCGCACGATTCCGTCGAGCACGAGGCCGGAACGGTGTCGCTCGATCCGACAGGCGAGCGCTACGACCTCGTCATCCGCGGCGAGCGAGTCCTGACCACGGCCGGCATCCGCCCCCGCGAGGTCGGCGTCCGCGACGGCGTGATCGTCGCCATGCAGCCGCTCGGCAACAACCTCGACGGCGACGAGGTGATCGACCTCGCCGCCGATGAGACGCTCATCCCCGGTCTCGTCGACACGCACGTGCACGTCAACGAGCCCGGCCGCACCGAGTGGGAGGGCTTCGCCTCGGCGACCCGCGCCGCCGCTGCCGGAGGCGTCACGACGATCGTCGATATGCCGCTCAACAGCATCCCGCCCACGATCAGCGTCGAGGCGCTGAACATCAAGCGCGAGGCCGCGCAGGGGCAGACCCACGTCGACGTCGGCTTCTGGGGCGGTGCGGTGCCGGGCAACACGGCCGACCTGCGTCCGCTGCACGACGCGGGCGTGTTCGGCTTCAAGTGCTTCCTGCTGCACTCGGGCGTCGACGAGTTCCCGCCCCTCGACGCCGACGAGATGGAGGTCGACATGCGCGAGCTGACGACCTTCGACTCCGTCATGATCGTGCACGCCGAGGACTCCCGTGCGATCGACCGGGCGCCTCAGCCCGACGGCGACGACTACGGCAAGTTCCTCGCCTCCCGTCCGCGCGGCGCCGAGAACCTCGCGATCGCCGAGGTGATCGAGCGTGCCCGGTGGACGGGGTCGCGGGCGCACATCCTGCACCTGTCGTCGTCGGACGCGCTGCCCATGCTCCGCTCCGCCAAGCAGGACGGCCTGAAGCTCACGGTCGAGACGTGCCCGCACTACCTGACCCTCACGGCCGAGGAGATCCCGCTGGGCGCGACGCAGTTCAAGTGCTGCCCGCCGATCCGCGAGGCCGGCAACCGGGAGCTCCTGTGGGAGGGACTGGAAGACGGCACGATCGACTTCATCGTGTCGGACCACTCCCCTTCGACGCTCGACCTCAAGGACCTCGAGAACGGCGACTTCGCCGTGGCCTGGGGCGGTGTGGCGTCGCTGCAGCTCGGCCTCTCGCTCATCTGGACCGAGGCGCGGCAGCGCGGTCTCGCCCTCGAGACCGTCGTGTCGTGGATGAGCGACCGTCCGGCGCAGTTCGCCGGCCTCACCGGCAAGGGCCGCATCGCGCCCGGCTACGACGCCGACTTCTCGGTGTTCGCCGCCGACGACGCCTACGTCGTCGACGTGAACAAGCTGCACCACAAGAACCCGCTCACGCCGTATCACGGCAAGGCGCTCGCCGGCGTGGTGCGCCGCACGTACCTGCACGGCGAGGTCATCGACAGCGAGACCCCGCGTGGCCGTCTGCTGCGCCGCGGCATGACCGACTGACAGTCGGGTTCGGAGACCCCGCGTTCTGGCCCTGTCGGGTCGGGCGCGGGGTTTCGTGTCTCCGCGTCTCCATCCGGAATACTGATCACATCCGATCGCCGATCGGCTCCGAACACGTGTCGAGGGCGAGTTTCGCGCGCCCTCGGTTGACACCGCTCTCATGACCGACAAGGAGCCGCGATGATCGAGACGACGACCCCGCCGCTGGCCGCGCTCGACGGCTACGGCAACGTCACCGACCTGTTGATCGCGCGCGAGAGCGCCGCCCCCGACCACGTCGCCTTCGAGGTGGAGGATGCCGGAACCTGGCGTCCCGTCACGACCCGTGCCTTCGCCGACGAGGTGCGCGCACTCGCCAAAGGCTTCATCGCCGGCGGCGTGCAGGTCGGCGACCCGATCGCGATCATGGCGCCGACGCGTTACGAGTGGGCTGTCGCCGACCTCGCCGCGTGGTTCGCCGGAGCCGTCGTCGTGCCGATCTACGAGACGTCGTCGCCGTCGCAGGTCGACGCGATCGTGGCGGACGCGGGAGTTCGTCTCGCGATCGGGGGCACCGCCGAACACGCCGCTCTCCTCCGGGACGCCTTCGCGCACGCCCCCGGCGACGCGCTGGGCGCGTGGACCATGGATGCAGCGGCATCCGACTCTCTCGCCGACCTGGTCGCACACGGCACCGAGGTCTCGGACGACGAGCTCGAGGCCCGCAGGGCATCTGCCACCCAGGACGACCCCGCGACCATCGTCTACACCTCCGGCACGACCGGCGAACCGAAGGGCGTGGTGCTCACGCACCGCAACTTCCTCGGCCAGGTGCTGAACATCGCCGCCGCCTACCGCGACATCGTGCGGGAGGACGGCAACACCGTGATCTTCCTGCCGCTCGCGCACGTGCTGGCGCGCGGGCTGCAGCTGATCTGCCTCGCGAGCGGCATGCGGATCGCGCACCTGGCGGACCCGTCGACCGTCGTCGCGACCCTCGACACCCTGCGTCCGACCTTCCTCGTCGTGGTGCCTCGGGTACTGCAGAAGATCCAGACGGCAGCCGCCGAGAAGGCCGCGGACAAGGGGCTCACCCGGGTGTGGGAACACGCCGTGTCGACCGCGATCGCCTGGGGACACCGGGCGGAGCGGATCGAGCGTGACGGCCGTGCCCCGAAGGACCTCGGCCTGGCCCTGCGCCACCGTCTGTTCGAGGCGCTCTTCTACCGGCGCCTGCGCGCGGTCATGGGCGGACGCGTCGGATACATCCTGTCGGGCGGTGCAGCGCTCGACGCCGATGTGTCCCTGTTCTTCCGCGGCATGGGCGTCCCCGTGATCGAGGGCTACGGGCTCACCGAGACGACGGCACCCCTCACCGGCAACCTGCCCGGCCGCATCACCTCCGGCACGGTCGGCCCTCCCCTGCCCGGACTCACGGTCCGCATCGGCGAGGGCGGCGAGGTGCTCGCGCGCGGCGTCGGCGTGTTCCGCGGCTACCGCGACCCCTCGCACGACGCGGCCGCGTTCGTGGACGGGTTCTTCCGCACGGGCGACCTCGGACGCCTCGACGACCGCGGCAACCTGATCCTCGAGGGCCGGGTCAAAGACGTCATCGTGACGTCGAACGGCAAGACGATCGTGCCCACGCGGTGGGAGAGCGCGGTCGAGGCCGATCCGCTCGTCTCGCACGCCGTGATGGTGGGCGAGGGAAAGCCGTACCTCTCGGCTCTTCTCGTGCTGGATCCCGAGCAGGCGGCCTCGGTGTCGGGCGCGAGCTCGTCGTCCGACGGAGGAACCGACATCCACGAGGTCGACGACCCCGCGCTCCGGGAGCACCTTCAGCGCACGGTCGATGCCGCGAACGCGCTCGTCGCCCGCAGCGAGCAGGTGCGGCGCTTCACCGTGATCCTCGCCGACCTCGAGGACCGGGGCCTCGTGACCCCGACCATGAAGCTGAAGCGGAGCGTGGTGCTGGACCGCGCCTCCGATGCCGTCGCCGCACTGTACGCCTGACCCCCGAACGCCTGAGAAGCGCGTCTCCCGAGAATCGAGAAGAGCACCATGTCGTCTCCCGCCCCCACGAAGCCTCGTTCGTCGCGCACCACGGTCGTCGCGATCGTGGTCGCCCTCGTCATCGGCGCGCTCGTCGCGCTCGCGGGCAGTCAGGGCGGCGCGACGCTCGGCGGCATCCCGCTGTTCGCGCTCGCCGTCGCCGCCGCCTTCGCGATCCAGGTGCTCGCCTTCATCCCCGCGGCGATCTTCCGCACCGAGCGGTTCTTCGACCTCACCGGCAGTCTCACGTTCATCGTGATCTCCGTGGCGCTCGTGCTCCTCGCCCCGCACGCCGACGCCCTCAGCTGGGTGCTGGCCACGATGGTGGTCGTGTGGGCCGCCCGCCTCGGGACGTTCCTGGCGCGACGCGTGCACCGCGCGGGGTCCGACGGACGCTTCGACGAGATCAAGGGATCGCCGCTGCGCTTCCTGCAGACATGGGTGATCCAGGGCGCCTGGATATCGCTCACCGCGGCGGCGGCATGGATCGCGATCGGTGCGGATGCCGACGAGCGGGCGCCGCTCGGATGGCTGAGCGTCGTCGGCGTGGTCGTGTGGGCTGTGGGCCTGGTGATCGAGATCGTCGCCGACGCGCAGAAGTCACGGTTCCGCGCCGACCCCGCCAATAAGGACGAGTTCATCCGCACCGGGCTGTGGTCGCGTGCGCGGCATCCCAACTACTTCGGCGAGATCGTCGTCTGGGTCGGCGTCTTCGTCACGGCGGCCCCCGCGCTCGTCGGGTGGCAGTGGATCGCCGTGCTGTCGCCGCTGTTCGTGATCCTGCTGCTCACGCGCGTGAGCGGCATCCCACTGCTAGAGGCACGCGCCGAGAAGAAGTGGGGCGACCGTGCGGACTACGTCGCCTACCGCGACAGCACACCCGTGCTGATCCCGCGCCTCGCGGCGCCGGCGGCGAAGACGACCACGGCCTGACGGCCAGGCCTGCGATTCCCCTCCGCGTCGCAGACCCCACGACATGCCGACTAGGCCACCAGGTCGTTCAGGCTCCGCAGCACCGGGTGGGTACCGAGGGCTGCGGCGTCGAGCGGCGCCGCGGACTCCACGGTCAGCACGGTCGTGCGCCCGGGGATGACGTCGACATCCGCGTCGTCCGCCCAGGCCTCCGGGTCGAGGCGATCGGGGAACAGGCACACGCCCCGCATGAACGTATCGGCGGTGAGTTCCACGACCTGACGGCCGTCGGACCAGGGACCGATCACGACGCCGAGGTCGGTCGCGCGCAGCGCGAGATCCTTGTCCTCCGCGAACACGTGCGTGCTCGCGCGCGATCCGTCGATCTCGACGCTCACGAGCTCCGCCGCCGCATCTCCGGGATGGGCGACTTCTGCGGCGAGCGCGACCGTGACCCGGTCGAGCGCCGGCACGGTGACGGACACGGCCTGCTCGGCGAGCATCCCGCCGTCGAAGCCGAGCCGGCGCAGCGCCCCCTCGGCCGTCCACGGCTCACGCGAGTCGTTCACGAGCACGAGCGCGAGACCGTCGTCAGCGGGCTGCACGGTCGCGAGACACTCGGCGTTCGCGCGGCGCAGTCCGTGCCACAGCGGCTTGCGGCGTCCGTCGCCGTCGACCGCGGCCCATGACGTCACGGGCCAGCAGTCGTTGATCTGCCACACGATCGTGCCCATGCAGTGCCCGCGCTGCGAGCGGTACCACTCGGTGCCGAACACGATCGCCCGCGTCTGGTTCAGCTGCGTGAGGTAGTGCCAGTCCTCCATCGTCTGCGGCTCGGGCAGGTGCGGGGCCATGCCGCGTCCGAGCTTGCCGTTGCCGTCCTCGGCCTTCTGGTGCAGCAGCATCCCGGGAGAGTCCGGGGTGAGCGGCACGTCGTGGATCGACCGGGCCAGCGTCGACCACGTCGGCGGGCCCTGGAAGCCGAACTCCGACACGAAACGCGGCCGGTAGTCGCCGTAGACCGTGTAGTCGACGCGGTTCCAGACATCCCAGATGTGCATGTTGCCGCGCGAGGGCTCGTTCGCGTGGACGTCCATCGACCCCGAGAAGGGGCTCCCCGGCCAGTACGGGGTGGTCGGGTCGAGTTCGGCGACGATCTCGGGCAGTACCTCGGTGTAATAGCCGAGGCCCCAGGTTCGCCCCTCCAGCTGGGACTGCCAGTTCCAGTCGAACCAGCCCCAGATGTTCTCGTTGCAGCCGTTCCACAGCACGAGGCTCGCGTGCGTCGACAGGCGCAGCACGTTGTCGCGCGCCTCGGCGATGACCTCGGAGCGGATCGGCTCCTCCTCGGGGTACGCGGCGCATGCGAACAGGAAGTCCTGCCAGGTGAGCACGCCCAATTCGTCGCAGATGTCGTAGAACTCGTCGCGCTCGTAGATGCCGCCGCCCCAGACGCGCAGCAGGTTCAGGTTCGCGCCGATCGTCTGCTCGATGCGGTCGCGATAGCGTTCCGGGGTGATCCGCGAGGGGAAGCAGTCGTCGGGGATCCAGTTCGCACCGCGGATGAACAGCGGGATGCCGTTGATGACGAACGTGAACGCAGACCCCTCGGCATCCTCCCTCGTGTCGAGCTCCACCGTGCGGAAGCCGATCCGGCGGGTCCACTCATCGCGCACCTCGGCGCCGTCGCGCAGCTCCACGCTCAGGTCGTGCAGCGGCTGCGCGCCCATCCCCCGCGGCCACCACACCGCGACGTCGGGTACGCGCACCTCGGCCGCGACGGGGCCGTCGCCCGTCACGGGGATCTCGACGCGCTGCCCCGCGACGTCCACGACGAGCGTGCGGTCGGCCGCGGCATCCGTCCCCGTCGTATCGAGCAGCGTCGTGACGCGGGCGACCCCGGTGTCGCCGTCGAGAGTGACGGCGGTGCGCACCTCGGCGAGCCTGGCGCCCGACCAGGACTCCAGGCGCGCCTCCTTCCAGATACCGGCCGTGACGAGTTGCGGGCCCCAGTCCCAGCCGAAGTTCGCGGCCATCTTGCGGATGAAGCCGAACGGCGTCGGATACGCGTTGGGGAGATCGCCGAGCTCGGCCCTGACGCCCTCGGCGTACTCCCAGGCCGAGGCGAAGCGCACCTCCAGCGCGTTCTCGCCCGTCTTCAGCACAGATGCCACGTCGAAGCGGTACGTGCGGTGCTGGTTGAACGTCCGACCGATCTCGACGCCGTTCAGCGTGATGGTCGCGACCGTGTCGAGGCCGTCGAACACGAGGTCGGTGCGCTCCTCGGCGCTGCCCTGCCAGTCGATCGTCGTGCGGTACGCCCACTCGGTGCGGCCGATCCACTCGTCCCCCAGCTCGTTGAGGTCGAGATAGGGGTCGTCGATGAGCCCTGCCGCGAGGAGATCGGTGTGCACGGTGCCGGGCACGGTCGCGGGGATGGACGCCGGCAGCGCGGCGGCGGGAGATCCGGCGGCGGGGTCGACGGCGTGGAGGGTCCAGCCGGTGGCGAGGGGGAGGGAGATCGTCATCGGTCCTGCTTCCTGCGTGGTGGGGGATCCCTCCATGCTGTCAGACGACGACCGGCTCTGACTACGCTGTCATGCCGGCCAGCAGAGCTCTCGGACTCACCACGACACCCGTGTGTGACCCCATCGGGTGACGACCGTGTCAGGGTGGTGGCATGATCAGCTGGCTCCAGCCATACACACCCG
Organism: Microbacterium sp. GCS4; assembly: GCF_001262495.1. GTDB lineage: Bacteria > Actinomycetota > Actinomycetes > Actinomycetales > Microbacteriaceae > Microbacterium. Next base: position 86,949 of record NZ_LGYE01000006.1, read on the forward strand.
TCGAGCAGATCGACGACCTTCGCCGCCGAATCGCTGCCACGCGCTGGCCGGACGACGCGGGCGATGACTGGTCCCGCGGTACGCGACCTTCCGCGCTTCGGGACCTGCTCATCGCATGGTCTGACTTCGACTGGGCAGCAGTCGAAGCGCGTCTTCGCGCAGAGACACACGTGCTGGTGGGTGCCCCCGGTAGTCGCGTTCACCTGTGGCGTACCGGAACGCCCACGGCTCCCTCCGTCGTCCTCATACATGGCTGGCCAGACAGCTTCATGAGATTTCGGGACGTCGCCGCGCAGCTTTCCGATCTCGACGTGATCGTCCCCAGCATTCCGGGCTTCGCGTTCAGCGATCCGGCACCGTCGGATGCGGGCGGCCCACGGTGGAACGCGGAACGCATCTTGACGGCGCTCGACGGCGTCGGCGTGAGTCGGTTCATCGTGCACGGCGGTGATCTCGGCACCGCGATCGCCGAACAGATCGCGATTCTCGCGCCGGAGAAGGTCGTGGGCCTGCACCTGTCCGACGTACCGCTGTGGCGCGCCGCGCACGACGAGGCCCTCACTATCGAAGAACGTGCTTGGGTGGACGGTGCCGCGGCCTGGGCGGAGGAGGAGGGCGCCTACGCTGCGCTACAACGCACCAAGCCACAGACGCTCGCGGCCGCTCTGACCGACTCGCCCGCAGCGATCGCCAGTTGGTATCTCGAGAAGTTTCAGGCCTGGGGTGCGGGCGATGTCTTCTCGAGAATCCCCATCGACCGCCTCTTGGAGAACCTGTCGCTTCATTGGTTCACCCGCACCGCGGGCAGCGCGGCGCGGGTCTACTTCGACCGACGCCGCTTCCCGCCGACCGGCGGCCGCGTCACGGTGCCGACGTCCTTCGGCCTTTTCCCCCACGACATCGACCACGGCGTCGAATCATTCGCACGCCGGTGGTACCCGACTGTCAACTTCACGCGTCTCTCGTCCGGCGGTCACTTCGGGGCGCTCGAGCATCCGGCGCTTCTGGCGAACGACCTAAGACGCCTGGTCGCCGGGCCCTAGGAGGCGACGGTCGTGTGAAGTCGGTCGCTCGTGAGACAGGCGGTCAGTACCCGCCCCGCTGCAGCCTCGCGCGCAGCCGGTCCAGTCGCACTGCGGCCTGCAGGCGGAAGCGGTACTCGGCGTCGGCGTGATCGCCGTCGAGCAGCGTCCAGATGCGGTCGAGACGCTGCTGCACGGTGTTGGTGTGCACGTGCAGGGCGGCGGCTGCGGCCTGCCGGCTCTCCCCCGCGTCGAAGTAGGCACCCAGTGTCTCGAGGAGAGCCGTACCCCGTCGCGCATCCCAGTCGCGCACCGGGCCGAGCACGGCCTCCACGAAGCGTGGTGCGGCATCGGGATCCGTCGAGGTGAGCGCGTGATACGGCGCGAAGTCGTCGGAGCGCAGCGTCGTACCCGAGACGCCGAGCGGCGCGAGGAAGCGCAGGTCGCGGGCGGCGCGGTCCACCGCCGCGCGCAGAGCGGACGCATCATCCACCCGCGGGGTCACGACCGCCGTGAGCTCGGGCGCGCCGAACCGCTCCGCGAGGACGCGGCGCACGCGCTCGGTCGCCGCCCCCGGGTCACCCGACGTCCAGGCGACGACGAGGTGCGCGTCGCGCGCCGCCACGAGACCGTCCTCCCCCACGGCGTCGGCCGCGGCGGTGAGGGCGCCGTCCCGCCCGCGGAGGTCGATCACCGCGGCGGCGATCGGCGCAGCCGCGGTCTCCGACACGAGAGCGGACTCGTCGAGACCGCCGTCGAGGACGCCGGCGAGCAGGCGGGAGCGGCGCTCGGCGCGGATCGCCGACACGGCGTCGCGCTTGAATGAGACGAGGGCCGCGACGTGCGCCGCGCGCTCCAGCGTCGGCCGGGCGATGTCGTCGGCCTGCTCGTCGCCGGTCCCGTCGGCGGCGACCATGGCACCCAGCACCCGGTCCGCCCCGAGGATCGCGACCACGAGCCAGCGCTCCGCCCCCTCGACCACCGGCTCGGCGTGCCCGCTCGACCGGCTCGCCCTGATCGCGTCGGCGAGCACCCGTCGGCGCGGCAGCCGCCCGGCATCAGGGCCGTCGGCGAGCGGCCGGCCCTGCTCGTCGACCGCCTGCACCGTGCGGCCGAGCCGTGCCGACAACGTCGCCACGATGTCGAGGAGAGTCGCACCCGACATCACGGCGTCGGTGAGCTCTTCGTGGATGCCGCTCACGACCTGGGTCGCCGCGACGTGCCGCTCGAGCTCGCGGTAGGCGGCTTCCGCGCGTGCCCGTGCCGAGGCGTTCTCGGCCAGCACTCGGGCGCTGTGCAGCACCGCCGCCGCATGATCGGCGAAAGCCGAGAGCAGCAGGACCTGTTCGGGGGTGAAGTCGTGCGCGAACCTGTTGCAGGCGAACAGCGCGCCCAGCACCTCGTCTCCGACGGCGAGCGGGACTCCCAGGAACGACACGAGGCCCTCCCGTTCGACGGCGGCGTCGATGGCGGGATCGTGGGGCGCCTCGGCCATGCTCGGGTACCGGCTGACCCACGCCGGCTCACGCGTCTGGGTCACGAGGCTCGCGAGCCCGTATCCCGCGGGTACGAGCAGGTCGCGGAACTCCGGAGTGACCGTGCCCGCCGAGTACCGCACGCGCAGGTCTCCGTGAGCGTTGTCGACCTCCGAGAGGTAGGTGACATCGGTCCCCATGAGCTCATGGGCGCGTTCGACGAGACGCCGCAGCACGTCGGTCACGTCCTGCAGGCGCACGAGTTCGCGTGCGGTGGAGAAGAGCGCCTCGAGCTCGGCAGCGCGCCGCCGCAGCCGAGCGGTCAGCTGCTGTGACTCCTGCACCGCACCCAGCAGCTCGTCGACCTCGACCGCGGCCACGTCGGCATCGGCGAGCAGCCGGCTCAGTGCCGCCGTGCGCTCACCCGGACGGGCGCGGGTCGCGGCGACGACCTCGCGCACGAGGGCCGACGGGTCGGCTCCGTTGTCAGCCACTGCGTCTCCTCGGGGCACACGACGATCGGGACTGCCTGAAGTCTACGAGCAGGCGTCTGCAGACCGACGCCTACGATCCGATGCTCGCACCGGGCCGGGCCCGCGAGGGGAAGACCGGCGGCCGACGCTCGGCGAAGGCGGCGAGGCCCTCACGGGCGTCCGCGCTGGCGAACGCCTGCTGTCCGAGCACCGCCTCGAGACGGAAGGCCTCGTCCTCGGGCAGATCGGCGAGCGCCCGCGCGGCGCGCTTCACGGTCGCGATGGCGGTCGCGCTCTTCGTCAGCAGCTGCTCGGCGACCCCCAGCGCCTCCTCGCGGAGAACGGATGCCGGCACGACGCGGTTCACGAGCCCGTAGCGCAGCGCCGTCGGGGCGTCGATGCGGTCGCCGCGCAGCATGAGGTCCATCGCGAACGCGTACGGGATCTGACGCACCAGCCGCACGAGCGTCCCCCCGGCCGGAACGACGCCGACGCCCGTCTCGGGCAGCGCGAACTGCGCGTCCTCGGCAGCGAGGCGGATGTCGGTCGACAGCATGATCTCGAAGCCGCCGCCCAGGCACAGCCCGTTGATTGCGGCGACCACGGGCTTCTCGAGCGTGGAGTGCTTCTGGTGCGCGGCATCCCACTCGCTGATGTCGAAGCGCTCGGCCGTGAGGGCGGGGATGGACTCGCCGAGGTCTGCGCCGACGCAGAACGCGCGGTCGCCGGCGCCCGTGAGCACCGCCACACCGATGCGCGGGTCGTCGCGCACCTGCGCGAACGCCTCGCCCAGCTCGTCGTACATCGCGAGCGTGAGCGCGTTGAGCTTGTCGGGGCGGTCGATGGTGATGACGCCGATGCCGCCGTCGACGTCGAGACGCACCGACATCAGATCGTCCTCGTGGCGCGCAGGTCGGCGAGCTCGTCGGGGGCGAACCCGAGCAGATCGGCGAGCACCCGGTCGGTGTGCGCACCCGTGGCCGGAGCGACGCCGGCGGTCTGCGGCGGTGTGCGGTCGAGCTTCACCGGCGATCCGAAGGTGCGCAGCGCGCCGTGGCCCGGGTACTCGGTCTCGACGATCATGCCGCGCGCGGCGATCTGCGGGTCGCCGACCACCTCGCCGATGTCCTTCACGGCGCTCAGCGGCACGAGGTCGCCCGCGAGCTCCTCCAGCTCCGCCTTGGTGCGGTCGGCGAACCAGCGCTCGACCATCGGCCGCACCTCGGCGCGGTACCGGTCGGAGTCGAAGCGCGCGGCCATGGTGTGCAGCTCGGGGTTATCGTCCCAGTCGGCCGGGCTGCCGAACGTCTCGCACGACAGGCGCCAGAACTTGTCGGTGTAGCCGCCGAAGAACACGAAGCCGTCGCGGCACGGGAACAGCTCGTACGGCCGCACGAAGGGATGCTCGTTGCCGAGCGGCTCCGGAACGACGCCCTCGGCCGTGTACGACACGACGGCGTTCTCGGTGAGGGTGAGCACCGAGTCCTGCTGCGAGATGTCGACGAACTGGCCCTCGCCCGTGCGCTCGGCGTGCCGCAGCGCGGCGAGCACCCCGATCACGCCGTACAGGCTCGCGGCCAGGTCGCCGATGATCGTGCCGACGCGCGTGGGCGGACGCCCCGCCTCGCCGTTCATCGACCAGAGCCCCCCGGTGGCCTGGGCGCTGTTGTCGTAGGCCGGCCGCAGCCGGTACGGGCCCGTCTGCCCGTACCCGCTGAGCGCGGCGTAGATGAGGCGCGGGTTGACCTCGCGCAGCCGCTCGTAGCCGTGCCCGAGGCGCTCCATCGTGCCCGGCCGGAAGTTCTCGACGAGCACGTCGGCGCGGCGCACGAGGCGGTCGAGCACCTCGGTGGACCCCGGGCTCTTGAGGTTCAGCGTCACGCCGAGCTTGTTGCGGTTGAACTGCGCGAAGAACCCGCTGAGCGGCTCCTCGCCGTCGCCTTCGAGCAGCGGCGGGAACGTGCGGGTGTAGTCGGGGTCGTCGGGGTTCTCGACCTTGATCACAGTGGCGCCGAGGTCGGCGAGGATCATCGAGCAGTACGGGCCGGCGACCACGCGGGTGACGTCGACGACGACCACACCGGCGAGCGATCCGGGCGCGGCGTCCACACCGCCGAGTCCGGTGAGCAGGGCACGGGTGGCGTCGTCGATCATCGAGCGGTTCCTTCGGTCGGGGCGGATGCGGACGGGGTGGATGTCGCCGCGTCACGTGCGGCGGCGCGGCGGGTGATGCGGTGCAGGAGGGTGACCGAGACGAGCGTCACGAGTCCGGCGGCGACCATGTAGAGGGCGACGGCCCAGGACCCGCCGAAGACGTCGAGCAGCTCGAGGTAGATGATCGGCACGAAGGCCGATCCCGCGATGGTCCCGATGCCGAGCGCCAGGGACATGCCGGTGTAGCGGATGCGGACATCGAACGCCTGCGCGTAGAGCACGCCGAGGGTGCCGTAGGTCGCGCAGAAGCCGACGGTCGTCGCGATGTACGCGACGTACGCCGCGGCGAGGCTGCCGGTGTCGATGAGCAGGAAGGCGGGGAACGCGAGCACGATCGAGACGACGGTGCCGGTCGCGAAGACCCGGGTGACGCCGAAGCGGTCGGCGAGGCGCCCCGCGACGGGGAGGCCGACGAGGGCGAGGACCGAGCACACGGTGGCGATCGTGAGCATCTCGGGCTGGGTGTGTCCGACGAACTGCGTGCCGTAGGTGAGGCTGAAGGTGAAGAGCATGTAGAACACCGCGCCGATGACGGCGAAGCTCAGGGCGGCGAGGATCACCTGGGCCGGATGCGTCCGCAGCGTCTCCCACAGCGGCACGCGGGCCGCGCGGCCGGCCTCGCGCATGCGCTCGAACTCGGGCGTCTCGGTGATCTTCAGGCGGATGAAGAGGCCGACGAGCACGAGCACGGCGCTGATGAGGAACGGCACGCGCCAGCCCCACGTCGCGAAAGCGTCGCCCGGCAGCGCCACGAGCGGGAGGAAAACGAGGGTCGAGAGCGTCAGGCCAAGCGCGAGGCCCACCTGCGGGAAGCTCCCGAGGAAGGCGCGGCGTCGCGGCTCGGCGTGCTCGACGACGAGCAGGACCGCACCGCCCCACTCGCCGCCGAGGGCGAAGCCCTGCACGAACCGCAGCACCATGAGCAGGATGGGGGCGGCGACCCCGATCGCGGTGTACGTCGGCAGGAGGCCGATGAGGAAGGTCGCGACGCCCATCACCACGAGCGAGAGCACGAGCATCCTCTTGCGTCCGATGCGGTCGCCGAAGTGTCCGAACACGATCGAGCCCAGCGGCCGGCCGAAGTAGCCCACGGCGATGCCGCCGAAGGCGAGGATCGTGCCGACGAGCGGGTCGTAGTCGGGGAAGAACAGGGCGTTGAGGATCAGCGCTGCAGCCGTGGAGTAGGCGAAGAAGTCGAACCACTCGACGGTGGTGCCGACGACGCTCGAGGCGACGATGGTGCGGATCTGCGACGACGATGTCGTGGGGTTGTCGGGGGCCGCAGCCGGCTCGTGGGCGGCGGTGGATGCCGATGTCATGGTGTGTAGGTCCCTTCGCGGCCGTCCTCTCTGACAGCCGTGAGACCAGCGTGTCAGCGCGCCTGCCGGCGCGATATGTGAGTTATGGACACATCGGGCGCACAAGGGTGGCTGCGGAAGACACCAGGCTGCATGATCGTCGAGCCCGTCCCCGCGGAGCGAAGACGCCCGGTGTGCGCTGCGCCCAGGATCTCGTGCCGATCATGTGCTCCGTGCACATGAAGGCGTGACGACGGGTTTTCTAGCCTGGAGGTCGCCGCCGCGGACGACCGGCGTGCCCCGACACGAAGGAGTGCCATGGACATCGTCATCGCCGACGACATCGACCGCCCCGGTCTCGACCCGCGCGCACAGCGCCGACGGGCCGTGATCGGCAGCTCGGTCGGGACCGTCATCGAGTGGTACGACTTCACGCTGTACGGCCTGGCGTCGGCGCTCGTCTTCGCGCCGCTGTTCTTCCCGGGAGGCGGCGACTTCGCCGGTCTCCTCGGCGCGTTCGCGACCTTCGCCGTCGGCTTCGGTGCCCGCCCCATCGGCGGCCTCGTGTTCGCGCACTTCGGCGACCGCATCGGCCGCAAGGGCACGCTGCTCGCGACGCTGCTCATGATGGGCATCGCGACGACGCTCATCGGTCTGCTGCCGACCGCCGAGACCATCGGCATCTGGGCGCCGATCCTCCTCATCGTGCTGCGGCTCTTCCAGGGAGCCGGGGCCGGCGCCGAGTTCGCCGGCGCGATGACCATGGCGAGCGAGTCGTCGGACACGCGCAACCGTGCCTTCATCGCCGGGTTCCCCGGTGCGTCCGTCTACCTGGGCATGGCCCTCGCGACGGGGACGTTCGCGCTCATCAGCCTGCTGCCGAAGGACCAGTTCCAGGCCTGGGGCTGGCGCATCCCGTTCATCGCGAGCATCGTCATCGTCGCTTTCGCGCTGTACTTCCGTCTGCGCGTCAAGGAGACCGCGGCGTTCGAGGCGGCCGAGCGCGAGGGCACGGTGTCGCACGCCCCGCTCGCCCTCGCCGTGCAGTCGCACTGGCGCACCCTGCTCGCAGGCATGGCCTTCTTCGTCTTCGCCCTGCCGTGGGTCTACATCGTGCAGACCTTCTCGGTCTCGTACACGACCGGCACGCTCACGGTGAACCCCACGCACGCGCTCATCGGCCTCATCGTGGCCGAACTGCTGACGATCCCCGCGACGCTCGGCTTCGGGCGGCTCGCCGACCGCATCGGCCGCAAGCCCGTGCTGCTGGGCGCCGCGATCTTCGCCATCGTGTTCGCGTTCCCGCTGTTCCTCCTGTTCCAGACCGAGAACTCGTTCCTCGTGGCGCTCGGGCTCATCCTCGGCCTCGCGATCGTGCAGGGCGCGACGATCGGCGTCAGCGCGGCCATGCTCGCCGAGCTCTTCCCCACTCGGATGCGCTGGAGCGGCATCGCGATATCGCGCGAGATCCCCGCGGCTCTCGTCGGCGGCACCGCGCCCCTCGTCGCGACCGCACTCGTGGGTCTCACCGGGGGGACGCCGTGGCTCGTCGCGGCGTACCTTGTGGGCCTCAGCGTGATCGGCGTCATCGGCATCGCCGCGCTACCCGAGACGCTGACGCGCTCGGACGACACCGCGACGGATGCCGCCGACCGCCCCGCGACCGCGGGGACCGCGGCACGACGCTGACCGCCGGCGCCTCGCGCGGGGTTCAGGCCGACCGGCCGGTCAGGCCGACCGGCCGCTCAGGCCGACTGGCCGCCCCGCGCGAGGCGCCGCCATGCCAGCTCGGCGAGCACGCTCGCCTGCAACGGCAGCACCGCATCGTCGAACACCGCCCGCTCGGAGTGCAGGGGCATGGGCCCGGACGAGGGGGCCGCGCCGACGAACACGAGAGCGCCCGGCACCTCCTGCAGCACGTACGAGAAGTCCTCGGAGGCCATCGACGGCGCCGCGAGCCGGGTGACGCGGTCGATGCCGACGAGCTCGGCGAGCACGGCCAGCACCTCGCGCGTCTCGGCGGGATCGTTGTACGTGACGGGGTACGAGGCGATGAACTCGGTCTCGAGCCGGCATCCGTTCGCCTCCGCGATGCCCGCCAGCAGAGCCGGGAGCTGGTCGCGCACGGTGTCGAGCGTCGCCATCGACAGCGTGCGGATGTTCGCCTCGAGGTGCACCGCCGCGGCCAGCACGTTGCTCGCCTCGGAGTCGCTGCTGAGCCGCGTGATCGAGATGACGGCCTGGTCGGTCGCCGGCAGGCGCCGCGCCGCGAACGTCTGCACCGCGAGGATCAACTGCGCCGCGACGGGGACGGGGTCGATCCCCAGCTGCGGGAACGCGGCGTGACCGCCCGTGCCGTGCAGGGTCATGCGCAGCGCATTCGCACTCGCCATCATGGGGCCCTCGCGCGTCACGAGCTGCCCCTGCGGGGTGGCGCTGTCGACGTGGATCGCGTACGCCGCGACAGGCCTCTCGCCCGCGGCGTCGAGCACGCCCTCCTCGATCATGACGCGGCCGCCGGCCTGCCCCTCCTCGCCCGGCTGGAACATGAAGACGACGGTGCCCGGCAGCTCGTCGCGGCGCGCGGCGAGCAGCCGCACGGCGCCGAGCACGCCCGCCATGTGCAGGTCGTGCCCGCACGCGTGCATGGCGCCCGAGGTCGCGGCGAACGGCAGCCCCGTCGCCTCGGCGATCGGCAGTCCGTCCATGTCGCCGCGCAGCAGCACCACGGGCCCTGGGCGTCCACCGCGCAGCACGGCGGTGACGGATGACAGTGACGCGCCGCGGGTGATCTCGAGCCCCAGACCGTCGAGCTCGCGCAGCAGGATCTCCTGCGTGCGCGGCAGGTCGAGACCGATCTCGACCGCGGCGTGCAGCTCGCGGCGCACCGCCACCAGGTCTGCCCGCAGGGCCTCGGCCTCGGTCGCGAACGCGCCGACCGCGGCCTCCGCGGTCGGCGTCGTCGGGGTCGTCGGGGCGTCGCTGTGCGATGTCATCCGAAGTGCATCCTCTCTCCGAGTACCGGGACCGCGTCCAGCAGGTCCCGCGTGTAGGGGTCGGCGGGGTGCGCGAGGAGTTCCTCGGTGGGTCCGCTCTCGACCAGCGTGCCATGGCGCATCACGCACACCTCGTCGCTGATGTAGCGCACCACCGCGAGATTGTGCGAGATGAAGAGCATCGACAGGCCCAGGTCCTGCTGCACTTCGCGCAGCAGGTTCAGGATCGCACCCTGCACCGACACGTCGAGCGCGCTCGTGACCTCGTCGGCGATGAGCACCGAGGGCTCGCCCGCCAGAGCACGGGCGATCGTGATGCGCTGACGCTGCCCGCCCGAGAACGCCCCCGGGCGCTCGCCCGCACGGTCGGGGTCGAGGTGCACCTGCGCCAAGAGCTCTCGCACGCGGGCGATGCGCTCTGCGCGGGTCCATCGGCGCCCGGTCGCCCGCAGCGCCTCGGCGATCGAGTCGCCGATCGGCATGAGCGGGTCCAGCGCCGAGAACGGGTCCTGGAAGACGAGCTGCATGCGCCGGCGGGCTCGACGTGCCGCCGCCCCGCCACCCGTCGCCTCGATGCCGTCCACGCGGATGGACCCGGATTCGGGACGCACGAGGCCCACGGCGGCGGCCGCGATCGTGCTCTTGCCCGATCCGGACTCGCCCACGAGCCCGACGGTGCGGCCCTTCGGCACGGCGAGGCTCACCCCGTCGACGACGCGGGTCCGGCCGTAGCGGACGCTGAGCCCGTCGATCTCGAGCGCGTTCACACCGGCACCTCCTGGTCGTGGGCGTCCGCCACCGGCGTCGGCTCCGGCTCGTCGAGCGCCTCGGGCCGCAGCTCGGGCGGGATCACGGGCAGCGGCTGCGTGCGGTCGCTGGTCATGTCGGGCAGGCACGCGATGAGGGCCCGCGTGTACGGATGCTGCGCGTCCTCGCGGATGCGGTCGGCGGCGAGGGTCTCGACCATCCGTCCGTCCTTCATCACGATGACGCGGTCGCAGAACGCCGAGACCAGGGCGATGTCGTGCGAGATGAAGACGATCGCCGCCCCCGTCTCCTCCTGCGCCCGGTGCAGCACGCCCATGACCTGGCGCTGCACCGTCACGTCGAGCGCGGTCGTCGGCTCGTCGGCGATGATGAGGCGCGGACGCCCCGTGAGCGCCATGCCGATCATCGCCCGCTGGCGCATGCCGCCCGAGAACTCGTGCGGGTACTGCGAGAGCCGCGAGGCCGGGTTCGGGATGCCGACGGCGCCGAGGGCGTCGGCTGCACGCGCACGTGCCTCCTTCGACCGCATCCCCATGTGCACCTCCGGCACCTCGGTGAGCTGGCGCCCGATCGTCAGCGCGGGGTTGAGCGAGGTGAGCGGGTCCTGGAAGATCATGCCCAGCTCGACGCCCAGCCGCGCCCGGTCGGCGGCGGTGGGCGTGCGGGTCATGTCGAGGTCGTCGAAGCGGTGCGACGAGGTCGAGATGATCGCGTCATCGCCGAGCAGTCCGGCGAGCGCCATCGCCGTGAGCGACTTGCCCGATCCGGACTCCCCCACGATGCCGACGATCTCGCCGCGGGCGACGCGCAGATCGACGCCGCGCACGCGCTCGACCGTGCCGCCGTCGGCGGTGCCGAACGCGATGCGCAGGTCGCGGATCTCGGCCACGATCTCGCCCGCGGGCTCTGCGGTGACGACGGTGCGACCGGTGCGCCGCGCCGAGAGCGTGACGGCACCGGCAGCTCGCGCCGCGACGGCCCTGAATCCCGCGCCCCGGCTCGCGGCGACCGCCTCGCTCAGCAGCGTGAAGACGAGACCGGCGAGCACGATCGCGATGCCGGGGCCGATCGCGGCGAGCGGGTTGACGTAGATGCGCAGGATGCCCTCCTGCAGCATGCGACCCCAGTCGTAGGCGGGGGCCTGCACGCCGAGCCCGAGGAACGACAGGCCCGCGAACGACAGCAGCGTCACGCTCGCCGTGGCGGCGGCGTTGACGAAGAAGGGGTTGGCGATGTTCGGCAGCACGTGCCGCAGCAGGATGCCGACGGGGCCGACGCCGACCACCCGGGCGGCGCGCACGTAGTCGCGGCCCGACACCGAGGAAGCGAGGTTGTAGACGAGTCGGGCGAAGGAGGGGATGCCGGCGAATCCGATCGCGAGCATCGCGCCCGTGGCCGTCGCTCCCCAGATCACGGTGAAGAACAGCACCATGAGCAGCCAGGGGAACGCGAGCAGGATGTCGAGCAGTCCGGTGAGCAGGCGGCGCGGGTGGCGCGGCAGGATGCTGGCGACGAGGCCGAACACGATGCCGCCGGCGAGCGCGATCGCCGTCGCGCCGAGCGTGAGCAGGAGCGTGAGGCGCGTCGCCGAGAGCACCCGGGCGAGGATGTCGCGGCCCAGCTCGTCGGTGCCGAACGGGTGGGCGGCGCTCGCGCCGAGCAGTCGCGACGAGACGTCGGTCGTGTCGGCCGCCGACCCCCACAGCAGAGGACCGGCCACGGCGAGGAAGACGAGCAGTGCCGTGCCGACGAGGGCGAACACCCCGGTCGGGGTGAGGAAGCGGGATCGCATGGCCATGTCTCAGCCCTCCGTGATCGACGATCGGGGATCGATGGTGGCGAGGATCACGTCGACGACGAGGTTCACCCCGAGCACGATGAGGGCGTAGACGATGACCACGCCCTGCACCATGGGGTAGTCCTTCGCGCCGACCGACGACACCATGATGGTGCCGAGCCCGGGGATCGCGAAGACGGTCTCGATGAGCACGGTCGCCGCGGTGAGTCCCGCGAGGATCAGGCCGCCGACGGTCAGGGTCGACGTGACGATGTTCGGCAGCGAATGCCGCAGGTACAGCAGCCGCCGGGGAAGCCGCTTGGCGCGAGCCGTGGTCATGTACGTCGTGTCGAGCACGGCGAGCATCTCGACCTGCACGATGCGCACGAGGTAGGCCATGGGGCCGATGGCGAGCGCGATGACCGGCAGCACCGCGTCGGCGGGCTTGCCCCAACCCGCGGCGGGGAGCCAGCCCAGCTCGACCGCGAAGAGCGCGATGAGTGCGACCGACACGAGGAAGCTCGGCACGGCGATGAGGATGCCGAGCACCGCCGAGACGGCGATCGACAGGCCGCGACGGCGACCGGAGCGGGCGAGGACGGCCGCTCCGATGCCCGCGGGGAGCGCTCCGACGATCGCGATGACGAACGCGAGCACGGCGAGCAGCAGTGTCGTCGGGAACCGCTGCGCGATGACGTCGATCACGGGCCGCTGCAGCCGCACCGAGGTGCCGAGGTCGCCGGTGACGAGCCCGCCGACGAAGCGGAGGAACTGCTCGCCCATCGGCCGGTCGAGTCCCAGCTGCGCGCGGGTGGCCTCGACGAGCTGCGGGGTCGCGCTCTGCCCGAGAGCCGCGCGCACCGGGTCGCCGGGCACGAGGTACATGAGGAGGAACGAGGCGACGACCACGACCGCCAGGGAGATGACGAGTCGGCCGAGGCGTCGCAGCAGGAACGCGGTGCGCGGGGAGAGCCCCCGACGCAGACGGCGCTCCTCCGCCCGCGCCGCCAGGGCGGCCGTGGTCGTGTCGACCACCTCGGCGGTCGCGGGAGGAGGAGTCGTCGTCATGTCAGCCCAGCATCCTGATCGAGGTCGGCTGGATGAAGTTCGGCTGCTCGAACACCGCGCCGGACTGGTAGGTCGGCAGGATGTTGTCGATCACCGGGAAGACGTCGAAGCGCTCGATGAGCTGCTTCTCGGCATCCTGGAAGATCGCGCAGCTGTCCTCGGGGGTCGCGCTCGATCCCTCGGCGACGAGCGCCGAGTACTCGGGGTTGTCGACCCACATGAAGTTCAGACCGCCCTGGTCGGGGGTCGCGCCGTCGAAGAAGGTCGAGAGCACGATCGGGCCGCCGGGAGCGACCTGCACCCAGCCCGTGTCCCAGTCGAACGTCGAGAACAGCTGCTCCGACCAGGCCGCCGCGTCGTTCGCGAGCAGCTCGGTCGTCACGCCCAGCTCGTCCCAGGTCTGCTTGACCAGCTCGGCCGCGGCCGCGTGTGTCGAGGTCGGGGCGTTGTAGACGAACTTGATCGTGAGCGGCTGGCCGTCCTTCTCGCGCAGGCCGTCGGAGCCCAGCGTCCAGCCGGCCTCGTCGAGCAGTTCGCCCGCCTTGTCGAGGTCGGTGTCGGGCAGGGTCCACTCCGGCTTGTCGGCGACGCACAGCAGCGGGTTCTTCGTGACGAGAGAGATCGACTCGAGTCCCTCGCCGTCGGCGATCACGGTGCCGACCTCGTCGCGGTCGATCGCGGTCGACAGCGCCTCGCGCACGAGCGGGTCGGCGAACGGACGCCCTTCCTTCTCGTTGAAGAGCATCATGCCGACGGGGTTGCGCACACCCGTGTGGGTGAGGCCCGCGCCGTCGAGGCGCGAGCGGTCGGCGCCCGAGATCGTCGCGGCGTTGAGCTCGCCCGACAGCAGCAGGTTCGCGGCGGTGCTCTCGTCGGTCACGACCCGCGCCTCGATGGCGTCGGGCAGACCCGCGGTCTCGCTCGTGACGTCGTCGGGACCCCACGTGTAGTCGTCGCGCTTGGCGAAGGTGTACGTGTCGCCGGGCTTGATCTCGCTGAGCGCGTAGAGCCCTGTGCCGTCGGTCGTGTCCGACAGCGAGGTCGTGTCGGCGAGACCGGCGTCGCACACGAGCATGATCGTGCCCACGTTGACGGCGAGGAACGGGTTGTTCGCGGTGCTCGTGACGGTGACCGTGTTGCCGTCGGCCGTGGCCGAGATGCTCTCGTCGATGACCGAGCCGTACGAGAACGTGGCGTTCGCGGCATCCGCGTTGTAGTTGAGGTTGTCGGCGACGGTCTGGCCGGTGAACTCCGAGCCGTCGGAACAGGTGATGCCGTCCTTGAGGGTGAACACGACCTCGGTGCCGGTCTCGTCCCAGCTCTCGGCGAGCCAGGGCACGAGCTCGCCCTCGTCGGTCACGGCGATGAGCGACTCGTAGGCGATGCTCACGACCGCGAAGGTGTCGGGCGAGACGGCCTTGAGCGGGTTCAGGTCGCCCGGGTCGTCGCCCACGGCGGTGACGAACGTGCCGCCCGAGACGAAGTCGCCCTCGTCGGGACCGGCCTGATCGGAGGACCCCGCGCAGGACGTCAGCGTCAGGGCGAGGACGGAGAGAGCGGCGGCCACGGGTAGTGCGGTACTGCGTTTCATAGCGTTCTCCTGATTCGGGTGGGGTGGAGCGTCAGTGCAGGGAGGGACGACCGGAGGTCCGTCAGCGGACGGGCACCTCGGCCGAGAGCCGGGCGAGCGGGCCCGCCGCCTTGACCGTCACGTTCACGGTCGGCTGCGCGGTGTAGGGGACGTGCGTCTCGAGGACCTCGACGACCGAGACCTGCAACGGGTCGGCGCCGGCCTGGATGGCCTTCGCGACGGCCGCCTCGGAGGCCTGCTCGATCGCGGACTCCCGGTCGCCCATGGCCGCCATCTGGTCGGCCCGGCCGCCGGCGAGCGAGATCGCGGCGCCGACGGCGTTCGCGACGCCGCCGTGGTCGGGACGCAGGATGCTGCCGGCGCTGGCGAGACTGTCGGGGACGAGGAAGCCTCCGCCGCCGACCACGACCAGCGGGATGTCCATGCGGCCGAGCGACAGCCGCTCCACGGCCTCGTCGAGGCGGTCGGCGACGAGCGCGAGCGCGCGGTCCAGGGCCGACGACACGGTCGACGAGAGGGCGGGCAGTCGGCGGCCGGCGACCGGACTGCCGGCCAGGGCGGCGGCATCCGTCAGCGTCGGGGTGGATCCTCCGAACAGGAGTCCCTCGCGGTCGATGCGGTAGCCCACCGAGTCGGGGCCCACGCGGCCCGACGCGACGTCGACGATGGTGCCGCCGCCGATCCCCACGCTGAGCACGTCGGGCATGCGGAAGTTCGTGCGCACCCCGCCGATCTCGCGGGGCAGCGTCGACTCCCGCGGGAAGCCGCCGACGACCACGCCGAGGTCGGAGGTCGTGCCGCCCACGTCGATGACGATCGCGTCGTCGTGCCCCGACAGGTACGCGGCGCCGCGGATGGAGTTCGCGGGACCCGAGCCGATCGTCAGCACCGGGTACTGCGCCGCGTAGTCGAGCGACATCAGCGTGCCGTCGTTCTGCGCGAAGAAGGTCGTGGCGTCGAGCCCCTCCTCGGCGACGACCGTCACGAGGGCTTCGGTGACCGAGCGCGCCACGCTGTACAGCGCCGCATTGAGCAGGGTCGCGTTCTCGCGCTCGAGCAGACCCGTCGGGCCGATGTCCTGGCTGAGGAACACGCGGGTGTCCTGCCCGAGGTGGGCGCGCAGCATCTCGGCGACCTCGAGCTCCTGCTCCGGCGATGAGGGGCTGAAGATCCCGGCGACGGCGATCGCGTCGAATCCGTCGAGGCCGTCGACGAAGCGCAGGATGCCGTCGCGGTCGAGCGGCGAGATGGGCGTGCCGTCGACCATGTGGCCGCCCCCGAGCATGGCCGAGCCCGCGAGCACCATCTGCACGAGGTCGGTCGGCCACCCGGTGAGCGGCGGGTACTCGGTCGCCGCCGGCGCTCCGAGGCGGATCATCGCGACGCGGTCGAGCTGCCGGCGCTGCACGATCGCGTTGGTCGCGTGCGTGGTGCCGAGCATGACGCGCGAGACGCGCGAGCGGTCGTCGCCGATCGCGGCGAGCACGTCGCGGATGCCGGCGCGGATGCCGCCCGTGATGTCGTCGGTGGTGGCCCGCTTGGTCCACGCGAGCACCCGACCGTCGCCGTCGAGCACCACGGCGTCGGTGTTGGTTCCGCCGACGTCGACGCCGATGGACAGGTCGCGCGCGGTCATCGGGTCGCTCCTTCGAAGGGGACGTACGGGAGGTCGTAGCCGAACGCCGCTGGTCCGGCGAGCTCGAGCCCGCGCGGGGTGCGCCAGATCGGGTCGCATGCCCAGGCGAGCACCGAGACCCGCTGGCCGAAGCGCAGCATCTCGGTGGTGATCGCGTGCCCGGTCTCGGCGTCGATGATCGTGATGAGGTCGGGGACGCTCACCAGCACCTCTCCGTCTTCGAGCACGAGCAGGTTCTCGTTCTGCAGTTCGATGCGCTGCAGCCGCCCGCGGTCGGCGCCGGTTCCCGTGACCGTGACCGAGCCGCGCACGAACCCGCCGACCGTGCGGCGGTCGAGGTCGGTGATCTTGCCGGTCATCAGCACGCGTGCGTCGAGCTCGGCGGCGATCGCGGTCACCGGGTCGGAGGCCGACAGGAGGGCGTGGCCGACGCGGATCGCCGCGGTCACGGTGCCCTCGATGACCGCGCCCTTCACGGTGTCGGCGGTGAGGGGGTAGTGCGCGGCGATGCAGATCGAGCCGCTCGCGACCGTGAGCGCACGGGCATGGCGCTCGAGCCAGTGCAGGTCGATCGTCTTCATGACCGAGATGTTGCCGACGACGTCGCTCTGCACGGCCCACTCGCACGGCACTCCCGCGACGTTCATCGCGACCATCGCGGCGTCGGGGAACGCGCGGCCCATCCCGTCGGCGTCGAGCACCTTCAGGCCGAGTCGGGCCGCCCAGCCGATGGGGTGGATGCCGTTGCTGCCGCCGATCTCGGCGGCCATCAGGGTCGTGACGGGGCGTCCGAGCAGCCGCTCCGCCTCCGCCAGCAGAGCGTGGATCTGGCCCGATGCCGACAGCATCTCGATGCCGACCGTGGGGGCGCCGATGCCCGACATGAGGATCACGACGTCGTCAGGGCCGAGGTCGTCGACCTGCACGAGCCGCACGGCGCCGTGCGTGCGCAGCGCGTTCTCGACGGTGATCTGCGCGGTGTAGACGGCGCCGCCGCCGCCGGTGCCGAGGATCGCGGTTCCCACGCCGAGGGCGGCGATGTCGTCTGCCGTGATCTCGGTGATCGGCGCCGCGACGAGGTCGGCGGGAGGAGTCTGAGCCATGTGTTCACGGTACGGAGGCATCCGGCGGTGGGCAATGTTCCCTGCATCCAGTGTTTCCGTGCATACTGTGCGCATGGCACAGTACACCCTCGTCGACCTGCGCGACGACGCCGACCGGCTCGGCCTGCGACTCCACGCCGGCCCCGCCGACGATCGGCGCGTGGTGCGGGTCGACCTCGCCGCGATCGACCGTCTCGACGGGCTGTCCGAGGGCACGCTCGCGATCCTCACCGAGGAGGAGCAGCCGCCGCCGTTCCGCATCGACGTGGCCCTGCGGCAGGCGAGCGCGCGCGGCCTCGCCGGGCTCGTGTTCACCGCGCCGCTGACGCTCGCCGAGACGGCGCGGGTGCTCGCGGAACGCGGCGGTGTGCCGGTGTTCTCCGCCACCGGGGTGCCGGCGGCCGAGCTCGCGAAGACGATCGACCGCGCCATCTCCGGCGGGGCGTCCGAGGCGATGATGCGGGGCGCCCGGGCGATCGAGCTGGCCTCGGCATCCGCCGCGTCACCCGAGGGCTCGACCGAGAGCATCCTGTCGGCCGCGGGCGGCGCGCTCGGGGTCGAGCTGTCGATCGTCGCCGACCCCGCGGCATCCTGGACCGACTCCGACGCGGTGTTCATCGGCGAGGTGCCGATCGGACGCCTCGTCGCCGGGTCGTCGGACGGCGCGACGGCCGTGGCCCTTCCGGTGATCGCGTCACTGCTCTCGCGCGTCGCCCAGCGGCAGAGCCGCGACCGCTACGCCCCGACCCAGTCGCGCGCCGACCTGCTCGTCGAGCTCGTGCTGGCCGACCCCTCGCGCGCCGAGGGCTTCGTGGCGCAGGCGGCACGTCTCGGGCTGCCGCTCGCCCGCTCGCACGTCGTGGCGTGGCTCAGCCCTACTCATCGCGGCGACCCCGACGCGCGGGCGCCCCGCAGCGTGCAGCCGGCGCTCGAGCTCTTCGCGCTGCAGCTCGTCGAGTCACGCGACGAGATGTGGCACGTGGCCTTTCTGCAGGACGACCTCGTGCTCGTGTGCACCGAGGAGCACGGTGCGGGCGACCACCAGCGACGGGTGCGCGAGATCGCGACGCGGATCCAGCAGCGGGCGCAGGAGCTCGCGGGCGCCGACTGGGCCTACACCCTGGGCCTGGGCACCCCGCAGCTCGGCGCGCTGGGACTGCGGCAGTCCGCCGCCGAGGCCCGGATCGCGGCCGAGTCGGCGATCGCCGCCGGACGCCTCGGCGGCGTGGAGCTCACCGACGTCACGGGTCTGCGCCGCGTGCTGCTCGACGTGTACGCCTCGCCCATCAGTCGCGAGCTGCTCCACGACATCCTGCGTCCGCTCGACGAGCTCGACGCGGATCGGGCACGACAGTCGGTGCGCACCCTGCTCGTGTACCTCGCGCACGGGGGCTCGCTCGTGCACGCGGGGCGCGAGCTCATGCTGCATCCGAACGGGGTGGGATATCGGATGCGGCGCATCCGCGAACTGCTCGGCATCGACCTCGACGACCCCGACGCCCGCTTCGCGGTCGAGCTCGCCTGCCGGGTGCGCCTGCTCGGATCGGGGTGAGGTCAGCCCCGTCCGTCGCCGTCGGACCCTGCGACCTCGGCGCGCAGCGTCGGACCGTCGGCGTCGAGCATCGGGGCGCGGGCGAGGCGGGCCGTGCCGTTCGTGCCCAGCGGCGAGCGCGCGATCGCGACGCCGTCGTCGTGCTCGATGAGACCGAGGGCCTGAGCTTGCGCACCCTGCGCGGCCTCCTCGGGGCTGCGCACCCGCGCGACGAGCACGCGGGCGGCGCGCAGGCGCTCGACGACGGCATCCAGCGGCAGGTCGGCGATCCGCCGGGCGATGGCGCCGTCGACCTCGGTGCGCCCCTCCACCCGGGCCTGGTTGCGTGCCCACCGCTCGCCGCCGAGCTCGGCCCCGAGGTCGAGCGCGGAGACGAGCCGGGCGAACATCGGATCGTTCGTCGCACCGAGCACGACGTGGCCGTCAGCCACCGGGAACGCCCGGTACGGGACGATCGACGGATGCGCGCTGCCCCACGGCCGCGACGACGGACCGCCCGCCGACGACGCCGCGATGACCGTGCCGAGCGAGCTCAGCGCCGTCGCGAACAGCGAGAACTCGAGCGTCCTCCCCCGGCCCGTGCGCTCGCGTTCGAGCAGGGCCGCCAGCACCCCGTTGATCATCGACATGCCGGTGGCGATGTCGACCATCGCGACCCCCGAGCGCACCGGGTCGCCGCCCTCGTAACCGGTCACGTGCATGAGTCCCGACTCCGCCTCGACGGTCACCGCCGTGCCGGGCTCTGCCGACAGCGGACCCTGCTGTGCGAAGCCGCTGATCGACGCGTACACGAGCCGCGGGAAGCGCTCGCGCATCGCCGCGGCGCCGATGCCGAGCCTCTCGGCGACGCCGGGTCGGAAGCTCTCGACCACGATGTCGGCCGTGCCGATGAGCGCATGCGCGACCGCGCGGTCGTCGGGGTCGGTCAGGTCGAGCGCGATGCTGCGCTTGCCGCGGTTGATGGCGTGGAAGTACGCGCTCGCGCCGTGCACGAACGGCGGCCCCCAGTGCCGGGTCTCGTCGCCGAGTCCCGGCTGCTCGACCTTGACCACCTCGGCGCCGAGCTCGGCGAGGGTCATGGTCGCCGAAGGCCCGGCGAGCAGCCTCGTGAAGTCGATCACCCGCACGCCGTCGAGCGGTCGGAACGGCGCCTCGGTCATGGGCGGTCCCGGACGAAGACCCGCTCGCCCCGGATCCATGTCTCGGCGACCCGCACGGTCGAGATCTCCTCGTCGGGCACCGCGAACACGTCGCGGTCGAGCACCGCGAAGCTGCCGTCGAATCCGGGGGCGATCCTTCCCACGCCGGTGAGCGGTGAGAGCGAGGCGGCCCGCGAGGTGTACAGCAGCAGGGCCTGGGGCACCGTGATCGCGGCCTCGGCGCCGAACTCGATGTCGTTGTACGTGCGCCGGCGCACGGCCGCCTCGACCGACAGCATCACGTCGTCGGCGCCGCTCCACGCGGTGGCCGGGCGGTCGGACGACAGGGCGAGCGGCTCGAGGCCGTCGTAGAGACGGGCGATCGGGTAGGCGTCGGGCACCTGCTCGACGCGCAGCGCCTTCTCGTACCCGTCGTACTCGGCGAAGAAGAACACCGTGTGCGTGGCGATTCCGAACCGCATCCGTGCCGCGCGCAGACGCGTGAGATACGCATCGCTCACGATCGTGGCGTGCTCGATGCGCACCGACGGGATGCCGTCGAGCCAGGGCTCCTGCCCCTCGAAGAGCTCCACGACGCGGTCGAGGGCCCGGTCGCCCATCGCGTGCACGGCGAGCTGCACGCCGTTGCGGCGCGCCCACTCCCCCGCGGCGAGCACGTCGTCGTCGTCGACGAGACGCAGACCGTGGTCGCACGACCCCGGATACGCCTCGTGCACCCAGGCGGTGCGGTTCGAGTACGCGCCGTCGAGCACGACCTTGACGCCGCCGACGCGCACCTCGCCCTCGCGGTCGTCGGGGTCGAGATCGGCGAGAGGAGCTGCGGGGTCCCATCCCGGGTAGAGCGCGACCCGGGCATGGAGCCCGCGCTGCGCGGCAGCGCGGAAGGTCTGGAGCGGGCGGTCGATGCGCGACGACAGCAGGTCGCAGACCGCGACGATGCCGCGCGAGGCGAGCTCCTCGCCGATCGTCACGAGCGCGTCGATCTGCTCGTCGGCGGTCGGGGCGGGGATCCACGCGGCGACGGCGTTCACCGCGGCGATCTCGGTGAGCACGCCGTTCGGGGCGCCGTCGGCACCACGCTCGAACCGGGCGCCGTCGGGGTCGGGCGTCTCGGCGGTGATGCCGGCCAGCTCGAGCGCCCGCGTGTTGCAGACGGCGGAGTGCGCGTCGCAGCGCCACACCAGCACGGGCCGGTCGGTGCTCACCCGGTCGAGGTCGGCGGCCGTCGGCATCCGTCCGTCGGGGAACTTCGTGTCGTCGAAACCGCGGCCGAGCACCCACGCGCCGGGATCGGCGACCGTGTCGGCGTTGCCCCGCAGCACGGCGACGAGATCGTCGACGCTGCGCACGGCCGGCGGGAAGCACTCGACCGCGGCCGCGGTGCCGGCGAGCAGAGCGGGGTGGGTGTGGCTGTCGATGAGGCCCGGCAGCACCGTGCGCCCGCCGAGGTCGACGGCGTCGGCGTCGGCCACATCGGCGGCATCGCCCACCCAGTCGACGCGTCCGTCGACGATGCGGAACGCCGACGCGAACGCGGTCTCGGACTCACCGGTGAAGACCCGGCCGTTCGTGAAGGTCAGTGTGCTCATCTCACAGCTCCCGGTGGGTGAATCGGCCGCCGAGCAGCGTCGCGGCGACAGGCATGCCGCGCAGCTCGTCGCGGTCGCTGGCGTACGGGTCGCGGTCGGTGACCACGAGATCGGCGGGTTCCCCCACGGCGAGCGCGGTGCGCACGGATGCCGCGAGCGCGACGTCGAGCGGCAGCCGCTGCTCCGGATGCCACGCCGCACGGTCGCCACGGCTGCGGGCCGTCGCGGCCGAGAGCGAGATCCACGGGTCGAGCGGCGCGACGGGAGCATCCGACCCCAGCCGCAGTGCGGCACCGGAGCGGTGCAGCGACCCGAACGCGAAGGCGCGGCCGGTGCGACCCGCCCAGTGATGGTCGGCGACGTCGCGGTCGTCCATCGCGTGCTCGGGCTGCACGCTCGCGATGAGACCGAGATCGGCGAACCGGGCGAAGTCGTCGTCGCGCACGAGCTGCGCGTGCTCGATCACGCCCCGCATGCCGAGCTCCGCGAACGTGTCGAGGACCTCGGTGTTGGCGCGATCGCCGATCGCGTGCACGGCCGCCTCGATGCCCGCGCCGCGCGCACGGTGCAGCAGCCGGCGCAGCTCGGCGATCGGCACGCTCTCGAGCCCGCACGCGTGCGGGTGGCCGGGATCCATCCCCGGGTACGGGTCCCAGCACCAGGCGGTGCGGGTGTTGAGCGACCCGTCGACGACGACCTTGAGTCGCCCGAAGGTCACCAGTCCCGCGTCGTCGACGAGATCGCCCGTGCGGTACCCCGCCGCGATCACGGACTCGAGCCGGTCGGGCCACACGGCGATGTCGGAGCGCAGACTGCGCAGCCCCGCGCTCGTGCGCTCCGACCACTCGGACACGTTGTCGGTGTTCTCGTACTCGACGATGCCGACCACGCCGCGGGCGGCCGCGGCGTCCGCGGCATCGGCGTAGGCGTCGGCGGGCAGGTGCGCGGCCTCGTCGAAGGAGTGCAGCAGGCTGATCCACGGCCCCTCGCGCAGCAGACCGGTCGCGTCGAGTTCGACGCCGAAGCGGGCGGCCGCGGCCCGGTTCATCCAGCCGCAGTGCAGATCGCCGCTCACGAGCACGACCGGCACGTCGGCGACGGTCGCGTCGAGCGCATCGAGGGTGGCGGGCACGGGCCAGAGTCCGTCGCGGAAGCCGTAGCCCATCAGCATCCCGTCGGTGAGCGGCGCCTGATCGGCGCGCGCCCGGCGCACGATCGTGAGCACGTCGTCGGCACTGCGGGTCTCGGTGAGGTCGAGCCGGCGGCGGCGGATGACGTGCTGCGTGAAGTGCACGTGCGCGTCCCAGAACCCCGGGCCGATCCAGCGGCCGGCGACGTCGACGACCTCGCCGACGGCATTCATCGTCCCCGCGGGCGTGATCGCCGCGATGAGGCCGTCGCGCACCACGACGTCGATCGGCTCGCCGCCGTCGTACGGTCGCGCGCCCCGGAGGGTGAGGGTCTCGGACATCGTGCTCCTCTCGGCGCCCCGGGGCGCAGGGTCGGGTTTCTCGCGGCGTCAGGCGACGGGGACGGGGGAGGTCGCGAAGCCGAACAGGTCCTTGGGGTCGTCGGGGGCCGCGACGAGGTCGATCTCGGTGTCGAGACCGCTGCCCGCGAGGTCGGCCCGCAGGTGGCGCAGGGCCGAGAAGTCCTCGAGCGCGAAGCCCACCGAGTCGAAGATCGTCACCTGCTCCGTGCTCGTGCGGCCCGGCGCCGTGCCGTCGAGCACCCGCCAGAACTCCGTGACGGGGAAGTCGGAGGCGACGTTCTGGATCTCGCCCTCCACCCGCGTCTGCGGCGTGAACTCCACGAACACCGGACCCCGGTCGAGGATGCGCGGGTCGAGCTCCGTCTTGCCGGGGCAGTCGCCGCCGATCGTGTTGATGTGCATGCCCGGGGCGACATCGGCGTCGGTCAGCACCTGCGCGACCGCCTTGTCGGCCGTGCACGTCGTCACGACATCGGCGCCGGCCGCGGCCTCGGACGCCGAGGAGCACACCGTGATGTCGAAGCCGCGCGACTCGAGGTTGCGCACGAACTTCGCCGAGGCCGCCGGGTCGACGTCGAAGACGCGCAGGCGCGAGATTCCGAGCACACCGCGGAACGCGAGCGCCTGGAACTCGGCCTGGCTGCCCGCGCCGATCATCGCCATGGTCGTGGAGTCGGGGCGCGCGAGACGACGGGCGACCATCGCCGAGGTCGCCGCCGTGCGCAGGGCCGTGAGCATCGTCATCTCGGCGAGAAACACCGGGTAGCCGTTGTGCACGTCGGCCAGCACCCCGAACGCCGTCACTGTCTGGTACCCGCGTCCCGGGTTGAACGGGTGCCCGTTGACGTACTTGAAGGCGTACGTGTCGGGGTCGCTGATCGGCATGAGCTCGATCACCCCGAACGGGGTGTGGTTCGCGACCCGCTCGCTCTTGTCGAACGACTCCCACCGACGGAAGTCGGCCTCGATCGTGTCGGCCATCTCGGTCATGATGGTCTCCGCGCCGCGGCGCGTGATCCACTCGACCATGTCCTGCACTCCGACGAACGCGGTCATGCTGTCTCCTCCTGTGCCTGCAGCACCTCATGGTTGACCGCCGCGATGCGGTCGGCGAGCTTCGGGTTCTCGTAGGGGCCGGGGCGGCGCAGCGCCTCGACGACGCGCGCGATGACGGCCGCCGGCTTGTCCTGGCTCATCTTGTCCTTGGCCTCGATGCGCTCGACCCGCAGCCGGAAGCCCACCGTGCCGTGCACGATCCGCTCGGCGTACGCGGTGTTCTCCAGCGTGCGGTGCATGAGGAACGGGTCGGGCAGCGGGCTCTCGAACCAGGCGACGAGCCGGTCGAGCACCGCGAGGTTCTCCTCGTCGGACAGCAACTCCGGGGTGCCGTGCAGATGTGCGACGGCGAAGTCCCACGTGGGGACCGCCGGCGAGGACTCGTACCATCCCGGCGAGACGTAGCCCTGCGGGCCGTAGACGATCACCATGGTCTCGTGCTGTCCGAGCTCGTGCAGGCGCTCGTCGGGGCGGCCGACGTGGCTCACGAGCACGATGCCGTCGGCATCCTCCTCGAGCAGCACCGGGTAGTGCGAGGCGACGAGCCCCGCACCGGGCACGTGGCTGACGATCGTCGCCCACGGGTTCTCGCGCACGAGCGCGCGCACGGCGTCGACGTCGTCGAGCGCGTAGTCGGGGTTGTGCCTCATGGCGTCTCCAGGTCGGTGGCTGTCGAGTCGGGCTGTCGAGTGAATTTTCGAATCGCTTGAATTGCGGGAATGGTCGGCCCGAAGTCGTACATCAAGCGATTCGAAAGGCGAGGGGCGACGGCGTCATCCGCCATATTCACGCTACGGAGGCACGGCACCGGCGGCAATGTTCTGTAACGACAGTGCTTGCCCGCGAACTGTGCTGTGCGCACAGCGATACGCCCCAGAGGGTCAGTGGTGGAACGCGATGTCGGCGGTGGCGAGCACGACGTCGTCGGCGTCGAGGGCCGTCACGCGCAGGCCGTCGCCCGTCGCGCCGCCCCCCACGAGCCGCAGCGGCCGGTCGACGAGGATGGGCGCGATCGCCCGCACGTCGAGACGGGCGGGCACACGTCCGTGGGCGTGGCGCCGGGCCGCGTCCATGAGCAGGATGCGCGTGAGCGGTCCGTGCACGAGGAGGTCGGGCAGGCCCTCGACGTCGCGCGCCCAGGCCCGGTCGTAGTGGATGAGGTGCGTGTTGAAGGTGAGCGCCGAGAAGCGGAACAGCTGCCGCGCGTCGAGCGCGATCTCCTCGACCCAGTCGGCCTCGGCCGCGACCTGCGGCTGCGGCTGCGGGGCGCGCTGCGGCGCATCGGGGTCGGCCGCCTCGAGGAACACGTCGTGCCAGACGCTGCGCACCGCGACCTCCCCGTCGACCGCGTACTCACGGTCGATGTCGACGAAGGTCAGCCGACCGCGCGAGCCCGACTTCTCGACGACGCCGCCGAGCGTCGTGGTCTGCGTGACCTCGTCGCCGACGCGGATCGGCCGCAGGAACTCCGTCGTCTCGCCCGCGTACATCCGCCGGGGCAGGTCGATCTCGGGCACGACGCCGTCCCGCGCGGGCGTGCCGTCCGGGCGCAGGTCGGCGAGCGGCACGGCGAACGGGAAGAACACGCCCTCCCACCCCGCGGGCAGCACGTCGCCCGCGTCGAGCACGGGATCGGATGCCGCGAACGTGCCGCGGTACGCCCCGACCGTGCCCGTCGTGATCGGCTCGGTGCGCACGACGCGCGCTGCCGCGGACGTCACGGCAGCGCGCCCGCGGCGCGGAGCTCGGCGATGCGCGCGGCGTCGTAGCCGGCGTAGGTGGCGAGCACCTCGTCAGCGTGCTCCGCGAAGCGGTTGGCCGTGCGGGCGGGTGTCGCGGGCGTCTCGGAGAGCTTGATCGGCTGGCCGAACATGCGCAGCGTGCCGAGGTCGCCGTAGTCGGCCTCGACGATCATGTCGCGCTCGGCCGTGCCCGGGTCGTCGACGACCTCGCCGATCGTCTTGATCGCGGTGAGCGGCACCACGTCGCCCGCGAGGTCCTCGAGCTCCTGCTTCGTGCGGGTCGCGAGCCATCCGGCGACGATCGGCTTGACGCGGCGCTCGTACACGTCGTCGTCGAACCGCTTGCGCATGGTGTCGATCTCCTGGTCGTCCTTGAGCTCGGGCGTGCCGAACAGGTCGCAGCTCGCGTTCCACAGCTTGTCGGTGTACGCGCCGAAGAACACCTGGCCGTCGGCGCAGTCGAAGAGCTCGTACGGCCGCACCCAGGCGTGCGCGTTGCCCTGCGGCGACGCGACGGTGCCCGTGACCGTGTAGTCGACCACGGCGGTCTCGGTGAGCGCGACGATGCTGTCGACCTGCGCGACGTCGACGACCTGGCCGACGCCCGTGGCCTCGGCGTGACGCAGGGCAGCGAGCGTGCCGATCACGGCGAAGAGGGTCGCGGAGAGGTCGCCGATCGTGACGCCGACGCGCACCGGCGGCTGGTCGGCATAGCCGTTCATCGACCAGATGCCGCCCGCGGCCTGCGCCGTGTTGTCGAACGCGGGGCGCCGGCTGCGCGAGCCCGTGCGGCCGTACCCCGAGATGGCGGTGTACACGAGTCGCGGGTTGACCTCGCGCAGCACCTCGTAGCCGACGCCGAGCTTCTCCATCGTGCCCGGGCGGAAGTTCTCGACGAGGATGTCGGCGCCCCGCACGAGGTCCTTCAGGACCTCCTTGCCCTCGGGCGTCGCGAGGTCGAGGCCGACGCCGAGCTTGCCGCGGTTGTACTGGGCGTAGTACGCGCTGAACTCCTCGTCGCCGTTCGCGAGGTAGGGCGGGAAGCCGCGCGAGACGTCGGGATCGCGCGGGTTCTCGACCTTGATGACGGTCGCGCCGAGGTCGGCGAGGGTCTGCGAGGCGTAGGGCCCGGCGAGCACGCGCGAGAGGTCGATCACGGTGACGCCGGCGAGCGCGCCGGGGGCCGGGAGCGTGGTGTCGATCATGCGGGGGTGACCTCCTGGGCGTAGTCGGGGGCGTCGAGCCCCGCGGCCTGGAACGCACGGGCGACGTTCGATGCGGGGCGGACGGAGCGGATGCGGGAGAGCCAGAGCGTGGTGGCGGCCAGGGCGCGGAGATCGAGACCCGTCTCGATGCCCAGCCCGTGCAGCATCCACACGAGGTCCTCCGTCGCGAGGTTACCGGTCGCGCCCTTCGCGTAGGGACAGCGGCCGAGGCCCCCGACGGAGGAGTCGAACTCCGCGACGCCCAGGCGCAGTGCGGCGTGCACGTTGGCGAGGGACTGGCCGTAGGTGTCGTGCAGATGCAGGGCGATCGCCTCGACGGGGATGCCGGCCGCGCGCGCCTCGCCGATGATCGACGCCGTGTGACCGGGCGTCGCGACGCCGATCGTGTCGCTGATGGCGATCGTTCGGGCACCCGCCTCGTGCAGGGCGCCGGCCGCCGAGACGACGGCGTCGGACTCGACGGCGCCCTCCCACGGGTCGCCGAACGCCATCGACACATACCCGCGCACCGGCACGCCTTGACGGGTCGCCTCGGCGATCACCTCGACCGCGCGGTCGATCGCGCCCGAGCGGGTCGTGTTGAGATTCGCCTGGGCGAACGACTCGGTTGCGCTCACCACCACGGACACCTCGCGGATGCCGGCGTCGAGCGCGCGCTGCAGACCGCGCAGGTTCGGCACCAGTCCGACGGCCCGCGCGCCCTCGGGCACCTCGAGCGCCGCGACGACCTGCTCGGCGTCGGCGAGCTGTGGGATCCACGTCGGCGGCACGAAGCTCGTCACCTCGACGTCGCGGCTGCCCGCGGCGTACAGCCGTCGGCACAGCTGGGCCTTGATCGGCGCGGGGATGATGTCGGTCTCGGCCTGGAGGCCGTCGCGGGGCCCGACCTCGAACACCGTGACGCGGGCCGGCAGGCCCTCCTCGCGGACGACCCGGGGGGCGGGGAGCGCGTCGGTCATGCGGATGCCCCGGCGCGCAGCTCGGCGAGCACCTCGCGGGCGTGCTCGACGCGGATGCGGCGGTCGGCGACGATGCGCGCGGCGACGGCGCCGATCTCGTCGACCTCCGCGCCCGCCGAGGCGGCGATCGTGCGGGCGTGCAGGGTCATATGCCCCCGCTGGATGCCCTCGGCGGCGAGCGCGCGGCACGCGGCGAGGTTCTGCGCGAGGCCGACCGCGGCGATCACGCCGGCGAGCTCGCGGGCCGTCTCGACGCCGAGCAGGCGCACGGCGGCCTGCGCGGTGGGGTGCGCCCGTGTGGCGCCGCCCACGAGGCCGACCGCGAGGGGCACCTCGAGGGTGCCGACGAGGTTGCCGTCGGCATCCTTCTCGAACTGCGACAGTGCGGTGTAGCCACCGGCGCGCACGGCGTGCGAGTGGCATCCGGACTCGACGGCCCTGGTGTCGTTGCCGGTCGCGAGCACGACCGCCGTGATGCCGTTCATGATGCCCTTGTTGTGCGTGGCGGCGCGGTAGGCGTCCGCCTCGGCGAAGGCGCTCGCGGCGACGATGTCGTCGACGACCTGCGCTCCGCCGAGCATCTCGGCGTCGAACACGGCGCGGGCGCGGGTGAGGCGCAGCTCGGCCTTGTTGGTGAGGATGCGCAGCAGGGTGCGTGTGCCGGCGACCTCGGCGATGCGCGGGGCGATCGCCTCGGCCATGGTGTTGACGGCGTTCGCGCCCATCGCGTCGCGGACGTCGACGTGCAGGTGCACGATGACCTGCGTGCCGGCGCGGGTGGGCAGCACCCGCACCGAGATCTCGAAGGCGCCGCCGCCGAGCGACACGAGCATCGGGTCCTGCTCGTTGGCGAGGGCGAGCAGCTCGTCCTTCGCCTCCAGCAGCGCGAAGCGCGTACCGTGCGGGTCCACCGCGTCGAGCACCTGGATCTGGGCGATCATGACGTCGCCCGTGTAGGACGTGGTGAAGCCGCCGTGCGCGCGGGCCATACGGGCCGCGTTCGAGGCGGCGGCGACGACGCTCGGCTCCTCGGTGGCCATGGGCACGAGGTGGTCACGGCCGTCGATCGTGAAGTTCGTGGCCACTCCGACCGGGATCCCGACCATGCCCACAACGTTCTCGATCATGTGGTCGGCCTGGGCGAGCGAGAGGCCGCCGTCCGGACGCAGCGCCTGCAGGGCGTCGGCGTCGAGCCCCGCCCCCTCGGCGACGAGAGCGAGCCGCTCGTCGGGCGTGTGGTCACGCAGTCCGGAGATTCGGCTGTTGGTCGGCATCGGCCACCTTCCTTCGTCCAGCGACCGGGTCCTCGGCGCTGTGGTCACAGATGACACTAGGAGCGTGCGTCGGGGTCGACGATGGGTGGAACACTCATCGCCGGGGCCTCTCTGTATGCGGTCCTCACATCTCGTCCGCCCCGAGACGAACCTAGACTCGCACCACGCCCGCACCGCGGCCCCGCCCCCGAAGCGCGAGGAGAACCGATGCCGTACACCGAAACCGCCGACGTGCGCCTCTACTACGAGGTGTTCGGTTCGGAGCACGACCCCGTGCTCGTGCTCGTCTCTGGCGGCGGTGCGCAGCTGCTGAGCTGGGACGAGGAGTTCATCCGTCTGCTGACGGCCGGTGGCCTGCGCGTCGTGCGCTTCGACAACCGCGACACCGGACTCTCACAGCTCTTCGGCGGTGACGACGAGGTCGACGGCGGCTACGACCTCATCGATCTCGCGGAGGACGTGCTGCGTGTCCTCGACGAGCTGGGCGTCGACTCGGCCCACGTGGCCGGACATTCGATGGGCGGCATGATGGCGCAGGTGCTCGCGATCGAGCATCCGGAGCGCGTGCGCAGCCTCGGACTGCTCTCGACGATCCCCGGCCAGTCCCGCCGCTACGTGCTGCACGGCGAACGTCCCGAGCTCGCCGAGCCGCCGGTGCGCGTCACGCGCGAGCAGGCCGTCGCGTTCGCCGCCGCCGCGGTGCAGGCGGGCGGGCCCGGCCGGTACGACCCGCAGGTCGAGTGGCACGTGCGAGCCGCGGGCGAGGCCTACGATCGCGGCTACCACCCGGCCGGGTTCAGCCGGCAATGGGCCGCCCTGCGGCGGGCTCCCGAACGGCTTGAGGCTCTGGGCCGCGTCCGCGTCCCGACACTCGTCTTCCACGGGCGCGACGACGACGTGCTGCACTGGGCGTCCGCGGTCGACATCGCCGAGGCGATCCCCGACTCCGAGCTGCAGGTGCATCCCGACATGGGGCACCTCATCCCGCACGAGCTGTGGCCCGATCTCGCCGCCGCCCTGCTGCGCACGGCCGCCCGCGGCGAGGAGCAGCGCGGCGCGCGCTGATTCCCGCGCCGACGATCCGACGGCGGCGATCCCAGCGATTTGAGGGCGGCAAGGGTCATGCTCGACACTGAAGTCGGACGCCTCCCGGCGCCGCGCTCTCCGGAAGGGACGACGATGCCCGAACACGACGACGCGATCGCCGCTCTCCTCGACGCCGCCTACGACCCCGAGCTCGTCGGTCCCACAGGTGTGAGCGACGCGCTCCGACGACTCGGCGCGAGCGATGCGGACGCCGCTCTCCTGGCGGATCGTGTGGCGCGGACCCAGCGCGAGCTCTCCCGGCTCCGGCGGCGCGAGCACGAGCTGACCGCCCTGTTCTCCAGCGCACGCGAGCTCGCAGAGCTGCGCGACAGCGACGCCGTGCTCGCGCGACTCGTGCAGCGCGCTCGCGAGATGATGGGCGTCGACCTCGCCTACCTCTCCGAGTTCGACCCCGACACCTCGGAGCTCCGGGTGCGCGAGACCAGCGGCTCGGTCAGCGCGTCCTTCCAGCAGCTGCGAGTGCCGCCGGGACGGGGACTCGCGAGCGTCGTCGTCGAGTCGCGCTCGGCGCACTGGGCGGCCGACTACGCCCTGTACACGGCCGACCGCCACGACGCCGGGATCGACGACGCGGTGTCGGCCGAGGGACTCGTGTCCCTGCTCGGCGTGCCCATGCTCAGCAGCGACGACGTGCTCGGCGTGCTGTTCGTCGGCAACCGCGAGAAGAAGGAGTTCTCCCCCGACGAGGTGGCGCTGCTGTCGGCGCTGGCCGACCACGCGTCGGTCATCCTGCAGACCACGCAGACCCTGCGCGACCTGCGCGTCTCGGAGGATGCGAGCCGCCGCACCCTCGAGAGCCTCACGGCGCACCTCGTCGAGCGCGACCGCGCCAACACCGTGCACCAGGAGCTGGTGCAGGCGGTGCTCGCCGGCGGCGGTTTCGCGCCCGTCGCCGAGACCCTCGCCTCGGCTCTCGGCCGCGCCGTCGCGATCATCGACGCGCAGGAGAACGTGATCGCCGCGGCGGGGCTCCCGCTCGCCCCCGGGATGCTGTCGCTCGACGAGCCGGTGCGGGCGGCGCTTGCCGAGAGCCGCCGTCACGGTCACTGCGTGCCGGTCGCGGAGCCCGGTGTCCGCGCGGTGTCGGCTCTGACCGCCGGCAGCCGGCATTTCGGGGCCCTGCTGCTCGGCGACGGCGCCTTCGAACTCGGCGCGGTCGATCTGCGCACGATCGAGCGGGCCGCACAGGTCGGCGCGCTGCTGGAGCTCCAGCAGGAGGCGGCGTCGGGTGCCGACCGCCGGGTGCGCAGCGAGCTCATCGCCGACCTCCTCGACGACGTGCCCGAGCGCCGCTCCGACGTCGAGCGCCGCGCCCGGCGCCTGGACGTCGACCTGGCGGCCCTCGACTCGCTGCTGCTGCTGGCGGTGCCGGGCGACCAGCAGGCCACGGCCGCCCGTGCCCTCTCCCGCTCCCTCGATGACCGAGCGCTCGTGGGCGAATACCGCGGCTTCGTCGTCGCCGCGCTCGCCGGCGCCCGCACCGAGGTCGACCCCGAGCGAGTCCGCACGCAGGTCGCCGCTGCGATCCAGGACGAGGCAACGGTCGTCGTGCCTCCGCCCGCGAAGGATCCGCTGCCCGCGGCGTTCCTCTCGGCGCGGCGAACAGCACGCCTGCTCGCGGCCCTCGGGGTGGGCGGCCTCACCGCGCGGG
This sequence comes from Microbacterium sp. GCS4, assembly GCF_001262495.1. GTDB lineage: Bacteria > Actinomycetota > Actinomycetes > Actinomycetales > Microbacteriaceae > Microbacterium. The sequence goes on from NZ_LGYE01000006.1 coordinate 119,178, forward strand.
TCGAGGACTTCCTCCCGTACTCGGCGGTGCTCGACACCGACGCGCACGGGCTGTCGACGTTCCTGCGAGACACGATCGGCGCCGTGCGCGCCTACGACGCCGACCGCAACGCCGACCTGCTCGGCACGCTGCGCGCATTCGTGCGGCACAACGCGAGCCCGACGCGCACGGCCCGCGCGCTGAACTTCCACACCAACACGATCCTGCAGCGCCTCGACCGGCTCGACCACGTGCTCGGCGCGGGGTGGCGCGACGACGAGCGCATGTTCCGCATCGGCATCGCCGTGCGGCTCGACGAACTCCGCGAGCGGCTGCAGGGCCCGGCGGCCTGACCCCGCGACGTACGCCGCGCGCGCCCGGCAGGAGATCACCCGCCCCGCAGGAGAGGATGCCGCACAGCATCCTTCCGATCGTGCGATCTCCTGCACAGCGTGCGGGCCGCGCCTACCGCTCGGCCTCGGCGTCGAAGATCTCGACGCCGGTCTGCGGGAAGGGATGCGGGCCCCGCGGGCCGAAGACCAGCACGAGCTCGGCGACGGCATCCGATTCGTTGCGGACCCCGTGCCGCATGCCCTCCGGCGCGTAGAACGCATCGCCGACCCGCAGCGTGCGGCGCTCGTCGCCGGCCGTGATCACGACCTCGCCGCGCGTGACGATGTACATCTCGTCGGAGCTGTTCGGCGAGCAGCTGTCGGGGTCGTCGTCGAGGTGATGGTGCTGGCCCTCCTCGGCGCCCGGCTCGAGGCGGTAGAGCATGACCGAGGTGGGGAGCGCCGTCGTCTGGCGGAAGTACCACTCGATGCCGATGCGGCCCTCGCCGTGGTACAGCTCCCAGTCGTGGCTGTCGTCCCCGCGCTTCTGCACGCGCATGCGGAATCCTCCCGTCAGGTCCGGTACAGCACCGGCATGGAGTCGAGCAGCGATCGCGTGTACTCGTGTTGCGGGGCGTTCATGACCTGCTCGCCCGTGCCCTCCTCGACCACGCGGCCGCGGTGCATGACCGCCACGCGGTGCGCGATGTGGTGCACGACCGACAGGTTGTGCGTGATGAAGAGGTACGTCACCCCGGTGTCCTGCTGCAGCTGCACGAGCAGGTTGAGCACCTGCGCCTGCACCGACACGTCGAGCGCCGAGGTGGGCTCGTCGAGCACGACGAACTCCGGGTCGGCGGCCATCGCGCGCGCGATCGCGATGCGCTGACGCTGACCGCCCGAGAACTCGTGCGGGAAGCGGCCGGCGGCGTCCATGGGCAACGCCACGCGGTCGAGCGCGTCGGCGATGCGGCGACGGCGCTCCTTCGCCCCGACGCCCGCGGCGACGAGGGGCTCGGCGATCGACCGGGCGACCGTGAAGCGCGGGTCGAGGGAGTCGTTGGGGTCCTGGAACACCATCTGCACCCGCCGGCGGTGACGGCGCAGCGCGCTGCCGCGCAGACCCGTCACGTCGACGCCGTCGAACTCGATCGACCCCGACGTGGGGGCGCGCATGAGCAGGATGGCGCGGGCGAGCGTGCTCTTGCCCGACCCCGACTCCCCCACGAGCCCCAGCGTCTGCCCGCGGGGCACCGTCAGGCTCACGTCGTCGAGTGCGGTCATGGTGTCGGCGCCGTGGCCGAAGCGCTGGGTGACGTTGCGCACCCGCAGCACGTCGGCGAGCGCGTCGTCGGCGAGCACGTCGGCGGTCATGAGGCCTCCTCGAGCACCGGGGCGACCTCGGCGAAGTCGTTCACGGCAGGGATCACGGCGAGCGGAGAGCGCACCGGGACGGACGGACGGGGGATGCTCTCGAGCAAGGCCCGGGTATAGGGATGCTGCGGGTCGTCGAGCACGCGGCGAGCCGAACCCGACTCCACCACCCGGCCGCGGTACATGACCGCCACGCGCTCGCAGAGCTGGCCGATGACGCCCAGGTCATGACTGATGAACAGCACGCCCATGCCCGTCTCGTCGCGGAGCCCGCGGATGAGGTCGAGGATCTGCGCCTGCACGGTGACGTCCAGCGCGGTGGTCGGCTCGTCGGCCACGAGCAGGTCGGGGCCCGCCGCGACGGCGATGGCGATCACGACGCGCTGGCGCTGGCCGCCCGACAGCTGGTGCGGGTAGTAGTCGAGGCGCCGTTCGGCATCCGGCATCTGCACGAGCTGCAGGATCTCGAGCGCCCGGGCACGCGCCTGCCGCTTGTCGGCTGTGCCGTGGATCCGCAGCACCTCGGCGATCTGCGCGCCGATGCGCATGCAGGGGTTCAGCGCCGACATCGGCTCCTGGAAGACCATCGAGGCGGCGACGCCGCGCACGCGGGTCCAATCACGTTCGCGCGCGCCGTTCATGTCGTGGCCGGCGACGTCGAGCCGCGAGGCCGTGACGCGGGCCGAATCGGGCAGCAGGCCCATCATGGCGAGCGCGATGCTCGACTTGCCGCTGCCGGATTCGCCGATCACGCCGACGATCTCGCCCTTGCGCACACGCAGCGACACACCCGAGACCGAGGGCGGCGCCCCGCCGTAGGCGATGCTGAGGTCGTCGACGCGGAGGGCGTCGGTGTCGTCGGTCATGCGCATCTCGTTCCTCTGCTGCGGGCGATCGGTCGGCCGGCGCCGATCCGCGGGTGGGGTGCCCCGGCGCCCGGAGGCCGGGCGCCGGGGCGGGGTGTCACTGCGTCAACCAGGCGTGGTCGAGTGCGGAGCGCGAGTAGAACGCGTCGTTCGTGTAGTCGTGGAGCTTGTTCGCGTCCCAGACCTCGAAGTACACCGGCACCGCGGCGGGCACGAACTCGAGCGCCTTGTCGGCGGCCTCGTTCGCGAGCTGCGCCACGAGGTCGTTGTACTCCTCGGGCGTGGCGGCGGACTTCGCCTGCACGAGCAGCTCACGGGCCTTCTCGGCGTCGGGGTTGCCGTCCCAGTGGTTGTAGTAGCCGCCCTCGAGCAGCACCGGCTCCAGGTAGTAGGCAGCCGAGGCGCGGGGGCTGCCCGGGATCGCCACGAGGTCGGTCCAGGACTCGCCCGTCGTGAAGATCGGCGAGATCTCGGCGAGCGGTGTGGCCTTGAGGTTTAGGGTGATGCCCGCTTCGGCCAGCTGCTGCTGCATCATCTCGTAGACAGGGTGGTGGGCCGCCGCGACATCACCCATGTAGCTGAGGGTGATCTCGGGGTTGGGCTGGCCGGCCTCCGCGAGCAAGCGCTTCGCCTCGTCGACGTCGCGCTCGTAGTACGGCAGCTTCGCGGCATCCGTGGCGCCGGGGTCACCCGCCGGCGGCACGAACGAGATGCCGGCGTTGCCGAGCATCGCGGTATCGACGATCGCCTGACGGTCGAGCGCGAGCGAGATGGCACGACGCACGTCGATGTCGGCCAGCGGTCCCTGCTCGGGGTTGATGTAGATCGCGAGGTTCTGTCGGAACGCGGCGTCGCCGAGGGTGAAGCCCGACGACGCGGCCTGCTGCGCGAGACTGCCGTCGATGAACGACGCGGCCTGCACGCTGCCCTGCTGCACCGCGGCGAGCAGGGTGTTCTCGTCGGGGTACAGCTCGAACACGATCGTGTCGAGATAGGGCTCCTCGCCCCAGTAGTTCTCGTTCTTCTCGAGCGTGACCGAGACGCCCTGCTTCCACTCGGTGACCTGGAACGCACCGGTTCCGACGGTCGTCGTCTGGCGCTCCTCCTCCGAGGCGTTGCCGTAGGCCTCCTCGCTCACGATGAGGAACGTCTGCCGCGCCGAGACGGCGTCGAGGAACGTGCCGTCCGGCGCACTGAAGTGGAACGTCACCTCGTGATCGCCCGTCGCCTCGACGCTCTCCATCAGGTTCAGGTAGGTGGCGTTCGTGCCTCCGTCCTTGCGCGTCTCGAAGGAGTACACGACATCGCCCGCGTCGAAGGGCGAGCCGTCGGCGAACGTCACGTCGTCGCGCAGCTGGAAGACCCACGTGAGCTCGTCGGGCTGCTCCCACTCGGTCGCGAGGGCGGGTTCGACCGTGCCGTCGTCGTCGCGCGTGAGAAGGGTGTCGTAGGCGATCGAGTCGATCACCTCGGCGGCGATCGCCGAGGCCACCATGGGGTCGATGCCGCCGGCCGAGGGCTCCGCGGGCACGCCCCAGGTGAGGGTGCCGCCGGAGACCGGGTCTCCCGCATCGCCGTCGCCGGTACCGGCGCCTCCGCCGGCCGAGCATCCGGCGACCGCCAGGGTCGCTGCGGCGACGGCTGCGGTCGCGGCCCAGCGTCGGCCGGTCCAGCCTCGTCCGGCCCAGTGTCGTCTGTTCATGAGCTGTGCTCCGTTCGGGTGTGGTGCATGGATGGGGTGGTGCGGTCGGGGGAAGCGGTGGCGCGGCCCGCGGCGCGAGCGGCGCGGCGGGCGGAGCGCCCGCCCAGCGAGAACGCGGGCTCGCGGCGGGGCGCGAGGTAGTCCTGCAGTCCGTCGGCGAGGAGGTTCCACGCCGCCGAGAGGAGGATGATCACAAGCGACGGAAGGATGATGAGCAGCGGCTGCATCTGCATGAAGCGGGTGAACTCGCTGATCATGCGTCCGGCGGACGGCTCGGGCGCCTGCACGCCCTGGCCGAGGTAGCTCAGTGCCGCCTCGATGAGCACGACCTGCGAGGCCACCGAGGCGAACTGCACGAACAGCGGCGTCAGCACGTTCGGCAGCAGGTGCTCAACGATCACGCGCGCGGGGCGGACGCCGCTCAGGGTCGCGGCGAGCACGAAGTCGCGCTCGCGGAGGGCGATCACGGGGGCGCGCATGACCCGGGCGAAACCGGGCGCGAACACCAGCCCGAGCGCGAGGATCAGGGGCCAGGGCCCGTTGCCGATCACGACGCCCACGACGAGCGCGACGAGGATCGCGGGCAGGGCGAGCACCGCGTCGACCACGCGCATGATGACCGCGTCGACCCACCCTCCGACGTAACCCGCGACGAGACCGAACACCGTGCCGATCACAGCGCCGAGCAGAGCGGCCGCGCCCGAGATCACGAGGCTCGTGCGCGCGGCGAGCGCGAGACGCGTGAAGGTGTCGCGACCGAGGTTGTCGGTGCCGAGCGGGTGATCGAGGTCGGGCGGTGCCAGCGCGGGACCGGAGGCGACGAACGGGTCGTGCAGCGGCCACAGGGTCATCCAGCCGGCGACGGCGAGGATGACGACCAGGATCCCGGCACCGCTCCAGAACGACGGACCGAAGCGGCGGCGACGCGGACGCCGTCCGGCGACCTCGGCGAGGGCGAGTTCTCTCGTGACGGTCATCGCGTGTGCACTCTCACTCGGGGATCGATCAGCGGATAGAGCAGGTCGACGGCGAAGTTGATCACCACGTAGACGACCCCGATCAGCAGCACCGTGGCCTGGATGATCGGATAGTCGGAGGAGCGGATGCCGGTGAGCAGCAGCGACCCCATGCCCGGAAGCGAGAACACGGCCTCGATCACGACGGTGCCGCCGACGAGCGCCGCGAGCTCGATGCCGATCACGGTCGTGACGGGGATCAGGGCGTTGCGCAGCGCGTGCCGCCCGACCAGGCGCGCCGGCGAGGCGCCCTTCGCCCGCGCCGTGCGCACGAAGTCCTGACCGAGGGTGTCCAGCAGCGTGCCCCGCGTGTACCGGGCGACGATCGCCGCGAGCACGATCCCGATGAGCAGGGCGGGCAGGATGAGCACGCCGATCGCGCGCAGCGGGTCGTTCGCCGCGCCCGCATAGCCCACGAGTGGCAGGCGCAGCGTGAGCGAGTTGACGAGGATCAGCACGGTGCCGAGCACGAACGGCGGCGTGGCGAGCAGCACGAACGAGAAGCCGCGCACGAGGTGGTCGGGCGCTGTCCGCCAGCGGGTGGCGGCGAGCACCCCGGCGGGGATGCCGATCACGGTGCCGAACACGGTCGCCATGACCGCGAGCGTGAGGCTCAGGGGCAGCCGCGTCGCGATCAGACCCGACACCTCCCCCGGGATCGTGATGGCCCGACCGAAGTCGCCCTGCACGACGCCCATCAGCCACGAGAAGTACTGGGTGATCCACGGCCGGTCGAGGCCCAGCTCGGCGCGCAGCGCCGCGAGCTTCGCGGGGTCGGGGTTCGCGGGGTCGACGAACGCGGCGAGAGGATCTCCCGGGATGACCCGGACCATCGAGAACACGAGCACCGACAGGATGAACAGCACGAGGAGCGACGACAGCACGCGCTGCAGGATGTATCGGGTCACGATCGCGTCATCCGTCCGTCAGGCGGGAGCCATGGCGTCCGCGGCGGCGAACTCGCTGAGATCGTCGGTCGATTCCCCGTCGAGCGCGAGCTCGGCGAGAACACGACCGAGCGCGGGAGTGAACTTGAAGCCGTGACCGGCGGCCAGTCCGACGATGATGTCGGGATGCTGGGGCAACGCGCTCAGCACGAACCGGCGGTCCTTCGTGAGCGCGTACTGGCAGGTGACGGTGCGCAGCTCCGGGCCGGATCCCGGGATCACGTCGTGCATGAACCCCGTGAGCTGCTCGATGAGTTCGGGCGAGGGGACGAACGAGCGCGTCGCCGGCGTCATCCGGTTCTCCGATACGTCCCGCGCGGCCTTGATGGTCGGCTCGCCGAAGGTCGGGAAGCCGTAGTAGCACTCCTCGTCCTCCCAGATCCAGACGGGGAACGACGAGCGATCGTACTGCCCGTCGTCTTCGGGCCGGAAGTAGCTGACCTGCTCCTGCATGATGTCGAGCGGGATCGTCGCGCCCAGCGGATCGAGCAGCTCGTTCGTCCACGCATCCGCGGTCACGATGACCTTGCCCGCGCGGATGTCGCCGTGCGCGGTGCGGACGATCACCCCGTCGCCGTCCGGCTCCAGCGCGAGCACCGGGGTGCGGTCGCGGATGTCGGCGCCGTGCACGCGAGCGCGCATCTGGAGCGTGGCGACCGTGCGAGAGGCGTGCGCGATTCCCGTGTCGGCCGTGTACACGGTCTCGACGTTCTCGGGAACGCGGAACTGCGGCCAGCGGCGCTGCACCTCGTCGGGCGCGAGCAGCTCGTGCTCCACCTCGCACTCGGTGAGAGCCGCGGTGAAGTCGGATGCCGAGTACGGGCCGTCGACGGGCAGCATGATGATGCCGCCGGTGATGGTGAGCAGGCGCTCCCCCGACTCGGCTTCGAGGTCCGCCCAGTCGCGGTATGCGGACTGCGCGAGGCGCACGTAGGCGCTCGCTCCGTACGAGGTGCGCACGATCCGAGAGGTGTCGTGCGAGGCTCCGCGCACGTGCCCCAGCTCGAACTGCTCGAGAGCCACGACCCGGGCTCCGCGACGGGCCAGGTGGTAGGTGGCGGCACTGCCGAGCGCTCCCATCCCGACGACTGCGACCTCGAACGACTCCATGACTCCCCGTCTCCTCCGTGTCGCTCCGCGCGACGACGACTGTGTGTGACGTTCAGTGTGGAGGGGCTGGGCGAGGGCGACCATGGACGGTCCACCCATGGTGGGCGGCGTGCAGTGTGCGGTCGTCACCGGATGCGGGCGGATGTGACGCCGCTGATGCCGCTGTGTTTCGGCGCGGTTTCGGTCACGGTTCGCGAGTGTCTCTCCTCACCGCACCGCGGTCAAGCCCCTGAGTGTTCGCGACACGGCGGGCGTAGCGTCGCCGGTCAACCGCAGAAGGCAACCGCACGAGACAGAGGAGAGGACCATGAGCGATCCGTCCAACACCCAGGGGACGCCGGGAGTCGACGAGGAGGCCGACACGGCCTCCGGTGGCGCTCCCGACCAGCCGGACGAGTCATCCGACCAGGACGACGACGTGCAGCAGACACTCGACGACCAGACGACCGACGACGACGGCGCGCCGCTCGAGAACCCGTCGGGCGGCTGACCGTGCCCCGCTGGCTCGCGTGGGTGCTCGTCGGCAGCGCCGCCACCGCGGGGCTGATCGCGGGCGCGCGCCTCGCACGCCGCACCTGACTCAGCCCGCGTACATCTCCCCCACCGGCACCGGCACGTCGAGGACGTTGCCCGGCTGCGCGAGGGGGCACGCCCATGCCGGGTCGTACGCGCACGAGGGGTTGTAGGCGAAGTTGAAGTCGAGCACGAGCGTGCCCTTCTCGGCATCCGCTCCGAGGTCTGCGCCCTTGATCGTGTCGATCAGGTAGCGTCCGCCGCCGTAGGTGCCGCCCGCCCGACCGGCGAGCGCATCGCGGATGGGGATGAACAGTCCGCCTCCGTAGGACATCAGGCGCCACACGTCGAGCGACCCGGCATCCGGCACCTCGACGCGGCCGATCCTCTCGAACGGCACGACTCCGTCCGTACCCGTCGCGAACTCGAACCCTCCGGGCTCGGCGTCGAGGATCGGCAGCTCGAACCGCCAGGCGGGATCGTAGGACACGATCGGCAGCCCCTCGAACAGGACGCGGTCCTCGGGGAGCAGGGCGGTCGCCGGATGCCGGAGCATGAGCTCGTCGCGTTCGATGCGCCACAGCTCATGCGCCTCCTCCGGGCTGTCGGCCCGACGGATCTCGGCGTACAGGGCGAAGATCCTCCGCCGCCAGTCGACGACCTCGACGGCGGTGCGTGCACTCGTGCCAGTCATGCTCCTCAGGCTACGCGAGCCCCGACGACGTAGGTTGGGAGACATGACCTCCCCCGTCGCGCGCACCGTGCTCGTCACCGGAGCGAACGCGGGCATCGGATACTGGTGCGCCGAGCGGCTCGCGGCGAGGGGCGCCCGAGTGCTGCTCGGATGCCGCTCCCCCGAACGGGCCGCCGTCGCGGCGTCGTCGATCCGCGCGCACGCGCCGGAGGCGGAGATCGACGTGCTCCCGCTGGACCTCGGAGACCTCGGCGCCATCGCCCGGGCTGCCGCCGCCGTGGACGAGCGGATCGACGCCGTGATCTGCAACGCCGGGGTCAAGGCGGCGACCCGCGAGGCGCGCACCGCCGACGGACTCGACCTCATGATCGGGACCAACGCACTGGGTCACTTCGCACTGCTCGCGGGGCTCACCCCCGTGCTCTCGAAAGACGCCCGGGTGGTCGCGGTCGGGTCGATCGCGCACCGCTTCGCGCACCTCGACCCTGCCGCCCTCGACGCCCCCTGGGCGGGCTCGTCGCTGCGCCAGTACGGGCGCTCCAAGGCCGCGCTCATGGCCCTCACGTTCGAGCTCGACCGCCGGTGGCGCGGCACGGCACGGTCCGCGCTGTGCGCGCATCCGGGGTACGCGGTCGATCCCCTGACCCCGCAGCGCGACGGGCTCGCCGAGGTCTCTCCGATCTCGCGGGCGCTCGCGGCGCCGACGCGCGTGCTCGTTCAGGGCAAGGATGCCGGGGCGCTGCCCGTCGTGCACGCCGCGATATCCGCCGACGCCACGGGCGGCGACTACTGGGGTCCGGGCGGGCTGCTCGAGTTCCGCGGTGCTCCTGCGCGCGTGCGGGCCTCCGACCCGGTGCGCTCGCCCCAGCTCGGTGCTGCGCTGTGGACGGCCGCCGAGCGCCTCACCGGAGTGCGCTTCGACGCCTGAGCTGGGCCGTCACCTGTCGGCCAGCGTCGGGATCTCGTCGATGGTCCGGTAGACGGGGAGCCCCCGCTCGAGGGCGATCTCGACGTCCTTGTCGGCTCCGGTCGAGTCGCCCGGAAGTCGGAGGACCGCGTCGCAGTGCTGGAGGAGCCGGTGCGCCGTCTCGTACATGACGTCGCCCTCCGCGGTCTCCTCAGGTCCCATCCCTCGCAGGATCGGCAGCGCGACCCACTCGCCGATCATCGGGACGTGTCCCAGGCGGTGGATGGGGGCGGCGGCCTGCTCGAGACGTGCGAGATTCGCGGCGATGAGGTCGGGATCGCCGCCGGTTCCAGAACGGTAGGGGCCGGCGATCAGGATCAGGAGTGGTGTGTTCATGCCGGAGACTGTAGCGTTAACCGTGCACAAACGTGAAACTTCGTGAAGGAACAAGATGCTCGGTGCGCAGCGCAAGGCCCATCTGCAGGAGATCCTGAGGCGTGACGGTCGCGTCGTCGCGAAAGACGTCGCCCGCGCGCTCGGAGTCTCGGAAGACTCCATCCGCCGGGACCTGCGCGAACTGGCGGATGCCGGCGAACTGGTGCGCGTCTACGGCGGAGCGCTGCCCGTGGCACCCGCCGACCGGCCCGTCGACGCCAGGGCCTCGCTCGCCACGGAATCGAAGGCGCGCGTCGCACAGCGGGCCGTCGAGCTCATCCCCCCGGGATCGACCGTGATCCTCGACGCCGGCACCACCACGCTCGCGATGGCCGCCCTGCTGCCTCGTCGCTCGGACCTGACCGTGATCACGCCGAGCCCCGCCGTGGCGATCGCCGTCGCTCAGCAGTCCGAGGCGCGCATCGTGATGATCGGAGGGGAACTCTCCCGCCACTCGATGGTCGCCGGCGGATCGCTCGCGATGGAGGCCGTGCAGCACCTGGCCGCCGATCTGTTCTTCCTCGGCGTCACGGGGATCGACCCGCGCGCGGGCCTCACGACCGGTGAGCTCGACGACGCCGTGACGAAGCGCGCGCTCGCAGCCCGCAGCTCCCGCGTCCTGGTGCTGGGCAGCGAAGAGAAGATCGGGGTCGCCTCGCGCTTCCCCGTGCTCGACCTGGACGCCGTGCACGGAGTCGTCGCCGATCCGCTCGACCGCAATCCCGTCCTCGCCGAGCTCCCGGGGACCTCGGGAGCGACGTTCAGCTGACCGTGGCCGCGACGACCGCCGGGGTCATGGCCGCCATCATCGCCGCGGCCATCGCCGTGTTGAGCGCGGCCGCCACGGCATCCCCCACGACCGCACCGGACGCGTCGGTCGAGCCGGAGACGAGCTCCTCGATGCGCGCCTTCAGGTCCTTCGCCGATGCGCCCGCGCACTCCTCGCGGAGGATCGCGTGCGCGGCTCCCAGGTTCTGCAGGATGCTCAGCAGCGACAGGTCCGCACGGGTCGCCTCCCGCGTGCCGGCGATCACCTCGGCAAGGCGCGCGCGGAGCACGAGTTCCGGCGCGGGATCGGACTCCGGGGTGCGTGCCGATCCCCAGCCGAAAAAGCCGCGCTCCCCGCGGATCAGCACTCCCTGCACCACGAGCGACTCCACGACGACGTCGAGCGGGTCGAGCTTAGGTCGCATGATGAGCGACTGCAGACGCTTGCCGCGCATGTGCACGATGCGATCGAGCGTCGAGTCCAGCACGGGATGACCGGTGGGTTCGGTCGACGCGATCTCGACGATCGGATGCCGTTCCTCCGTGAGGCGGATGCGTCCGCGCAGGGCGAGGTCGGTGAGGACGGCGGCGACCTCGCCGTACAGGCGGTTGACGCTCACCGAGGTCTCGACGCGGCCGTCCGGGCGGAGGAGGAGCATGTGGAGCTCTTCGACGATCAGCATGCTTTCACGTTACGTCGACCGGCCGACGCCCGGCATCCACCGTGGGGATGACTTCACTCCCCCAGGGTGCCGATCAGCGTACGCACGGTGTCGATGTCGCGGGTCCTGCGAGACGTCTCCTGGTCGACGCCCGATTTAGCCGCATTCGCCACCGCGTTCCCGCCTGCACGCGCGAGCCCCTCGGTGACCGGATCCGGCCCTACGGCGAGGAGGAGGGCGTTCATGGAGAACGAGACGAACGCGCTCGTGATCCATCCAGCGATCGTCCCCTTCCGCTTCGTTCGCGTCGCCGCCGCCTCCAGCCTCTCCAGGCGGTCTCGGAGGTGATGCGACGAGAGTTCCGCGAATCCCGCCGAGAAGCTCGCGTAACTGGAGTCGTGGCCGCCCGCCGCGACCGCACCCGCGAGAGCGGTCAACCCCTGGCGCATCTCGTGATGTACGTCGTCGTTCAGTCTGAGCCGGACGACATCGTCCAGAGTGACGTTGCTGACGCCAGGGAGCTGGTAGTGCACGGCCGCCTCAATACCTCGACGCTCTTCGGTTCGCTGACGAGGCTTCTCACCGAAGAGCACACGGGAGCTCTGGACGAGATGATCGCGCACGACAGCGCTGTTCGTGAACGGGATGACCGGAAGACCCTCGGACAACCGCTGCATCGACAGCGCGTCGGTGATCTCCTGATCGTTCACTGCGCCGAAAACGTCCGCCAGCACCGCATCCGGCACCAGACGCAGACTCGAGTCGTACGCCGCCTCGTTGGCCACGTTATGAGCGGCTTCGAAGAACTCCGTCAGAGGGTCGAGCCCCCAGGTCTCTCGGTACACCCACGCGTCCACCGGGGAGAACTTGTTCACGAGGGTCCACGCGAGCAGGGGATCCTCGCGGTGCGCGAGCCGATACCGCCCCGATCCGGCACCGCGATCGTGCGCGAAGTCATCGAGAGTCTGCATCGAGAACGGGTCGAGCCGCAGATGCGCGGGCGAAGGGAGGAGAGTGACGGCACCACCGTCGATCAGAGGGAGGAGCGGCTCGAGCCGTCGGATCGCGTTCTTCAGCGAGAGCGCCTCGCGCGGCGCGTCGGACGCGTTGACGCCCAGAATGCTGCCCCGCCCCGCGAGATCCTCCGCCCAATCGAGACACGGGTCCGGGAGCACGAGCTTCTCGGAGTACAGGATCGCGGTCTTCAGCGTGGAACTCGTGAACGCGTCCCCGCTCCGCTGATCGTGCAGGTAGAGCTCGTCGAAGAGGTGCGCGGATCGTGGAGCTCTCAGTCCCGCACCGGGGAGTTCCGGCACGATCGCGACCATCCCCGCGTGGATCCGCTCGGCCAGCTCCACGAGGTGTTCGATCGGGGATCCGAGTATCCGGGCATACAGTTCGACGCCGATCGGCTCGTCGAAGTACTCCTCGACGAGCCGCACCGCTGGGCGATGGATGTTCTCTGAGGTGTGCATGTCGAGTCCCTTCTGAGCCTTCGACGTTGACATGACAGCGGACGCCGTGCCCTCCGAAGAGGACTCGGCGCCCGGTGTCGGATGCAGGGCTCAGGCGCCGATCTTCTTGGCGTCGTCGGAGTTCAGCACGCGGAACAGTAGCGCGGCGATGACCGCGCCCGTCACGGGGGCGACGATGTAGAGCCAGAGCGAGGCCCAATCGAAGTAGCCGCCGACCGAGAGACCGAGCGCGACGGCCGGGTTGAAGCCTCCGCCGGAGATCGAGCCGACCGTCGCCGCGCCGACGAACACGGTGCCGCCGATCGCGAGACCGTAGAACGAGTTGCCGTCGGTGTCCTTCGAGGTCGCGGTGTTGAGCACGACCCAGACGAGGATGAGCGTGAACAGCGCCTCGACGAAGAAGGCCGGTCCGATCTCGACGACCTTGGCCTCGGCGCCGGCCGGCCAGACGGCGAAGCTCGTGAGGGCCGCGAGCGCCCCGCCGACGAACTGGGCGACGAGGTAGGCGATGAAGTCGGTGACGGTGAGGCCGCCGCGCAGGAAGACGCCGACCGAGACCGCCGGGTTGAGGTGCGCACCCGAGATGTGCCCGGTCGAGAAGACGAGCACGGCGAGAGTGAAGCCGATCGCGAGGGGCGTCAGCGGGCTCTCGCTGTTCACCGCGGCGATGATGGCGAGGACGAAGAGGAAGGTCGCGATCGCTTCGGCGAGCGCCTTGCGTGCAGTTCCGGTCATGTGCGTGCCCTTTTCTGGAGTCGGTAGGGCGAGTCGCATCGTCGGCCTCTGTATGCCGGCGACGCACCCCCCCCCTGTGCGAGACCGAATATATCGATGTGCCGGGCAGACGCCCGACACGAATCGCAACAATCCTGTGAAAATCCTGAATACACGGTCGGAGCGCTCCCATCGCCCTCGACGGCGGCCTCCGTCACTGTCAACCCCGTCGAGCCGATCGCTGCGTCTGCCTACCGTGGTGGGATGACCGGTCCTGTCCGCCCCGCTCCGTCCTCGGAGGCTGCTCCGGAGCGCCTGCGCCGCGCGATCACCGGGCCCCTCCTCTTCGCGTTCATTCTCGGCGACGTCCTGGGCGCCGGCATCTACGCACTCATGGGGGTGCTCTCCCAGGAGGTCGGCGGGATGCTGTGGGCTCCGCTCCTGCTCGCTCTGCTGCTCGCGCTGCTCACCGCCGGCTCATACGCCGAGCTCGTCACGAAGTATCCCCGCGCCGGGGGAGCATCCGTCTTCGCGGAGCGCGCGTTCCGCAGCCCCATCGTGTCGTTCCTCGTCGGCTTCAGCATGCTCGCCGCCGGCGTCACGAGCGCGGCAGGTCTTGCTCTCGCCTTCGCCGGCGACTACTTCGCCACGTTGGTCGACCTGCCGGCCGCGCCCGTGGCGATCGCGTTCCTCGCTGTCGTCGCCGCGCTGAACGCACGCGGGATCCGCGAGTCGATGGGGGCGAACCTGGTCATGACCGCGATCGAACTCAGCGGTCTCGTGATCGTGGTCGTCGTGGCGGCGATGCTCGTCACCGGCGGAGGCGGCGACGTCACCCGCCTCACCGATGCCCCGGAAGGCACCCCGGTCGCGCTGGCGGTGCTGGGCGGTGCCGTGATCGCCTACTACTCGTTCGTCGGCTTCGAGACATCGGCGAACATGATCGAGGAGGTGAAGGAACCCAGCCGCACCTATCCGCGTGCGCTGTTCGGCGCGTTGTTCACCGCCGGCGCGGTGTACATCCTCGTCGGGATCGCGAGCTCGGTCGCGCTGCCCGCATCCGAGCTGCAGGATTCCAGCGGTCCGCTGCTCGCCGTGGTCGAGGCCAGCGGCGTCAGCATCCCGTCCTGGCTCTTCAGCCTCATCGCGCTCATCGCCGTCGCCAACGGTGCGCTGCTGACGATGATCATGGTCAGCCGCCTCGCCTACGGCATGGCGGAGCAGCGATTGCTGCCAGCCGCGCTGGGTCGCGTGCTCCCGAACCGCAAGACGCCGTGGGTCGCGATCCTCACCACAACGCTCGTCGCCATGGGGCTCACGCTCATCGGCGACCTCGCCACCCTGGCGGAGACCGTCGTGCTGCTGCTCCTGGTCGTCTTCCTCAGCGTCAACATCTCCGTGCTCGCGCTGCGGCGCGAACGCGTGGACCATGACCACTTCCGCATCTGGACGGTCGTCCCCGTGCTGGGCATCGCCTCCTGCATCCTGCTCCTCACTCAGCAGCGAGGCCAGGTGTGGCTGTTCGGGGGAATCCTGCTCGCGGTCGGCGTGGTCCTCTACCTCGTGGCGCGCTGGGCGCGCCGCGCCCGCCCGACCGGCCCGAGATCCGCAGACCACCGCACGACGACCATCGACAACAGGGAGGAACCCCATGAGCACGCCTGAAGACACCAGCACCGACGCGAACGGCACGAGCAAGGACGCCATGACGTTCGACGAGAAGCGGCACGACCAGCTGACCACCGCCCCGAAGTCCACGGAAGCCGACGCCGCGCCGCGCATCGAGGTCACCGAGCACGACGGGAACACGCGGATCGACATACTGCCCGACGCCGCGGTGCGCCCCGGCCCGGGTCCCGGCGTCGAACTCGACGACGACGGCCAGCCCGTCTGAGCGCGGCCCGGATCAGCCCTCTACCGGGGCTACGCAGGGCAGGGCGTTGTCGATGATCGCCTGGTGCCACTGCTCCGCCGTGAACGGCAGCCCGAACTCCGGAGCCGTCTGACCAGAGGCCGCAGGCGCCTTCGAGGCGATCGCCGCGAGCTCCCACGCGAGGTAGGCGGCGAACGTGCCGCCGGCGGTCGAGTCGTTCAACGACACCGCGACGGTGAAGCCGGTGGTCGGATCGGAGTACGCCGCGGTGGCGTACCCGGGCGTCCAGCCGTACTGGCCCACGAGCGAGCCGACGAGGCTGGCCCCGCCGGTCGCCTGCTGCCAGGACGGCGCCCCGTCGTAGGCGGGGAGAGGCGCACCGAAGCGGTTCGGCTCCTCCTTCGTGCGCAGCGCCTGAGCGGCCTCCGCCTGCACGTAGCGTCCGAGATCCTCGATCGTGGAGACCACGCCCGAGTCGGTGAACCCGCTGCTCGACGACAGCGTCGTGATGTCTATCGGGGCCGCACACGTGTACCCGCCCTCGACCGCCGGCAGGTAGTGGCCCTCCATGACCGGACCGGTCGACGGCGCAGCGGCCGCGGCCCGGGGAAGCGAGGTCGACGGCAGCCCGAGCGGCTGCGTGACGTACTGCGAGATCAGCTCGGATGCCGTGAGGCCGGAGGCGCGCTCCAGAGCGAGCCCGAGCAGCAGGTAACCGGCGTCGGAGTCGCGGTACTGAGTGTGCGCGGGGGTGCGCGCCGTGCCGAGTCCGAACGAGGCGAGTTCGAGCGGGGCCCACACGCGCTCCGGCGTGTTCAGCCACGCGGACTTCGCGATCGCTTCGGAGGATCCGACGCCGCTCGTGCCGTTGCACAGGTCGAGGAGCGTGATGTCCTGGAGATCCGGGACGCCCGACACGTAGTCGGGCACCGGGGCATCGAGCTCGAGGATGCCGTCGTCGGCGAGGCCGTACAGCACATCGCAGGTCATGAGGCGCGTGACATCCCCGACGCGGAACGCCATGTCGGTCGTGATCTCGTCCTCCGACCCCGGCGTCTGCGTCCCGACGCCCGAGACCCAGCTGCCGCTCCACGGCACCCAGACACCCACGACCGCACCGGAGGCACCCGAGGCGGCGAGCGCATTCGTCACGGCATCCTGCATCGCGGCGACTGTGTCGTCGGGCAGAGCGCCGTCCGCCTGGGCGGGCGGTTCGTAGCTGAACGACGGCTCCGAGGTGCACCCGGTGAGGGCGAGTCCGAGCACGGCGACGCCGGCCGCTGCTGCGCGGAACCTGCGTGACGAGAGAAGCTGCATGGAAGGGACCCCCGGAAGACGTGTCTCCCGAGTCTAGAACGCCCTTCCTGAAAGCGCGCATCCGGCGGCACCGTAGGGTGATGTTCATGCCCCACTCCTTCGATGCCGACGTCGTCTCCGCGGTCCTGCGCCACATGAACGGCGACCACACCGACGACAACCTCCTGATCGCGCGCGCCTTCTCCTCCGACGACGACGCAGCCGACATCACCGGGGCGACCATGACCGGCTTCGACGGCGACGGGGGCACCTGGAGCGTGACGCGCGGCGGGACGGCATCCGAGCTGCGGGTGTCGTGGCCCGGTGGCCCGATCGATGACCGCCCCTCCGTGCGTCGTCAGGTGGTCGCGCTCTACGACCTCGCCTGCGAGCGCCTCGGCATCGAGCCGCGCCCGCACGACTGAGCAGCGCCGCGCGGCAGTCGACCCGCGACCGCGAGACGGATCGTCACGAGGGTTTCGCGGGAACTTAGGCAACCCTTACACTGGGGTCATGTCCGAGATCCTCTCCTTCTCCGCCGCCCTCCGCGAGCGTTCCTCCGGTTCGCACTCGCGCAGCGAGGGCGCGGGCTTCATGTCCGATCTGCTCAAGGGTGAGGGTTCGCGAGAGGACTACATCGCGCTGGTCGCCCAGCACTACTTCATCTACGAGGCCCTCGAGGGCGCCGGCGACCGGATGCGCAACGACCCCGTCGCCTCGGTCTTCCTCAGCGACAAGCTCACGCGGCTGCCCGCGCTCGAGGCCGACCTCGAGTTCCTGCTCGGGGCGGACTGGCGGGAGCAGATCGTCCCACTGCCGACCACCCGCGCCTACGTCTCGCGCATCCGTCACGTCGGGGCGACCTGGGCGGGTGGGTTCGTCGCGCACCACTACACGCGCTACCTCGGCGACCTCTCCGGCGGGATCTTCATCGGGCGCGTCATGGCACGCCGCTTCGGCTTCGAGACCAACGGCATCGGCTTCTACCTGTTCGACGACATCGCCGACCCGAACGCGTTCAAGGACGTGTACCGCGAGCAGCTCGACGCCGCCCCCTGGGACGACGCCGAGCGCGAGCGCGTGATCGACGAGGTGCTCCTCGCCTACCGCTTCAACACCGAGCTGTTCGAGGACCTCGACCGGGCGCGCGCCGCGGCCTGACACGAGCGCCTCACCGCGTTTCGTCTCGCTCCGCTCGCTCAACGACCAAGGGCGACTCCGGTCGTCGAGCGAGGAGCGCAGCGCCCCCACCGGTCGTTGAGCGAGGAGCGCAGCGCCCCCCACCGGTCGTCGAGCGAGGAGCGCAGCGCCCCCACCGGTCGTCGAGCGAGGAGCGCAGCGCCCCCACCGGTCGTTGAGCGAGGAGCGCAGCGACGAGACGAAACGCGCTCTCAGACCGTCCCGACCTCGGGGGCCGTGCGCGCGAGCCATGCCTCGCGCATGAAGCGCCTCACATCCTCGTCGACGCGGATGTCGCTGGGGCGCAGCGCGCGCGAGAGGTAGAGCCCGTCGAGCGATGTGAGCCGCGACAGCGCGACGTAGGTCTGTCCGGGCGCGAATGCCCCGGAGCCGAGGTCGATGACCGCACGGTCATAGGTCTTGCCCTGGGACTTGTGGATCGTCACGGCCCAGGCGAGACGCAGCGGGAACTGCGTGAACTCGGCGATCACATCGCGGGAGAGCTTCTTGGTCGACGGCTCGTACGAGTAGCGGAACCTCTCCCACACGGCCGGCTCGACGTCGACCTCCTCACCGTCGATCTCGACCCGGACCGTCTCGCCGAGGATCCGCACGACCGTGCCGATCGTGCCGTTGACCCACCGTGGCGGCTCCCCCGACATCGCCGTGTCGTTGCGCAGGAACATGACCTGCGCGCCGATCTTGAGCTTCAGCTCGGTCTCGGCGGGCAGTGACGCCTCGCCGCGACCGAACTCCCCGTTGATCTCGGCCCTCGCGGTCTGCTCCTTGCCGGGCAGCGCCGCGAGGTGGCGGCTGTTGATGCCGTTCACGATGTCGTTGCGCGTCGCGAGAGTGATCATCGGCACCTCCCCCGGCTCCGGATCCGGCGGCGTGCGAGCGCCCTGCGCGTTCAACACCCCGGCGATCTCTGCGGTGACCCGTCCGTAGCGCACCGCGTTCAGCATGGCCTTGAAGCCGTCGTCGGACTGCCGGTGGATCTGCACGAGCTCACGCACGTGCAGTTCGGCCTTCGTGTCGACCGCGAACAGCCCGCCGTCGTCGTCCGGGTTCTCTCCCCCGGACGATCCGGCCCACACCTGGGCGTCGAAGAACCAGAACGAGCGGTAGTGGTCCTTGACGTAGCGCAGCTCGTCCCCGCGCGGCGGCACGGGAGCGAGCTGATACGGGTCGCCGAACATCACGACCTGCACGCCCCCGAACGGGATGCCGCGCTTGCCGCGCGCCTGACGGAGAGACCGGTCGATCGCATCCATGAGGTCCGCGTTCACCATCGAGATCTCATCGATCACGAGGGTCTCGATCGCGTTGAGGATGCGGCGGGTGTTGTCGTTCTGGTCGATGTCGGAGTCGCCGATCAGACCGATCGGCAGCCGGAACAGCGAGTGGATGGTCTGGCCCTCGACGTTGAGCGCCGCGACGCCCGTCGGTGCGCAGATCGCGATCTGCTTCTTGGTGTTCCAGGAGAAGTGCTGCAGCAGCGTGGACTTGCCCGTGCCGGCGCGGCCCGTGATGAAGACGTGCTCGCTGGTGTCCTCGATCAGACGGAACAGCTCCTGCTGCTCCTCGGACAGGGCGGGAAGGGACACGACGCTCTCAGACGGGACGAAGACGGACGGTCACGGCAGGCGTGACGGGCGCGTGACGACGCAGTTCGCGCGCCCTCCCATGCTACGGGTCGACGGCGGCACGGCATCCGGTGGACACGGTCGTCGCACGTCGTCACGCGCACGGCGTCGTCCCAGGCCGTCCTCCTAGACTGACCGCATGCAGCAGGTCGAGACGAGTGCGCCCCGACGCAGGCGACTCGTCGGTGACCTCGCCATGCTCGCTGTGATCGGGCTGCTCCTCGTCGCCGCCCTCGCCGCCGGAGGGGCGACACTGTACCGGGAGTTCTACGGGCCGTCGGCCTTCGTGACCCGCTACCTCGACCTGCTGGCCGAGGGACGCGCCGCCGATGCGCTGCGCGTGCCGGGCGTCGCGATCGACCGCGAGACGCTGCAGGATGCGGGACTGGGTGCGACGGCATCCGAGGCGATGCTGCGCCGCGCCGCCCTCGGATCGCTCGCCGACGTCGAGGTGGTGTCGGAGGTGCACGACGGCGACCACTACGCCGTCACCGTGTCGTACAGCGCGGGCGGTCACGCCGGCACGACAACGTTCTCCGTCGCCCAGGACGGCTGGGCGGGCGTCACCCCCAACTGGCGCTTCACGACGAGTCCGCTCGCCGTGGTGGACCTGACCCTGCTCGGCGCCGATCGGTTCTCGCTCAACGGCTTCGAGGTCGACCGTCGGCAGATCTCCGTCGCGGGCGCGGACGCGTCGCCCACCGATCCCCTGCCGCTGCTCGTCTTCACGCCGGGGCTGTACTCGGTGACCGTCGACACCGCGATCTCGAAGTCCACGGGCACCGGGGTGCTCGCCGACACCCCGCTCGCGACCACGCCCGTCGAGGTCCAGACCGAGCCCACCGAGGAGTTCGTCGCGGTCGTGCAGGAGCGCGTCGAGGAGTTCCTCACCGCGTGCACGACGCAGGAGGTCCTGCAGCCCACGGCGTGCCCCTTCGGGATCGAGGTGTCGAACCGCATCGACTCTCTGCCGCAGTGGTCGATCGCGACGCAGCCGCAGGTCACGGTCGTGCCGGACGACGGCCAGTGGCGCATCCCGCCGACGGATGCCGTGGCGCACGTCGAGGTCGACATCCGGTCGCTGTTCGACGGCAAGGTCCAGGAGATCTCCGAGGATGTCCCGTTCACCGTGGACGGCACGATCCTGCTGCTGCCGGACGGGTCCGTGTCGATCCGCGTCGGTTCGCCGGGCGAGACGCCGCAGGACTGACCGGCGGGCTCAGCGCGCCGCGCGCTCGGCCTCGCGCCGGTCGCGCTCGGCGAGGGCGGCGAGCCGGGCGTTGTACTCCTCCAGCTCGGCGTCCCCTGTGCGATCGGCATGCCGGTCCCGGCGCTTCTGCAGGCGGGTGTCGCTGCGGCTCCACTGGATCGCGACCGTGATCGCCAGGATGAGGGTCGGGATCTCGCCGATCGACCACGCGACGCCACCGCCGATGTACTGGTCCTCCATGGGCGTGGGGCCCCACTCGCGCCCCATCGAGCCGAACCAGTCGGCGACCATGAGCCCCTCCTGCATCATCATCGCCACCCCGAAGAACGCGTGCATCGCCATCACGGCGATCAACGTGATGAGACGGCCCGGATACGGCAGGCGGTACGGCACGGGGTCGGCGCCGACGAGGCTCATGACGAACAGGTAGCCCGAGATCAGGAAGTGCGCGACCATCCACTCGTGGCCGAGGTGCTCGTACATCGACCAGCGCACGAGGTCGGTGAAGTAGAACGCCCACAGCGACACGATGAAGATCGCCGCCGCCACGAACGGGTGCGTCACGACCTTGGCGAATGGCGAGTGCACAGCCCACATGATCCATTCGCGACCGCCGCGCGTGCCGTCGTCGCGCTTGTGGATCGCGCGGAGCGCGAGCGTGACCGGGGCACCCGACACCAGCAGCAGCGGGATCGCCATCGACAGCATCATGTGCCCGAGCATGTGCACGCTGAAGAGGTACTCCTGGTACGCGTTGATCGGGCCGCAGGTGACCCACACGAGCATGAGCAGGCCCAGCACCCAGAACACGGTGCGGTGGATCGGCCAGCGGTCCCCGCGCCGCGCGAGGCGCACGACGCCCGCGATGTAGAGGAACAATCCGAACCCGGCGGCCACGAGCCACAGGATGTCGATGTCCCAGGCCGTGAACCAGCGGTCGATCGTGAACTCGGGAGGCAGCGGCGACCGGGTGAGGTTCTCCGCCGGCGTCTGCACGAACGCGGCCTCCTCGCCGGTCGGCGGAGGCGTGCGGGCCAGGGCGGCGGCCGCGCCGGACGCGAGGCCCATCAGCGCGATCTCGCCGAGCACGAGCATCCAGAACCATCGTGCGGCAGCGGGACCGTCCAGCCTGGGGATCAGCCGGAGGCGGTACCAGGCACCGAACAGGCCCATGCCGACGAGCAGCACGACCTTGGCGATGAGGATGCCGCCGTACGGCGTCATGAGCTGCGAGATGTCGCCGAGCGCCACCACCGAGCGCGCCACACCGGAGACCGCCACGACGGCGAACGCGGCGATCGCGAGGCTCGAGTAGCGGGAGACGAGAGCCGCCGTGCCGATGCCCGAGCGGTCGCGGAGGATCACGACGAGCAGCAGGCCGCCCAGCCACACCGCGGCGCCGATCGTGTGCAGCAGGATCGAGTTCACGGCGACGTTGTGGCCCGAGAGCTCGCCGGAGTGCCCCTGCGTGGCGAGCGGGAGGAAGGATGCCGCCGCGAGGATCGCCGTGATGAGCGTCGGGGTCCACGTGCGCCACGCGAACACGAGCACCGTGATGACCGAACCCATGATCGTGGTGATGAGCCAGGACTGGCCGAGGGCGGTCTCCAGCAGGAACCGCCCGAGCTGCGTGCCGAACTCCCGCTCGGCGCTGAGCTGCGGGTTGAACGCGGCCATGAACGTGAAGAACGCGCTGGCGCCCGCGGACACCGTGAAGACCGCCGCGCCGACCGAGGCCGTGTTCAGCGCGACCTCGAAGGGCTTCTCCTCGGCCTTGAGGGCGAACAGAGCCAGCACGAGCGATCCGAGCATGGCCGCGGCGGCGATGTTCATCACCAGCTTGACCACGGGGATCGCCCAGCGCACGAACGGTCCGGGGTCCTGCAGCAGCAAAGGCGCTGCGCCACCGCCGAGGGCGAGTGCGACGATCACGGCGACGAGGCCGGCTCCGAGCAGGATGCCGATCCCGACCGCGCGATAGGCAGGGCTCGTCGGGGTCGACACGGCACGGGAGGTCACCCCTCAAGCCTAAGCCGCGCGTGCCGGGAGAACGCACGAAGGCCGCCCCCGACGGATCGAGGGCGGCCTTCGGTGAGGTGCGGTCTTACTTGACGGCAGCCTTGAGCTTGGAACCAGCGGTCACCTTGACGCGCTTGCCGGCCGGGATCTTGATCTCGGCGCCGGTCTGCGGGTTGCGGCCCGTGCGGGCGGCCGTGGCGACCTGCTCGAACGAGATCCAGCCCGGGATCGAGACCTTGCTGCCCTTGGCAACGGCGTCGGAGACCGAGGAGAACAGCGCGTCGAGAACGCCCGAGACGGTGGCCTGGCTCTGGCCCGTGGCGGAAGCGATGCTCGCGACGAGCTCGGTCTTGGTGATGGACTTGTCAGCCATGTCATCCTCCAGCGACGGATTCGTCGCATCGTTGTCGTTCGGGAGGCGGATGCCGCCCGTTGGTCGAGTGACCGCCTCGAATGTACCAACCACGACCCACATTTCCGCGTCATTTCGCGGGTTTTGGGCTTTTCCGTGGCGTGTCGTGGTGCAGATGTGACGAAAGTGACGTGTGAGAGGGGGTCTTGACGGGGCCGCGCGGAGGCTTCCGGGGTCGTGACGCAGACTTCCGGGGGTGAGCCCGGGGATGCAGAAGGGGCGAGGATCCGAAGATCCTCGCCCCTTCCGGCTGTTGCTGTGGCTTACCAGCTCGACTTGGTCACGCCGGGCAGCTCGCCGCGGTGCGCCATGTCACGGAAGCGGACACGCGAGATGCCGAACTTCGTGAGGACACCGCGGGGGCGGCCGTCGATGACGTCGCGCGAACGCACGCGCGCCGGCGACGCGTTGCGCGGCAGCTTCTGCAGGCCGACGCGAGCGGCCTCGCGGGCCTCGTCGGTGGCGTTCGGGTCGACCAGGGTCTTCTTCAGCTCGGCGCGACGCTCGGCGTAACGCTCGACGATGACCTTGCGCTGCTCGTTGCGAGCGATCTTGCTCTTCTTAGCCATTGATCAACGCTCCTCTCGGAATTCGACGTGCTGACGGATGACCGGGTCGTACTTCTTCAGCACGAGGCGGTCGGGGGTGTTGCGGCGGTTCTTCTTCGTCACGTACGTGTAACCCGTACCTGCCGTCGAACGCAGCTTGATGATCGGACGGACGTCCTGTGCCTTCTTGGCCATTAGAGCTTCACACCCTTCGCCTGGAGGTCCTTGACCACGTTCTCGATGCCGCGGGCGTCGATCACCTTGATGCCCTTGGCGGACACGTTGAGCGTGATCTTACGACCGAGCGACGGAACGAAATAGGTCTTCTTCTGCACGTTCGGGTCGAAGCGGCGCTTCGTCCGGCGGTGCGAGTGCGAGACGTTGTGACCGAAGCCGGGAACTGCTCCGGTCACCTGGCACACTGCTGCCATGATGTGACTCCTTCTCTACCGTGGGGCCGGACGGCCCCACCCAAGATCCCTTGTCTGCGCGCAACCCCGATCCGCCGATTCCTCGGCGAGAGAGAAGGGAAGCACACGAACTGCGCACAGGAGTGTGCGCAGACGGAGACGAGTCTAGCACGGTCAGCGCGGCACGACCGACGCCGCCTGAGCGCCCCTGCCCCAGCGGAACGGCGAGACCGTCGGGTCGTCGGCGATCCAGAAGCGCCAGGGGAAGGCATCCGTCCCGGCGACGCCGGCCACGCCGACCCGCGGACCCGACGCGACCTCGGGAACCGGCTCATCGCGCAGCCACAGCTCGGCCGTCGCACCTTCGAGCTCGACGCCCGTGATCGCGTCGATGCCGTCGTGGATCGGATGCCGGAGACCTGCGGCCTGCCCCAGTCGGCCCGGCCCGCGTGCGAGATCGCGCACGACCCGCCCCGTGAGCGGTGCGGTCACGCCGCGACGCACGGCCGCGGCATCCGCTCCGTGCACGACCTCCCCGGCGCGCAGGAGTATCCCGCCCGCCTGGCCCGCGGGGCCGCTCACGACATTCACGCACGAGTGGATGCCGTGGCTGAGGTACACGTAGAGGTGCCCCGGTTCGCCCCACATGGTGGCGTTCCGGGCCGTGCGGCCCATGCGCGCATGCGAACCCGGATCCGCCTCCGGTCCCGTCCCCTGACCGTGGTACGCCTCGACCTCGGTGAGCCGCAGCCGCACCGACGACCCGGCCACGCGCGTGCGCAGCTCAGCGCCGAGCAGCAGAGGCGCGACCTCGACCGGGAGCCCCACGAGCTCGGCGCGGGTCGCGCGGTGCAGCCCCTCGGATCCCATGCCGCTCAGAACTGCGGTGCCGTCTGGCACCACGACGCGTCGAACCCGGTGAGAGCGACCATCTCGTCCCCCGTGCGGAGATCGATCAGATGCGTCTCCATGTTCTCGGGCAGCGGCAGGAGCATCCGGTCGTAGGGGTTGTTCGTCATGTCGGGCGAGATCACGACCGCCGCGTACTGGCCGCTGGGCGAGGCGCACGCCTGCAGGATCGAATCCGCGGGGCCGACCTCGACGAGCGGCGTCGCGGTGCCCTCGTCGTCGACCGTGATGATGGCCTGACCCTGCGGCAACCCGGTCGCATCGCGTGCGACCACGTGCCGCAGCGTCCCGCCCGGGTACGGGGTGATCGTCATGGCGGAGCCGTAGTCGGGGGTCGAGGCTGCGAGCGGCTGCTCCGACCCGTCCGCGAGGTTCAGCTCGACGACCGAACCGTCGAGTCGCTCGACGATCGCCGTGTAGGTGCCGCGCGAGATGCCCTGGATGGTCGTCGCGAGCCCGAGGGACTGCACGCCGGCATCCGTCGAGCGGT
This sequence comes from Microbacterium sp. GCS4, assembly GCF_001262495.1. GTDB lineage: Bacteria > Actinomycetota > Actinomycetes > Actinomycetales > Microbacteriaceae > Microbacterium. The sequence goes on from NZ_LGYE01000006.1 coordinate 144,664, forward strand.
CGACGAGCGACAGCGCCCCGTCGAAGTCGATGAAGAGCACGGCGGCGCTGTCGGGCACGAACTGCCAGACGAAGATGTTCGCCTCCTTGCCGCCCACCTCGGTCACGACGGGTTCGTCGTCGCCGCTGAGCGACTGCGTGACGAGCACGCTCGCGCGGCCCTCGGTGTCGCTGAGCTCCTTGTCGGAGTAGCTGTAGCCGACGAAGCCGCCGCGTTCGGAGACCTGGATCGCACCGACATACCCGTCTCCGGGGAGCGGCAGGTCGCGCTGGTCGGTGCCGTCGCGCTTCATGACGATCAGCCGCGAGCTGTCGTCCTCCTCGACGGACACCACGAGCTGCGTGGAGGTCGAACGGAAGTCGTTGATCTTGTCGGCCGAGAACACCGGCACGGCCTTCTCGCCGGTGAGGTCCGTGCGGAAGATCTTGTCGTCACCGTCGGCGTCGCGGCGGAGCAGGAAGATGCTCGACTGCGGGGTCGTGAAGCTCGTCTCGAGGGTCGTCGAGGGCCCGCCGCCCGCGCCGGTCGCGTCGGCGACCTTGACCGTGTACTCCGTGTCGTCGTCGAGGGGCACCGTGAAGCGGATGCCGACGCCGCGGCCCGCCGCGTCGAGCGTGAACGGCACCGCGGGCTCGACCGACACCTGCGACTCGTCGATCGCGGCGAGCGACTGGTTCGCCGTGAGGATCACCCGGCTGCCCGACGACTCGATCGCGTGCGCCGGATCGACCTGCACCTCGGTGATGCGCGGGCCCTGCGTGAGGCTGACGACCCCGAGTCCCGCCCCGACCAGGACGAGGATGCCGAGCACGGCGCCGATCGCGAGGAGGAAGCGCCGGTCGCGCGGGGGCTTCGGTAGTGCGGAGGCCGTCCCTTCGGTCGCCTCGCGAGCGGCAGGCTCCTCGCTGGTCGCCTCGCGAGCGGCAGACTCCTCGCCAGTCGCCTCGCGAGCGGCAGGCTCCTCGCTGGTCGCCTCGCGAGCGGCAGGCTCCTCCCCGGTCGCGTCGCGAGCCGGACGCTCCTCCCCGGTCGTTGAGCGAGCCGGAGGCGAGACGAAACGCGCTTCATCCCGCGGAACATCGGCCTCCGGCATCCGCGATCCGGGCTCGAACGGCACCTGACGCGTTTCGTCTCGGTCGGCTCCGCCGTCCTCGCTCAACGACCGCGAGGGAACCCCGGCTCCGCCGTCCTCGCTCAACGACCGCGAGGGAACCCCGGCTCCGCCGTCCTCGCTCAACGACCGCGATGCGGCCTCGGCGGCAGCGGCCTCGGCAGCGGCGGCGGCCTCGCGGGCGGCGCGCATCTCGGCCCGCGTGCGGGGGACGGCAGGCGCCTCGGGGCGCTCGTCGTCAGTACTCATACGGGTCCCCGGGTTCGTCGATCTCCTTCACGCTGGTCGGCTCGACGTGCAACCTTCCGTCGGCATCCGCCTTCACCGTGCCCTCGACCTGCACCCACTGCCCGGTCGAGAACTCGCCCGCGTCGATCGTCACCGGAAGCGTGGCGGTCTGCGCATCGATCACGCAGTGCGTGATGACGAGGCGTGTGAGGTTGACGCCGTCGGCATCCGCGGGCGTCACGAATCCGGTGAGCGACACGGTCTTGCCGTCGTAGGCGGCCGTGTTGGTCGCGGTCGCGAACACGCTCGCCCAGTCGCCCACGCCGAACGTCGCGGTGTCGGCGACGCCGAGCGTGACGTCGTCGGCCCCCACGAACAGCGCGGTCTGCTCGCCCGCACGCGACATCGCGAGCTCGACCGAGAGCGAGGCGGGCGGCAGCACGAGCGCCGCGATCACGACACCCGACGCCACGACGCCGCCGGTCACGGTGCCGGCGACGGCCAGCACGCGCCGCGGGGACGCGGGAGCGGCATCCGCTTCCTCGTTCCCGGGGTCGTGAGCGTCGCCGTGCCCGTGGTCGTGCCCGTGGTCCTCCTCGTCACCGAGCGGGAGCGCGAACGACCAGATCGCGCCGGCCAGCGTCACCACGGCCGCGGCGCACGCGAACCACACGGATTCGGGGCTGATGTAGAGCGTGAGGCGACCGGTCAGGCCGAGGCCGAGCGTGACGACCGAGACGACCGAGGCGAGGCCGACGCCGAGCCAGCGGGTCACGAGGGCGCGACGACGTGTGGCGCGCGCAACGGAGACGGGATCAGACAAGGACGTTCACCCCGATCCCGATCACGAAGGCGGCGGCGACGACCACCCCGACGATGCCGATGAGCGTGCGGGTCGTGAAGGTCGTGCGCATGAGCGCGAGCATCTTGACGTCGACGAGCGGACCGACGAGCAGGAACGCCACGATCGCCCCCGACGAGAACGTCGACGCGAAGGACAGCGCGAAGAACGCGTCGACGTTCGAGCAGATCGCGACGGTCATCGCGAGCGCCATCATCGCGACGATCGACAGCACCGGGTTCGAGCCGATCTCGAGCAGGACGTCACGCGGGATCAGCACCTGCACGGCGCCAGCGAGCGCCGAGCCGATCACGAGCGCCGGCATGACCGCGCGGAGCTCGACGAGGAACTGCGTGAGACTGCGACGCACCGGGGTTCCGGGCTCGTGGGTCACGCGATCGCACGTGTCGATGAACTTTCTCGTCAGCAGCGCGTCGGGGTTCGGGTGCAGGCTGTAGATCCAGCCGATCACGTTGGCGATCAGGTAGCCGCCGATGAGACGGGCGACGAGGATGCCGTCGTCGAAGCCGAACGCGGCATGCGTCGTGAGGATCACGATCGGGTTCACGATCGGCGCCGCGATGAGGAAGGTCAGCGCCTCGGCGGGCGCGAGGCCGCGCATCATGAGGCCGCGCGCGAAGGGCACGTTGCCGCACTCGCACACCGGGATCAGCATCCCGAGCAGCGACAGCACGGCCCGCCGGGCCCACGCGCGCTTCGGCAGCCAGCGGTGGATCACGTCGGACGGCAGCCACACCTGCACCACGATCGACAGCAGCACCCCGAGGATCACGAAGGGCAGCGCCTCGATCAGCACGCTCATCGCGAGCGTCAACCCGTCCTGCGCCCGATCGGGCAGCGCGGCCTGGTACAGCGACGGCAGGAACCCGTCGACGAGGAACAGCGCCGCGACGATCGCCGCCCCGAGACCGACCCCGATCCACGGCGATCGCGGCGGTCGAACGGGCCTGTGCGAGTGGGCCGGCCGGGTCGCGGTCTGCGAGGTCACGCCGTCGCAGCCCGTTCCGCGTCGCGCTTGTTGGTGCACGGGGCGCAGAGCCCGAAGATGTCGACGACGTGCGCGGCGTCCGTGAACCCGTGCAGCGCGGCGGTGCGGTGGGCCCACTGCTCGACGTCGGTCGCCTCGATCTCGACCGTGAGACCGCAGTTGCGGCAGATCAGGTGATGATGGTGGCCCTGGGTGGTGCAGGCGCGATAGAGCGCCTCGCCCTCGGGACTCTGCAGCGAGTCGGCGTCACCGGAGGCTGCGAGACCGGCGAGCGCGCGATACACGGTCGCGAGGCCGATGCCCGTATTGTCGTCGCGCAGCGAAGCGTGCAGGCTCTGGGCGCTGACGAATCCGCGCGCGTCGGCGAGCGCTTCGCGCACGCGTTCGCGCTGCCAGGTGTTCCGCTGAGCCATACCCACGATTCTAGGCGCGTCGGGCTTGCCGGGGGCTGGGAGTCCCGCCGGTTTCGAATCGCTCGATGTGCGACTTTCGGGTTCGGATCGTTGCACATCAAGCGATTCGAAAGCGGAGTGGGACTACGCCCGTACCCGCCGCACCCCGCCGCGCACGCGCTGCACGATCCAGCACACGACGTAGATCGTGAACGACAGGGTCGTGATGTACGGGCTGACCGGGAGGGTTCCGGCGAGCGCGAGCAGGATGCCGCCCACCGCCGACACGAATCCGAACAGAGCCGCGAGCAGCGGCACGGCGACGGGTCCGGCGGTCACGCGCATCGCGGCGGCGGCGGGCGTCACGAGCAGCGCCATGACGAGCAGCGCTCCGATGATGTGCACGCTGACCGCCACGATGAGGCCCAGCAGCACCATGAACAGCAGGCTCACGGCGCGCGTCGGCACGCCGCGGGCAGCCGCGGACTCCGGATCGAGCGAGTCGAAGCGCAGCGGGTTCCACATGAGCAGCAGGCCCAGCAGGACGACGATGCTGATGCCGAGCAGCCAGCCGAGGTCGGGGCTCGACACCGAGACGATCTGTCCCGTGAGCAGGCTGAACCGGTTGGCGCTGCGCCCCTCGTAGAGCGACAGGAACAGGATGCCGAGGCCGAGACCGAACGGCATGAGCACGCCCACGATGGAGTTGCGATCGCGCGCCTTCGACCCGAGTATGCCGATGAGCATCGCCGCGACCAGTGCTCCGCCGAGCGAGCCCGCGACGACGCTGCCGCCGAACAGCAGGGCGGCCGCCGCGCCGGCGAACGACAGCTCGCTCACGCCGTGCACCGCGAAGGCGAGGTCGCGCTGCATCACGAAGACGCCGATGAGGCCGCCGACGATGCCGAGCACGGCGCCCGCGATGATCGAGTTCGACAGCAGCGCGACGAGGTCGCCGTAGTCCTGGAACGAGAAGACGTCGCTCCAGTCCACGGCCGACACGATGCCGGTCACGGCGGTCACGCGGCGCCCTCGTGGTCGTGATCGTGATGCGGCTCGGCGTCGGGCACGCCGACGACCACGAGCCGGTCGCCGGCGCGGAGCACGAACACGGGCGTGCCGTACAGCTCGGTCAGCACGCGCGTCTGCAGCACCTCCTCCGGGGTGCCGAGCGCGAAGCGGCCACCGGCGATGTAGAGGATGCGGTCGACACGACCGAGGATCGGGTTGATGTCGTGCGTGACGAACAGCACCGCGGCGTCGCGCTCGCGCCTCTGGCGGTCGATGATGTCGGTCACGGCGACCTGGTTCGCGAGGTCGAGATTCGACAGGGGTTCGTCGCACAGCAGCAGCACGGGCTCGTCGGCGAGAGCCTGCCCCACCCGCAGTCGCTGCTGCTCCCCGCCCGACAGCAGTCCGACCCGGCGGTCGGCGAAGTGCGCGGCGCCGACGGACTCGAGAAGTCGATCCACCTTGGCGCGGTCGCCGCGGTGCGGCACCGGGAACCCGAAGCGACTGCCCTGCACGCCCAGGGCGACGAGGTCGCGTGCCCGCATGCTCGTGTCGGGGGCGAGGGAGCGCTGCTGCGGCACGTAGCCGATGCGACGGTTGCCCTTGCGGACCGCTCCACCGGCGACCCGGATCTCACCCGAGGACAGGGGCTGCAGACCCAGGATGCTGCGCAGCAGCGTGGTCTTGCCCGAGCCAGAAGGGCCGAGCACGGCGAGGAACTCCCCCGGCTCGACGGTCAGGTCGAGACCGGACCATAGTTCGCGGTCACCGCGCTGCAAGGCGGCGCCGCGCACCTCCAGAACGGGGGTGCGCGGCGCGGTGCCTGCGTTCGTGTCGGCGGCGCCGCTCACGACTCGAGCGCGTCGGCGAGGCTCTGGATCGCGTCACTCATCCATTCAGAGTACGACGATCCGTCGGGGAGCAGCTCCGTGAAGGCGACGACCGGGATGCCGGCGTCCTTCGCGGCATCCTCCACGCGCTGCGTCTCCGGTCCGCCGGTCTGCGCGTTCGTGAGCACGGCCCTGACGTCGCCGGCCGAGATCACGTCGAGCGTGGCGAGCAGAGTTACGGGCGCGACGTCCGTCCCCTCCTCGACCGACTCGGCGAAACCCTCGGGGGTCACGTCGGTGAGACCGGCGGCCTCCGCCAGGTAGCCGGGCACGGGCTCGGTGATGATGACGTTCGCGCCGCCTGCGCCGGTCTTGATGTTCTCGAGGTCGGACTCGAAGCCCTCCAGGTCGGCGACGATCGCCTCAGCGTTCGCGGTGAAGTCGGCCTCGCCCTCGGGGTCGAGCTCGCTCAGCTCGTCGGCGATCGCCTCGGCGACGTGGATCATGGTGTGCGGGTCGAACCACACGTGCTCGTTGAAGCCCTCGATGTGGTCATGGCCCTCGTGACCGTCCTCGCCCTCGGCGTGGTCGTGGTCGTGGTCCTCCTCGGTGGCCTCGGCATCCGGCGCAGCGGTCTCCTCCGCGTGGTCGCCCTCATCGTCTGAGTGCTCGTGACCCTCGTTGCCCGGGTAGTCGTGCGAGTACTCGACGGCCGTGACGACGTGCGGGTCGTCGGCATCCTGCAGCAGGGTGTCGATGAACGCGTCGTAGCCGCCGCCGTTCTCGATCACGAGGTCGGCCTTCTGCACCGTGAGGCGGTCGCGGGCGGTGGCTTCGTAGGAGTGCGGGTCCTGCGTGACAGAGGTGATGATCGACTGGACGTCGATGCGGTCGCCGCCGATCTGCTGTGCGAGAGAGCCGTAGACGTTGGTGCTCGCGACGACCGTGATGCCGTCGTCGCCGCCCTCCCCCGCCGCGGGGGTGGAGGAGCATCCGGCCAGCGTCAGGGCGGCGACGGATGCGAGGGCGAGGGCGAGCACGGGCTTCTTCATGCCCTCACTCTACGCGCTAATGATAACCGTTATCAAACTCGCAACTAGACCTGCTCACCCACCCCGGGGGCCGACACGCCAGATCGCGGCCGGATCCGTCGAAACGGTCCGACATCTGGCGTGTCGGCCCCCGAAGTGGAACGCGACGAAACGCGTCAGGCCACGAGCCCCGCGGGAGCGATCCACACCGTCGAATCCGCAGGCACGGCGCCGTCGACGACTGCGCCGAGCACCACATCGCCCGCGGCCTCCCCGAGGTCGAACGGCTCCGACCCGAAGTTCGTCACGATCTGCCAGCCGTTCGGTCGAGCGAAGCGCAGCACGTCGGCGCGGCCGGTCTCGATCCACTCGAGGCTCTCCTCGGTCTGCAGCAGGTGCCGCAGACGCAGCGCCTCCCGGTACAGCGTCAGCGTCGACGAGGGGTCGCCGTCCTCGGCATCCACCGCGTACTCGGCGAACCACGCCGGCTGCGGCAGGTGGGCCTCACTCGCGCCGAAGCCGAACGAGGGGCCGGATGCGGTCCACGGCAGCGGCACGCGGCATCCGTCCCGTCCGAGCCCGTCGAAGTCGGCTCCGCGGAAGAACGACGGGTCCTGTCGCTGTTCCGGTGCGATCTCGGCGACCTCCTGCAGGCCGAGCTCCTCGCCCTGGTACAGGTAGGTGCTGCCGGGAAGGCCGAGCAGCAGCAGCGTCGCGGCGTGGGCCCGGCGCAGACCGAGCTCGCGGTCGAGCTGGTCGGCGGGACCGCCGTCGCGCACCCATTCGACGCCCTGCTTCACGCCCTCGCGTCCGGCGAGCGGCGCGAGGCCGTACCGCGTGGCGTGGCGGGTCACGTCGTGGTTCGACAGCACCCAGGTCGTCGACGACCCCGTGGCGCGCGCCTGGGCGAGATTGTCGGTGATGATCGTCCGGAAGGAGGGAGCGTCGAAGTCCGCCACGAGCAGGTCGAAGTTGAACGCCTGCCCCAGCCCCTCGGCCGAGGCGTAGCGGGCACGGCGCTCGGGCGTCGACACCCAGGCCTCTGCGACGGCCGTGCGAGGCGGGTCGTACTCGTTGAAGACCCGTCGCCACTCGGCGTACACCTCGTGCACGTCGTCGCGGTCGTGCAGCGGGTGGTTCCCGTCGTGCGGCAGCGCGTCGAGCGCGGCGCGGTCGGGCAGCGGCTCGCTGAGGTCCTTCGTGAGCATGTGCGCCACATCGATGCGGAATCCGTCGACACCGCGATCCGACCAGAAGCGCAGGGTCTTCAGGAAGTCCTCGCGCACCTCGGGGTGGTCCCAGTTGAGGTCGGGCTGCTCGGGCGCGAAGCTGTGCAGGTACCACTGGCCGTCCTCGACGCGCTCCCACGCCGATCCGCCGAACGCGGCACCCCAGTCGGTCGGCGGCTCCGCGCCATCCGGCCCCGCGCCCTCACGGAAGATGTACCGCTCGCGCGCCGCCGAGCCGCGGCCCGCGGCGAGCGCCTCCCGGAACCACTCGTGCAGGTCGGACGAGTGGTTGGGAACGATGTCGACCACGACGCGGATGCCGCGGGCGTGCAGCGCCGCGACCATGTCGTCGAAGTCGTCGAGGGTCCCGAGCCGCGGGTCGACGTTCCGGTAGTCGGCGACGTCGTACCCGCCGTCGGCGAGCGCCGAGGGGTAGAACGGGCTCAGCCACACCGCATCGATGCCGAGCTCGGCGAGGTAGTCGGCGCGCGAGACGATGCCGGGGATGTCACCCAGGCCGTCGCCGTTCGCATCCGCGAAGCTGCGGGGGTAGATCTGGTAGACGGCCGCCTGACGCCACCAGGCGGCGGCATCCGACGTGTGGTCGTTGCGGGTCTCGGTGAGAGTCGCATCGGTCATAGCGGGGTGGTGCTCCTTCTTCTTGTTGCGGTGGTTCGGGGAGTGGTCGTGCGGTTCTCGGCGCGTTTCGTCACTTCGTCTCGCTGCGCTCGCTCAGTACGGCGCTCGTCGCTGCGCTCCTCGCTCAACGACCGGGACTCAGAGGTCGTTGAGCGAGCGGGGCGAGACGAAACGCGCCGCATCCTCGATCAGCCCTTGACGGCACCCTGCGTGACGCCCTCCATCACGAAGCGCTGCGTGAACAGGTACGCGAGGATCGCCGGCGCCATCGCCATGAGGTACGACGCGAAGGCGACGTTGTAGTTGTTGCTGAACTGGTTCTGGAAGAGGTTCTGCCGCACCGGGAGCGTCTGCAGCGCCGGGTCGGAGATGATGAGCGACGGCATCATGAAGTCGTTCCACGCGTACAGGAACGCGAAGATGCCGACCGTGGCGCTCATGGGCGCGAGCAGCGGGAAGATGAGCTGCCAGAACGTCTGCCACGTGGTCGCGCCGTCGATGCGGGCGCTCTCCTCGAGCTCCAGCGGGATCGACCGCAGGAACGCGGTGAACAGCAGCACGCTGAAGCTCAGCTGGAACATCGTGGCGAGGATGATCACGCCGAACGGGTTGTCGAGGCCGACGCGTCCGGTGAGCTGGATCTGCGGCAGCGCCACCACCGGGAACGGGATGAACATGGCCGCGAGCAGGTAGAAGAACGACCAGCGGAACAGCTTGCGGTCCCAGTTGCGCACGATCGCGTAGGAGGCGAACGCCGCGAGGACGATCGTCGCGCACACCGTGCCCGCGGTCACGAGCAGCGAGATGCCGGCGCCGACGGGGAACTTCGTGAGGTTCCACGCCTCCACGAAGCCGTCGAGGCTGAACGGTGCGGGGAACGAGAAGGCGTTGCCGTCGACCGCCTGGCCCGTGGTCTTGAACGCCATCGAAATCGTCACGTACAGCGGTAGCAGCACCGTGACGGCGCACAGGATGAGGATGATCGTGCCCGACCAGTTGACGCGCTCCATGCGGATGCGCGGCTTCTTGCCGGAGGAGGTGACGGTGGTGAGTGTCTGCGTCGACATCAGAGGGCGTTCCTTCCGCGGGTCAGCGAGAGCTGCAGCAGGGAGATGAGCACCGCGACGATGAAGAAGATCGTGGCGTTGGCCATCTGGTAGGCGTAGTCGCCGCCGTTGAAGCCGGCGATGATCGTCATGGCGACGCTGCGGGTCGCGGTGCCCGGTCCGCCGTTGGTCAGACCGACGATGATGTCGTAGGCGTTGAGGAAGCCCTTGAACCCGAGGATGACGTTGATCACGACGTAGCCCGCGACGAGCGGCACCGTGATGCGCATGAGCTGCTGCGTCTCGCTCGCGCCGTCGATGCTCGCGGCCTCGTACACATCGCCGGGCACCGACAGGAGACCGGCGATGTAGATGAGGAGCGTTCCGGGCGTCGCCTGCCAGGCCGTCACGATCACGATCGCGACCCAGGCGAGGTCGGGGTTCGCGAGCAGGCTCGTCTCGAGCCACGGGATGCCGGTAGCGGCGCCCGCGGCGGGGAGGGAGTTCGAGAACAGGAAGTTGAAGACGTAGGCGATGATGATGCCCGAGATCACCATCGGGATCACGAAGATCGTGCGCAGCCCGGTCTTGAAGCGGATGCGGGAGGTCAGGCCCACCGCGAGCATGAACGCGATCACGTTGACGACGATCACGGTCGCGATCGAGAAGCCGAACGTGAAGAGGTAGCTCTGCAGGATCGACGGATCGCTGAACATCGCGATGTAGTTCGTGAGGCCGTTGAAGCTCCACTCGCCGATGCCGATCGAGTCGGTGAAGCTGAAGAAGATGCCCATGACGCCCGGCACCGTGATCGCGAGCGTGAACAGGATCAGCGTCGGCACGAGGAAGAAGTAGTAGATCGGCTCGACGCGTCGGCGCTTGTGCAGCGTGCGCGGTGCGCCGGTCACGATCGCGGTCGTGTCAGTCGTCGGGGTGTTCGGCTTCGTGAGGTTCGACACCGCGGGTGCCGGGGTGGCGTTCGTCATGGCGTCGGCTCCTCTGCCTCGGCGGATGCGTTGTCCTGCGTGGTGGGGATCGGCGCGCGGAACGCGATGCGCGCCCAGTCGGCGTCCATGGTGCGCAGCGTCGACGCGGGCGAGGCGCCGAGCACCATCGCCTGCACGTAGTTGTTGAGCGGCAACGTCTTGGGGACGAGCACGGAGGGGCCCTGATAGATCTGCCCGTTGTCGTAGTACTCGATCATCCCCTCGATGCGCGGGTCGTCGGGGGCGGGAGCATCCGTCGTGGGCGTGAACCCGAGCTGCGAGGCGTTGTAGGCCTCGATGTTCTCGGGGAGGTAGAGGTACTCGAGGAAGTCGCGGGCGGCCTCCTGGTGGCGCGAGCCCTCGGGGATCATCGCCGCGAGGTCCATGTTGACGCGCACGCCGAGGTCGGCGGGGTCGTCGGTCATCGGGAGCGGGAAGGTGCCGAGTGCGAGGTCGGGCGCGGTCTTGGCGATCTCGCTGAACGCCCACGGACCCTGCAGGTACATCGCGGCCTCGCCCTTCGAGAACGCGAGGTTGCCGTCGCCGTAGCCGCGGCTCGCGGCATCCGAGTTCGTGTAGTCGTTCGCGAGCTGCATCATGCGGTCCATGGGCTCGGCGAAGTCCTTCTCGAAGGAGACGGGCGAGTCGGCGCCGACGTCGGCGCCCTCTTCCGCCATCGAGTCGAAGAAGTCGATCACGTCGACCGAGCCGCCGGCGGTGTAGTCGTACCAGCCCTGCGCGACGGTCCAGTCGTCCTTGAAGGTCGCGTAGAACGGGTCGATCCCCGCGGCCTTCAATTGGTCGCAGACGGCGATCAGCTCGTCCCAGGTGGTGGGGACCTCGAGGCCCTGCTGGGCGAAGATGTCTTTGTTGTAGATGACGGATGCCGCCATCACGGAGTACGGCAGAGCACTGGTGCGCCCCTCGCAGGATCCGTACTGGTCCATGAGCGGACCGAGGTCGTCGCGGATGCCGCTCGCGGCCTCGGTGCCGGAGAGGTCGGTGAGCGCGCAGCGCTGCACGAACCGGGCGATCTCGTAGTTGTAGTTGGCGAGCATGATGTCGGGCGGGTTGCCGCGGACGAAGCTCGCCGACACGACGTCGACGCCCGAGGTGTCGATCTCGACCTTCACGTCGTTCTGCGAGGCGTTGTAGTCCGCGACCAGCTGGGTCATGAACTCGATCGCCTCGCGTTTGCTGAAGGTGAACCGGATGGTCTCGGCGCCGCCCGCCGAGGAGCAGGCCGTCAGCGCCGCGCCGACGAGCGCAAGCGTGGCGATTCCGGCTGCGACACGAGCCGGGCGTGGGGATCTCTCAGACACCGTCGTCCTTTCGTCCTGTAAATCGCAAGACTAAATCTAGTGAGCGAATTTACTTCGATGAGGGGTACTCTCTCATCTGAACGAGAGTGAGGTCAAGACCCGTGGCAGAATCCAGCGCCGGACTCGGCACCGGACGCGCGAGCGTCAGCGCGGTGCTCGACTTCGCCTGGACCGCGGGCGAGTTCACCGCGACCGAGGTCATGGCCGGCACCTCCCTCACGCGCTCGACCGCGATCGATGCGATCGACACCCTCGTGAGCGCGACCGTGCTGCGCGAGCTGCCGAACGCCCGCGCCGCCGGCAGCTATCGTGCGGGCCGACCCGCGCGACGCTTCATGCTCGCCGACGACCTCGGCGTCGTGATCGGAGTGGATGCCGGCGACAGCCACCTCGCCGTCACGGTCGCCGACCCGATCGATCGCACGCTCGTGCACCACCGCACCGACCTCGACACGACGCAGACCGGACGCGCCCGCCGCGCGACGATCCTGCGACAGATGGAGCACGCGCTGGATGAGGCCGGGTCGACGCGCGACGACGTGCTCGCGATCTGCGTGGGCGTCGCGGCGCCCGTGAATCGCGACGGCGTCTCTCCCCCGCATCCCGAAGGATTCTGGGAGCGCACGAACCCCGGACTCGCCGCGGCCCTCTCGGACTGGGCGCCCATCATCGAGGTCAAGAACGACGCCCAGCTCGCGGCGATCGCGGAGGGCTCGACAGGAGCCGCCATCGGATGCCGCGACTACGTCGCACTGCTCGCGAGCGACCGTTTCGGCGGCGGGGTCGTGGTCGACGGGCATGTGCTGCACGGTGCCCATGGCGGTGTCGGCGAGGGGGTCGTCTTCGACCACATCGTCGGCGTGGGCTCGGCCTTCGGCCTCAGCCTCACCCTGCAGTCGCAGGTCCGTGCGGCCGTCGACGCGGGAGAGATCGGTCCCGACACCGCGATCGGCCGCCTCGCTGCGGCTGACCGCATCGACCCGCGTCTCGTGCTCACCGCCGCCGCCTCCGGGGACGCGGATGCCCTGCTCGCGACCACCCGCGTCGGCACGACCCTCGCCCGCGTGGTCGGCGTTCTCGGCAGCATGTACGACCCCGCGCGGGTGATCGTGTGCGGGGCCGTGGCCGAGAGGATCGAACCCGTGCTCGCCGCGGCCCGCGAGGTGCTCCCCACGCAGCTGCATCTCCCCGCTCCCGAGATCCTCGCCTCGACGCTCGGCGCCGAGGTCGTCTCGATCGGTGCCGTCACGACCGCGCGTCGCGCGGCGCGTGAGGTCGCCGTGCCGCGGCTGGCGGAGCGTCGGCTCGCCGCACGGGCGTAGCGCCGCGGCTTCCATCGCGGCCCCGTCCGCTAGTCCGGCAGCTGCGCCGTGAAGCGTTCGTCGGTGGCACGGAGCACGCGCAGGATGTTGCCCGACCAGACCTTGTCGATATCGGCATCCGACCACGCCGATGCGGCGAGCGCCTCGCGGAGTCGCGGGAAGCCTGTGACGTCGCCGAGCCCCTCGGGGAAGTGGTCGAATCCGTCGAAGTCGCTGCCGATGCCCACGTGATCGACGCCGGCGACCTCGCGGGCGTGCTCGAGGTGCGCGACGACGTGGTCGATCGTCACGGGCGGGGCGTCGCCCTCCTGCCCCGCGGCGAACCAGTCGGCCCACTCCCGCGAGACGAAGACGGGCACGAACGAGACCATGATCACGCCGCCGTTGCCCTCCAGCCGCTGCAGGATGCCGTCGGGCACGTTGCGCGGATGGTCGGTCACCGCCCGGCACGACGAATGACTGAAGACGACGGGCGAATCGGTGATGCTCAGGGCGTGCTCCATCGTCGCCTCCGACACGTGCGACAGGTCGACGAGCATGCCGAGCGCGTTCATCTCGCGCACCACCGACTCGCCGAAGCCGCTCAGCCCGTCGTGCTGCGGCTCATCGGTCGCCGAGTCCGCCCAGGGCGTGTTGTTGTTGTGCGTGAGCGTCATGTACCGCACGCCGAGCCGCGCGAGCATCCGCAGTGCGGCGAGGGAGCCGCCGATGCTGTGGCCCCCCTCGGCACCGAGCAGGCTGGCGATCCGGCCCTCCTGTCCTGAGCGCACGACATCGTCGGCGGTGTGCGCGAGGGCCAGCCGCTCCGGATACCGCCGCACGAAGCGGTGCACGAAGTCGATCTGCTCGAGCGTGTACTGCACGGCATCCACGCCCGGCTCGTCCTCGGCGTAGACCGACCAGAACTGCCCGAGCACGCCGCCCTGCTGCATGCGGGGGAGGTCCGTCTGGAACGGGGAAGGTGCGGCGGCGTCGTCGAGTCCCTCCGCGGAGTAGTCGGCACGATTGCGTACCGCCCAGGGGAGGTCGTTGTGGCCGTCGATGAGTCCGGTCACCGGTGAGTCGGTCATAGGTCGAGGCTAGAGGCATCCTCGCCGTCACGGGATAATCGACCCGTGCGAGATCTCGAACTCCGACACTCCCCTTCGGCGATCGAGCTGCTGCTCGATCCGGAGACCGAGTCCGCAGTGCGCGCCGAGTGGGAGGCGCTCGCCGCCCTCGGGGTGTCGAGTCTCGCGGCGCACCTGTCGCCGACCAACCGTCCGCACATCACGCTCGTCGCGCGCGTGGGTCTCGCGACCGTGGATCCGGAGGTCTTCGCCGCGATGACGGGTTTCCCGATCACGCTCGGCGCACCGCTGCTGTTCGGGAGCGGCGAGCGCCGCGTTCTCGCCCGCAGCGTCGTCCCGACGGCGGAGCTGCTGGCGCTGCGGGATGCGGTGCTGTCGGCAGCCGGTCCCGGCGACGACGCCCCGCACACCGGCCCCGGGGAATGGATGCCGCACGTGGCCCTCGCGCGCCGGATCCGCGTCGCGGACCTCCCCGCAGCGCTGGGCTGCATCGGGGCAGATCTCCACGGACGTGCTGGCGTCGCGCGGCACTGGGATGCGGATGCCGGGGTCACATCCGTGCTGGCGGTGGACCGATGACTCCGGCTCGCTCAGTCCCTCTGTACGACGATGATGAGGGCCACGTCATTCTCAGCGTCACGGTGTTCGGGCAGGACGAGGTGCCCGGTCTGGACGCCCTCACGGAGCATCGAGAGGCGGACGGGGTTCGCTACGACATCGAGTCGTCCTCTTTCGATGAGACGGATGCGGGCGCCCGCGCGGACAAGCTCAACGACGCGATCCTCGAACGCGTGGCGTTGCTCGGCCCTGCCGCCGAAGCGCTGCACCGTGCTGACGTCTGGGTCAGGTTCTTCGTGACCCTGCCACGCGGTGCGGAGACCCTGCGCGCCGATACGGTGCGCGCGCTCGCTGACGTCAACGCGACTCTGTGGATCGACGCGTAGGCGGGGTCGATCGGCCGGATTCGGCGGTCAGTAGTTGCGCTCGGCGCGCCGCTGCTGTTCGGTGCCGGCGAGCGCCGCGTGCTCGCGCAGCGTCGTGCCGGCGCAGGTGCGCCTCCGCTCAGCCGCCCCGTCGGCTGCGCAGAACCTGCTCACCCGCCTCGACGTAGGACGAGAACAGGTCCGTGACGTCGCGGAGCCTTTCCGTCGCGCGCCGGTCATCAGTCAGCCCTTCGGCACCGCGGAGAGTTCTGATGTAAGCGCGCGATCGCTCGTGGCTCGCCGCGAGGAGAGGTCGTCTCGATCGGCGCCGTCACGACCGCGCGGCGCGCGGCGCGGTCGGTCGCCGTGTCACGGCTGGCGGAGCGTCGGCTCGCCGCGCGGGCGTAGCCCTCGCCGAGTCGCGGCGCTCCCCGTCGTCTCTCGAACTGCTCATCGATCGCGCGACCGAGGCGGCGGTCCGTGCCGAGTGGGAGGCGCTCGCCGCGCTCGGGATGTCGAGCCTCGCTCGTCACATCGCGGACAGCAACCGCCCGCACCTCACCCTCGTCGTGCGCGTCGATCTGCCGCTGCCGGATACCGGTGACTTCGCCGACCTTCGCGCGATACCGATCACGCTGGGCGCGCCCGTGCTCTTCGGCGCCGGCGACCGACGCGTGCTGGCGCGCAGTGTCGTGACCAGCGCAGAACTGCTCGACCTCCACCGGGCGGTGCACGCCGCGGTCGGGGCGGGAGAGGATGCGTTGCACACCGCACCGGGAGAATGGACCCCGCACGTGACCCTGGCGCGCAGAGTCCGCGTCGCGCACCTTGCGGAGGCGCTCGACGCCGTCGGCGGCGAGGTCCGTGGGCATGCCCGGCCCCTCCGGCACTGGGATCCCGAGACGGCGACCGTCACCCCGGTGGCGGAGCTGCGGAGCGCTTGACGAGCCCTCCGCGCGCAGATTGTGCAATGGGCCGTTGCACATGGCCCGAGCTGCCTCAGATCGCGCAGAGTAGCGGCATCGTCGTCGGGCTCGAGGTCACTCATGGCCAGAGTCGGGCCCCACCGCTTCTGCCCCGCCAACCGGGCACCAGGGCAAGGAGGAGCGCAATCAGGAGGCATGCGGCACTACCGGCGACGAGAAGAATGTCGCTCACCCGCACCTTAGCCGCTTCCCCTGCCGCGTCCACCTCGAAGCCGTACGCGACCACACTGAAGAACCACGCGATGAGCAGCGCGACACCGAGCACGACGAAAATCCAGATGAGGAACCTTCTCTTGTTCTTCACTCAGATCTCAGATCACCAGTTGCAGAGCTGCGGGTTGACGCCCCACCAGTCGTTCGTGCCTCGCCACCGCTCGAGGTTCCAGGGGTTCTTTGCTGCAGCGTAGACGGTGTGGCAATCGTACTGCTGTCGAATTGTCGTCGCGGTACCCAGACCCTTCGACACTGCTTCTTTCCAACCTTGGTCACGCATGATCTGGGCACCGAGGAGCGGGTCGTCTCCGCCACCCAGCCCGTACCCGAGGGAGACACTGTGGCCGAACGTGCTCTTGGTCACTGAGTATCTCGGCTGGCCCTTCTCCGACGCGGAGGTAACAGAACTGATCAAGGACTTTCCTACGTAGGGGTCAGCAACGACCGGGTACTCGAAGCCGGTGTGTTCGACGATCTGACTGAGAGTGCTCCCCTTCACCTCGAAGTGGGTCGGAACCGCTGCTCCACTCGCGTCGAGTGCCCATGGCGCCGCAACCGCTCTGCGGGTTCGGCTCGGTGGCCTCACGTTAACCGCTACCGGCGACTTGGTGGGTGCTGCCGACTGCGCCATACCGTCATTTCGATACGCCGCAGTCGAGAGAGATTACGCCCATCGATGCTTGGGCTTCCGAGGTACGCCGATACGCCGGGAGCAATCGCGAACAAGTGAGCCGGCGGGCGCGTTCTACGCGGACTGACCTGCCTCATGCGATGACGCCGCCGGCGCCTGCGCCCAGGAGGCGAGCAGGCGCAGCCGCTCGGCGGAGGGCGAGCCGGGTTCGGCGCTGTAGATCAGCATGACCTGGCCGGGCTCGGCCGTGATCGCGAGCTCGCCATCGTCCGCTACGCGCCCGGCGCCCGCACCGCGTGGCACTCCCATGCGCGCGGTCAGTATCGGACGAGGACTACGAAGGGAAGGTGGGGTCGTTCGAGAAGGAGGCGATGCCGCCGACGTAGGACTATTCCGGCGAGATACGCCTACCTCGGCGTCATCTCCTACCTCGGCGTCGGAGCCGCGCCAGCTGACCGACTCACTCGACGAGCAGTGCGGGCTCCTCCAGCACGCTCGCGACGTCGGCGATGAAGCGGCTCATCCCGTCGCCGTCGACGACACGATGGTCGAACGAGCCGGCGACCGTGGTCACCCAGCGCGGGCGCACCTCGCCGTCGACGACCCACGGCTTCTGACTGATCGTCCCCATGGCCACGATCCCGGCCTCACCCGGGTTGATGATCGGCGTCCCGGCATCCATCCCGAACACGCCGATGTTGGTGATGGTGATGGTGCCGTGCTGCTGGTCGGCCGGCGAGGTCTTGCCGTCGCGCGCCGTCAGGGTCAGGCGGTTCAGGGCGCGGGCGAGGTCCCTCATGCTGAGGTCCTGCGCATCCTTGATGTTCGGCACGAGCAGACCGCGCGGGGTCGCCGCGGCGATTCCGAGGTTCACATAGTGGCGCACCGCGATCTCGGCGCCGTTCTCGGTCTCGATCCAGGCGGCGTTGACCATCGGCGTGCGGCGAGCAGCCCAGATCACAGCGCGCGCCACGATGAGCAGCGGCGAGACGCGGATGTCGGCGTAGTCGGGCGAGGCCTTGAGCCGCTTGACGAGCTCCATCGTGCGGGTCGCGTCGACGTCCTTCCACACCGTGACGTGCGGGGCCGAGTACGCGCTCTGCACCATCGCCGAGGACGTCGCCTTGCGCACGCCCTTGACCGGGATCGACTCGGTGCGGTCGTCGGATGCCGGGGCGCCGGATGTCGGGGACGGTGCCAGGCCGCGGGCGAGCCCGGCCGGCGCGGACTGCGGCGCGGGCACGGTCTCCTCGCGCACATCGCCCCACTCGGGCGTCTGGATGTTGCGGAACACGCTCGCCTGCTCGGCGTGCTTCATGACGTCGTCACGCGTGACCTCGCCGTCGGCGCCGCTCGGCGTGACGGCCGTGAGGTCGACGCCGAGGTCGCGGGCGAGCTTGCGGATCGGCGGCTTCGCGATCACGCCGACCGAGGAGCGCACGGGCCGCTCGGCCGGACGCTTGCGGCGCGAGGTCGCCCCGCCGCCGCTGCCGTAGCCGACGAGCACCGAGCCGCCGCCCTCCTCAGGCGCCGGTGCCTCGGCGGTCGCGATCACTCCCGGACCGGCATCGTCACGAGCATCGGTCACGAAGGTGATGATCGGCGAGCCGACCTCGACCGTCGCGCCCTCGGCGACGAGCAGCTCGCCGACCACCCCCGCGTGCGGAGAGGGCAGCTCGACGAGCGACTTGGCCGTCTCGATCTCGCAGATGACGTCGTTGATCGCGACGGTGTCGCCCGGGGCGACCTTCCAGGCCACGATCTCGGCCTCGGTCAGGCCCTCGCCCACGTCGGGGAGGGTGAAGTTCTGCGTGCTCATGATTGATCCTTACTCATTCGCGGTCATTGAGCGACAAGAGCGAGACGAAACGTGGAGGCATTTCGTCTCGTCGCTGCGCTCCTCGCTCAATGACCGGGGGAAGGCGATCCCGGCGGCCATCAGTAGGCCAGGGAACGGTCGACGGCCTCGAGGATGCGGTCGGCATCCGGGAGGTAGGTGCCCTCGAGCTTCGCGGGCGGGAACGGGGTGTCGTACCCCGAGACGCGCAGCACCGGCGCCTCGAGAGCGTAGAAGGCGCGCTCCATGACGGTCGCCGCCACCTCGCTGCCGATGCTCGTGTGCCCCTGCGCCTCCTGCGCGTAGACCATGCGTCCGGTCTTGCGCACCGAGTTCAGGATCGGCTCGTAGTCGATAGGCGACAGCGAGCGCACATCGACGACTTCGCAGCTGGTGCCCTCGGCCTCGGCGAGCGCCGCCGCCTGCAGCAGCGTTGTGACCATGGCACCGTGCCCGACGAGGGTCACATCGGATCCGGTGCGCACGACCCGCGAGGCGTGCAGCGGCAACGCCGAGGCCTCGAGCTCGACCTCGCCCTTGGGCCAGTAGCGGCTCTTCGGCTCCATGAAGATCACGGGGTCGTTCGAGGCGATGGCCTCCTGGATCATCCAGTACGCGTCGTTCGGCGTCGACGGCGAGACCACGCGCAGACCCGGAGTGTGCGCGAAGTACGCCTCGGGGCTCTCCTGGTGGTGCTCGACCGCGCCGATGTGCCCGCCGTACGGGATGCGGATCACGATCGGAAGGCTCAGCGCGCCCTCGTGACGGTTCGTGAGCTTCGCGAGCTGCGTGGTGATCTGGTCGAACGCGGGGAACACGAAGCCGTCGAACTGGATCTCGATCACCGGGCGGAATCCGGCCATCGCCAGACCGATCGCCGTGCCCACGATCCCGGACTCCGCGAGCGGGGTGTCGAGAACGCGCTTCTCGCCGAAGTCGCGCTGCAGGTGCTCGGTCACGCGGAACACGCCGCCGAGCTTGCCGATGTCCTCGCCCATGAGCAGGACCTTCTCGTCGTCCTCCATGGCCTTGCGGAGCCCGGCGTTGAGGGCCTTGCTGAACGGCATCGTCTCGAGAGTCATCAGTTCCTCCCTGCGCTGTGTCCGGCCGCTTCGCTGGAGGCCTCGAACGACGCCTCGTAGCGGGCGCGCCATGCCTTCTGCTCGTCGATCAGCGGATGCGGGTCGCTGTAGACGAAGTCGAACATCTTGTCGGGGCTGGGCGGGCCGAGCTCGACCGTGCGCGCGCGCAGGTCTTCGGCGGCGTCCGCCGCCTCGGCATCCGCATCCGCGAAGAACTGTCCCGACGCACCGCGGTTCTCGAGGAACGCCCGCAGCCGCACGATCGGGTCGCGCAGCGCCCAGGACTCCTCTTCGTCGGAGCCGCGGTACTTCGTGGGGTCGTCGCTCGTGGTGTGCGCGCCGAGCCGGTAGGTCACGGCTTCGATCGCGCGCGGGCCGAGTCCGCTGCGCGCTTCGTCGAGGGCGACGCGGGAGACCGCGTAGCTCGCGAGCACGTCGTTGCCGTCGACGCGGACGCTGGGGATGCCGTAGCCGGCGCTGCGCTCGACGAGCGGGACGCGCGACTGGGTCTCGACCGGCACGGAGATCGCCCAGTGGTTGTTCTGCAGGAAGAACACGGTGGGCGCCTGGTAGCTCGCGGCGAAGACCATGGCCTCGTGCACGTCGCCCTGGCTGGAGGCGCCGTCGCCGTAGTAGACGATCACGGCCTCGTCGCGCTCGGGGTCGCCGGTGCCGCTGCGCCCGTCGAAGTTCAGTCCCATCGCGTAACCGGCGGCGTGCAGGGTCTGAGATCCGAGCACGAGCGTGTACAGGCGGGTGTTGCCGTTCTTCGGGTCGGTCGGGTCCCAGCCGCCGTGCGAGACGCCCCGCATCAGCTTGATGATGTCGAGCGGGTCGACGCCGCGGATGCGGGTGACCACATGCTCTCGGTAGGAGGGGAAGATCGTGTCCTGCGCGCGGGCGGCCCGGGCGGAGCCGACCTGCGCGGCCTCCTGACCGCGGCTCGGCGGCCAGAGGGCCAGCTGCCCCTGCCGCTGGAGGTTGGTGGCCTGGACGTCGATCGCGCGGATGCTGACCATGTCGCGGTAGAACTGCTCGAGCTCCGCATCGCTGATCGCCTCGATCAGGGGCAGGTACTGCTCGGCGGCCGCGCTCGGCGCGAAGCGGCCGTCGGCGTCCAGAACACGAACGAGGGGGGTCTCGGAGGTACTCACGCGCTCCACGCTACCGGCGCCCGCATGCCAGGTCACGTATACCTAGGACGTCCTCGCATCTGCCGGGAATCCGAAGAAAAGGCCGGTCAGCGGCGATCGCCGCAGCGCGTCAGGCGGTCAGCGCAGCGTCGCCGCGACCTGCAGCACGCGATCGACCGACTGCTCCTCACCCACGGAGATGCGGATGCCGTCGCCGGGGAACGGCCGCACGACGAGGTCGTTCTCGACGAACACTGATGCGGCGACCTCGGTCTGCGCGCCGGTCGGCAGCCAGACGAAGTTGGCCTGCGAGTCAGGAACGTCCCACCCCTGGGCGCGCAGTCCCTCGACCAGGCGGGTGCGGCGCTCGACGATGACCGAGACGCGTTCGAGAAGCTCGGCTTCGGCGTCGAGACTGGCGATCGCGGCGTTCTCGGCGGCCGAGGTGACCGACAGCGGGATGCCGGTGGTGCGCGCCGCGTCGAGGACCTTCTCGTTGCCGATCGCATAGCCCACGCGCAGTCCGGCGAGGCCGTAGGCCTTCGAGAACGTGCGGAGCACGACCACGTTCGGGTGCGTCTCGAACACGCGCTCGGCGAGACCGTCGATCGCGTCGGGGGCGGTGACGAACTCGGCGTAGGCCTCGTCGAGGATCACGAGCACGTCGGAGGGGACCCGTGCGATGAACTCCGCGAACTCGGCGGAGGTGATGATCGGACCCGTGGGGTTGTTGGGCGTGCAGAGGATGACGGCCCGGGTGCGCTCGGTCACGGCATCCGCCATCGCGGGGAGGTCGTGACGGGACTCGGCCGTGAGGGGGACCTGCACGCCGGTGGCGCCGGCGACGAGCGGGAGGCTCGGGTAGGCCTCGAACGAACGCCAGGCGTACACGACCTCGTCGCCGACGGACGCGGTCGCGAGGATCAGCTGGTGGAGGATCGACACGCTGCCCGCGGCGACGTGGACCTCGTCGGGCGACACCCCGTAGCGCTCGCCCAACCGGGCGCGCAGACGTCCGGCCGTCGCGTCCGGGTACCGGTTGATCGGCGTCGTGTGCTGCAGGGCCTCGACGACCGACGGCAGCGGTTCGAACGGGTTCTCGTTGCTCGACAGCTTGAACGCCTCGGGTCCTGCTTGCTTGCCCTGACGGTAGGGCGGGAGCGAAGCGATGGCAGGACGGATGCGCGGGAGGATCGGGTCGGTCACAGGACCACTCTAGGATCCGCCGGGCTCCGGCAGCCAGGATGCTGGTGGAAGGCGCGTGCCCGGTAGTACCATTCTGGTATGGCCATGAATCTGCGACTTCCAGAGGAACTCGACGCGCAGCTCGAGGAGATCGCGCGCGCCCGACACACATCGAAGCATGCCGTGATCATCGAGGCTGCCGCACGTTTCGCACAGAGCGAGTCGAAGACGGAGAGAGTGCTGTCCTTCGCCGACGAGATCGCGGAGCGGTACGCCGACACGATCCAGCGACTCGAAGACGCCTGAGCGGTGACGGAGTACATCGAGCCAGAGCAGGCGCTCGCGGTCATCGCGAAGCTGGGTCTGCACGTGCGTGACGAGGGCCTGCTCTTCTCTGCCTTGGCGCGACCGTCAGCGGGCATGTTCGGGGTCGATGCGTATCCGACGTTCGAAGGCAAGGCCGCTGCGCTCATCAGCTCGCTCGCACAGAATGATTCCTTGTTCGACGGAAACAAGAGGATCTCGCTCATCCTGACGTTCATCTTCATCCGGATGAACGGCTTCGAGCTGACCTTCACGAACGACGAGGCATTCGACTTCGTCCTCGACGTCGCCCAGAGTCGGATCGATCTCGACCGGATCGCGGAGACGATCGCAGCGCACATCCGCTGAACAGCGACCTGTCCGAGGACGA
This sequence comes from Microbacterium sp. GCS4, assembly GCF_001262495.1. Taxonomy (GTDB): domain Bacteria; phylum Actinomycetota; class Actinomycetes; order Actinomycetales; family Microbacteriaceae; genus Microbacterium. Next base: position 167,415 of record NZ_LGYE01000006.1, read on the forward strand.
CCTCCTGACTTCCGCGCACCCGCGTGGGAGACTGGCCTGATCATGCGCTTCATCATCCGTGTCGTCGTCAACGCGTTCGCCCTCTGGGTCGTCACGCTGATCCCCGTCCTGCAGGTCACGATCACGGCGTTCCCGCCGGGCGAGACCCTGCAGCTCGTGCTGACGCTGCTCGCGGTGGCCGCGATCTTCGCGCTCGTGAACACGATCATCGGCACGATCGTGAAGATCGTCGCGTTCCCGCTGTACATCATCACCTTCGGTCTGATCGGCTTCGTCATCAACGGCTTCCTGCTGTGGCTGACGGCCTGGATCACGAGCGGCTTCGGCTGGGGCCTCTCGGTCGGACACTTCTGGTGGGGTGTCGTCGCCGCGCTGATCATCTCGATCATCAACGGCCTCTTCGGCTTCATCCTGCGCCCGCAGAGCAAGCGCTCGCGCCGCGACTGAGTCGGCCCACGCGTCCGGCGACCCGCACGCACTAGTCCTCCTTCGCGACGCGCTCCGCTCGGAACTCGGTGCGTTCGATGACCTCCGCCTCGTCGAGGCGCTGCCAGAACGCGTCGAGCTCCTCGATCCGCGGGTCCCCTGACGCATCGGCCTGCGCCGCCAGCTCGCCGTACGACGCGAGGTGGTGCGGAATCCCGACATCGTTCGTGGTGAAGCCCGGATCCTGCTCCCGCGTGATCGTGATGCTGTCTGCGGTCCCGGTGCCACCGGGCGACCCCCCGCCCGACAGCGCCCGCACCCCGTCGTCGGTGTGCCCCAGCGTCACCAGGGTCTGATCGTCGCGGAGCGTCGGGTCGATGGGGCTGCCCGCCGTGATGACCACGGGCACGTCGTACTCGCTCTGCATCGCGACGTAGGTCGCGACCGCACCGCCCTGTGAGTGCGCCACGACCGCGACCTGGTCGCCGGGCCGCGCACCGGCCGCCTCGAGCGCGGCGATCGTCGCGTCGTACGACGCCGATCTCCGTCCGCTGTAGAGCTCGGAGTTCGACTTCATGTCCCAGGGGTCGCGTCCGCCCCAGTCGCCCGGCGCGAAGGTCTGCGTGCCCTTGATGTACACGACGTATGTGGAGGTTCCGCCGGCGAAGGAGTACTTCTCCACGGCGACCTGCGCTCCGCGCTTCTCGGGGATGCGCAGCACCGCCCCCTCGAGACCGGCCGGAGCGCCCGCCGGGGTCGACGCCTTCACCGGAGCGACCGACACCGGCTCAGCTTTGCCGTGCAACTTCGCCCCGCGGGGTACGACGCCGAGCGATGTCCCGCCCCCGATGAAGGCGAGCGGCAGGAACACGGGCCCGAGAAAGCCGCCCCACGGCATCTGCGTGATCAGCCCTTCGAATCGCTCGACCCGCCACTGATCGAGCAGGTCCGCCGCCATCCCCGGAATCCGCGCATCGGCATCCTCGAGACGTCGCATGCCCTCCCGCGCCTCCCTCCCGGCCGCGCTGCGCTCATCCATGAGCCATTGCACCCGCAGCTCGACGTATTCGTACACGTCGGCCATGAGCAGCGTGCTCTCGATCGTGTCCTCGCACTCGTCACGGAGCTCCTCCACCCGTTCCCCGACCACGTGGAACCCCACGAGATCCATCCGGGCGCTCAGCCCCGGGGTGTCCACCACGAACTCGTAGGCGCGTGCGAGCAGTCGCCGCGCGTCGCGGTACGCCTCGGCGACGGCATCCAGCCTCCTCGCGGTCCGTCGAAGATCGTCGGGGTCGACCGAGATGGCTCCGCCGTGGTCGATGCTCAGCCCGCTCATACCTCGATCCTCTCCAGCGCCCGCTCGTGGTCCGTCACGTCCGCCCTCGCGAGCCGAGTGCTCGCCAGCAGGTCGTGAAGCGCATCCTGCAGGGCCTGGACCCCGTCCGATCGCCACTCGGTGTCGCCCCGGAGCGTGACGAGTGGCGGGATGGCGTCCTGGAGCGCCGCGCCGGCCGCGCGGATGAGGGACAGAGCATGGAGCACGGCCCAGTCGGGCGGGGCGGCAGCGGGATCGGTCGGAGCGAGGAGCAGCATGCGCCCAGCATCCTCGATCGACTCGTGTCCGCGCGGGCCGCGGGGCAGGGTCCTCCAGCAGCCGTGGATGCCTCACGGATCACCGCGACTGTGCAGAGGAGGACGACCCGGCATCGCGCGAACAGCCGTCGACCGGCAGAATGGTCAGGTGACATCCCCGGATCCTTTCCGCGTGATCTTCGTGTGCACGGGGAACATCTGCCGCTCTCCGATGGCGGAGGTCGTCTTCCGCGATCTCGCCGAGCGGCAGGGACTCGGCGCGCGCATCGTCTCGCGCAGCGCCGGCACCGGCGACTGGCACCTCGGCGAGCGCGCCGACCACCGCACGCTCGACGCCCTCTCCCGCCGCGGCTACGACGGATCCCAGCACCGCGCCAAGCAGTTCACGTTCGCCTCCTTCGCGGACAACGACCTCGTGGTCGCCCTCGACCGCACGCACGAGCGCAACCTGCGCGAGTGGGCACGCGACGAGGACGAGGAGGGCAAGGTGGCGCTGCTGCTCGCCTTCGACCCCGGCGCGCCCACGCAGGACGTGCCCGACCCCTACTACGCCGGGCCCGAGATGTTCGATTCGGTGCTCGGTATGATTGAAGCGGCGACCCGCGGGCTGTTCCGCCAGCTCGAGCCGGCTCTTCGCCAGCCCCGCTCGCCCCGAGGGATCGGGGCCCGATCAGGAGGACTCCCCTGACTTTCACGCCCTCGCTCCCGCCGCAGCCCCTGAGCCCTCTCGACGGCCGCTACCGCAGCGCCGTCACCGGGCTCGCCGACTTCCTCTCCGAGGCCGGACTCAACCGGGCACGGGTCGAGGTCGAGGTCGAGTGGCTGATCGCCCTGACCGACCGGTCGCTGTTCGAGACCACGCCGCTCACGGATGCCGACAAGGAGCGCCTCCGCGCCCTCTACCGCGACTTCGGGCAGGACGAGATCGACTGGCTCGCCGAGAAGGAAGCCGTCACGCAGCACGACGTGAAGGCCATCGAGTACCTCGTCCGCGACCGGCTCAGCACGCTGGGCCTGGACCGCATCGCGGAGCTCACGCACTTCGCCTGCACGAGCGAGGACATCAACTCCGCCTCCTACGCTCTCACCGTCAAGCGCGCGGTCGAGGAGGTCTGGCTTCCCGCGCTCGACACCGTGATCGCGAAGCTCCGTGAGCTCGCCTCCGAGCACGCCGACGCCGCCATGCTGTCGCGCACGCACGGACAGCCCGCGACGCCGTCGACCATGGGCAAGGAGCTCGCGGTGTTCGCGTGGCGCCTCGAGCGCGTGCGCGCCCAGATCGCGGCGAACGACTACCTCGCGAAGTTCTCGGGCGCGACCGGCACGTGGTCGGCCCACCTCTCGGCCGATCCGGACGCCGATTGGCCGACCATCGCGCGCGAGTACATCGAGGGCCTGGGACTGGGGTTCAACCTCCTCACGACGCAGATCGAGTCGCACGACTGGCAGGTCGAGCTGTACGACCGGGTGCGTCACGCCGGCGGCATCCTGCACAACCTCGCGACCGACATCTGGACGTACATCTCGCTCGGCTACTTCGCGCAGATCCCCGTCGCCGGCGCGACGGGATCGTCGACCATGCCGCACAAGATCAACCCGATCCGCTTCGAGAACGCCGAAGCGAACCTCGAGATCTCAGGTGCCCTGCTCGCCTCGCTCGGCCAGACACTGGTCACGAGCCGCCTGCAGCGCGACCTCACCGATTCGACCACGCAGCGCAACATCGGCGTCGCGTTCGGGCACTCGCTGCTCGCGCTCGACAACCTGCGCCGCGGACTGAACGCGATCTCGCTGCGTCGGGACGTGCTGCTCGCCGACCTCGACGTGAACTGGGAGGTGCTCGCCGAGGCCATCCAGACCGTCATCCGCGCCGAGGTCACCGCCGGCCGCTCCACCATCCAGGACCCGTACGCGCTGCTCAAGGAGCTGACGCGCGGACACCGGGTGGGCGCCGCGGATCTCGCCGCGTTCGTCGAGGGCCTCGAGATCGGGGATGCCGCCAAGCAGCGTCTCCTCGCCCTCACCCCCGCCACCTACACGGGCATCGCCGAGCAGCTCGCGAAGTAGCGGTCAGTCCCCGGCCTCGCCGGAGCGCGCAACGGCGTCGTCGCGGGGCATGAAGACCGCCGCGAGCAGCGTGAGCAGAGCGACGATCGCGGCGGCGACGAACACCCAGAACGAGGCGTCGACGATGGTCGCGGGGTCCTGCGGTCCCGCGCCTCGGGCGATCACGGCGTTCGAGATCGCCCCGAAGACCGCGACGCCGAGGGCGCTGCCGGCCGATCGCGCGAAGGCGTTCATCCCGGTGGCGGCCCCACGTTCACCCCATCCGACCGCGGCCTGAGCGGCGATCAGCGTCGGTGCGGCGCTCCACCCGAGTCCGAAGCCGAGCACGAACGCGACGGCGGCGATCACGACCGGGTTCGGCCACGGAGACACGGCCGCGAGTGCGATCGCCGCGACGGTCGCGATCGCGAGGCCGGTGAGCGCGGTGCGTCGGAAGCCGATGCGCAGGTAGAGGCGCCCGGCGTTCGCGGCGGCGAGCGGCCAGCCGAGTGTGAGCGCCGCGACCGCCAGGCCCGACAGCAGCGGCGCGATCCCGATCGACCCCTCGAGGTACGCGGGGGCGAAGCTCGTGACGCCGGTGAGCAGTGCCCCGATCCCCAACGACACGATCGTGGTGGTGAGGATCAGCGGGCGCGCGACCAGGCGCAGATCGACGATGGGCTCCGCGGCCCGGCGCTCCACGACCGCGAACCCCGCCAGCGCGGCGGCGCCGAGCCCGAAGCAGACGATGCTGGGCGCCGAGAGCCACTCCCAGGCGTTGCCGCCCTCCAGCATCCCGAGGATGAGCCCCGTGAGGCCGATCGTGAGCAGCACGGCTCCGAGGTAGTCGACGCGGTGCCGCTGCGGCTCGAGCTTCTCGTGATATCTGCGCAGCAGCATCCACGCCGCGATCAGGCAGAGCGGGATGTTGACCCAGAAGATCCACCGCCAGGCGTCCAGCTGCGCGAACACTCCGCCGAGCGCGGGGCCGACGACCGACGAGATCGCCCAGACCGAGGCGATGTAGCCCTGCACCTTGGCGCGTTCGGCGACCGTGTAGATGTCGCCGACGATCGTCATCGACATGGGGGCGACGGCGCCCGCGCCGAGTCCTTGAACGACCCGGAAGACGATGAGTGCCGTCATGCTCCACGCGAATCCCGACAGCAGGGAGCCGAGCAGGAACAGACCGATGCCGAGGAGGATGATGGGCTTGCGTCCGACCGTATCGGCGAAGCGCGAGTAGATCGGCACGCTCACGGCCTGCGCCAGCAGGTACACCGAGAACAGCCACGGGAACTGCTGATAGCTGCCGAGGTCGCGCACGATGCTCGGCACCGCGGTCGCGAGGATCGTCGCATCGATCGCGATCAGCCCGGTCGAGAGCATGAGAGCTCCGAGCACCGGTCCGCGTTCCGAACGGAGGCCGACGGAAGCGCGATCGATGGATGCTGTCACCCTGAAGACAAGCCGGACGGCGCCGCGACTATTCCGCGGAACCCGAGGGGATCAAGGCGTGGCAGAGCTGCTCGGCGCCTCGGGGTCGGCATCGTCGGGCGTCTCCGGGTCATAGAGGACCGGACGATCGACGGTCTTGGTGACGTCGGCCGGGTCGACCACGAGGATCAGCATCGCGAGGATCAGCAGTGTCACGATGAACGCGCCGCCGCCCACCACCAGGCCCAGCGCGATCGGCGTGAGCCCGTCGTAGGTGCCCCTCGCGATCGCGTCGTTCACGCGGGAGGTGAAGGCACCGGTCGACACCAGGGTCACGATCGCGGCGAACACGCCGCATCCCAGTGCGATGCCGAGCAGGTGCAGGGGGCGCAGGATGTCGCGCCGCGTGGGCTTCTCGTCGCTCATCGGTCGCCTCCTTGCTCGACGGGTGCGGCCTCAGATGCGGCGGCCGCGGTGGCCGCGGCGTCCGCGCGCTTCGGGGTGAGGCCGGCGATCCCGAGGAACACCGCGATGATGGCCGCGTAGCCGCCGAACATGCCGACGCCGAGGATGATGCCGGTGAGCTCGAACTCGCCGGCACCCTTGATGGCGTACGGCTGCACGAAGCCGGCGGGGATCGCGATCAGCAGCACGGCGAGCAGCAGACCGAAGGCGCCGACCGTGATGGCGTCGCGGGCGGCGGGATCGCCGGCGCGGCGCGCACGGAGTCCGACGATGAGCTCGACGAGGCCGGTCGCCAGCGCCCACGCGATCACGACGATGAAGAAGAGGTCCTCGGTGCGCCAGGCGGGGATGCCCGCGGCCATGCCGGCCGCGATGCCGAGGAGCGCGAGCACGAGCCACGACCAGCGCTCACCGGCCGGGAACACGAGCCAGACGGCGAGGAGGAGGACGAGCGACGTCGCCAGCACGAACCCGCTGAACACCGACAGACCGACGGCGGCCGAGTGGTCCGGTGAGAAGGTGATCATCACGGCTGCGGCGGCGGCGAAGAGCGCGCGCATCAGTTGGACGTGTCGCGCGGTGAACGCGCGGGCAGGGGCAGACATGACGATCCAGAGTCCTCCGGGGTTTCACCCCAGTCTACGCGGGGGCGCGCGATGCTCGGACGCAGGAGCGATGCCCTCGGAACATGTCCGTGAGGCCTGACGGATCTCCCCAGATCGATCGTCAGGCCCCACGAGAACACGCAGCGACGGGGGCGACACTGCGTCGAGCTGCTCGAGCACAAGGTCGGGCACCCTGCTTGCCTCTCACAACTCTGTCGACCCCAGAAATAGCATCCCGTCCCCTACGCGATGCCGGTGTGGTCGTATGCTCACTTTAGGGGCCGGTTCTTCACATACCGGAGGGGGACGTGTGATGAGTTTGGAAAAAAGTCGTAGGACGGCATCAGACCTCTTTCCAGCTGCCTTCCGCGACGCGATAAACGCCCGGGATCTGTCGCTCGCGCGCCTGCACGAGATGCTGCGCGCGCGGGGCAACGGCGTGTCCATGACGACGCTGAGCTACTGGCGTTCCGGCCGCCGCCGCCCCGAGGGCGTGCAGTCCCTGGCGGCTCTCGCCGACATCGAGGTCATCCTGGACCTGCGCGCCGGCGCTCTCACCGGACTGCTGGGAGCGACCAACCGCACCGGCCCCGTCGGACCGAACAGGTTCCCGCTCGACGAGCTCGAGGTCGAGCGCGCCGTGATGGATGCCTTCACCGCCATGGGCGCCGAGTACCCCGACACGTCGCGGGAGCTCACGACCCACTCCATCACCGACGTCGACGAGCACGGCAACGTGGCGCGCTCCGAGACGCGCAGCATCGTCCAGTCCACGGTGGGCACGGTCACCGCGATCCCGTTCCTTCAACTGACTCCGGGCGAGAGCACGCCCGCGCCGCTCATCAACGCGATCTCCGGCGGACGCATCGCGCAGCGCTACTCGCATCCGAGCGGCGAGGTGCACGGCGTCCTCTTCGAACTAGAGTCCCCGCTCGCCGCCCCCGACACCACGATCGTCGAGTGGTCGGTCGAGCTGCCGCCCGGCTACCCGCCGCAGCGCGACTCCGGTCACGCCGTCGCCATGAAGTGCCGCGAGCTGCTGGTGTGGACGCGGTTCCATCCGGATGCCGTGCCCGACACGGTCGAGGAGCGCGTCGACACCCCGGCCGGCGTCGTGTCCTCGCCCCTCGACCTTGGCGGCCGCACCTCGGTGCATCAGGTGCGGCGCGCGTTCGGCCCCGGAGCCCTCGGCATCGCCTGGAGCTACGCGGACGGACGCTGAGCGTCCGGCATCCGCCCGCTCCCGACGCTCAGGGCTGGTCGCCGACGGCCACCGGACGCCCGGGAGTGTTCGACCACTGGCTCCACGAGCCGGGGAACACCTTCGCGGCGATCCCGATCTCGTCGAGCACGAGCGCGGTGTGCGCTGCGGTCACGCCGGATCCGCAGTACGCGGCGACCGCCGCGCCCTCGGTCACGCCCGCCTGCGCGAAGGTGGCGCGCACGGTGTCGTGGTCGAGGATCCGGCCCGCGGAATCGAAGTGCAGCACCGTGGGGAGGTTGACAGCGCCAGGGATGTGACCGGCCTGCGGGTCGAGCGGTTCGACCTCACCGCGGTAGCGCTCGGGCGCACGGACGTCGAGCAGCACACCGGATGCCGGGAACGCGGCCGCCTCGTCGATCGTCAGCGCGTCCGCGCCGATCCCGTCGAGCACGACATCGCCCTCCACCGGCGTCACGTCGTCGGTCGCGACCTCGAGGCCCGCATCCCGCCAGGCGCGGATGCCGCCTTCGAGCACCCGCACGTCGACGCCCGCCTGCCGGAGCAGCCACCAGGCGCGCGCGGCGGCCGCGCCCTTCGCATCGTCGTAGGCCACCACGGAATCCCCCTGACGGAGCCCCCAGCGTCGTGCGGACGCCTGCAGCTCGGCTGTCGTCGGGAGCGGATGCCGCCCCTCGGACGGCTCGCCGTGGGTCGAGAGCTCCGTGTCGAGAGGCACGAACACGGCACCCGGCACGTGACCTGCGAGGTAGTCGGGGCGGCCGTCAGGGCGGTCGAGCCGCCAGCGCACGTCGATCACGCGGACGGGAGCTCCGGTCGACAGCAGTTCACTCAGCTCGGCGACGGTCACGAAGTTGCTCATGCTGCGAGGCTATCCGCTCCCGTGAAGTGCCGGGTCCGTGATGCCACACGCCGTCACGGCCGCCGCTCCACCCGGCGATAGGCTCTATCCGGCCGCGTCGAGAAGGGACAGCATGCCCACTCGATTCCGCTGGATGCGCCTGCAACCACAGGAGACCGCCCTCATCGCCATCACGGCCGCGTGGGGCAGCACGTTCCTGCTCGTGCACTGGGCCATGCAGCACTCCGGTCCGTGGTTCTTCGTGGGCCTCCGCTTCCTCATCGCCGGTGCCATCAGCGTCGTCATCTTCCGCAAGGCTCTGCGCGGCATCCGCTGGCGCGACATCGGCGCGGGCGTCTCGATCGGGGTCATGATCCACCTCGGCTATGGGCTTCAGACGGTCGGGCTGCAGACCATCGATTCGAGCACATCGGCGTTCATCACGGCGATGTACGTGCCGCTCGTCCCGCTGGCGCAGTGGGCCGTGTTCCGCCGCCGCCCACCCGCCATGGCCTTCGTCGGCGCCGGACTCGCGTTCCTCGGTCTGCTGCTCATCGCAGGACCCGACGCCTTCGCGCTCACGCTCGGCACGGGCGAGATCGTCACGATGCTCAGCACGCTCCCGATCGCGGCGGAGATCATCCTCATCAGCGTGTTCGCGGGGAGGATCGACCTCGGCCGCATCACGATCGTGCAGCTGCTGACGGCCGGCGTGCTCGGGCTGCTCACGATGCCGGTCGTCGGCGAGGGCTTCCCGGAGTTCTCCTGGGTGTGGGTGGCCTGCGCGGTCGGGCTCGGGGTCTCGAGCTGTCTGATCCAGCTCACGATGAACTGGGCGCAGAAGTCGGTGTCGCCCACGCGAGCGACGGTCATCTATGCGGGCGAACCCGTCTGGGCCGCGGTGATCGGCCGGGCGGCCGGCGAGCGCCTCCCCGCGACGGCGCTGATCGGCGGGGCGCTCGTCGTGCTCGGCATCCTCGCGAGCGAGCTCAAGCTCGTGCGTCGACGGCGCACGAATCGGCGACGGGATCCGGCCACGCCGGTCGTGTCGAACCGGGAATAGAACCCGGGGCGCGGCGTTTCACCCCACATGATTGAAACTTCAACGGTCGTGCCGGTGGCCACCGAGCGGACCCGGGTGCGCGTTCCCCTGCGGTTCGCCGACGGCTACTCGACCACAGCGGACGTCGTGACGTTCGACGGGCTCGTCGACGGACGCGAGCATCTGCTGCTCGGCCTCGGCGACTGGCGTGCCGCGCTCGACCGCGCAGTCGACGGCGGCCCCGCCCCGCTCGTGCGCCCGCACAGCGAATGCCTGACCGGCGACGTGTTCGGTTCGGAACGGTGCGATTGCGGTCCGCAGCTGCGCGAGGCCGTGGAGCGGATCGCCGACGAGGGCGGCTTCCTCCTCTACCTGCGCCAGGAGGGCCGGGGCATCGGCCTCTACGCCAAGCTCGATGCGTACGCGCTGCAGGACTCCGGTCTCGACACGTACGAGGCGAACGTGGCGCTCGGTCGCGGCGAGGACGAGCGCGACTACACCGTGGCGGCGCAGATGCTGCGCGCCGTCGGCGCCGACCGCATCCGCCTCCTGAGCAACAACCCCGACAAGGCCAGGCAGCTCGAGGCGCTCGGCGTGGCCGTCGCCGAGCAGGTACGAACGGGTGTGCACGTCTCGGCTGCCAACCACCGGTACCTCGAGGCGAAGCGCGACCACACGGCGCACACGATCGACCTGTCGGCGGCGTGATGTCGGAGCGGCAGCTGACCCCCGAGGAGATGGCTGTCTGGCTGCCGACGATCCGCTTCGTGCAGCTGCTGCCCCAGGTGCTCGATCGCACGCTCAAGGCCGAGACGGGGCTGAAACACGCGTATTACGCGATCCTCGTATCGCTCGCGGGGCAGGACGACTTCGCGCCGACCATGACGGATCTCGCCCGGATCGCCGGTCTGAGCCGCTCACGCCTGAGCCACGCGCTGGACGTGCTGGAGGAGCGCGGATGGGTGGCCCGCACGACCTGCGGGGGCGACAAGCGCACCCAGTCGGCCGTGCTCACGGACGAGGGTCGCGAACTCCTGAGGTCAGCCGCTCCCGTGCACGTCGCGCAGATCCGGGAGCTGATCCTCGACCCGCTCGACGATGACGAGCGCGAGCAGCTCGCGAGCATCCTCACGAAGCTGATCCCCGGGGTGACGGCCGCCCTCTGAGGCGCTCACGAGAGCTGTGGTCTGCATCCGCTGAGCTCCGAGGGTGCCGTTCCCGAGGGTGCCGTTCCGGAGCGTCCCGCGCAGAGCGTCCCGCGCAGAGATGCGGGGACGGGGTGTCAAGACCCCGTCCCCGCTGCGCACGTCTTTTCGGGGGCCTTCTGGATGGCCGCCGCCCGGGGAGGATGGGAACGTGCGCGGACCCGGCGTCGAGCATGAACCGACGCCGGGAGTCTTCATCAGTCGGTCGCCCTCCTCCGTGGCCGGACGATCAGGAGACCACCCGCTGCGAGGAGGACGGCGGCCCCGCCGATTCCGATCCACGGCACCTCGCCTCCCGTGGCCGGGAGCGAGCCGCCTGCCGTCGCCCGTGCGACGGTGACCGTCACGCGGGCGGTGACCCTCGTCCCGTTGACGTCCGCGACCGAGTAGGTGATCGAGGCGCGGCCGGAGAAGTCCGGGTCCGGCGTGAAGACGATCCTGCCGGACACGACTCGCCACTCGCCCTCTCCAGGGACGTCGAGTGTCAGCACGAGCGCACCGTCCGGACCCACGATCCGCAGGGAGGCGGGATCCAGGGCCGCGCCGCCGGTTCCCGGGGTGTCGTCGCCGAGCACGTCGATCACGACCGGCACGCCCGACGACGTCCGGGCGACGTTGTCGCGCGCGATCGGGTCGTCGCCGACCACCGTGACGGTCAGAGTGGACGCGGCCGCGTTGCCCAGGGAATCCGTCGCGGCGTACCGCACGGGTGACGCGGAGCCCGTGAACGTCGGCAGCGGGGTGAAGGTCACCCGGCCATCGGCGTCGATCGCGTACGCCCCTTGGCCGGAGACCTCGATCGTCTTGCCGTCGGCCCCGAGCACGGCGCCGTCCGGCTGCCCGTCCGGCGGGAACACGACCGAAGCCGGATCGAACTCCGCAGCCGAGCCGTCGGCGCGCTGACCGGGGGTGTCGTTGCGGAGCACGTCGACCGTGACGGGGACGTTGCGCGACGTGCGTTCGGCGTCGGCCACCCCGATGGGTCCAGGTCGCACGGTGACGCCGATGGCCGCGGTCCCGGCGGTGCCGTTCGCGTCGCGGATCGTGTAGCGCACGGGCGTGGTCGGACCGCTGAATCCGGCGGCGGGCGTGAACAGGACGGTGCCGTCGGCACCGAGCGAGTAGACGCCCTCGCCCGCGATCTCGACGGTCTTGCCGTCGTCGCGGATCTCGGCGGTGACGCCGGCGGGGAGGTCGGCGGCCTCGAAGGTCGCGGAGGTCGGATCGAGCGGAACGGACGGGTCGCCCGCGGTGTCGTTACCGATGATGTCGATCGTCACGGCGGTCGCGAACGCCGTGGTCGCATCGTCGTCGGCGGCGGTCGGCGTCACGGGGTCGACGGTCACGCGGATCGTCGAGGTCACCGCGTTGCCGACCGCGTCGGATGCCGAGTAGCTCACGGTGCTCGCGCGGCCCCGGAACTCGGGGAGCGGCGTGAATGTGACCGTGCCGTCGGCCGCGGCGACGTAGAAGCCCTCGTTCGGAACGACCAGGCGGCGCCCGTCGTCAAGGAGCACGGAACCCGGCGGCTGCCCCTCGGAGGGGAACCGGAGGGTCGCGGGATTCCAGGCTCCCTCCGACCCGTCGGCGTTGCGCGACGGCACGTCGTTGGCGAGCGGGCTCAGGGCGACGGCGACGCCCTGCGGCGTCGTGATCGTGTCGCGCTCGGCGGTCGGTCCCGGGCGGACGGTGACCATCAGCCGGGCGTCGGCCGTCGTGCCGTTCGCGTCGACGACGCGGTAGGTGACGGGCGTCGTGGTGCCGCTGTAGCCGGCCTCGGGGGTGAAGACGGCTGCACCGGTGGCGTCGAGAACGTACGTGCCCTGGCCTGGGACCGTGAGCGTCTTCCCGTCTGCGGAGACCGTGGCTCCCTCCGGCTGCCCCGTCGTGGGGAACGTCGTCTGCGCGGGGACCAGCGGCGCCGAATCGGCTCCGGCGCGATCGTTGGCGAGCAGATCCACCGTCACCGGGGTGCCGAAGGTCGTGGCGGCCCGATCGTCTGCGGCGACCGGGGTGATCGCGTCGACGACCACCATGATGGTCGACGACACCGGAGCGCCATGGCTGTCGAGGGCCGAGTAGACCACGGGTGTGCTCACGCCCGTGAACGCGGGCTCCGGGACGAAGGTCACGGCCCCGGTCGTCGGGTTCACCGTGTAGACGCCTTCGCCGGGCATGGTGATCGTGCGCCCGTCGGCGGAGACGACGGCGCCCGCCGGCTGTCCCTCTGTCGGGAAGGTCACGCTGGTGGGGACCATGGTCCCCGTGTCGCATCCCTGCGGAACATCGGTCTGCCCCGGGTCGCAGGGCGCGCCCAGGTCGCTCGCGTGATCGTTGCCCAGGACGTCGATCTCCACGGGGGTGTTCTGCGGCACGCCGGCAGAGTCGGGCGCGGCGATGGCGCGACTCCCGACCATGACCTCGATCGTGGCGGTCGTCGGCGTGCCGTTGGTGTCGGAGACCCGATACTCGACGGGGGTCGCCCGACCGGTGAAGTCCTCGTCGGGCACGAAGCGCACCGAGCCGTCGCGGATCGTGTACGTGCCCTCGCCCTCGACCACGAGCGTCTTCCCGCCGTCGGTCGCATCCGGCGAGGTGAACACCATGGTCGATGCGACGAGCGGCGCGTCCGGCGCACCCGGGATGTCGTTGGCGAGCGCATCGATGACGACCGGCACATCGCCGGGGGTCTTCGCGGCATCGCCGGTCGCGACGGGGACCACCGCGGTGACGGACACGGAGATCGTCGACGACGCGGGGTTGCCGAACGCGTCGGTCACCGAGTAGGTCACCGGCGTCGCCGCGCCCGTGAACTGCGGCTCGGGGTCGAACGTCACGCGCCCCGTGGCCGGGTCGAACGTGTACACGCCCTCGCCGGGCACCGTCAGCACGCGACCGTCGGCGGTCGCCGCGCTGCCGGCGGGAAGCGCGGGCGTCACGACGAAGCGCACGGAGTCGCGGTCGAATCCTTCGCCGGGCCCGTTCGGCCCCTCGCCCGGGACGTCGTTGTCGAGGATCGGGATGACGACGTCGACGTTCTGGTCGGTCGTGGCGGCGTCGGTGTTGGCCACCGGCCCCGGGAGCACGGTGACCGAGACGGTGGCCGTCGCCTGCTGGCCGCTCGGGTCGGTGGCGCTGTACGGCGCCGTCGCCGTCCCCGCGAAACCCGGCGCGGGCCGGAACTCGACCTCGCCGCCGTCGGTCACGAGCCATTCGCCCTGCGCGGTGACGAGCCGTCGGCCGCCGTCGGTGGCGGCCGGGTCCGTGAAGACCACGGATGCCGGGTCGAGCGCCCCGCCGGGACCGGGCTCGTCGTTCGCGAGCACGCCCACTGTGACCGGCGTCGCCTGCGCGGTGCGCGCGGCGTCGTCGACCCCGACCGGGGGCTGCCCGGCCACCGTCACCTGGATCTGCGCGGTCGCCGCGTTGCCGGTGCTGTCGGTGAAGCCGTAGGCGACGGGAGTCGTCGTCCCGGTGAAGGTCGCGGCGGGAGCGAAGGTCACCGCTCCGGTGGCGGGATCGATCGTGTACACGCCCTCGCCGGGCACCGTGAGCCGTCGCCCATCGGCGCTAACGGTCGCTCCCGCCGGCTGCCCCGCGGTCGGGAAGACCACGGATCCCGGCGGGATCGTGCCCGCCGTCCCGTCGGCGTTCTGCCCGGCGGCGTCGTTGTCGAGCACGGGGATCCGCACCTGCTGGCCCTGCGTGGTCGCAGCGGTGTCGGCCGCGGCCGCGGGCCCGGGTCGGATCGTCGCGGTGAGCGTGGCGGTCGATTCCAATCCGTTGGCGTCGACCACGCGGTACTCGGTCACGGCATCGCCGGTGAAGCCCGGCGCGGGGGTGAAGGTCGCGCGCCCCTCGGCATCCAGGGTCCAGACGCCCTGCGGCGTCTCGAGGCGGCGGCCGCCGTCGGTCGCGTCGGGCGAGGTGAAGACGGTCAGCTCGGGCGCGAGGGGCGCGCCACCCGCCTGGTCGTCGGTCGCGCCGTCCAGTACGACGGGGGCGCCGAACACGCCGGACGCCGTATCCGGGGTGGCGGTCGGCCCGCGGACCACGTTCGTGAAGGCGCAGACGATGTTGATGCCGTCCGTGCCGGTCGGAGCCGTGAACGTCGCCGTGTTGCCCGTACCGCTCGAGATGGTCGCGCCGTCGCCGTCCGTGCACACCCAGGTCGTGTCGTACATTCCGAGATCGGTCGTGCCGAGGCCCTGCTGGGTCGCCGTGTAGGTCTCGCCGGGGATGATCAGGCCCGCATCGCTGTCGGCGCCGCCGTTGTCGGTCGGCCTGGTCGCCGGGAAGTCGGGGCTGGTGCCGTTCGCGCCGTAGGAGCCGCCCTCGAGGATGATGCGCACCGCGTCGGTCGGCCGGGCGCGCGGTCCGTCGAACTCGGCCATGACCTCGGCCGACGAGGGGTTCGCGCAGCTGCCCAGGTCGTTGCTCGTGACCGTGCCGAACGAGCGCGGTGCGCCGACGGGAGCGCCGGTGATCGGATTGGCCTTCTGCAGAGTCGAGACGCCGCCGATGTAGAGGAACCCGTCGGATCCGAAGGCGACGCCGTTGGGGGCTGCGGTGACCGGGCTCCGGGAGATCTCCTGCGAGGTGAGGACCGTTCCGGTCCCCGAGGTCGGCACGACGCCGTTCGCGACGAAGAGCGCGGAGGTGGTGGGGTTGCCGTTGAGCAGGAAGAGTCGGCCGAGCTTGTCGAACGCGATGTCGCCGTTGGTCCCCGGCGGGTTGGTGAGCGTCACGGACACCACGGGACCTGCTGGCGATGCCCCCGTGACGGGATCGTGCACGTACAGGCTCAGCGTCGCTCCGCTGTAGGCGCCGTAGTAGTGCAGGCCCGTGAGGGGGTTGATCGCGCCGACGGTTCCGGTCGGAATGGGGCCGGCCTTGCGCGAGGTGGTGAGGGTTCCCGCCTCGCTCGCAGCGGGCGTGAACTTGCCGATGCCGGCGGTGCCCACGACGATCGCGTACGAGCCGTCCGCGCCGATGCCGAGCTGGTTGATCGCCGAGCCGACCCCGCTGTTCGTCGTGAAGACCGGCGTGGGGTCGATCGCTCCCGTGGTGAGGTTCATCCGTCGGACGTTGCTGGCCGCAGAGCTGGCGATGTACACCGTGTTGTTGCAGGAGAGCGGGGCGGCGGCGCTGGCGGGAGTCGGAGCGGAACCGATCACCAGGCCGGCGGCCAGCATGACCCCGGCAGCCATCATCGAGACGGCGCGGGCGACCAGCGGACGACCGCGCTCCAGCGCGGTGACCCGCTCGGTCGACAGCGATGCTCCGCCGTTCATGCTCTCCCCTTCCCTGCTGGATCCGCCCGTCGGCCTCGGCGGGGGTGAGGTGACGACGCCTCACCCCCGCCTTTCCGAGCCACCGATCCGCCGATCCTTCGCGTCGAGGCCGTTGATCCTCGTGCGACGCCGTCGGCCGGTGATCGCCTGGGATCCAGTCGACCCGGAAGACCGTAGCAATCCGGTGTTCACCGACTGGGGTGGCAGAAGTGAACACGGAGGGGCGGAGCGTTCTCTCCGCCCCTCCGCCGCACGAGGACCCGTCACCGGGTGCGACCAGGTGACGCTGAGGGGGTGGTCCCGCACGGCCCCGGCCGCCGACATGGGACGACAGCCGGGGAGCATATGCCGATCGACTGATCGCGTCTCCCGCCGACCACTGTCGGCCCGCGAAAAGTAGCAGTCGGCTGTTCACTCAGGCTGGGCGATCAAGTGAACCCGTCGGCCGCCCGTTCTGCTCAGAGCAGAAACGCTCGCCGCGGAGGCCCGCTGCGTCATACCGTGAGGCATGGCCGACCTCGTCCCGTTCCCCCGCAGCCCCCGGACGCGCCCGAGCGATCCCGAGCCCCTGTGGCGCCACCTCCTCGGCGATCAGCTGCGCCGACGTCGGCACGAACGCGACGAGACGCTCAGCGAGACTGCGGCGAGCGCCGGCGTCTCGCCGCAGTACCTCTCCGAGGTCGAACGCGGCCTCAAGGAGCCGTCGAGCGAGATGATCGCCGCGATCGCCGGCGCGCTCGACACCTCGCTGATCGAGCTCACGAGCGCGGTCGCCGACGACCTGCGGGCGGCCGCGGCACCGGCATCCGCCTCCGCCTCCGCCTCGGCGACCGGCGCGTTCGCCCTCGCCGCCTGAGCCGGCCTCAGAGCATCCGCTCCCCCAGCACCGTGTCGACGAGTCCGTAGTCGAGAGCCGCGGATGCCGTGAACACGCGATCCCGGTCGGTGTCGGCGCGCAGCTCCTCGACCGTGCGCCCGCTGTGCCTCGCGAGGATCGACTCCATGTCGGAACGCACCCGCACGACCTCGTCGGCCGCGAGGATCAGGTCGGGGATCGCCCCGCGCGACTGGCCGGCCGGCTGATGCAGCACGATCCGTGCATGCGTCAGAGCCGAGCGCTGACCGGACGCCCCGGCCGCGACCAGCAGAGCCGCGGGGCCGATCGCCTGCCCCACGCACGTCGTCGCGATCTCCGGACGCACGTGCTGCATGGTGTCGTAGATCGCGAGAGCCGCACCCGGATCGCCGCCCTCGCTGTTGACGTACAGCTGCACGGGCGACTCAGGGGCATCGGCGTCGAGGTGCAGCAGCTGTGCGATCAGCGCGTTCGCGACCCCGGCGTCGATGCCGGTGCCGAGGTATATCACGCGCTCCGCGAGCAGGTGCGAGTACACGTCCATGACCCGCTCCCCGCGCGGATGCTGCGCGATCACGTTCGGGATCGTGTAGCTGCTCATGACCCGACCCCCAGTCCGACCCGCGACCGTCGCTTGGGCATGAGGTCGACGACCCCGTCGACGATGTCGTCGATGAATCCGTACTCCTGAGCCTGAACCGCGGTGTACCAGCGGTCGTGCAGCGAGTCCTCGAAGATGCGCTCGCGCGGTTGGCCGGTGTCGTGGGCGATGAGTCCGAGCACGGTGTCGCGCATGTGCCGGAGGTCGTCGGCCTGCGTCTCGATCTCGACCGCGGAGCCCCCGATGCCCGCGGACCCCTGATGCATGAGGATGCGCGCGTGCGGGAGCGCCCTCCGCTTGCCCCGCGCGCCGGCCGACAGCAGGAACTGCCCGGCGCTGCATGCGAGTCCGAGCGCGAGGGTCGACACGTCGTTGGGCACGAGGGTCATGAGGTCGCGGATCGCGAGCATGGCGGGCACCGAGCCGCCCGGCGAGTGGATCCACAGCGAGATGTCGGTGGTCGGGTCCTCGGCCGACAGTGTCAGCAGCTGCGTCATGAGCAGCGTGCCGTTGTCGTCGTCGAGGGCGCCGTCGAGCACGAGCACGCGCTCGTGGAACAGCGCGCGCCGGGCCTCGGGCCCGAACTGCGGAATGGGGTTGTCTTCGCTCATGGCCCCAGCATCCGCCGCCGTCGCGGAATGCGGGCGGGAATCCGCCGGGGGCGGATCCGCCCAGGGCAGAGCCGTCTCATTCCGCACCCGCACCGCACGCGCGTCGCGGGGGTCGCACGTTCCGCAGGAGATCTCTCGACCCGCAGGATCGGTCGCCGCATCCGCTCCTGCAGATCGTGCGATCTCCTGCAGTATGAGGACCGGAGGGATGCCGCGATCCTTCTCGTGCGCGTAACATCGCCGACTCACGGCGGACGTAGCCTCGACCGCATGACGCATCAGCAGGTACCCGAATGGCAGTGGTCGGAGGACGGCATCAACTTCCGGACTCGCAAGTGGGTGCGCCCCGAGGACCTCAACGCGAACGGCTCACTGTTCGGTGGCAGCCTCCTGAAGTGGATCGACGAGGAGGCGGCGATCTACGCGATCGTGCAGCTCGGCAACTACCGTGCGGTGACCAAGCACATCTCCGAGATCACCTTCGAGGCCTCGGCTGTGCAGGGCGACCTCGTCGAGCTGGGACTCCAGGCCACCCACTTCGGCGTCACCTCGCTCACGATGCGGGCTGTGGCGCGGAACATGATCACGCGCAAGCGCATCCTCACGATCGAGAAGATCGTGTTCGTGAGCCTCGGCGAGGACGGCCGCCCCACGCCCCACGGCTACCGCGACATCACCTACAACCGCGACCGCATGCCCACCGAGCGGCTCGTCACGGGGACCGTCGCGCTGCCGAAGCTCTGATCCTCCCCCTGCACGCCGCGAGCGATCGCCGCGAATCCCTCCGCGAGGTCGGCGATGAGGTCGTCGACGTGCTCGAGGCCGATCGAGAGCCGCAGCACGTCGGCATCCGGCCGCGCCTCCGCCGGCACCGGCCGATGCGTGAGGGCGGCAGGATGCTGGATGAGGGAGTCCACCCCGCCGAGCGAGACGGCGTGCGTGAAGAGCGTCGTCGCCGACGTCACCGCGGATGCCGCGGCGTAGCCGCCCCGCATCCGGAGGGCGATCATCGCGCCCGTGCCGCGCATCTGCCGCCGAAGGATGCCCTCGGGGTCTCCGTCCAGGCCCGGGTAGAACACCTCGGCGACCTCGGGGCGGTCGATGAGCCACTGCACGATGGCCCGCGCACTCTCCTGCTGCGCGCGCATCCGCACCGGCAGGGTGGTGAGGCCGCGGTGCAGCAGGTACGCCCCGAGCGGGTGCAGGAGCCCTCCGGTCACCGCCCGCCCCCGCCGCAGCGCCTCGGCCGTGCGCTCGTCGCACGCCACCGCACCCGCGATCACGTCGCCGTGACCGCCGAGGTACTTCGTGGCGCTGTGCAGCGACATCGCGGCACCGAGGTCGATGGGGTTCTGCAGCACCGGCGTCGCGAAGGTGTTGTCGACCACGACCGGCACCTCCCCCGCCTGAGCGACGATCGCCGCGATGTCGGCGATCTCGAGTGTGGGGTTCGCGGGCGTCTCGACGACGATCAGGCCCGTGTCGGCGCGGAGCGCGGAGGCGACCTCGTGCGGCGCGCAGTAGGTGGTGTCGACGCCGAGCAGGCCTGAGCCGAGCAGGTGGTCGGTGCCGCCGTACAGCGGGCGCACCGCGACGACGTGGTGTTTTCCGGCCGCGGGGCCGTGCGCGAGGATCACGGCCGTCATGGCCGCCATGCCGGACGAGAACGCGACGGTGGCCTCGGTGTGCTCGAGTTCGGCGAGCGCCTCCTCGAATCGCGCGACCGTGGGGTTCCAGAGCCTCGCGTAGACCATGCTGCCGTCGGCGGGCGGGCGACCGCCGGTGGCCATCGCCTCGTAGGAATCGCCACCCCGTTCGATGTCGGGCAGCGGATTCGTGGTCGACAGGTCGATCGGCAGGGCATGCACGCCGAGCGCGCTCAGCTCGGATCGTCCGCCGTGCACGGCCAGGGTGTCGGGATGCAGCGCTGCAGTCATCCCTCCACCTTGCCGAGAATGCGGTGTTCGCGTTGGTTTTCGACAGCATCTGCTCTTTCAGGGCATGATCTCGCTATTCTGAACGAGATCACGGTTCCCGGAGGTGTCGGACTTGGCCAAAGCGCAACTTGATGAGCTCGACCTCGAGATCCTCGCTGCCCTCACGCGCGACGCGACCGTCACGAACAAGGCGCTCGCGCGCCGGTTGGGGCTCGCGGAGTCCACCTGCGCGCATCGCGTGCGTGCGCTGCGCGATCGCGGGGTGATCCGCGACACCCGCATCCGCATCGACGGCGCCGCCCTGGGCCTGCCGCTGCAGGCGATCATCAAGGTGCGACTGGCGAATCACACCGGACCGAAGGTCACGGCGCTGTTCGACGCTCTCGCCGGCATCCCCCGCGTGCTGCAGGTGTTCCACGTCGCGGGGGTCGACGACTTCCTCGTGCACGTCGCGGTCCCCGACGCCACCGCGCTGCGCGACATCGTGCTCGAGCACATCACGATCCACCCGGTCGTGCGGGCCACCGAGACCCAGCTCGTGTTCGAGCTGCGCGACGGACGCGGGGTGCTCGACTGAGGAGTCGGCACCGGATCGCAGGGGATCTCTCGATGTGCAGGATCGGAAGCGGTATCCGCTCCTGCGGATCCTGCGATCTCCTGCGGATGGTGTGATCTCGCGTCAGCGCGCGAGCGCCGGGATGGTCCCCGTGGCGGGCGAGCCCGTCGTGGTGGAGGCCGTCGTCGTGACGGGCGCCGCCGCGATCACCGCGGCCCTGCGCTCGCGCGCGGCCGCCCGCGCAGGCTCCCCCGCGTTCACGATGCCGCGCACCACGACGCCGATCACCAGCAGCCCCACCAGCAGGGCCACCGACACGAACAGCGGAGTCCACTGGTTCGCGAACGACGCGGTCAGGCTCAGCACCGCGGCGGGGATCCAGATCCCGACGGCCCCTCCGGCCAGGCCTCCGGCCCCTCGCACGATCGCGATCGCCGCGACCAGGGCGCACAGCCCCGCCAGCACGGCCCCGACGATCCCCAGCGGCACCAGTACCGATGCCAGTTCGTTCGCGACTCTCGATGATGTCATCATTCGACCCCCCGGTCAGCGGACCCTCCGCACTACCAAGAGTACGAAGGAGGCCTGCTCCCGGCATCCATCTGCAGGATGATGTTGCGCAATCTTGACTGGCCGTTCAACGTCGCTTCAGCCAGGCGAGACGCGAGCCGCGCACGATGCGCACGGGCTGCGTCAGGACCGCGTCGACGACCATGGACCCGTCGGTCGGCCCGACGATCGCGATCGCCGAGGTCTCGGTCGCCTCCACGGGATCGACCTTCATGCGCGCGAGGTCGCGGTGCGCCCTGACGTAGGCGGGCACGAGCAGCACGATCGCCCCGAGCCACGCCAGCGGATTGCTGAGCGCGACGCCGTCGAACCCGATCATCGCGCCGAGGACGACGGCCGCTCCGACGCGCATCACGAGCTCGATCACGCCGGTGACCGTGGGCACGAGCGTGTGCCCGAGGCCCTGCAGCGCACCGCGCAGCACGAACAGGATGCCGAGCGCCCAGTACCCGCATCCGTTGATCACGAGCATGCGGTGCGCGAGGTCGACGACGTCGTCGGCCGCGGTGCCGTGGCCGACGAAGAGACGCACGAGCGGAGCGCCGAGAGCGATGATGATCACGCCGAGCAGCAGACCGGCGCCGGTCGCCATCCAGGTGCCCTCGATCACCCCGCGACGGATGCGGTCGGGGCGGCGTCCGCCGAGGTTCTGAGCGGCGTACATCGACGCCGCAAGGCCCAGCGACGAGAGGAACGCCACGGCGAGGCCGTCGACGCGCGAGGCGGTCGTGTACGCGGCGACCGCGTCGGACCCGAGCGTGTTCAGAGCGACCTGCACCGTGAGGGTGCCGATCGCGATGATCGACGCCTGGAAGCCCATCGGCAGTCCGAGACGGAGGTGCTCGCGGACGTCCTCACGCGTCACCCGCCAGTCGATGCGACGCAGGTGCAGCATCGGCAGACGGCGACGCACGAACTCGAGGCACAGCGCCACGGAGACGGCCTGCGCCACGACGGTCGCGAGCGCGGCGCCGCCGACACCCCAGGCGAGCGGACCGACCATGAGGACGACGAGACCGACGTTGAGGACGCACGAGACCGTGAGGAACACGAGCGGGGTGCGGGAGTCGCCGATCGCGCGGATGATCGCCGAGAGGTAGTTGAAGAACATCGTCGCGCTCGCGCCGAGAAAGCTGATCTGCGTGAAGGTGGTCGCCTCGGCCAGGAGCTCGGGCGGTGTCTGCAGCAGCTCGAGGACCGGCCGTGAGATCAGGGGAGCGACGATCGTGAGGACCACGCTCGTGACGCCCGTGAGCAGCACGCCGGTCGCGACCGAGCGGCGCACGGCCGCGGCATCCCCGGCGCCGAACGCCTGGGCGATCGGGATCGCGAAGCCGCTCGTGAGACCCCAGGCGAAGCCGATGAGGAGGAACAGCAGGCTGCCGGTGGCGCCGACGGCCGCGAGGGACTCGACTCCGAGGTGACGTCCGACGACGACGGCGTCGGCGAACTGGTACATCTGCTGCACGACGTTGCCGATGAGCAGAGGGATCGAGAAGGCGAGGATGACGCGCCACGGGCGGCCCGTGGTGAGAGAGGTGGCCATGGGAGAAGCGACTCGCAGAACTGGGGGGGCGGATCGGGGGTGCAACAAGCCTATCGAAACGATTCGGGGCGGCGGGAGAGCGAATCGCGATTACGGTCTATGGGATGAGCACCGCCAAGACACCAGCATCCGACACCGCGGTCGGCGACGAGCAGCACCTGAAACGGGCCCTCAGCAACCGGCACATCCAACTGCTCGCGATCGGCGGAGCCATCGGCACAGGGCTCTTCATGGGCAGCGGCAAGACCCTCTCGGTCGCAGGCCCCTCGGTCATCTTCGTCTACATGATCATCGGGTTCATGCTGTTCTTCGTCATGCGGGCGATGGGCGAGCTGCTGCTGTCGAACCTCAAGTACAAGTCGTTCAGCGACTTCGCGAGCGATCTGCTCGGCCCGTGGGCCGGATTCTTCACCGGATGGACCTACTGGTTCTGCTGGGTCGTCACAGGAGTCGCCGATGTGATCGCGATCGCCGGGTACACGGATGCGCTGTTCCCCGGCATCCCGCTGTGGATCCCCGGCGTGCTCGTGGTCGTGATCCTGCTCGCGCTCAACCTCCCCACCGTCGCCGCGTTCGGCGAGATGGAGTTCTGGTTCGCGCTCATCAAGATCGTCGCGATCGTGGCGCTCATCGTCACAGGGCTCGTCATGATCTTCACGGGCTTCCAGCACGAGGCCGGCACCGCGAGCTTCGCGAACCTGTGGGAGCACGGCGGCATGTTCCCGCACGGTTTCCTCGGCTTCGTCGCCGGATTCCAGATCGCCGTGTTCGCGTTCGTCGGCGTCGAGCTCGTCGGCACCGCCGCCGCCGAGACCAAGGATCCGGAGAAGAACCTCCCCAAGGCGATCAACGCCATCCCCATCCGCATCCTGCTGTTCTACGTGGGCGCGCTCGTGATCCTCATGGCCGTCACGCCGTGGACCGAGTACGTCGCGAACGAGAGCCCCTTCATCGCGATGTTCGCGCTCGCCGGACTCGGCATCGCCGCGACCGTCGTGAACCTCGTGGTGCTGACCTCGGCCATGTCGAGCGCGAACTCGGGCATCTACTCGACCTCGCGCATGGTGTTCGGCCTCGCGCAGGACGGCGACGCCCCTCGGGTGTTCGGACGGCTCTCGCGGCGACGCGTGCCGCAGAACGCCCTGTTCCTCTCCTGCATCCTGCTGCTCTCGGGCGTCGTGCTGCTGTACGCGGGCGAGGACATCGGCACCGCGTTCTCGATGGTCACGACCGTGTCGGCGGTGTGCTTCATGTTCGTGTGGACGATCTTCCTGTGCAGCTACCTCGTCTACCGCCGCCAGCACCCCGAGAAGGTCGCGGCGTCGTCGTTCCGGATGCCGGGCGGGCGGGTCATGGTGTTCGTGGTGCTCGCGTTCTTCGTGTTCATCCTCTGGGCGCTGACCACGCAGCCCGACACGCTGACCGCGCTGGCCGTGACGCCGATCTGGTTCGCGCTGCTGCTCGTGTCCTGGCTGTTCGTGCGGAAGTCGCAGAACCACCTGACGCGGCACGCGGCGCACATCGCATACCTGCGCAGCGACGACCCCGCGTCATAACTCCGGAGATCCGGCCGGATTCGCGGGGATCCGGCCGGTTCCGGGGCACTTCGGCGCCGGTTCTCCGGAGTTGTGACGCAGCTCGGGTTCGGCCGGCCCACAGCAGCGGCCGGATATCCTGGACGCCGCGGTCACGCCGGTGCCGCGAGGGCGAAGGAGAGCGATGTTCGACAGTCCGCTCTCGGCCTCGGCGTACGAGATCCTCGGCGTCGACCCCGACATCGACCACGTCGAGCTGCGCAAGGCCTACCGGCTGCGCCTGCGCCAGACGCATCCGGACACGGGCGGTGACGCCGCGGTGTTCATCCAGGTGCAGCGCGCCTGGGAGCTCGTCGGCACACCCGAGCTGCGTGAGGCGTACGACCGACGGTCGGGCGTGCACCCCGGCATCCCCACGGACTCGACGCAGAGCGGATGGCGGCCGCAGGCCGCACCCCGCACCGACACGAGGCCGCGTGCCCGGTCGTACGGCCAACCCGGCGGATGGCGACGCGAGCGGTACCTGTCGCTGATCCGCGAATGGGCGGGCTTCGGCGTCGAGGTGCCGGATCCGTACGACCCCGCACTGGTGCGCTCGGCGCCGCGCGAGGTGCGACGCCTTCTCGCCGACGCCCTCGCCGAGGAGGCGACCGCCCGCACCGTGAGCGCACTCGGCATGGGGTTCACGGTGTGGCACGACGTGGCCGTCACGGCGGACGCCGACGACAAGCTCGACCACGTGATCCTCAGCCCCTCCGGCCTCTACGGCGTGATGTCGGAGGACTTCGGCGGCGTCGTGGGCTTCCGTCGCGGCGAGATCACCGGCCCGAGCCTCGGCACCAGGGCACCGGTCACCGCGGCGCTGTCGCGGGTGCGCGCGGTGGCGAAGTCCGCACGCGTGAAGTTCGGCGGCGTGATCATGGTGCTGCCCGACGACGACCTGGCGCAGGCAGTGACGCCGCTCGGCAGCAGTCGCGGCGTGCCGGTCGTGGTCGTGCGGCGGAGCGCACTGTCGATGGTGCTGCGGCAGGGCGTGCCCGGCGCCCGGGCGATCGGCGGCAACGAGCTGTTCGACGTCCGCACGCGGCTGCAGCAGACCGTCCGCTTCGTCTGAGCTCTCACGCGTCCGTGCGGGCGGCGGCGGTCCAGGTGCTCAGCAGGGCGTCGAGGTAGGCGGCGGTGTCCTCCCACCCGGTCACCGCATGGCACGGCACGCCGAGAGCGAGGACGGGGTAGTCGTTGCCCTCGGGATCGAGCCTGTCTCCGATGAACAGCATCTCGTCGAGCGCGATGCCGGTGCTGCGGGAGAGTTCCCGCATGCCGAAGGCCTTGTCGACGCCCCGTTCGGTGACATCGATCGACGTCGAGCCTCCCGAGCGCACGTCGAGGTCGGGCAGACGCGCGGCGACGGCCGCCCGCAGCGAGGCCTTCTTCGCCCCGTCCGGGTCCCAGGCGGTCTTGGCGTCGATGGGCGCCTCCTGTCCGAGTGCGGAGTACGTGATCTGCGACCCACGGTCCTCGAGGATGTCCCCCCAGGTCTCCCGTTCCCACAGCCCCAATCCGCGCGCCTCGCTCTCGAACGCCGCGATGGTCCTCTCGCGCTGATCCGCGGTCAGTCGGCGCGCGTACACCGTCTCGATCCGCGCGTCCCTGATCCGGTAGTACTGGGTCCCGCACGCGGGCAGCAGATGG
This sequence comes from Microbacterium sp. GCS4, assembly GCF_001262495.1. Lineage (GTDB taxonomy): Bacteria > Actinomycetota > Actinomycetes > Actinomycetales > Microbacteriaceae > Microbacterium. The sequence goes on from NZ_LGYE01000006.1 coordinate 193,498, forward strand.
AACCGTTCGAGGGTCGACGCACTGGCAGCGGGCAGCCTGTCGATCACCTGGGCGGTGAACTGCTCGAGCCGACCGCCCGAGATGATCGCGACGTCGACGTGATCGGCGAGCGCGATCAGCAGCCTGCCGATGGTCGGGTCGATCGCGCTCTTCGAGGGGGCGAGGGTGTCGTCGAGGTCGAACGCCACGAGGCGGAGCGGAGACGCCATCACTCCGGCGCTCCCTGCCGCGCGTCCGACAGCGGCCTCGCCGGCCCGGTGCTCGCGCGCACGATGAACTCGACGGAGGGAAGGGTGACCGGCACGGGCTCGTTCCCCTCGACGATGGCCACGAGGGAGCGCGCGCAGGCGGTCGCCCACGCGAAGACGTCCTGGCGCACCGTGGTCAGCGCGGGGAAGACATAGGGCGCGAGCGGGATGTCGTCGAAGCCGACGACCGACAGGTCCTGCGGGACGCGCACGCCGCGGTCGGCCGCGGCCGACATCCCGGCGATCGCCATGATGTCGTTGGAGAAGATGATCGCGGTCGGCGGCTCGGGGTGATCGAGGAGCTCGTGAGTGGCCCTGGCGCCCGCACGGCCGGTGAAGTCGGCCTCCACGAGTGCGCCCGGATCGAGTCCCAGCGCCGCCATCTCGCCCTCCCATGCCTCTCGACGGATCCGCGAGTGCACATAGCGGTCAGCGCCGGAGACGTGGGCGATGCGCTGATGCCCGAGTGCGTGCAGGTGTCGCACCGCGCGACGGATGCCGGCTGCGTCGTCGAGTCCGATCCCCGGGCTGTCGCTGCGGCGATCCGTGCCCAGGAGCACATGGGGCAGTCCGAGCGCGCCCAGCTGCGAGGGGCGGTCGTCGTCGACGCGGAGGTCGGTGAGGAAGACTCCGTCCACGCGGGCCTCACCCGCCAGGCGCGCGTAGGCCTCCTGCTCGGCGGCTTCGCCGTCGACGACCTGGAGCACGAGCGCGTAGCCGACCGTGGACATGTAGCTCTCCACCCCGGCGACGAACTGCGGGAAGAACGGATCGGTCCCGATGAGCGTGGGGTCCCGACGGATCACCAGTCCCAGCGCCTGCGCCCGGCTGCGCGAGAGGGCTCGCGCACGGGCATCCGGACGCCAGTCCAGCTCGTGCGCGGCCTTGAGGATGCGCTCCCTCGCGTCGGAGCCGACACCCGACCGGCCGTTGAACACGAAGGAGACCGCGCTCTTGGACACACCTGCCCGAGCCGCGACGTCACCGATCGTGACCTTGCGCTCGCTGGCGTGGCCGGACGTGGCCGCGGGCGGCAGGGCGTCGTCCTGCGCGATCGGATGAGTCGGCTCCATAACCGAAGTGTATATCACCGTTTAGTCAGATTTAGTGAAGTGGAGCACCCATGGATGCTCGCGGAGACGAGGATCGTGCACCTGAGGCGACGCAGTTGACCATTGTGAGCAAAACCGGTTTACTAATGACGTCGCCCTCGCAGGCCCCGGTCTCGACAGGACGGCGACGAACGGTCGCATCAGTGAGGAAGAGCACCATGGGCAAGTCAGAGCGAGACCGCCGGGCGACCGCGGACCGTGCACTCGGACCCGCACGCGGACTCCGTCGTTGGCTCGGAGACGATCCCCTCGGCATCCTCCTGAGCACGCCGTACGTGCTTTTCGTCGTCGTCGTGTTCCTGATCCCGTTCGGGTTCGGGATCTGGATGTCGGTGCACGACTTCTACTTCACCGCGCCCGGCGCGGAGGTGGATCACCCGTTCGTGGGATTCGAGAACTTCTCCACCGTCCTCGCCGACCCCGTGGTGCACCAGGCGTTCGGCAACCTGCTGATCTTCCTCGTCATCAACGTGCCGCTCACCGTGGTCCTCGGCTTGCTGCTCTCCTCGGCCCTCGACGCCGTCGTGCATTGGAAGGGCTTCTTCCGCATCTCGTACTACGTGCCGTACGTGACGGCATCCGTGGCGACGCTGTCGGTCTGGATCTTCCTCTTCAACGGCAACGGCGTCGTGAACTCGATGCTCGGATCGCTGAGGCCGGAGCCCTCCTGGCTGGCGAATCCGGCGCTGATCATGCCGCTCATCGCGGTGTATGTGACGTGGAAGAACCTCGGCTTCTACATCCTGCTCTACCTCGCGGCGCTCCAGAACGTACCGAAGGAGCTGCACGAGGCCGCGCAGCTCGACGGCGCCGGCCGGTGGCAGCGCTTCCGCTCGGTGACGCTCCCCGCTGTCCGCCCGGTCACGTCGCTCGTCGTGCTCTTGTCGATCATCACCACCGGGCAGATCTTCACCGAGCCGTACCTCCTCACCGGCGGAGGGCCGAACGGCGCATCCATGACTCCCGCCCTGCTGATGTACCAGCAGGGCATCCAACAGGGGAAGCCCGACGTCGCGGCCGCGATCGGCATGATCCTCGTCGTCGCGGTGATGATCGTCTCGCTCGTCTCGCGCCGCATCACGGAAGGCAGGAACCGATGACGACATCGACTCCCCCACGCACCGCCCGCCCCGGGCGCGGTCTCGCCGCGCTCCGGTTCGTCCTGCTCCTCGTCGGCGCGCTGGCGGCTCTCGTGCCGTTCTACTACATGGTCATCGGCGCCCTGCAGCGGACCCGCGACACGAGCCTCTTCGGCCTTCTGCCGCTTCCCGAGAACCTCACCCTGAACAACTTCGTCGAGATCAACGAGTCGGTGAACCTCCTCGGCTCCCTGCTGAACTCGCTGATCTTCACGGCCGGCGTCGTCGCCTGCACGCTCGTGTTCGGGCTGCTGGTCGGATACGCGCTCGCGGTGCTCTCGTTCCGCGGACGCGGGCTCGTGTTCGCGCTCGTGTTGCTCGTGCAGGCCATCCCGTTCCAGCTGCTCATGATCCCGCTGTACGTCATGGTCGTCCGCTACTTCGGCCTCGCCGACAACTTCCTCGGGATGATCCTGCCGTTCGCGATCAACTCGGTCGCCGTGCTGATCTTCCGTCAGTACTTCCTGCAGATCCCGCGCGACGTGTTCGACGCCGCCCGCATCGACGGCGCGAGCGAGGTGCGGATCCTGCTCTCCATCGCTGTGCCCCTCGTACGTCCGGCCGTGCTCACCGCCATGCTCGTCACGTTCATCGGCCCGTGGAACGAGTTCCTCTGGCCCTTCCTCGTGACGAAGGATGCCACGAAGCAGACCCTCGCGGTGAGCCTGGCGAACTTCTCGCAGACCAACGGCGCATTCCTCGAGAACCCGATGGGCGCCGTGCTCGCCGGTGCGTGCGTGCTCGCCGTACCCGTCGTGGTGCTCTTCCTCCTCTTCCAGCGCCATTTCACCTCCGCAAACCTCGGTTCCGCCATCAAGGGCTGACCCGAGACCCCGACACACCCAGAAGGCACAGCGATGACCCCCTCCCCCACGGCCGCACCGGCGACCGCGATCCCGTACGCGCTCACCCGCATCGGCACGATCATGACCGCCGACCCGCACGACCCCCTCGAAGTGGAGGGCGTGCTCAACCCGGGAACGGCCTGGGGGCCCGACGGCGAGCTCTACCTCTTCCCCCGCGTCGTCGCGGAAGGCAACGTCTCGCGGGTCGCGCGCGCGCGCGTGATCCTCGAGGGCGGCGTGCCGGTGGGCGTCGAACGGCTCGGAGTCGTCCTCTCACCCGATGAGCAGTGGGAGCACGGCCATGGGAACGCCGGGGTCGAGGACCCGCGGATCACCTTCCTGGAGCCGCTGGGCGTGCACGTCATGACGTACATCGCCTACGGACCGCTCGGCCCCAAGCCGGCGCTCGCCTACTCCGACGACACGGTCACGTGGCATCGCCTGGGACCGCTGCAGTTCGCGTACCAGCCCGAGCTGCGCACCGATCTGAATCTGTTCGCCAACAAGGACATCGTGTTCTTCCCCGAGGTCGTCCCCGGGCCGGACGGCGAGCCCAGCATCGCACTGCTCCACCGGCCGATGTGGGATCTCGACTGGCTGCGTCCCGGTGAGGGTGCGCGACCCCCGGCGGGCATCGACGACGATCGCCCGTCGATCTGGATCGGCTACGTCGATCTCGACGCGGCTCGCGCCGACATCTCCGCGCTCACGCGTGTGCACGGGTCGTCGATGATCGCCGGCCCCGAGAGGAAGTACGAGTCCGCCAAGATCGGCGCCGGCCCTTCGCCGCTGCGGGTGCCGGAGGGATGGCTCCTCGTGCACCACGGGGTCTCCGGCCAGACGCCGAAGGGCTTCGAGCTCGCGTACGGCTCGCGGTACTCGGCCGGGGCCATCCTGCTCGACGTCGGCGACCCGCGAACGGTCCTCGCCCGCAGCGACGAGCCGCTGCTCGCCCCGGAGACCGTCGAGGAGCTGCAGGGCACGCTGGGCAATGTCGTGTTCCCCACCGCGATCGAGGAGATCGAGGGACGCACCTTCGTGTTCTACGGCATGGCCGACTCGTCGATCGGGGTCGCGGAGCTCACGCACATCTGAGCCCGACCTCCCGCTCACACACGAGGGGCCGTCTCCGCATCGGAGACGGCCCCTCGTCGTGTGGCCGGCGGTCAGTCGGTGCGCCCCCGCCGGAACCGCACGGCCGCCGCCCCGGCGAGGAGCAGCAGGACGGCGATCCCCAGCGACCAGGGCAGCCAGGCCAGGTCACCACCGGTGCCGGGAAGCACTCCGGAGCCGTCCGTGCCGGTGCCCGATCCCGATCCCGACCCGGGAGTGCCGGGGGTCCCGGGATCGGCAGCGAGGATCCGGACCGGGGTGGATGCGACGTCCGCCGTGCCGAGCATCACGACGAGAGTGTGGTCTCCGGCGGCGACGTCCGCGGGGACCGTGCCGCGGAACGCGATCGCTCCGTCGCCGTCCGCAGCCGCCGTCCCCAGGTCGACCGGTGTCGAGCGCAGCTGGATGACGTACTCCACACCGGGTTCGAACCCGGACCCGGTGACGTCGATGCGTCCGCCGGCCGTCGGAGTGCCCTCGACGCGCACGACCGGCGCCACAGCCTCCGGGTCGACCACCACGGTTATCGGCGCGGAGAGCGCGGACCACCCGCCCGTGTTCTGCGCGCGCACCGTCACGATGTGCTCGCCGGGCTCGACCCCCGACACGGCGGCGGAGCGGGCGGATGCCTCGCTCTGCACGACACGGTCGCCCACCGCGATCTCGTAGGCGATGATCGGCGATCCGCCCGTGCTCTCGGGCGCCGACCACTGCACCTGCACGAGCGTGCCGGATGCCGTCGCCACGACGTCGTACGGGGCGGAGGCCACCGCGTCGCGTCGGACGAGCCCGACGAGTGCCGCCGCGAGCTCGTTCGCTGCGGCATCCACCTGCGCCTGGGCGACGGCCGGGGCGGCCAGCACGTCCTTCGCCGCCTCGAGCGCGGGGAGCACGGGCACCCAGCTCGTGGCCGTGTAGTCCGTGCTGGCGAGGCCGTCGGCCGCCGCGATCTGCGCCGCGAGACCACGGGTGTCGGCCGTCACCATGACGGTGCAGAGCGCGACCTCCGTGCCCCCGCCGTGGCTCACGAGCACCTGGGTGGTGCCGGGCTCGCCGGTCGCGACATCGAACTCGACGCGGCCGTCAGCGGAGACCCGAGGCTCGCCGCGGACGCTCGCCACGGACTCGTCGAGAGATGCGGCCGAGAACGTGTCCTCCGGATCGAGCGGGGAGACGGTGGCCGCGACGACCGCCGCCCCCTGCCGCCCCGCCGTCACCGGACCGGCGCACTCGAACGCGAAGCCGCCGTAGAGCTCGAACTCCCAGATGTTGAGGCCGTACTGCGTCGCCGGCACACCGGTGAGGCGCACATAGCGGGCGTCCGCCGCCGGGAACTCATGCGTGTGCGTGAGGGTCGGCTGCGCCGACTGCACCCGTACGAGCGGCTCCCAGGTCTGGCCGTCGATCGATCCCTCGATGCGGTAGTCGTTCGAGGTCCCCGACTCCCACGCGACGATCGCCTTGGACACCGATCGCGTCTCGCCGAGGTCGACCTGCAGCCAGTGCTCCGCCACGGCGCGCGCCGACGACCATTTGGTCGACGCCGACCCGTCGGTCGCCTTCGGCCCCGTGATCGTGGCGTTGTTGTTGTGCACGCTGTCGGCCGTGGTCGGACGGTTGAGCGCGAGGTTGCCGCCACCGCGGGGGATCGTCGGAGCGTCGACGACGAGTCGGTCGCCGAACACCTCGAACTCCCAGATCGACGGGCCGTAGTCGAGGGCACGGGTGAGCGTCTGCATGCGCACGAATCGGGCGCTCTGCCCGTCGAGCGTGATGACGTCGAGGCCGCCGTCGCTGCCGCCGGACGGTGTGGTGTACGCGTCTCGCCAGCTGCTGCCGTCGTCGGACAGCTGGATCCGGTAGGTCTTCGCGTACGCCGCCTCCCACCACAGCCGGACCGTGGAGACGGGCTGCACGGAGCCGAGGTCGACCTGCGACCACGCGCTGTTGGCGTTGTTGCCGCGCCACCGGGTATCCCGATCGCCGTCGGTCATCGAGTACACGAGGTTGTACCCGGCGTACCCGGAGGCGCGGCTCGGCGCGTCGATCGCGAGGTTGCGGCTCGATGACACCGTCAACTCACGGATGCCGTACGCGTCGCCGTCACCTCCGAGGAGGAGCACCCGCACGCCGATCGCCGCGGTCGGGGTGATCGGGATCTCGCTGGTGCCGCCGTCTCGCACGGCCACGCGGGAGTGGTCCGTCCAGTCGACGCCGTTCGCCGTCGTCTGCACGAGCACGTCGGTCGCGGGATCGTCGGCCCAGTCGAGCGCGACCTTCGTGACCCACGACCCTCGCGGCAGAGTCTGAGCGATCCACTGAGTGCCCGCACCCGCCGAGCGCCAGATCGAGTCGCGGTCGCCGTCGCCGAGGGCGTCGACGCCGAGGCCCTCGCGCGTGCTGCTCGCCGAGAACGCCGAGGGCACCGGCAGCGGACCCGCGGCGAGCGCCGCCGTGACCGTCTTGCCCTGGTTCTCACCGGATCCGAGCGCGAAGGCGCCATGCCAGTCGACCCCGCCGCCGCGGAGCGTCACACCGACCGAGAGGCCGGGACGATCCGGGTTGGCGATGCTGACCACGGGTGCCTCGCCGCGCTCGTCGAGCAGCACGATCGCGGGCTGGTCGACCGCGAGCTCCCGCCCGTCGCCGATGTCGAGGGCCCCGGGCGCGTAGAACGTGGCCATCGTGATGCCGGCCGCGTCGTGGCGGGCGGCCTGCACGGCGGTGTCGTTGCGCAGGGTGCGGATCGCGGGTGTCGCCGCGTAGGCCTCGACCTGCGCGGGGGTCGCGGCGGGGAGGACGGTGTAGTCGTAGGTGCCTGCGGTGGGCTTCGCGCCGTGGTCGATCCACAGCGAGAAGGCGTCGCGACTCATGGTCTCCCCGCCCTCCCAGCTGCCGGACTGCGTGCGATTCGAGACGGTGACGGCCTGATCGGGGGCGAACACGTATCCGACCTCGTCGTTGTATGCCCAGCGTGCACCGGAGGCTGTTCGCCGGTCGGTACCGGCGGCGACGGCGGCGCCGTCGAGCGAGGCGTTCGCTTTCGCCGAAGTCTGGTTGACGGTCGTGTGCACCGGCGCGTCGCTCGTAGACGCGATGCCGGCGCCGAGGGCGACCATCCCCTCGTCGAACGTGAAGTAGCTCTTGCGCGCGCTCGTCCCGGCGGTGTCGAGGGTCAGAACGCTCGCGCCGAACTCGCCGTTCGACGTGCCTCCGGTGAAGCCTGCCCCGTCGCCGTTGCGGCCGCGGTTCTCGACACCGCGCTCCGTGCGCTTCACGTCGGGCGCTGTGACGCCGGGATAGTGCCACCAGTCGAAGGCGGCGGCCAGGTCGAGGTACTCGCGGTTGTTCACCTGGATCGCGGTCGACCCCATGGCGTTCCAGTACACGGGGTTGCCGACCTCGTCACGGTAGCTCGTGCGGAGTTCCGCTCCGAACGTGCGTGAGGAGTTCAGCCGCGTGAAGATCCCGTAGTCGTCACGGATGTGGGAGTCGAACTCGGAGCGCCAGAAGTACTTGTGGCCGGTGACGCCGTTGGTCTGCGTCTCACCGAGCACGCCGTCGAGCACGTCCTGGTAGGCGGTGGAGTACAGGGCATCCGTGCGGGCCATGCGCTGCAGCGGCTCGATGAACTCCGAGGCATGGCTCGTGACGTCCTGGACCGTCTTGGGCGGTCGGTAGTTGAGGTAGAGCATCCCGATCTCGCCGCGGATCATCCACCGCGTCCCGCTGACGAAGTAGAACGCGATCTGATCGAGCTGCCCCCGGGAGAAGGCGAGGCCGGTGCCGCGTGCGACGTCCGCCCACAGTGCGGCGTAGGTGAACAGCACCATGCCGTAACCCTCGCTGTACAGCTGGGCGCCGTGCGCCCAGAAGCTCGCGTCGGGCTGCACGGCTTCGTTGACCGCGCCCGAGTGGTCGACGGCGATCGTCGCGACGATGGTCGCGAAGCCCTCGGAGATCTTCGCCGCGTCTTTGGTCGACAGCGCTTCGAACAGGTAGTTGGAGGTGCGCCACGACCCGTTGGCCCCGACGGGGTCGAGCTTGCCGGTGTTGTGCTTCAGCGCGACGGCGAACGCCTCGGGGCTCAGCACCCCGCCGAGGAACATCGAGATGCGGCCCATCGCGATGGACTCGCCGATCTCCGTCTCCCACCAGTTCGCATTCCCCGGGTTGACGCGATCCCAGTGCAACAGAGCGCGCTGCACGGCGTCCACGAGTGCGGGGTCGCCGAACCCCGCCGCGTTCGGGTCCTTGTACGCCTGGGTCAGAGCCAGCATCCGGTACAGCGCGATGTAGGCCGACCAGACGCTGCCGTTCGCCGAGCTCGTGCGATCGGCGTAGTTCACGTCCGACCACGACCCGTCCGCGTTCTGGGAGGCGACGTAATCGAGGGCCTCCGAGGTCTTCGCGAGGTAGATGCCGTTCGCGATGATGATGTCGTCGCCCTGCCCCAGGTAGTACTCCTCGAGACGCTGCACGACGGTCGCGACGTCGTCGTCGATGGCGGCGACCGCGGGGGCCGTCGCCGTCAGGGTCGACCCTCCGACGACGAGTGCGAGGAGGAGGGCGAGCAGTCCGGTGACGCGTCTCATGGCGAGGCTCCTTTGCCGATGCACCGCGGGTCTGTCGTCGCGGGGCGGATGAGGCCGGAGCCTCGGGTGCTGCGGTGGGCGGTCCGTGGATACGGCCCGCGGTCCGGGGTGCGCGCGGACGCGCACCCCGGACGATCGGCGGGGGCTGCCGATCGGAGGACCGACCGTGGGCGGGTCGGTCGGGGGTCAGTCCTGGGCGATCAGGGCGTCGATCTTGTCGGCGGCGGTCGAGAACTCGTCTTCGAGGTCGCCCTCACCCGCCTGGACGGCCTTGCCCCACGTGTCGCGGAAGGTCTGCCACATCTCCGTCGCGTCCGCGATGTTGGGGACGTCGACCGTGAGCGGCACGGATGCCGAGAACGTGGCCAGCACCGGGTCGCCGGCGAGGAAGTCGCCGGCGATCTCGTCGACGTCTCCGCGCACCGGGAACTGACCGGTGGTCTCCAGCAGAGCGAGGTCGTTGTCGGCGTTCATCGAGAACTTCGCGAAGTCCCACGCGGTCTGCTTGTTCTCGCAGGACGTGTACAGGCCGACGTTCTTCGAGTCGCCGAAGGTGTAGGTCTCATCGGCGGCGGTGCCGTCGGCCGTGGGGAGGGGCACGATGCCGAAGTCGACCTTGCCGTCGAACGCCGCGGCGCCCCAGGGGCCGGCGATGCCCATGGCCGACACCCCGTCGGCGAACGGGCCGGCCCAGGCGTCGCCGCTGTACGCCTCCGCCGAGGAGTAGCCCTCGGCGTACATCGTCTTCCAGAACTCGAGGGTCTCGAGTCCCTCCTCGCTCGTGAACGCGGCCGCACCGTCGCTCACGAGCTGGGTGCCGCCCGAGTTGGCGAGGAAGAACGGGTAGAAGTCGAACAGAGAGTTCGTGTAGTCGCCGGAGGCGGGCGGGTAGAGCGAGTAGTCCGCGGCACCGGAGTCCTTGATCGCCGCGGCGGCCGCGAGCACGTCGTCGTACGTCGCCAGCTGCGGGTTCTCGGGATCGAGGCCGGCTGCGGCGAACGCCTCCTTGTTGTAGTAGAGCATGAAGGGGTTCGCCTTCCACGGCACCTGGTACAGGTCGCCGTCCGGCGAGCGGAAGCCGTCGGCCGCAGCGCCGGAGCGCTCGCTCACGAAGTCCTCGCCGTCGTCGAAGGTCTTCGAGATGTTCACGAGCCCTCCCTGCTTCTGGAAGGCGGGGACGGCGGCCGGCGCGGTGTTGTAGACGAGGCACGGCGTGTTGCCGGCGGTGATCGCCGCGCCGATCGCGTCTTCCGACGACTTGCCGGAGGGGATCGCCGCTGCCTTGACCTGCTCGTCGGGGTGGTCGGCGTTCCAGGCCTCGACCACGGCCTCGGCCCAGGCGATCTCCTGCTCGTTCGTCGAGTACCAGATCGTGATCGGACCGGATGTGAGCTCATCCCCGCCGGACCCGGCTCCCCCGGCTGTGCCGCAGGCGGCGAGGGGGAGGGCGAGGGCTGCGAGAGCGAGGACACCTGCATGACGCTTCATTGCGAACTCCTTCGTTCGAGTGTCCGATCGCGGACGCCCGTGCTGTGGTCATGGCGGTCTTCGGGGACCGACCCTCGTAGTAAACCGGTTTTTATTCAAACTGTCAAACATGCAGACCTTGTCTCGCAATGTCAGCGATTTTGGGACTTTCACTGACCGACCAGTAACTAAACTCACTAAACCACCTCGCCGGAGATTCTCCTGGCACGTCCGCGTTCCGTGACAGCATCCGCCGATCGTGACAGCCTGGCGGTGTGCCGACGACCGACCCGCTGCCCGACCGCCCCGCGCCCGACAACCCCACCGGCAAGCTCGTGCTGCTCCGCCACGGCGAGACCGAGTGGTCGAAGACCGGCCGGCACACCGGCCTCACCGACATCCCGCTGACCGCTCGCGGGGAGGACCTCGCCCGCGGTGCCGGGCGCCTCGTCGCTGACTACGACTTCTCGCTCGTGCTCACCTCACCCCTCGAGCGCGCGCGGCGCACGGCGGAGCTCGCGGGACTGCACGCCCAGGTCGATCCACTGCTCGTCGAGTGGGACTACGGCGGGTACGAGGGTCGCACGACCAAGGACATCCGTGCCAAACTGGGCTACGACTGGAGCGCGTTCACGCACGGCGTCGTCCGTGGCGAGACCCCCGGCGAGACCGTGGAGGAGGTCGCGGCTCGCGCATCGCGCGTGCTGACCCGAGTCCTGCCCGCGCTCGTCGACGGAGACGTGGCTCTGGTCGCGCACGGCCACTTCCTCCGCATCCTCACTGCTGTGTATCTGCGGCTCGCACCGCGTTTCGGCGCGCAGATCTCTCTCGACGCCGGGTCGGTCTCGGTGCTGAGCTTCTACCGCGAGCAGCCGGCGATCCTGTCCTGGAACTACGGGCTCGAGCTTCCTCTGGCGCCCTCGGAGTCCTGACCCGCGAACCCGGTGCGCGATGTCGCCTCCCCGGAGTAGCGTGCCGGTCATGACGATGTCGACGAAGACGACGGACTGGCTGCTCGACGGCGACCCCGCGGTGCGCTGGCAGGTCGAGCGCGACCTGCTCGGGGCCCCGGATGCCGTGTGGCAGGCGACCCGCGCACGGGTCGCGACCGAGGGGTTCGGTGCTGCGCTGCTCGCGGCACAGGATCCCGATGGGCAGTGGGCGGGAGGCGCGCACTTCCCCGCGGGGTTCTTCGACACCGCCGAGGCGCAGGGCGCGACGCAGCCGTGGACGGCGACCTCGTGGTCGCTCAATCAGCTGCGCGAGTGGGGCGTCGACGCCGGGGCCCTCGGCGACACGGCGGAGCGCCTCGACCGGAACTGCCGGTGGGAGTACGACGACATGCCGTTCTGGGGCGGCGAGGTCGACGTGTGCATCAACGCGTTCACGCTCGCGAACGGCGCCTGGCTCGGGGCAGACGTCTCACGGCTGGTCGCGTGGTTCCCCGAGCACCGGCTGGCCGACGGCGGATGGAACTGCGAGGCGGAGGAGGGCGACTCGGTGCGCTCGTCGTTCCACTCGACGCTCAACGCGCTGCGCGGGATGCTGTCGTACGAGGTCTCAACAGGCGATACGTCGCTGCGCGAGGCGCGGCATGCGGGCGAGGAGTACCTGCTGCGACGACGCCTGCTGTACCGCGAATCGACGGGTGAGCGGGTCGGCGGCTTCGTCGAGCACTTCGTCTATCCCGCGCGCCACCAGTACAGCGCGCTGACCGCTCTCGACCATCTCCGCGAGGCGGCGATCGTCGACGGCACCGAGCCCGACGAGCGGATCTCGGATGCCGTGGAACTGGTGCGCGCCGCGCGGCGACCGGACGGCACGTGGATGCAGGGGGCTCCTCTCGCAGGGCGCACCTGGTTCGATGTGGACGCCCCCGAGGGCGAGCCGTCGCGGTGGCTCACCCTGATCGGCACGCGCGTGCTCGACTGGGTGGATCGCAGCTAGCGGGCGTCCGTGGCGGGGCCATCGGCGAACGGGCCGGGAGCCTTCGCCTCCTCTTTCGATCCACCGCCGGCACCCCACACCGGTCCGAACAGCAACCAGAGCCCGACCACGACCCATGCGCGCCCGATCCACCACCACAGGGTCTCGGCGGCGCCGGCATCCTTCGCCATCACCATCAGCAGCAGGTAGGCGCCCGAAGCGATCACGGCGGCGGTGACGACGCGATACCACTCCTTCCAGAGCGCCGCCTGCTTGGCTGCCCGACCCGCGGGCTTGATCGGGGCGGGCGCGCCGGCGAACCGGTGCGCGAAGCGAGCATCGGCCCAGCGCACGATCGCGGGACCGAACGCCACCGAGAATCCGAGGTAGATTCCGGCGAGCCCGTGTGTGAGGTCGACGGGTGAGCCGTTCAGCAGGTCGATCGCCGTGGCCACCACCAGCACGACATCGAGCAACGGGATCAGCACGAGCACGAATCCGCCCAGGCGCTTCCGTCTGGCCGGGTAGCGCAGCAGCAACCCCGCGCCGAGCAGCACCCACAGGCCGATCTCGCAGAGCACGATCACCGCGGCGATGGGATGGGCGTGCAGGAACTGTACGGGCGTCATGATCCTCCTTGGTAGCACGGTCGGGCTAACAAGCCGCTAAGCTAGCACAGTTGAGCTAAATTGGGAGCATGCCCCGTCTCATCGATCACCGCGAGCGCGAGAAGCAGATCGCCGCCGCGGTCTGGCGGATCGTGCTCGCAGACGGAGTCAGCGCCGTCTCACTCCGCACCGTGGCGGGGGAGTCCGGCCTCGTGGTCGGCTCGATACGGCACGTCTTCCCCACCAAGGCGGATCTGCTCGAGTTCGCGATGCGCCTCGTTCACGAGCGGGCCGCCGCGCGCATCACTCCGCATCTCGACGGCGCCGACCCCGTCCTATCGACCGTCGAGGCCATCAACGAGCTGCTGCCCCTCGACGACGAGCGGACCGTGGAGATCCGCGTGCATCTCGCCCTGACCGCAGAGGCGCCCCGCCACGCTCAGCTCGCCGCCCTCGCCGACTCCGCGCACGACGACATCGCGGGACTGTGTCGCCTGCTGCTGCGGCGACTGATGGACGCTGGCGCCCTCCGTGGCGAGATCGTGGTCGACGACGAAGCCCGGTACCTCCAGGCGGTGATCGACGGGGTCGCGCTGCACGGGTCACGTGGCGAACTCAGCCCGACGCAGCAGACCTCGGTGATTCGTACGCACCTGCGCCGTCTCGGGCTCCCGGCCTGACGGCGGGTACGCCGCGCGGGCGACCCGAGATCAGCCGACCCGTCGCAGCGACACCGCATAGATCGTCGGGTCGCCCTGCAGATCGAGGACGACCTCCAGCCCCGTCCCCGTCGTCATCATGTCGAACGCGATGGTCGCGTTCGAGCACTGCGTCGGCTGCGCTGAGAGCCCGGCATCCAGGTCGCCTCCGGATGCCGAGATCGTGCCATCGCCCCGGCACGCGATCTGCGCCTGATAGGTTCCCGGCTCGAGTGACTGGAACTGCGACACGTAGTTCGCGGAGGATGCGTCGCTCAGCCACCCCGAGAGCGAGCCGACGTATCCCTCGGTGCCCGACCCGGGAACGGCGGTCTCGGCCCATTTCGGGATCTCATCCACGGGGATGGGGAGCTTCGCCTCGGCCGCAGCGACCTCCGCCGCGTCGGGTGCGGGCGTGGGCGTGGGTGCGGGCGTGGGCGTGGCGGATGCCGACGGGGTCGCGTCGCGACCGGCATCCGTCGTCGCTGTGCATCCGCTCACCGCCAGCCCCACCGCGAGGATCAGTCCGACCGTCGTCATTCGTCTGCCGTCCATGACCTCCACGCTACGGACGCCTCGAGTGAGCGCAACCCCCGGCGCACAGATCCAGCATCCTGGTATTCGACACGCCGGTCTTTTGAATCACTCAAAATAAGAGGTAGGGTCGGAGACATGGACACCACACTCGAGTCGGCGCTTCGCGGCGCTGGACTCAAGGCGACCGCGGGCCGCGTCGCCGTTCTCGAGGCGATGGAGTCCATGGCCCATACGGATGCGGAGCGCGTGTTCCGCGCGGTTTCCGAAGTGCTGCCGACCACGTCGATCCAGTCGGTGCACAACATCCTCGCGGACCTGACGACGGCGGGCCTGCTCCGCCGGATCGAACCGGCAGGTTCCGCGGCGCTCTACGAGCGGCGAACCGGCGACAACCACCACCACGTGGTCTGCACCCAGTGCGGTGCGATCGGCGACGTGGACTGCGTTGTCGGCGAAGCGCCGTGCCTCACCCCGTCTTCGGCCGGGGGATTCACCGTCCAGACAGCCGAAGTCACCTTCTGGGGCGTCTGCCCCAGTTGCCAGAACGCCGCGTAGGCGTGTCCGCCGACCGCACCCGGTATCCCGGGGGTGTTCGTCGCGCCCGCGCGCAGAAGGAGAAGAACATGACGAAACCATCGACCACGACGCAGACCGGAACCCCGGCGCCGAGCGACGCGCACTCCCTCACGGTCGGAGCCGACGGCCCCACCGTCCTGCACGACCGCTACCTCGTCGAGAAGCTCGCCTCGTTCAACCGTGAGCGCGTGCCGGAGCGCAACCCGCACGCCAAGGGCGGCGGCGCGTTCGGAACCTTCACCGTCACGGAGGACGTCTCCGCGTACACCCGTGCGTCGGTCTTCCAGCCGGGCGCGACCAGCGAGACGCTGCTGCGCTTCTCCTCCGTCGCCGGCGAGCAGGGCTCCCCCGACACCTGGCGCGATGTGCGCGGCTTCTCGCTGCGTTTCTACACGACCGACGGCAACCTCGACATCGTCGGCAACAACACCCCGACGTTCTTCATCCGCGATGCGATGAAGTTCCCCGATTTCATCCACTCGCAGAAGCGACTCGGCGACTCGGGTCTGCGCGACGCCGACATGCAGTGGGACTTCTGGACCCTCTCCCCCGAGTCCGCGCACCAGGTCACCTACCTCATGGGAGACCGCGGGCTGCCGCGCAGCTGGCGGCACATGAACGGCTACGGCTCGCACACGTACCAGTGGGTCAACGCCGCAGGCGAGCGCTTCTGGGTGCAGTACCACTTCCTGTCGAAGCAGGGCGTCGAGGCGATGCACGCCGACGAGGCCGAGAAGCTCGCCGGCTCGGATGCCGACCACTACCGTCGGGACCTGTTCGACGCGATCGCGCGCGAGGAGTTCCCGTCCTGGGACGTCTTCGTGCAGATCATGCCGTACGAGGAGGCCAAGTCCTACCGCTTCAACCCCTTCGACCTCACCAAGACGTGGTCGAAGAAGGACTACCCGCGCATCAAGGTCGGCACGTTCACGCTGAACCGCAACCCGCAGAACTTCTTCGCCGAGATCGAGCAGGCGGCGTTCTCGCCCGGCAACCAGGTGCCCGGCACCGGCATCTCGCCCGACAAGATGCTGATGGCGCGCGTCTTCGCCTACCCCGACGCGCAGCGCCACCGCGTGGGCACGAACTACAACCAGCTGCCCGTGAATCAGCCGCATGCGGCCGAGGTGCGCAACTACATGCACGAGGGCAACATGCAGTACCGCTTCAACCCGGCCGAGCACCGCGTGTACACGCCGAACTCGTACGGTGCGGCCGGAGGCCCTGAGGCCGATCCGCTGGCGGGCGTCGAGGCGAGCTGGGAGTCGGATGGCGAGCTCATCCGCACGGCCGCGACGCTGCACCTCGACGACGACGACTTCGGTCAGGCGGGGACGCTCTACCGCACGGTCTTCGACGACGAGCAGCGCGCCCGGTTCCTCGACACCCTGACCGGTCAGGGCCAGGGCCTCACGGTCGACGCGATCCGCGAGCGGTTCTTCCAGTACTGGACGAACGTGGATGCCGAGCTCGGCGAGGCGCTCCGCGCCCGCTTCTGACCGCATCCTCACGAGAAGCACCCGCCTCGATATCCGGGGCGGGTGCTTTCGTCTGTAGTTGGGGCTACTCGTCGTCGGATCGTCCCAGCCGCTTCAGAAGCTTTCGACGACCGCGATGCAGTCTCCACCAGCTGAAGGTCGTCCGCAGCTGCAACCTCCCCAGATCATCGAGCCCTGGGAGGTCGCGTTCGCGCAGCTCCTGCGCGATCGCCTCCTGGTTGTCCTTCCCCAGGTGCTCGATCATCGCGAACGCCTCGCGGACGGGCCCGGACGACAGCGGATGCTCGGCGATCCGCGCTTCCACTGCGGCCAGTCTGTCTTCGTCATGAAGCCTGCTCATCCTCACCGACTACTTTCCGAGCGCGCACGCGAGCGCCGCACGCCCGAGACCACCCCAGATCGTTCCGCTCGCGAAGGCGGCGACGATCTGAGGCCCGTTGAGACCGAGCCCGAGCAGGCATCGGAGTACCCAAGGCGCGAGGAAGATCGGGTCCGCGACGACCGGATATGCGACGTCAGATCCGATATGGGTGACGACCTGGGTCAGTACGTTCTCCGATACGTCGTACGACGTAGGAACGTGCGCACCATTGGCATCTCTCGAGCTTTGTGCCCCGGTGTAGACGATGGCTCCTTCGTCCAGTTGCACAGCCTCCTCGGCGTGCCGCGCATACGGAAGGTGAATCGAGAGCGTCTCATCCGACCAACCGGTGAGATGCAGGGCGTCACCCGGATCGATTGGTAGTTCAACCGCGCCCGCCCCCGTGTCCACCTGCACGCCGACCACGGGCTTGTCAGCTGCCTCGTTGATCGTCGAGAGAATCAGGCGAGGCTCAATGGCTTCGACGTTTTCCAGTGCGGCAGCTGCGGCGTCCGCCGTCGAGTTCGCCCCGGCGACGCTCCTTTGGTCGCTCTTCAGGGTCGACGCGGGCTGGGCGGACGGGGGGACGACCATCGCCAAGACGAGCATTGTGATCGGGAGGGCTGATTGCGAGAAGCGCCTGGGTTTCATCGAATCTCCTGTCGGTCAGTAGCGCCCACGGTAAAGGGAAAGGATTCGCTCGCATGCGATATGCCGATACAGACCAGATGGGGCCCCACGGGTCCGACTCCGCACCTCGCGGACGGTCTCAGGGCGGGAGCCTGAGCCTGCGAGCATCGAGGAGAATGGATGCCGTGGCCGTGCCTCTCTCCGATCTGACCCAGATGCCCGAACCGCAGCAGGTGTACGCCGCAGACGGCACCCGCCTCGCGACCTACACGTGGGGGGAACTCGACGATCCCGTCGTGGTCGTCGTGCACGGTTTCGCGTCGAGCGCCCGTGACACCTGGGTGCTCACAGGCTGGGTGCGGCAGCTCACACAGGCCGGGTATCGAGTGCTCGCCGTCGACCAGCGTGGCCATGGGCTGAGCGAGAAACCGCATCAGGCCGATCAGTACGGCATCCGCACCCTCGCGACCGACGTCGAGACCGTCATGGACGCGTACCTCGTCGACGACGCGTTCTATCTCGGCTATTCGCTGGGCGCCCGCGTGGGCTGGGAGGTCGTGCGCGACCTCCCGCAGCGGATCGGTCGGGCGGTGCTGGGCGGCGTGCCCGACGGCATCCCCCTCGCCCGCCTCGATCTCGACCAGGTGCGCAGGTATCTCGAGGACGGCACGCCCGTCGCCGATCCGACGACCCAGAACTACATCACGCTGACCGAGCGCGTGCCGGGCAACGATCTGCGCGCGCTCGTGGCGCTCGCGGAGGGGCTGCGGTCGTCGCGGATGATCGATCCCGATCCGTCGAACGCCCCCGAGGCTCCGATCCTGTTCGCGACCGGGTCGAAGGACGCGATCATCGAGGGCTCGCGCGCACTGGCCGAGGCCGCACCGCAGGGTCGCTTCTTCGAGATCCCCGACCGCAACCATTTCAACGCCCCCGGATCCCGCGCGTTCAAGGAGGCGGCGCTGGCGTTCCTCGCAGAGAAATAGGCACGAAGAAGCCCCCGCCTCGGACGACGGGGGCTTGTTCGTGTGATCAGACCGCGGTGCTCTCCCGCTTGGGCAGCACCCATCCCGCGCGCGGGAAGTGGCAGGTGTAGCCGTTGGGGTACTTGATCAGGTAGTCCTGGTGCTCCTCTTCGGCCTGCCAGAACGGTCCCTCGGGCTCGATCGTCGTGACGGCCTTGGCGGGCCACAGACCGGAGGCGTCGACGTCGGCGATCGTGTCGCGGGCGACGGTCTCCTGCTCGGGGCTGAGCGGGAAGATCGCCGAACGGTAGCTCGACCCGATGTCGTTGCCCTGGCGGTTCAGGGTCGACGGGTCGTGGATCTGGAAGAAGAACGCGAGGATGTCGCGGTACGACGTCTTGGTCGGGTCGAAGACGATCTCAACGGCCTCCGCGTGCCCCGGGTGGTTGCGGTAGGTGGCGTGATCGTTCTGACCGCCGGTGTAGCCGACTCGGGTGTCGAGCACGCCGGGCTGGCGGCGGATGAGGTCTTCCATGCCCCAGAAGCAGCCGCCGGCGAGGACCGCGGTCTCGGTTCCGGGGGTGCGGGTGATGGTTCCGGTGTCGGTCATGACTGCTCCTCGGTGTCGGGGGTGGTGCCGGGCGTGGTGGCGTCCGGGCTGGTGAAGAGGGTGCTGTAGCGACCGTACCCCTCTTCCTCGAGCCGGTCGGCCGGGATGAAGCGCAGAGCGGCGGAGTTCATGCAGTAGCGCAGGCCTCCCTCAGCCCGCGGTCCGTCGTCGAAGACGTGTCCGAGATGGCTGTCGGCCCCGGTCGAGCGCGCCTCCGTGCGGGTCATCCAGAGTGTGCGATCGGTGCGGGTCGTGACGGCCTCGGCGTCGATCGGGCGGGTGAAGCTCGGCCATCCGGTGCCGCTGTCGAACTTGTCCGTGGACGAGAACAGCGGCTGTCCTGAGACGACGTCGACGTAGATGCCGTCGTCATGGTTGTTCCAGTAGGCGTTGCGGAAGGGCGGTTCGGTGGCGTCCTGCTGCGTCACCTCGTACTGCAGGGTGGTGAGGTCGCTGACCGCCTCGGTGGTCTTGCGGTAGTCGTTCGACATGATCCGTCTCCTTGTCCGACGCGGCTGGCTGCGGCGTCATAGAGAAGAACAGAGGGGATGCTGGATTTGGTCCCGCTCCGCTGGGAACGGGCTGTGAGTTTCGGCGGACTCGATAGAGTGTCTCGTCTGCAGACAGCTGGTCTGCACTTTCACTCCGGGGGAGAACGCACATGTCGGTGGGACTGCTCGCGGTCGTCGATGACATCCTCAGCGCGGCGATGAAGGCCTCGGCGAAGGCGGCGGGGGTCGTGATCGACGATGCCGCCGTGACGCCGCAGTACGTGCAGGGCATCACTCCGGCGCGGGAGCTGCCGGTGGTGGCGAAGATCGCGCTCGGCTCGCTGGCGAACAAGTTCGTCATCATCATCCCGATCGCGCTGCTGCTCACGGCTTTCGCGCCGTGGGTGCTGCCGTTCCTGCTGATCCTCGGCGGAGCGTACCTGTGCTTCGAGGGCGCCGAGAAGGTGCTCGAGTGGTTCGGCGTGCAGCACGGCCATGCCGATGAGGGTGCGCGCGACGAGCGGAAGCTCGTGTTCGGCGCGGTGCGGACGGACCTGATCCTCTCGACTGAGATCATGCTCATCTCGCTCGCGAACCTCGAGGCGGGGCTCGACATCTGGACGACGCTCGCGGTCCTCGCGGTGATCGCGTTGCTGATGACGGGCGTCGTGTACGGCGCGGTGGCCCTGCTCGTGAAGATCGACGACATCGGATTGCGGATGGCGAAGAGCCCTGAGCGTCGCGTGCGGCACACGGGGACGCGCATCGTGCGGTCGATGCCGGCGGTGTTCCGTTTCATCAGCATCCTCGGTACCGTCGCGATGCTGTGGGTCGGCGGTCATCTGCTGCTCGTGAACCTCGGCGAGGTGGGTGTGCATTTCGGCGCAGACATCCTGCATGCGATCGAGCACGCTCTGGAGCCTGCGGGCGGCGTCATCGTCTGGATCGGTGACACGCTGTTCTCGGCGATCGCCGGACTCGTCGCGGGCCTCGTGATCGTCGGGGTGGTGCTCGGCATCGCGAAGCTGTTCGGCAAGAAGCCGAGCTTCCACGAGGGCGAGGAATCCCCCGCCGACGTGCACGTCTGAGCGCTGACCCACTGTCAGGCGCTCAGGCGGCAATGTCGTAGCGGGCTCGTCCGCCAAGGCGTGGGGTGCGTGCGGGGTCGACGGACGCCGGTGGGATCAACCACACCCGCGCGGCCACCCCTCTGCCCTCGATGCGGATCTCCCACCCGTTGTCGTGTATCCGGTGGTGACACGATTCGCACAGCAGTACCCCGTTGTCCAGGTCTGTGGGTCCGGTGTCGCGGTGCCACCATCGCAGGTGGTGGGCTTTGGTCATCTGGGGTGGGAGTCCGCACAT
>NZ_LGYE01000007.1 GCF_001262495.1 Microbacterium sp. GCS4
GGTAAGATTGAGAAGTTGCCCTTCGGGCCTGACTGTGATGGTTGGGTCGGGGGAGCGTCCGATCCTTGAGAACTCAACAGCGTGCACTTGTCAAATGCCAAATAACCTCGATCCTGCTTCGGCAGGGTGAGATTCCTTTGGATCAAAGACCACTTCCTTTGGGGAGTGGCAATGGATAGTCAGCAATGATTTATCTCTTTGGTCAGCATCAAACTCGCTGCGTCATCCTATTCCGGGTGTTCGTATGCATTTCTTTTTTACGGAGAGTTTGATCCTGGCTCAGGATGAACGCTGGCGGCGTGCTTAACACATGCAAGTCGAACGGTGAACACGGAGCTTGCTCTGTGGGATCAGTGGCGAACGGGTGAGTAACACGTGAGCAACCTGCCCCTGACTCTGGGATAAGCGCTGGAAACGGCGTCTAATACTGGATACGAACCGCGACCGCATGGTCAGTGGTTGGAAAGAATTTCGGTTGGGGATGGGCTCGCGGCCTATCAGCTTGTTGGTGAGGTAATGGCTCACCAAGGCGTCGACGGGTAGCCGGCCTGAGAGGGTGACCGGCCACACTGGGACTGAGACACGGCCCAGACTCCTACGGGAGGCAGCAGTGGGGAATATTGCACAATGGGCGCAAGCCTGATGCAGCAACGCCGCGTGAGGGATGACGGCCTTCGGGTTGTAAACCTCTTTTAGCAGGGAAGAAGCGAAAGTGACGGTACCTGCAGAAAAAGCGCCGGCTAACTACGTGCCAGCAGCCGCGGTAATACGTAGGGCGCAAGCGTTATCCGGAATTATTGGGCGTAAAGAGCTCGTAGGCGGTTTGTCGCGTCTGCTGTGAAATCCCGAGGCTCAACCTCGGGCCTGCAGTGGGTACGGGCAGACTAGAGTGCGGTAGGGGAGATTGGAATTCCTGGTGTAGCGGTGGAATGCGCAGATATCAGGAGGAACACCGATGGCGAAGGCAGATCTCTGGGCCGTAACTGACGCTGAGGAGCGAAAGGGTGGGGAGCAAACAGGCTTAGATACCCTGGTAGTCCACCCCGTAAACGTTGGGAACTAGTTGTGGGGTCCATTCCACGGATTCCGTGACGCAGCTAACGCATTAAGTTCCCCGCCTGGGGAGTACGGCCGCAAGGCTAAAACTCAAAGGAATTGACGGGGACCCGCACAAGCGGCGGAGCATGCGGATTAATTCGATGCAACGCGAAGAACCTTACCAAGGCTTGACATATACGAGAACGGGCCAGAAATGGTCAACTCTTTGGACACTCGTAAACAGGTGGTGCATGGTTGTCGTCAGCTCGTGTCGTGAGATGTTGGGTTAAGTCCCGCAACGAGCGCAACCCTCGTTCTATGTTGCCAGCACGTAATGGTGGGAACTCATGGGATACTGCCGGGGTCAACTCGGAGGAAGGTGGGGATGACGTCAAATCATCATGCCCCTTATGTCTTGGGCTTCACGCATGCTACAATGGCCGGTACAAAGGGCTGCAATACCGCGAGGTGGAGCGAATCCCAAAAAGCCGGTCCCAGTTCGGATTGAGGTCTGCAACTCGACCTCATGAAGTCGGAGTCGCTAGTAATCGCAGATCAGCAACGCTGCGGTGAATACGTTCCCGGGTCTTGTACACACCGCCCGTCAAGTCATGAAAGTCGGTAACACCTGAAGCCGGTGGCCTAACCCTTGTGGAGGGAGCCGTCGAAGGTGGGATCGGTAATTAGGACTAAGTCGTAACAAGGTAGCCGTACCGGAAGGTGCGGCTGGATCACCTCCTTTCTAAGGAGCATCTGACCCACGTTGTTCATTGAATGGCGTGTGGTCCAGAACCCAGTTCGAAGGCACACGTTCTTCGCTGGGAGCTCATGGGTGGAACATTTGACATGACATCAGCGCAGCTGATTTCTGCTAGTACGTCGCTTCGGCGGCAGGAACGTGGGGGTTGGTGAGCGGGGTGTCTGCACGCTGTTGGGTCCTGAGGGACCGGACGTCGCAGCCTTCGGGTTGCGGGTCTGTACCTCTGGGCCCTTCGTTGTTTGTCCTGTGGGGCAAGTGGTGAGGGGTACCGCCCGTACTTTGAGAACTACACAGTGGACGCGAGCATCTTGCGACCGGTCATCGATCGGTTGCACAAGATGATCTTAAAGATCATTAGTCAATTTCATTCCAGGCCTTTCGGGGTCTGGAGTCGATTCTGATTCAAACTCATGTGATTTCAAGTCTTTAAGAGCAAACGGTGGATGCCTTGGCATCTGGAGCCGAAGAAGGACGTAGCAATCTGCGATAAGCCTCGGGGAACTGATAAGCAAGTTTTGATCCGAGGGTGTCCGAATGGGGAAACCCCGCTGGGCGGCGTGCCGACCTAGTGACTCCCGCCTGAATATATAGGGCGGGTAGAGGGAACGTGGGGAAGTGAAACATCTCAGTACCCACAGGAAGAGAAAGCAACCGCGATTCCGTTAGTAGTGGCGAGCGAAACCGGATCAGGCTAAACCGAGCGTGTGTGATAGCCGGCAGGCGTTGCACGTTCGGGGTTGTGGGACTTTTCAGTCATTTCTGCCGAGATGGCGGCGTTACAAGAAGGTATAGACGAACGGTCTTGAAAGGCCGGTCATAGAGGGTGCCAACCCCGTAGTCGAAATGCCTTGCTTGGCGCGAAGAGTATCCCAAGTAGCACGGGGCCCGTGAAATCCCGTGTGAATCTGTCAGGACCACCTGATAAGCCTAAATACTCCCAGATGACCGATAGCGGACAAGTACCGTGAGGGAAAGGTGAAAAGTACCCCGGGAGGGGAGTGAAATAGTACCTGAAACCGTTTGCTTACAAACCGTTGGAGCACCCCTGGTAGGTGTGACAGCGTGCCTTTTGAAGAATGAGCCTGCGAGTTAGCGATATGTGGCGAGGTTAACCCGTGTGGGGTAGCCGTAGCGAAAGCGAGTCTGAATAGGGCGATTCAGTCGCATGTCCTAGACCCGAAGCGAAGTGATCTATCCATGGCCAGGTTGAAGCGACGGTAAGACGTCGTGGAGGACCGAACCCACTTAGGTTGAAAACTGAGGGGATGAGCTGTGGATAGGGGTGAAAGGCCAATCAAACTTCGTGATAGCTGGTTCTCTCCGAAATGCATTTAGGTGCAGCGTTGCGTGTTTCTTGCCGGAGGTAGAGCTACTGGATGGCCGATGGGCCCTACAAGGTTACTGACGTCAGCCAAACTCCGAATGCCGGTAAGTGAGAGCGCAGCAGTGAGACTGTGGGGGATAAGCTTCATAGTCGAGAGGGAAACAACCCAGACCACCAACTAAGGTCCCAAAGCGCGTGCTAAGTGGGAAAGGATGTGGAGTTGCTGTGACAACCAGGAGGTTGGCTTAGAAGCAGCCACCCTTGAAAGAGTGCGTAATAGCTCACTGGTCAAGTGATTCCGCGCCGACAATGTAACGGGGCTCAAGCACGCCACCGAAGTTGTGGCATTGACATTATTGGTAGGCCTTCGTGGTCCAGCCGTGTTGATGGGTAGGAGAGCGTCGTGTGGCCAGCGAAGCGGCGGTGGAAACCAGCCGTGGAGGCTACACGAGTGAGAATGCAGGCATGAGTAGCGAAAGACGTGTGAGAAACACGTCCTCCGAAAGACCAAGGGTTCCAGGGTCAAGCTAATCTTCCCTGGGTAAGTCGGGACCTAAGGCGAGGCCGACAGGCGTAGTCGATGGACAACGGGTTGATATTCCCGTACCGGCGAAGAACCGCCCAAGCTAATCCAGTGGTGCTAAACGTCCGAAGCCGCTCACCGGGTCCTTCGGGATCCATCGGGTGGTGGAGCACGTGACCCCATGCTGGTGCGGTTAGCGTATTAACAGGTGTGACGCAGGAAGGTAGTCCAAGCCAGGCGATGGTTGTCCTGGTGCAAGTGCGTAGGCCGAGTCATAGGCAAATCCGTGACTCATACAGGCTGAGACACGATGCGGATAAAAAGTGGATGATCCTATGCTGCCGAGAAAAGCATCGACGCGAGGTTCTAGCTGCCCGTACCCCAAACCGACTCAGGTGGTCAGGTAGAGAATACCAAGGAGATCGAGAGAATCGTGGTTAAGGAACTCGGCAAAATGCCCCCGTAACTTCGGGAGAAGGGGGGCCATCCACTTATACGGACTTGCTCCGAAAAGGGTGTGGTGGCCGCAGAGACTAGTGGGTAGCGACTGTTTACTAAAAACACAGGTCCGTGCCAAGTCGCAAGACGATGTATACGGACTGACGCCTGCCCGGTGCTGGAAGGTTAAGAGGACCGGTTAGCCGCAAGGCGAAGCTGAGAATTTAAGCCCCAGTAAACGGCGGTGGTAACTATAACCATCCTAAGGTAGCGAAATTCCTTGTCGGGTAAGTTCCGACCTGCACGAATGGCGTAACGACTTCCCAACTGTCTCAACCGCGAACTCGGCGAAATTGCATTACGAGTAAAGATGCTCGTTACGCGCAGCAGGACGGAAAGACCCCGTGACCTTTACTACAGCTTGGTATTGGTGTTCGGTGTGGCTTGTGTAGGATAGGTGGGAGACTGTGAAGCATGGACGCCAGTTCATGTGGAGTCATTGTTGAAATACCACTCTGGTCACTCTGGATATCTAACTTCGAACCGTAATCCGGTTCAGGGACAGTGCCTGGTGGGTAGTTTAACTGGGGCGGTTGCCTCCCAAAAAGTAACGGAGGCGCCCAAAGGTTCCCTCAACCTGGTTGGCAATCAGGTGTCGAGTGTAAGTGCACAAGGGAGCTTGACTGTGAGACTGACAGGTCGAGCAGGGACGAAAGTCGGGACTAGTGATCCGGCAGTGGCTTGTGGAAGCGCTGTCGCTCAACGGATAAAAGGTACCTCGGGGATAACAGGCTGATCTTGCCCAAGAGTCCATATCGACGGCATGGTTTGGCACCTCGATGTCGGCTCGTCGCATCCTGGGGCTGGAGTAGGTCCCAAGGGTTGGGCTGTTCGCCCATTAAAGCGGTACGCGAGCTGGGTTTAGAACGTCGTGAGACAGTTCGGTCCCTATCCGCTGCGCGCGTAGGAAGTTTGAGAGGATCTGACCCTAGTACGAGAGGACCGGGTTGGACGAACCTCTGGTGTGTCAGTTGTTCCGCCAGGAGCACCGCTGATTAGCTACGTTCGGGATGGATAACCGCTGAAAGCATCTAAGCGGGAAGCCGGCCTCAAGATGAGACTTCCATACCTTCGGGTGAGAGGCTCCCAGCCAGACTACTGGGTTGATAGGCCAGATGTGGAAGCACGGTAACGTGTGCAGCTGACTGGTACTAATAAGCCGATGACTTGATAACACACCGTTTGTTGGTGCTTGCGTCCACTGAGTGGTTCTCGATGTACGGTCGAGAACCGCATAACTTTGACTTTGTCGTTATGCAACGATTGAAACATCAATAGTGTTTCGGCGGCCATAGCGTGAGGGAAACGCCCGGTTACATTCCGAACCCGGAAGCTAAGCCTCACAGCGCCGATGGTACTGCAGGGGGGACCCTGTGGGAGAGTAGGACACCGCCGGACTCCTTTTA